>NZ_CP132508.1:0-3001239 GCF_033582035.1 Thermaerobacter composti
GTGGTGAAGGGCGAGCTGGCCGAGGTGTGGACGGAGGCGCTTCAGCTCATCGAGCGCCAGCTGACCCGGCCGAGCTACGAGGCGTGGTTGCGCAACACCCGACCCGTGTCCCTGGAGGGCGACCGCCTCGTCCTGGCGGTCCCCAACCAGTTTGCCCGCGACTGGGTGCTGGAGCGTTGCTCCGGCGCCATCGTGGACTCCTTGCGGCGCGTGGTGGGTCACGATGTCCGCCTCGAGGTGGTGGTCGAACCGCAGCCCGCGCCGCCGGCCACGGGCCAGGTGGCCGCCGCCACCGAGGCGCCGCTGGCACCGGCGCCGAGCGACGCCGGTTCGTCCTGGCGCACCCTCTCCCAGCCCCTCAACCCGAAGTACACCTTCGAGACCTTCGTGACGGGCTCGGGCAACCGTCTCGCCCACGCCGCCGCCCTGGCCGTGGCCGAGGCGCCCGCCCGCACCTACAACCCCCTCTTCATCTACGGGGGGGTCGGTCTCGGGAAGACCCATCTGATGCAGGCCGTGGCCCACCACGTGCTGCGCAAGCACGGCAGCCGGGTGGCCTACGTGTCCTGCGAGACGTTCACCAACGAGATGATCAACGCGATCCGCGACGGCAAGACCCTGGAGTTTCGCAACCGCTACCGCAACGTGGACGTCCTGCTGGTCGACGACATCCAGTTCCTGGCGGGCAAGGAGAGCACGCAGGAGGAGTTCTTCCACACCTTCAACGCGCTCCACGAGGCGAACCGCCAGATCGTCATCTCCAGCGACCGGCCGCCCAAGGAGATCCCCACCCTGGAGGAGCGCCTCCGCTCCCGCTTCGAGTGGGGCCTGATCTCCGACATCCAGCCGCCGGACTTCGAGACGCGGGTGGCGATCCTACGGAAGAAGGCCCAGCTGGAGAAGCTGCACGTCCCGGACGACGTCATCGCCTTCATCGCCGAGCGCATCGACACCAACATCCGCGAGCTGGAGGGCGCGCTGATCCGGCTGGTCGCCTTCGCCTCGCTGACCAACCACCACATCGACCTGGACCTGGCGCAGGAGGTGCTGAAGGACATCCTCCCGCCGCCCCGGGCCAACAAGGTCACCATCGCCCGCATCCAGGAGGTGGTGGCCGAGTACTACGGCGTCAAGGTGCGCGACCTCAAGGCGCGGCGACGCACCCGGGCCATCGCCTTCCCGCGCCAGGTGGCCATGTACCTCTGCCGCGAGCTGACGGAGGCGTCCCTGCCGCGCATTGGCGAGGAGTTCGGCGGCCGCGACCACACCACCGTGCTCCACGCCTACGAGAAGATCAGCCACGACATGCGCCACGATCCCCATCTGGGTCGCCAGATCAAGGAGCTGATGGACCTGATCCGCAAGGGCTGACGGACGAACCGGCCCCCGACGGGGCCCGAGGGGCCTCCCCCGGCGCGGCCGTCGGGCCTCCCGCGGGCCGCCGCCCCGCGGCCGGGCCGGTTCGTCCCGGCCTGTGGACCGCCTGTGGACCGGCGGTGGATCATCGGGGGACAGGATGGGGCCCGCCGCAGGAGTCGCCGGCCCGCCGGGGAAAGTGGGGAAAGCGGGGCACCGTCATCGACAGGTTGTCCCCGTCTCCGACACCTTTCGACATCGGGGCGCGACGGGCTTTTCCACAGTGCCCACAGCCCCTACTACGACTGCGACGAAGGGGACGATCGTCATCCCGCAGTGGAGGAGGAGGCCACCTTGCGGCTCGTCATCGACCAGGCCGACCTGCACGCCGCCCTGCAAGTGGCCATCCGCGGCGTCGCCACCCGTTCCACGCTGCCCGTCCTCTCCGGCATCCTGCTGGTGGCGGAACCCGAGCAGCTGCGGCTGGTGGCCACCGACATGGAGCTGACGGTGGAGGCCCTGGCCCCCGCCCGGGTCCAGGAGGAGGGCGCGGTGGTGCTGCCCGGCCGCCACCTGGCCGAGATCGTCCGGCGCCTGCCGCCCGGCGAGGTGCACCTGGAGCTGGAGGGCCTGCGCGCCCGCCTGATCCAGGAGCGCTCGCAGTTCACCATCCACGGCACCGATCCCGGCATCTTCCCCGCCGTGCCGCGGGTGGGTGCCGGCACCACCGTGCTCTTCGACAACGGCGCCCTGCGCGGCCTCCTGCGGCGCACGACCTTCGCCGTCGCCACCGACGACTCCCGGCCGATCCTGACGGGCGTCAGCTTTCGCGCCCAGGGCGACCGGCTGGAGGCGGTGGCGACCGACGGGTTCCGCATCGCCGCCTGCCGCATGACCCTGGAACGCCCGGTGGAGGGAGGGGCGGCGGCGGCCGTCATCCCGGGTCGCAGCCTGGCCGAGGTGGCCCGGCTGCTGCCCGACGAGGGGATCGGCCGGATGCTGCTGGACGAAACCCAGGCCGGCTTCCAGCTGGGGGAGGTGCGGCTGATCACCCGCCTGCTGGATGGCGCCTACCCGGACGTCCTCGGACTGGTCCCCTCGGAGTACCCCACCCGGGTGCGCCTTCCCGCCCGCGCCTTCCAGGAGGCGTGCGAGCGGGCGGCCCTGCTGTCCGACAGCCGCCAGGCGGCCCGGTGGGTGATCCGCCTGTCGGTCGAACCCGGCCGGTTGGTGATCACCGCCAGCGACCCCGAGGTGGGGGAGGCGCGGGAGGAGATCCCCGCCGAGGTCGACGGCGAGGGGATGGTCATCGGGTTCAACGCCCGCTACCTGATGGACGGGCTCAAGGCCATCGAGGCCGAGGAAGTGCTCTTCGAGCTGACGGAGCCCCTCAAGGCCAGCCGCCTGCGCGGCGTGGGGGAAGACGAGTTCGTGTACATCGTGCTGCCGGTCAAGATCTCCTGAGGTGGGCCGCCGGGGAGGGGGGCGCGTGGTCGTCCGGCGGGTGGTGCTGCGCCAGTTTCGCAGCTACGAGCAGGCCACCCTGGAGCTGGAACCCGGCCTCACCCTGCTGGTCGGGCCCAACGGGGTCGGCAAGACGAACCTGCTGGAGGCGATCCACTTCGCCGCCACCGGCCGGTCGCCGCGCACGCCGCGGGACGCCGAGCTCATCCGCGAGGGGGCCGCGGCCTGCTACGTCCGCCTGGAGTGGGACGACCCCGTCGCCGGACGGCGCAGCGTCGAGGTGGCCTTCCACCGGGAGCGGGGGAAGGCGCTCCGCCTGGATGGCCGGCCGCGCCGTCGGCTGGCGGACCTCCACGGGGCGCTACCCGTGGTCTACTTCGCCCCCGAGACCCTGGCCCTGATCAAGGGCGCGCCCGCCGCACGCCGCGACTTCCTCGACCGGCTGCTGGTGCAGGTCGTCCCCGGCTACGGCGCGCTGCTCAACGACTACCATCGGGTGCTGGCCCAGCGCAACCAGCTGCTGCGCGACATCCGGGCGGGTCGCGCCGCGGCGTCGCTCCTGGGGATCTGGGACGAGCCCCTGCTGCGACACGGGACCGCCATCCGCCGGCGGCGCCGCGACCTGGTGGACGAACTGGCCCCGATGGTCGCCGCCGCGGCGGCGCGGATCGGCGCCGGCGGCGCCCACGGCCCGGGCAAGGTGGAGATGGTCTACGTGGTGGGCGACGCCGTCCCCGCTGGGGGAGGGCCTGGCGCCGGGGACGGCGATGCCCGACCGACGGGGCCCGCCGCGACCGGCCCCGCTGGCGCTGCGGCGGGCGGCGGTCCGCCCGCCCCGGCCCCGGAGGAGCCCGGTGATGCCGGGATGGGGCCGCCGGCGGCGGGCGAGGGGGAGGTTGCGCCGCACGGACCGCTCCCCGACCCGCGGGAGGAGCTGCTGCGCGGCACCACCCTCTGGGGGCCCCAACGCGATGACGTCGTCCTCCGGTTGGACGGACGGGATGCGCGGGCCTTCGCCTCCCAGGGTCAGCAACGCGCCCTGGCCCTGGCGCTGGTCCTGGCCGAGGTGGAGCTCATCCGACGCCGGCTGGGCCGCTGGCCCGTCGTGCTGCTGGACGACGTGCTCTCCGAGTTGGACGGGCGGCGGCGCCGACAGCTGCTGGCCCGGCTGGCCGGCCTCCCCCAGGTGATCGTGACGGCCACGGAGGAGACCGACTGGCCCGAGGCACCGAGGCCGCGGGTGATCGCCTTGCCCCTGGGCGGGAGCGACGCCGGGGGGTCCTGCGCCGCCGGGCGGGAGGAGCCATGAGCAAGGAGCCACCGGATGTGGGAGGCTGCGGGGGCCGCGTGCCGGCCGGGCACCGGGACGGGGCGGCGAGCGCCTCCGCCGGGGGCGGTGCGACCGACAGCGGACGCGGTGGCCCCACCCGCGCGCCCATCCGTTCCGAGGTGCCCCATCCGGGCCGGGGGCGCGGGGGCGCGGCGCCCCTGGGTCCGGTGCTGGATGCCCTGTTGGCCCGACTGGGGCTCGCCACCCAGGTGCGGCGCCATCGGGCGCTCCGTCTGTGGGACCAGGTGGTGGGACCGGTCATCGCGGCGCGCGCCCGCCCCTACCGGCTGACGGGCGACGTGCTGTGGGTGGCCGTGCGCCACCCCGGGTGGGCCCAGGAGCTGGCCTACCTCAAGGCCACCATCCTGCGCGATCTCAACGCCGCGGTGGGCGGCCCCGCGCTGCGGGATCTGCGGTTCACCACCGGGCCCGGCCCCCGGCAGGGTCCTGCCCGCCCGACGACCACCAGGGGGGCCGCGGTGCCGCGCTCCCCCGCCTGCGGCGATGGGGTCGGCCAGGCCGCCGCGACCCGGGCGCCCGACGGCGCGGCCGCGCCGGAGACCGGCATGACCGGGCCGCCGGTCACCGCGCCGCGGGCGGCGGCTTCCCAAGCCCGGCCGGCGCCGGGGCCGCCGTCCACCGGCTCCTCGAGCCCACGGGGGGAGGGCGCGGGGGGCGCCGCCGCCGGGGCGTGCCAGGATGCGGAGTTGCAGGCGGCGGCGGCGCGCTGGCTGCAGGCGGCCCGGCGGCGCCGCCGGTGGGCGCTGGAGCGGGGCTGGCAGCCGTGTGCCAGCTGCGGCAGCCTCTATCCGCCCCATCCGGGCCGATCCATGGCGGTGGCCGGCGCCGGGCGCCATGGGGGGAACGGGTCCCCACGCTTGGAGGCCTCGTCGGGAGAAGCCCTCTGCCCCGCCTGCCGGGCGGCGCGGCAGGAGGCGTTGCGCCTGCGGGTCCGCACCCTGCTCGAGCGGGACCCGTGGCTGGCCTGCGGGCAGGTGGCGGCAGCCCTCGGGGAACCGGTGGAGGCGGTCGCCCGCCTGTACCGGGAGGAACGGACGGCGCTCCAGGAGCACTGGCGAGCCCGGCTGCGCGTGGCCGCGACGCGGCTGCGGAAGGGGGAGCCGCCCGCGGCGGAGACCCGCTCCCTGCTCTTGCGATATGCGCTGTTGCGGACCGGTGCCGACCCGGGGCGACTGGACGGCGCCGCGGCCCGCGAGGCGCTGGGGCCGCGGCTGGCACCGCTGTGGGACGCGTGCTTCGGTCCCCCGTCGGCGGGCAGCGGCCCGTCCCCCCGCCGCCCGGCGGCCTCGCCGCGGCCCGCCCGTCGCGGGGCACGCCCGCCGGCGGGATCCGACGCCGGCGACCGGCGGCGGTGAGGGCAGGACCCATGCCGGCGCGGCCGATGCGGTACCCTCAAGGTGGGGGGTCGACGGTGTTCCTGCACATTGGTTCCGACGTGATCCTGCCCTACCGGGAGATCGTGGTCATCCTCGACGCCCAGCTGCTGCGGCAGTCCGCCGCGGTCCGGGACCTGGTGGCCCTGGCCCAGGTGGGCCGGCGGGTCGTCGACCTCGCCCAGGGTCAACCGCGCTCCATCGTGGTGGCCGATCGGGGCGTCTACCTCTCGCCCATCTCGGTGCTGACCCTGCGGCGCCGGGGCAGCCTGCGGCTCGAGGAGCAGGTGGGCGGTACGGAGCCCGCGGGCGCGGAGGGCGAGGGGTCGGCCGGGCGCGCGGCGCCGGCCCTGGCGCCGCGGCGCCGCCCCCGCAAGGGGCGGGGGACGCGGGGCGCCGGTGCCCGGCGGGCCGGCATGCCGGCGTCGGACGGGCCCGGCCCGGGACGGGTGCGCGGGTCGGAAGCGCCGCGAGGGCGGGACTGAGGCCGCTTCTGGTATAATCTACGCCGTGTCTGACGGGTTCTCCCGGGGCGCGCGTCGCGGCGGCGCCGGGAGGCCGGGTTCGTCCACATCCCACCCGCGATGAGGAGGCTCGGGCGTGGCGCGCACGGGCTACGACGAGAGTCAGATCCAGGTCCTCGAGGGCCTGGAGGCCGTCCGGCGGCGGCCGGGGATGTACATCGGCTCCACCGGGTCCCGCGGGTTGCACCACCTCATCTGGGAGGTGGTGGACAACGCCGTCGACGAGGCGCTGGCGGGCCGCTGCACGGAGATCGTCGTCACCCTGCACGCCGACGGCAGCTGCAGCGTGCGCGACAACGGCGGCGGCATCCCCGTGGGCATCCACCCCAAGGTGGGCAGGCCCACGGTGGAGGTCGTCCTGACCATGCTCCACGCGGGGGGCAAGTTCGACGGCCAGGCGTACAAGGTGTCCGGCGGTCTCCACGGCGTGGGCGTGTCGGTGGTCAACGCCCTCTCGGAGTGGCTGGTGGTGGAGGTGCGTCGCGACGGCCGCATCCACCGCCAGCGCTATCGGCGCGGCAAGCCGGAGACGGAGCTGGAGGTGGTGGGGACCACCGACCCCGCGGACACGGGGACCTACGTCCGGTTCAAGCCCGATCCCGAGATCTTCGATGACACGGAGTTCAAATACGAGGTCGTCGTCGGGCGACTGCGCGAGCTGGCCCTGCTGAACTCGGGCCTCTACATCGAGCTCGCGGACGAGCGCACCGGCGAGCGCAACCTGTTCCAGTTCATGGGCGGGCTGCGCTCCTTCGTGGCCCTGCTCAACCGCACCAAGGAGCCCCTGCACCCCGAGCCCATCAGCCACAAGGCGGAGCGGGACGGGGTGGAGGTGGAGATGGCCCTCCAGTGGACCACCTCCTATGTCGAGACCCTCTACTCCTTCGCCAACACGATCCACACCCACGAGGGCGGAACCCACGAGGCCGGCTTCAAGATGGCCCTCACGCGGGTGGTCAACGACTACGCCCGCAAGGCGAACCTGCTCAAGAACGGCGACGAGAACCTCTCGGGCGACGACATCCGCGAGGGGCTGACGGCCGTCCTCAGCGTCAAGTTGCCCGAACCCCAGTTCGAGGGCCAGACCAAGACCAAGCTGGGCAACTCTGAGGTCCGGGGCGTGGTCGATTCCGTCACCGGCGAAGCCCTGGCCACCTACTTTGAAGAAAACCCCCAGGTGGCGCGGCGGGTGGTGGAGAAGGCGATCACCGCCATGCGAGCCCGCGAGGCGGCGCGCAAGGCGCGGGAGCTCACCCGGCGCAAGTCCGCCCTCGAGGTCACCGCCCTGCCGGGCAAGCTGACCGACTGCACCGTCCGCGACCCGGCGATGGCGGAGCTGTTCATCGTGGAGGGCGACTCGGCCGGCGGCTCCGCCAAACAGGGCCGCGACCGGCGCTTCCAGGCCGTGTTGCCCCTGCGGGGCAAGATCCTCAACGTGGAGAAGGCACGGCTGGACAAGATCCTGGCCCACGACGAGATCCGCGCCCTCATCACCGCCATCGGCACCGGCATCGGCGAGGACTTCGACATCGGCAAGGCGCGCTACCACAAGATCATCCTGATGACCGACGCCGACGTGGACGGCGCCCACATCCGCACGCTGCTGCTGACCTTCTTCTTCCGCTACATGCGGCCGCTGATCGAGGCGGGCTACGTCTACATCGCGCAGCCGCCCC
This sequence comes from Thermaerobacter composti, assembly GCF_033582035.1. Taxonomy (NCBI): domain Bacteria; kingdom Bacillati; phylum Bacillota; class Clostridia; order Eubacteriales; family Clostridiales Family XVII. Incertae Sedis; genus Thermaerobacter; species Thermaerobacter composti. Next base: position 7,745 of record NZ_CP132508.1, read on the forward strand.
TCTACCTGGTGCGGATGGGCAAGGAAGAGCATTACTTCTACGACGACGACCAGCTGGAGGCCTTCTTCCGCCAGATCGGCAAGCGCATGCCGGCCCAGCGGTTCAAGGGCCTCGGCGAGATGAACGCCGAGCAGCTGTGGGAGACCACCATGAACCCGGAGACGCGGACGCTGCTGCAGGTGACGCTGGACGACGCCATGGCCGCGGACCAGATCTTCTCCATCCTGATGGGCAGCCGGGTGGAGCCGCGGCGGGAGTTCATCGAGCAGCACGCCCGGAAGGTGCGGTTCCTGGACACCATCGGCTGAGCCGCCGACCCCGCCGAGCCGGTTCGTCCGCAGCCCGAGGGCCGCGGGGGTGCGGCGGCGTCGCCAGCCCCTGACGGCCTCGGGCCGTCGACGGTCCGGGGACGAACCGGCACGGCCGCGAGGAGCGGCGTGGCCGCGCCCGGGAACGCATCGCGGGTGCCACGCCCGTCGGCGAGGCCGACCCCGTCCCGGTCGCGGCGCGGGCGTCGCCGCTGTGGAGGACGAGGAGCGACGCGATGGCAGAGTACACCCACGGCAAGATCCTCCCCGTCGACATCGAGGAGGAGATGAAACAATCCTACATCGATTACGCGATGAGCGTGATCGTCAACCGGGCGCTGCCCGACGTGCGGGACGGCCTCAAGCCGGTCCACCGCCGCATCCTCTACGCCATGCGGGAGGGGGGCAACACCCCGGACAAGCCCTTCAAGAAGTCCGCCCGCACCGTGGGTGACGTGCTGGGCAAGTACCACCCCCACGGCGACGCCGCCGTCTACGACGCCCTGGTGCGCATGGCCCAGGACTTCTCCATGCGCTACCCGCTGATCGAGGGCCACGGCAACTTCGGCTCCATCGACGGCGACCCGCCGGCGGCCATGCGCTACACCGAGGCGCGCCTGAGCCCGCTGGCCATGGAGCTCATGCGCGACCTGGACAAGGACACCGTCGACTTCGTCCCCAACTTCGACGAGACGGAGCAGGAGCCGGCCGTGTTGCCGGCGCGGTTCCCCAACCTGCTGGTCAACGGCGCCGCGGGCATCGCCGTGGGCATGGCCACCAACATCCCGCCCCACAACCTGCGGGAGGCCATCGACGGCGTCATCCACCTGATCGACCACCCCGACGCCAGCGATCGCGATCTGATGCGGGTGATCAAGGGGCCGGACTTCCCCACCGGCGGCATCATCGTGGGGCGGGAGGGCATCCGCCAGGCCTACACCACGGGCCGGGGCATCATCACCATCCGCGCCCACGCCCAGATCGAGACGTCGGCCAGCGGCAAGGCGCGCATCGTGGTCACCGAGATCCCCTACGAGGTGACCAAGAGCAAGATCATCGAGAAGATCGCCGAGCTGGTCCAGGAGCGGCGCATCGAGGGGATCACCGACCTGCGGGACGAGACGGACCGCTCGGGGCTGCGGGTGGTCATCGAGCTGGCGCGGGGCGCCAACCCCAACGTGATCCTGAACCAGCTCTACAAGTTCACCCCGATGCAGGTGAGCTACGGGATCATCCTGCTGGCCCTGGTGGACGGCCAGCCCCGGGTCCTCACCCTCAAGCAGCTCTTGCGCCACTACCTGGACCACCAGAAGGACGTGATCGTCCGGCGGACGCGCCATGACCTGGAGAAGGCGGAGGCCCGGGCCCACATCCTGGAGGGGCTGCGCATCGCCCTGGACCACATCGACGCGGTGATCACCCTGATCCGCCAGTCGCGCACCGTCGACGAGGCCCGCACCGGGCTGATGCAGAACTTCAACCTGACGGAGAGGCAGGCCCAGGCGATTCTGGACATGCGCCTGCAGCGCCTGACGGGCCTGGAGCGCGAGAAGGTCGAGGAGGAGTACCAGGAGCTGCTCAAGGAGATCGAGTACCTGCGGGCGGTCCTGAACTCCGAGAAGATGGTGCTGGACATCATCAAGCAGGAGCTGGGCGAGATCCGCGACCGCTTCGGCGACGACCGGCGCACGAAGATCGTGGCGGGCGCCGCCGAGTTCGAGGTCGAGGACCTGATCGCCGAGGAGGACGTGGTCATCACCCTGACCCACCGGGGCTACATCAAGCGCCTGCCGGTGGACACCTACCGCAGCCAGCGCCGGGGCGGCCGGGGCGTCGCGGGCATCCAGACCCGCGAGGAGGACTTCGTCGCCCGGCTCTTCATCGCCACCACCCACGAGAACCTGCTGTTCTTCAGCAATCGGGGCAAGGTCTACCACCGCCGGGTGCACGAGATCCCCGAGGCGGGGCGCACGGCCCGCGGCACGGCCGTGGTCAACCTGATCGAGATCGAACGGGACGAACACGTCACGGCCGTGATCCCCGTGCGGGACTTCGGCGAGGACCGCGACCTCCTGATGTGCACCCGGCGCGGGGTGGTCAAGCGCACCGCCCTGGCCGAGTTCAGCCACATCCGGCGGGGGGGGCTGATCGCCCTGGCCCTGGACGCCGGGGACGAACTGGTGGCGGTCGAGCTGACCGACGGTCGCGGTGACGTGCTGCTGGTGACCCGCCAAGGCCAGGCGATCCGCTTCCCGGTGGCCGAGGTGCGGCCCATGGGGCGCACGGCGCGCGGCGTGATCGGCATCCGCCTGGACGACGGCGACGAGGTGGTGGGCATGGCGCTCGCCGAGGACGACGCCCACCTGCTGCTCATCACCGACCTCGGGTTCGGCAAGCGGACGCCGGTCCGCGACTTCCGCGTGCAGGGCCGCGGCGGCAAGGGGATCCGCGCCATCACGCTGACGCCGCGCAACGGCCGCGTGGCCGGCTTCCAGGTCGTGCGGCCGGGCGAGGAGGTCATGCTGGTGTCCCAAGGCGGCATCGTGTTGCGCGTGCCTGCGGAGCAGGTGTCCATCCAGGGGCGGGCCGCCCAGGGGGTCACGGTGATGCGCCTCGAACCCGGCGACCGGGTCTCGGCGGTGGCGACGCTGGCCCAGAAGGGCGAGTGACGGGGCGTCGCCTGCGTCGCGGGCTTCGGGTCACGGGTCGCGGGGCGGCGCCGGCGGCCGTAGGGGCGCGGCCGGCGGCCGTCCGCCACGGCGGCGGTCCCGGGCCGCGGCGGGCGCGGTGCGGTGAACCGTCGCCGCTCGCCGCCCGCGACGGCGCCCCGCCGTCGCGCGCCGCCGGAGCGGGCTTGGCGCCCGCGCCGTGCTTGCCTTGGCGCCGGACCGGGCCGAGGCGGCCCCCGAGAACAGGTCGCCACCGCCATCGGGACGAACCGGCCGACGAGAGACCCAGCGGGGGAGGCCCACGCGCCATGGACACGGAACCACGGCGAACGGCGTCGGGGGACCCGGGCGATCCGAAGGCGGCCGCTGCCGTCTTGCCGGAGGGCAAGCTGCCGGCTTCCCTCCTGGAACGCCTGGTCCTCCCGCGAATCGGGGTCCGGCGTCGCGAGGTGGTGCTCGGTGCCGCCCCGGGCGAGGACGCGGCCGCCTTGGACCTGGAGGGTGAGCTGTGCGTCGCCGCCAGCGATCCCATCACCGGGGCGGGTCACGACGCGGGCTGGCTGGCCGTGCACGTCAACTGCAACGACGTGGCCGCCACCGGCGCCGAGCCGGTGGCCGTGCTCCTGACCATCCTGCTGCCGCCGGGGACGCCCGCCGCCGTCCTGGAGGCGATCATGGCCGGCGCCCAACGGGCCGCGCGGGAGGTGGGCTGTCAGATCGCCGGCGGCCATACGGAGGTCACCCCGGGCCTGGCCCAGCCCCTGGTGATGGCCACGGCCCTGGGCCGCACCGCACCGGAGGGCCTGATGCCGAGCGGCGGCGCCCGGCCGGGGGACGTGCTGCTGATGACGAAGTGGGCAGGCTTGGAGGGCACGGCCATCCTGGCCACCGACTGCCGGCGGGCCTTGGCGGCCCGGGGTGTCCCCGGGGCCGTGCTCGATGCGGCGGCGCAGCTGGGGCGGTGGCTCAGCATCGTGCCGGAGGCGCGGCTGGCGGCCCGGCGCGGCGCCCACGCGCTGCACGACGTCACCGAGGGCGGCGTGCTGGGCGCCGTGTGGGAGATGGTGACGGCGGCCCGCCACGCCCAGGGCGACGCGGTGGGCTGCATCGTCGAGGCGGCGGCCGTCCCCGTGCGGGACGAGACCCGGGCGATCTGCGCTGCGGCGGGGGTGGATCCGCTGCGGCTCATCGGCTCCGGCGCGCTGGTGGTGGCGGCTCCGCCCGAGGCGGGGGCCCGGCTGCAGGCGGCGTGGACCGAGGCCGGCATCCCGGCGGCGGTGATCGGCCGGGTGACGGACGACGGCCGGTTGCGCGTGATCACCGAAGAAGGGTCCGAGCAGCCCCTGGAGGCGCCGGGGACCGACGCGTTGTGGATCGCCCGGGCGCGGCTCGGCGGCGACGGGACGCCCTCGTGACCGGGAAGGCCGGCGGGCGACCGCCTGGGGCCGCCGCCGGCCGGGACCGGGGGCGGGCGGCCGGGCCGTGGCGCGACCCCCATCCCGGCCCGAGCCGTGCGTCCGACGGCGGCGACCGGCGCCGCCCTCCGGCTGCGGCGGCTGCGGAGCCGATGCGCAGACCTGGGCCGGGTGGGGATCGGAGCGAAGGGGGGAACGGCTGTTGCTGGACTTGCGGTTCGTGCGCCAGAATCCGGAGGTCGTGCGCGCGGCGCTTCGCCGGCGGCGCGTGGAGGAGGGCGATCTGGACGCGCTGCTGGAGGCCGACGCCCGCTGGCGCCGTGACCTCCAGCGGCTGGAAGAGCTGCGAGCCCAGCGCAACGAGACCTCGGAGGCCATCGGCCGGTTGCGACGCCAGGGAGCCGACGCCAGCGAGCTGATCGCCGCCATGCGGCGCGTGGGCGAGACCATCAAGGAGCTCGAAGAGCGGGTGCGTCGGCTGGAGCAGGAGATCCAGGAGCGGCTGCTGCGCATCCCGATGATCCCCGATCCCGACGTGCCCGAGGGCGACGACGCCGAGGACAACGTGGAGGTGCGCCGCTGGGGGGAGCCGCCCCGCTTCGACTTCGAGCCCAAGGCCCACTGGGATCTGGGGCCGGCCCTCGGCATCCTGGACTTCGAGCGGGCGGCCAAGATCACCGGCGCGCGCTTCACCGTGTTTCGCGACCGCGGCGCGCGGCTGGTGCGGGCGCTGATCCAGTTCATGCTGGACCTGCACACGCAAGAGCACGGCTACACCGAGGTGCTGCCCCCCTTCTTGGTCCACCGTCAGAGCATGGTCGGGACGGGTCAGCTGCCCAAGTTCGAGGACGACGCCTTCCGGGTGGCGGACTCGGACCTCTTCCTGGTGCCGACGGCCGAGGTGCCGGTGACCAACCTCTACCGCGACGAGATCCTGGACGCGGCGCAGCTGCCGATCTACCACGTGGCCTACACCCCGTGCTTTCGGGCGGAGGCGGGGTCGGCCGGCCGGGACACCCGCGGCCTGATCCGCCAGCACCAGTTCGACAAGGTGGAGCTGGTGAAGTTCGTCCATCCCGACCGCTCCGCCGAGGAGCACGAGCGGCTGGTGGCCGATGCCGAGGCGGTGCTCCAGCGACTGGGCCTGCCGTATCGGGTGGTGCTGATCTGTACCGGCGACATGGGCTTCGCCCAGGCCAAGCAATACGACCTGGAGGTGTGGATGCCCAGCTACGGCCGCTACGTCGAGATCTCCTCGTGCAGCAACTACCGGGACTATCAGGCGCGCCGTGCCAACATCCGCTTCCGGCCCGAGCCCGGCGCCCGGCCGCGGTTCGTCCACACCTTGAATGGATCGGGCCTGGCGGTGGGCCGGACGCTGGCGGCGTTGCTGGAGAACTACCAGCAGGCCGACGGCAGCGTCGTGATCCCGGAGGCGCTGCGCCCGTACATGGGCGGCGTCCAACGGCTGCAGGCAGGTTGATGGCGCCGTGGCCCGTGATACAATCCAAGGTGCCGCAGCGTCGCGGTGCGTGGAAGGGTGGCGGAGTGGTTGAACGCGGCGGTCTTGAAAACCGCAGTGGGCGCACGCCCACCGTGGGTTCGAATCCCACCCCTTCCGCACGAGAGGGCCCGCGCCGCCTGGGCGGGGCGCCGCCGGTCCGGGCGCGTGGGCTGGGGGTTGCTGGCCCCGCGCCGCGCCGATGCGCGGTCACAGGCGGGTGCCGATCAGAATCAGCGCGACGCCGGCGAGGATCAGCGCCAGCTTCAGGGGCGGCATGGCACCCGCCGCGCCGGCGAGCCCGATGGCCGTCGCAAGCACCATGGCCAGGGGACCCACGGCGGCCAGCAGGGCGTTGATCTCCAGCGCCCGGTCGACGCGGGCGACCCGCCAGATGAGCAAGGCGGCCAGCACCTCGAGGCAGCCGGATACCAACCGGGTGAGGGCCATGCCGGTCGCATAGGGGTCGTTGTGGGCCACGGGCGTCCCCTCCGTTCCGTCACCACCGTACGCCGCGACACCGGCGGGCATGATGGCCGGGCGCGGCGCGGTCCCCGGGCGCGGTGCGGCGACATCGGCCGCGCGTGGCGGCGCGAGGGGCTGGCCGGCGCGGGCGCCGCCCTCGGCTTGCGCGGGTCGCGGCCCTGTGCTAAGATTGGGGCTGTCGCCGGGAAGGGTGCCTGAGAGGTCGAAAGGAGCCGCCTGCTAAGCGGTTGAGGGGCCTTTAAAGCCCCTCCGAGGGTTCGAATCCCTCCCCTTCCGCTGCGCGAGCGAATCTTGTGTGCGCCGTTAGCTCAGCCCGGATAGAGCGGCTGACTACGGATCAGCAGGTCGGGGGTTCAAATCCTCCACGGCGCACATCAAAAAGCCGCATGGCACAAGGGAAAACGGGGCCATACCCGCTCGGGGTATGGCCCCGTTCCCGTTCAAAGTGCTGCGATCTGGCTGGGATCCGGCCCGCTTTTCCCCCACCCGTGCCCGCAGCGGCTCCACCGCAGCAACCTGCCGGTGCAGGGCGGGCGTGGCATCGCCGTCGTCCCGCGGGAGGGGGCCGCGGGGACCCTTCAAGGCATGCGGCGCCCGGGCCGTGCGCCCGACCCGCCCAGGCAGCCGCTGTCGAGCCCGCCCCAGGGTCGATTCCCCGGACCCCTCGTCGCCGAGGTGAACGCCTGGGACCCGCCGCGGGCGCGCCCCCGCCGCCGGACACGACCATGGGCCCGGGGCGCCTCCCTTCCTCTAGGGCGGGCGCCGGCCGACTTCGGCCTCCAGGCGGCGACCGGCGAGTCTATGGGGTCGCTGGCGGCATGCGCCGGCGCAGCAGCTGGAGCAAGGGGTAGCCCAGCAGGAACACGACCCCTGCCTCGCCCGCGGCGATCCAGAGCACCCAGGGCAGGTACGGGGTGTGGGTGAGGAAGGCGAGGTAGCCGCCCACCAGCACCGCGTTGAAGACCACGGGCGAGAGGTAGCCGATGGGGTGGAACCGCCACCGCCGGGTCACCAGGGCGGCGACCAGCGTGACCAGCGACCCGCCCGCCACATCCCACAACCCGAAGGGGCTCTGCAGGTTCGCGAGCGCGACGCCGACGAACAGGCCGGGCACGGCCTCGGCCCAGATCATGGGCAGCAACGTCAAGGCCTCGCTGACCCGGAACTGGATCTGACCGAAGGAGATCGGCTGGAAGACCCAGGTGAGCACCACGTAGAGCGCGGCGATCATCGCTGCGCGCAGCCAGCGGCGCAGGTCCATGGACGTCCTGCCTCCCTCGCTCCCCATCCCGCCCAGGGCGGCCGCGGCGATGCCAGCGCGCACCCGGTGTGCCCGGCCGGGCCGTCGCGACGCCCGGGTCACCGGGCCCGGCACCGGCGCCCGCCTTGGGGTGGACGGCGGCGGTGGACGATGCCTGCCCGCGACGGTAGCGCCGCCCCGCTCACCGGCCACCGCCCCGTCGCGGCCCGCAGGCGGCGCCGGCGTGCCAGGCCGCACCGCGGCCCGAGCGCCGGCCGGCCAGGCCCCGGGGTGGCCTGGCGGCGCCCACGGGGCCGTCCGCGATGACCGACGACCCCGCTCCATGGTAGAATAAGCCCGCGGCCCCTGCATCGCGGGTGCAGGGGTGGCGTGCGCCCGTAGCTCAGGTGGAAGAGCGCTTCCGTCCTAAGGAAGGCGTCGGGGGTTCGAGTCCTCCCGGGCGCACCCTCGCGCCGGTGAGCCGTCCAACGCGGCGGTGGGGCCGTTGCGGCCGCCGGCGTCCGTGCAGCTGGGGCGAGAGGGGTCCCCATGTCCCATCGCCATGCGGACGAACCGGCGCCAACCGAGCTCGCCGGCGCCGATCCCGACGTGGTTTTCATGGAGGCGGCCCTGGCGGAGGCGCGCCGAGCCCTGGATCTCGGCGAGGTTCCCGTCGGGGCCGTCGCGGTCCACGAAGGTCGGGTCATCGCCCGCGGCCACAACCTGCGCGAGCGCTTGGGCGATCCCACGGCCCATGCCGAGATCCTCGTGCTGCGTCAGGCGGCGGCGAGGCTCGGCAACTGGCGCCTGGAGGGGGTCACGCTCTACGTGACCCTTGAGCCGTGCCCGATGTGTGCGGGGGCCGTCGTCCTGGCCCGGGTGGCGCGGCTCGTGTACGGGGCGCCGGATCCCAAGGCCGGCGCGGCCGGCAGCTTGATGAACCTGGTGCAGCATGATAGACTGAATCACCGAGTCGAGCTGCGCGGCGGGGTGCTGGCGGACGCCAGCGCCGCGTTGCTCCGGGGCTTCTTCCGCGGGCTGCGCGGTTGAGGCCAGGAGGCTCGGCGTACGGAAGGGTGCCGGAGTGGCTGAACGGGGCGGTCTCGAAAACCGTTGTGGGCGCAAGCCCACCGTGGGTTCGAATCCCACCCCTTCCGCACGCGCCCGGCACGGCACCCTGCCGGCCGGGCGCCTTTGTCGTCGAGGGGATCGCCTCCGGGGCCGCTGGCGACGACGCCGGTCGGCATGGCGGAGGCAAGGACGACCCGCGCGGTGACGGCGCGGCGGCACGCTGCGTCGAGGGTGCGCGGGAGCCGGTTCGTCCGACGGGGAGACGCGACGGCTGTCACGACGCCGTGTCGGCGGGGAAGGGTGGCCGAGCGGCTTAAGGCACACGCCTGGAGAGCGTGTGTGGGCGCAAGCCCACCGTGGGTTCGAATCCCACCCCTTCCGCCCTTGCCGTCTTGAGGCGAACCTTTTGCCCTTTCTCACCTTGCCGCGATATGGGGATTGGGCCGTGCTAGACGGGGAGGTAGCGGTGCCCTGTACCCGCAATCCGCTACAGCGGGGTCGAATTCCCATCCGAGGCGCTCGCGGTCGGGGTCAGCACCGGACACGGGGCGTTGAGGGCCCGGTCCCGCGCAACGCGGACTCGTGAACCCCGCCAGGCCCGGAAGGGAGCAACGGTAAGCGAGCCACCGCGTGTGCCGCGGGGCAGCCGGACCGGAGCCCACGGTTCGGCCGGCGCCCGGGTGCGGGTGTCGACGATGGGTGCACGGCCACCTTTGCGGGAGGGGCGACGGCGGATCCGCTACCGCCGTCGCCCCTCCCGTGCTTCGGGCCGGCTCCGCCGCCCGGATCGCCGGTCGCGGGACGTACGACGGGGGGAGGGGTGCAGCCCACGCCGGTGGCGTCGGGGCCGGTGGCGTCGGGCCGGGGCGGCCCCGGGTCGCGGTCCCGGGCGCGCGTGGCGGCTCCGGTGCGCCAGGAGGACCGCGCCTGGAGGGCGGTCGGCGCCTCGGGATGGCGCGTGCGGGTGGCTGCGCGGCCGGCTGCGCGACCGCGCTCGGCGAGCGATGGATCGGGGGTTGGGGATCCCCGGCCATGGCGGGCAGAGGGCTGCCGTCCCGACGGCATCCCGAGCTCGCGGCGGGGAGGGTCTCGCTTGAGCCAGCCCTACCAGGCCTTGTATCGCACCTGGCGACCGCAGCGGTTCGACGGCGTGGTGGGACAGCAACACGTCGTCCGCACGCTGGCCAACGCCTTGCGCACCGGCCGGGTCGCCCACGCCTACCTGTTCGCGGGGCCCCGCGGCACGGGGAAGACCTCCGTCGCCAAGCTCCTGGCCAAGGCCGTCAACTGCCTCGCGCCCGATGGGGTCGAACCCTGCAACCGGTGCGACGTGTGCCGCGAGATCAACGACGGCTCGACCATGGACGTGCTGGAGATCGACGCCGCCTCCAACCGCGGCATCGACGAGATCCGGGAGCTGCGGGAGCGCGTGCGGTACGCCCCGGCCCGGGCGCGGTACAAGGTCTACATCATCGACGAGGTCCACATGCTCACCACGGAGGCGTTCAACGCGCTGCTGAAGACGCTGGAGGAGCCGCCCGCCCACGCGATCTTCATCCTGGCGACCACGGAGCCCCATCGCCTGCCGGCGACCATCGTCTCCCGCTGCCAGCGCTTCGACTTCCATCGCCTGACCCCCGAGCAGATCGTGCAACGACTCCAGGCGGTCTGCGACGCCATGGGGGTGGAGGCCGAGCCCGCGGCCCTGCGGCTGGTGGCGCGCCTGGCTGAAGGAGGCCTGCGGGACGCCCTGAGCTTGCTCGACCAATGCCTGGCCATGGTCGGCGATCGCCTGGAGGCGTCCGCCGTCGTCGACCTGCTGGGGCTGGCGCCGGGGGAGGGCATCCTGGCCCTCTGCCGCGCGGTGGTCGAGGGCGATGTGGGGGCGGGCCTGCGCGCCGTGGCCGATCTCTCCTCCCGCGGGGTCGACCTGGCCCAGGCGCTGAGGGATTGGATGGCCTGCTGGCGGGACCTCTTGGCCCTGCGATCCGGCCTCGGCGCCGAGCACCTGCTCTACGCCGGGCCCGACCTGGCGGAGGCCCTGGCGTCGTTGGCCAGCAGCCTCGACGACGAGACGGCCCTGGCCTGCTTCGATGCCCTGTCCGAGGGGGAGTCCCTGCTGCGGTGGACCGGGCAGCCGCGGCTGGCGCTGGAGGCGGCCCTGATCCGGGCTGTGGGCGAACGGTCCACCCGCGCGGCCGGTTCGTCCCCGGAGGCCGCAGCGGAGGGGGCGCACCGCGAGCCGTCGGCCGCGGGGGCGCCGAGCGGCCGGGACCAGCAGGGCAGGACCGGAGCCGATGCGGCCGGAGCCGAGGACGGCCCGCGGCCGGTGGTCCCGTCGGGGGATGCCGGGCCGATCGCGCCGGATCAGGAGGGAACGGGAGCCGGAGGGGCGGACGATGCGCCGGCGGCCGTCCTCGCCGCGCGGTGGCAGGCCTTCTTGAGGTCGCTGCGACGGCGACGGGAGTGGACGGCGCTGCACGCGCTGCTGCGCACGGCGGGCCAGCCCCGGGCGGCGGGCGATGTGCTGGAGCTTCCCTTTGCCCAGCCCGGCATGGCGCGAACGGCGGAGGTGAAGGTGCCCCAGCTGCGCCGAGCCATCGAGGCCTTTCTGGGGACTCCGGTCCCAGTGCGGGTGATCGTCGAGGCGGGCGGGTCGGACGTCCGCGGCGGAAGCGGCGGTGGCCAGGGAGCGGCGTCGCCGGCGGGCGGTGCGGCGGCGGGGCCATCCCCCCGCGCGGCGGCCGATGCGCAGCGCCCGCGAGCCCCGGCGGCGGGCGAGCCACGGGATGGGGGCGACCGCCGGCGCGGGGAGCGGAGCCCGGGGGACGAGCCGGGTGACGACCCCGGGGACCGGGACGAGCCGGCCGGCGCGACGGCGCCCCCGCCGCAGGATGCCAACGGGGGGCAGGAGCCCGCGCCGCCGACGCCGGGAGCGGCGGCGCAAGGGGCTGCTCCGCCGGCATCCGCGGCGTCCGGGGATCGGGACGCAGGAGGCCGTGGCAAGGCGGCGCCGACGGCCTCGGCCGAGCCGGCGCGCCGCGGCGTGGGCGTCCCGGCCCCCGCGTCCGGGGGCGATGCACCGCGACCGGCGACCGGGGCTGCCGCCCCGGGGATGGCCGCCGACGCCCGGGAGACCGCGCCGGCGGCGGCCGACGACGGGCCGGCCGGCGGGGGCGCCTCCATGGAACGCCGGCGCGAGCCGGACCCACCGGACCTGGACGACGTGCAGAAGGCGGCGTGGGAACTGTTCGGCGGGCAATGGATCCCCGTGAAGGAGGAGTGGCGGCGTGAGCTTCGGCCCCATGGGCAACGTGGGCAAGATGCTGAAACAGCTTGAGAAGGTGCAGCAGGAGATGGCTCGCCTGCAGGAGGAGCTGGCACGGCGGGAGGTCGAGGCCACGGCGGGCGGGGGCATGGTCAAGGCCGTGGTCAACGGCCAGCAGGAGCTGGTGCGGCTGGAGATCGCCCGGGAGGCCGTCGACCCCGACGACGTGGAACTCTTGCAGGACATGATCGTGGCCGCGGTCAACGAGGCGAACCGCAAGGCCCAGGAGCTGGTCCAGGCGGAGATGGCCCGGGTGACCGGGGGGCTCAAGTGGCCCAAGCTGCCCGGCTTCCCGGGCCGCTGAGGGGCGGGATGCCGCCGTGGAGCACGCGCCGGCCTTTGCCCGGCTGATCGCCGAGCTGGAGAAGCTGCCGGGCATCGGTCCCAAGACGGCCCAGCGCCTGGCGTACCACCTGCTCTTCCGCCCCCAGGAGGAGGTGCGCGCCCTGGCCGAGGCCATGGTCCGGGCGCGGGCCAGCGTCCGGTACTGCAGCGTGTGCTTCAATCTGACCGATCGCGACCCGTGTGCGGTGTGCCGCGACCCCGGCCGCGACGCTCGGCTGATCTGCGTGGTCGAGCAGCCGCGGGACGTGGTGGCCATGGAGCGAACCCGGGAGTATCGCGGCCGCTACCACGTGCTGCACGGGGTGATCTCGCCCGTCGATGGCGTCGGTCCCGAGCAGCTCCGGGTCCGCGAACTGCTGGCCCGTCTCCAGGCGGACCCTCCGGTCGACGAGGTGATCCTGGCCACCAACCCGACGGTGGAGGGGGAGGCGACGGCGCTCTACCTGGCGCGCCTGATCAAGCCCCTCGGGATCCGCGTCACGCGCATCGCCCGGGGCGTACCCGAGGGCGGCGACCTGGAATACGTCGACGAGCTCACGCTGACCCGGGCGCTGCAGGGGCGCCAGGCCCTGTAGCCGACCCGGCCCGCCGCGCATAAACCCCATGCCATGGGTCCATCTTCCCTGGTGCCGGTCGCTGGCCTCCCAGGGGCGGTTCAACAACCCTGGCCTCCCGCATACCGATGGGACAGGGGTGCGATGCCCCGAACCCCGCAGGCCGGCAAGGGGCGTGGGATCCCATGCGTGTGGAATGGGGGCGGATCTGGCGGCGGCGGTGGCCTCTCCGCTGGCGACGCCCGGCCACCCGAGACGGGGACGAACCGGCCTCCCGGGGCAGGGCGCCCGCGCGGATCCTGGCTGCCGACCCGGGCCGACCGGGGCCGACGACGGCGCCCTGGCCCCAACAGGGGCGCGTGCCCGGTGCCGCCGGCGCCCCGGAGGCCGTCTCGCCTGCGTCCGCCACCGCCGCGGAGCCGGCCGGCCCGGCCGACGGCGACTTCGACTGGGTGGCCGCCATCGACCAGGCGCGCCGCGACTGGGAGCAGGCGCGCCGCTACTTCGAGTGCGTGACGGATCGCGACCTGGTGGACCAGGCGATCCACCTGGTGCTGGCGGCGGAGAAGCGCTACGCCTATTTGCTGAAACAGGCCCGCCTGCGCGGGATCCGCGGGCTCCCACCCCGACCCGACGCGGACGACGGTCGGCGGGCGGTGCCATGACCCCGGCCGGGCGGTCCCAGAAGGCGGGGTGAGGGCCATCGCCACGGAGGGCGCGTGGGCTGTCGCCGGCGTGGCCGCGGTCGTGGTGGGTGCGCTGGTGTGGCGGCTCGTCGGCGCGTCGACGGCCGGGGAGGCCGTGGCGCGGCTGGTGGGCGACCTGCTGGTGGGCACGGGCTGGATCCTGGCGCTGAACGTGCTCTTGGCCCCCCTGGGTGCGCACGTGGGCTGGAACCCCGCCACCGCGTGGCTGGCCGGAAGCCTGGGGCTCCCGGGAGCGATCGCCTTGGCGTTGGTGGCGGTCATGGCCCGCTGGCGACCCTGAGGGTCGCCGCCTCCCTCGTCCTCGCCCTTCCTTGACGCTGCCCAAGGGCTCTGCTACGATACGGCCGCCCCGCGGGGCGACCGATGCCGGTCGCAGGGCCGGGAGGAGCGCGGGCGACTGCCGGGTGGGTCGTCCCTGCGCCCCGGGCGCCGGTGCGCCGGTTCGTCCGCGGGAGCATTCCGCGTGGCGAGGAGGCCGTCCGATGTCCCAGCCGGTGCGGGTTCGGTATGCGCCGTCGCCGACGGGCTACCTCCACATCGGGGGCGTCCGCACCATCCTCTTCAACTGGCTGTTCGCGCGCAAGCACGGCGGCCGTTTCATCCTGCGCTTCGAGGACACGGATCCGGAGCGGTCCCGGGACGAGCTCATCGCGCCCATGTTGGAGAGCATCCGCTGGTTGGGCCTGGACTGGGACGAGGGGCCGGACGTCGGCGGACCCTACGGGCCGTACCGGCAGTCGCAACGGCTCGACCTCTACCGGGAGACGCTGGACCGCCTGCTCGCCGCGGGCAAGGCTTACCTCTGCTACTGCACCCCCGAGGAGCTGGCGGCGGAACGGGAGCGGGCGCGGGCAGCGGGCCGGCCTGCCGTCTACAGCGGTCGCTGTCGGCACCTCACCCCCGCGGAGCGCCGGCGGTTCGAGGCCGAGGGCCGCCGGCCGGCGGTGCGCCTGCGGGTGCCCGAGGGTGGGCAGGTCGTGGTCCACGACCTCGTCAAGGGCGAGGTCGCCTTCGACGTCGCCCAGATCGGCGACTTCATCATCGCCCGCGCCGACGGCATGCCGGTCTACAACTTCGCCGTGGTGGTCGACGACCACCACATGGCGATCAGCCACGTCATCCGGGGGGACGAGCACCTCTCCAACACCCCGAAGCAGCTGCTGGTCTATCGTGCCCTGGGGTGGGAGCCGCCGCAGTTCGCCCACGTCCCGATGATCCTGGCCCCGGATCGCACCAAGCTCAGCAAGCGCCACGGTGCGGTGGCGGTCGACGAGTACCGGCGGCAGGGATTCCTCCCGGAGGCGATCCTGAACTACGTCGCGCTGTTGGGCTGGTCGCCGGGGGACGACCGGGAGATCCTCTCCCTGGACGAGATGATCCGGCTGTTCGACTTCGACCGGGTGTCCCGCACCGCGGCCATCTACGACGTCGAGAAGATGGCGTGGATGAACGGGCACTATCTGCGCGCGGCGGACCTGGACCGGGTGGTGGACCTGGTCATCCCGCGCCTGCAGGAGGCCGGTCTGCTCCAGGGGACGCCCGAGGGGGACGAGCGCCGGCGGCTGCGGGCCATCGTGGACGCCGTGCGCCAGCGCGTCCGCACCCTGGGGGAGCTGGTCGAGGCCAGCCGGTACTTCTTCGCCGACTTCGCCGACTACGAAGAGGCCGGGGTTCGCAAGCACTTCGACCGCGACGACGCGATCCCGATCCTCGAGGCCGTGGCAGAGACCCTGTCGCGGGTGGAGCCGTGGACCCAGGCCGCCATCGAACAGGCGCTGCGCGGTCTTGCCGAACGCATGGGCGTGGGCACGGGCCGCATCTTCCATCCGACGCGTCTGGCGGTGTCGGGGCGGACCGTGGGGCCGGGGGTGTTCGACGTCATTTGCTGGGTCGGGCGCGATCGCTGCCTGGCGCGCATCCACCGCGCGATCGAGTGGATCCGCCAGCGGCGCGCCGCCCGCGGCGCGACGCCCGCCGGTCCGGGCGCGGGGGCAGCGGGCGGCCGGGGCTGAGCTGCGGTTGTATCCCGGCGGCGACCGTGCTATAATCCGACGTGCGCCCGCGAGATACCGGTCCGAGGGACGGCCTCCGGGCGCGCCGGAGTCGAGCGTAAGCGAGCGACGGTGGGGATTGGGGTAACGGCAGCCCGCCAGGTTCTGGCCCTGGTAGTCCAGGTTCGAATCCTGGATCCCCAGCAGTGCCCCGTTCGTCTAGCGGCCTAGGATACCGCCCTCTCACGGCGGAGACACCGGTTCGAGTCCGGTACGGGGCACCGCGGCGCCCGGAACGTCGATTCCGGGCGTTGCCTCTGCAGCCGCCTTCCGGGTCGGCCCGCGGCGCGGCCGCGAGGGTTGACGGCAGGCGGGGCGGCTGCTAGGATAACGATCCGCCGGCGCCATCCGCGCCGGGCGCACCTGGTCCTTGAAAAGGGAGTGGCGTGTGGAGAGGCAGGCCTTGCGAGCCGGAGGTCTCACTCTGCGGGGCCTGGGCGCGGGGAGCGCCTGGGTCTTGGTGGGGTGAGGCACGGACGACGCGGGGAGCCGGAGGCTCTTCTGCGGGATGGGTGAGCATTCCGGAGGAGAGTTTGATCCTGGCTCAGGACGAACGCTGGCGGCGTGCCTAAGACATGCAAGTCGAGCGGGGAGATTGGGGAGCTTGCTCTCCGGTCTCCTAGCGGCGGACGGGTGAGTAACACGTGGGTAACCTGCCCGGCAGTGGGGGATAACCCTGGGAAACTGGGGCTAATACCGCATACGGTCCGCGCTCCGCATGGGGTGTGGAGGAAAGGCCGCTGGAGAGGCGGTCGCTGCCGGAGGGGCCCGCGGCCCATCAGCTGGTTGGTGGGGTAACGGCCCACCAAGGCGACGACGGGTAGCCGGCCTGAGAGGGTGGTCGGCCACACGGGGACTGAGACACGGCCCCGACTCCTACGGGAGGCAGCAGTCGGGAATCTTGCGCAATGGGCGAAAGCCTGACGCAGCGACGCCGCGTGGGGGAGGAAGCCCTTCGGGGTGTAAACCCCTGTCGTCCGGGACGAAGGTCGGGGGTGAGGAGCCCTCGGCTGACGGTACCGGAAGAGGAAGCCCCGGCTAACTACGTGCCAGCAGCCGCGGTAAGACGTAGGGGGCGAGCGTTGTCCGGAATCACTGGGCGTAAAGGGCGCGTAGGCGGCCTGGCAAGTCGGATGTGAAAGGCCCCGGCTCAACCGGGGAGGTGCATTCGAAACTGCCGGGCTTGAGGGCAGGAGAGGGCAGCGGAATTCCCGGTGGAGCGGTGAAATGCGTAGAGATCGGGAGGAACACCAGTGGCGAAGGCGGCTGCCTGGCCTGGCCCTGACGCTGAGGCGCGACAGCGTGGGGAGCGAACGGGATTAGATACCCCGGTAGTCCACGCCGTAAACGATGGGTGCTAGGTGTGGGAGGTATCGACCCCTTCCGTGCCGGAGCTAACGCACTAAGCACCCCGCCTGGGGAGTACGGCCGCAAGGCTGAAACTCAAAGGAATTGACGGGGGCCCGCACAAGCGGTGGAGCATGTGGTTTAATTCGAAGCTACGCGAAGAACCTTACCTGGGCTTGACATCACCGCGAACCTGGCCGAAAGGCTGGGGTGCCCCTTTGGGGAGCGCGGTGACAGGTGCTGCATGGTTGTCGTCAGCTCGTGTCGTGAGATGTTGGGTTAAGTCCCGCAACGAGCGCAACCCCCGCCCTGTGTTGCCAGCGGTTTGGCCGGGCACTCACAGGGGACTGCCGGTGACAAACCGGAGGAAGGTGGGGATGACGTCAAATCATCATGGCCCTTATGCCCAGGGCTACACACGTGCTACAATGGCCGGTACAACGGGTTGCGAACCCGCGAGGGGGAGCCAATCCCTAAAAGCCGGTCCCAGTTCGGATCGCAGGCTGCAACTCGCCTGCGTGAAGCCGGAATCGCTAGTAATCGCGGATCAGCATGCCGCGGTGAATACGTTCCCGGGCCTTGTACACACCGCCCGTCACACCACGGGAGCCGGCAACACCCGAAGCCGGTGGCCCAACCCCGCCGGAAGGGGTGGGGCTTGGCGGGAGCGCGAAGTCCCAGCCCTTCCGGTGGGGAGGGAGCCGTCGAAGGTGGGGCCGGTGACTGGGGTGAAGTCGTAACAAGGTAGCCCTACGGGAACGTGGGGCTGGATCACCTCCTTTCTAAGGAGTGCCGGACCGGGGCCCGCCCCGGTCCCCTCCAGGTCGATCCTGCCTCGAGGAAACGCGCCGCTCCCTTCTCAAGGACCAGGGCGCCCCACGGCGCCGGGTTTTGCACCTTGACAACGGCATAGGGAAGGGGCGTGTGGATGGGGAGGCGTGCCTGCTCGCGGGGCGGCGGTTGGCGCTGCGGCGGGCGGGTGGCGCGCGGGATGAAGGTAGGAAGGGCACACGGTGGATGCCTCGGCGCGAAGGGCCGATGAAGGGCGTGGTAAGCTGCGAAAAGCCTCGGGGAGCCGCAAGCAGGCGTCGATCCGGGGATGCCCGAATGGGGAAACCCGGCGGGGGGAATGCCCCGTCATCCCGGGCTGAATCCATAGGTCCGGGAGGGGAACCGCGGGAACTGAAACATCTTAGTACCGCGAGGAAAAGAAATCAACCGAGATTCCCCGAGTAGCGGCGAGCGAAAGGGGAGGAGCCCAAACCCGGGCGGTGGGAAAGGCTGCCACCGTTGCCGTCCGGGGGTTGTGGGGCGCACGAGCGGGGCTTGGCAGGGCCCCGGCGGAGTGAGCAAACCGCGGGCTAGCCGAACGGGCCTGGAAGGGCCGGCCGGAGAGGGTAAGAGCCCCGTAGGCGAAAGTTCGCGGTCTCCGTTGGTGCGTGCCCGAGTACCACGGGGCACGTGGAACCCCGTGGGAAGCTGGGGGGACCACCCTCCAAGGCTAAATACCCGAGCGACCGATAGCGCACGAGTACCGTGAGGGAAAGGTGAAAAGCACCCCGGGAGGGGAGTGAAAGAGAACCTGAAACCGTGTGCCTACAGGCAGTCGGAGGGGCGGAGGCCCTGACGGCGTGCCTATTGAAGAATGAGCCGGCGAGTGACCGTCTGCAGCGAGGTTAAGGGCCGCAGGTCCGGAGCCGGAGGGAAACCGAGTCCGAAGAGGGCGCGAGTTGCAGGCGGTCGACCCGAAACCGGGTGATCTACCCATGGCCAGGGTGAAGCGCGGGTAAGACCGCGTGGAGGCCCGAACCAGGTTGGTGTTGAAAAACCATCGGATGAGCTGTGGGTAGGGGTGAAATGCCAAGCGAACCCGGAGATAGCTGGTTCTCCCCGAAACCACTTGAGGGTGGGCCTTCCGGGCTGACGCGCGGGGGTAGAGCACTGCTTGGGCTAGGGGCCTTCCCGGGTTACCGAACTCAGGCAAACTCCGAATACCGCGCGGTGCACCGGGGGAGTTAGAGCACGAGGGATAAGCTTCGTGCTCGAGAGGGGAACAGCCCAGACCACCAGCTAAGGCCCCCAAGTCCGTGCTCAGTGGGAAAGGATGTGGGGTCGCGAAGACAACCAGGATGTTGGCTTAGAAGCAGCCATCATTGAAAGAGTGCGTAATAGCTCACTGGTCGAGCGACCCTGCGCCGAAAATGACCCGGGGCTGAAGCACGGCGCCGAAGCTGTGGACGGGCGCAGGCCCGTGGTAGGGGAGCGTTGCCTGGGCGGCGAAGGTCGGCCGTGAGGTCGGCTGGAGCGCAGGCAAGTGAGAATGCCGGCATGAGTAGCGAAAAGGCCGGTGAGAATCCGGCCCGCCGAAAGCCCAAGGGTTCCTGAGCAAGGCTCGTCCGCTCAGGGTTAGTCGGGACCTAAGCCGAGGCCGCAAGGCGTAGGCGATGGGCAACCGGTTCATATTCCGGTACCACCGCGAAGCCGTTACGAGCGATGGGGGGACGCAGGAGGGTAGGTACCGCCGGCCGCTGGAGAGGGCCGGTGCAAGCGGGTAGGGAGCCCCGGGAGGCAAATCCCCCGGGGAGTCCCGAGACGCGATGCCGAGCCCCCTCGGGGGCGAAGGGGCCGATCCCCCACTGCCGAGAAAAGCCTCTAGCCAGGCTTCCGGTGCCCGTACCCGAAACCGACACAGGTGGGCGAGGCGAGAAGCCTCAGGCGCGCGGGAAAACCCTCGCTAAGGAACTCGGCAAATTGACCCCGTAACTTCGGGAGAAGGGGTGCCCCCTGAGGTGAAGGCCCGCGCGGCCGGAGCCTTGGGGGGTCGCAGAGAGCAGGCCCAGGCGACTGTTTATCAAAAACACAGGTCCCTGCGAAGCCGAAAGGCGCAGTATAGGGGCTGACGCCTGCCCGGTGCTGGAAGGTTAAGGGGAGGGGTGAGGGCGCAAGCCCGAGCTCCGAACCGAAGCCCCAGTAAACGGCGGCCGTAACTATAACGGTCCTAAGGTAGCGAAATTCCTTGTCGGGTAAGTTCCGACCCGCACGAAAGGCGTAACGACCTGGGCACTGTCTCGGCGAGGGGCCCGGTGAAATTGAGCGGCCCGTGAAGACGCGGGCGACCCGCAGCTGGACGGAAAGACCCCGTGGAGCTTGACTGCAACCTGTCATTGAACGTCGGCCGGCCATGTATAGGATAGGTGGGAGGCTGCGAACCCGGGCCGCCAGGTTCGGGGGAGCCGACGGTGGAATACCACCCTTGGACGGCGGGCGTTCTAACCGCGGCCCGTCAGCCGGGTCCGGGACCGTGGCAGGTGGGCAGTTTGACTGGGGCGGTCGCCTCCTAAAAGGTAACGGAGGCGCCCAAAGGTACCCTCAGCACGGTTGGAAATCGTGCGCGGAGTGCAAAGGCACAAGGGTGCTTGACTGCGAGACCGACGGGTCGAGCAGGGGCGAAAGCCGGGCTTAGTGATCTTACGGTCCTGGGTGGAAGGGCCGTGACTCAACGGATAAAAGCTACCCCGGGGATAAC
The DNA here is from genome assembly GCF_033582035.1 of Thermaerobacter composti. NCBI lineage: Bacteria > Bacillati > Bacillota > Clostridia > Eubacteriales > Clostridiales Family XVII. Incertae Sedis > Thermaerobacter > Thermaerobacter composti. The sequence goes on from NZ_CP132508.1 coordinate 28,293, forward strand.
AGGCTGATCTCCCCCAAGAGTCCACATCGACGGGGAGGTTTGGCACCTCGATGTCGGCTCATCGCATCCTGGGGCCGCAGCCGGTCCCAAGGGTTGGGCTGTTCGCCCATTAAAGCGGTACGTGAGCTGGGTTCAGAACGTCGTGAGACAGTTCGGTCCCTATCCACTGCGGGCGCAGGAGACTTGAGGGGAGCCTTCCCTAGTACGAGAGGACCGGGAAGGACCGACCGCTGGTATCCCAGTTGTCCCGCCCGGGGCACGGCTGGAACGCCATGTCGGGACCGGATAAGCGCTGAAAGCATCTAAGCGCGAAGCCGACCCCAAGATGAGGTCTCCCATCCCGCCAAGGGAGTAAGACCCCTGGTAGACCACCAGGTCGATAGGCCGGGCGTGTAAGGACCGCAAGGTCTTCAGCGACCCGGTCCTAATCGGTCGAGGCCTTCACCCGCCAACCCACCCCCCGCCCATCGCCAAGCGCAGCCCCGCACCCCCACCACCCCCATCCCTGTGCCGTTCTCAAGGGGCAAAACCCCCACCCCGTTCCGGTGGCCATGGCGGAGGGGACCCACCCGTTCCCATCCCGAACACGGCCGTTAAGCCCTCCAGCGCCGATGGTACTAGGCGGGCCACCGCCCGGGAGAGTAGGTCGCCGCCGGAACGCCTTTTTGCTATAATTGCGGACGTCAGCGTTCCAGCGTAGCTCAGCGGTAGAGCACCCGGCTGTTAACCGGGGGGTCGCAGGTTCGAATCCTGCCGCTGGAGCCAGGACGTCGAGGGCGGGCGACGGTCCATCACCGTCGCCCGTTCGTCGTTTCGCCGGCGCCAACGGGGCGTGGCCGCTCGCCGACGCATGGCGGGGGAAGAACGCGCCGTGGCGTCGACCCTGGCGCGGCCGCGGTCGTGGCGCGCCCGCGCCGCAGAACGCTCGAAGGCCACGCCGCGGGACCGCCAGGCGCACCGCCTGCGGACACCCCCGGCTTGGCGAGGGCCCGGGATTGCCGGCGGCTCGCAACCGTTCCCGGAGCGGGAGGGGCGCCACCGGTGTCGGCCGGGTGCGAGGGACGGCCGGGCCGCAGGGCGAACCTAGATGCGAGGGGTCCCTAGGACGCGAGGGATCCCAAGCCACCGTCGACCGTAGCAGGTGAGGCCGTGGCCCCCCAGGCGCAGCGCTCCGCACGACGGATCACGCAGGAGCCGTCCGGTCACTCGGAGGCCGGTCGGGGGTGGTTCATCACCCTGGAGGGCGTCGAGGGCAGCGGCAAGAGCACCCAGGCCGCCGTGGTGATGGACTGGCTCCGGGCGCGCGGGATCCCGTGTCGCCTCGTTCGCGAGCCCGGCGGCACGCCGCTGGGCGAGCGCCTGCGTCAGCTGCTGCTCAACGGGGAGGGGCGCCCCGTTCCCGTGGCCGAGATGCTGCTGTTCGCGGCGGCCCGCGCCCAGTTGGTCGAGACGGTGATCCTGCCGGCGCTCCTCGCCGGCGAGACGGTGGTCTGCGACCGCTACCTCGACTCCAGCCTCGCCTACCAGGGCACGGGGCTCGGCCTGGGCTGGGATGCCGTATGGAGCGTCAACCGCTGGTCGACCCGAGGCCTTCTGCCCGATCTCACCCTGGTCTTCGATTGTCCGCCGGAGGTGGCCCGGGCCCGGCGCCGACGGCCCGGGGACGACATCGAACGGCGTGACGACGCCTTCCACCAACGGGTTCGGGAAGCCTACCTGGCCCTGGCGCGCACGGAGGGGCACCGGGTGGTGCTGGTGGACGCCAGCCGCCCCGAGCCGGCGGTGGCGGCCGACGTGCGCCGGGCCCTGGAACGACGTCTCGCCCGCGGCGCGGCCTGGCCCGCCGGGCGGTCCGACGCCCTCACGCCAAAGCGGGCCACCCAGGGCACGGCGTCGACGCGCGCGATGACGCGAGACGAGAGGGGCGGGTGACCACGGTGAAGCTGGTGGTGGCGGTGGTGCAGGACAAGGACGCCGGCCGCCTCATCGAGGAGCTGGTCGAACGGGGCTACCGCGCGACCAAGCTCGCCAGCACCGGCGGCTTCCTCAAGGAGGGCAACACCACGCTGCTGGTCGGCGCGGAGGACGCCCAGGTCGACGAGGTGGTCGCGATCATCAAGCGCGTGTGCCGGCCACGGGAGCAGGTGGTGACCCCTCTGGGGCCCATCGGCGGCGCCGTGGACACCTACGTCCCCTATCCCGTCGAGGTCATCGTCGGCGGGGCGACCATCTTCGTGCTCCAGGTGGAGCGATTCGAACATGTCTGAGGCCGCCCGCGCGACGGCAACGCCGATGGCACCCCTCTGGTCCCGCCGCGTGAGCCATGCCTACCTCCTGGCGGGGCCTCCGGGCGCGGGGCAGCGCGAGGCGGCGCAAGCCGCGGCGGCCGCCTTGCTCTGCCGTCAGCCTCGTGAGGGTGCGCCGTGTGGGACGTGCGCCGCCTGCCGGCAGGTGGCGGCGCGGACCCATCCGGATCTGCTCGTGCCCGAGGGGCACGGCATCGACACCGTGCGCCGCGTGCTGGCCGCGCTCCCCCTGCGCCCCCAGCTGGGATCCCGCAAGGTGGTCCTGTGGTTCGACATCGACCGCCTGACGCCGCAGGCGGCCAACGCCCTCCTCAAGTCCGTCGAAGAGCCACCCGCCTTCGTGGTCTTCGTGTTCACCACGGACCACCCGACGGCGGTGCTGTCGACCCTGCGCTCGCGCTGCCGGATCGTCCCCTTCCGACCGCGGCCGCGGGAAGACCGGGCCCGCGAACTGGCGGAGGCCGCCGGAACCAGGCTGGAGGCGGCCTTTTGGGCCTTGCGGGTGAACGGCGATGCGGCCCCCCAGGCCCGAGCGTATCTGGATGAACCGGCCTGCGCCGCCGAGGCCGAGGCGCTCAGCCAGGTGGCGGCCGCCTTGGCCCACGGCGGCCTGGTCGACGCCCTCGATGCGGCCCGCAGGCTGGCGGAATGGGGCGACAAGGCGGAGGCGGCGGCGGACGTCCTGATCTGGCTCCTCCGGCGGCAGGAGGCCGGCGACGACCCCGCCCGGCGGTTGGGTTGGACCCGGGCGCTGGCCGACTTCCGGCGCGCCTGGCAAGCCAACGCCAATCGGTCGTTGGCCCTCGAGGTCTTCTGTGCGCGGTGCTGGGCCATCGCCCGGAGGGCTCCCTGCCTCGGGGCGCCGGCGGGAGCGGGCCGGCCCGGGCATCGGACCACCGGCGGGCGGGGCGCCGGGGGTCGGCCCAGGGGACGGTGACGCCGGTGGACGAGCGCCGCAGCGCGGAAGCGACCGGTCCTACCGTTTCCGCCCGCGTCGGCCCGGGCCAGGGTGCCGACCAGGGCCCCGCGGACCCGGCGGGGGAAGAAGGGGGCGCGGCGGACTGGATCCGGCCCGGAACCCTCTACGTCTGCGCCACGCCCATCGGCAACCTGGGCGATGTGACCCTCCGGCTGCTCGCCCTGCTCCGCCGGGCGGATCGGGTACTTGCCGAGGATACCCGGCGCACCCGTCGACTGCTGGCCGCTTACGGCATCCGGAAGCGGGTGGTCTCGTGCCACGAGCACAACGAGGCGATGCGCGCGGAGCAGGTGGCCCGGTGGCTGGCGGCCGGGCAGGTGGTGGCCTTGCTGACCGACGCCGGCACACCCGGGGTGGCCGACCCAGGCGCCCGCCTGGTAGCAAGGGTCGCCGCCGAGGGGCGACCGGTGGTCCCGTTGCCCGGCCCCAGCGCGGCCCTGGCCGCCTTCTCCGCCGCCGGCATCCCGGCCACGCGGATCCTCATCGAAGGCTTCCTGCCGCGGGACGCCGAGCGTCGGCGGGAGCGGATGCGGGGATGGCGCGGCTGGGACGGCGCCGTGATCGTCTACGAGGCGCCCCACCGCCTGCGCGCGACCCTGGCGGATCTGCTCGCGTTGCTGCCGGACGCCTATCTCGCCGTGGCCCGCGAACTGACCAAACGGCACGAGGAGATCCGACGGGGACCGGTGGCGCGGCTGGTGCCCGTGCTCCAGGCGGAGGAGCCGCGGGGCGAGTACACGCTGGTGATCGCACCCGCCGGCCTGCCCGACGGTCCGCGCAGCCGCCCGTCCGCCGGGCCGCAGGCCGAAGCCGATCCTGCCTCCCGGAGCGCGGGCCGATCGGATCCGGAAGAACCGGCCCCCCGGCCGCCGGCGGGCGAGGCGGGGCCGCAGTCATCCCCGTCCCTGCCCTCGCCGGCCCAGCTGGCCGACGAGGTCGCCGCCGAGGTGGCCGCGGGCGCTTCCCCCAGCGCCGCGGCGCGCACGGTGGCGCGGCGACACGGGCTGCGCCGGAGCCTGGTGTACCGCGCCTATCTGGACCACGGTGCGCCCCCAGGACCAGGGGCCGTGGACACGGGCCCGGTTCCGGAAGGGGCCTCAGCCTCCCAGGAGAAAAAGCGCGGCCGGGACGATGGCCCCAGCCGCTGACGATCCACCGCATCCACGAGAGAATGCCCTGCACCCGTGGCTTCCACGGTCCTCCCCGTGGTCGGGGCGCAGGGATGCCTTCCCATCGCAGCTCTACCTCGTCCATCCCGACACGACGGCTGTGCCGCACGCCTGGACGCGATACGTGGGTGGAAGACCGAATCGACTCCGCATGGCCTGCCCTCTTGCCCCAAGGCCGGGCACCCCGCCCGCGACCGCCCCCGACCGGCGCCCTCCGTCGTCGGGCGCGGCCGGTGGTGCCGGTTCGTCCCGCCGGACCTGCCCCTTTGCCACCCGTGTTCCGGCGGACCATCTCGGGTTCCTGCCCCCGAACCCGTCGCGGGTGCCCCCGGCCCCGGGGGCTGCGACGGCCGGCGCGGGCCCTGCCCTCAGCTGGCCCGCGTGGCCATGATGGCCATGCAGCTCTTGCAGACGTTCTTCCCCTTGAAGTTCTCCACGTTGTAGGCGTTCCCGCAGAAGATGCAAGCCGGCTCGTACTTCCGCAGGATGATCTTGTCGCCGTCCACGTAGATCTCCAGGGAATCCTTCTCCTGGATGTCCAGCGTGCGGCGCAGCTCGATGGGGATCACGACACGGCCGAGTTCGTCCACCTTCCGTACGATCCCCGTGGACTTCATCATCTACCCAGAGGCCCCCTTATAAACGGTTTCTCCTGCCCCTCTAGCCAAGACCCTAGCACCGGTACCAAAAAACGTCAAGACACGGCTCGACAACCCGAAAGATCGAGACAAGCTAGAACGCTACGGGCTGCGCGGGCGAGGTCCGCCCTCGAAGTGCCGGAGACAAGCAACCCCAGGGCAGGCGACGACCGGAACCCGTGCCGGGCCAGGGCGCCCTGCGTGCCATCGCCACCCCGGAGCAGCGCGACCACGCAGGTCCGAGCGGGCCGGAACCCATGGCATCACCCTGGTCGTCACGCTCGCCTCGTCGCGGGTGGCGTCACACTCTCCCTCATCGGGGGGCTCATCGGAGAGCTCATCGGGGGACGGCCTGTCCCGGCCCGGGCCAAGCCGACCCGCCCGGCTCCGGCCCGGGCGGGGGCCGCCTCGTCCCAGCCGGTGGTGCACACCCGTCCGGGCTCCTCGGGGCCCCGGCGGCTGGCTAGGCGACGCCTACCCTATTCGGTGGGGATTATCGGCAGGCGCTGGCGGGGGGAAGGCGCAGGAGAGGCCTCACCAGGGTGTCACGACCGGCCCACGCCTTGACACTCCCCGCCGGGAGGGGCCAAAATACGGCGCAAGGTGACGCGAGGCACGCCTTGCGGCGCGCCCTCGGGCCTGCGCCGGGCGAGCACCCGGGACCCGACCTGGGGCAGCCCACCGGCGGCGGGTCGATGGCCTCGGCCAGCGGGCGGTCGGGCGCCCGGGCGCCCGGGCAGGCGAGGATCCGGTCCGCGGCCGGGGCGGCCCCGGCTGCCGCCCGGGCGGCGCCGGCCGCGAGGGCGGGGTCCCAGGGGCGGCGCGATCCATGGGCGCGACGCATCGCCTCTGGTACCAAGGCGACAGGCCAAGGCGACCGTCCTGGGTTCCTGACGCGCATTCCGCATTCCTAGAACGAAGGCGATCGCTCACGAAGGCGACCGCTCGCACGAAGGCGACCGATCTGAGCAAAGGCGAGGAAGGGGAGGCGTCGCCGGGTACCCGCGGCCCAGCGAGGCGGGAGACGGTGGAAGCCCGTTCCGCGGCCCGGCGAGGATGGCCCTGGAGCCGCCATCCGAACCGTTGCGGAGGCGAAGGGCAGGGGCTTCGCGGCGTCGCAAGGGGGCCGAGGGCCGACGTGATCCACCGCCCGCGCGCGCCGACCACGGGCGCGCCGGCCACCGGAGCACCCAGGCGCGAGGTGGCGCGGACCGTCCGCCGACGCAGCGCAGGCCGCCGCGCAGCGGATCGCGTCGATGCGCTCGCCCCGGAGCTCCGCCATGCCCCCGCAGCGCAGTAGGATCGGACGGGTGCGCCCGTGATCGCGCAAACCCCGCTCTCCACCCGGGGACGCGTCTCCGCCCCTCCGCCGAGGGACGCGTCGAGGGCCCAGGGATGCCTCCCACCGGAGGCGCCCGGCAACGCCTGCGGGTGGGGGAGCGGGGGGCCGAGGCCCGCGACCGCGAGGCGCGGGCGAAGCAAGGTGGTACCGCGGGAGCCCCTCGCCCTTGCTGGGCGTGGGGCTCTTTCTTCTTGGCCCTGTCTCCCTGTGGGGGCTGGCGTTCTCGTGGGATCTGGCGCCCCTAGGGACGCGGGGGCTGGCGCTCTCTCGGAGGTGAGCGACGGTGCCGGGTTCGTCCGCAGCGAGGGGACGGTTCTACATCACGACGCCGATCTACTACCCCAACGACCGGTTGCACATCGGCCACACCTACACCACGGTGGCGGCCGACGCCCTGGCGCGGTACCACCGCCTGCGGGGCGACGACACCTGGTTCCTCACCGGGACCGACGAACACGGCCAGAAGATCGAGCGCGCCGCCCGCAAGGCGGGCAAGGAGCCGCTGGAGTACATCGACCCCATCGTCGAGGCCACCAAGGAGCTGTGGCGGCGGCTGCACATCAGCTACGACGACTTCATCCGCACCACCGAGCCGCGCCACGAGCGGCGGGTGCAGCAGATCTTCCAGCGGCTCTACGAGCAGGGGGACATCTACAAGGGGGTCTACGAGGGCCTCTACTGCACCGCCTGTGAGGCATACTACACCGAGGCCGAGCTCCTCGACGGCGGGCGGTGCCCGGTCCACGAGGCGCCGGTGGAGCGGCTCCAGGAGGAGAGCTACTTCTTCCGGCTGTCCAAGTACGCCCAGCCGCTGCTCGAGCACATCGAGCGGCACCCGGAGTTCGTCCAGCCGCCCAGCCGGCGCAACGAGGTGGTGGCCTTCATCCGCCAGGGGCTGCAGGACCTCTCGGTGTCCCGCACCTCCTTCCGCTGGGGCATCCCCGTGCCCTTCGATCCGGACCACGTGATCTACGTCTGGATCGATGCCCTGGCCAACTACATCACCGCCCTGGGCTGGCCCGACGGCGAGCTCTACCGCCGCTTCTGGCCGGCGGACGTCCACCTGATCGGCAAGGACATCCTGCGCTTCCACGCCATCATCTGGCCGGCGCTGCTGATGGCCCTGGGCGAGCCGCTGCCGCGCTGCGTCTACGGCCACGGATGGCTGTTGATCGACGGGGGCAAGATCGGCAAGTCGCGGGCGGGCGGCCAGGTGATCGACCCGGTGCAGCTGATCGACAAGTACGGCGTCGATCCGGTGCGCTACTTCTTGCTGCGGGAGGTCCCCTTCGGCGACGACGGCAGCTACAGCGAGGAGGCCCTGGTGCGCCGGTTCAACGCCGACCTGGCCAACGACCTGGGCAACCTGGCCTGGCGCACCACGGGGATGATCCAGCGGTTCCTGGACGGTCGCATCCCCGAGCCTCCCGGTGCGGCCAGCGACGGCGTGCTGGCGGCCGCGGCGCGCGCGACCGCGGAACGGGTGGAGCGGGCCATGGCCGGGTTCGACCTGCCGGCGGCGCTGCAGGCCATCTGGGACCTGATCGGCCGGGCGAACAAGTACATCGACGAGCAGGCGCCCTGGGCGCTGCGCCGCGCGGGAGACCGGGAGCGGCTCGAGGCCGTGCTCTACGACGTGGCCGAGACGGCACGGGTGGTGGGGGTGCTGCTCTCGCCCTTCCTGGTGGAGACGCCGCAGCGGCTGTGGTCCCAGCTGGGGCTCGGCCCCGAGTACCGGCCGGCCAGCTGGCAGCAGGGGCTGGCGTGGGGGCAGCTGCCCGGCGGCGCCCGCGTGGTGCGGGACCAGCCCCTCTTCCCCCGCATCCCGGGGGACGAACCGGCCCGCGAGGGCGGCGTGGTGCCGACGGCCGGCGACGGGACGGGCGGTCCCGTCGCCGGCCGTAGCGCCCCGGGGGCGGCGGCTGCAGGGCGCCCGGGGGCAGCGGGCGCCGGCACCCGCCCGTCCGCGGAGCCGACGCCGGCGGCGGATCCCGCATCGGGCCCCGCCTCGGGCCGCCCCGGCCCCGACGGCGCCTCCGACCCGGTGACCATCGACGATTTCGCTCGCCTGGAGCTGCGGACGGCGCGGGTCGTGAAGGCGGAGAAGCACCCGCGGGCGGACCGCCTGCTGCGCCTGGAGGTCGACCTGGGCCACGAGCGGCGGCAGATCGTCGCGGGCATCGCCGCCCACTACCGCCCGGAGGAGCTGGTGGGCAAGACCGTGATCGTGGTGGCCAACCTGCGGCCCAGGGTGATCCGCGGGGTGGAGTCCCAGGGCATGGTCCTGGCGGCCGAGGACGGTCAGGGCCTGGCGCTGCTGACCACCGATCGGCCCATCGCGGAAGGGAGCCGGATCCGGTGAGGGACGAGGCGATCTCCGGCGCCAGCCCGGGCGGCGACCGCACGGACGGCAGCCGGCGGCAGCGCTCGGCCGCCGGCGACCGGCCGGCGCCGGAGCCGGCGGCCGGCGCGGGGATCGTCCTGGTGGACACCCATTGCCACCTCGACTTCCCGGAGTTCGACCCGGACCGGGAACAGGTGGTGGCGGCCGCCCGGGCCGCGGGCGTGGCGGCGATGATCACCATCGGCGTCGACCTCGCCAGCTCGCGCCGCGCGGTGGCCCTGGCCGAGCGCCACGCCGCGGTGTACGCGGCGGTGGGCATCCACCCCCACAGCGCCCGGGAGGCGACCCCCGCGGCCCTGGCGGAGCTGCGCCGTCTCGCGGACCACCCGCGGGTGGTGGCCATCGGCGAGATCGGCCTCGACTTCCACCGCGGCCGCGCGGAGGAGGCCGTGCAGCGGCGGGCGCTGCAGGCCCAGCTGGAGCTGGCCGCCGAGCGCGGGCTACCGGTGGTCATCCACCAGCGGGACGCCGTGGAGGAGCTCTGGGCGCTCCTCACCGCCCCCCAGGCGCCGCGGGTGGAGGGGGTGCTCCACTGCTTCAGCGCGGGCCCCGAATGGGCCCTGCGCTGGACCGCGGCGGGCTGGTTCGTCGGCCTGGACGGCCCCGTGACCTTCAAGAACGGCGAGGATGCGCGCGCGGTGGCCCGCGCCGTGCCCCTGGACCGGCTCCTGGTAGAGACGGATGCGCCCTTCCTGGCGCCCCATCCGTACCGCGGCCGGCGCAATCAGCCGGCGTGGGTGCGCCTGGTGGCCGAGCGCATCGCCCGCGAGCGGCGGATGCCGCTGGACGAACTGGCCCGCCGCACCACGGCCAACGCCGTCCGCCTCTTCCGGTTGCCCCTGGCGGAGGCGAGGGGGGGCGGGGTTCGCGTCGGCGGCGCGGCACCCCCGCCCATGGGCTGAGGGATGCCGGGACGCGGACCCGGGCAGGGGCCGACGGGCGACGGCGGGCCGGAGGCGCAGGCGGCCGGGGAGGCGGGTTCGTCCGGGATGAACGAGCCCATCACCAGGCGTGCGGTGTTGCGCCGGTGGCTGGAGCGCTGCGGCGTCCGGCCCAGCCGCCGGTTGGGACAGAACTTCCTGGTGGACGAGGGCTGGGCCGAGCGGATCGTGGCCGCGGCCGAACCGGGGCCCGACGACCTGGTGCTCGAGGTGGGCCCGGGGCTGGGTGCCCTGACCGAGCGGCTGGTGCGGCGGGCCGGCCGGGTCGTGGCGGTGGAGGTGGACCGGCGCCTGGCCGATGCGCTGCGGCAGCGCCTGGGGCCGCTGGCCAACCTGGAGCTGGTGGTGGCCGACGTCCTCCGCGTGGACCTGGCGCGACTGGTCGCCGCCCCGGAGGGCGGCGCGGCGGGGGGCGAACCCGGGGCCGGCAGGCCACGGGACCGCGTCAAGCTGGTCAGCAACCTGCCCTACGCCATCACCTCGCCCTTCCTGGTGCGCTGGCTGACGACGCCGCTGCGGTGGGAGCGGGCGGTGCTGACCCTCCAGGAGGAGGTGGTCGAACGGCTGCTCGCCCCTCCCGGGACGGCGGCCTACGGGGCGTTGACCGTGTTCGTCGCCTACCACGCGCGGGTGGAGCGGCTGGGCACGGTCCCCGCCGGGGCCTTCTGGCCGCGGCCGGCGGTGGACTCCGCGGTGGTGCGGCTGTGGCCCCACCCCCGCCCGCCGGTGACGGTGGCGGATCCCGCCGCCCTGTTCGCCCTGGTGCGGGCGGCCTTCGGCCGTCGGCGCAAGCGGCTGGCCAACGCCCTGGCGGCCCACCCGGCGGTAGGCCGCCAGGAGGCGGAGGCGGCGTGCCGGGCGGCAGGGATCGACCCCGGGGCGCGGCCGGAGGACGTGGACCTGGAAGGGTTTGCCCGCTTGGCCAACCACTTGTTCCCCTCGCCGGCAGGACCCGGCTCCGGCAGGGGAACGTCCCTGGGATATAATTGACCCCGGAAGAACGGGAAGACGCGGGCTTCCGGCCGGGGGGAGTGGCCGTGCAGACGCCCTTCATCAGTCCGACGCGGGGCGCCCTGAGCTTCGACGCCATGTGCGCCGAGATCCTGGACTACATCCGTGACGATCCCGACGCCCAGTACAAGCTGATCATCGGCACGGACTCCCAGGTGCGGCAGCAGACCCAGTTCGTCACGGCCGTGGTGGTGCACCGGCTGGGCAAGGGAGCCCGCTACTTCTACCAGGCGCGCAAGCAGCGCAAGATCGGCAGCCTGCGCCAGAAGATCTTCTACGAGGCCAGCCTGAGCCTCTCCCTGGCCACGCGGCTGGCGGAGCGCCTCGCCGCGCGCGGCGGGACGCTCCCCAACGTGGAGATCCACCTGGACGTGGGCATGCAGGGGGACACCCGCGACCTGATCCGCGAGATCGTCGGGATGGTGGTCGGCAGCGGCTTCGACGCCAAGATCAAGCCCGAGGCGTACGCGGCCTCCTCCGTGGCCGACCGCCACACCAAGTGAGGGCGCCCGGGCCGCAGCGCCCCGGGCGACGGCGCCGCGCGGACGCGCGGCGCCGCGTGCTCCAGCCGACAAATTCTCGCTTGACACTCGAAAAAGGGCTCTGGTAGACTACCGCTTTTGACTCGCGGGCCCGTTTGCGGTATAATCGGCCGTGAGCTTGCGGGGCAAAAGGGGTGTTCCTGTGGCCGAGTCGCGGGACGTGCTCGCCGAGATCCGGCGAGACCTGGAGAACTACGTGGGCAAGCGGGTCCGCATCCGCGCCAACAAGGGGCGCCGGCGCATCGTCGAGCGGGAGGGCACCCTGGAGAAGACCTACCCCAACCTCTTCGTCGTCAAGCTGGACGAGGAGTACCAGAACCGCAGGCTGTCCTACACCTACACCGACCTCCTGACCGCCATGGTCGAGGTCAGCGTGTACAACGGCAAGGAGCGGAAGAAGCTGAACTACTCGGCTTCGTCCGCCAGCTGATGGGCGCCCGGACGGCGATGCCGGTCGGCGCGACGCGGTCTCGCCGGCGGCCGACGCAGCGGCGGTCGGCGCCGGAGGCGGAGCGAACCCGGAGGCGATGCGGAGGCGGCGAACCCCGTCGAGCACCGCGGAGGCGGTGCTCCTTTTCTTTGCCAGCCCCTTTGCCCGGCGGCAGGGAGAGGAGCCGCCGGCGGGGGGAACGAAGAGCATAGCGGCTTGCCGCCGGCCGCGCGGGGCGCCGTCGGGGCGGCCCGGGGCGGCGGCCCAGGCCGGTGGTCGCGGCGCGACCGCCATCCCGCCAGCAGGAGGGACGCCAGTGGGACTCCGGGCAGCGTGCGGCACGGCGGCCGTCACCGGGGTGCTGCGGATCCGGGCGTACGCGAAGATCAACCTCCACCTGCGCATCGGGCCGCGGCGCGGCGACGGCTACCACGAGATCGATTCCATCCTGCACCGGATCAGCTGGTACGACGATCTGGAGCTGCGGCTCCGGAGGGACGGGCAGATCCGGTTGGCGGTCGAACCCGCCCCCGACGCCGCCGTCCCGGAGGCCGGTCCGCACGCCGCGGGCGCCGGGGCGTCGCCTGCCGCCGCGGTCCAGTTGGGGGGCGGCGGCGTGCCGACGGGACCGGCCAACCTGGCGTGGCGTGCCGCGCGCCTGCTGCAGGAGGCGTGCGGCCTCTCCCTGGGGGCGGACATCCGTCTCGTCAAGCGCATCGCCGCGGGGTCGGGACTGGGCGGCGGCAGCGCCGATGCCGCCGCCGTGTTGCGCGCCCTGCGGCGCCTCTGGCGGGTCGCCCTCGATGCGGCCACCCTGCGCCGGCTGGCGGAGCGGTTGGGGGCCGACGTGCCCTTCCTGGTGGGTGGCCGGGCGGCCCGCGTCCGCGGCAAGGGGGAGCGGATCCAGCCGTTGCCCGCGTGGCCCGGCCTGGCGGTGGTCCTGGTGCCCGTGCAGCGGATGGTGTCGACTGCCTGGGCGTATGCCCAATGGGACCGGTGGCGGCCGCGGGCGGCCGAGGACGTTTGGCGGCCCGACGGCGGCGCCGTCGCCGCGGCGGTGGCCCGCCGCGACCTGGACGCCCTGGCCCGCCTGGCGCGGAACGACTTCGAGCCCCTGGTCGCCGCCCACGTCCCGGAGGTGGGCGCCGCGGTCGACGCCCTGTACCGCGAGGGGGCCGTGCTGGCGCGGATGAGCGGCAGCGGGCCGGCGGTGTGGGGGATCTTCGCGCGGGAGGAGGCCGCGCGCCGGGCTTGCCAGCGCCTGGCCGACGCCTTTGCCGGGGTGCGCCTGGTCCGGACGCTCTGACGCGCCGGCCGGGGTGCCGGGGGAGGCGGCGCAGGGGGCGGGACGGCGGAAGGGGCGGAGGACGTGCAAGGCAGCGTGGATCACGGGATCGGGGCGGTGATCCTGGCGGGCCGCCGCAATACGGGGGCGTTGCGGGCGATCCACCCGGCGGAGTGGGAGGGCCTGGTCCCGCTGGCCGGCCGGCCGATGGCGGCCTGGGTGGCGGCGGCGTGCCTCGCCGCGCCGTCGCTGGGCGCCGTGGTGCTGGTGGGGCCGGATCCGGGACCCGACGATGCGGAGCTGGCCGGCGCCCGCGCCGCGGGCAGGCTGCGGGTGGTCCGCCCGGGCGCGGACCTGCTCGGCAACGTGCGCATCGGCCTCGAAGCCCTGCGGGAGGCGCTGCCCGGTGCGGTCGGGGCCTTGCTGGTCACGGGCGACGTGCCGCTGGTCACCGGCGCGATGCTGGAGCGGTTCCTGGCGGCCGTCCCGCCCGGCGCCGATATCGCCTACCCCATCGCCCGGCGGGAAACGGTCGAAGCCCGCTTCCCGGGCGCCAGCCGGACCTATGTGCGCCTGGGCGACGGCGAGTTCACCGGCGGCAACGCCCTGTACCTGCGGCTGGCGGCGGCTCCCCAGGCCCTGCGGTGGGCGGAGTCGCTGTATGCCGCGCGCAAGCAGCCGTGGAAGCTGGCCTTGCTGTTCGGGCCCGCCGTGCTCTGGCGCGTCCTTACGCGGCGGGCGACGGTGGCCGAGCTGGAGCGGCGCCTCGGCGGCCTGGCCGGGCTGCGGGGCCACGCCGTCGAGGTGGTCGATCCGGAGCTGGTGATGGACGTGGACAAGGTGGCGGACTACCGCCAGGCGGAGGCCCGGCTGCGGGCGGCCGCCGGTTCGTCCGGCGACGGGCCCCGGGGAGCGGGGCCAGGGGGGTCGGGGGCGGTGGCGCCCGGAGGAGGACGAACCCTTGGCTAAACTGCGACGGAGCGAGCGCATCGCCGCGCTGGTCAAGCTCCTGGCCGACCGACCGGGGCACCTCTGGTCCCTGGGCCAGTTCGCCGAGCGGTTCGCCGCGGCGAAGTCGACCATCAGCGACGATCTGGCCCTCATCAAGGCGGTCCTCGACCAGGAGGGGCTCGGCACGATCCGCACCTACCCCGGCGTGGCCGGCGGCGTGACCTACGAGCCGCGGGTGAGCGAGGAGGCGGCGCGGCAGCTGGCCGAGGAGCTGGCGGCGGCGTTGCGGGACCCCCAACGCGTGCTCCCGGGCGGGTTCCTCTACATGACCGACCTGCTGTTCGCGCCGACCTGGGCGGAACGGCTCGGCGCCCTCTTCGCCACCCGCTTCCGCGCCGAGGAGCCGGACCTGGTGGCGACGGTGGAGACCAAGGGCATCCCCCTGGGGTTGATGACGGCCCGGGCCCTGGGCCGTCCGCTGGTGCTGCTGCGGCGGGACAGCCGGGTGACCGAGGGCCCGTCGGTCAGCATCAACTACGTGTCGGGGTCGTCGCAGCGCATTGCGACCATGTCCGTGCCCCGGCGGGCGGTACCCCAGGGGGCGAGGGTGCTCCTGGTGGACGACTTCATGAAGGGCGGCGGCACCGCCCGCGGCATGATGGACCTGATGCGGGAGGTCGGGGCGCGGGTGGTGGGGCTGGGCGTGGTGATCGCCACCGCCGAGCCGGCCCGCAAGCTGGTGGACGACTACTTCGCCGTGGTCGTCCTGGAGGGGGTGGACACCGTGAGGCGGCAGGTGCGGGTCCGGCCCAGCCTGGGGCGCTAGACCCGCGACCCACCGGCCGCGGTGGCGCCGTCCGCGCGAGGGCCGGGCGGCGGCCGGGGACCTGCAGGAGGGAGGCGTGCCGGCGATGACCGAAGGGACCCATGGCAACCCGTCGGTCCAGGCGGGGGCCGGCGGGCCCGAGACGTCCCCGAGCCGGGGGCCGGGCCGGGCCCGAGGCCATGGGACGGCGGCGGGGCGGGACGGTGCGGCGGGGCCGGGACGGCCGGCCCGGTCGGCCGGTCCCTGGGAGCCGGCGGGGCCGACGAGCGATGGGCCCGCCGCGGTGGACCTGCCGGCGATCCGGGATGCCGCGGCCACCATCGCCGGGTTCGTCCACCGCACGCCGCTGCTGAGCTCGGCGGCGTTCTCGGAGATGGCAGGCGCCGAGGTCTTCCTGAAACTGGAGAACCTGCAGAAGACGGGATCGTTCAAGGTCCGGGGGGCCTTCAACCGGCTGGCGCGCCTCGACGCCGCCGCGCGGGCCCGGGGCGTGATCTGCGCCTCGGCGGGCAACCACGC
Organism: Thermaerobacter composti; assembly: GCF_033582035.1. NCBI lineage: Bacteria > Bacillati > Bacillota > Clostridia > Eubacteriales > Clostridiales Family XVII. Incertae Sedis > Thermaerobacter > Thermaerobacter composti. The sequence continues at coordinate 43,636 of NZ_CP132508.1, forward strand.
CCAAGGGGTCGCCCTGGCGGGCGCGCGGCTGGGCATCCCGGTGACCGTGGTCATGCCGGCGACGGCGCCCACCACCAAGGTGGTGGCCACCCGCGGCTACGGCGCGGAGGTCGTGCTCCACGGCGAAGGCTACGACGGGGCCTACGAGAGGGCCTGCCAGCTGGCGGCGGAGCGCGGCCTGACCTTCATCCACGCCTTCGACGACCCGCTGGTGGTGGCGGGGCAGGGCACCGTCGGCCTGGAGATCGTGGACGACCTGCCCGACGTGGACACGGTGGTGGTCCCGGTGGGCGGCGGCGGGCTCATCGCCGGCATCGCGGTGGCCGTCAAATCCCGACGGCCGGGGGTGCGGATCGTGGGGGTGCAGCCCGAGGCGGCACCGGCCCTGGCGCGCGCCTTCGCCACCGGGCGGCTCGAGCCCGTGGAGCGGGCCCGCACCATCGCCGACGGGCTCGCCGTCAAGGCGCCCCGCGAGATGACCTTCCGCCTGATCCGCCGCTACGTGGACGACATGGTCACCGTCAGCGAGGACGAGATCGCCCGCGCGATCCTGCTCCTGCTCGAGCGGGCCAAGCTGGTGGCCGAGGGGGCCGGAGCGGCGGCCCTGGCGGCGCTGCTCCACGGCAAGGTCCCCGACGCGGGTCGCGTGGCGGTGGTGGTCAGCGGCGGCAACATCGACGTCAACCTGCTGGCGCGGATCATCGAGCGGGGGCTGCTGGAGGACGGCCGCCTGATCCGGCTGCGCACGCTGGTGGCCGACCGGCCCGGCTCCCTGCAGGCCCTGCTCAAGGTGATCGCCGACCGCGGGGGCAACATCCTGGCGGTCTACCACGACCGCCTGCGACACGAGGTGGCCCTGGGCGAGGCCGAGGTCGAGCTGATCATCGAGACCCGGGACGCGGGGCACGTGGACGAGATCTGCCGAGCCCTGGCGGCACACGGGTACGTGGTGCACGGCGTGGCGGACGAACCGGCCCCGCGCCGCGGCTGACGCCAGGCCGACGGCCGGCGGCGCGGGCGGGTCTGCGGGGAGCGAAGGAATCTTTCGGGATTGTGGCAGGAAATGGTTGCCCACGGGTCGAATCCCCCCGGCGAAAGGGGGTGACGCCGTGGACATCTCGGAAGTGCGGATCCGCCCGGTCAAGGGGGCGGGCCGGATGCGAGCCTTCGCCTCGGTGGTCTTCGGCGGCCAGTTCGTCGTCCACGAGCTGAAGGTGGTGGAGGGCGCGGAAGGGCGGATGTTCGTCGCCTTCCCCTCGAAGCGCGCCGCCAGCGGCGAGTACTTCGACATCGCCCACCCCATCACCGCGGAGGCACGGGATCGCATCCAGCAGGCGGTGCTGGCGGCCTACCGGCAGCACGTCGAGGCCATGGCCGCCGGGCAGGTGGGTTGAGTCGCCGGCGGGGAGGGCGGCGAGGAGGGGCGCCGACCGGAGCCGGCGGAGGCGGTGACGCCAGGGGGCGGGCGGGTGGCCGCCCCCTGGCGTCGTGGCGCCCTCGGCGAGCCCGGCGGCGAAGGGGGACGGGACCGGCCCCCGGCGGCCGTCCCGGCGCCGCGCACCGTGTCCGCCGCGAGGGCGGGCGGCACGGCCCTTTACCCGGGCACCGCGAATCTGATACACGGAGGGTGGGGCGCCATCCGATGCGTGGAGGGTGGGGCGCCACCGCGCCACGAGCGCAAGCCCAACGGGAGGGATGACGATGGCCGCTCAGGTGGGGGACAAGGCCCCGGACTTCCGGCTGCCGGCGACGGGACCCGAGGAGACCATCTCCCTGGGGCAGTTCCGCGGCAAGAAGAACGTGGTGCTGTACTTCTTCCCCTTCGCCTTCAGCTCCGTGTGCACGCAGGAGATGTGCGCCCTGCGGGATACGTACAACCAGCAGTTCAGCGGCCTCGACGCCCAGGTGCTGGGCATCAGCGTCGACAGCCCCTTCACCCTGCGGGCGTGGGCGGAACAGCAGCGGTTCGACTTCCCGCTCCTGTCGGACTTCAACAAGGAGGTCGCCAAGGCGTACGACGTGTACTACGACGAGCTGATGGGCCTGCGTGGCGTGGCCAAGCGGGCGGCGTTCGTCATCGACAAGGACGGCGTGATCCGCTACCGCTGGGTGACCGACGACCCCAAGGTGCTCCCCGACCAGGAGGCCATCCGCCGCACCCTGGCCGAACTCCAGGGCTGAGGGCGGTGGCGCCACGGGATCGGGACGAACCGGCCCCGGTGGTCCTGCGCTGGGTCGCCGGCGCCATCGACCTGGCGCTGCTGAGCGCCTTCGGCAACGTGACGGGCCTCACCGTCCTGGCGGTGGCCGACGCCCGCTGGGGCGGGGCGGCCGTGGGCCTGGGGCTGGCGGTGATGGCGGCCACCGCCGCGGCGTACTTCGCCGTGGGCGAGGGCCGCTGGGGGATGACGTTGGGGAAGCTGGCGGTGGGCGTGCGCGTCGTCGGCGCCGACGGCCGCCCGCCGGGGACGCGGCGGGCCCTGGTCCGGTTCGTCGCGCGCGTGGCGGGGACGGTGGCCCTGGGCGCGGGCTGGTGGCCGCTGCTGGGGGGGAGCGAGGGGCGGCCGCGGCGTGCCTGGCATGACGCCGTCGCGGGGACCCACGCCATCCGGTGGGTGCCCTGGCGGCAGGCACCGGGACCCGCCGCCCGCGGAGGGGGCCGGTAGGTCCGCCGCCCAGGGTGGGCCGATGGCCTGCAGCCGCCCCGGCCGATGGGCCCCGGCTGGGGTCGAGTCGTTGCCCCGGGGAGGGCGCCGAAGTGGACCAACGGCTGTGTGCGGTCGTCCTGGCCGCCGGCCTGGGCAAGCGCATGCGCTCCGACCGTGCCAAGGTGTTGCACGAGGTGGCCGGCCGGCCGATGGTCGAGCACGTGGTGCGCGCCGCGGAGGCGGCGGGTGTCGACCGGATCGTGGTGGTGGTCGGCCACCAGGCGGAGCGGGTGCGGGACCGGCTGGGCGAACGGGTGGCCTATGCGGTCCAGTCGCAGCCCCTGGGAACCGGCCACGCCGTCCTGGCGGCCGAGGCGGCCGTGGGGGAAGCCGACCACGTCCTGGTGCTCTATGGCGACATGCCGCTGCTCGAGGGGCCGGTGCTGGAGCGCCTGATCGCCGCCCACCGCCGGTCCCAGGCGGCGGCGACGCTGCTGACGGTCGAGCTGGACGATCCCACGGGGTACGGCCGGATCGTCCGCGACGCTGGCGGCCGGGTGGTCCGGATCGTGGAAGAGGCCGACGCCACCGCCGCCGAACGGGCGATCCGGGAGGTCAACACCGGCATCGCCTGCTACCGGCGGGAGCCGCTGTTCGCCGCCCTGCGGCGGCTGACCCCCGCCAACGCCCAGGGCGAGTACTACCTGGTGGACGTGGTGCGCCTCCTGCGGGAGCAGGGGCTCGAGGTGCAGACCGTCCCCGCGCCGGATCCCGAGCCGGTCCAGGGGGTCAACGACCGCGAGGCCCTGGCCCGGGCGGAGGCCGCCCTGCGCCAGCGCATCCGACGGCGGTGGATGGCGGCGGGCGTCACCCTGATCGATCCCGCCAGCACCTGGATCGACGACGACGTGGAGATCGGCCGCGACACGGTGATCTACCCGAATACCGTGCTGGCCGCGGGGTCGCGCATCGGCGAGGGGTGCCGGCTGGGGCCGGGAGCCCACATCGTCGGCAGCGTGCTGGGGCGCGACGTGCAGGTCTGGTACTCGGTGGTGGAGCAGAGCGAGCTCGGCGACGGCTGCCGCGTCGGCCCCTTCAGCCATGTGCGCCCGGGTTGTCGCATCGCCCCCGGCGTGCGGATCGGCAACTTCGCGGAGCTCAAGAACGCCCAGGTGGGCGAGGGGGCCAAGGTCAACCACCACTCCTACCTGGGCGACGCGCGGGTCGGAGCCGGCGTGAACATCGGGGCCGGGACGGTGACGGTGAACTACGACGGCCACCGCAAGCACGCCACCGTGATCGAGGACGGCGCCTTCATCGGCTGCAATGCCAACCTGGTCGCCCCCGTGCGGGTCGGCCGCGGCGCGTACGTCGCCGCCGGTTCGACCGTCACCCAGGACGTCCCCGCCGACGCCCTGGCCATCGCCCGGGAGCGCCAGGTCAACAAGGAAGGGTGGGCGGCCCGCTGGCGCCAGCGGGTACGGGGGAGGAACGGCGATGGCGTACGATAGCGGGCGGCTCAAGCTGTTCGCCGGCAGCGCCAACCCGGCCCTGGCGCGGGCCATCGCGCAGCACATCGGCGTCCCCCTGGGCGACCTGGAGCTGGGCCGGTTCGCCAACGGCGAGGTGCGGGTCTCGGTCAACGAGAGCGTCCGCGGGGCGGACGTGTTCGTCATCCAGCCGACCTGCCACCCGCCCAACGACACGCTGATGGAGCTCCTGGTGCTGCTGGACGCCTTGAAGCGGGCGTCGGCGTGGCGGGTGAACGCGGTCGTGCCCTTCTACGGCTACGCCCGGCAGGACCGCAAGACCCGGCCGCGGGAGCCCATCACGGCCAAGCTGGTCGCCAACCTCTTGACCGTGGCCGGCGCCGACCGCGTGGTCACCATGGACCTGCACGCCGGCCAGATCCAGGGCTTCTTCGACGTGCCGGTGGATCACCTCACCGCGGTGCCGCTGCTGGCCGACTACTTCGCCCGCAAGCGGCTGGAGAGGCCGGTGGTGGTCTCGCCGGATCACGGCGGCGTCACCCGCGCCCGGGAGCTGGCGGATCGGCTGGGCGTCCCCATCGCCATCATCGACAAGCGGCGGCCGGAGCCGGGGGTGGCGGAGGTCATGTCGGTGGTCGGCGACGTGGAAGGCCGCACCGCCATCATGATCGACGACATCATCGACTCCGGCGGCACCATCCGCCACGGGGCCGAGGCGCTGATCGCGCTGGGGGCCAAGGCGGTGTACGCCTGCTGCACGCACCCCGTCTTCTCGGGCAACGCCTTGCAGCGGCTGGCCGAGGCGCCGATCGAGGAGATCGTGGTGACCGACACCATCCCCCTGCCGCCGGGGGCGGAGAAGGCGCGGGTCAAGGTGCTCTCCGTCGCGCCCATCTTCGGCGAGGCCATCGTCCGCATCCACGAGGACCTCTCCGTCAGCCGCCTCTTCACCTGATCGCTGGCCAGCGGCCGCGACGCCTCGGGACGGGCATCGCGGCCATCGCCGAGCGCGGTCGTGCCGGCGCGGCGGTCGGCCCCGCGTCGCCCGGGCCGGTCGGCGCTCCGGCGGGTGCGACCGCGCGCCTTTGACACCCAGGGCGCCCGCGGGCTAAACTAGCGCCGGCTTGTGGCGGCGCGCCAAACCTGTCGGTCGGGAGGGACGTCCTGGTGCAAGCCGTGCTACGTGCGGTACCCCGGGAACCCGGCCACGCCCGGCGGGTGCGCCGGGAGGGCGGCATCCCGGCGGTGCTCTACGGGCCCAGCGGGAACTTCCCCGTGCGGCTGGACGCCCGCGAGTTCCACCGGCTGCTGGCGTCCGGCGAGGCCCGCGGCGTCTTTCGGGTCGAGCTCGTCCGCGACGGGGAGTCCCGCCAGCTGAACGCCATGATCAAGGAGATCCAGCGGCACCCCGTGCGGGGCGATCTGCTCCACGTCGACCTGTTCGAGGTGAAGGAGGACGAGCCGGTGCGCGCGGAGGTACCGGTCGTCCTCACGGGCGTCGAGGAGGCCGAGAAGCGCGGCATCGTGCAGCACCAGCTGGCGGAGCTGGAGGTCGAGTGCCTGCCGCGGCACCTGCCGGCGGCCATCGAGGCCGACGTGGCCCATCTGCCGGTGGGCGAGGAGTTGCGCGTGCGGGACTTGCCGATCCCGGCCGAGGTGCGGGTGCTCAACGAACCGGACGAGATCGTGGCGGTCCTGCTGCCGCCCAAGGAGCTGGAGCCCGAGGCGGAGGCCGGGACCGAGTCCGAGGCGGGCGGCACCGCGGGAGGGACTGGTGCGGCGGCGCCGGCCGGGGGCGCGAGCTGAGCTGGGGCCGGCGGGGACGGGATCGGCGGCGGCCCCGCCCGGCCCGGTGGATCGCTTCGATCTTCGGAGGGATGGAGGGGCGGCACCGTGCCCCGGATCGTCGTCGGGCTCGGCAACCCCGGGCCCGAGTACGAAGGGACCCGGCACAACGTGGGCTTTGCCGTGGTCGATGCCCTGGCCCGGCGGCTGCGCGCGGCCGACTGGCGCCGGGGCTTCGCCTCCCTGTGGGTCGAGGCCTCCTGGCGCGACGAGCCGGTGGTCCTGCTCAAACCGCAGACGTACATGAACCGCAGCGGAGAGGCGGTGCGTCAGGTGGTGGGGGCCTGGCGGGTGGCGCCGGGGGACCTCCTGGTGGTCTACGACGACATGGACCTGCCCTTGGGGCACCTGCGCCTGCGCCCGCGGGGCAGCGCGGGCGGCCATCGCGGCATGGCGTCCATCATCGCCGCCCTGGGGCGGGACGACTTCCCCCGCCTGCGGGTGGGCATCGGGCGCCCGCCGCGGGGGGTCGACGCCGCGGACTACGTGCTGGCCCCCTTTGCCCCCATGGAACGGCCGCTGGTGGAGGCGGCGGTGCGGCGGGCGGTGGAGGCGATCCTGGCGGTGCTGGCCGCGGGGCTCGAGCGGGCCATGTCCCGCTACAACGGGCCCACGCCGTGGCCGTCCGCGGGGGCGGACCCGGCCGTCGGAGGCGGAGGCGAGACATGACGGGGCGACCGGCCCAAGACCTCACCGACGAGCTCCTGCGCCTGTGGCAGCAGCTGCCGGAGTTCCCCTCCCTGGCGGGAGGGGTGCGCCGGGAACTGCCCGCCCAGGCGGTCCATGGCATCGCGGGGTCGGCGGCGGCGAGCCTCCTGGTGGCCCTGGCCGCCGCCACAGGGCGGACCCTCTTCGTGCTCACCGCGGACCAGGGCGCGGCGGACGCCCTCGCCGCCGACCTGCGCGCCTGGGTGCCGGCGGACGGCGTGGTGGTCTTCCCCGCCATCGAGGTGTTGCCCTTCGAGGTCCTGGCGACCAGCCCCGAACTCGCCGCCGCCCGCCTCCAGGCCCTGGCCCGCATCCGGCAGGGGCCGTGCATCGTCGTGGCCCCGGTGGCCGCCGTCGCGCGCCGCTTGCCCCACCCCGAGCAGTGGGCGGCCGGTCTCCTCGACCTGGAGCCGGGACAGGGGCTCGAGCGCGATGCGCTGCTGGCCCGGCTCGTCGCGGCGGGCTACCAGCGGGTCGAGCAGGTGGAGCGCCCCGGGGAGCTGGCCGCGCGCGGCGGCATCGTCGACGTCTACCCGCCCGCGGGCGAGCCCCTGCGCATCGAGTTCTTCGGCGACGAGATCGAGTCGCTGCGCCGCTTCGACCCGACGACCCAGCGCTCCACCGAGCGCCTGGACCGGGCGCAGCTGGTGCCGGCCCGCGAGCTGGTGCTGGACGAACCGGCTTGGCGCCGCGGCCTGGCCCGCCTGGCAGAGGAGCTTGAGCGGCTGCGGGAGCAGACCCGGCAGCGCCGCGGCGGGGCGGTGCGCCAGTTGCTGGAGCGGCTGGAGCAGGACCTGGCGCGCCTGGAGGCCGAGCGGGCGGTGGACCTGGCCGAGCGGTACCTCCCCCTCTTCGTGGCCGAGATGGCCACGCTGCTGGACTACGCGCCGGGACCCGCCCTGGCCGTGGGGGTCGAGCCCCGTGCCCTCGAGGAGGCGGTGGCCGACCGGGAGCGGCAGTGGCAGGAGCGCCAGGCGGATCTCCTGGTCCGCGGGGAGATCCTGCCCGCTCAGGCATCCCTGTACCTGGACGCGGGCGGGTTGTGGCGCGCCCTGGCCTCGCGGCCGGTGTTGTACCTCTCCCTGCTGGCGCGGGCGCCCGGCCAGGGCCCCGAGCCGCGGCAGGTCTTTGCCATCACCGCTCGGCCGGCGCCCATGTTCCACGGCCAGTGGGATCTGTTCGAAGAGGAGATCCGCACCTGGCAGCGCCAGCACTACCGGGTCCTGGTGGTGGCGGGCGACGAGGAGCGGGCTCGTCGGGTGCAACAGGCCCTGGCCGCGGGGGACGTGGCGGCGCGGAGCGCATCCGCCCTCGGCGTCCCGGACCCCGGGGAGGTGCGGGTGGCGCCGGCCGCCCTGAGCGAGGGCTTCGAGGTGCCCGCCCTGCGCTGGGTGGTGCTGACGGAGCGCGAGGTGCTGGGCCGGCGGGTGGCCCGCCGTCGCAGCCCCACGGCCGCCGCCGAACGGGCCGAGACCCAGGCGCAGGCCCTGGAGCGCCTGGTGGACCTGAAGCCGGGCGACTACGTGGTCCACGTGCACCACGGCATCGGCCGGTTCCTCGGCCTGCGCACCATGGAGATCCAGGGGGTGCACCGCGACTACCTGACCATCCAGTACGCCGGCGGCGACCGGCTCTACGTGCCGACGGACCAGATCGAGCTGGTCCAGAAGTACGTCGGGGCCGAAGGGCACCAGCCGCGGCTGGCCAAGCTCGGTTCCGGCGAGTGGCACAAGGTCAAGCAGCGGGTCAAGGAGTCGGTGCGCGAGTTGGCCGGCGAGCTGTTGGCCCTCTACGCCGCGCGCCAGGCCGTGCGCGGCCACGCCTTCAGCCCGGACACGCCGTGGCAGCGGCAGTTCGAGGACGCCTTCCCCTACCAGGAGACGCCGGACCAGCTGGCCGCCATCGCCGCCGTCAAGGCGGACATGGAGCGGCCCGTGCCCATGGACCGGCTGCTGGTGGGCGACGTGGGCTTCGGCAAGACCGAGGTGGCGATGCGGGCCGCCTTCAAGGCCGTGCAGGACGGCAAGCAGGTGGCCGTGCTGGTGCCCACCACCGTGCTGGCCTACCAGCACGAGCGTACCTTCAAGGAACGCTTCGCCCCGTTCCCCGTCACCATCCGCACGCTGAGCCGCTTCGCGTCGCCGGCGGAGCAGGCGGAGATCCTGACCGGCCTGGCCCAGGGGACCATCGACATCGTCATCGGCACTCATCGGCTGGTGCAGCCCGACGTGCGGTTCAAGGACCTGGGGCTCTTGATCATCGACGAGGAGCACCGCTTCGGCGTCGCCCACAAGGAGCGGCTCAAGCAGTTGAAGCAGAACGTGGACGTGCTCACCCTGTCGGCCACGCCGATCCCCCGCACGCTGCACATGGCGCTGGCGGGCATCCGGGACCTCAGCCGCATCGACACGCCCCCGGAGAACCGCTTCCCGGTGCAGACCTTCGTCGTGGAGTGGCACGAGTCCCTGGTCCGCGACGCCATCCAGCGGGAGCTGCGGCGGGGCGGCCAGGTGTTCTACGTCCACAACCGGGTCCAGAGCATCCAGGCGGTACGACGGCGTCTGGAGCGGCTGGTCCCCGAGGCTCGCTTCGCGGTGGCCCACGGCCAGATGCCGGAGGGCGAGCTGGAGCGGGTGATGGTCGACTTCATGGCGGGCAAGGCGGACGTGCTGGTCTGCACCACGATCATCGAGTCCGGCCTCGACATGCCCAACGTCAACACGCTGATCGTGGAGGACGCCGACCGCTTCGGTCTGGCCCAGCTCTACCAGCTGCGCGGGCGGGTCGGGCGATCGGACCGGGTGGCGTACGCCTACTTCACCTACCGGCGCGACAAGGTCCTGACGGAAGACGCCCAGAAGCGCCTCCAGGCGATCAAGGACTTCACCGAGCTGGGCGCGGGCTTCAAGCTGGCGCTGCGCGACCTGGAGATCCGCGGCGCCGGCAACCTCTTGGGACCCGAGCAGCACGGGTTCATGCTGTCCGTCGGCTTCGACCTGTACGCCCAGCTGCTGGAGGAGGCCGTGGCCGAGCTGCGCGGCCGCCGGCGGCCGGCGCGGCTGAAGCCGGTGGTCGACCTGGTGGTCGACGCCCACATCCCCGACGGCTACATCCGCGACGCCCGCCAGAAGATCGAGTTCTACAAGCGCGTCAACCTGGCGGAGACGCCGGCCGAGCTGGCCGAGGTGCGCGAAGCCCTGCAGGACCGCTACGGCCCGCCGCCTGAGCCCGTGCGCAACCTCCTGGCGCTGGCCGAGATCCGGCAGCTGGCCTCGCGCTGTGGCGTCTTCCGCATCGAGCAGCAGGGGACGCGCATCGACCTGGAGGCGGTGCCGCCGCAGGCGGAGGCGCTGGCGCGCACCTGCGAGGCACTGCGGCCCCAACTGGGCCGGCGGCTCCAGCCGGTGCGGGGCCGGCCGGCCGCGTTCTTCCGCACCGATGGACTGGGGGAACGCGAGGTCCTGACGGCGCTGCGGCGCATCCTGCGGGAGCTGTGGCGTCACACCCCGGGCGGCGGCGAGGGGGCCGCGGCGTCCGCGGGGGCGGCCGGGCCGCAGGCCGGGGAGGCGCAACCGACGGCGGCGGGGGCGTCCCGACCGTCCCGGCGGTGAGGAGCAGGGCCGGGACACGGGCGGGCGTTCCCGACCGGGGGACGAACCGGCCGCCGGGACCCCGGCCGGAGCAGCCGTCCGCGGGAGCCCTCCTCCCTGAGTCCGTGGGTCCAGCACGGCGGGGTGCGAGGCAGCGAGCGGCCGCGGGGGGCCACCGGGTGGCAGCGTGGCAGAATAGCGGAAATTTCTTGGCGGCACACTGTCTTCGCGATGATCGTCCCTCGAGAAGGGACGCCTGCGTGCGAAGAACCTATCCCGGAGAGCGTTGACCGCCCCGGCGCGGAACCGGGCCCCCCGCGCCCGGCCCGGGCCCGGCGCCTGGTTGCGCAGGCCCGACGCCGGAACGAGGCACCGGACGACGACCGCGCGGACCACCGGACGAACCAGGCGAGGAGGGGTGACGATGAAGGCGACGGGCATCGTGCGCCGCATCGACGACCTGGGCCGGGTCGTGATCCCCAAGGAGATCCGACGCACGCTGCGCATCCGCGAGGGCGACCCCCTGGAGATCTTCGTGGACCGCGACGGCGAGGTCATCCTGAAGAAGTACTCGCCCATCGGGGAGCTGGGCGACTTCGCCAAGGAACTGGCGGACTCGCTGCACGAGGCCGTCAACCACATCGCCCTGGTGGCGGACCGCGATGCCATCATCGCCGTGGCCGGCGCACCGCGCAAGGAGTTCATGGAGAAGCGCATCGGCGGCGCCGTGGAGGCGGCCATGGCCCAGCGGCAGCCCGTGCTGCGCAACCGCCCGGCCCAGCACCCCGAAGGGGGCACCCTCCTGGCCGACGACGAGACCGACGAGCGATTCTCCGCGTACGTGATCGCGCCCATCCTGGCCACGGGGGACGTGATCGGCGCCGTCATCCTGGCCTCCAAGGATCCCGCCGTGCAGATGGGCGAGCTGGAGCTGAAGCTGGCCGAGACGGCCGCCGCCGTACTGCGCAAGCAGATGGAGGATTGACGGGTGCGCGCGTCCAACCCCCGCCCGGGGGGGTTGCCGTGAGGGAAGGCCAAGGTCGCGAAGGGCCCGGCGCCGCGGGAACCGGTGGCACGCCCGCCGCCGGGGACGCCAACGACCCGTACGGATTCGCCCGGGTGGTGGAACTGGTCCGGCGGTTGCGGGCCCCGGGCGGCTGTCCCTGGGATCGCGCCCAGACGCACCGGTCGCTGCGGCGCTTCGCGCTGGAAGAGGCGTACGAGCTGGTCGAGGCCATCGACGCCGGGGATGCCCGCCACCTGGCCGACGAGCTGGGTGACCTCCTGCTCCAAGTCCTCCTGCATGCCCAGATCGCCGCGGAAGCGGGGGCCTTCACCATCGCCGACGTCTGCCATGCGTTGGCGGACAAGCTGATCCGCCGCCATCCCCACGTGTTCGGTGACGCCGAGGCCCGGAGCCCGGCCGAGGTCCAACGGCTGTGGACGGCGATCAAGCAGGCCGAGGCGGCGCAGGCCGAGGCCGGCCCAGCCGAGGCGGCGGCCGCGCCGGGGCGCGACCTCGAGGACGCCTCGCCGGATGTCGCCCGAGGGGCCCCCGCGGCCCTGGTGGAGGCCTACCGGGTGCAGGAGCGGGCGGCCCGGAGCGGCTTGGACTGGCCCGACGCCCGCGGGGTGCGCGCCAAGCTGGACGAGGAGCTGGCGGAGCTGGACGCGGCGGTGGCGACGGGCGACAGCCGGCGGATCGAGGAGGAGCTGGGCGACGTCCTGTTCCTCCTGGTCAACGCGGGCCGCCACTGGGGGGTGTACGCCGAGACGGCCCTGCTGGGGGCGGTGCGCAAGTTCCGCCGCCGCGTCCGCTGCATGGAGGAGCACGCCCGTCGCCAGGGGCGAACGCTGGCGGAGCTGTCGCCGGCCGAGCTCGACCGGCTGTGGGAGGCCGCCAAGGCCCAGGAGCGCGGGAGGATTCAGGCCTCGTCCGCAGAACACACAAGCGGAATTCGACCCGACGCGAGGGGAGGGAAGCGTGGGTGAACAAGCCCGAGCTGGTGAACGCCATCGCGGAGAAGACCGGCTTGAACAAGAAGGACAGCGAGCGGGCGGTGAACGCCTTCGTGGAGTCCGTCAGCGAGGCGCTGGCCAAGGGTGAGAAGGTCTCGCTGGTGGGCTTCGGCACCTTCGAGGTACGCACGCGCCAGGCGCGGACCGGGCGCAACCCACGGACGGGGCAGACGCTGACCATCCCCGCGGCCAAGGTCCCGGCCTTCAAGCCCGGCAAGCAGCTGCGGGAGATGGTGAAGTAGGGCGTCGGCTCCCTGGGCGCCGGAGGCCGCTGCCCGAGGCCGTGACCGGACCGAGGGGGCGGCCGACCCGCGCCAGCGGCATGGGGCACGCGAGCGCCGGCACCGGTCCCTGCGGGACCGGTGCCGGCGCTCGTCCTGTCTGCCGCCCGTGGTCGCCCGCGTCGCCCAGTCGGAGAGGCCAATGGACGACCCCGCTTCGCCGCACCGGCGAGGCCAAGGACCACCCCGCGTCGCCCAGCTGGAGAGGCCGAAGGCGGCCGCGCGTCGCCGTATCGCACGCCAAGAGCGACGCACCGGAGGGCCGAGGGCCATCGCGCATCGCCGCACCCTCGGGTCGGGCACGCGACCGCCGTCTCCCGGGGCGCGGTCCGTAGCCGTGGCGTCCCCGGGCCCCGAACCGGGCCTCCCCGTCCACGGGCCGGGCCCCTGATCGGCGCGGCCAGGGGCCCGGCACATAGCCTCCCCGTCCAGGCATATCCATGATCGAGAGCGCCGTGGATCCATCCCGCGGGGTCCCCGCCGCCTCGAGGCCGTCCCGGCGAACCACGGGGTGGCCCCGGTTCGGCCCGGCCGGCGGGGGCCCGGCGCCGGGGCCGCAGGAAGGGGGTCCGGGCCGTGGCCGAGGGCCAGGCTGCGCCGGGCAACCGGGGACGCCACAACCTGACGCTGGTTGGCCGGGAACGGCTGGAGCTGGACGGCGTGCAACGGGTGGAGAACTTCGACGACCGCACGGTGGTGCTCGATACCGTGATGGGTCGGCTCACCGTCCGCGGCGAGGGCCTGCACATCCACGAGCTCAACCTGGAGGAGGGCCGGCTGCGCATGACGGGCCGGGTGGCGCAGCTGGCCTACGACGACTCCACCCCGCGCCGGCGCGACCGCCGCCACCTGCTGGAGCGGCTCTTCCAGTGAGGCGTCCCCCCGTCGGGCGCCAGGGGGAAGCGGGGTCAGGCCCGGCATGTTCTCCCTGACCGTGCAGACCTACATGATGGCCGTCGACGTGGCCCTGGGGATCATCCTCGGCTTCCTGTTCGACGTCTTTCGGGCCCTGCGACGGGTCCTGGACGGGGGCCCGACCCGGCGGCCCTGGCTCGATGCGCTGCTGGACGCCGCCTTCTGGGCGATCGCTCTCCCCCTGGTCGTGCTGGCCTGGGGCCTGGGCAACTGGGGCCAGGTGCGCGCCTTCACCCTGCTCGGGCTGGCGCTTGGCCTAGGCCTGTACGCGGGCCTCGGATCCCCCGTCCTCCTGCCGGCCCTGACCGCGACGTACCGATCCGTCGGCGGGGGGGTGATCCGGCTGGGGCGGGGGACGCGGCGGGCCGCCGGCGCCCTGGCGCGCGCCGTGCGTCGCGGCATGGCGGGCCTGCGGACGCTGGTGGGCTGGTTGCTGATGCCGGTGACGCGCCCCCTCCGGTGGCTCCTCGCCCCGCTGCTGGCGCCCGTCCACCGGGCGCTGATCGCGCCGGTGGCGGCGCGGCTGCGCCGGTTCGTCCTGGACCCATGGCGGCGCGGGGTCCCGTCCCGGCGGCGGATCGCCGCGGCCTGGCGTCGGTGGCGGGCCGCGATGGCGGCCTGGCTGGGGCCTGGCAAGGGGGAGCCGCCCCCGCCCCGGTCCTGACCGGGCGCGAGTCCTCGCGCCGCCGCCCCGACGGCGCCGGCGCGAGGGCCCCTTTCCCCCTTCGCGTCGAAGGACCGCCGTCCGCGGGCGGCCGCGAATCGCTCGCCTCGGGCAGGAATCCCCCGCCCCTCCCGCGAACCGCATCCGGTACCGGTCGGGTGTACAAGCTTTGTACAAGATTTGTCCACAGGTTGTGGGCAGTCTGTGGATAACCGCCGGGTCCCCGCCGGAGGTTCCCGTCGTCCATGCGCATCGAGATCCGCGGCGCAGAGCGCCTGAGCTTCCGGGAGCGCCAGGTGGTCGTGCTCAAGGAGACGGGATACAGCACCGAGGCCATCGCCCGCCGCCTGGGCCTGGCTCCCGGGACGGTGGCCACGCTCTACAACCGGGCGCGCAGCAAGGGCTACGAGGTGGTCATCGTCATCGACGGGGATCCGCTGCGCCTGTTTGGCGACGGCGGCGACGGTGACGAGGAGGGCGAGGGGAGCACCGGCGGACCCGTCGGCGGGGATCCCGACGCCGCGGCAGGGGTCTAGGCATCCCCGTTCTGCGGTGGTCGGTGGGGGAGGTCGCAGCGTGACGAACCGGCTCACCAAGGGGGTGGCGTCCACCCCCCGGCGCCCGCTGTCCGCGGTCGGTTCTTGGCGCCCGCCCTTCGCGCCCTCCGAGGGCGGTCCGCTCTCCGAGGAGGGCGGCCCGTCCTCGAGGAACGGCGGCGTGGCCGCCGCGGTCGCCGGCATGCGGGCCCGCCGCGTGGCACCGGGACGGCGTGGCGGTCGCCGAGCGGCACCGGTCCTCGAGGCGGTGGACCTCGGCCGATCCGGCGGCGGCAGGGAGGGCGCGGCGCGAAAGCGCGATCGCCTGTGGGACGGGGGGGCGACCGCGGGGCTGCGCGCGGGGCTGCGCATGGCTCCCCTCCGCGCCTTGGCCGGAGGGGACCCAGGGCGGCCTGATGCCGGTGGGGCGCCGTCGCCCGCGACGGTGCGGCGGCGCCTGCGGGTGCGCTGGGGACGGCTGGTCGCCGCGGGGGTCGCGCTCTACCTGTTGGCGGGATTCGTCCTGCAGCAGTGGGCCTTGTGGCAGGCGCGGCAGGATCTGCGGGCGCTGGATCAGCAGCTGGCCGCCCTGCGCGCCCGCCACCGGCAGCTCCAGGAGGCGGTGCGCCGCGTGGACGACCCGGCCTACGTGGACGAGACGGCGCGACGGCGGCTCGGCCTGGTCAAGCCGGGGGAGACGGTGGTCCAGCTGGTGGCGCCGGAGGGTTCGGCCGAGGAGGAAACAAGGGAGGCGCCGACGTCTGCGGTGCGTTGAGGGCTCCGAGGGGGGAACCCTCGCGAACCCAGCGCCTAAGGACGGGGCGGCGTCGCCGGCTCGCCGACGCGACGGCGTGAGCCCCGCCGCCCACCCGATGCTCTGCGGCCCCGCCCCGCCGTGCTACAATGGCGTCGACGGTGTCGGTTTGAGCGCGTCGGCCATGGCGGGGCGGGCCAGGCCGTGGTGTGCGCGTCCGCGGCAGGGGGCACGTCCGAAGCCTGGCGACGGCCCGCAGCCGAGGGCGGCGTCGGACGCCCGCCGGCGCCGTCCCGCCGGTGCAGGTGCGACGCCGGCTTGACCCCGGGACCGCATCGGGGCCGCGGGGTCGTCGGGGCGGCCGAATGCCGGGGTGTCGGAATCGGCAGACGAGGCGGACTTAAAATCCGCTGGGCGCAAGCCCGTGTGGGTTCGAGGCCCACCCCCGGCACCAAGGAAGATCAAGGGTTTCTCGGCATCGGCCCGGGTTGGGATGGGCGCCAACCCGGGCCGTTTTCTAATCTCTTTCTAATCCGCCGGGCTGCAACGCCTTGGCGGCTGCGGCCAGCGTGGCGTCGAGCCGCTGGGCCGCGTCCTGCTGGAGGGTGGGCAGCACGTGGGAGTAGATGTCCAGGGTGACCTGGACGGTGGCATGGCCCAGCCTTTCGGCGACGACCTTGGGGTGGACGCCGGCTTGAAGGAGATGGGTGGCGTGCGAGTGGCGAAGGTGGTGGAACCTGGTGCGGGGTAGCCCCGCCTGCTACGCGACCCGGGGGAGGGCCTCGCTGACGAGAGCACTGTCGGCATGGCGGCCGCCTGCTCCATGGCCCGAGGCCCCTTCACACGCTCGGTCGCCCAACACGCCCGAGGCGTGGACGGCCTTGGTGGCCGAACTGGACCGCGAAGCGGTCGTCGCCTTCGAGGTCAATGGCCTTTGGGCAGGGGCGCATCCCCCGCCCGACAACGGTTTATCGGCATCACCTATGAGCGCCCGGTCGAGGAGCAGTAGTGCAGGTCCAAGGTCCAGAGGGATGCATCGCAGCACGGGACGCACGTTCCATGACGGGATTCGGATCGCGGGGCGCGCGGCAGCCCAGGGAAAAGCGAAGCAGCTCTCCTTCGGGTTCCCTTGGTAGGGTCCAGGCCCATGTGGAAGGTTCGTAAGAGGGGGCCGACCAGACAGAATTCGGAGCTCAAAGCCCACGACCGCTCGCGGCTGCCCTGCTGGCCGCGCCCGCCAACGGGCCGCCTCCGGGTCCGCACACACCCTTACCGACTTGCCGAGGCAGCCACAGTTGTCCTTCCGCCCGCCGGGGGCTTGTACTTCGAACATTCCGAAAGTTCCCAACTGGTGCCAGCTGGGTCACTTCGAAGTTGGTGTTGGTGCACACCGACGCGCAAGTCGCCAGAAAAATAGGACGAAGGTCCCAGGTCTGCTTGGCTGTAGTTGAAGACCGAGGCAGCTACACTCGCTAGCAGAAGAGGACCTCTACGAACGGCGCCACAAGCCAAAACTGCCGCGGAGGCCACGACACCTTGTCGCGGGTCTTCGGCGGGCCTGTAGGCGCCTGTACGGCAGGAGAGCAGAGTTTTGCCGTCCCTGGTCGTTGACCGGGTGGGCAGGCAGGTCTTGCCCGAAAGGGGGAAGACGATGAAGCGCCTTGCCAAGTGGCTGGCCGTGGCCGGCGTGGCCGTGTACCTGGTAGTGGGCTTCAGCGGCGCGAGTGAGGCGAAGATGGCGTCGTCGCCCTGGCGGCCGACCTTCGGCAGCCCGGTGAACTTCTACCAGATCCAGGTCGACGAGGGCACCCCGGCGGCCGATGTGGTCCAGCCCATCCACGAGCGCCAGGAGGCGCGCTGGCCGGATGCGGCGGACCACGCCGGACCCAAGAAGTGATGTCGCAAGGTGGGGCCGCAGGAGGCCCCACCTTTGTCATGTCTTAGCGCCCAAGGCGCCATGGGAGACCCACGGAACAGCACCGGAACCTCAGCTGCCCTGCAACAGGCGGAACGCAGTGCCCAGTTTGCCGCGTTCCGGCGGTTCATTGACCGGGGTATCGCCCTCCTGGAGGCGCGTGATGCTGCGGCTGCCATCGAGTATTTCACGGCTGCCTATGATCTGGCCGTAGAGTGGAGTTTCGGAGACGACGTCGTCTCCGGCGTTCTGCTGAACTTGTCCATCGCCCGCCGCCTGGCCGGGGACTATGACGCGGCCTTGGAGTCGCTCCAGCGGGCGTTGGTGCTCCCCGATCTCACGGCGGCGCAGCGCGCCGCTTTGTGGAACGAATTAGGCGTCTTTTACGGCGAGCGTTCCGACTTGCGCAGAGCCGCTGCCTGCTGTATCCGGGCCTATCGGCTGGCGGTGCGAGCCGCCTCCGATCCCAACCTGTGTGCCGAGGCCGCCGGCAATGTGGTGGATTCATACCTGCACTTAGGCGCTCCCGAGAAGGCGGTCCGGTGGGCGGCCCGGGCCGCCTGGCATGCCCGGCGGGCCACCGCGTGGAGACGGCAGTACGTGGCCGTGCAAACCGTGGCCGTGTGCCTCGCGACGGGCCGCCTGCGCTTGGCGGAACGGATTCTCCGCCGGCTGGAAAGGGAATCGTTGGAGCCGGACTGGGTGAGCCAGTTCCTGCGCCTGCGGGCCGAGTGGTGGTTCCAGACGGGGGACCGCCGAAAGGCCTTTGCCTGGGCAGCTCGGGCCCTGGACGCGGCGGTCCGGGACATGAGCCCCGAGGACGTCCAAGATGCCTGCCGCGCCCTCCGGCGGTTGGGGGGCCAGGGTCCCGATCCCGACGGGGAGCGCCACCTGCTGGACGCCCTGCGGAGCCACCAGGAACTCATCGGCGCTTTCGCCCGGGCCTGCGCGGATCTCGACCTGGGCGCGGAGCCGCAGCTGGCCGTGGTCCTGGCCAGCCGGGAGGGCCGAATCTTACTCCGCGCCGGCGGAAACCAAGTGCTGGACCGCCTGGCGGAGCAGGGGTACGTGGCCGGCGCTGTGGTGGCGGCCGACACGGAATGGGACGCCAAGTTTGCCCGGGCGGCCGTGGCGAGCTTCCGCAACCGTTCCCATGCCCCCAACCCCGACCGCGCCATCGAACGCGACATCGAAGGCTACGTGCTCGTATGGCCTCCCCTGCCGACGCTGGCGCAAGCCATCGCCACCTTGACCAGCCGCATCCACGCCGACGAAAACGCCGCTCGCCTGCAGGCCGACAACCAGCAGGCCCTGGCCAAGCTCTCGGCTTTCCATGACGCCGCCCTGGCCCTGGGCGGCCCCCTGGAGACGGGGGAGGTCGTGACCCGACTGCTGGCCTTGACCCAGCAATTGAGCCATAGCGACGGCGTGGCGCTGCTCTACACCGATCCCGCGCGGGGAACGTGGGCCGAGGGCCTGGACGGTGAGGTGCTGCGCCGCTCGCGCGTATTTCAGACGACGGTGGCGAGGGGGCGGCCGCAACGCCTGACCCCGGACGATCCCCGGGCCCGGGACGACCTGCTACAGCTCGGGGTGGCCTCCCTGATCGCGCTCCCCGTATACTTCGGCGGCACCGAGTGCGGGGCGGTCCTGGCGGCGGTCCGCCTGGCGGGTGCGCCCTTTAGCGAAGAGGACCTGGAGCTGGTGAGCTTCATCAGCAAGCAGTTCGGCCTGGCTCTCGAGAACGCCGCCCTGCGGGACGATCTCAGCCGCCGGCTGGAAACCCTGACCCGCGACCTGCACATCGCCCGCCGGCTCCAGCAGGCCTTCATGCCCGGGGGTGTGATCCGGGAAGACGGCGTGGTCCTCACCGGCATGAGCGTGCCGGCCAAGTACGTGGGGGGTGATATTTACGACTTTGCCCGTGATCCCGACGGATCGTGGCGCATCGCCATTGGAGATGTGATGGGGAAAGGGGTCGGGGCGGCCATGCTCGGCTCCATCTTGCTCGCCCGACTTCGTGAAGCCTGGACGCGGGAGCCTTTTGGACCGGATTTGGTGCGACACCTAGATGAACGACTCGCGCCCGATTTGCGCCGGGGTCGCGCTCTCGCTACCCTTCTCCTCGCCCTTTACTGCCCCCGGGACCGCCATCTCCACGTGCTCGCCGCAGGACACGACGGTCCTGTGCTATGGCGAGGCGGGACGTGGCGCCCCATCGCCCGCGGCGGAGGGACGGCCCTCGGCTTGCTCCCTGGACGCGGAGTGGTGGCCGAGGTGACGATGTCCGTACAGCCGGGGGACGTTGTTTTGTTCTACTCGGATGGTTTTGGGGAGCTTCTTCTGGGCCAGCGGGGTATCAGCGCGAGCCGGGATGTCGCGGACGCCTTAGGACGTCGCGGCCTGGCACCTGCCGAGGGGGATGAAGAGGCCCTTCTGAAACAAATCGAAGGCCTCCCGGGAAACGGGGATCAACCCGACGATGTGACGGTGGTGGTGTTTGGTGTCCATTAGGAAAACAGCAGCTGAAGTCATGCAGCGTGACGTGGTAGCGGCGTACTGCTGGCAGGACGGGAATCGGGTGGTTTGGATCTCGTTTGCTGAGCCACAGCACAGAGGAAACGAAGCGCCCAGCGGCGTTTCGTCGCCAGCGGCCGTCGGAAGGCAGATCGCGTTGGAGGAAGGGCGGGGCCGGCTACCGACTCCAGAAGAGATGCAGGTTATTGTGTTAGGTAGCCGTAACCGTTTAGGCGTGTTATATGGGGTGCGCGGCCATCCTTTAACCGAGGCACAACGAGCTCTTTTAAGAGCGCTGGCAGCGGGCCGCCTAAAGGTGGAAACAGTTCATGGGGATACGGGAAAAGTTGGAATAGGGGGGGGGTAGATCCCGCGAATCCTCGCTTCACTGCAACTTTTCGCAAACCGTCCGGGGTCAGCACTGCCCGACGACGGATGCGGAATATATTGGAACAGGATGGTTGCGACCCGGCTCTGATCCAACGGGTGATTCTGGCCGCGTCGGAGGCCATGAACAATGCCGTACGCTACGCGGGGCGCGGTCGACTGTGTCTCTTCACGACTTCGAGACGCTTACGCGTAGTAGTCACTGACAATGGGCCGGGGATTGCTTTTGAGAAACTTGCCCGTACCCTCCTTGAGCCACGGGATCAAAAAACGATAGGCCGCGGGCATGGCTACTGGCTCATGGTCTCTCTTTCGTCGCAGTGTCGCGTCTTCTCGGGGTCTTGGGGTACCCGCGTGGAACTCGTTTTCGATGGGTGCTCAGGAGGTGGATAGGGATGTCCGAGGAAGTCGTTCACATGACGTCGCAGGACGGACTGCGGCTCATGGTGACCTGTGACCTGGACTTTGAACGCGCCGAAAGGGTGGCGGGGGCGTTAACAAGATACGGCGAGGGACCGATCATTCTCGATCTAACTCGGTGCCAGTTTATTGATTCGACGGGTCTTGGCGTTCTAGTTCACACGTTACGTCACTACCAAGACCAGGGAATCGAAATTCGAGCTGTCCACGTTCTTCCCCAGGTCTTTGAAGTCCTTGAGATCGTTGGCGTCGTCGATGTGTTCGGACGGGATTTGTTTGTCATCATCGAAGAGCCGTCCGACATGCCCTAAGCGGGGGTGCTTCGAGGTGGGAACGCCTTCGGAGACGGTCGTCGTGCTCACCGCTAAGAGCGTCGACGACGCCATCGACAGGGCAGCTCGCCTGATTGGCCGACCCTCCGCAAGGGCCAAGGCGGAGGTAATTCATCCTGGCCGTTGCATCCTAGGACGGTTCTTGCTGCGGCCAATGGTCGTTCGTGTTCGGTTTCCTGGGGAGTCTTTGCCAGAGAAATCGGTTCTCGGCACACCATCATCTGCGGACCACCAGGGCAGGCAAGGCAATGCTAGCCACCAGTACCCCAGCACTACAGATAGCAGATCTTCCGATCTTACCACTGAACGCCCGACACTGGCCCGGGTGAGGAACGGTGTTATTGATATATTTCCAGGCTCACCCTCACAACCAGCAATTCTGCGACCACGTACGGGTGTGGTGTTGCGGGTAAATGGGAAGTTGGCGACAGGTCCAACCGCCGTGACTGAATCCGATCGTGTTGAGGTCACATTTACAACGCGTGATCGCCCTGAAGACGAGGTCAAGCGAATTGAGATTCGTGTCAGCGATGACGGCATGTGCGCGGAGCTGGTGGTATCCCTCCAGCGATTCACAACTCTCCGGGAAACACCTCCTGGGCCCGTTATCGATCTTGAACCTGAGACCGTACTGCGCCCGCCTCCCGGATTAACCGTTGATGAGTTGTTCGCGGCCCTCCGGTCGGAAGGGGTGGTTTACGGTGTCGACCGGAATGCTCTGGAGCAAATCGTTCGGGAAGGTACCCGGGTACCGCGGATCGTGGCCCGGGGAACGCCGCCGGAACACGGAAGGGATGGGCGCTTTCGCCCGGTCGTGCCAGTGGAGTCGCGCCGAACCAGGGACACGGGAGTAGAACGCCAGGATCCACGGGATCGTTACCAAGTGGTATCTGTGCGGGAAGGTACGACCGTCGGGTATATCGAGCCGCCCACAAACGGGCGACCAGGCCGCGACGTCCGAGGCCGGGAGCTAGCGCCGCGCGCTGGGCGACCTGTACGGGTGATCTGTGGGGACGGAGTAATTCGCAACCCAACTCCAGACGGTCAGGAAGAACTCCGGGCTATACGCTCGGGCCGTCCAGTCTTTCAGCGTGTCGGACGGAATACGTGGCGTGTCGATGTGGTACCCCTCCTTGTTCAGGAGGGCGATGTGAATGTCGAAACGGGTCACATCCGTTTTAAGGGTGACGTTGTTGTCACCGGAAACGTACGAGAAGGCATGAAGGTGGTCGCAACTGGCCGGGTCCACGTTCACGGCTATGCCGACCGTGCGTACCTTCAGGCTGATGGTGATATTCGTGTTGACGGTGGTGTCGTCCAATCCCGGGTAGTGGCTGGAGCGCGGGTCTGGCTGTACAACGACCTTAGGGCCGTCCTTTCGCCGCTTCGAAAGGGGGTTGCGAAAATCCTTGAGGCCATGCGGGTAGTTGAGAGGGCGGCTTCGTTCCAGCGTGAAGATATCGCCCGTTTCGGACCCGGTCGGTTGGTTCGTCTTCTCATCGAGATGAAATTTGGCGACGTTCCTGATAAAGCGAGGGCTGTACATGGACGACTCGTTGAATACGAAGGCGAGTTAGACCCTGAGATTGAGAAACTACGCCGCCCGATAGAGGCGTTAGCCACGGGTTTGATTGGGGACCGCTTCGACATCAAAGGGCTATATAAAGCCCTTGAAGAGGCGGAGGAATTCCTAGGTTGGTTCGATCAAGCCGCGGCGGGCAAAGCAGTGATTGGGTACGCGCACAATGCGACCGTGTATTCGGGGGGACTTGTGATTGTGGGGGCCGAAGGGACCTACCACGCTCGGATCGTGGCTCGGGACCGGGTGGTAGTTCAGGGCGCAGTGGTGGGTGGGAGCGTAGAGGCTGTACGGTCTGTGACAGTCCTTGAAGCGGGGTCGCCGGCTCTCCCGTCCACTGTACTGGCCGTTGGTCCCGGCGGCACCATCCAGGCCGGGTATGCGTATGAGAATGTCTGGCTCTCTATCGGCGGCGTTCAGCGTCGGGTTCGGAACGCCAGTAAGAACCTACGGGTGACGGCTTCCTCTTTCCGCCGCTGAGAAGGGCTACCCCACAGGAGCACCATCTGAGCACCATCTTATGGACGGAGCGACGTGGATTCGCAAGGTGCCAGAGCACCACCCGCAGGCGACCTATCGCCTCGATCCGTTCCACCTCAAGCGCGCCATGCGGCGCGGGCTCCGGCGCGATCTAGAAGCCCATCAGCAGCTGGCGGCGGCCCTGAAGGCCGGCGAGCCATGGCCTGAAGTGGCGACCATCCGGAAGGCCGCCCGCCGGCGGACGCAGTGCGATGACCGCGACCGCATCCAAGCGCTCTGCCGCTTTGTCGCGCTTCCCGCGCCCCCTCATCCGTTGGTCTTACCGTTTCATCAGGGGCAAGACCATACGGCGTTCCATGGGCTGGCTGGCCGCCTGCCCACCGGGCTGCTACCATCGGGACGGTGGGAGGTGGAGAAGGTGGACGGTGAGCTGGGGACGTTGCTGACCAAGCTGGTGCTCGGCCTGGTGGGCGGAGGGCTGACGCTCATCGGATTGGCCGGCCTCATCCAGGGATCCCTGAGCAGCCTGCGGGTGCCCAACCGCGTGGTGGCCACGGTGGTCTTCATCGTCGGGCTGGCCCTGGTGACGATCTTCGGCGAGCCGGACCTGGTCACGAAGATCCTGGCCGCCATGGCCGAGTGACGCGCGAATCGACGGGTGCGGGGCGCGGGATCGCCGGCGGCGTCGCGGGGAAGCGCCGAGGATGACCCGCGACCCGCAGCGTCGTCCGAACCGTCGACCGGCGGCGTTGGGCGTCGCGGGCAAGGGGCCGAGGATGACCCGCGACGGATCCGCCCGGTCTGGGCCGCGCGGAGCCGTGGCAGCGGGACGCCGGTAGCCGCCCGCGGGGCGTGGTGGGCTCCTGGAGCCCGATGGTCATCACCAGCAACCTCAAACTGCCGACCCTACGGGGTGTGGTGGGCACGGGGAGCCCTGGGTAGCCGGTTGACGATCGTGAGGCGGGCCGAAGCCCGCCTCTTGCTGCCTCTTGCCGCTTCTTGCCGCCCCTTGCGGCCTGCGGAGAGCGGCGTCCACGGGGGTGCCGCGCCGGTCCAGTCGCATGCTGCTTCGCCCGCGCCGGGGGCACGCCGTCCGCTTCGGTCGCGGCCTGGTACACGGGATCATGGGCGCGGGTCGGATGGACCGCGACGCCCTCGCCGCGTTCCCTCTCCGACCGGTGGCTCCGGCCGTGCCGCCATCCGTGCGTCTCCTCCGCCCTTCGCGACGCTGCCGACGACGGACGGCGGGAACGGGTCGCGTGGTCGTCCCACCACCCACGGCCACACCAGCACCGCCCCCAGGGCGTTGAAGAGGGTGTGGGCCCACGCCACCTGCCGCGCCGGATCCGTCGCCAGCGCACCGGCGACGGCCGCCAACACCGGACCCAGGGGCGCGGCCACCACGGCGGTGGCCGCGTTCATCACCAGGTGGAAGAGCGCCAGCTCCCAGGCGGCGCCGCGCAAGAGGAGGCCGGCCAGGAGCACGTCGCTGGTGGTGCCGACGTTGGCGCCGTAGACCACGGGCAGGGCCTCGCCGGGTCGGAGGAACCCGGCCGCCACGGCCCGCTGCACCACGGCCAGTACCGCGCTGCTGGAGAGGGCTGCCGCGGAGAGGACGAGCCCAGCGGTGAAGCCCGCCCAAGGCCGGCGCATCCACTCGGCCCACGGGTGGGTGGCAGCCGAGCCGGCGGCCAGCGGTTCCAGGGCGCCGGCCAGGCCGTCCAGGGCCGTCAAGGCCGCCGCGAAGCCGAGGGCTGCGAGGCCCGCGGCGCGCAGGCGCGGGCGATGCCAGGCGATGGCCGCCAGGGCCAGGCCGCCGGTGGCCAGGATGGCTGCCAGGCCCAGGTTGGGGGCGGCCGTCAGGTGCGCCGTCAGCGTCGTCCCCAGGTTGGCGCCGACCAGGGCGGCGCGGGCCGCGGGCCGGCGTACCCACCCGGCGCTGGCCGCCGCCAGGAGCAGCAGCCCGAAGGTGCTGGACGACTGGACGATCGCGGTCAGCACCAGCCCCGCCACCAGGCCGTGATAGGGGCCGGCGTCCTGGAGCCGCTCCACCGCCTGGTGCAGCCGATCGCCCGCGGCCCGGCGAAGCCCCCACGTGGTCAGGGCCAGGCCCGCGGCGAGCCCTGCCAGGTTCGCGGCGACGGGGAACACGGGGACGCCAGCCACGGCCGTCACCCTGGGGACGACCTCCTTGCGCGGACCCCGTTGGCGCGGCCCGCGGATCACCGGCTCGGGCCGCCGCCGCGCGGCGAGGGGGTCCACCCGGGACGGTCCGCCCGGGACCGCCGGCAGTCCTTCGGTGGTGGCCGTCGGTCCGCCGACCGGGGAGAGTGGCCGCCGTGTCGCCGGGACCGCGGGGCGACTGGCTCGCCCCGCGGTCCCGGCCACGGGCGGCGCGCACGCGGCGGGCCCGCGCGGCGGGCCGGTCCGCACAGGCGCGCCGACGCACCCCCGCAGGCCTGGACGCCACCCCCCGCAGTCTATGGGGGGCGGCACGCCGCCCATTGCAGTTTATGGGACCGCAGACGTTCCCATCGCAACGTCGCGCCGTCGCCTGGTGCGCATGGCACCGGCCCACGCCGCACCGCCGGCTCCAGGGTGCCCGTCCAGTGCAACGCACATCGGGCCCGCCACGCCAGCACGAGTGGGCAAGCCGAGGGCCGGTTGCGCGTGCAACCGGCCCTTGGCTTGCCGATGATCCCGGCCATCGGCCTGGCGGCCCGTTCACCACGCGACCGGCGAGCTAGCGCCGGATCAGCCTGGCGATCAGCATCGCCGCGGCGGCGCCGACGGCCGAGATCACCCAGTTGGGGATGCGGGTCTTGGCCCGGGTGCGCATCGCCAAGCGCATGGGACCACCCCTGGGGTAGCGTGTACGCCCGGAGCCTGAGCCTCGCTGGGAATCCGTGTCGCCGGTGGCGCGCCGACCGGAAGCGGCGCCGCGCCCGGCTGCTGGTGCAGCCGGGCGCGGCGGAGGTGCTCGGCCTGGGGCCCCGGCCCTCGCCAAGGGGCCGGGCGCGACCGCGCTGGCAGTCAGGAGCCCTCGGCGGGTGCGCCCTGCGCCGCGACCGCGCCGGCAGCCGGCTGCGCCTGCGGCGCCCCGTCGGCGGTGCCCTCCAGGAACCAGGCGGCCTCCATCGCCGCCTTGCACCCCTCGGCCGCCGCCGTCACGGCCTGCCGGTACCGGTGGTCGCGCACGTCGCCCGCGACGAAGACGCCGGGGATGCGGGTGCGCGGCCCGTCGGCGATCACGTAGCCGCGTTCGTCCAGATCCAGGTGGCCGCGCAGGAAGTCGGTGTTGGGCTTGTGGCCGATGGCGACGAAGACGGCGGCGCACGGGATCTCGCGCGTTTCGCCGGTCTTCACGTTGCGGACGCGCACGGCCTCGACCTTCTCGTCGCCGAGGATGTCCTCGACCACCGTGTCCCAGACGAACCGGATCTTCTCGTTGGCCATGGCACGCTGTTGCATGATCTTGCTGGCGCGCAGCCGGTCACGCCGGTGGATCACGGTCACCGAGCGGCAGATGCGCGCCAGGTAGAGCGCCTCCTCCATGGCGGTGTCACCACCGCCGACCACCACCACGTCCTGGTCGCGGAAGAACGCACCGTCACAGGTGGCGCAGCTGGAGACGCCGCGGCCCATCAGCTTCTTCTCGCCAGGAACGCCCAGCCACTTGGCCGAGGCGCCCGTGGCGATGATCACCGCGTCCGCCTCCAGTTCCTTGGTACCGACCTTGAGCTTGAAGGGCCGGCGCCGGAAGTCGACGGCGGTCACGTCCCCATCGACGAACCGGGCTCCCGCCCGCTCGGCCTGCTGGCGCATGCGCGCCATCAGGTCGGGACCGAGGATGCCGTCCGGGAAGCCGGGGAAGTTCTCGACCTCCGTGGTCAGCATCAGCTGGCCGCCGGCCTCCCATCCCGCCACCACGGTGGTATCCAGGTTGGCGCGGGCGGCGTAGATCGCCGCCGTCAGGCCGGCGGGGCCGGATCCGACGATGACCACCCGTTGCGAGGGCATCGCGTCTCACCTGCCTTTCCCTTCGCCATTCTACCAGGAGCGGCGACGACCGCGGCTGCGCCCGCAGGGGCGCGGCGCCCGCGGATCCGCCGACGGGAGGCGGGCGGCGTCGGGCGGCGGGCGCCGCCCGGGGCCGCTTTTTGCCCCTGGCATCGCCCCTCGGATATGATGGAAAGCGGGTCGCAGCCCATCGGGATGCCGGCGCGGCAGGGGCCGGATGGCCCGACGCGGCCGGGGCGGCCTGGCCGTCCTGCCGCCGGCCGCGACCGCCCCGGGCTCGGCCCCGCGGAAGGAGGGCGCCAGATGCCGATCGCTCCCCAGCTGTTGCGCCAGGCGATGGGGCAGTTCGCCACCGGCGTCACCGTGATCACCGCCGCGGTGGACGGCGCCGTGCACGCCATGACCGCCAACGCCGTCACCTCCGTGTCCCTGGAGCCGCCCCTGGTGCTGGTGTGCGTGGGGCGCCAGCGGGCCATGCACGGCGTGCTGGAGCGGGCGGGCCGCTACGGGATCAACGTGCTGGCGGCAGAGCAGGAACCCGTGGCGCGCTTCTTCGCCCGGCAGACCGATCAGGAGCCCGCCTATCGCTTCGTGCAGCAGCCACCGAAGGCCCCGCGCCTGGAAGGCGCCCTGGCCTACCTGGACTGCCGGGTGGTGGAACGGTTGCCCGGCGGCGATCACACCATCTTCCTCGCCGAGGTCGAGCACGCCGAGGTCTACGGCGGCGATCCGCTGCTGTTCTTTGGCGGCCGGTACGCCCGCCTGGCCTCGCCGACCACGACCCCGTCCCTGCGTTGATCGCTCCCATGGCGCCGAGGAGGCACCGGCCGATGGACGAAGGCGGCACCCCACCCATGGGCGTCGGGACCGCGTCGTGGGGCGGCCGCGATTCCTTCCTGGCGTGGACCAAGGCCCAGCGCGCCCAGGAGCTTCTGGGGAGGCTGCCCGAGGACGCCCGCCGGGGGTGGACGTTCGACCGCCTGGTGGGGCTGTTGCAGGCGCTGGGCCTGCAGCAGCCGCGCCAGTACCTGGAGGCCGGCTGGTGGGTGCCGGAGGCGGTGCGGCGCGATCCCCAGCGGTCCGACGCCCTCTACCGGCGCATCCAGGAGGCCATGGCGCGCGGGACGCTCCCGCCCGCCGACGCTCCCTACACCTGGGACGACGTCCGGCGGCTGATCGAACTCTGCGACTTCACCCCGGACCAGCTCTTCGCCCAGCTGGCCCACGTGTACGCCCTGACGCTGGGGGAAGCCATCTTCGTCGAGACGGTGCAGCGCGTGGTCGGTGCGCCCGCTGGGGGCGGAGACGGTGGGGCTGGCGCGGGCGAGTTCGAGGCGGACCGCGGTGGCGGCGGGGACGGCGGGATCGGGACGGACCAGGGTGGCGGCGGGGACGGCGGCGCCGGTGCGGGCCGGGATGGCCGCGCCGGTGCGAAGCGGGGTAGCGGCACCGGCGCAGAGGGGGGTCGCGGCGGCAACGGTGGAGACCGCGGGGGCGGCGCCCATGCGGGCCGCGGTGGCAGTGGGGGCGGTGCTGCTGCCGGTGGGACTGGAGCGGGCGGCGCCGGGGGCCGCTCGGGGAGCGGCCCCCGGCGCCCGGGCCGAGCTGACGCGGGCAACGGGCGCGGCCCCGGGAGCGGCCTCCGCCGGTCCGCCCGCGTGGACGACCGCTCCGGGCGCCCATCGCCAGGCGATCCCTGAGGGGGCACCGTGGCGAGGGGCCCCTGCGCATGCGGACGCCGCCGGCGCGCGGACGCCCGCGGCGCGACGGCAGCCGGCGGGTGCGGCAGCCGGCGGCGGGCACGGCAGCCCGGTCGGGCCGACCGTCGGCACCGCGCGCTCGGTGCATCGCCGGCTCAGCGCCAGCTGGCGAGCGCTCGAACTCGGCTGCCGTGGGCTCATGCCCCGCCGGCCGGGGCATCGCCGCCGGCGCCGGCGGCGTCCCCCGCGGCGGCGGACCCGCTCCCTGCGGCACCCGCCCGCTCGGCCCGCTCGGCCTCGTAGCGATGGATGCCCGCCTGCAGGACCTTCAGCGCCAACAGGGCGCACTTGAGCCGCACCGGGCTGAGGGGGATGCCCAGGAGGGCGAGCACGTCGTCCCTGCCCATGGCCTTGATCGCGTCCAGCGACTTGCCGCGGACCGCCTCGGTGAGCATGGATGCCGACGCCTGGCTGATGGCGCAACCGCGACCGTCGAAGGCAGCCGCCTCGACGCGGCCGCGCTCGTCCAGCCGCACCTCGAACCGCACCTCGTCGCCGCACAGCGGGTTCACGTCCTGGTGCCGGATCTGGGCGCCCGCCAGCGTGCCGCGGTTGCGCGGGTTGCGGTAGTGGTCGAGGATGTTCTCCCGGTAGAGGTCGCTGTCCACGGATCCACGCCTCCCTGGGGCCCGAGCATCACCGATCCGGCGCCGAGGATCAGGCGTCGGCCAGCAGGCGCCGGGCGCGCTCGATGCCCTCCACCAGCCGGTCCACGTCGTCCCGGTCGTTGTAGACATAGAAGCTGGCGCGGGCGGTCGCCACCACGCCCAGGTGGCGGTGCAGCGGCTGGGTGCAGTGGTGACCCGCGCGGATGGCCACGCCCTCGCCGTCCAGCACCTGGGCCAGGTCGTGGGGGTGCACGCCCGCGACGGTGAAGCTGATCACGCCGCCGCGGTGCTCCGGCTCAGGCCCGTAGAGCGTGAGGCCCTTCACCTGCCGCAGCCGCTCCCAGGCGTAGCGGACCAGGTCGCGCTCGTGGGCCGCCACGGCGTCCATCCCCAGCCGGGCCAGGTAGTCCAGCGCGCAGGCGAAGGCCGCCGCCTCGGCGATCGGCGGCGTCCCCGCCTCGAAGCGGTGGGGCGGGTCGGCCCACGTGGAGCGCTGGAGCTCCACGTGACGGATCATGCCGCCCCCGGTGAGCAGCGGCTCCATCTCCTCCAGCCGCTCGCGGCGTCCGTACAGCACCCCGAGGCCGGTGGGCCCCAGCATCTTGTGGGCCGAGAAGGCGAGGAAGTCCACCCCCAGGCGACGGACGTCGACGGGCAGGTGGGGGACGCTCTGGGCGCCGTCGACCACCACCACCGCCCCGGCCTCCCGTGCCTGTCGGGCCAGTTCCGCGACGGGGTTGATGGTGCCCAGCACGTTGGACATGTGGGCCAGGGCGACCACCCGCGGCCGATGGTCCGCGAGCAGGCGGGAGAAGGCGTCCCGGTCCAGCCGACCGTCGGCCGTCAGCGGCACCGCCCGCAGGTGGAAGCCGCCGCGAGCGGCCACCTGCTGCCAGGGCACCAGGTTGCTGTGGTGCTCCATTAGCGTGACCAGGATCGTGTCGCCGGGCCGCAGCCGGTGGCCCGCCCAGCCCCAGGCCACCAGGTTCAGCGCCTCCGTGGTGCCGCGGGTGAAGACGATCTCGTCGTCCCGAGCGCCGAGGAAGGCGGCGACGCGGGCGCGGGCACCCTCGTAGGCGGCCGTGGCCTCTTCCGCCAGGGTGTGGATGCCCCGGTGGACGTTGGCATTGGACCGCTGGTAGAACGCCGCCAGCGCCTCGATCACCGCCGCCGGCTTCTGGGAGGTGGCGGCGCTGTCCAGGTAGACCAGCCGCCGGCCGTGGACCGGGCGCTGGAGGATGGGGAAGTCGCGGCGGAGGACGGCGGGGTCCAGGGCGCGGGTCGGCGATGGCGCGGGCGAGGGATCCGGCCCCGGCGGGGATGGGATCCCGGGATCCAGCGGCGGTCGAGGAGAGGGCGACATGTCCCGACGCCTCCTTGGTGCGATGCCACGTGGGGGCAGGATGACGGCCCGCGGCACGGGCGAGGGCGCGGGCCCGCCGGGCCCGCGCCCTCGCCCTCGGCCCGCTTCAGCCCACCTTCTCCAGCACCAGCTCGCTGATCCGCTCCCGGGCGGCGTCGTTGGGGATCCTGCCCAAGAGCGGCTCGAAGAAGCCGCTGACCAGCAGCCGCCGCGCCTGCTGCTCGTTGAGCCCACGGCTGCGCAGGTAGAAGAGCTGCTCCTGGTCGATCTGGCCCACGGTGGCGCCATGGCTCGCCTTGACGTCGTCGGCCTCGATCTCCAGGCTCGGGATGTCGTCCAGCACCTTGGCCTCCGGGGAGAGGATCAGCGTGTTGCTGCTCAGATAGTCCTCGCTCTTGTGGGCGCCCCGCTCGATGCGGATCAGACCCTGGTAGACCAGGCGCGAGGCTCCCGTCAGCACCCCGCGCGCCGTCATGTTGCCGAAGGTGCTCTGGGAGGCGTGCCGGCTGCGGGTGAAGAGGTCGAAGTGCTGGCGCGCGGAGGCGGCGTAGGCGAGGATGTTCTCCATGGTCGCCCCCGGTTCGACCATCTCCAGGGTGAAGACGTTCCGCGTCTGGCTGCCGCCGAAGAAGCCGGTGGTGGCCACCAGGGTGGCGTCGCGCCGCACCACGCCCGCCTTCTGCGAGAACTCCCGCACCGGGGCCCGCCAGTTCTGCACGCTGATGTAGTCCACCCGCGCCGCCGGCTGCACGTGGATCTCCACCTGGCCGGTGTAGAGGGCGGCCTCGGCCAGGTCGTGGGCGTCGCTCTCGTCGAACAGCGTCGCCTGGGCCTGTTCGTCCACCACCACCAGCCCGTGGCCGGACACCGAGGCGCCCGCCGCCTTGCTGGTGATCAGCGTGATCAGGTAGATGGGCTTCTCCACCACCAGGCCGCGCGGCACGTAGACGAAGAAACCCCCGGTCCAGAAGGCGGCGTGCAGGGCCGCGAAGCGGTCGGACCGCGGGTCGAGTCCGCTCCGCATGTAGTACCTCTCCACCAGGTCGGCGTGGGTGCGGGCGGCGGTGTGCAGGTCGGTCACCACCAGGCCGCGCTCGGCCAGGGCGGGATCCAGGTGCCGCACCTCCACCCGGCCGTCGACCTGCACGGCGACGGCCGCCGCCTCCGCCGCGGGCGGCAGCGACGCCTCGGCCCACGAGGGCAGCGCCGACGCCGGAGCCACGGGGCGCAGGGCGTCGAGGTTCAGGTCGTCGACCTTGGTGTGGCGCCAGGACGGCAGGGGCAGTTCCTTGAAGATGCGCAGGGCCTCCCGCCGCCGCTCCACCAGCCAGTCGGGCTCGTCGTGGGCGCGGGCGATGCGGTCCACCAGCTCGGCGGTGAACCCCTGCGCCTGCGCCAGCGTGTCCAGGTTGTCCACGGACTTCGCCATCGGCCTTCCCTCCCGCCTCTCCGGCCGCAGCCGACTCAGCCGACCTGGGCCTTGATCCAGTCGTACCCCTTGGCCTCGACTTCCTCGGCCAGCTCGCGGCCGCCGGAGCGGACGATGCGCCCGTCGACCATGATGTGGACGAAGTCGGGTTCGATGTACTTGAGGATGCGCTGGTAGTGGGTGATCACGATGGCGCCCAGCTCGGGGCCTCGCAGGTTGTTGAACACCCGGGCCACGTCCTTGAGGGCGTCGATGTCCAGGCCCGAGTCGGTCTCGTCCATGATGGCGAACTTGGGCTTGAGCACCGCCATCTGGAGCATCTCGCCCTTCTTCTTCTCGCCGCCGGAGAAGCCCTCGTTGAGGTACCGGCGGGTGAAGGACGAATCCCACCGCAGTTGCTCCAGGGCCGCTTCGATCTCCTTCTGCAGCGCCGTCAGCGCCGCCAGGTTCTTGCCCGAGCCCGCGGGGCCGGCCGGCTCCTCGCCCCGCAGGGCGTTGACCGCGGTGCGCAGGAAGTTGGCGACGCTGACGCCGGGCACCTCCTGGGGATACTGGAAGGCGAGGAACAGGCCCCGCTTCGCCCGCTCGTCCGGCGGCAGCTCCAGCAGGTTCTCGCCGTCCAGCAGCACCTCGCCGCCCGTCACCTCGTAGCGCGGGTGGCCCATCAGGGTGTAGGCCAGGGTGCTCTTGCCCGAGCCGTTGGGGCCCATGATGGCGTGGACCTCACCCTGGCGCACGGTCAGGTTCACGCCCTTGAGGATCTCCTTGTCCTCCACGTTGCAGCGGAGATCCCGGATCTCCAGCGTCGACGCCATCGGCGTGCCCTCCTTGTCAGCCGGCACGAATCGCCGCCGCCTGGGGCGGCGGCGGCCGGGGCTTTTGATGGCCGGTTCTCAATTTATAATACTTTTAAATGCCGGGGCTGGCAAACCCGCACCGGGCGGCACCGGGCCGGCACCGTCGCGGGGCAGCGATCGGCCGCGGGACGGCGCGGCGCGAGGGGGCGGGGCCATCCGCCCCGCGAGGCCGCGCGGCAGCCGCCCCTGTCCGTGCGGGTCGGGGGCCGTGACGTGGCCCCGACCCGTCGGTGCCGGGGGCGGCGATGCCTGCGGCGATCGCACCCGCCGCGGGCCGGAGGGGCGTGGCGGCGCCCGACGGGCGCGGGGCCCCGGCGGTCGAACCGGGAGAGGATGTCCGCCCTTGACGTCGCGTCGTGACACCGCGGAGTTGCTGGCGGAGCTGGCGGAGGCTCCGGGCGTCCCCGGGGCCGAGGACGCCGTCCGCCAGGTGATGCGCCGGCACCTGGCCCCCGTGGCCGATCTCGAGCAGGATCACCTGGGCAGCCTGATCGCCCGCCGCCGCGGGGACGCCGACCGGCCGCGGGTCCTGCTGGCCGCCCACATGGACGAGGTCGGCTTCATGGTGCGACGCATCACCGAGGAAGGCTTCCTCAAGTTCCAGCCCCTGGGGGGATGGTGGGGCCAGGTGCTGCTGGCCCAGCGGGTGGTGGTCCACACCCGCCGCGGCCCCATCCTGGGCGTCATCGGCTCCAAGCCGCCCCACCTGCTGCCCCCTGAGGAGCGCAAGAAGCCCGTCGAGCTCAAGGACATGTTCATCGACATCGGGGCCTCCAGTCGCCAGCAGGCCGAGGCCTGGGGGGTGCGGCCCGGCGATCCGGTGGTGCCCCACGGCCCCTTCACCCGGCTGCACGACCCGGACCTGGTGCTGGCCAAGGCCCTGGACGACCGGGTCGGCTGTGCCGTGGTCGTCCGGGTGCTGGAGGAACTGGCCGGGACCCGGCACCCCAACACCGTCTACGGGGTGGCCACGGTGCACGAGGAGGTGGCCCGCACGGGGGGCGGCGCTCGCACCGCCGCCTTCGCCGTGGACCCCGATGTGGCCGTGGCGGTGGACGTGGGGATCGCTGGCGACATGCCCGGCGTGACGCCCGACGAGGCCCAGAGCCGTCTGGGCCGCGGTCCGACGGTGCTGCTGTACGACAGCAGCATGGTGCCCCATCGCCGCCTGCGGGACCTGGTGGCGGATACCGCCGAGGCCGAGGGCATCCCCTACCAGTTCGACATGATGCCGGGCGGGGCGACGGATGCCGGGTTCTTCCACGTCCACGGGCGGGGAGTGCCGGCGGTGGTCATCGGTCCGCCGGCGCGTTACGTCCACAGCCACGGTGCCATCGTCCACCTCGGCGACGTGGAGAACACGGTGCGGCTGCTGGTGGCGTTGGTGCGCCGGCTGGATGCGGCGACGGTGGAGGGCCTCCGCCGCGGCTGAGGCGCGGGACCGGTGGCGCACGTTGACTTCGTCGTGCCGCTGTTCGTACTTTTTCCTTGTCGGTGACGGTCTGCTGGCCGGTCGGTGACGGCCTGCGCATCGGTCCGTGCATCGGGCGGGGGCGAACCGCGGGCGGCGTCCGGCGGCCGCGGCATCGGGTGCCGCCCGCGGGGCTGAGAGGAGGGTGGGGATGGGCCTCTACCGCGGCTACCGCGGCAGCCAGGGCCAGTGGGCGTGGATGCTCCACCGGCTGAGCGGCGTGGGCATCATGCTGTTCCTCATGATGCACATCGTCGACACCTTCCTGGCCGGCTTCGGGCCGCAGGTCTACGACCACGTCATGGCCCTGTACCGGGCGCCGGTATTCATGGTGCTCGAGGTGGTGCTGGTGGCCGGCGTGGTCTACCACGCCGTCAACGGCCTGCGGGTGATCCTGATCGACTTCTGGCCCAACGCGCTGCGGTGGCACAAACCCTTGCTGGTGGCGGAAGTCATCGTCTTCCTCGTGCTCTTCATCCCGGCGGCGGTGATCATGTTGGGCCGCCTCTTCGGCTAGGGGGGTGGCGGGGTGGCTTACGGTGAGGGGAGCCCGCGCCCGGCCGGCGGGTTCGAGCTGTGGTCCTGGTTCTTCATGCGCATCTCCGGCCTGCTCCTCGTGTTCCTCGTCCTGGGACACCTCTACATCATGCACATCCTCAACAGCGTGGAGATCATCGACTACGACTTCGTGGCCCGGCGCTGGGCCAACATCGGGTGGCGCGCCTACGACTGGGTGATGCTGGTCCTGGCGCTGTTCCACGGGGCCAACGGGATCCGGGTCATCGTCGACGACTACGCCCACCGGCCGGGGTGGCGCACCTTCTGGCTGTCCCTGCTTTACGTTGTGACCTTCGTCCTCCTGGTGCTGGGCACCGTGGTCCTGGTGACCTTCCCGTTCCCGGCCTGATCGGGGGTGTCTGCGATTCGGATCCACACGCACCGATTCGACGCCGTGATCGTCGGGGCGGGCGGTGCCGGCTTGCGGGCGGCGGTGGAGCTGGCCAAGTACCCCGACCTCAAGGTGGCCGTCGTCAGCAAGCTCTATCCCTCCCGCTCCCACACCGGGGCCGCCCAGGGCGGCATCGGCGCGGCCCTCGGCAACATCGAGGAAGACCACTGGGAGTGGCACATGTTCGACACGGTCAAGGGCAGCGACTACCTGGGCGACCAGGACGCCATCGAGATCATGTGCAAGGAAGCGCCCGAGGCCGTGTACGAGCTGGAGCACATGGGGTTGCCCTTCAGCCGCACCGCGGACGGGCGCATCAACCAGCGGCGCTTCGGCGGCCACACCAAGGAGTTCGGCAAGGCGCCCGTCCATCGCTCCTGCTTCGCCGCCGACCGCACCGGTCACATGATCCTCCAGACCCTCTACCAGCAGTCCATCAAGCACGGCGTCCGCTTCTTCGACGAGTTCCACGTGGTCGACCTGGTGATGGACGGGCGGCGGGTGGCCGGCGTGGTGGCGGTCGAACTGGCCACCGGCGACCTGCACGTGTTCCACGCCAAGGCGACGCTGTTCGCCACCGGCGGCGCCGGCCGCATGTACAAGGTGACCAGCAACGCCCTGGCCCTGACGGGCGACGGGCTGGCCATCGCCTTCCGTCACGGCATCCCCCTGGAGGACATGGA
Organism: Thermaerobacter composti; assembly: GCF_033582035.1. NCBI lineage: Bacteria > Bacillati > Bacillota > Clostridia > Eubacteriales > Clostridiales Family XVII. Incertae Sedis > Thermaerobacter > Thermaerobacter composti. The sequence continues at coordinate 79,856 of NZ_CP132508.1, forward strand.
GTTCTTCCAGTTCCATCCGACGGGCATCTACCGCCTGGGCATCCTGATCACCGAGGGCGCCCGGGGCGAGGGCGGCGTCCTGCGCAACCGCCACGGCGAGCGGTTCATGGAGCGGTACGCCCCCACCATCAAGGACCTGGCGCCCAGGGACATGGTGTCACGGGCCATCTACCTGGAGATCCGCGAAGGGCGGGGCATCGACGGCAAGGACTACGTGCACCTCGATCTGACCCACCTGGGCCGGGAGGTCATCGAGACCCGGCTGCCCGACATCACCGACTTCGTCCGCACCTACCTGGGCATCGACCCGGTGGAGGAGCCCATCCCCATCCAGCCCACCGCCCACTACGAGATGGGCGGCATCCCCACCGACGTCGACGGCCGGGTGATCTGGGACGCGAAGAACACGCCGGTGGAGGGCTTCTACGCCGCCGGTGAGTGCGCCTGCGTCTCGGTCCACGGCGCCAACCGCCTGGGCACCAACTCCCTGCTGGACCTGGTGGTCTTCGGCCGGCGGGCGGGGCGCCACATGGCCCGGTACGCCCGCGAGGCGGACTGGCCGGCGCTACCCGCCGACGCCACCGACTGGGCGCGCCAGCAGATCGAGCGCTTCCGCACGCGGGAGAAGGGCGAGCGCATCGCGGCCATCCGCGCCCGGCTGCAGGAGGAGATGATGGACAAGGCCGGGGTCTTCCGGACGGAAGAGGGGCTGGCGGCGATGGAGTCCATCCTGGACGAGCTCGACGCCCAGTACCAGGAGGCGGCCATCGACGACCGGGGCACCATGTACAACACCGACCTCCTGGAGGCCCTGGAGCTGGGCAACCTCCTGGAGTGCGCCCGGGCCACGGTGGTGGCCGCTCGCAACCGCAAGGAGAGCCGGGGCGGCCACGCGCGGGAGGACTACCCCAAGCGGGACGACGCCAACTGGCTGAAGCACACGCTGCTCTACAGGGAGAAGGACGGGCGGATCCGCATCGACTACAAGCCCGTGGTGATCACCCGCTTCCAGCCCCAGGAGCGGAAGTACTGACTGGGCCGATGGCGCGGGCGGCGGCGAAGGGGCCGGCGCCCGGCCGGTCGAGCGGGTTCATGTCAGCGGCGCACGGGGAGTGAGGACCTTGCAGGTGACGCTGCGGATCCGGCGCTACAACCCGGAGCGGGATCGCGAGCCCCACTGGGAGGAGTACCGGCTGCAGGCCGATCCCACGGACCGGGTGCTCGATCTGCTCAACCGGGTCAAGTGGGAGATCGACGGGACCCTGGCCTACCGACGCTCCTGTGCCCATGGCGTGTGCGGCTCCGACGCGATGATCATCAACGGCAAGGCGCGGCTGGCGTGCAAGACGCTGGTCAAGGAGCTGTCCCAGCCCATCACCGTCGAGCCGATGCGCGGCTTCCGCGTGAAGAAGGACCTGATCGTCGACTTCACCGGTTTCTTCGCGGCCTACCGCGCCATCAAGCCGTACCTGATCAACGACGACCCGGAGCCCGAGCGGGAGCGGCTCCAGTCCCCCGAGGACCGCGAGCGATTCGACGACACGACCAAGTGCATCCTGTGCGGCTGCTGCACCACCTCCTGCCCCTCCTTCTGGGCGAACCCCGACTACGTCGGTCCCGCGGCCATCGTCAACGCCCACCGCTTCATCTTCGACAGCCGCGACCAGGCCGCGGACGAACGGCTGCGCATCCTGAACTCGCGGGACGGGGTGTGGCGCTGCCGGACCATCTTCAACTGCACCGAGGCGTGCCCGCGCGGCATCGAGGTCACGCGGGCGATCCAGGAGGTCAAGCGCGCCATCCTGTTGGGCCAGCGCTAGGGACGAACCGGCGGCGACGCGGGGGATCGGGCAGGCGGATCCGGCCGGGGGTCCCGGGGCGTCCGGGGCCGCGCGCCGGGGCGCGACCCGGTGGGGACCCGACGGGGTCGGGCGCGAGGCAGCCCCTGGCGCCCTTCGCCCCGGCCGCCGCCGGGATGAGCGATGAAGGCGGCCCTCCCACGCCACGCCCGCATGGGGCCCGCGGGGCCGCCGACCGGGGCGCGCGGCCTCAACGGGAGCGGGGCAGGGTTTCACCGGGGGCGCCGATCACCACCTCCACCGGATGCCACCGCCCCGCCAGGCGGGCGTAGCGGATCCAGGCCGGTCGGGTGGCCGTGCCGTCCCAGACGTCGTAGCGGGCGACCACCTGTCCCTGCCGCAAGAGGACCAGCTGGGTCAGGGTGACGCGCCGGGCCGGCCAGCCCTCGCGGCGGGCCCGCTGGGCGAGGATCGTCGTGCCCGCGCGGGCCAGCTCCGGCGCGAACTGGCGCAGGAAGACCCGCGCGTCGGCGGCCGACCCCACGGCGACGGGCGGGCCGCCCTCTTCGTACACGGCCGGGGCGGTGTCCCCCTCCAGGGCGATGCCCAGCCCCGTTTGGGCGGGCACGGCGACGGGAGCGCCGGGCGGCAGCCCCAGGCGCGCCGTGGCCAGCATCCAGGGGAGGCCGGCCAGCAACGCCAGGAGGGCGAGGGCAGCCCACGCCAGGGCGGAGCGGTCCGCCCGGGCGCCGGCCGCCCGGTGGCGGCCGGCGCCCGGCGTGGCCGCCAGGGACGCCGCCGGCCCGCGGCCGGGAACGGCCGCGGGCCGGCGGGCCGCACCACCGGCGCCCTCCCCTGGCTCGCCGGGGCGCGGCGTCGGCTCGCTCCTCGCGGGGCCCGGCACGGGAGCCCGAGGGGAGTGGGCCGGGGCAGGGCCTGCGGACGGGCCTTGGGCGTCGATGGGCGATGGCGGGCGAGCCGAGCAAGCGTCGCCGGGGCGCTCCGAGCGCGGGCCGCGGGCGAGCGGCCGGTTCGTCTGCGGGGAGCGCGGGTCGGCCTGGCGGTGGCTCATGGCGGACACCCCCTGTACCCCTATGCGCACCGGTGACCGGCCTAGACCGGGCGATGGACCGCCGCGATGGGGCTCCCTTTGAAGGCTTGCGAGGCGCGCCCCGGCGACTGCCCCAGGCCGGGGGATGGAGCGGGGTGGGAGTGGACGGGCGCCTCGGAACGGGATCCGGCGACGGAAGGGGAGGGGTGGGCGTGAGGATCTATACGCGCACGGGTGATGGGGGCGAGACCGGCCTCCTCGGCGGGGTGCGCGTGCCGAAGGCGCATCCCCGGGTGGAGGCGTACGGGGCGGTGGACGAGCTCAACGCCCTGCTCGGGCTCGTCGCGGCCCACCTGGGCGGTGCGGAGCCGGCGCCGCTCTTGCAGGAGCTGCAGCGGGACTGCTTCCTCCTGGGGGCGGACCTGGCGACGCCGCCGGGAGATGCCCGGCGACGCGGCGCGGGCCTGCCCCAGGTGCCTGCGCAACGGGTGGCGGAGCTGGAGGCGCACATCGACCGCTACGACGCCCAGCTCCCGCCGCTCCGGCAGTTCATCCTGCCCGGCGGGACGGTCCCTGCGGCGCTGCTGCACGTGGCGCGCACCGTGGCGCGCCGGGCGGAGCGGCGGGTTGCGGCCCTGGCCGCCCAGGAGCCGGTCAATCCCGTCGTCCTCCAGTACCTCAACCGCCTCTCGGACCTGCTGTTCGTGCTGGCGCGCTGGGTGAACCACCGCGCAGGGGTGGCCGACGCTCCGTGGGGGCGGGAGGGCTGGCGCGGCCCCGCTGCGGGTCCCGACGAGGGGGGCTGAACCCCATCCCGACCGCCGCGGGCCGGGGCGCACTCCGGTGGGGCGGGGCGAAGGGGGGCGCGACGGGGCCGGGGACCTGCCGCCGCGAAAGCGAGGCCGGGGCCGCGACCGGGACCGCTGGGTCGGGCGAGGAGGGACCGGGGCAACGAGGCCCCGGCCCCTCCATCGGCGGCACGGTCCACCACCGGGCCGCCGGGCCGGGTCGGCTCAATAGCAGACAGCCCCCCGACGGCACGGAGGCGACGAGGACAGGCGACACCGCCTCAACCGGAGGCGGCGACGACGTAGCGGATCCCCAGCCGCGCCCACCGCCGGGCCAGCTCCGCCGCGCGCGCCTTGGAGGCGACGCGTCCCGTCTGCACCCAGTAGTGCGGCTTGTACTTGGGGTGGGGAGCGACGTACATCCGGTAGCCGGTGAGGCGGGTGAATCGCTGCGCGGCCTTCTGGGCCTCCGCCTTCGACCGGTAGAGACCTCCCCCGACGTAGTATCCGCTGGGCTTGGTCGGCTTCGGTGCCGGGGCGGCCGGCGCGTAGCGGCGCAGCAGGTCGACCACCTGCTTGCCCGTCATGCCGCGGACACCCGTGTTGAACCGGGGCAGCTCCATGTCGGGGGTGGCGCGGGAGACGAGACCGGGCTTCGTCGTGAAGGCGAAGCGGATGCCCTCGGCCCGGGCCGCGCGGACGAAGGCCGGGGTGTAGGCGCCGTAGGGGTAGGCGAGCATGTCCGGTTCGTCCCCCAAGAGCTCCCGGTGACGTTGGCGCGCCCGGGCCATGTCGGCGCGGATCTCTGCCTCGTCCATCACCCACACCATCGCCACGTCGGCGCCGTCGCGCTGGCGGATGACGCGGCGGTGCATGTCGTACGTGTGGGACTGCACCTCGACGCCGCCGGCCACCAGCTCGCGCACGGCCCGGCCGCTGACGGTGTTCGGAGTCCGGTCGATGCGGGAGTACACCACGAAGGCGACGGCGGGCACCTTGTGGTGCTTCAAGATGGGCAGCGCCACGGAGTGGATCTCCTTCATGCCGTCGTCGATGGTCAGCAGGACCGCGTTGGGCGGGATCGACCCCTGGCCCCGTTTCCAGCGGCGGAACTGCTCGGCGGAGACGAACTGGAATCCGGCCGCCTTCAACGTGCGGATGTGTTCGTCGAACTGCCGGCGGGTCACGGTGATGGGCCCATCCGGCGGGCGCTCGAAGCCGTGGTAGAGCAGGACCGCCACCTGGTTGGCGTAGTAGACCGGCCTGGCCGCCGCCCCGGCCGTGGCCGTCCAGCCATACAGGCTGATCGCCAAGATGACGCACAGGCTGGTCGCGAAGACCTTGACCCCCGCCGTCACCGCTCGCCACCGTCGCCCCACGCCGATGCGCCTCCTCGCAGTCCCTCGCCTCTCCTTCGACGACGTTCGACAACCCTGGGATTCGCTTCCTTTGGCACCATTCCTACCCCACCACCCCGCCCGGCGCGCGGGACTGCAGCCAAAGGCCGGGGCCTCCAGCAGCCGCGTCCGAATCGGTGGGGGACAGGGGGTACGCAAAAAAAGAAGCCCGCGCACTTGCGCGGGCTCTTTGTTGTAGGCCCTGTGGGACTCGAACCCACAACACCCTGATTAAGAGTCAGGTGCTCTACCAATTGAGCTAAGGGCCTACATCAGTTCCAACCCGGCCGGCTACCCGGCGACATCGCAAACTGCGGCCCCCCGCGTGATCGGGCGGGGACCGGCCACACAACCCTATTGTAACATACCGAGCTGCAGGCCGCTAGCGCGGATCGCCGGCCGTCACGGCCGTGTCGCCGTGGAAGAACCGGCTCGCCTGGGCCCCCGGGGAGGCCTTGGCCCGTCGCGACCCAGCTTGTGCGACCAGCCGCCGCACCGCCTGCGCTGCCGCCCGGCCCGCCCCGGCTGCCTCGCGCGCCGGCGTACGGCGCCGATCGTACCGCCTCACGGCGCGACCGGCTCCCCTGGTGGCGGCGGGTGGACTCGAACCACCGACCGTGCGGGTATGAACCGCATGCTCTGACCAACTGAGCTACGCCGCCTTAACCCTGCAAGCCCGGCGCATCGGCGCGGATCCACGTCGATCCTCTGCGCGACCGTGGGACCCCGCGTCCGCAAGCGCTATTATATGGACTCCCGCCGCTGGTGCGCAAGCGGCCCCAGGGCGTCGACTGCATCAAGCTTCGGTAGGTGGATCCCCCCGACCCATGTTCCGGTCACGCCACAGAAAGGCCGGCCAGATGCCGCAGCGCCTTCACCCACTCGCGGTCCGCATGGGGTCCGTAGAGCGCCGGGATCCGCACCCGCAGCCACTGGGCGACATCCTCCACGTCGCTCCGGCTCAGGCGCTGCCCGAACAGCCGGCCTTGCGGGGTCGGGGCCACCGGTGGCGCCTGGCGGCGCTGCCAGACCGGACGCGCGTAGCGATCGAGCTCCCCGTTCGCTCGAGCCGCCAACAGCCGGGCCAGGTGCCGAGCCCCTCGCTCGCTCCACGCGGCCCCGCGCCGCTTCATTCGCCGGGCCAGCACGTGGTAGTTCTCCGCCTCGATCGCACCGAGCCGCCGCGCGTTCGCGTCGGCCACGATGCCGTCCCAGTGGTTCTTCAAGTACTGCTTCAGTTCTTGGACGCGGTCGCGCGCTTCACCCCGCGCCCGCCGGCGAGCCGCATCCAGGATCGTCTCCACCTCGCGCCACGGCTTCCCCTCGGCCAGGGCCGCCGCCAGCTGCCGGTGGGCTTCCGCGTCGTGCTGCAGTCCCCGCCGCATGGCCCGTTTCAGGTGGAACGGATCGAGGCGATACGAAGCCTGTGGGAGGTACTCAAGGGCCTTGCGGATCCACGGCGCCCCGTCCCCACCCACCGTGCACTGTTCCACCCGGGCCCAGTCCCACTCCGCCGCAAAGGCCGCCAGCGCCTCCTCGATGGACGCCGTCCCTTCGCCCACGGCCACGTGCACCCGCCGGTTCTTCAGCACCGTCCGCCCCCGCGCGTCCGTCGCCTTGCCCTCATACGCCAGCGCATGCATCAGCGCAATCCGCTCTTTCTGCCCATCCGGCCCGCGCCGCCGGCCCCGCACCAACAGCTCGTCAAACTCCAAGTCGACGGCGGCCGCCGGCCGGCTCCCGGGCGGGATCTCGCCCCGCTCAAACACCGCCTCCCGCTGCGCCTTCGCCGCTTCGTCCGCTCGGGCCCCGGCCGCCTGCACATCCGCCCACAAGGCCATGGCGCTCAGCCGCACGGCCCCGCAGCTCACCCGCTCCAGCCAGTCCGCTGCCGCCGCAAACGGCACTTGGGTGCACAGCTGAATCCCGAACTCCTGCACCAGCGGCGAGTATCGCTGCCGCGGCGCCAGCCCGAGCACTTCATCCAGCAAGAACCGCCGTGCGCCGCTCGGCCGCTCCTGGTAATACCGTCGTTCCCACTGGATCTCACCCACCCACGTGATCAGGCTCCGCGGTTGCTGATTGACGCACTTCAGTTGCCGCCGGTCCCGCTGCTCCATCAGCTGCCGGTCCAGCGCCTCCAAAGCCGTGACCAACAGTTGCCGCGCGGCCTCCTGCGCCCCTCGGACCACGGCCACCTCCAGCGCTCGAAAGTCCGGAGCCTCCCACAGGGCCTTTTCCACAACCCGAGCAAGCTGCAGGGTGATCTCCCCGATGCGGCGAATCACGTCCTTCATGGAGAGGCCTCACCTCCATCCTTGGCCAGAAGGATCGGCTGTCCCGTTTGGGACAACCTGGTGAGGTCTCTCCTTCGCTTTTCCCCCACCAGCACCTACCGAAACTTTAGACAGTCAGGGCGTCGTGGCTGCCTGCCCCATGGCCTCCGACCGCCGGTGGGGGCCACGTCGACGCGCGGCCGACCGCGCCGCGCGGGAGTGCCGGAGGATCACCGGTCGTCCCAGCGCGAGGGCCTAGGGTGCCCGGGGTTCGACCGGTCGTCCCGTCGCGCCCGCAACCGCTCTTCTCGTTGCCTCCACCCGCCGGTGGCGCGCCGCACACCAGCCGGCCGATCCGCAGAGACCTGCGGCTGCGGGCCCAGGCGAAGGTGCCCATTCCCTTCCCCTTGGCGCAGGGAACCGACTGCGCAACCGAAAAATACTCGGAAAAAGACCCCTTCCCGGGATTTGGGCGGTCCATGCGATCCTGGGTCCATCCGAGGATGGCCTCTTTCGCGACCCCGGCTGGTCACTGCGCCGTCGCGCTGGCGAGGCCTGTCGTCCGGGTTCGCAGATGGGCGGTCAGCTCGCAGCGCACCGTGGCTTACTCGATTCATCGCGGCGGCCCGCCCGGTCCAGCCCCGGTCCATGCCCCAGCCGGGTCCCCGCGCAGCCCGATCCCAGCCGTTGGGGGTCTGCGTTCCACGAGACCGCACCCGGCCCGGGCGGCAGGGCGGCGTGATCGCTGGGAACCCCCTCGATGCAACGGGGGGCATGCCGTCGGGCCGTTGCGATGCCGTCGTCACGAGCCGCAAGGGGGGCCTTCCGTGCGATGGGTGCTACTGGGCCGCTTTGGTGACGCCGCGCGCCAATGCGCGGCCTTCGTGATGGATCGGGCCGATGTGGTCGCCGCGGTCCTGGAGCCGGCGGCCCGATCCCGGGCCGGTTGGGACGAGGCCGGCTTCCGCGCTGCCGTGCGCGCGTGGGCGCACCAGCAGTTCCGTGAGGTGCGCCCGGTGCTCGGCCTGCAGTACGTTCTGGCCCGGGGCGGCTACGAGACGGAGTGGCTCCTGTACTGCCCGGTGTGCGGCGTGGGACCGTTCCACCTGGCCGCCCGGGCAGGTGAGGCGGGGCTCGCGCCCCGCACCTGGGATGACCGCCGCCTCCTCTGCCATCTGGCGGAGGCCTTTGCCCATCGGCACGACCTCCCGGACCCGCACGGTCCGCGGGCTGCGGGCACGACTGCAGGGGACGCCGCGGCCGGGCAGGAACCCGGCCTGCGGGGCCCGGCGACGACGGTGGTGGGCCCGTAGGGGCGAGTCGGCCAAGGAAGCCCTGTTGACAGCCGCCCATGATGAGTGCTAATAGACTGATCAGGATGAATCCACCATCCACCGCGTCCTCCCAGTTCGTCGTGTGGTGATCGCGGGGAGCGCAGCGTTCCCCACGGTTTCGGCCGGCCGAAAGGGATCCATTCGTCTCGAATCTCACTCACGTCCCGTTCGCGGTGTGGGCCATGGCCGGTCGCGCCGGCGGAATGGCCCCGCCCGATGTCCATCCATGGTACACCGGTAGGCTACTCCGGTACCGCCTCAGCGGCGGGATGCCGGACGGTTCCATGCCGCCAACTCATGAAGACGATGGGCCGCGCAGGCGCGGCTTGTGATGCGGCATCCCCGTGCCGACGCCAGGGGTGCCAGGGGTCGGGGTATCGGCCCGTCCGGGTGGTGCGATCCCCGCTCGACCATGGTCGCGGCCACGGCCCAGGCGTTCCTGCGCCGCCGGGCGCGGGGGCGAAGGGCTCTCGCCCGCCCGCCGTCACGCCCCGGTGTGGCTCGCCCCGTGCCCGGATCTGAAACCCCCGCGTGACGGGGTGCGGCAAGGCCGCGGGGTGCCAGGCGTCGAGGCGTCCTGGGGACGGGCGGATCGCGCGTCCACCATGGTCCCAGGGTGGACCCAGGGATCGCCGGGCGGCGCGGGTTTGCGGTTCCCGGCGCCCGCGGTGCGCCCCGTGCCCGGTCGACGGTCCGGGGGCCTGGGTCGCTGTACCCGATCGACGAACCGGGGTCCCGAGCCGCCCGTGCATCCCCGGTCTCGCCGGCGTCCTGGTCGTGGGACCGCATGACCTCCCGGCGACACCAGTGCATCGGGGGAGACCCCACCGTCCGAGGGACCCCGTCGTCGGCTGGGGTTCGGCGTCGAGCGGGCTCGTCGACCAGGAGCAGGGCCGATCCCGGGCGGCCCGCCGCGCCGACCCGTCGGCGCGCCGATCCGTCGCCCACGACGATCCCTCGAGCCCGCGCGGGGTCGGCCCCGGTCAGGGCGAGGCCGCGGGAGCGTGGGCCGGCCTCCTCCCCGACGCGGTGCGGCTGCCTCCGCCGGCGGCGGAGGCGGTGTCCCAGGGGGTGCCGCGCGTCGCCCACGAGGCTGCCGGCCGCGGCGCGGCGGATGGGCGACCCCGCGGGCAGGGGCATCCCGGGGGCGCATCCACGCGGTGGCGTGGTGGAGGAACGCGGTGACTGCGGTGGTGGGAGCGGAGCCGGTTCGTCCGCGGACGGTGGTCGCTGCGCGGGAGCCGCTGGCGCGGAGACCGGCGGGGAGACGCGGTGGAGGGGCATCCTCGCTTCCGCCCGATTTCCCGAGGGGCGTCGGGTTGGCATTGGGAGAGGAGGGCAGCTGCGATGGGGAAGATCCGTGTGGCCATTGCGGGCGTCGGCAACTGCGCCAGCTCGCTGGTGCAGGGGATCTACTACTACGCCGATCCCGAGCGGCTTCGCCAGGGCACGGGCCTCATGCACCCGGAGATCGGCGGCTACAGGCCGGCGGATATCGAGATCGTCGCTGCCTTCGACGTCGACCGGAGGAAGGTGGGCAAGCCGCTCCGGGAGGCGCTCTTCGCCAAGCCCAACTGCACGCCGGTGTTCTGCCCGGACCTGCCGGACATCCCCGTCACCGTGCAGATGGGTCCGGTGCTGGACGGCGTCAGCGAGCACATGGCCGACTACCCGGAGGACCGGACCTTCGTCCTCGCCGACGAGCCGCCGGTGGACGTGGCCCGTGTGCTGCGGGAGACGCGGGCAGACATCCTGGTCAACTACCTGCCGGTGGGCTCGGAACAGGCGACCCGTTACTACGCCGAGGCGGCGCTGGAGGCCGGCGTGGCCTTCGTCAACGCGATCCCGGTGTTCATCGCCTCGTCGCCGCGGTGGGCGGAGCGGTTCCGCCGCAAGGGCCTGCCGGTGGTCGGTGACGACATCAAGAGCCAGGTGGGCGCCACCATCGTGCACCGGGTGCTGACCCGGCTGTTCGAGGACCGGGGCGTCCGGCTGCGCCGCACCTACCAGCTGAACTTCGGCGGCAACACCGATTTCCTCAACATGCTCAACCACAGCCGGCTCAAGAGCAAGAAGCAGTCCAAGACCCAGGCGGTCCAGTCCCAGCTGGGCGAGCCGCTGCCGGGCGAGGACATCCACATCGGTCCCAGCGACTACGTGCCCTGGCTCAACGACAACAAGATCTGCATGATCCGCATGGAGGGCGTCGGCTTCGGCGACCAGCCCATCGAGCTGGAGCTGCGCCTCTCGGTGCAGGACTCGCCCAACAGCGCCGGCGTGATGATCGACGCCATCCGTTGCACCAAGCTGGCGCTGGATCGCGGCCTGGCCGGTCCCATCGAGCCCGTCTCCGCCTACTTCATGAAGTCGCCGCCGGTGCAGTACACCGATGACGAGGCGCGCCGCCTGGTGGAGGCCTTCATCCGGGGCGAGGCCGTGGCGGCGCGGACCCAGGCGGGCGACTGACCGGTGGACGCGGTGGTCCTGGCGGCCGGCGCCGGAACGCGGTTCCGGCGCACGGCCGCTTCCTGTCCCAAGCCGCTGCACCGGCTCTTCGGCATCAGCCTGGTGGAACGGGCCCTGCGCATCGCGCGCCAGGCCGGCTGCCGACGGGTGTGGGTGGTGACCGGCTGGCAGGCGGAGGAGGTCGAACGGGCGATCCGGGCGAGCGGTCGCCCGTGGGTCGAGGTGGTTCGCGCCGATCACTGGGCGTGGGGCAACGGCGCCTCGCTGCTCGCCGTACGGGGCCGGGTGGACGGCCCCTTCCTCCTGCTGATGGCCGACCACGTGATGGACCCGCAGCTGGCCCGCCAGGCCGTGGCCGCCGCCGAGGCCCGGCGGGACGAACTGGCCGCAGGCGGCGCCATGCTCTTGGTGGATCCCCGGCTCGAGCAGGTCTTCGACCTGCCGGAGGCCACCAAGGTGCGCACGAGCGCGGGCGGGACGCGGATCGAGGCCATCGGCAAGGACCTGGACGCCTTCGACGCCGTGGACACGGGCGTCTTCATCGGCTCGCCCGGTCTCCTGGACGAACTGGCCGCCCTGGCGGACGCCGCGGCCGCCCAGGCGGCCGCGGGCGAGGGGACCGGCGTCGAACCGGTGACCCTGACGGCGGGAGCTCGTCGCCTGGCGGAGAAGGGGCGGTTGGGCGCCGTGCGGGTGACCGACGGCTGGTGGGTCGACGTGGACGATGCCGCCGCCCTGGACCATGCTCGGCAGCGGCTGCTGGCCCACGCCGCCGCCTCGGGGGGCGACGGCCCCATCGCCCGCTGGTTGAACCGTCGTCTCTCGCGGCCCCTGTCCGCGCTCCTCGCCCAGGCGGGGGTGGGACCCAACGGTGCCACGCTGATGGCCTTCGCGTCCGTCCTGGCGGGAGCTGCGGCCTTCGCCGCCGGCGCACCGGTCCTCGGCGGGATCCTCTGCCAACTGGGTTCCGTGCTGGACGGCTGCGACGGCGAGCTGGCCCGGCTTCGTCTGGAGGCCCAGCCGCGCGGCGCGTTCCTCGACACGGTCCTGGACCGCTATGCCGACGCCGTCGTCGTGGCCGGTCTGGCGGCCGGCGCGCTGGGGGCAGGCGCCGCCTGGCCGACGACGGCGGCCGCGGCGCTGGCCGCCATGGCCGGGTTGCCGCTCTCGGCGCTGATGAAGGACCGGTTGCAACTCCTACGCGAGGCCGCCGGGCGGCGGTTCGACCCCCTGCGCGACGATCCGCCCTGGCTGCGCTGGGTGCCGGGAAACCGCGACGGGCGTTACTTCCTGGTCTTCCTGGCGGGGCTCGCCGGTGCCCCGCTGGCTGCCCTGGTCCTGCTGGCCACCGTCTCCCATGCCCTGGCGCTGGGCCGGTTGATCCACGCCTGGCGCCACCTCGGGGGCGAGGACCGCTGAGGGCGCCGTGAGCCCGCCCGACGGCTCCATCAGGGGTCCCCGGTGCGGTCACGTCGGCCCCTGCTGCGACATGGCTCCTGCGGGGGCCACGGCAGGCACGTGGCCGCACGGCCGGTGTCCTGGCACCGGCGGGGGATCGTTCGCCATCTGGGTGCATCTGGTATACTCGGTGCTGGCGTCCGCGACGGAGCGGCCGACGACGATGACGGAGGCGGGAGCGCAGCCCGATGTGCGGTCGGTTCACCCTGACCACGCCCGCCGTGGAACTGGAGCGCCGCTTTCTGGTCGACCTCCAGGGCCGGCACGTGCCGCGCTACAACGTGGCGCCCGGCCAAGAGGTGCTCGCCGTGGTGGCGGCCGGGGGAGCGCGGCGACCGGCGCGGCTGCGGTGGGGCCTGATCCCGCCGTGGAGCGACGATCCGCGCCCGGGTCCCATCAACGCGCGGGCGGAGACGGCCGCCCGGCGCCCCATGTTCCGCCAGGCCATGCGCCGTCGGCGATGCCTGATCCCCGCCGACGGCTTCTACGAGTGGATGCGCCGCGGCAAGGCGCGCCTGCCCGTGCTCTTTCGGCTGCGGGACGGCAGCCCCTTCGCGCTGGCGGGGATCTACGAGCGCTGGGAGGGCTCCGACGGTCCGGTGTGGACCTGCTGCGTGCTGACCACGCGGCCCAACCCGCTGGTCGGTCAGGTCCACGACCGCATGCCGGTCATCCTGCGGCCGGAGTGGGAGGCGGCATGGCTGGACGCCGACATCCCGCCGGAGGAACTGGCGGCCGCGTGGGAGCCGTACCCGGCGTCGGCGATGGTCGCCTACCCCGTCTCCCCGCGGGTGAACTCGCCGCGTCACGACGACCCCGGCTGCGTGATGCCCGTCGGGCCGCCGTTGCCGTCGCCGGGCGGCGAGGCCGACTGAGGCCCCGTGGCGACGGGCCCGCCGCCCAGGTAGCGGCCCAGGGCATCGGCCACCACCTGTCGCACCCACTCGCGGGCCACGGGATCGTCGGGGTAGGGGGCTGGAAGCGGCGCCTGCAGACCCGATCTCAGGGGTGGGGGCAGCGACGGCGTGCTCCCGCGGCCAGGAGGCGGCGGCTGCGCCGCCGCGAAGGGGGACGAACCGGCCACCCGCACCGCCACGGCACCGGTCAGCCAGGCCAGGTTCCAGGCGGCATCGAGCAGGTCCACCAGGTATTCGCGGGCGGTGTCGGTCAAGGGGACGCCCTGGTAGTGCACGGTGCGGCCCGGGTCGCGGAGCAGCACCCGTAGATCCAGGGGGCCCGGCGCCCCGTCGTAGCCGGTCACCAGCCAATCCAGGCTGCGTCCCAGCAACCGCGCCAGGGTCGCGGCGACGGGCAGCGACGGGTACTTGACACCCCGTTCCACGTCGCTGAGATGGGACGGCGAGATGTGGGCCCGCCGCGCCAGCTCCTTGATCGAGAGGCCGGCCGATTGGCGGGCGAGCCGGATGCGGTTGCCGACGGCTGCGGGATCGGACTGCATGGCGTGAAGAACATTAGCACCGCCGGAAGCGGCGATAAAGCCGGGCGGGTTCGCCCTGGGCGACGTCCCCACAGGATGCGACGCCGAGGCGGCCAGCGGTTCGGCCGCCGCGCCGCACGCCGCGGCCGCGGGGGAAGGCGAGGGGCCTTGGCCCCTTCGGGGCCGACCGGGACGGACGCCGGTCCGCCCCGGGCGGAGGGGACGACGGAACGGCGGGGTCTCGGATACGCCGTCGGCGTATTTCCTTCGCTTAGAAGGCGTGGTAGGATTCACTAAAGGCGACGCAAGTTCGCCGCGAGCGGGCCCGCGGGGGCCCGAGAGGCCAAAGGGCGGGCGATCCGGTGGTGGGTGACGGGATCTCGGCAGCGATGCGGGACCTGGCGGAATTTGGCTGGGTCGACGTGCCGGGCCGGCGCCTCGCAGAGACCATCGCAGCCGAGGCGCGCAGGCTGGGGGTCGATGCCCGCATCCTCCCGCTGTCCAACGGTTGGTATCGCGTGGAGACCTATGGCAAGGCAGGCGCCGAGCGCGCCTGGGTCGCCGTGCGGGCGGTGGTCCGGCGGCCGGGCACCCTGAGGGCTCGGCGGCGGGATGCGGTCGTCTCCGGCGACGGGCGGCGAGGCCGCGCTCGGGACGGGGACGGCGACGAGGTGGAGGAGCACCTGGTGATCGTCGACACGGGCCGGGTGGTCCACCTGTTCTCCTTCCCGCCGGAGTGCCTGGACGGCGCCCGCGCCTTCGCGCGGACGGTGGAGGAGGAGGGCATCGCCGATCCCCAGGGACTGGAGTCGTTGGCCGGGCGGATGGGCGGGCGGCGGCGCTAGGAGGAAGGCCTGTTCGTCCCGCGAATGGTCTCCTGGTGCCCTGCCGGGAGATTTGCCTCCGCGGTCGCTGGCCGGCGCCGCAGCTTGGCCCTGCCGGCGACGGCGGCCCGGGACCGCGGCCCCGCGGAGGCCACGGCGGCCAGGGCACCGGGAGGAGGCATCATGGCGCAACCTTCGCCGCTGGCCGTCGACATCGAGACCGTGGGCATCGAGTGGGACGAGCTGCACCCCGAGGTGCAGGACTACCTGCTGCGACGCGCCCGGGATGACGACGAGCGGCAGCGGGTCAAGGACCAGCTGGCCCTCCACCCGGGGACGGGACGGGTGGTCGCCATCGCCCTGTGGCGCCCCTACGAGGACCGGGGCGGCGTGCTGGTGGCGGATCCCTCGGTCCGGGAGCCCCGGTGGACGCCCTTCGCCGGCGTCGACGGCGACGCGCAGATCTTCCGGGGTAGCGAGCGGGAGATCCTGGCCGAGTTCTGGCGGTACGTGAGCCAGCACGCCGGGACCCTCGTCACCTTCAACGGGCGCTCCTTCGACGGCCCGTTCCTGATGATCCGGTCGGCGATCCTGGGCGTGACCCCCACCCGCAACCTGGTTCCCTACAGGTACAGCTTCCAGGACCACTGCGACCTGGCCGAGGTCCTCTCGTTCTACGGTGTGCGGCAGCGCAACTCCTTCCTATTTTGGTGCCACCAGTTCGGCATCGCCTCGCCCAAGCAGGCGATGGACGGCTCGGCGGTGGGCGCAGCCTACCGAGAGGGCCGGATCGACGACATCGCCCGCTACTGCCTGGCCGATGCGCGGGCGACGGCGGAGCTCTACCGGCGGCTGGAGCCGATGATCGCCGTGATGGACGGCCGCGCGGCCGCGGGCGGCGAACCCGGCCATCCGGGACCGTCGGCGTCCCCATGAGTGCGGGGTGAGACGGAGACGGTGGAACGCAACGAAGGGACCCAACCAGGGCTGGTTCGTCCGTCCGATGGCAGCGGGGACGTCCCGCCGTCCCTGGGGACGGAGCGGGGCCCGCTGGCCATGGGCGATCTGGTGGTCTTCGTGGACCACAAGCAGCGGCGGCGCCTCCAGCGGCTGGGACCCGGTCGGGTCTTCCAGGCGCCGGGGGGCGGTGTCGTGCGCCACGAAGCGGTGGTGGGGCTGCCGGAGGGCGGCGCCGTCACCACCAGCACCGGTGGCGTCCTGCGGGTGCTGCGGCCGACCCTCGAGGACTACATCCTGCTGATGCCGCGGCGGACCCAGGTGATCTATCCCAAGGACCTGGGGCAAATCGTGGTGCGGTCGAACCTGGGGCCGGGCGACCGGGTGCTCGAGGCCGGCGTGGGTTCGGGGGCGACGACGCTGGCGCTGCTGCGGGCCGTCGGCCCGTCCGGCCAAGTCGTCTCCTACGAGCGCCGGCCGGAGTTCGCCCGCCTGGCCCGGGAGAACGTGGAGCGGTTCTTCGGCGGCCGCCCGGCCTGGTGGCGCCTGGAGATCCGCGACGTGTATGCCGGGATCGAGGAACGGGACCTGGACGCAGTGGTCCTCGACGTGCCGGAACCCGTCCACTGCGTGGAGGCCGCCGCCCGGGCGTTGCGGCCGGGCGGCGTGTTGCTGTGTTGGCTGCCGACCACCAACCAGGTCCAGCAGCTGGTGACCTCGCTCCGCCGCCACCCCGCCTGGGACCTGATCGAGACCATCGAGCTGCTGTTGCGTCCCTGGCACGTCACCGCCGCCAGCGTGCGCCCGGAGCACCGCATGGTGGCCCACACCGGCTTCCTGATCACGGCGCGGCGGGTGGTGCCCGGGGACCGGGGGGAAGGGGCCGCCGACGGTGGGCGCAACGCCCAGCCGGGGAGCGGGTCTCCCGCGAGCGCACCGGGCCGCGGGACGCCCGCGTCCGGCGACCCCGCGGCGGACGCGGGGGAGGCCTCCCCCGTGCCCCCTGGGGACGAACCCGGCGATCCCGAGGGCGGCTCCCCTTGAGGGGGAGCCCGGCACCGCCCGTCGACCCGCCCCCGGCCGGCCCGGCCGTCCTGGCCTCGGGCGGACGGATGGGGGCATCGCGGCGTCCGCCGGCCCTCGCCCCGCAGCCGCGCCGCGGCAGGCCGCGGGGCGGGGGCCGTGTCGCCTCGACCCGGGCGCTGTGGCAAGCCTTGTCGCAATTTTTCCTCCCGCCGCCCCCTCATTGTGACAAAGCTCCCACCCGCACCCCCTGTACAATCGGGCCACGGCTTGTCCCCCGCGGGACGGGCCCTGGGACTGGAAGCACCGGCCGGCGTCCACCAGGCGCCCGACGTCCACCGGGCCCCGGGAGGCGCGCCGCCGGTGGGAGCGGGGTGACCGGGTGATGCTCGCGGAACGTCAAGCGGAACGTCAATACCGAAGGGCGGGGGTACGCGCCGCGCCGGGCCGCCGCACGCTCCGGGGCCCGGACGGAGGTCCGCAACCCGGCCCGGAGCCCGGAGTTCCCCGGCGCGCGGGCGAGGGGAGCGTGGGGGCGGCGGCGATGACCCGCCTGGCGGTGGGATTCGCCCGGCTCCGGTCCTGGATGGCCGGGCTTCCCCCTTGGGCGGGGGCCGCCCTCCTGGTCTGGCTGGCCGGCCGCGTGCAGCCCGGCGGGCTGCCGTCGCCGTTGGTCCTCCCCCTGGCGCTGGCCGTCCTGACCATGGCGCCGCGCCTGGGGTGGTGGGCGGTGGCGGTGGGGATGGCCGGCGCGGTGGGGGCCGGGGCCGTCTACGGGGCGGCGGTGCTGGGCACCACGGCCCTGTTGGTGCGGGGCGTGCAGCGTGGGCTTTCCCGGGCGGCCGGATCGGCCGGGCGCGCCCCGGTGGAGGGGGCCGAGGCGATGGGGACCCCGCCTTCGCCGCTGCCCTCCGCGTCCTGGCGCCTCCTGGACGGTGCCGCAGCCGGCGCGGTCCTGCTGTCGGGCGCCCTCTGGGCCTGGCCCCGCACAGCCCTCGGGTGGGAGCTGGACCGGCTGGCCGGCCTGGCGGTGACGGCCGTGCTGGTGCTCGTCGCCTTGCCCTGGATGCGCCAGGCCGTGGCCGTGGGGATCCCGTTGCTGCCGCGGCTGCCGGTGGCCTTGGACCCCCTCGCGGCGGGGCCGCCCGTGGTCAGCGCCCGGCAGGGCCGGCGGGCCCTGGCGTTGCTGGCCGTGCTGGCCACCGGCGGGCTGGATGGGGTCCGGCTGCTGGGGGTCGACGCGGCCGCGGCCCTGCGCGGCATGGCGGTGCTGGTGGCCGCCCACGTGGGCGGAGCCCCCGCCGGCGCCCTGGTGGGGACCGCGGCTGGCGTGCTGGGGCTGCTGGGTGGGCAGGGATCCCTGGCGGGGCTGGCCTGGCTGGCCATGGCCGGCACGGCCGCGGGCCTGCTGCAGCGGTATGGGCAGGGCGCGGCCATCGGCGGGTTCGTCCTGGCCACGGCGGTGGTGTGCGGCGCCCTGCCGACCCCCGCCGCCGCGGCGCAGCTGGTGGCCGGGAGCCTGGCCGCCCTCGCCCTGTATGCGGCGGCCAGCGCCGCGGGCTGGCCGGCCCGGCTGGCCCGGCGGCTTGCGGCGACGTGGCCCGGGCCCGCTGGCGCTGCTGCCACCGGCCCGGCGCCACCCATCGGCGTCGGCGCCGCGCCCGGGGCGGCGCCCCCGGCCGCCGGCACCGGCCCCCGGCGGCACGCCGCCCCCGGTGGGGGGACGGGCGGGGGGCCGGCGGCCCCAGCCGATCCCCACGGCCATGCCGTCGCCCAGGGCGGCTTCGGGCCGGCGGCCATCCCGGATGCCCCGGGCGGGGCGGTGCCCGCGGGATGGGCGTCCCCCGGGGGCGATGGCGGATGGGCCGGGTCGGTCGCCCCGACCGCCGGGACGGCCGGCGCACCTCCCTGGGCCGCCGTGTTGAGCGAGCTGGCGCGTCTCGTCGAGCCCGACCCCAGCGCGTGGGATCCGCGGGAGCAGGTGGCGGAGCTGATCAACGACGTGGCCCGCCAGCGGTGCCAGCGGTGTCCCATGGCCCGCACCTGTTGGCGGGACGAGTTCCCCATCACCTACCAGGCCTTCTTCGACCTCCTGGCCGCCCACGAGCGCGGGGAGGGGTTCCGTCCGGACGTGGTGCCGGTGCCGCTGCGGAACCGTTGTCCGCGGTTGCCCGCCATCGCCCAGGCGCTGGCCGAGGGCCTCGCAGTCCTGCGGGTCGAGATGCGGTGGCGGCGGCGCCTGGATCGGCACCAGCGGCTGATGGCGCGGCAGCTGCGGGAGGTGGCCGAGCTGGTGGCCCGCGGGGCGGGTCGCCCCGCCGCCCCGCGTCGTCCCGGGTGGCGCTACGGGATGCGGGTCGGCGTGGCGCGCACGCCCAAGGACGGCCGCTGGGTCTCCGGCGACGGCTACCTCTGCCGCGCCTTCGCCGACGGGGGGCGGATGGTGCTGGCCATCAGCGACGGCATGGGGTCGGGACGGACGGCGGCGCAGGAGTCGCGGCGCGTCCTGCAGCTCTTGGAGCGCATGCTGGACGCGGGCCTCGACGCCGCCCCGGCGGTCCGCCTGCTGGACACCGCCCTGGCCCTGCGCGACCGCGAGAGCTACACGACGGTGGACCTGGCGACCCTGGATCTCGACCGCGGGCGGATCGAGTTCGTGAAGGTCGGCGCCGCGCCCAGCTTCGTCCGCCGGGCGCGGGACGTCCAGGTGGTCGCCCAGGCCGCGCCGCCCGCCGGGTCCGTGGAGGTCGGCGAGGTGCCATCGGTCGTCGGCGTCCTCGAACCCGGTGACCTGGTGGTGCTGATCTCCGACGGGGTCCTGGCCGCCTTCGGCGACGTGGAGGCGGGCACGGCCTGGATCCGCGGCTTCCTGGCCGGGGTGGAGGACGACGACCCGCGCCGGGTGGCCGCCCGCATCGTCAAGGAGGCCCTGCGGCGCTCGGGCGACCGCGCCCCCGATGACATCACCGTGGTCACCGGCAAACTCTTGCCGCGGGCGCAGGCGGCCGCGGCGGGCATCCGCCTGGGCGCCGGCGGCCTGCGGTAGCCACAACCCACCCTCTCTCCCCGTGGCGGTGCCGCGTCGGCACCGCCCCTCCCCCAGCGCGGCCTCGCGCCCATGGCGGCGGCAGGCCGCGCTCGCCTTGGCGGCCTGGGCCCGGTGCAGCCTGTGGACCGCGGTCCGGGGAGGCGCGGCGCCTCGCGGCGGACGGCGCCCTGGGCCATGCGCTACGCTACGGGTAGGGGCGACGGCATCTCGTGCCCGGCCCCCTGCATCCCCCAGCAGGCCGGCCCGTGCGGCCCGTGACGCCGGACGAACCCGGCCTTGCGGACCCGGGGGAAAGGAGGCAGCCGTGGCGATGGACACCTCCCCCCGGTTCCCACGCCATCCCATGGCAGGGCCCGCGTCGATGCCCGGGGAGGCCGCCAAGGCGGCCCCCGGGGCAGCGGGCGATGGCGGGACGGCGTCGCCGGCCCGCTCCACCCCGCCCGGGACGGACCCCGGGGCGCCGTCGTCCGGGGCCGCCGACCAAGGGGGTGCCGACGACCTCCTCGCCGACGTCCTCGCCGCCATCCGCCGCCACCGCCTGCTGGAGCCGGGCCAGCGCGTCCTGGTGGCCGTCTCCGGCGGGCGCGACTCCATGGTGCTGCTGGATTGCCTGTGGCGCCTGCGGGCGTCCCTGGCCCTGGACGCCCTGGGCGTCGCCCACGTCGACCACGGCCTGCGCCCCGAGTCCGCGGCCGACGCCCGCTGGGTGGCGGAGCAGGCCGCGGGCCGCGGCCTCCCCTTCTTGCTGCGCCGGGTGCGCATCGCCCGCGGGCGCCGGTCGCTGGAAGAGGCGGCGCGGGCGGCGCGCTATCGGGCCCTGGTCGACATGGCCGCGGAATTCGGCGCCCACCGGGTGGCGCTGGCCCATCACGCGGGCGACCAGGCGGAGACCGTGCTCCTCCGGCTGCTGGCGGGAGCGGGCCTGCACGGCCTGGCCGGCATGCGTCCCCGGCGCGGGCGGTTCGTCCGGCCGCTGCTGGCGGTGACCCCGGACCGGCTGGCCGCCTATGCCGCCGCCCGCGGGCTGTCCTGGCGCGACGACCCGACGAACCGCGACCTGGCCATCCGCCGCAACCGCGTCCGCCACCGGCTGCTGCCCCTGCTGGAGGCGGAGTTCAATCCCCGGGTGATCCCCACCCTGGCTCGGGTGGCGTCGGCGCTGGCGGCCGAGGCGGATCGCCTCGCCCGCCGGACCCGGGCCCTGGAGGCTCGCCTGGGCGTCGAGACCGGGCGCGGCTGGGCGTGTCGCGTGGCCGACCTGGGGCGCCTGGCGCCGGCGGACCAGCGGCGGCTGCTGCAAGCCGCCTACCATCGGCGGACGGGCCGTCCCCTGCCCTGGGTCCACTGCGAGGCCGTGCGGGAGCTTGCGCAACGGGCCGCGGCGGGGGGCGGGGACGGGGGTCCCGTCCACCTGCCCGGGGGGTGGCAGGCCCGCTGCGACGGCACGTGGTTGTGGCTCGAGCCGGTGCCGCGTCGTGCTGCCGGTGCCGGGCCCGCTGGCGGGCCGGCTGCGGCCGCCACCGGATCGGGGGACCCGGGGGGTCGCCCAAGTCACCAAGCGCCGGCGGCGGGGACGCCCGGGCCGACGGCCGGCGGAGACGGGACGGGGCCGGAGGCGGTGCACCGCCGGTCGGCGGGGCGGGCGGGCGTCGACCGGGGGCCGGGTCCTGCCGGGGCGACGGCACCCGCGGACGCGCCGGCGACGGAGCCGGCCGCGATGGCGGCGATGCGCCTGCCCGTACCGGGGGCCGTGCCCCTGGGCTGCGGCCTGTGGCTGCGGGCGCGGTGGCTGGAGGGCGAGGCGGCGAGGGCGGCGCGCGACGCGGTCCTCGCCGCGGCGGAGGCGGCGGATGCCCGGCGGGGCGACCGGGCGGGGGCCCGCTTCGCCTTTCGCGCCCTGATGGGGTGGCCCGTCGCCGAGGCGCCCGACGGCGGACCGCGCGCGGCTTCGGGTGCGGCAGGGGCTGCCGCGGCCCCCGAGGACGGCGGCGCCCGGAGGGCCGGCGAGGCGGTGCGCCCGGTGCTGCTGGTGCGCCCACCGCGCCCCGGCGAGACCCTGCAGCCCCTGGGCGCCCGGGGGCGGCGACCGGTGGAGCGGCTCTACCGGACCGCCGTCCGCCGGGGGGATCTGTACGTGATCGATCCCCAGCGGGGCACGGGGGCGATCCTGCCGCCGTGGCTGGTGGTGGTCGGCGACCCGGGGGCGACGGGACCGGACGACGGGGAGGACGGCGGGCCCGAGCCCCAGGGGCGGGGGCGAGCCGGGGCGGGGGACGGGTGCCCGCAGGGGACGATCCTGTGGCTGGTGGGGGTGCGGGTCGCGGAGGCGGGCCGCGTTCGTCCCGATGCCGAGCGCCTGTTGAGCCTCGAGGTGACGGCCCGGCTGCCCCGGGAAGGGGGCGGGCCGCGTCACCCCGACCCGACCGGGTCGGCCGGGGACGGGCGAGCGCGCCCGACGGCGCGGGACGAGGCCTGGCGCGGAATGGCGGCGCCAAACCCACCGTGTTATAATGAGGGCGCCTTTGCGGGCAAGCAGGAGGCGTGAAAGCGTGAGGAGACGCCGGAGAGGTCCGGCCTGACCCGGCGCCGGCCGGGGGCAGGCCTGCGGGCCGCGCCCCGAGCGGCCGCAAGGAGGGCCACGATGAAGCCGAACCGCATCCTGAAGAACGTGCTGTTCTACGTCATCTTGTTCTTCTTCGTCATCGCCATCGTCCAGCGCCTGAGCCCGGTGACCCCCGAAGTCCAGCACATCCCCACCGGCGATCTGTTGGAGAAGATCGATCAGGGACAGGTCGAGCGCCTCGTCTACGACGAGAACCGCCGGGTGGTGACCGGTCAGCTGCAGGACGGGACCCGGTTCCGCGCCAACGTGCCCGAGCTGAACCTGGAGACCATCCGCGAGTGGCGCGCCAAGGGCGTGGAGGTCGACACCCGCCCCGTCGAGGAGACCCCCTGGTGGACCACCCTCCTGACCAACCTCCTGCCGATGGTCCTGGTGGTGGCCGTCCTCCTGTTCATCCTGCAGCAGACCCAGGGCACGGGCAGCCGCGTGATGCAGTTCGGCAAGAGCCGCGCCCGCCTGCACCAGCCCGACGAGAAGCGCCGCATCACCTTCGACGACGTGGCGGGCTACGAAGAGGTCAAGGAAGAGCTCAAGGAGATCGTCGACTACCTGAAGAACCCGCGCCGCTACATCGAGCTGGGCGCGCGGATCCCCAAGGGCGTGTTGCTGTACGGCCCGCCGGGCACGGGCAAGACCCACATGGCGCGGGCGGTGGCGGGCGAGGCGGGCGTGCCCTTCTACTACATCAGCGGCTCGGACTTCGTCGAGATGTTCGTCGGCGTCGGCGCCTCGCGGGTGCGGGACCTGTTCGAGCAGGCGAAGCGCAACGCGCCGGCCATCGTCTTCATCGACGAGATCGACGCCGTGGGCCGGCAGCGGGGCGCGGGCTACGGCGGCGGCCACGACGAGCGCGAGCAGACGCTGAACCAGCTCCTGGTCGAGATGGACGGCTTCGGCACCAACGAGGGCATCATCGTCATGGCCGCCACGAACCGGCCCGACGTCCTGGACCCGGCCCTGCTGCGGCCCGGCCGGTTCGACCGCCAGATCGTGATCGACCGGCCCGACCTGGTGGCGCGGGAGGCGATCCTCAAGGTCCACACGCGGTCCAAGCCCCTGGCGCCGGACGTGGACCTGGCCCTGCTGGCGCGGCGCACGCCGGGCTTCACGGGGGCCGACCTGGAGAACCTGGTCAACGAGGCGGCGCTGCTGGCCGCGCGGCGGCGGAAGAAGCAGATCGACATGCAGGACTTCGAGGACGCCATCGACCGCATCGTCGGCGGCGGGCCGGAGCGCAGGACGCGGGTCATGAGCGAGAAGGAGAAGCAGCGGGTCGCCTACCACGAGGCCGGTCACGCCCTGGTGGCCAAGCTGTTGCCCAACACCGACCCGGTGCACAAGATCTCCATCATCCCGCGCGGGGCGGCCCTCGGCTACGTGATGCAGCTGCCCACGGAGGACCGCTACCTGATCACCCGCCAGGAGATCCTGGACCGGGTGACCATGGCGCTGGCGGGGCGGGCGGCCGAGGAGCTGGTCTTCGGCGAGGTGAGCACCGGCGCCCAGGACGACCTGGAGAAGTCCACGAAGATGGTGCGCCGGATGATCACCGAGTTCGGCATGAGCGACGAGCTGGGGCCGATGACCTTCGGCCACAAGATGGACGCCCCCTTCCTCGGCCGCGACCTGATCCGCGAGCGCAACTACAGCGAGGAAGTGGCGGCGGCCATCGACCGCGGCATCAGCGAGATCATCAACGACTGCTACGAGCGGGCGCTGCGGCTGCTGCGCGAGCACCGCGACAAGCTGGAGCGGATCGCCCAGACCCTGCTGGAGAAGGAGACCATCCAGGCCGAGGAGCTGGACGACTTGCTGCGCGACGAGGCGGACGAACCGGCCGCGGCCGCGGGCGAGAAGGCCTCCTGAGCGGTGCCCGCGCGGGAGCCGGCACCGCTCAGGAGGCGGGCACCGGCCGGCGGGTTACCGGCCGCCGCGCCCCGCGTCGCGGCGGCCCCTTGGCCACCACGGCCCAGTAGGCCCCCGCCGGCGATGGCACCGAGCCGCGCAGCGCGGGGGCCCGGCGACGGCCGCCATCGCCCCGACGCGGCCCGGTCCCACCGGCGGCCGTCTGCCAGGGCGTCGGAGGGGGTCGGCCGCACGCGGTTCCACCGCCCGCGACCTGGCTCAGGCGGCCGCCACCGCTCCCGATGCGGTCCCGGGTGGGCGCCGTCGGCGCCGCGACCGGGGTGGCATCGCCCGCGACGCGGCCCACCCAGCGGGCCACGCGCCGCCCGTGGTCCCGGCACCGCCCGCAGCCTTCACAGGCTGCGGGCGGTGCGGCACAATGGGGATTGCCGCGAGCCCGGGGCCGCGGGCACCGGGGCCGTGGGCGCGTCGAGCCGCGGCCGCACGGTCGAGCGGGGACGCGGCTCGGCATGGGCGGCGGGAGGGTCGGCCATGGAGCAGGGGCGCGCCACGCCCCAACGCGAGGAGAAGCTGCGCCGCCGGCAGCGAGAGCGCCAGCGGCTGGAGGCGACGCGCCGGACGCTGGGGCGGCTCCTGGCCATCGCCCGCCGCTGCCGCACCGGTGAGGAGTTCGCCCGGGCGCTGACGGACCTCTGGTCCCAGGAATCCCGCTTCGCCCCGGACGGGGCCGCGGGCCGAGCGCCGGACGGCGCCGCGGCCGCGGCCTTCCGCACCCTGGCGGCCGTGCCGGTGGCGGAGCGGCCCGCCGAGCTGGCGCGCCGGTTCGACCGCCTGGTGCCGGCCGCCGTGCGCGAGGTGCTGGTGCGGCTCCACGAGCGCGGCCACGCCGCCTTCCTGGTGGGCGGCTGCGTGCGCGACCTGCTGATGGCGCGGCCGCCCAAGGACTGGGACGTCGCCACCTCGGCGCGGCCCGAGGAGGTGCGCCGGATCTTCCCCCGCACCATCCCGACGGGCATCGAGCACGGCACCGTGACCGTGCGCAACCGCGGCCTCAGCGTCGAGGTGACCACCTTCCGCCGGGAGGCCGGCTACAGCGACCATCGGCACCCCGACCGCGTCGAGTTCACCGATGACCTGCGGGCCGACCTGGAGCGCCGCGATCTCACCATCAACGCCATGGCCGTCGACGCCCAGGGCCGGCTCCACGACCCCTTGGGCGGTCTCGCCGACCTCGAGGAGGGCGTGGTGCGCGCCGTCGGCGACCCCGAGGCGCGCTTCCGGGAGGACGCCCTGCGGCTGCTGCGCGTGGTGCGCTTCGCCGCCCGCTTCGGGTACCGGGTGGAGCGGCGCACCGAGGCGGCCCTGGCCCGCTGCGCCCCCTTGATCCGCCACGTCTCGTGGGAGCGCATCCGCGAGGAGATGTCCGGCCTGCTGGTCAGCCCGCGGCCGGCGTGGGGCCTGGAGCTGCTGCGGACCAGCGGGCTGCTGGAGCCCATCTGGCCCGAGCTTTTGGAAGGCGTCGGCGTGCCCCAGAACGTCCACCACGCCTACACCGTCTGGGAACACAACCTCCTGGCGTGCCAGTACACCCCGCCCGTGCTGCGCCTGCGCCTGGCGGGCCTGCTGCACGACGTGGCCAAGCCGCGCACCGTGTCCGTCGACGAGCGGGGCCAGCGCCACTTCTACCACCATGAGGTGGTGGGCGCCGACATGGCCCGCGGCATGCTGCGGCGCCTGCGGTACGACAACGACACCGTGCGGCACGTGGCCCACCTGGTGCGCCATCACCTGGCGCTGCACCACTACCCCGGCATGACCGACGCGGCCATCCGCCGGCTGATCCAGCGCATCGGCTTCGACTACCTGGAGGACCTGATCATCCTGCGGGTGGCGGACCGCGCGGCCTCGGGCACCAAGCGGGCCCCCATCTCCCGCGGCGCCCTGCGGCTGCTGACCCGCATGGAGAGGATCCTCGAGCAGGACGCCGCCTTCAGCCTCCACGACCTGGCCGTCGACGGCCACGACGTCATGGCCGCCACGGGCCTCGGCCCAGGTCCGGCCATCGGCTGGATCCTCCGCCAGCTGTTGGAGGAGGTGCTGGACGACCCCAGCCGCAACCGCCGCGACTGGCTGATGGAGCGGGCGGCCGCCTTGCGCGAGGAGGCGGAGGCCCAGGCGGCAGGCCAGCGGCGGGCGAGCACGACGGCGGACGGTGGCTAGCGGCCGGCGCGGGTGGGTTGCGGTGGGCGAGCGCGCCGGTCGGCGGCGGGCGGTGGCCCGCGGCCCGGGGGCCAGGTCGGCGGCGGGCGAGCAACGCTGGGGGGCGGTGGGCGGTGTCCCGCGGGGCCGGGTCGGGGGCGGGCCAGCACGCCGGGGGCGGTGCCGTCGGCAGCGCGGGTCCGTCGACAGCGGGCGCCCACGCCGGGGGCGGTGGGCCCCGGCCGGCGCGGGTGGGCGCCGGCGCGGCGGCGGGGGTGCGCGGGCCGGGTTCCCGCGCCGGGCGGCGCCGGAGGCGCCCGGCGCCCGTGCCGCACGCAGCGTCGAAACGGGTGGGAGGTCGAGGCCGTGGACGGGCGGACGAACCGGCAGGCGGCGGAGCCCGAGGGCACCGGGCGCCACGGCGCCCGGTTGGCGGCGCTGCAGCAGCGGATGGCGGCGGCCGGCGTCGACCTGGTGGTCCTGACACCGGGCACCAGCTGGTGGTATCTGACCGGGGTCGGGCTGCTGGCCAGCCGGCTGGCGCTCTTCTTCGTCCCGCGGCAAGGCGAGCCGGCATGGGTGGTGCCGCGGCTGGAGGCCGAGCGGGTGGCCCGGTCGCCGCTGGCCACGGCGCTGGCCCTGGCGCCCGAGCGGGTGTGCACGTACGCCGACGGCGACGATCCCGCCCCCGCCGTTGCCAGGGCCGCGGCCCTGGCAACGGCGGGGCTGGGCGGGCCGCCGCGGGTGGCCGCCATGGAGGAGCGGGTGGCGCGCCTCTTCGAGTGGCACGCGGCCCGAGGCGGCCTGCCAGGCGTCGCCTGGCAGGCCGCCGAGCCGCTGCTGGCCGCCCTGCGGGCCCGCAAGGACCCGGCGGAGGTGGCCGCCATCCGGCGGGCGGCGGAGCTGGTGGAGACCGCCCTGGGCCACGGCAGCGCCTTCGTCCAGCCCGGGTACCGGGAGAGCCAGATCGCCCGGGAGATCGAGAAGGCCCTGCGGGAGCTGGGCACCCGCAGCCCCTTCGGCATCCACGTGGCGTCGGGTCCCCGCTCCGCCGTCCCCCACGCCGAGACCAGCGACCGGATGCTGCAGCCGGGCGACCTGGTGTGGATCGACGTGGGGGCCGAGGTCGACGGCTACGCCGCCGACATCACCCGTACCTTCCTCCTACCCGGCGGCGATCCCACCGCGGCGGCCCGCAAGGCGGAGATCTACCGGGTGTGCTACCAGGCCCAGGCGGCGGCGCGCGCCGCCGCCCGGCCGGGGGTGCGCGCCCGCGACGTGGACGCGGCGGCCCGCCAGCGGATCGCCCAGGCGGGCTTCGGGCCCTACTTCACCCACCGCACCGGTCACGGGCTGGGCCTGGACGTCCACGAGGCGCCCGACATCGCCCCCGGCGACGACACCGTCCTCGAGCCGGGCATGGTGTTCACCGTCGAACCCGGCATCTACCTGCCGGGCATCGGCGGCGTCCGCATCGAAGACGACCTGTTGATCACCGACGACGGCGCCGTCAGCTTGACCCGCTACCGCCGCTGGCTGGCGCCGGGGCCGGAGCCCCCGGAGCCGGCGGGGCCATCGGCGTCGCGATCCGCGGCCGACGTCCCGGACCCGGGCCGCTCCGTCGCCGGCGGTCGGGGGGCGGAGGGCCGGTGACCGACCGCCAGCCGCCCCGCGGGGCTGCCGCCGACGCCGCCGCCCCGGCGGCGTCCGGGATGCCCCCGCTGGTGATCGACGGCCAGGGCCTGACCCTGCAGGCGATTGCCCAGGTGGCGCGGTCCGCGCGTCCCGTGGTCCTCGCGCCGCGGGCGCGCCGGCGCATGGCAGCCAGCCGCGGGCGCGTGGCGGCCGCCCTGGCCCGCGGGGAGATCCTCTACGGGATCACCACCGGCTTCGGGAAGCTCGCCGACGTGGCGATCCCCACGGCGCAGGCCCGCAGGCTCCAGGAGAACCTGCTGCGCAGCCACGCGGCCGGGGTGGGGGAGCCGTTGCCCGTGCCCGTGGTGCGGGCGATGATGCTGCTCCGGGCCAACGCCCTGGCCAGGGGCTACTCCGGCGTGCGGCCGGAGGTGGTCGAACGACTGCTGGAGCTGCTCAACCGCGGCATCCACCCCGTGGTGCCGTCCCGCGGATCGCTGGGGGCCAGCGGCGACTTGGCCCCTCTCGCCCACCTGGCCCTGGTGCTCATCGGCCGGGGGTGGGCCGAGGTGGACGGGCGCGTGCTGCCGGGTGACCGGGCCCTGGCCCAGCGGGATCTGGAGCCCCTCACCCTCGAGCCCAAGGAGGGCCTGGCGCTGATCAACGGCACCCAGGCCATGACCGCCCTGGGCGCGCTCGCCGTGGAGGAGGGGCTCTACCTGGCGGCGGTGGCCGACGTGGCCGGGGCCTTGACGCTGCAGGCGCTGCGCGGCATCCCCGCCGCCTTCGACCCGCGCATCCACGCCCTGCGGCCCCACCCCGGCCAGCAGGCGGCCGCCGCCCACCTGCGGGCGCTGCTGGCCGGCAGCAGGCTGGTCACCGAACCGGGACAGGTGCGCGTCCAGGACGCCTACAGCCTGCGCTGCATGCCCCAGGTCCACGGTGCCGTGCGGGACGCGCTGGCCCACGCCGCACGGGTGCTGGCCGTCGAGGCCAACAGCGTCACCGACAACCCCCTGATCTTCCCCGACCCCGACCCCGACCCCGAGGCTGCGGCCGAGGGCGCTCGGCGGGAGGGCGATCCCGCGGCCGCCAGCGCAGGCGCCGGGGCCGCCCGGGGAGGGGACGACGCCGCCCGAGGGCCCGACGGGTCCGCCGGCGGCCGGGGGATGGTCGGATGTGGCGGATCGCGGGCGGATGGCGGCGCGGGGGAACTCGACCCCGGCCCCGCCCTGGCGGGCCTCGCGGAGGCGTCCGTCCCGCAGGCCGGGGACGGGTGGGGAGGGGTCGGCGGCGACGTGCTCTCGGGCGGCAACTTCCACGGCGAGCCCGTGGCCCTGGTGTTGGACTACGCCGCCATCGCCCTGGCCGAGCTGGCCAACATCGCCGAGCGCCGCATCGAGCGGCTGGTCAACCCCCAGCTCAGCGGCCTGCCGGCCTTCCTCACCCGCCGCGGCGGGCTCCACTCCGGGCTGATGCTGGCCCAGTACACGGCGGCCGCCCTGGTGGCCGAGAACAAGACCCTGGCGGTGCCCGCCAGCGTCGACTCCATCCCCTCCTCGGCGAACCAGGAGGACCACGTCTCCATGGGGATGATCGCGGCCCTGAAGCTGGCTCGGGTGGTCGAGCACGTCCGCCACGTGCTGGCCATCGAGCTGCTCTGCGCGGCCCAGGCGCTGGACCTGGTAGGGCCCGAGGGGCTCTCGCCGGCCACGGCGACCGTCTACCGCGCCGTGCGGGCCGCGGTGCCGCCCCTGGGGGACGACCGCGAGCTGGCGCCCGACATCGCCCGGTTGGCCGGGCTGCTGGAGCGCCGCCGCATTCCCCTGCCCCTGCCCCAAGCCGTGGGGCTCCCCGATGCGCTCACCGCGGTGCCGGACGCGGGGTGGCCCGGCGGCGCGGGGGAGCGCATCGGTTCGGGACTCGACGCGGGGCGCGTCGGCTCGGAGCCCGAGCCCGCCAGGGAACGCGGACCGGGTGACGAGGGACGCGCCGGCTGGGAGTCCGACGCGGAGCACCTCCGCTCGGCGCCCGACGGCGCGGGGGGCGATGCCTCGTGAGCCGCACCTGGAGGGTGATCCCCGGCGGCCTCGCGTGGGGCGACCGCCGGTTCGTCTGGGGAAGCCGGACCTACGTGATGGGCATCCTCAACGTCACGCCGGACTCCTTCTCCGACGGCGGCCGCTACCTCGACCCCGCCGCGGCGGAGGAGCACGCCTTGGCCATGGCCGAGGCGGGTGCGGACATCATCGACGTGGGCGCCGAGTCCACCCGCCCCGGGGCGACCCCGGTGCCGGCCGAGGAGGAGCTGCGGCGGCTCCTGCCGGTCCTGCGGCGACTGGCGCCCAAGCTCGACGTGCCCATCTCCGTCGACACCTACAAGGCCCAGGTGGCCCGCGTCGCCCTGGAGGAGGGGGCGGCCCTGATCAACGACGTGGGCGGGCTGCGGCGCGACCCGGCCATGGCCGCGGTCGCCGCCGCCCACCGGGTGCCGGTGGTGGCGATGCACGCGCGTCCCCACGGGGACACGGCGTACGCCGACTTCTGGGGCGAGACCCTGGGGTTCCTGCGGGCCGCCATCGAGCGCGCCGAGGCCGCGGGCCTGCCGCGGGAGATGGTCATCGTCGACCCGGGCTTCGGCTTCGGCAAGACCCCGGAGCAGAACCTGGACCTCATCCGGCAGCTGCCGCGCCTGCGGACGCTGGGGGCGCCGGTGCTGCTGGGCACCTCGCGCAAGAGCACCATCGGCCGGGTGCTGGACCTGCCGGTGGACCAGCGCCTGGAGGGCACGGCGGCCACCGTCGTCCTGGCCGTCGCCCGCGGAGTGGACGTGGTGCGGGTCCACGACGTGGCGCCCATGGTGCGGCTAGTGCGCATGGCGGACGCCGTGGTCCGCCACCCCCGCTGGCGCGAGGGGGACGAACCGGCCCCCGTGCGGGACGCGGCTCGACCGGATCCGGCCGCGGCGGGAGCCGGGGCGGACCCGGACGTCCCCCGACCCACGGGCCGTCTGGACCCGACGCCGGCGCCGCCCGCCCGCAGCGTGATCCAGCTCCGGGCCCTGCGCTTCGAGGCGCGCCACGGCGTGCTGCCCGAGGAGCACCGGAACCCGCAGCCCTTCCTCGTGGACGTCGACCTGGGCCTGGATACGGCGGCGGCCGCCGCGGCGGACGACCTCGCTCTGACCGTGGACTACGCGGAGGTCCATCGACGGGTGGCCCGCGTCGTCGAGGGGCCGCATCGGCGACTGATCGAGACCCTGGCCCACCAGCTGGCCGACGACCTGCTGCACGCCTTCCCCGTGGACTGGGTGCGGGTGCGGGTCGCCAAGCCCGCGGCGCCCCTGCCCGGCCCGGCGGAGGGCGCGGCGGTGGAGGTGTGGCGATCCCGTGCAGGACGCGTCGGGACCGGTTGACGGCGCCGCGCAGGGCGGGGTGTCCGGTCCGGAGCGGGAGCCCGCGTCCCCGACCCCGGTGCGGGCCTATGTGGGGCTCGGGGCCAACCTGGGCGATCGGCGCGCCCAGCTGCGGTGGGCGGTGGGCGCCCTGGACCGCCAGGCCGGGGTGAGGGTGGTGGGCGTCGCCTCCCTCTACGGCTCCCGCCCCGTGGGCGTCGTCGACCAGCCGGACTTCCTGAACTCGGTGGTGGCCCTGGACACGGTGCTCCCGGCCGAGCGGCTGCTGGAGCGGCTGCTGGAGCTGGAGCGGCAGGCGGGCCGGGTGCGGCTGCGCCGGTGGGGGCCGCGTACGCTGGACCTGGACCTGCTCTGGTACGCGGGCCGCGTCATCCGCCGGCCGCCGCAGCTGGTGGTGCCCCATCCGCGCGCCGCGGAGCGGGCCTTCGTGCTGGTGCCGTGGGCGGAGCTGGCGCCGGACACCGTCATCCCCGGCCACGGCCCCGTGGGGCGGTTGGCCGAGGCCATCGACCGGTCGGGCGTCTGGCTGGAGGAGGCGTCGCCCGGTTGGTGGCAGGAACCGAAGCGGCCCTCCCCGGGGGCGCCGGGAGCGGGCGGCTAGGCGGGACCGATGCGGGCCGCCGGCATCCTGCCCTGCGGGGCCCGCCGGCCACGCCGGTCCACGGCATTCCGGGGGGACGCCGGTGCCGGTCCGGGAGGTGGGTGCGGTGTCGACGGAGACGGCAGCGGGCCGCGGGGACGGCGGAGGGACGGCCGGCTCCCTCACCCAGGTGGAGGGCATCCTGGTGGGCCACGCCACCGATCGGCAGGGCCTGACGGGGTGCACCGTCGTGCTCTGTCCCGAGGGGGCGACCTGTGCCGTCGACGTGCGGGGTGGGGCGCCGGGCACCCGGGAGACGGACCTCCTGGGCCCCGGCCGGCTGGTCCAGCAGGTGCACGCCGTGTGCCTGGCCGGCGGCAGCGCCTTCGGCCTCGCGGCGGCCCAGGGCGTCATGACCTGGCTGGAGGAACGCGGCTACGGCTTCGACACCGGGGTCGCCCGGGTGCCCATCGTGCCCGCGGCGATCCTCTTCGACCTGGCGGTCGGCGACCCGCGGGCGCGCCCCGACGCGGCCATGGGGTACGCCGCCTGCGAGGCGGCCTCGCGGGAACCGGTGGTCGAGGGCAGCGTGGGAGCGGGGACGGGCGCGGTGGTCGGGGCCGTGATGGGGCCCGCCGGCCTGCGCAAGGGCGGCGTCGGGTCGGCGGGCCGGTTCCTCCCCAATGGTTGGACGGTGGCAGCCCTGGTGGTGCTAAATTGTTACGGAGGCGTGCGGGACCCGGAGACGGGGCGCTGGTTGGTGGGCCCGCCGCCGGAACCGACGGCCCCTGGCTGGCCCGGCGCCGAGCCTGGGCGTCGCCCGCGGCGGACGGGGACCAAGGCCGACGGGCGCCCATCGGCGGATCCAGCCGGCGCCGACGCGGGCGAGGGTCGGGGCCCCGGGCGTGGGCCGGGCGGCCACGGCGTGGGCGGGGGCTCCCCGGGGGTGGGGCGGCACACCACCCTGGCGGTGGTGGCCACCGACGCCGCGCTGCCGCGGGACGACCTCCACCGCATCGCCCAGGTGGCCCAGAGCGGCCTCGCCCGCGTCGTCGACCCGGTCCACACGTGGGTGGACGGCGACACGGTCTTCGCGCTGGCCACGGGCCGGCGGGGCGGCGTCCCGACCCTGGACGACCGCATGGCGTTGGCCGCGGCGGCAGCCCAGGTGACGGCCGCCGCCGCCCTGCGCGCCGTCCTCCGCGCCGAGCCCCTCGGCGGCATCGCCGCCGTCGCCGCGGGCCGCGGTCCGGGGATGGGGCCGGCGTGAGGGCCGGCCGAGAACCCGGCGCCGTCATCGGTGGCGGAGGGGACGCCGTCGCGCCGGACCGGGGTCCGGGGGCGCGGCCGCGGGCACGCCACGGCGCCGGTGCCCGGGGTTCGCGCCGGAGGCGCGCCGGGGAGAGGAGCGGGGGCCGAGGTGCTGCTGGCCATCGACATCGGCAACACCCATACCAAGCTGAGCCTCTACGACGGCAGCCGTCACGTGGCGGGCTGGCGGCTGTCCACCAACGGGGAGCGGACCGCGGACGAGTTCGCCGTCACCCTGGCGGCGCTGATGCGGGGCCGGGGCCTGGACCTCGGACAGGTCACCGCCGTCGCCATCTGCTCGGTGGTGCCACCGGCGCTGGTGCCGGTGGTGACCATGGTGCGGCGGGATCTCGGCCTGGAGCCCCTGGTCGTCGGGCCCGAGACCGACACCGGCATGCCGGTGGCCTACGAGAACCCGCGCGAACTGGGGGCCGACCGCATCGCCAATGCCGTGGCGGCGCGGGCCGAGTACGGCGCCCCGGTGATCGTCGTCGACCTGGGCACGGCGACCAAGTGGGAGGTGGTCTCCCCCGACGGGGTCTACCTGGGTGGGGCCATCGCCCCCGGCGTCGCCATCTCCCTGGATGCCCTGGTCCGCCGGGCGGCGCGCCTCTCGCGGATCGAGCTGGCCCGGCCGCACAGGGCCATCGGGCGGAGCACGGTGGAGGCCCTGCGGGCCGGCGTGCTGTACGGCTTCGCCGGGCAGATCGACGCCGTCGTCGACCGCATCCAGGACGAGCTCGGTCAACCGGCGCCGGTGGTGGCGACCGGCGGTCTCGCCCCGCTGATCGCCCCGGAGTCGCGGCGCATCGAGCACGTCGACCCCCACCTGACCCTGAAGGGGTTGCGGTGGATCCACCAGCGCCTGGCGGGCTCGGCCGCGTCGGCATCCGGGCCCGCACCGGGCGAGACGGCCCGCGACAGGGGGCGACCAGGTCGCGCATAATTTGGCTAAAGGATTCGCTTGCCACGAGGCGAATGGGTGTCGGTACACGCGAAAGGGAATGGCTGCCGATGCGCGCGATGCCGCCAGGCGGCGTCGCGGTCCGGTTTCGCGCCGCGAGGGCGCGCAACCGGGTGCCGGCCGCGTTGGCCGGCCGAGAGGGGGAACGGGCCTTGGTCGAGATGAAGGTCCTCAGTGTGGGGATGGTCCAGGGTTCCGACGGTAACGTGGTGGTGCTGAAGGAGGCCGATGGGGATCGCCTGCTGGTGATCGCCGTGGGTCTGGCCGAGGCCAGCGCCATCGCGTTGCAGCTGCAGGGTCTGCAGCCCCCCCGGCCCCTGACCCACGATCTGCTGGTCAATCTGGTCCGGCGCATGCAGGGCGAGATCGTCCGGGTCGTGGTCCACGACCTGCGGGACGAGACCTTCATCGGGCAGATCGACATCCAGACGGAGCACGGGATCATGGAGATCGACGCCCGCCCCAGCGACGCCATCGCCATCGCCCTGCGGGCCGACGCGCCGATCTACGTCGCCGAACCGGTCCTGGAGATGGCGGCCGTCCGCAGCGACATCCTCTCCGGCGACTCCTCCGAGGAGTGACGAGGAGCCGTCCCGGCCCGGTGCGCACCGCCGGGATCCGGGGGCGGCGCCCCGGGCGGGGCAGCGGGGGTGCCGGGGGTGCGCGGCCCGGCGACGGCCGCGCCCCGAGCGGCCGGGTGCCGGCGGCCGTCGCCGGTCGGGGGCCGGGCACGGGAGGCAACGCAGGTTGAAGCGCGTCGTCAGCGTGAGCCTGGGTTCGTCCCGGCGCGATCACACGGTGCGGCTGGAGCTCCTGGGCGAGACGGTGGAGATCCAGCGCATCGGCACGGATGGCGACGTCCGCAGGGCGGTCCAGCTGATCCGCGAGCTGGACGGCCAGGTGGACGCCTTCGGGATGGGCGGGACCGACCTGTACCTGGTGGCGGGCCGGCGCCGCTACGTCCTGCGGGCCGCCCTCCCCATGGCCCGGGCGGCGCGGAAGACGCCCATCGTCGATGGGAGCGGGCTGAAGAACACCCTGGAGCGGCGGGTGGTGCGCCAGCTGGCGCGGGAAGGGGTCGTGGACTTCGCCCGCAGCCGGGTGCTGGTGACCGTGGCGGTCGATCGGTTCGGCATGGCCGAGGCCCTGGCGGAGACGGGGTGCGAGCTGATCCTGGGCGATCTGATCTTCGCCCTGGGCATCCCCATCCCGCTCCGCAGCCTGGCCACCCTGGAGCGGCTGGCGCGGATCATCGCGCCCATCGCGGTGCGCCTGCCCCTCAGCGTGCTGTACCCCACCGGGGAGCGACAGGAGCAGATCGTGCCGAAGTACGGCCGGTTCTTCGCCTGGGCGGACGTCATCGCCGGGGACTGGCACTACATCCGGCGGCACATGCCCCCCTCCCTGGGGGGCAAGGTCATCCTCACCAACACGGTCACCGCCGAGGACGTCGAGCTGCTGCGCCGGCGCGGCGCGCGGATGCTCATCACCACCACGCCCGAGCTGGGGGGGCGATCCTTCGCCACCAACGTGATGGAGGCGGTGCTGGTGGCCCTGTCGGGCCGCCGACCGGACGAACTCGGCCCGGCGGACTACGAGCGCCTGCTCGATGCCGTGGGCTTCCGCCCGCGCATCGAGCGGCTGGACGCGGCGGCCGGCGCTGCCGCGGCGCGGTCGTCAGGACCCAGCCCGGGTCGCTAGACGAGGGGGCCACGAGCCGGGGCCGTGCAAGGGGGATGGCGCCGCGGGGAACCCTGGTTCCCGGTGTGCGCGCCGGGCGGGGACCCGGGTCTGGTCCCCGCCCGGCGCGCGTCGGCGGTGGCGAACCGGCGGACCCGGGGGGTGTCCCACCGGCCGGCGGCGCGCGGACTTCGACCGCGCGGGGCGCGGCGCCGCCGTCCCCCGGGGCCCGGGCCTCGAGCGCTCGGGTCTCCACCAGGCGTCCGTGGGGTCTGGCGACCGGCCCTTGGCGGCGGGCCCTGGGGAGGGGCGCGGGGTTCCTCCCCAGGGAGCACGAGCCCGCAGCCGCGGCGGCTGGCGACGGCCTCGGCGGCCGGAGGGGCATCCTGGGGGCGCCGGGACGGCAGGCACGGTTTGACAGGGGCGAGGCGGCCTCATATAATACAACACCGCTCGCCCGGCGGGTGGGACCGCTTCCCAGCGGTCCCACCCGCCGGGGGGCGATTGCCTTTCGAGGGCCGGCTTGGAAGGAGCGAATGGGGATGACGGACAAGGAGCTGCTGCTTTCGGCGGAAGGCCTGCGCAAGCTGGAGGAGGAGCTCCAGTACCTCAAGTCGGTCAAGCGCCGCGAGGTGGCGCAGCGCATCAAGCAGGCCCGCGAGTTCGGGGATATTTCCGAGAATTCGGAGTACGAGGAGGCCAAGAACGAGCAGGCCTTCGTGGAAGGACGCATCATCGAGCTGGAGAAGATGCTGCGGAACGCGCGCATCGTCAACGATGACGAGATCGACCCGACCAAGGTGAACATCGGGTCCACGGTCTACCTCAAGGACGTGGACACCGGCGAGGAGGTCCAGTACACCATCGTCGGGTCCAACGAGGCCGATCCCGCCGCCCTGCGCATCTCCTACCAGTCGCCGGTGGGCAAGGCGCTCTTCGGCCGATCCGTGGGCGAGGTCGTCGAGGTCAAGGTGCCGGCGGGAACCCTGCGCTACGAGATCGTACGCATCGAGCGGGCGGGCTGAGGGCGGGATCGCGCCTGGTCCCCGGGCCAGGGCCCGGAGGCGGAGAGGCTGAGGCGCGAGCCGTCGCCGGGGCGGCCGGGGGCCGTGACCGTGGCGTTCTCCGGGCGGGGGAGGCCCCGTGGGACGCTCTGCGGGTCGGGCGGGACGGTCGCTTGCGGTCGGAGGCGGGCCGCCTGCCTGCGGCCGCAGGTGGCCCGGATCCCCCCGGCCTGAGGGGACCGGCGGCCCGTCCGGACGGGCCCTCGCACGGCGATCCGTCGCGGGGGTCTGGCGGCGGGGGGCGGGGTCCACTGGAGTGCGCCGCGCGCCGCCCGGGGGGGCGCGGCGGCCGGTTCGTCAGGAGGGGCGCCGGTTCGTCCCGGAGGAACGCAGCCCGCCCGACGCGCTTCCCGCCGCTGGCCTCGCGCCGGTCCGGAGGGGCCGGCGCCATTCCTTTGCCGTCAGGAGGGACGTGCCCGTGGGCGAGAACGGCGGGACGGGCCGGGGTGGCATGGAGGAGCTGGCGCACCCGCGTCCGGGCCGCGATCCGGGGCAGCGTGCCACGGAGGGGGACGGCGCGCCCGTCGCGCCGGCGTCCGTCGACGCGCACGCGGCCGGGACGGACCGGGAGGCCGTCGCTCCAGAGGCCGAGGGGGCCCGGCTCCAGGAGGTCTTGAAGGCCCGCCGCGCCAAGCTGGAGTTCTGGCGGCGGCGGGGGGTCGATCCCTTCGGCCGGCGGTACGACGTCACCCACCATGCGCGCGACGTGCTGGAGGGCTTCCCGCAGCTGGAGGGGCAGGCGGTCCGGGTGGCCGGCCGGCTCATGGCGCTGCGGCGCCATGGGCGCGCGGCCTTCGCCGACCTGCAGGACGTGACCGGGCGCATCCAGCTGCTGGCGCGCGTCGGCCCGTTGCCGGAGGAGGACTACCGGGCCTTCCTCGAGCTGGACCGGGGCGACTGGGTCGGCGCCGAGGGCACGGTGATCCGCACCCGGCGCGGGGAGATCAGCGTCGAGGTGACGGACTTCGTACTGCTGGGCAAGTCCCTCTACCCGCTCCCGGAGAAGTGGCACGGCCTGCAGAACGTCGACCTGCGCTACCGCCAGCGCTACGTGGACCTGATCGTCAACCCGCGGGTGCTGGAGACCTTCAAGATCCGCGCCCAGGTGATCCGCGAGATCCGCAACTTCCTGGACCGGCGCGGGTTCTACGAGGTGGAGACGCCCGTCCTGCACCTGATCTACGGCGGCGCGGCGGCCCGGCCGTTCGTCACCCACCACAACGCGCTGGACCTGGACCTCTACCTGCGCATCGCGCTGGAGCTGCACCTCAAGCGTCTGATCGTGGGCGGCATGGAGCGGGTGTACGAGATCGGCCGGGTCTTCCGGAACGAGGGCATCTCCACGCGGCACAATCCGGAGTTCACCATGCTCGAGCTCTATCAGGCCTTCAGCGACTACGAGGGCATGATGGAGCTGACCGAGCAGCTGGTCAGCCACGTGGCGCGCGCCGTCCACGGCACCACGGTGGTCCGCTACCAGGGACAGGAGATCGACTTCGCGCCGCCGTGGCGGCGGCTGTCTTTCGCCGAGGCCTTGGAGACCATGGCCGGCGTGCGCCTGGACGACGTGCTGACGGACGAGGGCGCGCAGCGCGTGGCGCGGGAGCGCGCCCTGGAGCTGACCAAGGCGCCGACGCCGGCGGCGGTGCTGGACGAGCTGGTGGACGTCTACGTGCAGCCGCGGTTGATCCAGCCCACCTTCCTCTACGACTACCCGGTGGTGCTCTCG
Source organism: Thermaerobacter composti (assembly GCF_033582035.1). Classification (NCBI taxonomy): domain Bacteria; kingdom Bacillati; phylum Bacillota; class Clostridia; order Eubacteriales; family Clostridiales Family XVII. Incertae Sedis; genus Thermaerobacter; species Thermaerobacter composti. The sequence goes on from NZ_CP132508.1 coordinate 118,782, forward strand.
CCCCTGGCTCGCCGGATCCCGGACCGCCCCCACCTGGCCTACCGGTTCGAGGCGCTGGTGGCAGGGATGGAGATCGCCAACGCCTTCAGCGAGCTCAACGACCCGGACGACCAGCGCCGGCGCTTCGAGGAGCAGCTGGCGGCGCGCGCCCGCGGCGACGACGAGGCCCACCAGATGGACGAGGACTACATCCACGCGCTGGAGATCGGCCTTCCCGCCACGGGCGGCCTGGGCATCGGGATCGATCGGCTGGTGATGCTGCTGACCGACAGCCCGTCCATCCGGGATGTGATCCTCTTCCCATTGATGCGCCCCCGGGACTGAAGGCGGTCGAATCGGCCGGCGGCGTTCGGCTTCGCCGGGCAGCTGCTGCCGCGGCGATGGCCCCGGGACGTCCCGCGGCGCCTGCAGGGTACGTCGGGTGTCCGCCTCGGCCCCAGTCCGCTTGACGCTCCGCGGGGCGGGCGCTATACTCACCGATGCCGGTCGGCGGAGCGCCATCGCGGGCGCCGAGGGCGTGGCCGAGGCGCGCGACCCCGCCGGTTCGGGCCGGCCGGGGCGCGGCGGTGGCGAGGCGCCGCCGAACCGGTGCCGCCCAAGCGGGCGGCGGGGCCTTGACGAGGCCCGGAGGAGCTGCTAAATATCAAACCTGCCGGTACGACACCGGCGACGCCCAAGCGGGCGCACCTGGTCCTTGAAAAGGGAGTGGCGTGTGGAGAGGCAGGCCTTGCGAGCCGGAGGTCTCACTCTGCGGGGCCTGGGTGCGGGGAGCGCCTGGGTCCTGGTGGGGTGAGGCGCGGACGACGCGGGGAGCCGGAGGCTCTTCTGCGGGATGGGTGAGCATTCCGGAGGAGAGTTTGATCCTGGCTCAGGACGAACGCTGGCGGCGTGCCTAAGACATGCAAGTCGAGCGGGGAGGCTGGGGAGCTTGCTCTCCGGTCTCCTAGCGGCGGACGGGTGAGTAACACGTGGGTAACCTGCCCGGCAGTGGGGGATAACCCTGGGAAACTGGGGCTAATACCGCATACGGTCCGCGCTCCGCATGGGGTGTGGAGGAAAGGCCGCTGGAGAGGCGGTCGCTGCCGGAGGGGCCCGCGGCCCATCAGCTGGTTGGTGGGGTAACGGCCCACCAAGGCGACGACGGGTAGCCGGCCTGAGAGGGTGGTCGGCCACACGGGGACTGAGACACGGCCCCGACTCCTACGGGAGGCAGCAGTCGGGAATCTTGCGCAATGGGCGAAAGCCTGACGCAGCGACGCCGCGTGGGGGAGGAAGCCCTTCGGGGTGTAAACCCCTGTCGTCCGGGACGAAGGTCGGGGGTGAGGAGCCCTCGGCTGACGGTACCGGAAGAGGAAGCCCCGGCTAACTACGTGCCAGCAGCCGCGGTAAGACGTAGGGGGCGAGCGTTGTCCGGAATCACTGGGCGTAAAGGGCGCGTAGGCGGCCTGGCAAGTCGGATGTGAAAGGCCCCGGCTCAACCGGGGAGGTGCATTCGAAACTGCCGGGCTTGAGGGCAGGAGAGGGCAGCGGAATTCCCGGTGGAGCGGTGAAATGCGTAGAGATCGGGAGGAACACCAGTGGCGAAGGCGGCTGCCTGGCCTGGCCCTGACGCTGAGGCGCGACAGCGTGGGGAGCGAACGGGATTAGATACCCCGGTAGTCCACGCCGTAAACGATGGGTGCTAGGTGTGGGAGGTATCGACCCCTTCCGTGCCGGAGCTAACGCACTAAGCACCCCGCCTGGGGAGTACGGCCGCAAGGCTGAAACTCAAAGGAATTGACGGGGGCCCGCACAAGCGGTGGAGCATGTGGTTTAATTCGAAGCTACGCGAAGAACCTTACCTGGGCTTGACATCACCGCGAACCTGGCCGAAAGGCTGGGGTGCCCCTTTGGGGAGCGCGGTGACAGGTGCTGCATGGTTGTCGTCAGCTCGTGTCGTGAGATGTTGGGTTAAGTCCCGCAACGAGCGCAACCCCCGCCCTGTGTTGCCAGCGGTTTGGCCGGGCACTCACAGGGGACTGCCGGTGACAAACCGGAGGAAGGTGGGGATGACGTCAAATCATCATGGCCCTTATGCCCAGGGCTACACACGTGCTACAATGGCCGGTACAACGGGTTGCGAACCCGCGAGGGGGAGCCAATCCCTAAAAGCCGGTCCCAGTTCGGATCGCAGGCTGCAACTCGCCTGCGTGAAGCCGGAATCGCTAGTAATCGCGGATCAGCATGCCGCGGTGAATACGTTCCCGGGCCTTGTACACACCGCCCGTCACACCACGGGAGCCGGCAACACCCGAAGCCGGTGGCCCAACCCCGCCGGAAGGGGTGGGGCTTGGCGGGAGCGCGAAGTCCCAGCCCTTCCGGTGGGGAGGGAGCCGTCGAAGGTGGGGCCGGTGACTGGGGTGAAGTCGTAACAAGGTAGCCCTACGGGAACGTGGGGCTGGATCACCTCCTTTCTAAGGAGTGCCGGACCGGGGCCCGCCCCGGTCCCCTCCAGGTCGATCCTGCCTCGAGGAAACGCGCCGCTCCCTTCTCAAGGACCAGGGCGCCCCACGGCGCCGGGTTGGCCGGCGGGGCGACCGGTGCTATAATAGAAACCCGGTCAAGGGCGTGGGGATATAGCTCAGTTGGTCAGAGCGCACCCCTGATAAGGGTGAGGTCGGTAGTTCGAATCTACCTATCCCCACCGTCCCTTTTCGTCGGCCTTCCTGTGGGGACGTAGCTTAGTTGGGAGAGCGCCGGCTTTGCAAGCCGGAGGTCGGCGGTTCGAATCCGCTCGTCTCCACATGGGACCAAGACCGCCCCCATGGTGGGGCGGTTCTTTGGGCAAAGGCCAGGGGGTTTTGCACCTTGACAACGGCATAGGGAAGGGGCGTGTGGATGGGGAGGCGTGCCTGCTCGCGGGGCGGCGGTTGGCGCTGCGGCGGGCGGGTGGCGCGCGGGATGAAGGTAGGAAGGGCACACGGTGGATGCCTCGGCGCGAAGGGCCGATGAAGGGCGTGGTAAGCTGCGAAAAGCCTCGGGGAGCCGCAAGCAGGCGTCGATCCGGGGATGCCCGAATGGGGGAACCCGGCGGGGGGAATGCCCCGTCATCCCGGCCTGAATCCATAGGTCCGGGAGGGGAACCGCGGGAACTGAAACATCTTAGTACCGCGAGGAAAAGAAATCAACCGAGATTCCCCGAGTAGCGGCGAGCGAAAGGGGAGGAGCCCAAACCCGGGCGGTGGGAAAGGCTGCCACCGTTGCCGTCCGGGGGTTGTGGGGCGCACGAGCGGGGCTTGGCAGGGCCCCGGCGGAGTGAGCAAACCGCGGGCTAGCCGAACGGGCCTGGAAGGGCCGGCCGGAGAGGGTAAGAGCCCCGTAGGCGAAAGTTCGCGGTCTCCGTTGGTGCGTGCCCGAGTACCACGGGGCACGTGGAACCCCGTGGGAAGCTGGGGGGACCACCCTCCAAGGCTAAATACCCGAGCGACCGATAGCGCACGAGTACCGTGAGGGAAAGGTGAAAAGCACCCCGGGAGGGGAGTGAAAGAGAACCTGAAACCGTGTGCCTACAGGCAGTCGGAGGGGCGGAGGCCCTGACGGCGTGCCTATTGAAGAATGAGCCGGCGAGTGACCGTCTGCAGCGAGGTTAAGGGCCGCAGGTCCGGAGCCGGAGGGAAACCGAGTCCGAAGAGGGCGCGAGTTGCAGGCGGTCGACCCGAAACCGGGTGATCTACCCATGGCCAGGGTGAAGCGCGGGTAAGACCGCGTGGAGGCCCGAACCAGGTTGGTGTTGAAAAACCATCGGATGAGCTGTGGGTAGGGGTGAAATGCCAAGCGAACCCGGAGATAGCTGGTTCTCCCCGAAACCACTTGAGGGTGGGCCTTCCGGGCTGACGCGCGGGGGTAGAGCACTGCTTGGGCTAGGGGCCTTCCCGGGTTACCGAACTCAGGCAAACTCCGAATACCGCGCGGTGCACCGGGGGAGTTAGAGCACGAGGGATAAGCTTCGTGCTCGAGAGGGGAACAGCCCAGACCACCAGCTAAGGCCCCCAAGTCCGTGCTCAGTGGGAAAGGATGTGGGGTCGCGAAGACAACCAGGATGTTGGCTTAGAAGCAGCCATCATTGAAAGAGTGCGTAATAGCTCACTGGTCGAGCGACCCTGCGCCGAAAATGACCCGGGGCTGAAGCACGGCGCCGAAGCTGTGGACGGGCGCAGGCCCGTGGTAGGGGAGCGTTGCCTGGGCGGCGAAGGTCGGCCGTGAGGTCGGCTGGAGCGCAGGCAAGTGAGAATGCCGGCATGAGTAGCGAAAAGGCCGGTGAGAATCCGGCCCGCCGAAAGCCCAAGGGTTCCTGAGCAAGGCTCGTCCGCTCAGGGTTAGTCGGGACCTAAGCCGAGGCCGCAAGGCGTAGGCGATGGGCAACCGGTTCATATTCCGGTACCACCGCGAAGCCGTTACGAGCGATGGGGGGACGCAGGAGGGTAGGTACCGCCGGCCGCTGGAGAGGGCCGGTGCAAGCGGGTAGGGAGCCCCGGGAGGCAAATCCCCCGGGGAGTCCCGAGACGCGATGCCGAGCCCCCTCGGGGGCGAAGGGGCCGATCCCCCACTGCCGAGAAAAGCCTCTAGCCAGGCTTCCGGTGCCCGTACCCGAAACCGACACAGGTGGGCGAGGCGAGAAGCCTCAGGCGCGCGGGAAAACCCTCGCTAAGGAACTCGGCAAATTGACCCCGTAACTTCGGGAGAAGGGGTGCCCCCTGAGGTGAAGGCCCGCGCGGCCGGAGCCTTGGGGGGTCGCAGAGAGCAGGCCCAGGCGACTGTTTATCAAAAACACAGGTCCCTGCGAAGCCGAAAGGCGCAGTATAGGGGCTGACGCCTGCCCGGTGCTGGAAGGTTAAGGGGAGGGGTGAGGGCGCAAGCCCGAGCTCCGAACCGAAGCCCCAGTAAACGGCGGCCGTAACTATAACGGTCCTAAGGTAGCGAAATTCCTTGTCGGGTAAGTTCCGACCCGCACGAAAGGCGTAACGACCTGGGCACTGTCTCGGCGAGGGGCCCGGTGAAATTGAGCGGCCCGTGAAGACGCGGGCGACCCGCAGCTGGACGGAAAGACCCCGTGGAGCTTGACTGCAACCTGTCATTGAACGTCGGCCGGCCATGTATAGGATAGGTGGGAGGCTGCGAACCCGGGCCGCCAGGTTCGGGGGAGCCGACGGTGGAATACCACCCTTGGACGGCGGGCGTTCTAACCGCGGCCCGTCAGCCGGGTCCGGGACCGTGGCAGGTGGGCAGTTTGACTGGGGCGGTCGCCTCCTAAAAGGTAACGGAGGCGCCCAAAGGTACCCTCAGCACGGTTGGAAATCGTGCGCGGAGTGCAAAGGCACAAGGGTGCTTGACTGCGAGACCGACGGGTCGAGCAGGGGCGAAAGCCGGGCTTAGTGATCTTACGGTCCTGGGTGGAAGGGCCGTGACTCAACGGATAAAAGCTACCCCGGGGATAACAGGCTGATCTCCCCCAAGAGTCCACATCGACGGGGAGGTTTGGCACCTCGATGTCGGCTCATCGCATCCTGGGGCCGCAGCCGGTCCCAAGGGTTGGGCTGTTCGCCCATTAAAGCGGTACGTGAGCTGGGTTCAGAACGTCGTGAGACAGTTCGGTCCCTATCCACTGCGGGCGCAGGAGACTTGAGGGGAGCCTTCCCTAGTACGAGAGGACCGGGAAGGACCGACCGCTGGTATCCCAGTTGTCCCGCCCGGGGCACGGCTGGAACGCCATGTCGGGACCGGATAAGCGCTGAAAGCATCTAAGCGCGAAGCCGACCCCAAGATGAGGTCTCCCATCCCGCCAAGGGAGTAAGACCCCTGGTAGACCACCAGGTCGATAGGCCGGGCGTGTAAGGACCGCAAGGTCTTCAGCGACCCGGTCCTAATCGGTCGAGGCCTTCACCCGCCAACCCACCCCCCGCCCATCGCCAAGCGCAGCCCCGCACCCCCCATCCCCCACCCCCATCCCTGTGCCGTTCTCAAGGGGCAAAACCCCCACCCCGTTCCGGTGGCCATGGCGGAGGGGACCCACCCGTTCCCATCCCGAACACGGCCGTTAAGCCCTCCAGCGCCGATGGTACTGGGCGGGCCACCGCCCGGGAGAGTAGGTCGCCGCCGGAACGCCTTTTTGGCCCCGCGCCGGAGCGCGCGGGGCCGCTTTTTGTTTTATCATCGAGGGGATCGGAGGGACCGAGGCATGCCGCCCGTGGTCATCGGCATCGCCGGGGGGACCGGGTCGGGAAAGAGCACGCTGGTCCGACAGATCGTACAGCACCTCCCCGGGCGGGTCGCCGTCCTCCCGCAGGACGCCTACTACCTGGACCGCCGCGATCTGCCCTTCGAAGAGCGCGCGCGCCTCAACTACGACCATCCCATGGCCTTCGACACCCCCTTGCTGGTCCGTCATCTGCGGAGCCTGAAACAGGGCAAGGCGGTCCACCGCCCGGTGTACGACTTCACCCAGCACCTCCGCGCCCGGCACACCGTGCGGGTCGAACCGCGCGACGTCATCGTCGTCGAGGGCATCCTGGTGCTGGCGGAGGAGGCGTTGCGCCGGTTGCTGGACATCAAGATCTTCGTGGACACCGACGCGGACGTGCGCATCCTGCGCCGGCTGGTGCGGGACATCGAACGGCGCGGCCGCACCCTGGACTCGGTGATCCGACAGTACCTCGAGACCGTCAAGCCCATGCACGAGCAGTTCGTCGAACCCAGCAAGCGGTACGCCGACCTGATCATCCCCGAGGGCGGCTTCAACCGCGTCGCCCTGGACGTGCTGCTGGCCCGCATCCGCGCCGCCCTCGACCAGCCGCCCGGCGCCCGTGTGACCCCCTCAGCCGGCGGCGGGCCTGCGCCGGCCGCTGCCGACCGGGACGGCCGCGTGGTGTCCGACCATTTGGTCGCACCCGCGGGCGGGGCCGGGCCACGGCGCAAGCGGCGCCGCAGGGGCGGGCGCCGCGGCGCGACGGCTCGGTCTTGATGCGGCGGCGCCACCCGTCCCGGGGGCGGACCAAACGGGACCCAGGGCGACGCAGCCCGCACCCCGCGCGAGCGCGGCGCGGGACGGCCTGCGCAGAGGACGGCGGGACCACCAGGCCGCGGCGGCCGGTCACGCCACCCGAGGTCGCGGGGCGGGCGCACCCCCCAGTCGTCGGCGCAGTGGGGGTCGCCGGCACGCCGGCGCAACGCCGTGCGCAACGCCTTGCACAACGCCTTGGAGGTGACGCGGTTGCCGGCGACCCGTCCGCAGGAGGAAGCAACGACCCGAAGGAGGACGCCAGAGGGACGGTGACGGTGCGCGGTACCCGTCGGCCGGAACGGCAGGGGGCGATGGCCCAGGGATGGCGGAGCGTCACCCACCGGTGTTCACGCGCGAGAGCGAGCCGGGGCCGGGTCGTCGCGATCGGCGCCGCCCTCGTGGTGCTGGCAGCCGCCCTCGTCACCGGTCAGGGCCCCTCCTCGCCGGCCATCCCGCGGCACCAAGAGGCGCCGGCGCTGCCGCGCCCCCCAGGACCGCCGGTCGCGGTCGCGGCCGCCGTGCACCCGGCGGGCGGCGGCGGTGGCGGGGAGCGGGCGGTGGGGCATGCCCCCGCTGCCGTCCCCTCGCCGGTTCCGCCGTCGCCGGCCAACGACCCGCGGTGGCTGGCGGTGCGCGCCTTGTGGCGGGCCTGCGGCTGGGAGGTGCCCGCTGGTGCCCGCGACCGGGCGGTGCGTCGCGGCGAGCTGGCGCGATGGCTGGTCCGCGGGCTGCTGCGCCCCGCCCCCGAGCCGCTGACGGACTCCATCGCCCTGGCGATGGCGGCGGGGATGGGCTGGCTCCCGCCGGCCTGGGCGGTCCCCGCCGGCCGGGGCGCGGCGGGGACCGCCGTGAACGCCGACCAGGCCGTGACGTGGGCCGACCTGCACGCCGTCGCCGCGGCGGTGCTGGCGCCGTTCCCCCGGCCGGCGGGGCTCGCCGCCCAGGGCGCGGGGCATGGCTCATCGCCGGAGCCGGCCGGCCGACGGGCGCCGGGCGCCGAGGGGCTCGCGGCAGGTGCCGGCGGCGACGGTGCCGCCGAGGCCATGGAGGCCGTGACCCTCGGCGAGGCCATGACCTGGTACCTCCAACTGCTGGAGCGTGCGGGACGCCTGTTCGACGGCGAGGGGGTCGTGACCGCGGTCGACCGGCAGGCCGGCCGCGTGTGGGTGGATGCGGGCGCGTTGCGGTGGGTGCTGGAGGTGCCGCGGGGCACACCGGTCTACCGCAACGGCGAGGCGACCCCTTTGATGGCGCTGACGCCGGGCGACGAGGTCCGCTGGTGCGCGGCGCCGACGGAGCCACCCCGCCGCCCGGGTGTCGATGGCGAGCCCGGGGCTGGCGCCGGGGCGGCGCCCATGGTCTCGGTGTCCTACCTCGAGGCCTTTCGGTGGGTACTGGCGGGGACGTTGACAGGGGTCGACTGGGAGACGCGCACGGTGGCCGTCGCCCTGGCGGAAGGGGCGGGACCGGGCTCTGGCGCCACCGCCCCCGGGGCCGGCGGCCCCGGGGGACGCCAAGGGCCGCCGCAGCCTGGGGATGCGGAGTCGGCGCGCGCCGACTCCGGTGGGCTGACCCGGCCGCCCAGCCCCTGGGCGACGCCACCGCCGTCTGGCCCGGGGAGAAGAGGCGCAGGCGGTGGGCTGCCGGGGGCCGTCACGCTGCGGGTGGAGCGCGATGCGCCGGTGGTCCTCAACGCGCGGCCGGCGGGGTTGGCCGCCCTGCGCCCAGGCGACCGGGTCGTGCTCCACCTCCGGCGCGCCACGGGGGCGGTGCGGCGCCTCCAGGCGACGCGGGCCGCCGCGATGGGAATCGTGGAAGGGGTCGACGTCCTCCACGGCGTGATCGCGGTGCGCACGGCCCATGGCGCGACGGTGTGGGCGGTGGACGCGGCCGCGGCGGTCCTGCGGGATGGTCGGCCGAGCCGGCTCGCCGACCTCCGGCCCGGTGACGCCGTAGCGCTCGGCCAGCGGCGGCCGGGTGTGGCTGGATACGTGGAGGCGTGGGGTCAGGGGATCCCCGCAGCCGCCGCGCCGGGCGACGCGGGCGTCCCGGTTGCCGTCGACCCGGCGCGGCGGGAGATCCACGGACGTGGGCAGGCGGGGGCGGGTGCACCAGGTGCGGAGCAGCCGTAGGCTTCGAACCCGGCGGCGCGCGTACCTCCCCGGCCTGAGCGGGTGGGGGCGGCGCGTCGGCCATGCGGTGCTGGCGGTGGTGCTGGCGGTTGCCGTCACGGCCACGGCCGTCGGCGCCGGGCTGCCGCCCCGCGAGGGCGTCGGCGGGACCGCCCCAGGGGCCGGCCTCAGGGCGCGGGCGCCGGGGGATCCATGGGGCGGTGCCGCGGCCGGTGAGACGGCCGCCGCCCAGCCCGCGGGCTGGAGCGACGGCCTGCGGGCGCGGTGGCTCGCGGCGCTGGAGCAGGGGAGGGAGCTGCGGCTGATCCTCTGGCCGCGCCCCGGGAGGGCGCAGGAGCTGGTCGAGGGCGTGCGGCGGCACGGCGGCCGGGTCGTGTGGGCGGGTGGGGCCAGCGAGGCGCTGGTGGCCTCGGTGCCGGCGACGGCGGTCCCCATCCTCCTGCCCTGGGTCGCTGCGCTCCAGGCCGACGGGCCCGCGGCGGTCGCCGTCCCGAGCACGGCGCCTGCCCCGGTCGATCCGGGCGACCGCCCGCTCCCCTTCGAGCTCGCCCTGCACCGGGCGAACCAGGACGCCGTGGGCGCCACCGCCCTCCGCACCGCCCGAGGCCTCACGGGGCGTGGCGTGACCGTGGCGGTGATCGACACCGGCGTCGACCCCGGTCTGGCCCCGCTGCAGCCCGTGGGCGGGCCACGGGGGAAGATCGTCGACTACGTCGACCTCACCTCGCCGGTCCCCTTCGGCCAGCGGGCGGCGGGGGCGGCGGAGGCCGCGGGGCCGGCGGTGGAGGGCGGCCGGCGGCCGGCATGGGCCGCGGAGGGTGACGTCTTCCTGCGCGCCGCGGGGCGAGCCGGTGGCGCCGAGATGCGAAGCGACGGGGCCACGGCGGTACGGCTGCGCTGGGACGGCCTGGAGCTGTGGCTGCCCGCGGCTGCCGCCGGCCGCCCGGTTCACCTGGGCTGGCTCGACGAGGCGCAGGCCGGCCCCACGGGCGCGGATCTCGACGGCAGCGGCACGGCCACGGAGCGCTGGCTGGTCGCCGCCTTTCCCGCGCCGCCGTCCGGCGGCGCGGGAAAGGCGGCCGGGCAGGGCCGCTCCGTCGCCGCCCCGGCCGCCGTCGCGGCCGGGGCGGTCGGGCAGGGGGGCAGCCGCCGGGCCGAGGACGGCATCCACCGGGAGTCCAGCCTTGCCCGCCCGGGCACCGACCCGGCGGCCGGGCGCCCCGACACCGCCGCGGCTCCGCCTCGGGCCGGGGCGGCCGGCACGGCCGTCGCCGTCGCGCCGACGCGCGACTCGATCACGTCGCTGCCCAGCACCACGTCGGCCGCGGCCGGCACGGCCGACGGCGTCGGGCCGGCGCGCGACCCTGCGACCGGGGCCGGGACGATGGATGGACCCGGGATCACCGACCGCCGCGCGGGCGATGCCGCGCCGACGTCGGCGGAGGCCGCCACCCTGGCCGTGGTGGTGGACGCCGACGGCGACCTGGACCTGGCGGAGGAACCGGTGTTGCGGCCATTGACCCAGGGCGGCGGCGTGGCGCGGCTTGCCCCGCCCGCGGCCGATGGGAAGCGCCCGGCCTCGGCCGGTTCGTCCGCCGCGGCCGGCGGTGCCCGCGGGGCGGCCTTGGTGGTCACGGCCGTCGATCCGCAGGGGCGGCTGGTGAACTTCGGCTTCGACGCCCACGGCCACGGGACGCGCATGGCGTCCATCCTGGCGGCCCGCGGCGCCGCCTACCAGGGCGTGGCGCCCGACGTCCGCCTGCTGGTGCTCAAGGCCCTGGACGGCCGCGGCCAGGGTGACTGGAGCCAGATCCTGGCCGCCGTGGACCATGCGATCGCCCACGGGGCCGACGTCATCAGCCTGAGCGCGGAGAGCACCGCCCCCGTCGAGCAACTGCCGGTGACCGAACGCCTGCTGCGGCAGGCGATGGCACGCGGGGTGCTGCCCGTGCTGGCGGCCGGCAACGGCGGGCCGGGGCTGCACACCGCCCTGCCGCTGCCGGCGGACGCCGGCTTGGTGGTCGGGGCCTACCTGCCCGAGGCCGCCGCGGCGTTGCTGGGCGACGCGGCGGGGCAGCGGCCGCTGCCCTACAGCGCCGCGGGCCCGGCGGCCGACGGGACGCCGGCGCCTTCGCTGGTCGGTCCGGGGGTCACGTACGCCCTGGTTCCCTCCGGAGAGGCGCACCGCTGGCCCGCAGGCCTGGCGCCCGACGAGGGGACCAGCGTCGCCGTGCCCTACGTGGCCGGCCTGGCTGCGCTGCTCTTGGAGGCGGGCCGTCGCGAGGCGCCCGGTCTGACGGCTGCCCGCCTCGGGCCCATCCTCCAGGCCACGGCCCGCCCGCTGGCCGGCGTACCGGCCACGGTCCAGGGCTTCGGGAGGCCCGACGGCCTTCGCGCCGCGGCAATGCTGGCCACGGCGGGGGCCGGTTCGTCCGGCTGGTCGGTGCAGTGGGTCCATCGCGGCAGGCCGTACCGCGGCATCTTCTGGGACGGCGTCCCGCCGGGGGTCCTGCACCTGGTCGTCCGCCACCAGGGGGCCCGCCCCATCGAGGGGCGCTGGGCCGGCGTCCCCCCGTGGGCCTCGTTCCCCGGCCCCATGCCCTATCCCGGCGGCCAAGGGCTATATCTGCCCGTCGCCTACCGGTTGCCCGACCGCCCCGGCCTGTACGACGCGCTGGTCCGGCTTCACGGCGGGGAGGGACCGCCCCTGGGCGTGCTCCAGGCCTTCGTCCGCCCCCACCGCCTGGAGGGCGGCCACCTCGAGGTCGAGGGCGCCGTCGCCCCGGGCCAGGTGGAGCGCGTCTTCGTCGAGGTGCCGCCCGGGATCACCCGGCTCGCGTTCCGCGTCGAGGGGGTCGGCGAAGGCGCCGCCTCCACCGCGGTCGACGGCCCCGGACCCGAAGGGGTGGCCCAGGAGGCCGGCAGCCTGAGCGCGTGGGTCTTCGCGCCGGGGGGCGCCCGGGTGCGGGACAGCGCCGGCGATGTGGGCCGCCTCATCGGGGGGCGCCAGCTGCCGGCGTGGACCGTGTCCGTCCCGTCGCCTGCACCGGGGGTCTGGGAGGTGGACCTGTCCTTCTCCACCCTCTCGCCCGCCGCGGCGGCAGGGGATCCCATGGGCTTTCGGGTCACGGTGACGGCCGAGGGGGTCCGCTGGCACCCGGCCGCCCTCGAGCTGGCGGCATCGGCCGGTGGGGGACGGCTGTGGCAGCCGGTGGTCGTCGAGGCCCTGGGCCGCGCGGTGCGGGGACGGGTGGCCGGCCTGGGATGGGCGACCGCCTCGCCGGGGCCTGCGGATCCTGCGGACCCCGCCGCAGCCGCCGCGGTGCCGCCTGTCGAGGAGCGGGCGCGGGTGACCGTGCAGGCTGGCGAGCCCGAGCCCCATCGGCTCCAGGTGGCGGAGGGCACGGCGCTGCTGGCGGTGGAGGTCGGGCCGCCGCCGCGGTCGGGGTGGCGCCCCCGCCTCTACCTCTATCGGCTGGACGGCGGGGCGGCGGAGCCGGTGGGCGACGGCGGCGGGACCGCCGTGACGGTGGTCGAACCGGCTCCGGGACGGTACTATGCCGTGGTGGAGCTGGAGGCGGCGGGCGTCGCGCCGCCTGGCGAGGAGGCGGAGGGTGTGGGCGCCAGCGCGGAGCCCATGGCGATCCCCCTGGTGGTGCGGCGATTCACCGCCGACGGGTCCTTGCGGGTCCCGGCGGGTTCCATGGACCTGGCGGCGGGCGAGGCGACGCGCCTCGTCGCCAGCGTCGACGTGCCGCCAGGCAGCCGCGAGCCCACCGGCTACCTGGTGTTGCTGGACGAAGGGGGCGGCGTCGCCGGCTCGCTGCCCGTCCACGTGCGCCGCGGCCCGCCCCGCCTGGTGGTGACGGCGGTGTCACCGCCCCCGGGCGGCGGGGAGGGTGGTGGCATCACGCTGGTGGTGCGCGACCGCACCGATGGGAGGTGGCGTGACGCCAGCCTCGTCGTCGACGGTCGCCTGTACACCACGGCGGGAGGCCAGGTGACGGTGCCGTGGGACGGCCGCGCCGGCACCCTGACGGTGCGCGTGCTGGGAGGGCAGGAGGAGAGCGTGCAGCACCTGGACCTGCCGGGCCGCCTCCCGCCGCCGGGGGCGGCGTCTCCGCCGGGCCGACGGTCGGGGAGAGGCGCCGCGTCGGCAGGAAGCCGGGGAGCGAGCCCGAAGCATCAGCGCGAAGGAGCGGATCACCGATGGAGATCTTCCTCGACACCGCGCAGGTCGACGAGATCCGGCGGGCCACGGCGTGGGGCGTGGTGACGGGCGTCACGACCAACCCGACGCTGATGGCCCGCGCCGGGGGCGACCCGGAGACGGTGCTCAAGACCATCGCCCAGCTGGTCCCCGGTCCGGTCAGCGCCGAGGTGATCGCCACCGACGCCGAGGGGATGGTGCGGGAGGGACGCCATCTGGCGTCGCTGGCCGACAACATCGTCGTCAAGGTGCCGATGACGCCGGCGGGGCTGGAGGCGACGCACCGTCTCGCCCGCGAGGGCATCCGCGTCAACGTCACCCTGGTCTTCCAGCCCGGGCAAGCGCTGCTCGCCGCGCGGGCCGGGGCGACCTTCGTCAGTCCCTTCGTGGGACGGCTGGATGACGTCGGCGAGGACGGGATCGGCCTGGTGGAGGAGATCGTCGCCATCTTCCGGGCCCAGCGGCTGAGCACGCGGGTGCTGGCGGCCAGCATCCGCCATCCGCGTCACGTCATCGCTGCGGCCCGGGTCGGCGCCGACATCGCCACCATGCCCATGGCGGTGCTGGAGCAACTGATGCGCCACCCGCTGACCGACGCGGGCCTGGCCCGCTTCCTGGCGGACTGGGAGGCGGCGCGCAAGGGCGAGACCGAGGCGGCGGCCGCGCGCCGGTGAGCGGGGGGCGGGCGGCGCCCGGATGGCGATGGCGTCGGCTGGCGGCGGCGCGCCGCGGAAGGGGTGCAGGCGGCCACGGCCGAGCGGCCCCGCGGGGTGCCGCCGGTGCCGGCCCCGGGCCGAAGAGGGTGGCAGATCCGAGCCCTTCGCCGCCCTGCGGGGCGGCGAAGGGCCCGGCGGCGGCTTGGTCGCCTTGACGACGAGCGGCGTCGCTGCTATACTCTTGGCGCATGCTAGCGGTGAAGGCGCCATGCGGGGTGCAGCGTGGGCGCCAGGAGCGGCGCATAGGCCGTCACCGCCGACGCAATCCTTATGGTTGGCCTCCTCCTCCCCCAGACGCAGCCCAAGATTCACCAGCCAGGGTCCATGCCCGCCTAAGGGAAGGTGACCTCTTTGTCGGACACAGCCGAATCCCGTTCGACGACGCGTTCTCGCTCAACCCGTACGCGTAGATCCCGCACGCGCACCGCCGCGGGCGAGGCGGTGGGCACCCCGGCCGCGGCGCAGCCCGACGCGGCGACCGGCGACGGAGCCGTCGACCGGCGGGACGAACCGGCCGGTGGAGCCGGTTCGTCCGGCGAGGGCGAGCCGCCCTCAGGGGCGCCCGACGCCGCGGCCGCGACGCCGGGGGCGCCGGCGGAGGCGGGGCGGGTCGCCGCGGACCGGACCGAAGGGGCTGCGTCCGCCGCCCCCGAGACCGCCGCGACGGGGGACGCGGCCGACACCGCCGCCGGACCGGAGCCGGCGACCCGGCGCACCGGGGGGCGGCGCCGCGCGGCCAGCACCGCTACCCGCCGCGGCCGGCGCAGCCGGGGGGCGTCGGCCGCCGCCGAGACGACCGCCCCCGCGCCGTCGGCTGCCGGAGAGGTGGCCGCCGAGGCGTCGCCGGCGCCGGCCGCGGGGACGGCGGCCGCCAGCCCGACCTCGGCGCCGGAGGAGCCATCGGCAGGCGGGCCGGACGAGGCGGCCCCGGGACCGACGGGCCCGGCGGCGATGTCCGGCGGAGATCGGCCCGATGCCGCCGGGGGGACGGAACCTCGGACCCCGGCGCAACCGGCGGCGGCGTCGGCCGCCGCCTCGGACCGGCCCAGCGCGGCCACCGCAGCATCCCAGGACGACCTGGCCGTCGCCGGATCCGGGACGGGACCGCTGCCGCCGTCGGAGGGGCTGGAGCCGCCGGGAGCGCCGGAGGCGGCGCAGCCGATCCCGGCGGTGGAGGCGGGCCCGGTGCCCGGGGCGGCGGTCGCATCCGACGCCCGGACCGTGCCGGGGGACCACCAGCGGCCGGGTTCTGGGCCTGCCCCTTCCCCCTCCCCCTCGGCGGTGCGCGACGCCGCGGCAGCCCAGGCGACGCGGCCCTTCGGCCATAGGGAGGGTGCGACCGCGGCCGCGGGGGCTCCGCAGCGCGCCCAGGGGACGCTGCAGCGCGGCGCGGAGGGGCCGGACGCGGGGCGGCGGAGCCGGGCGACGGGGGCCGTTTCGCCGCGGGCCCGGTCCTGGCGGCGGGGAACCGCGGCGTCTACGGAGAGCGGCAGCGTCCAGGCGGGTGCAGCCCAGGCGGTGCCCGAGGGATCGGGCGGCGTGGGCGGGACCGCCGGCGCCGTCGCCCGGGGGCGTCGCCGCGCCGAGGGGACCGGTGACGCCGCGGCGGACCGGCGGGTGGTGCGCGAGGCGCGCGAAGGAGGGGTGGAGGTGTCGCCACCGTCAAGAGGCGCCCTGGAGCCGGCCGCTTCCGGCGAGGGGGATGCCGGCGCCGGCGAGCCCAGGGGTGTTGGCGCGACGGCCGTCGAGGCGGCGCCCCCGACGCCCGCCAGCGCGGGGGAGCGCGCGGACGGTGCCGCGGGCGCGGAATCGCTCGGGACGACGGGGCCGGGGCCGGCGACCGCGGCCGATGCCGACGGCGAGGCGGCGGTCCGGGGTGCGCGCGGACAGGTCGCATCCGCCCGCGGTCGGCAGGGGAACGGCCGCCTCGACATCCGCGAGATGGAGCAGATGACCTTCAAGGAGCTGTACGCCCTGGCGCGCGAGCTGGACATCCCCTACTACAGCTCCATGCGCAAGCAGGAGCTGATCTTCGAGATCGCCAAGGCCCGCACGGAGAAGGACGGGCTCCTGTGGGCCGAGGGCCTGCTGGACATCATGCCCGAGGGGTTCGGGTTCCTGCGGCCCATCAACTACCTGCCCAGCAAGGAAGACATCTACGTCTCCCCGTCCCAGATCCGCCGGTTCGACCTGCGACCCGGCGACATGGTCTCCGGCCAGGCGCGCCCGCCGAAGGACAACGAGCGGTACTTCGCCCTGCTCCGGGTCGAGGCCGTCAACGGCATGGACGCCGAGCTGGCCCGCGACCGGCTGCACTTCGAGGGTCTGACGCCCATCTTCCCCAACGAGCGCCTGACCCTGGAGACGCCGGGCGGCAGCATCGCGCAGCGGCTGATCGACCTGGTGGCGCCCATCGGCAAGGGCCAGCGCGGCCTGATCGTGGCCCCGCCCAAGGCGGGCAAGACCGTGCTGCTCAAGCAGATCGCCAACGGCATCGCCCACAACTACCCCGACGTGGTCCTCATGGTCGTGCTCATCGACGAGCGGCCGGAAGAGGTCACGGACATGGAGCGCTCGGTGCGGGGCGAGGTGCTGAGCTCCACCTTCGACCAGACGCCGGAGAACCACGTCAAGCTGGCCGACATGGTGCTGGAGCGGGCGAAGCGACTGGTCGAGCACGGGCGCGACGTGGTGATCCTGCTGGACAGCCTGACGCGACTGACCCGGGCCCACAACCTGGTGACGCCGCCCAGCGGTCGCACCCTCTCCGGCGGCCTCGATCCCGCCGCGTTCTACAAGCCCAAGCGCTTCTTCGGCGCGGCGCGCAACATCGAGGAGGGCGGCAGCCTGACCATCATCGCCACGGCCCTGATCGACACGGGCAGCAAGATGGACGACGTCATCTACGAGGAGTTCAAGGGCACGGGCAACATGGAGCTGCACCTGGACCGCCGGCTGGCGGAGCGGCGGATCTTCCCCGCCATCGACATCAAGCGGTCGGGGACGCGACGCGAGGAGCTGCTGCTCAGCAAGGACGAGCAGGAGATCATGTGGGCGCTGCGGCGCTCCATGGGCGACCGCGACCCGGCGGAGATCCTCGAGAAGCTCATCGAGCGCTTGCGCAAGACCCGTTCCAACGCGGAGTTCATCGCCCAGATCAAGGAACACCACCGGGCCTGACCAGGGCGCATAGGCACGGACGCCGTCAGCCAAACTCCCCCTCGTGTCCTGGCCCACGAGGTGGTGGCCTTGGCAGCGGCCCAGTGCTGGTTGCGTCGCATCAACGCGGTGCTCCTGGCCGCGTGGCTCGGCATGGTGGTCGCCCGGTGGCCGGCTGCCGCCGGGGAGGAGGTTGCTCTCCACGCCCGGCGGACGTCGCCCCCGTCGCCGCCGGTGGCGCCCGCGGCCGCCGCCGGCCGACCCCCGGCGGTCGACGCGGCCGGCGAGGGCCGCGGGGCCGGTTCGTCCCGCGCCGCCATCCCCCCGCCCTCCCGCTGGGCGCCGCCGCTGGAGGCGGTGGCCACCTTGACCTCCCGGTTCGGCCCCCGGGACGGCCGCTGGCACCACGGCGTCGACCTGGCGGTCCCCGAGGGGACGCCCGTGCGGAGCGTCTGGCGGGGCGTGGTCGTCCAGGCGGGCTGGCGCGGCGCCTACGGGCTGGCCGTGGAGGTGGTGCACCCGGGGGGATGGAGCACCCTCTACGGGCACCTGGCGTCGGTGACGGTGGAACCCGGCCAGCGGGTGGACCGCGGCCAACGGATCGGGCGCGTCGGGGCGACGGGCAACGCCACCGGACCCCACCTCCACCTGGAGGTCCGCGTCCCGGGAGGCTTCCACGACCCGCTGGCGTGGCTGGACCCGTCCTGGTACCGAGGGGCGCCGGCCGCGGCGGGCGGCAACGGGCGTCCCGGCGCGGCGCGGGGCGACGGCGCCGTGGCAGGCGGGCGGTAGACGCCTGATCCCGTAGGCGGGCGATCGGCGGCTGGTCCCATCGGGTCCGCGGGATGGCGCACCCGAGGGTGGACCCGAGGGGCTCAGCGGCCCCCTCGGCCTCGCGGCATGGCCGGTGCATCCCGTCAGGGGACCTGCTGGGACGCGCCCCGTGAGGGGATCCGCTGGGACGCCCGCTGGACGTGCACCGGACGGTGCACCTGCTGAGGGTCGACGGAGGGCACCCGACCCGGGGACGCCACCCGGGGACGCCTGCGATTCGCCCGTGCCCGCGCCCGAGCGCGATGCCGGCTGGCGGGTGCGGCGGGGGAACCGGCGGGTGCACCCGGAGGGCGGACACCTCGGGGAGAGGAGACCTGCCCGGCGCGTGAAACCCTGCGCGGCCCGTGCAAGGTGCGGTGGTGGGCCGGCGGCCTTGGTGCTATAATCTGCTGGTGTGTCCCCGGTGCGCCGCCAGGGGGAACGCCGCGGCGCCGCCGTCCCACGGGCTCGGATCCCGGGGCAACGGGGCGACCCGACCCGGGGCAATGGGGTGACGTCGATGAAGCCGGGCATCCATCCGGAGTACAAGCGGACCACCATCACCTGCGCCTGCGGAGCCGTGTACGAGGTGGGCTCCACGCGCGAGAACCTGCGGGTCGACGTCTGCGCCCAGTGCCACCCCTTCTACACCGGCACGCAGCGCATCGTCGAGACCGGGGGTCGCGTGGAGCGGTTCCGCCGCAAGTACGAGCGCTACCAGGCCCAGGAGCGGGCCGGTGCCGGCGCCGGTCGGCGCTGAGACGCATGGAGCTGCGCGAGCGCTTCGGCGGCCAGGCCGTGATCGAAGGCGTCATGATGCGGGGGGCCGGGCGGATCGCCCTGGCCGTGCGGCGATCCGACGGATCCATCCACGTCACGGTGCGCTCCCATACGGCCTACGCGGCGCGCCGGCGCTGGCTGGGGTGGCCGGTGATCCGGGGCGCCGCCGCGCTGGCGGAGGCGCTGGTGATCGGCATCCAGGCCCTCAACGAGTCGGCCCGGCTGGCGGAGGAACCGGCCCCCGCAGGGGCCGGTTCCTCCGCCGCGACGGCGCGCGAGGGCGATCCCGCCTCCGTCGCCTCCGCCCCGGGGCAGGGCGGGCGCCGTTCCGCGGGCGGCCCAGCCGCTGCGGCCGCGACCGCGGCGGGCGTAAGCCGGGGCAGGGCGGTCGGCGACCCGTGGTGGGTGACGGCCGTCAACGGGTTGGCCGTGGCGGCGGGCCTGGGCCTGTTCGTCGTGCTGCCCACGGGGGTCGCGGCGCGGCTGGCCACGGGCGAGGTGGCCCGCAACGTGGTGGAGGGGATCGTCCGGCTGGCCTTGCTGGTGGGCTACCTGGTGGCCATCGGCCGCATCCCCGACATCCGGCGCGTCTACCAGTACCACGGGGCCGAGCACAAGGCGATCCACGCCCTGGAGGCGGGCGCCCCGCTGGAGCCCGCCGTCGCCCAGGGCTTTTCGCGTTTCCACCCCCGCTGCGGCACGGCCTTCCTGCTCTTCGTGGCCGTGGTGGCCGTGCTGGTCCACACCCTCTTCGGCTGGCCGGGGTTCTGGGAGCGGACCCTGCTGCGCCTGGCGTCGGTGCCGTTGGTGGCGGGGCTCGCCTACGAGGGGATCCTGTGGGCGGCCCGGAGCGACCGCGCCTGGGCGCGGTGGATGGCCGCCCCCGGCCTCTGGCTCCAGCGGCTGACCACCGCGGAACCCAGCCTGGACCAGCTGGAGGTGGCGCTGGCGGCCCTGAAGGCGTGCCTGCCCGCCGCGACCCACGTCCCGGCGGCGGTGCCGGCTGCCGCCGGCGCCGCCGCCGCACCGGGCGGAGCATCGGCGGTCTCGACGGGCGCTGCCCCGAGGTGAGTCGCCATGGACGCCGACGCGGCTCGCGAACGGTCCCGGCCCGATGGCGCCGATGGCGCCGCCGCCGAGCGGGAGGGACGGCCGCTGCCGGACCTCCCCGGCGCTCTGCGGCAGGCGCTGATCGCGCGTCTGGACCGGTTCGACCGGCTGGAGCGGGACCTGGCCGACCCGGAGGTGGCGGCCGACCCGCGCCGGTGGCAGCCGCTGGCCCAGGAGCGGGGGGAGCTGGAGCCGCTGGTCGAGGCCTACCGGCGCTGGCAGGCGGTGCACGCCGATCTGGAGGCGGCGCGGGCCCTCCTCCGGGAGACCGACGACCCCGAGGAGCACGCCTACCTGAGCGGCGAGGTGGAGCGCCTCGAGGCGGAACGCCAGGAGCTGGAGCGCACCCTGCGCCGCCTGCTGCTGCCCCGGGACCCGCGGGATGGGCGGGACGTGATCATGGAGATCCGGGCGGGCGCCGGCGGCGAGGAGGCCGCCCTCTTCGCCGGCGATCTCTTCCGCATGTACCAGCGCTACGCCGAGCGGCAGGGGTGGCGCACCGAGGTCATGGCCGCCACCGAGAGCGACCTGGGCGGGTTCAAGGAGGTCATCTTCGCCGTCAGCGGGCGCGGCGCCTTCAGCCGTCTCAAGTACGAGAGCGGCGTCCACCGGGTCCAGCGCGTGCCGGTGACGGAGGCGGGCGGTCGCATCCATACCTCCACGGCGACGGTGGCGGTGCTGCCCGAGGCCGAGGAGGTCGAGGTGCAGATCGACCCCGACGACCTGGAGATCGACACCTTCGCGGCCAGCGGCCCCGGGGGGCAGCACGTCAACAAGACCGAGTCGGCGGTGCGCATCACCCACAAGCCCACGGGCATCGTGGTCACCTGCCAGGACGAGCGCTCCCAGCACAAGAACCGGGCGCGGGCGATGAAGATCCTGCGCGCCCGGCTGCTGGACCACTACACGCGCCGCCAGCAGGAGGAGCTCTCCCAGCAGCGGCGGTCCCAGGTGGGGACGGGCGAGCGCAGCGAGAAGATCCGCACGTACAACTTCCGCGAGAACCGCGTGACCGACCACCGCATCGGCCTGACCCTCTACCGGCTGCAGGAGATCATGGACGGCGACCTGGACGAGCTGCTGGACGCCCTGGCCGCCCACGACGAGCAGGTGCGCCTGGGCGAGGCGGTGAGCTGACATGCCGGCGAACCCGGACGAACCGGCGTCCCCTGGCCCCGGGCGGCGGGGCGCGGTACCCGCGGGAGCGGCACCCGCGGCGCCGCCCAGGCCGGCGCCGCGGTCCGAGGGCGACGGCGGCCTTGCCGGTGGGCGGCCGGCGGGAGGGGCCAGCCCCGTCGGTGCCTCGGGGGAGGGTCCCCCGGCGCCGGGGCTGCCGCCGGCCCGCCCGCAGCGGGTGGGCGAGGCCCTGGCGTGGGCCCGGGGCTTCCTCGTGCACGCCGGGCTCGACGCCGACGAGGCCCGGGCCTCGGCCCGGGTCCTCCTGGGTGCGGCGCTGGCCCTCCCCGGCGCCCGGGTGCTGGCGGAGCCCGAGCGGTTCCTGCCGCCGGCCGCGTGGTGCCGGTTCGTCCAGTACGTCCTGCGCCGGGCGCGGCGCGAACCCGTGGCCTACATCCTGCAGCGCAGCGAGTTCTACGGCCGGACCTTCCGGGTGACGCCGGCGACCCTGATCCCGCGTCCCGAGACCGAGGTGTTGGTCGAGGCGGTGCTGCGCACGCTGCCGGCCGAGCCGGCGGTGGTGGCGGATCTGGGGACGGGGACCGGCGTCATCGCGGTGACCCTGGCGGCGGAGCGGCCCGCCTGGACGGTGCTGGCGACGGACTGCGCCCCCGCCGCCCTCAAGGTGGCGCGGGAGAATGCCGCGCACCACGGCGTGGCCGACCGCGTCCGCCTCTACCTGGGCGACTGGGCGCAACCCCTGCTGGCGGCGGGCTGGGCGGGCAAGCTGGCGGCGGTCGTCAGCAACCCGCCCTACGTGGCGGCCGCGGAGCTCCCGCGGCTGCAGGCGGAGGTGCGTCGGTACGAGCCGCACCTGGCCCTGACCCCCGGGACCACGGGCCTGGAGGCCTACCAGCGGCTGATCCCGGGGGCCGTCCGGCTGCTGGCGCCGGGGGGCTGGATCTTCCTCGAGGTGGGTGCCGGGCAGGCGCCCGCCGTGCAGGAGCTGCTGGGTGCGGCGGGCGGCCGATGCGTCCGCCAGTGGCCCGACCTGGCCGGGATCCCGCGGGTGGTGGCGGCCCGATGGCCGGGATGAGCGGCAGGCCGGCGGCCTGGGTGCGGCTCGGCGCCGACGCGGAGGCCGACGCGGCCATCATCCGGCGGGCCGGGGCGCTCCTGCGCGCGGGCGGCCTGGTCGCCTTCCCCACGGAGACGGTCTACGGCCTCGGGGCGGACGCCCTCAACCCCCAGGCGGTGGCGCGGATCTTCGCCGCCAAGGGCCGGCCGCCGGACAACCCGTTGATCGTGCACGTGACGGGACCGGAACAGGCGGGCCCCCCCGTGGTCGCCCGGTGGCCCGAGGCGGCCCGGCGCCTGGTGGCGCGGTTCTGGCCGGGTCCGCTCACCCTGGTGCTGCCCGCGGGGCCGGCGGTCCCCGCGGCGGTGCGGGCGGGGCTGCCCACCGTGGCGGTGCGGTGCCCGAGCCACCCCGTCGCCCGGGCGTTGATCGCCGCGGCGGGCACCCCCGTGGCGGCGCCCAGCGCCAACCGCTCGGGGCGGCCCAGCCCCACCCGGGCCGACGACGTGTGGGCCGACCTGGGGCCGCACCTGGACATGCTGCTGGATGCGGGACCGGTGCCCGTGGGCGTGGAGAGCACGGTGGTCGACGTCACCGTCTGGCCGCCACGCCTCCTGCGCCCCGGCGGGCTGCCGGTGGAGGCGATCGAGGAGGTCCTCGGGGTCGGGCTCGCCCCGCCCCCGGCGCTGGCCGCCGGCGCCGCGGCGCCGGCGCCGGGCATGAAGTACCGCCACTACGCACCCGAGGCCCCGCTGGTGCTGGCGGAGGGGCCCGGGGCGGCCGTGTCGACCCTGCGCCGCTGGCTGGGGCAGGGGGAGCGGGTGGCGGTGATCGGCTGCCGCGAGGACCTGGAGGCGCTGCTGGCGGAGGCGCGGGTGGCGGCGGCGGTGCTCGATCCGTGGGAGGAACCGGCGCCCGCCGGCGGGGCGGGCCGCGAGGCCGCCGCGGCTGGGCGGGGTCGCGGTGCCGAGGCGGCGGAGGGGGGCTCCGGGCGTCACGCCGGCGGGGCGACGGGATCGGACGGCGCGACCGGCGGTCCAGGCGAGACGACGGCCGCGACCCGACCGCCGCAGGGCGCGGTCGTCGCCCTGGACCTGGGGCCGCGCCACCGCCCCGAGGAGCAGGCCCGCCGCCTGTTCCGGGCGCTGCGCGCGGCCGACGCCGTCGGGGCGACGCGCGTCCTCGCCCTGGCGGTCCCCGAGGTGGGGCTGGGCCGCGCCGTCATGAACCGCCTGCGCAAGGCGGCGGCAGAAGGGGAGGTGCCTGGCGGTGGGGATCGACACGGTGCTGGTGGTCTGTAGCGGCAACACCTGTCGCAGTCCCATGGCGGCGGCCTATCTGCGGCAGGCCCTGGACGAGGCGGGCGCCCCGGGCGTGCGCGTGGAGTCGGCGGGGCTGCATGCCGTGCCCGGCCTGCCCGCCGCGGCCGAGGCCCAGGAGGCGGTGGCGCGGGACGGGCTGTCCCTGGCGGAGCATCGCAGCCGTCCCCTGGACGAGGCGGCCGTGGCCGCAGCCGACCTGATCCTGGCGATGACCCGCGCCCAGGCCGACGAACTGCGCCGCCGCTTCCCGGCGGTGGCGGAGCGGGTGGCCCTCTGGCGCGAATGGGCGGCCGGCTCGCCGCTGGCCGACGCGGACGTCCCCGATCCCATCGGCCAGGGGCTGGCCGACTACCAGATCCTGGCCCGCCAGCTGCGGCGCGAAGCGGCGATGCTGGCCCGCCGGATCGCCGCGGCGGCCACGGGCGGGCGGGGGACCGGGAGCGAGGGGGAGGGTCCCCGGGCCGCGCTGGACGCCGCGGAGGGCCGATCGGCGTCCTCCGAGGAGGCGCAGGCTATCCCGCAGCCGATCCCGGCCCCGGCGGCCGGCGGGCGGCCGCTGCGGGTCGCCATCGGCAGCGACCATGCCGGGTTCGACCTCAAGCGCGAGCTCATCGCCTTCCTGGAGGAACGCGGCATCGAGGTGATCGACGTCGGCACCCACGATCGCGCCTCCTGCGACTACCCGGATTACGCCCGCGCGGCCTGCGCCAAGGTGATCGCGGGCGAGGCGGACCGCGCCGTGTTGATCTGCGGCACCGGCATCGGGATGGCCATCGCCGCCAACAAGGTGCCGGGCATCCGGGCGGCGTGCTGCACCGAACCGTACTCCGCGCGGCTCACCCGGCAGGACAACGACAGCAACGTCCTCACGCTGGGCGCGCGGGTGGTGGGCCCCGGCATGGCCCGGGAGATCGTGGCCACCTGGCTGGAGACGCCCTTCGCGGGCGGGCGCCACCAGCGCCGCCTCGACAAGATCGCGACGATGGAGCGTGAATTCCTGCAAGGGGAGGGCTTCACGGGCGCCGCGGGCGCCGGCGCGCATCCGCAGGCGACGCCTGGCAGCCCAGCGCGCGAGGGATGACGGGCCGACGCCGGCTGGCAAAGGATCGCAGCGCGCCTGGTCCGTTCCTTTGACGGCGGTCGGCGGCGGGCTCTACAATCCTGGGGGACGGCGGGCCGTCCGGCCCGCCGGATCCGTGCGGGCGGCGTCGGGGGAGAGGCGTCCTGCCCGCCTTGCGGGAGAGGACGGGAGGAAGGGCCGTCATGCCGTCGTGGCTCCATCCCCAGTCGCACTGGTTCGTCCTGGCCGTGGCGACCCTGGTGGCGCTGTCGGCCACGCCGGTGGTGCGGGCGCTGGCGGTGCGGTTGGGCGTCGTCGCCCGGCCGACGGCGCGGAGCATGCACCGGGTGCCGGTGCCCCACGTGGGGGGGCTGGCCATCTTCGCGGGGTTCGTCGCGGCCGTGGCCGTGAGCCTGGGCTGGGAAGACCGCGACGTCGTGGCGGTGCTGCTCGGCGGCGTGGTCATGCTGGCCGTCGGCCTGGCCGACGATCTGTGGGACCTCCCGCCCTTGGTCAAGCTGGCCGGGCAGGTGGCGGCGGCGCTGACCGCGGTGGCGGCGGGCGTCCGCATCGAGGTGTTGACCAATCCGCTGGGCCTGTTCACCGCCTCGGGAGCCGACGACCTCCTGGTGCTGGGCGCCTGGGGCGTCCCCCTGACGGTGCTCTGGATCGTGGCCGTCAGCAACGTCATCAACCTGATCGACGGGCTCGACGGGCTGGCCGCCGGCATCGCCTCCATCGCGGCCCTGACGGTGCTGGTGGCGGCGCTGCAGACCGGCCAGCCCATGGAAGTGGTGCTGCTGATGGCCGCGCTGGCCGGCAGCACGCTGGGCTTCTTGCCTTACAACTTCAACCCCGCCAAGATCTTCATGGGCGACACGGGGGCCCTGTTCATCGGCTACACGCTGGCCACCGTCTCGGTGGTGGGCCTCCTCAAGAGCGCGGCGGCCGTGGCGCTGGCGGTCCCCATCATGGTGCTGGCCCTGCCCATCGCCGACACCGCCCTGGCGATCCTGCGGCGCCTGCAGGCCGGGCGGCCGGTCATGGCGGCGGACCGCGACCACCTGCACCACCGGCTGATCCGCATGGGCTTCAGCCACCGCGATGCGGTGCTGGTGATGTACCTGATCACCGCCTGGCTGGCCCTGGGGGCCGTGGCGGTCGCCGAGGGCAACCTGCTGCAGGGCCTGCTCATCGTCGTCACGTTGGCGGCGTCCGTCCACCTGGTGGCGCGCAAGCTGCTGGAGTGGAACCGGCAGCGGCCGCGGCGTCTCGGAAACTGAAGGAGTGCTTCCCGATCCCATGGAGTCCACCCATCGTGCCCCTCGCCCGGCGGCCGGCGGGGAAGGGGCCGGTGCCTCCCGGCAGGACGACCGCCGGTCCGCACGGGAGAGGCTGCGCTCCCGCCTGGCCGGCACCCGGCGGCCGGGCGACCCGCTGACCGTCCTCGCCGTCTTCGGCACCCGCCCCGAGGCCACCAAGATGGCGCCGGTGATCCAGGAGCTGGGCCGGCGCCCCAGCATCCGGGTGCAGGTCGCGGTGACGGCGCAGCACCGGGAGCTCTTGGACCAGGTGCTGGACCTCTTCGGCATCCGGCCCGACTTCGACCTGGACATCATGCGGCCGCAGCAGACCCTGACCGACATCACCACCCGCGCCCTGCGGGGCTTGGAGGCGGTGCTGGCCCAGGCTCGGCCCGACCTGGTGCTGGTCCACGGCGACACCACCACGACCCTGGCGGGGGCGCTGGCCGCGTTCTACCGCCAGGTGCCCATCGGCCACGTGGAGGCCGGCCTGCGGACCTACGACAAGTATCAGCCCTTTCCCGAGGAGATCAACCGCCGCCTCACCGACGCCCTGTGCGACCTCCACTTCGCGCCGACGCCGACGGCGCGCGCGAACCTCCTGCGCGAGGGCATCGATCCGGCGGGCATCTTCGTCACGGGCAACACCGCCATCGATGCCCTGCTGGCGGTGGTCCAGCGGGACTACCGCTTCCGACGGGACGAACTGGCCCGCTTCCCCAGCCCGGGTCGGCGCCTGGTCCTCTGCGAGGCGCACCGCCGGGAGAACTGGGGGGCGCCCCTCGAGGAGGTGGCCCGCGCCTTGCGCCGGCTGGTGGAGCGCAACCCCGACGTCGAGCTGGTCTACTCGGTGCACCCCAACCCGGTGGTGGCCGACACCATCCGCCGGCATCTGGAGGGCGTCGAGCGCGTCGCCTTGCTGGATCCTCCCGAATACGCGGACTGGGCGAACCTGATGGCGCGAGCCACGCTCCTGCTGACCGACTCCGGCGGCCTGCAGGAGGAGGCGCCCGCGCTGGGGCTGCCCGTGCTGCTGTTGCGGGACAAGACGGAGCGCCCCGAGGCCATCGCGGCCGGCACGGTGCTCCAGGTCGGACCCCATGAGGAGCCCATCCTGCGCGAGGCCGAGCGGCTGCTTCGCGACCCCGAGGCCTACCGGCGCGTCGCCCGGGCCCGCAATCCCTTCGGGGATGGGCGTGCCGCCCGCCGGACGGCGGACGCCATCGAATACGCCTTCGGCCTGCGACCCACCCCGCCCGAGCCGTGGAATCCCGAGGGTTGAACCCCGGGGGAGGCGGATCGCGCGGGGACCCGATGCGCGTCGGGCCTGCATCCGGTTGCCCGTCCCGCGCCCCTTTGTTAAGCTACGGCTGGTATGCTCCCATGCGGGGCCGCCCGCGACGGCCAGGGCGGCCCCGATTGCGGTCGACCTCGGCTGTGCACCCCGGGCGAGGGGACCCCGGCTGCCGCCGGAGGGCGGGCTATCGCACCGCGGCGGAGCCGCGCCTGGGGGGAGGTGGCGCCAGCGGTGGGACCGGATCCTCGTCCCCCCGCACCCGGCGGGACGGGTGGGCGCGGCGGGGCCGACCGGCCGCGGCGGTCCGGGCGTGACGTCCGCGGGGTCGGCACGCTCTTCGAACTGGCCTTCACCTTTGCCGGGACCCTCCTGGCGGGCATGGCCGTGGGTTACTACGGCGGTCGCTGGCTCGACCGGGGGCTCGGGACCGATCCGTGGCTGCAGCTGCTCGGCCTGTTGCTGGGCGTCGTCGCCGCCTTTCGCGTGCTTTGGCGGACGTTGCAGCGCCAGGTCGAGGACGACCCAGCCCCACGACAGGGATCGGGCGGAAAGGGCGGCCCTCATTCGTGAACGAGTTCACAAATTGGCCGGATGTGGCGCTGGGCGCGGCCGCCGGGTTGTGGGGGCTCCTCTGCGGAGCCGTGAACTATGGACTGGTGGCCGGGCCGGTCCGGCGCATGGCATCCACGGTGGATCGAGAGGAGATTGCCACACTTCAACAGCGCGTGCTGGGGCGCTACTTGTTGCGCATGGTCCTGAGTTTTGCTTCACTCTTGGTGGTGTTTTGGGTCACCGGCCGGCCGGTGGCCATCCTTTCGGCCCTGGCCGGTCTGCTCGTCGCCGGTGACGTCCCCCTTTTCCTCTCGACGCGAGCGAGGAGGGAGCGGGCTTGAGCCCATGGCTGCAGCTGGCCGCCGCCGGCGGCGAGGCGGCGGGGGGCGCCCACGGGGCCGAGGAAGGCGCCCACGTGGTCTTCCACCTGTTTGGCCTGCCCGTGCACGAGTCCATCGTCACCATGTGGATCGTGATGGGCATCCTCATCCTCTTCGGCGTTCTCGCCGCCCGCAGCCTCCACCAGGTGCCCCGCAACCGCTTCCAGACGGCGGTGGAGTGGGCGGTCGACGCGCTGTACGGGTTCGTCGCCGACATCATGGGACGGGAGCGAGCCCGGCGCTTCACGCCGCTCCTGGGCTCCTTCTTCCTGCTCATCCTCCTCAGCAACTATACCGGCCTCCTGCCGGTGTTGCCCCATGAGAGCTGGTTCCAGCCGCCGACCAGCCGCTGGGGGGTGACGGGCGGCCTGGCCATCTTCACCTTCGTCGCGGTGCAGGCCTATGGTCTGGCGCACCACGGCCTGGGCTACTTCCGTCGCTTCCTCGAGGGGCCGGTGTTCCTGTGGCCGCTGACCGTGCCGCTGGCGGTGATCGAGGAGCTGATCAAGCCCTTCTCCCTGTCCTTGCGTCTCTTCGCCAACATCTTCGGCGGCGAGGCGGTGTTGTCCGGTCTCCTGGCGGCCATGCCGTGGCTCGTGCCGGCCGGCGTCATGTTCATCGAGGTCATCGCCGGCTTCGTCCAGGCCCTGATCTTCACCATGCTGTCCGCCCTGTACATCGAGGCGGCCACGGCCGAGTTCCACCACGAGCACTGAGCGGTCCGCGCGGGGGCGCTGCAAGGGATCCCCTCCAGCGCGGATCCGCCACGGGCCGCCTGCGGGCCGGCGCGGCGCGGCGGCTGCGGTGCGCCGACGGCGACGCGGTCCGGTGTGGCGCCCGGACGGCAGAAGCGGTCGCGGACGGGGACGAGGGGCCGAGGGTCGCACCGGCCGCCGACCAGGGAGGGAGCCCATACGCCGCCGCGCGGCTCAGGGTTTCGGGGTGCTCAAGGGTTTTGCGGTCTTGACCTGGGTTTGCAGCCTTTACGCCTTTGACTTGACCCGCGGGCGGCTTCGGCGGCCCGTCGGGTGAGGTTTGGGAAAGGAGGGGGAGACGCGGTGGAAGGGATCACCGGCATTGCTTTCTTCTCCGCGTTGGCCGTCATCGGTCTGGCCATCGCGGCGATCGGCTCGGCCACCGGACAGGCCCGGGCTGCGGCCGCGGCGTTGGATGCCATCTGGCGCCAGCCCGAGGCGGCCGGCCGGATCCAGACGGTGCTCATCCTGTCGCTGGCCTTCCTCGAGTCGCTGACCCTGTTCACCTTCGCCCTCGCCTTCCTGTTCGCCGGCCGGGTGGCCGGCTGATGGGACGCCGGCAGGGGCACGGAGGGACGGCCCCTGCCGGCGGCGAGGCGGATGGGGTGGCGGGGGGCGGCCGGCCGCCCGTCAGGGTCTGCCGCGTCGGACCGCCCCCCCATGGCGTCCTGGGGCGGATGGCGAGCCCCCGGCGAAGGGCGGGCGCGCCGGGCGATGCCGGCGCCGCCCGGGGCTGGAGGGAGAACCCGTGCACGTTTCTCCGGAGTTGATCTGGTCGTTCATCAACTTCTTCTTTTTCGTCGCCGTGTTGGGCAAGTTCTTCTGGCGGCCGGTGATGGAGCTGCTGGATCGGCGCCGCGAGGAGATCGAGGCCAACCTGGCGGCGGCCGAACGGGCCCGCGAAGAGGCGGCCCGCAGCGAGGCCGAGTACCGGCAGCGCCTGGCGGCGGCCCAGCGCGAGGCCCAGAGCATCCTGGAGCGGGCCACCCAGTTGGCCGAGGAGGAGCGCCAGCAGCGGCTCGAGGCCGCGCGCCGCGAGGCGGAGCAGCTGCTGGAGCGGGCGCGGGCGACCATCGAACGGGAGAAGGAGCAGGCCATCGCCGCCCTGCGGCGCGAGGTGGCCGACCTCACGCTGCTCGCCACGGAGCGGGTGCTGGGCCGGGCCCTGGACGCCGAAGATCAACGGCGCCTGGTGGCCGAGGCCGTGGAAGAGGTGGCGAACCTGCGATGAGGCGTCGTCCCCTGGCCCAGCGCTACGCCCGGGTGCTCTACGACCTCGGCCGCGAGAGCAGTGAACTCGACCGCCTGGCCGCCGACCTGGACCGGGTGCTGGACGTCTTCGACGAGCACCCGGAGCTGCGCCAGCGCTTCGTCAACCTGGCCGTCCCGGCGCGCGAGAAGTTCGAGCTGATCGCCTCGGTCTTCGGGGACCGGGTCCACCGCTGGGTGGGCAACCTGCTGCGCCTGCTGGTCCGCCGCCGGCGGGAGGCCCTGTTGCCGGACATCGTGGCCGAGTTCACTGCCCTGCGCGACCGGGAGGCGGGCGTGGTGGAGGCCGAGGTGGAGGCGGCGGCAGAGCTGGATGCCGCCACCCGCCAGCGCCTGGAGGAGGAGCTGGCCCGCACCCTGGGAGCCCGCCGGGTGCGCCTGGCGGTGCGGGTTCGTCCGGAGCTCTTGGGCGGACTGGTGGTGAAGGTCGGCGATCGTCGCCTGGATGCCAGCCTGCGCCGGCGGCTGCTGCAGCTGCATCGGCAGCTGGCCACCGGCGGCGGTGCGTAGGAGGGACGGGCCGGTGAGCATTCGTCCGGAGGAGATCACCGCCATCATCCGGCAGCAGATCGAGAACTTCGAGGGGCGCGCCGAGCTGGAGGACGTCGGCACCGTCATCCAGATCGCCGACGGCGTCGCCACCGTGTACGGGCTCGAGAAGGTCATGGCCAGCGAGCTGGTGGAGTTCCCCAAGAGCGGGGTCTACGGCATGGCCCTGAACTTGACGGAGGACTCCGTCGGCGTCGTGGTCCTCGGGCCGTACACCGACATCAAGGAAGGCGACGAGGTGCGGCGCACCGGCCGCATCATCGAGGTCCCCGTCGGGCCCGAGCTGCTGGGCCGGGTCGTCAACCCCCTGGGGCAGCCCATCGACGGGGGTCCCGCCATCGACGCCAAGCGCACGCGCCCCATCGAGTCGCCGGCGCCCGGCGTGATCATGCGGCAGTCGGTGAACCAGCCGCTGCAGACGGGCTGGAAGGCCATCGACTCCATGATCCCCATCGGGCGCGGCCAGCGCGAGCTGATCATCGGCGACCGCCAGACCGGCAAGACCGCGCTGGCGGTGGACACCATCATCAACCAGAAGGACCAGGACGTGATCTGCGTCTACGTGGCCATCGGCCAGAAGGCGTCGACGGTGGCCGGCGTGGTGGAGACCCTCAAGAAGTACGGCGCCATGGACTACACCATCGTGGTCTCCGCGACCGCCTCGCAGCCGGCGCCGCTGCTCTTCATCGCCCCGTACGCCGGCTGCGCCATGGGCGAGTACTTCATGTACGAGGAGCACCGCGACGTCCTGGTGATCTACGACGACCTGACCAAGCAGGCGTGGGCCTACCGCGAGCTGTCCCTGCTGCTGCGGCGGCCGCCGGGACGGGAGGCGTACCCCGGGGACGTGTTCTACCTGCACTCGCGGCTCCTGGAGCGGGCGGCCCGCCTCAGCGACGAGATCGGCGGTGGCTCGCTGACCGCGCTGCCGATCATCGAGACCCAGGCCGGCGACATCTCGGCCTACATCCCGACCAACGTGATCTCCATCACCGACGGCCAGATCTTCCTGGAGTCGGACCTGTTCTACTCCGGCATCCGTCCCGCCATCGACGTCGGCCGCTCCGTGTCCCGCGTCGGCTCCGCGGCCCAGATCAAGGCGATGAAGCAGGTGGCCGGCCGGTTGCGCCTGGACCTGGCGCAGTACCGCGAGCTGGCCGCCTTCGCCCAGTTCGGCTCGGACCTCGACAAGGCGACCCAGGCCCGCCTGGCCCGGGGTCAGCGGGTGACGGAGATCCTCAAGCAGGGCGAGCACGAGCCGATGCCGGTGGAGGAACAGGTGGTCGCCATCTACTGCGGCGTCAACGGCTACCTCGACGACGTGCCCGTCGAGCGCGTGCGGGCGTTCGAGCGCGAGTTCCTCCAGCACCTCAAGCGGTTCCACCCGGAGGTGCTGGAGTCGATCCGGACCGAGAAGGAGATCACCCAGGAGAACGAGCAGCGGCTGCAGGCCGCCATCCAACAGTTCAAGGCCGGCTTCCTGGGCGAGGGGCAAGAGGGGGCTTCCGGCGCGGCCGAGCCCGCCCGGCAGGTGCAGCGGGCGTCGTGACGGACGCCGGGAAGGGTGATTCGCCATGGCCTCGATGCGGGACATCCGGCGTCGCATCCGCGCGGTGCGGAACACCCAACAGATCACCCGCGCGATGTACATGGTCGCCGCCGCGAAGCTCAAGCGGGCCGAGGAGGCCGCCCGCTCCGGCCGGCCGTACGCCAACGCCCTGCGGGCCATGCTGGCCCGCCTGGCCGGATCCGAGCAGGCGCGCCAGCATCCTCTGGTGGCGCCGCGACCCGTCCGCCGCGTGGGCCTGGTGATCGTCACCGGCGACCGCGGCCTGGCGGGCAGCTACAACGCCAACGTGATCCGGCGGGCGGAGCAGGAGCTGCGCCAGCTGCCGCCGGACGTGGAGCCGGTCCTGGTGGCGGTGGGGCGGAAGGGACGCGACCACTTCCGCCGCCGCGGCCACGCCTTCGCCCGGGAGCTGACCGGCCTGGGCGAGGACGTGGACTTCGCCACCGCCCGGGACCTGGCGCGGTGGCTGGTGGACCGCTATCTGTCCGGCGACGTCGACGAGGTGCGCCTGGTCTACACCGAGTACCGGTCGGCCATCAGCCAGCGGCCGGTGGTGACCCGCCTCCTGCCCGTCGCCGGGCTGGACGAACCGGCCGGCGGCGCGGCCGCGGGCCCGGCGGCGGACCGGGGTGCGGCGCCGGGCGGGGCGTCCGGGCGCGCGGCGGCGAGCGGCGCGCTGGCCGGCGGTCCGCAGGTCGCAGCCGAGCGCCCGGCGGGCAGCGGTCCCCAGGGCGTGCGCGAGTACATCTACGAGCCGTCGGAGCGGGCGGTGCTGGAGGCCCTGCTGCCCAAGTACGTGCAGATCCTGGTCTTCCGGGCCTTGCAGGAGGCCAAGGCCAGCGAGCACGGGGCGCGGATGACGGCGATGAAGAACGCGACGGACAACGCGGCCGAGCTGATCGAGACGCTGACCCTGGCGTACAACCGCGCCCGCCAGGCGGCCATCACCAAGGAGCTGGCGGAGATCGTCAGCGGCGCCGAGGCCCTCAAGGGCTGATCCCGCGCCGCCGTCCCCCGCGGCCCGCTGCGGGCTTCGGCGGGCCGGGGCCGACGGGAGCGTCGCCGGCCCGTGGCCGGCGCGGGCGCCGGTTCGTCCGACGTGCCATCCCGAGCCGCCGGGGGGCCTGGGGCGGAAGCGGTCCCACCCCGGGACCGCCGGCCCGGCGGCGGGCGGAGGAGCGGCGGAGCAAGCCGGGGGGCAGGCGCGGTGGGACGGCGGCCAGGCCCGTCCCGAGGCGCCGCGGACCGGAGGGAGACTGCCATGGCCGAGCAGAACGTGGGCCGGGTCGTCCAGGTGATCGGCCCGGTGGTCGACATCGAGTTCCCCGAGGGCAAGCTGCCGGACATCTACAACGCCATCAAGATCCAGGCCAAGACCGAGCAGGTGGAGATCGACCTGACGGTGGAGGCGGCGCAGCACCTGGGCAACAACGTGGTCCGGTGCGTCGCCATGGCCTCCACCGACGGGCTGCAGCGGGGCATGCCCGCCGTCGACACCGGCGGCCCGATCACCGTCCCCGTGGGCCGCGAGGTGCTGGGACGGATGTTCAACGTGCTGGGCGAGCCCATCGACGGCAAGGAGCCGCCCAAGACGAAGAAGCGCTATCCCATCCACCGGCCGGCGCCCGACGTGGCCGACGTGAACCCCGCCACGGAGATCCTGGAGACGGGCATCAAGGTCATCGACCTGATCTGCCCCTTCGCCCGCGGCGGGAAGGTCGGCCTGTTCGGCGGCGCCGGCGTGGGCAAGACCGTGATCATCATGGAGCTGATCCACAACATCGCCTACAAGCACGGCGGCTTCTCCGTCTTCGCCGGCGTGGGCGAGCGCACCCGCGAGGGCAACGACCTGTACCACGAGCTCAAGGAGTCCGGGGTCCTCGACAAGACGGCCCTGGTCTTCGGCCAGATGAACGAGCCGCCGGGCGCCCGGCTGCGGGTGGGCCTGACGGGCCTGGCGATGGCCGAGTACTTCCGGGACGAAGAGGGCCAGGACCTGCTGCTGTTCATCGACAACATCTTCCGCTTCACCCAGGCCGGGTCCGAGGTGTCGGCCCTCCTCGGCCGCATGCCCAGCGCCGTCGGCTACCAGCCCACCCTGGCCACGGAGATGGGCAACCTGCAGGAGCGCATCACCACGACGCGAAAGGGATCCATCACCTCGGTGCAGGCGGTGTACGTCCCCGCCGACGACTACACCGACCCGGCGCCGGTGACCACCTTCGCGCACCTGGACTCCACGGTGCGCCTGGAGCGCGCCATCGCCGAGCGCGGCATCTACCCCGCGGTGGACCCGCTGGCGTCCACGTCGCGCATCCTCGACCCGAACATCGTCGGGCAGGAGCACTACGAGGTGGCGCGCGGCGTCCAGCAGGTCCTGCAGCGGTACAAGGACCTGCAGGACATCATCGCCATCCTGGGGATGGACGAGCTCACCGAGGAGGACAAGCTGATCGTCCAGCGGGCGCGCAAGCTGGAGCGCTTCCTGGCCCAGCCCTTCTTCGTGGCCGAGGTCTTCACCGGCACGCCCGGCAAGTACGTCAGCCGCGAGGAGACGGTGCGCGGCTTCAAGGAGATCCTCGAGGGCAAGCACGACGACCTGCCCGAGGCCGCCTTCTACATGGTGGGCACCATCGACGAGGCCGTGGAGAAGGCCAAGACCCTGGTCTGAGAGGGGCGACACCATGGCGGAGCGCGCCATCATGCTGGAGGTCATCACGCCCGAGCGGGTCGTCTTCCGCGAGGAGGTCGACTCGCTGATCGTGCCCGGGTCTGAGGGCCTGCTGGGCGTGCTGCCCGACCACGCGCCCATGGTGGCGACCCTGAAGATCGGCATCCTGAGCTACCGCAAGGGCGGCGAGCGGCGGCGCGTGGCCGTGGCCGGCGGGTTCTTCGAGGTGGCAGATAACCACGCGGTGGTCCTCTCCGACGCCGCCGAACGCGCGGAAGAGATCGACGTGGCGCGGGCGCGGGCGGCCGCGGAGCGGGCCCGGCGCCGGCTGGCCGAGCGGGATGCCAACTGGGACTTCGAGCGCGCCCGCGCCGCCTTGCACCGCGCCCTCAACCGCCTGCGCGCCGCGGGGGCGGACACCGGCGACCTGGTCTGACGGCGCCGGACGGCGGAACCGGTCCGGCGATGGCCGACGCGCCGGGCCGGGGTCGTGCCGGGGGTGGCCGCCGGGAGTCGCCTGGAACCCCGCGGGGGCCGGAGGCGATAACATACATGGGGATGCACGCGACGGCCGGCGGGGCGGTGCCCGCGGGTCCGGGCACAAGCGGGCCGCGGTGTGCGAATCCCATATCGGCGGCGCGCCCGGGCGGACGGGTTGCGATTCCGCGGCGGCGTCGCGGCGGCACGCCGCCGCGGTCCTGGCGGCCACCCGCCGGCCGGGCGTGGCCCTGGAGGGGGTTGAGACGGTGGAACGGATCGTGGTTCGCGGCGGGCGCCCCCTCAAGGGTCAGGTGAGGATCAGCGGTGCCAAGAACGCGGCCTTGCCGATCCTGGCGGCCACCCTGCTGGCGGAGGAACCGTGCTTCCTCCACGACATCCCGGCGCTGGACGACGTCGACACCATGATCCGCCTCCTGCGGGCGCTAGGCGTCGTGGTGGGGCCGGCCGCCGACGGCGGCCTGGCGGTCCAGCCGGCCGACGAACTGGCCTACGCCGCGCCGTACCAGCTGGTGCGGCGCATGCGGGCCTCCATCCTGGTGCTGGGCCCGCTGCTGGCCCGCCTGGGCCGGGCCCGGGCGGCCATGCCCGGGGGTTGTGCCATCGGCCAGCGGCCCATCGACCTGCACCTCAAGGGCTTCGCCGCCCTGGGTGCCGAGGTCGAGGTCAGCGGAGGCCAGGTGGAGGTGCGTGCGCCCCACGGCCTGCGCGGCACGTCGATCTACCTCGACGTGCCCAGCGTCGGGGCCACGGAGAACATCATGATGGCCGCGGTGCTGGCCGAGGGCACCACCACCATCGAGAACGCGGCGGAGGAACCGGAGGTCGTCGATCTGGCCAACTTCCTCAACACGCTGGGTGCCGACGTGCGCGGCGCGGGGACGAAGGTGATCCAGATCCGCGGCGTCCCGGCGCTGGGCGGGGGCACCTACGCGGTGATCCCCGACCGCATCGAGGCCGGCACCTTCCTGCTGGCGCCCGTCATCGCCGGCGGCCAGGTGACCGCCACCGGCGTGGTGCCGGAGCACCTCAAGTCCCTGCTGGCCAAGCTGCGGGAGATGGGCGCCGAGGTGGTGGTGGACGGGGACCAGCTGACGGTGGCCATGGACGGGCGGCCGCGGGCCGTCGACATCAAGACCCTGCCGTACCCGGGCTTCCCCACCGACCTGCAGGCGCCCACCATGGCCGCGCTGGCGACCGCCGAGGGCACGGCGACGGTGACGGAGACCCTGTTCGAGAACCGCTTCACCCACGTGCCGGAGCTGCGCCGGATGGGCGCCCACATCCAGATCCAGGGCCAGACCGCCATCGTCACCGGCGTCGAGCGGCTGCAGGGGGCTCCCGTGACGGCCACGGACCTGCGCTCGGGCGCCGCCCTGGTGCTGGCGGGCCTGGGTGCCGAGGGGATCACCGAGGTCAGCGGCGTCCACCACATCGACCGGGGCTACGTGGCCATCGAGCAGAAGCTGCGGGGGCTGGGAGCAGACGTGGAGCGCCTGAGCACGGAGGACGACCCGGTGGTCGCCGAACTGCTGGCCCGCTGACGGGCGGCGCTGACGGGCTTCCCAGCGTGGGCCGGGCCCATGGCGGGCCGGACACCTCCGGTGCCCTCCGCAGGCGGCGGACCGCCGGTGCCCCATGCAGATGGCACACTGCGAGGTGCATGCCCGGGGGCTCGCGCGATGGCGCACGGGCGCCATCGCGCGAGCCCCCGGGGTGCTCACGGGGCCGGGCGGGGCCGGGCGGGGCCGGGTGGCCCCGCCCGGCCCCGGGGGCTTGGGGCTCGAGGCATGTCCCCGGTCGTCCCCACATAGACATCCTCACGTGGGTCGGGTCCGCCCGCGCATCCTCCCGGGGATCGGGACCGCGGGAGCCGCGGGCGGACAACCCGGCGGAGGCCGCGCCGAGACTTGGCCGTGGCTGACAGTGCGGCCACGGCCGCGCGGCGGGGAGGGGTGGCCCGTGGCCCTGCGGCCGGCATGGCGCCGTCCGGTGGCCGGCTGGTTCCTCCTGGTCCTGGCGCTGACGGTCTTGCTGCCGTTCCTCGTGGTGATCAGCCGGGGCCTGCGCATCGAGGGGCCCGAGAGCCCGCTGGTGCCCCTCGACCCGGGCGAGCTGCCCGTGCGCGTGTGGGTGCCCGGCACCCAGGCCGTGGAGACCCTGCCCCTGGAGGTCTACCTCACCGGGGTGGTGGCGGCCGAGATGCCCGCCACCTTCCACCCCGAGGCCCTCAAGGCGCAGGCGGTGGCCGCCCGCACCTTTGCGGTGCGCCAGATGCGGGTCTTCGGCGGGCCGGGCTGCCGGGAGCACCCCGACGCCGACGTCTGCGGCGACCCCCAGACGGGCCAGGCGTGGCAGCCCCTGGCGGCGCGGCGACGCGAGTGGGGCCTGCTCGACGGCTGGCGCTTCACCCGCAAGATCCAGGACGCGGTCCGGGAGACGGCCGGGCTGATCCTGGTGTACCAAGGCGCGCCCATCGACGCGGTCTACCACTCCACGTCGGGCGGCCGCACCGAGGCGGCCGCCGCCGTGTGGGGCAACGACGTCCCCTACCTGCGGCCCGTGGAGTCGCCCTGGGAGACCGCCTCACCCCACTGGCGCAGCACGAAGGCGATGTCGCTGGCGGACTTCGCCCGCCGCCTGCAGGTCGACGCCAAGGTGGTGCGCCAGCTGCCCCAGGGGCAGTGCTTCGCCCGCATCGAGCCGTCGCCCGGCGGCCGCGTGGGCCGGGCCACGGTGGGTGACAGGACGTTCACCGGCCCCGAGCTCCGCCAGCGGCTGGAGCTGCCGTCCACGTGGTGGAGCTGCCAGCGACAGGGTGACCGCGTGGTCTTCGCGATCCGCGGATGGGGCCACGGGGTCGGCATGTCCCAGTACGGCGCCGAGGGCATGGCTCGCCAGGGACACACCTACGAGGCGATCCTCCGCCACTACTACCCGGGGACCACGCTGCGGCCCATCTTCGCGGAATGACGGCGGCGGCACGAGGCCGCGGCGCGCTCCTGCACGCGCGCTCCTGCATAAAAGCACCAGCCCTGGCAACACTACCGGCCAGAGGTGGTGCCACATGCAGGAGAACCCGCAGAGCGGGCAGAGCCGCATACCCGGCCGCCTGGCCAACTGGATGGCCAAACTCCGCGGCTGGCCGGCACTGCGGCCGCTGCTGGGCTTCATCGTACTGGTGGCCGTCTTCGTCGGGTCTTATCTCTACTTCCAGGGCTGGCCGGGCCTCTCCGGCCCCGAGCCGTCCGCCGTGGAGGAGCCGACGACCCCGGCGGGCGCGGACCAGGGGTCGGCCCCCAGCGCGGCGACGCCGCAGCCCGTTCCCAGCCAGGCCGGGGCCGCCGCCGGTGCCGAGACCGGCACGCGGTCCGAGCCGCGGGACGACGTGCCCACCCGCGAGGTGGCGGGCGAGACGACGCCCGCCTTGGCCTGGCCCGTGACCAACGGCCGCACGGCCATGGGCTTCGGCTGGCAGTACTCGGAGACCATGGGCGACTGGCGCTGGCATCCGGGCGTCGACCTGGCGGTCCCGGAGGGCACGGACGTCCTGGCCGCCGCAGACGGCCGCGTGGTCGGGGTCGAGCGCGACGCCGAGCGCGGGCTAACCGTCACCATCGAGCACGACGGCGGCTACCGGACCGTCTACGCCAGCCTGGCGGAGGCCTCGGTGGAGGCGGGGCAGCAGGTGCGTCGCGGCCAGGCCATCGGGAAGGCCGGTTCGTCGGCGCGGGTGGAGTCGGCCGCCGGCGTCCACGTCCACTTCGAGATCTGGCTGGGGGACGAGGCCGTCGATCCCAACACGGTCATCGGATAGCCGCGGACAGGCGCACCGTTCGCGGTCCTCGGCAAACCCCGGTCCCGGGCCGGGCCTCGGCAGCCGGCCCGCCGCGGACCGGCCGGACCTGACAGGGGTGACGAGCGCCCCTTGCGCACGGGAGGGCCGCACCGCCGACGGGCGGTGCGGCCCTCCCGCGTCCGCCCCCCTTGCGAGCCGCCCGACCCAGGCCAAGGTCGCTCCCGGTGCGCCCGGCAGGGTTCGCCGACCCGGCCGTTCGCCATGCCGAACCAGCCGGCGGGCCCCTCCCCCGGGCGTGGTCCGGTGGTCCGTCGGCCAGGGAAGCGCGGGCCGCCCCGGCCCGCGCGCCCCCGCAGCGGCCATCGCCGTCCGGGGTCGCGTCCGCAGCAATCGCCCCGGGCCCATCGGCTCACCTGCGTCCGACGCATCGGCTCACCTGCGTCCGACGCGGATCCACGGCGTCCGCACCGCCCAAGCCGCCCCCGCCATGCGCACCGGCCCGCGTCGCGGCCCGATGGCATCGGGCCGCGACGCGGGCCGCGTCCCCCATCGCGGCCCCTCCCGCCCAACCGGCGGCGGGCGCGCCTCGCCCCCGAACCCCGTGCACCGCTCCCCTCGCCCCAGGCACCGCGCCCATCCCCGTCCCACGGCCCTCCGGCGAAGCCGGTTCGTCCCCCGGGTGGGACCCCGTCGACCCAGGCCGATGGCCTGTCCGCCCGTGCGCGGCCGTGCGCGGCCCTGCGGTCAAGGTATGTTTGCCTAACGCCCTCATATAGATGGTAACAGACCAGGGCGAAGGGGGCAGGTCGGTGAAGGACTACATCTGGAAGCGCGTGGTGGAGGTGAGCACGTACATCGCTCGCACCCGCTCCACCGTGCGCGAGGCAGCCAAGGTGTTCGGTGTCTCGAAAAGCACCGTCCACAAGGACGTAACCGAGCGCCTGCCCAAGATCGACAGCCAGCTGGCGGCGAAGGTCCAGCAGGTCCTGGCGACCAACAAGGCGGAGCGCCACCTGCGGGGTGGTGAGGCCACCCGCCTCAAGTACCTGCAGGAGCAGCGGGGCCCGGTGCGCAAGCAACCCCCCTCGGAGCCCTCCGTCGGGGCCTGAACGCCGTCCCTGCCGGCACCGGCCCTGGCCCCCGGACGAACGCGGCCGTGGCGGCGGCCCCCGGGCGCGACCCGGTGTCAGCGGCCTGCAGCCCGGCCCCCTTCCTTCCCCTGCCCCGGACGACCCCTCCCCGGCGCCGGTCCGCACCGCACCCGCCTGGGCGCGCGGCGGACAACCCATTCCCAGCGGCGACGAGCGGCACCCGCCTGGACGCGCGGCGGACAACCCATTCGATGGACAACCCATTCCCAGCGGCGACGAGCGGGGGTCCGAGGCCATCCCCTCCCGGCCCGCCATCTTGTGCGTCAAGAGGAACCCGACCCGATGGCAAAGAAATCCGCCCTGGCGTCGACACCGCCTCCACGCCCGCCGACCGACGGCCGTCGGCCGCGGTGGCGGCCGTCCCACGGGCAGGAGGGAGGAGGGGACATGGTCGGGTTCGTGCGGGACCTGGGGGTCGACCTGGGCACCGCCAACACCCTGGTCTACGTGGAGGGCCGCGGCATCGTGCTCAACGAGCCCTCGGTGGTCGCCGTCGACCGGCAGACGGGGCGCGTCGTGGCCGTGGGCGCCGAGGCCCATCGGATGTTGGGGCGGACGCCGGGCCACATCGTGGCCGCGCGCCCGCTGCGCGGTGGCGTCATCGCCGACTTCACGGCCACCGCCACCCTGCTCAAGGCGTTGCTGCAACGGGCCATGCCCCACCGGCTGGGCTTGCGGCCCCGCATGGTGGTGTGCGTCCCCGCCGGCGTCACCACCGTGGAGCGGCGGGCCGTCATCGAGGCGGGCTACGAGGCGGGGGCCCGCAAGGTCTACCTGGTGGAGGAACCGGTCGCCGCCGCCCTGGGGGCGGGGCTCGACATCCACCGGCCCGGCGGCCACCTGGTGGTCGACGTGGGCGGGGGCACCACGGACATCGCTGTGCTCTCCCTGGGGGGCGTGGTGGTGGGCGCCTCGGTGCGGGTCGGCGGCGACGCCTTCGACGAGGCCATCGTCCGCCATGTCAAGCGGCGGTACAACGTGCTGATCGGCGAGCGCACGGCGGAGCAGGCCAAGATCGCCATCGGCACGGCCGTGCCCCCCGAGGCGGACGAACGCTTCGAGGTGCGGGGCCGCGACCTGGTCACCGGCCTGCCCCGGACCCTGCACCTGACCGCCGCCGAGATCCACGAGGCGCTGGAAGAGCCCATCGGCACCCTGCTGGCCGGCCTGCGTGCCGCCCTGGAGCGGGTTCCTCCGGAGCTCGCGGCCGACCTGGTGGTGGGCGGGTTGGTGCTCACCGGCGGCGGGTCGCTGCTGCGGGGCCTGGACCGGCGCATCGCCGAGGCCACCGGTCTGCCCGTGGTGCAGCCGGAGGAGCCGCTGCTGACGGTGGCCCTGGGGACCGGGGCGGCCCTGGGCATGCTCGATCGCCTGGCGGGGGTCGTCGTCGCCGGGTGACGCCGGCCTTGGGCCCCACCGTCCACGCCGGAACCGACCTCGGTGCCCTCGCGTCCGCGCTCGGGCGGCCGTGGCCCCGGACCGGCCGAGGGCCGGATCACGAAGGATGGGGGGCGAGGCCGCGGGCCGGGGCGCACCGGCCCGCGGGGCGGAGGATGTCTGCGGTCTCGACGAGCTGCACCCGGCTGCGGCCCAGGGCCGGCCCGAAGCCGACGCGACAGGCGACCGCCGCCCGGTGCGGGCCGGGGAGGGCGGCCATTGGGCGGTTCGATGGCAGGCCGCCGGACGCTGCGCGCGACCCGCCGCGAAGACGATCCGAGCTCCCAGCAGGAATGGCGCGACCGGCGCCGAACATGCCTTCCAAAACGAGGTTCCCGTCGAGGTTCGACACGCCGCGAAAGGGCAAACCCGCCGAAAGGCGGGGGCGCAAAGCCACGGGTCTACCGCGCGGCGGGGGCGACCGAGGGCCGACGAGGATCCCCCCTCCGAAGGGGGAGGGGAGCGGGCTTGGGGCCCGGGGGCGCCGTCCGCCGGCCACGACGGCCGGGCTGCCGAACGGGTGGAGCATCCCGTACCGCCCGACCCACCGTAGGACGGTTCTCCGGGCCGCGGGCCCGGTCCCGGTGCCTCGCCACGGTGGCAGCGGGCGGAGGGATAGGTTGGGCTCTCGTCCCCCGGCAGCCGCCGGGGGTTTTCATTTGGTGCCCTTGATGGACCCCGGTTCGCTGCTCCGGTTCGCGCCCGGTTCGCTGCCGGCGGCAGGCGCGCACCGGCCTCGCATCGCGGGGCCATGGGCCCCAGGGGGTCCCGGGCGGCCGTGGCTCGCCGGTCAGTGGAGGGAGACGGGCCTTGTTGCGAGGACTCTACACCGCCGCCAGCGGCATGATGGCCCGGGTCGTGGTGCAGCAGCGCCTGGCCACGGACCTGGCCAACGTCGAGACCCCCGGCTATCGGGCTAGCTGGAACGTCACCGAGGCCTTCCCGGAGCTCCTCGTCTCCCGGCTGGAGGGCCGTGGTGCGGCGCCGGTCGGCCCGGTGGGCAACGGGGTGGTGGTGGCCGAGGCCGGTCTCGACGTCCGCCCCGGTCCGTGGGTGGAGACCGGTCGCCCCCAGGATCTGGCCCTGGCGGGCGAGGGCTTCTTCGTGGTGCTGGGACCGGATGGGCCCGCCTACACCCGGGCGGGCAACTTCACCGTCGGACCCGAGGGCTACCTGCAGACGCCCGACGGCTGGCCCGTGCTCGGCATCGACGGGGAGCCCCTGTGGGTGGGCACCGCCGACTTCACCGTGACGCCGGACGGTCAGGTGGAGGTGGGCGGCTTCGCCGTGGGCACCATCGCCCGGGTGAACTTCGCCAACCCCGCCGCCTTGCGCAGGGCCGGCGACAACCTGCTGGTCAACCTGGGCGATGCGGGCGCGGCGGTGCCCGTGGACACGCCGGTGCGCCAGGGCGTTTTGGAACAGTCCAATGTCGACCCGGTGAAGACGGTGGTGGCCATGCTGGCCAACTTCCGCGCCTTCGAGGCCGCCCAGCGGGTGCTGGCGGCCCATGACCAGACCCTGGGTCTGGCCATCCAGGAAGTGGGGCGGGTGACGTGATCCAGCGGGCCCTGTGGTCGTCGGCCGCGGGCATGGCCGCCGCCGCCCGTCAGGTCGACGTCACCGCCAACAACCTGGCCAACGTCAACACCGCCGGCTTCAAGGCGTCGCGGGCGGACTTCGCCGACCTGGCCTACGCCGCCGTGCAGGCGCCGGTGGCGCCCCTCGCCGCGGCGACCGGCGGCGTGCAGGTGGGGCACGGTGTACGCCTCGCCGCCACGCCCCGCCTCTGGCACCAGGGGCCGCTCCGCGAGACCGGCTCGCCGTGGGACCTGGCCCTGGAGGGGGCCGGCTTCCTCCAGGTGGTCGAACCCGCCACGGGGGAGGTCTTGCTGACGCGGGGCGGCGCCTTCACCCTCAGCCCCTGGCCCGGGGGCCCGCCGGCGGCTGGCGGGCCCGACGGAGGGGAGGGGCTGGTGGTCACCGACGGCGCCGGGCGGCCCCTGCTGCGGGACGACGGGCAGCCGGTGGTGTTGCCGCCGGGAAGCCGCACGTGGATCGTCTCGCCCGAGGGCGAGATCCGGGCCGTGTTGGCCGACGGCGACGAGGTCCCGGCGGGACGACTGGCCGTGGTGGTGCCGGCGGCACCCGACGCCCTGGAGAGCCGGGGCGAGGGCCTGTTCGCACCGGGACCCGAGCCGCTGATCGCCCTGCCGCCGGGGCAGGGCGGGGCCGGTCGGGTGCGCCAGGGCATGCTGGAGCAGTCCAACGTCGACCTGGCCGCGGAGATGACGCGCCTCTTGGCGGCGCAGCGGGCCTACCAGCTCAATGCCCGGGCGGTGCTGACCGCCGACGAGATGATGGGCGCCATCAACCGCCTGCGGCCGTGAGACGCGAGGACGGCCATCAACCGCGGGAACCCGTGACCTTTGGTTTGTCCTCTTTCCCCCCAAGGCCCGCATGGGCCTCCCCCCTGATGCGCCCGGGGCGGGCGGCGGTCTGCCGCCCGCCCCGGGCGCGTTGCCGGTTCGTCCGGCCCTGGGTCGCCGCCGGGGCCGTCGCCGGGGCTGTCGCGGGGCCGTCACGGGGGTGTCGCATGAAAGCTTCCGGACGTTGGTATATACTCGTATTCGGGCGCGGGACAGCCTGGGCCACCGGCCCCGTCGGCGGCCGGGACGGTCGGCCTGGCCAGGGACGCTTCGTGCTTCTGCCGGTGGCGAGGGCCCCGCGCGATCTGCCCAACCGAGGAGGGATCGTCGGTGGCTTACCAACTGCCGCCCCTGCCGTACGACTACAACGCCCTCGAGCCGCACATCGACGAGCAGACCATGCGCATCCACCA
Organism: Thermaerobacter composti; assembly: GCF_033582035.1. NCBI lineage: Bacteria > Bacillati > Bacillota > Clostridia > Eubacteriales > Clostridiales Family XVII. Incertae Sedis > Thermaerobacter > Thermaerobacter composti. The sequence continues at coordinate 163,388 of NZ_CP132508.1, forward strand.
CGACCGGCACCACGCCACCTACGTGAACAACGTCAACGCGGCCCTGGAGAAGTATCCCGCGCTCCAGAACAAGCCCATCGAGGAGCTCCTGCGCCAGATCGACCAGGTTCCCGAGGACATCCGCACCGCCGTGCGGAACAACGGCGGCGGCCACGCCAACCACTCGCTGTTCTGGGAGATCATGAGCCCGCGCGGCGGCGGCCAGCCCTCGGGTGCCCTGGCCGAGGCGATCGACAAGGCCTTCGGCAGCTTCGAATCCTTCAAGGAGCAGTTCACCAAGACCGCCACGACCCACTTCGGCAGCGGCTGGGCGTGGCTCGTGGTGGACGAGAAGGGCGACCTGCAGGTGTACAGCCTCCCGAACCAGGACAGCCCCTACATGAAGGGCCACACGCCGATCCTGGGCCTGGACGTGTGGGAGCACGCCTACTACCTGAAGTACCAGAACCGGCGGCCTGACTACGTCGCCGCGTGGTGGAACGTGGTCAACTGGGACGAGGTCGCCCGGCGCTACGAGAAGGCCCGCGGCTGACCCGGCAGGCGGCGGGAAGGCCTGGACGCGTCGCCCGCCGGCGCGCCCCGGTGCCTGGCCGGCCGGGCCGGGCCGGAGCGCCTGCCGGGAAGCGTGCGGATCGTGCGCCGCTCGGCCCGCGGAATTGCGGCATGGGAATGGGCGCAGTGGGGAGCCGGTTCCTCCGGCTCCCCCTTTTTTACCGCCTTGGGGCTTGCGGGGCGAGCCCTTGGCGCCTTGGGCAGCCCGATGGGCGACGCGGGACGAGGGGCGCCGCCGGCGCCGGCCACAGGAGGCGCCAAAAGGTGGGTAGGCAGGGCGGGCACGGTCCCACGGCGAATCTGTAGGGGTCGCACCGCCGGTCCCCTCGCGGATTCCGGGGGGATTCCTCGCGGCTCCCATCCCGGGTGCGGGGGCGAGGGGGGACCGTCGGCGGATCGGGGGCGGGTACGGCTGGCGGCTTCTGGGCGCACGAGCCGCGGTACGAGCCGGCCCGCCCGTGGCGCCCGTGGCGACTGCATGCCTCGGGCGCGTCGAGCTGCGCGACCTTCATGGCGACGGGGAGGATGGACCGCCCGTGACCGAGCAGGACCGCCCTCAGGGGGCCACGGACCGCCCCGGGGCCATGGCCATCGACGAGATCCTCCAGGTGCTCCCCCACCGCTATCCCTTCCTCCTGGTCGATCGCATCCTGGCCCTGGAGCCCGGTCGCCGGGCGGTCGGGCGCAAGTGCGTCAGCGCCAACGAGCCCTTCTTCCAGGGACACTTCCCGGGCCGCCCCATCATGCCGGGGGTGCTGATCCTCGAGGCCATGGCCCAGGTGGGGGCGTGCGCCGTCCTCTCCCTGCCGGAGAACCGCGGCCGCCTGGCCCTGTTCGCCGGCGCCGACCGCGTCCGCTGGCGCCGGCCCGTGGTCCCCGGGGACTGCCTGGAGATCGAGGTGGAGATCGTCGCCGTGCGCGGATCCGTGGGCAAGGGGCGCGCCCGCGCGACCGTCGACGGCCAACTGGCGGCGGAGGCGGAGCTGAGCTTCGCCCTGCGACCGGCGTGAAGCCGTTCGCGATCGCTCGGCTTCGATCGACCGTCGCCCGCTGCCACGGGTGACGTCCCGGGGGACCTCCGCCGCTGGGATCGCCCGTCGCCGCAGCCTCCGGCCCGCGGGCGTCCCGTCCGGGGGCCGACGCGCCCACCAACCCGGCGTGCCGTCGCCGTCCCCGGGCAGGCGGGTCCGAACCCCCGGCGACCGGAGGGGTCGACCCTGCGAGCTGGCCTTGCGACCGGGGGGCCGGGCTGCGGATTGTGCGGACTTTGGATAACGCGGATGCCCATTCCATAACCTACATGCAGGATGCAACGGGTACATGGCGTGTCCGGCTGCAGGCGCCGGACACCCCTGGGCCGGGCGACCCTGCACGGAGGAGGCGTCTTTCGGCATGGCGGATGCTTCGATGGAGGCGCTGCGACCGGACGGGGAGGCGACGCCCCCGATCCGGCAGCCGCAGCCGGTTCGTCCCGCTGAGGCGGCGGATGCCCGGCCCGAGGGGATGGCGGGCGTGCCCGCTGCAAGCGGCGAGGCGGCGAGCCCCGCGGCGGATGGGGGGGCGGCCAGGGGCGGGGGGCGGGCGCCGGCCACCCCCGGCGCCGACGCCCGCCGGCGTGCCGGGCCGACGGGCGTCGGGGGAACCGGTCGTGCCGGCGTTGGGGGTGCCGGTCGTGCCAGCGGCGGGGGCATCGATCGTGCCGACGGCGGGGGTGCCGGGCCCGCCCGGGCGCGGCAAAGTGCTGGCGTGGCGGCCAACCGCCGCAGCGATGCGCCGGCCGCCCGCCCTGGGGCGGGCCGCGGCGTCGTCGGCTCGCCGGCCGCGACCGGCCAGGTCCGCGATCGCGCGGGGCTCGTGCCCCTGGCGCCCGGGACCCGCGTCCACGGCACCATCACCGGCATCGTCGACTACGGCGCCTTCGTGGTGACGGACGACGGCCGCCGCGGGCTGATCCACATCTCCGAGATCGCCGACTGGTACGTGGAGCGGGCGGAGGACTACTTCTACAAGGGCGAACGGGTCCAGGTCGAGGTGGTGCACTTCGACCCCGCCAGCGGCAAGTACGCCTTCTCCACCCGGCGGCTCGGCGGCAAGCAGCCCCTGGCAAACCGCTACGCCGACCGCCTGCTCGAACTTCACCGGCACGGCGTGGGCCGATCCCCCACCTCCCCGTGGAGCCAGGGCCGCGGCCGGCGCCCGGCCCCTCGGGGGGCCGGTGCCGGTAGGCTGGGGGAAGGACCGGAGGCGCGCGGAACGCCCTGGGCGCCGACGGCTCCCCCGCGGACGAACCGGCCCACCGGCCCACGGCCCGCCCACGGCCGCCCGGTCGTGGAGTCGTGGTCCGAGCCACCGCGCCGGGGGACCGCGGCGGGAACGGGCCAAGCGGGATCCTCGGGACGAACCGGCCACGACGGGGTCAGGGAGGCCGCCCCGGATGCCCCCGCGGCCGGCGCGTCGGGGGCCGTGCCGCACGCCATGCCGCACGCCGCCGCGGCGGCCACCGGCATCGATGCCGCCGGCCTGCTGGAGCTGCTCCACCGGCATGTCGGGGAGGTCTCCCCCGCCGCGCGGGAGGAGCTGGACCGGCTGGTCGAGGCGCATGGTGCCGCTCGGGTCGCCGCGGTCCTCGCCCAGGTCCTCGAGGGAGCCGATCGGTCGCTCCAGGTGGTGGAGGCCGCCGGAAGACGACTGGCTGCGGGGACCGGTGCCTCGGCCTAGGAAGCCGGTTCGGCAGCCCGGGCCGCGCTCCGGGTGGACCTGGGCATCCTGCGGGCGTCGAGGCCGCGTGGCCCCGGGGCTTGACGCCGTCCAGCATCGGAAGGTTGCACGCGGAGGTCGCGCTCGGAAGGTCGCACCAAGCTGAACGAAGGCGGTTCGGGGCGTCGCAGGCCCGTGCGACAAGGCTGCATCACGGGCCGGCGGCGCCCCTCTGCGCTCCTGGGCCGCCGTCGGCATGCGGCCCCCTTCGGCCACCGGGTCCCCAGCGCCCTTCGGCCATCGGCGGTCCCCAGCGCCTATAATAGGGGCGGTTCGATCCGGAGGAGGATGCCCCTTGCTCCCCTATCTGATCGCCCTCGATGTCGACGGGACCCTGCTGGACAGCCGCGGCACGCTGCGGCCCCGGGTGCGCGACGCCGTCCGGGCGGCCGTGGCGGCGGGGCATCACGTGGTGCTGGCCACCGGCCGCCGCTGGGTGGCGACGCGACCCTTCGCCCGGGACCTCGGGCTGCGGGCCCCGTGCATCGTCCACAACGGCGCGGTGGCCGTCGACCCCCTCACGGACCAGCCGGTCTGGAAGCAGCCGCTGCCCACCGAGTTCGTCCGCCAGGCCATCCTCAAGGCGCGGGAGCTCGGGGTGTCCCTGTTCGTCCACGATCTCGAACACCCCCACGGCGACCGCATGCTCTACGAACCCGGCGCCCGGCTGCCCAGGGCGTCCTGGTTCTTCGAGGCGGGCCGGCTGACCCAGGAGGTGCCCGACCTCCTGGCGTGGCTCCACGTGGGCGCCGTCCGGATCCTGGTGCGGGACCGGTACGAGGGGGCCGAGGCCTTCCACCACTGGATCAAGGTGCAGTGGGGCGACGCCGTCCGCGTCCTGACGGGACCGGACCTGGAACCGGACATCTACGCCGTCGAGGTCTCCGACGCGCCCGTGTGCAAGGGCTGGGCCCTGGAGCGCCTGGCCGCCCACCTCGCGATCCCCGTCGAGCGCGTCGTCGCCATGGGCGACTGGGACAACGACATCGAGATGCTGCAGTTCGCCGGCCTGGGCGTGGCCATGGCCAACGGCTCCCCCGCCGCCCGGGCCGCTGCCCGCCGCGTCACCGTCAGCAACGACGAGGACGGGGTGGCGGTGGTGCTGGAGGAGCTGCTGGGGGGAGTCGGCGGCGGCGTGGGCGGGGGCGCCGAGGTCGGGCGCTGAGGCGCCGGGCCGGGGCACGCCCCGTTTTTGGGACCCATCCCAGGCCTAACGAGCAAGCACCCTCCCTTCGATATTCCGGATAGCCGCAGGCAACGGCAGGGAGACCACCCCAGCCCGCGGGCCGGTTGGGCCGGCCGAGCCAAGCCCGGGACCTTTGAGCGGAGTCGAGGACCTGCGGTGAGTCGGTCCAGCCGTTCCGGCGGAGACGGGGGCATCCCTGGCCCCCGGCGGCGGCAGGCGCGCGATGTCGCCGGCGGGGGAAGAACCGGCAAGGGAGGGCTGCAGTTCATGCGGATCAACCACAACGTGGCCGCGCTCAACGCGTGGCGGAATCTCAGTCAGACGAACAGCCTGCTCAACAAGAGCCTGGAGCGGCTGTCGTCGGGCCTGCGGATCAACCGGGCGGCCGACGACGCGGCGGGCCTGGCCATCTCGGAGAAGATGCGGTCGCAGATAGCCGGCCTGCAGGCAGCCCAGCGCAACGCCCAGGACGCCATCTCACTGATCCAGACGGCGGAAGGGGCGCTGAACGAGACCCATAGCATCCTTCAGCGGATGCGGGAGCTGGCAGTGCAGGCGGCCAGTGACACGAACACCGATGCCGATAGGCAGCAAATTCAAAAGGAAATTGACCAGCTCGTTGAGGAAATTGACCGCATCGCTAGCACTACCGAATTCAACACGCAGCCACTATTGGACGGAAGCTTTACTGGGAAGGTGTTTCACATTGGCGCAAACAGTGGTCAGAACATTACCGTGGACATTGCCGCAATGGATGCGACATCATTGGGTGTCGACGCGTTGGATTTGACAACACAGACCAGCGCGGACGCAGCCATTACGACCCTCGATGCCGCAATTGAGACGGTATCCGGCCAGCGTGCCGACCTGGGTGCAATCCAAAACCGTCTTGAGCACACCATTGCCAACCTGGGTGTCGCTATCGAAAACCTACAGGCGGCCGAATCCCGCATCCGCGACGTGGACATGGCCCTGGAGATGGCCAACTTCACCCGCAACCAGATCCTCCTCCAGTCCGGCACGGCGATGCTGGCGCAGGCCAACGCGATGCCGCAGGCAGTGCTGCAGCTCCTCGGCAGCTGATGACCGGGACCGAGCACAGGATCTCCGCTTGAGTAGCCCACTTCCCCAACGGGTGCGCTACTCCCAACCACAGGTCCAGGGTGTTCTCCCCCTCACCGGACCGGCCGGGAGCCCCCGCGGCGGGCCGGCTGTCACGACGACAGCCGGCCCGCCGATACTTTGTGCGCCTGACCACCGAGGTTTCGCTTCCGCGGTTTCGCACCTGCCCGACGCGAGTCGCATCCGCTCGAATCCGGCCGCATTCCACCCCGAATCCGCTCGAATACGCCCGGTCCTCGCCGACGGCCGCCGAACCGCCTGTCCAGCAAGGCATGCATCGTTCTCCAGGTCGCCCCGGTCCCCAAGCAAGCCAGCCGGCAGTTGGGATCAGGCAGTTGGGACCCGAGGCCCGTTAACAACGGCCGGTTCCCATCCGATATGACGGACGGAGCGCTCCACCGGCGACGGGGAGGGACGACCTCCGTCCGGTGCGGGCCTTGGCCAACGGAACCACGGCCAGGGACCCCGGCCGGGGGCCCCGGACTGCTCTCCGACCGACAAGAGATCAGAACCAACCGGCGGGAGACGTGAGCACCTTGACCATCCGACCTGAGGACCCGGTGATCGGAGGCGGTCTCCCGGGCTCTGGTCCGGCGCTCGCGGCAGCGACCCGGCCGAGCCCGGCCCTGGAGGCGGGCAGCGCCGGCGGGCCGGGCGGGATCAGTGGGGCCGGTGCGGTTCACGCCGAACCGGGCGACGCGCCGGTCGGTGCGCCGGCCGGGATCGACCCCTGGATGCCGCCTCTGCAGGACCTGCCCCATGAGCCCTTCGGCTACCGGTTGGAGTTCCATGTGGACGACGCCACGGGCCGCCTGGTGGCGGAAGTGGTGGACCGGGAGACGGGCGAGACGGTGCGGCAGGTTCCTCCGGAACACGTTCTGCGGATCGCCATGTACCTGGAGTGCCTGATCGGCCGGCTGCTGGATCACCGGTGGTGACCCTGGCCCCAGACTCTCGACGGAGCGCGATCCGGCGACCCCTGGAGAGCAGGTATGACGCCAGCGGGAGTGGAGCGACCCCGGCGGAGGAGGACACCCCCATGCGCATCACCGGCCTGGCCAGCAATCTGGACTGGGAGCAGCTCGTCGACCAGCTCATGCAGATCGAGCGGCGGCCGCTGCTCCTGCTCGAGCGCCGCAAGCTGGAGATCGAGACCGAGAAGAATGCCTGGAGCGACATCCGCTCCCGCGTCGCCAACCTGCGGGACCGCATCGCCGGGGTGCTGGCAGGGGACCTCTTCCGGCGGATCAAGGCCACCAGTAGCGACGCCGCCCGGGTCACCGCCCAGGCGGGCAGCGCCGCGGTCCCCGGCACCTACTCGGTCGAGGTTCAGCAGCTGGCCACCGCTCACGCCATCGCGACCTACGTCGAGGTTGATCCATCGGTTGCTCGAAACGTGGACGGCGACCTCACCCTGGCCGTCACGACGGTGGACGGGCATACCATGGCATCCTTCCATGTCATGATCGACCCCGCCGACTCGCTCTACGCCATCCGTGACAAGATCAACGCCGCCGTCGACGCAGCCGTCGCCGCCGACCCGAATCTGAAGCCCTACGCCGTGCGCGCGGAGGTCATCGGGGGGTACCTGGTGATCAGCCGCACCGAGACGGGGGCGAGCACCATTGAGGTCTCAGGGTCGGCAGCCGGGGCACTGCAGTTGCTCAACCAAAACGGCGCCGAGCGAATTGTTACCGAGGGGAAGGATGCGGCGTTCAAGGTCAACGGTGTGGGGTTCACCCGTTCGTCCAACACGGTGAGCGACGTGATCCAGGGCGTCACCCTGGAGCTCCACCAGGCCGGCCCCGGCCAAACCGTCACCATCACCGTCGGCTGGGATGACGACGCCGTGGTCGATGCCGTCAAGAAGTTCGTCGAGCAGTACAACAGCACCCTCTCCTTCATGAACCAGCAGCAGGACTACCAGGCCGCAGGGGGAGGGAAGCTGGGCGGCGACGTCCTGCTCACGATGCTGCGCGGCGAGCTGCGCCGCCTGGTGGCGGATCCTGTGGAGGCGCTGTCGGGCTCCCACCTGGACCGGCTGGCGGCGGTGGGCATCACCACCCAGGACAAGTCCGGTACCCTCCAGCTGGACGAGGCCAAGCTCAGGGAGGCGCTGGCGGCCGACCGGGCCGCGGTCCAGCGCCTGCTGGCCGGCGATCCCGACGCCGCCGGCTCCAGCGACGACGGCGTGTTCGTCCGCCTGCGCAAGGCCGTCGACCGGTGGCTCGAGACCAACACCGGGCTCCTGGACCGGCGCATCGACGCCCTGGACGACCGCGTGCGTGACTACGCCGAGCAGATGGAGCGGATGGAGTACCGCCTCCAGCTCCGCGAGCAGAACCTGATGCGCCAGTTCGAGGCGCTGGAGAGCCTCATCGCCACGCTGCAGTCCCAGGAGCAGTGGTTGATCCAGCAGATCAACCAGCTCACGTCGTTGCGACCCAGGAAGTGACGGCAGTGACGACCTCGCTGCGGCCGAGGAGGGTGGGAGAGCCCCATGCGACCCGATGAAGACCACCAGAACCCGAAGACGCGGCCGAACGGGAGGACGGCGGGACCCGCGGGGGCGGCGTCGACCGCGGGGACCGAGCCGGTGCGGACACCCAACATCTCCTCCCCTCCACGGCCATCCGGCACCGGGCCGGTCGACGGCGCGACCGTCCGCCCCGGGCGGCTGGCGCCGTCGCCGGCCGTCGCGGGGGCTGCCGTCCCGGGTCCGTCGGCTGCCCTGGCTCCCCGCTCCCGGCCGTTGGGCATGCCACGGCGGGCGGTGGCGCACCCCGCCCGCTCCTACGTGGCGACCCGGGTCCTGACCGCGCCGCCCCAGGTGCTGGTCTTGATGCTCATGGACGGGGTGCTGCGGGAGGTGGCGCGGGCGCTCCAGGTGGACGTCAAGGCGCGGGGCGGTCGCGAACGCCTCCACCGGGCCCTGACCCGCGCCCAGGACTTCCTGCGGGAGCTCATGCTGGCCCTCGACCACGAGCGCGGCGGCGAGCTGGCCGCCCGGTTGAGCGCCCTCTACCTGTTCTGTCAGGAGCGGCTCATCGAGGCCAACGTCAAGGGCGATGCCCGCCTGGCGGCTGACGCCGTGCGGGTGCTGGTCCCCATCCGCGAGGCCTGGGCGGCCCTCTGCTCCGGACGAACCGGCTCCCGTGAGCCCGCAGGTGGCCCGGATCGGGCCGCTCCCGCGTCCGCCCTGAACGACCGCAACGACCGCGGCGTCGCGCCGACCGGCCGCAGCCGGTCGACGACCCCGGATCCCACGGAGCCCCTGCAGCCCCTGCAGGCGCCGCCCCCGTCGCCAGGCCGACATGCCGGCGTACCGGCTCCGACACGGCCCACGACACCGCCCATGACCTCGCCCACGACGCCGCCCGCGACACCGCCCCCGAAGGAGGCGGAGGCCCTCGGCGCGCCGGCGGGCATCACCGCGCCCGCAGCATCCGCAGCGCCCGCAGCGCCCGCGCCGCCCGCGGCGCCCGCGCCGTCGCCCTCGCCGGCACCCGAACCCGAGCCCCCGCGACCGCCCCGGCGGTCGCCCGCCCACGGCGGCATCGCCGATGCCCGCTGGGGGGGCCGGCCGTGAGCGAGTCCGACCTCTGGGAGCTGATCCTCGAGACCCGCAAGGACCTGGACCGGTGGATCGAACGCGGTCGGCGGGCCCAGGCGGCCGCCGGCCGCGGCGACTGGGACGCCGCCCGGGCGGAGCTCGAGGCGCGCCGGTTCCTCCAAGAGCAGGTCAGCGCCAGGCTCCAGCGGTTGCAGGCAGGGGTCGGCCCGGAGGGACGCCAGCTGCCCGGCAGCCCGGCCGCCCGGCAGTGGCTCGCCCAGCTGGAGGAGCATCTTCGCCAGGCCCTCGAAGCCGACCGGCAGCTTCGGCTGGCCCTGGCCGTCCGTCACGAGGCCTTGGGTGAGCGGGCCCGCTTCCTCGAACAGGCGCGCCGCGCCGTCGCCGCCTACGCCCGCCACGGGCCCCCGCCGCCGGACCCACGCCCATCCCGCGTTCCCCGCGACGCCGATTGACACCGCCGTTCGGCGGTTGCTAGACTAACCTAGGTTTGCACAGGGTTCACGTTCCCGCCGGTTTTCCGGGTCGGTTCGCCGGTCGGCGGATGCGGCGGACGTCCGACCGGTGACAACGGAGGGTCGAACCGTCGCGGCGCGTGTTGGGTTGATGGACTCCCCGGGCCTGGTGAACGCCTCGGGTGGTTCGCCCGGCGCGGGCCGGTTCGTCCGGGTGGAAGAACCGGCGGGCCGGCAGGTCCGCCCGCCGCGGCTCCGCCGGGGCCGCAGCCGCAGGGATGAAGGCTCCTTCTCCGCGGGAGAAGGGGTTCTTTTATCTCGCGGAAAGGGGGAACCCCGCGTGACGCGTGCCAAGGGCCGCCACCTGTTCACCTCCGAGTCGGTGACGGAGGGGCATCCCGACAAGATCGCGGACCAGATCTCCGACGCGGTGCTGGACGCCATCCTGGAGCAGGACCCCCAGGCCCGGGTCGCCTGCGAGACGGCGGTGACCACGGGCATGGTCCTCGTGATGGGCGAGATCTCCACGACGTGCTACGTTCACATTCCCGCCCTGGTCCGCGACGTGCTGCGGGAGATCGGCTACACCCGGGCCAAGTACGGCTTCGACGCCGACACCTGCTCGGTGCTGACCGCCATCGACGAGCAGTCGCCCGACATCGCCCAGGGCGTGCTGGACGCCTGGGAGGTCCGCCACGGCCAGGCGCCGGCCGACGAGTTCAGCCGCATCGGGGCGGGCGACCAGGGCATGATGTTCGGCTTCGCCTGCCGGGAGACCCGGGAGCTGATGCCGCTGCCCATCACCCTGGCCCACCGGTTGACGCGGCGGCTGGCGGAGGTGCGCAAGTCGGGTCTGCTGCCCTACCTGCGCCCCGACGGCAAGGCCCAGGTGACCATCGAATACGAGGGGACGCGGCCGGTTCGGGTCGACGCCCTGGTCGTCTCGACCCAGCACCGGGAGGACGTCAGCCGCGCCCAGCTGGAAGAGGACATCCGGCGCCACGTCATCGAAGCCGTCGTCCCCGCCCCCATGCTGGACGAGCGGACGCGGATCTTCATCAACCCGACGGGGCGGTTCGTGATCGGCGGGCCGCAGGGCGACGCGGGGCTGACCGGGCGGAAGGTCATCGTCGACACGTACGGAGGCTACGCCCGGCACGGCGGCGGCGCCTTCTCCGGGAAGGACCCCACCAAGGTCGACCGCTCGGGCGCCTACGCCGCCCGCTGGGTGGCGAAGAACATCGTGGCGGCGGGCCTGGCGGAGCGATGCGAGATCCAGGTCGCCTACGCCATCGGCGTGGCCCAGCCGGTGTCGATCCGCGTGGACACCTTCGGCACCGGCGTGATCCCCGACGAGGAGATCGAGGAGCTGGTGCGGCGGCACTTCGACCTCCGACCGGGGGCCATCATCCACACGCTGGACCTGCGCCGGCCCATCTACCGGCAGGTGGCGGCCTACGGCCACTTCGGGCGGCCCGAGCTGGACCTGCCGTGGGAGCGGATCGACCGCGCCGCCGAGTTGCGGGAGGCGGCGGGGCTTGGCCCGATGCCCGCCGACCCGCTGGCGGAGGTGGCGGTGACGCTCTAGCCCGGCGGGACCGTCTGGGAGATCGACCACGGCCCGGGTGGGACGAACCCGCCCGGGCGCTCGCTTTCGTGGGGGTTCGAAGCCCTGCGGGGCGGCCGGGGGCGGCGCACCGACGGGGACCGCGGGCGACGGCTCGTGGCCGCGCTGGTGGCGGCGGGCGACGACCGGCGGCCGCGGGTGACGACCGGTGGCGGCGGGCGACGACCGGTGACCGCGGGCGCGGATGCCGCATACCGATGGAAAGCGCGGGTGGGGCGTAGGAAGCGCGGGTTGCGCGGGGTTCGGCTCCCGCCTCCGCGGGGGTGTCGAGGCCCATGGGGGACGGCGCGGTCTGGTGGTTGCTGGCGCTGGGGCTGGCGGCGGGGCTCGCCGGGGTCGTCGGCGGGGTCCGGCCCGGGCGTGCACCCTGGAGCCGGCGCCCGCAGCGCCCGTCGAGCGACGGGGAGGGCGAGCCCTGGCCGCTGGTGGTCCTCGTGCGCGACGCCGCTGCCTTCATCGAGGGGATCGTCGACGAGCTGGCGGCCCTGGCGCCGGGTTCGCCCATCGTGGTGGTCGACTGCGGCTCCACCGACGAGACGCCGTGCATCGTGCAGCGCATGCGCCAGCGCGTGCCGACGCTGCAGGTGCTGTGCTGGCCCGCCGACCGCGGCGGGGGGCCCAGCCCGCTGGAGGCGGCGCTGTTCGTGACGGGCGCGCCGCTGGCCGTGACCCTGGACCTGACGAATCCCGGCCTCTTCCGGTGGCAGGATTTGCGATCCCCCCTCCTCCGGCTGCTGGACGCGGCGGCATCCGGCAGGAAAAGCATGACAGGCTGAGAATCATACAGCGACGCGAAACGGGGTGGGGGGCGCGATGGCCCGTGAGGTCGTGGTGTAACCCGCAGCGCCTGTACATCCTCCTGGTCGGCGTGAGCGGGATGGTGGCGCTGGTCCTGGCGTTGCGACGGTGGGAGCCGGTTCCCGCCCTTCCGCTCTTGATGATGCTCGGGGCCGCGATCCTCATGGACGCCTTCCCCCTCCCCATGCCGGGCGGCGGCGCCATGTCCCTGACCTTCGGCGTGACCCTGACCGCCCAGCTCCTCTACGGGACGCTACCCGCCGTCGTCGTCCACGTCCTCGGCAACCTCATCGGCTACGGCCTGCTCAACCGGCGGCCGTGGGAGCGCACCCTGTTCAACGCCGGCCAGTTCGCCCTGGCGATCCTGACGGCCGGCGCCGTGGCCACGGCGCTGGGCCTCCATCCCTGGCCCGCACCCACCGGCATCACCGTCCCGCCGCTCCACCTGGTGTTCGTGTACGTGGCGGTCTACTGGGTGATCAACAACGCCCTGGTGGGGATGGCCCTCTACTACCATCAGGCCCATCCGCCGCGGGAGTTCCTGCGGCTCTTCTTGCGCTGGCTTCCCGTCGACGCGCTGAGCACGGCCATCGCGGTGGCCGCCCACACGGTGGTGATGATCGCCTATCAGGTCTACGGCGTGATGGGCATGGCCGTCGGGCTGACCCTGTTCCTGATGGTCAACTACCTGCTGCGGCTGCACATGCGCCTGGTCGAGGCCCACCACGACCTGCAGTCCCTCTACGAGATCACCAAGGGGCTGGCGGGGGTGCTGGAGCTGGACGATGCCTACTGCTGGATCGCCCGGGCGGTCCGGCAGCTGGCGCCCTCCGATGCCTTCGCGGTGTACCTGGCGGAGGACGACGAGGTCCTGCGCCTCCAGCACGCCAGCCACCCCGACGCGGCCGCCATCCTGGGCCGGGTGGCCGGCGACGGCGCGGTGCGTCGGGCGGCCGCCACCCGCCAGGTGGTCGAAGAAGAGGGCGAGCCCACCCTGCACACCGCCGGGTTTCGACCCACCCGCGTCCTGGCCGTGCCCCTGGCCACGGACGAGCGGCTGATGGGGTGCCTTTGCCTGGCCCGGCGGGATCGCGCCTTCGGCGACCGCGAGCGGCGCCTGCTCTCGATCCTGGCCTCGCCCATGGCGCTGGCCATCCAGAACGGCCTGGTCTACGGCCGCACCCAGACCCTGGCCCACACCGATCCGATGACCGGCCTGTACAACTACCGCTACTTCAGCATGCGCCTGCGGGAGGCGCTGCGCCGGGCCGGCGCCGCCGGCCAGCCGCTGTCGCTGTTGCTCATCGACCTGGACAACTTCTCGGAGATCAACAACCAGTTCGGCCACCCGACGGGCGACGAGGTCCTGCGCCAGTTCGCCGCGGTGCTGCGCAGCGCCGTTCGGCAGCAGGATCTGGTGGCGCGGTACGCCGGCGACGAGTTCGTCGCCATCCTCCCCGGCGCCGGGCGGGAGGAGGCCGAGGCGGTGGCGGCCCGCATCCGCGAGGCCGTCCTGCGGCACCCCTTCACCGGCGTCACCGGCCAGATCGTCTTCACCCTGCGCTTCAGCCTGGGCTTGGCGGTCTACCCCTTCGACGGCCCCTCGGAGCACGACCTGATCGCCGCCGCGGATCGCAACATGTACCGCGAGAAGCGGCACCACCGGGAGCGGGACCGTCGGGAGCACGCCTGACGAGGGGGCGGCGGGCGTGCGGTTGCCCGCGGGGGCCCGTGGGCCCGGTGACGGCTGCTGGACGGGGGCCGGCCGCTCGGGCCGGGCGTGCGGTCCCCTTCGGCGCTGCCGGGCCCGCTGTGGGGCGGGGGCGGCTGCCCGCGAGGGCGTGGGTTGCCCTTCGGCGTCCGGTGACGGCTGGCGGGCGGGGGCGGGGGGTGGCCGGCCGCGGGGGCGTCTAGCGCCCTTCGGTTTTGCTGCGCCCGTTGCCGGGCGTGGGCTCCCCGCGGCTGTCCGCAGGTGGGGTGGGCTGCCCTTCGACGTTCCGGTGACCGCTGCTGGGCGGGGGCGGGCCGCTCGGGGCGGGCCTGCGGTCCCCTTCGTCGTTGACCACACCGGCTGCTGGGCGGGGAACTCCCGGCGGCTGCTGGCCGTACTTATGATCCAATATCTGGATTTCGAGCGCCGGCGAGTGTATAATGTTGGAAGCAGGTGACGGCGACGGGCAGCGCCGTTGCCGGTGGTTGGAGCGTTCCGGTTTGCGTCGACGGCTGGGGGAGGTGGACGGCCGCGGGTGCGGCAGGACATGTCCGCACCCGCCGACGGGTGGAGGAGGCGAGACCGGTGGGGGGCGGGCTCTGGCAACCGGCCGCTGCCGCGGGGTGGCGAGCAGCTCACCGGCTCTGGGCGTTCCTTCGCGAGGAGCTCCTGACCTGGCTCTTCCCTTGGCCGCCCTACTGCCTAGGCTGTGGTGTCGCCCTGCCCCATGGGCTCCGGGACGAACCGGCCCTCTGCGACGCCTGCGGGGTCCGGCTCGCCCACGGACCCGGAGGCCGGTGCCCGACCTGCGACCGTCCTGCCTGGCTGGCCGATGCCGAGGGGCCGTGCAGCCAGTGTCGCAACCTGGGTCCGCCGTGGGTGGCGGTCCGGTCGGTGGCGACCTACGAGGGTCTGATCCGGCGATTGATCCTGCGCATGAAGTACGGGGACGAGCCCTACGTCGCCGAGCTGCTGGGCCGGAGGATGGCGGCGCGGGCGGACGATTGGCCCCGGGACCTGGTGGTCGTGCCCGTGCCCATGCACCCGGAGCGGCTGCGGCAGAGGGGGTACAACCAGGCCGCGCTGCTCGCCCGCGCGGTGGCGCGGGCGAGCAGCCGGCCGCTGGCCGAGGGGCTGCTGGTGCGGGCCGAGGCCGGCGGCGCCCAGGCGGCCCTGGGCGCCGCCGGCCGGCGGGCCAACGTGGCCGGCGCCTTCGCCCCAGCGCCCGGCGCCCGCCGCCGGGGGCTGGCGGGCCGCCCCGTGCTCGTGGTCGACGACGTGCTGACCACCGGCCGAACCCTGGCCGCGGTCTGCGCCGCCCTGCGGGCGGCGGGGGCCGGGCCCGTATACGGGTTGACGGCGGCGGTGACGCCCCTCGCGCCGGGCCGGCACCACTCCTGATGCGCGTCATCCGCTATGAATGGCATCGGGGGTTTGCCCGAAAACACGGGTGTACCCCTCGCGACGCAGGCCCGCCCGGCTTGGGGAGCGCGGGTACCCGGCTCCCGGGTGCGAGGAGGGCGTAGCCCGCCAGACGGTGCGGCTCGGAGTGCGGACCGACCGGACGACGCTGCGCCGTGGATGGCCTGCGGCGGGCCTGAGGTGGAGGAGGGCGGGGCGATGATCATCTCGCGGCAACAGGTGCTGAGCGCGCTGAAGGCGTACGCGATGCAGCCACCGGCCACGCCCGGGGCGGGTGGTCCTGCTCCCGTTGGGCCCAACGGCAGCGTCCGACCCCCGGCGGCGGGCGGGCCGAACGCCGAGGCGCCGGTGCGGGGCGTTGGCGGCGGGAAGGACGAGTCGTCGGTTTCGTCGCTCCGCCGCAGGGACGCGTCCGCGGGGGCGCCGACGCCTTCCGTCCACGGCCCCGCCGGGTCGTCCGGCGCGGCGGCCGCCGGCGGCCCCCAGGGGCCGGGTCGGCCGCCACGGGATCGCGTCGATCTCTCGCCCGCCGCCGCCACGGTCCAGCGGCTGGTGGCCGAGGCCCGGGCGTTGCCCGACGTGCGCCAGGAGCGGGTCGAGGCGTTGCGCCAGCGGATCGCCCGGGGTGCGTACCAGGTGCCGCCGGAGCAGGTGGCCGAGCGCATGTTGCGCCGGCTGCTGGTGGACCGCGCCCAGGAGGGGCGGTAGTCGTGGCCGCCGAGGGGCGCAGCGCCTTGCCCGCGGCCCGCGGGGCCAGCCCCGCGTCGTCCCCGGCGGAGCCCGGTGGGTCGACGACCGGGTCTTCGCGGGATCCAGCCGCCGTGTCGCGGCCCGTCATGGCGGGGGGACCCCGATCGCCTTCGGCGGGGGAGGCGTCGGGGACCACCGGGGCGGAGGCCATGGACGGGCGCGAGCCGATGCGGTCGCGGGCGGACGCGCTGTGCCGCGAGCTGGTCGCCCGGACGGCGGCACAGCTGGAGCCCTGGTCACGCCTCCTGGAGGCGGCCCGGTCCCTGGGCGAGGCGCTGGTGGCCGGCGACCCGGCGGCCATCGAGGCGGCCGTGGTCGAGCAGGAGCGTTGGCTTGGGGTGATCGACCGGCTGGAGCGACGGCGCTACCGGCTCCAGGAGGAACTGGCCTCGGCCTGGGGCCTGGCACCCTCCGCCCTGACGTGGGAGGCGCTGGCCCGGCGCCGTCCGGAACTCGGGGCGGAGCTTCGGCGGGTGCGGGATGCCCTGCGGGCGCGAATCGAAGGGGTCGAGGCGGAGAACCGCCGGAACCGCGCCCTGGCCCAGCAGGGCTTGGCGTGGAGCCGGTTCGTCCTGCAAGGCGTGGCCGGGGCGTCGGCCCACACCGCCCCAGCCTACGGCCGGGACGGCCAGCGCCCGTGGCGCCCGCCGGCCCTGATCGACCGCGCCTACTGACGCCGACGGCCGGCTCCGGCCCCCGCGCGAGCCATCGCGCAAGCCGCCAAGTCGAAGAATGCAGGCGATGAACCGGCACGCCGCGGGCTCCCGGGGCCGGGCCCGGGCCGCGGCCCGCCGCGATGCCAGCGAGGGATGGCGATCATGCGCAGCACGTTCTTCGGCCTCGAACTCGCCCGGCTGGGCATGTGGGCGCAGCAGCGGGCCCTGGATGTCACCGGGCACAACATCGCCAACGCCAACACGCCGGGGTACTCGCGCCAGGTGGCCCGCCTGACGCCCACCCCGCCCTACCCGCCGCCGTCGCGGACCTTGCCGGTGGAAGCCGGGCAGGTGGGGACCGGCGTGCAGGTGGAGGCGATCGTGCGGGTGCGCGACCTCTTCCTGGACCGGCAGGTGCGCGACCTCCAGGGGCAGTTGGGGCGGTGGTCGGTGCGGTCGCGGACGCTGGCCGAGCTGGAGACCATCGTCGGCGAGCCCTCGGACGCGGGGCTGGCCCGGGCCCTGGGCGACTTCTGGGAGGCGCTGGCCGTCGTGGCCAACCGGCCCGACAGCCTGCCGGCCCGCACGGCGGCCGTCCAGCAGGCGCACACGCTGCTGGAGCGCTTCCAGACCGCGGACCGGCAGCTGGCGGACTTGCAGGCCAACCTGGATGCGAGCCTCGTGGCCCGAACCGACCGGGTCAACCAGATCCTCGCCCAGCTGGCCGACCTGAACCAGCGAATCCGGGTGGCCACGGGCGCGGGGCAGCAGCCCAACGACCTGCTGGACGCGCGCGACCGGCTGGTGGAGGAACTGGCCGGCCTGCTCCCGGTGGCTGTCACCGAGCGGGCGGACGGCAGCGTGCGGGTCGACGTCGCGGGGCTCGTCCTGGTGGACGGTCCGGTGGCCCACCGGCTGGTCGCGGAGGAAGAACCGGCCGGCAACGGCACGGCGGTGCGCCTGTACTGGGAGCCGGCGCCCGGGAGCGGCGGCTCGGGCGGTGGGGCGCCGGATCCCACGACGCGCCAGCCCCTCGACGCGACCCTGCTGGAGGGCGGCGAGATCGACGGGCTGCTGGAGGCGCGGGACGGGCTGGTGGCCGGCCTGCGGGAGGATCTCAAGGCCCTGTTCTTCGGCCTGGCCGAGGCCGTCAACGCCATCCACCGGCAGGGCTACGGGCTGAACGACTCGGCGGGAGCCGGTGGCGGAGCGGGCCGGGACGTGTTCCTCCTCGGGGCCGGCGACGACCTGCACGCGGTGGTGGTGAACCCCGCGCTGGACGATCCGGCCAACTTCGCGGCGGCGGCCGAGCCGGGCGCCCCCGGCGACGGGCGGATCGCGCTGCAGCTCGCCCAGCTGCGGAACCAGCCCCTCGCGCAGCTGGGCAACGCCACGGCCCAGGACTACCTGGAGAGCGTGGTGGCCGAGCTGGGCATCGCCGGTCGGCAGGCGCAGGAGGGCCAGCGCACCACCGAGCTGCTGCTCGACCAGGTGACGGTGCAGCGGGAGAGCGTCCGCGGCGTCTCCCTGGACGAGGAGATGACGCAGCTCATCCGGTACCAGCACGCCTACGCGGCCGCGGCCCGTCTGGTCACGGCGGTCGACGCCATGCTCGGCATCCTGATCGAGCGCACGGGCGTGGTCGGCCGCTAGGGGATCCCGCCAACGAGCGACAACGAGCGAGGGACGGGGAGGCGAACCCGGTGCGCATCACCGGCGGCATGATGATCACCACGCTGCTGGCCGACCTGCGCCGGGCCCAGCAGCGGCTGAGCACGTACCAGAACCGGCTGGCCTCGGGCAAGCGGGTGCAGCGTCCCTCCGACGACCCCGTCGCCACGGTGGACAGCCTGCGGCTTCGCGCTCGCCTGGCGGAGGTGGAGCGGCTGCGGGCCAACGCCCAGGACGCCCGGGACTGGCTGGAGATGACGGACGGCGCCCTGGACCGGGCGGGCCAGATCGTGCAGCGGGCGCGGGAGCTGGCGATCCGGGCGGCATCGGGCACGCTGCCCGACAGCTCCCTCGACGCCATCGCCGCCGAGGTCCAGCAGCTGCGCGACCACTTGCTGGAGGTGGCGAACAGCACCCTGGGCGGCGTCTATCTCTTCGGCGGCTACCGGACGAACCAGCCCCCCTATGCCGTGGACCCCGCAAGCCCGACCGGGGTGGCCTACAACGGCGATGGCGGCGCCATCGAGCGGGAGATCGCCCCGGGGGTGACGTTGGCGGTCAACGTCCCCGGCGATGCGGCCTTCGACCCGGCCTTCGCGGCCCTTGCCCAGCTGGCGACGGCCCTGGCGGCCCGCGACCTGGACACGGTGGGGGGCGCGGCCGTCGCTGCCCTCGACGATGCCCTCGACGGCCTGCTGCGCTGGCGGGCCGCGGTGGGGGCCAAGGCGAACCGCATCGAGCTGGGGTTGAACCGGCTCGACGAGGTGCGCATCGACACCGAGCGGCTCCTGAGCGACGTGGAGGACGCGGACATCGCCGAGACCGCCATGCGCCTGGCGGTGTCGGAGGCCGCCTACCGGGCCGCCCTGATGGCCGGCGCCCGCATCGTCCAGCCCACCCTGATGGACTTCCTCCGCTGACAGCCGGCCAACGGACGGCCGGCCTACGGCGCGGCGGCTCGCTGCGGAGGGCGGCCGCCCGCTCCGTGCCCCGGCCCCGGTCCGACGCGCGGCCGGCTCAGGGCCCGGCGGCTCGCCGCCTCGGCCGGGGAGGAACCCCCGCGCCGGTTGCGAAGGTTCCACCGAGGTGAGCGCCGGGTGAGCGACGTGTCGATCCGCTTCGGGACCGACGGCTGGCGAGCCGTCATCGCGGAGGACTTCACCTTTGCCAACGTGCGTCGGGTGGCCTGGGCGCTGGCCGAGCACCTCCAGGCCAGCGGCCGGGCCCGACAGGGCGTCGCCGTCGGCTACGACTGCCGGTTCCTCTCCGACCGGTTCGCCGCCGCCGTGGCCTCGGTGCTAGCCGCGGCGGACATCCCCGTGATCCTCTCTCCCACGGCCTGCCCGACCCCGGCGCTGAGCTGGGCGGTGGTCTCGCGGCGCCTGGGGGCGGGCGTGATGATCACCGCCAGCCACAATCCCCCGGAATACAACGGCTTCAAGCTCAAGGGATGGTTCGGCGGCCCCGCCCTGCCGGAGGAGACGCAGCAGCTGGAGAGCATTCTCGCCCGCCAGGAGGCGGCCCGCCGACCGGGTCAGGAGCCCCCGCGGGGGATGGACCTCGACGAGGCCCGCCGCCTCGGCCGCGTCGAAGAGGCCGACCTGATCGGACCCTATGTGGAACAGCTGCGCCGCTTGGTGGACTGGGAGCGGTTGCGCTCCGCCCGCCTGCGGGTGGTGGTGGACCCGATGCACGGGGCCGCCCGCGGCATCCTGGCGCAGCTGTTGCGGGAGGCCGGCCTCGAGGTCACCGAGATCCGCGGCGAGTGGAACCCGGGCTTCGGGGGGCTGGCGCCCGAGCCCATCGCCCGCAACCTGGGACCGGCCATCGAGGCGGTGCAACGCCTTCAAGCCCAGGCCGTGCTGGTCACCGACGGCGACGGGGACCGCGTGGGGGCGGTGGATGCCACGGGCGAGGTCGTCGACGCCCAGCGGATCTTCGCCCTGCTGCTCCAGCACCTGGTGGAGGTGCGAGGCTGGCGCGGGGCGGTGATCAAGACCTTCGCCGGCACCCGCATGGTCGACAAGCTGGCTGCTCGCTACGGCCTCCCCTTCCGCGAGACGCCCATCGGCTTCAAGCACGTCTGCGAGCACGCCCTCAAGGAAGACGTGCTCATCGGCGGCGAGGAGAGCGGCGGCATCGGCATCAAGAACCACATGCCGGAGCGGGATGGGTTGCTCTGCAACCTGCTGTTGGCGGAGATCATGGCCACCCGCGGCCGGACCCTGGCCGAACAGGTGCGCGCCCTGATGGCCGAGATCGGACCGCACCACTTCCAGCGCAGGGACCTGCGCCTGTCGGCGGAGGGGAAGGACCGGCTGCTCCGGCGCCTCGCGGAAGACCCGCCGTCTCGCCTGGCAGGGTGGCCGGTGGAGCGGGTGGACCCGTTGGACGGCTACAAGTTGATCTTCGGACCCAGCCGCTGGATCCTCTTCCGCGCATCGGGCACCGAGCCGGTGGTGCGGGTCTACGCCGAGGCGGAGTCGCCGGAGGCCGTGGAAGCCCTGCTGGCCGACGGCCTTCGCTTCGTCGACGCCGTCGCGGGGGCGTGAGCCGACCTGGCCACCGGCGCCGCGCCCACCGCGTCGGACCTGCGGGGTGGAGCCCCCGCGTCGGGCCTCCGCGGCCCCGCGGCACCGCGGGGAGCCTGCGGCCTCGAGCCCCGGGCCGGACGGCGTCCGGTCGCGGCGGCGGGCAGGCGGCGGGGGCACGGAGGCACGGTGCCGGCGGCACACCCCTCCATCGACAGCCGGCGCGGGGCGGGGAGCCGGTTCGTCCGACCAGGTTCGATTCGACAGGTTCGATTCGAGGGGGCCCGGTCACGCGGGACCCCCTCGCCGTCTCGTGGTGCTCGAATGTTCTCGGCACCCATGGCGCCCGGCGCCCTGGCGATCGCGAAGGTTGGATGGGAGCGGCGACGGGATGGAAGGGGCAGGATGATTGGTTATCCCCAACCCTATGAACACTGCGAGAGTCCACCACGGGCCGTCATGGCGCAGGAGAAGGCGCGGTTATCAACAGGTCATCCACATTGTCCACATGCCGTGACGGGTACACTATCCACACCGGCGCAGGTCCCTTCCTGCGATCGCTTCCATCCCCTGGACGACGTCGTCGCAGCCGTCGTGGTGCAACGGGCCCTGCGCGGCGAGCCGGCGCCCGGCCGGCGGGCCGGGAGGCGGCGGCGACCCACGGGCAGGCAACGGTAGGAAGAGACCGATCCCACGCGGAACTCTTCTATACGTTCAGGGGAAGGAGTGAGGGCCGTTGAACATTGCCATCTATGGCAAGAACCTCGACGTCACCGACGCCCTCAAGGAGTACGCCCGCAGGAAGGTCGGCAAGGTGGCCCGGTACTTCAACGATACCCCCCTGCAGGCGCAGGTCACCCTGAGCATCGAGCGCGACCGCCACATCGTCGAAGTGACCATCCCTCTCCCCAACAACGGCCTCCTCATCCGCGCGGAGGAAGACTCCGAGGACATGTACGCCTCCATCGACCTGGTGGTGGACAAACTGGAACGCCAGATCCGCAAGTTGAAGACCCGCCTCAATCGCAAGGCCCGTCGGCTGGAGGCGACCACGGGCCAAGCCCTGCCCGAATCCGAGACCTCGCTGGACGAACCGGCCCCGGCCGACGCCGAGGAGGAGGGACGGGTCGTCCGGACCAAGCGGTTCCCCCTCAAGCCCATGACCGTCGACGAGGCGATCCTGCAGATGGATCTGCTGGGACACGACTTCTTCGTGTTCGCGAATGCGGCCACGGGCGATGTCAACGTGGTCTACCGGCGTCGCGACGGGCAGTACGGCCTGATCGAGCCGGAAGCCTAGCGGGGCCCTGGCGGCGTCATCGCCCTGCGGTCGGCGGGCCGGTCCGAGGACCGGCCCGCCGTCGGGACAAGCCCCCTCCAGCGACCCTGGGATCCCTTGCCCAGCCGACCCCCGCCATCCCGTGTCGAACGGTGTCGGGCCGCAAGGCCGCGAACGGACGAGGGCGACGCCACTCGGCCATGGAAAATGGGACTGGGCCGTTGGCGCAGGAGCAGGTTAAGGTGAGGAAAGGAAGAACCGACTTTTCCTGACATGCGGGCCGTCCTTGCGGCCAACGGGAGGATGTTGCAGGTGTCGCAGCCCTCGTCGTGGTTCGACAACACCGCCAAGGCCATGGAGTCGGCGCTGCTGGGGCTACCCGGCGTCCTCTCGTCCCACGTGGAGGTCGACGCCGAGGGCCGCGTGCAAGCGATCCACCTGTTGGCGGGACCGGGTCGCGCCGAGCACCAGCTGCTTCGCGACGTCCAGTCGCTCATGGCCATCAGCTTTGGCCAGGAGGTGGAGCGCGGGATCGTCCAGGTCACGCGGGTGGGCGGCGGCGACGAATACGGGCAATCGCGCCTGCGGCTGCTGCGTCACCGGCTGGAGTCCGAGGGGACGCAGGTCGGCGTGGTGGTCGAACTCGGCAACGGGGACCAGGTCTTCCGGGGGGAGGCCCGCGGGAACCGGTCGCCCACGGCCTTGCTGCGGATGGCGGCGGTGGCGACCGCCCGGGCGGTGGTGGCCGCCCTCTACCGCATGGTGGAGGTCGAGGTCTTCTCGGTGCAGCGGGTGCGTCTGGGGCACCGGAGCGTCGCGCTGGTCGGCATCACCGCCGGCGGGGGCATCCTGTCGCCGCAGGAGTACGTAGGCGCGGTGCTGATCAAGCTCGATGAGACGGAGGCCACCTGCCGGGCGGTGCTGGATGGGGTCAACCGGTTCTTCGCCCTGGCAGGCCAGATGGCACCAGAAGGAACTGGCGGACAGAGCACGAATGTCTAGAAAGCACGCAATTGGCATGGATTGCCGGGTCGGTGAACCCTTCACAAAGGGGTGGGCGTCGAGGCACGGTCCGTTCGGGCTTCGGGCTCCGACCCCAGCCGCGACCCCTCCGCGGACGGTGGTGACGGCCAACAAAAGGGTTCTCAAAGGTTTCGGTTACTGTGACCGGGATCCAAGCAGCGTGGCCATGAGCGGAGGCTGCCACCGGGCGATCGAGCGATCGCCGCGGGGCAGATTCGGTGGAGCGATCTGATCATGGCCCGTGCGATCAAGGTTCTGCTGCTGTTGGCGACCCTGGTTCTGGCGGCTGGGTCGAACTACCAGGTCAGCTTCTGACCGCCTCACCGGTCACAGTAACCTCCTTTCTTTGCTCGGTGAAGCGAGGTCAGACGATGGTCGTTCCGCAGCTGCGGTGGCGTCCGGGCTATTTCGCATACATCGTCATCACGGCCGCCATTGTGGTGGCTCTGGAACGGGCGATCGCGCCTGCGGACCTGTCTGATGTATTGTCCTTTTACTTCTTTGCGGTAGCCGCCGAAGCATTCCCCATTCCGGTTCCGCCGCTCAAGGGATCCATATCGCTCGGTTTCGTCGCCATATTTGCTGCGATCTTGTCCGAAGGGCCGTTATGGGGAACGCTGATCGCAGCATTGGGCACCATCCGCCCAATCGATTTTGATGGCCGCATTCCACTCCGTGGCATCCTATATAACCGATTCCAGTTGGGCCTATCCGCTTTCATTGCTGGTCACGTGTACCATGCGCTTGCAAATGGAGCCGACATAACAAGCCGGCAATCCATTGCTGGTTTCCTTCTGGCGGCTCTGGTCTACTTCATTGTAAACGTCGGAATGTTTAGCGCATATGTATGTCGATTCAAAGGGGTTCGTCTCGCCGGCGTCGTCCATCATTTGAAGACCATGGGTATGGTCAACTATGTAGCCCTCATGCCCTTGGCCTACCTCATCTCGGCGATCCATCGCTGGGTCGGCCCCATCGGGATGGTCCTCTTCCTGCTCCCCCTTGTCGTGGCTCGCTTCTCCTTCAAGCGGTATCTCGACGTGCGTCACATGTTCCTGGGGACGATCCGCGCCCTGGCCCTGGCCCTGGAGGCTCGGGATCGCTACACGTATGGTCACGCCGATCGGGTGGCAAGGCTTTCGGTCGAGATCGGCAAGGCCCTGAACCTCAGTGACGACGAGCTGGAGCAGCTGGAGTACGCGGGGATCCTGCACGACATCGGGAAGATCGGCGTCCGGGACGAGATCCTCAACAAACCGGGGCGGTATACGCCGGATGAATACGAGGAGATGAAGAGCCTGTTGCACCGACCCTGAGAGATCGGGCCTAGTGGGAACGTACCGGGTCGATTCGCTCATGTCACATGGGCTGACGGTCAGGACTGTGTAGGCCGGCGGCCCGATCGTGACCCTTCTACGCCAAGCCCGCCACCGTACATTCAAAGGGCAAGGTGGCGGATCGCTCCCTGACCCTCCGCCAGAGCTTCAGCAAGTTGTGGGTCAAGCAAAGCAGCTTCCACTCGCTGTCACACGCCGCCAGACCCCGACGGAGGAACCGGTCGGCGCCTCGCACGGTCTTGATCTGCCCGAACACGGGCTCCACGGTCTGGCTGCGCTTGGCGTAGATCGCCTGTCCTCGCCGGGTCCGCAGCTTGCGTTCCATCCGCTCCCGCAGGCTCAGCCCTTTGGGGATCCGGCCCCGCGGAGGGGGTGCATCCTTCCAGGCTTGGCGCTGCTTCCACTCCTTGCGCGTCGCCAGGAAAAGTTCCGGCCCCTCGACCGGCGCCTGCTTCACGTTCGCCTCGCTCCAGTACCCTGCGTCGGCCACCACGGCCCGGATGGGTTTGTCCACGCCTGCTGCCTGGAGGTTGGCTTGCGCCTGCTGGAGCATCGGGTGCAGTTGGCCCACGTCGTTGGCGTCCTGCGTCACCGCCGCGGCCACGATGAGCTGGTCTTCGGTCACCACCGCCTGGGCGTTGTACCCTTGCACAAAGCCCTGCCGGGTCTTGAGGATCCGGCTGTCCGGATCCGTCACGTTGGCCTTGGCCGCCGGATCCACCGAGGCATCCGGCGCCTTCGGCTTCCGTCCCCGCCGCTTCTTGCCAGTCGCCTGCTCCTGCGCCTTCCGCTCCTCGATGCGGGCCTGCAGCCGAGCCGCTTCCCGGGCCGCCTCGTCCTCCAGCCGCCGCTTGCATGCCTTCAGCCGCTCCAGCCGGCTCTGGCGGGAGCGCAGTTCCTCCGGCAACTCATCCCCACGGCGCCCGGGGCCGTACCGCTCCTCTTCTTCCCGGTCCGTGGCCTCCGCCTCCCGGAGCATCTTCTCCACTTCCTGGCGAATCACATCATACGTTCGGTTGGCCGCCAGCGAGGCGTTGGCCTTGACTTTCGTCCCGTCCAGTGCCACCACGCCGACCTTCCCCAGCCCCGCTTCGCGGCACAGCCGCAGCACCTGGGTGAACAGCGCGGCCAGCTCCCGCTCGTGGCGCTGGCGGAAGCGGGCGATGGTCACGTGATCCGGCTTCTGGTTGGCGGTGATCACCCGGAAGGCCACGTCCTCGAGGCACAACCGCTCGATCCGCCGGCTCGACCGTTCGCCGACGCAGTAGGCGTACAGCAGCAGCGTCACCATCATGGTCGGGTCGTAACTCTCTCCGCCCCAACCGTCGGCGCGGTACTTCTCGTAAAAGGCCCGCAGGTCCATCTGCTCGACGGCGTCGATCAGAAACCAGGCCAGGTGATCCTCAGGCAGCCAGTCGCGAAGGCTCGGTGGGAGCAGGTACAGTTGGTCGCGGTTCACCGGGCGGAAGTTGTAGGCCATAGGAACACCTCAGGCAATGGCGAATTCCAACCGATGCTTTCACTTAACCTCCCGGGGCTGCAGTCCTGCGGAAATACCTGGGTTCGTGAAACAGGCTCCCAACCGATGCTTTCACTTAACCTCCCGGGGCTGCAGTCCTGCGGAAATACCTGGGTTCGTGAAACAGGCTCTGAAGCGGCACCCCGTCATCGGGGCGCGCATCGTCAGCGGCATCGAGTCGCTGGACGTGGTCTCGCTCTGGATCCGGCACCATCACGAGCGCTTCGATGGCACGGGCTATCCCGACGGACTGCGGAGAGAGGACATCCCCCTGGGTTCGAGGATCCTCGCCGTGGCCGACGCCTTCGACGCGATGCTCTACGACCGGCCGTACAAGGCCGGGCGGCCGCTGCCCGAGGTGATCGAAGAGCTCAAGCGGTGTTCGGGGACCCATTTCGATCCGCGGATCGTCCGGGTGGTCCTGGACCTGATGTCCAGTCCCCAGCGGGTGGCGGAGCTGACGCGGCCTCCAGAAGTCCGGTTCGTGGAGCGGCTCGCGTCGCTCTACGGACTGAGGCCCCCCGTCCCGGGCTGGCGGGAACGGCCGCTGGTGGTCGAGGAGGTTGCGGGCGCGGAGGAACCGGTGGATCCGCCGGGGTAGTCTACTCGTGGAGACCCCTCGATGGGGGGCGTCCCGGAGCGAGGGCGTCGGGCGGAGGCGTTGGAGGGTGTTCCTGGCGAGTCTCTTGCTGGCCGTGGCCATCGGGTGGATCCGGGGCGGTTCGGTGAAGCGGATCGGGCGACTGCCCCTGCGGTGGGTGGGCCTCCTGCCGGTTCCGCTCATCCTGCGTTCGATGTTGCAACACCCATCGTCCGTTCACCTCCCGTGGGTGGTGCAAGGGGCCGAGATCCTCCAATTCGTCGCCTATGCCTTGCTCGTCGTGTTGGCGATGGTGAACCGCCACCTACCGGGGTCCGGGTATCTCATCGGCGGCAGCCTCGCCAACGCGCTGGTCATCACCGCCAACGGCGGGCGCATGCCGGTCAGCGAATGGGCGATCCACGTGGCGGCCCACGACCTCGAGCGGGCCGCCGCCGTCGCCAGGCTGGCCGGGGGCGACAGCCTGACCCATGAACTGCTGGGGCCGGAGACGCGGCTGCCGTGGCTCGCGGACATCATCCCCCTGCCCCGGCCGTTTCCCTTCCCCTCGGTGGCCAGTGTCGGGGACGTGCTCATCGCCGTGGGACTGATGTGGCTCGTGATCGCGGCGATGGGGACGAGGCACCCGGCGGGGCAACCCGTGGCGCCTGTCGGCGGGACCGGCAGGGGCAGGCGGTGATGTCAAGGATGCCGTCCATCCCCGTTCCGTCGCGCGGGCAGCCGCTGCGCAGGGAGCCCGCCCCCGTCCGGCTGCGCGGGCGGAAGGGGCCGCACGGCGGCGGAGCGCGCGCCGGATGGACGGGGACAGCGAGGAGCGAGCGGCGGGAAGCGGGAAGCGGTCCAGCGGTCCGACCGGGCCGTGCGGCGGGAAGGGGCCCGGGCGGCCCGCGGCGGACGGGGTGATGGATGCCCGCGGCGTCTGGGGTGATGGGTGTCCGACGCGACGCGCCGACGTCGCCGCCCGGGTGGGCCGATGTCGCCGCCTGCGTGGAATGCCCCCCTGCCCGCGTGGAATGCCCCCCATGACCATGCTAGAATAAGGAGGACGCGCGGCCGGTCGGTCGCTGGCCGATCGGCCGTGCCCGTGTTCCCATGCCCGGACGCGGTCGACCCGGGGCGTCTCCCGGCGCCCCGGTGGCGGGCCCAGGTGCCGAGCATTCCCCGGCGCGAGCGCGACGCCGGTTTTTTCTTCAGGAGATGAGAGCGATGCTCGGGTTGCTCCGCAACCTCTTCAACTACAACGAGCGGGAGATCCGCCGGCTGTCCCGGGAGGTCGAGCGGATCAACGCCCTCGAACCCGAGATGGTGCGCTTGACCGACGCCGAGTTGCGCGCCAAGACCGACGAGTTTCGCCGGCGCCTGGCCGACGGAGAGACCCTGGACGACCTCCTCCATGAGGCCTTCGCCGTCGTGCGGGAGGCCGCCAGGCGCGTGCTCGGCATGCGGCCCTTCGACGTCCAGCTGATGGGCGGCATCGTGCTCCACGAGGGCAAGGTCGCCGAGATGAAGACCGGCGAGGGCAAGACCCTGGTCGCCACGCTGCCCGCCTACCTGAACGCCCTCACGGGGCGCGGCGTCCACATCGTCACCGTCAACGACTACCTGGCCAAGCGCGACGCCGAGTGGATGGGCCGGGTCTACCGGTTCCTCGGTCTGAGCGTGGGCGTGATCGTCCACGGCCTGACCTTCGAAGAGCGGCGGCGCGCCTATGCCGCGGACATCACCTACGGGACGAACAACGAGTTCGGGTTCGACTACCTGCGCGACAACATGGCGCTGTATCCCGAGCAGGTGGTCCAGCGCGAGCTGCACTACGCCATCGTCGACGAGGTCGACAGCATCCTGATCGACGAGGCGCGGACGCCGCTGATCATTAGCGGCATGGCCGACAAGCCCACCGAGCTCTACTACAGGTTCGCCGAGATCGCGCGCAAGCTCGAACGCGACCGGGACTACACGGTGGACGAGAAGGCGCGCACGGTGGCGCCGACCGAGGAGGGCGTCCACCGGGTGGAGCAGATGCTGGGGGTCGAGAACCTCTACGCCCCCGACAACCCGGTGGACTACGCCCATTACCTGATCAACGCGCTCAAGGCCAAGGAGCTGATGAAGCGCGACGTCGACTACGTCGTCAAGGACGGCCAGGTGATCATCGTCGACGAGTTCACCGGCCGCCTGATGTTCGGCCGGCGCTACTCCGACGGCCTCCACCAGGCGATCGAGGCCAAGGAAGGCCTGAAGATCGAGCGCGAGACGCAGACGCTCGCCACCATCACGTTCCAGAACTACTTCCGCATGTACGAGAAGCTGGCGGGCATGACCGGCACGGCCGCCACCGAGGAGGAGGAGTTCTCCAAGATCTACGGCCTCGACGTCGTGGTGATCCCGACGAACAAGCCGATGATCCGGCGCGACTACCCCGATGTCATCTACAAGACCGAGGCCGCCAAGCTCCGTGCCGTGGTGGAGGAGATCGTGGAGTGCCACCGGCGCGGCCAGCCCGTGCTGGTGGGCACGGTCTCCATCGAGAAGTCCGAGCGGCTGAGCGAGATGCTCAAGCGGCGGGGGATCCCGCACCAGGTGCTGAATGCGAAGTACCACGAGCGGGAGGCCGAGATCATCGCCCAGGCCGGCCGCGTCGGCGCGGTGACCATCGCCACCAACATGGCGGGCCGCGGCACGGACATCCTGCTGGGCGGCAACCCGGAGTTCCTGGCGCGGCAGCGCATGCGCAAGCTGGGATACCCGCCCGAGGTCATCAGCGCCGTCTCGGGTCAGCTCGACCCCGATGACCCCGAGCTGGCCCAGGCGCGCCGCGACTACCTGCGCCTCCTGGAAGAGGCCAAGCGGGAGACCGAGGCCGAGCACCGTCGGGTGGTCGAACTCGGCGGTCTGCACATCATCGGCACCGAGCGCCACGAGTCGCGGCGCATCGACAACCAGCTGCGCGGCCGCGCCGGCCGCCAGGGGGATCCCGGTTCGTCCCGGTTCTACCTGTCGCTGGAGGACGATCTGCTGCGCCTGTTCGGCTCCGACAGCATCCGCGGCATCATGGACCGGCTCGGCGTGGAAGAGGATGAGCCCATCGAGCACCCGCTGATCACGCGCGCCATCGAGAACGCCCAGCGCAAGGTGGAGCACCGCAACTTCACCCTGCGGAAGCAGGTCCTCGAGTACGACGACGTGATGAACAAGCAGCGCGAGGTGATCTACGCCGAGCGGCGGCGGGTGCTCAACGGCGAGGACGTGCACGAGCACATCCTCGGCATGATCGACGACATCATCCGGGCGGCGCTGGACAACTACTGCAACGAACACGCCCACCCGGAGGAGTGGAACCTGGAGGGGCTGGTGGAGTATCTCGAGGGCAACTTCCTCCCCGCCGGCACCCTCCGCGCGGACGAACTGGCCGACATGGGCCGCGACGCCCTGGCCGAGCAGATCAAGGCCGCGTTCCTCCGCCTCTACGAGGAGAAGGAGAAGGCCGTCGGCAGCGCGACGATGCGCGAGCTCGAGCGGGTCGTGCTGCTGCGGGTGGTGGACCAGAAGTGGGTCGACCACCTGGCGGCGATGGACGACCTCCGCGACGGCATCGGGCTACGCGCCTACGGCCAGCGGGACCCCCTCTTGGAGTACAAGTTCGAGGCCTACGAGATGTTCCAGCAGATGATCCAGAGCATCAAGGAGGACGTGGTGCGGATTCTGATGCACCTGGAGGTGCGGCCGGGGCAGGCCGAGCCCCAGCGGCGGCGCGTCGCCGTGGGGGCCCGGGAGGAGGCCGGCCGGGTGCCCGTCTTCGCGCTGGCCGCGACGGGCGGCGGCGCGGAGGGCGCGGA
The DNA here is from genome assembly GCF_033582035.1 of Thermaerobacter composti. Taxonomy (NCBI): domain Bacteria; kingdom Bacillati; phylum Bacillota; class Clostridia; order Eubacteriales; family Clostridiales Family XVII. Incertae Sedis; genus Thermaerobacter; species Thermaerobacter composti. The sequence continues at coordinate 193,792 of NZ_CP132508.1, forward strand.
TGCCGGCGAAGCGGCCGGTGGGGCCGCCGGGCCTGCCGCCGCCGTCGCGGGCCGTGGGCGCGCCGTCGGGGCCGGGGCGGGAGCGGCCCCGGCCGCCGCGCGGCGCGAGCCCGTCCGCGTCCACAAGGTGGGGCGCAACGACCCTTGCCCATGCGGCAGCGGGAAGAAGTATAAGAAATGCTGTGGTCGTACGGCGTGAGCGCCTGGAGGGCCGCGGCCCGTCCAGGGCCCGCGGGGCCGCCGGCCCTGGCAGGAAGCGGGAGGAGGGACGCATCGGCATGTGGGACGAACTGCTGCGCCGCATTCGCGCCCTGCGTCCGCGGCTGGAAGAATTGAGGGATGATCTTTGACCTCGCTGGCAAGCGGCGGGAGATCCAGCGCATCGAGACGGCGATGACGGATCCCTCGTTCTGGGACGATCCGGCCCGTGCCCAGCAGCAGGTGCGCCAGCTGAAGCTGCTCAAGGGGCCGGTGGAGCGCTACGAGGAGCTGGAGCGCCAGCTGGAGGACCTGCAGGTGCTGGCCGAGCTCGCCGCCGAGGAGGCAGACGTGTCGGTCGTCCCGGAGATCGAGGAGGGCATCGCCAAGGCCGAAGCGGGGCTCCGCCAGCTGGAGCTGGACCTGTTGCTCACCGGGCCCTATGACGGCTACGACGCCATCGTCTCCCTCCACCCCGGCGCCGGGGGGACGGAGTCCCAGGACTGGGCCCAGATGCTCTGGCGCATGTACACCCGCTGGGCGGAGGACCACGGCTACCAGGTCGAGGTCCTGGACCTGCTGGAGGGCGAGGAGGCGGGCATCAAGAGCGTCACCTTCGCCGTCCGTGGGCCCAACGCCTACGGCTACCTGCGCAGCGAGCACGGCGTCCACCGGCTGGTCCGCATCTCGCCCTTCGACGCCGCCGGCCGGCGCCACACGTCCTTCGCCTCGGTGGACGTGCTGCCGGACCTGGGCGACAGCCCGGAGATCGAGATCCGGCCGGAGGACCTGCGCATCGACGTCTTCCGGGCCGGTGGCCACGGCGGCCAGCACGTCAACAAGACGGAGTCGGCGGTGCGGATCGTGCACCTGCCCACGGGCATCGTCGCCACCTGCCAGAACGAGCGGTCCCAGCACGCCAATCGGGAGACGGCGATGAAGATCTTGAAGGCGCGCCTGGCCCGCTACTACGAGGAGCAGCGGCTGAAGGAGATCGCCGCCCTGCGCGGCGAGGTGGGCGAGATCGCCTGGGGCAACCAGATCCGCTCCTACGTCTTCCAACCCTACACCCTGGTCAAGGACCACCGGACCGGGGTCGAGGTGGGCAACGTCCAGGCCGTCATGGACGGCCACCTGGACCCCTTCATCAACGCCTACCTCCGCTGGGAGGCCGCCCGCACGGGCAAGCTGGGCCGCGGCGGCAGCGCCGGCGACGGCCGCGACAAGGGGGTCGCCGCGGGCGACCGGGCCGCCGGGGCGACCCCGCCGTCCCCAGGGGCGGGCGCTGCCGGGGACGGTGCCGCCGACGGCGGGCGCGACGGACGGGCCGGCGTCGCAGGCAAGGCGCGGGCCGGTTCGTCCGAGGGAGCGGGCCGGGGCGGGCGCTGAGGGCCGGCCAGGCCCGCTCCCCCGCGGCCGCCTGCTGTGGCGCCGGCCGACGGGTCCGGCGCCGGAAGGGCTTGCCGGTCAACTCCCGAACCGTCCCATCGATCACTGTACGGGAGGTGCCGTCCGGCCTCCCCTTGCCGTGCCCCCGCCTGGAGCCATTTCCACCGCGCGGGGGCAGGGTTTGTCCCCGGGCCGTCGAAGTACGCCGGGCGCGGGAATTGTCGAGAGGTGGCACCCCCCGTGATCGAGTTCATCAACGTGAGCAAGGTCTACCCCAACGGGGTTACGGCGCTGGAAGACGTCAGTCTGCATGTGGAGCGCGGCGAGTTCGTCTTCCTGGTGGGGCCGTCCGGGGCGGGCAAGTCCACGCTGGTGCGGCTGATCTACCGCGAGGAGACGCCCACACAGGGCGTCGTCATGGTGGACGGGCTCAACGTCGGGCGCCTGCGGCGGCGGGACGTACCCTTCCTGCGCCGCCAGATGGGCGTCGTGTTCCAGGACTTCAAGCTGCTGCCCAACCGCACGGCGTACGAGAACGTTGCCTTCGCCATGTTCGTCACCGGGCACACGCCGCGCCAGATCCGCCGGCGCGTGCCCGAGGTGCTGGAGCTGGTGGGCCTGCGGGACAAGGCCGGCGCGCTGCCCTCGGAGCTCTCCGGCGGGGAGCAGCAGCGGGTGGCGGTGGCCCGGGCCGTGGTCAACCACCCGAAGATCCTGCTGGCCGACGAGCCCACCGGCAACCTGGATCCCGAGACGGCCTGGGGCATCATGGAGCTGCTGGTGGAGATCAACCGCCGGGGGACCACCGTGCTGGTGGCGACCCATGCCCAGACCATCGTGAACGCCCTCAAGCGCCGCGTGGTCCGGCTCGAAGGGGGCCGGATCGCCGCCGACCACGCCCAGGGGGTGTACGAGCGTGCGATTTGATACGCTCGGCTACTTCCTGCGCGAGGCGATCACGGGGATCCGGCGCAACGGGTTCATGAGCTTCGCCTCGGCGTCCACCGTGTTCGTGTCCCTGGTGGTGCTCAGCCTGCTGCTGGTGGTGGCGGCCAACATCCGGCACCTGGCGGGCTACGTGGAGTCGCAGGTGGCGGTGGTGGCCTTCCTGTCGCCGGACGCCTCCCGCGAGGAGGGCCGGGCGTTGGAACGGCGCATCGCCGCTATGGACGGCGTGGCCGAGACCCGGTTCGTCACCAAGGAAGAGGCCCTGCGCGACCTCAAGGCGTTGCTCGGCGATCGGGCCGATCTGCTCGAGGGGGTCGAGAAGGAGAACCCCCTGCGCGACGCCATCGAGGTCCGGCTGGCGGATCCGCGCTACGGCGAGCAGGTGGTGACCGCCCTGCGCCAGGGGCCGGGCGTCGAAGACGTCAAGTTCCGGCGGGATCTGGCGGACCGGATCCGCCGCATCGGGGATGCGATCCGGCTCGGTTCGGCGGTGTTGGTCGGCCTGCTGGCGGTGGCCACCCTGTTCCTCATCTCGAACACGATCCGACTGACGGTGTACGCGCGGCGGCGCGAGATCCAGATCATGAAGCTGGTGGGCGCCACCGACTGGTTCATCCGCTGGCCGCTGATCATCGAGGGCATCCTGCTCGGCCTGGTGGGGGCGGGCGCCGCGGCGGCCCTGGCCTGGTGGGGGTATGACCGGCTGATGCTGGAGGTCACCGAGGCCATCCCCTTCGTGCCGCTGGTGCCCAAGGAGCCGCTGCTGGGCGAGGTCGCCCAGGCGCTGCTGGTGGGGGGGACCCTGCTGGGCGCCTTGGGCAGCTCCATGTCGGTGCGTCGTCACCTGCGGGTGTGAAGGGCTGAAGGCGGTTGCCAAGGGACGAACCGGCCGTCGCGCGCGCCGGGGCGGGGTGGGCACCCGGGCCGGCGCGCGGGGTTCCGCGGCGGCCGCGTGGCCGTCTCGGGCCGGCCGCAGGGCCGGCGGCGTGCCACGGGACGGCCGGACGATGCCGGGGAGGGCGTCTTGGGCATGGCATGGCGTGATGCGGAAGGGCCGGGGTTGGACGAGCCCCGGCCCGCCGGGGAGGGCTCCGGTCGGGCGGTGCCGACGGCTGCGGCCGGCGATGGCGAACGCGATGGCGAGGGACCGGATTCCAGCCTCCCAAGCCCAATCGCAGCGGATGCAGGCCGATTCGGAGCCAGGTCTTGGCCTGGCCGTCGGCCAGGGGGGCGCAGGTACCGGCGGGCGGCGGCCGCGGCGGCGGGGTTCGTCCTGGTCGCCGGGCTGGTGGCCGGTGCCATGGGCCCGGTGCCGGCGCCGGTGCAGGCGGCCAGCTCCATCGGCGCGTTGCGTGAGCAGATCGACGAGGCCAACACCACCTTGCGCCGGCTGGAGCAGGAGCAGGCCGACGCCGAGCGGCGGCTCCGGGCGCTCAAGCAGGATGAGACGGCCATCGCCGAGCGGGTCCGGATCCTGGAGGAACAGATCCGCGCCACCCGGGTGCGCCTGGCCGAGCTGACGGAACAGGTGCGGGAGGCCGAGGCCCGCGTCGAGGCCAAGCAGAGGGAGATCGACGAGGCGACGCGCCGGCTGGAGCAACGCGAAGACTACGTGGCCCGACGCCTGCGCGCCATCCAGGAGAACGGGACCGTGGGCGTCGTGGAGGTCCTGTTCGAGGCGAACAGCTTTGCCGACTTCCTGACGCGGCTGGACCTCCTCAGCCGGATCCTGCGGCACGACGTGGAGGTCATGGCCGAGGTCAAGGCCGAACGGGAGCGGCTGGTAGCCGAGAAGCGCCAGCTGGAGGCGGAGCGGCGCCGTCTCGCGGCCCTCAAGGCCGAGGTGGAGCGCCAGCACCAGCGCCTGAACGCCACCGTGGCCAGCCACCGGGCTGAGCTGGCGAAGCTGGCCGAGCAGCGCCGCCAGATCCAGCGGCACCTGGCGGCGCTGGAGGCGGACTCGCGGGCGGTCGAGCGCATGCTCAAGAACCTGCAGGCGGACCTGAAGCGGCGCCTCGAGGCGCTGCAGCGCAACCGCAGCCGCGGGCCGCGGCAGGGCGGGGGCGGCCCCGTGGCCGGAAGCGGCGGCGGTGGCGGCGGAGGCGGTGGCCGCTTCGCCTGGCCGGTGCCCGGAGAGTACTACATCTCCTCGGGCTTCGGCTATCGCAATCACCCGATCTACGGCTCCGTGCGGATGCACACCGGGGTGGACATCGACGCCGAGGGGCCGCCGGATCCGGATCCCAGCACCTGGGACAAGGTAGTGGCCGCCGAGGACGGCATCGTGGTAACGGCGGGCTACATGTCGGGGTATGGCAACGCCATCGTCATCGCCCACGACGAGCGGCTGTCCACCCTATATGGTCATCTGAGCGAGATCTACGTGGGACCGGGTACCACGGTGCGGCGCGGTCAGGTGATCGGGATGGTGGGCACCACGGGCGCCTCGACGGGGACCCACCTGCACTTCGAGGTCCGGGTGAACGGCCAGCCCGTGGATCCGATGCCGTATCTACGCTAGCCCTGTGGCTGGCCTGGGCGGCGCCCGGCCCGTGGTGACGGGCCGGGCGCCGCCGCGCCTGGGGCTCGTCGCGGCGCCTCGGCCTCACGCGGCACCGTGGCCGCTGTGGGCTCACTGCGCGGTGCTTTGGCCCCGCCCCCGGGGCGGGGCCAAAGCACCGCGCGCGCATCGCCGGGACGGCGCGTGGTCGCGGCGCCTTGGCATCCTCGCCGGGACGGGGTCTGGTCGCGGCGCTTCAACTGGCATCCATCGTCAACCGGAGGACCGCCTGGTAGACGGTCACGCCGGGTGGCCTCGCCGCTGGCACGACGCCTCGCCCGAAGGATGGGCCACGCCAGCAGCCCCGCCAGCAGGCCGGGCCCCCGCCGCCGTGTCGTGGCCTCGCTACCATGCCGTGGCCTCGCTACCATGCCGTGGCCTCGCTGCGATGCCGTGGCGGTGCCAAAGTCGTGGTGGTGAAAGCGATGCCATGGGGGTACCGGGATGCCGTGGTGGTATCCTCATGGGTCGCGCCTGCCGCGGCACCTTCACCGGGCTGCCGCGCCGTCGCCTTGCCGCCGCGCGGGCCGGGCCTTGCAGGACCCGGCCCGCGCGCGTGGCGCCTGGGGCGCTCCCCATTCCGGTCCAAGCCCCACGCCCGACGCCCGGGGGCACGCGACGGAGCGCCTGGGCGGCCGACACGACGCACCCTGGGACGACCGATGCGCCCCAAGGGGGGGCGCCGCGGCGCCGGTGGGGCGCGCCCGCGGGGCGCATACGGCGTTGTGCTATCCTGAATGGAGATCCCCACGGGCGGTCCCGTGAGTCCCCGCGAGTCCCGCGAGGCCGCGCGGGCACAGCCCAGGACTGCCGGCAGCGCTGGGGGACCTCAGGCCGGCTGCCGCGGGACGGGGGAACCCGATGCCCAGCGGCGTGCGACCGTGCCGAACTCGCGGGGGCGCCCCCAGGCTGCCCGCGGTGGCACGGGGACGCCCGAGATCGATTGCGTGCGACGGTGCCGAGCGCAGTGCGGGTGCCCGCAGGCCGCCCGCGGCGGAAGGGGGCCGGTGGGCGGGTGGACAAGACCGTCCGGTCGTCCTCACCCCATGGACTCTCCGGCGCCGCGGGCCCCGGCCGCGGCCGGACCGGCCGCCGGTGGGCGAACGGCCACGCGTCGCGGGCGCGGTGGCGCGGAGCGATGGACCATCCGCCGCGGACCTGGCGGTGCGGCCCGACCGGCCGCCGGGGGGCGACCGGCTGCGCGTCGCGGTCGCGGTGGCGCGGAGCGATGGACCATCCGCCGCGGGCCTGGCGGTGCGGCCCGACCGGCCGCTGCGGTGCGGCCGGCCACGGGTGCCGCGGGCCGGCGCGCCGCGGCCGATCGGCCCCGCCGCCCCATCCGCGCTGCCGCGCCCGTCCGTCCGGCGGTTCGGCTCGTGCCAGCGGGGGCATAGGCTGTTGGCGGCATCGGCCTCGTTCCGGCTGGGAGGATCGAGATCGCCATGACGACCTTCGGACCCTCGTTCCCCTCGGGGCCAGCCGGGCGGGAGGGTGACCGCCCGGTCCTGACATTGCGCCAGGCCGTCGCCGGGGCACTGGTGCTGATCCTTCTGACGGCCGTCGCGACCCTGGCCGTCGCCGACCGGGTGGAAGGCCTCTGGCTGCGCCTGTTTCCCCGCAGCGTGGCGCTGAGCGACGCCGAGAAGCAGCAATTGCTGGACGAGCTGGTGCGATCCCCCGAGTTCGACCGGTTCCTCCGCGTGATCCAGCTGGTGCGCACCCAGTACGTCGATCCGCTGCCCCTGGATCAGCTGCTCGAAGGGGCGGCCCGGGGCGTGGTGGCGGCGACCGGAGACCCGTTCTCGGCCTACTTCGACCCCGAGGAGTTCCGCGAGTTCCGCATGGACGTCTCCGGCCACTACACGGGCATCGGCGTCACCGTGTCCCAGGCGGAGGACGGGGGCGTGGTGGTGCAGTCGCTGTTCGAGGGCTCGCCCGGTGCCACCACGCCCTTCGAGGGGGCCAAGCCCGGCGATCCCGTGGGCCTGCGGCCCGGGGACGTGATCGTCGCCGTCGACGGCAAGGACGTGACGGGCGAGTCGGTGGAGGCGGTGGCGCGCATGATCCGCGGCCCCGAGGGCACCCAGGTGACGGTGGAGGTCATGCGCCGCGGGCACGACCGGCCGCTGCGGTTCGTGTTGACCCGGCGCCAGATCGACGTGCCCTCGGTGCAGGCCCACATGCTGGAGGGCGGCATCGGCTACATCCACCTGACCCAGTTCCTCCCCGACACGCCCCGCGACTTCGAGGCGGCGCTGGAGGAGCTGCGGTCCCAGGGGATGCGCGGCCTGATCCTGGACCTGCGCAACAACCCCGGCGGCGAGCTGCAGGCGGTGGTCCAGGTGGCCGACCGCTTGCTGCCGCGGGGCCCCATCGTCCACATCGAGTACCGCAACCGGGGCCGGGAGACCCACTCGTCCGACGCCCAGGCGCTGGGGTTGCCCCTGGTGGTGCTGATCAACCAGGGCAGTGCCAGCGCCTCGGAGATCCTGGCCGGCGCGATCCAGGACTACGGCGTCGGCGTGCTGGTGGGCGAGCACACCTTCGGCAAGGGCACGGTGCAGACGGTCTGGCCCCTGGAGGGCCGGAGCTGGAGGAGCCTGGGCGGCGAAGCGGCGGGGGCCGGCGTGAAGCTCACCGTCGCCCGCTACTTGACGCCGAAGGAGCGCCCCATCGTCATGGGCAAGGGCATCGAACCCGACGTCAAGGTACCCTTCGAGCTCGAGGATCTCAGCGCCATGGGGGACCTGGGCCGCGATCCCCAGCTCCAGGCGGGCTACGAGCGCGTGCGGCAGATGGTGGCGGGACGGACATGAGCGAACCGTGGGGGCTCCCCTTGCTTGAGCTGGCGCGCCAGTGGCTGCAGGACACGCTGCCGGCGGCCGTGATCTACCCGTCCTACACGCCCCTGTTCCTCCTGGTGCTCGGGTTGGTGGCGCTGCAGTACGCCCGCATCGCGCGGATGGAGGCCGGGCTCTACGGGCAGCCGCTGGTGCCCACCTGGCACCGGGTGCTGACGGCGCTGGCCGCGGGGCTGGTGGGCGGGTTCGTCGGCGCGATGGTGATGATGGCGACCGGGGTGGTGCTGGAGCCCCGCGATGCGCTCCCGCTGTGGCCGGTGGCCCTGGCCCTGGCCTTCATCCGCCCCCGATTCATGTGCTTCGCGTACGCCACCGGGGTGATCGGCGTCAGCGCGCTCCTCGTGGGATGGCCCGACGTCCACGTGCCCGGGCTGGTGGCGCTGGTCGGCGCGCTGCACCTGGCCGAGGCGATCCTGGTGTACATCGACGGCGCCGAGGGCGCGACGCCGGTGCTGGCCCGGAACGGGCGGGGCGAGGTGGTCGGGGGCTACCTGATGCAGCGCTTCTGGCCGGTCCCCGCCGCCATCCTGGTGCTGCTCCACATGCCGGCACCCGGTCAGGGCATCGCGATGCCCGACTGGTGGCCCCTGGTGCGGCCGGCGCCGCTGCAGGCGGCGGACCCCGCGGCGGTGGCGGTGGCGGCCCTGCCCCTGCTGGCCGCCCTCGGGTACACCGACGTCGCCCTGACGGCGCCACCCGGCGTCCGCTCCCGCCGCATGGCCCTGGGGCTGGTGGGCTACGGGGCGGCCCTGATGGCCATGGCGGTGCTGGCGGAGCGGCACGCCCTCTGGGCTTGGCCCGCCGTCCTGGCCTCTCCCCTGCTCCACGAGGCGATGATCTTTGCCGGTCTGGCCCGGGAGCGGTGGGGACGTCCCGCCTTCGGGCCGGCCGCCGACGGCCTGCGGGTGCTCTGGGTCGGGCCCCGCTCCCAGGCCGCCCGGCTGGGCCTGGAGCCCGGCGACGTGATCCTCACGGTCAACGGGCAGCCGGTGCGGCGGCCGGCTGACCTGCGCGACGCCAGCGGTCCGTATGCCCACTACCTCCGCTTGGAGGTGCGCAGAGGTTCGCGGTCCCTGACCCTGGAGACCAACCGGTTCGACCCCGCGGCGCCGCTGGGCCTGCTGCTGGTGCCCCCGCCGGACGAACCGGCCCAGCCGGTGATCGACCTGGGCGGCAAACGCTTGTTTGGGACTTGACGCCCGCAGTACACTGGAGGCGCGCGGGACCGGGAGGTGGGGCGCGTGCCTGCGTTCAAGGTGGTCTCGGAGTTCGAGCCCAAGGGCGACCAACCGAAGGCCATCGCGGAGATCACCCGGGCCTTCCGCGAGGGCGCTCGGGTGGTGACCTTGTTGGGCGCCACGGGCACGGGGAAGACGGCCACCATGGCGTGGGTCATCGAGCAGCTGCAGCTGCCCACCCTGGTCATCGCCCACAACAAGACCCTGGCAGGCCAGCTGGCCGCGGAGTTCAAGGAGTTCTTCCCCCACAACGCGGTGGAGTACTTCGTCAGCTACTACGACTACTACCAGCCGGAGGCCTACGTGCCGCAGACCGACACCTACATCGAGAAGGACGCGCTGATCAACGACGAGATCGACAAGCTGCGCCACTCGGCGACCAGCAGCCTCTTCGAGCGCAAGGACGTCATCGTCGTCGCCAGCGTGTCCTGCATCTACGGCCTGGGCGCGCCCGAGGACTACCGCGACCTGGTGCTGTCGCTGCGGGTGGGCAACGAGATGCCGCGGGAGCAGATCCTGCGCAAGCTGGTGGACATCCAGTACACCCGCAACGACGTGGACTTCCAGCGCGGCTGCTTCCGGGTCCGGGGCGACGTGATCGAGATCTTCCCCGCCTCCATGGCCGAGCGGGCCATCCGGGTGGAGCTGTTCGGCGACGAGATCGACCGGCTGACGGAGATCGACGCGCTGACCGGCGAGGTGCTGGCGTATCGCGATCACGTGGCCATCTACCCGGCCAGCCACTACGTCACCCACGAGTGGAAGCTGAAGCGGGCCATCGAGTCCATCGAGCGCGAGCTGGAGGAACGGCTGGCCGAGCTGCGGGCCCAGGGCAAGCTCCTGGAGGCGCAGCGGCTGGAGCAGCGGACGCGGTACGACCTGGAGATGCTGCGGGAGGTCGGGTACTGCAGCGGCATCGAGAACTACTCGCGGCATCTGACGGGGCGGGCGCCGGGCGAGCCGCCCTACACGCTGCTGGACTACTTCCCGCGGCCGTTCCTCTGCATCATCGACGAGTCCCACGTGACGATCCCCCAGCTCCGGGCGATGTACGAGGGGGAGATGTCGCGCAAGGACTCGCTGATCGAGTACGGCTTCCGCCTGCCGTCGGCCCGGGACAACCGGCCGCTGAAGTTCGAGGAGTTCTGGGAGAGGGTCGGGCAGGTGCTGTTCGTCTCCGCGACGCCGGGTCCCTTCGAGCGGGAGGTCTCCGACGTCATCGTCGAGCAGATCGTCCGGCCCACGGGGCTCCTGGATCCGGAGATCGAGGTGCGGCCCACCCGCGGGCAGATCGAGGACCTGCTGGGGGAGATCCGCCAGCGGGTCGCACGCGGCCACCGCGTGCTGGTCACCACGCTGACCAAGCGCATGGCCGAGGACCTGACGGACTACCTGCGGGAGATGGGCATCAAGGTCCGCTACCTGCACTCCGAGATCGACACGCTGGAGCGCATGGAGATCGTCCGCGACCTGCGGCTCGGCGTCTTCGACGTGCTGGTCGGGATCAACCTGTTGCGCGAGGGCCTGGACATCCCCGAGGTCTCGCTGGTGGCCATCCTGGATGCGGACAAGGAGGGCTACCTGCGGTCGTCCACGGCGCTGATCCAGACCATCGGCCGGGCGGCCCGCAACGCGGAAGGCAAGGTGATCATGTACGCCGACACCATCACCGACTCCATGCGCCAGGCCATCGAGGAGACGTACCGCCGGCGCAAGATCCAGGAAGAATACAACCGGCGCCACGGCATCACCCCGCAGACGGTGCGCAAGGCGGTGCGGGACGTGATCGAGGCGACCCATGCCGCCGAGCGGCCGCCCGAGTACCTGGCCGGGAAGCGGCTCTCGGATCTGCCGCGGCACCAGATCCCGGACGTCGTCAAGCGGCTCCGCAAGGAGATGGAGCAGGCGGCCCGGGATCTGGAGTTCGAGCGGGCGGCGCTGCTCCGGGACATGATCCTGGAGCTCGAGGCCCGGCGCCTGGGCCAGCCCGTCGGCCGCGAGGAGCTGCGGGCCGCGGCGACGGCAGCCCGCGACGGAGCCGGCACCCGGCGCCGGGAGCGGTCCCGCCGGGCCGGCAGGTGACGCGATGGGACAGGATCGTATCGTCATCCGCGGGGCGCGGCAGCACAACCTGAAGAACATCGACCTGGAGCTGCCCCGGGACAAGCTGATCGTGATCACGGGCCTCAGCGGCAGCGGCAAGAGCTCGCTGGCCTTCGACACGCTGTACGCCGAGGGCCAGCGGCGCTACGTGGAGTCGCTGTCGGCGTACGCCCGCCAGTTCCTGGGGCAGATGGACAAGCCGGACGTCGACCTGATCGAGGGGCTGTCGCCGGCCATCTCCATCGACCAGAAGACCACGACCCGCAACCCGCGGTCGACCGTGGGCACGGTGACGGAGATCTACGACTACCTGCGCCTGCTCTTCGCCCGCGTCGGCCATCCCCACTGCCCCGACTGCGGCCGGCCCATCAGCCAGCAGACGGTGGAGCAGATGGTCGACCGGGTGCTGGAGCTGCCCGAGGGGACGCGGGTGCAGGTGCTGGCGCCGCTGGTGCGGGGCCGCAAGGGCGAGCACGAGAAGGTCATCGAGGAGGCCCGGCGGGCCGGGTTCGTCCGGATCCGGATCGACGGCCAGGTGCGCGAGCTGGCGGAGCTGCCACCGGGCTTCAAGCTGGAGAAGAACAAGAAGCACACCATCGAGGTGGTGGTCGACCGCATCGTGGTGCGCCCCAGCGCCCGGGGCCGGCTGGCCGACTCCATCGAGACGGCCCTGGGCCTGGCGGACGGCCTGGTGCTGATCGACGTGCTGGACGGGGAGCCGATGCTCTTCAGCCAGCGCTTCGCCTGCCCCGAGTGCGGGACCAGCCTGGAAGAGCTGAGCCCGCGCATGTTCTCCTTCAACAGCCCCTACGGGGCCTGCCCCGTCTGTTCGGGTCTGGGCAGCCGACTGGAGATCGACCCCGAGCTGGTGATCCCGGACCGGCGCAAGTCCCTGGCGGACGGGGCGGTGGTGCCGTGGAGCCGCGGCTCCTCGAACTACTACCCGCAGCTCCTTATGGCGGTGGCGCGCCACTTCGGGGTCGACTGGGAGGCGCCCCTGGAGGAGGCGGGGGAGGAGTTCATCCGGGTGTTGCTCTACGGCACGCCGGAGCCCATCCGCTTCCGCTACGAGAACCGGTACGGGCGGGTCCGGGAGCGGTACGTGACCTTCGAGGGCGTGGTGGCCAACCTGCAGCGCCGCTACCGGGAGGCGACCACCGACGCCCAGCGGGAAGAGATCGAGCAGTACATGAGCGCCCACCCCTGCCCCGCCTGCCGGGGCGCCCGGCTGCGGCCGGAGTCCCTGGCGGTCACCGTGGGTGGCAAGAACATCGCCGAGATCACCGCCATGTCCGTGCGTCAGCTCCTGGGCTTCCTGGACGATCTGGAGCTGACGGAGCGCGAGGCCACCATCGCCCGCGAGGTGATCAAGGAGATCCGCGCGCGGCTGCGCTTCCTGGCGGACGTGGGCCTCGACTACCTGACGCTGGACCGGCCGGCGGGGACGCTCTCGGGGGGCGAGGCGCAGCGGATCCGGCTCGCCACCCAGATCGGCTCGGGCCTGGTGGGCGTGCTCTACATCCTGGACGAACCCAGCATCGGCCTCCACCAGCGGGACAACGCGCGACTGATCGCCACCCTGCAGCGGCTGCGCGACCTGGGCAACACGCTGGTGGTGGTCGAGCACGACCAGGACATGATCGAGGCGGCCGACTTCATCGTCGACATCGGGCCCGGGGCGGGCGAGCACGGCGGCCGGGTCGTGGTGGCCGGGACGCTGGACGACGTGGTGAACTGCCCGGAGTCTGTCACCGGCCAGTACCTCTCCGGCCGGCGGGAGATCCCGGTGCCCGAGCGGCGGCGGCAGCCCAACGGCCGCTGGCTGGTGGTGCGAGGGGCGCGGGAGCACAACCTCAAGGACATCGACGTGCGCTTCCCCCTCAACCTCCTGGTGTGCGTGACCGGCGTGTCGGGCAGCGGCAAGTCGACCCTGGTCAACGACATCCTCTACCGGCGGCTGGCCCAGCACGTCTACGGCACGAAGACGCGGCCGGGGGCGCACGACGGCATCGAGGGCCTGGAGTACGTGCGCAAGGTGGTCAACGTCGACCAGTCGCCCATCGGCCGTACGCCGCGCTCCAACCCGGCCACCTACACCGGCGTGTTCGACTTCATCCGCGAGCTCTTCGCCGCGACGCCCGAGGCGCGGATGCGCGGCTACACCAAGGGCCGGTTCAGCTTCAACGTGCGCGGCGGGCGCTGCGAGGCCTGCAAGGGCGACGGGATCATCAAGATCGAGATGCACTTCCTGCCCGACGTGTACGTGCCCTGCGAGGTGTGCAAGGGCAAGCGGTACAACCGGGAGACGCTGGAGATCAAGTACAAGGGCAAGTCCATCGCCGACGTGCTGGACATGACGGTGGAAGAGGCCCTGGAGTTCTTCGCTGCGGTGCCGCGCATCCAGCGCAAGCTCCAGACCCTCTACGACGTCGGGCTGGGGTACATCCGCCTGGGGCAGCCCGCCACCGAGCTCTCGGGCGGCGAGGCCCAGCGGGTGAAGCTGGCCACCGAGCTCTCGCGCCGGTCTGACGGCGGCACGGTGTACATCCTGGACGAGCCCACCACCGGCCTGCACTTCGCCGACATCCACCGCCTGGTGGACGTGCTGCAGCGGCTGGTGGACGCCGGCGACACGGTGATCGTCATCGAGCACAACCTGGACGTGGTCAAGGTGGCGGACTGGGTCATCGACCTGGGTCCGGAGGGCGGCGACGAGGGCGGGCGGGTGGTAGCCGAGGGCCCGCCGGAGGCCATCATGGAGGAACCGGCCTCCTACACCGGCCGGTTCCTGCGCCAGCACCTGGAGCGCCAGCGCTCGCGGGTCCGCTCCCATCTCAAGCCGGCCGCCGTGTGATGGTGATCCGCGGCCCGCGGTGCGGGCGACCGCCGTCGCCCGCACCGCGGGCCGCGCCGTCGCCGTGGGCGGCGGGGCTGGGGCCGCAGCCAGCGGGGTCGCCGGCATCGCCGGCGGCGACGCCACAGGCAGCGGCCCCGCCCTTCGCGGGGTTGGCGCCGGCGGAGGTCTGGCTGTCGGCGGAGGCGGTGCCCCCGGCGGGAAGGGTGCCGCTGGCGGCGGCCGTACCCCCGGCGGGGCCGGTGCCGCCCGCGGGGTCGAGGCCGGCGGTGCGGGCCGGCGGTCCGGCGGGAGGATCGCCGCCAGGGCGAGCCTGCGGCGGAGCGGCGGGCGCAGCCGGAGCCGCCGGCGGCGGCTCCGGCTGCGCGGTGGGCTGCGCCTGGCCGGCCGAAGGCGCGGGCCGGGCCGAAGGCCCGGGCCGGGAGCCGTTGCCCCCCGTGGAGGGCTGGTCGGGCCCCGGCCGGCGCCGGCGGCCCGGTGGGCCGCCGGCGCCGGGGGCGTCGGGGTCCGGCGGGCTGAACTCGCGCAGCAGCGCCTGGGCTACCGCCGCCACGGGGACGGCCAGGATCGCGCCCACGATGCCCGCCACCTCATAGCCCGCCATCAGCGCCAGCAGGGTCGCCAGGGGGTGCATGCCCACCGCCTGGCCGGTGATGCGCGGCACCAGGAGGTTGCCTTCCAGCTGCTGGACCACGACGAAGAACAGGGTGACGTAGAGCACCGTGGGCCAGGGCTGGAACAGGGCGACCAGGATGGCCGGGATCGCGCCCAGCACCGCGCCGATGATGGGCAGCAGCTCCATGACGCCGGCGATGACGCCCAGCAGGGCCGGGTACGGCATGCCCAGGACGCTCATGCCGATGCCCACGGCGAGGCCGATGATCAGGCCGAGCAGCAACTGGCCCCGCACGTACCCGCCGAAGACCCGCAGGGCGACGGCCTGCGCCCGGCGCACCGGGGCGCGGTAGCGCCGGGGCAGGTAGCCCAGCATCTGGCGGTTGAGGCCCGACCCGTCGACCACCAGGTAGATCGAGATCACCAGGACCAGCAGCGCGTTGGCCAGCGTGGTGCCGACCCCGGTGATCAGCGCGGTGACGCCGGCGAGGATCCGGTTCGTGTTGCCCGCCACCCGCTCCAGGAACTGGCCGGCCAGCTCGTGGGGTTCCAGGCTGACACCGTAGCGGGCCAGGTACTCCCGCAACGCGGCCAGGTAGGACTGCAGCAGCGGCACCGCCTGTTCGACCTGCTCGCGGTACCGAGGCACCGCCCAGAAGAGCTCCTGGGCCTGTTCCTTGATGGGACCCGCCAGGTAGACCACGCCCAGGGCCACCAGGGCGACGAAGGCCAGGTACAGGACCAGGGCCGCCAGGGCGCGGCTCCGCATGCCCCGCTCCAGGAAGCTGACCGCCGGTTCCAGGAGGAAGGCCAGGATCCCCGCGAGGCCCAGGAGGGTCAAGGTGCGGGCGAAGTGGGAGAGGACCCACCAGACGAGCCATGCCACCCCGGCGGCGGCCAGCACGGTCGCCAGCGACACCAGGGCCGACCAGGTCGGGGCCGGGGCGGGCGGGGGCGCCGGGCCACCGGGGCCACCCCGCGCCTCGCTCGGCGGCTGCGTCGATGGCGGCGACGGATCGGTGGTCACATCGATCCCTCCAGGGGGGACGCCGGTCCCCAGGCACGGCGGGCGGCATCGGGCCGCATCGGCCGGCAGGCCGGGCCTCCAGGCCATCGGGCCATCTTCGACGGCGGGCCGGTCCGTTCCCTCCTGGCGAGCCGCCCCTGCCGCCCGGGCCGTGCCGCGGGGCCAGGGGCCAGGCGACCGCCGCCATGCCCGGTCCGGGGCGCCGCCTGCGGTCGGCGGACCGCCGCGGGCTCCCCGGTGGGGCCCCGACGGCCCCGGGCCCAGTCAGTCCGGCGGGCCGGCGGGACCCGCGGTCGGCGGCGACCGATCCTTGCGGCCCGGGTCGACGGAGGCCGGCTCGACCCGGCCCCGGCCCGATCCGGCCTCGACCCCTAAGACGGTATGGTCGCCGCACGCTGCCGATATGACCGCCGACGGGACATGACGGGGAACGGGCCGGAACCGTTACCTGAAACATCGTCATCTGTTTCAGGCAGCTGATCCTTGCGGATCAGCGGTGCCGGTCTTACCCGGCCATGCGCCGGTGCCGGCTTCCCGTTTCCTCCGGGATTGCCTGCCTTGCGGCAGGTCTTCCATCCCGTCCACGGGCGTTTTTCGTCTCCGGGCCACTCCCGGCGACGGCGGCCACAAGGGCCGCGAGATTCCGCGCCGCGTTTTCGTCCCGGTCAAGCACGAGCCCGCATTCCTCACAGCGGAAAACGCGCTGCGAAAGCGGCAGCGACGGCTTGACCGAACCGCACCGCGAGCAGCGCTTGCCGCTGGGATAGAAGGGCGGCGCTTCGACCAGGACCGCGCCGTGCCAGGGACACTTATAGCTGAGCTGGCGGCGGATCTCCGCCAGGGCCGCATCGGCCAGCACCCGGGCCAGCCGCCGGTTCTTCATCATGCCCGCCACGTGCAGCTGCTCAACCACCACCACACCGTAGGTGCTCGCGAGGTGGTGTATGAGCTTGTGAAGGGCATCCTGGCGGAGGTTCCGGACCCGCGCATGGAGCCGGGCCAGCCGGCGGCGGGCCTTGTGCCACCCCCGGCTGCCCTTCTGGCGGCGGGCCAGGGCGCGGCTGGATCGGGCGATCTTTCGGAGGGCTTCTTCAAGGGACCGGGGGTTCGGCCACTTCTCACCCGTCGAAAGGACCGCCAGGTGCTTCACCCCCGCGTCCACGCCCACCACCCGCCAGGGGAACCGAGGGCGGCCCGGCTGCCGCTCCACCTCGCAGGTGAAGCTGACGAACCACCGGCCCCCTTCCCGGGCGACCGTGGCGGACAGGATGCGGGCTGTCCCCGCTTCGATGCGCCGGAGCAGGGCCGTGGTCGGCTCGTGGGTCTTCACCCGCCCGATCCGGGGCAGGACGACGTGGCTCTTGTCGTCCACCCGGATCGCGCCGGTGGTGAACCGCACCGACTCCCGCCCGCGGCCCTTCTTCCGGAACCGGGGGAACCCCACCCGGCGTCCCTTACGTTCACCTTTGCGGCTTTTGGACCAGTTCTGTAGGGCCCGGGCCAGCCCGTCCAGACCGGAGGCGTAGGCTTCCTTCGAGTTCTCCCGCCACCAGGGGGCGACGACGTGCTTTTGCCGGTTCCACTCCCGTCGCAAGGCGGGGAGGGTCCAGGGCACCTCCACATCCTCACCCCGGGCGCGGGCTTCCAGGCGCTCCTTCACCAACGCCAAGCCCCAGTTGAAGGCAAAGCGGCGGGCGCCCACGTGGGAGGCCAGCGCCCGTTCCTGGCGGGGTGTGGGGTCCAGGGCGAAGCGGTACGCTTGAAGAACCTTCATTCGGCATCGCCCCGGCGGGCTGCAGCCAGGGCCCGCATGGCCCGATTCCGCGCTCCCCGTCGGCCATCCAGCCGAGCGCAGAAGGAGGTCAGCACTTCAATCATGTCGCGCACAAGGTCCTCTGTTGATTCGCTCGGATCCACGACGACGATGCGCCGCCCCTGGGCCGCGAGAGCGGCTTCCAGGTACTCCACCCCAAAGCGGCCAACCGATCGCGGTGTTCCACCACAATGGTGGCAACCGATGCGTCGGCCAGAAGCCGGCGAAACTTCGCCCGTTTCCCATTCAGCCCGGACCCGATTTCCGTCACCACTTGGTCCACAGGAAACCCGTGTTCCGTTGCCCATGCCGTGACCCGGGCAACTTGGCGGTCGAGATCGTTCTTCTGGTCGTGCGAGGAAACGCAAGCGCAGACCACCGTCTCCCCTTTCGCCGGAGCCGGAAGGTCCACGAGAATGGTCCCGGATGGGGCCTGCCGGGCGGGAACGGGCAACCGCCCCGCCTTCCACCAACGCCAGGCGGTGATGGAACTGATTCCTTCACGCTTGGCCCACTCGGAGAGCTTCATATTGGAAATGTAGTACAGATGTTTGCCTATGTCTGACTATATTTCGGCAAGCTGTTAACGGCCCCCAACCGCGGTGCGCGGCCCCGGGCGGCGGCCGGGGGACCGGGGCCCCGGTCCCCCGGCGCTATGCGCCGGGGAGGGGCAGCGCCAGCTGCTGGCTGTCCGGCACCGCTCCCCGGCGACGGCCCCGCCGCTGGGAGGCCGCCCCATCGCGGCCCGGGGCATCGCCCACCGGGAGGCCGGCGGTCCGTCCGCCCTCCGGGGCCGGCGGCCCGGCGGCGGGCCGGTTCGTCCACCGGTCGACCTGGGAAGGGGCGGGCGCCGTGGGGCCCATGCTCGCCACAGCCGTCGTCGGGCCCGCGCCGCCACGCGCCGCCACGGCCGGGCGGGCGGGCTGGGGCCGATCCGGCGCCTGGCGCGGCAATCCCCACTGGACCTTCAACGCCTCGACGCGGCGGAGGACGCTCTCGCGGTAGAACGGGGCGGCGTCCCGGCCGCGGTAGAGGGCGCGGTACATCGGCATGAGATCCGGGCGGATGCGGGCCAGGGCGGGGAACACCCACTCGCGGACGCCGGGACCCAGGTGCAGCACGCCGGGCCACAGGAACGCCGCGCCGTGCCGGGCCGCCTCGCGCACCACGGCCTCCAGGTGGTCGCGATCGTCCGTGATGCCTGGGAGGATCGGGGCCAGGAACACGCCGGCCCGGATCCCGGCCTCGCGCAGCCGCCGCAGGGCCCGCAGCCGCTGGCGGGGATGGGGGGTGCCGGGCTCGAGCCGTCGCCACAGGATCGGGTCGACGGTGGGGATGGAGAGGTTGACCGTGCACCCGGCGCGCCGCGTCGCCTCGATCAGCAGGTCCAGGTCCCGCAGGACCAGGGTGCTCTTGGTGGTGATGGAGAAGGGGGTGTCGGCGTCGATCAGGGCGCGCAGAATGCCCCGCATCAACCGGTACTTGCCCTCGATGGGCTGATACGGATCGGTGGCGGTGCCGATGGCGACCAGCTCCCGCGCCCAGCTGCGCCGCGCTAGATCGCGGCGCAGCGCCTCGACGGCGCCGGCCTTGACGAAGATCACCGACTCGAAGTCGACGCCGCCATCCAGGCCCAGGTACGGGTGGGTGGCCCGGGCATAGCAGTAGACGCAGCCGTGGGTGCAACCGCGGTAGGGGTTGATGCTCCAGCGGAAGGGCATGCCCTCCGGAACCCGATTGATCAGGGACTTGCAGGGCAACCAGCGGTACTGGATGCGCCGGGCGCGGGGACGCACGGGCTCACCCCCCGGTATCGAACACGTGTTCCCTACCGGGATTGTAGGGGGGAATGGCCGTTCGGTCAAGCTGTTGGCCGGCGTGCTATGATCGATGCGGGTTGCGGGACCGCACGGGGTCGGGGGCCGCGGGCCGCGGGCCGCGGCCCCCGACCCCGGTCCCTAGCACTCGCGTGCGGCGGTCCCGGAGGGACGGGACGGAGGGAGGCGACGGCGGTGACCACCGGCGAGCGATCCCAGGGCGCGGGCGAAGCCATCCAGACGTCCCGCCCGGGCCAGGACCGGGCGACGTCCGGCGGGGACCGTGCCGTCCCTGCCCGCCAGGGGCGGGGCGCCGCCCCTGGACCGGGGGACAGCACGCGCCCGCGCGCCAGCGGCCGGCAGGCGGATCGCCACCCCGACAGCGGCTCCCCGGTGGAGGCCGTCGCCGGGCGGTCCCGGAGGGCGCCCTCCCTTCCGGACCGCCGTCCCGGCCCGGCCTCCGCGGACGTCCCCGGCGCCGCGGCGGTGGCCGCTGCCCCGCCCCGTCCCGGCCGGGCCGGTGACGCGGAGCGGACCGCCGTGCGGGTGCACGCTGGCACACCCGGGGCCCCGGGCGCCGAGGCCGAGACGCCTGACGCCGGCTCCCCGGCGCAGGAGGCGACGGCAGCGGCCGGGCCTACGGACGAACCGGCCGAACCGGCCGCCGCCGGCCTCCGGCAGAAGGCGGCGGAGTTGCCCGAGCAACCCGGCGTCTACCTGTTCAAGGATCGCGAGGGCCAGGTGCTCTACGTCGGCAAGGCGCGGTCCTTGCGGCAGCGGGTGCGGTCCTACTTCCAGGCGGCCCGCCACCTGCCCGCCCGGATCCAGCGCATGGTCCAGCGGGCGGCGGACCTGGAGTTCATCGTCACCCGCAACGAGGTGGAGGCCCTGGTCCTCGAGAACACGCTGATCAAGCGCTACCGGCCGCGGTACAACGTGCGGCTGCGGGACGACAAGACCTACCCGTACCTCAAGGTGCACGTCCACGAGGACTGGCCGCGGGTCAGCATCGTGCGCCAGGTCCAGGACGACGGCGCCCGCTACTTCGGGCCGTACACCTTCTCCGCCTCCCTGCAGGAGGCGTTGCGCCTGATCCGGCGGGTCTTCCCGTACCGCAGCTGCTCCGACCACCGTCTGCGTCGGGGCGGGCGGCCGTGCCTGCATCACTACATCGGGCGCTGCCTGGCGCCCTGCGCCGGCCTCTGCGATCGCGAGCAGTACGACGCCATGATCCGCGACCTGATCGCGTTCCTCGAGGGCCGGTCGCGGGCGGTGCTGGAGCGCGTGGAGGCGGAGATGCAGGCGGCGGCGGAGCGGTGGGAGTTCGAACGGGCCGCGGAGTTGCGGGACCAGCTGCGGGCGCTCCACCAGGTCCTCGAGCAGCAACAGGTGGCCAGCCCGCGGCGCGGCGAGGAGGACGCCATCGGCATCGCCCGGGAGGGCGACCGGGCCCACGCCCAGGTGTTCTTCGTCCGCGAGGGCCGCGTCATCGGCCGCGAGCAGCTGGCCATGACGGGCGTCGAGGGCCTGGAGGACGGCGAGCTGCTGGCCGCGTTCCTCACGCAGTACTACGGGCGGGCGACCTTCGTGCCCCGGGAGATCCTGCTCCCCGTGGAGCTTCCGCCCGGCGAGGCCGAGGTGATCGCCCGCTGGCTCAGCCAGCGGCGGGGCGTCCAGGTGCGGCTCCACCGGCCCCAGCGGGGCACCAAGCGCCGTTGGGTCGAACTGGCCCAGCACAACGCCCGGCTGCTGCTGGCCCAGGCCACCACCGACCAGCGGGTGCGCCAGGACCGGGCCCGCCGGGCCTTGGAGGAACTGGCCCGCTACCTGGAGCTGGACGAGCCGCCCCGGCGCATCGAGTGCTACGACATCTCCAACCTCCAGGGCGCCCAGCCCGTCGGCTCGATGGTGGTGATGATCGACGGCGAACCCGCCAAGGCGGAGTACCGCCGCTTCCGCATCCGCACGGTGGAGGCGCCCAACGACTTCGCCAGCATGCAGGAGGTCCTCTACCGGCGGCTGCGCCGGGGCCTCGAGGCGCAGGGGATCCCGGTGGAGGAGGGTCCGCGTGCCCGGGCCGCCGGTACCGGGGCGGCCCAACTCGGCGAGCCGCTGGGCGGGACGCGGCCGGCGGCCGCCCCCGCGCCCCAGGTGGCCCTGGGAGGCGGTGCGTCCCCGGCTGAGGCGGCGGATGGGGCCGGCTCCGCCGACGACGGCGGCGGGGTGGTGCCGGAAGGCGACGGGGAGGGGGGGCGCGAAGCCCTGCGCGGCTTCGGCGACCTGCCGGATCTGATCCTGATCGACGGCGGCAAGGGTCAGCTCTCGGCGGCCCAGGAGGTGCTGGACCGACTGGGGCTGGTGGACATCCCGGTGTTCGCCCTGGCCAAGCGGTTCGAGCTGGTCTTCGCCCCCGACCGGCCGGACCCCATCGTCATCCCCCGGGACTCCCCGGCCCTGCACCTCCTCCAGCGCATCCGGGACGAGGCGCATCGCTTCGCGCTGGCCTACCACCGCCAGCTGCGGCAGCGCGCCGGCCTGCACTCGGTGCTGGAGGAGATCCCGGGCATCGGTCCGCGCCGGCGCAAGGCGCTGCTGGAGGCCTTCGGCTCGCTGGAGGCCATCGCCCGGGCCAGCGAGGACGAGCTGGCCGCGGTGCCGGGGATGAACCGCGCCGCGGCGCAGGCCGTCTACCGGGCGTTCCACCGGCTGCCGGCGACGGAGGGGCGCGACGACTGACCTCCGGCGCCGACGGCAGCCCGGTGGGAACGGCAAGGCGCCGTCGGGGCGCCGTCGGGGCTCGCCGCCACCCCGGCCCCCTGCTGCGGCCGGCGGGACGGCCCGCCGCCCACGGCAGGGAGGCGGGCCGCGGCCGGAGCGGCGGCCGGCACGGGCGCCGGTGCCGGTTCCGGCGGGCCACGGCGGGGGTCCGGCGGGGCGGGAGCCCGCCGGGAGGACGGCGCGGATGACGGCGCGCGGTGCCGAGGTGCCGAGGTCGAGGTCAAGGAGGGAAGCATCGGGAAGGCGATGGCCATGGAACGTTCCTGGCAGCGCGCGACGGCGTCGCTGGTGAGCCGCTACCGCCCCGCGGTGGTGTTGGCCGCCGGTGCGCCCCTGCCCGCGGCCCAGGCCGCGGCCGCGGCCGACGGGGCGGCGCGGGCGACGGGGCGCCCCGCGGTGCTGGTGGCGGGCTCCGGGGCCGAACTCAACGCGATGCTGCCCGTGCTGGTGATGGCGGACGCCGATTCGGTACCCATCGTCGTGCTGGTCCGGGGCGGGACCGCCGCGGACCTGGAGGCCGGGCGCGAGCGCGCCGGGTCCCTGCCCGACGCCCTGCGCCTGACCGAGCCCTTCACCGGCTGGAACACCCGCGTCGATCGCCCCGAGGACGTCGAGCTCGTGCTGGAGGCGGCCTTCACCGACCTGGCGCGGCGGCGGCCGCGGCCGCTGCTGATCGAGCTGGCCGACGAGGCCCTGCCGGCCGTGCCGGGACGTGCCACGGCCAACGGCCGGGTGATCCCCTTCCCCGGCTCGACGGTCGACGCCGGCCGGTCCGAGGAGGCTGCCATCGACCGCCGCTGGCTGGACCAGGTGGCCGCGGCCCTGGTGCGTTGCCGCCAGCCCGCCATCGTCGCCGGCGGCGGCGCGGCGGGCGCCGGCGAGAGCCTGCGCCGGCTGGCCGAGGACCTGGGCGCCCCGGTGTTCCTGACCCTGGCCGGCCGTGGGCTCTTGCCCGCCGACCACCCCCTGGCCATCAACGGCCTGGCGGCCGCTCCGGCCCGCCGCTGGCTGGAGGAGGCCGACGTGGTCCTGGTGGTCGGCACCACCCTCTCGCCCGCCGAGCACGGCGACCTGGACCTCAAGGGCCGGGTGATCCAGGTGGACCGGGATGTGGAGCGCCTCGGCCGCAACGTCCCCGTCTGGATGGCGCTGCCCGCGGACGCGGCGCCGGCCCTGGCGGCCCTGGTCCGCCGCGTCGAGGCGGAGATGGCCCGGCCGGCGGGGCCCGAGGTCTACCTGGGGGCCACCGGCCCCGAGCAGCGGCGCAAGGCGGTGGCCCGCCTCCAGGAGGAGCTGGCCGAGGAGCGGGCCGGCGCCGAGGCGATGGACGGACCGGCGGCGGAGGGGCACCGGTGGCTGTCCGCCCTGGAGCCGCGGCTGACCGCCGCCGAGCCCGAGGCGCTGAGCGTCGCCGAGGCCGCCGCCCTGCCCGTCGCCGGCGCTCGCTCGCTGCTGTTGCCGGTGCGGCTGGGGATCGCCGGCTATGCGATCCCGGCGGCATGGGGGGCGGCGCGGGCGACGGGTCGGCCCGCCCGGGCGGTGACCACGCCCGCGGGCCTGTGGGGTGCCGGTGCCGTCCTGCCCTGGATCGCGCCCCTGGGGCTCGACCTGGAGATCCTGGTCCGCCTCGACCGCGACGGGGCATCGGCGGGGCCCGGGAACGGTGCCCTCGGCGCCGCTCCCGCGGCCGACGTGGCCGAGTTCTTCCGGCGTGCGGCGCCGGCCCTGCGGCTCCAGTGGGACGAGCCGGGCTGGGGCGGCGGGGTGCCGGCGGCCCGCCTGCGCCCCGTCGCGGTGCCGCGCTGACCTCCCCCGGCCGTCCCGGCGTCGGGGAGCCTCCCCCAAGGGGGGGTCGCCCACCCCCGTGGCGAAGACTCCCGTATCCCGGGACCCCGCCGGCGGGACGGCGGGACGGAGGACGGACCGACCATGGTGGCCCTGACCGCCTTCTTCGCCGGTGCCGTGCTGATGGGCCTGGAGCTGCTGGGCAGTCGCATCCTGGCGCCCACCCTGGGCAGCTCGATCTTCGTGTGGGGGAGCTTGATCGGCGTGGTCCTCGCCGCCCTGAGCGCCGGCTACGCCCTGGGCGGCGCGGCGGCCGACCGCTGGCCGTCCCGGGCGGGGCCGGCGCTGGTGCTGGTCGGGGCGGCGGCGTGGATCCTGGTGCTGGCGGCCCGGGGCGAGGCGTGGGTGGCGGCCCTGGCGGAGCGGGTCCCGGGACCCCGGCTCGCCCCCCTGGCGGCGGCCGCGGCCTTGTTCCTGCTGCCCGGGCTGCTGTTGGGCGGCATCTCGCCCTGGCTGGTGCGGCTTTCGGCGCCCTCCGCCCAGCGCGTGGGGCGGGTGGCCGGCCGCCTCTACGCCGTCTCCACCGCCGGCAGCATCGTCGGCACCCTGGCCACCGCCTTCTGGCTCATCCCCTGGCTGGCCACGGGCACCATCCTCAAGGCGCTGGCCGCCGTCCTGGCCGCGACGGGGCTGCTGTTGGCCGGCCGGCGCCACCTGGCGGTCGCCCTGCCGGCGGCGGCGCTGCTGGGGCTGGCCGTGGTGCCGCCGCCCGCGCCCGCCGCGGTGACGCCCGACGGGGCGCGGGTCGTCTTCCAGCGCAACACCCTCTACCACCACCTGCGGGTGGAAGACCGCGGCGACAGCCGGTTCCTCCGCTTCGACGACTCCTGGCAGAGCGGGATGTACCTGGACGACCCCGTCCGGGCCCGCTTCGCGTACACCGACGTCATGCACGTGGGCTGGGCGCTGAACCCCGGGGCGCGGCGGGTGCTGCTGGTGGGGCTGGGCGGCGGGTCCATCCCGAAGCGCATCCTCGCCTCCTATCCGGACGTGACGGTGGACGTGGTGGAGCTCGACCCCGTGGTGGTCGACGTGGCCCGCCGCTACTTCGCCCTGCCCTCCGACCCGCGGCTGCGGGTATACGTCGAGGACGGGCGCCGGTTCGTCCGGCGGGCACCCGGCCGCTACGACCTGGTGCTGCTCGATGCCTACTACGCCGACGAGATCCCCTTCCACCTGACGACCCGGGAATTCCTCGAGGAGGTCCGGGCTCGCCTGGAACCCGGCGGCGTGGTGGTCGCCAACGTCATCGGCGCCCTGGAGGGGCCGCGCAGCGCGCTGCTGCGGGCGTTCTACCGCACCTACCGGGAGGTGTTCGGCGAGGTCTACCTGCTGCCGGTCCTCCCCGAAGGACCGGAGGCCCTGCAGAACGTGATCCTGGTCGCCCGCGACGACCGGGACGCCCCGGGTCCCCTGTCGGCGGCGGAGCTGGCCCGCGCCATCACGACATGGACGGGACGGCACCCGGAGCTGGAGGCCCTGCGGGCGGCGGCCGCCTGGATCTACGACCGGCCCGTGCGGGTGGACGACGTGCCGGTCTTGCGGGACGCCTACGCGCCCGTGGACGCCCTCTTGCACCTGGAGGGCGACGACCCCCTGCCCGGGGCGGTCCCACCGCGGACGGGGGAGTGACGATGCCGCGGGTCCCGGCGGCGGGAGCCAGGGGGCGCATGAGGGAGGGCGATGGATGAGCCTGCTGATCCGCTGGTTGATCAACGCCGGGGCGATCCTGCTGGTGGCATGGCTCCTGGAGGGCATCGACGTCCGCGGGCCGGGGACGGCCCTGGTGGCCGCGCTGGCCCTGGGGCTCGTCAACGCCGTGATCCGCCCCGTGGTGCTGTTCCTGACCATGCCCCTGGGGTGCCTCACCCTGGGGCTCTTCACCTTCGTGGTCAACGCCCTGATGTTCTGGCTGGCGGCGGCGGTGGTGCCGGGATTCGACGTCGACGGATTCGTGTCCGCCCTGCTGGGCTCGCTGCTGGTCAGCGCGGTCAGCACGGTGGCCTCGCGCCTTTGGGTCGACCGGGGGGAGCGCTGAGGGAGTCCGGCCCCGCCGCGGCGCGAGGCGGCGCGGGGGCGGGGGATGGCGAAGCGGCCGCCACGGCGACGGACGCCGGGGCGGCCCCGGGGACGGGTTGGCGGCGGGATCGCCGGAGGCGCCTCGCGGGACGGGGTCGCGGCGACGGGACCGCCGGAGGCGCGCCGCGGTTCTGCCGGCCACCTCGGTCCTGCGCCGTCACGACGCCGGCGCCGCGGCCTCCGCGGGGAGGCCGCCGGGCCCGTCGGCTGCGAGCAGGGCCTCCAGCGCCAGCAGGTAGCTCCAGACCCCCAGGCCGCTGATCACGCCGCGGCAGGCGCCCGCCGTCAACAGGCGGTGACGGAAGGGCTCGCGGGCGTGGACGTTGCTCAGGTGGACCTCGATGACGGGGACGCCGAGCCCGACCACGGCCGCCACGGCGTCCCGCAGGGCGACGCTGGTGTGGGCGTAGCCGCCGGGGTTGAGGATCACGCCGCGGTAGCGGCCCGGGGCCTCGTGCAGCCGGTCGATCAGCGCGCCCTCGTGGTTGCTCTGGAAGGTGTCGACCTCTACGCCGGACGTCGCGGCCCGCCGGCGCAGGGCGGCGTCGATGGCCGCCAGCGAGGTGGTGCCGTACACCTCGGGTTCGCGCCGGCCCAGGAGGTTCAGGTTCGGACCGTGAAGGACCAGGATGCGGGGCGGGCGGGGGCCCGCGCCGGCCGAGGCCCCCGATGCCCCAGATGCTGCCGATGCCATGGCACCCTCCTCCTTGCTGCCGGGTCCCGGGCGTCAGCCGGACCCTGACGTCGTGGCCCGGTGGCCTGCGCGCCCTGCTGGCCGTCGGCGCCGGCGTCGCCCGCCGCCGCCCCGCCACCCGGCACCGCGCCCCGGGCGTGGGCGGCGGGCCGCGCCCGGGGCGCGGGCGCGATCAGACCCGCGATGCGCCGGCCAGGGAACGCCGCACCAGCTCCTCAACCAGGGCGGCGGGCACGTCGTCGCGCAGCGTCACCTCGCCCGGGCCGGCCAGCAGGGCGAACCGTACGCGTCCGCGCCGGTTCTTCTTGTCGTACCGCAGGCGGGCCAGGACGGCCTCGGGGTCGGGCGGCGGCACCTCCCAGGCCCGGCAGGCCTCGGCCAGGGTGAGGGGCAGGTCCAGCCGGCCCAGCAGGCTCCGCACCCGGTCGGCCAGGGCGGGCGGCGCCATGCCCAGCCGGCTGGCCAGCTCCAGTTCCACGGCGAGGCCGGCGGCCACGGCGTCGCCGTGGGGGACCCGATAGCCCGCCGCCGCCTCCAGGGCGTGGGCCACGGTGTGGCCCAGATTGAGGACGGCGCGGGGGCCGCGTTCCTCCGGGTCGCGGGCGACGACCCGCGCCTTCACGGCGACGGAGCGCGCGATCAGCGGCGCCAGCTGCTGGGGATCCCGGTCCAGCAGCTGCGGCACCGCTGCCTCCAGCGCGGCCAGGTGCGGGTCGCCGTCCAGCAGCGCGTGCTTGACCATCTCGGCCAGCCCGCCCCGGTAGGCGGGCCACGGCTGGGTCGCCAGGGTGGCCGGGTCCGCCACCACCAGGCGCGGCTGGTGGAAGGCGCCGATCAGGTTCTTGGTGCGCGGGTGGTTGACCGCCACCTTGCCGCCGGCGCTGGCGTCCACCTGGGCCAGCAGCGTGGTGGGCAGTTGGGCGAAGGCGATCCCGCGCATGTAGGTGGCCGCGACGAACCCGGCCAGGTCGCCCACCACGCCGCCGCCCAGGGCGAAGACCCATGCGTCGCGCCCAGCGCCGGCCTCCACCAGCCGGTCGTAGAGGGCGGAAGCCCAGGCCAGCGACTTGGCCTCCTCGCCGGCGGGCACCACCGCCCGGGCCACGCGGAAGCCCACCGCCTCGAGGGCGGCGGCGACGCCGTGGCCGTAGAGGGATGCCACCACGGGGTCGCTGACCAGCAGGGCGACGGGCGGGCGCTCCGCCGACCCGGGTCGCGGCTCCGGGTCCGCGCGGGAGGCGACTAGGGGCGCCGCGTCCTGCGGTGGGCGGCTTCCGGCCCGCCCCGGGCGGGCAGCCGCACCGGGGACGGCGGCGACCGGCGGATCGGACGAACCGGCCAATCCCGGCGACGCATCCCGGCTCCCGTCGGACCCCGTCCCGGCGACGGCGGCCACCAGCGGCACCAGGTCGGCCGCACCTCCCGGTCCCACGGTCCCGGGCCGCACCCAGACGGGGTAGCGGGCCGCACCGGCCTCGACCACCAGGTCCGGTGCCGCGGGGGTCGCCGACGGCGTCGGGCGGTGCCGAGGGGCGGCGGGCGACCGGGGGACGGCGGGCAACCGCCGGTGGATCGCGCAGGCCACCGCCTCCGGCGCCCAGCCGGCGGTCGGCACGCGATGGCGGGCCACGGCGGCGTACAGCGGTGCCCGCTGGCCGAGGAGGGCGGCCAGCCGGGCGGCCAGGTCGTCGGTCGGCGACCCCCGCGGCCCGCGGGGGGACGAGGCCGCCGGGGCCGGGCTTGCGGCGGCGCCCGCCGGCATCGGGTCGCCGCCCTCGGCCCGCGCGGCGCCCGCCGACCCCGCGTCGCCGCCCGCCGGCCCCGCGTCGGCGCTCTCACCCCGCGCGGCACCGTCCGCCGGGCCCACGGCGCCGCGCTCGCCCCGCACGGCACCGCCCTCCCGCGGCGCGGCGGCCAGGAGCGGCCGCCGCGCCGCGCCTGCACCCCGCAGCCGCCGGGCGAGCTCCTCCGGCGGCGCCTCGAGCCAGAACACCCAGGGTTCGCGGGCCAGGCGATCCCGGTTCCGTGGCGACAGGACCACGCCGCCGCCGGCGGCGATCACCACCCGCTCCAGGGAGAGGGCCGTGGCCAGGGCCCGTTCCTCCCGGGCGCGGAAGCCCGGCTCGCCCTCCCGGGCGAAGAGCGCCGCCACCGTCTCCCCGGTCTCCTGTTCGATCAGGTCGTCCAGGTCCAGGAAGGCCCAACCCATCCGGGCCGCCAGGGCGCGGCCGACCGTGGTCTTCCCGGCGCCCATCATGCCGACCAGGACGACGCGCAGGGCAGGGGGGGCGGTCACGCGGACCCCCTCCCTGGGCCGCCGTGTCCCGGCGCATCCGGGGTGGGGACCCCGTCCCGGGGGCGCACCCAGTTGGCCAGGCGCTGGCAGTAGGCGGCGTAGTTGCGCTGGACGTCCTCGATGCTGTCGCCGCCGAACTTCTCCAGCCAAGCGGCGGCCAGCTCCAGGGCCACCAGCGCCTCCGCCACCACCGCGGCCGCGGGGACCGCGCAGACGTCGGAGCGCTCGTGGTGGGCCGCGAAGGGCGCGCCCGTCAGGAGGTCGGCCGAGGGCAGGCGGCGGCGCAGGGTGGCGATGGGCTTCATCGCCGCCCGCAGCACCAGGGGCTCGCCGTTGCTGATGCCGCCCTCGATCCCGCCCGCCCCGTTGCGATGGCGGAAGAACCCGGCCGTCGGGCCGCGCCATCCATCGGCCCCCGCCTGCGCGGCCTCGGGGGGGATGCCCGGAGGCGGCGGGGCCGCGTCCGGCGGGCGATAGCCGATGGGGTCGTGCACCTGGGATCCGGGTAGGGCGGCGGCGGCGAAGCCCAGACCGACCTCGACGCCCTTGATGGCGTTCAGGGCCATCAGGGCGCCGGCCAGGCGGCCTTCGAGCCGCCGGTCGCCGGTGACGTGGCTGCCGAGCCCCACCGGGACGCCGGTGACCAGCACCTCGAAGACGCCACCCAGGGTGTCGCCCGCCTGGCCGGCGGCGCGGATGGCCTCCACCATGCGCCGGGAGGCGTCGGGGTCGGGGCAGCGCACGGGCGAGGCCTCGGTGGCCGCCGCCAGCCGGTCGGGGTCCACGGGCGGCCGGCCCCCCTCGCCGTAGGTCAGGACGGGCGAGGGGATCGCCACCTCGCCGATGCGCAGGACGTAACTCTGGATCCGCACGCCGAAGAGGCCGAGGAACTTGCGGGCCACCGCGCCGGCCGCCACCCGCGCCGCCGTCTCCCGGGCGCTGGCCCGCTCGAGGATGTCGCGGATGTCCCGCGCCCCGTACTTGAGGGCTCCGGCCAGGTCGGCGTGGCCGGGACGGGGCCGGGTGACGGGCTCGAGTCGCCCGTCCGCGGGCGGACGAGGGCGGCCAGGTTGGCCCCCCGCACGGCCGGGCTCCAGGGACCCGCCGTCCGCCGCCGAGGGAGCCGGCGCGGCGCCGGTCGGGGCGCCGGCGCCGGTGGGTGGCCACGGGCCGCCGGGCGGGCCTTCCGGCCGGTCGCGGGGGTCGCCGGCCTCGGGCAGGGGGGCGCCGGTGGCTGCGCCGGGCTCGGGCGGCAGCGGGGGGAGGTCCGCCGCGGCGAGGTCGACGAGGGCCGCCTGCGGCGGGTCGACGGCCATCGCCAGGCGCCAGTTCTCCCAGTCCCGGTTGGGGATCCACAGGGCGATGGGGCTACCCAGCGTCCGACCGTGGCGCACCCCGCCGAGGATCCGCACCCGGTCGCGCTCGATCTTCATCCGGCCGCCGCGGCCGTAGCCGCGCTGGCGTCGGGCCAGGTCGCGGTCGATGTCGGCCGCGGTCAGGGGCAGGCCGTAGGGGATGCCCTCCAGCACCGCCACCAGACCGGGGCCGTGGGACTCGCCGGCGGTGAGCAACCGCAGGGCCAAGGGCGTTCACGCTCCTCGCGGGTCGGTGCCTCCGTGGCACGGGCCCCGCGGCGACGGGGCGCCGACGGGGTTCAGGCGCTGGCGGAGCCGGCCGGGGCCGGCCCGGCCGGCTCCGCCAGGGCCGCCCGCAGCGCGGCGCGCATGGCTTCCAGGGGCGCGGGCCGGTTCGTCCACCGCTCGAAGGCGGCGGCTCCCTGGTGGAGCAACATGCCGATGCCGCCGATGGCCCGGGCGCCGGCGGCGGCTGCCCGGGCCAGGAAGGGCGTCACCGCGGGCCGGTACACCAGGTCGTAGAACACCTGACCGGGCCGGGGCGCGCAGGCGGGGGGCAGGGGATCGACGTCCGCCTGGGGAGGCATCCCCGCGCTGGTGGCATTCACCACCAGCAGGCACCCGGCCGCCAGGTCCGGCAGGCTCGGGTCGTCCAGGGCCACGGCCCGGAGGGCGGGGCTCGGGCCGCGGTCCCCATCCCCGGCCCCGGCCCTCGCCCCGGTGCCCGACGCCGCCGCGCCGGAGCCGTCCGGCCGGTGCCCGGCGTCGTCGCCCGGGGCCGCGGTGGGTTCGCCCGCGCCGTCGCCGGCGGCGAGGTCTTCGACCAGCTGCAGCGCCCGGCCCAGGGTCCGGTTGGCGACGATCACCGCCATGCCCGCCGTGAGCAGGGCGGAGGCCACCGCGCGGGCGGCGCCGCCGGCGCCCAGCACCAGGGCGCGGCGGCCCGCCAGGCGGTCGGCCGGCAGGCCGTGTTCCTCCAGATCGCGCAGGAAGCCGATGCCGTCGGTGTTGTACCCGACCAGCACGCCGCCGTCCTCCCGCACCACGGTGTTGACGGCCCCCACCCGCCGGGCCGCCGGGTCGACCCGGTCCAGCAGCGGGAGGGCCGCCTCCTTGTGGGGGATGGTGAGGTTGACCCCGACCCAGCGGGGGTCGGCCCGCAGCGCGTCCAGGGCGGCCGGCAGCCCGCCCGGTGGCACGTCCCACGGCTCGTAGGACCAGGGCAGGCCCACCGCCCGGAAGGCCGCGGCGTGCATCACCGGCGACAGGCTGTGACCCACGGGATGGCCGATCACGGCCACCCGGCGGCGAAGGGTGCCGGCCGGGGCGGCCGGGGCGGGTCCGCCGTCTGCCTCCGCAGCGGGGAGGGCGACGGTCGGCTTGCGGTCGGCGGTCATGGCGATGCGCTCCCCTCCGGCTGGATGGCGCCGTCGGCCGCGGTCCCCGTGGCCCGGACGGCGTCCGCCGCGGCGTCGTCGGGCCCGTCCACCGCGGCGCCGAGGCGGCGCAGGTTGACGAAGAAGTCCGGGTCGGAGACGGCGGCGCACGCCGCGCCGACGATCGCCGTCTCCCCGTCCGCCGCCAGCCCCGCCACGGCCAGCGCCATGGCCATGCGATGGTCGCCGCGGGCGTCGCAGGCGGCGCCCCGCAGGGGGGTGGGGCCGTGGACGTCCAAGCCGTCCGGGTGCTCGTCCACCCGCGCCCCCAGGCGGCGCAGCTCCTCCGCCAGGGCCCGCAGGCGGTCGGTCTCCTTGACCCGCAGCTCGGCGGCGTCGCGGATGCGGGTGGTGCCGCGGGCCTGGGTGGCCAGGACGGCCAGGATGGGGATCTCGTCGAGCAGGCGCGGGATCAGCTCGCCGCCCACGGCCACGGCCCGCAGGTCCGACGCCTCGGCGATCAGGTCGGCCACCGGCTCGCCCACCGGTCCGGTGGGGCCGTCGCCCGCGGGCGACGCCGCTTCATCGCGGATGCGCATCCGGATCCGGGCGCCCATGGCCTCGAGGACCTCCAGGAATCCGATCCGCGTGGGATTGACGCCGACCCCCGGCACCACCACCCGGCTGCCCGGGCAGAGGACCGCCGCCGCCAGGTAGAAGGCCGCCGCCGAGGGGTCGCCGGGGATCGACACCCGGGCCGGGGCACGGAGCGGGCGGCCGCCCTCCACCGCGACCGTCAGGTCGTCGCGCCGGACGGGCACGCCGAACAGGGGCAGCATGCGCTCGGTGTGGTCGCGGGACAGGGCGGGCTCCCGCACGCTGGTTCGTCCCTCGGCGAACAGCCCGGCCAGCAGCAGGGCGCTCTTGACCTGGGCGCTGGCCACCGGGCTGTCGTGGTGGATCCCGCGCAGGGCGCCGCCCCGGACGCGCAGCGGCGCCCGCCGGCCGCCGTCGCGCCCTTCGATCTGCGCCCCCATGCGGCGCAAGGGCTCCACCACCCGGCCCATGGGGCGACGGCAGAGGGACGCGTCGCCCGTCAGGGTGGCGGCGAAGGGGCGGGTGGCGAGCAGCCCCAGGAGGAGGCGCATGGTGGTGCCGGAGTTGCCGGCGTCCAGGGGTGCCGCCGGGGCCTGCCAGCCGTCGATGCCGGGTCCCTCGACCACCACCCGGTCCGCCGCGGGCCGCGTGACGGCGACGCCCAGGGCGGCCAGGCACGCCAGGGTGGACGCGGCATCCCGCCCCGGCGCGTAGCCCTCCAGGGTCACCCGGCCCCCCGCGGCCGCCGCCAGCATGGCCGCCCGATGGGAGATGGACTTGTCGCCCGGCACCCGCACGGTGCCCGCCAGGTCGCGGGCCGGCCGCACCCGGGCGACGCCGCCGGGGCCGGCGACGCCGCCGGGGCCGCTCGCCCTGGTGGGCAGGGACGACGAGATGGGCTCCGACATCGATCTCACCGACCGCTGGAACCGGTCCGGGATGGATCGGCGAGCACCGCCGCCCGGAAGCGGCGGGCGTCGTCCAGGTAGCGGTAGAGGGCCGCGTCGTCCCCGCGGGCGGCGGCATCGGCCAGGCGGTCCAGCTCGTCCCGCAGGGCGGCCAGCCACGGCGCCACCTGATCCCAGTTGGCGCGGAGCATGTCGCGCCCCACCTCCGGGTTGCCGGCGGCGACCCGGGTGGTGTCCCGGAAGCCGCCGGCCACCAGCCGGCGGAGGTGGGGGAGGTCGCCGGCGCCGCGGCGGGCCGTGGCGGCCAGGGCGGCGGCCACCACCAGCGGCAGGTGGCTGGTCAGGGCCACGTGCCGGTCGTGCTCGCGGGGATCCATGCAGAGCACCCGGGCCCCCGCCGCCTCCAGCAGCGGCACCCACGCCGCGGCGGCCGCCGGACCCCAGGGGGGCGCCGGCGTCAGCACCCAGGTGTGGCCGCGGAAGAGGTCGGCGTCGGTGGCGGCGGGGCCCCACCGCTCCGTCCCCGCCATGGGGTGCCCGCCGACGAAGGGGACGTCGGGCGGCACCAGGCGCTGCGCCGCGCGCATCACCGGCGCCTTGACGCTGCCGGTGTCGGTCAGCAGCACGCCCGGCCGCAGGTGCGGCCGGGCGGCGGCCAGGACGTCCGGGATGGCGCCGACGGGGACGGCGATCACCACGGCGTCGGCCTCGGCCACCGGCCCGAGGTCGCCGGACGAACCGGCGTCGATGTGGCCGGCCCGCAGGGCGTGCTCCACGGCCGCCGGGTCCCGGTCGATGCCGATCACCCGCCGCACCCGCGACCGCACGGCCGCCACCAGCGAGCCGCCGATCTGCCCCAGGCCGACCACCGCCAGGGTCCGCCGGCGCCAGGCGGCGAGACCGCCGGGCTCCCCGTCGCCGCCTGCGCCCCGCGCACCCGGTCCCCCGGGCGCGGCGTGGACCGGCGGGCTGCCACCGGCGGGGTCCGTCGCCGCCGCGGGGTCGCCGGCCGCCACCGCCTCAGCGACCTCCGCCGGCCGCGACCCGCCGTCCATCGGCGCCGGTGCGCACCCCGGCGGCGGCCGTCGCACGAGGGTCCGGCCGGCCGGGTGCGGGTTCCTCCCCGGCGCCGTCCGGGCCGCGGTGGCCGCGTTCCTCCGCCGGACGGTACAGGCGGCGGCCGACGGCCCGGGCGACGGCCTCCACCTCGCGCACCAGCTGCTCGAACTCGGCGAAGTCGAGGCTCTGAGCGCCGTCGGACACGGCCTGCTCCGGTCGCGGGTGGACCTCGACGATCAAGCCGTCGGCCCCGGCGGCGATGGCGGCGCGGGCCAGGGGGATCACGTATCGCCGATGGCCGGTGCCGTGGCTCGGGTCGACGATCACCGGCAGGTGGGTCAGCGCCTTGGCGACGGCCACGGCGTTGAGGTCGAGGGTGTTGCGCGTCGACGTCTCGAACGTCCGGATGCCCCGCTCGCACAGGATCACGTTGGGGTTGCCCTCGGCCAGGATGTACTCCGCTGCCAGGAGCCACTCCTCCACCGTGGCCATGAACCCCCGCTTCAGCAGGACCGGCTTGCGCGTCCGCCCCACGGCCTTGAGTAGCGGGAAGTTCTGCATGTTGCGGGCGCCGATCTGCAGCACGTCGGCGTAGGCGGCGACCAGGTCCACCTGGTCCGGCGCCATCACCTCGGTGACCACCGGCAGCCCGGTCTCCTGGCGCGCCTGGGCCAGCAGCCGCAGCCCCTCTTCGCCGAGCCCCTGGAAGCTGTAGGGGGACGTCCGGGGCTTGAAGGCACCGCCCCGCAGGGCCGCGCCCCCCGCCCGCCGGAGGAACCCGGCGATCTCCCGCAGCCCCGGCGCGGACTCCACGGAGCACGGGCCGGCGATGATCGGCACCGCGGTGCCGCCGAAGGGCACGCCGCCGGCGGAGACCACCGTAGGCTCGGGGCGGAACTCGCGGCTGGCCAGCTTGTACGGCCGGCTGACGGTGACCACCCGTTCCACGCCGCGCAGCGTCTGCACCTGCTGGCCATCCAGGGACCGGGGGTCGCCGTGGCCGTGGATCACCACCCGCTCGTCGCCCCGCGCCACGTAGGGGCGCAGCCCGGCCTGGCGGAGGCGCTCCTGCACGCGGTCGATGTCGTCCGGTGTGGCGTGGGGATGCATGATCACGATCACCCTCGGCTCCCTCCCGCCAGCGCCTGGGCGACGGCCATGCCCGCCGCGGTGCCCGCGGGCTCCCGGCCCGCCAGGTCGGGACGCAGGCAGCGGGCCGCTCCCAGGTACACGTGCCGGATCTCCGCCGGCGACCGGTCGGTGTTGACCAGCACCAGGGCGCGGATGCACCGAGGCAGGTCATCCGCCACCGGCGGCGCCATGGCATCCAGCAGCGGGAC
Source organism: Thermaerobacter composti (assembly GCF_033582035.1). Classification (NCBI taxonomy): domain Bacteria; kingdom Bacillati; phylum Bacillota; class Clostridia; order Eubacteriales; family Clostridiales Family XVII. Incertae Sedis; genus Thermaerobacter; species Thermaerobacter composti. The sequence goes on from NZ_CP132508.1 coordinate 229,542, forward strand.
GTGGGTCCAGCCCAGCTCGCGCACGGCCGACGCCGGGAAGGCCCGATCCAGGTCGCTGGTCACCGTGAAGAACACGGCAACAATATCATCGACTGACGCTTCATTCAGTTCAACCATGGCCTGCAACAGCTCCCGGGTCGCCCGGCGGATCGCCTCCGGACTGTTGTCCTCGGCGACGACGGCACCCCGGATCCCGCGCACCTCGGTTCCCTCCTTGCCGGCCCCCTGCGTAGAAAGGAAAACGCCACCGGCCGGTGGCGGGAGGAATCCGCCCCTACCGTCCTACCGTTCTACGCAGCGGATGCCGATGGTTTTCGCGTGGCTTCCAGGCAGGCCCCGTGACGCGGACCGCCACGCCGGTCCCCTCGTCCCGTCCGGCCGCCGCCACCTACCGTCCTGCCGTCCGTCCGGCGGCGTGCCGCCCGGCTGGGCACCGGCCCCCGGCCCGCCGGAGGGCCGACCCGGCCTGGCCACGTGCGGGTTGTTATTCGCGAATATACAATGCGACCGGCGCAGCGGCAAGCCGTTCCTGAAACATTCCGCAAGACCATTCCGCAAGATATGGGCGTCGGTCAGCCGCTGCGCGCCCTTCCGCGGGGCGATGGGCGCGGACCCGCGGGGACCCGCGGCGCCCATCGGGCCCGCGCGGCGCTCAGCCGCGGGCCGGCGCGGAGTCGCCGCCCGCCCCGTCCACGTCGGGCACCGCCCGGTGGGCGAGCCCGACGGCCACGTCGTCCAGGTGGACCAGGCCGACGCCGACGAAGACGGCGCAGGCGAGATGCTCTCCGAACCGGGCGATGGCCACCTTGCCCCCCACGTTGAAGCCCAGCGCCCGCCCGGCCAGCTGGGCCAGGGCCTCCCGGGCCGCTCCCGCTACCGCCCCTTCGTGGGGGTGGATGGGGGCGATCACCCCTTCCCGTCGTGCGGCCACGATGGCCCGCTGCACCATGCTGCCGATGGACTCGGTGTAGGGACCGCCGAAGTCCACGGCCACGCCGCGGATCCCCTTGCGCAAGAGGTCCTCCTTGATCCGGGCCTCGTCCCCCCGGCTGGCCGAGGTCGCCAGGCGCAGGGCAGCCCGGGCCACCGCCAGGTTGGGTGCCTCCGTATCGTGGGTCACGTCCTCCCCGCCTTTCCGTGCCGTGGATCCGTCGCCCGGTCGCCTCCCTCGCCCCCGCCGTCGTCCCCCGGCACCACCGGCGAGAGCCGCAGCCGCGCCCCGGTGCGGACCGGGACGAGGCGGCACACGCCCCACCCCGCGCGGGTCAGCCCGGCGACGAGCGCCTCGAGACGGGGACTGCTCGCCGCCGGGGCCTCCGGCAGCCCCAGGGCCCACACCGCCGCGGCCAAGTGCCACGCCGGCCAGACCAGGGGTCCCCCTGGACGGCCCGGCTCCCAACCCAGGCGGCCCAAGATCGCCTCCAATTGGTGGCCGTGCTGTGCCACCGCGGGGGGCACCAGCGGCGAGTCGCGGAGGGACCGGGCCAGGGCGGCCGATTCGCCGAGGAGGCGTACCCACGCCGTCGACGTCGACCCCTCGTCCCCCGGCGCGCCGGCTGCAGTCTGCGGCCGGCGAGGATCGACGGGGAGGGCCGCCGGCAACCGTCGCCGCCACCCGGCGAGCCACTGCGACTCCCGGGCGAGGACCGCGGCCAAGGTCCCGGAGGCTTCGGCCTCACCGGCTTCGGGCCTCGTCGCGGCGGTGGGCACCACCCCGCTGCGGGATTCCATCCAGAGCGCGGCCCAGCGCCACTCCGCCACCGGTACCCCGTCCCCCGTCCCCGGGCCCGCCGGGCCCCCGTCGGCGATGGGCCAGACCAAGAGCAGCCGCCGCCCCAGCGGCCGCACCCGATCCCACGGCACGGCGGCCAGGGCCGCGGCCCGCCAGGCGCTCTGGGGCGTCGGCCATCCGCCTTCGCGCAGCGCGGCGTCACCGGGCATGCCCTCCCCCCCATCCACGGGCGACCCGCGGGGCGCCGCGGCGGGGGCGTCCGCCAGGGGAGGACCAGCCCAGCGCAGGCCGCCGAGGGCCATGGCCACCGCCCGCGGCCAGGCGCCCCACGCCAGGGCGGCGGCTTGGGCGGCGGCCAGCGGGGGACTGGGCCGCCCCGTGGCCGCGGCGGCCTCCAGGGAGCGGGCGATGTGGAGCCGCAAGGGATCGCGGGGCGGGGTCGCCCATCGCCCTCGCCCCAGCGGGCGGAGGGCAACGGCCAGGGCCACCCCCAGGGGCGCCCCGGCGGTACCGCCCACCGGCGTCGAAGGCGACGGCCCGCCCCCCCTCCCCCGCGACGCGACCGCCCCGGCGACCCCTGGGCCGGGACGCGGGCCGACCGTCGCCTCCGTCGGCCGGGTGGCCTGCCGGGCCATCCAGAGGGGCAGGGCGCCCGTCACGTACCCGCCCAGCAGGATGGCGCTGGGCACCCTCGCTTCCAGGACCCACCCTGCAGGGTCCCGGCGGCCTTCGGGCTGGTTCGTCCCGCCGTCGGCGACCGGTGCCAAGGTTCCCACCCCGTCGGGGTCGCTCCGCCGCCGGGGCCCGCCTGCCGGGGGGTCCTGCGCATCGGGCGCCGCGGCGGCGGTGGCGGATCGGCTCAGAAGGGGCGGTTGCAGCCCGGCTCAGGGCAGATGCAACATCACCCGCGCCACGGTGAAGTACAGGAACAGGCCCGTGCCGTCCACCAGGGTGCTGATGAAGGGACCGGACACCACCGCCGGGTCGACCCGCAAGCGGTGCAGGAGCAGGGGCAGGATGGCCGCGACCATGGACGCCCAGACGACGATGAACAGGGCCGTGACCGCCACCACCGGGCCCAGCTGGGGGCCGACCCCCAGGGTGAGGGCGCGGATGTAGGCGGCCACGGCCATGGCGGCCCCCAGCAGGGCGCCCGTCGCCACCTCGCGAGCGAGCACGCGCCCCAGATCGCGGAAGGCGACCTCGCCCACCGCCAGGGCGCGGACCAGGGTCGACACGGTCTGGCTGCCCGTGTTGCCCCCCGTGCCGATCAGCAGCGGGATGAAGAAGGTCAGGCCCACCACGCGGGACAGCAGGTCCTCGAAGTGACGGAGCACCGTGCTGGTGTAGGCGCCGGCCACGAACAGCGTCAGCAGCCAGCCCACGCGCTTGCGGAAGAGCACCGGCACCGGCGTCTTGAAGTACGACTCCGCCAGGGGCACGCTGCCGCCCAGGCGCTGGATGTCCTCCGTCGCCTCGCGGTGGATCACGTCGATGATGTCGTCGACGGTAATGATGCCCAGGAGCCGGTTCTGGTCGTCCACCACGGGCAGGGCGACGAAGTCGTACCGGGTGAGCAGCCGTGCCGCCTCCTCGCGCGCCGCGGTGGCGCGCACGGCGATGACGTCCGCCCGGCCCACGTCGGCCAGCGGTGCCCGCGGGTCGGCCAGGATCAGCTCGCGCAAGGACGCCACGCGCACCAGCCGGCCCCGGGCGTCGACCACGTACACGTAGGAGACCACCTCGGCGTCGTGGCCGACCTTGCGCACGTGGTCCAGGGCCTGCTGGACCGTCCACCCCTCCCGGGCGGCGATGTACTCGATGGTGGCCAGGCTGCCGGCGGTGTCCTCCGGGAACGTCATCAGCGTGTCGATCCGCTCCCGGTACGCCGGCGGCAGCCACGCCTTGAGGCGCGCCGCCTGCAGGGGGTGCAGGGCCAGCAGCAGGTCGACCACCGTGTCGCTGGACATCGCCTGGAGGAGCGCCGCCGCCAGGGGCTCGTCCAGGTGGTCGAGAATGCGATATTGCAGCTCGGGCTCGAGGTACTCCAGGGTCTCGGCGGCGAGCGGGGTCGGCATGGCGCGGACCAGGCGCAGGCGCTCCGCGGGTTCGAGGCGCGCCAGCACCTCCGCCCGGTCGAAGGGCTGCAGCCGGACCAGCCGTTGGAGGGCCGCCCGTTCGCCCTCGCCCTGGAGGATGGTCGCGATGTCGCGGGCCTGCTCGGCGGCCTGCACGGCTGGATCCCCCCTCGCTGCGGTGCGGTGACGGGGTTGCCGCGTTCGTCCGGATGGCCCAGCGCGGCGGCGGTCGGATCGGCATCCGGCCTCGACGCCTTGCCCATTATAGCCACGGCCCGCGGGGGGTGGAAGGCGGGGTGAGCACCCGCGTGGGCCGGGGGTGCCCACCCCGTTCGATGCCGGGGGTGTGCACCCCGTTCAATGGGGGAGGGATGCCCGTGACCGGTGATCGTCCGCGCGTGTTCGTCACCCGCCAGGTTCCGGAGGGTGCGCTGGCGCCGCTGGAGGGCTGGGCGGAGGTCGAGGTCTGGCCGGAGTTCCTCCCCCCGCCGCGGGAGGAACTGGCCCGCCGCCTGGCCGCGGTGGACGGGGTGATCACCATGGTCACCGACCGCATCGACGATCGGCTGCTGGCGGCAGCGCCGCGGCTCCGGGTGGTGAGCAACTGCGCCGTCGGCTACGACAACGTGGACGTGGCCGCCGCCCGGCGTCGCGGCATCGTGGTGACCCACACGCCCGGCGTCCTCACCGCGGCGACGGCCGACCTGACCTTGGCCCTGATCCTGGCCTGCGCCCGCCGTCTGACCCAGGCCGAGGCGGACCTGCGGGCCGGCCGCTGGACCACGTGGCACCCGCTGCAGTGGCTGGGCCTCGAGCTGGACGGCGCCACCCTGGGCATCGTCGGCCTGGGCCGCATCGGCCGGGCCGTGGCCCGCCGGGCCCGGGCCTTCGGCATGCGGATCGTCTACTTCAGCCGGCGGCGGGATCCCGCGGCCGAGGCGGAGCTGGGCGCGGCCTTCCGGGAGCTGGACCAGCTGCTGGCCGAGGCGGACGTGGTCAGCCTGCACGTCCCCCTGACCGCCCAGACCCGGCACCTGCTGGACCGCCAGCGCCTGGCGCGCATGAAGCGCGGCGCCATCCTGATCAACACGGCCCGCGGCGACGTGGTGGACGAACAGGCCCTGGTGGAGGCGCTGCACAGCGGGCACCTGGGGGCGGCCGGACTGGACGTGTACAGCCGGGAGCCGATCCCTCCCGACCACCCCCTGCTCCAGGCGCCCAACGTCGTCGCCCTGCCCCACATCGGGAGTGCCACGGAACGGACGCGGTGGCGCATGGCTCGCCTGGCGGCGGAGAACTGCGCCGCGGTGCTCCAGGGGCGCCGCCCGCCCCACCCGGTGCCGGAGATGCGATGAGACCGCCCGGCGGTCGAAGCGGAGCGCGGCGCCCCGGGGGAACGACCCGCGCGCGGCGCCCGGGGGAACGACCCGGCGCCCAGGGGAACGACCTGTATAGTTGAAGAGAGAGGGCAGAGAGGCCACGACGGTCAACGGAGGCGACGACGGTCGGGGGGACCGGCGGGGAGGAGGCCTTCGATGGGCGGCGTGCTCGACGTCCTGATTCTCATCGGCCGGGTCCTGATCAGCATCGCCGTCATCGCCCTGGGCATCTCGTGGGGCGTGCGCGGCCAGATGCGCACGGCGCTGGCGGTGTGTGCCGTGCTGCTGGCGCTCAGCATCGTGTGGACGAACCTGGCCGGGTTGCTGATCCCGACGATCCTGCTCTCCTACATGGCCGGCGTCCTGATGGAACGCGGCTGGCACCGAGCCGGCCGGCAGCGGCAGGAGGGCGGCGGCCCCAGCCCCGGCGGTTGACCCGGGTCCCGGACGAACCGTCGCCCTCCGGCCGGCCGGGTCGCGACCGGCCGCCGTCCGGTCGGGTCGGGGGGGGGCGCCCCGCCCGGCGTCGAGGGACGGGGCGCCGGCCGGCGCAGGAGGAACGTACCTTTTCCCGGCGGTACGGCTGGGCGATACATTGGGGTCGGCGACGGGCGGCGCGCCGGGGCCGGAGCTCGTGGAGCGCCGGCGACGGCCGGTTCCGTGGGCGGGAGGTGAGGGCATGGAGCGGACGGAAGGCGTGATCCCGTCCGGGGCATCCTGCGGCGCGAGCCAGCCGGGCGGCCCGGCCGACGCGCCCCAGCAGGGTGGCCCGGCCGACGCCCTCCACCCGGGCGGTTCAGCGGACGGCGATGGGCGGCCCGCCGGGGATCGGGACCTGGAGCTGGTGGTGGTGACGGGCCTCTCCGGAGCGGGCAAGACCCAGGCGATCCATGCCCTCGAAGACCTGGGCTTCTTCTGCGTCGACAACCTGCCGCCCGCGCTGCTGGCCCCCTTCGCGGCGCTGTGCCGCCAGGCGGACAGCCCCGTGCGCCGCGTGGCCGTGGTCATGGACGTGCGCGGCGGCGACTGGTTCGACCAGGCGGTGGAGGCGCTGCAGGAGCTGGACCGCGCGGGCGTGTTCTACCGCATCGTCTTCCTGGAGGCGTCGGACGAGACGCTGGTCAAGCGGTTCAAGGAGACGCGCCGGCGCCACCCCCTGGCCCCGCAGGGCCGGCTCCTCGAGGGCATCCGCGCCGAGCGCCAGCGCCTCGGGGCCCTGCGCGGCCGCGCCCACGTGATCCTGGACACCAGCGAGCTCTCCCCCAAGCAGCTGCGGGAGCGCATCGCCCAGCTGTGGAGCGGGCCCGAGACGCCGCGCCTGATCGCCCACCTGGTGAGCTTCGGGTTCCGGTACGGGCTGCCGGCCGATGCCGACCTGGTCTTCGACGTGCGGTTCCTGCCCAATCCCCACTACGTGCCGGACCTGCAGCCGCTGACCGGGCTCGACGACCGGGTGCGGGAGTACGTCCTGCGCTGGCCCAGCGCCCGGCGCCTGCTGCAGCAATTGCAGGAGCTTCTGGACTTCCTGCTGCCCCAGTACATCAACGAGGGGAAGACCCAGCTGACCGTGGCGGTGGGCTGCACCGGCGGCCAGCACCGGTCGGTGGTGATCACCGAGGCCCTGGCGGCGCACCTGCGCAACCAGGGCCACCGGGTGCTGGTGGAGCACCGCGACGTCGAGCGCTCCCTGGCGGACCGGGGACGCGGGAAACGAGGATGACGGATGAAGCTGGCGTACTGGCTCCTGCCGGGCCTGCGCATCAAGCGATGGCTGCTGGTCTTCGCCGCCGGGCTGTACCTGGTCGCCCTTGGGGGCGCCATGGCCGCGGGGGCCGACCTCTGGGCGGCGGCCGAGGGGTGGTTGCGCCGCCAGCTGGTGGCGGCGACGGGCCGGTTCGTCCCCGAGCCGTGGCCGGGGTTGGCGGTCATGACGGTGGGGGGCGGGCTGGCGCTGGCGGCCATCTATCGACTGCTGCGGGTGGTGGCGGAGCTGCTGACCCCGCCGGGCGGTGCCAACGGCGGCGCGACGGACCGGCTGGTCCTGCGGCGGCGTCTGGAGCGCGGCCCGCGGGTGGTGGCCATCGGCGGGGGCACGGGCCTGTCGGTGTTGCTGCGCGGGCTCAAGGAGTACACCGGCAACGTGACCGCCATCGTCACCGTGACCGATGACGGCGGCAGCTCCGGCCGGCTGCGGGGCGAGCTGGGCATCCTGCCCCCCGGGGACATCCGCAACTGCCTGGTCGCCCTGGCCGACGCCGAGCCGCTGATGGCCCGGCTCTTCCAGCACCGCTTCACCCAGGGGACCCTGGCCGGCCACAGCCTGGGCAACCTGTTCATCGGGGCCCTGGCGGAGCTGCTGGGCGACTTCGAGCAGGCGGTCTACGAGTCCAGCAAGGTGCTGGCGGTGCGGGGGCGGGTGCTGCCGTCGACCTTGACGCCGGTCACCCTGGTGGCCCGCATGGCCGACGGGCGGGTGGTGCGCGGCGAGACCGCCATCGCCAGCGACCCGGCGGCCATCGACCGGATCTGGCTGGACCCGCCCGGCGTGGAGCCGCCGCCGGCGGCCGTCGAGGCCATCGAGGCGGCGGACCTGATCGTCCTCGGGCCGGGCAGCCTGTACACCAGCATCCTGCCCAACCTGCTGATCCCGGGCATCCGCGACGCGGTGCGCCGGTCGCGGGCGGTCAAGGTGCTGGTGGTCAACGCCATGACCCAGCCGGGGGAGACCACGGGCTTCACCGCCGCCGACCATGCGCGGGCGCTGATCGAGGCCGTCGGGCCGGGGCTGTTCCACCACGTGCTGGTCAACGTCCAGCAGCCGGCCCCGGCCCTGCTGCAGCGCTACCGCGAGCAGGACCAGGAGCCCGTCCGCCTGGACCGGGAGCGGCTGCGCCAGCTGGGGCTGCAGGTGCACACGGCCCAGCTCCTGGCGGCGGACGACCTGATCCGCCACGATCCCCAGCGCCTGGCCCGCGCGCTCCTGCGGGTGCTGCTGGCCGCCCGGCCCAGGGTCAATCCCCGCCGGCGGCTGGACTTCTTCCTGCTGAGCGAGCGCCTCTGGCGCGAGGAGACGGCGTCGGACGAACCGGCCCAGGCGGCGCGCGACGCGGCGCCGGGGGGATGAGGGGTCGATGGACCGGGCCGCGCCCGCTCGGGGCGGCGCGGTGGCGGCGTCCGCGCGCTGGGGGGAGCGGCCGGGGCTGGCCGCGGGGGCTGGGGGGTCGCCGTTGATCCGGGACACCTTCTCCGGTCGGGTCAAGGACGAGCTGGCGCGACGGTGGCCCGCCGACCAGGGGGCGCTGGGGTGGGAGCTGACGGGCCTCTGCCTGGGGTGCGGCAGCCCGCTGCCCGGCGGCGGCTGGCGGTGGCGGACGGAGAGCGCGGCCACCGCGCGGCTCCTGGTGCGGCTGGTCCGGGCGCGGTACGGCGTGGCGCCGCGGCTCGTGGTGGATCGGCGCGGGCGCCTGGGCCGGGGGAACGTGTACGAGCTGTGGCTCGACGTCCTCCCGACCGCGGAGGGAGCCGATGACCGCGCGGCGGAGGCGGCGCCGTCCGGGGGCCGTGGCAGCCGGGCAGCCCGCCGCGGCCAGGGGGCGGCAGGAGCAGCGGGCGGCGTGGTGCTGCCCGGACTGCCCGATCCCGGCGCCGGCCAGCGCCCCCGGCGGCGTCAGGATCGCGAGGCCTTCCTGCGGGGCCTGTTCCTCGGGGCGGGCAGCCTGACGGGTCCGGGACACGGCTACCACGCGGAGGTGGTCGTCCCTGCGGCGGTCGCGTCCCGGGTGGCCGCCGAGCTGCGGCGGTGGGGCCTGCGCCCCGGCCGGGCCCGCCGGCGCGGGCGCGTCGGGCTCTATCTCAAGGAGGCGGAGCAGATCGCGGAGCTGTTGGGACGGCTCGGTGCCCATCAGGCGGTGCTCGCCCTGGAGAACCACCGCGTGGTCAAGGGCGTGCGCAACCGGGTGAACCGCCTGGTCAACGCGGAGACCGCCAATCTGCGCAAGGCGGTGGACGCCGGCCTCCGCCAGGTGGAGGCGATCCGGCGGCTCGTCGACGCCGTGGGGTGGGAGGGCCTCCCGGCCTCCTTGCGGCCGGTGGCGCGGGCCCGGCTCGAGCACCCGGCGGCCAGCCTGCGCGACCTCGGCCAGATGCTGGAGCCGCCCCTCAGCAAGTCCGCCGTGGGCCACCGGATCCGGCGCCTGCAGGCGCTGGCGGCCCGGTACGCGGAGCGGTAAAATGATGGATGTCCCGCGTGTCCACGGAATCCTGTTGCCCCGGGGAGCGCCGCAGGCGCCGCGGGTGCGCCGGGGGAAGGTGCATGGCTGGCGAAGGACAGACGTCGGTGACCGTCTCGACGGGGGCGGTCTTCGAACCCATCCGCGACGAGCTGGCCGGGGTCGAGGCGGCGATCCGGCGAGCCCTGGACGGTCCTGATCCCCACATCGTCGAGCTGGCCACCTACCTGCAACGTGGCGGCGGCAAGCGGCTGCGGCCCGCCCTCTTGCTCCTGGCGGCGCGCAACTTCCACTACGACCGGGAGCGGCTGCTCCCCGTGGCGGCGGCCGTGGAGCTCATCCACATGGCGACCCTGGTCCACGACGACATCGTCGACGGTGCCACCGAGCGCCGGGGCTTGCCGACGGTCAACGTGCGCTGGGGCACGGGGACCGCGGTGCTGACGGGTGACTTCCTGTTCGCGCGCGCCTTCTCCCTGCTCGCCGCCGACGGCGACAACCGCGTGGTCCGGGTGATGGCCGAGGCGGTCTACGAGATGTCCACCGGGGAGATCGAGCAGCAGGCGCAGCTGTTCGACCCCACCAGCGGGGAAGAGGGCTACTACCGCCGGATCTACAAGAAGACGGCCCACTTCATCAGCCACTGCTGCCTGATGGGCGCGCTGATGGGCGGTGCCACCGACCGCCAGGTGGAGGCCCTGCGGCGCTACGGCTACGGGATCGGCATGGGGTTCCAGGTGATCGACGACATCCTGGACCTGACGGGCAACCCCGAGCAGCTGGGCAAGCCGCGGGGAACCGACCTGCGCAGCGGCGTGTTGACGCTGCCCGTGCTCTTCGCCCTGGATCGGGACCCGCAGCCCTGGCTGCTGGAACGGCTGGCCGCCCGCCGGGTGGATGACGCCACGGTGGAGCGGGTGCGGGAGTGGGTGGAGGCGACCGGGGGCATCGCCTACGCCCGCCGGCGGGCCGCGGAGTTCGTCCACGGCGCGCTGGAGGCCCTGGACGAACTGGCCGGCGCCCCCATGGAGCCCTACCTGCGGGCCCTGGGCCGCTTCGTGTTGGAGCGCAGCAGCTGACGGCAACGGACGGCGCGCCGTCGCGGCCGCGGCCGGCGCCGCGCCCGGAGGCCGAGGACCGGGTCGGCGCCCGGGCCGGTTGCCATGGGGGTCGACGGGAGGCGAGCATGGCGGCGAGGGTGCCGGATCCAGGGGACCCGCAGCGGACCGGCCGGTCGCCCGGGCCCGGCGGCGAGCCGGGGCCCTACGGCGAGCCGGATGGGGCGCCGGGCTCCGCGGTCCCCTCCGAAGCGAACGACGACAGCCGGGTGGCCGCGGCACCGGCGCCGGCACGGGTGCCCGACGTCGCCATCCGCCGGTTGCCCGTCTATCTCCGGGCCCTGGAAGAGCTGCGCGCCGAGGATCACGAGATCGTCTCCTCCGCCGACCTGGCCGCCCGCACGGGATACTCGTCCGAGCAGATCCGCAAGGATCTGGCCTACTTCGGCGCCTTCGGCACCCGGGGCGTCGGCTACCGCTGCGACGTCCTGGTGGACCGGTTGCGGCACATCCTGGGCCTGGACCGCGAGGTGCCCATCGCCCTGGTGGGGGCGGGCCACCTGGGCACGGCCCTGGTCCGCTACAACCGCACGCGGCACCGGGACGTGCGCATCGTCGCCGTCTTCGACAGCGATCCGGGCCGCATCGGCCAGGAGATCGAAGGGCTGGTGATCCAGCCCGCCGAGGCCATGGAGGCGGTGATCCGCGAGGCCGGGATCAAGCTGGCCGTCATCGCGGTGCCCGCCGCGGCGGCGCAGGAGGTGGCGCGCCGGCTGGTGGAGGCGGGGGTGACCGCGATCCTCAACTTCGCCCCGGTCAGCCTCCAGGTGCCGCCCGGCGTGGTGGTGCAGAACGTGGACCTGACGCTGGAGCTGCAGAGCCTGGCGTACTACATCCGGCCGGAGCCGGCCACCGGCTGAGGGGTCGCCGGCCGGGCGGCCGGCGACCCGGCCCGGGCCAGGGGGCGCCAGATCGTGGGGCGGCCGGATCCAGCCACGCCGGGACGGCGTCGAGCCGGTGCCGGCGGATCCGGCCGGGGTGCGAGCCTGCTGCCGCCCAGGCGGCAGTCCCGGGAGGGAGGCCCGAGGTGCCGCTGCCCGCGTTCCTCTTCACCATGACCTGGGTCGACTGGCTGATCTCCCTGGTGGACATCGCCCTCGTCGCGTACCTGTTCTACCGGTTCTTCCTGTTGATCCGCGGCACGCGGGCCGTCCCCATCCTCAGCGGCATCCTGGTGCTGGTGGTCTTCACCAGCGTGAGCGGCTGGCTGCGGCTGGACACCATCCACTGGCTGTTGCGCCAGGCCCAGCTGGCGCTGATCGTGGCGCTGCCCATCGTGTTCCAGCCGGAGCTCCGCCGGGCCCTGGAACAGCTGGGTCGCGGCCGCTTCTTCGCCCGCCCGCTCTTCGCCCTGCCCCAGCAGGACGTGGCCCGCATGATCGAGGAGGTCGTCCGGGCCGTCGAGCAGCTGTCGCGCAACAAGGTCGGGGCGATCATCGTCATCGAGCGGGAGACGGGGCTCAACGAGATCATCGAGACGGGGATCATCATCGACGGCATCGTCTCGGCCCCCTTCCTGGTCAACGTGTTCATCCCCAACACGCCCCTGCACGACGGGGCCGTCATCATCCGCGGCAATCGCGTCATGGCCGCCGGCGCCTTCCTCCCCCTCACCGAGGAGGCCGGGCCCGGTCCGGAACTGGGGAGCCGGCATCGGGCGGCGCTGGGGATCAGCGAGCACTCCGATGCCGTCGCCGTGGTGGTGTCCGAGGAGACGGGACGGGTCTCGCTGGCCCACGGCGGCAAGCTCATCCGCAACCTGGACGACGCCACCCTCAAGGAGCTCTTGACGTCGCTGCTGGCGGCCGACGAGGCCCCGGCGCTGCTGCCGTGGATGCGGGGGTCGTCCTGATGGAGCGGCTGTTCGAGAGCGAGACGCGGTTGAAGATCCTGTCGGTGGTCCTGGCGGTGATCCTCTGGTTCGGGGTGATGAGCAGCCAGAACCCGGAGCAGGCCCGTACGGTGTACGACGTGGAGGTGATCCCCGAGGGGTTGGACCCGGGGCTGGCGGTCCTCTCCCTGGAGCCCCACGTGGTCGACGTCACCTTCAGCGGCCCGCCGGAGTTCCTCGAGGATCTCGGCCCCCGGGATGCGCGGGTGACGGTGGACCTCGGCGGCCTCGGCCCGGGCGAGGCGACGCGCCCGGTGACCGTGATCCCGTCGCGGGGGCGCCTGCGGGTGGTGCGGGTGAGCCCCCAGCAGGTCACGGTGCGCATCGAGCCGCGCATGGAGAAGACGGTGCCCGTCGAGCTCCAGCTGAACGGCGAGCCCGCGCCGGACTATGTGATCGACAACCCGGCGCTTTCCGTCGACCAGGTGACGGTCGCCGGCGCCCGGAGCCTGGTCCGCCGGGTGGCGCGGGTGGTGGCGACGGTGCCGGTGAGCGGCATCCAGAGCACCATCGCCCACTCCGTCACCCTGGTGCCGGTCGATGCCGCCGGCCAGCCCATCGAGCCCGCCTACCCCCAGGCCCTGGTGCTGGAGCCGCTCACGGTGCAGGTGACGGTGCCGGTGGTGTACATGCCGCGCAAGACGGTGCCGGTCCAGGCGCGGCTGGAGGGGGAGCCCGCCCCGGGGTACGAGATCGGCAACATCACCATCGAACCCGCGGAGCTGGCGGTGCGGGCTCGCGACCGGCGGGTCCTGGAGGGGCTGGAGTTCCTGCAGACCGAGGCCATCGACATCGGCGGCCTGAGCCGCACCGTGACCCGGGAGGTGGCCCTGGCACCGCCCGAGGGGGTGGTGCTGGACGACGGGCCGAGAACGGTGCGGGTGACCATCGAGATCCGGCCCGTGCGGGACGTCGGCGGCGCGGCCGGCGGGCCCGACGGCGGGGACGGTGCGATGGAGGGCGCGGGCGAAGGTGGCGGGGCCGGCTAGCCCACCGGACGAACCGGCCGTGCGGCGAGGGCGGTGACCCGGGGCCCGGCCCCGGGGCCAGCGGGTGTCGAGACCACGCGGATGGGAGGGGCGGCATGACACGGCTGTTCGGTACGGACGGCGTTCGGGGCGTCGCCAACGCGGACCTGACGGCAGAACTGGCCCTCGCCCTGGGGCGGGCGGCTGGGCAGGTCCTGGCCGGTCGGTGGGGGGTGCGGCCGCGGGTGGTCGTCGGCCGGGACACCCGCGCGTCGGGCGAGATGCTGGAGGCCGCCCTGGCGGCCGGCTTGATGTCCGCCGGCGCCACCGTCGTCCCCCTGGGGGTGATGACCACGCCCGGCGTCTCGTACCTGACGACGGCGCTGGGGGCCACCGGGGGGGCGGTGATCTCGGCCAGCCACAACCCGCCGGAGTACAACGGCATCAAGTTCTTCGACCCCCAGGGGCGGAAGCTCCCCGACGAGCTGGAAGAGGCCGTGGAGGACGCGGTGCTCCGGGGCGGCCAGGGCGGCCCGTCGGGGGCGCTCGGCAGCCCGGCCGCCGGCGGTGCCGATGCCGCCGGCGCCACGGGTGCCGAGGCCGGGGCGGCCGCGTTCGTCCCTCCGGTGGGCGGAGCCGTGGGGCGCCGGGAAGAGGCCCCCGATGCCGGTCGGCGCTACCTCGAGCACCTGCGCCGCGCCGCCGGGCCGGGCCTCGAGGGCCTGCACGTGGTGCTGGACTGCGCCCACGGGGCGGCGACGCCCTGGGCCCCGGCCGTCTGGCGGGCGGTGGGCGCGCGGGTGACGGTGATCCACGCCGCCCCCGACGGCACCAACATCAACGTCGGCTGCGGATCCACGGCGCCCCAGGCCCTGGCCGAGGCGGTGCGCCGGGAGGGCGCCGACCTGGGGCTGGCCTTCGACGGCGACGCGGACCGGGTGATCGCTGTGGACGAACGCGGCCGCGTCGTCGATGGCGACGCCATCCTGGCGGTGCTCGCCCTGGACATGGCGCGCCGCGGCGAGCTGCCCGATCGCACGGTGGTGGCGACCGTGATGAGCAACCTGGGCCTCGAGCGGGCGCTCAAGGCGGCGGGGCTGCGCCTGGTGCGCACCCGGGTGGGCGATCGCCACGTGTTCGAGGCCATGGAGCAGGGCGGCTACGCCCTGGGCGGCGAGCAGTCGGGTCACATCATCCTGCGGCGCCATGCCGTGACGGGCGACGGCATCCTGACGGGCCTCGTCCTGGCGTCGGTCATGGTGCGCACCGGCCAACCCCTCTCGCAACTGGCGTCGGTGGTCCAGCCGGTGCCCCAGGTGTTGCTCAACGTTCCCGTGAAGCGCCGCGAGGGCTGGGAGGACGAACCCGCCATCCAGGCGGCCATCGCGGCCGCCCGGCAGCGACTGGGCGAGGCCGGCCGCGTCCTGGTGCGGGCGTCGGGCACCGAGCCGCTGATCCGCGTCATGGTGGAGGGGGACGACGAGGCGCTGGTGCGCGAGCTGGCAGAATCCGTCGCCGGTGCCATCCGCCGGGCCTTGGGATCCGGAACCGATTGACATGAGACCGGCCCCGGGGCATAGAATGGGGTGCCTGCGACCCCGCGGGGCCGGTGCCACGACCCCCGGTCGGCGAAGCCGGGCGGGGCTGGACCGGTGGCCTCGCGAGCGGGGCCGGATCGGTGCCGGACGGGTTGCTCTGGGCGTCCCCAGCCGGCGGGAGGGGGTGAGCAGCGGGGCACGCGGGACGGCGGGAACGGTGGTCGGCGCGCGGTGCCGATCCATCGCCGCCGACCGAGCGGGGAAGGGAGGCGGTCCCGAGCCGCGCCTTGCGCGAGGAGCGGCTTCGTGGCCGGGACGGAGCGGGTTCAGCGAGGGTACGGAAAGCGGCCGAGTGGCTTGCTAGCGCCAGGGCTCGTCGGCCCCTGCCGGCGAGTTGACGAGGACCGGGCGCATCGAGGGTTCGGCGGATCGCCCGGCGGTCGGCCACGACCGAGAGCGGCCCGGCAAATCCCGGGAGCGATCCCGGGGACAACACGGGCCAGGTGGCCTGAACCCCTCCCCTTCCCGCGGTGGGCCACGGGTCTCCTGGGGACGACGCGACGAGCTCCAGGGGCTCCGGGGAGTGAGCCTCCCCGGAAGGTACCTCCCGCGCGGCATCCCCCGATGGGACCGCGGGCCACGCGTCCACGCGTCCCGCCGCGACCTCGGTGCCTCCAGGGGTCGTCGAGGGGTCCGTCGCCCCCGTCATCAAGGGGGCCCGTCGGCCCCACCACCCGTGGACCCCGACATCCGTTTCGCAGCCGTTCCACACGCATCCGTTCCACCAACCATTGGGTTCGCAACCCATGGGCGCCCGGGGGGCGTTCGCGACCCATGGGCGCTCCGGGCACCCCGTCCGTCGCCCCGGCCGGTGGCTGGCGGCCCTCGCCGGAGGGCTGGCTGGGCGCCGGCGAGCCAGGCGGCACGGCGCTTTGCGGTCGATGCGCTGCGCCGGGCGACGGTTCGATGCGGCCGGCGCCCGCGAGAGGACGCTGCGCGCCGGGGGGCATCGGCGTGCCCGCGACCCGACCGGGGCGTCGGTGAGCGCCACGGGGGACGGCGAGGTGGGGCGTCGCGCCCCGCGCCCCTGGCTGCTCCCCGGGCTGCCCCGGGGGGCGGGCCGCTCGGTCGCCCCATTGTGCGGGCCCCCTTGGCCGTCCCGTGGGGCGGGCCCGCGGCTGCGGGGGGCGTAGCCCGGCCCCCGCGGCCGGCGGGGCTCGGCCGGGCGCGGGTCCGCCAGGGCCAGCTCGCCAGGGGCGCGGATGGGCCCGTGGGCTGCGGCAAGCCTCCATGGGCCCGAGGGAGCTCCCTTGGACCTTGGGGATCCCATGGACTTTCGGGAGGGGAAGGAACCGTGTGCGGGATCGTCGGCTACGTCGGATCCAAACAGGCCGTGCCCATCTTGATCGGCGGCCTGCGCGCCCTGGAATACCGCGGCTACGACTCGGCGGGCATCGCCGTGGGATACGACGGAACCGTCGACGTGCGCAAGCGGGTGGGCCGCATCGACGGCCTGGAGGAGCTGGTCAGCCAGCGGCCGCTGCGGGGGACCGCCGGCATCGGGCACACCCGCTGGGCGACCCACGGGCGGCCGTCCGATGCCAACGCCCATCCCCATGCCGACTGCACGGGCGCCTTCGTGGTGGTCCACAACGGGATCATCGAGAACTACGCCGAGCTCCGGGACGAACTGGCCGCCCGCGGCCACCGCTTCGCCTCGGAGACGGATACCGAGGTGGTGGCGCACCTGCTGGAGGAGCTGTACGACGGCGACCTGGTGCGCACGGTCCAGCGGGCGGCGGCGCGGCTCGAGGGCGCCTATGCCCTGGCGGTGATGAGCCGGCGCGAGCCGGGGAAGATCGTCGCCGTCAAGCAGGCCTCGCCGCTGATCGTCGGCCTGGGTGAGGGGGAGAACTTCCTGGCGTCGGACATCCCCGCCCTCCTGCCCCACACCCGCCGCGTGATCCCCCTCGAGGAGGGCGAGATGGCCGTCCTGACCCGCGACGGGGTGCAGCTGATGCGGCTCGACGGCACGCCGGTGGCGCGCCAGCCGATGACCGTCACCTGGGATCCCGGCCAGGCGGAGCGCGGCGGCTACCCGCACTTCATGCTGAAGGAGATCCACGAGCAGCCGCGGGCCGTTCGCGACACCCTGGCCGGCCGCATCCACCGGTCGGGGGAGGGTGTGGTGCTCGACGCCGTCCGGTTCGACCCGGAGTGGGTGCGCCAGCTGCGGGCCGTCTACCTGGTGGCCTGCGGCACCGCCTACCATGCCGGCCTGGTCGGCGGGCGGCTGATCGAGCGGCTGGCCGGCATCCCGGCTTGGACGGAGATCGCGTCGGAGTTCCGGTATCGGGAGCCGCTGGTCGACGAGCGGACCCTGTTCGTCGCCATCAGCCAGTCCGGGGAGACGGCCGACACGCTGGCCGCCCTGCGGGAGGCTCGCCGTCGCGGAGCCCGCGTCTTGGCCATCACCAACGTGGTGGGCAGCTCGGTGGCCCGCGAGGCGGACGACGTGGTCTACACCTGGGCGGGACCCGAGATCGCGGTGGCGTCGACCAAGGCGTACACCACCCAGCTGGTGGCCCTGACCCTACTGGCCGTCCACCTGGCCGAGCTGACCGGGTTCACCGGGCCCCTGGGACGGAAGAACCTGCTGGAGAGCCTGCGGCAGCTGCCGAGCGCGGTGGAGGCCGCCCTGGAGACGGAGGCGGCGGTCCGGCGCATCGGGGAGCAGGCCGGCGGCTGGCGCGACGCCTTCTTCATCGGCCGGGGCCTGGACTACTTCACCGCCCTCGAAGGCCAGCTCAAGCTCAAGGAGATCTCGTACATCCACGCCGAGGCGTACGCCGCCGGCGAGCTGAAGCACGGCACCCTGGCGCTGATCGAACAGGACACGCCGGTGGTCGCCCTGGTCACCCAACCCGCCCTGCGCGAGAAGATGATCAGCAACATCGAAGAGGTCCGGGCGCGGGGCGCCGCGGTCTACGCGGTGGTACGCCAGGACCTGCTGGGCGTGGACCGGTATGCGCGCCAGACCATCAAGCTGCCGGTGGTGCACCCGATGCTGATGCCGGTGGTGGCGGCGGTGCCGCTGCAGTTGCTGGCCTACTACGCCGCCGTGGCCAAGGGGACCGACGTCGACAAGCCGCGCAACCTGGCGAAGAGCGTCACGGTGGAGTAGCCGGTTCGCGAAGGCCGGCGACGGGGCCAGCGGCCCGGGCCCGGGGCGGCGGCCTGCGGGGCGCCGCCCCTGTTCGTCGCCGACGACGCGCGGTGGTGGGGTCCAGATGGTGGGGCCGGGCGGCCAGCTGCCGCCCGGCCCCACCACCAAAAGACCGCCGTCGCCCCTTGGCCTGCGGCGCCGCCCCGGCGATGGTCGCCACCAGGGCCGCTGGGGAGGGGAGGGGACATGCGGCGACCGTCGGCTACCGGGGCAACAGCAGGCCGACGGCCGCGCCGGCGACGATGAGCCAGGCCGAGTTCAGCCGGGTTCGTCCGAGGGTGATCAGCGCCACGCCGAAGAGCCCCGCCGTCCACAGTTCCGACATCGCCTGGCGCGCCAGCTGCCAGGTGACGCCCGCCATCAGGGCCAGGGAGACCACGTTGAGCCCGTCGAGGGCGGCGGAGAGCACCGGCGAGCGGCGCAGCCGCTCGGCCAGCGGCCGGATGGCGGCGACGAAGAGGAAGGACGGCAGGAAGATGCCGGCCGTGGCGACGGCGGCCCCAGCCAGCCCACCAGTGAGGTAGCCCACGAACGTGGCGGTGGTGAACACCGGCCCCGGCGTGAACTGGCCGGCGGCGACGGCGTCCAGCAGCTGGCGGTCGGTGAGCCAGCCCAGGCGCTCGACGAAGTCCCGCCGCAGGAAGGCGAGGAGCACGTAGCCGCTGCCGTAGAGCACGGAGCCGATCTTGAGGAAGGTCAGGAAGAGGGTCGTCAGGCTGAAGGGCACGGCGGGCGTGGCGGCCGCCAGCGCGGCGGCGGCCGCCACGCCCGCTGCGCCGGCCCTCCCCCCGGGGCCGGCCCCGCCTGCCTGCCCGGCCCCGCCGATCATGGCCGTCCCGCCCGGCAGCCCGCCTCCGCCCTGGGCGCTGGCGGCGGCCGCGGCACCCCCTGCAGCTCCGAGGGCCGGGCCGTGGGGATCGAGCACCGCGAGGTCCCCGCTTCCGGTGGCGGGGCCCAGTCCTGCGGCGCCGGCCATCATGCCCAGGGGACCGCGCCCCAGCGGGCGGCCCCGCCCGCGCGGTCGGCGGCTGAGGGCAGCCCCGCCGCCCCAGACCACCGCGGCGGCCAGGAGCAGCACGAGTTCGTGCACCCCCGCCAGGTACCCGGCGAGGGCCATCGCCGCCAGTGCGCCGCGGGCGGCGAGGCTGCCGATGCCGGGGCGGCGGGTGGTGCCTGGTGCCGGCCACCGGAACACCGTCCGTCCCAGCCCCCAGAGGGCGTGGACCACGATGGCCAGGATCACCGGCAGCACGCCTTCCAGGAAGCGCGTCGCCACCGGCGTCCTGCCGTAGACCACGTAGAGGTGTGCCAGCACCCCGACCATCGCGGCAGCGGGCAGGATGAAGCACGCCCCCGCCGCCAGCCACCCCCGCCACCCGGCCCGCTCCATGCCCAGGTGCATGGCGAGCTCGGTGGAGTTGGGCCCTGGGATCAGGTGGGTGATGCTCAAGAGGTCCAGGAAGCGCCGCTCGTCGAGCCACCGCCGGCGGCGCACCAGCTCGTCCTGCATCATGGCGATGTGGGCGGCAGGCCCGCCGAAGGCGAGGACGCCGAGCCGCAGGAACACCGCGACGACCTCGCCGACGGGAGGACGCTCCAAGGGACGGGACAACGGCATCGCCTCCATCGCTGACACGGGGGATCCCCCATGCCAGCTGCCTGCTACCTGGAAGGTTACCGTGCCCCCTGCGTCGACTCCTGTATGGCATGATGGCGTGACGGATGGCGTGACGCTCCGCGCTGCAGGGCGTTGCGCCGTCCCTCCGTCCTCGTGCACCTCGTGCGGCGCACCCGGCAACGCATCGAACCGCCGTGCAAGCGTGCGCGTCGGAATCGACCGGGCCACGCCGGACGAAGGGAGGAGGCGGCGCGAATGAAGACCTCAGACCGGGCTGCCCACCCGTCCCGCCCGGCGCGCCCACGCCCACTGGGTCCGCAGCACCCAGGCACCGACGACGATCCAGGCCACCGCCACGGCCCACGCCCCCGCTCCCGCGAGCCAGGGGGAGGCACCATGCCAGCTGGCCCGGATGCCGTCGACCACCCGGGCCAAGGGCGAGAGCCCGTTGAGCCCCTCCAGCACCGCCGGCATCGCGCCCGGGGGCAGGAAGAAGCCCGAGAAGACCAGCAGGTAGTACAGCAGCACCTCGGTGAGGGACCCCACCTGTTTGAAGCGCAGGGACAGCCCCAGCGCCGCCAACCCCATGCCGACCATGCCGGCCATGCCCGCCGGCACCAGGAGGAGGGCCGGCCCGAGGAGGCCCTGCATGCCCCGGGCAAGGTCGGTTGGACCGATCAACGCGGCGGCCACCACCAGGAACGACGCCACCCAGATCGCCGAGAAGAGGCCCTCGGCCGCGATCGTCCCCGCCAGGAGGAGCACGGGTCGGGAGCGCGTCACCAGCACCTGCTCGGCGGTTCCCTGGTAGGCCTCTTCCAGGACCAGGTTGCCCAGCTTGGCCAGGACGTGGGCCCACAGGTACCAGAGGCCGAAGCCCACGACCCGGAGCGCCGTCTCGCGGGGCGGCGCATCCGGGACCGCGAACAGCGCCCCCAGGAAGAAGATGCACTTGATCGCCAGGCCGACCGCGAAGTCCAACCAGTAGCGACGGTACTCGGCGGTCTTCTTGAGGAGCGCCGCTCGCAGGACGTGGCCGAGACCGGGGGTCGGCGACGCCGTCGCGAGCGTCGTGGGCCGGGCCGGCGGGGGCGGCGCGGCCGGGCACGGCGGCTCCGCCAGGCCGGGTCGCCCGCCGCCGTGCGGTGGGCTGGACGGGGGGGCTCCCCGGGGTACGCGGGTGGGCACGGGGGTTCGGCCGACGTCGCGCGGCGCCGGGACGGCCCGCCGGACCGCGTCGAGGAATCGCGACTCCAATGCCGCCGGACCCTGGACGGTGTCCCGCGTCCCCTCCCAGACGATCCGCCCGCCGTGCAGGATCACGAACCGCGTGCCCACGGCGTAGGCGAAGGCCGCGTCGTGGGTGGCGATGAGCAGCCCGCGGTCGGCCGGCATGTCGTCCCTGAGGAACCGGCGCAGGGCGTGCTGGGCTTCGATGTCCAGGCCCAGCGTGGGTTCGTCGAGGAGCAGCAGGGGTGCGTCCTTGGTCAGCGCCACGGCCAGGGCGAGCTTCTGGCGGAGGCCCCGGGAGAGCGCCTGGGCCAGGTCGGCGGCGCGGTCCGTCAAGCCCACCTGGGCGAGCCGCCGCAGGGCCTCGCCGCGAGCGCGCGCCGCCGCCCAGCCGTTGAGCAGGCCGAAGTAGCATACATTCTCCAGGACGGTCAGGTAGGCATAGCTGTTGTCCGCTTCCTCGAACACCACGCCCACCAGCCGGCGGGCCGCCTCCGGGTGCCGTCCCACGTCCACGCCGGCCACCCGCACCCGGCCGGCATCGGGCACGACCAGACCCAGCACGCAGCGGATCAGCGTGGTCTTGCCGGCGCCGTTGCGGCCGAGGAGGATCACCCGCTCCCCGGGCAAGACGCGAAGACCCACGCCCGCCAAGGCCTGCGGGCCGCCCGGGTAGCGCTTCCAGAGGTCGTCCACTTCCAGCAGCGGCGCGGGGGATTCCGGTCGCATGTGCGGAGGCTTCGCCAGCCGGGCGGCCTCGCCTGCCGCTGCCCATCCCCCTCATCGACCGACGACGACGCGGAGTCCGGTGTCGTTCTCCAGGATCGCAACGAGGGGCTCCTCGTCGGACCGTCCCGGACCCACGCCCCTTCGCTCGGCCGACGCGGACCCGGCTTTCCCATCCTCGGCCGTCCTCCGCCGGACCTCCAGCGACAGCCGGCCGCCACCGACGCGCAGACCGCGCAACCGGACGCCGGCCAGCCACGGGGGGAGCACCGGCTGCAGCCGGATGACGCCGGCTGGTGCGTCCGGTTCCAATCCCAGGAGCGCCCGCACGAGCAGCAAGGGGGCTCCCGCTGCCCAGGCCTGGGGCGCACAGGCCGCCGGGTAGGGGACGAACGGGCCCGCAGCGGCCGAAAACCCGCACCAGAGCTCGGGCAGACGGTGCGACGTCGCTTGCTCGGCCACGGCGAGGAGGCCGGCCAGGATCCTGTGCACGCCCTCCCCGTAGCCCTGCCGCGCCATCCCCCAGGCGATCAGGCTGTTGTCGTGGGGCCAGACGGAGCCGTTGTGATAGCTGGCCGGGTTGTAGGCCCGCTCGCGGCTGCTCATGGTGCGGATGCCGTAGCCGGAGAAGAGGTCCGGTTCCAGGAGGCGGCGCGCCACGCGAGCGGCCCGCTCGTGCCCCAAGAGGTCGGTGATCAACAGATGGCCTGCATTGGACGTGATCACGGCCACCTGCCGTTTGTCGCCGTCCAGGGCCAGGGCGACGAACTCCTCGTCGTCCATCCAGAAGGCCTGGTTGAAGCGTTCCCTCAGTCGCTGCGCCGCCGTCTGGAGCTGCGCCGCCCGCTCCGCCTCGCCCCATTCCCGGAGGATCCGGCCCCACTGGCGTAGGGCTTCGTAGACGTAGCCCTGGACCTCGCAGAGGGCGATGGGACCGCGCGCCAGGGTGCCGTCGCGGTGGACCACGGCGTCGCCGGAATCCTTCCATCCCTGGTTGATCAGGCCGGTGCCGTCGCCCCGGTACTCCACGAAGCCGTCCCCGTCGACGTCGCCATGATGCTCGATCCACCGCAACGCGGCATCGACGTGGGGCCACAGGCCCTCCACGAGGGTGCGGTCCCCCGTCCAGCGGTAGAACTCGGCGGCCACGATGAGGAACAGCGGGGTGGCGTCCACCGAGCCGTAGTACCGGCCGAAGGGCACCTGGCCGGTGTTGGCCAGCTCGCCGAAGCGGATCTCGTGGGGGATCTTGCCGGGTTCCTCCGACCGAGCGGCATCGACGCGCTGGCCCTGCAGGCGGGCCAGGGAGCGCAGCGTGCCGCGGGCCAGCTCGGGCAGGAAGGGGAGCGCCTGGAGCGCGGCGATCAAGCTGTCGCGACCGAAGGGGGCCGCGAACCATGGGATGCCGGCCACCGGGAGCGGGCCGTCGCCCAGGTCGATGGTGAGCATCCGGAGATCGTCGAGGCTCCGCCGGACGAGGCGGTCGAAGAGGGGGTGGGACGACTCGACGCGGGGCAGCGCCTCCTGCCATCGCCGGTACGCGTCCTCGGCAGCCGCCAAGGCCTGCTCGAGGGAGCGCACCGGCTCCCGCCTTGCGGCGGACGGGGCGTCCGGTCCGCACCGGTTGCGGTGCCCCTTCGCCTTCCCCCCGCCTGCGACGTCGCCGCGGTCGGCTCCGATCACGGGCTCGACGGTCAGGGTCAGCGTCCGGTGCTCTCCGGGTTGGAGGGCCATGCGGAACCGGAAGCGACCCGGCTGGTCCCAGGTCGCGGCGGGTTCGCTGAACCGGATCCGCGTCTCGCGCCGGATGCCGTCGGCGCCGTCGTAGCGTACCCGCAGCCCCCTGGCGTCGATCCGGCGGGCGGTGATGAGGCCCCTGCGACGGGCCGGGTATCCGCGCACGAGGAAGACGTCGGCGAAGTCCGCGTCGACCTCGTACGCGACCTCGACCTCCTGGGGAGCGCGATGGTGGTTGGTCACGGTCAGTCGCTCGTAGAGGACCCCGTCCGCGACGATGCGCAACCGCTCGAGGACCACCGAGTCCCGGGCCAGACCCTGGGGCCCTCCTGTCGCGGCCGGCGCATTGACCAACAACACCCGGCCGGTATCACCGCGCTCCGCCTCCGCCGTGAGGGCCAGGAGCGGCGACCCGTTGAGCCGCAGCTCGAAGCGGCTGAGGAAGCGCGTGTCACGGGTGAAGAGGCCGAGGCCGCCGGGAGCGCCGGCCGGGATGTCGCCGCGTTCGTCGGTCAGCAAGAAGACGTCATCGGCTTTGATGACCTGGGTCGTCATACGAAGCGGTCCTCCCTCCCAGCCGGCCGTGGGCGGCGATCGCCGCCCCGCCGTCTGGACCGTGCGCGTGGAGACCTTTCACCGTGGGGGCCCGAGATCCTGGATCCGGGCGGCGAGCCCCGAGGTCACACCCGCGTGGGCGGGACCGACGCACGGGGACGAGGACCGATGCGGTCTGGGGCCGCCCCGCGCCGAGGCAGGAGCGCACCGGCGACGGATGGAAGTCTGCGTCGGTCGATCGGGGGCGGGACCGTGGAGACCATCCGACTGACGGACCGGGTGACGCTGCTCCCCGGGGCGGTGAACAGCGGGCTCGTACGCACCGACGAGGGCGTGCTCGTCATCGACACCGGCCTCGACCGGACGGCCGCCAACAGGATCCTGCGCGCCGCCGCGGCCTTGGGGGCGCCGGTGCGGGCGGTCCTCAACACCCACGCCCACGCCGACCACTTCGGCGGCAACGCGCAGATCCTGCGCAAGAGCACCGTCCCCGTCTACGCGCTGGCGGTAGAGGCGGCGGTGATCCGTCAACCCGTCTACGAGCCGGTGTACCTCTTCGGCGGTGCCGCGCCCATCGCCGGCCTGCGGAACCGGTTCCTCCTGGCGGAACCGTCCCCGGTGGACCACGAGGTCCAACCGGGCCAGGTGCTGGAGCTGGGCGAGGTGAGCATCCGGGTGGTCGACCTGGCGGGTCACAGCCTGGGCCAGGTGGGGTATCTGGTGGACGGGGTCCTGTTTGCCGCCGACAGCTTCATGGGCTTCGAGCCCCTGGCCAAGCATCCCATCCCCTACCTGGTGGACGCCGGCCGGACGCTGGAGTCCCTGGAGCGGTTGCGGCACGTGGAGGCGGCTTGGTTCGTCCCCGGCCACGGGCCGGCGGTGGAGGCGGGGCCCGAGCTGGTTGCGGTGCTGGATGCCAACGCCGCCGCCGTCCGGCGTCTGCTGCACTGGGCGGCGGACCGGCTGCGGCGGGGACCGGCGGGGACCGAGGACCTGCTGGCCGAGCTGGCAGCCCAGCGAGGGGCCGCCATGGGCGAGCCCGTGGCCTACGTGCTGAACCGCACGGCCCTCTTGGGCGTGCTGGCGACCCTGGAGCGGGAGGGCGCCGTGCGGGCGGAGGTGCGGGACGGGCGGTGGTGGTGGGCGGCGGCATCGGAGGTGGCAGGCCGGTAAGGACGTGGGGCCCTGGACCGCTTCGTTCCAGGGCTTGGGCCGACTGCAGAAGCGGCACGCCGGGAGGAGGCCGGCGGCAAGGTGCGGCGGGTCGTGGTGTCGTTCGATGCGGGGAACGGCCGCGTCACGCCCGGACTCGGGAGGAACGCGCCCGCGGCGCCGCAGGGAGGCGCCGTGGGGGCGCCTCGCAGGAGGCGGCCCCACCGCGACGCCGGGTTCGTCCCAGAGCGGGGTCGCCCCGTGGGCTTGGCGGGGACGAAGGCCAGGCGCACCCGGTCCGGCTTCAGCCACCGGCGATGCCGATGCCGCCGCGGCGAAGCGGATGGCCGCCGCACGGGACGGAGGGCCGGCTCCACCTCGTCGCGGGCCGGCCTACACCTCGAGGAGGAACCGGCCGTCGCGGAAGATCGGCTGACCGTCGGCGTAGATCTCGCCGCCTTGGCGCAGATCGCAGATCATGTCCCAGTGGATGGCGGACCGGTTCCGCCCGCCGGTGATGGGGTAGCTCGCCCCCAGGGCCAGGTGCACGGTGCCGCCGATCTTCTCGTCGAAGAGCAGGTTGCGGCTGAAGCGCGTGATCCGCTCGTTGGTGCCGATGGCGAACTCGCCGACGTAGCGGGCGCCCGGGTCGGTCGCCAGCAGGGCGTCCAGCAGCGCCTGGCCGCGGGCGGCTTCGGCCTGCACCACCCGGCCGTCCTCGAAGCGCAACCGGATGTCCTCGATCTCCTGCCCCTGGAAGATCCCCGGGAAGCTGAAGCGAATGGTGCCGCGGACGCTGTCTTCGACCGGGCCGGTGAACACCTCGCCGTCGGGGAAGTTGATGTGCCCGTCGGCGTTGAT
The DNA here is from genome assembly GCF_033582035.1 of Thermaerobacter composti. Classification (NCBI taxonomy): domain Bacteria; kingdom Bacillati; phylum Bacillota; class Clostridia; order Eubacteriales; family Clostridiales Family XVII. Incertae Sedis; genus Thermaerobacter; species Thermaerobacter composti. The sequence goes on from NZ_CP132508.1 coordinate 255,580, forward strand.
CCAGGTCCGGCCGGTCACCGAGAGGGTCAGGTCGGTGCCGTCGCCCACCACGCGGATCTCCCGGACGCCGTTCAGGAACTCCACCAGCCGCTGCTGCCGGCGGCTGACCGCCTGCCAGCTGGCGACGGGGTCGTCGTCGTCCAGGCGGCATGCCGCGAAGACGAACGCCTGGTAGTCGGCGAGGGACATGCCGGCCTCCTGGGCCAGCGCCTGGGTGGGGAAGAGGGTGACGCAGTACTTGCCGCCCTGGCCGACGCGGGCCATCAGCCTCTCCGTCAGCGGGCGCCGGGCCTCCTGGGCGATGGCCAGCCGCCGCGGGTCCACCCCGCTGAGCGCCTTCACGTTGTGGGGCGCGTGGATCACGAGGGAATGCTGGTACTGCTCGTACGCCAGGCGGTCCAAGGGTGTGAGGACGCGCAGCTGCTCCTCGGAGGCCTCCTTGAGGTAGATCTCGCTGAGCCCCTCCAGCTGGGCCAGCACCTGGGGGAAGGCACCCACCCGCAGGGCTTCCCTGTAGATCGCCTGGACCAGCGGCGTGGCCAGGTCCGACGTCTGGATGAGGATGTGGTCGCCGGCCTCCAGCCCCAGGGAGTAGCGGACCAGCACCTGGGCCATCTTGCGGACGCGGGGATCGATCACCGTCGTCGCTCCTTTCCGGTCTAAGGATTGCGGCGTGGAGGCGCTGGTTCCTCCCGGTGGGACGTGGTGTTGTGCAGGCCTGTGCTGGCCGATGAGAAAATCGGGTCAGGATGGAGGAGGAGGTGGGGGCATGGCATGCCCGCCGTTCTCGGCAGACCACGCTGGCGCGGCGAACCAGCCTGCGCCGCAGGCTGCGCACCATGGGAGGAGGAGCCATGGTGCTGCGCACCACGGGCCGTGGGAGGCTCAGGTCTCCTGGGCGGAGATCTTCGAGCACCAGAAACGGCGTCAAGCCCTGGTGGAGGAGTGGTTGGAGTGGCTGGACCTCCGGCCCGGAGATCACCTGGTGGACCTGGGTGCGGGGCCGGGGCTCACCAGCCTGCTGGCCGCCCGCCGGGTGCAGCCCCACGGCCGCGTGTACGCCGTGGACCACTGGCCCGAGGCCCTGCGCTTTCTGCGCCGGCAGGTGGAGGGGGAGAGCCTCGACAACGTGCGCGCCATCCAGGCGGACATCGCCCAGGACGACCTGGCCGGGGTCATCCCGCCCCAGCACGCCCGCAAGGTGGTCCTGGCCCATGTGCTCCATCACATTCCGGATCCCCGGGCGGTCCTGGGTCGCCTTCACCGCTGGCTGTTGCCGGGCGCCCGCATGGTGGTGGCGGAGTTCGATCCGGAGGGGGCCGGTGAGGTGGGTCCACCCCGGGCGGAGCGCATTGCCGAGGCGGACCTGGCCGGATGGTTGACCGGTGAGGGTTTCAAGATCCTGGGCCGAAGGCACTATCCGGAGCAGGAGCAGTACGCCATCCTGGTCGAGCCGGCTTGACCGGCGGGGATCCGCGCCGGCTCGAGCGGCGTGGGATCTCGGCTCGTGCCGACCGTGCCTTGCCCGCCGGCCTGGTGGTGGGGTGGCTCCAACAGGGGATACGACGACCCGCCGGCCTCCGCCGGAGACCGGCGGGTCGCCACGTCCGAGGAACCCTGTCAGGAAAGGGCCTCCTTGATCAACGCCAGCAGGTGTGGTTCTGGCGCCGCGCCTTCGATGGCGGCCGACCCGTTCACCACGGTCTTGGGAACGCCGAAGACTGCGAAGCGGTTGGCCAGATCGGGGAACTCCATGGCCTCGATGGCGTCAGCCCGCACCCGGTCGCTGGCGAGGGCCATCTTGTGAGCCAGGCGGACCGCCCGGGGACAGTACGGTCACGTCGGCGTGACGAACACCTGCAGGTGGACGTCGGTGTCCAGCGACCGCAGGTATGCCTCGGTTTCCGGGGACAGCCCCGCGACACCGCGGGAGACGTCGACGATGTCGTCGATCAGCGTCCCGAACTCGTAACCGGCCGGAATGCCGTAAAACCGCATCCCGGTGTCGCTGCCGTCCGCCCGGGCGAACAGGATGGCCGGGACCATGTCGACGCCGTGGCGCTCGGCCAGCTCGGGTTCCAGGTCGACATCGTGGACCTCGAGGGTGATGCGGTCGTCGAGCTCCGCCACCGCTTCCAGCAGCTGGCGGGTGTCCTCGCAGTAGGGGCACTCGTCTTTGTCTGCGCGGACGAACAGCTTGAGGACCACCGGTGATTCCATCGCCTCAAAGCGCCGCTGGATCTCCCGCCGGTCCTGATCGGAGATCTTCATCCCTTTCGTCACCTCCTCTCAGGGATCCCTCTCTTTGCGGATCCCGGGAGCCCCGGCCGGGCGGCGCGCTGGCCGCCGGTTGCCGCCGAACACCCACCGCCCGACCGGAAACCTTCAAAACCAGTGAAACCAGCGCTCTCTCGGGAACAGTGTTCCCGCCTGCCGGGGCGACCGGCTGCATGCGCCGTCGGAGACGCATCTAGTCCGACACGCCCCGGATGGCGTTCATGGCCTGGCGAGCGGCCACCAGCACCGGATCCCACACGGGCGCGAAGGGGGGCGCGTAGGCCAGGTCCAGTTCGTAGAGCTGGTCCACCGTCATGCCTGCATGTAGGGCCGCCACCAGCGTGTCGATGCGCAAGACGGCATCGACCGGTCCCGCCATCTGGGCGCCCAGCAGGCGGCCGTCAGGCCCGTGGACCAGCCGTACGTGCAGCTTGCCGGCACCGGGGTAGTAGTGGGCGCGGGAGCCGTGGCGGATCGTGGTGGCCGCGGCGTCCAGGCCCGCCAGTGCGGCCTCGCGGGCGGTCAGGCCCGTCCGGGCGACGCCCAGGTCGAATACCTTGACGATGGCCGTACCCAGTACCCCGGGGAAGCGGGCGTGGCCGCCGGCGGCGTTCTCGCCGGCCACGCGCCCCTGCTTGTTGGCGGTGGTGCCGAGGGGAATGTAGGCGCGCCGGCCGCTGACGCGGTGGATGGTGTCGGCGCAGTCGCCGGCGGCATAGACCGCCGGGTGCGACGTGCGCATGAACTCGTCCACCTTGATCGCCCGCCCGGCACCCAGCTCGATGCCGGCCGCCTCGGCCAGCTCGGAATTGGGCCGCACGCCCACGGCCACCAGGACCAGATCGGCCGGCAGGGTGCGGGCGTCGGTGTCGAGCGCCCGCACGCGGTCACCGTCGCCCAGCACGGCCCGTGCCCCCTCGCCCAGATACAGCGCCACACCGTGGCGGCGCAATTCATCGTGGACCAGCTCGGCCATCTCCGGGTCCAGGTTGGGCATGACCTGGGGGAGGCGCTCGACGATGGCGACCTCCATCCCGACGGTGACCAGGGCCTCGGCCATTTCAAGCCCGATGTAGCCGCCGCCGATGACGACCGCCTTGCGTCGCCCCTGGGCCACCAGGGTCCGGGCGTGCTCGCGGACGGCGATGCCGTCCTCGACCAGCCGGAGGGAATGGACACCCTTCAGGTCGAGGCCGGGGATGGGCGGCTCGACGGGCCGGGCGCCCGTGGCCAAGATCAAGCTGTCGAACTCCACCTGCCGCTGGCGCCCGGTCACGAGGTCGCGTACCTCCAGGTAGTGTTCGTCCGGATGAATGGCCGTGACCTCGTGCTGGACGTGAACGGCGATGTTGCGTTTCTGGCGGAAGAACTCCGGCGTGTAGACCACCAGCTCGCCGGGTTCGCGGATCAGGCCGCCGACGAAGTAGGGCAAGCCGCAAGACCCGTACGAGACGAAGCCGCTGCGCTCGAACACCTCGATCTCCAGGTCAGGATCGAGGCGACGCGCCCGGGAGGCGGCGCTCATGCCGGCCGCGACGCCCCCGACCACCACCAGGCGCTTTCTCCGGGACATGGTCCACCATCTCCTGTGGGCTCGGGGCGGCGGATACGCTGGGCCGCTCGCCCCGCATCGGTCCCCACCGGCGCGGCCTGGCCGCCCCGGAAAAGGATGCGGCGGCCTCAGCGAGCCGCCGCATCCACCGCCGCGCGCAGCTCCTGTTCCACCTCGTTGGCCAGGTCCCGAAGCCGCTCGTCGTCCAGCAGCCCGATCAACGTCTGCGGGCGCAGCAGGCCGATCTTCGTGCGGTTGCCGTCGTTGCGGTCGGCGTACACCACGATCTTGCAAGGCAGCAGGTAACCGACCTTCTGATCGGTCTCCAGGGCCTGCTTGGCCTTGGCAGGGTTGCAGACCTCGAAGATGTGGAAGTCGGGTTCCAGGTGGAAGCCCTTCTCCCGCAGCTTCTCGTTGACGTGCAGGTGCCAGAGGGCGCTGAACTTGCGCTCGGCCAGCGCGGATTGCAGCGCTTGGATGGCCTCGTCCACCGGCTTGTCCGTAGCCACCGTGTAGTCAAGCTCTGCCATCGAGGATCCCTCCCCCGCGTCCCCGTCTGCGTAGGATTCGCCTCGTCACGGCCGCTCGTGCGGTGGATTGGCGTCGCTCTCGGCGGCCAACCTCGCGTTGCGCCGGAGGTGGTCCAACAGCACTTGGCGCACCGCCTGACACGCCTCCAGGATTTCGCGCGACGCGAGTCGGTAATACACGTTGAGCCCTTCCTTGCGGGACGCGACCAGGCCGTACTGGCGCATGAGGGCCAGGTGCTGCGACAGGTTGGCCGTGGTGGTGTCCACGGCGCGGGCCAGCTCACCGGCGGTCATCTCTCCACGGGCCAGGGTGTACAGGATCTCCAGCCGTTTGGGGCTGGCCAGCACGTGGCAAAGGCGCGCCTGGAGTTCCAGCAATTGCCTCTCCGTGTCCGTCCATTCGGATGTCATCGGCGACCACTTCCCCATTCCCCGAGCCAGCATCGCTAATTATTTTCTTAATCACTTCAACTATCGTCCTCCCCGGGGAGCGGTGTCAAGCCCATGGATCCTGTGAATCGGCTTGGCGGTGCACGCCTGCGGGGTCGGTCCCCGGTGCCTGCCCGGACCACGTGCGGTTCCGCCGGCACCTGGCGCTTCGTCCTAGGGGTTGCGCGATGAGAGGACGCCCGCTATACTTACCCTCAGATTTTCAGTAGTTGCTTAAATACTGTTCCGGCCAGTCCTTGCCGAGCCGGTGCCGTCCGGGATCGATGGGCGACGCCGGCTCGGCGGCAGATCGCGGCCGAGGAGGGGCGCCATCCCGATGGGGAGTGGGTTTCCAGATGTCGTCACCCCTGACGAGCTACGCCGGCGACTTGAAGCCGGTGACGCCCCGTTGATCATCGACGTCCGCGAGCCCGACGAGTACGCCCGCGGGCACATCCCAGGGGCACGGCTCCTGCCCTTGGGCGAGGTGCTCGCGCGGTCCCGCGACTTGCCGACCGACCAGGAGATCATCCTCGTCTGCCGCAGTGGCAACCGTTCCGGACTCGCCCAGGAATGGCTGAAGGCGAAGGGCTTCCGCAACGTCCGCAACCTGGCGGGCGGCATGCAACGGTGGAAGGGTCCGGTGGAATACGGCTCCGGCCAGGGACGGTGAGGGGAGGGACAAGCGGTGGACGCGAGGACGCGGACGCCTGGGGAGATCGACGCCGGTGAGCTCAAGCGGATGCTGGACCGGGGCGAGACCCCGTTCGTGATCGATCTCCGCAATGACGAGGAGTTTCGCCGCTGGCGGATCGAAGGCCGCCAGCCCCTGCAGGTGATCCACGTGCCGTACTACGAGATCCTGGCCGAGGCCGAGGAAGACGATCTCACCGCATCCGCCAAGGCCTACGCGCGCCGGCACTGGGTGGACGACCTGCCCCGGGAAGGGCGGATCGTGGTCGTGTGCGCCCACGGCGGCACCTCCGGGTATGTGGCCCAGGGGCTCCGCGAGCTGGGCTATGATGCCGTCAGCTTGCGCGGCGGCATGGTCGCCTGGGGCGACCATTGCGAATTCGTCCCCGTGGTGGAGGAAGAGGGCCTTGCCGTTTATCAGGTCAACCGCCCTGCCCGCGGCTGCCTGAGCTATCTGGTGGCCTCGGAGGGGGAGGCGGTGATCATCGACCCGCTGCGCCACGCCGAGCGCTACCTGGAGTTCGTGCGCCGGCACGGCATGACCATCACCCGGGTCCTGGACACCCACGCCCACGCCGACCACATCAGCAGCGGCGCCGAACTGGCAGAACGACTGGGCGTGCCCTATCACCTGCACCCCTACGACGCCATTCACCCCATGGACGTGTTGCCCGCGACCTTCCGCTACCAGCCGGTGTACGACGGGAAGGAGTTCCGTGTGGGCCGTGCCACCTTGCGTGCAATCCACGTGCCCGGGCACACCCTGGGACAGGTGGTCTACCTGCTGGACGGTCGCTACCTGTTCAGCGGTGACACCATCTTCGTCGAGTCCATCGCCCGCCCGGACCTGGGTGGCCGGGCCGAGACCTGGACGCCCCTGTATTACCGGTCCCTCCTGCGGCTGATGGAACTGCCCGACTCCACGCTGGTTCTTCCCGGACACTTCAGCCGGCCGCAGGAGGCCGACGCCCGCGGCCGCGTCGCCGCTCGGCTCGGGGACCTCAAGCGGTCCAACGAGGGACTGCAGGCCCTGGTGGCCGGCGAACGCGCCTTCGTCGACTTCATCATGGCCCGTTTGCCGGAATTCCCGCAGCAATACGTGGACATCAAGCGGGTCAACCTCGGTTTGCTGCGTCCGAGCGAGGATGAGGCATCCGAGCTGGAGCTGGGGCGCAACGTGTGTGCCCTGGCCGAACAAGCCGCCTGAAGACAGCAGGGGGGTCGCCGATGAGCACCACGTTCAAGCCCAATGCCACCATCGATGCGCGCGGTCTGTCCTGTCCGTTGCCCATCGTCCGGGCGCGCAAGGCCATGGACGCCCTGCAGGTCGGGGAGGTCCTCGAGGTGCTGGCCACCGACCGGGGCGCGCCGGCCGATTTCCGCGGCTGGTGCGAGCAGACGGAGCACAAGTTCCTCGGTGTGGTCGAGGACGAGGGCTTCTTCCGCTTGTACGTCAAGAAGCTGGTGCCCGAGACCAAGGAGAAGGGTCCCCTCTTTCCCCGGGAGATCCGCAACGAGGAACTGGCCCGGCGCCTGGAGGCTGGCGAGGCGCCGATCGTGCTGGACGTGCGGGAGCCCGAGGAGTACGAGGCCGGCCACATCCCCGGTGCCCTCTCCGTACCCATCGAGTCGCTGGTCGACTTCACCGACCGGCTCGACCGGACTGCCGAGATCGCCGTGGTCTGCCGCAGCGGCCGCCGCAGCGCCTACGCCTGCCGCATTCTGGAACAGGCCGGCTTCGAGAAGGTGGTCAACGTGGTGCCGGGCATGTCCGCCTGGTCGGGGCCGGTCGAGCGCGGCCGCGCCGAGGACGCCCCGTCATCGACAGCGTCCTGACGTCTGGGTTGGCAAAGCGCCCCGCACCTCGGGTAGCCCAAGCACCGCAAGGCTGCACGGTTTGACGAAAGCGCAAAGGAGGGGCCTTCCATGTCCGCTCGTCGCGTCGCCATCATCGCCAGCCACGGCAACATCGACGACGCGTACAAGGTGCTGAACATCGCCACGGCAGCCGCCGCCATGGGGGCGGAGGTCCAGGTTTTCTTCACCTTCGACGGCTTGAAGATCATCCATAAGGAAGCGAATCGGCAGTTGCCGGTGCCCGAGCACCTGCAGCCGGCGCTGGAGGGCTTCAAGAAGCACAACGTGCCTTCGGTGCCTGAGCTGCTGGAGATTGCCAAGGAATCGGGCGTCAAGCTGATCGGCTGCCAGATGACCATGGATGTCATGGGCATCGGCCTCGACCAGCTGGTGGACGGGGTCGAGCCTGGTGGCGCGGCCACCTTCCTGGCCTTCGCGGCCGAGGCCGACGTCAACGTCACCTTTTGAGCGCTGGGAGCGGGCGCCCGGGTCCGAACCCGGGCGCCCGGTGCACCCCGCGGCCATGTGCGGGAACGGGGCGCTTGAGGCATCCGCGGACGTGAGACAAGACATGGGGGAGGAAGGCCCAGATGAGCGCCCTGCTCTTCCTGATCGGCCTGGCCGGCGGGTTCTTCTCGGGATTGCTGGGACTCGGCGGGGCGATCCTCATGGTTCCGCTGCTCCTGTTCGTCCCGCCGCTGTTCGGCTTCCCGGCCCTGGACATGAAGCAGGTGGCCGCCATCACCATCGTGCAGGTGTTCTTCGCGGCGCTGTCCGGCATGGTGGTCCACTGGCGCAACCGGTTCGTCCACAAGGACCTGGTCCTGACCATGGGAGGAGCCAGCGCCCTTGCCGCCCTGGCGGGCGGCCTGCTGTCCGACCTGGTGAACGCCCGCGCGTTGCTCCTTCTCTTCGCCAGCATCGCCACGCTGGCGGGCGTGCTGATGTTCCTGCCCCGCCGGGAGGGAGATCCGGACGCGACGGCGGACCAAGTCCGCTTCCATCGGCCGCTGGCCGTGGCCATCGCCCTGGCGGTGGGGTTGGTGGGCGGGCTCGTCGGGGCGCCGGGCGCCTTCATCTACGTGCCTCTCATGATGTACGTGCTCAAGATCCCGACGCGGGTCACCCTGGGCTCGACCCTGGCCATCGTCCTCTTCACCGCCGCCTTCGGCATGGCGGGCAAGGTGGCGACGGGGCAGGTCGACTGGCCGCTGGCGCTGGCGCTGGTGCTGGGTTCGGTCCCCGGCGCCCAGGTGGGGGGGTACCTATCGAAACGGGTCCGGGCCGGTGCGCTGCGCTGGATGGTCGCCATGGTGGTCTGGGGATCCGTCGTGCAAATGTGGCGCCAGGCCCTCGGCGGGTAAGAAGGACGTGTCGGCCCATGGGGATCTGATCGATGTGGACATCCGATGCCGCGGTGGCCGGTCGCCTGCGGGCCGAGGATACCGTCGACGGCCTGTTCGTCCAAGGCGCGAGTCCTCCGCGGCAGCGTCGTGCCTTGAAGGAGGTCCGTCCATCATGGGAGAGCACCATCACGCGGGCGCAGAGCCATTCCGTGCTCGCGGACGTCCCGGGCTGCATGGGACCACCCGCCTCGGCGTGGCCGGGCTGGTGGCCGCATCGCTCTTCCTCGCTGCGTGCGGCGGGGTGATGACCCCGGCGGCGACCTTCGATCCCGACTACGAGGTGCGCTGGTACGAGTCCCAGAACGCTGCCGGGCCCGAACTCGATCCCCGGTGGGACGGTAACGGCTGGCCCTACGTCGCCGACGAGGTGAGCCAGGGTGTCACCGTGGTCGACCTGGCCACGGGCGAGCCGGTGCAGTTCATCCGCACCGAGGGCGGCGTGCCGCACCACCCGTACATCACCAAGGACCAGCGCTGGGTGCTGGTGACCATCCGTTACGGCGACTGGGTGGCGCCTGGGGATGTCGGCCGACGGCAAGTACGTGGCCGTCGCCAATACCCTGGATGATGAAGTGATCATCATCGACACGGCGACGGACCAGATTGTCCACCGGGTCGGGAACGTGCCCAAGCCGGTGAACGTGGAGTTCCTTGGCAAGACCCACGTCATCGCCACCGGCAATCGTGCCGACGGCTCCTTCTCTTTCATCGACGCGGACAAGGGCCAGCTGATCAAGACCGTCAAGACGGGCGGCGGGGCCAACATCGCCTACTACGGTCCCGACGGCAACGTGTGGGTGAACCACAACGGCGCCCAGCACATCAGCGTGCTGGACTTCGCGACCTTCGAGGTCATCAAGGAGATCCCGGTCGTCCAGAACCCGCACTGGATCTACTTCTCGCCGGACGGGAAGACCGCCTACGTCACCAACTGGGGCGCCAACTCGATCTCCATCATCGATGTGGAGAAGATGGAACGCATCAAGGACGTGGCGGTGGGTCTCAACCCCAACGGCATGGCTGCATGGCGCTGAAGTCCAACGTCCCCCCGGACGTCATCGCCCGGTGGCAGGCGAACAAGGACCAGGCCAAGGAGGTCATCGCCAAGGCCGCCAGGCTGGTGATGCCGGAGCCCCGCTCGGAGGCCGAGGCGTTGTTCTTCCAGAAGTGCACGATCTGCCATGACGTGGGCCGTATCATCCGCAACAACGCCCGGGGTGACCAGTGGGACGCCATTGTGGAGAAGATGCGGGGCAACGGGGCTCCCATCGACGACCGGGAGGCCAAGATCATAGCCGAGTATCTCAAGAGCGACCAGCACCGCAGCCTCGACATCAAGACCGAACTCCAGATCGAAGAGCCGTTGGACCCGGCCAAGGAGTGTGACGACGATCCCGCGATGCCTTAGACAGGGTCTTGCGGCCAAGCAATGATTGAGGGCTGCCGCAGGATGCTCAGCCGGGAGCCGGGGGACGGCCGACGGGGTGCGGCCTGACGGCGTCTCCGCGGAAACGCACCTCAGGGGGAGGGAGGGCGCGCGTGCGCGCCCTCCCTCCCCTTTTTTGTCGTCGGCCTGACCGGCCGGTCCATGCGGGAGCCCAAGTCTTCAGCTTCTACTCAGGTTCCACTCATGTCGGCCTCAGGTTGGTGCCCGACGGTGAAGGTGATGCCGAGCCCGCGGCCGACCGCGGGCCGGCCACCGGCGGCGAAGGCCGACGGCATCGGACTTCGCCGCCGGCGTCGCCCTCCATAACGAGAGACCCGGGAGGTGACAGGCCATGGCCACCAGCCGGCGGCGGGTTGCGGAACGGGAGGGGTTGCAACAGGTCGCCCCCGTGGAAAAGGGCGTTCGGGATATAGAGGCACCCAAGGGGACCCTGCTGGTCGTGTTCCTCTACTTGCTCGGCATCGCCGCCATGTGGAGCTACATGTACTTCAGGTTGCTCCGCAGTGCGTGACCCCGCTGCCTCGCACGACCCCTCTGGGAGCAGCTTCGGGAGGCGATGGTCGTGCACGTCGACCGCTACGAAAAGATGTGGATCTGGGTCAGCGCAGCCTTCCAGCTCGCGCTTGTTCTGGTGCTGGCGTACACCACCTTCGGCATGGGCATTCGCCTGCCCGGTTCGGGTGACGCCCACGCGGCCGGCGTCGACCACCGGACGGCGGCGCCGGCACGCGTGACGGCGAATGATCCGCCCTTCACCTCACCGGGAGTTCGTGCCGTAGGGCCCAACCGGTATGAGGTCGTCATGACGGCGCAGGCCTTCGGATACGAGCCCAACGAGATCCGCATTCCCCGGGGTGCGACGGTCGACTTCGTGGTGACGAGCAAGGACGTGATTCACGGTTTCATGATTCCAGGAACCACGGTGAACACGATGATCATCCCGGGCCAGGTGACCCACGTGCAATATACCTTCGACGAGCCGGGCGAGTACACGTTCTTCTGTCACGAGTACTGCGGGATCGGGCATCACGTGATGTCGGGCCGGATCGTCGTCGAATGAGGCCGGCGGCATCGAGGGGGACGTGACGACCATGGAATCTCGCGGCATTCCGCTGGAGTTCCGTGGGGATTATGCCGACGCCCGCAAGCACCTGCTCACCGCCATCTTCTTCGGCCTGGTGCTGGGCGTGTTGATGGGCCCGCTGCAGGCCCTCGACAAGGCACGCATCGATTTGTACCAGAACCTACCCTTGATCAAGAGTTACTATCAGGGGCTCACCCTCCACGGCGTCGCGCTGGCCCTGATCTGGACCAGCTTTTTCAACGTGGGCTTCCTGACGTTCACCGCGGTGCGGGGCTTCGGCCGCCCCTTGCAGAGCCGGCGTCTGAGCCGGGCCACCCTGTGGATCATGTGGGCCGGCCTTGCCCTGGCGCTGTTCGCCATTCTGACCAACCGGGCCACCGTCCTGTTCACCGCCTACGCGCCCCTGAAGGGGCACTGGACCTTCTACACCGGAGTGGCCCTGTTCGCCGTCGTCGGCACGTGGTTGCTGGCGGCCAACGTCTTCTTGACGTACCGAGCGTGGAAGCGCGACAACCCGGGCCGGAAGACGCCCCTACTGGCCTTCGGTACCCTGGTGACGCTGACCATGTGGACCCTCGCCACCAGCGGCGTGGCGACGGAGTTCGTGATCTACCTCATCCCGTGGTCGCTGGGCTTGCGGGAGGGCATCGACCCGCTGCTGACGCGCAGCCTGTTCTGGCTGACGGGCCATCCCATCGTGTACTGGTGGCTGCTCCCGGCCTACCTGTCGTGGTACTTCATGCTGCCGCGCCAGGCGGGCGGCAAGCTGTTCAGCGAATCCATGGCGCGGCTGGCCCTGCTGCTGTTCATCCCCTTCTCCCTGCCCGTCGGCGTCCACCACATGTACACCGACCCCGGGGTCGCCACCCACAGCAAGATGCTGCACGGCTTTCTGACCTTTGTGGTCTTCCTGCCGAGCTTGATCACGGCCTTCACGGTGGTGGCCTCCCTGGAGATCGCGGGACGCCAGCGCGGGGGCCGGGGATGGCTGGGGTGGATCCGCGCCCTGCCGTGGCGGGAACCCTCGGTGGCGGCCCAGTTGCTGGCCATGGTGCTCTTCACCGTGGGCGGGGCGTCGGGCCTGATCAACGCCTCCTATGTCCTGAACCTGCTGGTCCACAACACGCTGTTCGTGGTGGGGCACTTCCACCTGACCGTAGGCAGCGCCGTCACCCTCACCTTCATGGGCATCAGCTACTGGCTGATTCCCGAGTTGACCGGCCGTGCGCTGCGCGGCCGGCGGGTCGCGCTGGCCCAGGTGTGGCTGTGGTTCCTCGGCATGGCCATCATGGGCCGTGGGATGGCGGCGATGGGGCTGGAGGGGGTGCCCCGTCGCACCTGGTGGTCCCAGGCCGCGTACCAGATCGCCGAGGCCCAGGCCGGCGGCGTGATGACGGCCGTGGGCGGCGCGCTCCTTTTCGTCAGCATGCTGCTGTTCGTGGGCGTCGTCGTGGTGACGATGCGCGGTGCGGAAGCTCCAGCGCGGCAGGCGGTACCCGTTGCCGAGCCCCTGGACGGCGGCATGCCGGTGCCGGTGTGGCTCAACCGGCTGACCCCGTGGGTCGTCGGTACCGTGGTCCTCACCCTGTTGGCCTGGAGTCCCGTGGTGTGGGGACTGCTGCAGTCGCCGTTCAGCGCCCCCGGCCTGAGGGCCTGGTGATCGCGACGGGTGAGCCGGGCCATTCATCACCACGGGTGCCGAGCGCCATTCCCGCAGCGGCCGGGGAGGGCGCTCGGCGTATGACAGGAGCACCGACTGTCGGAGCCGCTCGGTCCATTGCCCGGGAGCCACCCTGCAACGATGCCGGCTCGCCGGATGGGGTAGGGCGCCCCCTGGCGGAGCCGCTTCACCGCGAACCCCTCGACCTTCCCTTCCCGGTACCTTTTGCCGGGCCCCCCGCTGCGGTAGAAAGAGGAGAGAGGAGAGCGACGGGCGTGATCGTCGGGACCGGGATCGACATCGTGCAGGTGGAGCGCATCGAAGCCATCTTGCGCCGCCGGGGGTGGCGCTGGGCGGAGCGGGTTTTCTCTCCGGACGAACTGGCCGCCGCCGGCGCCGGGCCCCACCGGGCCCGGCGCCTGGCGGCCCGCTGGGCGGCCAAGGAGGCCTTCGCCAAGGCCTTGGGCACGGGCCTGCGGGGGCTGCGCTGGCGGGACATCCGGGTCCGCCAGGACGAGGGGGGCCGGCCGTGGCTGGAGGTCGCGGGCCGGGCGTCCGCGCTGGCCCGGGCGGCGGGCGTCCAGCGCATCCACCTCAGTCTGTCCCACGACGGCCAGTGGGCGGTGGCCCAGGTCATCCTGGAAGGGACCGGCCCCGGGGAGGGACGGCCTTGACGGCGGAAGAACCGGCCGGCATCGCAGGGAGAGGGGTTGCAGGTCCTCGAGCCGGGGTGCCCGCGACGCCGGGCGGGGCATCCGGGGCCCCGCGAGGGGGACCCGCGACCTCTGGAGAGCCGGCGAGGCCGGCAGGGACCCCCGCCACCGGCACCGCGCCAGCCAGCGGCGCCGCCCTGGAAGGGGATCCGGGGCCTAGAGGGGTGTGGGTGCTCTCCGCGGCAGCGGTGCGGCGGGGCGACCGCCTGGCCGCGGACGCCGGGCTGGGCGGTCCGGTGCTCATGGAGACGGCGGGGCGCACGGCGGCCACCCTGCTCTGGAAGGTGGCGGGCCCCTTCTCGGCGCGGCAGCCCGTGGTGGTCCTGGCCGGCGGCGGGAACAACGGCGGCGACGGGATGGTGCTGGCCCGCTGGGTGGCCCGCTGGGCGGGGCCCGCGGCGGTGAAGGTCTTCCTGCTGGCGGAGCCCGGCCGGTTGCGGGGCGAGGCGGCGGTGCAATGGTCGCTGCTGGCCCGTGCGGGCGTACCGGCGTTCGCGCTGGCGGGTGAACCGGCCCCGGGCGCCCAGCAGGGACCGCACCAGCACCAGAACCCCGGGACGGGGGCCGGGGCGGCACCGGTGGCGGCCGAGTTCCCGGAGCCCGGGGCGGCCCGCCCACCCGCGGCGGGCTCGGCCGGCGCGGCGGGTCCGCACACCGAGACCGGGCCGCAACCCGCGGCGGACCGGCCGGCGGCGGGCGGTCCGCCGGCCGCGGCCGGTGCGGGATCCGGGGTGGGGCTGGCGGTGGACCCGTTTCTCGATCACTTGGAAGCTGCCGTCGCCCGCGCCCGGGTGGTGGTCGATGCCCTGCTGGGCGTGGGGGTCCGGGGCGCCCCGCGTCCCCTGGCCGCCCGGGCCCTTCAGGTGGTGGGAGCCGCGGGGGTGCCGGTCTTCGCCCTGGATTTGCCCTCCGGCCTCGATACCGATACCGGGGAGGCGGCGCCGGTGGTGCCGCGCGCCACCTGGACCGCTACCTTCGCCGCGGCCAAGTGGGGTCTCGTGCTCGGCCAGGGCCCGGAACGGGCCGGGCAGGTCTTCGTGGTCGACATCGGCTGGCCGCAGGAGACCGGCACCGGCGTCGGCGGGACGGGCGGTGAGGCGGAAGCCGGCGCGCCCGGCGGCGGCACCGGAGGTTTCCCCTCCGCCCGCGTCCTCGATGCGGCCGGCGTGGCGGCCCTCCTTCCCCGGCGCCCCTGGGATGCCCACAAGGGCTGGGCGGGTCACGTCGTCGTAGCCGGCGGCCGGCCGGGGCAGGTGGGAGCGGCGGTGCTGGCGGGGACGGCCGCCCTGCAGGCCGGGGCGGGTACTGTGACCCTGGCCGTGCCCGCGCCGGTGCGGACCGAGGCCGCGGTCCACCGCCCGGAGATCATGACCTGGGCCCTGCCCGCCACAGCCGGCGGCGAGTGGGACGCGGCGGCCGCCACCGCGCTGGCGCAGCGGGAACGGGAGCGGCGGGGCCGGGTCGTGCGGGTGATCGGGCCGGGCCTCGGGCAGAGCCCCGGCGCTGCCGCCTGCCTGGCCGCGTGGCTCGGCCTCGACAGGCCGGCTGCGAGGGATCCGGCGGAGGGGGCGTCGGACGACGACCGCCCGGCCGATGCGCCCCACGGTCGCCCGGCCGATGGGGCCCCAGGGACCGACGGGGAGCCGGGCGCCCGCGCGCCCGAGGGCGCCGCGGCGGCCGGCTCGGCCGCGGACGGGCCGGTTTGCCGGCCTACCGTCCTCGACGCCGACGGGCTGAACCTGGCGGCCCTCCTGGGCATCGATCGGCTGCGGGAGCGGCCGGGTTCCTTCCCTCTCGTGCTGACGCCCCACCCGGGGGAGGCCGCTCGGCTGCTGGGCTGGACCACGGCCCGGGTCCAGGCCGAGCGGCCGCGGGCCGCCGTGGAACTGGCCCGCCGGGCGGGCGCCGTCGCCGTGCTCAAGGGGGCCGGGACCCTGATCGCCGGCCCGGGCGGCGAGCTCTACATCTGCACGCGGGGTCATCCCGGCATGGCCAGCGCCGGTATGGGCGATGCCCTGGCCGGCATCGTGGGCGCCTTCCTGGCCCAGGGGCTCGAGCCGCTGGCGGCCGCCCTGGTGGCCGTGTTCGTCCACGCCCTGGCGGGCGAGCTGGCGGCGCCCGCGGAGGGCATCCCCGTGCAGGCGACCCAGCTCATCGCGCGGCTGCCGGAGGCCCTCGACCGCATCCGCCGGGGGTCGCCCGGATCCGCGGCGGCGCTCGGCATCCCGGGCGTCGCATGGTTGCGGCCACCCCTCGAGGGCGATGGCGCGCCCGTCAGCTAGCGGGGGGCGCAGGACGCTAGCGGGGGACGCAGGACGGGTCGACCCCCCACACCTACACCGGTGGGATCCACGCCGGCGGGATGCCGACCACGTTGGCCGGGAGCCGCCGGGGTCACGGCGTGCGTGCCGCAGGGGCGGACCGCGGGCGGCCCTGCCCGCTGCACCCCGTCGGCGCCGGTCGGCGCCCGCCAGCGACCGCCGGCCCAGGAGGCCTCGGCCTGACCGGATCCCGCCGGCGGCGCCGGCCGCTGCGGGGCGAGACGCCTGCGACCGGCGGTTCCCCCGACCCCTGCCCGACTCCCGCGGGCGATCACCAGGCGACAGGGCCTCGGCCCGGACGGCCCCCCGACTCCTGCTCGGCCCCCGCGGGCGACCGCCGGTGAAGGCGTCTGGGGCGGGTCCCGCCCAGCGCCGTCGGCCGCCGCCCGGGGACAGGGTCCAGGCCCGGCCGGATCCCACCCGCCGTAGCCCGCTGCTGTCCGGCGACAGGGTCCGGGATCCTGCCAGCGAAGCCATCTTAGGGATCCGCGCCGCTTCGCGCCTTGCGGTCCCGGGCCCGTGGCCGCCGCGCCCCGGCGCGGGACGAGGTCCCGCCATGCCGTGTTACGGGCCCCGCATCCGGGGGAGCATCCCGACACCAGCGGCCCCCGCCGGGCTGAATCCCCCGCGGCGGCCGGGGTGGGAGCGGCGCCGTGCCGCGGCGGCCGCCGGCCGTGGGCGGCGTCGTGGCCCTGGCAGACCGACCCGACGACCCGATAGGAGGACCCACCGGAGGAGGAGTCCGTCGTGGAAGGGCCGGGCCGGGTGCGCCCGATGCGCCCCACCTGGGTGGAGGTGGACCTGGACGCCATCGCCCACAACGTGGAGACCCTGCAGCGGCTTGCCGCCCCCGCCGAGCTGATGGCGGTGGTCAAGGCCGACGGCTACGGCCACGGGGCGGTGATGGTCGCCCGCACCGCCCTGGCCCACGGGGCCCGGCGCCTGGCCGTGGCCGTCGTGGAGGAGGGCGTCCACCTGCGCCAGTCGGCCATCGCGTGCCCCATCCTGGTGATGGGCTGGACGCCGCCATGGCAGTACGGCCTCGCCCTCCGCTACGACCTCGAGCTGACGGTGAGCAGCGAGGAGGAGGCCCGGGCCCTGGCCGAGGCCGCCCGCCGGGAGGGCCGCAGGGTGCGGGTCCACCTCAAGGTGGACACCGGCATGGGGCGCCTGGGGCTGCGCTGGGACCACCCCCGGCTGGCGGAGGTGGCGGCCCGGATCGCGGGGCTGGGCGGGCTGGAGCTGGTGGGCGTCTTCACCCACCTGGCGACGGCGGACGACCCCGATGCCCCCCTCACCGAGGAGCAGTTGGCCCGCTTCGGCCGGATCGTCGCGACCCTGGACGAACGCGGCCTGCGCCCGCTCCTGCGGCACGCCGCCAACAGCGCGGCGCTGCTGCGGCTGCCGGGGGCCCGCTACGACCTGGTCCGGCCGGGCATCGCCCTCTACGGCCTGGAGCCGTTCCGCGGCGCCGTCGCCGCCTTCGACCTCCGGCCGGCGCTGGCTTGGAAGACGCGGGTGGCCCTGGTCAAGGAGGTGCCCGCCGGCACCCCCATCAGCTACGGGGCGACCTTCGTCACCCGTCGCCCCTCGCGCATCGCCGTCCTGCCCGTGGGCTACGCCGACGGGCTCCGGCGAGCCCTCTCCAACCGCGGGCAGGTGCTGGTCGGCGGCCGACGGGTGCCCATCGTCGGCCGGGTGTGCATGGATCAGGTGATGGTCGACGTGACCGACGCGGGGCCGGTGGCGGTGGGCGACGAGGCCGTGCTCATCGGGCGGCAGGGGGACGAGGCGATCACCGCCGACGAGATGGCGGGCTGGATGGATACCATCGGGTACGAGGTGGTCACCGGCATCGGGCGGCGGGTGCCCCGCATCTACTTGCGGGGGGGCCGTCCCGTGGCGCAGGCGCCGCTGTCCCACCTGCTGTGACGCCTGCGTCCCCCGGGCGGTGGCGGGGGTGGACGACCGGGGCGGCGGCGGTGCCGACGCCGGCGGTCGGCCAGCGAGGGGGCGACTCCGGCGCCAGCCAGCCCGGGACGGGGGGCGACTCCGGCGGCGGGCCGGCCCGCGACGCGTGGGCCGCGGGCCGGTTCGTCCCGCGGAGGCGACGCCGGTTCGTCCGCGGGAGGACGAGGGCACGAGGGGTGGTGACGGTGCCGGACGGATCCTTCCCTTCGCAGATCGCGGCCGCCGCCACGCCGACGGGGGGGCCGGAGGCGGGCGCCGCAGGCCGGCCGGCGACGGAAGAGATCTTGCGCCGCGGCTATCAGGAGATGGGCCCCCTCAACCAGCGCCTGGCCGAGGAGTGGATCCCCGGGGAGCTGGAGCCCCGGCGCTGGGAATGGGGTGGGGAGGGCGGTTGACGTGGAGATCCGCCGCGGCGACATCTTCTTCGCCGACCTCAGCCCCGTGATCGGGTCCGAGCAGGGCGGCATCCGCCCCGTCCTGGTGATCCAGAACGACGTGGGGAACCGCTACAGCCCGACGACCATCGTGGCGGCCATCACCTCGCAGATCAACAAGGCCAAGCTGCCGACCCACGTGGAGCTGCCCGCCCGGCACTATGGCCTGGAGAAGGACTCGGTGGTGCTGCTGGAGCAGATCCGGACCATCGACAAGCGGCGGCTCCTGGAGCGGGTGGCGCGGCTGGACGCCGGGGCGATGCGTCGGGTCGACGTGGCGCTGGCCATCAGCCTGGGGCTGCGGGAGGTCTGATCCTTCGGCCGCCGCCGCGCAGGGACGGGGGGCGAGGGCGGGGCGCGACGGTGCGCGGCCGACGATGGGAGACCGTGGCATGGAACCCGAGCTCTTGGTCGAGGTGACCCGCGGCGGCTGGGTGGAGAGCCGCCATTGCGGTCACGCCGTGGTGGTGGACGAGCAGGGGCGCGTGGTGGCGGCCCTCGGCGATCCGGACCACGTCACCTTCCTGCGCTCGACCCTCAAGCCGATCCAGGCCCTGGCGGTGGTGGCCTCCGGGGCGGCGGACGCCTTCGGCTTCGACGACGCCGAGGTGGCCCTGATGTGCGGCTCCCACGCCGGCGAGCCGCACCACGTGGCCCGCGCCGCCTCGATGTTGGCCAAGCTGGGGTTGGGACCGGACCACCTAGCCTGCGGGCCCCAGCCGCCGGCCAGCCCGACTGCCCGGGCGGCCCTGGCGCAGGCGGGCGCCGCGCCTTCCCGGCTGCACAACAACTGCTCCGGCAAGCACGCCGGCATGCTGGCCCTGGCGCGCCACCGGGGCTGGCCCGTGGAGGGGTACCACCGTGCGGACCACCCCGTCCAGCAGGCCGTGCGCCAGCTGGTGGCGGACCTGACGGGGCTGCGGCCGGGGGGACCGGCCTGGCGCGAGGCGGTGGACGGCTGCGGGGTGGTCACCTTCGCCCTGCCGCTGGTGGAGGTCGCCCGCATGTTCCGCTTCCTCGGCCGGCCCGACCGGTTGCCGCCCGCGCTGGCCCACCTGGCGCCCGCGGTCGAGCGCATCCGGCGCGCGCTGGTGGCGCACCCCGCGATGATCCGCGGCGAGGGCCGGTCCGACACCGAGGTGATCCGCGCCACCGGCGGCGCCTGGATCGGCAAGGTCGGGGCCGAGGGCTTCTACGCCGCGGCCCTGTCCTCGGGTCACGCCCTGGCGCTGAAGGTCGCCGACGGGCAGGAGCGGGCGCGGCCCGTGGCGGTCGTGGCGCTGCTGGAACGCCTTGGCCTGTTGCCCCCGGGGGCGGAGGCCGTGAGGGCGCGGTGGCGCCGCGTGCCGGTGACCAACACCCGCGGCGAGGTGGTGGGGGAGATCCGGCCGGCGGGGCGCCTGGGCGTCGTCCCGTGACCCCGGCCGGGATCGGGGCCGAGCCCGCCGGGGACGGGGCGGCGGCGCCGGCCCCGCGGCGGGGAGGAGGCGAGGGAGTCGTGGCGCGACCGGAAGCCGAGCTGATGCGGATCGCCGACATGGCCACGCTGGAGCGGGTGGTGAAGGGTTGCACCGCCTGCCGGCTGCGGGCGGGCTGCCGCGGCGTCGTCTTCGGCGACGGCAACCCGGCGGCACGGGTCATGCTGATCGGCGAGGGGCCGGGGGCCGACGAGGACCGGCTGGGCCGGCCCTTCGTGGGCCGCGCGGGGCAGCTGCTGGACCGGATCCTGGCCGCCTGCGGGTTCGACCGCCGGCGCCACGTCTACATCGCCAACGTGGTCAAGTGCCGGCCGCCCGGCAACCGCACCCCCACGCCCGACGAGCGGGCGGCCTGCCTGCCCAACCTGCGCGCCCAGATGCGCCTGGTGAACCCGGCGATCGTCGTGCTGCTGGGCTCCACCGCCCTGCAGGCGCTGATCGACCCGGCGGCGCGCATCACCCGCTGCCGCGGGCAGTGGATCCACCGCGACGGCATCTGGTACATGCCGACCTACCACCCCGCAGCGCTGCTGCGCAACCCCGCCCTGAAGCGGGACTGCTGGCACGACTTCAAGAAGGTCATCGACAAGTACCGGGAGCTGGTGGATCCGGCCCACGTGGCGCCGCACCACCCGCCGGAGGCGGCGGACGAACCGGCCGCCGGGCGGGAGCCGGCGGGCGGCGCCCCGCCGGCTCCCGCCCGGCCCGGGGGCCCGGGGGCGCACGCCGCGCCGGCCGGCCGCCCGGGATCGCCGGGCGGGGCGGCCCGCCCGGAGGGGTTCGGCGGGCTGCGGCAGGCGGCCGCCGCGGCGGAGCCGCCCGCGTCGTCGCAGGCCGCCGGGTCGGCGGCCCGCGACGACGGGGCCGAGGGGGCGGGCGCCGCCGGACCCGGCACCCAGCTCACCCTGTTCGATCCGGTCCCCGGCGGCGCGGGCACGGCTGCGGCGGGGGACGCCGCGGCGGCGGCAGGCGGCACCGGGACCCGCGCGGCGGGCCGCGGAGGCCGGGACCGCCCGGGGCCCGGGCCGGCGGGCGGGGAGGGCGCCGCGTCGTGACCGGCCGCTGGTCGGCGGTCATCCCCTCCGCCGAGGCCATGGAGCGGCTGGGCGCCCACCTGGCCCGTGCCCTGGAGGTGGGGGACTGGGTCGCCCTGACGGGCGCCCTGGGGGCGGGGAAGACCACCCTGGTGCGGGGGCTGGCCCGCGGCCTCGGATTCCGCGGTCGCGTGGCGAGTCCCACCTTCACCCTGGTCCACGTCTATCGCGGCCGCATCCCCCTCCACCACCTGGACCTGTACCGCCTCGAGGGGGAGCCGGCGCTGCAGGACGTGGTGGACCCGGCCGAGATGGAGGCGACGGGCGCCGTGGTGGTGGAGTGGGCCGACCGCGCGCCGGGTTGGGTCCCGGCGGACGCCCTGTGGCTGGAGCTGGCCCTGCAGCCGCCCGGCCCCCACCGGCGCGTGGCGGCCCGCGCCGCCGGCCCGCGCGGCCGGCGGCTGCTGGACCACCTGGCGCGCGGCTGGGATGGCGACGACGCGGCGCGGCGCGGCCCCGAAGGGGGGACGGCCGATGGCCCGGACGGCCGGTAGGTCCCGCCGGTCCCCGCGGTCGGGACGGGGGTGGGCACCGCCCGGGCCGCCACCCCCGGGTGCTCGGGACCCGTCCCGCGGCGTGGGGGACGTCGCCCGGGGCGACCTCCGGGCGGGCGGCCGCCGGCCACGCCGGGGGATGCGGGCACGCCGGGGCGTGCGGGAAGGGGACGAGGCCGGACGATGACCCCATGGATCCTCGGCATCGACACCTCGGGCCCGCGGTGCGGCGTGGCCCTCCTGCAGGGCGAGCGCGTGGCGGGGGTGGAGGAGCTGGCCGCCCCGGGCACCAACCGCGCCCTGATGCCCGCCATCGACCGCCTCTGCCGCCGGGCGGGCATCGGCCCCCGCCGGCTGGACGGCATCGCCGTCGCCCTGGGGCCGGGATCCTTCACGGGGCTGCGCATCGGCCTGGCGACGGCCAAGGGCCTGGCGGTGGCCCTGGGTCGACCCCTGGCCGGGGTGGGGACGTTGGAGGCCGTCGCCTCCGCCGCCGCAGGGGGCGACGGGGGGACCGGGGTGATGCGCAACCGCCTGGTGGTCCGCCGCGCCCGGCGCGACGAGTTCTACGCGGCGGCCTTCGACCCGTCCGGGCGGCGCCTCTGGGGCCCCGACGTGGTGGCGGCGGACGCCCTGGCGGCGTTCCTGGGGCCGCGGGGCGGCCATCCCGCGCGCTCGCCGATCCCCACCGGGGCCGGCGTCCCGGAGGGACGACCCGCCGACCTTCCGGGGGGGCGATCGGCCGGCGCCCCGCCGGCCGGGGTGGGGGACCCCCCGTCGCCCGGGGCGCTGGATGGCGGCGCCGCCGGCGCGGGTTGGGTCGTGGTGGTCGACCCGGCCGATGGGGCGGCCCTCGGCCTGGCGGCCGCCGTCGCTCCGACGGCGCCGGCGGGGGGCACCGTCGACGCCACCGGCGCCGGCCACGCCGACGTCATGGTGGTGCCCGACCCCGGCGCCGTCCCCGTCGCCGTGGCGCGGCTGGCCCGGCGCCGCCTGGAGGCCGGCGGCGACGATCCCGCCACCCTGGTCCCCCTGTACCTGCCCGCCGGTTCCACCTTCCGCCCCTACCCGGGTGCCGCTCAGGGATCGCCCGCGCCGGACCGGGGGTAGGGATCGCCCGCCCCCGGACGCCCCGCCCGGGCCTCCTCCCCGGCGGCCACCTCCCGGCGCGGAGGGCGGGGCGCCTGCGCCGGCCGGTCCCGCGTGGCCGCCTGCCCGACGGGGCGACGGGCGCGGCGGCCCCTGGACCGCACCGGCCGGCGCCGCCCCGTGGTGCCGCCAGCGCGCGGTCCGGGCGCCCCGGCCGCGCCGCCCCGGCCGCGGCCGCCCCCGCCGACGGAGATGGTATGATGGATCTGCCGCCGCGGGAGGTGAGCGGGGTGGCCCTTTCCCACGACGTGCGGAGCCAGCCCGCCGAGATCCGCATCGAGCCGATGACGCCGGGCGATCTGCCCGGGGTCCTGGCCATCGAGCGCCGCTCCTTCCCGACGCCGTGGTCGGAGCGGGCCTTCGTCAGCGAACTGCGGGACAACCTGTACGCCGACTACATCGTCGCCCGCCACGGCGACCGCGTGGTGGGCTATGCCGGCATGTGGTGCATCCTCGACGAGGCCCACGTGACCACCATCGCCGTCGACCCGGAGTTCCGCGGCCGCGGCGTGGGCGACCGGCTGCTCACCGCCCTGGAGCAGCGGGCGCTGCGCTACGGATGCCGCCGCATGACCCTGGAGGTCCGGGTCAGCAACCACGTGGCCCAGCGCCTCTACCGGCGCCACGGCTTCCGCCCCTGCGGGATCCGGCGGGGCTACTACGTCGACAACGGCGAGGACGCCATCGTCATGTGGCGCGACCGCCTGGACCCGCCGGGCCCCGTGGTGACGGAGGAACCGGGCGCCGAAGGCGCCCGCGGTGCGGCGGCTGCGGACGGCCTCGAGGCGACCGACGGGGTGGCGTCGAGCGGCGTCGACTCCACGTCCGCCTCCGCGGCCGGCGCGAGCGGCGCGGCGGGCGGGAGCGAGGCGCCGTGACGCGGTCCCACCTCACCCTGGGCATCGAGACCAGCTGCGACGAGACCAGCTTCGCGGTGGTCGCCGACGGTCGTCGCATCCTGGCCAACGTGATCCTCAGTCAGACGCGGGAGCACCGGCGCTACGGGGGGGTGGTGCCCGAACTGGCCTCGCGGCGCCACCTGACCAATGCCGTGCCGCTGCTCCACGAAGCCCTGGCCGAGGCCGGCATCGGCCTCGACGACCTGGACCTGATCGCCGTCACCCGCGGCCCCGGCCTGGTGGGCGCCCTGCTGGTGGGCGTCGCCCTCGCCAAGGCGCTGGCGTGGGCCCTGGACAAGCCGCTGGTCGGGGTCCACCACCTGGCGGGACACATCCACGCCAACTTCCTGGCCGGTCCGGGGGAGGAACCGGCCCCCGCGCCCCGGCTGCCCGCCGTGGCGCTGGTGGTCTCGGGCGGCCACACCGACCTGTTCCACCTCCAAGCGGACGGCGGGCTGGAGTGGCTGGGCGGCACCCGCGACGACGCCGCGGGCGAGGCCTTCGACAAGGTGGCCCGGGAGCTGGGGTTGGGCTATCCCGGCGGGCCGGTGATCGACCGGCTGGCGGCCCGGGGCGACCCCCAGGCCTTCCCGTTCCCCCGCGCCATGCTGGACGACGACTCGCTGGACTTCAGCTTCAGCGGCTTGAAGACCGCCGTGATCTACGAGCTGGAGCGACGCGGCTGGCGGGACCCGGACCGGCGGGCGGAGCTGGAGGCGCACCTGCCCGATCTGGCGGCAGGCTTCCAGCAGGCGGTGGTGGACGTCCTGGTGGCCAAGACCGTGCGCGCGGCCCGGCAGGTGGGGGCGAGGCAGGTCTACCTGGCCGGCGGGGTGGCGGCCAACCGGCGGCTGCGCCGGGACCTGGCGGCGGCCGCCGCCGCGGAAGGCCTCGAACTCGCCTACCCGCCGCCGGTGCTCTGCACCGACAACGGCGCCATGATCGCCGCAGCCGGCTACGCCGCGTGGCGGCGCGGTCGTCGGGACGGCCTCGACCTGGACGTCGATCCCGATCCGCCGCTGGACGCATGGCTGTAGCGCGGGAGGGGTGGTCATGGCCGTGGTCCCGCGCCACCAGCGGCTGACCCGGCGCCGGGTGCCGCCCGGGCGCAACTCCCTCCACTACTGGCGGGAGGCCAAGAGCCTGCCCCGGGTGGCGTGGAACTTCCTCGTCATCTCGCTGTGCCGGGTCTTGCCCTGGTTCGGGCTCAAGAACTTCCTCTACCGGCGGCTCGGCATGAAGGTCGGGCGGGACGTGGCCTTCGGCCTCATGGCCATGGTCGACGTCTTCTGGCCCGAGCTGATCGAGGTGGGCGACAACAGCATCATCGGCTACAACACGGTGCTCCTGGCCCACGAGTTCCTGATCGACGAGTACCGCACGGGCCCCGTCGTCATCGGCCGCAACGTGATGATCGGGGCCAACTGCACGATCCTGCCCGGCGTGGTCATCGGCGACGGCGCCGTGGTCGCCGCCCACTCCCTGGTCAACCGGGACGTGCCGCCGGGCGCCGTTGTGGGCGGCGTCCCCGCCCGACCCCTGCGCCGCCCCGGCGGCTGATGGGTGCCGGCGGGCCGTTCCGGGATCCTCTGTGGCGACGGCGCCGGGCGGCGTCGCCCGCGCCGTCGGGGTGCCGCGGCCCTCGCCGGGGTGCCCGAACGCGCAGGGTGCGTCGGGGCAATGGGTGCGAATGTTTTCCAGCGCCCGGCCCCAACCTACGGGTGTGCAGGCGGGCGGCATCGGGACGGATGGGGTGCGGACGCGCCGGGGACCCGCGTCGCCTCCGCGGTCCCGACGGGGGCGGGAAGGGCGGCCGCCGGGGCGCCGTAGCACCGGGCCCCGATGCCGCATACATCCTGAAGTGCGCCCGCGGGCCGCGGACGGGTTGGCGCCTCCGCCCCGCCGCCACCGGCGGGGACAAGGGAACGGACCTCGCGTTGCGAATCTTGGGGGCATGGATGGCAGGGAAGGTGGAACGGGCGATGGAGGAACCGGCGAACACGCCCCCGGTGGACTGGGCGGGCAAGCGCGTGCACTTCATCGGCATCGGCGGCTACGGCATGAGCGGCCTGGCGCGGGTCCTCCTGGCCCGCGGGGCGCGGGTCAGCGGCTCCGACGTCCGTCCCTCCGACCGCACCCGCTGGCTGACAGAGCAGGGTGCCCGCGTCCATATCGGGCACGATCCCGCGCACGTGGCCGGCGCGGACCTGGTGGTCTACAACACCGACGTCCCCCCCGACAACGTGGAGCTGGTGGCGGCGCGCAAGGCGCAGATCCCCGTCTGGCACCGGTCGCAGGTGCTGGCCGACCTCCTCAACCACCGGCGCGGCGTGGCCGTCACCGGGACCCATGGCAAGACCACCACCACGGCGATGACGGGCCTCGTGCTGGTGGCCGGCGGGCTCGACCCCACGGTGCTGGTCGGCGGGGAGGTGCCGGAGTTCGGCACCGCCACCGCCCGGCTGGGGAACGGTCCCTGGGTCGTGGCCGAGGCCTGCGAGAGCGACGGCACCTTCCTCCGCTACCGGCCGGAGATCGCCGTGGTCACCAACGTCGAGCCCGAGCACCTGGACCACTACGGAGGCGACTTCGGGCGGCTCCAGGCGGCCTTCGGCCGGTTCCTCCGCAACGTCCGGCCGGCCGGGCGGGTGGTGGCCTGCGCCGACCATCCCGTGGTGCAGGAGCTGTTGGCCGGCCTCGACCCCCGGGGCCCGGTGCGGGTGGTGCGCTACGGCATCGAGGCGGACGACGGCGACCTGCGCGCCCGCGACGTGCAGGCGGGGCCCGAGGGCACGCGGTTCACGGTGTGGCGGGGCGATCGCCCGCTGGGCGAGGTCAGGCTGGCGATCCCGGGCCAGCACAACGTGCTCAACGCGCTGGCGGCGCTCGGGGTGGGCCTGGAGCTCGGCGTGCCCTTCCCCGTCGCCGCCGCGGCGCTGGCCGGCTTCCACGGCGCCAAGCGGCGCTTCCAGGTGCTCTACGACCGCGACGGCATCCTGATCGTCGACGACTACGCCCACCACCCGACGGAGATCCGCGCCACCCTGCGCGCCGCCCGGCAGCGATGCGGGCCCGGCGGGCGGGTGATCGCCGTCTTCCAACCCCAGCGCTACACGCGGACCCACCTCCTGATGGACGAGTTCGCCCGCGCCTTCGGCGACGCCGACCGGGTGATCCTGACGGAGATCTACGCCCCGCCTGGCGACCGACCGATCCCGGGCGTCTCCAGTGCCGTGCTGGCCGAGCGCATCGCCGAGCGCGAGGGCCGGCCGGTGGAGCTGATCCGCAGCCGGGAGGAGCTGGTGGAGCACCTGCTGCACACGGTGCGGCCCGGCGACCTGGTGCTGACCATGGGCGCCGGCGACATCTGGACCGTGGCCCGCGACCTGGCCCAGCGCCTCCAGGCGGTGACGCCCGCCTGAGCAGGGCCGTGGGCCGGCCGCCGGAGCCGTTGCACGTCCCATCCCGCCGTGGTACCAATGGAACCAATAACCCGGGTGGCCCGAGGCGCTCCGGTCCGGCCCGGGGTGGTCGGTCCGGGCCTCGGGCCGGGTCCGGTGGGAGGGGCGAACCGTGAGGTCCGATCGCGAGGCACCCGCCGGCGCCGGCGACGGTTCCGCCGGACGAACCGGCCGGGCGCCGACGGCACCCGGCGCCGGGAATGGCCGGCGGGCGGTCCCGGTCGCCGCGGAGGAAGGCGGCGACGGGTGGGCGGCGCGCCCGGGCAGCGGCGGGCGCCGTGTCCACCCGGAGGCTTGGACGCGGGAGCCGGCGTGGGCGTCCCGTACCGACCATGGGGGCGGGCTCGCGGACGGGGTGTCCGGCGACCCCGGCGCCGCCCACGTCCCCTGGGCCGGCGATCCCGCGGCCCGCGGCGACGGCAAGATCGTGGGCGAGGCTCTGACCTTCGATGACGTGTTGATCGTCCCCGCCGCTTCCGACGTCCTGCCCCGGGACGTCGACGTCTCCACCCGCCTGACGCGCCAGCTGCGCATCCGCATCCCCCTGGTCTCCGCCGCCATGGACACGGTCACCGAGGCCCGCCTGGCCATCGCCCTGGCGCGGGAGGGCGGCATCGGCATCATCCACAGGAACATGCCCCCGGAACAGCAGGCGGCGGAGGTCGACAAGGTCAAGCGCTCTGAGCATGGGGTGATCGTCGACCCGTTCTACCTCTCGCCGCAGCACCGGGTGCGCGATGCGCTAGAGCTGATGGCGCGCTACCATATCTCCGGCGTCCCCATCGTGGACCAGGGCGGCATCCTGGTGGGGATCATCACCAACCGTGACGTCCGCTTCGAGGAGAACCTGGATCGTCCCATCGCCGAGGTGATGACCCGCGACGGCCTGGTGACGGCGCCCGAGGGCACCACCCTCGCCCGGGCCAAGGAGATCATGCGGCAGCACAAGATCGAGAAGCTGCCGCTGGTCGACGCCGCCGGCCGCCTGCGCGGGCTGATCACCATCAAGGACATCGAGAAGGCGATCCGCTACCCCAACGCCGCCAAGGACGAGCGGGGGCGGTTGCTGGTGGGGGCGGCGGTGGGCGTGGGGCCGGCGGGCCTGGAGCGGGCCGACGCCCTGGTCGAGGCCGGGGTCGACGTGCTGGTGGTCGACAGCGCCCACGGCCACTCGCGGAACGTCCTGGAGACGGTGCGGGCCCTGAAGCGGCGGCATCCGCAGGTGCCGGTGATCGCGGGCAACGTGGTGACCGCCGAGGGTACCCGGGCGCTGATCGAGGCGGGCGCCGACGCCGTCAAGGTGGGCGTGGGGCCCGGCTCCATCTGCACCACGCGGGTGGTGACGGGGGCCGGCTTCCCGCAGCTGAGCGCCATCCTGGCCTGCAGCCGGGAAGCGGACCGGTACGACGTCCCCGTCATCGCCGACGGCGGCATCAAGTACTCCGGGGACATCGTCAAGGCCCTGGCCGCCGGCGCCAGCGCGGTGATGATCGGCAGCCTCTTCGCCGGGACCGAGGAGGCGCCGGGCGAGCTGGAGATCTATCAGGGCCGGAGCTTCAAGGTCTACCGCGGCATGGGCTCCCTGGGCGCCATGAAGCAGGGCGGTGCCGACCGATACTTCCAGGACGGCGAGACCAAGTTCGTCCCGGAGGGGGTCGAGGGGCGGGTGCCCTACCGCGGCCCGCTGGCGGAGACGGTCTTCCAGCTGGTGGGCGGCCTGCGGGCGGGCATGGGCTACGCCGGCGCGCCGGACATCGAGACCCTGCGCCGGACGGCGCGGTTCGTCCGCATCACCGCCGCCAGCCTGGCGGAGAGCCATCCCCACGACGTCACGGTGACCAAGGAGCCGCCCAACTACTGGCTCGGCCGGGCGTGAGGGCGGGCCCGGCGGCGGGGCCCCGACCGGGCGCGGAGCGGCTGCCCCAACGGGGCGCGGTGCGTGTGCGCCCGACCCGGCGCGGAGCGGCCGCCCGCAGGAGGCGCGGTCCGTGCGCCCGGGCGGGGCGTGCTGCGGGCGGCCGGGCGGGGCGCCCGGACGGCTTCGCCGCAGCCCCGGCCCGGGACCCCATGCCGGCCTGGGGAGGTGCCGAGGGACGCATTGCGTCAGCGCGAGGAACGGATCCAGGGGGCGCGAGGGGACGGGGGCGACCGGCCCGCTCCGGCCGCCAGCGATCGTACCCACGGGACCCACAGGCCCTACGGGACCGACGGGACCGGGGCGGGTCCAGGGGCGTCGCCGTCCGCGGCGGGAGGGGCCGTCGACCCCCGTTGGGGGGCGGCGGCCCGCGGCGCATCGCCCCCCGCCGCGCCACCGGGGGACGGTCGCGGCGGGCAGGCGGCTGCGACGGGCAGCCCCGCCGCCCCGCAGGCGGCCGTCGCCTACCTGCAGGGCCTCGGTCGATTCGGCATGCGGCTGGGACTCCAGCGGATCCGGCGCCTGCTGGCGGCGCTGGGCCACCCGGAGGAGGACCTGCCGCCCGTCTACCACGTGACGGGGACCAACGGCAAGGGCTCGACGGCGTGCATCCTGGAGGCCGTGCTCCGGGCGGCGGGCTGCCGGACGGCCCTCTTCACCTCCCCGCACCTGGTCCGCTACGAGGAGCGGTTCGCCTTCGACGGCCGGCCCGTCTCCGGCGTGGAGCTGGCGGCCGCCGTCGAGCGGGCGCGGAGCGCGGCCGACGCCGTGGCGGCGACGGGCGAGGCACCCACCGAGTTCGAGGTGGCGACCGCCGTGTTCTTCCTGCTGGTGCAGGCGCGACGGCCCGACGCCGTCGTGCTGGAGGTCGGCCTGGGCGGGCGCTACGACGCCACCAACGTGGTGCCCCGGCCGGCGGTCTCGGTGGTCACCAACGTCGCCCTGGATCACACCGACCGGCTGGGCCGGACGGTGGAGGAGATCGCCTACGACAAGGTGGGCATCGCGCGACCCGGCGTGCCCCTGGTGACGGGCGCCCTGGACCCCGCGGCCCTGCGGGTGCTGCGCCGGGAGACGGCGCGGGTGGGCGCGCCGCTCTGGGAGGTGCGTCCGCTGACGGACGCGCCCCCTCCCGCGGCGGGGCCGGGGCGGGACGAACCGGCCGGCGAGCCACCCGGCCCGGTGGCGGTGGCCACCTACCGCTTGCGGACCACCGGTCCGGAGGGGTCGCGCTGGGACTACCGGGGGCCGGCCGGGTCGCCGCGCGGCGCAGCGGTGCGCTGGGACCACCTGCCGCTGGCCCTCGTCGGCCCCCACCAGGTCGCCAATGCGGCGGTGGCCGTGGCCGCGCTGCAGGCCGCGGCCGCCACCGGCCGCGGCCTGCAGGTGGGCCGCGCGGCGGTGGAGCGCGGCCTGGCCGCCGCCCGCTGGCCGGGGCGCATGGAGCGCCTGCGCTGGCAGGGCCGGGACGTCTGGCTGGACGGCGCCCACAATCCCGCCGGCATGGCCGCCCTGGCCCGGACGGTGGCCACCCTCTGGCCCGGCCGCCGGGTGCTGCTGGTGATCGGCATGCTGGACGACAAGGACGTCGAGCAGGCGGCGGGTGCCATCGCCCCGGTGACGGGACGGGCCGTGGTGAGCGAGCCGCCGAGCCCGCGGGCCGCGCCGGCGGAGCGACTGGCGAGGGCCTTGGCGGCCCAGGGCGTACCGGTGGTGGTGGAGAGGGAGCCGGTGGGCGCCCTGGCCCGCGCGTTGCGCGAGGCGGAGCCCGGGCAGCCGGTGCTGGTGACCGGCAGCCTGTACCTGGTGGGCGCCGTGCGGGCCCACGTGCTGGCGCCCGCAGGAACCCCCGGCGCCTGAGCCACCCCCTGCACAGGGAAGGCGCGCGGCGGCGCCGAAGTGGGGTGGAGGCCGCCCGCTTCGTCCGGTGGCCCGGCCCAGGCGGCGCGCCGGCGTGACCGGGACG
This sequence comes from Thermaerobacter composti, assembly GCF_033582035.1. NCBI lineage: Bacteria > Bacillati > Bacillota > Clostridia > Eubacteriales > Clostridiales Family XVII. Incertae Sedis > Thermaerobacter > Thermaerobacter composti. The sequence goes on from NZ_CP132508.1 coordinate 286,410, forward strand.
GGCGGCGCCGGGGCCCGAGTCCTGCGGCCGGCGCCGGCGTCCGTCCCGCGCAGGCGCGGGGTGTGCAGGGCCGCGGCCTGCGGGGGGAGGGCGCGGCCTCGCAGGCGGCGCGCGGGGCCGGTTCGTCCAACCCGGCTTCGTTGGGGCGGCCCGTGCGGGGGTGAGGTGCGTGCGCGAGACGGTGATCGTCGACGGGGCGCGGACCCCCTTCGGCAAGTTCGGGGGCGCCCTCAAGGACGTGCCCGCCGTCGAGCTGGGGGCCGTGGCCATCCGGGCGGCCCTTGAGCGGGCGGGCGTGGCCGCCGAGCAGGTGGACTACGTGCTGATGGGCATGGTCCTGCAGGCGGGGGCGGGCCAGATCCCCGCGCGGCAGGCGGCGGTCAAGGCCGGGCTGCCGGTCACCGTGCCCGCGGACACCATCAACAAGGTCTGCGCCTCCGCCCTGCGGGCGGTGAACCTGGGCGACGCCCTGATCCGGGCGGGCGACGCGACGGTGGTGGTGGCCGGCGGCATGGAGAGCATGAGCCAGGCGCCCTACCTGGTGCGCCAGGCGCGCTGGGGCGGGCGCATGGGCCACCTGCAGATGGAGGACGCCCTCTTGACCGACGGGTTGCTCTGCGCCTTCGGCGGCTGCCACATGGGCGTCTACGGCAGCCGCGTCGCCGCCGAGTACGGCGTCACCCGCGAGGAACAGGATCGCTGGGCGCTGCGCAGCCACCAGCGGGCCGTGGCGGCCATCGACGCCGGCCGGCTGGCGGAGGAGATCGTGCCCGTCGAGGTCCCGGCCCGCAAGGGCGAGGCGGTCCGCGTGGCGGTGGACGAGGCGCCGCGCCGCGACACCAGCTACGAGAAGCTGGCCGCCCTGCCGCCGGTCTTCGAGGAGGACGGGACGGTGACGGCGGGCAACGCCCCCGGCATCAACGACGGGGCCGCCGCCCTGGTCCTCATGGAGCGGGAGCGGGCCCGCGCCCTGGGCGTCAAGCCCCTGGCCACCATCGTCAGCCAGGGGCAGGCGTCCCTGGATCCGCCGTACCTGCACACCGTGCCGTACTACGCCGCCGAGCGCGCCCTCGCGAAGGCCGGCCTCCGCTGGGACGACATCGCCCTCTTCGAGGTCAACGAGGCCTTCGCCGCCGTCGCCCTGACCACCATGAAGCTCGGCGGCTGGGACCCCGAGAGGGTCAACGTCAACGGGGGCGCCGTCGCCCTGGGCCACCCCATCGGCGCCAGCGGCGCCCGCATCCTGCTCACCCTGGCCTACGAGCTGCGCCGCCGCGGGGGCGGCTACGGCATCGCCACCATCTGCAGCGGCGGCGGCCAGGGCGAGGCGACGCTGATCCGCGTCGATCCGTGACGCCGGCCGGGGGGCCGGTGGCGGGGAGCCGCCCGGCGGATGGCGCCACGCCGGGCCACCGGATCGGTCGGCCCGGGAGCGGCGGCGTCAGGAGGACGACGCCGCGGGTCGAACCGGCCCCGGCCGGCGGATGCGTGGGAAGGGGGATCGGCTCCCGTGTCCAACGGATCCACCCCGCCGGAGGGCTGCGCCGCATCGGGCCCGCCGGAGGGCTCGGCCGCATCGGGTGCACCGAACCCGCAGCCCGGGGAACCGGGGCCGCCACCGCGGCACCCGGCAAAGGCGGAGGCGCCCGGCTTCCGGGAGCCCTTCCCGGCGGAGGGCCTGCCCACCGTCGCCGAGGCGCGCCGGCGGATCCTGGCCGCCGCCGGCCAGCCGCCGCTGGCGGTGGAGGAGCTGCCGCTGGCCGCGGCCCTCGGCCGCGTCCTGGCCAAGCCGGTGTACGCGCCCGAGGACGTCCCCGCCTTCCACCGCGCCACGGTGGACGGCTACGCCGTGCGCAGCCAGGACCTGCGGGGGATCGCGCCCGGGCGGCCGGTCCGCCTGCAGGTGGTGGGCCGGGTCCTGGTGGGCCGGGCCGCCGCCGTGCGGGTCGAACCCGGCCAGGCGGTGGCCGTCCCCACCGGGGGCATGCTGCCGCCCGGCGCCGACTGCGTCGTGATGTTCGAGCACACCACCCGCGAGGGGTCGTGGCTGCTGGTGCACCGGTTCGCGGGCCCGGGCGACAACGTTATCGCCCGGGGCGAAGACGCCGCCGCCGGCCTGGCGCTGTTGACGCCGGGGCGCCGGCTCGGTCCGGCCGAGCTGGGGGCCCTGGCTGGGGCCGGCGTCACGCGGGTGCCGGTCACCCGCCCGCCGCGGGTGGCGCTGCTGCTCACCGGCGATGAGATCGTGCCCCCGGAGCGGACGCCGGCGCCCGGCCAGATCCGCGACATCAACGGGGTGGCGCTGGCGGCTGCCCTGCGGCAGGACGGCGCCCAGCCCCTGGAACCCGTCTACGTGCCCGACGAGCCGGCTGCCTTCCGGGAGGCGCTGCGGCGCGCCCTCCAGCAAGCGGACCTGGTGCTGATCTCCGGCGGCAGCTCGGTGGGCGAGCGCGACCTCACGGCCCAGTTGGCGGCGGAGCTGGAGCCGCCTGGCGTGATCCTCCACGGCGTCGCCCTGAAGCCGGGCAAGCCGACGCTGTTCGCCATGGCGGGGCGCAAGCCCGTCTTCGGCTTGCCGGGCAACCCCGTGTCCGCCCTGGTGGTCTATCGCTTGCTGGTGCGGCCGGTGGTGTTCCGCTGGCTCGGCCTCGAGCCGCCGGCGGGACCCGGCCCACGGATCCGCGCCCGCCTGGAGACCGCCCTGCGGCGCCCGGCCGGCCGCGAGGAGTACGTCCCCGTCGCCCTGCTCTGGCGCGGTGGGGAGTATGCCGCGCGGCCGCAACCGCGCAAGTCCGGGTTGATCACCGCCCTGACCGGGGCCCAGGGGCTGGTGCACCTGCCCATGGCCATCGACGAGCTGCCGGCCGGCGCCGAGGTGGAGGTGATCCCCTGGTGAGGCAGCGAGCCCGTCCCTCCGACCGGGCCGGGGGACCGGAGGGGGACCGCCCGGCGGGGGCGTCCGCCGGAGGGGAGCCGGCGCCCGCCGCACCGGGGGCGCGGGGCGAGGACGCCGGTGGCCGGCGGGTCGTACCCTCTCCGGCGGAGGAACCGGCCGCGCCGGTCCCGTCCGGGGCGCCGGCGTGGACGCACCTGGACGCCGCAGGCCGGGCGCAGATGGTCGACACCAGCGGGAAGGCGGTGACGGTGCGGGAGGCGGTGGCGCGGGGCCGGGTGCGCATGGCGCCGACCACCCTGGCCCGCCTGCGGGCCGGCGACGTGCCCAAGGGCGACGTGTGGGCCGTCGCCCGGGTGGCGGGGATCCTGGCGGCCAAGGAGACCGGCCGGCTGATCCCCCTGTGTCACCCGCTGCCCCTGGACGCCGTCGCCGTCGACTTCCGGCTGACGCAGGACGCGGTGGAGATCCAGGCGACGGTGCGCACCGCGGCGCGCACGGGGGTGGAGATGGAGGCCCTGACGGCCGTGGCGGTGGCCGCCCTGACGCTGGTCGACATGTGCAAGGCCCTGGACAAGGGGATGGTCGTCGAGGGGATCCGCCTGGTGCGCAAGACGGGGGGGCGCAGCGGCGACTATTGGCGGGCCGGCGAACCGCCTTGGGAGGCGGTGGGCGAGCCCGTCCGGCCCGAAGCCACCCGGGCGGAGGGCGGCGGGTCCCGCTGACGGGTCTCTCCGGCGGACCCAGGGGAGCGCGGAGGCGCGTGTCGCGACCCGCAGCCGCGCGGGGCGGCGCGGCGTCGGAACGGGGGGGCGTTGGCCGTGCGGGTGGCGATCCTCACCGTCAGCGACGGGGTCAGCCAGGGTTGGCGCCGGGACGCGAGCGGGGACTACCTGGCGCGATGGGCCACAGAGCGCGGGTTCGCGGTGGTGGCCCGCGGCGTGGTGCCCGACGACCGCCGGGCCATCGCCCGCTGGCTGGCCGCGGTGGCCGACGGGCGGGGAGCGGCGGCTGCCCGCGACGGGGACGACGGGTCGGATGGGACCGCATCGCAGGAGGGTGCCGCCTCCATCCCCGACCTGATCCTGACTACGGGCGGCACGGGCCTCGGCCCCCGGGACGTCACCCCCGAGGCGACGCTGGACGTGGTGGAGCGGGTCGTCCCGGGCCTTCCCGAGCGCATGCGGGCGGCGACCGGGGCGGCCAATGCGATGGCCTACCTCTCCCGGGCGGTGGCGGGCATCCGGGGGCGCACCCTGATCGTCAACCTGCCGGGCAGCCCGCGGGGCGTGGCCGAGTGCCTCGAGGTCCTCGCACCGCTGCTGGACCACGCCGTCGCCATCCTCCACGGCGGCGGGCATCGCGACACCCGTTGAGATCCGCCGACCGCTGCACCCATCGCCGCACCCGTCGCCGACGCGTGGGAACCTACGGGCGCCTCGCGAGGCGTCGGGGTCCTTCGCCGTCGGGAGGGGGGCGCCGAGCCGGTTCGTCCGCACCGGCGTGCCGGCGCACGCGGCGCATAATCCGGGGCCGAGCGGGGCAGAAGCAATAGCGGCAAGCATGGGAGCGGCGGCCAATTCGGGGGTTGACGACCGTTTCTGGCCGCCTTACCATAGTCGATGGCTTAGCACTCTCCGACGGGGAGTGCTAACAGGACAGGCGTCCCGCGGCTCGGGGGCTCGGGCCCGCCGGGCAGCGATCCTGCCAGATCCGATCACGCCACCATTCGACCGCTGTGGCCGGGCGCCCCGGAGCCGAACCCTCAGCGCACCAGGGAGGTGGACGGCGGTGAGCGTTCAGCCGCAGCCCAAGGGAGGGACCGTGTCGGTGAAGCTGCGCCCTCTCGGCGACCGGGTGGTCGTCAAGGTGATCGAGGAGGAGGAGCGGACCAAGGGCGGGATCATCCTGCCGGACACGGCCAAGGAGAAGCCGCAGCAGGGTGAGGTCCTGGCCGTGGGCACGGGCCGCATCCTCGAGAACGGCCAGAAGGTCCCCCTCGAGGTCAAGGAAGGCGACCGGGTGATCTTCTCCAAGTACGCCGGCACCGAGGTCAAGCTGGATGACGAGGAGCTGCTGATCCTCAGCGAGCGCGACATCCTGGCGGTCATCCAGTGAGCGTTCGTGACCGAGGAGGGAAGGCGGCATGCCGAAGCAGCTGGTCTTCAACGAGCAGGCGCGGCGCAGCCTGGAGAAGGGGCTGAACACCGTCGCCAACGCCGTCAAGATCACCCTGGGGCCCAAGGGCCGCAACGTGGTCCTGGAGAAGAAGTTTGGCTCGCCGACCATCACCAATGACGGCGTGACCATCGCCCGCGAGATCGAGCTGAAGGACCCCTTCGAGAACATGGGCGCCAAGCTCCTCACGGAGGTGGCGACCAAGACCAACGACGTGGCCGGTGACGGGACCACCACCGCCATCGTCCTGGGCCAGGCCATGGTCCGCGAGGGCATGAAGGTGGTGGCCGCCGGCGCGAACCCGATCCTGGTCAAGCGGGGCATCGAGAAGGCGGTCGCCGCCGTCGTCGATGAGATCAAGCGGATCGCCAAGCCCGTCGAGACCAAGGAAGCGACCCAGCAGGTGGCCTCCATCTCCGCCAACGACGAAGAGATCGGCAAGATGATCGCCGACGCCATGGAGAAGGTCGGCAAGGACGGCGTGATCACGGTCGAGGAGAGCAAGACCCTGGACACGACCGTCGAGGTCGTGGAGGGCATGCAGTTCGACCGGGGCTACCTGTCGCCGTACTTCGTCACCGACGCCGAGGCGATGGAGGCCGTCCTTGAGGAGCCCTTCATCCTGATCACCGACCGCAAGATCTCGTCCGTCAACGACCTGCTGCCGGTGCTGCAGCGGGTGGTGGAGCGCGGCAAGCCGCTGCTGATCATCGCCGAGGACGTCGAGGGCGAGGCGCTGGCGACCCTGGTGGTCAACAAGATCCGCGGCACGCTGCAGTCCTGCGCGGTCAAGGCGCCCGGCTTCGGCGATCGGCGTAAGGCGATGCTGGAGGACATCGCCATCCTCACCGGCGGCCAGGTGATCTCCGAAGACCTGGGCATCAAGCTGGAGAACGTCACGCCCGACATGTTCGGCCGGGCCAAGAAGGTGGTCGTGGAGAAGGAGAACACGACCATCGTCGAGGGCGCTGGCGATCCCGAGAAGATCAAGGCCCGCATCAACGTCATCAAGCGGCAGATCGAGGAGACCACCTCGGACTTCGACCGCGAGAAGCTGCAGGAGCGGCTGGCCAAGCTGGCCGGCGGCGTGGCCGTGATCAAGGTCGGCGCTGCGACCGAGGTGGAGATGAAGGAGAAGAAGTACCGCATCGAGGACGCCCTCTCGGCCACGCGGGCGGCGGTGGAGGAGGGCATCGTCCCCGGTGGCGGTGCCACGCTGGTCCACGCCATCAAGGCGCTGGACAAGGTGGAGGCCCGCAACGAGGACGAGCGGATGGGCATCGAGATCGTCCGCCGCGCCCTGGAGGAGCCGCTGCGCCAGATCGCGGCCAACGCGGGTATGGAGGGCTCGGTGGTCGTCGAGCGGGTCAAGCAGCTGCCGGACAACGAGGGCTTCGATGCCCTGACGGGCGAGTACGGCGACATGTTCGCCCGCGGCATCGTCGACCCGGCCAAGGTGACCCGGTCGGCGCTGCAGAACGCGGCCAGCATCGCCGCCATGGTGCTGACCACCGAGTCGCTGGTGGCCGACCTGCCCGAGGAGAAGAAGGAGGCGGCCGGCAGCAACGTGGGCGACATGGACTTCTGAGTCCGTCGCCCGCTGGGCCGTGGCCGGGGCGGGGTGCCCGCGCGGGAGGCGCGGGCACCCCGCCCCTGTTTGCTCAAGCGGGGCTACCGCCCTTCGCTGGCGCGGCGGACGAACCGGCCGGGGCGCCGCGGGCCGCGGGGCATCGCCCCGCGGCCCGCGGCGGCGGCTTGGCATGTTCCAGAACTGCCGCGGCGTCCTCCGGTTCATCGGGCGTCAGGAACGACGAGGACGCCGGTGTCGGAGCCCACGATCCGCTCCTTCATGCCAACAAATCGCTGGGAACGTGCACCGTCAAGGACTGACGGCCTTCCGCCACTGCAATCCCTCCCCGCTCCGGCCATCCCGGGTTGGCGGCCGACCCGCCCACGGACCTGTTCAAAACCCATGGTCCTGCTAAGATATCGCGTTAAGATATCACGTTGTGACATCGATCGACGCTACGCCGGCGCTCTCGAGTCGTCTCTGCCCCCGGTCCGCGGCCCGCGGGAACCGGCCGCGGTCCCGGTATCCGCGTCTCACCCTTGCGCTCCGCCCGTGCCGGGCAAGAAGGGAGCGATGGCCATGGTCGGGATGGAAGGGGAGCCGTCTCTGGTGGAACCCGAAGAGCGCGTGGTGATCCTCGACTTCGGTTCGCAGTACGGTCACCTGATCGCCCGGCGGGTGCGGGAGCTCGGGGTGTACTCGGTGGTCCTGCCCCACCACGCCCCCCTGGCCGCGATCCTTCGCCACCGCCCGCGGGGGGTGATCCTCTCCGGCGGCCCCGCCAGCGTCTACGAGCCGGGGGCACCGCAATGCGACCCCGAGCTCTGGCAGGCCGGGGTGCCGGTCCTCGGCATCTGCTACGGCATGCAGCTGATGGTCCACCAGCTCGGGGGCCGGGTCGTCCCGGCGGCACGCCGGGAGTACGGCCCCGCCACCCTCCACGTGGACGAACCCGGCCGCCTGCTGGCGGGCCTCGGCGCGCGGGTGGACGTCTGGATGAGCCACGCCGATCGGGTCGAGGTCCTGCCGCCCGGCTTCACCGTCCTGGCGCACACCGCGGATGCGCCGTACGCGGTCATCGAGGGGGGCGACGGGCGCTGGCTCGGCGTCCAGTTCCACCCCGAGGTCGCCCACACGCCGCGGGGCCGGGACATCCTGGCCAACTTCCTCTTCCGGGTCTGCGGCTGCCGGGGCGGCTGGTCCATGGCCGACTTCGTCGAGCGGGCCGTGTCGGCCCTGCGGCGGCGGCTCGACGGGGCCCGTGCCCTGTGCGCGCTGAGCGGCGGCGTCGACTCGGCCGTGGCGGCCGCGCTGGTGCATCGCGCCATCGGCTCGCGGCTGGTCGCCGTGTTCGTCGACACCGGTCTCCTGCGGGAGGGCGAGGTCGAGGAGGTCCGATCCACCTTCTCCGGGCTCGGCATGGACCTGCGGGTGGTCGACGCGCGGGACCGCTTCCTCGATGCGCTCGCTGGCCTGGTCGACCCCGAGGCCAAGCGCAAGGCCGTGGGGGAGACCTTCATCCGCGTGTTCGAGGAACAGGCCCGACGCCTCGCCGCCGAGCTGGGGCCGATCCCCTACCTGGTCCAGGGGACGACCTATCCGGACGTGATCGAGAGCGGCGGCGGGGCGGCCGCCACCATCAAGAGCCACCACAACGTGGGCGGGTTGCCGCCCGACCTGGACTTCGAGCTGGTGGAACCGCTGCGCGACCTGTTCAAGGACGAGGTGCGGGAGGTCGGGCGCCGGCTCGGGCTGCCGACGGCCCTCATCGAGCGCCATCCCTTCCCGGGACCGGGGCTCGCCATCCGGACCCTGGGCGCCGTCACCCCCGAGCGCCTCCGGCGCCTGCGGGCGTGCGACCGGATCGTCCGGGAGGAGATCCGTCGGGCAGGGCTGGAGGGCTCGGTCTGGCAGGCCTTCGCCGTCCTGACGGGAGCCCGCACGGTGGGGGTTATGGGCGATCGTCGCACCTACGGCGAGGCGGTCGCCGTGCGGGTGGTGGCCTCGGACGACGGGATGACCGCGGACTGGGTGCGGTTGCCCCACGAGGTGCTCGACCGCATCGCGCGCCGGCTGGTCAACGAGGTGGAGGGCGTCAACCGCGTGGTCTACGACATCACCTCCAAGCCCCCCGCCACCATCGAGTGGGAGTGACGGGGACCCCGGACGAACCGGCGGGGCCGCCCGGCTTGCCGCCGCGGTCCCAGACAGGTTTCGCCATCGGATGGCGAGTCCATGACCGGGACGCCGACGACCGTCGAGAAGACGGCAGAGGCTCGGGGGATTCACCGGCGCGACCGTTGGCTTGAGCGCGAATTTTGTCGAAAACCATCACTTTCTGGTCCTATTCTTTCGGAATCTAGGAGGAATCGTCGAGATCGTGTCGTAGGCAGGGGGTGAAAGGGCCGGGAAAGCCTGGCAAGGCCGGTGCCGCCCGCGGGTGGGCGGGCGGCACCGGCCGGGTGGAAGGATGGGAGGTGAAGCCATGCTGTACCGTCTCGCCATGGCTGCGGCCAGCATCCTGACCGGCGTGGTCGTCGCCCTCGCTGCGCAGACCAGCTGGCCCATCGGCTAGCGTCGTGGCCGGAGGCCGGTGCCGGCTCGTGGCTCCACCCCACCCGCTAGGCAGACCGGTTTCATCGAAGCACACGTCGTGGTGGGGTGTAAAGGGGCAGATGCCCACCCGGCCCGGGCGGGCCGGCACCGGTCATCTGGCATTGGCATGTTGACCGAGTTGGGGCCGCCTTCTGACCCGTCCGCGATCGATCGACGACCGGAGGCGTAGCGGATCACCAGCGGTCGGGGACCACCGCGAAGGACCCCGTTCAAGGCCGCGTTCTTGAGGAGAACGCGGCCTTCATCGTGGTTGAACCCCTTGAGCAACGGCACCTTCGGGGGGTCAGGCTGCCACATGGAGCCAGCGGGCGCGAGGGTCGGCGCCCCTCGGTGCCGGGGAGGGTTGCACGGTGCCCCAGCGAAGTGGAGTCCCCATGAAACCCTCAGGGGTCGTGGCTCGCTACATGGCAGGCGTCGCGGCGGCGGGTCTTCTCGGACTGGTGATCCTCGTCGTCTCCACCAGTGCACCCCCTCCCGCACTGGCGGTGCTGCTGGGTGGCGCCCTGCTGGTGGCGGAGCTGTACCAGGTCGTTTCCGCGAGCGGCGAGGCCGTCTCGATCGGCGCCCTGGTGGTGCTGGTATCCCTGTGGCTGCTCGGCCCCGCGGTGCCGATGTGGGCGGAGGTCGTGGGTTGGTGCTTCGCCGCCTTGTGGCGGCGTCCGCCCTTCCTCGTCACCGCGTTCAATGTGGGTCAGACGATCCTGGCCGTGCTGACGGCGGCCGCCATCTTCCGCGTCAGCGGCGGCGAGTGGGGACAGCCCCTGGACGGATGGGACTCGATCATCCCGTACCTGGCGAGTGCCGCGGGCTTCGGCCTGGTCAACACGGGCTTGGTGGCGGCCGCCCTGGCTCTGTACAAGCGCATCCCGTTCCGTCAGCAGTGGCAGACCTACGTGATCGAGGACAGTTGGCGACTGATGGTCTCCTGGCTGCTTGCGGTGGGGGTGTACGTGCTCTTCACCCGGTACGACTACCCGCCCGGGGCCCTTGCCGCATTCCCCTTTCTCGCCCTGGCCCATCACTTCGGGACGTCGATCTGGACGCGGAGCCTCCGCCAACGAGCCGTGGAGCGATTCCTGCGCGCGCTGCACGCCGACCCGAAGGCGCTGCGTCGCGCCGAGCACCTCGTGCGCCTGGTGACGGAGATGGCCGAGGGCCTGGAGGTGCGGGGTCGCGATCTGGACAACCTGCGGCAGGCCGCCCTGTTGCACGAAGCAGGGGGACCGCGACCGCCCGGTGTGGGCGACGGCGATCCGTCGCCGGAACAGCTGGTGCGGCACGCCCTGGTGTCGGCGCGGGAGGTCGCCCGCATCGCGGTGCTGGAGCCGGTGGCGCGGATCCTGCGCCACCACCACGAGCACTGGGACGGCACCGGCGGTCCCGACGGACTGGCGGGAACCGTCATTCCCCTCGCCAGTCGCATCCTGGCGGTGGCCGAGGCCTACCTGTTCGCGCTGCAGCGCTGGGGGGACCCGGAGATGGCGTGGGAGGCGGTGCGGTCCCGCGCGGGCAGCCGGTACGATCCCGACGCCGTCGCCGCCCTGGCCAGGGTGCGGTCGGTGGTGGGCGAATTCGGAGAGCCCCTGGTGACCGTCGCCGGGGAGCTGGCCGCGGCCGCCGACCAGCTGCGCCGGTTCGTCCGGGAGGAGGGGCGCGACGCCCAGGGCCGGCCCGCCGCCTTCCACGACGACCAGCTGCTGCGGCAGGCGGTGGGCGGGGTCGTGGCCCTGTCCCACTTCGCGCGGGTGATCAACGCCACCCTGCGGCCCGACGAGGTGGCGGAGCGGGTCGTCGACACCTTCTTCGAGGTGCTCGGGGGCCGGGTCTTCTGGCTGGTGCCGGCCTCGGCCCCCGGCGTCCTGCGCGTCGGCACGCTGCGCAACGCGCCGCCCGGCCTGGTGGGGCGGGAGCTCGGCCTGCACCGGCCGCCCTTCCACCGCCTGGTGGAGGAACGCCGCACGGTGGTGGCGCGCCTCGAGCCGGAGCAGGGACCGGATTGGCTGCTGGGTGGTCACCGACGCTGGGTGCTGGCGGTGCCCCTGGTGGCCCGCGACAAGCTGCTGGCGGCGGTGGCGGTGGTGCGCGACCAGCCGCCACCCTACTCCTTCGCCGATGGGGGCCTGATCGACGTCCTCGCCAGCCAGGCCGCCTTGAGCCTGGACAACGCCCGCCTCTTCGAGCAGGCGCAGGTGCGGCTGCAGGAGTTGACCGCCCTCAAGCGCTTCCAGGACCTGATCCTCCAGCAGGTGGGGACCGGCATCGTGGCGGCCGACGCCGCAGGCACCCTGACGCTGGCCAACTGCACGGCGGTCGAGCTGTTGCGTCGCGCCGGCTTTCCCGACGACGCGCTGCACCCGCCGCGTCCTTTGGGCAGTGACACCCCGTGTGATAGCATGCTGCTGGAGCAGCTGGCCGCGGACGATCCCCTGCCGCCCCGCCTGTGGGAGTTCGCGACGCGGGAGGGCGCGCCCCTCCTGGTCACGGCGCAGGCGTTCCCCCTGGTCGGTTCCGAGGGGGAGCGCGCCGGGGCCATCGTCCTCCTGCGCGACGTGACCCAGGAGCGGGAGCTGGAGATGCGGGCCCGACGCTCGGAGCGCCTCGCGGCGGTGGGGCAGCTGGCCGCCGGCGCGGCCCACGAGATCCGCAACCCCCTCACCGCCATCAAGGGCTTCATGCAGCTGATCGGGCGCCGGGTGGAGGGGGAGCTGGCGGGCTACATCGACATCGTCCTGCAGGAGATCGAGCGCATCGAGGGCATCGTCAACGACCTGCTGCTGCTGGCCCGCCCGCCCAAGCCGCGGCTGCGGCCGGTGGATGTGGGCGCCCTGCTGCGGCGACTGGTGGACATGGTCCGCATGGACGAGGTGGCCCGCGGGTGCTCCGTGGAACTGCGGGTCGTGGAACCGCTGCCGCCGGTGACCGCGGATGAGGCCCAGCTGCGCCAGGTCTTCCTCAACCTGATGCGCAACGGCCTGGACGCCATGCCGGGCGGCGGCGTCTTGCGGCTGCGGGCCTCCCACGACCCCGCGGCGGGGACCGTCCTGGTGGAGGTGGAGGACCGCGGGACGGGCATGCCGCCCGAGCACCTGAATCGCATCTTCGATCCCTTCTTCTCCACCAAGGAGGGCGGCACCGGCCTGGGGTTGGCCGTCAGCTACGGCATCGTCCGCAACCACGGGGGGCACATCGACGTCGACAGCGAGGTGGGCCGCGGCACGCGCATGCGGGTGGTACTGCCGGTGGCGGGACCCCGGGACGAAGCCGACGGGGAGGGCCCGTGAGCGGGGGAGGGGGCACGGTGCCCCGGCCCGGTGCCGGCGGCGGCGGACCTGTCGCCACCGGGCCGCCGCCGGCAGCGCAGGCGAACGGGCCGACGGAGGCGTCGGGGCGTCGCCACGGAGTCGGGGCGTGCACACGGATCCGTTGGCATGGATCCCGTCGCCGGTGCCGTCCCGTCCGGCGGAGCGGCTCGTGGCCGCGGCGACCCGCGGGTGCGGCGGCGTGACGCGGGTGGGGAGCCGTCGGAGACCACCCTGCGGACGAAGCGGCCGGGACCCTCGAGCCGGGCCGGGCGGCCGGTTCGTCCCCCGGCCGGGCAGGGCGGAGGGCCGCCGCGGCGACGTATCCGGTCCGGACGGGAATCGCCGCCGTCGTCGGGGACGGGCCTTGGCGGGGCGGGGTGGATGGCACGCCAGCTGGGGTCGTCGGCGGCGGGGGCGGTTCGCGAGGCCGTGTCCCGGCGGGCGGCCCTCGCCGCCAGGCCGGGTGGCCGGCACCGGCACGGCCGGTCCTCGGAGAGGCAGGCCGTGCGGCGGACGGGAGGTACGCGACTTGGCAGACTTGCTGGCGGATCTCAACCCGGCGCAGCGGGAGGCGGTGACCCATCCCGGGGGCCCCGTGCTGGTCCTGGCCGGGGCCGGGAGCGGCAAGACGCGGGTCCTCACCCGGCGGGTGGCCTACCTGCTCCAGCAGGGCGTGGCGCCCCACCAGATCCTGGCCATCACCTTCACCAACAAGGCGGCCCGGGAGATGCGGGAACGGGTGGAGCAGCTGGTGGGGGCCCAGGCGCGGGACATGTGGATCGGCACCTTCCACGCCAGCTGCGTCCGCATCCTGCGGCGGGACGGCCACCGGGTCGGGTACGACCGGAACTTTGTCATCCTCGACGAGGACGACCGGCGCACCGTCCTGCGCGAGGTCCTCAAGGAGCGCAACCTCAGCGAGACCCGCTACCCGCCCAACGCCGTCGGGGCGATGATCTCCGCGGCGAAGAACCAGCTGCTGGGGCCGGAGGCGTTCGCCGCCCGGCACCGGGACTTCTACCGCCAGCAGGTGGCCGCCGTCTACGCCGCCTATCAGGAGCGGCTGCAGAAGAACGGGGCGATGGACTTCGACGACCTCTTGATGCAGACCGTGCGCCTGTTCGAAGAGGCGCCCGACGTGCTGGCCTCCTACCAGCGCCGGTTCGTCCACATCCTGGTCGACGAGTACCAGGACACCAACCACGCCCAGTACCGGCTGCTGCGCCTGCTGGCGGCGGGGCACCGCAACCTGTTCGTGGTGGGCGACCCGGACCAGAGCGTCTACCGCTGGCGCGGGGCGGACATCACCAACATCCTGCGCTTCGAGGAAGACTATCCCGATGCGCGGGTGGTGCGGCTGGAGCTGAACTACCGCTCCACGGCCTCCATCCTGGCGGCGGCCCAGGCGGTGATCGAGCACAACACCCAGCGCAAGGAGAAGCAGCTGCGCTCCGTCCACGGCGAGGGGGCGCGGGTGGTGGTCTTCGGCGCCGCCGACGAGCACGATGAGGCCTGGTTCGTCGCCCGGGAGATGGAGCGGCTCCACGACGAGGGGTACGAATACGGCGACATGGCGGTGCTCTACCGCACCCACGCCCAGTCGCGGGTGGTGGAGGAGACCCTGCTGCGCCGGGGCATCCCCTACCGGATCGTGGGCGGCCTGAAGTTCTACGAGCGCAAGGAGGTCAAGGACATCCTGGCCTACCTGCGCCTGGCGGTGAACCCGGACGACCGCATCAGCCTGCGGCGCGTGATCAACGTGCCGCGGCGCGGCATCGGGGAGGCCACCCTGGCGCGGCTGGAGGCCCATCTTGACCGGGCAGGGGTGGGCCTGCTGGACGCCCTGGCCCAGGCGGAGGCCATCCCCGGGATCACCCGCCCCCAGGCCGCGGCCCTTGCGGCCTTCGGCGAGGTGATCGCCGATCTCGCCGCCCTGGCGCAGCAGCGGCCGGCCTACGACGTCATCGCCTTCGCCCTGGACCGCACGGGCTACCGGGAGATGCTGGAGCAGGAGCGGACGCCGGACGCCCGGACGCGGCTGGAGAACCTGGAGGAGCTGCTCTCCGTGGCGCGCGACTTCGAGCGCCAGCGCGGTCCCGGCGACGCGCCGCTGGTGGACTTCCTGGCGGAGGTCGCCCTGGTCAGCGACGTCGACCAGCTGGAGGAGGGCGCCCGCGCCGTCTCCCTGATGACCCTCCACAGCGCCAAGGGCCTGGAGTTCGACGTGGTCTTCATCACGGGGATGGAGGAGGGGGTGTTCCCCCACAGCCGGTCGCTGGACGACCCCCAGGAGCTGGAGGAGGAACGGCGCCTCTGCTACGTCGGCATGACGCGGGCGCGCCAGCGGCTCTACCTGTGCTTCACCCGCCAGCGCACCCTGTTCGGCGCCACGCGGCGCCAGGTGCCCTCCCGCTTCCTGGAGGAGGCCGACGCGCGGTACCTGGAGTGGCAGGGGTTGCTCCCCGGTGCGGACGAACCGGCCGCCGACGGCGGCGAGGCCGCGGGGGCGCCGGGCGGGGCTGGCTGGCCCGGCGGCGGTGCCCGGTGGGGTGCGACGGGCCGGTTCGATCGCGTCGGCGGGGCGTACGGCCGGGATCGCCACCGCGGCGGTCCGTCCGTGGGCGCCGCTCGCAACGGGCGCACCCGGACGGCGCCCGACTGGGGGGGACGGGAGCCGGGTCGCACCGCCGGCGGGACGGCTGACGGCGACGGCGCGCGCCGCGCCGAGGCCGCGCTCGCCGGAGGGGAGGGGTTCCGGCCGGGGGAGCGGGTCGTCCACCCGCGCTTCGGCGAGGGGACCATCGTGATGCGCCGCGGCGAGGGGGAGGACGCCGAGGTCACCATCGCGTTCCCCGACGCCGGGCTGAAGACCTTCATCGTCCGCTACGCCAATCTACGGCGCGCGTGAGGGCGACCCGCAGGACGGAGCCGGTCCGGGCGCGGGTGCGGCCGGGCCGGGGCGGGCGGCGCCGGCGGGCAGGGGCGACGGGGGGATGGACGTGGACGAGCACCGGTCCAACGGCGGAAGCGGCGGGTCCGGCAAGGGCGCGGGCGATGCCGCCCGGGGGGAGGCCCTGGCGGCCGCCCGGGCGCGGGCCGAGGAACTGCGGGAGCAGATCCGCCACCACGACTACCTCTACTACGTGCTCGACCGGCCCGCGATCGACGATGCGGCCTACGATGCCCTGATGCGGGAGCTCCGGGAGCTGGAGGCGCGGTTCCCGGAGATCGTCACACCCGACTCCCCGACCCAACGGGTCGGCGGGCGGCCCGCCGCACCCTTCGCCCGGGTCGAGCATGCCGAGCCCATGCTCAGCCTGGACAACGCCTTCGGCCGCGAGGAGCTGGAGGCCTTCGACGAGCGGGTGCGGCGGGCGGTGGGCGATGCCGTCGCCTACGTGGCCGAGCTGAAGATCGACGGGCTCTCCGTCGCCCTCACCTACGAGGAGGGCCGGTTCGTCCGCGGGGCGACCCGTGGCGACGGCGAGGCCGGCGAGGACGTGACGGCCAACCTGCGCACCATCCGCAGCCTGCCCCTGCGCCTGCGCGATCGCGAGCGGCCGGTGCCGCGGCGGGTCGAGATCCGCGGCGAGGTGTACATGACCTTCGACGCCTTCCGCCGGCTCAACCAGGAGCAGGAGGCGCGGGGCCTGCCCCCCTTCGCCAACCCGCGCAACGCCGCCGCGGGCTCCGTCCGCCAGCTGGATCCGGCGGTCACCGCCTCCCGCTCCCTGAACCTGTGGGTCTACGGGCTGGCGGGGTGGGAGGGCGACCGCGCGGTCGCGCCGCGCAGCCAGTGGGAGGTGCTCCAGGCCCTGCGGCAGTGGGGCCTGCCCGTCAATCCCCACGCCCGCCGCTGCACCAGCCTGGCGGAGCTGCTGGCGTTCATCGAGGAGTGGTCCCGGCGGCGCCACGAGCTGCCCTATCTGATCGACGGCATCGTGATCAAGGTGGACGACCTGGCGCAGCAGCGGCGGCTGGGCGCCACCGCCCGCAGCCCGCGTTGGGCCATCGCCTACAAGTTCCCGGCGGAGCGGGCGCGGACGCGGGTGCGGGACATCCAGGTCAGCGTCGGCCGCACCGGCGCCCTGACCCCGGTGGCGGTGCTGGATCCGGTGCTGCTGGCGGGGACCACCGTCAGCCGCGCCAGCCTGCACAACGCGGACTACATCCGGGAGAAGGACGTGCGCATCGGCGACCTGGTGGTGGTCCACAAGGCGGGGGAGATCATCCCCGAGGTGGTGGAGGTGGTCAAGGAGGCCCGCACCGGGGCCGAGCGGCCCTTCACCATGCCCGAGCGCTGCCCCGCCTGCGGCAGCCCGGTGGTGCGGGTGGGGGGCGAGGCGGCCACCCGGTGCCCCAATGCCGCCTGCCCTGCCCAGCAGCTGGAGCGCATCCGCCACTTCGCCTCCCGGGACGCCATGGACATCGAGGGACTGGGGCCGGCGATCATCGAGCAGCTGGTGGCGCGAGGCCTGGTGCGGGACGTGGCGGACCTGTACCATCTGGAGGCGGAGCCCGTCGCCCAGCTCGAGCGCATGGGGCCCAAGTCCGCGGCCAACCTGATCGCCGCCATCGACGCCTCGCGGGCGCGGCCCCTGCGCCGCCTGCTCTACGGTCTCGGGATCCGCTTCGTCGGCGAGCGGGTGGCGGGCGTGCTGGCCCGGCACTTCGGCACCATCCACCGGCTGATGGGGGCCGGGCCGGACGAGCTGATGGCCGTCCCCGAGATCGGCCCGCGCATCGCCGAGAGCGTGGTCGCCTTCTTCCGCGATGAGCACAACCGCGACCTGATCCGCCGCCTCGCCGAGGCGGGGGTGCGGGCGGCGGCGGGCGAGCCCGAGCCGGGCAGCGCGGCCGCCCAGGCGGCAGCCGCCGCGGCCAGGGCGGGCGGCGGCGGCCCGGCCGGCGGCACGGGGGCGGGCGGCGTCCCGGCGGCAGCCGCCGCCGGGCATGGCCCGGGCCCGGGCGCAGGGGAGGCCGCGTTCGTCCCGGCCTCGGCGGCCGGCGCGGGCGGGCAGGGCCGCGACGGCCTGGAGGCACAGGCGACGGGTGCCCCGTCAGGGGCCGCCGTCCCCGAGGTGCCGCCCGCGGTGCGGGCGCGGGTGGCCGGCAAGACCTTCGTCTTCACCGGGGGCCTGGAGAGCATGACCCGCGACGAGGCCGAGGCGCTGGTGGAGGCGCTGGGCGGCCGGGCGACCAGCAGCGTCAGCCGCAAGACGGACTACGTGGTGGCGGGGGAGGGGGCCGGCTCCAAGTTGCGCCGGGCCCGCGAGCTCGGCATCCCCGTCCTGGACGAACAGGCGTTCTTGCGGCTGGTCGGCCGCGCCCCCTCGTGAGGGGGTGCGCCACGCTGTGCTTCCAGGAGGATGCACCCTTGCCGAAGGTCGGTGAGCCCTTGCTCGAGGTGCGCGACCTGCGCACCGAGTTCCACACCGAAGCGGGCCGATTCGCCGCCGTGGACGGGGTCAGCTTCACCATCCACCGCGGGGAGACGGTCGGTCTGGTGGGGGAGTCGGGATCGGGGAAGAGCGTCACCTCCCTCTCCATCCTGCGGCTCATCCCCTCGCCCCCGGGGCGCATCGCCGGCGGCTCCATCCTGTTCGAGGGCCGCGATCTGTTGCGCCTCAGCGAGGCGGAGATGCGGCGCATCCGCGGGAACCGCATCGCGATGATCTTCCAGGAGCCGATGACGTCCCTCAACCCGGTCTTCACCGCGGGAGCGCAGATCGCCGAGGCGCTGCGGTGGCATCGCCGGCTGTCGCGGCGCGAGGCGTGGGAGCGGGCGGTGGAGCTGCTGCGCCTGGTGGGCATCCCCGACCCCGAGGCGCGGGCGCGCCAGTACCCCCACCAGATGTCGGGCGGCATGCGCCAGCGCGTGATGATCGCCATGGCCGTGGCCTGCGAGCCCCAGCTGCTGATCGCGGACGAGCCGACCACCGCCCTGGACGTCACCGTGCAGGCGCAGATCCTCGACCTGATGAAGGATCTGCGGCGGCGGCTGGGCACCGCCATCCTGCTGATCACCCACGACCTGGGCGTGGTGGCCGACATGGCCGATCGCGTGCTGGTCATGTACGCCGGGCGCATCGTCGAGTCCGCCCCGGTGGACGACCTCTTCGCGCGGCCGCTCCACCCGTACACCGAGGGGCTGCTGCAGTCCATGCCCCAGCTGCACCGGCGCCAGGACCGGCTCCACGTGATCCCCGGCCAGGTGCCCAACCCCGCCCGCCTGCCGTCGGGCTGCCGGTTCCACCCCCGCTGTCCGTACGTGATGGACATCTGCCGCCAGCGAGAGCCGGCCCTGCAGCCCGCCGGCGACGGCCGCTGGGTGGCGTGCTGGCTGCGGGACGAACCGGCTGCCGGCGGCGCCGGCGCCGCCGGCAGCACCGGCGCCAGCGCGGCGACGGCCGAGCCCGGTGCGGTTCCCCCGGCGGCCGGGCGGGACCGCCCTGCGCAGGGCGCGAGGGGGCGGGGCGGAGCTGGCACCGAGGCCCAGCAAGGCCCCCTGGGATCGGCAGGCACGACGCGGACGTCGGCCCGTACGGGGCCGGCGGTCCCTGACGGCCTCGCCCCGGCCGACGTGGGCGGGCCGGGGACGGCGGCCGAGGCGGTCCGCCCGGAGGCGGCCGCGACGATCCCCGTGACGGCCGCGCCCCCGCGGGCGGAGGGGGGTCTGGCATGAGCCGCGTCCTGGTGGAGGTGCGCGGCCTGAAGAAGCACTTCCCGGTGGGAGGCGGCTGGCTCGGCCGGCCGCGGGGCTGGGTCCGGGCCGTCGACGGCATCGACCTGGACATCTACCAGGGCGAGACGCTGGGGCTCGTGGGCGAGTCGGGGTGCGGCAAGACCACCACGGGACGGCTGATCCTGCGCTTGCTGGAGCCCACCGCGGGCACGGTGCGCTTCGACGGCCGGGACGTGTTCCGGCTGCGGGGCCCGGAGCTGCGCCGGTTGCGGCGGGACATGCAGATCATCTTCCAGGATCCCTTCGGCTCCCTGAACCCGCGCCGGACGGTGGGCGAGATCGTCGGCGAGGCCCTGGCCGTCCACGGCCTGGCCCGCGGGCGGGCGCTCCAGGAGCGGGTGGCGGAGCTGCTGGAGCTGGTGGGCCTCTCGCCCGACCACGCGCGGCGCTACCCTCACGAGTTCTCCGGCGGCCAGCGCCAGCGCATCGGCATCGCTCGCGCCCTGGCCTTGAACCCGCGCTTCGTGGTCTGCGACGAGCCGGTCTCGGCCCTGGACGTCTCGATCCAGTCCCAGGTGATCAACCTGCTCGAAGACCTGCAGGCCCGCTTCGGCCTGACCTACCTGTTCATCGCCCACGACCTGTCGGTGGTGCGGCACATCAGCGACCGGGTGGGGGTAATGTACCTGGGCAAGCTGGTGGAGCTGGCGCCCACCGACGAGCTGTTCCGCCGACCGCTGCACCCCTACACCCAGGCGCTGCTCTCGGCGGTCCCCTTGCCCGACCCGCCGCGACAGCGGCGGCGGGAGCGCATCGTCCTGCAGGGCGACGTGCCGTCGCCGGCCAACCCCCCGGCGGGCTGTCGGTTCCACACCCGCTGTCCCTTCGCCGAGGCCGTCTGCCGCCAGGAGGAACCGGCCCTGCGGGCGATCGAGGGCGACCACCGGGTGGCCTGCCACCTGGCGGAGCGGCTGCCGGTGGCCGGTGCCTGGGGGACCGTTGGGGGGGCGTGACCCCGCGGGCTGGGAGCAAGGTCCAGGTCGGGGTTGCGGGGATTTGCCGGCAGCGGGTGGCGCTGGAGCAGGAAATTGTGTGGCTTGCGCGAAGAATGCCGCAGTGTATGCTCATTGTCGAAAAATGGCCGGCGAAAGGAGGTGAATCCCCGCTTCGGCCGGTCTTGCGCCCCGAGGGCGCAAACCTGCATCAGGGGGGTACCCGTGTTGAGGCGCAACCGCAAGTGGTTTTCCGTGTTTAGCCTGCTGGTGGCAGCCGCCCTGGTCCTCTCCGCGTGCGGCAGCGGCGGCGGCCAGCAGAGCGGCGAGGGGCAGCAGCAGGGGGAGTCCCAGCAGGCCGGGGGCCCGGATAGCCCCAGCTACCTGCGGCTGAACCTCGGCGACGAGCCGCCGAGCCTGGACCCGCAGCTGGCGACCGATGAGGTCTCCTTCACCATCATCGGCGCCACCTACGAGGGCCTGGTGCGCCAGGATCCCAACGGCGAGATCCGTGAGGGCAGCGGTATGGCCGAGAGCTGGGAGGTCTCGGAGGACGGGCTGACCTACACCTTCCACCTCCGCGACGCCCAGTGGAGCGACGGCAAGCCCGTCACGGCCAACGACTTCGCCTTCGCGTGGAAGCGGGCCATGGACCCGCGGACGGCGTCGCAGTACTCCTACATCGTCTATCCCTACATCAAGGGCGGCGACGCCGTGGCGGCGGCCTGCGGCGACGACGGGTCCTGCGAGGGCGACGACGCCAAGGTCGAGGAAGCGCTGAAGAACGTCGGCATCGAGGTCGTCGACGACAAGACGCTGAAGGTCACCCTGAGCAAGAACGTGCCCTTCTTCCTCAACCTGCTGACCTTCGGGTCCTGGCAGCCCGTGCGCCAGGACATCGTGGAGCAGTACGGTGACGCCTTCGCCACCGATGCCGACAAGGCCGTCTACAACGGACCCTTCATCGTCAAGGAGTGGAACCACAACAACTCGCTGCGCATCGAGAAGAACCCGAACTACTGGGATGCGGAGAACGTCAAGCTCGACTACGTCGAGTTCGCGATGATCAGCGACGCCGCGGCCTACATCAACGCCTATGAGGCCGGCGAACTCGATGCCACGGGCGTCCCGGCGGAGTTCAAGGAGCAGTTCGAGCAGAACCACCCCGACGAGCTGGGTCGCTACGCCGACGGCGCCACGTTCTACCTGGTGGTGAACACCACCAAGAAGCCGTGGAACAACCCCAAGGCGCGCCAGGCGCTGTCCCTGGCCGTTGACCGGGAGACCTTCATCAACGCCCTGAACAAGGGCATCGGCATCCCGGCGACCAGCTACACCAACCCGGTGATCACGGCGCCGGGCGAGCCGGGCGTCAGCTTAGAGGAGAAGTACGTCCGGCCGCTGAACCTGATCCCGACCAAGGCCGACCCGGCCAAGGCCAAGGAGCTGTGGCAGCAGGCGCTGCAGGAGGAGGGCATCACCGACGTCCCGACCCTCGAGTTCGTCGGTGACAACGGCGACGTGGTCAAGACGCGCCTGGAGTTCTTCCAGCAGCAGTTCAAGCAGAACCTGGGGATCGATGTGCAGATCGTCCAGGTGCCCTTCGAGGAGCGCCTGGAGCGGCAGCGGACCCAGAAGTTCGACATCATCATGGCCGGCTGGGGCCCGGACTACGACCACCCGCTGACGTTCCTGGACATGTGGGTGTGTGACGGGCCCTACAACGACGGCAAGTACTGCAACCCCGAGTACGATCGCCTGGTCGAGCAGCTCCAGAACGAGACCGACCCCGCCAAGCAGCGGGAGATCGCCATCGAGCTGGAGAAGCTGATCGCCCAGGACTATCCGATCATCCCGATCTACCACCGCGAGGTGCCGTACGCGCAGAAGCCTTACGTCAAGAACGTGATCCGCCGCGCCATCGGCTACAGCCCCGAGCTCAAGTGGGCGTACACCGAGGGCCGCGGCCAGTGAGGCTTCCGCGCGACGACGCAGCGCAACACGGCTGACGGTCGGCGCGGCGGGGCAGCGGCCGGAGGAGCCCGGCCCCGTCCCGTCGCGCCCGGCCGTCACCCCGGCGGCGACGGCGAGACCGGTTGGCACGGCGACGGATCCCGGCCTCGGGCCGGGATTTCGTCCGTCCGGAGGCCGGGGCCGCCGGGCAGGAAGGGGGGGAAGACGGATGACTCGGTACATCGTGCAGCGGCTGGTGCTCATGCTGGTGTCCATCTGGGCCGTGGTGACGGTGACCTTCGTGATGATGCACGCGATCCCCGGCAATCCCTTCGCCGATCCGCGGCTCCGGCCGGAGATCCTGGCCCTGATGATGGACAAGTACGGGCTCAACGACCCGCTGTGGGAGCAGTACCTGCGCTACTGGGGCAACCTGCTGCAAGGCGACCTCGGCGTCTCGCTGAAGAACATCGGCCGGAGCGTCAACCGCATGATCGCCGAGGGCTTCCCCGAGTCGGCCTGGGTCGGCGGCCAGGCGCTGCTCTTCGCCGTGGTCGTGGGCCTCACCCTGGGGACGGTGGCGGCCCTGTGGCGCAACCGCTGGCCGGACTACACGGCGATGATCATCGCCGTGCTGGGCGTCTCCGTGCCCAGCTTCGTCATCGCCGTGTTCGCTCAGTGGCTGTTCGCCGTGAAGCTGCGGTGGGTGCCGGTCCTGTGGGACGGCACGTGGAAGACCTCCATCCTGCCGTCCCTGGCGCTGGGCGGGACCATGCTGGCCACCCTGGTGCGGATGATGCGGACCCAGATGCTGGACGTCCTGGGGCAGGACTACATCAACACGGCTCGCGCCAAGGGCCTCTCCCAGGGCGAGGTGATCTGGCGCCACGCCCTGCGCAACGCGATCCTGCCCATCGTCACCCTGCTGGGGCCGCTGGTGGCCGGCATCCTGACGGGCACCGTGGTGATCGAGGCCATCTTTGGCATCCCCGGCCTTGGCAAGTACTACGTTGAGAGCGTCTATCAGCGGGACTATCCCTTGATCTTGGGCACCACGGTGTTCTACTTCCTGTTCCTGATCGTGGCCAACTTCCTGGTCGACCTGTCCTACGGGATCATCGACCCGCGCATCCGTCTGACGAACCGGGCCAGGGGGTGAGTCCATGGCGGTGAACCGCGCGGCGCCCTCGGCGCCGGCCGGACCTCCCGAGCTGACGCCGGATCTCTTCCAGCCGGCGCCCGTGGCCGCGGGCGAGGCCGAGGCCATCGTCCGGCCGAGCCTGACCTTCTGGCAGGACGCATGGATCCGCTTTCGCGCCAATCGCCTGGCCATGGTCGGCTTGGTGCTGCTGATCTTCATGGCCCTGGGGTCCCTGCTGGGACCGGTGGTCTCCTACCACGTGCAGGGGCACACCTTCGACTACCAGGACTACGCCAACATCAACAAGCCGCCCTCGGCCCAGTTCTGGTTCGGCACCGACCAGATCGGCCGCGACCTGTTCACCCGCGTCTGGATGGGCGGGCGCATCTCGCTGTTCATCGGCATCGTCGCGGCGCTCCTGGAGCTGGTCATCGGCGTGCTCTACGGCGGGATCGCCGGCTACCTGGGCGGCCGCGTCGACGAGATCATGATGCGCATCGTCGACGTCCTGTACGGGATCCCCTACCTGCTGCTGGTGATCCTGCTGCTTGTGGTGATGAACCCGGGCCTGCCCACCATCATCCTGGCCATGGGCCTGACCGGTTGGGTGGGCATGGCGCGCCTGGTGCGCGGCCAGATCCTGCAGCTCCGGGAGATGGAGTTCGTCCTGGCGGCGCGGGTGCTGGGCGTGCCGACCATGTCCCTGATCCTGCGGCACCTGGTGCCCAACGTCATGGGCCCGATCCTGGTCAGCCTGACCCTGACGGTGCCGGGAGCCATCTTCGGCGAGGCCTTCCTCAGCTTCATCGGCCTGGGGGTGCCGCCGCCGCGCGCCAGCTGGGGCACCTTGATCAACGAGGCGTACACGGTCATGCGCATCTGGCCGTGGCAATTCGCCTTCCCGGCCCTGGCGCTCAGCATCACGATGTTCGCCTTCAACGCCGTGGGCGACGGCCTGCGGGACGCCCTCGACCCGCGTCTCCGGGCCCGGTAGAAAGGACGAAAGCCATGGAGAAGCTGCTGGAGGTTCGCGATCTGCGCGTCCACTTCCGCACCCACGGCGGCGAGGTCCAGGCGGTGCGCGGCGTCTCCTTCGACCTCTACAAGGGCGAGACGCTGTGCATCGTCGGCGAGTCGGGCTGCGGCAAGTCCGTGACGGCCCAGACCATCATGCGGCTGATCCCCGTGCCGCCGGGGCGCATCGTCAGCGGGTCCATCCGCTTCCAGGGGAAGGATCTCGTCCGCCTGCCCGAGCGGGAGATGCAGAGGATCCGGGGGCGGTCCATGGGCATGATCTTCCAGGACCCCATGACCTCCCTCAACCCGACCATGACCATCGGGCGCCAGATCGCGGAGCCGCTGATCAAGCACCAGGGCATGCGACCCGACCAGGCGCGGGCGCGCGCCATCGAGTTGCTGCGGATGGTGGGGATCCCCAACCCCGAGGAGCGCGTGCGCCAGTACCCCCACCAGTTCTCCGGCGGCATGCGCCAGCGGGCGATGATCGCCATCGCCCTGGCCTGCAACCCGGCGCTGCTCATCGCCGACGAGCCCACCACGGCCCTGGACGTCACTATCCAGGCGCAGATCCTCGAGCTCATGCAGGATCTCAAGCGGCGCCTGGGAACGGCGATCATCCTGATCACCCACGACTTGGGCGTGGTGGCGCGCATGGCCGACCGCATCGCGGTGATGTACGCCGGGCAGATCGTCGAGCAGGGGACGGCGGAGGAGATCTTCCACCATCCCAAGCACCCGTACACCGAGGCGCTGCTGCGCTCCATCCCGCGCCTGGACGACCGGCGGGAGCGGCTCCAGGCGATCCCGGGAACGCCGCCGGACCTGTTCTCGCCGCCGGCGGGGTGCGCATTCGCCGCCCGCTGCCCGTACACCATGCGCGTCTGTCACACGTACGACCCGCAGCTGGAGGAGATCCGGCCCGGCCATCTGGCCAAGTGCTGGCTGCACCATCCCTACGCGCCGGTGGTGGGCCTCAATGCCGAGGAAAGGGGGGCGTGAGCCGTGGCCAAGGGCGG
This sequence comes from Thermaerobacter composti, assembly GCF_033582035.1. NCBI lineage: Bacteria > Bacillati > Bacillota > Clostridia > Eubacteriales > Clostridiales Family XVII. Incertae Sedis > Thermaerobacter > Thermaerobacter composti. The sequence goes on from NZ_CP132508.1 coordinate 311,776, forward strand.
AGCCACGACGGCCGAGGCGGTCCGCGACGCCGGCGGCGACCAGGACGCCGCGACCCCGGGCGAGCAGCCGCTTTTGGAGGTGCGCGACCTCAAGCGGTACTTCGAGGTGGGGCGCGGTGCCGTCCTCAAGGCGGTGGACGGCGTCAGCTTCACCCTGCGGCGCGGCGAGGTGCTGGGCCTGGTGGGCGAGTCGGGCTGCGGCAAGTCCACCGTCGGCCGCACCATCGTGCGGCTGTACGAGCCCACCGCAGGCCAGGTGCTGTTCGACGGCCAGGATGTGCACAAGCTGACCGGCAAGGACCTGATGCGCTTCCGCCGTCGCGCCCAGATGATCTTCCAGGACCCCTACGCCTCCCTGAACCCCCGGATGCTGGTGTCGGAGATCATCGGCGAGGCCCTGGACCTGCACGGGATGGTGAAGAGCCGCAAAGAGCGGACGGAGCGCATCCACGAGCTCCTCAACCTGGTGGGCCTGAACCGCGAGCACGCCGGCCGCTTCCCCCACGAGTTCTCCGGCGGCCAACGCCAGCGCATCGGGATCGCCCGCGCCCTGGCGGTCAACCCGGAGTTCATCGTCGCCGACGAGCCGATCTCCGCCCTGGACGTGTCCATCCAGGCCCAGATCGTCAACCTGATGACGGACCTGCAGGAGCAGTTCGGGCTGACGTACATCTTCATCGCCCACGACCTGTCCATGGTGAAGCACATCAGCGACCGGGTGGCGGTGATGTACCTGGGGCAGATCATGGAGCTGGCGCCCAGCGACGAGCTCTACCTGCGGCCCCAGCACCCCTACACCCAGGCGCTGCTCTCGGCCGTGCCCATCCCCGACCCGACCGTCGAGCGGACCCGCGAGCGGATCGTGCTCAAGGGCGACGTGCCGAGCCCGCTGGATCCGCCGCGGGGGTGTCCCTTCAGCACCCGCTGCCCGCTGGCGGAGCAGGTGTGCCGGGAGGTGCGACCGCCGCTGGAGGAGATCGCGCCCGGCCACTGGGCGGCCTGCCACCTGGTCAAGGGGACGAACGCGGCCTGATCCTCGCAGGCCCCGGCCTCTCTCGGCCCGGATGCGATGACCACCCCATGGCTTTGAGCCGAGGGCCCCGCAGCAGCGGGGCCCTTTGGCGTCTGCGGCTCCTCGCCATCGGCCGTGGCCGGCGCGACGCCGGGCGGCTCCCGGCCGCGACCGGTCATGCCGGTGAGGCGTCGTGCATAGCCTGGCGATGGACGAGCCGGTGCAGCGCCATCCCATGGTGCGCTGCGGGGGGCCCGCACCGGCGAGCCGCGGCACCCCGGCCCGCAGGTCTCGACGGCCGCCGCGCGAGGGGACGCGATCCAGCCCAAATCCTTGGAAAAGCATCCAGTTCAATGGAAGGAACTCCGGCGCGGGCGTGGTATAGCTGTCCACAACCGACTGTCACAGATCGGGATTGCCACGGTCCGGTGGCTGCCACCCGCCGGCCTTGGTCGGGGCGACCAGAGCCCACCGGGTCGGCCACGGTGCGGTCGACTGGAACCCACCGGGACGGCCACGGTGCGGGCGGCGGCCAGACCGGGGTCGCCCCATGGGGGGTGAGGATGCCGAGGTGGCGCGTTGGGGGGCGCAGGCCACCGCCGGGCGGGGTGCCGTCCGTTTCGGTCGCCGTCGCGCCCCGCGAGGGCAGCCGGTTCGTCCGTCGCCGGAAGCCGGTCCCGGAGCGTGGGGCACCGGGACGGGAGGTCCGAACGCGAAGGGGGTCGGGAGGGTGCTTGCGAAGGGCCGACGCGGCGGCATCCTCGCTTTGTGTCTGATCGCGGCGCTGGTGTTGGTGGCATGCGGCCGGGGAGGGGGGCCGACGCCCGCCCAGGGTGAGACCGGCCAGGCGCAGGAGCCCACGGAGGAGGCCGCTCCCAGGAAGGGCGGCACGCTGACGGTGGGCACCTTCTCGGACATCATCACCATCAACCCGCTCTTCATCGACGACGTGCCGTCCCAGGAGGTCGCCAACCTGGTCCTGGCCTCGCTCTACGACGTGGACCCACAGGGCAACGTCATCGTGGACGAGACGTCCCTGGCCGCGGAGCTGCCCGAGATCAGCGAGGACGAGCTGACCTACACGGTCAAGCTCAAGGAAGGGCCCAAGTGGACGGACGGCCAGCCCGTCACCGCGGAGGACGTCGCCTGGACCATCGAGATGTACCGCAACCCCGACGTGGGCTCGCCCGCCATCGCAAACTTCGACAAGGTGGAGAAGGTGGAGGTGGTGGACCCGCAGACGGTGCGGGTGACCCTCAAGCAGGTCTACGCTCCCTTCCTGTACACCCTGGCCGGGTTGCAGCCGCTGCCGAAGCACGTCTTCGAGGGCGTCGGCCCCGGGGACCTGCAGAAGCACCCCTACGGCACCGACCCGTCCGAGACGGTGACCAACGGGCCGTGGAAGTGGACCGAGTGGACCCAGAAGCAATACGTCACCCTGGAGCGCAACGCGGACTACTGGGGGCCGGAGCCCTACATCGACAAGGTGGTCTTCAAGATCTACGCCGACCAGAACACCCTGGCCCAGGCCATGTTGAACGGCGAGATCGACGTCCTGCCGGGCGTGGACGTCAAGACGCTGCCGGCCCTGCAAGGCAAGGAGCGCATCCAGATCCTCGAGTCGCCGGGGCCGGTCTACGACTACCTGGGCTTCAACTTCAACCCGGACAACTTCCCCGACGGCTTCGTGCCCTGGGCGAGTCAGAAGACGCGGCAGGCCATCGCCTACGCCATCAACCGCCAGGGCATGGTGGACAGCATCCTCCAGGGACACGGCCAGCTGCTGAACGGGCCCTTCCTGCCGGGGTCGTGGGCCGACGCGGGCACGGCCGTCAACTACCCGTACGACCCGGAGAAGGCCAAGCAGCTCCTGGCGGAGGACGGCTGGACGCCGGGTCCCGACGGCATCCTGCAGAAGGACGGGCACCGGTTCGAGTTCACCCTGCAGACCAATGCCGGCAACGAGCGGCGCGAGCAGGTGGCCGCGGTCATCCAGCAGAACCTCAAGGACGTGGGCATCCAGGTCAACATCGAGACCCTGGACTTCTCCAGCTGGGTCGACAACCACATCATCCCCGGCAAGTACCAGGCGATCCTGATCGGCTGGCGGTTGACCCTCGACCCCGACGCCGAGTCGATCTTCAGCTCCAGGTACTTCCCGCCCAACGGGCAGAACTCCGGCTGGTACAAGAACGAGGAGATCGACCGGCTCTGGGTGGAGGGCTACTCCACCACCGACCAGGAGGAGCGCAAGCAGGTCTACGCGGAGATCGCCCGCCTGATCTCGGAGGATCTCCCGTACGTGTTCCTCTATACGCAGAACGTGATTGCCGCGTACAGCGACCGGGTCCAGTGGCAGGAGGCCGACAAGCCCGTCCTGACCCTGCCCGACGGCTGGCAGTACAACATGGAGAAGTGGTGGTTGGCGGACGCTGGCGGCCAGTGAGGCCGCGGGCGTGAGGGACGAGGGACGGGACCGGGGCCGTGGCCGGGGCGCCGGCGAACCGCGGCGGCCTCGAGCCGGCGTCGCCGCCCGCCGCCGCGGCGGGGGCGAGCGGGTGCCGGGGCGGGCTAGCGCCCGGGCACGGCGCAGGCTGGGGGGCGGCATCGACGCCCCCCGCCGGTCCCGTCCGGCATTCGGTCGACGAGGGGGCGTCGCACCCTTGCTGGAGTACCTGGTGCGCCGGGTCCTGCAATCGCTCTTGGTGCTATGGCTGGTCTCGGTGGTGACCTTCGCCCTCATCCACCTGGCGCCGGGGGGTCCCATCCAGTACTTCCTGCAGCCGGGGATGTCGCCGGCGGCCATCCAGCAGCAGATCCACAACCTGGGGCTCGACCGCCCCATCCCCGTGCAGTACCTGGACTGGCTCGGCGACCTGCTGCGGGGGGACCTCGGCCACACCTACAAGGGGTACAGGCCGGTGGGCGAGATCATCTGGCCCACCTTCAAGAACACCCTGATCCTGATGGGTACGGCGTGGCTGCTCACCTTGCTCATCGCCATCCCCTGGGGGGTCTACAACAGCGCCCGGCCGTACGGCTTCTCGGACACCGTGGCCTCCCTCATCGGCTACGCGGGCTTCGCCATGCCGTCCTTCTGGCTCGGCATCATCCTCCAGGAGACCTTCGCCTTGAAGCTCCAGTGGTTCCCGCTCTCCAACATGTACACCTACGGCCGGGAGGGCGACCTCCTGGACCTCTTGCACCACATGGTGCTGCCGGTGACCACCCTGGTGATCATCAACCTGGCGGCCTACCTGAAGTACGCCCGCGCCAGCATGCTGGAGGTCCTGGGCCAGGACTACATCCGCACCGCCCGCGCCAAGGGGGTGCCCGAGCGCCGGGTGATCTTCCGCCACGCCCTGCGGAACGCCCTGATCCCCATCGTCACCATCCTGGGCCTGGACCTGCCCTTCATCGTCTCCGGGGCCGCCCTGACCGAGGCGGTGTTCAACTGGCCGGGCATGGGGCAGCTCTTCGTCCAGATGGCCTTCGCCCGCGAGTACCAGGTGCTGATGGCCATCACCCTGATCGTCACCGTGGTGGTGGTGCTGGGCAACCTGCTGGCCGACATCCTCTACGCCGTCATCGACCCGCGGGTGCGGCTGACGGGCAAGGGGGTGCAGGCGGCATGAGTCAGCCCTTCCCCTGGCCCGATCCCGGCCGGCCCGGCTGGACCGGGGCGGACGAACCGGCCCCGGATGCCGCAGACGCCGGCGCGCCGGACGTGCTCTGGCGGGTGGCCGTGCGCCGGTTCTTCCGCAACCCGTGGGCGGTGGCGGGCCTCGTCGTGCTCCTCTTCTTCATCGGGGTGGCCATCGCGGCGCCGTGGATCGCGCCCTATCCGCCGGAGCAGATCGACCTCCTCAACGTGGACGCGCCGCCCAGCCGCGAGCACTGGCTGGGGACCGACGGCATCGGCCGGGACATCCTCTCCCGCCTGATCCACGGCAGCCGCGTGTCGCTGCTGGTGGGCTTCAGCGTGGCGGCGGGCACGGTGCTCCTGGGATCGCTGATCGGCGCCCTGGCCGGCTACCTCGGCGGCTGGGTGGACACCGTGCTGATGCGGCTGATCGACGTGATGCTGTCCTTCCCGGCGCTGTTCCTCAACATCCTGGTGCTGGCCATGTTCGGCACCCACTTCACGTACCTGATCCTCATCCTGGTGCTGACCAGCTGGATGGGCGTGGCCCGCCTGGTGCGGGGCCAGTTCCTCCAACTGCGGGAGATGCAGTACGTGGAGGCGGCGCGGGCCATCGGCACCCCGGCCTGGGAGATCATCGTCCACCACCTGCTGCGGAACGCCACGGCCCCGCTGATCGTCAACGCCACCTTGATGATCGGCGGCGCCATCCTGGCCGAATCGGCCCTGTCCTTCTTGGGGCTGGGGGTCCAGCCGCCCCATACCAGCTGGGGGCAGATGCTGAACAACGCCCAGCAGTACATGCTGACGAACCCGATGCTGGCCGTCTACCCGGGCGCCTGCATCTTCCTCACGGTGCTGGCCGTGAACTTCGTGGGCGACGGCATCCGCGACGCCCTGGACCCGCGGCAGAAGGAGCGGGTACGGCGCGGGCCGGGGCTGCGCGGGCGCGTGGCCGTCGCCTTCGGCCGGGTGCCCGCAGCGCAGGCGGGCGGGCTGCCGGTCCAGGGTACACGGGGCCGGGCGGGAGGTGACGGTCGGTGAGCCGTGCCCAGCAGGTCCCGCCGCGGCCGGGAGCGGGCACGGCGACCGCCGCGGCCGCTGCCACGCCCCACCGTCGCGAACGGCGTCCGCTGCTGGAGGTCCAGAACCTGACCGCCGGGTTCCTCACCGCCCAGGGGCCCCTGGTGGCCGTCGACGATGTCAGCTTCCACGTCGACGTCGGCGAGACCGTCTGTCTGGTGGGCGAGTCGGGCAGCGGCAAGAGCGTGACCTCCCTGGCCATCATGCGCCTCCTCGAGTACGACAACGGCGCCATCTTCGGCGGCCGCATCCTCCTGGATGGCACTGACCTGGTGGGCCTCAGCCAGGCGGCCATGCGCCGCATCCGCGGCCGCCATGTGGCCATGGTCTTCCAGGAGCCCATGACCGCCCTCAACCCGGTCTTCCCCGTCGGGGACCAGATCGCCGAGGCGGTGATGCTCCACGAGGGCAAGGGCCGGGCCGAGGCCTGGGCCCGAGCGGTGGAGATGCTGCGGCTGGTGGGCATCCCCGAACCCGAGGTGCGGGCGCGCCAGTACCCCCACCAGTTCTCCGGCGGCATGCGCCAGCGGGCGATGATCGCCATGGCCCTGGCCTGCCGGCCGCGGCTGCTGATCGCCGACGAGCCCACCACCGCCCTGGACGTCACCATCCAGGCCCAGATCCTCGAGCTCCTGCGGCGGCTCAAGGCCGAAATGGGGATGGCCATCCTGCTGATCACCCACGACATGGGCGTGGCGGCGGAGATGGCCGACCGCATCGTCGTCCTCTATGCCGGCCGCGTGGTGGAGGAGGGGCCGGTGGAGCGGATCTTCGAGCGACCTGCCCATCCGTACACCGCGGGCTTGCTGGCCTCGGTCCCGGACCTGGAGGGGCCCCGCCCCCGGCGTCTGCGGGCCATCCCCGGCGCCGTGCCCAGCATCGACCGCATGCCGCCGGGCTGCCGGTTCCACCCCCGCTGCCCCCTTGCGGAGGAACGCTGCCGGCGTGAGGCGCCGCCCCTGCGGCCGTGGGAGGAAGGCCGGGTGGCCTGCTGGCTGGTCGAGCAGGTGGCGGGCCAGGGGATGGGGCGCGAGGCGGGCGGACCGGCCGGCTCCGCCGCCGAGGCGCAGGACGGCACGGGGGAGGTGACGGCCTGATGGCGGTCCAGGAACCGGCAGCGCCGCCCGCCCGGCGCGGCGCCGCGGTCCCCGGCGCCCCCGCGGCGGACGGTCCGGCCCGGCAAGGCGACGGCACGACCCCGCTGGTCCGGGTGGAGGGGCTGAAGAAGTACTTCCCCATCACCCGCGGCCTGTTCGCCCGCACCGTCGCTCACGTGCGGGCGGTCGACGGGGTGTCCCTGGAGATCGACCCCGGCGAGACCTTCGGCCTGGTGGGCGAATCGGGCTGCGGCAAGTCGACCCTGGCCCGGCTGATCCTGCGGCTGATCCCGCCCACCGCCGGGCGGATCTGGTTCGACGGCCAGGACCTGCTGGCGCTGCCGCCGGCGGCCATGCGCAGGATGCGCCGCCAGATGCAGATCATCTTCCAGGACCCCTTCGGCTCCCTGAACCCGCGCTTCACCGTGGCCGACATCATCGGCGAGCCCCTGCGGGTGCACGGGATGCGCCGGCGGGAGGAGCGGGAGCGGCGGGTGGTGGAGCTGATGGAGCTGGTCGGCCTCAACCCCGCCTGGCGGCACCGCTTCCCGCACCAGTTCTCCGGCGGCCAGCGTCAGCGCATCGGCATCGCCCGGGCGATCGCCCTCAACCCCCGGTTCGTCGTCGCCGACGAGGCCGTCTCCTCGCTGGACGTCTCGGTCCAGGCCCAGATCCTGAACCTGCTGGCCGACCTGCAGGAGCGACTGGGACTGACCTATCTGTTCATCGCCCACGGCCTCAACGTGGTGCGCCACGTATCCACCCGCGTCGGCGTGATGTACCTCGGCCAGCTGGTGGAGGTGGCTCCGGTGGACGAGCTCTTCGGCCACCCGGCCCATCCCTACACGGCGGCCCTGCTCTCGGCGGTGCCCGTCCCGCATCCGCGCCGGCGCCGGGAGCGCATCGTCCTGCAGGGTGACGTGCCCTCGCCCGCGAATCCGCCGGCGGGGTGCCGGTTCCACCCCCGCTGTCCCTTCGCCCAGCCGCGGTGCCGGGAGGAGCCGCCGGTGCTGCGGCCGGTGGCGCCGGGGCACGCGGTGGCCTGCCACTTCCCGCTGGAATAGGCCGGCCGGTCGCGTGGCGGTGCCGCTTCCCCCCACACCGATCGATCGCCGAGAGGAGGGACCGCCGTGCAACGTGCCCTGGAATACGCCCGCACCCACCGGGAGGCGGCCCTGGAGGATCTGCGGACCCTGTTGCGCCAGCCGTCGGTGGCGGCCCAGAACCTGGGCATGGAGGCCTGCGCGGAGCAGGTGGCGGTGATGCTCGAGGCCCTGGGGGCGAAGGTGGAGGTGGTGCCCCTGGAGGGCGGCTTCCCCGTGGTCTATGGCGAGATCGACGCGGGGGCGCCCCGCACCCTGCTGTTCTACAACCACTACGACGTGCAGCCGCCGGAGCCGCTGGAGGAATGGGAGGTCGACCCCTTCGCGGCCGCCATCCGCGACGGGCGGCTGATCGCCCGCGGCGTGGCGGACAACAAGGGCAACCTGATGACGCGCATCAAGGCGGTGGAGGCGTGGCTCCAGGGCGAGGGGCGCCTGCCGGTCAACGTCAAGTTCGTCGTCGAGGGGGAGGAGGAGATCGGCAGCGTCCACCTGGACCAGTTCATGCAGCGCTACCGCGATCGCCTGGCCGCCGACGGGGTCGTGTGGGAGTCAGGTGGCAAGGACGCCCGCGGACGGCCGGTGATCTCCGCGGGGTGCAAGGGGATCCTGTACGTCGAGCTGGTGGCCCGGGCGGCCAACCAGGACCTCCACTCCAGCCTGGCGGCCATCGTGCCCAACCCGGCCTGGCGGCTGGTCCAGGCCCTGGCCACCCTCAAGGACGTGGACACCGACCGGGTGCGCATCGACGGCTTCTACGACGACGTGCGCGGCCCCACCCCGGCCGAGCGGCGGCTCCTGGAGCGGTACCCGCTGGAAGAGGAGGAGATGCTACGCAGCTGGGGGCTGCGGCAGTTCATCGGCGGGCTGCGGGGGCCGGCGCTGCAGGAGAAGCTGCTCTACGCCCCCACCTGCACCATCTGCGGCCTGGTGTCCGGCTACACCGGTCCCGGCACGAAGACGGTGCTGCCCCGGGAGGCGCGGGCCAAGATCGACTTCCGGCTGGTGCCGGATCAGCGGGCCGACGACATCCTCGCCAAGCTGCGGGCCCACCTGGCGCGGCACGGCTTCGACGACCTGGAGATCGTCGTCCTGGGGCCGGAGGACCCGGCCCAGACCGATCCGGATCACCCCCTGGTGGGGGTCATCCGCGACACGGCCCAGGAGGTGTACGGCGTCGAACCCGTGGTGCGCCCCCGCACGGCGGGGACGGGACCGATGTTCCTGTTCCACCGCATCGGGCTCACCGCCACCGTGGACGGGGTGGGCATCGGCCACCACGGCTCGCTGGTCCATGCGCCCAACGAGAACGTCTACGTGGACGACTACTACCGTGGCATCGAGCACGTGATCCGCATCCTCGACCGGTTCGCCCGGACGTAGGCCCGCGGCACGGCGTGCCGTGGTGCGGCGAGCGCTGCGGGCCACGGCGCGAGATGGGGTGCGGTCGCAAGGCCCCCTCGGGGCGCACCCCTTGTCGTGGGCTCCGCAGAGGCTCGCGAGGCGCGATGGGCAGGAGGTGCCGGACCGCCAATGGAATCCGTGGCCCGATGGAGCCGCTTCGTCGGCGACACCTTCGCCGTGTGGGTGCTGCTCTTCGCCTTCCTCGGCTATGCCTTCCCGGGCGCCTTCCGGGAGCTCTCGGCGTACATCGTGCCGCTGCTGGGCGTGGTCATGTTCGGCATGGGCCTGACCCTGTCGGCGGCGGACTTCCGGGCGGTGCTCCGCCGTCCGCGGGAGGTCGCCATCGGCGTGGTGGCCCAGTACCTGATCATGCCGCTGGTCGGCTACGCCCTGGCGCGGCTGCTGGACCTGCCGCCGGAGATCGCCGTCGGCGTCATCCTGGTGGGCTCCTGTCCGGGGGGCACGGCCTCCAACGTCATGACCTACCTGGCGCGGGGCGACGTGGCCCTGTCCGTGGCCATGACCACGGCCAGCACGCTGCTGGCGCCCTTCCTCACGCCGCTGTGGATGCTCCTCCTGGCCAGCCGCTGGATCCCCGTCAACGCCGCGTCGCTGTTCTGGTCCATCGTCAACGTGGTCATCTTGCCGGTGGTGGCCGGCCTGATCGTGAAGGGGCTCTTCCGCCGGCCGGCCGAGGCGGCGGTCAAGGCCCTCCCGCTGGTCTCGGTGGCCGCCATCGTCACCATCGTGGCGGCGGTGGTGGCCGCCAACCGCGACCCGCTGGCGACCAGCGGGCTGTCCATCATCCTGGTCGTGATCCTGCACAACCTCTTCGGCCTGGCGCTCGGCTACCTGGCGGCGCGGTCGGTGGGCTTGACCCTGTCCAAGCGCAAGGCGCTGGCCATCGAGGTGGGCATGCAGAACTCCGGCCTCGGGGCCGCCCTGGCGGCCACCCACTTCACGCCGCTGGTGGCCGTGCCCAGCGCCATCTTCAGCGTCTGGCACAACCTGTCGGGGGCTCTCCTGGCGTACGTCTTCCGCCGCATGGAGGAAGCCCCGGGCGACGCGCCAGCCACCGGGCCGGCCGCGGCCCGCGCCGATGCGCCGTCGGTGCCCCCGCGCGGCTGAGGGGCGCGCCCCATCGGACGAATCGGGGACTGCGGGTGTGGGCCCCGGACCGGCCCAGCGGCGGCGACCGGCGGGCGGCCGACGGCCTCAACCCGGCCGCCGCGCCGGCGTCCCGGATCGGGGGAGGCGGGACGATGTGGCGGATCAGCGACCCGGAGCTCCAGCGCCGCCGTCGGCGCGTGCTGGAGGAGGCGAGCCGGCGGGGCGCCGCCGCCTTCGTCGCGTACAGCCCGACGTCGATCTTCTACCTGACCAACTTCCACTTCATCCCCACGGAGCGCCCCATCGCCCTGGTGCTCGAGGAGAGCGGCCGCTGCGGGCTGCTGGTCCCGCGCCTGGAACGCGAGCACGCCCAGATGGCGGCGCGCGTCGACGAGGTCCGCGACTACCCGGAGTACCCGGGGGACGTCCACCCCATGGAGCACCTGGCGCGGTGGCTGCGGGACCGCGGCCTGGCCCGGGCCCACCTCCTGGCCGAGGCCGCGGGCTACGCCTCGGCGTGGGGATACCAGGGCCCGCCCCTGGCCGAGCTCTTGCCGGACGCTCGGATCACCGTGGACACCCGTCTGATCGAGCGGCACCGGATGGTGAAGTCGGCCGAGGAGATCGCCCTGATCCGGGAGAGCTGCCGCTGGGCGGGGCGCGCCCACCGGCTGCTCCAGGAATACGCGGCCGCTGGCGCCAGCGAGGTGGCGATCAGCCACCGCGCCTCCCACGAGGCCACCATGGCGATGCTCCAGGCATGCGGGGAGGCCAGGCCGGTGGTCCCGCCCTCGGCCCACGCCGGCTTCCGCGGGCAGGTGGGGCCGAACAGCGCTCTGCCCCACGCCGTCACCATCAACGCCGTGCTCCGGCCGGGCGACGTGCTGGTGACGGGGGCCACCGCCCACGTGGGCGGGTACTGCAGCGAGCTGGAGCGCACCATGTTCGTCGGCGAGCCGAGCCCCGAGCAGGCCCGGTTCTTCCGGCACATGGTGGCGCTGCAGGAGGTCGCCTTCGCCGCCATCAAGCCGGGCGTCCCCTGCGCCGCCGTGGACCGGGAGGTGCGCCGGTACTACGACGAACACGGCCTCTGGCCCTACTGGCGCCACCACGTGGGCCACAACATCGGGCTGCTGGGCCACGAGGCGCCCTTCCTGGACGTGGGCGACGAGACCGTGATCGAGCCCGGCATGCTGTTCACGGTGGAGCCCGGCCTCTACGTGCCGGGCATGGGCGGCTTCCGCCACTCGGACACGGTGCTAGTCACGGACCAGGGCATCGAGATCCTGACCGACTACCCGCGGGACCTGGAGAGCCTGATCTGCGGCTAGGCCTCGGTCGGCCGCTCGGCCGCCCGCTCGCCCCCGCCCACCCCGAACCCCGTCGCCCCTCGCCACCTGCGCCCCTGTCCGCGGTGGGCCGGCTTCGTCGGGGCGGGAGGCCGCGACCACGTCGCGACCGTCGCCCCGGCGGGAGCCGACTCGCCCCGGCGCGGGCCGCGCCGGTCCTGGGCGGTCGGCTGCCCGCCCGTTCATTGAGGGGGATGCCGGTTCGTCCGGGGTGGGGGAGCCTTTGGTGTATAATGGCCGCACGAGAGGAGGACGAGCATGGCCGAGATCACGCGGGAGGAGGTGCGGCGGATCGCCGCCCTGGCCCGGCTGGGCCTCGATCCCGCCGAGGAGGAGCGCCTGGCCGCCCAGATGGAGCGGATCGTCGAGGCCATGGCCCGCCTGCGCCGGGTCGACGTCGGCGACGCGGCGCCGCTAACCCACGTCCTGGCGAGCCTCGCCAACGTGACCCGACCCGATGAGCCGCGGCCGGGCACGGACCGCGAGGCCCTGCTGGCCGCCGCCCCCGACCGCAGCGGGCCGTTCCTGCGCGTTCCCCGGGTGATCGAGTGATGGACGAACTCTGCTACGAACCGGTCCACCGCCTGGCCCAGCGCCTGGCGGCCGGCGAGGTCAGCGCCCGCGAGCTGACGCAGGCCTTCCTCGACCGCATCCAGGCGCTGGACGGCACCGTGGGCGCCTATCTGACGGTGACCGCGGAGCTGGCGCTCCGCCAGGCCCGCGAGGAAGACGAGAGGCGCCGTCGGGGCGAGCCCGTGGGACCGCTGTCGGGCATCCCGGTCGCCGTCAAGGACAACCTCTGCATCCAGGGCGTGCCGACCACCGCCGCCTCGCGGTTGCTGGCCGGCTACCGCCCGCCCTACACCGCCACCGCCGTCCAGCGGCTGCGCCGCGCTGGCGCGGTGATCCTCGGCAAGACCAACATGGACGAATTCGCCATGGGCTCGTCCACCGAGAACTCCGCCTTCCGCACCACCCGCAACCCGTGGGACCTCGGACGGGTCCCGGGTGGCTCCAGCGGCGGGTCGGCGGCGGCCGTGGCGGCGGGGGAGGCGGCGGCCGCGCTGGGCTCGGACACCGGCGGCTCCATCCGCCAGCCGGCGGCCTTCTGCGGCGTGGTGGGTCTGAAGCCCACCTACGGCCGGGTCTCGCGCTACGGGCTGATCGCCTTCGCCTCGTCCCTGGACCAGATCGGCCCGCTGACCCGGGACGTCACCGACGCGGCCCTGGTGCTGGAGGCCATCGCGGGCCCGGACCCCGCCGACGCCACCTCCGCGCCGGTGCCGGTGCCCTCGTGGCGGGAGGCGCTGACGGGCGAGGTGAAGGGGCTGCGCATCGGGCTGCCCCGGGAGTTCTTCGGCGACGCCGTGGAGGCGGCGGTGGCGGGGGCCGTGCGCGCGGCGGTGGAGCGGCTGGTCGCCGACGGCGCCACGGCCGAGGAGACCTCCCTGCCCTCGGCCGAGCACGCCCTGCCGGCCTACTATCTCATCGCGACCGCGGAGGCGTCGTCCAACCTGGCGCGGTACGACGGGGTGCGCTACGGCAACCGCGCCGACGCCGACACCGTGGAGGGGATGTACCTCGAGACCCGCAAGCAGTTCGGCGCGGAGGTCAAGCGGCGCATCCTGCTGGGCACCTTCGCCCTGCGGGAGGGCTACGCCGACGCCTACTACCGCAAGGCGCTCCAGGTGCGCCGCCTGATCAAGGACGACTTCGACCGCCTGTTCGCAACCTTCGACGTGCTGATCACCCCCACGTCGCCTGTGGTCGCCTTCCCGCTGGGCGCCCGGACCGAGGACCCCCTGGCCATGTACGCCGCCGACATCTGCACACTGCCCGTCAACCTGGCGGGCCTGCCGGCGGTGTCGGTCCCCTGCGGCTTCGTCGACGGGCTGCCCGTGGGCCTGCAGGTGATCGGGCGGCCCTTCGCGGAGGACACCGTGCTGCGGGTGGCCTACGCCATCGAGCAGCGGCTGCGGCTGGACCTGCGGCCGCCTGTGGGGAGGGTTGCCGCATGACGGGGACGGCGGGAGCCCATCGCCCCCGCGACGCCGCGGCGATGCCGTCCCGGGCTGCCACACCAAAGGCCCCGGCGACCGCGGACGCGGTTCGCGATACTGCCGCAGGGCAGGCCGTCGCGACCCCGGCCTCCGCCGGCCCGCGGCCTGCGGCCGGTTCGTCCGCGGAAACGTGGCAGGAGCGGGACGGCCTGCGCTACCGGGTGATCGTGGGCTTGGAGGTCCACGTGGAGCTGCGGACGCGCACCAAGATCTTCTGCAACTGTCCGAACCAGTTCGGAGCCGAGCCCAACACCCACGTCTGCCCGGTGTGCATGGGCCTGCCCGGCACCCTGCCGGTGCTCAACCAGCAGGCCCTGGAGTACGCGGCCCTGGCGGCCCTGGCCCTGAACTGCCGCATCGCCCGGGAGACCAAGTTCGACCGGAAGAACTACACCTATCCCGATCTCCCGAAGGGCTACCAGATCTCCCAGTACGACCAGCCCCTGGCCGGCGGCGGCTGGGTGGAGATCGACACGCCGGCGGGCCCCAAGCGCATCCGCATCCGGCGCCTGCATCTGGAGGAGGACGCCGGCAAGTCCCTCCACGACCAGGACGCCACGGGCACGCTGCTGGACTTCAACCGCGCGGGGGTGCCGCTGATCGAGATCGTCACCGAGCCCGATCTGGCCTCGCCCGAGGAGGCGCGCCTGTTCCTCCAGGAGCTGCGGACCGCGATCCTGTACACGGGCGTCTCCGACGTGCGCATGGAAGAGGGCTCTCTGCGCTGCGACGCCAACGTCAACGTGGTGGTGGCGGGCGCCGGCCCCGACGGGGGCGAGCTGCGGACGCCCATCACCGAGATCAAGAACCTCAACTCCTTCCGCTCGGTGGTCCGGGCCCTGGAGTACGAGGTGGCGCGCCACCTGGAGGCGGTGCGCCGGGGCGAGCAGCTCCAGCGGGAGACCCGCCACTGGGACGAGGGACGGGGCGTCACCCGGCCCTCCCGGGGCAAGGAGGAGGCCCACGACTACCGCTACTTCCCCGAGCCCGACCTGCCGCGGCTGGTGCTGGACGAGGCGTGGGTGGAGGGGCTGCGGGCGCGGCTGCCGGAGCTGCCCCGCCAGCGGCGGGCCCGCTACGTGGACGAACTCGGCCTGCCGGCCTACGACGCGGGCGTCCTCACGGCGGACCCGGCCCTGGCCCGGTTCTTCGAGGGGGTGGTGGCGGCCGGGGTGGCGCCCAAGGCGGCCAGCAACTGGATCATGAGCGAGCTCCTGGCCCACCTCAACGCCACCGGCCGCTCGGTCCAGGACCTGCCCTTCGGTCCCGAGCAGCTGGCGTCGCTGCTCAAGCTCGTGGACAAGGGCACCATCAGCGGCAAGATCGCCAAGCAGGTCTTCGCCGAGATGCTGGAGACGGGCGGCGACCCCGAGGCCATCGTCCGCGAGCGGGGGCTCGTGCAGATCACCGACGAGGTCCAACTGGTGCAGTGGGTCGAGCGGGCCATCACGGAGAACCCCGAGGCGGTGGCGAACTACAAGGGCGGCAAGACCAACGCCCTGGGCTTCCTGGTCGGCCAGGTGATGCGGTACAGCCAGGGCAAGGCCAACCCGCAGCGGGTGAACCAACTCCTGCGCCAGCGGCTGGACGGGTAGCCATCAGGACCACAGCGGCGGCCGCGCTGTAGGAGGGTGAACCAGCTGCTGCGCGAGCGGCTGGACGGGTAGGCGCCCCCCGGGGCCGCGGGCGAAGGGCCCTGTCCCTCCTGCGTGCCCCTGGCGGCTCACGGCCCGGGCGGTACCTCGAGCGGGGCCGCGATGGCCGCCTCGGCATGCGGGGGGGGCGCGGTCGGGACCCGGTCGGTGCGTATGCCGATCGAGCGCCCGGGGCGCGGTCGGTCAGGGCCCGGGGGGCGGACGCGGAGCGGGCGCCCGCGGATAGGACGGCCAGCGGTGGGCCATCCTGGAGAGCGGCGGCGCGGCGGCGCCGCCGGTCCTTTTCGGGAGGGTCCCCGGTGGCCGTCTGGCGTTGGGCCATCGCCCGGCCCGTGGCGACGGTGATGGCCATGGGCGTCCTGGTGTGGGCCGGCCTCTTCGCCCTGCGCACCCTGCCCGTCGGCCTGCTTCCCGCCCTGGACCCGCCGGTGCTGACGGTGGTCACCTCCCTCCCCGGCGCCTCGCCCGAGGCCATCGACCAGCTGCTGGGCGAGCCCTTGAGCCAGACCTTGCGCACCGTCAGCGGAGTGCAGGAGGTCATCGCCCGCTCCGGCGACGAGATGGCCACGGTGGTCCTCCGCTTCCGCTGGGGCACCGATCTCGAGACGGCGCGGGAGCAGGTGGTCCAGCGCCTGGACGCGGTCCCCCTGCCCGCCGGCGCCGGCCGGCCGCAGATCCTGCGCTTCGACCCCACGCAGCTGCCGATGATGGAGATCGGGCTGGCGGGTCCCGGCGACGCGGCCCAGCGCGCCCGCCAGGTGCGGGAGGTGCTGGTGCCGCGGCTGGAGGCGGTGCCCGGCGTGGCCGCCGTCAGCCTGCGGGGGACGCCCGCGGAGCGGGTCGAGGTGGTGCTGGACGCGGCGGCCCTGCGCCGGCACGGTTTGGCGCCGGGCCAGGTCCAGGCGGCCGTGGCTGCGGCGGCGGCCTCCGTGCCGGCGGGTGCCGTCGCCGGGGGCGACGGCACCCGCCGGTGGCCGGTGGAGGTGGAGGGCGGGTTCCACCGGCTGGACGACCTGCAGCGCGTCGTGGTTGGGCTCTCCTCGCCGGCGACGGTGCTGGCGCCGGCCCCGATGGCGGGCGTCCCCCGGCCCGTCCTCGCCGGCGCCGTCCCGGTCCGCCTCGCCGACGTGGCCACGGTGCACGTGCGCCGGGACCCGCCGGCGGAGGTGGAGCGGCTCAACGGCCGCGACGGCCTGGGACTCGTGGTTTACCAGGAGCCGGGGGCCAACACAGTCTCCGTCAGCCGGGCGGTGCGGGCGGCCCTGGACGCCGGCCTGGCGTCGATGCCCGGCTGGGAGGCCACGATCACCTACGACGCCGGCCGGATGGTGGAACAGGCGGTGCGCGGCGTCGGCCAGTCGCTGCTGGTGGGCAGCCTGCTGGCGGTCGCCGTCCTCTGGCTCTTCCTCCGCCGCGGCCGCGCCGTGGCGGTCATCGCCCTGGCCATCCCCATCAGCGCCTGTACGACCCTGGCGGCGATGCACCTCCTGGGCATGACGCTCAACGTCATGAGCCTCGGCGGCCTGGCCCTGAGCGCCGGCGTGCTGATCGACCAGGCCATCGTGGTGCTGGAGAGCATCGCCCGCCGCCACCAGGAGGGGCTGCCCGCCCGGCAGGCCGCCGACCGCGGGACCGCCGACGTGGCCGCCGCCGTGGCCGCCTCGACGGTGACGAACCTGATCGTCTTCCTGCCGGTGCTGTTCCTTGGCGGACTGGCCGGCCAGCTCTTCCGCGACCTCGCCCTGGCCAACGGCCTGGCCCAGGCGGCATCGCTGCTGGTGGCCGTGACCGTCGTCCCCGCCCTGGCCGCCTGGTGCCTGGACGAACCGGCCCCCGCGGCGCGGCGCCGGACGCCGTCGCCCGTCGTGGCGGCCGGCACCGGTCCGTGCGGCCCGTCCGATCCCGGCCCGCTGCCGCTGCCCCGCCCGGTGGAGGCCTGCCTGGCCCGGCCGGCCGCCACGCTGGCGGTCGCGCTGGTGGTGGTGCTGGCCTCGCTCCCCGTCGCGGCGCGGCTGGGGACCGAGTTCCTGCCCGCCGTGGACGAGGGGGCGGTGGACGTGACCGTGACCCTGCCGGAGGGCAGCGCCCTGGCGCTCACCGCCGCGGCCCTCCAGCGGGTGGAGCGCGTGGTGCTGGGGCTTCCCGGCGTGGAGACGGTCATCGCCCGCGCCGGCGGCGACCCGTGGGCTGGCGAGGAGGGATCGACCCACCAGGGGCTGGTGCGGGTGCAGCTGGCCGACGACGCCGGTTCGTCCGCCCAGGTCGCGGAGCGGATCCGGCGGGTCCTCGCCAAGGAGGCGAAGGCCGCCCTGGACCGCGTCGGGGCGCAGGTCCACGTGCAGCCGCGCAACCTCTGGGCCGACGTGGGGGCCGGTGCGCCCGTGGTCGAGCTGGTCCTGCGGGCGCCGGACCCGGTCACCCTGGCCGAGGCGGCCGCGCGGGCCCGGCGGGCCCTGGCCGCGGTGCCCGGCCTGGTGGACGTGGCGGTGGACCTCGACCGCACCGCACCGCGGCTGGCGGTCCGGGTGGACGCGGCGGCCGCGGCTCGCTTCGGCCTAGCGCCGGCCCAGGTCGGCCAACAGCTGCGGCTGGCCCTGGCGGGCGAGACCGTAGCCCGGGCGCGGGTGGAAGGCCGATGGTTGCCCGTGGTCCTGCGCACCGACCCCGGCACGGAGGCCGCCGGGGCACCGGCCGGGACCGGCGAGGGGAGGACCGCAGCCGGCGAGGTGGCGACCGGGGCGGGCCTCGCGGGTCCCGGTGCGGGCGGGGACGCACCCCGCGGAGCGGCAGCCGGCATCCCCCCGGCCCCTGCGGCCGGGGCGGCGCCGCCCAGCGGCGGCCCGCTGCCTGCGCCGTCCGGGATCGGGGATCGAGCCCGGCCGGCGGCGGGCGGCGTGCTGGCCCGGATGCCCCTGGCCGGCGGCAGCGGCTGGACGCGCCTGGACCAGCTGGCGGCCCTGCGGCCCGACGCGACGCCGGCCGCGCTGGTCCGCCGGGACGGCTGGCTGGCCGCGACCCTCACCGCGCGGCCGGCGGGCACGGACCTGGGCTCCGCGGTGGAGCGGGCGCGGCGCCAGGTGGCGGCCGTGCTGCCGCCCGGCGCGGCGGTCGAACCGGCCGGCACCGCCGTGCTCATGCAGGAGGGCTTCGCCACGCTGGGGCCCGCCGCCGCGGGCGCGCTGCTGCTGATCTACATGGCCATGGCGGCCCAGTTCGAATCCCTGGTGCACCCGCTGCTGATGATGGTCACCTTGCCCCTCGCGCTGGTGGGCGCGGTGGCCGGGCTGGCCGCGGTGGGCCACGCCATCGGCCTGACCGCGGTGATGGGCGGCATCGTCCTCGCC
Organism: Thermaerobacter composti; assembly: GCF_033582035.1. NCBI lineage: Bacteria > Bacillati > Bacillota > Clostridia > Eubacteriales > Clostridiales Family XVII. Incertae Sedis > Thermaerobacter > Thermaerobacter composti. The sequence continues at coordinate 330,636 of NZ_CP132508.1, forward strand.
GGGATCGCGGTCAACAACGGGATCGTCCTGGTGGACGCCGCCCGGCGCCACCGGGCGGCGGGGATGGACGCGGCGGCGGCGATCCGCCTCGCGTGGTGCCGCCGCCTGCGGCCCGTGCTGATGACGGCGCTCACCACCCTGCTGGGGTCGCTGCCCATGGTGGTGGCCCCCGGGCGGGGCGGCGAGCTGGAGGTGCCGCTGGCGGCGGTCCTGGTCGGGGGGCTCTTCACCTCGACGGCCTTGACCCTGGTGGTGCTGCCGTGCGCCTGGCTCTTGGCGGAGGGGCGCTGGCCGGCGCCGGGACGACGGAGCCCGGGGCCGGCGCGGCCATGGTGACGGGAACGACGTCTCCCTCCGTGGTGGCAGGGTCTTGCGATACCGGTGCCGAACCCTGGGCGGGCGGCGACGCCGGGCGCGAGATCGCCGGGAGGGCCCCGGTGGCCGGGCACGCTGTGCCGGTCCCGCCGGTCGCGCCCGGCGTCCGGAGGAGGTTCGCGCCATGGACGGGGGCGACTGGCGCCGCTGGCGCCATGCGGTCAAGCTGGACCCCGCCCGTCCCATCGCCCCCGAGGTGGTGGGCCGGCTGGCCGCCACCGGCACCGACGCCCTGATCCTGGGCGGCAGCGACGGCATCCGCCGCGACGCGGTGGTGCAGCTGATGGCGGTGGCCCGGGCCAGCGGGCTGCCGGTGGCCGTGGAGGTCTCGAGCACCGAGGCGGTGGTGCCCGGGGCGGACTGGTACCTGATCCCCATGGTCCTCAACACCGGCGATCCGCGCTGGCTGGTGGGGGCGCACCGCGAGGCCCTCGAGCGGCTGGACCGCATCGCCCCCGGGATCCCGGTGCCCTGGGACCGGGTGGTGACGGAGGCGTACGTCGTCTGCAACCCGGACGCCACGGTGGCGCGCCTGACGGCCGCCCGTCCGCCCGCCGGGCCGGACGAGGTGGCGGCCTGGGCGACGGTGGCCGAGCGGCTCCTGCGAGCCGACATCGTGTACATTGAGTACAGCGGCCGGTACGGGGAGCCGGCGTGGGTCCGGGCGGCCGCCGGCGTCCTCAGGCGGGCCCGGCTCTTCTACGGCGGGGGACTCGCCTCCGCCGAGCAGGCGGCGGCCATGGCCGCCTGGGCCCATACCGTGGTGGTGGGCAACGCCCTGTACCGGCCCGACGGGTTGGAATGCGTCCGGGCCACCGTCGCCGGCGTGCGCCGGACCGGGTCCGGAGAGGGAGGGGAACCCCTTGCCGCCGGAGGTCGTCTTCCTGAACGGAGGCTTCGTCCCGTATGACCAGGCCGTGGTGCCGGTGGAAGACCGCGGCTTCCTCTTCGCCGACGCGATCTACGAGGTGATCCGCTGCTACGGCGGCCGGTTCTTCCGCCTGGACGACCACCTGGAGCGCCTCGAGCAGAGCGCGGCCGCCCTGGAGATCCCCCTGCCCTACGACCGCGCCCGCTGGACCCAGGTGCTGGAGGAGCTGATCCGGCGCAACGGGGTGCGGGACGGGTCGGTGTACGTCCAGGTCAGCCGCGGGGTGGCGCCCCGCGCCCATGCCTGGCCGGACGGCCTCCAGCCGACCGTGGTGGCCATCGCCCGGCCCGGCGGCACGCCGCCCGCCGAGGCGGTGCGCCGCGGCGTCAAGGCGATCACCGTACCCGACAACCGGTGGGGCCTGTGTTGGGTCAAGACCACGGGCCTGCTGCCCAACGTGCTGGCGAAGCAGCGGGCGGCCCGGGCGGGGGCCTACGAGGCCCTGTTCGTCCGCGACGGCCTGCTCACCGAGGGCACGTCGAGCAACGTGTTCGTGGTGCGGGAGGGCGTCCTCTACACCCATCCGCTGGCCAACATCCTGCCCGGGGTCACCCGCATGGTGGTGCTGGAGGTGGCCCGGGAGGCGGGGATCCCCGTCAGGGAGCAGGCGATCCCCGTGCAGTGGCTGGAGCGGGCGTCGGAGGTCATCCTCTCGGGCACGAACTCCGAGGTGCTGGCGGTGGTGGAGGTGGACGGCCGGCCGGTGGGCGACGGCCGCCCGGGGCCGGTCTTCGCCCGGTTGCGGGAAGGCTACCTCGCCCGGGTGGCGGCGGAGACGGGCGCGGCCGTGGACGTCGGCGCCTGATGCGCGGTCCGCGGGGCGAGGGGGGGAGGCCGGCGCCGTGCCGACGAGGGTCCTGGTGCTCTCCGATACCCACCTTCCCGGACGGGCCCGGTCGCTGCCGCCGTCCGTGCTCGAAGCGGCCGCCCAGGCGGACCTCATCGTCCACGCCGGCGACCTGGTGAGCCTTGACGTCTATGACGAACTGGCCCTGCTGGCGCCGGTGATCGCCGTCCACGGCAACGTGGATGACCCGGAGGCGTGCCGCCGGTTGCCGGCCCGGGCGGTCTTCGAGCGCGACGGGGTGCGGGTCGGGGTGACCCACGGGCACCTGGGCCGGGCGCCCACGACCCCGGGGCGCGCGCTGGAGGCCTTCGCCGCGGACGAACCGCGGCCGGCGGTGGTGATCTTCGGGCACAGCCACCAGCCGCTGATCGAGCGGCGGGAGGGCGTGCTGCTGCTGAACCCGGGTTCGCCGACGGATCCGCGGCGGGCCCCGGCGCCGAGCTACGCGTGGCTGGAGCTGGATGGCGGCGAGGCCCGGGCGCGGCTGGTCGAGCTGCCGCGGCGGCGCTAGGCGTGGGCTCGCGCCGGCGCGGCCGCATCGGGTCGGTCGGGGCGGGATCGGCGACGGCGGCGCGCGGCCCGCGCGTCTTGGGCCCGGTCCGCCCCCGCCGGCCGGGGGCGGACCGGGCCGCCCCGGGAGGGCGCCCGCCCCACGGCCGCCGTCGTGCCGCCGCGCGTGGGCCGGTTCGTCCCCGGGTTCACCGCAACGGGGAGAGGATGCCGGTTGTCCGAGCAGACCCTGAACCTGCGGCGCCGGCTGGGGGCGGCGCTCATCCTCGCCCTGGTGTTGATCGCCGTGGCCGGCGTGTGGCGTGCGGCGGGCCCCGCCCGCCGCACGCCCACGGCGCCCGCCGGGTCGGCCGCGACGCCGGCGCCGGGGCCGGGCGCGGACCGCGGCGCTCCCGAGCTGGTGATCGGCAGCCTCGGCGGCTTCGAGGGCTGGAACCCGCTGCTCACCGAGCGGCATCCCCTGCAGCCCCTGCTGTTCCGCAGCCTGGTGCGCTACAACGACCGCATGGAGGTCGAACCCGATCTGGCCGTCTCCTGGGAGGTCGGCGACGACGGCCGCACCTACACCCTCCACCTGACGGCGGCGACCTGGCAGGACGGCCAGCCGGTGACGGCCGATGACGTGGTGTTCTCCCTGACGGCCCGCCTGCATCCCGCGGCCGATCGGATGGGTGCGTCCAACCTGGCGGCCCTGGCGGGTGCGACGGAGTACCTCGCGGAGCTGGAGCGGCTGGATCGGGAGCGAGAGGCGGGCCGGATCGATGCGGACGCCTGGGAGGAGCGGGCCCAGGCGGCCTACGCGCGGTGGCTCGCCCAGGGGGCGGTGCGGGCCGTGGATCCGCGCACCGTCGTGGTGACCTTCGCCGAGCCCTACGCCCCGGCCTTGGAGCTCTTCACCCTCCCGGTGGTGCCGGCCCACGCCTTCGCCAGCCAGGCGGAGGCCCTCGACCCCGAACACCCCTTCCACACCAGGGCGCCGGTGGGCTCCGGGCCGTACCGGCTGGAGAGCTGGGTGCCCGGGGTGGAGGCGCGCCTGGTGGCGCGGGACGACCTGCCGCCGGCCGCGACGCCGGGCTATCCCGTCGTGGTCGTGCGGTTCTTCCGCGACCAGGACGAGCTGGACCGGGCGATCCTCGACGGCGAGGTGGACGCCGGCCGCCTCTCCCCGGAGGCGGCCCGCCAGGCGGTGGAGAGCGGGTCGCCCCTGCGGCTGGTGGAGTTCCCCGACCTCGGCTACACCTATGTGGCCTACAACCTGCGCGACCCGGTGCTGGCCGACCCGGCGGTGCGCCGGGCCATCGACCTGGCGGTGGATCGACAGGCCCTGGTGGGCGAGCTCTTCGGGCGGTATGCCGAGCCCCTGACGTCCCCGGCCCTGCCGGGCACCTGGTGGGCGGGCCCCGCGCCCCTGCCCCGCCACGATCCCCAGGCGGCCCGCGACCTGCTGGCGGCGGCAGGCTGGCGCGACGTCGACGGCGACGGCATCCGGGAGCGGGACGGCCGGCCCCTGGTGATCGAGCTCCTCACCCACCGGGAGAACCGGTACCGGGAGCAGGCCGCGGTCATGCTGGCCGACTGGCTGCGGCAGGTGGGGATCGCCGTCGAGGTGCGCCGGCTCGAATGGGGCGAGCTGGTGGCCGCCCTGCGGGAGGGGCGGTATCAGGCGGCGCTGCTGGGGGTCGGGGTGGGCGTCGACCCCGACGGCTACGCCCTGTGGCACTCGGGCGGCCACCTAAACTTCACCGGCCTGCACGACGCCGAGCTGGACCGGCTGCTCGAAGCCGGGCGCCGCGGGGGCGACCGCCGTGCCACCTACCGCAAGGTCCAGGAGCGGCTGGTGGAGCTGCAGCCGGCCCTGTTCCTCTGGCAGGAGATCCAGGTGCTGGCGGTGCGCCCGGAGGTGGCGGGGCCCATCAGCGGCTCGCCGGGCGGGTTCCTCTGGAACGTGGCGGCCTGGCACCCGGCCGATGCGGGGGACGAACCGGCCGTCGGCGCAGCCGGCGGGTGACATCGCCAAGGGGCCCGGGTGCCGGGGTCGGTCGCCGACGCCCCCGCTCCTCGTGGCGCGGAAGCCGGCCGCGAGCACCGGGTCGTCATCGCCGATCGCCTCGATGGCGTGGCGGGAGCGTGCCCCCGTCGTGCAGGGGGGGTTCGGCACCAGGGAGGTCACCATCGCGTCGGGCGTGGGGAACCCCGCGGCGACGGCACCGGGCCGGTCAGGGTGGCGCCGGGAGGGGGTGCACGCGGCGTCCGGTCGGCGCCGGGACGACACCCCCATGCCGGGCGGGGCGCGTTGCCCGCCGTCCCGGTGGCGCCCCGGGCCCCGGCGGGCGCTGCCGCGCCTTTGGTTGACACCGAATTTTTCTTCTCCATATAATGTGGATGGCTTTCGGGCGGGCTCCGTCATGTTCCGAATTTCACGAAGTCCCGCCCGTCGCCTTTCTATACCGGTGGCCACCGCCGCGGTGGCGTCCACCGGTGGGGAAACGGGGGGCGGCCAGTTGGACTCCCGGGTCTGGATCGACGTCCTGGTCTTCCTCGTCGCCGGGGTCACGTTCCCGATGGTCAACGTGGCCCTGAGCCGGCTGCTGCGGCGCGACTGGCGCGACCCCAGTAAGCTGACCACCTACGAGACGGGGATTCGCCCCTACGGCGACGCCCGCGTGCGCTACAGCATCCACTACTACGTCTTCGCCCTGATCTTCCTGGTGTTCGACGTCGAGGTGGTCTTCCTCTACCCGTGGGCCGTGCGGTTCCGCGAGCTGGCCCAGATGGGGCCCTTTGCCTTCGTGGAGATGGCCGTGTTCATCGGGATGCTGACGGTGGGCCTGGTCTACGCGTGGAAGAAGAAGGTGTTACGATGGGCGTGAGCAACCCGCGGGTCACGGGCCCGTCGGGCATCACCCTGGCCGACGTGGCCTGGGACGAGACGGATCCCGACCGCCTGATCGACCGCGCCGCGGAGCGCCTGCCGGGCGTGTGGGAGTACCTGCCCGGGGTCATCACCACGAACCTGCAGACCCTGGTCAACTGGGGTCGCAAGAACTCGCTCTGGTACCTCTTGTTCGGGATCGCGTGCTGCGCCATCGAGATGATGGCGGCGGGCGCCTCGCGCATCGACCTGGACCGGCTCGGCTCGGTGTTCCGGGCCTCGCCGCGCCAGGCCGACCTGATGATCGTGGCGGGCACGGTCACGGAGAAGATGGCGCCGGTGATCAAGACGCTGTACGACCAGATGGCGGAGCCCAAGTACGTGATCGCCATGGGGGCCTGCGCCTCCAACGGCGGGCCGTACTACCAGGGCTACAACGTGGTGGACGGCGTCGACAAGATCGTCCCCGTCGACGTGTACGTGGCCGGCTGCCCGCCGCGGCCGGAGGCGTTGATCTACGCCATCATGAAACTGCAGGACAAGGTGGCCCGGGCGAACCTGCCGGCCTGACCAGCGGAAGACGGCGCAGCCCCGCGGGGAGCGGGGCTGGCGTTTGCCTGGGCGCCGTGACGCGTCGCGCCGGGAGCCCGGGAGCAGGCGCGTTGGGACGCCGGCGGGCCGACGTCGGCCGCGGCGGCGCCCCTGCGCCCGATGGGCCCCATGGCAAGCCGGCCCCGTCGGCCGCGGGCCGCGAGGACGCCACCAGACCGCGCCGGAACGATGGGGGGAAGACCTGTGGCGGAACGCTCCGAGGCGGCGCCCGGGCAAGCCGGGGATGACCGCCCGATCCACATCCACCAGGACGACAAGCCCCTGCTGGAGGCCCTGCCCCTGCCGGCCGAGGGCACGTTCGTGGACCCCAAGGCGAAGAAGAAGGCGGCGGCCGAGGGCGCGGGGGAGGAACCGGCCACCGACCCCGTGGTAGCCCGTCTGCGCGAGGCCTTCCCGGACGTGGACTTCGAGCCCGTGGCGGCCACGGCCGACGGCTGCCCCATCGTCACCGTGCCGGTGGACCGGTGGCTCGAGGTGGCCCGGTTCCTCCGCGACGACCCGCAGCTCGGCTTCGACTACCTCTCGGACCTGTGCGGCGTCGACTACAAGGACGCGCTGCAGGTGGTGTACCAGCTGCGGGGCGTGGGGCACCGCCGGCGGCTGACGGTCAAGGTCAACGTGGGCAAGGACCACCCCGAGGTCCCCAGCGTGGTCGAGGTCTGGCCCGGCGCCGGATGGCACGAGCGGGAGGCCTTCGACATGTTCGGGATCCGCTTCCGCGGCCACCCGGACCTGCGGCGGATCCTGATGCCGCCCTGGACGCCCGACGACGTCTTCCCGTTGCGCAAGGACTTCGTCGACCGGCGGCCCAAGCGGGAGCGCAAGGTGCGTCCGCGGTGAGGGCGCGCCGCGGGACGGCGCGGAGGGAGTCGGGCGCGCCGGGGGGAGGCGAGCGGCGCGGACGGGACCCCCGGTGCCTGCCCGAGGGCGGGCGATGGGGCGACGGTGGGGAGCGGGTGGACGGAAGGCGAGGTGAGGGCCGTGAGCCTGACGCAGGAGCCGGTGCAGCCGCTGGAGCTGGATCCGCGCCTGGGCGACCGGGTGCGGGTCGAGGCCCTGGACGGCGGGCGCCAGACCATGACCATGAGCATGGGGCCGCAGCACCCCAGCACCCACGGCGTGCTGCGGGTGGTGCTCACCCTGGACGGCGAGCGGGTGGTCGACGCGCAGCCGGACATCGGCTACCTGCACCGGAACTGGGAGAAGATCGCCGAGTACATGACGTATGCGATGACGGTCCCCTTCTCGGACCGCAACGACTACCTGGCCGCCATCACCAACGAGCTCGCGCTGGTGCAGGCGGTGGAGAAGCTGACGGGCATCGAGGTCCCCGAGCGCGCCCAGATCCTGCGCGTGATCTTCTCCGAGCTGCAGCGGATCACCAGCCACCTGCTGTGGTTCGGCACCTTCGGGCTGGACATGGGGGCGGTGACGCCCTTCCTGCACGCCTTCACGGCGCGCGAGTACTGCTACAAGCTGTTCGAGCGGGCCACCGGGGCGCGGTTCCTGTACGGATATCTGCGCATCGGCGGCATGCGCAACGACGTCCCCGACGGGTGGCTCGACGACCTGCTCGCCTTCCTCGACCAGCTGGAGCGCACCTACTGGCCGGAGTTCATGCGGCTGCTCATCGACAACGCCATCTTCGTCCGCCGGACCAAGGGGATCGGCGTGCTCAAGCCGGAGGTGGCCATCGCCTACGGGGCCAGCGGACCGGTCCTGCGCGGCTCGGGCGTCAAGTACGACGTCCGCAAGGTGGACAACTACCTGCCCTATGATCGGTTCGAGTTCGACGTCCCGGTGGGCGAGAACGGCGACGTCTACGACCGGGCCGTGGTGCGCATGTACGAGATGCTGGAGAGCGCGAAGATCATCCGCCAGGCGGTCAAGGAGCTGCCCGACGGCCCGGTGATGGCCAAGGTCCCGCGGGCCATCCGCCCGTACGGCGAGGTCTACCACCGGGTGGAGGGCCCGCGCGGCGAGGTGGGCGTCTACCTGGTGGCGGCGGGGGACACCAACGCCTACCGGGCCCGCTGGCGGTCGCCCTGCTTCGTCCACCTGCAGCTGCTGCCCCTCCTGGCGCGGGGGCACCTGGTCGCCGACGTGGTGGCCATCATCGGCAGCATCGACATCGTCCTCGGGGAGGTCGACCGTTGATGCCGGAGGGGCTGGTGGCGGTGCTGTGGGCCATCCTCAAGGCGACCATCGCCCTCGCCTTCATCGGGCTCAACTTCATGTTCCTCGTGTGGCTGGAGCGCAAGGTGTCGGCGCGCATCCAGTACCGCGTGGGCCCGTACCGCGTGGGCAAGCCCCACGGATGGCTGCAGCTGATCGCCGACGCCATCAAGATGTTCTCCAAGGAGGACGTGATGCCGGCCGCGGCGGATCGCTGGGTCTGGGCGGCGGCGCCGGTGGTCGTCTTCGCGCCGGCGGTGCTCTTGTTCGTCATCCTGCCCGTGGGGCCCGACTTCGGCGTGCAGCCGGACTTCAACCTGGGCCTGCTGTTCTTGAGCGCCGTCTCGTCCTTCACCCTGTTCGGCATCTTCATGGCCGGTTGGGGGTCCAACAACAAGTACTCGCTGATCGGCGCCATGCGGGCGGCGGCGCAGCTGATGGCCTACGAGATCCCGCTGGTGCTGGCGGTGCTGGGCGTCGTGATGCTGGCGGGCAGCCTCAGCCTCCAGGACATCGTCGAGGCCCAGCGCACCTACTGGTTCGTGTTCCCGCAGTTCCTCGGCTTCATCGTCTTCCTGATCGCCGCCATCGCCGAGCTCAACCGCACGCCCTTCGACATGGCGGAGGCCGAGTCGGAGCTGGTGGCGGGCTACTTCACCGAGTACAGCGGCATCCGCTGGGGCATGTTCATGTTCGCCGAGTACACGAACCTGTTCACCATGTCGGCCATCGCGGCCAGCCTGTTCTTCGGTGGGTGGAACGGACCCCTGCTGCCGCCGGTGGTGTGGTTCCTGATCAAGACGTACGCCTTCGTCCTGCTGGCCATGTGGATCCGCTGGACGCTGCCGCGGATCCGCATCGACCAGCTGCTCGACCTGGGCTGGAAGTTCCTCGTGCCGGTGGGCCTGCTCAACCTGGTGATCACCGGGTTGTTCCTGGTCTGAAAGGCGGTGACGGTGGGTGAGCATCCTCGCGGAGATCTGGCAGGCGGCCAAGAGCGTGGTGATCGGGCACGCCGTCACCTGGCGATCGGCCGCCAGGCCGCCGGTGACGGTGAACTACCCCGACGAGCGGCCGGACCTGCCCAAGGGCTACCGCGGCATCCCGGTGCTGAAGACCAACCTGGAGACCGGCGAGCTCAACTGCACGGCGTGCGGGCTCTGCGCCCGCTCGTGCCCGGTCAACGTCATCGAGGTCATCGAGGAGACCGACGAGAAGGGCAAGCGCCTGCGCCGACCCAAGGTCTTCAACATCGACATGTCGCGGTGCATGGTCTGCAACCTGTGCGTCGAGGCCTGCCCCTTCGATGCCCTGGAGATGGCGAACCACTTCGAGATCGCGGACTACTCCGTGCCCAACCTGATCTTCAACAAGGAGCAGCTGGCGGAGATCTGGAAGCAGTACGACGCCGTCCGGCTGGCCGGGGGCGAGAAGCCATGAGCGGCGGCGCCGTGGCCTTCGCCATCCTGGCGGCGGTGGTGCTGCTGGGCGCCTGGCGGGTGGTGACCAGCGAGCAGATCGCCCACAGCGCCCTGTTCCTGGGGCTGACCTTCGTGGGCATGGCGGGGCTGTTCATCCTGCTCCAGGCTCCGACCTTCGCCCTGCTCCACGTGCTGGTCTACGTCGGCGCCATCCTGACCGTCGTGGTCTTCGCCATCATGCTCTCGGACCCCGAGGAGCTCCGGGGCCCCGGCGAGCTGCCGCCCGCCGAGCGGTTGCGCCGCCGCCTGCGCTCGCCGTACTACGGGTGGATCCCGGTGGTCGTGGCGGGCGTCCTGGTGGCCGTGGTGCTGGCCGGCCTGGCGGCGGCCCAGCTGCCGCGGGTGCCGCTGGGTGACCCCGTGGCCGACGACCTGCGCGCCATCGGCGGGGAGATGTTCACCCGCTACGCGGTGCCCTTCGAGGTGGCCTCGGCGGCCCTGCTGGCCGCCCTGATCGGTGCCATCGGGCTGACGCGGCGCGATGCGGCGGAGGAACGCGGCCGCACCCGCAGCCGGGTCGCGCCGGCGACCCCCGATGCCGGCGGCGGGGAGGCGTCCCCCGCCGGCGGCGGACGGCCCGCGGCGGAGCCGGCGGCATCCGGTGCGGTGTCGGGGACGCAGGGGGGCACCTCCGGCGCGGGCGCCGCGGTGGCGGCCGGGACCGCCAGGGAGGTGGGCCGGTGATGGGCGGCGTTCCGCTGCTGGACTACCTGGTGGTCGGCACCCTGCTCTTCGGCCTCGGCCTCTGGGGTGCGCTGACCCGCACCAACGCCATCCGGATCCTGATGTGCATCGAGCTCATGCTCAACGCCGTGAACCTGAACCTGGTGGCGTTGAACCGGTACCTGGACCCGGGGTCGGTGGAGGGGCAGATCTTCGGCCTGTTCATCATCGCCATCGCCGCCGCGGAGGCGGCCATCGGCATCGGCATCGTGCTGATGGTGGTCCGGCGGCGCGGCGAGGTGGACATCAACAAGATCCGGTTGATGCGCGGCTGACGCGCTGGGTCGGCGGATCGCGCGGTGGGGCGGCCGACCGCCCACTGCCGGCGGCGTACCGGCGATGGGCCGATGGATGAGGGAACGGACGGGAGTGCGAGGTGAGGCGGCGTGGTGGAGTCGGCCTGGTTGATCCCGCTCTTTCCGCTGGCGGCCTTCGTCCTGACGGTGTTCGTCGGCCGCCGGCTGGGCGAGCGGGCGGGCTGGATCGGCGTCGCGGGGATGCTGGCGGCGACGGCCCTGTCGCTCGGGGTGTTCCGCGATGCCGTGGCGCGGCCGGACGCCTACGAGGCCGCCTGGCGGTGGCTGGCGTTCGGTTCCTTCGCGCTGGACGTCGGCTTCCGGGTGGACAACCTGGAGGCGGCCCTGCTGCTGATGGTCTCCTTCGTCAGCCTGATGGTGCACGTCTTCTCCCTGGGCTACATGCACGGCGACGCCCGTTACAACCGGTACTTCGCCCTGATCTCCCTGTTCACCGCGGGCATGCTGGGGCTGGTGATCGCCGACAACGCCGTGTTCTGGCTGATCTGGTGGGAGATCATGGGCGCCTGCTCCTACCTGCTGATCGGTCACTGGTTCGAGGAGCGGGAGAACCAGGCGGCGGCGTACAAGGCCTTCATCACCACCCGCATCGGCGACGTGCTGATGATGGCCGGCTTCTGGTACATGTTCCAGCTGACGGGCAGCCTGCGCTTCGCGGACTGGCAGGCGTGGGTGGAGCAGCAGGCGGGCGCGGGGACGCCCGACTTCACCCGCGCGATGACCGTCGCCGCGCTGCTGATCTTCGGCGGGGCGGTGGGCAAGTCGGCCCAGGCGCCGCTGCACGTCTGGCTGCCCGACGCCATGGCCGGCCCGACCCCGGTCAGCGCCCTGATCCACGCCGCCACCATGGTCGCGGCGGGCGTGTTCCTCATCGCCCGGACCTACTTCATCTTCGCCGAGGCGCCCACGGCGCTGGCCGTGGTGGCGTTCCTCGGCGCGTTCACCGCCTTCCTGGCGGCCACCATCGCCGTGGTCCAGACGGACATCAAGAAGGTGCTGGCCTACTCGACGGTCAGCCAGCTCGGCTACATGGTGATGGCCCTGGGCGTCGGCGGCTACAGCGCGGCCATGTTCCACCTGTGGACCCACGGCTTCTTCAAGGCGCTGCTGTTCCTGGGGTCCGGCGCGGTGATCCACGCGGTGCATACGCAGGACATGCGCGAGATGGGCGGCCTGGGCCGGAAGATGAGGCTGACGGCGCTGACCTTCATCGTCGGCACGCTGGCGCTGGCGGGCATCTGGCCCTTCTCCGGCTTCTACTCCAAGGATGAGATCCTGCTGGCCGCCTATCACTCCCGCTATCCGGTGCTGTTCTGGGTCGGTGCCGTGACGGCGGGCCTGACCGCCTTCTACATGACGCGGGCCGTGGTACTGACCTTCTTCGGCAGGCCGCGGGACGAGCAGCGGTTCGCCCATGCCCACGAGGGCGGGCCGGAGCTGCGCTGGCCGCTGGTGCTGCTGGCCATCCCCGCCTTCGCCGCCGGCTTCCTGGCGCCGGCGCTGTTCGGTGCGCCGGTCCACGAGTTCATCACCTTCGGGGAGCACCAGGCCGCCCACGAGCCGGAGTCGCTGGTGGTCCTGACGGGCACGCTGTTCGCCGTGGCGGGCATCCTGCTGGGGATCGTCGTCTACGGGCTGGGGTGGATCTCGCCGGCGACGCTGCGCAGCGCCCTGGCGACGCCCTACTTCGTCCTCCAGGAGAAGTGGTTCTTCGACCGGGCCTATGAGGTCGTGGTGCTGGCCGGTTCGTCCTGGGTCGCGCGGCTGGCGGCCGGGTTCGATCGGCTGGTGATCGACGGGATCGTCAACGGGGTGGCCGGGTTGGTGGCCGGCGTGGGCGAGGTGGTGCGGCGCTGGTCCACCGGCCTGGTCCAGGGGTACATGCTCACCCTGTTCGCCGGGGTGGTGCTGCTGGCGCTGCTGATCCTGCAACGGACGGGAGGCCTGTGGTGATGTCCGCGTCGCTGCCCTACCTGAGCCTGATCCTGGGGGTGCCGGCGGCGGGCGCGCTGCTGACCCTGCTGATCCCGCGCGAGAACCACCGGGCCATTCGCCTGGTGGGCACCGTGGCGATGGCGGTGCCGCTGCTGCTGGTGGCCGCGGTGTGGGCCGGGTTCGACCCGGCGGCCGGCGGGCCCCAGTTCGTGGAGCGCTACCGCTGGATCCCCACCCTGGGCGCCTGGTACTACCTGGGCGTCGACGGCCTGTCGCTGCCGCTGGTGGCCTTGACCGCGCTGATCGCCCCCATCGCGGCGCTGGCCTCCTGGGGCATCGAGGAGCGGGTCAAGGAGTACTGGGTGCTGCTGGGGCTCCTGGTCACCGGGATCTTCGGCGTGTTCCTGGCCCTGGACTACCTGCTCTTCTACGTGTTCTTCGAGCTGTCGCTGATCCCGATGTACTTCCTCATCGGGGTCTGGGGCGGTCCGCGGCGGGACTACGCGTCGCTGAAGTTCTTCATCTACACGCTGGTGGGCAGCATCGTGCTGATCGTCGGCATCCTCGCACTCTACCTGCTCACCGGCGCCAGCACCTTCGACATGGTGGAGCTGGCGCGGCGCGCCCCGGCGGCGGTGCCCGAGGCCCTCAAGCTGCCCCTGTTCCTGCTGCTCTTCGTCGGGTTCGCCATCAAGACGCCCATGTGGCCCGTCCATACGTGGCTTCCCGACGCCCACGTCGAGGCGCCGACGCCCATCAGCGTGATCCTGGCGGCGGTGCTGCTGAAGCTGGGCACCTACGGCATGATGCGGATCACGTGGCCGACGCTGCCCGACGTGGCCCGCGACCTGGCCGGCGCGCTGGCGACGCTGGCCGTGGTCGCCATCCTCTATGGCGCCTTCACCGCCCTGGGGCAGCGGGACTTCAAGCGGTTGGTGGCCTACTCCTCGGTCAGCCAGATGGGGTTCGTGGTGCTGGCGCTGGCGGCGGCCGCCGCGGCGCCGGGGGTCGCCCAGGCCGCCCAGCTGGCGGGGCGCGACCCGCAGGTGATCCTGGAGGCGGGGCAGTCCGCCACCATGGCGGCGGTCTTCATGATGGTGGCCCACGGGCTGGCGTCGGCGCTGCTGTTCCTGCTGGTCGGCTTCTGGTACGACCGCACCCACACCCGGGACTTCGACCGGCTGGGCGGCATGTTCCGCACCACGCCGGTGGGGGCCACCTTCCTGGGCATCGCCGCCTTCGCCAACCTGGGTCTGCCCGGGTTCAGCACCTTCATCGGCGAGTTCTTCACGCTGATGGGCACGCTGCCGGTGTTCCCCACCGCGGTCTACGTCGCCCTGGTCGGGCTGGTCGGGGCGGCGATGTACAACCTGACCATGCTGCAGCGGGTGACCATGGGCGCTCCGAGGCCCGAGTGGAGCGGGCTCCCTGACGTCACGCCGCGGGAGCTGGCGACCTTCGTGCCGCTGGTGGCGGCCATGCTGCTGCTGGGGTGGATGCCCGGCCTGTTGACCCAGGTGCTGAGCACGCCCGTCGCCCAGTTCGTCGCCAAGTTGGGAGGGATGTGAGCATGCCGGTGCTGTCGGCCGGGGAACTGATCTATCTCCTGCCCGAGATCGTGCTGGCCGTGACGGCCATGGTCCTCCTGCTGGCCGACGCCTTCGCCGGCGGGCGCGACGAGGCGGCGGGGCAGGGCGGTGAGACCGGCGCGGCGGCCCCGGGGACGGCCGCAGGGCGCCGCGACTGGATCGGCTATCTGGCCGTGCTCGGCGTCGTCGTGGCGATGATCGTCATCCGCCGCGACGTCGCCCAGCCGGGTCCCATCCTGGGTGGCATGGTGTCCAGCGACGGTTACGCCGCGTTCTTCAAGGCGGTGTTCTTGATCGCCACCGCACTGGTGGCGCTGCTGTCGATCGACTACGTGGCCCAGCGCGGCATCGCCCCGGGCGAGTACTTCAGCCTGCTGCTGTTGGCGACCACCGGGGCCCTGTTCATGGCGGGGGCGGCCAACCTGCTGACCTTCTACCTGGGGCTGGAGCTGCTGTCGCTGAGCTCCTACGCCCTGGCGGGGCTGATGCGCACCGACCCGCGCTCCCAGGAGGCGGCGCTGAAGTACTTCCTCAACGGGGCCTTGAGCTCGGGCATCCTGCTCTTCGGCGTCTCGCTGGTGTACGGTGTCACGGGCACCTTCGACCTGGTCGAGCTGGCGCGCCAGGTCGGTCAGGTGCTGCAGGGCGAGGCGGCCGCCGGCGTGCCGGTGCCGATGTTGGCCCTGGGGGTCGCCTTCCTGCTGGCGGGGCTGGCCTTCAAGGCCGGCGCCGTGCCCTTCCACCTCTGGCTGCCGGATGCCTACCAGGGCGCACCCACGCCCATCACCGCCTATCTGGCGGTGGTGTCGGAGGGCGCGGCGTTCGCAGCCATCCTGCGGGTGTTCTACGGCGGGATGGGTGGAGCCCAGGAGGCCTGGCAGACCGCCTTCGTCGTCCTGGCCGTGCTGACGATGACGGTGGCCAACGTGGCGGCGCTCCGGCAGACCGACGTCAAGCGGCTCATGGCCTATTCGTCCATCGCCCAGGCGGGATACATCCTGGCGGCCGTGGCGGCGGCGTCGGAGCTCGGCCGGACCGCCGTGCTGTACTACGTGATGGCCTACACCTTCATGAACGTCGGCGCCTTCGCCGTGATCACCGCGCTGCAGGTGCACGGCGAGGGCCGCACGGTGCAGGACTTCACCGGGCTCGCTCGCCGGGAGCCGCTACTGGCGGCGCTGCTGGTGGTCTTCCTGGTCTCCCTGGTGGGGCTTCCGTTCACCGCGGGGTTCATGGCGAAGTTCGGCGTGTTCCGCGCGTTGGTGGCGGCCGGCAACCTGTGGCTGCCGGTGCTGGTGGCGCTCAACAGCGTGATCTCGGTCGGATACTACTACAACCTGGTGCGGCACATGTACGTGGTGCCGGCGGAGAAGGCGCCCGTGCCCGACACGGCGGTGCCGGTGCCCGCCCCGATCTGGACGGTGCTGGCGGTCTGCTTCTTCTTCACCCTGGTCCTGGGGATCTGGCCCGACGCCTTCATGCGGTGGGCCGAGGTGTCGCTGATGGTCATGGGCCGCAGCGGAATGTAGCGCCACCTTCGTCCCGCGCGGCGGCAGGGGGATGGATGGGATGGGCCGGCCGGGGCCGGTGGGCAGGCAGGGCGGTGCCCGCCTCCCAGCTCAATGCACCACCAGCACCGGCCCGCGCCAGTGTTCCAGCACGTACCCGCTGACACTGCCCAGCAGGGCGGAGGTGACGCGCCCCAGCCCGCGCAGGCCCACCACCACCAGGTCGGGGCGCTGGCGCTCGGCCTCGGCGACGATCTCGCGTCCCGGCTCGCCACGCCGGAGGACCGTCTCCACAGGCGGCCGCGGTTCGCCGAGACGCCGGGTCGCCGCGTCCAGGATGGATCGCCCCAGGCGCTCCGACTCCTCCAGGTAGCGGTACACCGCATCGGGGCCGACGAACAGGTCGCCGCTCATCCCGGGAACGCAGTGCACCAGCACCAGCCGCGCCCCCTGGCGGCCCTGGACGAGCCGGGCGGCCAGCTCAAGGGCGCGGCCCGAGGGCGGGGAACCGTCGACCGCGACCAAGAGCTTCATTGCCATGACCTCCTTCATCACGCCGGTAGGCCGCGTGCGGTGGCCGCGCCGAAGGGCGAGGGGGACGGGAGCGACGGTGCGCCTGGCGCTCCGTCGCGGCCCCGTTTCGGACTTCGGTCTCGCCGCCGGGAAGTTGGGCACACCCGCCGCTCGCGCTCCCTAATCCGCCTCGCCGGACCGGGCTCCCGGCACCGGCTGATAGGCGGCGGCCCCCGAGGGCGAATCGGGCGCACGGCCGAAGGACCAGCGCAAGAGGACGGGTGTGACCAGGGTCGTGAACAGGGTCATGACCACCATGACGGAGAACACGGGTTGCGAGATCACGCCCTCCTGCAAGCCGATGCCGGCCACGATCAACGCCACCTCGCCCCGGCTGACCATCCCGATGCCCACCCGGAGGGCTTCGATCCAGCGGAAGCCGAAGGGACGGACGCCGAGGCTGGAGCCGATGACCTTGCCGAGGACGGCGGCCGCCAGGATCAGGATGAGGAAGCCGGCGCCGCTTTCGGCCACGGCCGCCACCACGTCGCTCTCCAACCCGATGTTGACGAAGAAGATGGGGACGAAGAAGCCGTAGGCCAGGACGGCCAGCCGCTCTTCCACGTGGTGCTTGAGATCGGGATGCAAGGTCAACATCACGCCGGCCATGTACGAGCCCGTGATGGCGGCGACGCCGCCGAGCTCTTCCGCGGCGACGGCCATGAGCAGCCCGGCCACCAGGGCCACGGCGAAGAGCGGCTCCGTCCCAGGCCAGCGGGCGGCCGCGCGGAGCACCGGCGGCAGCAGCCAGCGGCCGACGGCGAGGGCGGCCAGGAAGAAGGCTGCCATGCGCAGCACGATGGGGAGCAGCGTCGCGATCCCCGCCGCGCCGGCGCCGGGTGCGGTGCCGGGACCCTCGCCCAGGCCGGCCTGGTGGAGGGCGACCACGACGGACAGGATGACGATGCCCATCACGTCGTCGATCACGGCGGAGCCCAGGATCGTCGTGCCTTCCCGGGAGCGCAGGCGCCCGAGCTCCAGCAGGGTCTGGGCGGTGATGCTGACGGAGGTGGCGGTGAGGATGGTCCCGATGAACACGCTCTCGTAGGTGGGGAAGCCGAAGGCGAGCGCCACCCCGGTGCCGGCCAGGAAGGGCAGGGCGACGCCGCCGACCGCCCCGAAGAAGGCCGCGGTGCCCACCTTGCGCATCTCCGTCAGGTCCGTCTCCAGACCGGCCAGGAACATCAGGAAGATGACGCCGAGCTCGGCCAGGTCGCGGACCAGCTGCTCGAGGTAGTGGGGGTCGGTGAAGACCGGCCAGTGCAGGATGTCCAACAGCGAGGGCCCCAGCAGGATGCCGACCAACAACTCGCCGAACACGGCGGGCTGGCCCAGGCGCTTGGAGAGGGCCCCGGCGCCCTTGGCGGCGAGGATCACCACGGCGAGCAGCAAGGCCACTTGCAGGAACGAAGGCATGTCCCACCTCGTCCTCCTTGCAGCGCGCGGCGGCTCCGGTCGGTGAGGCCCATCCGACGCGCCCCCCCCCCTCCGGCACGCCCGGCCCCCGGGGCACGGCGCACGCGGGGCATGGGGCATGCGGGCGGTGCTTCCCAGGCCCACCCGATCCGCGGCCGGCCTCACGCCCGACGGATCCGGGGGAACGCTCCCAGGGGCTTCGGGGCTTCCCCGACGGGATCCCCCCGTCGCGGCCCGCGACCGCAGTGGTGGCTCGGCTTCCCCTGTCCCGGCATCGCAGCCGCGCTGCAGCGCCGGCGCCGGTGCTGCGCCTGCAGGTTCGGCTGCCCCTGGGATGGCCCTGGAGCCGCACACCACCGCCGCCCTCGGTTGCCTCTCAGCGCCGGCGCCGGTGCTGCGCCTGCAGGGCCCGCCGGTCATGCCAGGCGGCCAGGGCCGCGTGCAGGCTGCCGCGGACGCGGGTTGCCGCGCTGCGTTCGTCCAACAACTTGACGAGATGTTCCGGGTTCACCTGCCACACGCCGCACTCCAGCAGAGGACCGTGGACGGGGCGACGCGTGAGCACCAGCACCGGTGCGGGCTCGGCCGGCCACCGCACGCCGGCCGCCGCCAGCTCTGCGCTCAGGATCCGGCTCTCCGCCACCAGGCGATCGGCGGCGGCCACCAGCCGCTTGCGCGCCGCCTTGGGGCGGGCGGAGGCCGACACGTCCAGCGTGCCGATCACCCAGGCCCGGTCCGCGGTCGCCACCAGCACCTCCGCCCCGCCGCGCCCGCGATGGGCGGCGCCGGGGATGGCCACCTTGACGAACCCGCCGGACAGTCGTTCCAGCGCCTCGAACAGCCGGCGCCGGCCGTCGACGACCTGCATGGCCGTGAAGAACTGGGCGGCACACAAGCCGGCACCCACCAGGCACCAGAACCCGAACATGTCCAGGACGTTGATGCCCAGGAGGGCACGCAGCCGGAACAGGGATCCCGCACCCCACCCCAGGAGCAGGCATGCGATGGCCCAGCTCCACGGAGCCCCGGGCTGCACTGCGGGCTGGCCGATCCAGCCGGAGCGGGCCAGATCTCTGGGAACCGCCTGCATCGTGACGACCCGTCTCGGTGACGTCATGGTCGGTCCGTGCCTCCGTGCGCTCGGCAGCCACCCACGGCGGTGCTCCCTGGCGGTCGATCCCAGCGCGGGTCCAGGGGCACCGCCGCCGCGGACGAACCCGCAACCGTCCACGCCATGCCCAGGTCGAGGTGCGGCCCGCGCCGACGGCGAGCGACCGAACGGCTCTGAAGGCGAAGGCCCGGACATGGCACCAAGGGGCACCGGCTGCCCACCGGTGCCCCTTCGGACCGCGGCACCCCTGCTCTTGCGATCATCACGAACCCCCGCCGGCACCCGCGGCGCCGCCACCGTCGCCACCGCCGCCCTGGCCCGGACCCTGGCTGCTCCCGCCGCCGGAGGGAGCGGGGAGCGATGCGGCGTTCCGCTTCTCCACGTCGCCAAGACCCATCAGGAAGCGGGCCAGCAGGCGGATCTGCTCCGGTGACATGGCGTCCTCGTAAGGGGGCATGATGCTGCGGAACTTGTCCTGCTCCTCCCGATAGGTCTCGGTCAGGTCCAGCGGCGTGCCCTGCCCGTGCCACACCGAGGGCATGCGCTCCCAGGGGGCGAAGTCCTGCGGGTTGGCGATCCACCGCTCGACGAACTCCTGGCTGGGGAGCCACTCGCCGGCCTGGGTCAGGTTGGGGCCCACGACCCCGCCGTAGCTGCCCAGGGTATGGCACTGGATGCAGTTCATCTCCACGAAGAGCTCCTTGGCCTGCTGGTTCTCCTCCTCCGTCAACCCCTTGGCCTGGACGTCTAGGTCCTGGGCGGTGACGGGTCGGGTGCGCTGCTCCTGCGCGCCGGTGTCGGGATTCTGGACGTACTCGGTCACCGTCAGCCGCGCCACCTCGGGGGCGGCGGCGTGCTTGCTGGGCTCCTGCCAGTCGCCGTACATCAGGAAGGTGACCAGGTCGCGGATCTGCTGCTCGTTCAGCGGGCCGTTGTCGGCGGTGGACCACGCCGGCATCCGGGTGTAGGAGTGGATCTTGCCGTCCTCCACCAACCAGGTATGGCTATCGAACCCCGGGCGGCCCCGGGCGATGGTCTTGGTCAGGGAGTCCTGGATGGTGGCGACCTGGACCGGCGGCTTGCCCTCCGCCCGGAACGCGTCCCGGTTCAACGGCGGCCCGATGATGCCCTCGCCGACGGGTCCGTGGCAGACCATGCAGTTCTGGGCGTAGAGCTGGGCGCCCCGGGCGGCCTGTTCCTCCCGCGCGGCTTCGGCTGCCCTGGACATCCGCTGGCCCTCGAAGAGCCAGTAGCCCTGCAGGATCAGGATCAGGGCCCAGAGCAGGCTGAGGGCGACCACTTTCCGCTTGCTCAAGGCTGCGACTCCTTTCCGCGTGGGTGCGTGGGCGGCCTTCACTCGTCCTCGCCCGACGTCTCCAGCGGGCGGCCGGTGAACCGCTCCACGGTATCGACCGCCCAGAGGCAGAGGAAGATCGTGATCGCCACGGCGAGAAGCTCCACGGACTCGAGGACCTCGAACACGGCGGCTCACCTCCTCCTGGCCAGGGCGTCGCCGCCGAAGACGCGGGGCATCACGCCCGCGGCACCGGCGTCAGCTGGTCGGGGCTGAAGGCGGTGCGCTGCTGGACGCGGCCGGTATCCACCCACACGTTGCCCGCCTCGTCGATCTCGATGGGGAAGTAGTCCATCGGCCGCGGCGCGGGGCCGCCGATCTTCTCGCCCACCTTATTGAACTGGGAGCCGTGGCAGGGACAGCAGAAGCAGCCGCCGGCGTCCGGCCGCTCCTCCGGCTTCCACGGCACCGTGCAGCCCAGATGGGTGCAGCGCCAGTACAGGGCGATCATGCCCTCCTCGACGTGGACCAGGTAGAACTTGCCCGCGTCGATCTTGGTCACGGACCCCACCGGGAAGTTGGAGGCCGGCCCGATGTTGATCTTCTGGCCGAAGAAGCCCACCTTCCGCGGCCAGAAGTAGTTGGCGAAGCTGCCGGCGAAGTGCCCCAGCCACAGCAACGCCGACCCCCACAGCGCCCAGTGGAGGAAGTCGCGGCGCGTCACCGGTTCGTCCCGCCGGGCCGCTGCGCCGTGGCCGCCGGCTCGCGCCGCGGGTCGCGCAACGCCCCCTGCCGCCGTCGCGGCCGCCCCGCCACCGGCACCGCCGCCCGCAGCCTTGGCCGCAGCCGCCCGCGCGGCCGCCGCCTTGGCCGCGGCCAGCTTCTCGGGGTCGACCTTCGACGGGGTGCCCGCGCCGCGATGGCCCTGCGGACCCGCGGCGCCGGCGGCTGCAGGCCCGGTGCCCCCCGCCGGCGACCCGGCGGCCTGGCGGCCCCCGACGGACGGTGCGGCCGCCGCCGGCCGTTCCGCCCCCGACCCCGCGCCGCCGGCCGACTCCGCGCCACCGGCCGCCTCCGCGCCGCCGGAGCGGCCGGCCGAGCCCGCCGGGGCCTCACCGGCAGGCCGTGCATCCTTGGCATCAGGCTGTCCCGCGCCGGCTCCGCCTTCCGACTCGGGACCCCGTTCCCGATCGTCGGCCATGCTCCCGATCCCTCCAACGTCCAGCATCGTACGCAGCCGGATGGACCGGCCGCAAGCGGCCGAACCGCGCCCTCTCCCCGCGGACTCCCCTCAGTGGGGCGGCTCGAGCTGCCACGGCCACACCAGGTGCAGGCTCTCGCCCCGGAAGCCCGTACCGATGATGGTCAGCACGACGTAGGAGGCGACGAAGACCGTGAACAGCGCGATGATGGTCTCGCGGGTATTGGCCTGGTACCGCTTGCGGACGATGGCGGCCAGCACGCCGGGCACCGCCGCCATGACGATCAGCGGAATCACCACGCCGGCGATCCACTCGACCAGCTGCGCCTGGGCGTGGATCGCCTCCGGGCTCATGAACAGCTGCAGGATCGCGGCCACCACGCCCCGCGTGCCGATGTAGTCGACGCCGCCGACGTTGACGGCGAAGAAGGCGTCGAAGAGCACCAGCCCCACCACGATCAACGCGGTGTAGACGAAGGAGAACTTGAAGATGCGCAGGCCCTTCTCGCCCGAGAACCACACCCCGGTGTCCGACGGATCCGTGTCGATGTACGGGATGGCGGCGATCAGCACCAGCACGAGCCCCGGCACGATCACACCGGCCAGGCTGGGATGCATGTGCAGCAGCAGCTCCTGCAGGTTGAGGAAGTACCAGGGCGCCTTGGCCGGGTTCGGCGTGTGGGTCGGGTTGGCCAGGTCGAGCAGCGGCGCCTTGATCAAGATGGCGAGGATCGACAGCCCGATGGTGTAGATCAGGGCGCCGACGAACTCGATGAGCAGCAGGTGCGGCCAGACGGTCACCTGCTCCTTGGGATTGGGCCGCTTGGGCTCCTCGCCGGAAGCGGCCTTGACCGGTTGCGGCTGTGCCACGGAGCTTCCCTCCTCGTGCCCTACCCGTCATGCCGCGCCTCGCGGAAACCGCGGCAGCGCGGGGCCCGGTGGGGCGCCGCCGCGCTCGTCCGGCCCGGGCCTGCAGATGGCATCGGATCGGGGCCCGGCGGAGCGGCCCCCGGACCCACCGACGGTGACCGGACCCGTCGCAGCCGATCCGCCGTCGGGCCCCGCGCCGGCGGCGCGCTAGCGGGAGAACCCGTCCTTGCGCACCCGCCAGAAGTGCATGCCCATGAACACGGCCGCCACCAGGGGCAGGGCGAAGACGTGCAGCGTGTACCACCGGATCAGGGTGTTCTGGTTGATGTCGTATCCGCCGATGAGGAGGAACTTCAGCTTGTCGCCGACGAACGGCGTGGCGCCGGCCATGTTGGTGCCCACCGTCACCGCCCAGTAGGCCAGCTGGTCCCAGGGGAGCAGGTAGCCCGTGAAGCTCATCAAGAAGGTCAGGACCAGCAGCACCACGCCGATCACCCAGTTGAACTGCCGCGGCGGCTTGTAGGCCCCGGTGTAGAACACCCGCAGCATGTGCAGGAACACCAGCAGGACCATGGCGTGGGCGGCCCAGCGGTGGATGTTGCGGAAGAACTGGCCGAAGGCGACGGTGGTCTCCAGCTCCTCGATGCTGAAGTAGGCTTGCGGCACGGCCGGGACGTAGTAGAACATGAGGAAGATGCCCGTCACCGTCAGGATGATGAACATGAAGAACGACGTGCCGCCGAGCCCGAAGGTGTAGCGAAACGTCAGGGCCTGACGGCTGATGCGGCCCGGGTGCAGGTGGAGGAAGAGGCTGTTCAAGACGGCCAGCCCGCGGGTGCGCCGGTCCCGCGGGTAGGGGTTCATGTACATCGACTTCCAGAGGGCGCTGTTGAAGATCCAGTCGGCGAGCCGTCCGATCAGCGACTTCCGCCCCCCGGACGCCGGCGGCTGTTGCTCCGGTGTCTGGACCCGGCTCAACGGGAAGCTCCTCCTTCCGGCCGACGAGTGTCGCCAGCCACCCCGGGCGCCCGGTGGGGTGCACCCTGGGGACGGGGTCCCGCCCGCCACCGGCATCCGGGCCCTCGAGGTGGCGGCGCAGCTGCGGGGTCGGGGCGAGCTGCCAGCAACGGCCCGCGGCCGCCGGGCGGCGGCGACCGGTTGGCGGCAGGGGCCCCGCACGTCTACCACTTCACACTACACAAAGAGTCTTTCCACCCGCAAGGGTCGTCCACCGGATGTTGCCGGCACGGGCTCGGGCCGTCGACCGAGGCGACCCGGGCCGGCCGCCCGCCGCGACGCCGACCGTGACGGCACCCCCATGGCGCCCGCGCCGGCCGGACCGCACCACCCGGGACGGCCGGCTGCCGCGACGCCGCTGACGACCACACCCCCGTCGCGCCCGGGCCGCCCAGGCCCGCCGCCCGGGCGGGATCGGTCCGGGCCGTGCGCCCGCCGCGCCGGCGAACCGCCCCACCGGACCGGCGCAGCGGGGACGCCGCGCGGGCGGCCTCCGGGGCTGGCGGGCGACGTCTGCGCCTTGACCGGCCGCTTGCACCCCCAGGGTGGGGTCACCTCGGGGCGCCAGGGTGGGAGGCGGCGGATGCTGCAAGCGGTCGGCGCCACGGGCGCCAACGGCCCAGGATGCGGCGGGACGGGCCGTCAGCGCCTCGACGGCGATTTGCGACCCCGCCGTCGATGGGGCACGCTCAAGGGGAATGGATGTTTGCCGGGCTCCGGCGACCCCTGCGAGGGCGCCCCTCCGTTGTCGGCTGGCGCGGCCGGAGCGCAGCCGGCTCGTCCGGGCGGGAAGAGTCACGGGCGGCAGGAATGGCCCCGGCGGGTGGCGAAGCCTGCCTCGGCGTGCTTTAACAAAATGTAGTGGATGATCGTGTCGAGACGCCTAGATGTAGGTGGGTTTCCGCGGGGCAGGGGCCGACGGACGCAGCCCGCGACCGATGCCCGACCGGTGCCCGGCGAGCGGGGCGAAGGGGGGGGGAGTCGGTGCGTTGCCCGCGCTGTCACGCCCCCGACACGCGGGTGCTGGACTCCCGGCCGACGGAGGAGGGCATGGCCATCCGGCGGCGGCGGGAGTGCCAGCGCTGTGGGGAGCGCTTCACCACCTACGAGAAGGTGGAGCAGACCCCCCTCTTCGTGATCAAGCGCGACGGACGCCGCGAGCGGTTCGATCGCGAAAAGGTCCTGCGCGGGATGCTGACCGCCTGCGAGAAGCGACCGGTGGAGGTGGAGCGCCTGCAGGCCATCGCCGCCGAGATCGAGCGCGAGCTGCGCAGCCGGTACGAGAAGGAGATCCCGAGCAAGGTGATCGGCGAGATGGTCATGGAGCGCCTCCGCCACGTGGACCAGGTGGCATACGTCCGGTTCGCCTCGGTCTACCGCCAGTTCAAGGACATCGAGACCTTCCGCCGCGAGCTGGACCGGTTGCTGGCGGGGGACGAACCGGCCGACGGCGCCGACGCTGCTGCCGCGGCGCCCGCCACCCGGGCGGCGGACGCGGGCGACGGGCCGCGCCCCCAGGACGGCGTGGTCCCGCGGGACGCACCGGCGTCGGCCGCCGATGGGACCGCCGCGGGGGCGACCGGCGGGGCCCCAGCGTCGTAGTGCCGTCGAACCTTTGCCTCCCTTCCGCTGGGAGGTGCGGGTCCGGCTGCTCGGCGCTGGGGCCGCGGGGGCAGGCGGCCGCGGCGTCGTGGGCACGGGGACAAGCTCTTGGCAGCCATGAGGAGGAGGGCCGCCGATGGAACTGACGGGGATCCGGAAGACCGTCTTCCTGGACCGCTACGCCCGGAAGGGTCCCGACGGGAAGCCGGTCGAGTCGTCGCCGGAGGAGATGTGGGACCGCGTGGCCCGGGCCATCGCCGAGGTGGAGGAGCCGGGCCAGCGGGAGGTCTGGGAACGACGCTTCCGTCAGGCCCTCGACGGCTTCAAGTTCGTGCCCGGTGGCCGCATCCTGGCGGGCGCGGGCACCGGCAACAAGGTCACCTATTATAACTGCTACGTGATCCCCTCGCCCGAGGACAGCCGCAAGGGGATCATGGAGAACGTCTCGCTGATGGTCGAGATCATGTCCCGCGGCGGCGGCGTGGGGGTGAACCTCTCGACCCTGCGCCCGCGCGGCACGTACGTCAAGGGCGTGAACGGCACCGCCAGCGGCCCGGTCTCCTGGGCGGAGGTCTACAGCACCGCCACCGGCAGCGTGATCCAGGGCGGCAGCCGGCGCGGCGCCCTGATGCTCATGCTGGACGACGACCACCCCGACATCGAGGAGTTCATCACCGTCAAGCGGGACCTGACCAAGATCACCAACGCCAACCTGTCGGTGTGCATCAGCGACGCCTTCATGGAGGCGGTCCAGCAGGACCTGCCCTGGGACCTGAAGTGGAACGGCAAGGTGTACAAGACCGTCCGGGCCCGCGACCTGTGGGAGCTGATCTGCGAGTCGGCGTGGGCCTCGGGGGAGCCGGGCGTCGTCTTCATGGAGCGGGTGAACAAGCGCTCCAACAGCTGGTACTGCGAGCGCATCAACTGCGTGAACCCCTGCTTCGTGGGGTCCACGCGCCTGGCCACCGCGGAAGGGCTCAAGACCATGGAAGAGCTCTACCGGGAGGGCCGTCCCGTCACCGTCCTCACCGACCTGCGGGCGGAGGACGCCGCGCTGCAGGTGGTGGGTGCGGGCGCCGGCTTCCCGCGCCTGGGGACCCGGTTGCGTCCGGCGGCGCCGGTCATGCTCACCCGACGGCAAGCCGAAGTCATGCGGCTGGTCACGGAGCACGGCTTCGAGGTGGTGGCCACGCCGGATCATCCCTTCCTGACGCCGGCGGGCTACGTGGCGCTCAAGGACCTCCGCCCCGGCGACGTGCTGTTCCTGCAGTCCGGCGAGGGGGCCTGGCCGGCCGACCCGCAGCTGCCGGACGAATGGCACCGGGCGGTGGCCGCCCGCGGCCGCATGCGGGGGCGTATCGAGCGGGGCGAGGCCGCCCCGCCCCGAACCTGGAGCCGCGAGCTCGGCCAGGTGCTGGGCTGGCTGACGGGCGACGGTTACCTGTACCGCGATCAAGGCAAGCCCCGGGTGGGGTTCGTCTTCGGTTGCGACGAGGCCGACGTCCTGCCGGTGATCCGTGAGCGGATCCGCCGCTGGTTCGGCGTCCGCGGAGCGGTCAGCACCCGGAACCACACCACGACGCTGCTGTACGGGAGCACGGTGGCCACCTTCTTCGAGAGCCTGGGGGTCCGGGCCGTCAAGGCGCGGGAGAAGCGGGTCCCCGAGGCGTTGTGGCGCGCTCCCCGGGAGGCGGTGGTGGGTTTCCTGCAGGGGTTGTTCACCAGCGACGGCACCGTCAACCGGACCGACGCCAAGAAGTCCTGCTCGATCCGCTTGGCCAGCAGCTCGAAGGCGCTGCTGCAGGACGTGCAGTTGCTCCTCCTGAACCTGGGCATCGTGGCCGCGCTGCGGGAGCGACGGGCCGCTGGGGAGAGCCGGCTGCCCGACAGCCGCCGCCGGCGGCGGCGCTACGCCATCGCCCCCCAGTACGAGCTCGTCCTGGACAAGGCCAACCGCGACCGGTTCCTCGCCGAGGTGGGGTTCCTGAGCCCGCGCAAACAGGAGAAGGTGGCGGCCTTCGTGGCCGGCAAGGCGCGGCGCTCCAACCGGGAGACGTACACCACGCGGGTGGTGGCGGTGGAACCGGCGGGCACCGCCGACGTGTACGACACCACGGAGCCGGTGACCCACTCGCTGATCGCCAACGGCCTGGTGGCCCACAACTGCGGCGAGCAGCCGCTGGGGCCCTGGGGCGTGTGCAACCTGGGCGCCATCAACCTGGCCGCGTTCGTCCACGATGGCGAACTCGACCTCGAGGGGTTGCGGGAGACGGTGGCCGTCGCCGTCCGCTTCCTGGACAACGTGATCGACGCCACGGAGTACTTCTTCCCGGAGAACGAGAAGGCGCAGCGATACGGCATCCGGCGCATCGGCCTGGGCACCATGGGGCTGGCGGACATGCTGATCAAGCTGCGCATCCGCTACGGCAGCGAGAAGGCCTTCGAGGTCTGCGAGCAGGTGTACCGGCTGATCCGCGACGAGGCGTACCGGACCTCGGCCCTGCTGGCCAAGGAGAAGGGGCCCTTCCCGCTGTTCGACAAGGAGAAGTACCTCCAGGGCTGGTTCATCCAGCGGCTGCCGGAGGACATCCGCCGGCTGATCGCCGAGCACGGCATCCGCAACGGGTTCCTGCTCACCCAGGCGCCGACGGGGACCACGAGCCTGCTGGCCGGCGTCAGCTCCGGCATCGAGCCGGTCTTCGCCTTCTCCTTCAAGCGGACGGATCGGACCGGCACCCACATCGTCTACCACGAGCTGTACCGGCAGTGGCTGGAGGAGCACCCGGACGAGCCGGTGCCCGACTACTTCGTCTCCGCCGACCAGCTGACGCCGGAGGAGCACGTGCGCATGCAGGCCGTGATCCAGCAGTACGTGGACGCGGCCATCTCCAAGACGGTCAACGCGCCGCGCGAGCACACGGTCGACCAGGTCCGGACCCTCTACCGGCTGGCGTACGAGCTGGGGTGCAAGGGGATCACCTACTACCGCGACGGCAGCCGGGAGGGCGTGCTGCACAAGCTGGACGACGGCGGGAGGAGCAAGCAGGGTCGCGGCTTCGGCGAGGGCAAGGGGCGAGCCGCCGGCGGCGAGGGCGACGGCCGGTCTGCCGCGGTGGCCACGCCTGCGACGGTTGCGGCCTCGTCGGGCACCGCGTCGGGTACGGCCGCGGGACCCGGCTCCGGCGCCGCAGCCGGCCACGCGGGGGCCATGAGGGTGACGTGGGGGAAGATCCGGCCCATCGAGCGGCCCAGCAAGCTCAACGGGTTCACCGTGCGGCGCACCACGCCCCTGGGCAACCTCTACCTGACGCTGAACACCTTCAACGGCTACCCGTTCGAGCTCTTCGCCCAGATCGGCAAGGCGGGCTCCGACGTGGCCGCCTTCACCGAGGCCATCGCCCGGCTGGTGTCCCTGGCCTTCCGCGCGGGGATCGACCCCCACGAGGTGGTGGAGCAGCTACGGGGCATCGGCGGCAGCCGCTCCGTGGGCTTCGGGCCCAACCGGGTGCTGTCGGTGCCCGACGCCATCGCCCAGTTCCTCGACGACTACCTGGCGGGCAAGGTGGACCGCGACCCCGTCGACGAGGTGGCCGCCGGCCAGCTCACCGTCTTCCCCACGGATCCGGCGCAGCAGGCCCGGGAGGCGGTGGCGGCGGCCCGTTCGGCGGCGGGCGAGGCAGGGGACGGCGAGCCGGAGCCGGCGACCCGGGAGTCGACCTCGGCTGGCGCGGTGTCCGGCGCCTCCACCACGGAACGAGCGGTGGTCCGCATCACCGGCGGCAACGGCCGCGAGCTCAGCATGAACCTCTGCCCGGAGTGCGGCAGCCACGCCCTGGTGCACGAGGAGGGCTGCAGCAAGTGCCTGGCCTGCGGCTACAGCGAGTGCTGAGGCCGGGGGCCGTGGTCCGGCGTTCCGAGCGACCGTTCCGGATGCGAACCGTTCGGCGCGCCGGGCGTTCCGCAGTCCGTCCGGTCGGCCCGTCACCGCCAGCAGGCACCAGCCGCATGCGACCCTCACGGTGAACCAGGATTCGGAGGGGGTGGGGTGCGAGCTCTGCCCCCACCGTCTCCGTCGCACCCCGTCCCTTCGACGCGGCGGAACTTGGCTACCTCGACGGGTGGAGAAGGGCCTGGCGGATGGCCAGGCCCTTCCCGCTCTGTGCCCGGCCATGCGGACGAACCGGCTCTCAATCCACCGCCCCCTTGGTCGATAACCGCAGGTGAGAGACGGGTGAGGAACGCCAGCGAGTCTCCAGGTCGCTGGGGGCGGGAGCCGTGTAGCCGAGCCACCTCTTTCCCCGACTCCACTCTCCGCTCGAGTCGCAGGAGGACTTCACCGCCCGAACTTCGAGTGCCGGACACGCCGCGCAAGAGTCGCAGCGCGCCGAGTTGGGAAGGAGAGGGCCCCGTGAAACGGCGGTATGGCATGGCGTTCAAACTCAGCGTGTCGTTCGGCGTGGTCATGGTGCTGGGCGCCCTGGTCACCTACACAGGCCTGGCCACCATGCGCCAATTGATCGCCACGAGCCAGGAGATCCAACGCATCCGCACCGTCCAGGAGCTGGGCGATCAGGTGCAGCTGGTGGCCCAGCGGCAGCAGGCGGCGGTCAGCGACTACCTCCTCACGGGCGACGAGCGCTTGCGCGAGCAGGCCCAACAGGCGGGCGCCCAACTCCAAGCGCTGGTCGAACAGATCCAGGGGCTGGTGCGCACCGAGAGGGGGCGCCAAATCGCCGGTGAGCTGGAGGAGGCGACCCGGGCCTACGAGTCCGTGGTGAGCTCGATCCTGGCCCGCCGATCCTACGCCTTGGAGGAAGCCCGCCGCGCGCGGGCCGAGCTGGGCGCGCCGGCCTCACGGCTGAACGAGGTGGTCGGCCAGGTGGTCGCATTCGGCGACACCCTGGCTCAGCAGGCGACGGACCGGCAGGGCGCCATCCAGCGCCGTGCCTGGAGCACGATGGTGACCACCGCGGTGGCCGGCCTGGTCGCCAGTGCGATCGCGGTGTGGTTGCTGTTGCGCGCGACCCTCGTCCCCCTGCGCGGCATGGCCGGCTTGGCCCGGCGGCTGGCGGCCGGGGATCTGACGGTCGCCGCGCTGAAGGTGGGGAACCGGGACGAGGTGGGCGAGACGGTCGCGGCCCTCAACCACATGCTGGCGAACTTCAAGGCGACCGTGGCGGCCATCGGCGCGTCGGTCGAGACGGTGCGGACCATCGCCGCCCGCCTGACCCAAACCTCGAAGGAGACCGCGGCCGGTGCGTCCGAGGCAGCGGCCGCGGTGGCCCAGGTCGCTTCGGGCGCCACCGAGCAGGCGCAGGCGTCGGAGGCGATGCGCCAGGCCGTCAGCCAGCTGGGCGAAGCCATCGGCCAGATCTCGACCGGCGCCCAGCAGACCGCCACGGAGCTGCAAGCGACCCACCAGCTGCTGGATCGGGTCGCCCAGCTGGTCCAAGGGGCCACGGCGAATGCCCAGCGAACGTCCCAGCGGGCGGAGGAAGCGGCCGCCACCGCCGTCCGGGGCGCGGACGTCATCCAGCAGATGCTGGACGGCGCCCGCCGGATCCGGGAGGCGGCCTCGCGCACGGCGGAGCGGATGCGCGCCCTGGGCGAGCTGTCGGCGCAGATCGGGCACATCACCAACGTCATCTCGGACATCGCCGAGCAGACCAACCTGCTGGCTTTGAATGCGGCCATCGAGGCGGCCCGGGCCGGCGAATCCGGGCGGGGGTTCGCCGTCGTCGCGGACGAGGTCCGCAAGCTCGCCGAGCGGTCGGCCCACTCGGCCCGGGAGATCGCCGGCCTCATCGAGCAGATCCAAGGCGCTACGGCCGAGGCGGTGGACGCGACCGACGCCGTCATGGCGGAGCTCGACAAGAGCTCCACGCTGGTGGGGGAGACGCGCACGGCGCTCGAGGACATCCTCCAAGCCGCGGAGGGGGTTCGCGGCGACCTGCAGGGCATCCGGGAGTCCATCGGCGAACTCTCCGAGAGCACGTCCCAGCTGGTTCGCACCTTCGACGCCGTGGCCGCGGTGACGGAGGAGAACACGGCCGCCACCGAGGAGATGGCCGCCAGCGCCTCCCAGGTGCAGAAGTCCGTGGAGCGAGTCGCGGCGGTGACCCAGGAGAACGCGGCGGCGGCGGAGCAGGTCTCGTCCAACGTGGAGCAGCTCAAGGCCGCGGCCGCGCAGATCGCGGACCTGGCCGACCAGCTGAACGGGGCCATGAGGGAGCTGGAGGCGCAGATGGCGCGCTTCCGGGTCGAAGCGGCGACGGCGCAGGCGACCGAAGAGGCCGCATGAAAGGGGTCCGCCACCGACCGCTGAAAACGACCACTGAACGGTTCACCACGGCCCGGTGACGGCGGGGCCTTCCGGCCGTGGAGCCCGGCAAGACGGCCGCGGTGGCGCCGCTGGAGGTGGAAGCACGCATGCCTGAAGAGGGTCTCTCCGGCCAGGTGTGGGTCATCACCGGCGGTGCCGGGGCCATCGCAGGCCGCATCGCCCGCGCCTTCGCCGCCGCCGGGGCACGGCTGGTCCTGGCCGACCTGGACCGGGCCCGCGAGGCATTGGCCGCCCGGGCGCGGGAGCTGGGGGTCATGTCCTTCACAGCGGACCTGACGCAGTTCGCGGAGGCCGAGGCGTTGGCCCGGCGGGTCCGGGAGGGCATGGGGCGGGTCGACGGTCTGATCCATACCGTGGGTACCTACGCCGGGGGGCCGGTGGATGCGGTGGATCCGGCCCAGTACGAGCGGCTCTTCGACCTCAACGTGCGGACGCTGTTCTACACCGTGCGGGCGGTGCTGCCGCTCATGCTCGAGCAGGGGGAGGGTTTCATCGCGGGCTTTGCTTCGGGTCCGGCGTGGCGGGGCGCGGGGCCCCGGGCCGCCCTCTACGCGGCGGCCAAGAGCGCCGTGGCGACGTTCCTTCGTTCTCTGGACGCCGAGCTGCGCGAACGGCACGGGGAGGCGCGGCCGAAGGTGCAAGTCCCACCGTCGGTAGCGGAAGCGGGGCAGGGTGGGCGGGAGATACCCCCCGTTGCAAGGGCGAAATCCCCCGGCGAAGGCGCGAACGCTCACGAAAACGGGGCCACGCCCCAGGCAGGAGCGACGAACGGGACCGCGGGGACGTCGCCTCCGCCGGCCGCCCGCTCGGGCGGGGGCATCCGCGTGGCCGTGGTCTATCCCATGGGGATCGTGGACACGCCGGCCAACCGGCGATCGCTCCCCAACGCCGACCCTGACGGGTGGATCGATCCGGATGAGATCGCCACCGTCCTGCTCTTCGCCGCCACGCGGGGTCCGCGGGGGCGACTGCTGGAGCTGCCCGTGTACCCCGGGCGGTGACGGAATCCCGCGCCGGCACGGTGAGGGAGTCCCGCCCTGGGGCGGCACAGGACCTGGGGCGCGGGCTCGCGACGCCGACGGGCGGTTCAAGCATGACGTGTTGCGAGCAGGAGCACCGCCGCCATCACCGCCGCGCCCCCCGCAGCCATGGGGCCGGTGAAGGGCACGCCCAGCCACAGGGTGGCGGATGCCGCGGCCGCCAGCGGCTCCATGCACGCCAGCAGGCTGGTCTGGGACGGCCGCAGGTGGCGAAGGCTCGCCAGGTAGAGGGTGAAGGCCACCAGCGTCCCGCCCAGCACCACGAACGCCCAGAGTCCGGCGGCCGCCGCATCCCACGCGACGGCCCGCCCTCCCACCGACCACGGCGGCGCCAGGACCGCCATCGCCGCACCCCCGACGACCATCGCCCATCCGACGCTCACGGCCGGCGGCCACCGCTGGAGCAGGCTGGCGCCGGCCACCGTGTAGAAGGCCAGGGTCAGCGCCGAGACCAGCCCCCACGCCACGGCGCCGGCCGGCACCGCCAGGCGATGGAGGGATCCCCCCGTCGCCAGCAGCAGCGTGCCTCCCATGGCGAGGACCAGGGCCGCCACCTCATGCGGGCGCGGCCGGCGTCGCCACCGCAGGACCTCGTACACGGTGACGAAGGCGGGGCCCAGATACTGGAGGAACGTGGCGGTGGCCGCGTTGCCCAGGGCGATGGCGGCCATGTAGCTGTACTGCACCCCCAGCAGGCCACCCAGCGCGAAGGCGATGAGTTGCCGGCGGGAACGGCCGTCGCGCCAGGGGGCGAGCCGGTCGCGGACGCCCAGCCACCGGCCGGCCAGCAGAAGCAAGAGGCCGGCCACCAGCATGCGGGTGGTGACCAGCCACTGCGGGGTGACGCCGTAGCCCTGCATGAGCCGCTGGGCCGCGGTGCCCGAGAGGCCCCACAGGGTGGCCCCGATGAGCACGCCGGCCATGGCGCGGCGGCTCCGGCCTGCGGTGGCGTGGGGGGCGGTGGGCGTCGACGCAAGGGCACGGGGCGTGGCCATGGTGAGAGGGTGCTTCTGCGCTCGGGGGACGGTTCCTCCCCCGTGCGGAGCGCCCCCACGCCGCTGCTCCTGGACGCCCGCGCCTCGGCTGACGGGGGGCGGGCGCGCCTCGGCTGGCGGCGGCGGGTAAGATGGAGGCGGTGATGGCCGTGAACGTGGCCTTCTTCCTCCTGCCCAAGGCCGAGGTGGTGTGGCTGAGCCCGCGCAACACCCTGCGCCAGGCCCTGGAGCGCATGGAGTACCACCGCTACACCGCCGTCCCCCTGGTGGACGAGGAGGGGCGTTACGCAGGGACCCTCACCGAGGGCGACCTCCTCTGGTTCATCAAGCGCACGCCGGGCTTCACCTTCGACCAGGCGGAGCGCATCCTCGTGCGGGACGTGCCGCGACGGCTGCGCAACGAGGCGGTCTCCATCCGCGCCGACGTCCGCGACCTGGTACGCCTGGCCGCCGTGCAGAGCTTCGTCCCGGTGGTGGACGATCGTGGCCTGTTCATCGGCATCGTGCGGCGGCGGGAGATCATCGAATACTGCGCCCGGTTGCTGTTCGACGCCGGCCCCGGCGCCGGCCACGCCGAGGGGCCGGCGCGGGACGGGGAGGGCGATCCCCGCCCCGGTGGCCGGTCGGCAGGAGGCTGAACCATCCGCCGTCCGCCGGCTTGCCGCCCCGCAGGCGGCTCGGTGCGGCGTCCACCGGCGGGGACGAGGCGCCGCGCGGGTGGGGATCGGTCGCCGGAGCAGTCCAGGGCGACCGGGCCCCGCCGTCAGCCGCCGGGGCGTCGCCATCGTCGGACGAACCGGCTCGCCGCGAAGCACAGGCGCGCGCCAGCTCCCCCGCTGGCCAGCAGGTGCCGCACCACCGGCTCCAGCCGCTGTTGGGCCACCTTGGGATCGGAGAGGTAGAGCCCCAAGAGGCCGTCGACCACCAAGCGGTGCAGGGGCGCGTCCCGCAGGCGGGCGGCGCGTCGGGCGGCCTCGCGGACGAAGACGGAGAGCCCCTGGCTTGCGCGGCCGGCATCCCCGTACGGCTCCACCAGGTTGAGGTCGCCGCCGGCCCGGTCTTCCGCCTGGTCGATCAGGTAGTCCAGCAGGATGTGCAGCCCGCCGATCCAGGGGAAGTAGGCGTCGAGCAGGCGCCGGATCCGGGGCGCCGGGGGATCCGGCCCGAGCAGCGCCTCCCGGAAGAGGGCGAAGACCCCGAGGGTCGAGCCGCAGGCGGCGGCGAACTCCCACCACGCCAGGCGCCCGTGCCACCGCCCGGCCGCCTGCCGGTACCAGGCCGCCATGCGCGCCTGCCGTCCCCGGGGATCGCCGTGCTTGTTGACCTGCAGGTCGTTGTACAGGGAGACCAGCCGACGCACCGCACCCGCCACGGTGCCGTAGCCGGGGAAGGTGGCCAGCGCCGCGCGGCAGGTCGCCACCAGGGCCTCCAGGTAACCGCCGTCGTCCCCGTGCGGGTGGAGGCGGTAGTACCCGTTCGCCGCGCCAGGCAGCGCCGGCGGCGACGCCGGCGCCACCGGCGCCACCGACGACGGGCCGGGGCCCGGGCGGCTGGGGGCGTCCGGTCGACGGGCGAGCGGCGGGCCCGGCGGGGCGGGACGGCAGGAGACGGGCGCGGTGGCGCGCAACCCGGACGGCCTGGCCGCCGCGGCATCCCGGTGGCCGCCGCCCTCCGGTGCCATGGCGCGCATGGCGGTCGTGGCGGAGGCACCGGCGGCCGAGGGGGGCGCTCCCGCTGCGGTCCCGGCCGGGGTCACGGCGTCCAGCATGGCCCGGTGCAGTTGGCGGTAGTCGGCCGGATCCAGGCTCTCGCTGCGATCGCACAGGTTGTCCAGGTAGTCGCTGATGGTCTGCAGGGCCACCACCGCCTCCACCAGCGCGCGCCGCCGCGCCGGCGGGACCGCCGCCGCGAACACGGCGCCGCCCTCGCAGTGGAAGCGTTTGGTGCGGATGCTGGCCAGGGCCTGCCGTCGCAGTTCGGGGTCGGGGATCGCGGCGGCCCGGCGTTGCCACCGGTCCAGGGCTTCGTCCACCAGCGGCAGCACGCGGCGCACGTAGGTCACGAGCAGCGCGGCCTCGCCGGCCAGAACCCGGACGTCGCCCAGGCCGACGTGCCGGAGGAATGCGGCCCGGTGGGCGCCGTGGGCCGCGGTCGCTCCGGCGTCGGCTCCAGCCTCGCCCCGGGCTCCGGGCGCCGGGATCCCGCCGGCCGTCCGGGGCGCCGGCGCGGCGCTCCCGCCGGGGCAGGGCGCTGGCGCGGCGCTCCCGCCGGGGCCCGGAGTGCGGTGGGGGGCCGACACCGGGGTCGGGGGCGCCGGTTCATCCGACGCCGCATCCCCGGACGCCAGTGCGCCGGACGTCGGCGGCGGGACGGATGCGACCGCCCGTCGGCCAGCGCGGGGGGCGTCGGAGGGGAACGGCTGGCCCTGGAATTCCCTCACGGGCTTGCCCATGGGCTTAGGATGTCCGGACGCCCTCGAACGGCCCCGGCTGGGCCGCCGACTTGGGGGCCGCCGACTTGGGGGGCCTTGCGCACGGGCGGCGGCTCTCCGAACGGGGCGAAGGGGAGTGGGCACCGGAAGGGGGGTGAAGTGGCGCGGGCATCGGTCCGGGCCGCGGTCCGGGAGGGGCGCTGAGCGGCGCCTGGGGTCCTGCCCGGGTGGATGCGGCCCGGCTGCGGTCGCCCTGCTCATGTCCCGGGCCGCCCGGGAAGGCGTGGAGGTGCTCCGCGTCGACCCGGCGCGTCGACCCGGCCTTCACCAGCGTGATCGGCAAGGTCAAGTTCATGGCCCGGTACGGGCTGTCGCCCCGCGCGGCGGCCGTGGCGATGGCCCGCCGGGGCCTTGGTTTGGGCGAGCGCTTGCGCTCCGGAACCGCCCGCCCTCTACCCGCCAGGAATCGAGGGCGGCACGTCTAGAGCGATTGGCGGCGCATCGCCCCGTCGGTGTGCGGCAAGCGGCCGCACCGGCCCGATGAGCGGTCCTCCGAGGACGCCCCAGGTCGGGGGGAACCCCGATCCACCCGGGCACCGGCGGCCTCAAGGCCGCACGGCCCCGGGTGGGATGGTCTGGCTTGGGGTCCGGGCTGCGATCCCCCGGCGTGAACCGTCGGGAGCACCGTTCGCCCGGCGTCATGGGATCGACGCCCAGCACGCCGCGGCGCGGCCGCCGGAGAGGCGGCCGCGCCGCGGGGCCGGGTTCTTCCGCAGACCTTGGACCGCGTCGCTTGCCGTCGCCTGGCGCCCCGTCCATCGACGCCGTCGCGCTCCGTCCAACGACTCGCCCGACGATCCGCTCCGACTGCACCCGGCGCACCCGGGTGCCGCACAGGGGTTCATGCCGACTGAAGATTCGCCGACGTTGCAACTCGACTGCACCTCGGGCGTGCGGGCGCCTCTGGGGGCGTCCCAGGCCGGCCGACGACGCGCCCAACGACCCGCCGGTCGCCGGTCACTCGCCGGAGGCGCTGCGCCGGTCGGCGGAGCCGCGCTGGCTCGATGCCATGAACCGGGAAGGGTCCACGCCCGGCGGCGGGTCCCAGGGTTCGACGTCCTCCGAGGTGCACTCCTGCTCTTGCCCGGATTGCCAGCGCACGCGGATGGACTGCCGGGAGCTGCGGAGCCGGACGATGACCCCCAGCTCGCCGGTCCGGAGGTGGCGCACCCATTGCCCGCGACGGAACACGGCATCGCCCCCTTTCCGGTATTCGGGTTCAGGCGACCGACACGGCAATAGAGACTTCGGGACGAAGGCTTCGTCTTCCTTTTCCTGGGGCCGGAGGGTCGGCCCCCGCACCGGGGGTCGGCCCCCCGGCCCCAGGGCCGGTCCCAGCGCCGGCGCATCGCTCCCAGCGCCCGCGGTCGATCCCCATGCCCGCGGGGTCGATCCCGGCGCCGGCGCATCGATCCCAGCGTCCGCGGGTCGATCCCTCGCCGCAGGGCCGATCCCGGCGGTGCAGGCCCGGACCCCGGCGGCGGCTGGTGGGTCCCCACGCCCAAGACTGGGTGTCAGGACCGGTCCTCCGGCATCGGGCCGCAGCCGACCCCGCGGCCGCGGCGGACCCCTCCGGCCTGGAGTGCGGCCCGGAGTGCCGCCCTCCCGATGGACCGCGGCCCTCCCGACGCGCGGTGGCGCGACCGTCGCCGCGCCCGCTGCGGCCTGGGCCGACGGGAGGCCGGGCCGCGCCCTCCCGTCCTCCGGCCCGGGGGACGGCGAGCCCGGGCCCCCGCCCTCACCCCTCCAGCCGTACGCAGGCGATGTAGGGCAGATAGCGGAACTGCTCCGCGTAGTCGATCCCGTAGCCCACGACGAACTCGTCCGGGATGGTGAAGCCCACGTACTCCACGGGCACGTCCACCACGCGCCGCTCCGGCTTGTCGAGCAGCACGCACGCCTTCAGGGACGCGGGATCCTGGGCCATGAGGTGCTCGCGCAGGTAGCGCAACGTCAGGCCGGTGTCCACGATGTCCTCGATCAGCAGCACGTGCTGGCCGCGGATGGGCCGGTCCAGGTCCTTCAGGATGCGGATGATCCCCGACGTCTGGGTCGCCGAGCCGTAGCTGGAGACGGCCATGAAGTCGACCTGCAGCGGCACCTCCAGCGCGCCCAGCGCCCGCACCAGGTCGGCGGTGAAGACGAAGGCGCCCTTGAGGATGCCCACCACCGTCAGCGGCGCCCGGCCGGCCCCCGCGCCGACGGCTCCGGCGTAGTCCTGGCGGATGCGCTCCGCCAGCTCCCGCACCTTGGCCGCCAGCGCCTCTTCCCGGAAGAGGACCCGGTCAATGCGGGCCCGGGCCCCGCCGCCCGGTGATGCACCCTGCTCGCTGACGCCCATCGCGTCCTCTCCTCCTCAAGAGGCTCCCTGCCCATTGTGGGCCGTGGACGCGGGCGGTGTCCAGCGGTCCGATTCCGGGGAGGGGGGCGCCGTCGGCTGCCGTGTCTCGGCCGGGTCCGGGACGGGGCCGCGCCCGCTTGCGCTCTTCCGGATCGCGGGCATGGAAGGACTCGCGGTCCGGTGCCGGGCGCCATGCGCCAGCCCGCGATGATCACCACGGCCGTGGCCTGCGACCACCCGCGGCGGATCGCCGACGAGCCGACCACCGCCCGGGATGCCTTGGCAGGACCTGGCCACGGCAACCGGACCGCCCTGCGGCTGCGCGGGGAAGGTCCTGTGCCGGCCTGGGGGAACGCCGGAAACGGCCCCTCATCGACGGCGGGAACGCCGCCCTCGACATCTCCGGGAGCCGGCGCCGGGGCCGGCCGGGCCGTGGGCCCCGGCGGGGCGCGGCCGATGGGACCGGCCGATGCCCCTACGATCCGGGATCGCCTTGCCAGTGTCCCGGGTGTGCGGCGCGGCGCCAGCGGGCGGGTGGGGGCGGCGCCGGCTGGACGAACCGGCCTGCCGGCCGGGCCACGGGCTGGGCCGGCAGGCGCGGGCCCGATCGCGGATCCCGGCGTCGGCGGCTGCGCCGCCAGGCGGTGACGCGGGCGCCCACCCGGGTGCCCTGCCACCAGCCCGTCAGGGCGGTGCGGAGCTGGGTGGCCCGTTCCCCGACGGTGGCGGCCAGGGCGGCGACATCGGGCGTCAGGCGCACCCAGCGGAACCGCCAGCCGAAGTGGCCCTCCAGATCGCGGCGCAGGGCCCGCGCCGTCTGCTGGACGTCGTCCAGGGCGAGGCCGCCGTGGCCGTATCGGGCCATCTCGTACAGCGTGGCCAGCCGCTCCCAGGCCGGGGACAGCTCGGGGATGCGCCGCGCCAGCCAGCGGGCGTACTCCCGCGCCGTCAGCGACGGCGGCCGTCCGTGCCCCAGGCGGTCGAGCCACCGCTCCACCTGGACGAACACGGCCCGCGCCGCGAGGGCGGGGTCCGGCGGGACCCCGCCCTCGCGGCCGGCGCCGCCCGGGCGGGATGCGCCGCCCGGGCGGCGCCGGCGGGCCAGGGCCACCGCGGCGGCCGCGGCGGCAGCCGCCGCCGCGGCCGCCGCGACCCCTGCGAGCGCCATCGCCAGGCCCTCCGCCCGTGGCGCGGCCCCGTCCCGGTCGGCCGGCAGGGAGCCGGCGCTGGGGTCCTCCGGGGCCTCGGCCGGTTCGTCCCCCGGGCGGGGCCGGGGCGCCGGGCCGGGCACCTCCTGCGGGCCGTCGCTCGCCGCGCTCTCCGTGACCCCCTGGGCGGCGACGGGGGCCGCCACCAGCGGACCCTCGGGGTAGGCCGGCGTGGGCTCCAGGGGGATCCACCCGTAGCCGGGGATCAGCACCTCGGGCCAGGCGTGGGCTTGGGCAGCGGTGACCAGGTACGTGCCGGGCTGGCCGCCGGTGGGCACGATGAATCCCTCCACCCACCGGGCCGGCAGCCCGATGCTGCGCAGCATCACCACGGCCGCCGAGGCGAAGGCGACGCAGTAGCCGCGCCGCAGCTCGAAGAGGAAGTAGTCGACGAAATCCCGCCCCTCCGGCGTGAAGGGCATGTTGGGGTCGTAGCGCAGGGTGCGCAGGTAGGCCTCGATGGCCCGCGCCCGGTCGTAGGGGTTGCGGTGATCCGCGGTCAGCCGGGCGGCCAGCTCGCGAACCCGCGCCGGCAGCTGCGGCGGCAGCTCGAGGTAGGGCGCGAGGGCCGGGTCGGCCCGCCAGGCGGGGTCTCGCGCCTCTGCCAGGGCGGCGGCGCGCCGGGCGCGCTCGGGGTCGATGCGCGGCACCCGCGAGCGCACGGTGTAGGGGCCGGCATGGGGCGCGAACACGAGGAGGGTGTCGTCCACCGTGCGCATGACGGGCGGGCCGGACGCGCCCCCGCGGTCCGGTCGCCCCTGGGGCCACTGGACCAGGGGTGAACGCCCCTGGACGTCGCGGGCCTCGAAGGCGGCGTAGAGGAACGGGTGCACCGGCTGGCGGGGCGTGATGGCCTGCACCAGCACTCGGGCCCCCTCCATGGCCGGGACCGGGGCGGCGGGATCCGCGTAGCCGTTGGCCGCGTACCATGCGCGTCCGCCCTCGCCGCCGCTGGCCCGCCAGAGGGAGAGGCCCGGCCGACTGAGCCACGGCCGGTCCGTGGGCGGTCCCCAAGAACGCCCGTCGTAGCTCAGGCGGGTGGCGCCCCGCAGGTAGACGGTGGCGGGGATCGCGTCGCCCGCGAGCTCCACCGTCATCAGCGGCGTGCCGTCGGCGAAGAAGGGGCCGCCCAGGAACTGCCGCGGCGCCACCTGCATGCCGCCGCGGGAGCCGGGGATGGCGCCCCAGCCGCCGGCCCGGTCGGCGGTGGTGAAGGGCAGCCAGCGGTTGGCCAGGCTGGTGAGGGACACCCAGTCGGCGGCCGGTTCGTCCAGGAACGGGAGCGACCCGGCCAGCAGGGCGGCGATGACGATCACCGCCAGCGCCTGGGTCGCCACGGGGACGACCAGCCGCCCCGGCACGTGGCGGGCGGCCCCCGGCCCGGCCGCCGTCGCCCGGGCCACTGCCACGAAGGTGAAGGCGCAGATCGCATAGGTCGCCAGGGGTCCGTGGGGGTGGGGCAGCTCGCCGTAGAACCAGGCGAGGAGCAGGGCCAGGCCGCCGGTCACCGCGGGCACCATGGCCAGGGCGGGACGGCGGGCGGCCGCGAAGACCAGGGCCAGGTGCAACCCGGCCAGCAGCGCGGTGCCCGGCGCCAGCAGCTCCGGGGGCAGCCGGCGGTAGGTCCCGAGCCAGAGCGCCTGGAGCACGCCGCCCCAGCGGGCGGCGAGGCCGGCGCCGACGAGCGGCAGGCCCGAGTCCACCAGCAGGGTCAGCCGGTCCGGATGGCGCAGGGCCAGCCACCCCACCCAGGCGGCCGCGGCGCCGGCTCCCAGTAGGAGGACCGCGGGAAAGGTCAGCAGCGGCCAGAGCAGGGCGGCCACCGTCAGCACCAGCCGGCCGGGTTCGGGGCTGCGCGGGGCCCAGCCCAGGAAGGGGGCGAGGCCGTGGACCATGGCCAGGGTGCTGGCCACCCCGAGGGCCAGCAGCACGAAGTACCAGGGGCTGGTCACCGGCAGCCGCCCCCGGTCCCAGGCCGCCCGGAGGCGTGCGGGGAGGGGCGTGCGGGACGGCGAGGACCTCCCCGCCGGGGGCGCGGCCCGCCACCGCGGGGCGTGCCAGCCGGGTCCCGAGGGGTTTCGCCGGTCCTCCGCGGGGGCGGCCCGGACGCTCACGGCCCCCACCTCCCTCGCCGCGACGCCAGCGCGTCGGCGCCGCCGGGCCCGAGGGCGGTGCCGCGGGCGACGGGCACCGCAGGCGGGACCCCCACGGGGTGGACGGCCACCCCCGCCCTGACCAGCGAGCGCAGCAGGGTCTCGGTCTCGTCCAGGCCCGGCAGCTCGGCGGAGGGCGCTCCCGACCGCGGGCCCAGGCCGACGTCGCCGGGCCCCGTCGCTCCCGCCGGCACGGTCGCGCCGAACGCCGGCACCCCCGCCGCCACCGCCTCCGCGGACCCCGGTGCACGCGGCGGTGCGGCCGCCCGGGACCCCGGTGTGCGGGCCGATGCGGTCCTTCCCGGCGCCGGCGGGTCCGCGGCTGGGGCACCGGGTTCGGATCGCCCGCCACCCCCGCGGCGCCGGATCCCGCTGCGGCTCGGGCTGCGGCTCGGGCTGCGGCGTTCACGTGGCTCCTCCGGACCCGACGGCGGACGCCCCCAGGGCGCACCGGCGCCGTCGGCCCCGCCGTCGACCCCAAAGGGGGCCCGCGTCCCGTCGGCCGCATCCGGGGTCGCGCGCACGAGCCACAGCCCCACCGCATGGCCGTGGCCGCGCAGCTGCACCAGCACGCGGGCCAGCCGGCGATCCAGCCGGTGGGCCACCACCAGCACCGCCGATCGCGGGGTCAGCCAGCCGCGCTGGGCGGCCAGGAATTCGGCCAGGGGCATGCCCGCCGCCCCCTCCAGGTCGACCAGCCACTCCAGCAGGCGACGGAAGTGCTGGGGGCCGCGGCCGGGCGGGAGGCGAGGGGAGCCGTGGGCCGGGGCGGCGGCGGCCACCGTCAGCTCGCGGTCCAGGGCCAGGGCCGCGACGCCGGCCGTCACGCCGGCCACCCACTCCCCAGGAGCCAGGGAGACGGCCGGCACCGCCTCCATCGCGCCCGCCGGGGCGTCACGGACCGCGGCCGCGCCCGGCTCGCCGGGGCGGCCATCGTCCACGGCACCGGCCGCACCGCCGGCCGGTGCGTCCGGACCCGCCAGGGCGCCCCGTGTCCCCCCCGTCGAGGACGTGCCCGGTGCGGGTCCGCGCCGGTGACCGGTGCCGGTCGGCCCGGGCGCACGCCGCCTCACCTCCGTCGCGGCGGCCCCCGCAGCCTCCGGGGCCGACCCGTCCTCGGCCGCCGCCGGCTCCGCCGCGGCTGCGAAGCCGCCGGCCTCCCCACCGTCGGCGAGCGCCATGGCCACCGGCATGTCCGCGTCGACGGCCCCGTCCGCCGGGTCGCCGAGGTCCACGAACAGGAAGCAGTCGGTGGTCGCGCGCAGCTCGAACTCCTTGACGTGGAGCTCGTCCAGCCGCGCCGAGAGCTTCCAGTGGATGTGCTTCGGGTTGTCGCCGGGCCGGAAGGGACGCACGTCGGCGAGGCTCGAGGGGTCCTGCCAGGCGCGGGTGTCCACCCGCTGCTGCCCGAAGGGCTGGCGGGGCAGCACGGCCAGCTCGTCCACCGGCACGACGCGCGGGTACACCGTCAGCACGGCCTCCGCCGCCGCCTCCCGCCGGACGCGGAAGATGCCCAGGGGTTCCTGCAGCTCGACGGTCACCGGACCCAGGGTGTAGCGGCCGCGCCGGAGTACCACCAGCGTCTGGCGCCACACCAGGCTGCCCCACGGGCCCAGGCTGCGGTAGAGCACGGGGCCCGAGGGCCTGCCCGCCGCGGCCGGCTGGAGGGGGTCCGGTCGCCTCCCGACCGGTGTGCTGGCCGGCCGCCCGGGACCGGAGCCCGTCGCGA
Organism: Thermaerobacter composti; assembly: GCF_033582035.1. Classification (NCBI taxonomy): domain Bacteria; kingdom Bacillati; phylum Bacillota; class Clostridia; order Eubacteriales; family Clostridiales Family XVII. Incertae Sedis; genus Thermaerobacter; species Thermaerobacter composti. The sequence continues at coordinate 373,895 of NZ_CP132508.1, forward strand.
CCGGGGCCCCGGCCGGCGGCCGGGAGGCGACCCCCGTTCCGGAGCCGACCCCTGCCTCGAGCGGCACCGCCGCCGGCGCCGCCGCTACCGGGGACGCCGCCACCGGGGCCGCCTTCACCGGCGCCGCCGACGGCGCGGGACCGAACCCCGTCCCGACCGGTGCCCCGGCCCCTCGCCCGGGGCCGACCCCCGTCGCGAATGCTGCCGGCGCCGGCCGCCCGCGGCCGGGCCCCCCCGCGAACGTTGGCGTCGTCGATCGCGCGGGAGCCGCCGCCCCGCCCGCTCCCGCGACCGTGCGCCCAGGGCCCGTCATGGGCCGCGGTGCCGACCCGTGCGGGCCGGCGGTCGGCCCCATGCCGGCCGGGGCCGCCGCCGGCTCACGGGCACCGTCCCGCTGCCGGGGATCCGTCGCCGCCGAGGTGCTGGTTCGTCCCCCCGGATCCGTCCACCCCGCGCGGGAAGCGGGAGGCCACCCCGTCCCCCTCGCCGTGCCCGTCGCCGCGCCCGCGTCCGTCGCTCCGGCTGCGCCCGCGTCCGCCGCTCCAGGTGCGCTCGCGTCCGTCGCCCCGGGCCCCGATGGCGCGAGCACCCCCGCCACCGGACCCGGCAGCGACACCGCCAGGCGGGGCACCGGCAGGATCGACCCGTTGTGGACGAACACCTCCACCTCCACCGGCTCGCCGACCGTCGCCCGCCGCCGGTCGACGCGCACCTCCACGTCGAGGCCGCGGGCCAGGGCCCAGGCCCAGAGCGCGGCCAGCAGGTGGAGGGCCGCCAGGAACTTGACGAGGAACCAGGGGACGGGGCCGCCGGTGGTCACGGCGAAGACCAGGGCGACCAGGGTCCAGAAGGGCATGCCCCAGTTCTGCGGCCGGATCGTCCGCAGGGGCGTCGCGGGTGGCATCGCCGGGCCTCCTAGCGGCGGCCGAGCAGCCCGCCGACGCGGCGTTCCACCGGCGCCGGCACGTGCTCCAGCACGTCGCGGACCACCGCCTCGGGGTCCGTCTCCTGCCACCGGGCCTCCGGCTGGAGCACCAGCCGGTGGGCCAGCACCAGCGGCGCCAGCTCCTTGACGTCGTCGGGCAGCACGTAGTCGCGGCCGTCCATGGCGGCCAGGGCCTGGCTCAGACGGTACAGGCTGAGGCTGGCCCGGGGGCTCGCCCCGAGGTACACCGCGCCGTGGACCCGGGTCGCCTGGACGATCCGCACCACGTAGTCCTTGATGCTGTCCGCCACGTGGACCTGGGTGACGCGCTGCTGCAGCTCCACGATCTCGTCCGCGGTGGTGACCGGCTCCACCGCGTCCACGGGCCGCCCGGCATGGTGCAGGTCCAGGATGGCCCGCTCCTCCGCCGGTCCCGGGTAGCCCAGGCGGATGCGCAGGCCGAACCGGTCCAGTTGCGACTCGGGCAGGGGGAAGGTCCCCTCGTACTCGATGGGGTTCTGGGTCGCCAGGACGAAGAAGGGCCGCGGCAACGGGTAGGTCTGCCCGTCCACCGTCACCTGCCCCTCCTCCATGGCCTCCAGCAGCGCCGACTGGGTCTTCGGCGAGGTGCGGTTGATCTCGTCGGCCAGCACCACCTGGCTGTGGATCGGCCCCGGCCGGAAGGTGAACCGGCGGGTGCTCGGATCGTACACCGACAGGCCGGTGATGTCCGACGGCAACAGGTCCGGTGTGAACTGGATCCTCCGAAAGGTACAATCGATGGAGCGGGCCAGGGCCCGCACCATGGTGGTCTTGCCGACGCCGGGGACGTCTTCGATGAGCACGTGGCGGTTGGCCAGCAGGGCGGCGAAGAGATAGCGGATCTCCGCCCGCTTGCCCACGACGGCCCGTTCGACGCTGGCCAGCACCCGCCCTGCCACCTCTTGCACGCGTTGCATGGGCCACCTCGGTCTCCGGGGCGTGATGGGGGAGGCGCGCCCACGGCCCGCCGATGGGCCGGGACCCGCCGCGGGCACCGGAGGTCTGCCGTCGAGGGTAGCTTTCCACTTGCGAACAGCCATTCCCTGCGCCCCGGGCCAGGGTTTGGCATGGCAAACCGGCCCGACCCGGCGTGGGCGGGGAGGGGAGGTGGCGCCGTGGCGGACGAACCGGCCTTCGACTTCGACGCCGTCTTCGATCCGGACGACTACCTCTACTTCTACGAGCCCATGCTCACCCCCGAGCGCACCCAGCGGGAGGTGGCCCTCATCTGGACGCTCCTCGGCCTGCGGCCGGGGCAGGCGGTGCTCGACCTGGCCTGCGGCCACGGTCGCGTCGCGGTGCCCCTGGCCGCCATGGGGGTGCGGGTGACGGGGCTCGACCGGAGCCCGGGGTTCCTGGCCCGGGCCCGGGAGGCCGCCGCCCGTCAGGGGGTCGAGGTGGAGTGGGTCGAGGGCGACATGCGTCGCCTGCCCTGGCGCGACCGGTTCGACGCCGCCTTCAACGTGTTCACCAGCTTCGGCTACTTCGTGGACGAGGAGAACCTGGAGGTGCTCCGGCAGGTGGCGGCGGCCCTGCGGCCGGGGGGCCGGTTCCTCCTCGAGACCCAGCACCGGGACGCGCTGCTGGCCCGCTTCGCCCCCTTCAACGTGGTCGAACGCGGCGACGACTTCCTGATCGACGCCCACCGGTGGGATCCGGTGACGGGGCGCGTCGTTACCCAGCGGACGGTGATCCGCCAGGGGCGGGTGCGCCGCGGCCGGTTCTTCGTGCGGCTGTACACCCCGGCGGAGCTCGGGGCGCTGCTGCGCCAGGCGGGGCTCGAGCCCGTGGGATTCTACGACGAGAACGGTGCGCCCCTCTCCCCGGAGAGCCGCCGGCTCGTGGCGGTGGCGCGGAAGCCCGCGGGCGCCGGCGGGGCCGAGGCCGGGGGGCGAGGCCGGGGTGCGGCGCCCCAGGAGGGGGGCGGGGCGGCCGCGCCGGGCGGTGCGGCCGCCCGGCCGGGGCCCGGCGCCTCGGGACGACCCGGTGCGCCGCAGGGGTCCGGCGCATCGGAGGGACGGAGCCCGCGGGAGGGGGACGAACCGGCCGCGACCGGTGCCGTGCCCCCGGCCCTGGTGCCGGCGCCGCTGGCCGCGTTCCTCCACCTGTACCACCGCGGCCGGTTCTTCGAGAGCCACGAGGTGCTGGAGGAGGCCTGGCGCCGGTGTCGCAGCGACTTCTACCACGGCCTGATCATCCTGGCCGCCGCCTTCGTGCGCCGCGACCGGGGGACGCCGCGGGGGGTGCGGCGGAACCTGGCCAAGGCGCGCCGGTACCTGGAGCGGTACCGGCCCCACTACCTGGGCATCGACGTGGAGGCCATCCTGGCCTTCGCGGACCAGAAGATCCGGGCGGTGGAACGCGCCGGCGACCCGGAGGGCGACGCCCTGCGACGGCTGGTGCCCGATCTGCCGCTGCCGGTGCACCCCGGGTGGGTGCGCGGGGACGAACCGGAGTGGGACGACGCCCGCTCTGACTCCCGGCCGGGGGCCGGTTGACGACGGCCACCCCCTAGGATCCGTCGGATGGGATCGCCGGCCGTGGCGAGGCCGGCGGCATCGCGCCACCGGCCATGCCCCGATGGCGAACGCGGGGCACGCCATCGGCGAGCGATGGGAGGGATGGGCATCATGCCGAAGGTTGGCGACGTGGCACCCGACTTCGCCCTGGTCGATCATCGCGGCGAGACCGTGCGCCTCAGCGACTTCCGCGGCCGCAAGGTCGTGCTCTACTTCTACCCGAAGGACGACACGCCGGGCTGCACCCGCGAGGCCTGCCGCTTCCGGGACGACTACCAGCGGCTGCAGGAGGCGGGCGCGGTGGTGCTGGGCGTCAGCCCGGACCCGGTGGAGTCCCACGTGAAGTTCCGCGAGAAGTACGGCCTGCCGTTTCCGCTGCTGTCGGACCCCGACCACCAGGTGGCGGAACGCTACGGCGTCTGGAAGGAGAAGCGGATGTTCGGCCGGACCTACTGGGGGATCGACCGGACCACCTTCGTGATCGACGAGGAAGGGCGCATCGTCAAGGTGATCCGGGGCGTCAAGCCCGAGGAGCACCCCCAGCGGGCGCTCAAGGCGCTCGGCGTGGCGTAGGGGTCCATGACGCCGTCGGGCCCGTCCGGTACACTTCCGGGTTGGGGGGACGGGACGGCGCAGGGCCCGTGCGCTTGGAGCCCGCAGGCCCAGGACCCCTGCCGGCTGGTGGGTGCGGGGGGAGCGACAGGGGCAGGGGCGGGGCAGGGGGCCTGGGGGGTCTTCAGGGGAGCAGCTGGTGACTGGTGTCGCCCCTGGTCTTCAAAACCAGTGGGGGATGGCGATACCGTCCCCGGTGGGTTCGATTCCCACATGCTCCCGCAGGGGTTGAAGGGCGGATTCCGCCTTGCTCGCGTGGATGTCGCCTTTATCGCGGCCCCCGGCCCCCGCGCCCCGGCATGTCCTGGGCTGGCGCACCCAAGTCCCGCGGAATTGGTACCAGGCAGGCTCCCCCCGCCGGCGGGGCGCCGGTTGACGCCTCGCCGAGTCAGCCCAATCGGAGCTAGAGGCCGAGGAAGCGCCTCACCTCCGCCGCGTAGCGTTCGGGCTCCTCGATGTCGGGGAAGTGGGCGCTGCGCTCGAAGATCACCAGCCGGCCCCGGGATAGCCTGGCGCTGATGTCCCGGCACACGTCGACGCCGACGTTGCGGTCGTGGAGGCCCACCATGACCAGGGCGGGGACCGTGATCCGGGACAGCGCGTCCATCCGGCTGGGAGGCTGGGGCTGGGCGGCGAGGGCGCGCTGCATGTCGCCGGTGTTGACGAGCCCGCTTTCCTCCCAGAGCCGGCGGTTGAGCCGGGCGGCGGCGGGGTCGAAGAACAGGAAGCGGTCCAGGGTTTCTGTATCCACCAGGTTCCAGGCCTGTTCCAGGCGGGCCGGGGCCGGTTCGTCCCCTGCGAGGAGCTGGGCGATCCGGTCCTTCAGTTCGCCCGTCGCCACGTGGTAGAAGCCGTACAGCTGGACCCATGCCAGCCGCACCGGGTCGCATAAGGTGGGGGCCTGGAGGATCAACCGCTCCACGCGGCCGGGGTGGGCCAGGGCGTACTCCAGAGCGAGTTCCCCGCCGAAGGAGAAGCCGAGGGGGATGAAGCGGGCCAGGCCCAGCCGGGCCCGCAACCCTTCGAGGTCCGACACCAGCAGCGGCAAGGAATAGTCGGCGGGGCTGGCCGGAGGGTCCGACCGGCCGCAGCCCCGCTGGTCGTAGTAGACGACGGTCGCGAACGCTTCCAGGAGAGGGCCGATGGTGCGCTCGAAGTTGTAGACGTTGCCACCGGGTCCGCCGTGGATCACCACCAAAGGTGTCGCGCCCTTCCCCGCGCCGGCGATCCTGCACCAGTGGCGGATCCCGTTCACGGTGACGTAGAACTCGCCGTCCTGCAACGGCCTGCCGGGCATTGGGTCATCGTACAAGGCGTCATGCTCCTTCCGGACGGTGGACGGCACGGACCCGGGATCCTGGCCAGCCCCAAAGGGGGCAAGGCCCCCAGGGCGAAGGGCCCCGGGTGAAGGGCCTCGGGCGGCAGACCGGCTCCCCGGCTCTTGCTCTCCGGCCGCCCGGGTCACTGGCCGAACCAGCTGCGGATGGCGTCCACGACCTGCAGCACCCAGTCCCACACCCGGTTGAAGAAATCCCGGATGATCGGCGTGTCCTCGCCCAGGAAGCGGTTCACCTGCTCCCGCACCTGCTGCAGCTGGGCGGTGACCGCCTGCCAGTCGATGCCGGCGTCCCGCAGCTTCTCCACCAGGGTGGCCAGTTCTTCCCGGAGCGCGTCGCTCAGCTGGATGCCCAGGTCCTGCTCCAGCTGGCGGATCAGGGCCAGGATCTCGTCGCGGCTGGTGGGCGGGTGTTCGGCCATGCGCTCCTTGAGCAGGCTGAGGAACTGGCTGGCCTTCTCGGGGCTTCCGATCTCCTGGGCGATCCGCACCATGACGCCGATCTCCTGGGCGCCCAGGTCCTTGCGCTCGGCGTCCAGGGTCGTCCCGGCCGAGATCTCGTACGCCTTGTAGATCCCCGCCAGGGCGGCCGTGCCCGAGACGTCGAAGGGCGCGGCCACGTAGACCACGGCGTCCTTCACCCCGGCGGTGGCCAGGGCCTCGGCGTACATCTCCGGGGGCACCCAGGTGATGTGCTTGGTCTCGACGCGGATGCCGCTGCCGGGCGCGGCCGGTTCGACCCGCACGGACGAGATGGCACGGCTGCCCAGCTGCTCGCGGGGGACGTAGTCGCCGACCAGGGTGACCTCCTCCTGGTGGGTCAGGACCAGGGGCTCCCCGTCCCAGGTGGCGGGGTCGAGGCCCAGGAGGCGCAACACCTCCTGCCGCTGCGAGGGCGTCAGGTCCGCGCCCAGCACGACCACCGTGCGCTCCGTCGGCGCGGTGCCCTCGGCCGCGGCGCTCTCCGCGTCGCCCTCCGCCCCGCCGGCGGCGTTCCCATCGGCCCCGGCTTGCCCGGCGGGCCGCCCCGCGCCCCCGCTCGCTGCCGCGGTGCCCGCGGCCGGCCCGGACTCCGACCCTGCAGCCAGGGCGGGGGCCAGGGTCATCAGGACGAACGAGGCCACCAGCACCAGCGTCAAGGCCAGCCAGACCCAGTGGCGCCAGCGGTTCTTCCCCTTGGATCGCATGGTCCTCACCTCGCACCGGTCGTGGGGGTTTTGGACGCCGCCTTGCCCACCGCCTCGCGTCATCTCGTCGGACGGCACGACGCCCAGCGCCCTGCGCCTGTTCACGGCGCGTCGCCTAGCGGCGGGGCCGCGCCGGGAGGCGCAGCCCGAGCCACACGGCCGCGACCGTCAGTGCCGCCACCAGCAGCAGATGCTGATAGAGCCGGACCCACTGCTCCACCAGCGGCCACGCGGCGCCCAGGGCGGCCCCCGCTCCGGCCAGGGCGGTGTTCCACGCCACGGTCCCCACCACGGTGTAGAGCAGGAACACCGGGAGCGGCATCTCCGCGAGCCCCGCGGGGATCGAGATCAGGCTGCGGACGATGGGCACGAGCCGCCCGATCAGCACCGCCCAGGGTCCGTAGCGGGCGAACCAGTCCTCCGCCCGCGCCACGTGGTCGAGCTGGATGCCCAGGTAGTGCCCGTAGCGGCGGGTCAAGGCCTCCAGCCGCCGCCGGCCTAGGGCGCGGCCGGCGCCGTACAGCACCAGGGCGCCCAGCACGGAGCCCACCGTGGCGGCCACGATCACCCCCGGCAGCGTCATCGCGCCGAAGGTGGTGAGGAAGCCCGCGAAGGGGATCACCACCTCCGACGGGATCGGCGGGAAGACGTTCTCCAGGGCGACCACCGCCACCAGGCCCACGTAGCCCCACCGCTCCACCACCTGGGTCAGCCCGTCCAAGGCGTGTCCCCCTTCGCGTTCCCGCGTGTTGGCCGCGCTTGCCGAACCAAAACTCCGCGCGACGTCGCCCGTGCGGACGCCGGCCGGGGCGGCGCCGGACCGACTTTGTCCCCCGGCCGGTTCATCCTACGCCCGGCGAGGCGGGGACATGCCGGTCCGCTGCGAGCCCGCACCGCGACGGGTTCACCGACCCCACGTGCGCCGACGGGTGCCGCGACCCCACGTGCGCCGACGGGTGCCGCGATCTCGCGGGCGGCGGCACGGCTGCCGCGAACTCGCGGCTCCAGCCGGTCCCGACCGGGTGCGGGCAGGTCGGTCCCGCTCGCCACCGCAAGCCCGCGGCACCCGGCGACCGCCGCCGCGACATCCCCTGGGCGACGCCGAACCGGCGCCCGCCCCGTCCATTATGGCGGAGCGCGCCCCGCGCCACCACCCGTTGCGGAACCACGGGCGTCGTACCCTGTTGTTTCGCGACGTTGCGGCGCTTGTTTCGCGACGTCGGGCCGGGTTCGTGATCCCATGGTGGCCTGGCCGGCCAGGCTGCGGCGGGATCGACGGGGTCCGCCCGCGCTGCCGACCAGGGTCGTCTGCCCGGGCTGTCCACCAGGGTCGTCTGCAGCGGCGGCCGGTGGGGTGCGCGATTCCCCGGCGGCGGCCGGCCGGGTGTGCGATTCCCCGGCGGGGGGCCGGGAGTGTGCGATTCGGGTGCACCCCGAGGGAGAGGACGTCATGGCAGCCTTGTGGCAAAATGGGCGCGGCGGGACCATCGTCCCCGCGGTGCCACGGGCGGTCTCGCGCCATCGCTTGCCGGCTCCTGGCAGGAGCCGGGCAACGCGGCCAACGGCGGGCAACGTGGCCAAGGATGGGGCAACTGGCCGAAGGTGGGCAACGTGGCTGAGGCCGGGCAACCTGCCCTGGGGGCGGCAACCTGGCCGAGGGCGGGCAACCTCCCCGGGGGTGGGCAACCTGGCCAAGGGCGGCTGCCCACGGACGGATCGCCCCGGCCGGCACGCCCACAGTGGTGGAGCGGTGTCCCCGCCAGCATGGGCGGGAGCGCATGGCCCCCCGGCCCCCAGGCGCCGGCCGGACCGGACGGCGTCCGGGCCGAAGGGGGACGGGAACGGGAGGGCAGCGCCATGGCAGCGGGTTGGACCAGCCTCATCGTGACCCTGGCCGTCCTGGCGGCAGTGGTCCTGCTCGCCCGCTCCCTCCTGCGGGCGCGACCGCGCCTGCGGGCCATGCGGCAGCAGCGGGAGTGGGCGGCGAACCGGGAGGCGGACCGGGAGGCGGCGCGCCGGGTCCTGGCCGTGCCCATGGAGCAGTGGCCGCTCCTGGAGCGGCTGCCTGAGGGGGTGCCGCACCGAGCCGCCTACTACGCCGCGCGCTGCACCCTGCTGGAGGAGCGCCCCGGGGGCGGCTTCGCCTCGCGCGGCCAGGGGTGGCTGGTCGTGGGGCGGGAGAGCCTGGTCTTCCACGCCGATCCGTCGTCGCGCCCCCGCCCCGGGGAGGGGGACGCCGAGGGCCCGGGCGCCGGCGCGGGCGGCCCGCGGCACCTGGAGATCCCCTACACCGCCATCGAGCGGGTAGACTCGCCCTACGTCAACGTCCTCGAGGTCATCGAGCAGGACCCCGTCACCCGCGTCTGGACCAGCCACTTCTTCCGCTTGAACCGACCGCTGGTGGTGGCCGCCTACCTCTCGCGACTGGCGCGCTTCGAGCTGATCCTGAGCTGATCCGGGCGTCGGGGCGTCTTGAACCCACCCGCCGCGGGGCGTCGAGGCATCCGGAACCCGCGCGCCGCGGGGCCTCGAGGTGTCCGGAACCCACCCGCCGCGAGCCGGCGCGGCCCCCCGACCGAGCCGGCCGGTCACTGCGCGGCCCCCGACGGAGCCGGCCGGTCACGGATACAGCCGCACCAGCCGGGTCCCGGGATAGTAGTGGGCCAGGATGTCCCGGTAGCTGATCCCGCGGCGGGCCATGGCCTCGGCACCCCACTGATCGAGGCCCACGCCGTGCCCCCACCCCCGCCCGCGGAAGATCCAGACGCCGCCCTCCAGGGGCTGGATCGCGGTGAGCAACGTCGAGCGCAGGCGGTTCGGGCCCACCTGGCGCCGCAGCTCGGCGGCGTGCACCCGCCGCGGCCCGATCTGGATGGCCACCGCCCGCCCCGAGGGTCCGCGGGCGGCGACGCGCACCTCCCGCACCTCCGCCGGCGAGAGCCCGGCCGCGGCCGCCAGCTCCTCGGCGGTCAGCGCCACCGCCCAGCGCCGGATCCGCGCCGGCGCCGCTTGGTCGCAGGGCGAGGGCACGGGCCGCAGGTACGGCGCCCGCCGCGGGTCGCGGGGGAAGGACTCCCGCAGGGACGCGGTCCGCCCCGCCGCGCAGGCGTGGAAGAGGGCGACGATGGGCTTTCCCCGGTAGACCAGGATCTGGCCCCGGGTCGCCGCCACGGCCTCGGCCACGGCCCGCGGCACCGTGGGGCTGTACGCCTGGGCCTCGGCGGGATCGGTGGACGTGTCGGTGCCGTACAGCCGGCGCGGGGTCGCCCGTTCCCCGGCCAGCAGCAGCGAGACCGTGTAGGTGCGGACCGCCACCGCCTGGGCGCGCAGGGCGTCGGGCTGCCAGCTGGGCAACACCTCGCCGGCCACCACGTGGGCGAGGTACTCCTCCATCGCCATGGTGCGCGGGGCGGCGATGGCGTGGTCGAACACGGTGATGGTGGGTTCGCGGACGAACCGGCGCGCCACGGCGGGATCCAGCGGCACGCGGCCGGGCGGCGGTTCGTCCGCCGTCGCCGGCCCGGGGCGCGGCCCGGGACCTGCCCTGGGGGGCTGGCCGCTGGGGCTGGCATCCCCGGGCCTGCCGGCCTCGCCGGTCTCGTCGCGCGCCCCGGCGGGCGGGGCCGGTTTGGCGGGCGGCCCGCCGGCGGGCGCGCCGGGACCGGCGGCCAGCATGAGATGGATCAGCAGCAGACCCAGGGCAACCCACCCCGCCGCGCTGCCCCGGTCGACCCGGATCCCGCCGGCACCCCTTGGGTCGGTCATCGACAACCCCCCGGCCTCGACCTGGCCTTAACCTGGGGCGGCGGGCGGCGGGTTCATACCGGGGCGAAGCCATCCGGCGCTCGGGGGCGGGCGGTCGCCCAGGGGCGGGGGCGTAGACGCGGGGCGGATGCGGTCCGTGGATGCGAGGTCGGCGGCCCGTCGATGCGGGGCCGATGCGGCTCGTCGACTCGGACGCCGGCCGGTGCGCGGATCGGGACGGCTCGAGCGGGAGGACGGCGGGGATCAGGACGGCGGGCTACGGTGGACCCACGCCGGACGGGTCACCGACGCACCGCCGCGGACGGGGAAGGCGAGCCGCCCACGGCTTCGGCGCGGGGGAGCGGGGCGGGGCCGCCCACCGCGACGGGGTGCCGTGCCGCGAAGGAGCCGGCCAGAGCCGCCGGACCGGCGGCGGGACCGACGCCGGGGCCGCGCGCGGAGCCGCCTGCGGGACCGGCGGCCGCCCAGGCTGGGGAGCTGGACGTCGCTGCCCGCCACGGCCGGGGACGGGGCAGGGTGGTGGGCCGGGCCGGCGGCCGGCCGGGCCGGATCGCCAGCGCCTCCACCAGCGCGTCGGCCACCCAGCGGGCGGTGCGGACGGTCTCGGCCAGCGTGTTCTCGGCGCCGCCGATCTCCACCAGCAGCGCGCCGGGCAGCAGATCCTGATTGTAGTGCCAGGGCCTGAGGGCGATCCCCCGCACCAGGCCGGGGTGGATCCGGCCCAGGCGGTCGGCGAGCGCCTCGGCTAGCGCCAGGTTGCGGTGCCAGCCCGGGTGTCCGGCGCCCACGACCAACAGGACGCCGGCGGCGGGCTGGCCGCCCACCTGGACGCGGGTGGTGGTGGCGTCGCGGTGGACGTCCAGGGCGACGCGAATGGACGGGTAGCGGGCCAGCAGGTCCTGCAGGCTCGCGCGCGCCCGCTGGTAGGCTTCGTCGCGGCCGGCGGCGTCGTAGACGGTGCCGTTCCAGAGCACGTCCAGGCCTCGCTCGGCCAGCCGCCGGGCCAGGGTCTGCCCGACGGCGCGCACCGACCGTCGCGGGTCGCGGGAGAAGGCGTCGCGGTGGATGTCCCGGCCCGGCCGGTCGCCGCCGGGCAGGTCGGGCAGGAACGCCTCCGTGGCGTGGGTGTGGTAGACCAGCACGAAGGGCTGCTCTCCCCACTGCAGGCGCTCCGGCCCGGGGCGCCGCCACCATCCCAGGGCGACGACGACCACGACGGCCACGGCCAGCGCCACCCAGAGGACCACCCGGGCGCCCGGACCGATCCACCGCGTCGCCGTCGCCAGGCCGCGGGATCCCCGCCACGGCCCCGGTCCGGTCGGTGCCACGGCTTCCACCTCCACCCGCCGCGGGCGCCACCGTCGCGATGGCGGGGATCGGACGGGGGCCCGCGCCATACCTCTATTCCCGCACCGCGCCCGGCATGTCGGGGACGATCCCGCAGCCGGTCCCGCAGCCCGGCCCGGTCCACGGCCCGACCCGCGGCCCGCGCCGGCAGCAAACCCGGCAGCAAACGCTGAGCAGCCGATTGCAAGGCTCCCGCGGTGCCCACACTAAGCCCCTGGAGGTGGGGACCATGCCATCGGACGAACCCGCCTTGACGCCGAGCGATCCGCGGGAGGGGGAGGGCACCTCGCAGGGCCGCGCCGCCGCCTCGGTCGACGGCCGTGGGCGAGCGGCGGCAGAACGGGCTGCGGCGCCCGTCGGCGCGGTGCCGGTGGGCGGGGGCGCGACCTCCCGAGAGGTACCGGTGAGCGGAACCGGTCCCTCCACCGCGGGCACGCCGGCCCCGGGATGGGCCGGCGAGGCACCGCCGCCCGGACCGGCGACGGAGGGAGAGGGGACGGCGGCGTCGGCTTCAGACCAGGCGGCCACCGCGTCCGCTCCCGCGGGAGCGAGCCCGTCGCCCTGGAGCGCCATCGAGCTCCCTCCCACGGCCACGTCGCGCCGCCGCCGCAAGCGCGGACACCGGGGCGGCGTGGGCCGGCGGGGCGGCCGGCGCGTCGCCCAGCCCAACCCCGAGGACGACCCGCTCTACCCCTTCAAGGTCCAGGCCGCCAAGGAGCTCGGGCTCTGGCCCAAGGTGGAGGCCGAGGGCTGGGGTGCGCTGACCTCGCTGGAGAGCGGGCGCATCGGCGGCTACATGCAGCGGCTGGTCAAGGAGGCCCAGGAGGAGGGGCGCATCCCGCCCGAGGTGATCGAGCGGCTGGCGCAGCAGCGCAGGATTCGGCCGGCTTCCACGGAAACGTAACACCGCAGGGCACCCCAGGGGGAGGAGGGCCACGGCCGATGCGGCTCACCATCCTGGGCCGGGACGGGCCGTACCCGGCTCCCGGCGGCGCGTGCTCCGGCTACCTCCTGGAGGGGCCGGAGGGACCGGTGCTCATCGACTGCGGACCGGGCGTCCTGGCGCGGCTGCGCCAGCGGGTGGACGTCCCCCAGCTGGCGGCCGTGTTCTACTCGCACTACCATCCGGACCACGTCGGCGACCACTTCGTGTTGCGCTACGTCCTCGACATCGCCCGCCACCTGGGTCGCCCGCGGCCGGCGCCCCTGCCCCTCTACGGCCCGGCCCGTCCGGCGGAGCTGGCCGGGCGGATGCCGTACAAGGACGTCTTTGCGCCCCGCTTCCTCGACCCCGGCGAGCGGGTGACCGTCGCGGGGATCGAGGTGGAGGTCCGGGCCACGGACCACCCCTTGCCCTGCCTGGCCTCCGCCTGGAGCGCCGGCGGGCGGCGCCTGGTGTACTCCGGCGACACCGGGCCCGGAGCGGCCGACGCCCTGGTGGAGCTGGCCCGCGGGGCCGACCTGCTGCTGATCGAGGCCAGCCTCCTGGCCCGCCGCGGCGATCGGGCGCCGGGGCACCTGACGGCCCGGCAGGCGGCCCAGATCGCCCGGGAGGCCGGGGTGGGGCGGTTGCTGCTGACCCACCTGCTTCCGGAGTACGATCCGGAAGAGGTGCTGGCCGAGGCCCGGGAGGTGTTCCCGGAGGCGCAGCTGGCCGAGCCGGGGGCGACCGTCGTCCTGAGCTGACGGCTGCACCCGGCACCGGAGGACGCCGCCGCCCTGGGGGAGGCGGTGGCTGCCGCCGGCGTCCGCGCCGCGGGCGGCGGCCGGTTCGTCCGCCGCGAGGGGGGCCGGCACCGGCAGGCCGGGGATCGACACGCCAGGGAGAGGATGAGCCGCCATGCACCTTTCCGCGCGCGCCCGAGGGATCCAGCCGTCGGTCACCATCGCCATCGACACCCGTGCCAAGGCGCTCCAGGATGCGGGGGAGCGCGTGATCAACCTCAGCGCCGGGGAGCCCGACTTCCCCACGCCGCGCCACGTCTGCGCAGCGGCCGTCGCCGCCATCGAGGCCGGCTTCACCCGCTACACGCCCGCCGCCGGCATCGCCGAGCTCCGCCGGGCCATCGCCGAAAAGCACCGGCGCGACAACGGGGTGGCGTACGCCGAGGACGAGATCGTGGTCTCGTCCGGCGGCAAGCACGCCCTGTTCAACGCCTTCATGGCCATCTGCGATCCCGGGGACCAGGTGATCATCCCCGCGCCATACTGGGTCTCCTACCCGGAGATGGTGCGGCTGGCGGGCGGCGAGCCGGTGATCGTGGAGACCGGGCCGGAGACCGGCTTCAAGCTGACGCCGGAGGCCTTGCGGCGGGCCCTGGGGCCGCGCAGCCGGGCGGTGGTCGTCAACAGTCCCAACAATCCCACCGGGGCCGTCTACACGCGGGAGGAGCTGGACGCCCTGGCCGCGGTGGCCGCGGAGGCCGACCTGTGGATCGTGACGGACGAGCTCTACGAGCACCTGATCTACGAGGGCGAGCACGTCTCCATCGCCGCCCTGCGCCCGGAGTACCGCCAGCGGACGATCCTGATCAACGGCGTGTCCAAGGCCTACGCCATGACGGGCTGGCGCATCGGCTGGGCGGCGGCGCCGCGGCCGGTGGCCCAGGCCATGGCGGCCATCCAGTCCCAAGCCACCTCGGCGGTGAACTCCATGGCCCAGAAGGCGGCCGTGGCGGCCTTGACGGGGCCGCAGGACGACGTGGCGGCCATGCGCGAGGAGTATCGCCAGCGGCGGGATCTGCTGGTGGAGGGCCTCTCGAGCCTGCCGGGGATCGCGGTGGAGCGGCCGGCGGGCGCATTCTACGTGTACCCGTCGGTGCGGGGACTCCTGGGCCGGGAGATCGGCGGCCGGCGGGTGGACGACGACGTGGCCCTGGCCGAGGTGCTGCTCGAGGCCGCTCGCATCGCCGTGGTGCCGGGCACGGCCTTCGGGACGCCGGGCTACCTGCGGCTCTCCTATGCCACCGCCCGCGCCGACCTGGAGGAGGCGCTGCGGCGGCTGGGGCAGCTGCTGGGGGGAGCCTGATGCCGGCCGGCGAACGGGATCGCCCAGTAGGGGGCGACGCGCCGGAGGGGTGGGGTCGGGGCGCGGCGGCGCCGGATGCCGACTCCGTGGGGGAGCCGGGCGTGGAGAAGGTGGGAGCGGCAGGCGGATCCGGGACGAACCGGCCGGTCCCCGCGCGGTCGCCGTCCCGGGCCGAGGGGCCGGCGGAGGAACCGGTCGGCGGTCCGCGGCCGCGGCTCGGGCCCGGCGCGGCCCCTGGCTCTGGGCCGCGGGGGACGGTGGGCCCGGCCGGAGGGGCCTTCCCGGCGTCGGGGATCGTCCCCACCGCCGGGGGCGAGGCCATCGTCCCCGGGCCCGTGGCGGTGGTGGGGCTCGGTCGCAGCAACCGCGCCCTGGTGCGGTATCTTCGGGCCCACGGCGTGGCGGTCGTGGGCTGCGACCGCCAGCCGCCCGAGCAGGCCGATCCCGAGATCCGCGCCCTCGGGGAGGCAGGGGTCGAACTCCACCTGGGCCCGGACTACCTGCGGGTCCTGGTGGAGCGTCCCTTCGCCACCGTGTTCCTCACCCCCGGCATGAAGAAGGATCTGCCCGAGATCCGGGCCGCCCGGGCGGCAGGGGCCCGGATCCGCGGGGAGGTGGACCTGTTCCTCGAGCGCTGCCGGGCGACGGTGATCGGCGTCACCGGCAGCGCCGGGAAGACCACCACCACCTCCCTGATCGGCGAGGGGCTGCGGCAGGCGGCGACCCCGGGCGGCCCCCTCGAGGACCGTCCCGTCTACGTCGGCGGCAACATCGGCCGTCCGCTGATCGAAGAGGTGGACCGCATCCCGCCCGAGGCCCTGGTGGTCCTCGAGCTCTCCAGCTTCCAGCTGGAGCTCTGCCACCGGGCGCCCCACGTGGCGGTGTACCTCAACCTGCGGCCCAATCACCTGGACGTCCACGGCAGCATGGAGGCCTACGCCGCCGCGAAGGCCCGCATCGTGGAGCTGCAGCAGCCCGACGGCTGGGCGGTGTTGAACGGGGACGACCCGGCCCCCGCCGAACTGGCACCGCGGGCGCCGGGCCACGTGGCGGTCTTCGCCGCCTCGGCCCGGGTGGCGCGGCAGCTGGCGGAGCGGGAGGCCAGTCGGCGGGGCGGGCCGGTGCGGGCCGGCTACCTGGACGGCCATCACCTGGTGTTCTGGGACGGACGGGAAGAACGCCGCCTGCTGGACGGGCGCGCCATGCGGCTGCGCGGCGCCCACAACCGCCTGAACGCGCTGGCGGCCATCCTCGCGGGGTGGGTGGCGGGCGCCCCGCCCGAGGCCATGGCGCAGGCGGCCGCGGCCTTCCCCGGGGTGGAGCACCGCCTGGAGCTGGTGCGGGAACTCGACGGCGTGCGGTACTACAACGACTCCATCGCCACCGCCCCGGACCGCACCCTGGCCGCCCTGGAGTCCTTCAGCGAGCCCGTGGTGCTGATCGCCGGCGGCTACGACAAGGGCATCCCCTTCGACCCCCTGGGGCCGGCGGTGTGCCGCCGGGCCCGGGCCGTGGTCCTGCTGGGCCAGACGGCCGACGCCATCCAGCGGGGGATCGAGGCGGCGGCTGCGCGCGAGGGCAGGGGGCCGGTGGTACGGCGGGTCGGGTCGCTGGACGAGGCGGTGCGGGAGGCGCGGCGGCTGGCGCGACCCGGTGACGTGGTGCTGCTCTCCCCGGCCTGCGCCAGCTACGACATGTTCCGCGACTACGCCGAGCGCGGGCGGCGGTTCAAGGAGCTGGTCCGGGCCCTCGTCTAGGGCGGGGGGGTCGGGCTCGGAGGCTGCCGCCTGCATCGACGGCTTCGCGGCCGTGCTCTTCCGCCCGGCGCCGGACGCGCTTTTTTTTTTTGGGCCTTACCCCCGGCGTCGGGCGTACCGTTTTAGGCCTACCCCGCGGCGCCGGACGTGCCGTCTTAGGCCTACCCCGTCCCGTTCCGGTTGCCGGTCCCCGGGGCGGTGGGCACCGGTTCCACCCGCAGCCGGAGGAGCGAGCGGGGCCCCAGCACCATGCTCTCCACCGTGACCCGGTAGAGGGTCTCGTCCACCTGCAGCCGCCGCTGGTCGAAGAGGTCCCGCACCACCGCCGGGCTGAGATCGTACACGTTCTCGCCCACCAGCCGCTGGGCGAAGGGCTCCAGCTGCTGCCGCAGGACGATCTCCGTGGCCTGGGGCAGGCGCTGCCCGCGACCGTCCACCAGCTCGAGCCGCGTCTCGTACACCACCACGGACCCCGGCGGGTCCTCCCGCAGGCGGGCCAGCTCGTTCTCCGCCTCGGCCAGCTCGCGCAAGAGGTCCGTGGCCAGGAGGGTGAGGGTGTCAACCCGCCGCGCCGCCAGGGGCAGGGTGAGGATGGCACCCAGGAAGGCGCCCACGGCCAGGGCGGACAGCAGGCGCAGGGGCGGGGAAGGGGGCACGAGGCTCCCTCCTCGGTTGCGTGCCAGGCCGGGGCGCACCGCCGTCCGGCTCCGGCTCGGATCCGGGGGCCGGGCGTTGGGGCTCCGGGGCCGGTGGGACCCGTCCCGGTGGCCGCGTGGACGGGCGGCCGCGGGGCGGGACCGTGGGGCCGCGCCAGCCGACGATCCCGGGGCGGAGGCGCGGCCGCCGCCCTCATGCATCGGGCGGCGCCCCGGCCAGGTAGCGAAGGGCCACGTAGGCCAGATGGGCGCCCGTGAAGGCGCTCAGGATCAGCAGCAGCTGGGTCGCCGCCACGCCGAAGGACCGGCCGAGGATCCCCGACTCCAGGTTCTGCAGGGCGGTCATGGAGCCGCCCAGGGCGGCGAAGGTCCCCCACATCTTCAGCCGGTTGGCCAGGTCGGGCAGCGAGCCCACGGGCAGGCTGCTCGGGGCATCCAGCGGGACCTGGACGAACAGCAGCCGCGCCAGGCCCCCCGCCAGGGAGCCACCGACCACGATCCCCGCGGCGATGCAGGCCACGTAGATCAGATGCCCAAGGGACAGGCGCGTCACGGTGGGATCCCTCCCCCCAAGTCTATGCCCGGCGTCGCGGCACCAGACGCGGAGCGTGCACCATGTTCCAATGGGTGGACCACCCCACCCCGGTTCCGAATTCGCTGCACCAACGTTGACACCAGGGAGGGGCCCGCCGACAATGGCGAGGCGAGGTGAGGGGCTCGTGGCGATCCTCCGCGTTGGTCGCCGGGGGAAGGTGACCCTGCCGGTCGGGATCCGTCAGGCCCTCGGCATTGCCGAAGGGCGGAAAATGGTCTGTTACGTCAACGAGGCCGGCGACATCGTCCTGCACCCGCTGCCTGCGCCGCGGTCGATCGACGAAGTCGCAGGGGCCCTGAAGGATACGGGGGGCCGGTCGCTGGCGGACGCCCTGGAGCGGGCCGCCAGCGAGTACGCCGAAGCCTGGCGCGAGAGCCAGCGCAGGCCGCAAGCGGCCGTCGCCTGCCGAGACGCAACGCCGGCGAGGGACGCCTCGTGACGGAGCGGTGGCTGCTCGATACGAACCTCATCATCTACCTGCTCGCTCCCGATCGGGCGCCGAGCGATTCGGTTCGCGAGCGGGTCCGGGGCCTTTTTGAGCGGGCGCGCGGGGCGAGGCGACCCTGGTGGTGACGCCCGTCGTGGGGTTCGAGACGTTGCTGGTCCTCATGGGATTCGACTCGACCTGCACCCCCGCGAAGCGGCCCGCCTCGTCGAGCGGGTGCTGGCCTTGGCCGGCGTGGAGTGCGAGGATGAGGCACACGTCCTGTATGCCCTGAGCCGGCACTCGAAGAAGCTCGATTTCGTGGACGGCTACCTGGCCTCGCGGTCCCATGCCGAGCCCTACCGGGTCGCCTCCAACGACCGCCACCTCAGGCGCCTGGGAGCAGGGATGGCGGAATGGTGAAAGGTCGTCGGAAGGAACGGTCTCCGGCAGACGCCCGGCCGCCGACGATGCGAGCGGGCATCGCCGGCGGTAGCACGACAGGGGCGGGCTTGTAGGCTAGACGCAGCGGACGTCCAGGGACCGGTCCGCACGGCCGGCGCGACGACGCGATCCGGCAGGTCCTGCGGACCTTTCCGCCGAACAAGAGTTTGGGAAGCGCATCGGAGGTGCCGACGTGATGGACGGCCAGGACCACCGCCGCCAGCGGGCAGGGAAGCGCCCGGGCTGCGCTGCCGCGGCCAGGGCCGGCGGCCCGGGAGGCGGGCGATGACGGGGCGGGCACCGGCCGCGGGGCGGCACGCCGGTGGTCGCGACGGGCGGGTGGTGCGGGTCAGCCGGCAGGCGGCCGCCAACTTCTTGCTGGAACGTCTGGGCTTGCTGGGGCGTGCCACGCCGGCCCCAGTGCCTGCGGTTCGACACCCGTCCGCGGTGCCGTCGGCTCCCGGTCCGGCCGACGGCGGTGACCCCGCCGGGGGTGGCGCAGGACTTTCGGATGCGGCGGCCGGGACCCGTCGCCGCACGGCCACCGCCGGGGACGTGCTCGCCGTCCTGACCCGGCTCGGTGCGGTGCAGCTGGATCCCGTCAACGTGGTGGAGCGCAACCACCACCTGGTCTTCTTCAACCGCCTGCCAGGCTACCGTCCCGCCCTGTTCGAGGAACTCTACGACGCGGGCCAGGTGTTCGAGGCCTGGTGCCACGCCCGCTGCGCCCTGCCCGTGAGCTGGTATCCCGCCTTCCGGCCGGCTTTCCGGACGGTGTCGGCCGACCGGCTCGACCCCGCCGTCCGGGAGTGGATGGGGCGAATCCTGGAGATGGTGGCGACGGGGGGCGCTGTGTCCCCGCGGCGGATCGACTCGGGCGAGCGGGTCATCGGCTACTGGGACCGGGACGTGCCGGCCACCCGGGCCGTCAGCCAAGCCCTGCAGCACCTGTGGGAGGAAGGCCGACTGGTGGTCCGCTCCCGGCGGGGCAACGAGCGCACCTACGATCTGCCCGAGCGGGTCTTGCCGAAGGAGGTGCTGGTCCGGCAACTGGACGCCGGCGAAGCCGCAGAGCAGCGAATCCGGCACTACGCCCAGGCCATGGTCCTGTTCGACCCCGGGGACCCGTATTTCGGCTGGCACCGCTGGCCTGCGCCCCGGCGGCGGGAGGAGGCGGAGCGGCGGGTTGCTGTCGGGGAGTGGGTGCGCGTCGAGATCGAGGGTGTCAAGCGGCCCTACTACGCGGCGGCGGAGGACCGCGAGCGGCTGGAATCCGCCGGCGAGCTACCGGAGTCCCGCAGCGCCAGGTTCCTCCCGCCCCTGGACAACCTGCTCTGGCGCCGGAGCCGGGTGCGTGACCTGTTCGGCTTCGACTATACGTGGGAGATCTACATCCCGGCCGCCAAACGGCGCTACGGGCCGTACACCATGCCGGTGTTGTACCGGAACCGCCTGGTGGGCCGCATCGACCTGGAGTTCCGTCAGGTCACCCGCACCCTCGTCGTGCACCGCCTCGCTCTCGAGCCGGCGTACGAGCGCTGGAACCGGTCCATCCAGCGGGCAGTGGCGGCGGAGGTGGAGCGGCTGGGGCGGTATCTCGGTGCGGCGAGCCTCGAGAGGACGCCGCTCGTTGCCAAGCCGTTCTAGACGCCACGCCGCCCACCGCCGTAGGGCGAGAGTAGCCTTCCGAAAGGACGCCGGCAGCGCGAGCCGGCCGAGGCCCTGGAGCCGTGCGGCCGCCACGGCTCGCACCCGTTTCCCCGCCCTGCGCCGATCATCCCATGGCCCGCGGTGCCGATCTTGGCTGCCGCGGCCGCTCAGGGACGATTGGAATCTGACGATGATGCATATACTCCGAACAGAAAGCGACTTGTTTGAGTCTCATCCAGCGAGGTGGTATCGTGGGGACCCGAGGTGATCGCGCCGTGGCCGTGGTGAAGATCCTCCAGAGGGGGCAGATGACCCTGCCCAAGGCGATCCGCGAGCGCGTCGGTCTGGAGGAGGGGGACGACGTGCTCGTGTACGTCAACGGCGAGGGCGAGATCGTGCTGTACCCGCTGCCGCGGCCGCGGAGTCTCAAGGAGCTGGGCAGCGTGCTGAAGATCGATCGGCCCGTGGACACTGGGGAGGCGCGGGAAGCGATCCGTGCATCCCGGGCTCGGCGGTGGGCCGAAAAGCATGGCCTGGACGGGCCGGGCGCACAGGCGCTGGCGCAGGCGGCCGCGGGCCGGGAACCGGTCGAGGACCGGGTGAGGGAATAGCCCGTGAGCACCTGGTTGCTCGACGCCAACGTCATCGTGTATTGCCTGGCTCGCGACCACATCCTGGCGAACCCGCAGGCCGCCCACCTTCACGAGCGCCTCGAGGCGCTCGACCGGACCTTGGAACGGGCGATCAGCGCCGGGCACCGGCTGCTCGTCACGCCCGTCGTGGTGGCCGAGGCGCTCTATGTCCTAGAAGGCGCCTACCGCTACCGTCCTGCCGAGGTGGTCGCGGCCCTTCTCCAGTTCATCCGCGCCCCTGAGGTCGACGTGGAAGGCGAAGAGGCCGTCCTGGCCGGACTCCGCCACCATGCGGCAGGGCAGCTCGACTTCGTGGATGGGTACCTTGCGGCCAGGGCGTCGGGGGACGAGGACGTCCACTTGCTGACGAACGACCGCGGCATCGCAAGACGCACCGGGGCGCGCGTTGTGCAGTGGTAAGCCCTGGCCCGGGTGGCCCCCCGAGCTCTTTGGCCGGCACCAGGTCGAGGGACCGGTCCCGGCCAACCTGCTTTAACGTCCGCAGGGTGCGGGGGACGGGGTGCTACAATGGCAGTAGATCCGTCGACGGCCAGGAGGGGTCCCGTTGACGCCCAACCAGCGCTTCCTCGCCGCCTGCCGGCGGCAGCCCGTGGACCGGACGCCCGTCTGGTTCATGCGCCAGGCGGGCCGCATCTTCCCGGAGTTCCGGGCGCTGCGGCGGCGCTACGGGTTCGAGGAGCTCATGCAGCACCCGGACCTCTGCGCCGAGATCACCGTGATGCCCGTGGAGCGGCTGGGGGTCGACGCGGCCATCCTCTTCGCCGACATCATGACGCCGCTCAAGCCCCTGGGCGTCGACTACCGCATCGAGCCCGGGGTGGGGCCGGTGGTGGGCCGGCCGCTGGCGTCGGCCGCGGACCTGGGGCGGCTGCGCCGGTTCGACCCCCGGGACGAACTGGCCCCGGTGCTGGAGACGGTGCGGCTGGTGCGGCGGGCGCTGGGGGAGCGGGTGCCGCTGATCGGCTTCGCCGGCGCGCCCTTCACCCTGGCCTGCTACCTGGTCGAGGGGCGGCCGTCGCGGGAGTTCCGTCGCACCCGGGCGCTGATGTACGGCGATCCCGCCTTCTGGCACGGGCTGATGGAGCGGCTGGCGGAGACGGTGCTGGAGTACCTGCGGGCCCAGGTGGAGGCCGGCGTCCAGGCGGTGCAGCTGTTCGACTCCTGGGTGGGCGGCCTCGGGCCCGCGGCGTACCGCCGGTTCGTCCTGCCCTACTCGCGCCGCGTGCTCGAGGGCCTGGCGGACCTCGGGGTGCCGCGGATCCACTTCGGAACGGGGACCGCGGCCCTGCTGCCGCTGATGGCCGAGGCCGGGGCGGAGGTGGTCGGCGTCGACTGGCGGGTTGACCTGGATCGGGCCTGGGCGGCCATCGGTCCGCAGCGGGCGATCCAGGGCAACCTCGATCCGGCGGCCCTGCTGGCGCCCTTCGCCCAGGTGGAGGAGTTGGCGCGCGACGTGCTGCGCCGGGCGGCGGGACGGCCCGGGCACATCTTCAACCTGGGCCACGGCGTGTTGCCCGAGACCCCCGTCGACCACCTGCGACGGCTCGTGGAGCTGGTGCATCGGGTGACGGAGCGGCCGGTGCAGCCGGCGCCCACGGCGGGGTCGTGACGGAGGGGGCGGACTGGGGGCGAGCCTGCAGGCGGCGGTGCCGAGAGGCCAGCAAGCGCCGCACCCCGGCAGGGGCCGGCGAGAGGGAGGGATCCCCATGAGCATGGAGATGCTCGACATGTTCTTCGCGCCCATGCGCGAGGAGCTGGTGCGCCTGGGCTTCAAGGAGCTGCGGACGCCTGATGAGGTGGATCAGGCCATGGCCGAGGCCGAAGACGACACCACGACCCTGGTGGTGGTCAACTCCATGTGCGGCTGCGCCGGCGGCATCGCCCGCCCGGCGGTGGCCATGGCCCTCGAGCACCCGCGGCGGCCCCAGCGCTGGCTGACGGTGTTCGCCAGCCAGGACCGCGAGGCGACGGCCCGCATGCGGGAGTACTTCACGGGGCAGCCGCCGTCCTCGCCGTCCATCGCCCTGCTCAAGGGCCGACAGCTGGTGTACATGCTCCACCGCAGCGACATCGAGAACCGCACGCCGGAGGAGGTGGCCGCCGACCTCAAGGCCGCCTTCGACCGCTTCTGCGCCTGAGGCCGGAGGGCGCGGCGGGGGCGGCGCGGGCCGACCGGCGGCGGGCCCGGCGATCGGAGGAATGCCCATGAAGCGGGGCACGGTGCGCTGGAAGGAAGGCAGCCACTACGTCGGCGCCAACGATCTGGGCCTGGAGGTGCCGTTCCAGGGGCCGCCGCGGGAGGGGGAGCGGCGGGTGGCGCCGTCGCCCAAGGACCTGGTGCTGCTGGGGTTGGGCGGCTGCACCGCCGTCGACGTGGTGGAGATCCTCCACAAGATGCGGCAGCCCCTGGGCGCGCTGACCGTGGACCTGGAGGCGGAGGAGTCCGCGGAGCACCCCAAGGTGTTCACGCGGGTGCGGCTGGTGTACCGGCTGGAGGGGCACGGTCTCGACCCCGAGCGGGCGGTGCGGGCCGTGACGCTGAGCCAGCAGAAGTACTGCGGCGTCAGCGCCATGATCGGCCGCACCGCGGCCATCCACTACGCCGTCGAGGTCAACGGGCAGCGGGTGCACGAGGGGACGGCCGGGGTGGCGGTCCCGACGGCTGACGGCGGCGTCTGAACCCGGCTCGGCGACGCCCGCGGGTGGCCGCGGCGAGGTGGGGGCCCTGGTCGGGGATGCGGCGGCCTCGGTGCCACCGGGTCCCCGGGACGGGGATCCGGCCGCCGCGGCGCCGGCCCGGCGGCGGTGGGCCCGACGGCGGTGCCGGAACTCGCCAACGGAGCGCGCCGTCGGGCCGCAGGCAGTGGGGCGCGGCCCGGCGGCGGCGTTCCCGGTCGTAGGCGACGGCGTTCCCGGCCCCCGTTGGCGTGGGGGTGCGGGGTGCAGACGTGGCCGGCCAGCCAGGCGCCGACCGGCCGGGGCCGGCCGGCTCCGCTCAGTCGGTGGCCGGGTGCTGGACCTGGGAGACGGTCGTCCGGCGGCTGCGGACCGCCACCTGCACCAGCAGCCCGCCGCATGCGGCGGCCACCACCACGTAGCCGGCCGCCCGCGCCAGGCCGGTGACGCCGGCGGCGCCGAAGAGGGTGCGCAGGTTCACCAGCAGCACCGCCGTGCCCACCAGCACCCCCAGCACCTGCGCGGGCAGCTTGCGGGCCATCCAGGCCGCCAGCGGGGCCGCCACCGCGCCGCCGGCCACCAGGGCGGCCACCTGGGCCCACGCCACCGCCTCCCACCCCAGGCTCAGCGAGAAACCCAGGGTCGCGGAGAGGGCGACGGCGAACTCGGCGATGGAGACCGAGCCCACCACCTGGTGGGGCGGCAGCGTCCCCCGCACCATCAGCGCCGGCGTCGCGATGGGCCCCCACCCGCCGCCGCCCGTCGCATCCAGCAGGCCCGCCACGAAGCCCAGGGGCACCACGTAGCGGAGCCGGATGCGAGGTGGCCGCGGACGGCGGGGGGTCGAAGCCAGCGCGAACCGCACGAGGATGTAGACGCCCAGGATCAGGAGGAACCCGGCCACCAGGGGCCGGACCCGCGCCGCCGGCAGCGACGACAGCAGCACGGCCCCGAGGAAGGCGCCGACGGCGCCCGGCAGCACCAGTCCCCGCAGGGTCGGCTTGTGCCAGTTGCCCAGCCGCCAGTGGGCGAACCCCGACAGGGCCGTGGTGATGGTCTCCGCCAGGTGGACCGAGGCGGAGGCGGCCGCGGGGGTCAGGCCGTAGAGCAGCAGCAGCGAGGACGACGTCACCCCGTAGGCCATGCCCAGGGCGCCGTCGACCAGCTGGGCGACGAGCCCGACCAGGGCGAAGACCAGCAAGCGGTGCAAGGGTTGCCACCTCCCCAAGGCCCCAGGACCGGCGGGGGGCGTGGGTTCGTGCGGTGCGGTCCGCCCGTCCGGCGAGGTGGTGCGGCGCGGTGGTCGCCGGCCTCGCGCCCGCGGCCGAGGCGGCCGCCGGGCCGGTGGAGGCCCGCCGCGGTCCCGTGGGCGGCGGGCGCAGGTCACGGACCACCCTATGGGCCACCGGGACCCTCGGTGCGTGTCCGGAGGACGCGCCGGAGGACGCGCCGCAGAGGCGCCCCCGACCGGCCGGTTCGTCCCCGACCGTCTCGGTCCAGGGCCGTCGATCCGGCCCTGGGCGTCGATCCGGCAGTGGGAGCGCGTCCAGCGGCTGGCTGACGTCCCGTCCCGGGACCTGGGCCGGTCGTCGGCCGACGTCCCGGCCACGGCCATTGCCGATAATTTTAATTGGCTTAATCGGGATAAGGCAACGCGGCCCTCCCGCCCCGCAGGGATGCGGGTGCGGGCCGCCAGCGTGCCGACCCCGGCGCATCCCGGGGGTACCAGTGCGCCGGCGGCGGCCGAGGCTCGCGGGGGCCCCAGCCGCGGCCGAGGCTCGCGGGGGCTTCAGCCGGCCGGTCGCGTCCCAGGTCCCGGGGGCGGGATGCCGGCCGCGGTCGAGGCTCCCGGGGGCGCCGGCCGCGCGGTCGCGTCCCAGACCCCGGCCCACGAAGGGGGAGACGGCTCTCTGGCGAAGGTGGACAGGAACCGCGAGACCGGAGGGGTGGCGATGCAGCCCTTCGTCCACCTGCACGTCCACAGCGAGTACAGCCTGCTGGACGGCGCCGCCCGCGTCGGCGAGCTGGCCGCCCGGGCGGCGGAGCTGGGCATGCCCGCCCTGGCCCTGACGGACCACGGCGTCATGTACGGGGCCATCGACTTCTACAAGGCGTGCAAGCAGCACGGCATCAAGCCCATCATCGGCTGCGAGCTCTACCTGGCGCGGCGCACCCGCCACGACCGCGAGCCCAAGGTGGACGACCAGTCCTACCACCTGCTGGCCCTGGCGCAGGACGAGACGGGGTACCGCAACCTGATCAAGATCGTCTCCCGGGCCTACGCCGAGGGGTTCTACTACAAGCCGCGGGCCGACAAGGAGCTGCTGGCCGAGCACAGCGAGGGCCTGATCGTCACGTCGGGGTGCATCGGCAGCGAGATCCCGCGGCTGCTCCTGGAGGGGCGGGACGAAGAGGCGCTCCGCGCCGTGCGCTGGTACCTGGAGGTCTTCGGCGACCGCTTCTACTTCGAGATCCAGGACCACGGCCTGCCCGAGGAGCGGCGGGCGTACGCCCGCATCCTGGAGCTGGCCCGGCGGTTCGACGTGCCCGTGGTGGCGACCAACGACGTCCACTACCTGCACCGCGAGGACGCCGCCGCCCACGAGGTGCTGCTCTGCATCCAGACCGGCAAGACCCTCGACGACCCCAGCCGCATGCGCTTCGAGGGGTCGGAGTTCTACCTCAAGAGCCCGGAGGAGATGGCGGCGGTCTTCCGCGACGTGCCCGAGGCCCTGGCGAACACGGTCAAGCTGGCCGAGCGCTGCGAGCTGGAGTTCGAGTTCGGCCGGTTCCTCCTGCCCCACTACGAGGTGCCGGAGGGGCACGACGCCGCCTCCTACCTGCGCTACCTGTGCGAGACCAAGCTGCCCGAGCGCTATCCCGACGCCGGCAGCGAGGTGTGGGACCGGCTCAACCACGAGCTCGAGGTCATCACCCGGATGGGTTACCCGGCCTACTTCTTGATCGTGTGGGATTTCGTCGACTACGCCCGCCGCAACGGGATCGCCGTCGGGCCCGGCCGGGGCTCGGCGGCGGGCAGCCTGGTGGCCTACGTCCTCGGGATCACGGACATCGACCCGCTGCGCTACAACCTGCTCTTCGAGCGGTTCCTGAACCCCGAGCGGGTGACCATGCCCGACATCGACATCGACTTCGACGACCACCGGCGGGACGAGGTCATCGACTACGTGGTCCGCAAGTACGGGCGCGACCGGGTGGCCCAGATCATCACCTTCGGCCGCATGCTGGCGCGGGCGGTGATCCGCGACGTGGGGCGGGTCATGGGCCTGCCCTACGGCGAGGTGGACAAGATCGCCAAGATGGTGCCGGCCCAGCTGGGCATCACCCTGGACCAGGCGCTGGAGGCGAGCCCGGAGCTCCGCCAGGCCTACGAGCAGCAGCCGGTGGTCCGCCAGCTGGTGGACATGGCCCGCAAGCTGGAGGGGATGCCCCGCCACGCCTCGGTCCACGCCGCCGGCGTGGTGATCGGCCGCGACCCCCTGATGGAGCACGTGCCCCTGCAGCGCATGCAGGACGGCTCCACCGTCACCCAGTTCCCCATGACCACCCTGGAGGAGCTGGGCCTCCTGAAGATGGACTTCCTCGGCCTCCGCACCCTGCACGTGATCCAGGAGACCGAGGCGCTGATCAACGCCACCGGGGCGCGGGACGTCTTGGCGGACGAACCCGGCCCCGGCGCGGCGGGCCCCGGGCACTCCCCGGCGGGCGACGCGGACAGCGGCGCGGCCGGCGACGCCGCTGGCCGGCCGACGGGCGATCCCGGCAGCGGGCCGATGGGCGATGGCGGCGGGCCGACGGGCGGCGCGGGCAACGGGCTGACGGGAGGCGGCGGCCGCCGCCGGGGTGAAGGGGCCGGTCCTCGGCGGGCCGCCGGATCCGATCCGGCCCACGGCCTGGCGGTCGCGGCCCGGGGCCCGGCGACGGCCGGGGACGGCCCCACGCCCACCGCCCCCGCCCGTCCCTTCCGGGTCAAGGACATCCCCCTGGACGACCGGGCCACCTTCGAGGCCATGAGCCGGGGCGAGACCGCGGCCATGTTCCAGGTGGAGTCGTCGGGCTTCACCCAGATGCTGCGGTCCCTCAAGCCGTCCAGCATCGAGGACCTGATCGCCGCCGTCGCCCTCTTCCGCCCGGGCCCGCTGGGCAGCGGCATGGTGGACGACTTCATCAAGCGCAAGCACGGCCAGGTGCCGGTGGAGTACCCGCACCCGTGGCTCGAGCCGATCCTGAAGGAGACCTACGGGACCATCGTCTACCAGGAGCAGGTCATGCAGATCGCCAGCGTGATGGCGGGCTTCACGCTGGGCGAGGCCGACCTGTTGCGGCGGGCCATGGGCAAGAAGAAGCCCGAGGAGATGCAGAAGCAGCGGGAGAAGTTCCTGGCCGGGGCGGCGGCCAAGGGCATCGACCGCCAGCTGGCCGAGCGCATCTTCGACCTGATGGAGTACTTCGCCGGCTACGGGTTCAACAAGAGCCACTCCGCCGCCTACGGCTACCTGGCCTACGTCACCGCCTACCTCAAGACCCACTACCCGGCGCCCTACATGGCCGCCACCCTGAGCAGCGTGATGAGCAACGCCGACCGGGTGGCGGAATACATCGGCGAGTGCCGGCGCCTCGGCATCCCGGTGCTGCCGCCGGACATCAACGAGAGCCAGGCCCGCTTCACCGTGGTGCCCGACCCCCGGGGGCCGGGCGGCCAGGCGATCCGCTACGGTCTGGCGGCGGTGAAGAACGTGGGCTTCGGCGCCATCGAGTCCATCGTGGCCGCGCGGGAGGCGGGGGGGCCCTTCCGCTCCCTGGACGACTTCTGCCGCCGGGTGGACCTGCGCCAGGTGAACCGGCGGGCCCTGGAGAGCCTGATCAAGGCCGGCGCCTTCGACTGCCTGGGTCACCCCCGGGCGCGGCTGCTGGCTGGCCTCGAGGAGGTCATGGAGCGGGCCCAGCGCTGGCAGAGGGAGCGGGAGACGGGCCAGGTCTCGTTGCTGGACCTGACCGCCGCGCTGGCGGGGGCGGGATCCGCGACGGGCGGCCGGCAGGGGGCCGCCGCGGGGACGGGCGGTGGCCCCGGGGCTGCCACCGGGGGGCCGGTGGGCCGCGACGGGGCGGCCCCTGCCGGGGGGCGGGGGCGGAACGCCGCGGCCGGGGCCGGTTCGTCCGGACGAACCGGCCCCGGGCAGGCTGCGGTGGACGGGGCGACCGGCGCCGCCGGGGACGGGGCGACCGGATCCTCGGCGGTGGCACCGGCCGGGTCGAATGGCCCTGTGGCCGATGCGGCCGCCGCCCTGTGGGGGGACGACGTCACCCCGCTGCCGCCCGTGGACGAGTGGCCCCCGAACCGGAAGCTGGCCATGGAGAAGGAGGTCCTGGGCCTCTACCTGTCGGGCCATCCGCTGGCCCACTACGAGCGGGAGCTGGCCCGGCGGGTGACGGCCACCACCCGCCAGCTGGCGGAGCGGGAGGACGGCGCCCGGGTCCAGGTGGGCGGCTTGGTCCAGGGGGTGCGGCGCATCACCACCCGCGGCGGCGAGTTGATGGCCTTCGTGCAGCTGGAGGACCTGGAGGGTTCGGTGGAGGTGGTGGTCTTCCCGCGGACCTACGCCGAGGCGGCGGAGGCCCTGCAGGAGGACGCGGTCGTCGTCGTCCGGGGCCGGGTCGACCGCCGGGAGGAAGAGGAACCCCCCAAGGTGGTGGCGGAGGCGATCTGGCCCCTGGTGACGGGCAAGCGGCTGGTGGTGGCGCTGCCGGCGGGCGGCGACGCCGAGGCCGTCGAGGGGGTGCTGGCCCAGGTGCGCGGCGCCTGCCAGCGGTACCCGGGCACCTCGCCGGTGGTCCTGGTCTTCCCCGGGCGCCAGCACGCCCTGCAGGTCGACGCCCAGTACTGGGTGACGCCGCGGCCCGAGCTCCTGCAGGACCTGGCCCGGGTGGTGGGCGACGACGGGTTCTACCTGGACGACCACTGACCCCGGGGTGCGTCGGGAAGGGCACGGTGCCATCCCCGGTCCCGTGCGGTGCCGGGGACCGGGGCCGGTCGGCAGCCGTCCACCGGTCGACCCGGCCGTTCGCGTCGGCATGGGGCCGCAGCCGGGAGCCGCCACAGGGCCGAAGGCAGGATGCAGGAGGCCGGGAGCCCGGGAGGCCGGGAGAACCGGCGTGGGGGGCCCGCCGGAGGCGGGCCGACGAGGAGGGAAGCCCGTTGGCCGAACAAGCGCCCAAGATGCCGGAGCCGGTGCGCCTGCGGGTCGACTACCGGGCCGAGGTGGTCCGGCGCCTCGAGCGCCGGGGCGTGACCCTGCGGGACATCGCGGAGATCGTCCGCACCATCCAGGAGAAGTACGTGCCGGGCATCACACTGGAGCAGTGCGAAGCCAGCGTCGAGGCGGTCATCGCCAAGCGCGAGGTGCAGCACGCCCTGCTGACGGGCATCGCCCTGGACGAGGCGGCCGAGCAGGGGCTGCTGGAGGAGCCGCTGCTGTCGATCCTCCGCACCGACGAGCCCCTCTACGGGGTCGACGAGGTCCTGGCGCTGGCCATCACCAACGTGTACGGCTCCATCGGCCTGACCAACTTCGGGTACCTGGACAAGGTGAAGCTGGGCGTCATCGAGCGGCTGAACAACCAGAAGAGCCAGGGCCGGGTGCAGACCTTCCTGGACGATCTGGTGGCCGGCGTGGCGGCGGCCGCGGCGGCGCGGATCGCCCACAACGAGCCGTGAGGCGGTGCGGCGGGCGACGGGGCCGTCGGGAGGGAACGCGGGCGGCGTGAGGGAATCCCGCATCAGCCCGGACGAGCATGCCATCCTGCTGGTCGGCCCCGGCCGGGCGGGCCAGGCCCTGGCGCGGGCCTGGCATGCGGCCGGCGTGCCGGTGGCCTGGGTGGTGGGACGCCGGGAGGAACCGGCCCGCCAGCTGGCCGCGGCGGTGGGGGCCCGGCCGCTGGCCTGGGAGCGGCTGCGACGGGAGGGGCTGCCCGGTCCCTGGCCGCCGGTGCTGGTGCTGGCGGTGCCCGACCGGGCGCTCGAGCCGGTGGCGCAGGCCCTGGCCGGCGTCCTGGCGGCGGTGCCGCCCGCACGCCGGCCGCGGCACGCCCTGCACCTGAGCGGTGCGCTGGGGCTCGAGCCCCTGACACCGCTGGCGCGCCTCGGCCTGGCCCCGGAGGTGTTCCACCCGCTGCTGCCCCTGCCAGGCGGTCCCGCGGGGCGGGACCGCCTGGCAGGGGGGTACGTCACGGTGGTGTACGCGCCGGGCCAGGGCCGGGCCCCGGTGGGCCCGGCCCTGGCCCGGGCGGTGGGCGCCACGCCGGTCCCCTGGCCCGGCGCCACGGCGGAGCAGCTGGCCCTCTACCACGCGGCGGCGACCCTGGCGGCCAACGGCGTGACCGCCCTGCTCTGGGCGGCCGAGGAGCTGATGGGCCTGGCGGGATACCCGGGGGTGGGGGCCGCGGGCGCCTTGGGCGCTTCGGGCACCTCAGGTGCAGCCGGCGCCTCGGGCGCCGCAAGCGCGTCGGGTGCAGCGGACGCCTCGGGCGCTGCGGGCGCGTCGGGTGCGCGGGGCGGCGCCGGGGACGCGGGCGGTCGCACGGGGGAGCCCGCGGAGGCCGTGACCGCCCCGGCGGACGGGGGCCCCCGGGAGGGGACCGCCCCGGTCGGCCGGAGGACAGGCGGGGTGGCCACGGGGACGGGCGCATCCGGCCCCCGCGGCGAGGAGGCCGTCGCCGCGACCGCCACGCCCGCCCCCGGCGCGGAGGACGCCGTGGCCGCCACCGGCGCGCCCGACGCCCGTCGACCCGCCGTGGTGGCGCTGGCGGCGGCGGCCCTCGCGGCGGTGGCGGAGCGGGGCCCGCTGGCGGCGCTGACCGGTCCCATCGCACGGGGCGACGTCCCCACCGTCCAGCGCCACCTGCGCCACCTGGACGCCCTGGCGCGCCGGGCGGAGGCGGAGGCCGGCCCCGCCACCTGGTACCGGCGGGCCGCCGCCCTGGTGGTGGCGGCGGCCCGCCGGCTGCCCGAGCCGCCGCCGGCCCTGGACGAGATCGCCCGCCTGGTGGGACTGGCGGACGACCGCCCGGTGCCGGAACCCGGACCGTCGCCTGGTCGCTCCCTGCCGGCTCCCGCGCCGGGAGCGGAGGTGTCGCAGGGCCCGCAGGGCTCATCGCGGGAGGGGATGGCATTGCGGCTGCCGGAGGCCAGATGGGCGGTCCCCGCGACCCATGGGACCGGGGCGAGCGGCGAACACCGGCCCGCGACCGCGGGGACCGCGCCCGGCGGCGGCCTGCCTGGGCGGGAGACGGCCCGGGCGATCGGTCCCGGCCCCTCCGCCGGGGTGACGACCGGGCCGACCGCGCAACACCAGGCCGAGAGGGGGACGACGGGGGTGAACGGTCGCAGCCAGCCGGAGAGCGCGGCCCGCGGGGCGGCGGCCGAGGCCCAACCGGCGCGCCATGCGCCGGGCGGGTCCGCGGCCACGGACGCCCCCGCCCAGCGGGTGACGGTGCGCACGGTGCTGGAGAGCAAGCAGCAGGGCCGGCCCGTGGTGATGGTCACGGCCTACGACTACCCCTTTGCCCGGCTGGCCGACGCGGCGGGCGTCGACATGATCCTGGTGGGCGACTCCCTGGGCAACGTGGTGCTGGGCTACCCGAGCACCGTCTTCGTCACCCTGGACGACATGGTCCACCACACCAAGGCCGTCCGCCGCGGCGTCCAGAGGGCCCTGCTGGTGGCGGACCTCCCCTTCCTCACCTTCCACCTCTCCGTGGACGAGGCCCTCAAGGCCGCCGGGCGGCTGGTCCAGGAGGGCGGCGCCGAGGCCGTCAAGCTGGAGGGGGCGGGGCGGGTGGCCGAGGTCGTCCACCGTCTGACCGAGGCCGGCATCCCGGTGGTGGGCCACCTGGGCCTCTTGCCCCAGCGGGTGCACGCCCTGGGCGGCTACCGGGTCCAGGGCCGGGACGAGGAGGAGGCCCGCCGCCTGCTGGACCAGGCCCTGGCCCTCGAGCAAGCCGGCGCCTTCGCGCTGGTGCTGGAGATGGTGCCGCGGGAGCTGGCCGCGTCGATCACCCGGCGCCTGCGCATCCCGACCATCGGCATCGGCGCGGGCCCGGACTGCGACGGCCAGGTGCTGGTGATCCACGACCTGTTGGGCTTGACCCACGGCCGGGTGCCGCGCTTCGTCCGGCGGTACGCCGAACTGGGACGGCTGGCCCTGGAGGCCCTGCAGCGGTACGCCGCCGACGTCCGCAACCGGACCTTCCCGACGGACGAACACAGCTACCACCTGGCGCCGGACGTGGCCCAGCGCCTGGCGGACGAGGAGGGCGGCGCCCCGTACGGCGACCGCTAGGCGACCGGGCCCCCGATGGTCCCCTGGGCCTCGCGGGTCCTTGGCTCCTGGTCGACTCGCGTCGGCCCTCGACCTGCTGGACGGGGCCGACCTGGGCCTCGCGGGCCCTTTGCCCCGGGGCGACCGCGGCGATCGCCTGCGCCGCGCCCCCAGGGGCCCCGGTCCTCGGCGGCCGCCAGCCGACCGGTGCCGCGGCCCCGGTGGGGGCGTCGACCCGGCGACCCCGTACCGGTGGCCTTCGCAGCACGGACACTCCGGGTGCCGCGGCCCCGACGGGGGTGTCGACCGGGCGACCGCCAGGCCGCCGGTCCGCTGCCGCGACCGGCATTGCCGGCCTGCGGCGCCGGCCCATCCGCCAGCCCCCTCCGGCGGCGGTGCCGGTTCGTCCGATGGAGGTGGCGCTGCCGTGGAGCTGGTGCAGGACATCCCCACCCTGCGGGACCGCATCGCCCGCTGGCGTCGCGAGGACCCCGACGGCCGGGTGGGGTTCGTGCCCACCATGGGTTACCTCCACGAGGGGCACCTGGCCCTGATCCGCCGGGCGCGGGCGGAGTGCCGCCGCGTGGTGGTGAGCGTGTTCGTCAACCCGCTGCAGTTCGGCCCCCACGAGGACTACGCCCGCTACCCGCGGGACCTGGACCGTGACCGACGCCTGGCCGCCGCCGCCGGGGCCGACCTGCTCTTCCACCCGTCGGTGGAGGTCATGTACCCCCGGGGCGAGCCCGGCGTCTTCGTCGACGTGGGCGACCTGGCGCGCCGCTGGGAGGGGGCCCGCCGGCCCGGGCACTTCCGCGGCGTGGTCACCGTGGTGACCAAGCTCTTCCACCTGGTCCAGCCCGACCGGGCCTACTTCGGGCAGAAGGACGCCCAGCAGGCGGTGATCATCCGCCGGATGGTGGCGGACCTGGACTTCCCCGTGGAGGTGGTGGTCTGCCCCACGGTCCGGGAGCCGGACGGCCTGGCCTTGAGCTCGCGCAACGTCTACCTGGACCGGCGCCAGCGGCAGGCGGCGCCCACGCTCTACCGGGCGCTCGTGGCGGCCCGCCGGCGCCTGGAGGCCGGCGAGCGGGAGGGGCCGGCGCTGGTCGCCGCCATGGAGGCCGTGCTCCGGGCCGAGCCGCTCCTCGAGCCCGAGTATGCGGCGGTGGTCGGCGCCAGCGACCTGGAGCCCCTGGAGCGGGTGGAGGGGGAGGTGTTGCTCCTGGTGGCGGCGCGGCTGGGCTCGACCCGCCTGATCGACAACCTGTGGCTCGTCGTCGACGCCGCGGGCGTCCGGGACCGCTGGACCTGACGTAGCCCTGCCAGGCGGAGGCTTGTCAGCGTCCCGTCGTTGCCTTATCATCAGCCTACCCGTTGGGGATGCGCCGGGGACGGTGGCCGGCGGGCGTCCTCGCCGCGCCGTGCGGCGTGCTGCGCCTGCGGTGTCGCGGGACCCAGGGGTGCGGCACCGGTGGGGCGCGCAGGACGCGGTGCCGGGGGCGTGCAAGGGTCGGGCCTCGGCGGTCTGCACGGACGCGGCGCCGGAGGTGTGCCGGGGTGCGGCCCCCGCGGACTGTAGGGACGCGGCGCCGGTGGTGTGCCGGGGTGCGGCACCTGCGGCGCCCGGGCGGCGGGGCGGCGCACCCGCCCTTGCATGCGCATACCATGGGACACCCACCGTCGATGCGCGTCGACGGTGGCGGGTCGCCGAAGGGCGGTGCCCGGCTGCGTCTAGGCCAGGCCGCGGTGGAGCGGCGGTTCGGGCCCTGCACCGTCGCCCAGCGTCCCGGCCGGGCGGCTTCCACGGCCAGCCGACCCCGTCGGGAGAGACCGCCCGACGCCAGCCGGCCCCGTCGAGCCCCGTCGGGAGGGACCGTCCGACGCCATCTGGTCCCCGTCGAGACCCGTCGGGAGGGACCGTCCGCGGCCATCCGGCCCCCGTCGGGACCCGTCGGGAGAGGACGCCGACGACGACGAAGCCGCCGCGACCGAACGTCGACCTCAGGCCAGAGGACGCAGCCACCATCCCACGACGTCGACCGCACCGTCCGGCCCGGACCCGCGACCCGGCGGCCCGGACCCGCGACCCGGAGCAGGGTGGTGCGAGCGAACCGCATCGACAGCACACCGCGAGTCACGGCGAACCGACGCAGGGGGCCCCACCCGGCCCCAAGCCGCCCGTAGCAGGACGAACCGCCTGGGATCGCCACCCTGTCGGCCCGTTCCTCCCGCGACGAACCGCTCCGCGTACATAGCGAGTCCGGCCGCCCGCCGGCGGTCCGGGACGCCCAGGATCTGGATTGTCCCGACGGCATGGCGGCCCTCGCGGCCACATAGACCCGAAGAAACCCCACCCTCGCCGCATCCAGCCGTACATACCGCGAGGGGGTGAGGTCCGTGCCGCGGGGCGCCATCGACTGGTCCCTCCACCGGAAGGGGCCCGTGGACCAGGCGCGCCATCAGGAGAAGGTCCGCGCCGCCATTCGTGAGAACCTGGCCGACCTGATCGCCGACGAGTCCCTGCTGACCAGCGACGGTCGACGCGTGGTCAAGGTTCCCGTGCGCTCCCTGCGGGAGTACCGCTTCCGCTTCAGCACCCACCGCAACCCCCAGGTGGGGCAGGGCCGGGGCGGCCGCCGCAAGGGGGACGTGCTGGCCCGCCAGCCGGGGGACCCCGGCGCCCAGGGGGACCCCCACGGCGCCGGCCACGAACCCGGCATCGACTACTACGAGACCGAGGTCGCCCTGGAGGATCTGGAGGCCGTCCTCTTCGAGGAGCTGGAGCTGCCCAACCTCGAGCCGCGCCGCCAGGCGGTGCTGGACGCCCAGCGGCCCCGCTTCACCGAGATCACCCGGGCCGGACCGCTCAGCCGCGCCGACCTGCGCCGCGCCCTGAAGGAGAACCTCCGGCGCCACGCCCGGCAGGGCGAGGCCCGGCTCGGCCCCTTCCGCCGCGAGGACCTGCGGTACCGCAGCTGGCGGGACGATCCGCGTCCCCAGGCCCGGGCCGTGGTCGTCGCCATGCGGGACGTCTCGGGCAGCATGGGCGAGTTCAAGAAGGCGATGTCCCGCACCTTCTTCTTCTGGATGAACCGGTTCCTCCAGACCCGCTACCGCACCGTCGAGCGGGTGTTCATCACCCATCACACCGAGGCCCAGGAGGTCGACGAGGAGCGGTTCTTCTACCTGGGCGAGAGCGGCGGCACCCGGGTCTCCTCCGCGTATCGCTTGGCGCTGGAGATCGTCGCCCAGCGCTACCCGCCGGCGGAGTGGAACGTCTACGCCGTCCACTTCTCCGACGGCGACAACTGGGGGGAGAGCGACAACGGGCTCTGCGTCCAGCTGGCGCGGGAGCTGGCCGAGCAGGCGCGCCTCTTCGCCTACGGCGAGATCAACGACAGCGGCTACCGCTCGCCCTTGATGACCGCCTTCGCGGGATTGCGGCACCCCCGCTTCGTGCGGGTGCAGATCAGCCGGCGCGAGGACGTCTACCCGGCGCTGAAGGCGATCTTCCGGGCGCACCCGGAAGGGGCTCCGGCCGCGGCGCCGGAGCGGCCCGCGGGGCGAGGTGAGCGCCCATGACCGCAGCGGGCGTCACCGCCTCGGGGCCGGGCGCCGAGCGGCTCCTGCCCCACCTGGAGCGGATCTGGGCCGTGGCGCGGGAGCTGGGGTTCGACCCCCTGCCCACCCACTTCGAGGTGGTGCCGGCGTCCGTGGTCTACGAGGTGGCGGCCTACGGGCTGCCGGGACGCTTCACCCACTGGAGCCACGGCAAGGCCTACCACCTGTTGAAGACGCGCCACGACTACGGCCTGCACCGCATCTACGAGCTGGTGATCCACGCCGACCCCTGCCAGGCGCTGCTGCTGGAGAGCAACACGCTGCTGGAGAACCTGTTCGTCGCGGCCCACGTGGCGGGGCACGCCGACTTCTTCCGCCACAACGTGTTCTTCCGCCGGGCCGGCCGCGACATGGCCGCTCTGGCGGCCGTCCACGCCGAGCGGGTGCGCCGGTACGAGTCGGACCACGGCGTCGAGGCGGTGGAGCGGGTGCTGGACGCCGCCCTGGCGCTGGAGCCCCACACCGACCCCTGGCTGCGGGACCCGGACGCGGTGCCGCCCTTGCGGCCCGAGGAGCCGTGCGAGGACGTGCTGCTGTTCCTGCAGCACCACGCGCCGGAGCTCGCCGACTGGGAGCGGGACCTGCTGGCCATGGTGCGGGCCGAGCGCCTCTACTTCTGGCCCCTGGTCCGCACCAAGGTGATGAACGAGGGGTGGGCCTGCATCGCCCACACCCGCATCCTGCGCCGGCTCGAGCTGTCCGACGGCGACTACATGGAGTTCGCCCGGCTCCACGCCGGCATCCAGGCCGCCTCCCCCTTCGCCTTCAACCCCTACGCCGTCGGGTACCACGTCTGGGAGCGGATCCTGGCCACCCGCGGCTGGGACGAGGCGCGCCTCATCCTGGAGACCGAGGACGACGTGGCCTTCCTGCGCAACCACCTGGACCGGCAGGTGGTGGAGGCGTGCGACCTCTTCGTGTACGCCCGCCAGGGCGACCGCTGGGTCGTCGTGGAGGACGACTGGGAGGCGATCCGGGACCTCCTGGTCCTGAGCCGCGTCCGCGGCGGCTTCCCGCTGATCGTGGTGGTGGACGGCGACCACCGCGGCCGGGGAGAGCTGCTGCTGCGCCACGTCTTCGACGGGCGGGAGCTGGACCTGGACGAGGCGCGGCGGGCGCTGGCCCACGTGGAGCGCCTGTGGCGGCGCCCGGTGTACCTGGAGACCCGGGTCGACGGCCGGGACGTGGTGCTGTCGGCGTCGCCCGCCGAGAAGGGGTGAGACCGCGATGGGCGAGACCGGGACGAACCTGCACGACCTGTTGCGACGCCACCGGGAGGAGGAGGCCCGCCTGCGCTGGGAGGGCACCTTCGCCGACTACCTCGAGATCGTGCGCCGCCGGCCCGAGGTGGCCCGCCTGAGCCACGCCCGGCTCTTCGACATGCTCAAGGCGGCGGGGGTGACCGAGGCGGAGGAGGGCGGCGACGGCGAGGCGCGGCCGCGGCAGATCCACTTCTTCGACGGCCAGCTCTTCGGCCTGGAGGAACCCCTCAACCAGCTCTACGACTACCTGGAGTCCGCGGCGCGGCGGCTGGAGGTGCGCAAGCGCATCCTGCTGCTCATGGGGCCGGTGGGCGGCGGCAAGTCGACCATCGTCACCCTGCTCAAGCGGGGTCTGGAGCGGTACACGCGCACCGACGCGGGGGCGGTCTACGCCCTCAAGGGCTGCCCGATGCATGAGGAACCCCTGCACCTGATCCCGGAGCCGCTGCGGCCCCAGGTGAGCCGCGAGCTGGGCGTCCACATCGAGGGCAGCCTCTGCCCCGTCTGCCGCTACCGCCTCGAGCACGACTACGGCGGCGACGTGGAGCGCTTCCCCGTCCAGCGGATCGTCTTCTCCGAGGCGGACCGCGTGGGCATCGGCACCTTCACCCCCTCCGACGAGAAGTCCCAGGACATCGCCGAGCTGGTGGGATCCATCGACCTCAGCACCGTGGGCGAGTACGGGACCGAGTCCCATCCCCTGGCCTACCGCTTCGACGGGGAGCTCAACGTGGCGAACCGCGGCCTGATGGAGTTCGTGGAGCTGCTCAAGGCCCAGACGGAGTTCCTCTACGCGCTGCTCACCCTCTCCCAGGAGCAGTCCATCAAGACGGGCCGCTTCGCCATGATCTACGCCGACGAGGTGGTCATCGGCCACACCAACGAGGCGGAGTACCAGGCCTTCGTCAAGAACGAGCGCAACGAGGCCCTGATCGACCGGATGATCCTGATCAAGGTGCCCTACAACCTGCGCCTGTCGGAGGAGGTGAAGATCTACCGCAAGCTGCTGGCGGAGAGCGACCTCCAGGGCGTGCACGTCGCGCCCCACACCCTGGAGGTGGCGGCGATGTTCGCCATCCTGACCCGCCTGGAGCCGCCCAAGCACCCCAACCTGACGCTGATGAAGAAGCTGCGCCTCTACGACGGCCAGCCGGTGGAGGGCTTCAGCCCGCGGGACGTGCGGGAGATGCGGGAGGCGGCGGAGCGGGAGGGGATGACGGGCGTCTCGCCCCGCTACGTGATCAACTGCCTCTCCAGCGCGGTGATCCGGGCGGAGAACCGCTGCCTCGGGCCGCTGGCGGCCTTGCGCGCCCTGCGGGACGGGCTGGACCACCACACGGGGCTCACGCGGGAGCAGCGGGAGCGCTACCTCAACCTGATCCACGAGGTGCGCCGCGAGTACGACGAGATCGCGAAGAACGAGGTCCACCGCGCCTTCGTCTACTCCTTCGAGGAGTCGGCGCGCAACCTGTTCAACAACTACCTCGACCACATCGAGGCCTACTGCAACAAGACCAAGCTGCGCGACCCCATCACCGAGGAGGAGCGGGACCCCGACGAGAAGCTGATGCGCTCCATCGAGGAGCAGATCGGCGTGCCGGAGAGCGCCAAGAAGGCCTTCCGCGAGGAGATCCTGCTGCGGCTCTCGGCCCTGGCCCGGCGCGGCCAGAAGTTCGACTACACCTCCCACGACCGGCTGCGGGAGGCCATCGAGAGGAAGCTCTTCAGCGACCTGCGCAACGTGGTGAAGATCACCACCTCGGCGAGCCACCCGGACGAGGAGCAGCTGAAGCGCATCAACCAGGTGGTCCAACGGCTCTGCGAGCGGCAGGGGTACTGCTCGGCCTGCGCCAACGAGACGGTGCGCTACGTGGGGCAGCTTTTGGGGCGGTGAGGGCCGACGACGAACCAGTCCCCGACTCGCCTCGCGGGCGCCGGGGGCGGCGGGTGCGGGGCGCCTGGCCCCGGAGGCGCGGACCAGTCGGCCCGTCGGCCGCGGCGGCCGGGCGCCGTGAAGGGCGTCCCGCCGAAACGTCTCACCGGGACGAACCGGCCGCCGCCCGGCGGCGGCGCCAGCGGGCCGCTGCGGTCCAGAGCAGCGTGCCGAGGAGGAGCCCCCACGCCAGCCGGTCGAGCCAAAGGGCCACCGTCGGCGCCCGCAGGTGCAGCACCACCAGGGCGTAGGTCCAGGCGAAGGACCACACCACGTCGTGGAGCGCGAGGTAGGCCATCAGCGCCAGCAGGGTCCGATCCAGCCGCGGCAGGGCGCACAGCACCCAGAAGGCCTGGGCGAAGCCCGGCCCCACCCAGCGCCACGCGGTCAGCGCGGCCCATCCCGTGGGGCTGCGGGCCCACCGGTCCACCCGCTCGGCCAGGCGCTCCATGGAGCCCCATCGGCGCCGGGCGGCGTCGATGCCGCGCCAGCCCCACCATCGCCCGAGGACGAACACGGCGACGTGCCCGGCCAGGGTGGCGGCGGCCGCGAGGGCTCCTGCCACGAGCCATCCCACGTCCGCCTGGGCGGCCCACGCGGCCAGGAGCGTGAACAGCGCCACCGTGGTCAGCGGGATGCCGAAGGAGTGCAGGGCGAACCCGGCCGCCAGCAGG
This sequence comes from Thermaerobacter composti, assembly GCF_033582035.1. Lineage (NCBI taxonomy): Bacteria > Bacillati > Bacillota > Clostridia > Eubacteriales > Clostridiales Family XVII. Incertae Sedis > Thermaerobacter > Thermaerobacter composti. The sequence goes on from NZ_CP132508.1 coordinate 414,339, forward strand.
CCGGCTTCGGTCAGCTCGTGCAGCGGGATCGCCAGCACGCCGCCGTGGGCCGTCACCGCGGACCACCTCCACCCGCCAGGATAGCAGCCCGCCAACGGCGAGCGGGAGCCTGGACAGGCTCCCGCTCGCCTTCCGCCCCCGCGTGGGCACGGGATGGCGGTGAACCCTCGCACGGCCGGCTGCCGCCTCACTTCTGGCGGTACTGGGGCTCCTGCTGCTGGATCTGCTGGAGACGCTGCTTGAGGCCGTTGACCGTCTGCTCCATCTGGTTGGCCAGGTTCTGGAACAGCTGCTTGGCCTGCTGGTCCTGGGTCTCCAGCTGGTAGCTCTTCAGGTCCGCCAGAATGCTCTCGGCGTTGGCCAGCGTCTGCTGCATCTTGCTGCCGACCGTCACGCGGCTCACCCCCCGGACCTAATGTCGGCGCCCCGGGCGCGGGCGATGTCCGGCAATGGGTTGTTGCCGTGCCGGCGGACATGCGGCCCCACCGCTGCGCTACCATGGAAGGGTCAGGACGCTGTCCGGCGAAGGGGGCGGACGGGGCCGCGCGGGCGGGACGCGCCGCGCGTCCGTCGCCGCGGGGTACCCCGTCGCAGGAACCCTTCCTGTCGGGCGCCTTGCACCGCGCTTCGGGCAGCACCGCCCAGTGGGTGGGAAGGGGAGGGCGAGATCCCGTGCAGCGCATCGCGCTCTTGACCAGCGGCGGCGACGCGCCGGGGATGAACGCGGCGGTGCGCGCGGTGGTGCGGCGCGCGTTGGCCGCGGGCTGCCAGCCCATCGGGGTGCAGGAGGGCTACGCCGGCCTGATCGAGGGCCGCATGGAGGAGCTCGACCACCGGGCGGTGGGCGACATCATCCACCGCGGCGGGACCATCCTCCGCACCGCGCGCAGCGAGGCCTTCCGCACCTCCGAGGGCCAGCAGCGGGCCCTGGAACAGCTCCGCCGCCACGGCATCGAGGGGCTGGTCGCCATCGGCGGCGACGGGACGCTGCGCGGGGCCCTGGCCCTGCACCGCCAGGGCTTCCCGGTGGTGGGCGTCCCCGCCACCATCGACAACGACCTGGCGGGCACCGACGTCACCATCGGCTTCGACACCGCCGTCAACACCGTGCTGGAGGCGATCAACCGGGTGCGGGACACGGCCACCGCCCACGGGCGCACCTTCGTCATCGAGGTCATGGGACGGCACAGCGGCCAGATCGCGCTGATGGCCGGCCTGGCCGGTGGCGCCGAGTCCATCCTGGTGCCCGAGGTACCCTACGACCTGGACGACGTCTGCGCCCGGCTCCTGCGCGGCCGCCAGCGCGGCAAGCGCCACAGCATCATCGTGGTGGCCGAGGGCGCTGCGCGCGGCTTCGAGGTGGCCCAGGCCATCGAGGCGCGCACCGGCCTGGAGACCCGGGTGACGGTGCTGGGGCACATCCAGCGCGGGGGCACGCCCTCGGGCCGCGACCGGATGGTGGCCAGCATCCTCGGGGCCGCGGCGGTGGAGGCCCTGCTGGCGGGCCAGTCGGGGGTCATGGTGGGCGTGCGCGGGGACGGCTGGATGGCCACCCCCATCGAGGAGGTGCTGGCCTCGCCCCGCCCCCTTCCGGCCGGGTGGATGGAGCTGGCCGAGATTCTCGCCCGCTGACGCGCCGGCCGCGGGAGCGGCAGCGGGCCGGGGAGCCGCGCGAGGGTGGGTTGCCCCGCGCGGGACTCGGGGCGCCCCCGCGGCGAGGACCCGGGCTCCCGCGCGGGAAGCGACGCGCGAGGTGTCCCCGCGGCCGGACCCAAGCCGTCCCTCGGGGGACGCGAGACGTCCCTGCGGCCGGCATCCGGCGCGCCCCCGTGCCCGGGACCGAGACCCCCGCGGGGATGCCGGGCGTCTCCGAGGTCGCGACCGGTGCCCTCGCGCGGGACTTGGGAGGCCCCCGCGCCCGCACGGCCCGACCGCCCACCCACTGCTAGCGCGAGGTGATGGCCGTGGAGTTCCGCCGGACCAAGATCGTGTGCACCCTGGGTCCGTCCACCGACGACCCCGCGGTGCTCCGCCGCCTCCTGCAGGCCGGCATGGACGTGGCCCGCATCAACCTCTCCCACGGCACCGCGGCCGACCACCGACGGCGGGTCGAGACGCTGCGGGCGGTGGCGCGCGAGCTCGGCCGCGACGACGTGGGCATCCTCTTCGACACCCGCGGCCCCGAGGTACGGGTCGGCCCACTGCCCGGCGGGGCCTTGGAGCTGGCCACCGGCCAGCGGGTGGCCCTGGTCGCCGCCGGGCAGGGCGAGGCCAACGGCGGGGAGGGCGCGCCGGGCTCGACACCGGCCGCGAGGGCGGCCGGTTCGTCCGGAGGAACCGGCGCAGACCAGGGGGCCGCGGGGGCTGCCGCGCCGTCGGGTGCCGGTTCCCGCGAGGCGTTGCCCGAGGTGCCCGTGATCCCCCTTTCCTACAGCCGCGTGGCCACCAGCGTGGGGCCGGGCGACCGCATCCTGCTGGACGACGGCAACCTGGTGCTGACGGTCGAGGGGGGCGACGGCGTCTACGTGTACTGTCGCGTGGACGCCGGCGGCCGGCTGCTCCAGGGGAAGAAGGCGACCCTGCCGGCGGAGAGCCTGGACCTGCCCTACCTCAACGAGGCGGACCGGGACGACGTGCGCCTGGGCATCGAGCTGGGCATCGACTTCATCGCCGCCTCCTTCGTCCGGTCGGCGGCCGACGTCCACGCGCTGCGCCGGGTGATCGAGGAGGCGGGCGGCGACCAGTGGGTCATCGCCAAGATCGAGAACCGGCTGGGCGTCGAGCGCCTCGACGAGATCCTGGCCAGCGCCGACGGGCTGATGGTGGCCCGCGGGGATCTGGGGGTCGAGCTGCCCGTCGAGGAGATCCCCGTGCTGCAGAAGCAGATCATCCAGGCGGCCAACCGCGCCGGCAAGCCGGTGATCACGGCGACCCAGATGCTGGAGTCCATGGTCCACCACCCGCGTCCCACCCGGGCCGAGAGCACCGACGTCGCCAACGCGATCCTGGACGGCACCGACGCGGTGATGCTGTCGGCGGAGACGGCGGCGGGCCGGTATCCGGTGGAGGCCGTGGAGATCATGGCCCGCATCGCGCGGCGCACCGAGGCCGCCCTGGACTACGCCCAGCGCCTGGCGCGCCTCGCCCAGGAGGAGCACCGCACGGTCACCGACGCCGTCAGCTACGCCTCCTGCACGGCCGCGGAGAACCTGGGCGCCGCCGCGATCCTCACCGCCACCCAGTCGGGCTACACCTCGCGCATGATCTCCCGCTACCGCCCGCGCCAGCCCATCGTGGCGCTCACCCCGAGCCCCCGGGTGGCGCGCAAGCTCAGCCTGGTCTGGGGTGTGCGGGCGCTGGTCATCGAGCCCCAGGACGACGTGGACGGGCTGATCGAGCACGCGCTGCGGGGCGCGGTGAGGGGCGGGTTCGTCCGGCCCGGGGACCTGGTGGTGATCACCGCCGGCGTCCCTGTGGGCCAGCCCGGCACCACCAACATGCTGCAGGTGCACACCGTGGGCCAGGCGGTCTTGCGGGGCACCGGCGTCGGCCAGGGGAGCCACACCGGCCCCGTGCGCATCGTGCGCGACCCCGAGGCGGCGGGACCCTTCCACGGCGGGGAGGTCCTGGTCGCCGCCGCCACCGATCGCGACTTCATGCCGCTGATCGAGAAGGCCGGCGCCCTGATCACCGAAGAGGGCGGCCTGACCTCCCACGCGGCCATCGTCGGGTTGCACCGCGGCATCCCGACCATCGTCGGCGCGGCGGGGGCTTTGGAGACCCTCCAGGACGGCGAGACGGTCACCGTCGACGCTCGGCGCGGCCTGGTGTACCGCGGCTGGGCGCGGGTCGGGTGAGGGCGAGCCGGCTCCGCGGCCAAGCCCTCAGCGCGCTCCTCCGGACGAACCGGCTCTGCCGGGTGGCCACGGCGCGGACCCCGAGGCGGGGCGGCGCGGGCGACGCGGTGAGCCCGACCCCGAGGGCAGGCTGCGTTCGTCCGGATGCCCGGGGCATGGCCGCCGCCCCACGGCTGGTACAATGGAGGCGTGGAAAGGGGGGACGCCACCGTGTCCGAGGTGACGCGGGAGCAGGTCCTCAACGCGCTGGCGCAGGTCAAGGACCCCGAGCTCAACCGCAACCTGGTGGAGCTGAACATGGTCCGCGACCTCCAGATCGACGGCGGTCGCGTCGAGGTGGAGGTCGCGCTGACGGTGCGGGGCTGCCCGTTGCGGTACGAGATCAAGAAGGACGTGGAGTCGAAGCTGCTGGCCATCCCGGGGGTGACCGAGGCGGTGGTCCACCTGGGGGCCATGACCGACGAGGAGCGCCAGCAGCTGATCGAGAAGTTCCGGCAGCCGCGCCAGCCCAAGTCGCGCATCATGGCGGACGACTCCCCGACCGTGATCCTGGCCATCGCCAGCGGCAAGGGCGGCGTGGGCAAGTCCACGGTGACGGCCAACCTGGCCGCGGCCCTGCGGGTCCTGGGCTACAAGGTCGGCGTGCTGGATGCCGACATCTACGGCTTCAGCATCCCCGGCATGCTGGGCATCGAGGGGCGCAAGCCCGTGGCCTTCAACAAGGCCATCGTGCCGATCCCCGCCCACGGCATGCAGGTCATGTCCATGGGCTTCTTCGTCGACGCCGACACGCCCCTGATCTGGCGCGGGCCCATGCTGATGGGCGCCGTCGAACAGTTCCTGGCCGACGTGCTCTGGGATGACCTGGACTTCTTCCTCATCGACCTGCCGCCCGGCACGGGCGACGTGCCGCTGAGCATCATGCAGAAGCTGCCGCGGGCGCAGGTCGTGGTGGTGACCACGCCGCAGCCGGCGTCGGTGACGGTGGCCCAGCGCGCGGGCATCATGGCCCGCAAGGTGCAGCACGAGGTGCTGGGCGTGATCGAGAACATGTCGTATCTGGTGTGCTCGCGCTGCGGCGAGCGCCACGAGATCTTCGGCCGGGGCGGCGGCCAGCAGCTGGCGGAGAAGCTGGGCACGCGCCTGCTGGGCCAGCTGCCCATTCAGGAGGAGCTGCGCGAGGCGGCCGACGCGGGCAAGCCGGTGGCGATCCACGCGCCCGAGAGCCAGGTGGCCAAGGCCTTCCTGGAACTGGCGGGCCGCATCGCGGAGATCACCCTGCCGGCCGAGCGGCTGGTCGCGGCCTCGCGCTGAACCGGCCCGGCGGCGAGGGGGGCCGCGGCCTCGCAGGGGACGAGCTTGCGGCGAGGAGGCCACGGCTTCGATGCTGGATCGGCCACCAGAGGGGGGCCGTGGCCTCACACAGCACCGGTCGCGGGAAGAACCGGCCGCGAGAAGAACCGGCCAGGCGTCGCCGAGAGGTTCTCGGCGGCCCCTGGCCGGTTGCCGTTTCCTGGCCCCGGGGCGGGGGCCCCGGGGCGGGCCGCGAGGCGGAAGGTGGAAGCAACTTCCGGGGCGAACGGGTGCACCCACAGCGGCTTGCGTGGCCATCTCCTGGCAGGTGGGGCTGGGTCTGATCCACCCCGAGCGGGAGCCGGTGACGACGGACCCTTCCAGCCGCGGCCTGGCCTTTGAGGACGTGACCTTCACGAGCCGCGACGGCGTCCGCCTCGAGGGCTGGTTCCTCCCCGCGGCGGGCGGCGTGGCGCCCCGGACGGTGATCTTCGCCCACGGCTACGGGAAGAACCGGCTGCAGGACGACGTGCCCGCCCTGGATGTGGCGGCGGCCCTGGTCCGGGCCGGGTTCGTAACTGCTGACCAAACTATCGTCAAATCTTATCAGACGTAGGCGAAACATTTCACCTCCGCCTCCTGTTCCTCTTTCGTGTATGGAACAGGCGTTTGGTATTATGAGAGAGGGAGGACACGCGGGCCATGCAGGCGACCTTTCAGACGAAGATTCAAGACCGGTCGGTTTACCCGGCGCTGGACGCCATCGCCGCACTGTACGGTCGCCTGCTGCGCCGGTTATTTGTCGATGTCTATGTTCACAATCGTCCCCTTGTTGAGTGCAAGCGGGAATACATTGCCCACTACGGAATCACAGCTCGCCACTTCAATGCTCTGGCCATCGAACTCAAGGCCAAGGTGAAGGCGGCGGAGGAAGCCCATCGGCACCATCTGGTGCATCTGCGCGGGCAGATTCAATCCACCGAACGAGCGATTGCCAAGCTCCAAAAGCAGGAGAAAGCCTTGGCATCGGGCAAGGGCCACTGGGCCGCCCTGCCGCCCGAAGAGCGGGCGGAGCGTCGCCGTCGGGTCCGATTTCAGCTGCACCAGAAGCAACGGCGACTGGCGATGCTTCGCGCCCGCCTTGAAACGGCGGAAGCCCGAACGGGATTGCCGCCGGCGGTTTGCTTTGGTTCTCGGCGTTTGTTTCACCGGCAGTTCCACCTTGAAGAGAATGGGTTTGCTTCTCACGACGAATGGCGCAAGGCATGGCGCGATGCCCGTAGCCAAAGCTTCTTCTGCATCGGATCAAAAGGCGAAATGATCGGGAATTTGAATTGCTCGCTCATCGCCGGGTCATTCCGCCTTCGCGTGCCAAACGCCTTGGCCGCTCGTTTTGGTCGCTGCATTTGGATTCACGGTGTCCGCTTCCCCTACGGGGATGATGTGATTTCGCGTGCCATCGCAACCGGGCAAGCGATTTCCTACCGCTTTGTCCGTAAGCGCGGTGTGTGGTATGTGTTCGCCACCACCGAACGGCCCGCGGCCCCGATCACGACATCGCGGATGGCTGGCGCCCTTGGCGCGGATCTGAACCCCGACCGGCTGGCCGTGGCGGAGGTGGACCGCTTCGGCAACCCGGTGGCGGCTCGCGACATCCGGTTTGAGCTTCAAGGCAAGCGCCGCGAGCAGGTGAAGGCCATCCTGGGCGATGTGGTGGCGGACCTTGTGGCATGGGCAAAGGGCGCCGGCAAGCCCATCGTCGTCGAGCGGCTGGATTTTCGGGAGAAGAAGGCCCGCCTTCGGGAAGAAGGCAACCGCTACGCGCGGATGCTGTCCGCCTTTGCCTACGCCGCGTTTATGGCCCTGCTGCTCTCCCGGGCCGCCCGGGAAGGCGTGGAAGTGATCCGCGTCAACCCGGCCTTCACCAGCGTGATTGGCAAGGTCAAGTTTATGGCCCGGTACGGGCTGTCGCCCCACGCCGCAGCGGCGGTGGCGATTGCCCGCCGGGGCCTTGGTTTGGGCGAGCGCTTGCGCTCTGGAACCGCCCGCCCTCTACCCGCGAGGAATCGAGGGCGGCACGTCTGGAGCGATTGGCGGCGCATCGCCCCGTCGGTGCGCGGCAAGCGGGCGCACCGGCTCTATCAGCGGTCCTCCGAGGACGCCCCAGGTCGGGGGGAACCCCGATCCACCCGGGCACCGGCGGCCTCAAGGCCGCACGGCCCCGGGTGCGATGGTCTGGCTTGGGGTCCGGGGTGCGATCCCCCGGCGCGAATCGTCGGGAGCACCGTTCGCCCGGCGTCATAGGCGGATGCAATAAACGCCTATGTTTTGAGGAACGGTTCAACGTGCTGATGTTCGACTTCCGCAACAGCGGGGAGTCGGGCGGCGACCGCACCACGGTAGGCCAAGACGAGGTGCAGGACCTGGCGGCGGCCGTGGAGTGGGTGCGCCGTACCCACGGGCCGGACCAGGCCGTGGGCCTGCTGGGCTGGTCCATGGGGGCGGTGACGGCGATCCTCACCGCCGGCGGGGCCGAACCGGTGCAGGCCGTGGTGGCCGACGCGCCCTTCGCCGACCTGCAGACCTACCTGGAGGAGAACCTGTCCCACTGGACGGGGCTGCCCGATTTCCCCTTCAACTGGCTGATCCGCACCCTGCTGCCGCCGCTGGTCGACGTCCACCCCGAACGCGTGCGGCCCGTGGAGGCGGTAACGCGGATGGCGCCCACACCCCTTTTGCTCATCCACGGCACCGCGGACACGGTGATCGGTCCCCACCACAGCCGCCACCTGCAGATCGTGGCCGAGCGGTCGGGGGTTCCGGTGGAACTGTGGGAGGTGGAGGGGGCGGGGCACGTCAAGGCCTACGCCACGGCGCCGGATGCCTATCGGCAACGGGTCGTCGCCTTCTTTGATGATCACCTCCGATAAGAATCCTCCGGCCGCAGTGCCACGGACGAACGGTGCAGCGATGCGGCACGAGGGGCGCGACGCCAGGCGGGATGATGCCGCCATGCCCATGTCACGAATCGGACCCCAGGGTCAGGTGGTCCTACCCAAGTCGATCCGTCAGAATCGCATCCTCCCGCCGGCGGCCCCTCCCCGTGGGCCGCTCCCCACACCCTTTGACAGCCTGCCCGCCGGACGGAACAATACCCGACAAGGAGTCTGCCAGGCAGCGCGCTTCGTCCTGCAAGCGGAAGGGCCGGTAGGGCGGGGCCTGGTGTCCCGGTCCCTGAGGTCCCCCCGGTCCCTCCGAGGCGGGGCGGGTGGCGCGCTGCCCGGCGCGAGACGGAGGAATGAGCCTTGGCGCTGTGGGTGTGGAAGTTCGGCGGCAGCTCCGTCGCAGGGCCTGACCGGATCCGCCACGTGGCCCGGCGGGTGGCGGAGGCCCGCAAGGAAGGGCACGACCTGGTGGTCGTCGTCTCGGCCATGGGGGACACCACCGACGACCTCATCGATCTGGCCCGGCAGCTCCACCCTGAACCTCCCGCGCGGGAACTGGACGCCCTGATGGCCACCGGCGAGCAGACCAGCGCCGCGCTGCTGGCCATGGCCCTGGATGCCCTGGGCGTGCCGGCCCGCTCCTTCACCGGGTGGCAGGCGGGCATCCAGACCGAGGGGCCCCACGGCAGCGCCCGGGTGCGGGCCATCGCGCCCGAGCGGCTGCGCGAGGCGCTCGGGGCCGGGTTCGTCCCGGTGGTGGCGGGGTTCCAGGGGCTCAGCGCCGAGGGATACGTCACCACCCTGGGCCGCGGCGGCTCCGACACCACGGCCGTCGCCCTGGCCGCGGCCCTCGGGGCGGACCGCTGCGAGATCTTCAGCGACGTGGAGGGCGTCTTCACCGCCGACCCCCGGGTGGTGCCCGACGCCCAGCTCCTCCCCGTGATCTCCTACGACGAGATGATGGAGCTGGCGCGGCTGGGTGCCCAGGTGCTCCACCACCGGGCGGTGACCTGCGCCCAGCACCACGGCATCGTGATCCACGCTCGCTCCACCTTCTCCGACCACCCGGGGACGCGGGTCGTGCCGGCGGGTGCCATCGAGCCCGATCGCCCGGTCAGCGGCGTCGCCTCCGACCGCCACGTGGCGCGGCTGGCGCTGGTCTCGGTGCCCAACGTGCCGGGCATCGCCCACCGCGTGTTCAGCGCCCTGGCCGAGGCCGGGATCAACGTGGACATGATCAGCCAGTCGGTCGCCCGGAACGGTCACCAGGACATCGCCTTCACCATCGCCGACGGGCACCTGGCCGTGGCCCAGCGCATCCTGGAGCCGGTGGTGCGGGAGCTGCCGGCGGAGCGCCTGGTGGTGGACGACGGCATCGCCAAGGTCAGCGCCGTCGGCGCCGGCATGGCGACCCAGCCCGGCGTGGCGGCCACCATGTTCGGCGCCCTGGCGGCGGCGGGCATCAACATCGAGATGATCAGCACCTCGGAGATCAGCATCTCCTGCCTGGTGGCCCGGGAGCGGGTGGATGACGCGGTGCGGGCGGTGCACGCCGCCTTCGGGCTCGGGGCGGGCGAGGCCGCTGCGGACGAACCGGCTCCCCGGGCAAAGTTTGAAATTGACACTCAATAATGGTTCAGCTACCATGGGCATCGTGTGAGAACCCTTCTCAATAGCAAGGAGGGAGCACGGTGCCCATGCAACGCGCATGGCTCGGTGGGCTCGTGGGGGCCACCCGGACGGGACGGGGCACCCGGGCGACCCGCAGGAGTTGGCCGTTCGGACGCCGCGTCGCGGTCCTGGTGGCCGTGTCGCTGGTCGCCGCGCTGGCGTTGTCCGCATGCGGCGGCGGCGGACCGGCGGCGTCCGGCGGGGCTGGGTCGTCGACCCACGGCGGAACGGTATCCGGTGGTGGAACGGGTAGCGGCAGTGCCACCGGGAGCGGCACCGCCAGCGGCGCCGGGGAGGGCGAGGGCTACGTCGTTCGCCACGCCATGGGCGAGACCCGGATCCCCCGGACCCCCGAGCGGGTCGTGGTCCTGACCAACGAGGCCACCGAGGCCCTGCTGGCACTGGGCGTCAAGCCCGTCGGCGCGGCCAACTCGTGGCTGGGCGACCCCTGGTACGACCACATCGCCCCCCTGATGGAGGGCGTGACCCCCGTCGGCAAGGAGGACCAGCCGAACCTGGAGGCCATCGCCGCCCTGCAGCCCGATCTGATCCTCGGCACCAAGATGCGCCACGAGAAGATCTACGGACAGCTCTCCCAGATCGCGCCGACCGTCTTCTCCGAGACCATCCGGGGCAAGTGGCAGGAGAACTTCATGCTCTGGGCGGAGGCGGTCAACCGCCAGGCCGAGGGCGAGCGCCTGCTGGAGGAGTGGCGGGGCCGGATCGAGGACTTCCGCCAGAAGGCCGGAGACAAGTTGGACATGGAGGTCTCCCTGGTTCGCTTCATGCCGGGCCGCGTCCGCATCCTCTACAAGGACACCTTCGCCGGCAGCATCCTGGAGGAGATCGGCTTCAAGCGCCCGCCCGCCCAGGACAAGGCCGACTTCGCGGCCGAGGTGGGCAAGGAGCGGATCCCCGAGATGGACGGCGACATCCTGTTCTACTACAGCTACGAGACCGGTGACGGCCAGGCCACCAGCCTGGAGCAGGAGTGGACCCGGGATCCCCTGTGGAAGAACCTGTCCGTGGTGAAGCGCGGCCAAGTCTACAAGGTCGATGACGTGATCTGGAACACCGCCGGCGGCATCCTCGCGGCGAACCTGATGCTGGACGACCTCTACCGGTACGTGCTGGGCACCGAGCCGCCCGCCCGGTGAGGTAGGCCGCACCGGCCGCACCGGTGGCGGGTGCGGGTGGAGGGCACGGGGGCGGTCGGGAACGAGCGGACCGCGCCGTGCGGTGGGCTGCATCGGCGGCTGGTGCGGCGGACGCGGCGGGACACGGAACAGATCCTGGGTGGCCCGGGGGCGCGCCGGCCGAAGCCGCCGCGTCGGCCGGCGCGCCCCGTCGTGTCGCGGTCAGCCGCGTCGTCGGCTGACTCGGCGTTCCGGAGGTGGGTGACCGGTGGGAGGGCGAGGGCGCCCTGGGTCAGGGCGCCCTCGCCCTATTGGGCCCGGCTGCTATTCGCGAGCGTTCCCGTAGAGCGGCCCTACCTGCGATGCGCCCCGGTGCCGTGCGCTGGGCCAGAGGCCGCCGGGGACGTCGGCCTGCCGGCGTCGCGTCGGGACGGGAGTTGGGGGTGCAGCCCCACCAGGGCCGGTTCGTCCGTCGCATCCGGCTCCGCCGGTCCCCCGTCTCCCTGGGCCACCCCGGCGCGAGGGGTCCTGGGTGCCCACCGGCTGTACGGCACGCAGAGGGGCGTGCCGTAGACGGGGTCGGGGACGATGCGGCAGTCGATGCCGAACACCTCGCGGAGCAGCGCCTCGCTGAGCACCTCGGCCGGTTGGCCCTGGGCATGGACCCGCCCCCGGTGGACCACCACCAGGTGATGGGCGTAGCGGGCCGCCTGGTTGAGATCGTGGAGGACCATCACGACGGTGCGCCCCTCATGGGCGTTGAGCCGCGCCAGGAGGTCCAGGATCTCGATCTGGTGGGCCAGGTCCAGGTAGGTGGTGGGCTCGTCCAGCAGGAGCAGCGGCGTGTCCTGGGCCAGCGCCATGGCGATCCACGCCCGCTGACGCTGGCCGCCCGAGAGGGCGTCCACGGGGTGGTCGGCCAGGTCTTCCAGGCCGGTCCATACTAGGGCCTGGCGGACGTGGCGCTCGTCGTCCGGGGTCCACTGCTGCAGCCACGACTGGTGCGGGTAGCGGCCCTGTTTGACCAGCTGCAGCACCGTCAAGCCCTCCGGCGCCAGCGGGCTCTGGGGCAGGATGGCCAGCCGCCGCGCCACCTCGCGGGTGGGGAGGGTGGCGATGGCCCGGCCGTCCAGGAGTACCGCCCCGGCTTGCGGCCGCAGGAGCCGGGCCAGGGCCCGGAGCAGGGTGGACTTGCCGCAGCCGTTGCGGCCGATGAGGGCGGTGATCCGCCCGGGCGGGATCTGAAGGTCCAGGTCGGCGATCACCGGCTCGCGCCCGTAACCAACCGTCAGATTGCGGCTCTCCAGGACCGGCATCGTCGGCGCCTCCCATCCGTCGCTCTGGGCGATCCGTGGCACCGGGTGGGTCGAACCCGTCCACGGCGTTCCGCATCCCGTTCCCGCGCCGCGGCGTGCCGCGGACGGTGATCCGATCCCGAGGCGCGCCGCCATCCGGGGCTCGGGGGTCGGGGCGACCCTGCCGCCGGATGCCGCGCCGCGGTCGGGTGCCGCCCGGCCGGGGTCGGGGCCCCGCCGCGTGCCGCCGGAGGATGTCGGCTACCGCCGGTGGGCGCGGTAGAGCAACGCCAAGAAGAAGGGGGCTCCCACCGCAGCCGTGAACACCCCGGCCGGCACGTCCAGGGGCGCGAAGGCCACCCGTCCCAAGGTGTCGGCGGCCAGCAGCATCGACGCCCCGGCGAGGGCCGCGGCCAGCGCGGCCTGGCTGAACGCAGGCCCCGCCAGATGACGGGCGATGTGGGGCGCCAGGAGCGCCACGAAGCCGATGGCCCCGGCCACAGCCACCGCCGCCCCCGTCAGCGCCGCGGCGGCACCCAGGGCGACGAGGCGGTCGCGGGCGGGCGTGGTGCCCAGGCCGCCGGCCACGTCGTCCCCCAGTTGCAGGGCGTCGACCCGCCGCGCCACGACGGCCGCCAGCCCGCCGATGGCGACGCACCACGGGGCCAGCAAGAGGACGTCGGTCCAGGTGGCGCCGTAGACGGTGCCGGTGAGCCACAGCATCGCCCGGTTCGTCAGGTAGATGGGGCTCTTGACGACCAGCAGGGTGGTCAGGGCGGCGGTGGCGGCGCGGACGCCGATCCCGACCAGGATCAGGCGCAGCGAGACACCGGCGCGGCGCGCCAAGGCGTACATGGCCAGGGTCGTGACCATCGCTCCGGCGAAGGCGGCAGCGGGCAGCCACCGGACGCTGAGCCCCTGGCCGTACGTCAGGAAGGCGACGGCCGCCGCCGAGGCGCCACCGGTCACGCCCAGGATGTCGGGTGCCGCCAGGGGGTTGCGATACACGGCCTGGGTGAGGGCGCCGGCCAGGCCCAGGGCCGCGCCCGCCAGGACGGCCACCAGGGCCCGCGGCAGACGGAGGTCGAGCACGACGAAGGCGTCGGGGCTCGGGGTCGGTGTGGTGACGAGAGCCCCGGACGTCCCGCCCTGCGGCCCGGCAACGGCCGGCGCTCCAGTCGCCGGGGGCACCGGCGAGGTTCCCGGGGCCAGGCCCGCACGGACGGCGTCGATCAACGTGGCCACCACCCGGTCGGGCGGGATGGCCAGCGACCCCAGGCACAGGCTGCCGACGAGCCCCACCAGGGTGGCAACCAGGAGCGCCGCCGTCGCGATCACGGATCGGCGGCTGGGGTGGAAGGACATCGGCAGCCGGCGCAGGCGGACGGTGAGGTGGCCCGGCAGGGGCCGCGGCCGAGGCTGGGGCTGGGCGGATTGCGGTCGTCGGGACCTCGGTTCCACCGACGACGGCCGCCTTCCTGGCGTCGGTCCGGCGAGCTCGCCGCTGGGCCTCATCGCAACGCCCTCCATCCCAGCAGGATGAACAGCGGCGCACCCAAGAGGGCGGTGGTCACCCCGACCGGGAGTTCCTCCGGCATGGCCAGGAACCGCCCCGCCAGGTCGGCGACCAGCAGGACGGCGGCGCCGATCCAGGCGCTGTAGGCCACCAGCCAGCGCGGGCGCAGTCCCAGCAGCGCCCGGGCCGCGTGGGCAGCGACCAGGCCGACGAAGCCGATGGGGCCGGCTGCGGCCACCGCCGTCCCGGCGAGCAGCACCACCGTGGCACCGGCGGCGAGCCGCACCCGGCCCGCCGGGACGCCGAGGCCCCGGGCGACGTCGTCGCCCAGGGTGAGGACGTGCAGGGCGGGAGCGACCGCCACCGCCGCCAGCCACCCCGCCGCCATCCAGGGGAGGAGCGGTCCGACGAGGTCGAGCTCCCGTCCCGCCACCGAGCCCTTGAGCCAGAAGAGCACCTCGTCCAGGGCCCGCTCGTGGGCGGTGAGCAGACCGCTGGTCAGCGACTCGCCGAGGGCCCAGATCGCCGCCCCGGCCAGGGTGAGCTTGAGGGGCGTCGGGCCGTCGCGACCCAGGGCGCCGAGCACGTAGACCAGGAGACCGCCCGCCGCTGCCCCGGCGAGCGAGGTGGCGGTGAGCAGGGCGAGGGAGGACGCGCCACCCAGGACGGCGACCAGCACGACGGCCGTGGCGGCGCCCGCGTTGATGCCCGCCACCTCCACGTCGGCCAGCGGGTTGCGGGTCAGCATGTGCAGCAGCAACCCGGCGATCCCCAGGCTGGCACCCACCGTCACGGCCAGCAGGGTGCGGGGCATGCGGACGGTGGTGACCACCAGGTGGGCGTCGCTGCCGTTGAACCGGGTATACGCGCCGACAACCTCGCTCAGCGGGATCGCCATGGCGCCGTAGGCCATGCTGGCCGCGGCCAGCGCGGCGACGAGTCCGACGCCCGCCGTGAACCCGACTGCCGGTCGCGCCAGGGGCAGGATCGGCGGCCGCCCGGGCGCCGCTGTCACCGGCCGCACGCGCAGGAAGGAAGCCAACGTCGACGCCCCCTTGTCCATCGACCGCTTCCGCCGCCGGGGCCCGTGTCCCCACGGCCCCCTGGCTTCGGGCCCTTCACCGCTCCCCGTTGGACAGGCGGCCCGCTGCGGGTACGCGGCCTCGGGGGTCCGCTGCGTGGCAAATGCTTTTGAGAATCCTTCTCCATTTCGCACTCGATTCGATCTTGCGGGGTCGGGCCCCTTCCCGTCAACCGCCCGGTCCAGACTGGATTGGAGGAGGCGGCGCGGGATCGGCGGACCGAGGCTGCACCTCGCCGCGCCCCCCGGAGGGGGCGGCAGCGGCAAGGCTTCCCCTCGGGCAGGCGGAAACGAAGGTAGCAGACCCGGCGGACGCGGCGGGCCGAGGGGGTCGCCGCGTCCCCCCACGGGCGTTCCACGGACTCGATCCGGCCGGCGAGTGGGTTGATGCGGTCAGATGTTGCAAGCCGCTTGCAAGACCGACCGCGGGGGAATTCGTGGAATTGCCCGAGCGCGGGCTTGCCCGAGCAGGGTCTGATGGACCGTCCTCAGTGATCCTGGGCCGCGAGGTCATCGACGAAGCCCCGCCTCGCGGAGGCGGAGCAGCACGGTGTGCATGTCGTCGCTTAGGAGCTCCCGGTGCATCGATGGGCCAGCCACCTAGTGCCTGTCAGCTCGGTGGTTCGGGGCCCCGCGTCGGCGCCCACCTTTCCCGCGGCTCAGGAGGGCGCAGGGGCTTGCCCCAGAAGACGATGCTCCAGAGGTTCAGCACCGACGGGGGCAGGCTGCGGACGGTCTGGAGGTCGCGGGCCACGACGTCCCGCACCGCATCCCACCCGTAGGTGCGGAAGAGCCACTGGATGTCCTCCCACTCGCCGTACACCAGCACGGTGAGGATGACCAGTTGCCGGTCCCGCTGGGCGTCGATGGTGCGGACGTCGTAATTGTGGAAGAGCCGCGCCACCCGCGGGGGCAGTTCGGTCACCGTCCAACCCCCCAACTTGCCTTCCGGCGCCAGCGTAAACCGTCTGATCCGCGGCCCGCAAATCGGGGATCGGCGAGCGGCAGGAGGTGGAACGGTCGCAAGCGGCGCGGCCAGGGATGACGGGCACGACGCCGCGCGGGAACGGGGCCGGGGCGGCAGACGACCTCCATCCCTTTCGCGCCAGTGTTGCACGCCGGCTCAACCCGCCTGCGGTCCCGGACGACCGGCGGTCGGGGAGATCGGAACCGGCGCCGACAGCAGCGGCGCGATGCGATATCCCTCCAGCCGCTCGTCGCGGTAGGCGGCGATGAAGACGAAAGGCGGCTCCGGTTCCAGCATGCGCGGCAAGAAGAGGGGGATGTTGCCGACCACCCGGGGGTCGCGGAGCACCTGCTCCACCGGCCACCACGCGAGCCGGCCCTCCTCGGATGCCAGCAGCTCGCCGGTGGCGGCATGGGCTAAGAAGGTGTAGATCATCTGCGGCCGCCACCGGCCGTCCAACTCGTGGAAGCACAGGATCGCCCGCAGGACCGGGTCCTGGAGGACCAGCCCCGTCTCTTCCGCGAACTCGCGGACGACCCCCTGGATGGGGTCCTCGCCGGCTTCGAGCTTCCCGCCCGGCGCGTTCCAGCGCCCCGCGTTGGGCGGCTTGCGCCGTTCCAGCAGCAGGACCTGGCCCTCCCGGACCAGGAAGCCCAGGGTGAAGACCTCGAAGACGTGGCGCGGGGTCGGTGTCGTCATGGTAGAAGTGTTCGGCCGGGCGTGGTCGAATCCTGTTGCCGCGACGGCACGATCCGGGGCGGCCGGCGTCCATTGCCCGGGAAATCGCGCGACTCGGGACGAACGGCGCCGGACCCGTCCGGGGGCGCGGCGCGCCCGCGCCTGCAGGGGGCGCCGTCAGACGGTGAGGAAGACCGGGTTTCCGTCGGGGTCGTGCATGACCCACCCGCGGGGCGAGGGATCGGTGCTGGCGCCCGCAGCCCGGGCCCGATCCAAGACGGCCTGGAGGTCCGCGTCCCCAGGTAACCGGATGGTGAGCCCTGCCAGGCCGGCGGCTCCGCGGGGCGGGGGTGGCACGTCTTCCCCAGCCCAGACGTTGAAGCCGAGGTGGTGGTGGTATCCGCCCGCCGCCACGAACAGGGCACCGGGGAAGTCCCGCTGGGTGACCTCGAAGCCGAGCACGCCGCAGTAGAAGGCCTCGGCGGTCTCGAGCCGGGAGACCTGCAGGTGGATGTGCCCGACCACGGGCCCCACCGCCTCCGCCGCCGGGGCCTCTCCGCCGGCTGCCGGGTCAGCGCTCCCGCCCACCGGGGCTCTGCCCCCGCTCCCGGGGGCGGCACCCCCGCCCGCCGGGTCGCCGGAGGATCGGGTTCCCCCTGGGGGCGGCTGCGTCGCAACGGAGCTCGGGGCCGCCCTGCCGGCGGCGACCAGGCCGTCCAGGTCCAGGGGGGCGGTGTACATGGCCACCCCGCCGGTGCGCCGCGGCCACCGCTCCCGGGGTCGGTCGGCGTAGAGCTCGAGGCCATTGCCCTCCGGGTCGGCCAGGTAGATTGCCTCGCTCACGCCGTGATCGGCAAAACCCTGGAAGGGCCATCGCGCCTCTCGCAGGCGCAGGAAGGCGCGGGCCAGGTCCGCCCGTCGGGGGTAGCGCAGCGCCACGTGGTACAGACCCGTGGTGCGCGGCGGGCGCGGTGGCGCATCGGACGCCTCTTCGAGGCAGAGCAGGGGAGGGTCGCCAGGGGCGGCGGCCAGCCAGACCGCTGCGCCGGCATCGCCGGCAGCGCGGGTAGGTCCGGCGGCTGCTGCGGATGGGGCGCCCGCCGTGCCTGGGGACGAACCACCTGTCCCTACCGGTGCACGCGACGGGAAAAGATCCAGGAGTCCGCTGTAGAACTCCAGCATGCGGTCCAGCTGGCGGACCCGCAGGTACACGGGCCCGAGGCGGATCCCCGCCGGGAGGGCGGTACGGGACTTGGGCGCGGGGTTCATCGCCGGCCCACCTCCTGGTCCCATTGTCGCGCAGCCTCTGCCCTTTGGCCACAACGCCGCCCGGTTTCGACTCCCCGGCCGTGGCGACCCAGGATGACCCCAGCCCCGTAGCTTCTTTGGCTACCCGCCACGGGGGGCCTTGAAGACGTGTGAACCCCTCGCGACCGGGCGCGAGGGAGGGGCCTGGGGAGACCGGTCGGCGAGGCCCCGCGCAAAGGCGAGCAGGTTCTGTCGAACGGAAGTCGAATGGGCGTCGAATAGCTCCCTGCAGTGCATCGAATGCCCGACGAAGGGCCGCCGGACCCACCGGTCCTGGTGCCTCCGGACACCAGGGATGGTCGAGGGGCCGACGGCCAAGCGGCCAAGCCGTCGGGCGTGCGGAGGCGGTGCTCGCCTTGTCCATGTCCACGGCTTCCTCGCGCTACACCCCCCGCCAGCGGGCGCTCCTGGCCCGCTACGTCAGCAACCTCGACGGCAACGTGTATGCGATCTACAACCTGCCCGAAGAGGTCGTGGCGGTGATCTTCGCCTACGTCAGCCGCAGCCCGCGCAGCTTCCGGGAGAACCTCCTGCGTCTGATGGAGGATCCCGAGCTGGACCTGCTGGCGGGTCTGCCAGCCCAGCCCCAGCCGGTGTCGGCCGCCAGCGCGGAGCAGGTGGCCGCGGCGGCGGACGATGAAGACCGGGGTTCTGCGCTGGCTCCGTCGGCTGCGGCGGCTGACATCGCGGGGTCCGTGGCCATCGCGGCGGAAAAGGCGCGCAAGTTCCACGAGAAGTGGGTGGTCGGCTACGGCCACGCGTCGGTGGCCGAACTGGCCAAGGCGGCGGTGGGCATCGAGGGGATCTCGCGCCTGGCCAGCGCGCGGCTCGAGACGGCCAACCCATGGCTGTCGTTCATCGAATACAGCCAGCGCTACCAGATGCCGCCGCGCGGCGCCTACGTCGTGCCGCCGGAGCTGGAGGCGGCCGGCGACCCGGCGCTCTTGGAGGACTTCCACCGCGTCCAGGACGTCACCTACGACGCCTACCAGCAGATCTTGCACGGGCTGGTGGAGCACCTGGACCGGGTCGAACCGGCCCGCGCCGGCGAGACGCCCCGGGCACGGCGCACCCGCCTGGAGAGGCTGGCCTTCGAGGACGCGCGGTACGCGTTGACCCTGGCTGTCCAGACGAACCTGGGCATGGTGGGCAACGGGCGCGCCTTGCGCGATGCCATCGTCCGGTTGCTGTCGGATCCGTACGCGGAGACGACCCGCCTGGCCGAGGCGATCCGGAGCGAGGTCACCAAGGTGTTGCCCACCCTGGTTCGGTATGCCGAACCCAATCCCCGCATCCGTGCCGCGGAGGAGGGCGTGGCTCGAGGGGTCACCGCGGCCCTGGGCCGATACCGCGAGGTGCGGGCGGTGGCCAGCGATCCGGTGGTGCTGCTGGACTGGACGGGCCGGGACGCCCGCGCCTCCCGCGACGCCACGTCCGGCGGGGATGCGACGGGGCCGCGCGCAGCGACCGGTGACGCCCCTGGCACCACCACCCCCGACGAACAAGCCGCCCTGGACGTGGTCCTGAGCGCTTGGCTCACGGAGTTCGGCTCCGGCGGGTGGCCGGAGACGGACGACGTCCTGGCGCGCATGACCCCGGCGGAGAAGATCGCCCTGTTCGCGCGCGCCGTCGAGGCCTTGGGTCCCCACGACCCGCCGCCGGACGCGCTGAAGTTCGTCCGCTACCGGGTGGAGCTCACCGTGTCCGAGGCCAACTGGCATCAGCTCCTGCGCCACTCGCGGCGGATGCACTTCGCGCCCCAGGCGCCGGGCATCGAGCACGGCGTCACCGTGCCGCCGCGGGTGCAGGAGGCGGGGCTCGCGCCGGTGCTGATGCGGGCGGTGGACGCCGCGGAGCGGCTGTTCCTCCGGCTGGAGCGTGCGGGCCTGCCCCTGGCGGCCCACTACGTGGTGACCAATGCCCACCGGCGCCGGGTGCAGGCCGAGTTCGACCTGTGGCAGCTGTACCACCTGATCACCCTGCGCGGAAAGCCGGAGGCCCAGTGGGACATCCGCCAGACGGTCCACCAGCTGGCGCGCCGCGTGATGATGGTCCACCCGAATCTGGTGCGGTGCGCGCCCCGCTTGATGGCGGTCCTGGATGGCGGCGGCGAGGGGCGGCCCTAGGCAAGGGTCCTGCGTGGAGCGGGGCCCATGCGGGTCCTTGGGAGCATCACCGGCGGCTCCCGCCGGACCGGAAGTGCGTAATAGGACAGGCCGCGCGGGGCGATCGCCCGGCCGTCGCCGGATGCGGCCGGTCCGAAGGCGGCCCGTTGTGGCGGTCGCCGCGCCTGTGTTACGATGCTCGTGCACGCGCGGGTGGGGACGCGCCCGCGCGTGCCAAGCGCCGGGGTGTCGGAACTGGTAGACGAGGCGGACTCAAAATCCGCTGGGCGCGAGCCCGTGCGGGTTCGACTCCCGCCCCCGGCACCGACCAGCACTGCGGCTGCGCGTGGCCCCGTCGGGGAGACGTCCCGGCGGGGCCGGATCCTTGTTGCGGGTCGGAGGGAACGCGGGAACGGGCAGGTTGAGCCGCCCGCACGCCACCGCATGGGGAGGGGGCGGCGCACGATGGACCAGGTGACCCACCTTCGCCACCTGCTGGACGAACGCGGGCAGCCCGCTCCCGGGCGCCCGGGCGCGCTGGCGCGGTATTACGGGGCCATCGTGGCCGCGGCCTCGGCCCAGCGGCCCGGGGAGGAGGTGCTGACCCCCCTCCGGTGCCGGCGGCGTCCCGATCGCCACCCATGCCGCGGGCACCTCTGGGTACGGTGCACCGGGCCGGAGGATCGGGAAGAGGTGCGCTGGCGATGTCCCGTCTGCGGCGACGGCGGCGTGATCCGCGGCTGGCAGGGGACCCCCTTCGACCGTCGCCAGGACCGCCTGCCTCCCGATGCCCCGCAGGTCGGCGTGCTGATCTTCGCCTCGCCCTTCCAGGTGCGGGAATTCCGCCGCCAGCCGGAGCTGTCCCCAGAGGCGCTACGGATCTTGGACCGGGCGCGGCAGACCACCGCGGGGGTGGTCGTCGAGGTCACCGCGGACGAATTACGGCGCTTGCGTTCCGAATTCGAGGCATTGCGCGCCGTCGCCCGGGGTCGCAACGCGCTGATCCTCGCCGCGTTGCTCGCCCAGATGGACCACCAGCTCGGCTCGATCGCAGGATCCGCCGCGGAGGAGGCCCGCCGGCGGCGCGGCGACCAGGTGGGGGACGATTCCGGGCACCCCCCTGGCCGGAACGATCAGGAGGAAGGTCCGCCGCGCGGGCTATGGATGGCCATGGAGCGGGAGCTGCGCAAGCTGGATCGGCTGCTGCAGGGCCGGGAGTTCGCCAGTGCGGAAGAGCTCAATGCCTTTGTGCAAGGGTACCTGGAGCAGGGTGGACTCCCGGAGCTTCCCGCCGAATCCGCGCTGGAGCTGGCGCAGGAGCTGGCCTACACGGCCTGGGAGGCCGACGACCCTGCCGAGCGGGTGCGCCTGGCCCGCGAGGCGCTGTCCCTTTCCGCCGACTGCGCGGATGCCTGGGTGATCCTGGGCCATGAGGCCGACTCCCTGGAAGAGGCCATTCGCTGTTACACAGAGGGGGTGCGCGCAGGGGAACGGGCCCTGGGTGCCCGCGTGTTCGAGGAAGATTCCGGGCATTTCTGGGGTCTGGTCACCACCCGCCCCTACATGCGGGCCCGCTTCGCCCTGGCCCAGGCCCTTTACCAGGCCGGGCGCACGGACGAGGCGATCGCCCACGGCCGCGAGCTCCTGCGCCTCAACCCCAACGACAACCAGGGTGTCCGTTACCTCCTGGTGCACTGGTTGCTGGAGACGAAGCGCAGCGACGAGGCCGAGGCGTTGCTCCGTGAATACGACGAGGACAGCGCCTTCTGGCTGTACGCCCGCGCCCTGTGCACTTATCAGCGGGGCGGCGACACGTGGGCAGCGCGCCGGGCGGCCGGGGAAGCCTTTGCCGCCAACCCCCACGTCGTCCCGTTGCTGGCAGAGGACCTGGCCGACCTCGACGAGCCTGAATCGTTCACCCCGGGTGGGCGCGAAGAGGCGTTGATCTACTGGAACATGGCCTTGGGAGCGTGGCAGGCCACGGAGGACGCCCTGGCGTGGCTGGTCGGCGTCTTCCGCCAGTGGATCAGACCCGAGCCGGCACGTCGGAAGAAGGTGGGCCGCAACGACCCCTGCCCCTGCGGCAGCGGGCGCAAGTACAAGCACTGCTGCCTGCGGCGGGGCGATGGCCGGCAGGGCGGGCCTGGTGGCACCACCAGTCCGTAGGAACCCGCACGACGGTATCGCAATCGACGATGGTCCCGCTCGTACCCTTCGCAGGGAAGCCCGACGTCCTGTGTCGTCAGCGTCGCGCTGCCGAGAACCGGGGAGTCGCCAGCCGCCCCCGTGGTCGCCTCGCGCCTGGTGTCCTGTTTCACTCCCCATCCGAGTCCCTGCCTTCGACCGCCGCCAGGGCGCGGGCCAATCCCCCGGAAGGAACGTGGCGCCTGGGCGCCGAGGGGCAAGGGGTCAGGAGGAGGCGTGCCATTAGAGAGCAAATTGATATCAACAAGATATCCCAAGACGCGTGCTCGCGCTCCGGGGAGGTCAGTGCCGATGCAGGAGACGCGGGTCCGTGCCCGGCCGGGGGTCCTCGGCCTGCTGGTGGTGTTGTTCTTGTCGGCTGGGGGTGTGTACCTCTGGAGATGGCCCTGGCCGAGCTGCAGCGCAGCGGCCTGGTGGACCTGGATCACGAGCGCCGCGCCGCCATGATCAACAACCTGATGGTCGCCATCGTCGGCGAGCGGGCCGCGCAGCCGGTGATCAACACCAGCACCATCTACTGATACGGACTGAACCGGCGAATGGGACCGTCGAATGGGGCGTTCGCATCCCCGTCGGGTGCCGTCGCCGCGTACGGCGGACGAACCGGCAGCGGCGGGGAGCAACGGGATCCGGTCGGGGCGGGACGCCCGGGCGCGCGGCCCGATGGGTCGCATGGCCGGCATCCCGCCCCGTCCCTCCCACGGGAAGGGAGCAGCCGTGCCCGAGAGACGGCGGCAGCAAGCGAAGAAGCGCTTCCTCCTTCGGCTCGACCCGGCGATCTACGAGGCGCTGCGGCGCTGGGCCGACGACGAGTGGCGCAGCGTGAACGCGCAGATCGAGTACGTCCTGCGCGACGCCCTGCGGCGGGCGGGCCGGTTGCCCGGAACCCGCGCCCGCCCGCGGGCCGCTGGGGAGGAGCGGCCGGAGCCGCCCGCGGGGCACGCCGACGACGGACCGCGAAGCGGCGCACCGCCGGGGCCGCGGTCCGAGCCTTTGGACGGACGTTCGGCGGAGGATTAAAATAACCCCGGCCCCAGCGGCGGCAGCGGAAGGAGGTTGCGTCCGTGTCCGATTCCACGTCTCGACCCATCCGGCTCGTCATCCTCTGCAGCTGGGGAGCGACCTCCAGCCAGCTGGCGCGCAAGGTGCAGGAAGCCGCCCGGCGGCGGGGGATCGAGCTCGTGGCCGACGCCGGCGGCACCGGCGAGTTCAAGAAGAAGGCCGGCCAGTTCGACGTCGCCCTCCTGGAGCCCCAGGTGCGCCACCTCAAGGGGGAGGTGGAGCGCGTCGCCGCCGAGCACGGCATCCCGGTCGACGTGGTCGACCCACGGGCCTTGACGCCTTCGTGATCTTCGCCCTGCCCGTCATCTTGACGGGCTCGATCTTCCTCATCGTGGCGAACCCGCCCGCGTCGGTGCAGTGGGGGCCGATCCAGGCCTGGGCGCGGGCCGTGGAGCCCTATCAGGCGGAGATCCTCTTCCCCTTCCACCTCACCTTCGGGCTCGTGTCGCTGGTGGTGGCCTTCGGCGTCGGCTACAGCCTGGGCGAGCGGCGCGAGGTGGACTCGGTGCTGGCGGGCATCCTCTCCATGCTCGCCTTCCTGATGACCGCCTTCCCGGTCGAGGATCTCTCCGCGGTGCGCTTCGGCGACGTGCTGGACAACCTGGGCGGCCAGGGACTGCTCGTCGCCATCCTCATCGCCATCGCCGCCACCGAGCTGATGCGCCTGTTCGTCCGGAGCGGACTGGCCATCGAGCTGCCGCCCGGCGTGCCGCCCTACGTCCTGCGCACCTTCCGGGCGCTGCTCCCCTTCATGATCGTGCTCCCCGCGGTGTGGCTCCTGGAGTGGGTGGTGTGGGCGCGCACGGGGATGACGCTGCCCGCGGCGGTGCTCAAGGTATTCAGCCCGCTGGTGGCGGTCTCCAACTCGTATCCCGCGGCCCTGGGCATGATCGTCTTGATGATGCTGCTCTGGAGCCTGGGGATCCACGGGATGAACGTGGTCTCGTCGGTCGCCTACCCGTTCTGGATGACCCAGCTGGCCCAGAACGCGGAGGCGGTCAGCGCCGGACAGCCCGCCCACGGCATCGTCACGGAGCCGTTCTTCCACATGTTCGCGCACCTGGGCGGATCCGGCGCCACGTGGGGCCTGGTGATCTTCATGCTGCTGTCGCGGTCCCACCAGCTGCGCCAGGTCGGGAAGACGGCGCTGATCCCGGCGATCTTCAACATCAACGAGCCGGTGATCTTCGGGCTTCCCATCGTGCTCAACCCGATCATGATGATCCCGTTCATCCTCGCGCCGGCGGTGATCGTCACGATCAACCATCTCCTCTTCGCATCGAGCGTCCTGCCGCCCATCATCGTCCAGCCGCCCTTCACCGTGCCCATCTTCCTCGGCGGCTTCATCGCCACCGGGGGGTCGGTGCTGGCGGGCCTCGTCCAGGTGATCGATGCGGTCATCGCGGCGCTGATCTACTGGCCCTTCTTCAAGCAGTACGAACGGACTTTGCTCGCCCAGGAGCAGAGTGGGTGACGGGCGCTGGCCGGCTCTCCCGCGGACCGCAGGAGGTCGGGGTCGGGTCGCCGCGGCCGTTCCGTGGACCCCGGGGCGTGGAGGCGGGCTGGCGTGGCCCAACGCAGGCGGGAGGTGGGCCGGGGGCGGTGGGGAGGCCCGCACGCCTTCGGGGTTGGCGACGGGACCGGCCTCCGGCCCCGGTTGGCGATACGCCGTGATGCTCCGGGGCGGCGAGCCATGGGGTGACCGGAGTCGAGGAGGGTCTTTGGTTGGAGAAGCTCGAGCAGGCGATCTTCCAGCTGGTTCTGCACGGCGGCAACGCCCGGGCCAAGGCCTACGAAGCCCTCGATGCCGCCGAGCGCTTCGACTTCGAGGCGGCGGAGCGCCGCCTCGCCGAAGCCGAGGAGGAGCTGCAGCAGGGACACCGGTGGCAGACCGAGCTCATCCAGTCGATGGAGCAGGCGCCGCCGAGCTTCCTCGCCATCCACGCCCAGGATCACGTGATGACGGCCCTGGCCGAGCTCAACCTGGTCAAGCGCCTGGTCCGCGCCTACCGCACCCTGGACGAACTGGCCCGTCGGCTGGCCGCCCTGGAGGAGGGCAACGGCGAGCAGGCGGCGCAGGACTGACGCCGGATGGGGCCGCGCCTCAGCGCGGCCCCATCCGCAGCGCCCCGTCCAGCCGGATGACCTCGCCGTTCAGCATCGGGTTCTCGACGATGTGCCGGACCAGCATGGCGTACTCCCGCGGTCGGCCCAGGCGGGGCGGGAAGGGGACCTGCTGCTCCAGGGACTTGCGGGCGGGCTCCGGCAGCCCCGCCATCATCGGCGTGTCGAAGATGCCTGGCGCGATGGCCACGACGCGGATCCCGTGCCGGGCCAGCTCCCGGGCGATGGGGAGGGTCATGGCCGCCACGCCGCCTTTGGAGGCCGAATAGGCCGGCTGGCCGATCTGGCCGTCGAAGGCCGCCACCGAAGCGGTGTTCACGATGACGCCGCGCTCGCCCTCGGCGTTGGGCTCCTGCTGGGCCATGACCGCCGCCGCCAGCCGGATCACGTTGAAGGTTCCCACCAGGTTGACCTCGATGACGCGGCGGAACCGGTCCAGGTCGTGGGGCCCCTCCCGGCCCAAGACCTTCTCCGCGATGGCGATGCCGGCGCAGTTGACGACGCCGTGCAAACCGCCGAAGGCGTCGACGGCCGTCCGGACCGCCTGCTGCACGCTCTCCGCGTCGGTCACGTCGGTGGGGACGAACCGGCCGTGCTCGCCCAGCCGCGCGGCCACCGCCTCCCCGGCCGGACGGTTGACGTCGGCGATCACCACGCGACCGCCGGCCTCGGCCAGCAGCTCGGCGGTGGCCGCACCCAGGCCGGAGCCGCCGCCGGTCACGAGGAACGTGGCACCCTGAACCTCCAAGGACGGACCTCCTCTCCGGCAAGGTTCATCCCGCCCGTTCTCTGCCCCTCTACCCTTCAGCCGCCCCTTCCCGGGGCGACCACCCGCCCGTGGGATGGGCCCGCGGGCGGACGGACGCCGGCGAGCCCGGCGGGGTGGGGGGTGGGTTGGGCTGGTGGTCCCGCTGCCCATCCTTCGTCGCCGCTGCCCCGTCGCTGCACCAGCGCAGCCACTGGTGTCGCCTGACGTGGGTGCCGCTACGCGAGCCGCTCGATGATGGTGCACGTGGCCATGCCGTGCCCGATGCACATGACCTGCAGGCCGAACTGGCCTCCCGTGGCCTCCAGCCCCGCCAGCATCTTCGCCATCAATCCGGCCCCCGTGGCCCCCAGGGGGTGCCCGTGGGCGATGGCTCCGCCCCAGGGGTTCACCTTCTCCATGTCCGGGCCCAGTTCCCGGGCCCAGGCCAGCACCACGGTGGCGAAGGCCTCGTTGATCTCGATCCAGTCGATGTCGCGGATGGTGAGGCCGGCGCGCTCCAGGGCCAACCGCGTGGCCGGGATCACCCCCGTCAGCTGCATCGTCGGGTCGTCGCCTACCACCACGCGGGTCCGGAAGCGGGCCTTGGGGCGGAGGCCCGCGGCCCGTGCCGCCTCGCGATCCGCCACCAGCACCGCTGCCGCCCCATCGGAGATCTGGCTGCTGTTGCCCGCGGTGACGATGCCCTGGCCCTGGGGCCGGAAGGCCAGGGGCAGGGCGGCCATGCGCCCCAGGTCGACCCGGTCGCGGATGCCTTCGTCCCGGGTGACGGTGACGGGGCGGCCCTCCGGGTCCAGGCCCTCCACGGGCACGATCTCCCGGTTCCTCCCCTCCCGGGCGGCCGCGCTAGCCCGCCGGTGGCTCTCGGCGGAGTACTCGTCCGCCTCTTGCCGGGAGATGCCCCACTTCTCGGCGATGCGCTCGGCGCTTTCGCCCTGGTGGATGAGCTCGTAGCGGTTCCGCAGTTCGGGGTTCAGCGTTTCGAAGCCGCCCCGGATGTCGCTGAACATCGGCACCCGGGTCATGCTCTCGACGCCGGCCGCGATCACGAAACGAGCGTCGCCCGCGGCGATGGCCTGCGCGGCGAAGTGGATCGCCTGCTGACTCGAGCCGCACATGCGGTTGAGGCTGACCGCCGGCACCGTCACCGGGAACCCGGCCAGCATCACGGCCAGCCGCCCGACGTTGGCACCCTGCTCGCCCGTCTGGGTGACGCAGCCGGTGACCACGTCGTCCACCGCCCCGGCGTCGAGCCCCGTGCGGTCCAGCAGCCCCCGCAGGGCCAGGGCCAGCAGCTTGTCGGGTCGGGTCGCCCGATGGACGCCGTCGCGCTTGCCGAAGGGCGTGCGGACCGCCTCGACGATCACGGGTTCTCCCACGGTTAACCCTCCCCGTGTGGAACTGGCGGCCAAGGGGCTGAAGCGAGCCATTTTGCGAAGCCTTGGCCGTGGTCGGTCCCCACTGGTTCCTTTGCCCAAGCCCCATCCGGGATGGGTTGCTTGGCGGCCTCAGGTTCGGGCGCCCGGACCCGCTCCCGGCACCTCACCGGCCAGGCGGGCCCGCAGCTCCCGCTTGAGGATCTTGCCGGAGGCGTTGCGGGGCAGGTCGTCAACGAAGATTACCCGCTTGGGAACCTTGAAGGGCGCCAGCCTCTGCCGAGCGTGATCGATCAGCTCCTCGGCGGTGGCCGTCGCCCCGTGCTTCAGCACCACCACCGCCGTTACCGCCTCGATCCACTTGGGGTCGGGCAAGGCGATGACCGCCACCTCGGACACCGCCGGGTGGGTGTAGAGGGCCTCCTCCACCTCGCGGCTGGCTACCAGCACGCCGCCGGTGTTGATCACGTCTTTGAGGCGGTCGACCACGTACAGGTAGCCCTGTTCGTCCACATAGCCCAGGTCGCCGGAGTGGAACCAGCCGCCGCGGAAGGCCTCGTCGGTCTCCTCGGGCTTGTCCCAGTAGCCCACCAGCAGCTGGGGCGAGCGGTGGACGATCTCCCCCAGCTCTCCTGGTGGCACGTCCCGCATCGCCTCGTCCACCACTCGAGTCTCAACGTGGAAGACCGGCCGGCCTGCCGAGGCCGGCCGCGCGTCGTGCTCCTCCGGGCGCAGGACGGTGGCCAGGGGTGCGATCTCGCTCTGGCCGTAGTAGTTGTAGGGACGGGCGCCGGGCAGGCGCCGCCGCAGCTCCTCCAGGACTGGCACGGGCATGATGGAGGTGCCGTAGTACAGCTTCCGGAGGCTGGAGAGGTCGTACCGGTCGAAGTCGGGGTGGCGGAGGAAGTTGATCCACACCGTGGGCGGCGCGAACATCGACGTGATCCGTTCCCGCTCGATCAGCGGGAGGCAGGCTTCCGGCGCCGGCGCCGGCAGGATCACGTTGGTGGCTCCCACCAGGAGCTGGGGCATGAGGAAGACGTGCATCTGGGCGGAGTGGTAGAGGGGTAGCGCGTTGAGGCTGCGATCCTCTGGGCTCTGGTCCAGCTCGATGATGCAGCTGACGTACTCGGCGAGCAGGGCGCGGTGGGTCATCATGGCGCCCTTGGGCGCCGCCGTGGTGCCGGAGGTGTAGAGCAGCTGGACGACGTCGGTCTCGTCCAGCTCGGCTTCCGGCTCCTCCCCGTTACCGGCCGGGTCCAGGGCGGCCTCCAGCAGCTCCTCCAGCGTGCCGGTGATGGCCGCCCCGACCCGCTCGCGCACCGCCTCCACCTGGGGGGCCAGGTCGGCGTCGTAGAACAGCGCCCGGCTGCCCGACTGGTTGACGATGTAGACCAGTTCCTCCCCCGTCAGCATGTAGTTGATCGGCACGTGGATGATGCCGGTCCGGGCGCAGGCCAGCCAGGCGAGGACGTAGATGTCCGAGTTGCGGCCGTAGACGGCCAGCCGGTCGCCCTTGGCCAGGCCGCGGGCCAGCAGGGCATGGGCCAGCTTGTTGACGGCCGCGTCCAGCTCGGCGTACGTCCACCGGCGCTCCCCGAAGCGGATCGCCTCCTTGTGGGCATTCTTCCGCACCGAGCGGCGCAAGGCGTCGCCGATGGTGTTCCGCAGTGCCCGGCGGATGCGGGGGTCGGGGGCGAGCATGCCGGTTCACTCCTTCCTCCTGGGTCGAGGTCGTGGGCCGCTGAGGGCACCGTGTCCCAGCTGGCGGTCTCCTTCGTGAGGTGGTCGCGGAAGCGCTCGCGCAGGGCCTGCTTGAGGAACTTCCCCGTGGACGTACGGGGGATCTGGTCGACGAACACGATGTCGTCCGGCAGCCACCACTTGGCGAACTTGGGGCGCAGGAAGTCGAGCAGCTCGTCCTTGGTGGCCGACTGCCCCGGCTTGAGCACCACCACGGCCAGCGGGCGCTCCTGCCACTTGGGGTGCGGGACGGCGATCACCGCGGCCTCCGCCACGGCCGGGTGGGCCATGAGCTCGTTCTCCAGGGCCACCGAGCTGATCCACTCGCCGCCCGACTTCACCAGGTCCTTGGCGCGGTCCTTGATCTCGATGTAGCCCTGGGGGTCGATGGTGACGATGTCGCCCGTGCGGAGCCAGCCGTCGTCCGTCCAGCGATCGCCCGCCTCCGGGGCCTCGAAGTAGGCCGACGCCACCCAGGGACCGCGGATCTCCAGCTCGCCCATGGTCTGCCCGTCCCAGGGGACCAGGCCCTGGTCGTTGCGGGCCCGGATCTCGATGAAGGGGACGGGTCGACCCTGTTTCGCCGGGTAGTCGTACTGGACGTCCGCCGGCGCCTCCTGCAGTTCGGGGGTGAGGGTGGACACGGTGCCGAGGGGCGTCGTCTCCGTCATGCCCCAGGCGTGGACGACCCGCAGGCCGTGGCGTTCCTGGAAGGCCTGGATCATGCCCCGCGGGGCCGCCGACCCGCCGACCACCATGGCCCGCAGGCTGGAGAGGTCCCAGCGGCCCGGATTCCGGTCCAGCTCCTGGAGGATGCCCAGCCAGATGGTGGGGACGCCGGCGGTCAGGGTGACCCGCTCCTGGGACAGGTCTTCCAGAAGGCTGCCGGGATCGAGGTGCGGGCCGGGGAAGACCTGCTTGGCCCGGCGGACGAAGTACGGCGTACGTGTAGCGATGAAAACTCTTGTCCGGCAGGCGGGTGACGATCGCCTTGCTGCCAAACAGTTGCTCCGCCCTCCGCAACATGGCGGGGATCGTCAGCTGGTAATCCAGCATCAGTCCGCGCATGCAGCACCCCTCCCGCACGATCGACGGCCGCGGCCCTGGCGGCCGCGGGCTTTGGGGGCGTCGCCCGGCCGCCGGCCGCCGTCGCCCGCGGCGGGGCCGACGGGCCGGGTTCGTCCGGAAGAACCGGCCCCCCGCGGCCCGCCCCCCGCCCCCGCGGCGGCCGCCGCGATGCCCGGCGGCGACTCCCACCCTGCATCCCCCAGCGCATCCGACCCCTCCGTCCGACCGACCGGTTGCCCTACCGGTTGCGCCGTCGACCCGACCCGTGGCGTCGTGGACGCTGCGGCGGGACCATCACCCCCCTGCAGGCCGGTCGCCGGCCCGGGGAACGGCCCGCACCGCCGTCAGCGGCAGGTCCCGCTCCCGGGCCCAGTCCTCCCACTCACGGGCCGGCCGCCGCCGGAAGACGTCGGCCAGGAAGGCCTCCAACGTCCGGGCGTCCTCCCATGGCGGAGCGTCCGCCCATGGCCGGGCGTCCTCCGCGGGTGGCGCGTCCTCCGGCACCGGGCGGCCGCCGCCCGAGCCGGTGTCGGCACCAGCGCGCCCCCCACGAGTCGCCCGGACGCCAAGCGCCTCCAGCAGGCGCCGCGCGAAGTGGGGCTCCAGGGCGGCCAGCGCCACCCACCCGTCCTGGGCGGGGTAGCAGCGGTAGAGCGGCAAGCCGCCTCCCAGCACGCCCCCGGGGGCGGTAAGGCCGTGGCGCAGGGGCGCCGCCCAGTCGGCGGCGGCCTCCGCGAGGGGGACCTCGGCGTAGCGCGCCGCATGCCCCCGTTCCCGCCCCAGGAGCAGGGCCAGGGCTGCGCTGACCGCCCGCTCGGCGCCGGCCAGGTCGGCCATGAGCGTGCGGGGCAGGACCGGCGGCTCCAGCAGGCCGGCCTCCGCCAGGTAGGTCAGGTCGTGGCCGGGTTCGTTCTGGCGGGGCGGCGGGTAGCCGACGATGGCCACGTAGGCCAGGCGGGGAAACCGGCGGCCCACCTCGGCGGGTGCGAGCCCCAGCCGCGCCAGGGCTGCCGGACGCTGGGCGGTGAGCAGGAGGTCGGCGTCGGCCAGCAGCCGCTCCAGCGCCTCCCGGCCGCGGGGCGTCTTGAGATCGAGGGTGCGCACTTCCTGACCGGCGGTCAGCTGCGCGTACCAGGCCGGGGCGACGGCGGCCAGGGGATCCCCGCCCGGGGGCTCGACCTTGACGACCGTGGCGCCCAGGGCCTGTAGCCGGGCTGCGGCGACGGGACCCGGCACGTTGAGGGCGAGGTTGACCACCCGGCAGCCCCCGAGCGGCAGGGGACAGGGCGGCGAGGTCCATGGGCGGCGGGCGGCGGCGACCATGCCCGGCACCCCCGATCGCGTCGCCAGCGAAGATGGTGCTCCCGGATTTCGCCGCAGGCGCCCGCCGTCCTTCCCGCCGGCGGCGGTCGCCGGACCGCCGCCGGCGGTGGGCGCGGGTCGCGGCCCGCCGCCGGCGGCCGCACCCCCGGCGGCGGGCCGGCGGCTGGGCCTCAGGTCAGCCCTCCGGCCGGTCCTCAGGCCTCGACCAGCGCCCGGTAGAGCAGCGGCAGCGAGACGTCGTACCGGTGGGCGATGCGGAAGTGACCGCCGTCGAACTCCTCATAGCGGTGGGGGACGCCCAGACCCTCCAGGGCCCGGTGGAGCTGACGCGCTCCCCAGATCAGATGGAACTCGTCCTGGCGGCCGCAGTCCACGTACACCAGCCGCAGGCGCCGCAGGGCCTCCGCCATCCGGGGGGCCATCCGCACCGGGTCCATCGCCAGCCAGCGATCCCAGACCGCAGGCCGCAGGGCGCCGGTCTCCAGCTCCACGGGCAGGGCGATGCCGTAGGGCTCGGCAGGGTCGGGGGAGTAGCAGGCGGCCATGGCCAGGACGTTCAGGGAGCTGCGCCAGGGGCCGCCGGGCTCCTCGCCGCGGTCCCGCAGCTGGCGATAGGCCGCCATGTACGCGTCAAGCCCGCCGAGCTGGTGGACGTGCCGCAGGAACTTGGGAAAGTCCGGGAGGTAGCAGTACTCGAAGGCCATGTCCCCCGCGTGGCAGGCGCAGGCCCGGAAGACCTCGGGGTGGCGGGCCGCCTGGACCAGGGCGCCGTAGCCGCCCGACGACTTGCCCGCGATCCCGTGGGCGCGGACGCGGTAGCGTCCCTCGACCAGCGGCACCAGCTCCTGGACCAGGTAGTCCTCGTACCGGCCGACGGCCGGCGAGTTGAGGTACTGGCTCCCGCCCAGGTAGGTGAAGCAGTCCGGCAGGGCGACGACCACCGGGCCGACGCGCCCCTGGGCGTAGAGCCGGCCCAGGCGCTCCGGGAGGGTCTCCTCCCAGGGGTCGTAGTTGAGCAGGCGGGCGCCGGTGCCGCCGAAGCCCGCCAGCAGCCAGATGCAGGGCACCGGCTCTGCCGGGAGCCCGTCGGGCGGGACCAGGACCCACAGGGAGCGCTCCACGGGGTCGTCCCACGGGTTTCCCTCCAGCACCCGGCTGCGATGGCGGAGCTCGACGGGCTGGAACGGCGGATGGACGGAGCGGTGCACGGCGGATCACCTCGTGGGCGGGCGGACCGCCTCGCCACCGCCGGCTCGGGGCGGGTCCGCCCGTTGTGGTACCTTCTAATTTAGTCACGAAGGCGGCAGCGACCGCCAGCGCCAGGCGGATGGAGGGTCGCCGTTGCTGCAAGGATACCTGGCCGGCATCCGCCGGCTCACCGTGCGCCAGGTCCCCGTGCCGGAACCGGGGCCGGGGGAGGTGGTGGTGCGGATCCGTCGCGCCCTGACCTGCGGCACCGACCTCAAGACCTTCCGCCGCGGTCACGCCCGGCTGCCCGTGCCCGGTCCCTTCGGCCACGAGGCGTCGGGCGTCGTCCACGCCGTCGGCGAGGGGGTCCGGCGCTTCCGGCCGGGCGATCCCGTGATGTGGGTGCCGACCGCCCCCTGCGGTGCCTGCCCGCCCTGCCGCCGCGGGCAGGAGAACCTCTGCCAGCGGCTGTTCGAGCCCGAACGGATGGCCCTGGGCGCGTATGCCGAATTCATCCGCTTGCCGGCCCCGGTGGTCTCCCGGCACCTGTTCCCCAAGCCCGACCACCTGAGCTTCGAGGAGGCGGCCTTCCTCGAGCCGCTGAGCTGCGTGGTGCGCGGGTGGCGACGCCTGGGCAAGCCGCCCGAGGTGGTGGTGCTGGGCACCGGCACCATCGGGCTGCTGCACGTCATGGTGGCCCGGGCGCTGGGGCTGGCCCGGGTGGTCGTGGTGGGGCGTCGCCCGGCGGGGCTCGAGCTGGCCCGCCAGGTCGGCGCCACGGAGACCGTGAGGGCCGCCGCCCAGGAGGCCGCGCCCCGGGTGCAGGCGCTGTTCGGCGGCGAGGGGCCGGCGGCGGTGATCGAGGCCACCGGCCGGGCCGAGGGCTGGCAGGCGGCGGCCCAGTGGGTGCGGCCGGGGGGCCGGGTCCTGCTCTTCGGCGGCTTGGCGGGGGGCACCTGGGTCCACTTCGAGGCCTACCGCCTCCACTACGAAGAGGTCGATCTACTGGGCTCCTTCCACTACACCCCGGCGGATGTGCGCGAGGCCTACGGGCTGCTGGCCCAAGGGCGGCTGCCCGTGGCGCGGCTGATCACCCACCGCCGGCCGTTGGCCCAGCTGCCCGCGGTGTTCCAGGCCCTGGATCGAGGGGAGGCCATCAAGGTGGCCCTGGTTCCCGATGGGGACGAACCCGGCCCGGGCGGCGGCGACGCGTAGGGTCCTCCCCGCGGACCCCGCGAACCGAGGTCCGCGAACCGGGGCCCGCGCCGTATGGAAGCCCTCTGGGTGGAGGGAGGCCTGCTTCGATGCCCGAACCTGCGCGCCCCGACGGTTCCGTGTCGCCGCCCCTTCCAGAGCGGATGCGGGTGGCGCGCCTCGACGCCGGGGGCCGTGTCGAGGTGGCCTGGATGCCGGTGCCGCGGCCGGGACCGGGCGAGGCCCTGGTCCGCGTGCGGGCGTGCGGCATCTGCTCCAGCGACCTCTTGGACTGGTACGTGGCGGAGAAGGCCCGGCAGGGCCCCTTCGTCTTCGGTCACGAACCGGCCGGGGAGATCGTGGCCCTGGGCCCCGGGACGACACCACCGCCCGGGCTCCGGGTGGGCAGCCGCGTGTTCGTCCACCACCACGCGCCCTGCATGGGCTGCGCCGCCTGCCGACGGGGGGACTACGTCCACTGCCCGGTCTGGCGTCGGGCCGGCCTGATCCCGGGGGGCATGGCCGAGTACGCGGTGGTGGCGCCCCAGGTCCTGCAGCACGACACCCTTCCCCTGCCGGACGACGCCGGCTGGGAGGTGGGCGTCCTGGTGGAGCCGGTGGCTTGCGCCGTCCACGCCCTGCGACGGGCGGCGTTCCGGCCGGGGTCGCGGGTGCTGGTGATCGGCGCCGGCTTCATGGGGCAGGTGCTGGGCCTGGTGGCCCGGGCGTGGGGGGCCGTGGAGCGGGCCGTGGTCGACCGGTTGCCGGGCCGGCTGGCCTGGGCGGCGCGGCGCTGGGCGACGCTGGTGATCGACGTCGGGGACGGCGAGGCCGGTTCGTCCGCGCCGGGGACCGCGCTGCCCGGGACCGTGCCGTGGCTGCGTGCCCCCGCGCACCCGGCGGCGGCTGAGCCGGCCGGCGTCGCCCGGGTGCTGCAGGAGCGATGGGGGGAGGGGGCGGACCTGGTGCTGGTCTCGCCCGCGGGGGAGGAACCGTTGCGCCTGGGCATCGCCGCGGCCCGTCCGGGCGGGACCGTGGTGATGTTCGCGCCCACCGCCCCGGGGCGCGACCCCGCCATCCCCGGACACGACGTGTTCTTCCGCGAGATCCGGCTCGTCCCCACCTACTCGGCGGGACCCGACGACACCCGGGACGCCCTGGCGCTGCTGGCCGCGGGCCTGATCCCGGCCGCGGAGCTGGTCACCCACCGCTACCCCTTGGAGCAGGTCGCCACGGCCTATCGTCGGGTCAAGGACCCGGATGCCCTGAAGGTCGTGGTCGAGCTCTGACGGGGTGGGTCCGGATCGCCCGTCCCGACGCGCGGCTGCGGGGTTCGCAACGGTTGGGTGCGGCACCGCGCGGGGGTGCGGGCGGGGAGGGCGCGGCCCGGGGGACGGGCGCCGCGCCGTCGGCACCGCGGGGGAACCGCCGGCCGCGCCACGGTCGCCGGGGTCTGACCGGTGGGCGGGACCGGCCGGGATGCGGTGCCGGGGGAGCGGCGGGGCCGGCCCGCGGAACCTCCCCGACGGGGCCCCCTGGCGGCGGGATGACGGGGCGGCCGGGTGGAGGAGGGAGACGAGGCGATGGCAGCCGTGGACGGCGGCACGAAGCGCGGGTCGGCCCTCGGCCCGGAGGCGGCGACGCCCGCGGCCAACCGGCCCTTGTCGGCGGAGGAGTTCGCCCGCCTGCGGGTGCGCCGGTTCGACCCCACGACCTTCCGCTGGGAGGGGATCCCGGACCAGGTCTATCAGGGACCCGAGGAGCCGGCCCCGCGGTTCCGGAACGTGATCCGGCGCACCCTGGTGCCGGGTGGGGCGACCCCGGCGTCCTTCGAGGTGCGCTACTTCGAGGTGGGGCCGGGGGGCTACTCGCGCCTGGAGCTCCACCAGCACATCCATGCGGTCCTGGTCCTGCGGGGCCAGGGCGAGGTGCAGCTGGGCGACGAGGTCCACCGGGTGCGTCCCTTCGACCTGATCTACGTGCCGCCCCGGACGCCCCACCAGTTCCGCCACCGGGGCGGCGACGGGGCGGAGCCCTTCGGCTTCCTGTGCGTGGTCGACGCGCAGCGGGACCGGCCGCAGCCGCTGGATGGGGGCCCTGGCGAGGGGTGAGGCCACCCGGCCGGTGGCCCCACAGGCGCCGGGAGCGGCTGCGGCGCTGGTCCGGCGGGCGGGGCCTGCGAGGGGGGTGCGCCGCTGCGGGCATCCGCGGTGCCCCGCCTTGGCGGTGGGCAAGCCGGCTCACGGCCGGCGGCTTGGGCGCAGTCACCGGAAGGGCTGCAGGGATCCCGGCGGTCGGCCGACGGCGAAGGACGGCACGGGGTGGGGTCGGGGTCGCCCCGGGACCGACGGACCCGGCCCGGTCGAGGACGTCCACGGACGGGCCGCCGGCGGGGGCGCGGGACGGCCCGGGGCGCCACCGGTCGGGCGCGGGGCGGCGAAGACGTGGCCGGATGCCGCACCGGGCGGCATGGCGGCAGCCGGAAGATGGGCGGGGACCGCCACCGGTCGCGATCGGGAGGCCCGGTGTCGGCTGGCTCCGGCACCGGCGGTCGCCGGGGAGCCCTGGGGCGAGGCAGGAGCCGGCGCCTCCGCCGCGGCATCGCCCTGGTGGCTGGCTGCGGCCCCGGTATCCGGATCCCCACCAGGCTCGGATGCCGGGGCCGATCCGTCGGCCGCTGGCGCGTCCGATCCGGCGGGCGTCGACCGCCCGGGCGCGGGCGGGGGAGGGGTCATGGCGTCCCCCACCTCGTTCGCCGCCTGCGGGACGGCGTCCGGCGCGGCCTCGGAACCCGGCGGGACCGGGTCGCCGCCGGCGGCGGGATCCTGCCGCGGTGCGGCATGCTGCGGCGGGGCCTGGCCCGCGGACCCGGGTCGGTCGCCGGCCGTGGCGCGGGCGGTCGGCAGGGGGCCGTCCGGTGCCCGGGCCGGGTCTGTCGTGGGCACGAGGGCATCGGCGGGCCCGCCGAAGAAGGTCACCAGCCCCTGGTAGAGGGCGGTGGCCACCGCCTCCGCCGGCCACGCGGCGGGCACGCGCAGGGTGGCGGCCAGACGGGGCACCAGGACCCGGGCGGTCGCCGGCGCGGCCGCGCCGGCGACCGCCCGCGGGCCGTGGCCCGGGTCTTCTGCCGCGTCCGGGGCCCAGGCCGCAGGCGGCGCCGCCTCGGGCGGCCTCGCGGCCGCCGGTCCGTCGCACCCCGGGGCCGCCCGGTCGTCGCGTCCTGCGGCTGCCCGGTCGCCGCGCCCTCCGGCCGCCTCCTCCGCTGGGAGCGGCCGGCCGAGGGTGCGGGGCAGGCGGGCGGCGGGCCGGTGCCGCTGCCGGACGGGGACGCAGCCGGCGCGCCACAGGGCGCGGGCCAGGTGGCGCCCGAGACGCCACGCGGCCCAGGGCGGGCACCCGGCCGTGGTGAGCCAGGCGCGGAGGGTGACGTCGTCCAGCGCCACGTGGATCAGGATGTCGACGGCCATGCCCGGGCGTCCCTCGGGGCGTCCCGCCGGCGGGACCACGGCGCCGCCGCTGTGGCCGGCGGCGGCCGGTTCCTCCAGCCAGACCACGGCACCCGACTCCCGGAGCGTGGCGGCCAGCAAGGCGAGCAGGCGATCGCGGGCGCCGGCGTGCCGGATGGCGGCGGGCACGGGGCCCGCGGACGCAGCGGCCGTCGCCCCGGTGCTCGGGTTCGGGTGGGGTGACGCCGCGGTCACGCGAAGGGCCAGGGTGCGGCCGTGGAGGGCCGAGTCGACGGCCGCGTAGCGGCCGTCGGGGCCCAGGTGGACGCGGTGGCCCAGGTGCTCGAGCACGGCGGCCCAGCCCCCGGCGCCGGCGGGGTCGACGGTGAAGCGGCGACGGTGGTGGACGAGGATGTCCATGGCGCACCCCCCTTGGCCCACGGCGGATCCCGGCGAGGGCCGTCACCGCGGTCCGCCGGCGGTCGGAGCGCCGGGCCGCGGCGCGCGGCCTCGGGACACGGCTTACGGTCGCGGCGATGGGTCGTTGTAGCATACGCGCCGGGGTGGGGAGGCGTGCGAAGGAGGCGCGGCGGCCTCACCGGGGCGCTCGGGACTCACGTCTCCGCCCCGCGGGGTGCGCCCAGCATGGAGCCGAGGACGCCGCCGTACACCAGGTGGGCGATGGCCGCCACCAGGGCGCTCCGGGCCCCGGAGAAGCCCGTGCCCAGGAACCCGGGTGACGGGGCGGCGCCGGCCGCCGCGAGTACGGGAAGCACCACCAGGGCACCGGCCAGCCAGATGGCGAGGCCGAAGGCCATGCCGGTCACGGCATTTCCGGCGGGGGCGACGGCGCGGTAGACGAAGGCCCACAAGACGGCCGCCACCAGCAGTGCCGCCAGGCCCCCCAGGGACATGGCCGCCTGGGCCATGGTGCGACCGTCGCCCATGCCGAGGCCGTCGGCGACGAAACGGGTGAAGGTTCCGCGCTGGGTTCCGACGATGGGCTGCAGCACGTAGACGGTGGCGATCTGCACCAGGCCGGCGATCAGGCCGGCGGCCACGACCCGGGCCGTCGGCACGCCACGGACGGGAGACATGGCTTGCGGTCAGCTCCTCGCGATCCTGGGCTGGCCCCGCGGTGCGCAGGGGGCATGGAGACGACGGAGGCCGCCCCTCGCGCGCCCGGACCCGTCCCGCGCCCGGGGGCTCGGGCTAGCATGCCCACGGGGGCGCAGCGCCATTCCCGCCGCGCCATGCCCACCGCGCGATGCCTGCGGGCGAGGTAGGCCAAGGCGACCCTCGAGGCGGCCCGATCGGGCGGCGGCCGCATTGCGCGGCGTCCCGCCTTGGGCTACGTTGGACCTGGCTTCGGCCGGGGCCGGTTCGTCCCATCGCCGGGCGATCGACGGGGGCATCCCGGGCGATGGCGGCCACCGTCCGTCGCGGCGGGACGCGCCGGCCCCGCGCAGGACCGTGCCGGGGAGGGTCGTGCTCGTGGCGCGGACGGAGGTGCGGCAGGGGTCGGCCCACGGGGACCGGCGGACCGCGGTGGCGGCCGCAGGGAGGGCTGGCGGCGATCGAGGGGCGAACCGGGCGGTCGCCCTGGTGCCCGGATGGTTGCGGGCCCTGGCGGCGGTGGCCACGGTCACCATGTTCCTGGTGGTCGTGGCCGGCGCCCTGGTCACCGCCACCGGTTCCGGCGAGGGGTGCGGGCGGTCCTGGCCGCTGTGCGGCTCCCCGGTGTGGACCGTGCAGGCGGTCATCGAGTTCAGCCACCGGGTGGTCTCCGGCGTGGCGGCCCTGGTGGTGGTGGCGCTGGCGTGGGCCGCGCCCCGCAGGCTGGGCGGACGGCGGGACGCCCGCTGGCTGGCGGGGGTGGCCGTGGCGTTCCTCTTCCTGCAGGCGGGACTGGGGGCTGGGGTGGTCCTGTGGGGGCAGTCGGACGCGGTGCTGGCCCTGCACTTCGGGATCTCGCTGGTGTCCTTCGCGTCCGTCGCCCTGCTCGGGCTCCGGGTCTGGCGCGCTGCGTCGTCTCCGGCCGCGGCAGCGGCGCCGTCGGGGTCTGCGGCGCGGTACGGTGACGCCGCCGGCGCGGGACCGGTGGGCGGGCGTCGGCGAGGGGACGGCATCGAGCCCCCGGATCGCGGCCACGACGCGGGGGCCGGGGCCGCCCGGGAGGTGGCGGCCATCCCGGTCGGGTGGCGCCGGGCCGTCTGGGGCCTGCTCGCCTACACCTACGGGGTGGTCTACACGGGGGCCTACGTCCGGCACACCCAGACCAGCCTCGCCTGTCCCGCCTGGCCGCACTGCGGCGCGCCCTGGGAGGGGGCCGCTGCGATCCAGATGGCCCATCGGCTGGCGGCCGGCCTGTTGGTGCTGGCCGTGGTGGCCATGGCGGTGGCGGCGCGGCGCGTCGCGCGGCGCGCCGACGGGAGGCCGCTGCGGTCCGCGTCCCGGGCTGCCGGGGTGACGGGGACCCTGGTGGAACCCGTCGCCGCCGCCTGGACGAACCCGGCGGCGCCGCGCGGGGCGCTGGCGCGCGGGCTCGCGTGGGCCGCGGTGCTCGCCGTCCTGCAGGCGCTGAGCGGAGCGTACGTGGTGCTCAGCCGCCTCGATCTGCCGGCGACCATGTTGCACAGCAGCCTGATGGCCCTGCTCTTCACCGTCCTCTGCCACGTGGCGCTGGAGGTGGCCGGACCTGGGTGGTCCGTGGCCGCCTACGGCCAGCCGGCACCGGGGGCCCGCGCCGGCGGAGCAGGAGGACCCGGTCGGGCGGGGGCGGCCGGAGAGGTGGGCGCGCCGGCGGGCGCGTAGGGCCCGCCGGCGGAAGGCGGGTCGATGCCGGCACGGGGCCTGGCGGCGGCCGGAGCGTCAGCGACGCTCCGGCCGCCGCCGCGCTGCGAGCCGCTGCGATGGGCGTCGGCGCCCGTGCCACGGACCGGCACCTCTGCTACGGACCCGGTCAAGCCCCTACGCCCAAGCCTCAGGGGGCGCTTCCCATCCCAGCGGACGCGCTTCCCCGAAGGGGACGCGCTCCCCGAACCCGAGGGTACGCCCCCCGAGCCAGCGGGCCCAGCGGGCATGCCTCAGACGTAGTCCGCCGTAGTACGCCCAGCGTCCTTCGCCCGCGAGTCCGCGGCGCGGCGCGCGGACATCGAGGACGTTGACCCTACCCGCACCCTCAGCCGGACAACATCGCCCAGACCTGCCGCAGCGTGACGTCCACGACCATGGCTGTGAACAGGCCGAACAGGTAGACGATGCTGTAGCCGTACAACGCGCGGGCGAGGGCGTCGCTCGGCTGGGCCATGAGTCTGGCCGCCATGCGCAGGAAGCGGGCCCCCAGTCCCACGGCCGCGAGCGCGTAGATCCAACGCAGCCCTCCCAGCGGCGCCGTGGCCAGGGTGGCGGCCACCGTGACCCAGGTGTAGACGTAGATCTGCCGGAGGGTGGCCTCCACCCCCGCCACCACCGGCAGCATCGGCACCTTGGCCTGGGCGTACTCGTCGCGCAGCACCACGGCCAGGGCCCAGAAGTGGGGCGGCGTCCAGAAGAAGACGATCAGGAACATCAGGACGGCGGCCAGGTCGAGCTCGCCCGTGGCCGCGGCCCAGCCGATCAACGGGCCCACGGCGCCGGCCGCCCCGCCGATGACGATGTTCTGGGGCGTCCGGCGCTTGAGCCACGCCGTGTAGATCCCGACGTAGTAGACGAGGCCGGCCACAGCGATGTAGGCCGTCAGGGGGT
This sequence comes from Thermaerobacter composti, assembly GCF_033582035.1. Lineage (NCBI taxonomy): Bacteria > Bacillati > Bacillota > Clostridia > Eubacteriales > Clostridiales Family XVII. Incertae Sedis > Thermaerobacter > Thermaerobacter composti. The sequence goes on from NZ_CP132508.1 coordinate 455,433, forward strand.
TGACCTGCGTGTAGAGCAGGACGAAGCTCGCGATCCCCAGGGCGATGGCGAAGACCGTGGCGTGGATCGGCTGCACACGGCCCGCCGCGATGGGTCGGCGGCTGGTCCTGGGCATCGCCGCGTCCATGTCCCGATCGAGCACGTGGTTCAGCGCGGCGGCGGCCCCGCCCGCGAGCAAGGTGCCGCCCAGCGTGAGCAGAAGCGTCCAGGGATGCGGTGCCTGGCCCAGGGCGACCCACATGGAGGCCGCGGTCGTCACCAGGACGAGCAGCATGACCCCGGGCTTCATCAGGGTCAGGTAGTCCCGCAGGGTTTCGCTGCGGCTGGCGGGCACCGCGCGCGCCAGCGCGGCGCTGTCGGGTACGCTCATAGGGGCTCCTCCATCCCAGGGGGCAACGACCCCATGATCCGCTCACGTCCACCACCGCACGGGGACCCGGTCCCGGTGCCGAGCACCCGCGCCGACGCAAGACCGGCACCTCGCCGACCTCCCGATGACGGAGCCATCCGGGCGCCGGCGACCGGGTCACCCTTGGACGACCGACGATTAGAAGATAGCGCATCCGGCGGGACCCATGCGACCCAAAAGCTCACCCTCCGGCTCCCAACCGAGGCGCATCGGACTACAAACCGATGGCCAGGGCCGAGCCGGTTGGGGGACTGTGGAAAGAGAGCACGGCGAAAGGGGCGCTCGGGATCGACCGCGGCTTCGTCGACGACCGCTTCGTTCTAACCTTTCCTAGATAATCCTTGCGCCGGCAAGGTCGACGCCAGCATGGGCCCCGTCCCAGGGGGCAAACTGGCGGCCTTGTCATTCGTCGCCTTGCGCCCGTAGGGGGGATTCCATACAATCCAAGCGGGTCTGCAGCCGGTTTCTCAGCAACCCGGTTTCTGACCAACCTGTGCCTGTGACGAGGGACGCAGAGGTCCGGAGCCCCGAGGCGCGCCGGCGGGCGGTGGCCGTTCGGGGCCGGCGGGATTGGAGGCAAGGCGGACATGCATCAGGTGACGGAGCGCGACAACCGGCGCGCAGGCGCCATCATGACCTTGCTCGTCGGGCTGGTCCTGGTGGCGGGCGTGGCCAGCACGGTCTACGCCACCAAGCGCTGGTGGCTGCCGCCCCTGGTGTCGGCCGCGGCGGCACCCATCGACCACATGTTCAACCTGCTGATGGTCACCATCGGCATCGTCTTCGTGCTGACCCAGGGGGCGCTGGCCTGGTTCGTCTGGCAGGCGGCCCGGAATCCCAGGGCCCTGTACTGGCATGAGAACCGGCGCTTGGAGACCACCTGGACGGTGGTGACCGCGGTAGTCCTGACGGCCTTCATCGTCATGGGCTACCAGATCTGGCTGTCGCTCCACGCGCCGACGGCCGCGGCGGCGGAGAAGACGGCGGTGGTGGAGGTCTGGGGGCAGCAGTTCTTCTGGACGGCGCGCTATCCCGGGCCGGACGGCCAGTTCGGCAAGACGGACCCCCAGTACGTGGACTTCCAGAAGAACCCGTTCGGCATCGATCCCAATGACCCGGCCGGCCGTGACGACATCGTCGTCGACGGCTCCAAGGAGCCGATCGTGGTCCCGGCGGGGTACCGGGTGACGGTGCGGCTCGCGTCGCGGGACGTGATCCACAGCTTCTTCGTCCCGTCCCTCCGGGTGAAGATGGACGCGGTGCCCGGCCAGGTCAACGAGGTCTACGTCGAGCCGACGGAGCCCGGTACTTACGAGATCGCGTGCGCGGAGCTGTGTGGCGTCGGGCACTTCGCAATGCGCGGCGAGCTCCAGGTGGTCTCCGAGGCGGACTGGCAGGCCTGGCTCCAGGAGCGCGCGGGTGAGCACGGCGGGACGGCCCAGTGAGCGACCGCCGGTCCGGTAGAGAGGAGGAGGAGTCCATGGCCCACGGCGGTACCCAGGCGGCCGTGGCGGGGCACGCCACCCAGGCGGTCCATCACCACGCGCCGCAGAGCTTCTGGCGCCGTTACGTCTTCAGCACGGACCACAAGATCATCGCCATCCAGTACCTCTTGACGTCGCTGATCATGGCGGCGGTGGGTGGCTTCCTGGCCATGCTGATGCGCGTGCAGCTGGGCTGGCCGGGGAAGGAGTGGCCGTTGCTGGAGGCCATCATGCCCAACGCCTTCAAGGGCGGGCAGATGGATCCGGACTTCTACTACGGGGCCGTGACCATGCACGGCACCATCATGGTGTTCTTCTTCCTGACCACGGCCCTGAGCGGCGGGTTCGCCAACTTCCTGATCCCGCTGCAGATCGGTGCCCGGGACATGGCCTTCCCGGTTCTCAACATGCTGTCCTTCTGGGCGTTCCCGGTGTCCATCGCCTTCGCCCTGGCGTCCTTCTTCGTCCAGGGCGGCGCGCCGGGTACCGGTTGGACGGCCTACGTGCCCCTCAGCGACCGCGAGACGGCCGGCCAGACCCTCTGGCTGATCTCGGTATTCATCCTGATGCTGGCGTTCCTGGCGGGTGGCATCAACTACATCACGACCACCCTCAACATGCGCACCAAGGGCATGTCCATGAGCCGGCTGCCCCTGACGGTGTGGGCGCTGTTCGCCACGGCGCTGGTCGGGCTGTTCGCCTTCCCGGCGCTGATGGCGGCGTGCCTGATGCTGATCTTCGACCGGGTCGGCGGCACCCACTTCTTCGACCCGGCCGGCGGCGGTGACCCGATCCTGTGGCAGCACCTGTTCTGGTTCTTCGGTCACCCCGAGGTCTACATCGTCATCCTGCCGGCCATGGGCATCGTGTCCGAGGTCCTGGCGGTCCACGGCCGCAAGCCGGTCTTCGGCTACAAGTACATGGTCGGGTCGATGCTGACCATCGCGGGCTTGAGCTTCCTCGTCTGGGGGCACCACATGTTCGCCAGCGGCATGAGCCCGACGCTGGGCAGCATCTTCATGGTGACGACGCTGGCCATCGCAATCCCGTCGGCGGTGAAGACCTTCAACTGGCTGGCGACGATCTATCGCGCCAAGATGCGCTTCACCACGGCGGCGCTGTTCGCGGTCGGCTTCGTGTCCCTGTTCATCACGGGCGGTCTGACGGGCGTGATCCTGGGCAACCCGTCCGTCGACTTGTACTTCCATGACACGTACTTTGTCGTCGGCCACTTCCACTTCATCATGGGAGCCGCGGCGCTGTTCGGCGTGTTCGCCGGCGTGTACCACTGGTTCCCCAAGATGTTCGGGCGCATGATGAACGAGCGGCTGGGGAAGATCCACTTCTGGTTGACGTTCCTCGGCATCTACGGGACGTTCTTCCCGATGCACTTCCTGGGGACGGCCGGGATGCCGCGGCGGATCTACAACTGGGAGGCCTATCAGTTCCTGGGCGACGTCGCCACGCTGAACCACGTGATCTCGATCTCGGCCTTCGTCCTCGGGGCTGCGCAGCTGCTGTTCGCCGCCAACCTGTTCTACAGCATGTTCCGCGGGCCCAAGGCGGAGCGGAACCCGTGGCAGGCCAACACCCTGGAGTGGTGGGCGCCGTCGCCGCCGCCCCACGGCAACTGGGACGAGGCCGAGCCGGTGGTGTACCGCTGGCCGTACGAGTACAGCCCCAAGGACGCGCCCGAGGGCGTCGACCACATCCCGCAGTGGCTGCCGGAGCCGGCCATGGCCGTGGCCGGGCGCGACGGCCAGCGGGCGCGGTGAGCGGAAGGGACCGCCCATCCCGCTGCCCGCGCCGCGGGCACGCCGCCGCGGCGTGATCCGGCGGCGTCGGCGATGGGACGGCACGAATCCGCACCCATGGAGGGAGCGAGGGCGGGATCCCGTGGCGCACCGGCACCGGTTGGCGCAGGCGGGCGTTCCACGGGACGTGCGGAGTCGGTCAGCCGTTGGCGGGCCGCGGACGCGCGGACGGGTGGGGGGGCTGACGAGAGCGGCCCCTGCCGTCCGCGGCGAGCGGCCGGCGGTGGGCCGGCGGGGGTGAGGCGGATGTCGACGACGATCCAGCGGCCACCGCGCCAGCGCACCCGCGGGGGGCGGCCGCCGGGGCGGGAGCGCCCGGCCGTCCCGGCGATGCCCGGCGGCCGGATCCACACCCCTGGGCGCGTGCCGCCCAACGGGTGGGACGGCCGCGGTGGCGGCCCCGGTCCCGCGGGGGACGATGACGCGGCGCGCTCCCGGGCGGCGACCATGGCCACCTGGCTGGTGGTGGCGGCCGTCACCCTGATGTTCATGGGGTTCACCAGCACCTACGTGGTGCGCAGCGCGGAGCCGGGCTGGGCCCGCCAGGCCCTGCCGTCCCTGCTGTGGTGGAACACGGCGGTCCTGCTGGCCAGCAGCGTCACCATGGAGGTGGCGCGGCGCCGCGTGGGACGGGGCGACCGGGCGGGGGCGCGCCGGGCCCTGGGGTGGACGCTGCTGCTGGGAGCCGTCTTCGTGATCGGGCAAGGGGCCGCCTGGCTCCAGTGGGTGGGCGCCGGCGTCGGCGTGGCCGAGAGCACGCACGCCGCGTTCTTCTACCTGTTGAGCGGCGTCCACGCCGCGCACGTGGCGGGCGGGCTGGGCGCCCTCGGCTACGGGATGTGGCGCCTGGCGCGGCCTGCACGCGCGGGCCAGCTGGCCGGATCGCTGACCAACATCGCGACGTACTGGCACTTCGTCGACGCGCTGTGGGTGTACGTGTTCGCATTGCTGCTGTGGTGAGGACGGAGGTGGCGGCATGAGCACCATCGAGGCGTCGCAGCACCCGCTGGCCGCCGACCAGGAGGCGGTGCTGCGCTCGGACTGGGGGGGCGGCCGCTCGCCCTTCGCCACGGCCCATGCCAAGCTGGGCATGTGGATCTTCCTGGCGTCGGACGTGCTGGTCTTCGCCACGCTGCTGACGGCGTACGGCGTGGCGCGGCTGAAGGCCCCGACCTGGCCCGACCGCACCGAAATCTTCGACGGGCTGTGGCTGGTCACACTGATGACCTTCATCCTGATCAGCAGCAGCTCGACCATGGCGGCCGCGGTGGGGGCCGCGCGGCGCGGCGACCAGCGGGCGGCGGTGCGCTTCCTCCTGCTGACCATCCTGGGCGGCCTGTTCTTCCTCGGATCGCAGGCCTACGAGTGGTCCCACATGATCCACGACGGCGCCCGGCTGTTCAGCAACCCGTGGGGCGTGCCGCAGTTCAGCGCCAGCTTCTTCGTGATCACCGGCTTTCACGGGTTCCACGTGCTGACGGGCCTGATCTACCTGACCGTCGTCACGCTCAATGCCATGCGCGGCCGGTACTCGGGGCTGGGCGTCGAGGTGGCCGGGCTGTACTGGCACTTCGTCGACCTGGTGTGGGTGTTCGTCTTCAGCCTGTTCTATCTGATCTAGGTTTGCTGGCGAGGAAGGAGGGGCGCCCGGTGAGTGGTTCCACGGAGCATGCGCTGGAGCATGGCCACGGCCACGAGCACGATCACGGCAACCGGCTGTACTTCACCACCTGGCTGTGGCTGCTGGTGATCACCGTGCTGGAGGTGGGCGTGGTCCTGTTCCACCTGCCCCGGGCCCTGCTGGTGGGCATCCTGCTGCTGATGACGGTGCTGAAGGCGGTGCTGATCGTCGCCAACTTCATGCACCTGCGTTTCGAGAAGCTCAACATGATCTACGTCGTCATCACGCCGATGATCTTCGCGCTGATCATGTGGTACGGCGTGGCGCTGGACTACTGAGCGGGCGGGAAGGGTTCTCCGGAGGCACGGCTGCGGAAGGAGCAGGGCCGCGACACCCGTCGCGGCCCTGTGCTCCCGGAGGGGGAAGGCGACATGACGCCCCTGGAGCTGGCCAGCCACTGGACAAGCGGCGCACAGCTGCCCAAGGCGTTCCTGTTGATCATGCTGGGCGTGACGTATGGGCTCATCGTGCTGCTGGGAATCGGCGCCTATCGGCTGCTGAAGGGTAGCCAGCGCCCGCCGGACGGTCCCGGGGGACCGCCCGAGCCCCCGGAGCGGGACCGGCAGACCGGCCGGCCCTAGCGCTTTGGCGGCGCGGGCCCTTTGGCGGCGCGGGCTGGCTCGGGATGGGTGCACGGAGGGCCGGGCAAGGCGAGCAGCGGCCGGGGAGGTGGAGCGGAGGCGGCACCGGCGAAGAGGCGGGGCGGAGTCCGCGAGGCGGAAGTAGAGAGGGAGCAGAGAGCGGGCGGGCAGTGCCCTGGGGCACCGCCCGCCCCTTTGACGCCAGCCGCCTCGGGTGGCCGCCCTGGCCCGGCCCCGGTCGGGCTCTGGGACCCACCTACCGGTGACGACCGCCCAGGAACAGCTGGACCACCAGGACGCCGTAGGGAACGGGCACTACGGCCACGCCGATGGCGTCGTGGGCGGGGTTGAGCAGGTTGGCCCGGTGACCCTCGCTTGCCATGAGCTGCAGATGGGCCCGGTCTACGTCCCGCGACATGGCCAGGTTCTCCGCGCCCATGACCCGGGCGGAGATGCCCGCGCGCCGTTCCATCTCGTAGGGCGAGCCGTAGGTTGGGGATGTGTGGTCGAAATACCCGCCGGCGCGGAGGTCCTCGGCTTTCAGCCGGGCCAGCCGCACCAGATCCGGGTCGACGGCCAGGGGCGGGAGCCCCTGGTCACGGCGGGCGCCGTTCACCAGGTCCACCAGGTGTTGTTCCGCGACCGTCAGCGACAGGGCCGGACGTGCTGTGGGGCTCGGGGGGGACGGTGCCGCCGGGACCGGGGTGGCCGGCGCGGAGTCCGGCGCACCGTCCGCAGCGTCGCGGGGCGCTGCGCCCACCGCGGCCGCCGGGGCCACCGCGGCCACCGGAGCGCTGCCGCCGGCCCGGGCCGGCCGGGCGGCGGATCGTGCCCTCCCGCCGGCCGAATGCTGGTGGAGGAGGGCCAGCTTCCAGGGGTAGTGCCAGGACGCGGACCCGGCGGCGACCGGGCGGGCCGGGTCCAGGGCCTGCTGACCTGCGCCGGGTACGCCCGCAGTTCGCTGGGGCTGTCGGTCCGGGGTGGGAGCCGGTGGGCCGGCGGTCCGGACCGCGGTCGGTACCGCGGGAGACGAGACCCGATACCAGGATGCGTGGGCGGGGCTTGCGGTAACGCCCATCAGGAGGAACAGGGCCGCCGCCGTCGCGGCGGGGCGCCGCCAAAGAGATGTAATTGCCATAAAATCCCTCCCCTTTTGAGTGGAACCCAACACCCATTGTTCAGGTCTGCCCCCCGAGGAGCAAACGCTTGAGCCCGCAGGATACCGCCAGCAGAGAGATCAGACGCCGCCGGGGAGGCCTGTCCGTACGGCCAGGTCGCTTTTGAAGTCCATGGAAGAATCCGGCTAGGGGCGGGAGCCATGGGGGAACGGGCTTCTGCCCGGCCTGGCGACGTGCCCCACCGCCGGCACTGTCCCTGGAGGCCTCAGATCGCCCTGGACGGGTTCCGGCGCAGGTTCCCCGGAAGGTCCTGCGGGCGGGAACGGCTGCATCCGGGGCGCCTCCACCTCGGCGGGCGGTGTCCCCTGGGAGGTCTCCCCGAGGGGTGCAGTCACCCCCAGGTCCGCCAGCCAGCCGATGTCCACGGTGGTTCCAGCCTGGACCGGCGGCGGCGGTTCCGGAGCCTGGCCGGCCTCCGCCTTAGCGGGGGCCGGTTCGTCCGGCTGCCGGCCGCAGGCTTTCCGGCGCAGCTCCCCCTCCGGGGTGATCCGGGCGAGGAGCCGCACCCCGCCAGACCCGGTTCCGCCGCGACCGGCCAGAACCAGGGCGGCGCCCCCGGCGGGAGCCACAAGCAACCGCACCATGGCCCAGGCGGCAGGGGGGCGACGGGCGGAGAGCCTGGTGGCGGGTCCTGCACCGGGCGAGGCCGGCCGGCCGGTGGGGGGGCAAAGCGAGGAAAGGTCGAGGTCGACCCACTCGGCGAGCCAGTAACCGTCCCCGTGACGCCGCCAGATACCCAGCCAGAGCCCGGGACCGCCAGGACGGGCCGGAGGCGCGCTTTCAGGTTGCCCACCCTTCCGAACCGCCGGCCCAGGCTGCGGGGCGGTTTCCCGGGCGTCACGCCAGTCCCCGCAAGGGCCGGAGGTCGCCCCTGCGGGCACCGGCCACCTTCCCCGCGGCAGAACCAGGAGCACCACGGGCGACGCGCCCCCGCACCAGCCGGCCGAAGCCGGCCGGGGGAGCGGGCCGCTCCGGACTCCGGCGGAGGCACGGGCGGCGCCGGTGGAGGCATGGGCGGCCGGGATCGTTGGTCCTGGAAGAAGGTCCCGGACCCCCACGAGGCCCACCGGGCCCGCACCGGCAGCCATGAAGCCGGTCCCCTTGCTTCCCGCGCCCGGGAGGGAAGGGCGGGAGGCCGGGCCCGGATTGCCCCGCCCGGCGGGACAGGGCACCACCGGCTCGTCGCGCCACCGTTGCCGAAACCAGAGGACGCGCCACTCCCCCGCGATCCCGGCCATACCCTGGGCCGGTCCCGCCCGGAACCAGGGGACGAACACGGCCCGTCCCCGCGGGTCGCTGCAGGGAACGGCCATCAACACCCGCTCGCCCCAGAGGGGCCTTACCCGGCCCCCGCCGGCCGGGCTGCCCCCAGGATCGATCCACACATCCACGTCACCTGGATCGGATCCCCGTGCCCACCGGGTGAGAACCACCCAGGGTACGGTCGGGGCGTCTCCCGTCACCCCCGCTCCTGGGTGCGGGAACCGGATCTCCCGGGCAGCAGGACCCCATCCGGCCCAGACCAGCGGCTCGCCCGCTGCCCGGCGCGGCACGGGGCCGGCTCGTGCCAGCCAGGGGGTTCCGGCGGCACCGGCACCCGCCACTAGAAGAGGTTGTCCGGGCAGGGGCTGCCAGCTCCACGGTTCCCCATTCGGCCCAAGGCCAAGGAAGACCAGGCCGGCGGCAGGGTCCGGGTCCGCTGGGACCTGCCCGGTCCGCACATGAGGCTCCGCATCGGGGCGATCCGGCACCGGTGGTCCGGCCAAGGGCGGCGCAGGCTTTGGGGTGGCGGGAGCCACCCCCTCATCCAGCGGCAGGGACGGCCCGTTGCCTTCACCAGCGGGATCCTGCCCTGGACCACAGCCCCAGGGGCGCTTGGCGTCCATGGGACGCACCCTCTCCCACAGGCCCTGCAAGCTTCTACGGCGATCCTGGCCGGGCTATGCCACCATGTGTCACGGGATGGCCACCCAGCGGAGCGGGTCACGTGACTGCGCCCCAGCCCACCCAAGCCCATGGCAGGGCGCGGCGACCGCCCAAGGGGGTGGTGCAACCGGCCTCGCCCCGGGGACACGAACCCAATCTTGGCGCTAGGCCGTGGCCACCCTGGAGGGCGGCTCATATAGCGGTAGCAGGCGAGGCGGGACGACCGGCCGGGCCTTGTGGGTCCGCCGGGTTGACCCATGGGCGGGTGCCGGGAGGCAAGCAGGGGCGCGAGCCCCCGCCGCACGTAACACGCCGGGTGCCCGGTGGTCCGGCAGGACTGCCGGGACAGGCTGAACACACCGGCCCACGGGGCAGGAGGGATCGTCGTGAGCGACGGAGTGCGGGCGCAGCAGGTCGATCAGGTGGTGCCCGGGCCATGCGACCCGGTGTACGGGTGCCCCGATCCCACCGAGATCGTCTGCATCGAGACGGTCAAGGTGTACGACTTCTGTTTCCAGACGGACCGGCGGGAGAACGTGTGCTTCCCCATCCCCGCCGCCTTCCAGGGGATCCTGCCCTCCGACCTGGTGACCTGTGAGATCGTGCAGGTCACCTGCCAGGAGGTCTCGCGGGAGGAGGACCCCAACAACCCCGGCTTTGCCGACGTGACCCTGCTGGTCACCGTGACCATGCAGTTCACCATCCGGCGCAATGACAGCGTGGTCGCCCAGTTCGAGGATTCCTTTGGCTTCCTCAAGACGGTGTTGCTCTGCGCGCCGGAGGGGACGGTGATCCAGTGCGACTCGGCCGGCTCGCGCTGCGGCCCGTGCGTGATCATCAACGGCCAGGTCTGCTGCGAGGTCGACCTGTGCCTGCTGATCCAGTCCAAGGCGCTGGTCAAGCTGCTGGTGCCGGCCTACGGCTTCTGCGTGCCGGCGCCCTGCGTCACCCTTCCCAAGCCGCCCCTGGTCTGCCCGCCGGAGAACCTGTTCCCCCCGCAGTGCGTGCCGCCCACGACCTGACGAACCGGCGGCACCGGCGCAAGGGGCCGCACCGCCTGGCGGTGCGGCCCCTGCAGCTTCTGCGCCGTCTGCCAGGGGAGGCGAGCAGGTGGTAAGGCGAAAGGAGGGTGGCCGCATGGGACGGCCAGCCGCTCGGTGCTCCGGCTCCGACCCCGCCGGGCCCGGAGCCGGAGCGATTGAGGCCGGAGGTCCGGGTGCCGGACAAGCCGCCCCAGGCCATGGTCCCGGCGCCGGGCCCCCTGACCCGGTGTCCGACGCGGTCCCCGGTCCGGCCCGCCCCCACACCCAGGGGGACCGCGGCGGGCGGCCCCGTTCATCACTGGGTGGGGCAAGCGGCACGCCCCGGGTTCCCGCTCCGGCCGCACAGGGGGTGCGGGACCGGCTGCGCCGCATTCTCCTGTCCCCAGCCGCCGGCCAGGCCCTGCGCCGGTGGGAGGCCACGGTACGGCCGCGGTACCCCCATCTCGACCCCCGGTTGCTGCGCCCCGATTATCGCTTCCCGCTGCCCCGGGGCAGCTACCGGTTGGACCGGGACACCTTCGGGGATCCGCGGCACTGGACCCCTTCGGGCCCGCGGCCCAGGCCGCATCAGGGCAACGACCTGCTGGCGGCCAGGGGGACGCCCGTCCGCTCGGTGGGGCCGGGCCGGGTCCTGGCCCGCGGCTGGAGCCCCTACGGGGGCTGGTTCATCCTCGTGGAGCTGGCCGGGACGGGCTATTTCGCCTACTACTCCCATCTGGACCGCTACGCTCCCGAGGTCCGGGTGGGACAGCGGGTGCGAGCGGGACAGGTCCTGGGGTACGTGGGCAACACGGGCTACGGCCCACCGGGGACCCGGGGCAAGTTCTGGCCCCACCTGCACTTCGAGTTGCGCCGGCAGGGCAGGCAGCCGGGGCCGGTCAACCCGTACCCTTATCTCCGGTACTGGGAGGCCCTGGAGGCCGCGGAAGGGGACGGCTGATCCCGGACCGGCCGGTCACGGTCAAGAGCTGAAGGAAAAGGGGCCGGGCGAGGTGGCCCGGCCCCTTGCGCGTTTTCCCTCGCCGGTTTCCATCGGCGCCCCTCCTTCGTTCCTGTTGGGCCTGCTCCGGTGCTTCATCCCGCGCCGGTGGCCGGCCGACCCCCGTTGCCTGACGGCCCGCCTCCCTCGGCGCCCGGAGCCTCAGGTCCAGCCCCGGAAGGACCCGGGCCTGGCCCCGCTCCCGGCGCCCCCGCGCCTGCCGCCCTGTAGACCGCCACCGTCGCCTCGACCATCGCGTCGAGCCCGAGGTGGGCCTCCGCGTAGCGCCGGCCAAAGGCCATCAGCTCCGCCAGCCACCTCCGGTCCCGGTAGAGCCGCAAGAGGTCCTGGAGGATGGCCGCCGGATCCGGCGGTCCCAGGCCGCGGCCGGTGCCGCTGAAGTCGGGGAAGTCCATTCGTTCCACCAGGTCCGGGGTCACCGGGCCGTGGTACTCCCGCCCCAGGATCAGGCAGGCGGCGCCCGAGGCCAGCCCCTCGCGGATGACCCGGCCCGTGCCAGCGACTACGTGCACCCGTCCCATCAACCGCTCCAGTTCGGAAACCCAGCCCAGGTTCTGGATTCGCCCCCCTCCCAGGCGGCGGGTGCTGGCCGCCCACACCTGGGCGTCCCGAGGAAGTCCCTGTACCGCTCGCCGGAACGCGGCCAGGGCGGGGCGCTTCCCGCGATCCACCCGACCGGCGTACAGGAGGGTCCAGCGCGGCTCGCGAATACCGGGGCGAAACCGTTCCAGATCCACGCCGTTGCCCACCACGGCGATCTTCGACCGGTAGGCTCCCAGGTCACCGGCTACGCGGGGGCCCACGCAGATGAGCCGGCTGGCCGCTGCCAGGGCGCGCCGGTAGGCCGGCTGGTCGAGCCCGAGACCGTGGCAGGTCAGCACCAGGGGAACGCCCAGCATCTCGGCAAGGCGGCGGCCCAGCTCGAAGGACCAGGACGACTGGGCGTGCACCACGTCGTACCGCTCGACCGGCAGACCGGCCCGCTCGCCCACCACAGGGGCGGGAAGGAAACGCACCACCACCCCCGCCTCTTCCAGGGCGGCCACCGTACCGGCGTGGGCTTGGCCACCGCCGCGGGAGTGGGTGACCCACAGGTCCACCCGGTGGCCCCGCCGCACCAGCCCCCGGGCCAGGTCCAGGACGTGGGCCGTCTGTCCGGACGGGAAGAATGCCGCCGTGAGCATCAGGACATGCAAGGTGCCATCCCTCCCATTGCCTGGTACCTATGCGCTGGCGTTGGTGTCGGTCCCCAGGAACCGGCGCCGGGATCCTGGCGTCCAAGGCGGTGCAGAGAGGAGGACGGCGATGCACCTCGGCGAGGGCGGGCGGCTGGCTTCTGGGCCTGCGGCCGCAGGGACCCCGCCCGGCGGCGAGGCCGTCGACCCCCCGGTTCCGGCCGGCGACCCGGTCTCTGACGAGGACCTGGTCCAGCGGGCCTGCCAGGGGGACCACGAGGCCTTTGCGGAACTGGTCCGACGGCACCACGGGCTGGTCTACAACCTCTGTCTCAGGCTGGTGGGGCAGCCGGCGGACGCGGCCGACGCCACGCAGGAGGTCTTTCTCCGGGTGTTCACCCGGTTGGCCCGCTTCCGCGGCCAGGCCCGGTTCCGGACGTGGCTCTACCGGATCGCCGTCAACACCTGCCAGGACGAGCTGCGCCGGCGCCGACGGCGACCCTGGCCGTGGGGCGACCTCCACGGCGACCTTCACCCGGCTTCCACCCGCAGGAGGGGTGCAGCCCTGGGGTCCGCTCCGGATCCCGCCGGTGGGTCCGGTGCCGGGCTCTCCGCAGGCGGGGTCGGGGACGAACCCGGCCCGGCCGGCGAACCCGACCGGCCGCCCACCGGCGAGGGGGGAACCGCCGCACCGGCCGGAGCCGGCGGCACCGGCGACGGCGCCGGTGCCGCGGCAGCCGGGACCGCGGTGGCCGGGGCCACGCCGGATCCTGGCGGCGGGGGCACCCGCACCGGTACCAGCGCCCTCCGGGGCGGGAGCGGGAGCCGCGCGGCAGGTGCGGCGCGACCCCCTGTCCGGTTGCCCGATCCCTTCGCGCCGGGATCCAGTCCGGAAGCGGCGGTGCTGGCGGGGGAGATCCGCCAGGCCGTTGCCGCCGCCCTGGCCGGCTTGCCCGAGCCGTTCCGGGTGGCGGTCGTCCTCCGTGACCTGCACGACCTGTCCTATGAGGAGATCGGCGCCGTCCTGGGTTTGCGCCCGGGAACGGTGCGGTCCCGGATTCACCGCGGCCGCCTGCTGCTGCGGGACGCCTTGATCCGCGCCGGCTGGGCGCCGGGAACCGGAGGCGAGACGTCATGAGATGGTCCTGGATCGACTTCCTGGCCGGTTTCCCGGGCCCGGGACTCCACCCGTCCCGCTGGCTTGACGGCGACGCTCGGGCCCAGCTGCCGCCGCAGCGGCGGCAGGCCATCGAGCGCCACCTGGCCCGCTGCCCTCGGTGCCGGACCCTGGCGGAAGCCGAAGCCCAGGCTCGCATGGCCCTGGCGGCCCTGGAGACGGTGGAGCCGCCGCCCGGCCTGATGGAGGCCATCCTGGCCCGGACCGGGATGCCGACCGGCGTCCCCTCCCCCGCAACGGTCGCGTCCGCACCAGCTGACCGGCTGGAAGCGGGACGGGCGGTGGTGGGGCCCGCACCCGGGGAAAGGGCCGAACCGGCGGCAAGGCCCGGCCCGGAGCAAGGGGACCGCCACGGGGGCCGCCACGGCCCAGGGCGCCGCCGGGTTCAGGGGCGCGGGCCGGGGCGCGGGCCCCTGCCGGCGGTGCTGGCGGCCGCGGCGATGGTGGCCCTGGTCCTCCTTGCCGGCCGGTTCGGTGGGACCGGAGACGATCCGGGCGGCTCGCGAGGCATCCCCCCGGGTTGGCAGGGCGTGCCTGCGCTGGAAACGGCGGGCACCAGCACCGGCGGCCCGGCCGTGGCGACCGACGGCCACGGGCCCTCGGACGCCGGGGCCGTGGCGGCGAACCGGGGCGGCGTGGGGGAGGCCGCAGGGGCCGGAGGGGAGGGATTCGGGGACGGGCCGGGAGCGGCTGTAGGAGCCGTCCTTGCGGACCCCGCCGGCCGGCCGGCTCCCGGATCCCGGGCCGGTGACGCCGCCGCAGCCGGCCTCCTGGCCACGGTTCCGGGTCGAGACCAGCAGGGCCAGTGGCTGATCCGCTCCGGCCGCCTGGAGCTGACCGTGCCAGACGTGGAGCCGGCCTTTCGGGAGGCGCAGGCCGTGGCCCAGCGCCTGGGAGGCTTCACCGAGCAGGCGCAGCTGGAGGGCGGAGGACCGACCCGATTCGCCTACCTGGTGCTCCGCGTGCCCGACGACCGGCTGGAGGAGGCCATGGACCGGCTGGCGGGCCTGGCCGGTGACGGCCGGGTCGACCTGAGGGCCCTGAGCGCCGAAGACATCTCCCAGCAGTGGGTGGACACGCAGGCGCGTCTGGCCAACCTCCGGGCACAGGAGGAGCGGCTGCGGCAGTTGGCTGGGCGCTCAGGCAGCGTGGAGGACCTGCTCAAGGTGGAACAGGAGCTCTGGCGGGTGCGGGGGGAGATCGAGCAGCTGGAGGGCCAGGTCCGCTACTGGCAACAGGCCATGCGCCTAGCCCGGATCGAGGTGGCCATCGAGGCCCTGGCCCCCCAGCCTGCCCCTCCCGCCGGCGACCGGTTCACCCGGGTCCGCTTGGCCTGGCAGGCCTCCCTGCGGTCCCTGGCCACCCTGGCCACCCTGGCCCTGGTCGGGGCGGCGATCGTGCTGCCGTATGCCGCCCTGGCCGGCGCCGTCGTGCTGGCCTGGCGCATCGGGCGCCGGTGGCGAGGACGCTGACAGGCCGAGCCCTTGGGCGCCGGCAGAACCCAAGGCTTGCGAAGCGGGACCTGAGACCTGCGAAGTTGGGCTTGCGGCACTGAGGCGACCGGGGAACCACCTCGTATATGGTATCCCCAGATCCTGCAAGGAGGGGATGCGTTACGGGTGCGTGGCGCCGGGATTCCGTACCCACAGGGTTTGGTCCGGAGCGCCCGTCCTGGCGGCGCCGCGTTGCCGCCTGCGTGGTCGCCGGGGGCATCCGCATCGGCAACATGTCCCTGGGGGCCGCCGGCTGCTCCGACGGTACCGACTCGCTGTCGACGGCGGTGAACAATGCCGTGACCGCGGGGATCGTCATGATGGTGGCGGCGGGCAACGAGGGGCCCAACCGCTGCACCATCGGGGCCCCGGGGGCGGCGGCCAGCGCCGTCACCGTGGGGGCCGTGTACGACCCCGGCGAGCGGGGCTGGGTGCTGGCCGAGTTCTCCAGCCGCGGGCCGACGGCCGACGGTCGCATCAAGCCCGACGTGACCGCCCCGGGCCGCAACATCACCGCGGCGAAGGCCGGTTCGACCAGCGGGTACGTGACCTACAGCGGAACGTCCATGGCCACGCCCTTCATCGCCGGCACGGCGGCTTTGATGCTGGACGCCAACTACGGGCTCACGCCGTCCCAGGTGAAGAGCCTGCTCACCGCCTCGGGCAACGTGAAGGATTTCGGCCCGGGCGGCAAGGACATCGACTGGGGCGCCGGCATCAGCATCGCCTACAACGCGGTCAAGGCCGCAGGTGGGTACAGCGGCAGCTTCAGCGACGGCCTGCAGCACGCCTACTGGGCGGGGTCCCTGTCGGGCAGCGGTGACAGCGACGTCTACAGCGTGACCGTCACCGACTCCAGCCGGCCCCTGGGCCTGACGATGAACATGGCCTCCAACCCCAGCTGCGGCATCTGGAGCTGCAGCCCGGACTTCGACCTCTACCTGTACGATCCGGCCGGGCGCCTGGTGGCGCGGTCGGAGGGGACGGCCCGGGAGGAGCGGATCCTCTACCAGCCGACGGCCACGGGCACCTACCTTGTGGAGGTCTACAGCTACGCCGGCTCGGGAAGCTACCACCTCGACGCCAGCTACCGGTGACGCCGGTGGCGGATACGGGTGGCGGATGCCTGTAAGCGTGGGGTGGCGCATGCCGGTGCCGGATGCCGGTCACCGTGGTCGCGGATGGCAGCTTAAGGGCCCGGCCGCGGGGCCGGCCCGGTTTGTCTACTGACCCGCCAAGGGGGCGGTGCCATGGGCCCTCCGGCCAGACGGCTGGGGGGCCCGGCTCTTCGTGGAGGCTGTGGCGGGACCGGTGCGGCGGTGGCCGATGCTACAATGAACGGGACAAATCCCGTCACCCCATGGGGGCGCGACGGGTACGGAGGCATGGGAGCCGCCCGGCGCGGTTGTCGCGGGGAGGGGGCAGCACGTCGATGGACGCCGATCGCCAGCAACAGGTAGCCGGGTCGCCGGGCGCGACTTGGTCAGGAGGAACCTGGCCCCGGCCGGTGGCCGGGGGGTCGAAGACCCCGCCGGCGGGGCAGGAGGGCAGTACGGCCGGCGGGCGTCGGGGAGGGACGGGGCGCTCCCAGGGACGGGGTAGCGGTGTCCCATCCCGCCCCCAGGACCTGCTGGCGCCCGACCCGGAGCATCTCGAAGACAAACTGGTCCTGATCGACGGCCACAGCCTGATGTACCGGGCCTTCTTCGCCCTGCCACCCCTGGCCACGGCCGACGGCCTGCCGACCAACGCGGTGTACGGCTTCCTCACCATGCTGCTGCGCCTGCTGGAGGAGGAGCGACCCCGCTACCTGGCCGTCGCCTTCGACCGCGGCCTGCCGACCTTCCGCGTGGAGCGGTACCCCGACTACAAGGGACACCGCCCGGAGACGCCGGACGACCTGCGGAGCCAGTTCCCGATCCTCAAGGACGTGCTGGCCGCCATGGGCGTCCCCATGGTGGAGCACGACGGCTTCGAGGCCGACGACCTGCTGGGCACCCTGGCCCGTCGGGCCCGGGCGGCCGGGGTACCCAGGGTGTTGCTGGTCACCGGCGACCGGGACGTGCTGCAGCTGCTGGACGAGGGCATCGAGGTGCTGCTGACCCGGCGGGGGATCAGCGACGTCCAGCGCTACGACCGCCGGCGCATCCGCCAGGAGATGGGGATCGAGCCCGCCCAGTACCTGGACGTCAAGGCGCTGATGGGCGACGCCTCGGACAACATCCCCGGAGTGCCGGGGATCGGCGAGAAGACGGCGCTCAAGCTGATCCAGCGCCTGGGCGACCTGGAGTCCGTGCTGGCCAACCCCGAGGAGGCGGGCGGCAAGAAGCTGCCGGCCGCCCTGCGCGAATACGCCGATCAGGCGCGCATGAGCCGGGAGCTGGCCCGCATCCGCACCGACGCCCCGGTGGACTTCGACCCCGAGCGCTGGATCCGCCGGCCGGCCGATCCCGGCGTGCTGCGCCCGCTGCTCATGCGGCTGGAGTTCCGCAGCCTGGTGGAGCGGCTGGGGCTGACGGCGCCGGCGGCCGGCGGAATCCAGGGCGCCCCGCGCCACCAGGCCGGGGGACCGCCCAGCGGGGCACCCCGGGACGGGGATCGGGCCGGCCCGTCCGGGGCCAGGGCCGATGCGGACCCGCGCCGTGCAGGCGACGACGGGGCGACGGGCGGACGGGGTGCGACGGACGAACCGGCTTCCGCCCGCGGCCCCGAGGCGGGGACGCCCACCGGGCTCGCCGGAGCCGACGGGCTCGCCCCCGGCACCGCGGACGCGGGCGCCGGCTGGCCGGGCGCGGTGGAGGAGCTGACCGCGGAGGCGGTGGCGTCCTGGCTGGACGCGGCGGCGGGGGCCGATGCCGGCGCGGCGCCCGAGGACGCCGACCCGGCGACCGAGCCGGTTTCGCCGGCGGTGGGGCAGCGGTTCGCCGTCGCCGTCGTGGCGTCGTGGGAGGGGGAGGGGGACGAGCCCCGGGGTGGAGCCGGGGCCGTCCTGGCCGGCCTCGGCCTGGCGGCGGGGGGGCGGGTCGCGGCGTGGACGGCTGGGTCCACCGCAGGCGGTGGCGCGGGCGCCCAGCCCGGTGCGGCGGGCCGGACCCCCCCGCCGGGGGCCGGCGCCGGCTCCGCGGACGATCCCTCCCCCGCGGCGGCAGGCGTCCGCGGCGACGCGGGAGGGGCCGGGACCGCCGGTCCCGGCGTGCAGGCGGTGCTGCGCGCCCTGCGCGGCCGGCCGCTGGCCGGGTTCGACCTCAAGCCGCTGTACCGGCTTCTGCTGCGCCAGGCGACCGGGGAGCGAGCGCCCGCGCCCTCGGGAGCGGCCAGGGGCGACGGCGCGGGATCGGCCTCGGGCCAGGCGCTCCTGCCGCCGCCGGTGGCCGACCTCAAGCTGGCTGCGTACCTGCTCGACCCCGTGCGCAACCGCTACCACCTGGTGGATACCGCCCGGCAGTTCTTCGGCTGGGACCTGGAGGAGGGGCCCGCCGACCGTCCCGCCGACCCGGCCTGCCGCACCGTGGCGCTCTTGGGGCGCGACGCCGCCCTCTGCGCCCGGCTGCGCCCCGCGGTGGAGGCGGAGATCGCCGCCCGCGGCCTGGAGCGGGTGTATCGGGAGATCGAGCTGCCGCTGGTGCCGGTGTTGGCCGCCATGGAGGAGGCCGGCATCGCGGTGGACCGCCGCCAGCTGGAGGAGCTGGGCCGGCTCTTCACCCGGCGCAGCCAGGAGCTGGCCGAGCAGATCTACGAGCTGGCGGGCGAGCGCTTCAACATCAACTCCACCCAGCAGCTGGGGCAGATCCTGTTCGAACGCCTGGGCCTGCCGGTGGTGAAGAAGACCAAGACCGGCTTCTCCACCGACGCCGAGGTGCTCGAGACCCTGGCGGCCAAGCACCCCATCGCCGAGCTGGTGCTGGAGTACCGGTCCCTGGTCAAGCTGCAGGGCACCTACGTGGACGGGCTGGCGGAGCACATCGGCCCCGACGGTCGCATCCACACCACCTTCCAGCAGACGGTGGCGGCGACGGGCCGGCTCTCCAGCACCCAGCCCAATCTGCAGAACATCCCGATCCGGGACGAACCCGGCCGCTCCCTGCGGCGCGCCTTCGTGGCGCCGCCGGGCCACCGCCTGGTGGCGGCCGACTACTCGCAGATCGAGCTGCGGGTGCTGGCCCACTACAGCGGCGACCCCGGGCTGCTGGAGGCCTTCGCCCGCGGGCAGGACGTCCACGCCCGCACGGCCAGCGAGATCTTCGGCGTACCCCTGGAGCGGGTCACGCCCGAGCAGCGGCGGGTGGCCAAGGCGGTGAACTTCGGCCTGGCCTACGGGCAGACGGACTTCGGCCTGGCCCGCGCCCTGCGCATCGACCGGGCCGACGCCCGGCGCTTCATCGATCGCTACTTCGAGCGCTACCCCGGGGTCAAGCGCTACATGGAGGAGACCGTCCGACGCGCCCGCCAGGAGGGCGAGGTGAGCACCCTGCTGGGCCGGCGCCGACCGGTGCCGGAGATCCGCCACCGCGTCTACCACATCCGCCAGAACGCCGAGCGGGTGGCGATCAACACGCCGATCCAGGGGACCGCCGCCGACATCATGAAGCTGGCGATGATCCGGGTGTACCGGGCGCTGGCCGAGGAGGGGCTGCGGGCACGGATCGTCCTGCAGGTCCACGACGAGCTCCTGCTCGAGGCGCCGGAGGACGAGGTGCCCGCCGTGGCCGCCCTGCTGCGGCGGGAGATGGAGGGTGCCTTCACCCTGGCGGTGCCGCTGGTGGTGGAGGTCAAGGCCGGCGCCAACTGGTACGAGATGGAGGCCGTCGACGCCGGTGCCTGAGCTGCCCGAGGTGGAGACCATCCGCCGCGATCTGGAGCGCCACCTGCGGGGGGCGCGGGTCGCGGGGGTGCGGGTCCTGCGCCCCGAGGTGGTGGTGGGGGCGTCGCCGGCGGAGTTCGACCGCCTCCTCCGCGGGGGCCGGTTCCTCCGGTTCGCGCGCCGCGGCAAGTACCTGCTCTTCGAGGTGGAGGTCCCCGACGAAGCGGCCGCCGCGGCGCTCCGCCGGGGCCGAGGGGCCCGCCAGGGCCGAGCGGGCTCAGGGGCGGCGGACGCCGCCCTGCACGGCACGCCCTCGGTTGCGTCCGCGAAGGGATGCGTTCCCGGGGGGCGCGAGCCGGCGGCATCGGCTCCCCTCGGCGCGGCGCGGCGGCCGCGGCGGCGGTGGCTGGCGATCCACCTGCGCATGACCGGCCGGCTCACCCTGGCGCGCCGCCACGAGCCCCTGCCGCCCCACACCCACGTGGTGTGGGAGCTGGCCGACGCCGGGCCGTGGGAGGAGCTGCGCCTCTCCGACCCGCGGCGCTTCGGCCGGGTGTACCTGCTGGGGCGGAGCCCCCTGGGCCGGGGGCCCGGGCTGAGGGCCGGCGACGGCGCCCGCCGTCAGCGCGATGCCGGGATGCCGCCGACGGCTCGCAGCGCGGGTGCCGGCGCCCGCAGCCTCCAGGCTGCGGGCGGCGACCCGGGCCGGCCGGACCCCACGCCGCCGGAGCGGCGCGGCGACCCGGACCAGCCGGGCCCCAGGCCGCCGGAGTGGCGCGGCGACCCCGGCCGACCGGACCCCATACCACCGGGGCTGCGCAGCCTGGGGCCCGAACCCCTGGGCCGCCGCTTCACGGCCTCGGAGCTGGCCCGGCGGCTGGCCGGGCGGCGGGCGCCCATCAAGGCCGTGCTCCTGGACCAGCGGGTGGTGGCCGGCCTCGGGAACATCTACGCCGACGAGGCCCTCTTCCGCGCCCGTCTGCACCCGGCCCATCCCGCGGGGAGCCTGTCGCCGACCGCCTTGCGCCGGCTGGTGCGGGCGGTCCGCCGCGTCCTCCGCGAGGCCCTGGCCGCCGGCGGCACGACCTTCTCCGACTACCGCGACGGCCTTGGGCGCCGCGGGCGCTTCGCCCAGCGCCTGGCCGTCTACGGCCGCGCGGGCGAGCCCTGTCCCCGGTGCGGCACGCCGATCGCCGCCCTGCCCCTGGCCGGGCGCACCGCTCACTTCTGCCCCCGTTGCCAACCCCCGCCCGACGCCGCCGGCGGCGAGGTCGGCCGGGGCGCGGCCTGCCCTCGCCGGGGTGCCGGCCCTCTCGCCCGCTAGGCGTCGTCTTCGCGGCGATCCCGCGGGCGCCGGCTGGGGCCGGGACGCGTCGGCGAGGCGGCGCCGCCGGGGGACGGGGCGGCGGGACCGCCCGCCCCGGGGGCGGGCCGCGTGGCCTCCGGGGCCCCGTAGGCCGTGGCGTCGGGTTCCGGACCGCCGATGTCCGCCGTCACCCGCAGTCCGGGGACCTCGAATTCCACCTGGGGACGCACGCCGATGGCCCGGGCCTGGGCGTCGGCCAGTTCCTCCAGCTCGTCGATCCAGCGGTCGTCGTCGGTGAAGGAGGACGGGGCGCCGGAGGTCACGGGTCGATCGGGCGCCGGGGCGCCGGGTTCGGGACGAACCCGGCCCCTGACCGGCGGCCTCCCGGTCCCCTCCTCGGTCGCGTCAGGTCGCCCATCGCGCGGCGACATGGCCCTCGCTCCTCTGCCGGGCCCGGAGTGGGCGGAAGGACCCGGCTCCTGTAGCGTGGCCACCCCGGCGGCCGAGCAACCGTGGACGCGAGGGGGCGGGGAGCCGCAGCTCCCCGCCCCCTCGCGGGCAGCACCCGATGCCGTGGCCCGGCGGCGGCCGATGCCATGGCCGGCGCGGCGCCGACGGCGCGCCGCGCACCCCATCCCAAGCCGTGCGCCCCATCGCGGGCCGTTCCCAGCGCCCCCGGCCGCATCCCGGCCGTCCCAGGGCCGGCGGCCATCATGCCGGGGCGACGCCCGGCGGCCGGCCCGTCATGCGCCGTGGGGCAAGGGCGATCCGCCGGCAGCGCGCCGGCGGATCGCCTCACCCCTCACCGCAGCGGGGCACCGCCGCAGGCGGCGCCGGGGACCGCCCGCTCCGCGGCGCCGGGCCCTCGCGCCCACCCCGCGCCGCACCGGGGTCCCGCCGCCGGCTCAGTAGGCGAACCGGTGGTTGCCGATCCAGCCCGCGCTGGGCCGGCTCTCCAAGAAGGGCTGGTAGCCGGACTTCATCGGGTTCCAGAAGTAGAGGGCGCCGCCGGTCGGATCCCAGCCGTTGACGGCGTCGATGGCCGCCTGCCACGACTCGGCGCTGGGTTCCTGCCAGAAGGTCCCGTTGAGCACGGGTTCGAACTGATAGGGCTCGAAGAGCACCCCGGCCACCGTGTCCGGGAACAGGGGGCTCTTGACGCGGTTGAGGATCACGGCGGCGACGGCCACCTTGCCCACGTACGGCTCGCCGGCCGCCTCGGCCTCGACCATCTGGGCCAGGAGGCGCAGCTCGTAGTCGCTGACGTGCACCCCGGACCCGGTGCGACCGCCCCGCTCCGGCGCGGCCGGCGCGGCCGGGCGTCCCGAGTCGCCGCTCCCCGATCCGCCGCTCCAGCCGCCGAGGGGCACGATCAGGCGCTGGCCGGGCACGATCTCGTCGGTCCCCAGGGCATTGGCCCGCTGCAGGGCCGCCGCCGTCAGCCCGTACTTGCGGGCGATCTTGAAGAGCGTGTCCCCGGGTCGCACGGTGTAGATGTCATACCGCTCCACCTTGGGGATCGCCAGATACGTGCCGGCCCACACCACGTCGGCCGACGGCAGCCGGTTCAGCTCGACGATGTCGGCCATCGGCACCCCGTAGCGCTGGCTGATCTTCCAGATGGTCTCGCCCCAGCGCACGTAGTGGGTGACGAAGGCCGGACCGCCGTGGGCGGCCGCCGGGGCCGCGGTACCCAGCAGGGTCAGGCCGGCCAGGCCGAACCCCGCCACGAGGCTTGCCAGCGTCCGCTGCCAACGCCGCTGCACCATCGCGTCCCTCCCCGGGTGAAATGGTGATGTAACATTGACGCAATGAATTATAGGGACGCGCAACAATTGCGATCATTAGCAAAATGTTTCCTGTTCGGGTGGGGAGAGACGCGTCAACAGGTGAGACGGGACTCGATGGAAGCGCGCTTGGCAGCTGCAATCCGCGAGGTGTGCAACCGGCGGGCGCCGGCGGCCGCCCGCCGGTCCGCCCTCAGTACGCGAAGCGGTGGTTGCCGATCCACCCCGCACTGGGCCGCGCCTCCAGATGGGGCTGATGGCCGCTCTTGGCCGGGTTCCAGAAGTAGAGGGCCCCGCCCGTGGGATCCTCGCCGCGGGCGGCATCCCGGGCGGCCCGCCAGGACGCGGGGCTCGGCTCGCGCCAGAACCAGCCGTTCAGGATGGGTTCGAACTGCCAGGGCTGGAAGATCACCGCTTCCACGGTGTCCGGGAAGAGGGGGCTGCGCACCCGGTTGAGGATCACCGCCCCTACGGCCACCTTGCCCGCGTACGGCTCGGCGCCCGCCTCGGCCTCGATCATCTGGGCCAGGAGGCGCAGCTCCCAGGGGCTCAGGGCCATGGGCGGGTGCCGACGCTGGGGCCCACGGG
The DNA here is from genome assembly GCF_033582035.1 of Thermaerobacter composti. Lineage (NCBI taxonomy): Bacteria > Bacillati > Bacillota > Clostridia > Eubacteriales > Clostridiales Family XVII. Incertae Sedis > Thermaerobacter > Thermaerobacter composti. Next base: position 478,876 of record NZ_CP132508.1, read on the forward strand.
CGGCTGGGCGACCCTCGCGCTCGGCTGGGCGACCCTCTCTCCCGCCGCGGAGATGCCGATGCCCTACGTCCGATCCGCCCTTGTGGGGTCCGGTGGGTGCGTCCCGACGCCATCCGGTGGCACCGTCCGCGCGCAGCGTGGCGGCCCCGGGCCGGGGCGCGCCCTGGGTCGCGATCCCGTCCGCGTCCTGGATGCCCCGGCCGGATGAGCCGCCCGGACCGCCTTCGTCGGCGTCGTGGGCGCGGGCCAGGACGGGGGCACCGCCCGTCAGCCCGGGGTGCGCCTCGCCGGCCACGGCCGCCACCGGCCCCGCGAGGACGAAGGCCAGGGCCAGGGCGACGGCCAGGATCGGCCCGCCGGGCGACGCGCCTCCAGCCGACCGGCCGGGCGGCTGCGGGCTGGCCGGGGTGACCTGCTCCTTGGCAGCAGCCTGCATGGGAGCCCCTCCTCCAACCGTATGTCGTGAACCGTCGTCCGCCGTGGCGTCCCCGCCGCACGGCGTTCGCCACGTTTGTGTATGGAAATAGGCTATTTCAACTTTTTACGCGTAAATTATAAGAAGTCGTAGATTTCTCGACATCGTTCAATCCATGGTCATGAGGACGGAGATCGACAGAACAGGAAATCGCCGGTTCCGGCGGGCGGTGGCCCGGCCGACGCGCCGTCCGGCCGACAGCGCCTGTCATCGCGAGGGCCCCGGGCGCGCGGTATAATCGCGACGGCTGCGGTCCGAACGGGAGGCGGGACGCGGTCGCAGCGCCGGACCGGTGGCGCAGCGGCGTCGTCGGCAGGGTTTGAGGGGGTCGGTCCGACATGATGGTGGTGGCGTTGGAGTTCGACGACCCGAAGAAGCTGGAGGCGGCGGTCCAGCGCCTGCGCAAGAACCTGGGCGTGACCGGCGAGCTGGCCATCAAGCCCCTGGAGGGAGGCCGCTGGCGGCTGACCATCACCTCCGAGAAGACGCTGCGGGAGGCGTCCCTGGAGCGGTTGGGCGGCCAGCGGGTCGACCTGTGAGGCCGGCTGACGGCCCCCTGCCGCCGGGCCGCGGCGACGCGGGCGACCCGGGGACCGGCGGGGAGGGGGCGCGGCCGGCCTCCGCGCGGGTCCGCCCCTTGCTGATCGGCCTCACCGGCGGCATCGGCAGCGGCAAGAGCGTCGTCGCGCGCATGCTGGAGGCCCTGGGCGCGGCCGTCGTCGACGCCGACGCCATCGCCCGCGAGGTGGTGCGGCCGGGCGAGCCCGCCCTGGACCGGGTGGTCCAGGTCTTCGGACCGGCGGTGCTCACCCCCGCCGGCGAGCTCGACCGGCGCGCCCTGGGTCGCATCGTCTTCCAAGACGAGCGGGCGCGCCAGGAGCTGGAGCGCATCCTGCACCCGGCCATCCACCGGCGGACGTGGGAGCGCATCGGCGCCCTGCTGGCCGGCGGGCGCCATCCTGCGGTGGTCTGGGACGTGCCCCTCCTCTTCGAGGTCGGCGCGGAGCACCGGGTGGACCAGATCTGGGTGGTCACCGCACCGCGGGAGGTGCGGCTGGCGCGGCTTCGGCGCCGGGATCCCGACCTCTCCGCCGAGGAGCTGGCGCGTCGGATGGCCGCGCAGTGGCCCCTGGAGGAGAAGGCAGCCCGCGCCCACGTGGTGATCGACAACGGCGGCGACCTGGAGGCGACCCGCCGGCAGGTGGAGGCGGCGTGGCGTCGGCACGTGCTGCGGGGCGCGGCGCCGGACGGGGAGGGCGACGGCGCGTGAGCCGCCGGCTGGGCGCGGGGGTGCGGCGCCCCGCCGGGCGGGCGGAGCCGCCCGCCGTCGGGGATCCCGTCCTGCCGGAGCGGAGTCCCAGCCTCGTGCGGCTGGGCGCGGCCGGCAGCGGAGCGGGCGCAGCGGTGGAGACCGGCGGGCGATGGGGTCCGCCTGTCGTCCGCCGCGGACGCTGGCTGCCCTGGGGAGCCGCGGGGCTGCTCGGGCTCCTCGCCGTCCTGGCGGCCCTGTATGCCGCCTATCCCATCCCGATGGCCGACCTCGTCCACCGGGAGGCGGCCGCGTGCGGGCTCGACCCGTTGCTGGTCGCGGCGGTGGTCCGGCGGGAGAGTGGATTCGAGCCCCGCGCCGTCTCGGAGCGGGGCGCCCGGGGGCTGATGCAGGTCATGCCGGAGACCGGGGCCTGGGTGGCGGGGCGCTTGGCGCTCAGGGGGTATCATCCGGACCGGCTCTTCGAGCCGGCGTACAACCTTCGGTTGGGGTGCGCGTACCTCGCCTACCTGCTCGAGCGCTTCGGGGGCGATGCCGTGGCGGCCCTGGCGGCCTACAACGGCGGGGAGGGGACGGTGGACGACTGGATCGCCCGGGGTCGCTGGCACCCCCGGCGCGGCGCCGAGGCCATCCCCTACCCAGAGACGCGCCGGTTCGTCACCGGAGTGTTGCGCGACTATCGGGTGTACGTATGGCTGTACCGGCGCCTGCCGGCGCTGTGGCACGCGGTGCGCCAGGCCGGCGCGGCCGCCGGCCGCGGGCTTGGCGCCGCGGGGTGAGGACCCGAAGACGGCTTGCGCGCCGCCGGGCGGGGTGCTATATTACCAGTGCGCGGCCGATCCGAGCGGCAGCGCATCCATGCCGAAGTGGTGGAACTGGCAGACACGCGGTGTTCAGGGCGCCGTGGGCGTAAGCCCGTGTGGGTTCGAATCCCACCTTCGGCACCGGCGGACAGGGCGTGACGTTCCTGTCCGCCTTTCCCGTCCCGCCCCGTCCGTGCGGGCGCGACGTGCGAGGGTGCTGGAATTGGCAGACAGGCACGTTTGAGGGGCGTGTGGGTTTATCCCGTGCGGGTTCGAGTCCCGCCCCTCGCACCGGTTCGCCGGGCGGCGTGGCCCCGGGCCACGCCGCCCGGCCCGTTTTTTCACGCCGCGGAGCCGATCGCTGGCGGGCCCGCCCCGCGCAAGGAGCTGCACGCGCCGGGCATGGGGAACCTCCCCCTGGGAGGAATGCGGGCTCGTGCTCGACCGGGGCGAGAACGCGGCCCGGGATCTCGCGGCCTTGGTGGCCGCCGTCGCCGGGAGTGGCTCGAGACGACGTGTCAGGCAACGGTAGGCAACCCCTCCCGGGCAAGGATAAGATCGAGCCGGGGTGCGCTGGAAACGTCGACCGGCACACCCACCGGCAATCCGGATGAGGGCAGGTGAACCCCTGGTGCAGCAGCTCTACCCCGAGGCGCGCCCCTGGCCCGATCCCCTGACCATCTACGACGACCTGGATCTGCCCGAGGGGCCGCCCCATCGCCCCTACGTCCTGGTGAACATGGTCACCACGGTGGACGGCAAGGTGACCATGGGGCGCGGCGCCATCAAGGAGGCCATCGGCAGCAAGGTGGACCACGCCCTGATGGCCCGGCTGCGGGCGCCCGTCGACGCCGTGCTGCGGGGGGCGGGCACGGTGCGCGCCTACGACGTACCCCCCCGGGTGCCCGACGAGTACGCCGAACGGCGCCAGGCCCGCGGCCTCCCCGCCCAGCCGCTGCCGGTGGTGATCACCGGCTCGTGCGACCTGCCCCTGGACGCCCGGTTCTTCCGGGACGCTCCGCGCCGTCCCCTGGTCATCACCCGCCGGGCCGCGCCCGGCGAGCGGATCGAGGCCGTCCGCCGCGTCGCCGACGTGGCCTTCGCGGGGGAGGACCGGGTGCAGATGCGGGCGGCCCTGGCCCTGTTGCGGGAGCGCTACGGGATCCGGCGCCTCCTCAGCGAGGGCGGTCCGACGGTGAACTTCGCCATGCTGGAGGCCGGCGTGGTGGACGAGCTCTTCTGGACCGTGGCGCCGAAGATCGTCGGCTATGCGGAGGACAAGACCATGGTCATGGGGTCCCGGCCCCTGGAGCCGCGGGTCCGCCTGCGCCTGGTCAGCGCCTTCTTCCACGAGGGCGAGCTCTTCCTCCGCTACCACGTGCTGGACTGACGCGAGCCCCCGGGGCGGCGGCCGCCGCCGCCCTCGGCGGTGCCAAGGCGGCCCCGCCTTCACGGGGATCCGTGGGGACGTTCCGGCCCCGCCTGCGGTGCCGGGGTCTGACGGCCGGCGGCCCCGTGGGGGTTGGCCGCGTCCGGGTCGGCCGCCGCCGGGACGGGAAGGCGACCCAGCTCCCGCAGGGGGCGGCGCTGTCGCCCCGTGACGGCGTCGAAGGGCCAGCCGTCCGCCGGCTCGTCCCACCCGCGGACTAGGGCGTCGGCCATGCGCGCGGCCCGCGCGTTGGCCCGCACGTCGTGGACCCGCACCATGTCGGCACCGTGGACCACCGCCAGGACGGTGGTGGCCAGGGTGCCCTCCAGCCGCTGGTGGACGGGCGTCTCGAGGACGTTGCCGATCACGGACGTCCGCGAGGCCCCCAGGAGCACCGGGTAGCCCAGGCTGCGGAAGGCGCCCAGGTGCTCAAGGATCTCCAGGTTGTGGCGGGTGCGCTTGCCCACGCCGATGCCGGGGTCGACCACGATGGCCTCGGGTCGCACCCCCGCCGCCAGGGCGCGGTCCACGCCCTCCTGCAGGTAGCGGGCGATGTCCAGCACCACGTCGTCGTACCGCGGCTGCCGCGCCAGGTTGCGGGGGTGTCCCTGCAGGTGCATGACGACGACCCCTGCCCCGTACCGCGCGCAGACGGCGGCCAGCTCGGGGTCCGCGTGCAGGCCGCTGATGTCGTTGATGATGTGGGCGCCGGCCTGGAGGGCGGCCTCGGCCACCGGCGCCTTGTAGGTGTCGATGGAGATGGGCACGTCCAGCTCCCGCACCAGGCGCTCGACCACGGGCATCAGCCGGGCCAGCTCCTCCTCGAGCTCCGGCTTGGAGGCGGCGATGTTGGCGCTCTCGGCGCCCACGTCGATGAGGTCGGCCCCCTCGGCCACCATCTCCAGCGCGCGCCGCACCGCCCGATCGGGCGCGTCGTAGCGGCCGCCGTCGGAGAAGGAGTCGGGGGTGACGTTGAGCACGCCCATGATCAGGGTGCGCCGCCCGAACACCAAGCTGCGCCCGCGGAAGTCGACCCGTCGCGGGACGCTGGCCAGGGGCACCTCGCCGGCCGCCCGCAGGGCGGCGGCCACCGCCGCGGACCAACCGGCGCCGTCGCCGCGGCCCGTGGGCCCGGCGAGCCCTTCCGGGGGAGGCGCCGGCGACGCGAAGGGCAGGGAACGAAGAGCCCGCGCCAGGGCGCGACCGGCTCCCTCCGCCCCGGAGGGCGGAGGCGGGCCGTCGGCGCGGCCGTCGCCGGCACCCCCGGCCGGCAGCTCGCCCGTCGGGCGGGACGAACCGGCCTGCAGGGGCCGGCTGGGCGGAGACCCCGCCAGGACCCAGCGACCGGCCAGCTCCCACAGCGCGGCGACGGCACCGGCCACCACGAGGCTCGCCGCGCCGGCGTAGGGCCGCCAGGTGGCGAAGCCCGTCCGCGCCGCCGCGTCGTGGGCCAGGCGGCGGGCCAGGTCCGGCGGCAAGGGGGCGATCTCGAAGACGTGGTGCCAGCGGCCGTGGAGGGCGACGGCACCGGGCCAGCCGACCCGCACGAGGCGGGCGGCGACGTCGCCCGCGTGCCACGGTCCGCGGTGGACGGCCACGACGGGGGTCGAGCGGGGAGAGGACGGCATGGTCGGAACGCCTCCTCGTGCACGCGGGCGCCGCGGGACGGCGCCCTGCTCCCGGTCCACCGGGAGGGGGGCCGCGCCTTGCCCCAGGGTCGCCGGCGCCAGCTCCGCCCACGCCCGTTCCGCCAGGGGTCCCCACAGGTCGTAGTGGGGGATGCGACCGTGGCGGCAGATGCCCCGGGCCGGCAGGCCGAAGCGGGTTCCCCACGCGGCCAGCCGGCGTTCGTCGGCGCAGAGGACCTTGACCAGGTAGGGCGCCACCTGGCCGCCGGGCACCGGACGGTGCCAGGGCTGGCGCAGCACCGCCAGCTGGCCGCGACGGGCCCGCTCCAGGGCGCGACGCCACTGTTCGACCAGGCGCACGGGCGATGCTCCTCGGACGAACCGGCCGGGCGCTTACCCGTCCGGCCGGCGGTGGGGCCCACCGGCATGGGCAGGGACCTCGCCGGTGGCGCTCGCCCCCATCATAGCAAGGAGGTGACCTCCATGCGGCTCCAGGACGAGGTGGCCGTGGTGACGGGCGCCGGCCGCGGCATCGGCCGCGCGGTGGCGCTGCGTCTGGCCGCGGAGGGAGCGGCCGTCGGCGTGCTGGACGTCGACGCCGCGGCCGCCGAGGCGACGACGGCGGCCATCCGCCGGCAGGGAGGACGGGCGGTGGCGCTGGCGGCCGACGTGGCCGACAGCCCGGCCGTGGCCCGAGCCATGGCCCGGGTGGCCGAGGAGCTCGGCCCGCCGACCATCCTGATCAACAACGCGGGCATCGGCGGGTTCGTCCCCCTGGATCACCCGGAGGCCGAGGCCACCTGGCACCGCGTGCTGGCGGTCGACCTCACCGGGGCCTATCTCTGCGCGCGCCATGCGGTGCCCTACATGAAGCGGGCCGGCCGGGGCGCCATCGTCCAGATCGCCTCGACGCGGGCGCTGATGTCCGAGCCCGACGGCGAGCCGTACGCCGCCGCCAAGGGCGGGCTGCTGGCGCTCACCCATGCCCTGGCCATCAGCCTGGGACGCTACGGGATCCGCGTCAACGCCGTCAGCCCGGGGTGGATCGACACCGGTCACGAGCCCGTGACCGAGGCGGACCACGCCCAGCACCCGGTCGGCCGGGTCGGCCGCCCCGAGGACGTGGCCGCAGCCTGCGCCTTCCTGGTCTCGCCCGAAGCCGGGTTCATCACCGGCCAGAACCTGGTGGTCGACGGCGGCATGACCGTCAAGATGATCTACGCGTGAGCCCCGGTCCGTCGCGGCGGCCGCCGGACGCGGCGGGGCCCCGGGGAGCGGCCGGCGGCCTCAACGCAGGCGGCGTGCGATCTCGCGCCAGCCGGCGGGGTCTTCCATGCCCAGCCGCCAGATGGCGACGCCCCGGACCCGGTGCCGGCGGACCAGATCCAGCTTCTCCGCCCAGCTGCGGCCGTTCTCGAAGTAGACCGCGTGGCTCGAGCCGTCGTCGCCGGTGTAGGTGAAGAAGGGCACGCGGGCGCGGTCGTCCCACCGCACCTCGACGCCGCGCTCGCGGGCGAGCCGCACCGCCTGGGCGTGGTCGAGGTAGCGGGGCAGTCCGTCCCCACCCCAGTCGAACCCGAAGGCGCCCAGCCCCACGATCACCTTCTCTCGGGGTACGTGGCGCAGGGCGTAGCGGACCATGCGGTCGACGTAGTCCAGGGACGCCAGGGGGCCCGGCGGCGTGTCGGCGCGGTGCTCGGAGTAGGTCATCAGGATGAAGAAGTCCACGGCGCGGCCGAGGGCGGCGTAGTCGTAGGCGCCGGCGTTGGGATCGGTGGGGTCGTCCCGGTCCCGGGGGAAGACGGCGATGCTCAGCAGCTTCCCCTCCGGCAGCGCCTCCCGCACCTTGCGCACGAAGGCCGTCAGTCGGGGGCGCTCTTCGGGCGGCACGGTCTCCAGGTCCAGGTGGACGCCGTCGTAGCCCTCCTGCCGCATCAGGTCCAGCATGCCGCGGATGGCCCGGTCCTGGGCCCGGGGATCGCGGAGGAACCGGCGCGCGGTGGCGGCGCTGCGGTCGCCCGAGCCGTAGAGCAGGTTGTGGAGGATGAGCTCGACCTTGAGCCCGCGCCGGTGGGCGTCGGCGATCACCTGGCGGCGCCGCGGGGGCGGGGGCGCCCCGTAGGCCTCGATGGTGCCGTCGCCGGACTCCGCCAGTCGGAACCAGAAGGGCACGACGACGTCCAGGTCCCGGGCGTGACGGACCATGGTCGGGAAGGAGCCCGGCAGCCCGGCCTCCGGCTCGGGCTCGGTGTAGAAGCCGTACACCACCGGGTCGTTGCCGACGATGCCGGCGGCCCGGTTGGACGGCGGGCCGGGGCGCTGGCCGTCGCCCGGCTTGGCCGGGGGGCGGGCGGCGGGCCCGCCGGCGCAGGCGCCGAGGAAGAGGGCCGCGCCGAGGGCGAGGGCGACGAGCCGGATGACCGACGGCCGCCTCCGGGCCCGGCGGCCGCGGCCCGGGCGGCAAGAGGGGCGTTCGGGGCACTGCGGGGGCAGGGTGGTCACGGTTCATCCCTCCGCCCGCAGTGTCACCGACGGCATCGGCGACCATGCGCCCGCCCGTCCGGCGGCGCGGGAGGGGGCCGGCGGGGCGCGGGGCCCGGTGCCGGGCCGCCCGGGGCGGTGCGAGCCCGGGCCGGAGGCAGACCGGTGCCGCCGGGGGTGCTACGACCGCGGATGCCCAGCTCCGCCAGGCCGCGGACCAGGCCGTCGACGGCCGCGGCGGCCAGCGCCCGGCGGCCCTCCGGGCTCGTGAGCACGGCGCGGTCCGCCGGGTTGGTCAGGAACCCGAACTCCACCAGGATCGCCGGGCGCCCGGCCCGCGCGAGCAGGAAGAAGTCCGCGGGCAGCGCTTCGTTGCGGGCGGCCGGCGGGAAGGCGGCGTTGAGCCGCGCCTGCACGGCCCGGGCCAGGCGACGGCTGGGTTCGTCCCCCACCTGGTAGAACACGATGGGGCCGCGCAAGCGCGGGTCCCGGGCGGCGTTGACGTGCAGGCTCACCAGCGCGGCCGCCTGGGCCTCGCGGGCGATGCGCAGGCGTTCCTGCAGGTCGCGGCGCACGCTGGCGTCGTCGTCACCGGGGGCCAGGGCGTAGTCGCCGGTGCGGGTCAGCACCGCCCGGAACCCCGAGGCCTCGAGGAGGGGTGTCATCGCCCGCGCGAGCTCCAGGGTCAGGTGCTTCTCCAGGATGCGGCCGTCCAGGTGGGTGCCGCCGTCGATCCCGCCGTGGCCCGGATCGAGGACGATGACCGGCACCCCCGTCTGGCCCTGGGAGGGGGGCGGCGTCTGGGCCCGCTGGCTCGACGCGATCAGGACCAGGGCCACCGCCGCCACCAGCAGGGCGAGCCGTCCCCCGGCGGCCGGTCCTGGCGAGGCGTTCCGCGGCACCGCTCTCCCCCCGCGGGCGACGCGCCTGCCCGGCGATCCCGCCATCGACGATCCCGCCATCGATGTATGCCGCGGCGGGTTGGGTCTTGTCGCGCTGGTCGGCATTCCCGCGCCGCGGTGGCAGGAGGAACGCCGGGGCCGCAGCGGGAAGTCGATGTGGGATGCGCGACCGCGAGCCCAGGGGCCGTTTCGGGCCGCCAACCCAGGGGCCCAGCGGCCGCCGGGGGCGGCCAACCCAGGGGCCGCGGCACCGTCGCCCGGCCAGGGGTCCGGGAAGGGGTGGGACGGGTGGAGCGGGGGCAGGACCAGCCGGCGGCGCCACACCCGCCGGGACGCGGAGGAGGCCGCCCAGGAGGGTCCGCGGGGGGCGAGGTCGCCGGCGGGGATGCAGCGGGCCGGCCGGAGGGGGAGCTGCTCCTGATCGGCCCGGGTCCGCGGTGGGCGGAGGGAGCCGCACCGTCGGGAGCGCCGTCCGGCGGATCGCGGGCCCGCGATGGCGCCGCCCCAGGGGCAGGGCGGCGCCGGCGTCCGCCGTGGCGCGGTGGATCCCGCCGGCGGCGCCGGATCCCGGCCGGACCGGGGCAGGGCGAGGCCGGCTCCGCTGGGGGTCCCGAGGGGGCTGGGCCCGCCGGCGGTGCCGGGCGACCCGCGGCGCGAGAGGGGGGCGAGGAGCCGGCGCCGCGGACCGCCGCCGGGCGCCGGGCCGGCGGGACGAGCGGTGGCCCGCTGCCACCGCCGGCGGATCCGGCGCCGCTGGGCTGGTTCCTGGTGGCCCTGGCCTACGCCTTCACCGCGGTGTACAGCGCCGTTCCGGCGGAGGGGAGCACCCTCTTCGGGGCCGGTCCGGCCGGGGCGGCCAGGATGGCCGTGGCCCTGGCGGTGGTGCCCTACCTGGTCGCGGGCCTCTATACGGGGTTGACCGATGGGGGCCGCGGATGGGTCTACCCGCTGACCTTCGCCGTCTGCCCGCTGGTCCTGGAGCGCCTGGCCCTCTACCTCTACGGGGTGGGCGGGCAGTGGATGCTGGCCGGCTTCCCCGCGGCATGGCGACAGGCGCTGTCCGTGGAGGGGGCCTTGGCCTTCACCCGCGAGACGCTGGCGCCGTATGCGAGCCCGGCCTACGTGCTCGGGGGCACGGGGAGCCTGGCGCTGACCGTGGGCGTGCACGCGGCGGTGGGCTTCGTGGTCCGCCGCGTGGGCCGCGGGCGCGCCCGCCGGCAGTGATCGGTCTGCTCAACACCCTGGCCGTCTTCGCCACGGGCTTCCTGGTGCGGCCCTTCGGCGCCCTGGTGTTCGGCCGCCTCGGGGACCTGATCGGGCGGAAGTATGCCTTCCTGATGACCCTGCTGATCATGGGCGGCGCCACCACGGCCATCGGGCTGGTCCCCACCTACGAGCAGATCGGCATCCTGGCGCCGCTCATCGTGCTGGTGCTGCGCCTGCTGCAGGGGCTGGCGCTGGGCGGCGAGTACGGCGGCGCGGCGACCTACGTGGCCGAGCACGCCCCCGACGGCCGCCGTGGCTTCTACACCTCCTTCATCCAGACCACGGCGACGCTGGGGCTTTTCGTGTCCCTGGCCGTGATCCTGGCCGTGCGCCTGTCCATGAGCCCCGAGGCCTTCAATGCCTGGGGCTGGCGCATCCCGTTCCTGCTCTCCTCCGTCCTGCTGGTGCTGTCGGCGTGGATGCGCGTCCGGCTCCAGGAGTCGCCGCTGTTCCAGCAGCTGAAGGCCCAGGGGAAGACCTCCCAGGCCCCCATCCGGGAGACGCTGCGCAACTGGAAGCTGGTGCTCCTGGCGCTGCTGGGCGCCACGGCCGGCCAGGCGGTGGTCTGGTACACCGGCCAGTTCTACTCCCTGGTGTACTTGCAGAACACCCTCAAGGTCGACTTCGTCACCGCCAACACCATCGTGGCCGTCGCCCTGGCCCTGGGCACGCCCTTCTTCATCGTGTTCGGCCACCTGTCCGACCGCATCGGCCGCAAGCCCATCATGATGGCCGGCAACCTGATCGCGGCCCTGACCTACTACCCGCTCTACCAGCTGATGCACCAGTACGCGGCGAACCCGGCGATGCTCACGTTCCTGGTGTGGATCCAGGTCATCTACGTCACCATGGTCTACGGGCCCATCGCGGCCTTCCTGGTGGAGACCTTCCCGGGGAAGATCCGCTATACCGCCCTGTCGTTGCCCTACCACCTGGGGAACGGGTGGTTCGGCGGGCTGACGCCCTACATCTCCGCAAGCCTGGTGGCCAGCACGGGCAACATCTACGCGGGGGTCTGGTACCCGACCGCGGTGGCGCTGATCACCTTCCTGGTGGGGACCTTCTTCCTCAAGGAGACCAACGTGATCTCCATCTGGCAGGAGACCCACCCCGGCGAGGTCACGGCGGACTGACCGTCGACGGATGGCGGCCCTGCCGGTGCCGCGCGGCGGCCGGCGGGGCCGTCGTCGTGCCTTCCCTCCTGCGGTGGGGGCGGCGTGGGAGGCTGCGCCTCGCCGCGCCGTGCGGGGCGCGTCGTGGGGCCGGGGTTCTCGAGCAGGCCGCGGTGCCGCCGGACCGAGGGATGGGCGTCGCAGGATCTGGCCGTGTTCCGCTCTAAATACAGCAATGGGGAGCGGATTCCGTCGTCGGGCGGTGCAGCTGGGCGCTTCCCGCACGGCGGAGGCATGGCGCCCGGGCGGCCCGCCGGCGCCCTGCGCAGCGGCGCATGCGGCGCCGACGCGTCGGGGGCCGGCGGCGGGCGTTCCCCGCAGACCGCGGGGCCGGCGGCGGGCATTCCTCGGGGGGGGGCCAGGTGGGCCGGTGCGTCCCGCCGGTTCGTCCCGGCCGGAGTCGGCGGTGGCCCTTGCCGGCCGGCGCAGGTGCCGCGGTCCGAGGAGCCGGCCGAAGCGGTGCCCGTCGGAGGAGGACGTCCAACGCCCGTTGAGGGAGGGGAGATCATGGCGGCCGACGGTGGACGGCCCATCGACGCCTTGCTCAAGGAAGAGCGGCGGTTCGCGCCGCCGGAGGCCTTCCGCGCCCGCGCCCACGTGAAGGACGAGTCGGTGTACGAGGAGGCCGAGCGGGATCCCGAGGCGTACTGGGCGCGGTGGGCGGAGGAGCTCGAGTGGTTCCGCAAGTGGGACAAGGTGCTGGAGTGGAACCCGCCCCATGCCAAGTGGTTCCTGGGCGGCAAGCTGAATGCCAGCGTCAACTGCGTCGATCGGCACATCCGCGGGCCGCGGCGGAACAAGGCGGCCATCATCTGGGAGGGCGAGCCGGGCGACACGCGCACGTTGACCTACTTCGACCTCTACCGGGAGGTCAACAAGTTCGCCAACGTCCTGAAGAGCCTGGGGGTGAAGAAGGGCGATCGGGTGACCCTCTACCTGCCGATGATCCCGGAGCTGCCCATCGCCATGCTGGCCTGCGCCCGCATCGGCGCGCCGCACTCGGTGGTCTTCGCCGGCTTCAGCCCGCAGGCCCTGGCCTCGCGCATGGAGGACGCCGGCTCGCGGTTCCTCGTCACGTGTGACGGGTACTACCGCCGGGGTAAGGTGGTGCCCCTCAAGGCCCAGGCCGACGAGGCCCTGCGGCTGCTGGCGGGCAAGCAGGACGTGGAGGCCGTGGTGGTGGTGCGCCGCACGGGGGACGAGGTGCCCTTCACCCCGGGCCGGGACCGCTGGTGGCACGAGCTGATGGACCAGGCCGAGCGGCTGTGCCCGCCCGAGGTCATGGACGCCGAGGACATGCTCTTCATGATGTACACCTCCGGGACCACCGGCCGGCCCAAGGGCATCGTCCACACCACGGGCGGGTACCTGACCGGCGTGTACGCCACCACCAAGTGGGTCTTCGACCTGCACGAGGACGACGTCTACTGGTGCATGGCCGACATCGGCTGGATCACCGGCCACTCCTACATCGTGTACGGTCCGCTGGCCAACGGCGCCACAGTGGTGATGTACGAGGGGGCGCCCGATTGGCCGGACAAGGACCGGCCCTGGGTGATCGTCGAGAAGTACGGCGTGACCATCTTCTACACGGCGCCCACAGCGATCCGCGCCTTCGCCGCCGACGGCCCCGAGTACCCCCGGCGGCACGACCTCTCCAGCCTGCGCCTGCTGGGCAGCGTGGGCGAGCCCATCAACCCCGAGGCGTGGATGTGGTATCACGAGCACATCGGCGGTGGCCGCTGCCCCATCGTGGACACCTGGTGGCAGACGGAGACGGGCGCCATCATGATCACGCCGCTGCCCGGCGTGACGGTCACCAAGCCCGGCAGCGCCACCCGGCCCTTCCCGGGGATCAAGGCGGCGGTGCTGGACGACCAGGGCAACCCGGTGCCGCCGGGGCAGGGCGGCGGCTACCTGGCCATCCTGCGGCCGTGGCCGTCCATGCTGCGGGGCATCTGGGGCGACGAGGAGCGCTACGTGAACACGTACTGGTCCAAGTGGGGTCGCGACATCTACTACCCGGGGGACGGCGCCAAGGTCGACGAGGACGGCTACTTCTGGGTCCTGGGCCGCGTGGACGACGTGATGAACGTCGCCGGTCACCGGCTCAGCACGATGGAGATCGAGAGCGCCCTGGTCTCCCACCCCGCGGTGGCCGAGGCGGCGGTGATCGCCGCGCCCCACGAGCTCAGGGGCCAGGTGCCGGTAGCGTTCGTGATCCTGGAGGCGGGCCGCCAGGGGAGCCCCGAGCTCGAGGCGGAGCTCAAGGAGCACGTGGCCAAGGTGATCAGCCCCATCGCCCGCCCCGACCGGGTGCTCTTCGTGCCCGACCTGCCCAAGACCCGCAGCGGCAAGATCATGCGGCGCCTCTTGCGGGACATCGTGGAGGGCCGGGAGCTGGGCGACACCACCACCCTGCGCGATCCCGAGGTGCCCGAGCAGCTGCGGCGGATGTACGCGGCCCGTTAGGGAGAGCCGGCAGGCGGCCCGCGGCTCCCGCTCAGGGATGGCCCGCGACTGGCGGTACCCCTGGGGGTGGACGGCGATCGCGGTCGCGGAGCGGCCCGCCGGCGCCCGTTGGCCAAGGTGGTCCTGGAAGCGCGGCAGGGGCCGACCCCCCTGCCGCGCGCCTTCGATGCCCGCGGGCCGGAGCCAGGGCGGACGGGTGCCCGGCGCGGCGGAGCGAAGCGAGGGGGTCGAGGCGGGGCGAGGCGGGGCGAGGCGGGGACGGTGTCGCACGCCTTTGCGGTGACGTAACGCGAACGTGCCGCGTTCGCGATGGGGGGAGGCTGCGGTGTCACCCGCCATTGTCGGTGTGACGGCGTGTGCCATGGCGCACGGTGGAGCGGATCACCCTGGTGGAAAACGTCAAAGACGGTTTACAATCGAATGCGATTGATTGACGCGATCCTGCCCGGTTTCGCCAACGTTCGACAAGTCTGCCAAGACTTTTGTCGAAATTCGGGTGCGACCGGGCCCACCACCCAGGCACCGACCCGGGTTGGCACCTCCCTCCCGCGCCATCGGGTCGGGACCCATTGCGGAGGGGAGAGGATGGAACGGTCCCCCGAGGCATCGGCCCCGGCATCGTCCCCCGCGGCGCGGGGCGGCGGGTCGCCGGAGTCGGCTGCGGAGGCTGCGGCCGCGAGCCCTCGGGCAGCCCCCGAGGCCGGCGATCCGACGATCCCCGCGCTAGAGCCCGCGGATTCCGCTGCGGCCGAGTCCCCGAACCGCGCCGGCGTGGCGGCGCGGCCCGCGGACGCGGCGACCTCCCGTTCCGCCGACGGCGGTGCGGGGCGCGACGCCGGCTCCGCCGCGGGGGGCGGTCCCGACCGAGCGCCCATGGCCGCTCCCCCCCTCGGCGCCTCCTTGGCCGCCATCCCGCTGAGCCTGCTCGAGATCCCGCCCCGCGTCCGCGCGGCCCTGCAGCAGCGGGGCTACGAGACGGTGGGGGACCTGGCGGATCGGGCGGACCCTCGGCTGGTGGCCGCCCGGGGGATGGGGACCCGGGGGCTGCTGGCGCTGGCCACGGAGCTGGCGCGGGTGATGGCCGACCCGGCCTATCAGCGGCAGCTCCTGGCCCGGGTGGGTCGCTACGACCCGGAGCGGTTCCCGGAGGCGGCGCGCCGCCGGTCCATCGAGGATCTGGGCCTCAGCCAGCGGGCCTACCGGGCCCTGCGCCGGTCCGGCATCCAGACCATCGGCCAGCTGCTGGAGCTGGGCGAGGCGGGGCTGCGCCGGCTCCGGGGCCTCGGCCCCCGTTCCCTGGCCGAGATCTGCCAGCGCCTCGACGCCCTGCAGTCCGGCCGTCCGCTGCCACCCCCGGGGGGTGCCGGGGATCCGCTGGCCCCGGACCTGATGGACGATCCGGCCCCCCTCGCCGTCCTGCTGCTGCCGCGGCGGGTGGCGACCGCCTTGCAGCGCGCCGGTCTGGACACCGTTGGCGCCGTGGCCGGCTTCTCCCAGGAGGGGCTGCGGCGCCTGCGGGGGCTGGGGGAGAGCGGGGTGACCGCGATCCTGGAGGCCCTGGGCCGGTACCGGGAGGAGTGCAGCCGGGGGGAGGCGGGTCCCCGGGCGCTGGAGGACTGGCTGCGCGAGCTGGTGGAGCCGCTGGCCGACCGGGAGCGGGAGGTCCTGGTGCTGCGCTATGGCCTCCTGGGGGCCGAACCCCACGACCTGAGTGCCATCGCCGCCCGCTGGCAGACCACGCGGCAATGGGTCAGCGTCGTGCAGGGGCGCGCCCTGCGCCGGGTGCGGGCCCGCGCCCGGCTGGAGCGGTTCCGGCCGCTGGTGACGGCGGTGCGGGCGGCCGCCGCGCGCTGCGGGGCGGCGGGCACGGCGGAGCTGGTCGAGGCCCTGCGGCGGGGCGGTGCGGTGACGCTGCCCGCGGCCGGTGAGCAGGCGGTGCGCCTGTTGAGCCTCACGGTGCAGGTCGTGCCCGGACTCCGGCGCACCGCCCGGTCCACGTGGACGACGGTGGAGATCGCCCAGCGTCTGCCCGAGGCGGCCAGGGTGCTGGAGGCATACCTGGAGGAGCGGGGACGGCCGGCCAGCCTGGCGGATCTGGCCGCCCACCTGGCCGAGCGGATGAACGACCTGCCCGCCGATGCGGAGGCCATGGCCAAGGCGGTGGTCACGACGCAGGAGGCGTTCATCCGCTATCCCGGGGGCCTCTACGGGCTGGCCGCGTGGCGGGGAGGGCGGCGAGTCCGGGCGCGGGACTACCTGGTTCGCGCCCTGGAGCGTCACGGCCGGCCGCTGCACTACACCGAGCTGACCCGGCTCGTCAACGACCTCCTGCCGGAAGGGCGCAAGATGCCGCCGACCCACGTGTTGACCATCCTGTCCTCAGGCGAGCCCTTCCGGCGCTTCGACCGGGGGATCTACGGCCTGAGCCATTGGCAGCGACAGCCCGAGCACGGCGTGACCCAGCTCTGCCGCGATGCGCTGGCCGCCTGCGGCGAGCCGGTCACGCTGGACCAGGTGGTCGAAGCCGTGCAGCGGCGGCACCGCTTTCCGCGGCGCACCGTAGCCCGCGTCCTGAACGAAGACCCGGCCGTGGTACGATACGGCCGCGACCGCTTCGGCCTTGGGGCCTGGCTGGCCGTCGATCCTCGCGCCGCCGGCGCCGTCCACGCTCCCCTCTTCGGCCCGCGGCCGACCAACCTGGCCGCAGTGCGGGGCCTGCTGGCGGAACTGCTGGCGGGCCACGTCTACGACACGGCCCAGCTGACGGCGTACCTGGGGCGCTGGCGGCAGCGATCCCAGGCCCGGTCGACCATCGCCTACCTGGAGGCGATGGGCTGGCTGACGGGCGTGGATGACACCTGGACGGCCACGCCCCTCAACGACGTGTGGGTGCGGGCCGGGACCGAGGCGGCGCAGCTGACGGCGCTGGCCCTGGCCGATCCCGGCTTCGCCCACGCGCTGGTGCTCCACGAAGCCTTCCGTCGCCTGGCGGAGGGCCAGCCGGACGGCGGTGCGGGGGGCGGGCTCCCGGCGGCAGGGCAGGGCGGCGGGACGCCCATCCTGACGGCCGAACTGGCGACGCGCTGGTTGGCCGAGCGCGTGCGCCGGGCCGCGGCGGCTCGGGGCGAGACCGAGGGGCCCGCGTTCCTCCTGCGCCTGCGGCGGCAGTGGCTGGTGACCGGCTGGTTCGACCCGTGGCTGGCGCCGCTGCTGGCCGGACGGGCAGACGCCGCTGGAGCCGACGCCGTGGCCGACCCGGGGCCGGCCGAGGGGGCGGCGACCGGCGACGGCGCCGCCCCGGGACGGGATGCCCTCCCGGTTGCGGTCGCCAGGACGACCGCCTCGGCGCCCGCGGGCGAGGCGCCCGGCGCCGAGCCGCCCGGGGCTGCGGAGGGGGGTGCCGGCACGACGACGGCTCCAGCGGGGGGGACGCCGGACGCCGGCGCTGCCACCGGGGACGAACCGGCCGCCCGCACCGGCCCCACCCGGGTGCGCAGCAGCACGGCCCGCCAGCGCCTCTGGGACCTGGCGGCCCGGCTCCTCTGGCCCTGGCAGCCGGTGCACGTCCCGGCGGCCTGGTTCCCCTCCCCGGCGACGGCGTGGGCGGTGCTGGCCGACGCCGTCGCGTCGGGACGGGGAAGGGCGGTGGACCTCGAGGCGCTGCTGGAATGGTGCCGCTCCCAGGATCTCGCGGCCGACGCGGCGAAGGTGGAGGGAGAGCTCTTCGGGCTGGGACTGTGGCCCGCGCTGGAGGGGACTCGCCTGCGCCTCTACATGCCGTACCGGCTCGTGGTGCCGCCGGCGGGCCTGCGCCTGCCGGGCCTCCCGGATGGCGAGGAGCCCCTGGCGGCGGCCGCGGCGATCCTGGAGCGGGCCGGCGTGTTCACCGCCCTGCCCGCCCGATGGCCTTCGCCACCGGTGGCCGCGGTGTACAGGGTGCCGCCCCTGGGCGGGGGAGGGGGCGCAGAGGCGGCCGCCCACGGCGAGGGTGGCAGACTCGGAACGGGCGCCCGCTGAGGCGCGGGTCGACACCAACGAGGGAGGGCCAAGGCAGCGATGGACATCCGGGACGGGCGAGCAGGCGGGTTGCCGGCGCCCGGAGCGGACCACGAGGGCATCGGCGCGTCAGCCGACGGGGCGACGCTGCGCCGGCACGACCCGGCGGGGATGCTGGGCGTGGTCGCCGCCTTCCCCCACCAGTTGGAAGAGGCCTACCGCCTGGGCCGCGAGGCGGCCAACCTGCCGCGACCGCTGGCGGAGCCGCCCCGGGCCGTGGTCGTCGCAGGACTGGGCGGCTCCGCCATCGGCGGCGACTTCGTGGCGGCCGTGGTGGAGCCCCAGGCCACGGTGCCGGTGGTGGTCCACCGCGACTACGGTCTTCCCGGCTGGGTCGGCGCGCACGACCTGGTGTTCACCGTCAGCTACTCCGGGGCGACGGAGGAGACGCTGAGCGCCTACGCGGAGGCGCGCCGGCGAGGGGCGGCGGTGGTGGCCGTCGCCAGCGGCGGACCCCTCCTGGAGCGGGCGGCGGCCGACGAGGCCGCCGGCGCTCCGGTACGGCGCGTCGTCGTGCCCGGGGGGCTGGCGCCGCGGGCGGCGCTGGGGTACCTGATGCTGCCCGTGCTGTATCTGACCTGCGCGTGGACCGGCCTCGACGATCCGTCCGCCCAGGTGGAGGAAGCCATCGCCGTCCTGCGCAGCCAGGCGCGGGAGGTCGAGCCCAACGGCCCCGGCGGGCCGGTCCAGGCGCTGGCCCGGGCGTTGTTGGACCGCCCCGTGTTCGTCTACGGGGCCGGCCGCCTCGGCCAGGCCGCCGCCTACCGGTGGCAGTGCCAGCTCAACGAGAACGCCAAGCTCCTCGCCCACAGCCATGCCTTCCCCGAGCTGGACCACAACGAGGTCATGGGCTGGGAAGGCGCGGCCGAAGGGGGTCGCCGGCCGCTGGTGGTCCTGCTCCAGGCGGCGGCCGATCACCCGCGGAACCGGACGCGGATGGACATCACCGCCGATCTGATCGGCGATCGGGCCGAGTGGGTGACGGTCGCGTCGCGGGGACAGGGGCGCTTGGCGCAGCTGCTCAGCCTGGCCTACGTCGGCGACGCGGTGTCCGTGTACGCGGCCTTGCTGCGGGGCCTGGACCCGTCGGCCATCGCCAGCATCCAGCGGCTGAAGGAGCGGCTGGCGGCCCTGCCCGCCCCGGGGATGGAACGCTAGCCGCCGACGCCGGGGCGAAGGGGCGGCCGGCCGCGGCACGACGCCGCGGGTACTCCACAGCCGCCGTGGGCGGCGGACGGGCGCTGGCTGCGATGATGAGCCCGCCCCCCGACGGGCGGGATGCAAACGCGCGCCCGCCGTGGGCGGCGGGCGAACGCTGCCTGGATTGACGCGCCCCTCGACGGGCGGGAGCAAGCCCGAGCCCGACGGGGCGGGTGGACGGGCGCTGCCTGCGGCCGGCCGCCCCGCTGCGGGTCGCCTCCTTGCGGCGGTGCCGCCCACCCCCCAGGACCGGGCATACCCGCCCGCGGGCGGAATAGCCATGGGCACCGGGGGCGATGCCGGTGCCGTGGCGTGCCGGCCCGCTGCGGCGGGCGCCCGTCGTGGCCACCCTCGTCGGACTGCTGGCGGCCGCCCTGTGGGCGGGGGTCGTCTCGAGCGGACGGCCCCTCCCGTCGGCCGGCTCCGCCCGCGACCCGGCCGGCTGGGCGTTCCGTGACGACCTCGGCCAGCGGGTCCGCCTGCCGGCGCCACCCCGGCGCATCGCCTGTAGCGGCCAGGACTTGTGCGACCTGGCCCGGGCGCTGCTGGGGGAGGGGGCGGTGACGGAGCTGCCGGCGGGGATGGAGGAGCAGCACCTGCGGCGGCGTGCGGCCGATCTGGTGCTGCTGCCCGCCGTCACCCGGCAGCCGGGGTTGGCCCGGCGGCTGCGGGCCCGGGGCTGGCCGGCGGCGACCCTGGTCTGGACGGACGTGGAGGGACTCCCTGCGGCCGCCCTCCGGCTGGCCGGCTGGGTCGACCGGCGGGACCGCGGCCAGGAGCTGGCTGCGACCTACGCCCGGCGGCTGGCGCGGATCGAGGCCGCGTTGGCGACGGTGCCGTCGCCCCAGCGGCCGCCGGTGCTGGTCCTGGCGTGGGATCGTCCTCCCGTCTGGGCGGGCCCGGGCAGCCCGGCGGCGACGCTGGTCGAACGGGCCGGCGGACGGATGGCGCCCGGTCACGGGCGCGACCCAACCCCTGCGCGATCCCGCGGCGGCTGGGTCCACCTCCTGCGACGAGGGACCGGGCTCGCCGGCCCCGGGGCGTGGCTGGCTGGCGAGGAGCGCTGGCGCCACAGTCACTGGCCGGCATCGACGCGGGTGGTGACGCCCCTGCTCCGCCCCATGGTGCCACCGGGGGGACCGCCGGCGGCGACCGCCCTCTACCTTCCCCCGGATCAGCTGCTGGGTGCCGGTCCGCAGGCGCTCGACGGCCTGGAGCGCCTCGCGGCCTGGCTGCACCCCGACCGCGTGGACGCCAGTGACGCGCCGCTGCGCATGGTGCCGCTGTCGGTGATGGACTGAGGCGGCGTCACGGGCGCCGCTGCAGCACCACCAGCCCGATCCCGGTGCGGGCGCGGAAGGCGCCCTCCGTGCCGACCAGGGCGTTGCTGACCGTGTAGGCGGTGCCCCACGCCAGGGTGGCATCGGCCAACGGATAGGCCAGTCCCTCGGTCGCCACGCCGGTCATCCGCGGCGTCAGGGGGACCAGGGAGACCGTCTGGCCCGGGGCGCCCCGGAAGCGGACCTCCCCCGGCGCCACCAGCGGTCGGACGTGGGCCGGGCCGCTCAAGACGGTCAGCGGGCGGCCCTCGGTTCCCCAGCGAGCGGTCAGCAAGAGGTTCGCCAGGGTGTGGTCGACCCGATCCCCCACCCCGCCCACCAGGTAGAGCGGTGCCCCGCCCAGCCGTCGACGGACCGCGTCGAGGGCGATCTCGGCGTCGGTGAGGTCCTTGGCCGCCGGGAAGGTCTGCACCTCGACGCCTGCGGCCCGGGCCGCCTCCACCTCCGCGGCGGTCAGGGTGTCGAAGTCGCCGACCAGGACGTGGGGCCACAGGCCGACGGCCCGGAGGAGCCGCAGGCCGCCGTCGGCAGCCACGCAGAGGCTGGCGTCGCGGGCGAGGCGCGCCACCTCCCGGGCCAGGGCCGGTTCGTCCAGGTCGCCGCCCGCGACCACCACCCCGTAGGGAGGGGTGGGGTCGGGGAGGAAGCCGAAGGGGCTCGTCGGCCCAGCCGCCCCAGCCATGGGCATGGCCGTCCTCCTTCCTCCTTTCCAGGACCGGCTCCCGTCAGGACCGGCTTCCGACGCCCGCTGAGGCCGCCCGCCCCGCCTCCTCCACCTCCCGCCGGGAATGCCCCGATCGGGCTCCCGCCACCGCCCCACCCGTCCCGGGCCGACCCGGGCGCTGTCTGCCCGTGCCTGCATGTCCGGCGGGGCCCGCGCATAGGGTCATACCGGTTCCGATCACCCGGCAGGGGAAGGGGGAGAAGCGGTGTCCCGCATCGCCGAGCTGGCGGCCGAGCTCCGGGAGCAGGAGCGGCCGCTGCTGGAACGGTACCGGCAGTTGGTCGATGCCGCCGTCACCGACACGGAGCGTCGGCTGGCCCAGATGATGTACAACTACCAGCGCTTCCAGCTCCAGAGCCTGGAGCTGTTCGAAGACCGGGTACCCGAGCGCTTCCACTGCTTCGGCGTGATCACCCACGACGACGTCAACGTCCGCCAGCGCCCCAGCGGGAAGTCGGAAGCCCTGACCAAGGTGGGACGGGGGACGCCCGTCATCGTCATGGCCTTCGAGGGCTTCTGGGCCGAGGTCCAGCTGGTGGGTGGGGAGACGGGATACGTCTTCAAGGATTACGTGCGTTGCGAGGCGGGCGGCTAGAACCCGCCGCCCCGGCCTCGGGTGCGGTCGCGCCGAGGGGCGGCGATGGCCTCGCGGGGCCGGCCGGCCTCAGGCGGCTCCGCCCCGCAGGGGCGCCGCCGGTTCGTCCCCCTGGGTCGCGGCGCCGTCGGCGTCGCCGGCCGTCGCGCGGCCCGTCCCGGCCTGGCCGTGGCCGGGCGCGGCCGACCGACGGTCCTCCCCCTCCTCAGGGGAGTGCAGCGCCGCGTGCAGCTGGTCCATCCAGGCGGGGTTGGCGCGGGCGAAGGCGACGAACCGCTCGATGCGCTCGAGGGTCTGGCGGCTGACGTGGTGCTCGATGCCCTCCACGTCCTGCTGGACCACGGCCTCGTCGCGGACGCCCAGCAGCCGCAGGAAGGTGGCCAGCGTCTCATGGCGCTGGCGCATGGCGCGCCCGATGGCCTCGCCCCGCTCGGTGAGCACCAGCCCGCGGTAGCGCTCGTAGGTCACGTAGTTCTGCTCGTCCAGCCGCTGTACCATGCGCGTCACCGACGACGGCTGCAGGTTCAAGGCCAGGGCGATGTCGCTCACCCGCGCGTACCCCTTGCTGCGGATGAGCTCGTAGATCGTCTCGAGGTAGTCCTCCATGCTGGGCGTGGGCCGCAACCGCGTCACCTCGTTTCCGCTGCCGACCGTCCTCCGCCAGATCCGTCCGGGCGACGGCATCCCCGGTGCCGTCCACCCCATCCGGTCAACGCCATCAGGATCCCGCCAACAATATAACGTACGCGGGCAGGGGGCCGCCGCCGCACCCCGGGGCCCAGGCCCGCCGTCCCCGCGGGTCCGGGCGGTCGCCCGCCTCCGGGGTGGGAACGGCCAGCCGGACCGTGCCGGGATGGGGGCGCGAAGGGGTCGCGAGCGGTGGGGCGGGGCGTCGGCGCAATGCGGCGCCGTGCGCGTGCCGTCGGCGCAAAAAGGGGAGGCGGTCTCTCGGACCGCCTCCCGAGCTTGCGGGGTGATGATCCGCGCATCACGCGCGTCGCGTCCGCAGGTCAGGCGGTGGGACCGCGCCCACGGCCGTCACTCCGTGACGTGGATCGTGCCCTTCATGGTCGCGGAGTGGCCGGGCACCGTGCAGATGAACTCGAAGTCGCCGGTCTGCTGCGGCGTGAACTCCACCGAGTTGCTCTTCCCCGGATCCGTCAGGCCGATCTCCAGGCCCAGCTCCTCCGACACCAGGTCGTGCTGCACCGAGTCGTTGTTCACCAGCTCGATGGTGTAGGTCTGGCCCTTCTTCAGGTTGATCTCCGTCTTGTCGAAGGACATGTTCTGGGCCGTCACCGTGATCTTGTTGCCCCCACCGGCGGCCTGGTCGCCGTTGCCCCCGTTGCCGCCGCCCTCACCGCCACCGCCGCCGCAAGCGGCCAGCACGGGCAGCGCCAGCAGCATCAGCGCGACCAGCACCAGCAGGGACCGACGTACGCGCTTCATGCCCGCATGCTCCCTCCTTGTGGGATCGCGTCCACCGTTCCTTTATACCCGATCTCCAGCGGACCCGCACTCGGATGACGAACCGATTCTGTCGCGGACCCTCCGGCATCGCCCCGGGGACGGGGCGCGGCTGCGCCCCCGGTTGGCGCCGCGTGCGCCGGGGCTCCGGGGTCGGCCCGGCGATGCGGCCCTTCGCCCTGGGTCCGCCGTGGACAGCGCCAGCGAACGCGCGTTGTGCGCCGGGAGGCGATCGCCGGCGCGGGCGCCCCCACCCCCGGAGGGGATCCGCGGTCGCCGCGGCCCGGCCGGTTCGCCGAAGGGCCGACACGGGTAGCATGCCCGCCGGCCGTTTCGCCGGCGGGCTGACACGGGTTGTGCGCCCGGTTCGGGAGGGGATCAGCGGCGGCCCGCGGCCCGATCCGCCGCCGTGGCCAGTTGCGCCAGATACTGCCACAGCAGGTCGGCCACGCCGGCCAGATGCCCGCGGTCCACGTGTTCCAGCCGGTCGGTGTGCCAGTGGTAGTGGGGGATGCGGCCGCCGGGCCCGGTGGCGAGGAAGGTGATGGCCGGGATCCCGCGGGCCGCCGCGACCAGCGCGTCGGTGGGCAGCAGCGGCCGTGGGCCCGGGGTGAGCAGGCCCGGCGGCAGCTCCTCCGCCAGCCTCCGCGCCTGGGCGACCAGCCAGGGATCGTAGCGCACGGGCAGCAGCATCCCCTCGGCGGTCAGGTAGTGCAGGCGGCCGGCGCCCACGTTGTCCACGTTGACCACGGCGACGCCGCCGGGCGCGGTCCGCGGGAACCAGGGGTGCTCCAGCAGCGCGGCCATGCCGCGCATGCCCGTCTCCTCCGCCCCGGTGAAGGCCAGGAGCAGCTCGATCCCGGGCAACGGCTGCCGGGCCCAGCGCCGGGCCAGCGCCAGCGCGACGGCGACCCCCGAGCCGTTGTCGTTGGCCCCGTTGACCGGGCGGCCTCCCAGCCAACTGATCAGGAGGAACGCGGCCACGGCCGCCGACGCCGCGGCGGCCACCGCCAGGGGGGTGGATCCGGCGAGGCCCACGGCACGGGCCACCAGGAGCAGCGGCACGGCGAGGAAGGCTGCGTAGCCGACGACGAAGAACGCCTGGAGGCCGGGCAGCACGCGGGGCGCGAAGAGCCAGCTGCCCCACTGGGTGTCGTAGTGGGCCGTGACCACCACGTGGAGCGGCCAAGGCGGTCCGGCCGGGGGCCGGCCGGCGCCGGGCTCCACAGCATCGGCCGGGGGCCGGGCGGCCGCGGCTCCCGCAGCATCGGCAGGCCGCCGGGTGACGTCGGATCCCCCAGCAGCGGCCGGGGGCCGGGAGGCGCTGGGATCCGCAACATCGGCTGGCGGCCGGGCGGCCGGCTCCCGCACCGGGCGGGGCGCCGGGTGGGGTGCGCCGCCGCCGACGGCACCCCGGGCCGCCCCCGCTGCCGGACCGCCCCTGCGGGGCAGGCGGGCCACCACATTCTGCGAGGCGCCCCGGGGCACGAGCAGGGCGAGGCTCAGGCGCGAACCCCTGGGCCAGAGCACCAGCTCCCCCAACAGGGGGAGGAGGACCAGGGCTGCGGCCGCCGCCAGCAGGCCCAGGGCCCAGGCCGGGCCCTGCCACCGGGCACCCCCGATCCCCAGGGCGGCGAGAGCGACGCCGATGAACCCGGGGCCCAGATAGAGGGTGTGGCGTGGCGCGGTGAAGGGCTGGACGTCCACCTGGTAGCCCATCTCCGCCAGGCGAGCCGCCAGCCACCGGGCGGCCCGGCCCTCCTCGGCGGTGGCCGTGCCGCGATGGGGCAGCCGGCAGAGGGCTACCAGGTCGTCCCACGGGTCGGGGACGTCGCTGTGGCCGCGGTCCCACGGGCCGGGCTGGCCGCTGTCGCCGCCGGCGCGCGGCGCCCTCATCGCCGTCCGACCTCCTCGAGCCACCGGCGCGCGGCCTCGAGCTCCCCCTGGTCCAGCTCATGGCCGGTCGGCGCCCAGTGCAGGGTGACCCGCGCCCCCGCTGCCTCCAGCCGCTGGGCCAGGGACCGGGTCTGTTCCGCCGGCACCACCGGATCCTGACGCCCGGCGGCGACGAAGACCGGGGTGCCCGCCAGCGCCCCCGGCGGCGGGTCGTCGAGGGGCAGGTCCATGGGCCGGAGGAGCACCGCCCCCTGGAGCAGGCCGGGGCGAGCCATGAGCAGGGCCGCGGCCAGGTTGGCGCCGTTGGAGTAGCCCACCGCCACCAGTCCGCGGGGGTCGAACCCGTACCGTCGTGCGGCCGCGGCCACGAAGCCGGCCATCTGCTCCGCCCGGGCGAGCAGGTCGTCGCGGTCCAGGACCCCCGGTGCCCACCGGCGGAAGAAGCGGGGCATCCCGTCCTCCAGCACCCGGCCGCGCGGGCTCAGCAGCGCGGCCCGGGGCGCCAGGTAGCGGCCGAGGGGCAGCAGGTCGTGCTCGTCGCCGCCCGTGCCGTGGAGCAGGAGCAGGACGGGGGGCCGCGACCCGCGGCCGTCGGACGCGGCGTCGGCCGGTTCGTCCGGCGCGGGCACGAAGCGGTGGATGAAGCCGAGGGTCGCGAAGTCGGAAGGCGGCCGCAGCGGCGGCAGCGACCGCTCCAGGCTGGGGCGCGCCGGCTCGTACCACGGCGGGAGGCGCAGGGCGGTGCCCAGGGTGCGGGGGTCCTCGTCCACGAGGAACCCCGGCGGGTCCGTGGCGATCTCGAAGAGCACCCCGCCCGGCTCGCGGAAGTAGATGGACCGGAAGTAGCGGCGGTCCTGGACCGGCGTCACCGCCAGGCCGAGCAGGTCCAGGCGCCGTCGCCAGCGTCGCTGGTGCTCGTCGGTCGGCGTGCGGAAGGCGACGTGGTGGACCGTGCCGGCACCCAGGGTGCCGCGGGGCGCCGCGGGGTCGGCGATCACCGCGAGCCATCGGCTGGCCCCGCCCTCCCCCACCGTCCAGAGGGTGCGGGGGCGGCCGCCGGCGGGGGGCGCAGGCGGATCCGTCCGCCGGCCGGCCGACCCGGCGGGATCCGCTTCGTGGCCGGCCTGGGCGGTGGCCGCCGCGGCCGCGGCGGCGGGCCGGTAGCCCAGGGCGCGCAGCACCCGGCTGGTGGGCTCCGCCTCGCGCACCGTCAAGGTGACGCCCGCCACGGCCCGGATGGCGTGCTCGCCCGGGACAGGGCCGTCGGCCCACCCGGGCCAGGCCACCGCCGACGGATCTTCCACCAGGGCCAGGGGCAGCCCGTCGGGGTCGGTGAAGGCCAGGGCCGGTTGCCCGACGGGGCTCGTCGTGCGCTGGCACGCCACCCCGAAGTCGTGCAGCCGATCCTCCCAGAAGGCCAGGGCGCCGGGCGGCACGGCCAGGGCGACCCCCGTCACCTGGCCCGCGCCGTGGCGGCCGCGGGCGGCGTCGGGGATCGGGAAGAAGGTCAGCAGGGTGCCCGGCCGTCCGATCGCATCGCCGAAGTAGAGGTGGTACGTGCCGGGATCGTCGAAGTTGACGGTCCGCTTCACCAGGCGCATGCCCAGGACGCCGGCGTAGAAGTCGGCGTTGGCCTGGGGGTCGCCGGCGATCATCGTGACGTGGTGGATGCCCGTCACCTGCAGGTCGCTCTCCATGGCCGGCCTCCTCACCCCTAGCGTATCACGGGCGGCGCCCGCTGCCGCCGATGCGGGTGTCGCCCGCTCCGCCCCGCGGGGCCGGCCGCCGGCCCGTCGCCCCGACGGCCGCGCCGGTGCCCGCCTGCGCACGGTCCCTGCCGGCCGTCGGGCCCACGCCGAATCACGCCAGCTCACGCCAGCTGCTGGCCTTCGTCCGCCGCGGGGAGCCGGGCGCGCAGGGCGTCGGCCTCGGCCAGGATCTGCCGGGCGTACGCCTCCACCTGGGTCCTGAGCTCCGGCGTGGCGTAGACCTGCTCCAGCTCCTGGTGGGCCATCAGGGCCCGGCGCAGGTACCAGATGCCCTGGTCGAAGGCCTGGCCGAACAGGGCCTGGGCCACCTCCATCTCTTCCCGATACCGCTCCAGGGACTCGACGTCGACGAAGGCGGCGGTGTCGATCACCAGGTCGCCGGCCTTGGGCTCGTACGTGTGGGGATAGGCGTTGTGGACCACCGCCGCACCCAGCGCCGGGATGATCACGTGGTCCAGGCGCCGGCCGTCGAGCCCGCAGGTGTACGCCTCGATGTCGTAGCCGCGGCGCAGGGCCGCCGCGGCGATCCGCTCGACCAGGACGGCGCAGCCGGTGCCGGGATTGCCGCGGACGAACACCCGCCTGGGGAGCGGGTCCAGCAGGCTGTCGAGAAAGTGGCGCGGACCCTCGGGGGTGACGGCGCTGGCGAACAACCGCCGCACGCGGCCGCGGCGTCCGGGCCGCCGCAGGCGGTGGTGGCCGTCGAAGATCGCCGCCTCGATCTCGTGGGCGGCCTGCTCCAGCGCCGCCTGGTCCAACGCCCCCGCGTGCTCATAGAAGTCCTCGTAGAGGCCCAGCGCGTCCCGGGCCAGCGCCAGGTAGCGGTGGGCCAACTGGAACCGCTGACGAACCAGCCGGCCGGTGGCGGCGATGCGTTCCCGGCGTGCCGCCAGGAGGTCGCGGTCGGCCGTGGCCTCGAGGCTGAGCAGGCGCCCCACGAGCCCGGGCAGCGGCGGCTCCACGGCATGGGGTGGGGTGCCGTCGAGCACCACCAGCCCGAGGTCGGGCGCGTTGACGGCGTCGAGGGATGCGGGGTCCGACGGGCAGTGGAAGAGCTCCACCGCCACGCCGCGCTCCATGAGGCCCTCGGCCACCAGGCGGATCACCGCCGACTTGCCCGTCCCCGGCCCACCCTTGAGCACGAACACCCGGCGCGGCTCCGGCCACGGGATCCCATCGAAGTAGGAACGGAACCCGTGGCCGGTGTTGCCGCTGGCGAACAGACGACGCACCCGTGCATACCGCGACGACATGCCGATGCCCCCCATGGCACCGGCCCGGACGCCGGTCGACGGCGTGACATGGGCGTCCCGGGTCGGCCACCGATTCGCGACGCTACACGCTATGGGGCCAGGAGGGGTGGGGGTGCCAGTCCGGGGATGGGCCGACGTCCCGCCGTGTCAGGGAACCTGACGCGGCCCAAGGCGAGGGCCCGGGACGCGTCCCCCGGCGGCGGACGAGGGGACGGCGCGACCGCCGGCCGCGGGACGGCCGCCCCGGCTCTGCACGGTACCGTCGGTCCCCGGCGCCGGCAGGGGGCCGCGCCCTGGAGACGTGGCGGGCTCCAGCCCGACCACCGGCGGAGCCGGATGCGGGGGTCCCCCGCCGGAGGTCCCCCGCGCCGCAGGGGTCCGCGGGGCACGAGGACGCTCCCCGGCGCTTGGGGGTACGGGGGATCGCAGCCGGCGACGGGGCACACCGGCGCCGCTCCGCCATATGTATGAAGGAGCCCACGGCAACGGGAGGGGGCTGGCGTGTCCCGGCACCGCAACCTGCCCCTCTATTCCATCGGCGCCGTGTCGAACCTGACGGGTCTGAGCGAGCGCCGCATCCGCTACTACGAGAAGGTGGGGCTGATCCGGCCGGCGCGGACGGCGGGCAATCAGCGGCGCTACAGCCAGGCGGACGTCGATCGGCTGCTGGAGATCAAGGGGCTCCTGCAGCAGGGGCTGCATCTGGACGACATCCGCCGGCGCCTCCTGGACCGGCGCGGCCGGGAGGAGACCATGGGGCCGCCGGATCTGCCCGCCGCCCTGGCCGCTGCCGAGCCCTGGTCGCTTCCCGTGCCGGTGGCCGCGACGGTGCGCCGTGCGGCCGGCAGGCGCGCAGTCGCGGCGCGGGCCGCCCCCCCGACGGGATGCGGATCCCGTGGCCACGGGGAGGTCGCCGCCGCGGGCGCCGGGAGGGCGGCCGGAGCCGGGCGACCGGGTGAGGCCACGGCCTCCCCGCCCCGCGCGGCGGCTGCCGTCCCGCCGCATGCCCGTACGGACTCCGATGCGGGCCCCGAATCGGGGCTGGGTCGCATCGACCGGTTGTTCCGGGGCCCGGCGCCTGCGGTCCCCGGGGTCGGCACGGCGCGCTGCCTGTACCCGGCCTTGGATCCGGCCGTGCTCTACCAGGCCCGTCGCCGGCAGCGGCGCGGACCCGGTCAAGCCGGGCAGCCGGCGTGGCCCTCCGGCGAGCCCTCCGGCGGTGGGGGCAGCCTGCGGGAGGTCCGCATGCCGGGCGATGCGCTCAGCCCGGCGCCGCTCGGCACCGGGCTGAGCGCGGGCGCACAGGAGGTACCGCGCGATGCGCCGGCCGCCGGCTGAGCCGGTTCCTCCGGACGAACCGGCGCGGCGCCTCCAGGCCCAGGGGGTGCAGCTCGTCCAGCTGGTCTACGCCGACGTGTTGGGCGTGCACAAGGGGCTGACCCTCCCCGTCCTCCAGGCGGCGGCCGCGTGGGGCGACGGCGTCCGCGTCGACGGTGCCTCCCTGGAGGGGTTCATGCGGATCGAGGAGCGGGAGATGCGCCTGCGGGCGGGCGGGGAGGCGGTGTTCGTCCTCCCGTGGACGCCGGCGGACGAACGGGTGGCGGCGGTGCCGGCGGCCATCTACACCCGGGAGGGGCAGCCCTTCGAGGGCTGCCCCCGGGAGCGCCTGCGGCGGGCGGTGGGGCGCCTGGACGGCCTCGGGGTGGCGGTGGAGTTCGCCTTCGAGATGGAGTTCTACCTGCTGCGGCGGCACCGCGGCCGGCCGGAGGTGCGGGTGCCGGACCGGGCCGGGTACCTGGACCTATCCGTGCGGGATGCGGGGGAGCCGGTGCGCCAGGCCGTCGCCCTGGCGCTGGAGCGGATGGGCGTCGTGGTGGAGTCCGTCCACCACGCCGTGGCGCCCGCCCAGCACGAGATCGACCTGGGCTGGCAGCCGCCCCTGACCGCCGCCGACCACCTCCTGGTCGCCAAGCGGACGGTCTACGCCGTGGCCGAGCGCCACGGGATGCACGCCACCTTCCTGCCGAAGCCGCGGACGGGTAGCCACGGCTCCGGGCTGCACGTGCGGATGCGGCTGCGACCCCTGCCGGGGGCGCCGTGGAGCCGCGCCGCGCTGACCCGCCACTGGTTGGCCGGGCTGCTGCAGCACGCCCGGCCGCTCTGCGCCATCACCAACCCGCTGGTGAACTCGTACAAGCGCCTGGTGCCGGGGTTCGAGGCCCCGGTGTACGTGGTCTGGGGCCAGGAGACCCACGCCCCGCTGGCACGGCTGGTGGCGGGGTGGGAGGCGGGCGAGCTGGAGTGGCGCGCCCCCGACCCGTGTTGCCACCCGTACCTGGCGCTGGCCGTCCTGCTGCGGGCCGGCGCCGACGGCCTGGAGCGCCGGCTGGAGCCGCCCCCGCCGCTGGAGGAGAACGTCTTCGAGCTGGACCCGGCGGAGATCGGCGCCCGGGGGATCGAGCCGCTGCCGGGCAGCCTGGGCGAGGCCCTGGACGACATGCGCGTCAGCGCCGTGGTGCGGGACGCCTTGGGCGAGTACCTCTTCACCCGCTACCTCGAGGCGAAGCGGATGGAGTGGGACATCTACCGGGTCCAGGTCCACCAATGGGAGCTGGACCAGTACCTGCCGGTATTCTGACCCGGCCTGGTCCCCGCAGGCGGGTGCAGGCGCAAGGATCCCCGCAGGCCGGTGCGCGCGCTGGGGCCCGGCCGGGGGTCGACGGCGCCGGTACGCCGGCGATGCGGTGCGGGCGCGGGGGCCGCGAAGGGCGTTGCCGGGTGCAGGCGGTGCGGGCGGGGGGCCCCACAGGGCGTGGCCGGTTCCGCGCGGGGCGGGCGCAGGGGCCTCGAAGGCCGTTGCCGGGTCCAAGGGGCGCAGAGGCCCCGCAGGGTGTCGCCGGCTGGCTCCGGGCGGTGCGGGCGCGGGCGCAGCGATCCCCGAAGGCGGTCGGCGGCGCCGGGCGGCGCGGGCCGGCACGACGGGGCGGGACCCGGATCGGCGGCGGCGATGGCGGTGGGCGTACCGCGGATTCGGTCCAGCCGGGTCCTCCCGCGCAGGGTAGGGGTCCGGGACGGCCAGGGGATCCGGCCAGGGGATCAGGGCCTTCGGCCCCGATCCCCTGGCCGCCCTGGGGAGCGCGGTGGGCTTGGGGACCTCGGTCAACGGCTCCCGCCGCCAGCCGTTACCTGAAACATCGTCATCTGTTTCAGGCAGCCGATCCTTGCGGATCGGCGGTGCCGGTCTTACCCAGCGATGAGCCGGCGCCGGCTTCCCGCTTCCTCCGGGATCGCCTGCCTTGCGGCAGGTCTTCCATCCCGTCCACGGGCGTTTTGCGTCTCCGGGCCACTCCCGGCGACGGCGGCCACCAGGGCCGCGAGATTCCGCGCCGCGTTTTCGTCCCGGTCGAGCACGAGCCCGCATTCCTCACAGCGGAAGGTGCGCTGCGAAAGCGGCAGCGATGTTTTCACCGCGCCGCACCGGGAGCACCGCTTGCTGCTCGGGTAAAAGGGCGGTGCTTCGACCAGAACCGCCCCGTGCCAGGGGCACTTGTAGCGGAGCTGGCGGCGGATCGCCGCCAGGGCGGAATCGGCCAGCACCCGGGCGAGCCGCCGGTTCTTCATCATGCCCGCCACGTGCAGCTGTTCGACGACCACCACGCCGTAGGTGCTCGCCAGGTGGTGGGTCAGCTTGTGAAGGGCATCCTGGCGGAGGTTCCGGGCCCGCGCATGGAGCCGGGCTAGCCGGCGGCGGGCCTTGTGCCACCCCCGGCTGCCCCTCTGACGCCGGGCCAGGGCGCGATTCCACCGGGCGATCTTTCGGAGCGCCTTTTCAAGGGACCGGGGGTTCGGCCACTTCTCGCCCGTCGAAAGGACCGCCAGGTGCTGGACGCCCGCATCGACGCCGACGACTTTCCAGGGGAACCGGGGCCGGCCCGGCGGCCGCTCCACCTCGCAGGTGAAGCTGACGAACCACCGGCCCCCCTCCTGGGCGACCGTGGCGGACAGGATGCGGGCCGTTCCCGCTTCGATGCGCCAGCGCAGGGCCGTAGTCGGCTCGTGGGTCTTCACCCGCCCGATCCGGGGCAGCACGACGTGGCTCTTGTCGTCCACCCGGATCGCGCCGGTGGTGAACCGCACCGACTCCCGGCCCCGGCCCTTCTTCCGGAACCGGGGGAACCCCACCCGGCGGCCCTTGCGTTCACCCTGGCGGCTCTTGGACCAGTTCTGCAGGGCCCGGGCGAGTCCGTCCAGACCGGAGGAATAGGCCTCCTTCGAGTTCTCCCGCCACCAGGGCGCGACGACGTGCTTTTGCCGGTTCCACTCCCGCCGCAAGGCGGGGAGGGTCCAGGGCACCTCCACCTCCTCGCCCCGGGCGCGGGCTTCCAGGCGCTCCTTTACCAGGGCCAAGCCCCAGTTGAAGGCGAAGCGGCGGGCGCCCACGTGGGAGGCCAACGCCCGTTCCTGGCGGGGTGTGGGGTCGAGGGCGAAGCGGTACGCCTGCAACACACGCATGGGGAAGCCCCCAAGATCATCCAAGGACATCGTACCAGAACATCTGTTCTCAGACAACGAGCCGGCCGAGGAGGGAAGAGGATGCGAAGACTTTGATGACATTGGACGAGAAACGATAAGAAACGCACTAGCTGTTCTCAACCCCGCTGGCGGAGGAACTCCTCCGCTTGGCGGCAGTCGGCTCACCCGGGCTGGACGTAGAGCTCGACCCGCTTGGGCATGGTCTCGCCTCCCTTCGGGGTGGCGCGCGGCCCCCAGCCCCCGCTCCTGTCCATCGGGGGCTCCAGGCCCAGGATGGGCCTTGCCTCTTGCCTTAGGATGGGCCTCGCCGCCCGTTCCCCCTTCGGCCGGTCTGGCAGCTCCTCCTCCCTCACGGAAGGGACTTCCTTCCCGGGCCGCATCATCCCGCGGACCGGCGCATAGGGTTGTCCCCGCGGGGCCCCGCGGGGGCGGCCCCCGGTCGACCCGAGGGCATCCGGGCCCGTGAGCCAGCGGGTCGCATCCCCGGCGGCCCGCTCCCCGGGGCCCGGCGACGGTCTTCCCGCGGCCGGGGAGGAGCGGGCCCCGGGGCGCTCCGGCGGCGCGGCGGCCCGGGCAGGCCGCCGCGCACCGCGCCGCGCCGCCGCCCAGCTGGGTGCACGGGCCCCGACCCAGCCGGGTGCGCGGGCCCCCACCCAGCCGCATGCACGGGTCTCGACAGCCGCACGCACGGGTCCCCACAGGGAGGTGTTGGCCGTGGAACCGACGATCCACGCGCGCCGCGATGCCCCCGGTGGACCGCTTCCCGGCGCCCGGGCCGAGCGGCGAGGAGCCGTGGGGCAGCGGGTGATCGAATTGGCCGGTCTCTGGGAGGTCGCGCGGCCCGACACGGCGGCACGCCCCCAGACCCTCTGGGTCCCGCGGGACCCGCCGTCGCCCCCGGGGACGCCGCCGTCCCCCGTGGTGGTCTACCGGCGCACCGTCCAGGTGGACCCGGCATGGACCGGCATGGCGGCGCGCCTCGAGTTGGACGGCGCACTGGGACGGGTCCGCGTCCGGCTCAACGACCGCGAGTTCCCGGTCCCCGCGGCGGGGCAGGTGCCGACCGCGGTGGACGTGACCGACGCCGTGCGACCGGGGACGAACCAGCTGGAGATCGAGGTCGCGGGGACTGAGAGCCCCGTCGGCTGGGGAGCCTGGGCGCGGCCCGAGGCCGTCCCGCCCGGTTACCTCCCGCCCGGCTTGACGGGACCGGTGCGGCTTCGGTTCTTCCGCGGCGTCGTGCTGACCGGCCTGTCCTGGTTCCTGCGCCCGGAGGACGGGACCGTCGCCGCCAGGCCGGAGGCCGCCGCGACCCTGCCGGTGGTGCACGGCTGCGCCCGTATCCGCTACTGGGCGACGGAGCCGGTGCGCGGCCGCTGCTGGCTGGACCTGACGCCGGAGGGCTTCGCGGCGCCCGGTGTCCGGGTGGCCTGGGAGGTGGAGGCCGCGCCCCCGGGCGGGGCGTGGGAGGTCTGGTTCTCCCTGCCCTCGCCGCGCCTCTGGACCGTGTGGGAGCGAGGTCGTCCCTGCCTGTATCGCCTGCGTGCGTGGTTCGAACCGGCGCTCGCGCCGGGATCCGGGGAGGGTTCGCCGGGCGGCGGCCAAGCCCCTTGGGGACTGGCGGCGGAGAGGGCGGGGGTGCCGCCGCGGGCCGTCGCCGAGGACGGGCGTCCATGGCCCGAGCTGGAGGCGCTGGTCGGCATCCGCTTCGTCACCCGCGACCCCGAGGCTTGGTTCCTCAACGGGGAGCCCCTGGCGTTCCGCGGCGCGTGCGTCCTCCCCCTCGCGCCCTGGCCGGGGGCCGTGACCCCACGCCGCGCCCGCGCCTGGGTCCGGCGGGCGCGGGCCCTGGGGCTGAATGCCCTCCGGGTCTACGCCCATGCCGCCCACCCGGCCCTCTACGAGGCCGCCAGTCGCCTGGGCATCGCCGTGTGGCAGGACCTCCCGCTGGTCGAACCGGTGACGCGGGAGGCGACGGCCACGCTGGCCTCCCAGTTGGACGGGTGGGTCGATGCCGTCGGACGGTGGCCGGCGGTCATCGCCTGGGCGGTGGCCCAGGAGCCCGCCGTGCCGCCGGCGGCGCTGCCGGGGACGCCGACCGGCCGCTCGCGGAGGCGGGTGCCACCGGTGCGACGACCCGAGTGGCCCTGGTCCGCCGAGGGCCGACGGGTGGGGGAGCTGGCGGGACGGCTGCGCGCCCTGGACCCCGGGCGGCCCGTGCTGGCGCGGGTCGGCGTCCCCTCCTGGACCCGCAGCGGCGGGGATGCGCGCCTCTTCCTGCCTGCTGGCACGCCACCCGACCCCGTGGCCATCGAGCGGCGCCTGCGCCTGGTGCCCCACGCGGCCGTGGTCTCGTCGATGGGGGCGCCCGCGTTCGACCAAACCCGCCAGGCAACATTCGTAAGGTATGCCATGGAGATCCTCCGCCGGCGTCCCCATCCGGCCAGGGGAGGGTTCGTGTACGCGTTGAACGATGCCCCCGGGGGACCGGCCTTCGGCCTCTACACGGCGGATGGACGGCCGCGCGAGGCCGCCCGGGCCTACCGGCAGGCGTGCTGGCCGGTGCGCCTCGTGCTGGGCGCCTGGCTGCGGCGCGGCCGGCCCGGTGCGGCGTTGCGTCTGCCGGTGTGGCTCGTGAACGACAGCGGCGAGGCCGTGGCCGGTCGATGGACGTGGCAACTGGTGGCGGGGTCGCAGGTCCTGGCGGCCGCGACGCGGTCGTGCCAGGCGGGGCCGCTGGAGCGCGTCCCCGTCGGGTGGGTGGCCGCCCGCTGGCCGCTCGAGGCGGTGCCGCGGCGGGCGGCGGGAGCCGAGGCCGCCGAGGGCGGCGGAGGGGAGGATCCCCTGATCCTGCGGCTCGAGCTCGACGCCGACCGGTGCCGGTTGCGGGTGGACTACCCTCTGCCCATGGCCCTGCGCAGCCGGGAACCGACGCACGGCCCGGTTCGTCCGAAAGATGGGGAGGCGGTTCGCCCATCCCTGGGGCCGTGAGGGCCCTCGGGCCGCCCCGTTGACGACCGCGGTGGGCGGAGTATGCTGGAATTTCGGGAGAGATCCAGGGATCGCTCCATTCCCTGGATGGGAGCCCGTGCCGGAGGCGACGGCTCCGGCCATCCCGGCCGGGTGGGGAGGGAGAGCCGTGACGTACCTGGATCCGGCGGCCACCGTCATCGGGGCGCCGGTCTGGCCGGTGTGGCTCTTGCGTGGCCTCGAGGCGGCCGTGGTCTTCGTGGTGGTCTACAACCTGGCCGTCTACCTCGGCGGGCTGCGCAACCCGCGTCCGGTTCCCCGCACCGCGCCCCGGATGCGGTTCGCGGTGTTGATCCCCGCCCACAACGAGGAAGCGGTGATCGGCCCGCTGATCGAGAGCCTGTGGCGGCAGGAGTACCCCCGCCACCTCTATGACGTCTTCGTCATCGCCGACAACTGCAGCGACGGCACCGCCGCGGCCGCCCGGGCGGCGGGCGCCCACGTGTGGGAGCGCTTCGACACCCGGCGGCGAGGCAAGCAGTACGCCATCGCGTACGCCCTGGAGCGGCTGGCGGGCCTCGGCCGGCGCTACGACGCGGTGGCGATGTTCGACGCCGACAACCTGGTCGAGCCCAACTTCCTGCAGGTGATGAACGACCGCCTGGCGGCCGGCGAGAAGATCATCCAGGCCTACGTGGACGCCAAGAACCCCGACGACAGCTGGGTCGCCGCCGCCTTCGCCTTCAGCTTCTGGATGAGCAACCGCTGGCGCCTGCAGGCGCGGCACAACTGGGGGCTCTGCGGCGCGCTGGCGGGCACGGGCATGTGCATCGCCTGGGAGGTCCTGGAGCGGGTCGGGTGGGACGCCCGCACGCTGACGGAAGACCTCGAGTTCTCCGCCAAGGCCCTGCTGCACGGCTACGTGACCACCTTCGCCCGCGAGACGCGGATCTACGACGAGAAGGTCACGGGCTTCGTGGCCTCGTGCCGTCAGCGGCTGCGCTGGGCGCGCGGCAACGTGCAGGTCATGCTGATCCACGCGCCGCGGCTGCTCTGGGCGGGTGTGCGCCAGCTGGATCCGGTGAAGTTCGAGTTCGTGTTCGACCTGACGCGGCCGCTGCACCTCCTGGTCACCGCGGCGGCTTCGAGTCTGACCGTGCTGGCGGGTGGCGATCTGAGCCGGTGGGGCTGGGTGCCCTTGCCGGATTGGCCGCTGCGGCTGACGATGCTGTTCGCGGTGATCGGGCCGCTGCTGGTACTGGTGCTCGACCGCCTGCCCCTGCGGCCCTACCGGTTCCTGCCCCTGCTGCCGATCTTCCAGTACTCGTGGATCCTGGTGGTCCTGTGGGCGCTGCTCACGCCGCGGAACCGCCAGTGGGTGCCCACCGTCCACACGCGGGCGGTGCGGCTCGGGGAGCTGTCGCGGTAGGCCCGCGCCAGGGCGGAGGGCCGTGCCCGACGCCGGGGCGGACGCCCGCGGCCCCCGCCGGGGCATGGCCCGTGGCCGGCGTCGGCCCGCGGCCCGCGTCGGAGTGGAACCAGACGAGGACGGCCGGCCTCGCGTCCGCCGCGGACCGGTCAGCCAGGGGAGTGTGGGCGCATGGGGCCGTCGCCGGGAGGGGCAGGGTCGCAGCGGACGCGGAAGGGACCCAGGCGCCGGGCCCGGCGGTTGCGGCGAGGTGCCAGGCGCGGGGCCCGCTGGATCGCCCTCCTCCTCATGGCGGCCGCCGCGGTGGCCGTCCTGCCCGGATGCGGGCCCATGGAGGAGCCCGTCGCCCCCCCACGACACGGAGGGGTGGCCTCCACGCGACCGGTTCGTCTCCACCGCGACGGTGGCCGATGCGGTGCGCATCCGCGCCACGGTGACGCTGGGAGATGGCCGCACCCGGTCCGCGCCCGACCCTGCGTGGGCCGCCGCGGGCGAAGCCGGGGTGCCGTGGCGTGAATTGCGCTACGAGATCTGGATCGAGCCGCGGGGCGGACGGGTGCTCCGCGGGGTGGTCGCCGCGGCCCGACTGAACGAGGCCATGGCGCGGTGGATCCACTCCGGCCGGCTCGACTTCGGGTCCGACGCGGCCCATCCTGTGGACATCGGCCCCGGGACCGCGAGCCCGCGCGGTCTGGTGGTCGGCCGCCAGACGGCCGTCCCCGACCCGTCGGCGCTGGACCCCGGCGCCGCCCGGGTCCTGGAGGCCGCCCTCCGGACGCCCATCTGGCTCAAGCTGACCTGGGACGGTGAGGCCCGCTTCATCCGCCTGGAGCCGGGCCAGGACATCACGTACGTGGGCCTCGCCAGCGGCCGTCCGGGAGGGGCGCCGGCTCCGGCAGCCGCGGTACAATGAATTCGCCATGGTCCCTCGCTGGCGCCCGCGTCCGTCGAGCCCCCGCGCGGCCGGTCCCCGTCCCGATCGGCCCGGGGGGACGCCGTGCGGGGAAGGAGCGGATGGGCTCCCCGAGCGCGCCGCCGTCCCCAGCGCCTGGGCTGCCTACCGGCGCCTCCTCCGCCCCCACCGCGCCCAGGCGGCCCTGGCCGTGGTGCTGCTCCTTGGCCGGTCGGGCCTCGACCTGGGGATCCCCCAGATCCTGCGGTGGCTGCTGGACGTGGTCATCCCGGCCCGCGACCTTGCGCTCCTGGGGTGGGGGGCCTTGATCTCCCTGGCCCTCGTAGCCGGCCGGGCCGGGGTGCACTACGCCGCCGTCTACGTCTCCTTCGACCTGACCCAACGGGTGGTCCACGACCTGCGGGTGCGGCTGTTCCGCCACATCGCATCCCTACCCCTGGCCTACTTCCACCGCGAGCGCCAGGGCGCGGTGGTCTCCCGCCTGACCAGCGACGTGGGCGCCATCGAGCGGTTCGTCCAGGCGGTGTTCGCGCGGCTGGCCGGCGAGTTCGGCGGCGTGCTGGCGGTGGTGGCCACGGTCATCGCCTTGCAACCCGCCCTGGGCGTGGGGCTGGCCCTGTTGCTGCCTGCGGCCGGGGCCTGGTTCTACCTGCAGACGGTCCGCATCCGGCGCCTGAGCCGGGAGATCCAGGCCCAGGCGGCCCGCCTGGCGGGCCGGGCCACCGAGGTGGTGGGCGCCATCGCCACGGTCAAGGCCTACGGCGGGGAGCCCTTCGAGGAGGCCCGCTTCGCCGCGGCCAGCCGGCGGTACCAGGCCCTCAACATGGAGCGGCGGCGGTTCATCGGGCGGATGGAGAGTGGCGCCGACCTCCTGGGGAACCTGGGACTCCTCGTGCTGTTGTTCGTCGGCGGCTACCTGACGATCCGCGGCGCGCTCAGCCCGGGCCGGCTGGCGGCGCTGGTGCTCTACCTGCGGATGATGCTGGCTCCGGTCCGCAGCCTGGTCAACTTCCACCTGATCTTGCAGGAAGGCCTGGCGGCCATGGAGCGGGTCCAGGAGATCCTGACCTTGGCTCCCGAGGGCGCCCCGACCCGTGAGGGGGACGGCCTGCGGCCGCGTCCGCGGCGGGCGAACCAGCCGGACCGGGCGGTTGCGCCGACCGTTACGGCGCAGCCCGCGGATGGCGGGGGGACCCGTTCGGTGCCGGTGGCCCGGGGCCGCGGCGCCACCCCCCAGGGGACTCTCGGCGCTGGGGACGCCGCCGGGTGGATGGTCACCCGTGGCGATCGGTCGCGGTCCGGCGCCGGCGGGGTGCGGGTACGAGCCGTCGGGACGCCGGCACCGGGCGGGGCTGGGGCCGGGCCGGGCGTCGGGAACGGCACCCGACCGGCCCGCGGCGCGTCGCTCGAGTTCGCCGGCGTCTGGTTCCGCTACCGATCCGAGGGTCCGCCCGTCCTCCAGGGCGTGGACCTGCGGGTCGAACCCGGCGAGCGCATCGCCCTCGTGGGCCCCTCGGGCGCGGGGAAGACGACCCTGCTCCACCTGGTGCCCCGCTTCTACGATCCCCAGCGGGGCAGGGTGTACCTGGACGGCCGTGACGTCCGGGACTACGACCTGGAGGACCTGCGCCGGCAGGTGGCCTGGGTGATGCAGGAGCCCGTGCTCTTCGCCGGGACGGTGGCCGAGAACATCGCCTACGGGTGTCCCGGCGCGACGGCGGAGGCGATCCGGCAGGCGGCCGAGCTCGCCGACGCGGCCGGGTTCATCGAGGCCCTGCCCCGGGGCTACGACACCCCGGTGGGCGAGCGCGGCGTGCAACTCTCGGGTGGTCAGCGACAGCGCATCGCCATCGCCCGGGCGTTGCTCCGCCGCCCGCGGCTCCTGCTGCTCGACGAGGCCACGTCCTTCCAGGACGCCGCGTCGGAGGAACGGATCCACGCGGCCCTGGACCTGCTGGCGGCTACCGGCTGCACCACCCTCGTCGTCGCCCACCGGCTCTCCACCGCCCTGCGGGCGGACCGCATCGTGGTCATGGACGGCGGCCGGGTGGTGGAGACGGGCACCCACGCCGAGCTCCTGGCCCGGGGCGGGCTCTACGCCCGCCTGTACCGTACCTTCTT
Organism: Thermaerobacter composti; assembly: GCF_033582035.1. Taxonomy (NCBI): domain Bacteria; kingdom Bacillati; phylum Bacillota; class Clostridia; order Eubacteriales; family Clostridiales Family XVII. Incertae Sedis; genus Thermaerobacter; species Thermaerobacter composti. Next base: position 519,040 of record NZ_CP132508.1, read on the forward strand.
CGACCCGCGAGCCCGTTCCGGCCGGCGCTTGTCCGTGGACGGCACGGCGAGCCCCCGCTAGCAGCCCGGGTTGGTCATCCTCGACCACCCACGTCAGCAGGCTCCGAACCGGCCATGGAAGCGAGGGATCGCGCCAGGGCGGCGATCGCGGAAGATCAGGGCGCACGGTCTGGAGCGTGGATGCCGACGACGTCCTGGCGGGGGGCCAGGCGTCCAAACCCGAGGACATCGTGTGAGCGATGCGCAGGTCGACGTGGTGCTGCGCGGGGACGGACCCGTTCCGACTCGAGGGAGGAGGGTGGATGATCGGTGCTGGACGCCATCGTACCGGCCGCAAGCGGTGTGACGTTGCTCGTTGTTGCCGTTTGGGGAGTTCGGCTGGATCGGGCCCGGGGGCGCAAACCGCTTTGGTGGTTCCACGCTCTGAATCTCGTCCTGGGGATCGCAGCGCTCGTCTGGGCAGTCTCCGAATATCTCTCCGGATGAATGCGCGACCCCAGGGCCCCTGTGGTCCTGGAGGGAAGGGGCTCGATGAACACCGCCTCCGCTCGGGCACAGCCAGCGGATTCACGGCTTCGGCATGCCGAGGCTGGCGTCGACCCGTGCTGTAGTCCGGGTGACCCGGCGGTAATCGCAACAAGTCTCGGCGCTCGATAAGAAACGCCTTGCCAGCGTCGACGGCGTTCGGAAGAAGCCCTATCGAGCTGGCAGCTCCAGGATCGCTTGCCCATTCGCATTGGTGATTCGGACCACGATCTCCTCGATAATGGCCTCCAGTTGTTGCTTGGATGTTCCTTCTGTGCGCACGTCGATATAACCCGTGATGCGAATGGTTTCGCCGGGATTGAGGTCAAGGGGCGTAGGGGAGGATCGCGGATCCGGGTTGGCCCTGTGCTCCTCTCTGATTCGACGCGATTGAAGGGCCGATGGGATGACCACCTCCCATCGCCAGCCGTGAATGGGGGCCTTCCCTGTGTTGGTGAACGAAGCCTCGTAGCTGATTCGCTGACGGCTTGTAGATGGATGTCCCGGACTGTCACCTGCGGCCACGACCAGATCCCCGGCTAGCCGTGGTCCCCCGGTGGGCGCGTTCTGGAAGATGCCGGCGAGCAAGACCACGGTGACCGATGCCAGCAGTGAGACCATCAGGAGGACAACCCGGCGCCGTTGGCGCGCATTGTTCGCCGTCAAACAACCCGCCTCCCGCCGTACCGTGAGTCGAGAGCGAGCGAGGATCATGCTCAACGAGGGGATGAAGGGTCCACGCAGCACTCCTTGGCATGGCCCAAACGATGACCTGGCGGAGGCCACGTCGCAATAGATGTTCCATGCAGACCAGTACCAACCCTTCGGCGGTGCTACGTAGCATGGGTGATTCGTGGTCACGTCCGGTGAAGTGGTCGAATCGCGCTCTCCCCTTCAACTTAATCGATGCCAGAAACCCTGCACCCCTTCCTCCAGGCTGTCACTATCCGTGACGGTCCGGCGCTGGCGCAAGCTTCGCCATCGATCACTGAGGACACTCAAGGTGGTATGGTGGAACCGGCGAGGAGGCGATGGGCTTGGCCACCTGGACCCTGCGCCTGCGGGTGCGCTACGGCGAGACGGACCGCATGGGCCGGGCGTACTATGCGCGCTACTTCGACTGGTTCACCGACGGGCGCACCGAGCTGATCCGCCGCATGGGGCTCTCGTATCGCCAGCTGGAGGACCAGGGCGTGTTCCTCCCCGTCCTGGAGGCGGCGTGCCGCTACCTGCGGCCGGTGGACTACGACGACGAACTCGAGCTGGAGGTGCGGCTGGAGCGCCTGACGCCCACGCGCATGGACTTCGCCTACCGTCTGCGGCTGGCGGCCACCGGGCAGCCCGTGGCGGAGGGCACGACGCGGCATGCCTTCATCGACCGGCGCGGCAAGCCGGTCAACCTGCGCAAGGCTCGCCCGGAGGTCTGGCGAAGGCTCGAGCCCCTGCAGGCGGCGACGCCCCTCCCCCGGGAATCGGTTGCCCCCGCGGGATCGTCGGTCGCGCCGCCACCATCCCATGGGGACGAACCGGCTCCCCGCGGGACGCGGGCCGCGCCAGCCCGCAGAGCGGCGGATCGGGCCGATCCCGTCGCGACCCCCTCGTCGACGCCGGAAGCCCGCGAGGGGGACGACCGGCGTTGTTGAGCAGCCGGCGGCGGCTGGTCGCCGACCTCCAGCGCCTGGAGGCCGCCGATCCCTCGCTCGCCGGCCTCACCGCGCGGCTCGAGCCGCTGCTCGAGCTGCTCGACGCCGTGGATGCCGGCGCGACGCTGGACGTCTGGGTGGAGTTCATGGGCGGTCACGCCGTGGTGGCCGACGTCGCCTCCAAGTTTCGCGGCCTGGTGCGGGACGCGGCGGGGCCAGGTCTGGGCTTCGAGGGGGACGCAGGGGAGCTGGTGCTGCTGCTCCACCACATCGGACCGGTGCGCCGCGAGCACGGGTCGGGCGGCGTCCGCGTCCTCCTCGCCACCGGCGAATCGGCGTGGTTCCGGGCCGTCCGGCCGGGCCACAGCGGCCTCTCCCGTCCACCCCGTCCGTCCCGTCCCTCGCGCCCCTCCCGCCCCTGATGCCCGGGCCCGCCCGCCATGGTCTCCCCGAGGAGCAGCGCGCTCCGGGGGATGGGGCCGCCGGGTGCGGCGCCCGCGGCCGAGGCGGCGAGACGGCACCCGGCGGGCAGGCGCTCGGAGGACGGGGCTGCGGGGAGGGGCCGCGGGCGACCCGTCGGCGAGGGCGGGGGTGCGTGCTGCCCGCCGTGCTTTCCGCGCTCGGGCCTTTCCTGCTATCGTGGGAGCGGTGTGGACTACCCTCGGTGAGGTGATCCCCCGATGCCGCTGGTCACCGGCATCGAACTCCTGGACGACGCCCGGAGGCGCGACTATGCCGTGGGCGCCTTCAACGTCAACAACATGGAGATCGTGCAGGCCATCATCGCGGCGGCCGAGGAGGAGCGGTCGCCCGTGATCCTCCAGGCGAGCCAGGGCGCCATCAAGTACGCGGGCATCCGCTACATCCGCGCCCTGGTGACGGCCGCCGCCGAGGAGGCCAAGGTCCCCATCTGCCTCCACCTGGATCACGGTCCCAGCTTCGAGCAGGTCATGGAGTGCCTGCGCTACGGCTTCACCTCGGTGATGTTCGACGGCTCCCACCTGCCCTATGAGGAGAACGTGCGCCTGACCGCCAAGGCCGTCGAGGCCGCCCACGCCGTGGGCGTCTCCGTGGAGGGCGAGCTCGGCAAGATCGGCGGCGTCGAGGAGGAGATCCGGGTCGAGGACTGGGACGTGGTCCTGACCGACCCCGAGGTGGTGCCCGACTTCGTCGAGCGCACGGGCGTCGACTACCTGGCGGTGGCCATCGGCACCAAGCACGGCTTCTACCAGGGCGAGCCCAAGCTGGACTTCGACCGCCTGGCCCGCATCCACCAGCTCATGCCCGACCTGCCCCTGGTGCTGCACGGCGGCAGCGGCGTCCCCGAGGAGCACATCCGCCGCGCCATCCCCCTGGGCGTCCGCAAGATCAACATCGACACGGAGCTGCGAGCGGCCTTCGTCGGCAAGGCACGGGAGATCATGGCGGCCCGGCCCGACGAGATCGATCCCCGCAAGATCCTGGGACCGGCCCGCGAGGCGATGAAGGAGAAGGTCAAGGAGAAGATGCGGCTCTTCGGCTCGGCGGGCAAGGCGTGAGCCCGCCCGGCGGAGCGGGCGCGGGCCCCGGCGCCGCGTGCCGGTTCGTCCGGGAAGAACCGGCCGTGCCCGCCCGGCGCAGCGCGGAGGACCGGCCCTGAGGCAGGTTGGAGGAGTCGGCATGGAACGGGAACTGACCCTGGAGCTGGTGCGGGTGACGGAGGCCGCGGCGCTGGCCGCCGCCCGCTGGATGGGCCGCGGTGACAAGGAGGCCGCCGACGGCGCCGCCGTCGACGCCATGCGGGCCGTGTTCGACACCGTGGACATCCGTGGGACGGTGGTCATCGGCGAGGGGGAGATGGACGAGGCGCCGATGCTGTACATCGGCGAGCAGGTGGGCAGCGGCCAGGGGCCCGCCGTGGATGTGGCCGTCGACCCCGTGGAGGGCACGAACCTGGTCGCCAAGGGCCTGCCCGGGGCCATCGCCGTCCTGGCGGTGGCGCCCCGGGGTTGCCTGCTCCACGCCCCGGACATGTACATGGAGAAGATCGCCGTCGGGCCGGCGGCGGCCGGCGCCATCGACATCCAGCGGCCCATCGAGGAGAACCTGGAGGCCGTAGCCCGGGCCCTGGGCAAGCGGGTGCAGGACGTGACGGTGATCCTGCTCGACCGGCCGCGCCACGCCGACCTGGTGGCCCGCATCCGGCGGGCCGGTGCCCGCATCCGCATGATCGCCGACGGCGACGTGTCGGCCGCCATCGCCACCGCCCTGGAGGGAACCGGCATCGACCTCATGGTCGGCATCGGCGGCGCCCCCGAGGGGGTGCTGGCGGCGGCCGCCCTGTACTGCCTCGGCGGCGAGCTGCAGGGGCGCCTCTGGCCCGAAGACGAGGAGGACCGCGAGCGCATGCGGGCCATGGGGATCGACGAGGCCCGGGTGCTGCGCATCGAGGACCTGGTCCGCGGCGAGGACGTGATCTTCGCCGCCACGGGCATCACCAGCGGCGAGATGCTGAAGGGCGTGCAGTTCACCGGCCGCGGCGCCTTCACCCACTCGGTGGCCATGCGCTACCGCACCGGGACGGTGCGCTTCGTCGAGGCCTGGCACCGGCTGGAGCGCAAGCCCGTCATCGGCCCGCTGGTGGGGGGCGCCAAGGAGGCCGGTGACGCGGCGGGGGGCGCCGGGTAGGCGCTGTCGGTGGGGGTCGCGGCGACCGCGGTGGGGAGCCGCAGGGGGGTTGCGGCGTCTCAGTTGCGGCCTCCCAGGCGATGGCGGAAGGCCGCAGGAGAGCTGCCGGGACCGGGGCGCCGGCATGGGCGGCGCGCCTGGGGCGCGTGCCGCATGCGGAGGCGAGGTGGTTGCGATGGCGGCGTTCACGCAGGACGAACCGGCTGGGGATGCGGGGCCCCAGGGGGGCGCGTCCACCCTCGAGGGGCTGCGGGCCCGCACCCTGGCGTGGTTGCGGGAAGAGGCAGGCCGGCAGACCCGTTTCCGGGAGCTGGCCCAGGCGGTCTGCTCCCGTCTGTGCAGGGAGTTCCCCCATTACTCCTGGGTGGGCGTCTACCTGGTGGAGGGCGATCGCCTCAAGTTGTGGGCCTGGGACGGGCCGGAGCCCACCCAGCACGTGGAGATCCCCCTGAACGCGGGGCTGTGCGGCTGGGCGGCCTCCACGGGTCAGGTGGCCAACGTGCCCGACGTGCGCAAGGACCCGCGGTACCTGCAGTGCTTCGTCTCCTGCCGGTCGGAGATCGTCGTGCCCATCGCCCGGGACGGCAAGGTCTACGGCGAGATCGACATCGACAGCGACCGGCTGGCCGCCTTCAGCGCCGACGACGAGCAGTTCCTGAAGGCGGTCTGCGCCATCCTGGCGGAACGGGCGGCGGCCGACGCCGAGGTGCGGGCGGTGGGCGGCCGGACGACCGGGAGGCCGGCCTGATCGACGCAAGCATGGAGGGCTGGCCGATGGGCCGCGTGGCGGGCGGCTGTGCGTTGACCCCCCGGGTCCGCGGGGGAACGATGGAGGAGGAGGTGGTCCCATGGCGGCCAAGCGCATCGCCATCCTGGTCGACGACCTGTACGAGGACCTCGAGCTCTGGTACCCGTACTACCGCCTGCTGGAGGCGGGCCACCAGGTGGACCTGATCGGCAGCGAACGGGATCGCGCCTACACCAGCAAGCACCACTACCCGGCCAAGGCCGTGAAGTCCATCGCCGAGGTGCGGCCGGAGGACTACGACGGGGTGGTGATCCCCGGCGGCTACGCGCCGGACCGCATGCGGCGCGACGAGCGGATGGTCCGGTTCGTCCGTCAGATCCACGATCAGGGCAAGCTGGTGGCGGCCATCTGCCACGCCGGCTGGATGCTGGTCTCGGCCGACGTCCTGCGGGGCCGCCGGGCCACCAGCGTCCGGGCCATCCGCGACGACATGCGCAACGCCGGCTGCGAGTGGGTGGACGAGCCCGTGGTCGTCGACGGGAACCTGGTGACCTCGCGGACGCCGGACGACCTGCCGGCCTACATGAAGGCGATCCTCGCCAAGCTGGGCGAAGCCTGAACCCCCGCGGTCGAGCCCCCTGCGGACGCAGGATGCCCGGGCGGAGCGGCCGACGAGGGATGGCCAGGCGGAGCAACCGATGGACGGGCGGAGGGCGGTGGCTGGATGCCATCGCCCTCCGCGTCTCCGCCACCGGCCCGCTCCGTCGTCGCCGAACCCAGCCCCCCGCGGGTGCGAGTGCCCGTGCCGGCCCGGATCCAGGACCTGAAAGGCACCGACCTCGAGCTGGCGCGGGCGTGGCGGATGGCCGTGCGCCACAGCCTCGGAGGGTTCTTGGCAGCGGGTTACACGGCGGTGGACCTCGTGCCGCCGGTGGACCGCCAGCGGGGCGTCGGGTGGTACGTGCTGGTGCGTTGACCGCGCCGGGGCGTGGCTTGCCTGAATTCCGCAACGATCTCCGGGGATCGCGGATGGGTGGCCTGCTGAGGAGGGTGACCGGATGCGTGTCCAGCGGATCGACGTCTTCCACGTGGCGATGACGCTGCGGGCTCCCTTCCGCACCAGTTTTGGCGTCACCCACGAACGTCACTGCCTTCTCATCCGGTTGGAGGCCGACGGCGTGGAGGGGTGGGGGGAGGTGGTGGCGGATGCGGCTCCGCTCTACAGCGAGGAGACGGTGGAGACGGCCTGGCACATCTTGCGGGACTTCCTCGTGCCGGCGGTCCTCGGTCGCTCCTTCGACAGCCCCCGCGAATTCCGGGCGTCCTATGCCCATGTGCGCCGCCACCCCATGGCCAAGGCCGGGCTCGAAGGGGCCTTTTGGGATGCCTGGAGCCGTGCCCGCGGCTTGCCGCTGTGGCGGGCGTTGGGCGGCACGAAGGACCGCGTCGAAGTCGGCGTCAGCATCGGTATCCAGGAGGATGTGCCCGCGCTGTTGCGGGCCATCGAATCCTTCCAGGCCCAGGGCTATCGCCGCTTCAAGATCAAGATCGAGCCGGGATGGGACGTCGACGTCGTCCGGGAGGTCCGCCGGGCCTTGGGTGACATCCCGCTGATGGTCGACGCCAATTCGGCGTATACCTTGGCGGATGCGTCCCATCTTGCCCAATTGGATCGCTTCGACCTGATGATGATCGAGCAACCCCTCGCCCACGATGACTTGGTGGACCACGCCGAACTGCAACGGCAGCTTCGGACGCCCATCTGCCTTGATGAAAGCGTTCACCACGCCGACGACCTGCGCAAGGCGGCGCGGATCGGTGCCTGTCGCATCCTCAACGTCAAGGTCGGCCGGGTTGGCGGGCTGACCGAGGTCCAAGCCATCGATCGCCTCGCCCGCCAGCTGGGCATCCCCCTGTGGTGTGGCGGTATGCTGGAAACCGGTATCGGCCGGTTGCACAACGTGGCGCTGGCGACGCTGCCGGGTTTCACCCTGCCCGGGGATACGTCCGGGAGCGACCGGTACTGGCTCGAAGATGTGATCGACCCGCCGGTGACGGTGGATCCCGATGGGACCATCGCCGTACCCCAGCAGCCCGGCATCGGTCACCAGGTGCGGGAGGACCGGATCCAGCGGGTCACCCGCCGCCGCGCGACGTACCGAGCCAATGGCGCCGCGTGACGTCCCGTTCGCAGACGTGCGCGGTCCCCACAAGATCGCCAAAGCACGGTCGCAGCGCGGGGAGGTGACCGCCTGACCACGGGTCGGCGCGCGGGCCAAGAACGAGCGGGTCGTCGGTGCTGGCGGCGCCCCGACGGTGCGGCGGTCCCGTCCGGGAGCATGGAGGGCGTGGGCGGCCCATAGCCTGCAGGTGGGCGGGTGGTCTGGGGGGCGGCACCAGCCGGAGTCGCGGCCGTCGGTGCCGTTCGGGGGCCGGCGCCGGGAGGCGATGGCGCTCCACGGGCGCGGACCCCCAGACGTCGGCTGCGTCGGAGGGACGGTGCGGCGAGGACGCGCCGCCCTCCTCCTGGCGTCCGGCTCGCCCGCCCAGGAGGCGGGATCCATGGCAGGCCCAGGCATCCGGTGGCGGCGAGCCGCGGCGTGGCTCCTCCTGATCGCAGCCGCGACCGCGTTGGGCCGGGCGGGCTGGTCGCCGCTGCGCCTCCTGCCCGGGATGGGGCGACCGGGCGGGCTCCCCGGCCGGGTCGCCCCCGACGTGTGGGTCGGACCCGTGCCGGTGGGCGGGTGGTCGCGGGAGCGGGTGTCCGAATGGCTCGAGGAGCTGGCCCGCGCGGTGCACATGCCGCCTGAGGATGCGCGCCCCGACCCCGCCCAGCGGGCGGTGATCCCCGGCGTTGCCGGCCTGACCCTGGACGTCGACGCCAGCCTGCAAGCCATCCTGCGGGCGCCGCCGGGCAGCCGGGTCGACCTCCGGTTCCGCGCCGTCCCACCGCAGAAGGACCTGGACGACTTCCCCGGTCAGCCCGTCTATCATGCCAATCGGCGCAAACAGGCCGTGGCCTTCCTGGTCAACGTGGCCTGGGGGGAGGAGCACGTGCCCGCCATGCTCGCGGCGCTGGAGGCGCATGGGGTGCGGGTCACCTTCTTCCCCGTGGGGCGGTGGGCGGAGGCCCACCCCGGCCTGGTGGCGGAGATGGTCCGCCGCGGCCATGAGGTCGGCAGCCACGGCTACTCGGACGCCCTGGAACTCGAGGACCAGCCGGTCGACGGGGTGCTGGCCGACCTCCGCCGCGGGGTCGAAGCGGTGGCCCGGGCGGCCGGCCTGGACCCGTCGGCGGTGCGGTTCTACAGCACCCACCGCGGGGTGCGCACCGCCGCGGTGGAGCGGGCGGCGCAGGAGGCCGGCGTCCGACTGGTCTACTGGAGCCTCGACACCGTCGACTGGATGAAGCCGCCCCCGGCGCTCATGGCACGGCGCATCGTCGCCGCGGCGCAGCCCGGGGACCTGATCTTGATGCACCCCACGCCGGGCACGGTCGAGGCCCTCCCCGCCATGATCGAGGGCCTGCACCGGCGCGGCCTGGTGGTGGTCCCGCTGGGCCAGCTGCTGGCCCCCCTGCCCGTGGACGACCCCCGCCAGCGCCCCGCGGAGCCGGCCGGTCCCGTCCTGGCCGGCGACCGCGTGCGTCCGCCCTTCGCCGCGTTCGTCCGTGGTGGATGGCGCCCGCCGCCCGAGGGCGGCCCTCGGTCCCCGGCCCGTTAACAGATCCGTTACATTTCCCGTCGCGCGCGGCCGGCGGGCCCCGGATCGCCAATGCTATACTGTTGCGCGGCAAGGCGCGGCTCGTCCCCGGTGGGGGTCCCAGACCGCCTGGGCAGGGGGCCATCGGCTGCCACCGCCGCGGCGACCGCCGTGCGGCCGGGCGTCCACACCGCCTCTCCACGGAGGCCGTCGGCTTGGCGCCGCGGGGGCTTCGCCTCTGCCGTCCACGAGTTGGCGCAGGGACCAGAATGGCCGCGAAGCCCGACGGGACCCAGCCCGGCGGGGCAGCCGGGGAGGGGGCTCGCCCGGTGCGCCCGGACCGGGAGGAGGACGGCGATGATCGAGGTCTCCCACGTCAGCAAGCGGTTCGGCGAGCACCGCGCGGTCACGGATCTCACCTTCACGGTGCAGCGGGGCGAGATCGTGGGCCTGCTCGGTCCCAACGGGGCCGGCAAGACGACCACCATGCGCCTGATCACCGGCTACATGCCCCCCAGCGCCGGCACCATCCGCGTGGCCGGCTTCGACACGTGGGAGGAACCGCTGGAGGTCAAGCGGCGCGTCGGGTACCTCCCCGAGCATCCGCCGGTCTACCCGGACATGACCGTGGAGGCGTACCTGCTCTTCGTGGCGGCCCTCAAGGGCGTGCCCCGCCCCCGCCGCCGGGCCGAGGCCCAGGAGGCGGCGGAGCGCACCGGCGTGACCCACGTGTGGAAGCGCCTGATCGGCAACCTGTCCCGGGGCTACCGGCAGCGGGTGGGGTTGGCCCAGGCGCTGCTGGGCAAGCCCGACGTGCTCATCCTGGACGAGCCCACGGTGGGCCTCGATCCGGCGCAGATCGTCGAGGTCCGCCAGCTGATCCGCTCCCTGGCCGGCGAGCACACGGTGATCCTGAGCTCCCACATCCTCCCCGAGGTGCGGCAGACCTGCCAGCGCGTGTTGATCATGAACCGCGGGCGGCTGGTGGCCCAGGACACGCCCGAGGGACTGACGCGGGCGCTGCAGGGGGTCAGCACCCTGCGCCTCGCGGTCAAGGGGCCGGCCCGCGAGGTGGCGCGCCGCCTCCGCGAGCTGGATGGCGTCGAGTCGGTCCGCATCCTGGAAGGGGACGAACCGGCGCCGGCCGGGGCGGAGGAGGGGGCGCCGGCGGACCGGTCCACGGCCGACGCGGCGTCTTCCGCGCCGACCCCGGTGGTGCGCCTCGAGGTCGCCTCCCGCGGCAAGGACCTGCGCGAGGCCGTCTTCTTCGCCATGGCTGCGGAGCGCTGGCCCATCCTGGAGATGCGCCCGCTGGAGATGAGCCTCGAGGAGATCTTCATGCAACTGGTGACGGAGGAACAGGCCCCCTCCGGGTCCGCGGGCCGGACCCGGGACGGGGCGGGCGAGGGCGCCGCCGGCCGGCAGCGACCGGCGGGCGCCGGCCGGAGGTGAGCGCCATGGGTTGGCAGGGCCTCTTCGCCCTATGGCGCAAGGACGTGCTGTCCTTCTGGCTGTCGCCTCTGTGGTGGGTGGTGGCGGCCGTCTTCCTCGCCTTGACGGGATGGTACTACCTGGCGGTGGTCGCCAGCTTTCAGGCGCCGGATCTGCGCTTCCTGCTGGACCACATGGTGGTGCTGCTGCTGTTCGTCGTGCCCGCGCTGACCATGCGGCTCTGGGCCGAGGAGCAGCAGCGCGGCACCGCCGAGCTGTTGCTGACCGCGCCGGTGACCCTGAATCAGGTGGTGCTGGCGAAGTTCTTCGCGGTCTTGACGCTGCTGACGGTGCTCCTCGGGGTCACGGGGATCTACCCCGCCGTCACGGCGGCCTACGGCGCCGTGGAGTGGCCCATGCTGGTGGTCGGCTACCTCGGGGTGTGGCTGGTGGCCGCCACCTTCGCCGCCGCCGGGCTCTTGGCGTCGACCCTCAGCGACAGCCAGGTCATCGCCGCCGTGGCGGGCTTCGGGATCCTGCTGGCCCTGTACATGCTGGACTGGGCGGCGGGGGCCGTCGGCGGGACCCTGGGGGACGTGCTGCGAGCGGCGTCGGTCTGGGAGAACCTGAGCGACTTCATCGACGGGGTGCTGGACACCCGGCGCCTCGTCTACTTCCTCTCGTTGATCTTCGGCTTCCTGTTCCTCGCGGTCCGCAACGTGGAGCGGCGCACCTGGGCCGCGTGACGCGGCCGGCCGTCCGTCGCCCGCCGGGGTTGGTGCGGGCCGGCGGTGGCGGCGGGCGCCGCGGCGGGGTGCCGACCGGGCAGCGGACCGCGGGGGCGATCCATCGCCCCCGGCCCACCGCCCCCGACGCCCAAGGGGAGGCGGCCCGGACGGTTCGAGGCGTGGAGCGAGCCGTCCGCCGGACGTGGCGCCGGGTGCGGGGCGCACCGCGCGGTGGGGTGCGGGCTTGGCGAACAGCGAGCGGAGTCGGTGAGGAGGGCCGTCCATGGCCGAGCGGGCCGATGTCCATCGCCGTCGCGTGCTGTGGCGGGGGACGAACGCGGTGGTGCTGACGGTGGCTGTGCTGGCCCTGCTGGTGCTGGCCAACGTGTTCGCCGCCCGCTACTCGTGGCGGTACGATGCCACCGCCCAGAAGATCTACTCCCTCTCGCCCTCCACCCACGAGGTCCTGGCCGACCTCGAGCAGGATGTCACGCTCTACGGCTTCCTGCAGTCCGGATCGGGGGAGGGCGACACCCTGCGCAAGATCCTCGAGCAGTACGACCGCGCCTCGCCCCGGATCCGGCTCGAGGTGGTGGACCCCGAGCGGGAGCCGTCCACGGCGAGGCGGTACGAGGTGGAGGCCTACAACACGGTGGTCGTGGAGGTCGGCGACGACCACCGGAAGATCGACCCGCTGAGCCTGTTCGGCTACGGGGCGGGCGGCGGCCTCGAGATCCGGGCCGAACAGGCGATCACCCGCGCCCTCCTCGAGCTGACGGGGCGGGGCGGCAAGAAGGTCTACTTCCTGACGGGCCACGGCGAGGGCAACCCGGACACCGAGCTGACCACCCTGGGCCAGCTGCTGGAGGGCGAGGCCCTGACGGTGGAGACGCTCAACCTGGCCCAGCGGGGCCAGGTGCCGGAGGATGCGGCGGTGGTGGTCATCGCCGGTCCCAGCCGGGACCTGCTGGAGGAGGAGCGCCAGCGACTGGAGGACTACGTGCGGCGAGGCGGCCGGCTGCTGGTCCTCTACGGGCCGGTCCCCGACGGCCGGCGCCTGGAGCAGCTGGAGGCGCTGCTGGCATCGGTCGGGGTGGAGGCCGCCCAGGACGTGGTGGTCGATCCCCAGCGCGCCTTCCTCGGCCAGGATCCCCTCTCGCCCATGCCGCTCCTGGGGAGCCACGCCATCGTCGACCCGCTGCGACAGGGCGAGCTGGTGCTGGTGCTGCCAGGGTCCCGCAGCCTGCAGGCGCGCGAGGGCACGGAGCTCACGACCACCGAGCTCCTGCACACCAGCGACGAGGCCTGGGGCGAGACGGATCTGCGGTCCGAGACGGTGCGCCGCGACGGTGACGACCGCGCGGGCCCGCTGACGCTGGCGCTGGCGGTGGAGGGCGACCTCGCCCACGCGGATCGGTCCGCAGGCCAGGCGGACGAGCAAGGGCGGGACGAGGGCGGCGAGGCCGCGTCCGCTGCGGAGGGCGAGGCGGCCGAAGGCGACGGGGAGGGCGGGTCGCAGCCGGTGGCCGTGGTGGTGGGCAGCGCGGCCTTCGTGGCCAACGACTACCTGGACCGGGTCCCGGGGAACCGTGACTTCATCGTCAACGCCGTCAACTGGCTGTTGGGTTCGGAGGAGCGCCTGACCATCCGGCCCAAGGAGCTGGCCGCCACGCCCATCGTGCTCACCCCGCGGGCGGTGGTGGGGATCTTCTACGGGCTCGTGCTGGGGTTCCCCGCCCTGGTCGCCCTCACCGGCCTCGCCATCTGGTGGAGGAGGCGGCACGCATGAGCGCCCCGGGCCGTCGCCGCCGGCGGAACCCGGCCTCCCAGGCCTTCCTCGGCCTGTTCCTCCTGCTGGTGGCGGCCGGATTGGCCGTCTACGCCTGGGCCACGCGGGGCGACCAGCCCCAAAGCGAGGACGAGGCGACGGACACCGTGGTCTGGGATGCCGGCGACGCCACGGTGCGCGAGATCGTCATCGAGGGGGAGCATGGGCGCATCGTCCTGCGGCCCGGCCCGCCCCCCGAGCTGGTGGCGTCGCCCGACGCCCCCTTCGGCGGTCAGGGGCCGATGGCGGCCGACACCATCGGCGGGCTCTTGTCCTCGCGGCGCTGGTGGATGCACGAGCCCGGCCCCTACCCCTTGGCCGAGGAGTACGCCACCACCCTGGTCGACGGGCTGCGACGGCTGACGGCCCAGCGCCGGGTGGCCGAGGGCGTCACCGGCCAGGCGCTGGAGCAGTACGGCCTGCATCGGCCGACGGTCCGCGTGACGGTGCGATTCACCGGGCAGGACGAGGCGCGGGTGCTGGAGCTGGGGGCCGAGAGCCCGGTCACGGGGGGCGGGACCTACGGGCGGCGGGCGGGCCAGGATGCGGTCTACCTGCTCTCCCCCGGGCTCGCCGACACCCTCAAGATGGCGCCCGACGCGCTGCGGGAGACGATGTTCGTCCCGTTCGAGGACGATCGCGTGCAGCGGGTGGAGCTGGAGTGGGACGGTGCGCGGCTGGTGTTCGTCCGCCAGGAGGGCGGCACCAGCTGGTCCATGGAGCGGGACGGCCGCCGGGTCGGCACCCAGGACGACAGCCAGCTGTCCGAGCTCTGGTTTGCCCTGCACCAGTGGCGGGCGGCGGACTTCGTCAGCGACCAGGGGGACGAACCGGCCGTGCGGGCCCGCCACGGCCTGGACGCACCCTACGGGCGCATCCGCCTGGAGTTCCAGGCGGCGCCGGGTCAGAAGGCCGGGCCGCACCTGGAGATCCGGGTCGGCGGCACGGCCGACGAGGGCGGCCGGTACGTGATGACCAACGAGGGACCGTGGATCTATCGCCTCGACCCCGACGACCTCGCCTACTTCGAAGACCAGGTCCTGCCGAGGCTGCGGGAGCCGGCCACCGGCGGCGGGCAAGGGCAAGCGGGCGACGCGGCGCAGGACGAGGGAGGCGAAGGGCAGGGCGCCCCGCAGGGCGACTAGGCCCAGGAACGCCAACCCGGGGATGACGCAGGGGGAGGGGCGGGCACCGCGCCCGCGACAGGGGCCGCGGCCGCGCTCCGGCAGGAAACGGCGGCGCGGCGGCGAATCCATCCCATGGCTGCGACGCGGGGGCCGCGGTCCCGGAGCGGGGTCGCGGCCCGAAGCGGCCGGGGCAGAGGCCAGCGAGGCCGGTCGCGTGGCGGGAGCGGGATGGGTGCGCTTCGCGGCGAGATCGCGAGAGGCGAGCGGCGTGGGGTGGGCGGATGGTGTGCATTTGGTGCATTTGGAATGAATTTAATGAATTTTTTATGCACACCGCTCGACCGAACGGTCGGTAGGGACGCGGCGACCGACCGCCCTGCAGGGAGGCGACGGCATGGCCAGCCGCGAGCAGGAGATCCTCGACGCGGCACGCAAGTTGTTCCGCGAGAAGGGCTACTACGCCACCACGATGCAGGACATCGCCGACGCGGTGGGGCTGCAGAAGGCCTCGCTCTACCACTACATCCGCAGCAAGGAGGCGCTCCTGCTCAAGATCGCGGGCGAGACCATGCGGCTCTTCCACGCGGAGCTGGATCGGATCGAGGCGGCGGGGGGGAGCGCAGCCGATCAGCTGGCGGCGGCCATCCGCGCCCACGTGCGGGTCGTGGCCGAGCACCAGGAGACGCTGACGGTGCTCTTCCGGGAGTCCCACGCCCTGCCGCCGGAGCACGCCGAGAAGGTGCGGGGCGAGACCGGCCGCTACACGCGGCGGCTGACGGCGTTGATCGCCCGAGGGGTGGCGACGGGCGAGTTCCGCCCGGTGGATCCCGGCGCCGCCTGCCTGGCCATCCTCGGCGCCTGCAACTGGATGTACCGGTGGTACAGCGCCGACGGTCGGCTCTCCCCGGCACAGATCGGCGAGCAGTTCGTCCAGGTGATCCTGCACGGGCTGCTGGCGCCGCGGGGCGACGACCGCCCGGCGGGGGAGCCGTCCCCACGGCCGGCCGCTGCCCGGTCCGGCGCCAACCGGCCCACCGCAGCGGGCGGCGAGGCGGTCCGGAGCATCCCGGCCTTGGACGCCCCAGGGCCGGCGGGGCCGCTGGGCGCTTGAACCCGACGGGCGCCGCCGCCCGTCGAAGTGCCGAAACGCCCCTACGGGAGACACACCCCTACGGGAAAGGTGGGAAAGCCGGATGGGTTGGAACGTGGTGGTGCTGCTCAAGCCCATCCTCGACCCGGAGCTGCCGGCGCGCAAGTTCCGGGTGGCGGCGGACGGCCGCCGGCCGGAGCGGGGCGACGCGCCGGTGGTCATCAACCCCTTCGACCAGAACGCGCTGGAGCTGGCGCTGCAGCTCAAGGACAAGGGCGCGGCGGCCACGGTGACGGCGATCAGCGCCGGCGGCGCCGAGGCCACCGACGGGCTGCGCAAGGCGCTGGCCCTCAAGGCGGACCGGGCCGTGCGGGTGGAGCTGGACGGCCTGGACCTGCCGGATGCGGCCACCACGGCGCGGGTCCTGGCGGCGGCGGTGCGCAAGGTCGGCCATGTCGACCTGGTGCTGGCGGGTCGCCAGGCGGGCGATTGGGACCAGGGCCAGGTGGGCTACCTGCTGGCGGAGGAACTCGGCTGGCCGTGTGCCGCCCTGGTCCAGCAGATGGAGCCGGCGGGCGACGGCCTGCGGCTGGTGCGGGAGGCGCCGGCGGGCCGGGAGGTGCTGGAGGCCCGGCCGCCCCTGGTGGTCACCGTGACCAACGACGACAGCAACGTGCTGCGCCTGCCCAAGGTGCGCGACGTGATGATGGCCAACCGCAAGCCCATCGACCAGTGGACGGTGGCGGACCTGGGGCTGGATGCGGCGGCCCTGGCCGACGAGGCGGCCAGCGAGGTCCTCGCCCTGCGGATCCCCGAGCGCAAGACCGAGTGCGAGATGATCGAGGGCGACGATCCGGCGGCGGTGGCCGCCACGCTGGTCCGGCGGCTGCGGGAGCTCAAGGTGCTGTGACGGGTGGGCTCCGGGAGGAGGGCGGTCGATGATCCTGGTGGTCCAGTGGGGTGGCAAGGCGCTGAGTCAGGCCACCGCGGAGCTCTTGGGCGGCGCCCGGCAGCTGGCCGGGGACGGCGCCGTGGCCGTGGTGGTGTTGGGGCCCGATGCCCGGGAGGCGGCGGCCGAGGCCGGGGCCTACGGCGCCCGGGCGTACGCCGCCGGGGGCGATCTCGAGGCGTACGGCGGAGAGGCGTACGTGGCCACGCTGGCGGCGGCCTGCGAGAGCCTGAAGCCCCAGGTGGTGCTGATGCCCGCCGACCCGCGCGGCCGCGAGGTGGCGCCCCGCCTGGCGGCACGGCTGGGCGGCGCGGCGGTGACCGACGTGATCGAGGCGCGGCGCGACGGCGACCGCATCGTCTGGTCGCGGCCCGTCTTCGGCGGCAAGGCCATCGCCGACGTGGTCCTGAGGCGCTCGCCGCAGGTGGCCACCGTGCGGCCGGGCTCCTTCCCCGCGGCGGAGAGGGCCGGTTCGTCCTCGGTGGAGGTCGAGGCGCTGACCGTCACCGGCACCGACCGGCCCCTGCGCCGGGTGGAGGTCAGGCCCGCGGCCGAGGGCGGGGTGCGCCTGGAGGAGGCGCGCATCGTCGTCTCGGGCGGCCGGGGGCTGGGCGGCCCGGAGGCCTTCAAGGACCTGGAGGAACTGGCCCGGCTCCTGGGCGGCGCCGTGGGCGCGTCGCTGGCGGCGGTGGACGAGGGCTGGGCGCCGCCCGAGCGGCAGGTGGGGCAGACCGGCAAGATCATCGCCCCGGATCTGTACATCGCCATCGGCATCTCGGGCGCCAGCCAGCACCTGGCGGGCATCGCGGGGGCCAAGACCGTGGTGGCCATCAACAAGGACCCCGAGGCGCCGATCTTCGAGGTGGCGCGCCTGGGCGTGCCCATGGAGTACCAGAAGGTGCTGCCGCACCTGATCGAAGAGGTCCGCAAGCTCAAGGCCAGCTGAGGGCGGGCGGGACGAACCGGCCGTGGCCCGGCCGGTTCGTCCCGCCGCCACCCGCCAAGGCGCGGCGCCCGCCGGGCCACGCCGGACGCCATGGTGTGCGGGCCGCCGAGCCATGTTGGACGCTTTGGTGTGCCGCCCGTCGTGGCCTGCCGCCCGCTGGGGTGTACGGGCCGTACCGGGCGACGCCGGCCGCCATGGCACGCACGGCGCCGGGGACGCGCCGGATGCCGTGGGGGCGGGCCAGCGGGGCACGCCCGGCTTCGTCGCCCGTCGGGGGACGCCGGCTCCGCGGCGTGCCGGGCGACGCGGCGTGCCGGGCGACGCGGCGCGCCGGCGCTCGGCAGGAGAGGGCGGGGTGCCGGCCGGCTTCACCCCGCTTGGCCGGCGCGACGAGGGGCGCTGCGGCAGCGGGCTGCGGCAGCGGGGGGCGGGGCGCGGTGGCGTCCAGCCGCCACGCCGGCCCGAGGAGGCCGCGGCCCAGGCCCGCGGGGTCCCGGGGTCGGCGAGGCGCCAGCCCCCACGGCGCCCGCGGTGGGCCGGGGGGCGGACGCCGCGGTGGGCCTGTGGCCGGGATGATCTGCCCGCGCCCGCCCGGGGTGGGTCCGGCGGGCGCCTTGGGCCGGCTTGGGTCGGCGCAGCGGCCGTCCTGGGCCGGCGCGCCGGGATGGAGCGAGGGGGGAGGAGCATGCCGGAGGCGATGCCTGCCGTCGCCGAGGCGACCCGCGAGGTGCAGTGGAACGTCCCCCACGGCTTCGTGTGGGTCATGTACATCAGCATGGCCGTGGCCCTGGCGATCATGGGCTACGGGGTCTGGCAGCGGGTGCGCACGTGGCTGGCGGGCAAGCCGGAGGTGCGGTGGGATCGCCCCGGTCAGCGCCTGCGTCGGGTCCTGGTCCACGCCCTGGGCCAGGGGCGCCTGCTCAAGGAGCGGCTGCCGGGCATCGCCCACGCCTTGCTGTTCTTCGCCTTCATCGTGCTGTTCATCGGCACCCTGGTGGTGTTCGTCCACCACGACCTGGGCATCCCCATCCTGCGGGGCCGGTTCTACCTCTACTTCCACAGCCTGACCCTGGACGTCTTCGGCGCCCTGGCCACGGTGGCCCTGGCGGTGTTCTTCTGGCGGCGGTACGTGATGCGGCCGGGGCAGCTCGAGAAGGGCAAGCGGGCCGACTTCCTGCTGCTCTTCGGGCTTCTGGTCATCATGGTGACCGGGTTCGTCCTCGAGGGGATCCGGCTGGTGGTGACGGCCGATCCCTGGGCGCTCTGGTCGCCCTTCGGCTACCTGACCGGCCTCGCCCTGGCGGCGGTGCTGCCGTCGGAGGGCGCCCTGCGGGCGGTCCACGCGGGCACGTGGCTGCTGCACATGTTGACCTGGCATGCGTGGATGGCCGCCCTGCCCTACAGCAAGGCCTTCCACCTGGTGACGGGGCCGCTGAACGTCTTCTTCAGCAACCTGGACGCCAAGGCCGAGCCCAAGCCCATGGACCTGGAGGACGAGAGCGCCAGCCTGGGCGCCCGCACGGCGCTGGACCTGACCTGGAAGCAGCTCCTCGACCTCGACGCCTGCACCGAGTGCGGCCGCTGCGAGGCGGCCTGCCCCGCCTTCGCCGAGGGCAAGCCCCTCTCGCCCAAGCGGGTGATCCTGGACCTGCGGGACCACGTGCGGGCCTATCGGGATGAGCTCTTGCGGGCCAAGGCGGCCCAACTGGCCGGCGACCAGGAGACCTATGACAGCATCGTCCAGCACCTGCCCATCCTGGCGGGCGGCGTGATCCGGGAGGAGACGCTGTGGGCCTGCACCACCTGCCGCGCCTGCGAGGAGGCGTGCCCGGTCTTCATCGAGCACGTGCCGACGATCCTGGAGATGCGCCGCTACCTGGCCATGGAGCGGGCGGAGATGCCCGAGACCCTGGCCAGCGCCATGGAGAGCCTGGAGACGCGCCAGCACCCCTACCGCGGCGCCACCGCCGACCGCACCGACTGGTACAAGGACCTGCCGGTGCGCACCATGGCCGAGGTGGAGGACCCCGAGGCGATCGAGTACCTGTACTGGGTCGGCTGCGCCGGGGCCTTCGACGAGCGGGCGCAGAAGGTGGCCCGCGCGCTGGCCCGGGTGATGGCCAAGGCGGGCATCCGGTTCGCCGTGCTGGGGCCGGAGGAGCAGTGCACCGGCGACCCGGCCCGGCGCAGCGGCAACGAGTACCACTACGAGATGCTGGCCCGCGCCAACGTGGAGACCCTGAACGGCTACAAGGTGCGGCGCATCGTCACCCACTGCCCCCACTGCCTGCAGCAGCTCAAGCACGAGTACAAGCGCTTCGGCGGCCACTACGAGGTCATCCACCACAGCGAGCTGGTCTTCCGGCTGATGGAGGAGGGCAAGCTGGAGCTGGCCCGCGAGCTCTACCGGTCGCTGCGGGTGACCTACCACGACCCGTGCTATCTGGGTCGCTACAACGACGTCTACGACGCCCCCCGCGGCGTGCTGGACGGCCTGGGCACCCGGCGGGTCGAGATGGCCCGCTCCCGCGAGCGCAGCTTCTGCTGCGGGGCGGGCGGCGCCCACATGTGGTTCGAGGACAAGCAGGGCGGCAAGATCAACCGCAACCGGGCGGAGGAGGCCGTGGGCACCGGCGCCGACATGGTGGTGACCGGCTGCCCCTTCTGCCTGGCGATGATGGAGGCGGGCATCAAGGGCGTCCCCGGCGCGGAGGAACGCGGCGTCAAGGTGCGCGATTTCGTGGAGCTGGTGGACGAGGCGCTGGCGGACCCGGTGGGGACGGGTCCGGCCGGCGCCTCCCAGGACGAGGGCCGGGCTTGAGCGAGCCGGCGATCCGGCGGTCGCGCCGGAGGAGCGCAGACCGCCGGTCGAGGTGAAGGACGCGACCCGGGGCGGATCGGCACCGGGGAAGCGAGACGGGCCCCCGGCGGGGAGTCGCGGAGAGCCGGGGGCGGGGGAGGGGAGTACCGTGGCGGATACCGTGGCAGGGCAGGCGGGCGCTCCACGGGAGGCCGGGGCGGCGTCGTTCCCGTGGCTGCGCTTCTACCCCGAGGGCGTCCGGGCGCACCTGGACTACCCCGACATGCCCTTGTACGGCCTGCTGGAACGGGCGGCGCGGGAGCGGCCCGAGCATCCCGCCGTCGTCTTCTTCAACCGCACGTTGACCTACGCCCAGCTCAACCACGCCGCCGACCGCTTCGCCCGCGCCCTGGTGCGCCTGGGCCTCCGGCGCGGGGACCGGGTGGCCCTGATGCTGCCCAACTGCCCGCAGTTCGTCATCGCCTACTATGGGATCCTCAAGGCCGGCGGCGTGGTCGTCAACCACAATCCGCTCTACACCGCGCGGGAGCTGGAGTTCCAGCTCAACGACTCCGGCTGCCGGCTGCTGATCGCCCTGGACATGACCTATCCCACCGTCCGGGATGCGCGGCCGCGGACGCCGCTGGAGGCGGTGATCCTGACGCGCATCAACGAGTACATGCCCGGGCTGCTGCGCCTGCTCTATCCGCTCAAGGCCCGGCGCGACGGGACCTGGCCGACCATCGCCCCCGGCGACCGCGTGCTCTGGTTCCAGGACCTCCTGGCCGGCCGGGGCGGCGAACCCGCCGCGCGGTCGACGGCGGAGGGCGGGGCCAGCCGGGACGCGGGGGAGCCGCGGATCCCGGTACCGGTCGATGCCGACGACGTGGCGCTGCTGCAGTACACCGGCGGCACCACCGGCCGGCCGAAGGCGGCGATGCTCACCCACCGCAACCTGCTGGCCAACGCCCTGCAGACCGCCGAGTGGGTGCTGCAAGGCAAGGTCGACGAGGGGCCGCGGCACCGGATCATGGGCGTCATCCCCTTCTTCCACGTCTACGGCATGACCACGGTGATGAACCTGGCCATCGCCATCCACGGCACGATGATCCTGCTGCCACGCTTCAACGTCGACGACGTCCTCAAGGCCGTCGCCCGCTACAAGCCCACCATGTTCCCCGGCGTGCCGACCATGTACGTGGCGATCCTCAACCATCCCAGGCTGCGCCAGTACGACTTCTCGTCCATCGAGTCGTGCGTCAGCGGGGCGGCGCCGCTCCCCCTGGAGGTGCAGGAGCGCTTCGAGCGGCTGACGGGCGGGTCGCTGGTGGAGGGCTACGGCCTGACCGAGGCCTCGCCCGTCACCCACGTCAACCCCACCGGCGAGGGCAAGCGCAACGGCACCATCGGCATCCCCCTGCCGGACACCGAGGCGCGCATCGTCGACATCGAGACGGGCACCCGGGTCCTGGGGCCCGGCGAGGAGGGGGAGCTGATCATCCGCGGGCCCCAGGTGATGAAGGGCTACTGGAACCGGCCGGAGGAGACCGAGCGCGCCCTGCGGGACGGCTGGCTCTACACCGGCGACATCGCCGTGATGGACGAGGACGGCTTCTTCCGGATCGTGGACCGGAAGAAGGAGATGATCATCACCGGCGGCTACAACGTCTACCCGCGCGAGGTGGAGGAGGTCCTCTACCAGCACCCCAAGGTGCTGGAGGCGGCGGTGGTCGGGGTCCCCGACCCGTACCGCGGCGAGATGGTCAAGGCCTTCGTCGTGCTCAAGCCGGGGGAGACGGCGACCGAGGAGGAGATCATCGCCTTCTGCCGGGAGCGGCTGGCGAAGTACAAGGTGCCGCGGGCGGTGGAGTTCCGCAGCGAGCTGCCCAAGAGCCTGATCGGAAAGGTGCTGCGGCGCGTGCTGGCGGAGGAGGAACGCCGGCGGGCAGCCGGAGGCGGCGCGGCGGGCGCGTCGGGGGCGTCGGCGCCGGCGGCGCCGGTCCCCGAGGGCACGGGCGTGCAGGAGGGATCGGACGAAGCCGGCCGTGGCGCATGAGGTGTCCGCCGCCGGGCCGTGCTATCATGGGCGGCGACGGGCGCAGCGCCGTCGAGGCGCAACCGCGGGAGGGGCCGGCGCGGCCGGCCCCTCCCGCGCAGGTGGGGTGAGGTCCATGGACGGCCGCGAGGCGCGGGATGGGACGCAGCCGCCGGCCAACCGGAGCGGAAGCCCGCCGCCGCCTCGCCAGGGGGAGACCGCGGCGGCCGAGGGCGAAGCCCGGGCCGCCGCCTCCGCGGAGGCGGCGCCGGCAAGCGGGCGCCCGGGGTCGGTGGCCGGCACCCGCCCGCTGGAGCCCGCTTCCTCCGCGACGGGGCCCTCCACGGGTCCGGTCCCCGGGGCGCCGCCACGGCCGCCGCGCGGCACCAGGCCGGCCAGCGCCGGCTCATCACGGACGGCAACGGCGGAGGAGGCGGCGTCCTCCAGCGGCTGCCCCGAGTCCGCGGCGGGCACCCGCCCGCTGGAACCGGCACGGGGATCCGGCACGGCGGCGGATGAGCATCGCCCAGCCGAAGGGGCCAGTTCGCGCCCGGCGGAACCGGGGCGTCGGTCCGGCATGGCGCCGGACGAGCATGGCGCAGCCCAAGGGGCTGATTCGCGCCCGGTGGAATCGGTCGGTGGGTCCGGCACGGCGGGGCGCTCTGGAGGCTCGGCCCCTGCGGCCGCGGCGACGGCGGCGCCCGACGCCGCGGCCGCGGGCGACGGGCCCGTGCCGTACCCATGGCGCCCCCGCGTTGCCGCGGAGCAGGCGGCCCCTCCCGCCGGCGGCCCCGGCCCGGCGCCGGCCGGAGCCCGTGCCGAAACCGCCCCGACGGGCCATGCCGACCCGGCCGCCGAGGTCATGCCGCCGGCCCGCCCCGCCCGGGAGTCCCGGGTCGAGATGACCGAGCTGGTCCTTCCCAACGACGCGAATCCCCTGGGGAACATCCTGGGCGGCAAGGTCATGCACCTGATGGACATCGCGGGTGCCCTGGCGGCGGCCCGGCACTCGCGCCGGGTCTGCGTCACGGCGTCGGTGGACAGCATCGACTTCCTGCACCCGATCCGCGTGGGTGAGGCGATCCAGGTAGTGGCCCAGGTGACCGACGCCGGCCGCACCTCCATGGAGGTGCAGGTCGACGTCTACAGCGAGAACCTGCGCACGGGGCAGCGCCGCCACACGGCCACGGCCTTCTTCACCTTCGTCGCGCTGGACGAGCGGGGCCAGCCGACGCCGGTCCCCGCCGTCATCGCCGAGACGCCCGAGGAGCGACGCAGGCAGGCCGAGGCGCGACGGCGCCGCCAGGCGCGGCTGGCGCGGGTCGGCCGGCTGGTCGAAGAGCAGGCGGAGCCCGCCCAGGGGCCCGGCCGGACGGCGGACGTTCCCGCCCGCCGTCCGGCGAGCGGCCCGGTGGGAGACGGCGAGGCGGCCGGCGGCGGAGACCGGCCCTGACGGGCCCGGTGCCGGACCGGCGGCCGGGGGAGGCCGCCGGTCCGGCGGGGGCTCCCGCCCGCGGATGCGGCGGGGCTCGCGGCCGCCGGTCCGGCGGGGGCCCCCATCGCTGATCCGGCGGCGCATGGGGCGGATCCCGATCGTCCGTCCGGCGGGGCTCGCGACTGCTGATCCGGCGCGAGCCCCGAGCGCTGGCGCGGCGGGGTGGTGCCGCGGCAGCGGGCGATGCGGGTCGCCCGGCGGACGGCCCTGCGCCGTGCAGCCTGCCGGTGGGCCCCGGAGGTGGGGCGGGGAGGCGAACCGAACCGTGGAGCCGGAGATCCGGCCCCTGGAGTCCCACGACGAGCTGTCGCAGGCCGAGGCTCTCGAGCGGGTGGTCTGGGGCGGTCCGCCCATCGTCCCGGCGGCCACCATGCGAGCCGCGCTCGAGGTGGGCGGCTGCGTCATGGGGGCGTGGCTGGACGGCGAGCTGGTCGGCTTCTGCTTCGGCTTCCCCGGCTGGCGTCGGCGGCAGCCGGTTCCTCCCGGTCTGGACGAACCCGCCCCCGACCCGCCCCTCGGTCCTGCGCCGCCCGTCCCGACGCCGCCCGGGCCGGGGGAGGGCACGCCGGCCCGGCCGGCGTCAGCTGACCCCGCGAAGGGCGAGGAGCGGGAGCCCGTCTTCCACTCGGATCTACTGGCCGTGCGACCCGATCTCCGGGACCGGGGGATCGGCCGGCGGCTGAAGCTGGCCCAGCGCCAGTGGGCCCTGGCGCAGGGGATCCACCTCATCACCTGGACCTACGACCCGTTGCAGGCGCGCAACGGCTACCTGAACCTCACCCGCCTGGGCGGCGTCGTCCGCCGGTACGTGCGGGAGTTCTACGGCACGCTGGACGACGAGCTGAACCGGGGGCTGCCGGCCGATCGGGCGGTGGTCGAGTGGTACCTCCGGAGTCCACGGGTGAGCCGCCGCGCCGCGGCCGCCGGCGTGGTCGAGGCGGGCAGGAGGGGCGTCGAGCCGGCCCCACGAGGGGCGGGAGGGGCGGAAGAACGCGGCCGCGGCGGCGAGGCTGCTCCCGATCAGGGGGCGCGCCCGGCTGCCGAGGCACGCCCAGGGGCCGACGCCGAGGTGCCGGTGCTCAACCGGCTCCGGGATGCCGACGGCATCCCGGAGCCGGTGGGCTGGCGGCCGCCCCAGGGCGAGCCCGCGGTGGGGGTTCGCATCCCGGCCCAGTTCGCCGCGTGGCGCCAGGGCCGACCCCACTGGGGCCTGGCCTGGCGCTACCACCTGCGGGAGGTGCTGGAGGCCTGCCTGGCCGCGGGCTACCTGATGGACCGGTGCATCCCGCCGACGGGTCTGGGGGGCGGATCCGCGGGGCCGACCGCCTTGTACGTCCTGACCCGGCGGGCGAGCCCGTGAGGCCCGTCGTCCCTCGCCGCCCACCTGTCCCCCGGTGCCGGGGTCGGTCTCCAGGTGATGGCACGCCGAAGGCCCGCGTGGTCCCTCGCCGCCCGCCTCTCCCCCCGGTGCCGGCTCACCCTTCCCCTTGGCCCGGCGAGGCCCCCGTCATGGTCGGCGGCGCCGGCACGGCCACGACGCGGCCGCGGGCGCAGAGGACGCCGTTCGCGTAGAGCTCGCTCTCCACCACCGCCTTGCGCGCACCGAGCTCCACCACCCGCCCCCGCACCACCAGCTCCGGCCCCAGGGGCGTCGGTCGCAGGTAGTCCACCTGGAGCGAAGCGGTGACGCAGCGTGGCACGGGTTCCGGGTCCCCCAGGCGATGGCCGTCCCGGTGGTACAGGGCTAGGGATGCCGTCGCCATGCTGTGGCAGTCGATCAACGAGGCGATCAGGCCGCCGTAGACGTATCCCGGTACCGCCATGTGCTCGGGACGGGGGCGGAAGCGGGTCACCGTCCCCTCGCCGTCCCAGTGGGTCTTGAGGCCGAGGCCGGCCGGGTTGTGACGGCCGCAGCCGTAACACCAGGCGAAATCGTCGGCGTACCGGTCCTGGACGGCGATCGCTCCCGCCGGCGGCCGGCCCTCCCCAGCCGCCGGCGGGTGCTGGGCGCCTCGATCCGCGGTCACCTTCTCGACCCCCCTCGTGGGTTATAGTCCAAGCAGGTTTGGACCCCAGTTTTCGCCAAGTTTCGTCAGGGCCGGAGGAGGTCCATCCCCTCCTCGCCGTGCGACGGCCTTAGGCAGACCGACCCCTCCGGCACCTGGCGAATCCGCTGCTCAACGGTCGCTAGGGCGTCGTGCCGCGAGCACCGATTCCACGAGGGCACCGTGGGTGGCGGAGGTCGTCCCCCGCAGGAGGTGGCATCATGCTGCGCGTCGGAATCGACCAAGCCAGCCAACACCACGATGTCTGCCTGGCTCCCGAGGGGCAGGCCCCATCCTACCTCCGGGTCCCCAACGATGCCGACGGGCTTGAAGAGTTGCTTACGGCCATCCGGCGCCTGGAACCGAACCCCGCGCAGGTGCACGTCGCCATCGAAGGCTCGGGACAGGGGCTTTTCGTGGCCGCGCTCCTCGCCGCAGGCTTTCGGGTCTATCCCGTCAATCCCAAGGCGGTGGATCGCTACCGGGACCGCCTCTCCCCGGCCGGCAGCAAGGACGACCGCCGGGATGCCCTGGTCCTGGCCGAGATCCTCCGCACCGATCGCCATCGCCTTCAACCCCTGCGGCTGGAGAGCGACATCCTGCGCCAGCTCCGGGTGGCCTACAGCCACCACCAGACCCTGGTGGAAGAACGCACGCGGCTTCTGAATCAGCTCACCGCCTGCCTGCGTGCTTACTACCCGCGGGCCCTCGAGCTGTTTGCAGACTTGGGCCGGCCCGTGGCCTGGACCTTCTTGCGCGCCTTCCCGACCCCGGCGCACTTCGCCCGCGCCCGCCGGTCCCGGATCGAGAAGCTGTTGCGCCAGCACCGCTACCCTGGCGTCGCCGCCAAGACGGCCGAACTGCTCGAGCTCGCGCGCAAGCCCCAGCTCCCGGCCGATCCGGCCACCGTGGCCCTGTGGGCACGCCGCATGCTCTTTCTGGTGGATCAGCTCGAAGCCGTCTGCCGCGAGCTCGAGGCCTGTCATGAGCAGCTGGAGACCCTGGTGCAGGCGCACCCGGACGGCGATTTGTTTCGCTCCATGAAAGGCATCGGCACGGTGCTGGCTGCCGGCATGATCACCGTCTTCGGGGAGGACCGCCAGGCGGTCCCCAGCGTCCGCCCGATCCAATGTCGGTCGGGGACAGCCCCCGTGACCGTTCGCAGTGGCAAGACCGTCCGAGTCCGTTTCCGCCACGCTTGCAACAAACAAGCCCGGAATACGCTGCAGCTACTGGCGCAGCAGCTCGTCCTGCACCATGCCTGGGCCCGGGAGATTTATCAGACCCACCGCAACCGAGGGCGTCACCATCATGAAGCCTTGCGCATCGTGGCCCACCACGCCCTTCGGGTCCTGTTTGCGATGTGGCGAAATCGTCAGCCCTACGACCCCACCCGGTTCGAGGCGGCGCGTCGTCAGCGGCAACAGCCCAAGGCCGCGTAGCGCCCACGGGCACGTTCCTCAGCAGCCGCTTTGTCAAAGATCACATCCCTGACTACGGCGACTTGACCCTAGGGCGTCTGCCCATGCGGGCGCTCCGGCGTGTACCGACCCGCGACCCGATGCCGACCTGCCGACACCCGGTTCAGCGAATGCGACGCCGACATGCCGACACGCGACGCGCGACCCGCCGCCGACCTGCCGCCAGCCGCGGCGCCGGCGAGCGCTTCCCCAATCCGCTGCCCGCTGCGGTTCGAGGGTCGGGACCGTCGCCCGCCGGGTTCTGGGCGGCGGCACCGGCGCCCCTCACCACCGTCGCTGTTCGGGAACGCCGCCCCTCGCTCCTCGCACAGCCCGCGCCGTGCACCGCACCGCCCCGCGGTCCGTGGCGGACCGCTCGCCGCCCGGCGGGCCCTCCCATGCCGCCCGCGTGCTGTTGCGGGGTTCGGCCTCGCGACCGCCCGATCCTGTCCCGGTGGCCCACCCGGTTCCCGAGGGCGCATCCGGCGCCCAACCCGCCCCGGCCGGGCAGCCCCGTCCCCGTCCGACCGGGCGAGGGACGCCCGGCGCCCGATTGGCAACCCCGTCGCGCCCGACGAGGGACCCCCGCCCTCCGCCTGGCGGCCAACCGCGTCCCGCGCGCGGAGGCACGTGGCAGCCCGAGTCGCGACCGCGTCCCGCGCCGGGTGGGAGGCCCGAGCCCGGATCGCAACCCCGTCCCGCCCCTGCGGGCCACCGTATCGCTCGCCTTCGACGAGCCACTCCCGGCCGGCGACCGGCCGAGAACCCGACCCCACCGCGACGCAAGCCCCCGCCCCGCGCCGGACGGCCGACCCCGTTGCGCGCCCGACCCGCGACCCCCATGCCGCCGCGGCCGGGTGGCGCCGGACGCCACCCCCGCCGGGCGCCCCTCCTGCCTCCGTTGGACGGCCCCCGTCCCGCGCCGGATGATCGCCCCCCGCGGCGGGTTCCAGCCGCCCCCGCGGCTGGTTCTGGCCGGCCCCCGCAGCGGGTTCCAGCCGCCGACCAGGCCTCGACGGCGGCCCGGCTTCGCGTCGGCCCTGCCTTCGGCCCCCGTCTCGTCCACCCAGCCCCCCTGCGCGCGCACCCCCGTCCAGCCCGCCCGTCCCGGCCCCGCCGCGTCCGCCGTCCTGCACACCCGCCCATGGCCGCGGCATATCGTGGGGTAGTCGTCACGGCCGGGACGTCAGGATTCCTGACACGGTCCCGTGCCACGATCCCGGTCCATGGAGTCTCTCGACGGGGGGTCCGAGGCATGAGGGGAATCGACCGAGGCGGGGCGGTGGCGGCGGCCGCCGGCGCCTGGGAGAACGAAGCGGCGCCCGGTCCGGTGCAGGGGCCGGTGCCCGGACCGACCAGCCGGCGCACGGCCCGCCGGGCCGGCGGCGCGGGCCGCGTTCTTCCCGCGCTGGTGGCCATCCTGATGGCCGCCCTGGTGCTGGCGGCCTGCGGGAGCGCAGGCGGACCCGGTGGCGGGACCGCGCCGGGTGCGGCGACGGGCGGGTCGGGCGGGGGTGCGGCCGGCGGGTCGGGCGGCGCCGCCGGGGACTGCAGCCGGCGACCGGGCCTCGCCGGGGTGCCGCCCCTGCCCCAGGAGGTCACGGTCAAGATCGCGGAAGACGGCGCCCCCTCGGGAGCGGGCTTCTACATCGCCACCGAGAAGGGCTACTTCCGTGACCTGTGCATCAAGCCGGAGTTCGTCACCTTCGAGTCGAGCGCGTACATGCTGCCGGCCCTGGCCGCCGACCAGGTCCAGGTGGCCGGGGGGGTGCTCAGCGTCGGGCTCTGGAACGCCATCCAGAGCGGGCTCGACCTGCGTCTCGTCGCCACCAAGGGCGAGAACATCCCGGGACGCTCGTACTTCAACCTGACGGTGGCCGCCGACAAGGCCGATGCGATCAAGGACTACAAGGACCTCAAGGGCAAGCGCATCGCCATCACGGCGGAGGCCTCCCTGGACGAGCAGTTCGTCGACCTCGCCCTCCGGCACGCGGGCCTCAGCCGCGACGACGTGGAGTACGTGATCATCAAGTCCTTCGGCGACATGAACGCCGCCCTGGCCAACGGGGCCGTCGACCTGGCGATGCACATCGAGCCCTTGATCACCCAGGCGGAGGCCCAGGGCATCCTCAAGCGCTTCGGCGACGCCGCCCGGGACTACGCCCCCGGCTTCCAGATCGCCGAGGTGCTGGCGAGCCCGCGCTTCGTGGCCGACAAGGAGCTCTCCCAGCGCTTCATGCTGGCCTACGTGAAGGCCCTGCGGGACTACAACGACGCCTTCGTGCAGCGGGACGAGGCGAAGATGGCCGAGATCATCCCGATCATGACCAAGTACACCGCGCTCAAGGACCCCGAGCTCTGGAAGAAGGTGTACGTCCCGGGGTTGAATCCCGATGGACGGCTCAACGTGGAGAGCCTCAAGGCGCAGCTCGATTGGTACCGCGAGCGGGGCTACTTCACGGGCGAGATCGATCTGGACGCGGTGGTCGACCAGTCGCTGGTGGAGTACGCGGTGCGGGTCCTCGGTCCCTATAAGCCGGGGAAGTAGGGCGCACGGCTGGCGCCGGGTGCCGGGTGAAGCTTGGGGGCGGTCGCAGGCGACTGGGGGTGTCCGGGTCCCACTCCCGCGGCCCGGCGGCCGCTCCCGTTCCCGTCGGCGATCCCCGCCCACCCCGCCGTCGTCGGCGTCGCCGCCGTCCGGTCCACGCTGCGACGGCGCCGGATCGGGGGCCTCGGCCGTCGGCGGGAGGGGGATGGCCCCCGGGGGGTTGCGGTCGCCGGCGCGCACCCGGCCCCGCGGCGACCGAGCGCTGCGGACCAGGGGGGAGTGCCATGAGCCGTTGGCAGCCCGGTCAGGGCGACGGCCGACCCCGGTGGCGGGCAGCCGGCCGGCTGGCGCCGGTGGTCGATCGATCCGATGGATCGTCCGCGAACCCGCGGGCCGTGGCCCCGGTGGAGCCCGCGGTCACCGGGGACGAACGCGGCTCCGCCGACCGGTGGCACCGGCGGGGCCGGCGGCCGCAGCGCGGCCCCCGGCCCCGCCGCGGACCGGTGCTGGACCGAGAGCGGTGGCTCTCCATCGCCAGCCCCATCGGCCTGCTGCTGATCTGGGAGGTGCTGGTGCGGCTGGGCTGGTTGGACGTCCGGTTCTTCCCGCCGCCCAGCCGGATCGCCGTCCGCTTCGCCGCCATGGTGGCCGACGGCACCCTGGTCCAGCACCTGGGCATCAGCCTCTTGCGGGTGCTCCTCGGCTTCGCAGCGGGCGCCGTGCCGGCGGTGGTGCTCGGCCTGACCATGGGGCTGTTCCCGGTGGTGCGGGCGGTCCTGGAGCCCGTGGTGGCCGCGATCTATCCCATCCCCAAGATCGCCCTGCTGCCGCTGCTCCTGATGATCTTCGGCGTCGGCGAGACCTTCAAGGTGGTCACCATCGCCCTGGGCTGCTTCACCCTGGTGCTGGTGAACACCGTGGCCGGCGTCGTCAACATCGAGCGCATCTACATCGACGTGGCGCGCAACTTCGGCGCCTCGCGCCTGGACTTCTACCGCACGGTGGCGTGGCCGGGCGCCCTGCCCATGATCTTCGCCGGCCTGAAGCTGGGCATGGGCGTGTCGCTGCTGCTCATCGTGGCCGCGGAGATGATCGGCGCCCGCAGCGGCCTGGGCTACCTGATCTGGAACTCCTACCAGGTCTGGGACATGGCCGCCATGTACATCGGCCTGGTGCTGATGAGCTTCTTCGGCTACGTCTTCACGATGGCGCTCAACGAGCTGGAACGGGTGGTGCTGCCCTGGCGGCCCCGGTAGCGGCGCGGGCAGGGACGGGCGCACACCGGCGCGGCGGAAAGCTGGCCGACCACCGCCGGACGCCGCGTCGTGGGGCGTGCCGCGTCCGGACCGGGCCGCTGGGCCCTCTGCGGCGCCCCGGCCCGGGGCCCGCGGCAGGGGGGGCGCGCGCGGGTGCGGCCGGCGGCGGGGATCGTCCCGACACGGCCCACGCGCCGGCGGCGGGCCTCGGGCGGCGAGGGTGGGTGGACGGCCCGGCTTGGGAGCGGCGTGGCGAGGGACGGCTTCAGGGGGGATCGCGATGACCACACCGTGGAAGATCCGGATTCGCGGCCTGCGCAAGGAATTCGCCACCCGGCGGCGCGTGATCACCGCCCTCGACGGCGTCGACCTGGAGGTCGCCGAGGGCGAGTTCGTCTGCCTCGTCGGCCCCTCCGGCTGCGGCAAGACCACCCTGCTGCGCATCCTGGCCGGCCTGGAGACGCCGACGGCGGGCACCATCGAGGTGGCGCGCCGTGATCCCTCCCGGCCCTTGCAGGCCATGGTGTTCCAGGAGCAGTCGGTGTTCCCCTGGATGACCGTCCGCCGCAACATCGGCTACGGCCTGGCCCTCCGGCGGGTGCCCCGCGCCGAGCGGGAGCGCATCGTCGACCGCTACCTCAAGCTGGTGGGCCTCGAACCCTTCGCCGACGCCTACCCCCACCAGCTCTCGGGCGGCATGAAGCAGCGGGTCAGCGTCGCCCGCGCCTTCGCCGTCGACCCCGAGATCCTGCTGATGGACGAACCCTTCGCGGCCCTGGACGAGCAGAACAAGCTGCTGCTGGCCGAGGAGCTGTTGCGCCTCTGGGAGTCCAACCGCAAGACGGTGCTCTACGTCACCCACTCCATCGACGAGGCGATCCACCTGGCCGACCGCATCGTGGTCTTCACGGCCTCGCCGGGGCGGATCAAGGCGGAGGTGCCGGTGACCATCCCGCGGCACCGCGACCTGGACAGCCTGCGGGCGCACCCCGCCTACGCCGCCATCTACCAGCGGGTCTGGCAGGCCCTGCGCGACGAGGTGCTGGCCGCACGCCGGCACGAGGAGCGGGAGCGGGTGGCCGGACGGCGGTAGCCGGTTCGTCCGGGGGAGGGGTGCCATCGCCCCGCTGGCGGAGGCCACGGCGGGGCGCTATACTGGAACCGCTGCGGAGGGAGGCCGCGGGGGCGCGGACCTCCCTCCCGCCGTGTCTGGGAAGTTGCACGACCGCAACCTTCTTGCGGGGAGGAAAGTCCGTGACGGGTGGGGTGCGGGACCGGGGGTTCCAGACGGTGGACCCTCGTGCAGCCAGCCTGCGAGGGGCCTGGCTGGGCATCGCCGCCTACGCGCTGCTGAGCGCGGTGAAGATCGCGGTCGGCTGGCGGGCGGGCTCGCGGGCGGTCCTGGCCGACGGCCTCAACAACCTGACCGACGTGCTGGCGTCGGTGGCGGTGCTGTGGGGCATCCGGGCGGCGGCCCGGCCGGCCGACGCCGAGCACCGTTACGGCCACGGGCGGGCGGAGACCGTCGCCCAGCTCGTGGTGGGGACGGTGATGGGGCTGGTGGGGCTCGACGTCTGCGTCGGCGCCCTCCAGGCGGCGCTCACCCCGCGGCTCGAGCCGCCCGCGCCCTACGCGGCGCTGGTCGCCCTCGCCGCGGCCGCCGTCATGGGCGGGGTCTACCTCTACAACCGCGCCCTGGCGCAGCGCACCGGCAGCCTGGCGCTGCGGGCCGCCGCCCGCGACCACCGCGCCGATGTCCTGGTCAGCCTGGGCACGGCGGTCGGCATCTGGGGGGCCCAACGGGGCTGGCCCTGGCTTGACCCCGTGGCGGGCATGGTGGTCGGCGTGCTGGTGGTGCGCACGGCCTGGCGGTTGCTGGTCGAGGCCACCCACGACCTGCTGGACGGTTTCGAGCCCGAGCGCCTGCAGCGGCTGCGCAGGCGGATCGCAGGGGTGCCGGGTGTCCAGGGGGTCCGGGACCTGCGCGGACGGCGCCTGGGCAAGGCGTCCGCCATCGACGTGACCATCACCGTCGATCCCGACCTCACCGTGGAACAGTCCCACGCCGTGGCGGACCGGGTCGAGCAGGCGCTGCGGCGCGACCCCGACATCCAGCTGGTGCACGTGCACGTCGAGCCCCACTCCGCGCCGGCCGGCCGCCCCCCCGCCCGGACCGCCGCCGCGGATGTCGGTGCGCCCGGCTCCGGCGGCCGAGGGGAGCGCGGCGATCGCCCCCTCCCTCCGGGGGATGGCGGTCCGTCGGGCACGAACGACCCGCCCGGCGACCCCACGGCCCCCGCTGGCCGGTCCGCGGCCCGGTCGTAGGCCGGCGCCTCAGCCGTCCCCGTGGACCGCGTCGTGGTGCGCCCCCGGGGCCTGGAGGTACCGCTCGGGATCCCGCTCGAACTGCTTGCGGCAGTACGGGCAGCAGAAATAATAGGTGGTGCCGCGGTAGACCACCGTCTCGACGCCCATCTCCTCGGCGGTCGACTCGTCGATGGTCATGCCGCACACGGGATCGACGGCCACGGTGACACCGCCTCCCTGGATTCGCGAAGGGCCCCGGTGCGGCGGCGCTGCCGCGCCCGAGGCGGATCGCCCTAGGGAGGGTTTTGGCGCCCCGTTGCGGCATCCCTGCCAAGCCGCGGGGCAGGAGGAAGATGTCATGGCCCGCCAACGGACCCAGCCAGCGCCCCTCGAGCCCGGCCAAGTGGTGGAGCTCGAACCCCACGGCGTCGCCGCCGGCGGCGACGCCGTGGCCCGGTACGACGGCATGGTGGTCTTCGTTCCTTGGGTGGCGCCCGGCGACCGCGTGCGCGCCCGCGTGACGGAGGTCAAACGGCGGTTCGCGCGGGCCCAGCCCGTGGCGGTGGTGGCGCCCGGGCCCCACCGCGTCGAACCGCGGTGTCCCTTCTTCGCCCGCTGCGGCGGTTGTCGGCTGCAGCACCTCGCCTATCCCCAGCAGCTGGCGTGGAAGCGCCAGATGGTGATCGACGCCCTGGAGCGCATCGCCCGGATCCCCTCGCCACCGGTGGCGGAGGCGGTGGGGATGGACCCGCCCTGGCACTACCGCAACAAGGCCGCCATCCCCGTGCGACGGCTCCCGTCCGGCCGGGTGGCCATGGGCTTCTTCGCAGCCGGGACCCACCAGGTGGTCGACATGGGGTGGACGGGCTGCGCCATCCAGCACCCGGTGATCGACCAGGTCATCGCCGCCCTCCGGCGCTGGTTGGAGGAGGACCCCGACGGCCGGGCCACCTCGACCTATGACGAGGCGCGCCATGAGGGGCTGCTGCGGCACCTGGTGGTCCGAGTGGGCCTGCGCAGCGGGGAGGCGCTGGCCGGCCTGGTGGTCAACGGCGACGGCCTGCCGGGCGAGGACCGGCTGGCTCGCTACCTGCGGCGGGAGGTCCCCGCCCTGGTCGGGGTGGTGAAGAACGTGAACCGCCGCCCGGGCAACACGATCCTCGGCCCGGAGACGCACCCCCTCGACGGTCGGCCCTGGATCGTCGACCGGCTGGGCGGCCTGCGCTTTCGCATCAGCTTGACGTCGTTCTACCAGGTGAACCCGATCCAGGCCGAGCGCCTCTATCGCCTGGCCCTGGACCACGCCCTGGGCGAGCCGGCGCCGGGCGCCAGGGACGGCGACTTCTGGCTCATCGACGCGTACGCCGGGATCGGCACCCTGGCCTTGCTGGCGGCGGCCCGCCTGCGCGCTGCCGCGGCCCGCCACCGGCCGGGCGCCGGCCGGTGGCGGGTGACCGCCATCGAGGTGGTGCCGGAGGCCGTCGCCGACGCCCGGATCAACGCGGCCCTCAACGGCCTCGCAGGGGTGGAGTTCCTCACGGGCAGCGTGGAGGAGGTCCTGCCGCGGCTGGCCGCGGCCTTCCGCCGCGGGGAAGGGGGGCAGGGCCGTCCTCCCGCGGCGGAGGCGGCCACCGGGCCCGACGACGACCCTCCCGTCCCCGCTGCCGGGGACGACCGGCGCCGTCCAGACGTGATCATCCTGGATCCGCCGCGCAAGGGGTGCGATCCCGCCGCCCTCGCGGCATGCCTCGAGCTGGCGCCGCGTCGGATCGTCTACGTCTCCTGCAATCCCGTCACCCTGGCCCGGGACCTGGCCGTGCTCTGCGCCACCGGATCGCCGGCCGCGCCGCCCCTGCCCGCGGCCGTTGCCGGTTCGGGGACGGGGAGGCCTGGCGCCGCCCGCAGCGGGCACCTGCGGTCCCGCTACCGACTGGTGTCGGTTCGTCCGGTGGACATGTTCCCGCACACGGCCCACGTCGAATGCTTGGCCCTCCTCCAACGGGACGAACCGGCTCCTCCCACGGGACGAACCGGCGAGTGATGGGGACGGGGCAGCCGGGCCCGGGGCGGACGGGCGGGACGTCATGCGGACGCCACCGTCCCTCGGGTCCGCGCCCGATGGGGGGACGGCCCTTGTCCGGGCGCACCCCTTCTGCCATGCTCGTGGCGGTGAGGTGGATGTCCATGCACTCCGTTGGCGACATCACGCCGCCCGTCGGCGGCGGGGCGGCCGCTGCCGGGTCCCGCCCCGCGTCGGCCGGTGCGGAGGCGGTCTCCCGAACCGCCGGGCCCGCGGCCGATGGACGCCAAGACGAGGTCGCGACCGAGGGGGCGGGCGAGACCCAGAACCGGCCGCCCTTCACCCTGGAGGGCTGGTTCGTCCTCCACGACTTCCGCCGCCTGGACTGGCGGCGCTGGAAGTCGCTGGAGATCGCCCGCCGGGCGGCCATTGCGCGGGAGGCGGCGGCGTTCTTGCGCCGCGTGACGGCGGCGGCCGACACCGGCGAGGGGGCCAGCGCGCTGTACCGGGTGGTGGGCCACAAGGCCGACCTCCTCTGGCTCCACTTCCGGCCCACCCTGGAGGCCCTCAGCGACCTGGAGGCCGCTCTGTCCCGCACGGCGCTGGGCGACTACCTGCAGCCCGCCTACTCCTACGTGTCGGTGACCGAGCTGAGCTTCTACCGTGCCGGTCCCGGGGGTCCCGAGCGGGACGTCCGCCACGAGCCCTTCGTCCGGGGGCGCCTCTATCCGGCGATCCCGCCGGCTCGCCACGCCTGCTTCTACCCGATGAACAAGAAGCGCTCTGGGGCGGACAACTGGTACCTGCTCCCCTTCGAGGAGCGCGGCCGCCTGATGCACAGCCACGGGCTCATCGGCCGCAAGTACGCGGGGCGGGTCACCCAGATCATCAGCGGCTCCGTGGGCCTGGACGACTGGGAGTGGGGCGTCACCCTGTTCGCCGACGACCCCGTGGACTTCAAGCGCGTGGTCTACGAGATGCGCTTCGACGAGGCCAGCGCCCGCTACGGCGAGTTCGGCCCCTTCTACGTCGGCGTCCGCACCGATCCGGACGACCTGGTTCGCTTCCTGTGTCCCGAGGCGGCCGGCGAGGTGGCCGCCGAAGCGGAAGGCCGCTGAGAAGGGTGCCCGGCGCTCTGGATCGACGGTAGGCCTGAGGAGGGTGCCGGGCGCTCCGGGATCGGCGGGGCGCTGGGGCAAGGTGCCCAGTGCCCCCGGATCGGCGGGGCGCCTGAGGAGGGTGCCCAGCGCCGCCGTTCCGGCCGCCGCCGCCCCATCGGCAGAGGTGGGTCCGCGGGGGTGCCCGTCCCGAGGCTTCCGGTTGCCCCCGGCCGGGTAGGGACGGGCCGGCCCGTCACGAATTCCCCGGCAAAGGCGTGGCAACGGGGGTGTGCTCTTGGAAGAGCTCGTCCGCTCCATGGCTGAACAGCTCTTGCACCGCGGCTCGGTGGACGACGAGGTGATCCGGGAGACGGCGGCCCGCCTGGAGGGGCTGGTCGCCCGCCTGCGGGCCTTTGGCGAGGAGGTGCTGGGCGAGACGCTGCCCGCCATGGCCTTCGACCCGGGCCACCCCGCCTACCGCGTCGCGCCGGGGTTGCCGGTGGCGGCCCTCGAGCGCCTGGGCGGGACCGGCGGGACGGGATACGGGGCGGCGCGGCCGGTTGCACGACCCGCGGGGGCGGACGGGGCGGCCCGACCCGCGCCTCGCCCCGCCGCCGGAGAAGGGACGACCCGGCCGGTCCCCGGCGCCATCGCGGCGGGCGGGACCCTGGCCGGGCCGGCGGAGCAGGCTCCAGGGGGCGCTCCCGTCGCCGGGACGGCAGAGCCGGTCCCAGCGGGCGGGCCCGTCGCCGGGCGGGTCGAGCCGGCCCCCGCGGCCGGTGGCCGGGCCCATGGCGCGCCGCCGGGGCAGCCCTGGGCCGCCCCCGGCCGCCGGGTCATGGCCGGCGGACCCCTGGCCGGGATGAGCGCCGGGGAACTGGTCGAGGTCTTCCGCACCGGCCGGCTCGGGGTCGAGGAGGTGACCCGGTACGTTCTCCAGCAGATCGAGGTCCTGGATCCGCACCTCCATGCCTTCGTCACCGTGACGGCCGAACAGGCCCTCGAGGCCGCCCGCCACCGCGACGCGGAGCTGGTGCGTTGGCGCCGCGGCGGGGGCGAGGCCGGGGGTGGCGGGGGCGAGGCGCCGGGTCCCCTGTTCGGCGTGCCCGTGGCGCTCAAGGACCTGATCGACCTGGCCGGTGTGCCCACCACGGCCGGCTCCCGGGTGCGGGCCGGCCACGTGGCGCAGGCCAGCGCCACCGTGGTCCGGCGGCTCGAGGCGGCGGGCGCCGTGATCGTCGGCAAGACGGCGACCCACGAGTTCGCCTTCGGCGCCACCACCGACACGCCCTTCCACGGACCCGTGCACAACCCGTGGAACCTGGAGCACTCGGCGGGCGGTTCCAGCGGCGGATCCGGCGCGGTGGTGGGGGCCGGCCTCTTGCCCGTCGCCCTGGGGACCGACACCGGCGGCTCCATCCGCATCCCCGCCGCCGCCTGCGGCACCGTCGGCCTCAAGCCCACCTACGGCCGGGTCAGCCGCCACGGGACCGTACCGCTGAGCTGGTCCCTGGACCACACCGGTCCCCTGGCCGCCACGGTGGCCGACGCGGCCCGCGTCTTGGAGGTGCTGGCGGGACCCGACCCCCTGGACCCCGCGGCGCTGGGGGCGCCGGCGCGGGGCCTGGTCCAGGCGGCCGAGGCGGGGGCGACCGGGGACCTGCGCGGCCTGCGCATCGGCGTGTTGGCCGACTGGGCCCGCGACCGCATCCATCCCGAGGTCGAACAGGCCTTCCGCGGCGCTCTGCGTCAGCTGGAGGACATGGGTGCGGAACTGGTGGAGATCGGGGACGCCGACCTCCCTCCGGCGGGGGTGCTGACGCTGGTCAACCGCCTCCTGGCTCTGGCCGAAGGGGGCGCGTACCACGCCGCGACCCTGGCCCGTCGGGCCGGCGACTACAGCCAGGAGGTGCGGATCCGGTTCGAGCTCGGCCAGTTCCTGCTGGCCCGCGACTACCTGCTCGCCCAGCGGCTGCGGACGGAACTGGCTCGCCGCGCCGCCGCGGTGATGGAGCGATGCCACGTGCTGGTGGTGCCCACCCTGCCCATCCCGGCTCCCCGCCTCGGCCAGGCGACGTGGACGCCCGCTGGGGCCGAACCGGAACCCGTCCCCGAGGCGCTGATCCGGCTGACCGCGCCGTTCAACGTGACGGGGCAACCGGCCCTGTCGGTGCCCGTGGCCGTCGGCGCCAGCGGCCTGCCGCTCGGGGTGCAGGTAGTGGGCCGCGTCCTAGACGAGGCCACGGTGCTGCGGGTGGGCGCGGCGCTGGAGCAGGCCCGCGGCCCGCTGCGGCGGTGACGGCGCCGGCCTCCGTGGCCTGGGGCGCCGGCAATGCGTGGACAGGGCCCGGCCCGCCGTCCCACCGCGCCTCCTCGACCCCTTCGCGTCGTCTTCACCCGGGGAACCGGGTCTACGCCGCCTTGTGACCGCGGCCTCGCTGCGGTGACGTCGGCCGCGGTCGCGCCGCCGTGATCTCGACCCCCATCGCCCATCGACGAGAGCCGGAGGATGGCGGGACGCCACGGCTTGACGCCCGCAGCCGGGGCCGCTATACTGGCCGCGGAATCCCACGAATGACATTCATTCTCATTATTGGTTGGGAGGCGGCCCCGTGAAGGCGGCTTCGGCCTTCGAGGTCCTCGCGGCGCGGGCCTGGAACCTGCTGAACGAGGGGAAGAGCTTCTACCCGCTGTTCAACCTGGGCCTGTTCGCGGTGCTGGTCGCCGTCGACCCCGCCTGGCGCCAGGGCGCCCTCATGGGGGGCGGCGCCGGACTGGGCCGGGCGCTGCTGGCCAGTCTCCCCC
Source organism: Thermaerobacter composti (assembly GCF_033582035.1). Classification (NCBI taxonomy): domain Bacteria; kingdom Bacillati; phylum Bacillota; class Clostridia; order Eubacteriales; family Clostridiales Family XVII. Incertae Sedis; genus Thermaerobacter; species Thermaerobacter composti. The sequence goes on from NZ_CP132508.1 coordinate 558,295, forward strand.
TGCTGCTGGCGTACGTCCGCTGGGACTTCCCCCTGCACCTGCGCTGGTTCCTCTGGCCACCCCTCCTCGCCTTCGGCGTCCTCTTCGGGTGGCCGTCCCTCGAGGCGGTAGGCCTGTCCACCGGCCTGTACTTCTTCTTCACCGTCATCGTCTGGGGTACGGTCTACTACCACCTGCGGACGGGCACCACGCTGTGGAACTTCCTCCGCTTCTGGAAGCTGGTCCTGAAGAACGCCGACTCCACCAGCGGCAACGCGCAGGAGCAGCTGCCCAAGTCCTTCCTCACCCTGGCGGTGTGGCACCACCTGCTGGCAGGGGCGGCCTCGCCCATGGCGCCCACCGGCGGCGCCTTCGGTGCGGTGGCCGGGGCGGGGTCCGCGGCCGCGGCAGCCGGTGGGGCCGTGCCCGCCGCGGCCGGGGCAGGGGCCGGAGCGGGGCTGGTGGCTGAGGTGGGCGGCGGGCCGGCGGTGCTCCCCGTGTTCCTCTTCACCGTGGCCGTGGCCGTCTATGCGGCGGTGGTCCACCGCGTCGGCTTCAACTGGCGGCCGGCCGAGTACCCCGAGTACGCCGAGGCCCCGGCGCCGCTGCCACGTCCGTCCCGGCGGGTGGTGGTCATCGTCATCGACGGTTGCCGCAAGGACAAGCTGGAGCAGGCCGAGACGCCCTTCCTCGACTGGCTGGCGGCGCGGGGGACCCGGTTCGACCGGATGGAGACGGTCTACCCCGCCCGCACGGTGGTCTGCTTCAGCTCGATGTTCACGGGCACCTACCCGCGGGAGCACGGCATCACCAGCAACCTGGTGCTGCGCCTGGGGGTGCGGGTCGAGAGCGTCTTCGACGTATTGGCGCGCCACGGCCGGAAGGGCGTCCTGCTGGGCATCGCCCACCTGATCGACGCCTTCGGCCATCACGTGCGGGCCATCACCAGCGTGCAGCACGGGGACGAGGTCGACGGCAACATCATGGCCGCGGCCCGGGAGATCCTCCAGCGGGACGACCCGGACCTGCTCGTCGTCCAGCTGATCGCCACCGACCAGACCGGCCATGCCCGGGGCGTCCACTACCCGGAGTACCTCGAGCGCATCCGCGAGGCCGACGCCCACATCGAGGCCTTCTTCGCCTGGATGCACCGCCACGGCTACACCCGGGACGCCACCTTCCTGATCTGCGCCGACCACGGCCAGGGCGACGGCATCGGCGGCCACGGCCACCTGGGCGAGGGGGAGCGGTGGGTGCCCTTCTTCCTGGTGGGTCGCAACATCGCCCGCGGACGGCGGGTGGAGGGACCCCACAGCATCGTCTCGGTGGCGGCGACGCTGATGCACCTCCTCGGCCTGCCCCTGCCCCAGCGGGCCCGCGGGCCGGTGCTGGAGGAGGCCATCGATGCCGCCTCCCCGGACCTGGTGGCGGACCTGGATGCCTACTTCGCCGCTCGCTCCCCCGTCACAGCCGAGGGCAGCCGCCTCGCCCGGACCGGCGGGGCGGCAGGGCCGGCGGCGGAGGCGGCGACGGCGCCGGCGAACGCGGTGGGCGACGCCCCCAGCGGGCGGCCGACGGCCGTGGCCCAGGGGCGGGCGGCCGCCCCGACGGTGCCGACCTCCCCGGCACCGTCGGCGGTCGGGGGGCGGTCCCGGGGGCTTCGGCGGCAGGAAGGGGGAGCCGGGAGGTGAGCGCCATGGCCGCGACCCCCATGTCCGGCTCGCGGGCGACCCGGCACGGCCGCCGCAGGCGGGGCGACGGGTCGAAGCCGCCATCCCTCGGCCTCGCCGCCTATTCGCGACCCGTGGTCGTCGTCTTCCTTCCCGCCTTCAACGAGGCGGCGGCGATCGGTGACGTGATCCGGCGCATCCCGCGCCCGGCCCTGCCCGGTTGGCAGACGCTGGTGATGGTCCTGGACGACGGCTCCACCGACGGGACGGGGGATGTCGCCCGGGCGGCCGGGGCGGACCTGGTGGTGCGCCATCCCCGCAACCGCGGCCTCGGGTACACGGTGCGGCAGGGCTTGCGGCTGGCCTACCGGTTGGGCGCCGACGCCGCCGTCATGATCGACGCCGACGGCGAGTACCCGCCCGAGGCGATCCCCGCGGTGCTCGCCCCCATCGCCCGCGGGCAGGCCGACTACGTGCTCGGCTCCCGGTTCCGCGGCCGAATCCGCGGCATGCGCTGGTATCGGCGGTTGGGCAACTACGCCTTCACCCTGCTGCAGGCCCTGATCCTGCGCCGCTGGATCAGCGACGGCCAGACGGGGCTGCGGGCCTTCAGTCGGCCCGCGCTGCGGGCGTGCCGGATCGTCCACGACTACAACTACGCGCAGGTGATGAACCTCAACCTCCTGCGTCAGGGCTTCCGCCTGGCGGAGGTGCCCATCGCGTACCGGGTGCGGCAGACGGGGGAGTCGTTCATCCGCTTCCGCGATTACGTGCGGCGGGTGCTTCCGGCCATGTGGCGGGAGCTGACCCTGCCGGTGGACGGGCGGGCCGTCGGCCGCGTCCCGGGGCGACGGGCGAATTCGGGATCCCCGGGGCGGTGGGCGGTCGCCGGCCGGCCGCCGCGGCGGGTCGGTCCGGGCCGCGCCGCGCCCCGTGCCCGCGAGGGGGGCGGGTGCCGCCCCCTCTCCCGCGGGCCGACCCTTGACGTCGGCGGGCCCGTGCCTCGCAGCACCCATTGGGCCGCACCTTGATGGACATCACCGGGCCGGACGAACCGGCCCCCAGGGAGGGATGCTCCATGGCGATTCCAAGGACGGCCGTGTCGCCGGCGGAGGCCCTGCCGCCACCGGCCGGCGGCCGCCAAGACCTCTTCCGTGGGGAGGTGAGCGGGCGTCGGGAAGGCGTCCGCCGCCGGAGCCCGCGAGCCGTCCGACCGCGGGGACGCCGGCTGGCGACCCTGGCGGTGCTGGTGCTCGCAGCCATGGCCCTGGCCGCGTGCGGCCGGGGCGAGGACCGGCCGGGCACCGTCTCCGTCGACCCAGAGAGCACCACCGTGTCGGTGTCCGGCACGGGCACCGGGACCGGGACGGGCACCGGCTCAGGGACCCACACCGGCAGTGGATCCGGCACCCATAGCGGCAGCGCCTCGGGGACCCACACGGGGAGCGCCTCGGGCACCCATACCGGCAGCGCGACGGGCACCCACGCCGGCGCGGAGCCCGGCCACGTGGAGCCCAAGCCCGCCGGCGCGACCCAGGTCGACGTGACCCTGAAGGAATGGGCCATCGAGGTCGAACCGGCTCGGGTCAAGGCGGGCCAGGTCTACTTCCTGGTGACCAACGAGGGCCCGGAGCACCCCCACGAGCTGGTCGTCATCCGGACCGACCAGAAGCCGGAGGAGCTCCCGGTGGTGGAGGGCCGGGTGCCGGAAGACCGGGTGGAGATGGTCGGTGAGGTGGAGGCCTTCGCCGCGGGGACCCAGGCCTCGGGGCTGTTCGACCTCGGGCCCGGGCGGTACCTGTTGATCTGCAACATCGTCGAGGGCGAGGGCGACCACGCGGTCAGCCACTTCGAAGAGGGCATGGTGGCGGAGTTGACGGTGACCCCGTGAACCCTGGGACGAAGGGGATGAGGAGCTTGCAGTCCGTGGGGAGAGCGCCTCGACGGGCTGGGGGAGCCGGCGGGCCCGGTCGCTGGCGGCTGCGGTGGCGGCCAGGCCGGTGCCGGCCCCGCCGGGCCGTGGGGCTGGTCGCGCTGCTGGCGTTGGCCGGGTTCGTCCTGGCGGGATGCGGCGCATTGGGGGGCGGGGATCGCCCGCAGCTGGTGGTCTACTCCAGCCGCACCCAGAGCCTGGTGCACCCGCTGCTGGAGCAGTTCGCCCGGGAGACGGGCATCGACATCCGGGTCCGGTACGCCAGCACGGCCGAGCTGGTCAACGCGCTGCTGGAGGAGGGCGAGCGCAGCGCGGCCGACGTCCTCTACCTGTCCGACGCCGGCGGCTGGGGGCCCTTGCGGGAGGCGGGCCTGTTGGCCGAGCTGCCCCGGGACGTGCTGGAGAAGGTCGATCCGCGCTTCCGCTCGCCCGACGGCCAGTGGATCGGCGTGTCGGGCCGGTCCAAGGTCATCGTCTACAACAAGGACCGGATCGACGAGCGCGAGCTGCCCGACTCGGTCATGGACCTGACCGACCCCAAGTGGAAGGGGCGCTTCGGCTGGGCGCCGACCCACGGGGAATGGCAGATCCTGGTGACCGCCATCCGCCTGACCGAGGGCGAGGAGGCCGCCCGGCAGTGGCTCGAGGTCATGAAGGCCAACGAGCCCAAGGAGTACCCGAACCTGATCAGCATCGTCCGCGCCGTGGCCGACGGCGAGGTGGACATCGGCGTGGCCAACCACTACTACGTCCCGCGCCTGATGGAGGAACTCGGCCCGGACTTCGCGGCCCGCAACCACTTCCTCAAGCACGGGGACCCCGGGGCGGTGATCGACGTCACGGGGGTGGCGATCCTCAAGGCCACGGACCAGCGGGAGGCGGCGGAGCGGTTCGTCCGATTCCTGCTGAGCGAGGAGGCCCAGCGCTACTTCACCCAGGAGACCAAGGAGTACCCGATGATCCCGGGCGTTCCGCTGCCCGAGGGCGTGCCGCCGCTGGAGGAGCTCGAGCCGCCGGCCATCGACCAGAGCGACCTGGGTCAGCTGCGGGAGACGCTGAACCTGCTGCGGGAGACCGGGGTGCTGCCCTGACCGGTGGCCGGGCGCCCGGGGGAGCGGGGCGCCGTCCGGCGCCCCGCTCCCCCGGCGGACCCCAGCCCTTGGCCCGGTGACGCCGGTCGCCAGCGGGCACCGGCAGCCCAGCTCCTCGAGGCGCCGGGGGACCCCAGCCCCTGGCCCGGCGACCCGGGGAAGGGGTCAAAGGGCGGGGAGCCAGGGACGGGAGCGGGGGGCGGTCAGGGGGCAGGGGCGGTCAGGGCCGAGTCCCCGAGGGGGGCGAGACGAGGGCGGGGGCGGCACCGCCGGCCCCGTCGCCGGGAGGTGACGAGGTGCGCCAGGCCGTCTTCGGCAGTCGCAGCCTTGGGCCGAAGGCCGCCCGGCCAGGGCGGCGCCCGGCCGGCGCCGTGCCCGCGGCGCGCCGCGCGTTCGGGGAGGCGGACGTGGCGCGGCGGGCCGTGGGCCTGTTCCTCCTCCTCGCCGTGATCTACAGCCTGTCCGCGGACCTGCGGGCCAGCCGCGGTGCCGCCATCACCGGCGACGAGCCCTTCTACCTCTTGACGACCCAGAGCCTGCTGGAGGACGGGGATCTGGACCTGCGCCAGCAGTATGCGCGCGCGTCCTACCGAAGCTTCTTCGACCACCCCGACGGCCTCTGGATGCAGTCGGTGCCCACGGCCGACGGCCGCATCCTCAGCCCCCACAACCCCGGCCTGTCGGTGCTGCTGATCCCGGGCTTCGCCCTCGCCGGCCTGCGGGGGGCCCAGTTCCAGCTGCAGCTGCTGGCCGCCCTGACCTTCGCCCTGACGTACGTGTGGGTGGCGCGGCGGACCGGCGAGACGCGGTGGAGCGCCTGGGCGACGCTGGCCGTGGCCCTCAGCGCGACGCCCTTCGTCTATGCGACGGAGATCTACCCCGAGGTGCCGGCGGCGCTGGCGCTGGTGGCCGCCTTGCTGGTGCTGGCGCGGGACGAACGGGCCCCGGGCGCCCAGGCGGGATCCGGGGCGGGGGAGGAGGGCGGTCGGCCGACGGTGCCGCCGGGTGGCCCGCCCCCCTGGGCGCCTGCCGGGACGGGACGGGCGCCGGTGCCCCCGGGGTCGTGCGGCGGCGGATCCCGGCGGCTGGGGGGACGGATCGCGGCCATCGGCCGAGGGCAGCAGGCGCCCGGGCCCGGGGCCGGGCATCCGGGCGAGATCGGCCGGTGCGCGGTGCTGGCGCTGCTGCTGGCCGCCCTCTGCTGGCTCGGCATCAAGTACGCCCCGCTGGCGGCGGTGGTGGCGGCCGCCGCGGCCTGGCGGGCGGGTCGCCGCGGACGGTGGGCCCTGGGGCTGGCGGCCCTGGTCCTCGGCATCCCCTACGTGCTCTTCCACCTGCGGGTGTTCGGGGCCCTGACGCCGTACAGCGTCAACGTGGTCTACGCGGGCCAGTCGACCCCGGAGGTGTTGCAGGCGCACCTGACCGATCTCGCCAACCGGTTCTACCGCCTGTGGGGGTTGTTCGTGGACCGCCGCTTTGGGCTGGTCCGCTGGGCCCCGGTGCTGCTGCTCGCCCTGCCGGGATGGGTGATGGCGGCGCGGGATCGCGGCGGCGGTCGCCTGGCGCTGGCTCTCGCCCTCGTCCAGCACCTGGTGGCCACCTTCGTCGCCATCACCATGATGGGCTGGTGGTTTCCGGGCCGAACCCTGATGACGGTCCTGCCGCTGTACGCGCTGCCCATCACCCTGGTGCTCCAGCGGGCAGGCCGGCGGGCGCGGGGCGCCTTCGCCGTCCTGGCCGCCGTCTCGCTGGCGATCACCGCAGCCCTGGTGCGGTCGGTGGGGGCAGGGCAGGTGACGGTGGCCGTCGACCCCTTCGCCATGCCCGTGGCGTGGTTCGCTGCCATGGGACGGCTCTTCCCGGACTACCGGGCGTGGACGCCCACCACCACGGCCTTGACGGCCCTCTGGCTGGCGGTCTTCGCCGGGCTCGGCGCCTGGGGGTGGCGGCTGGTGCGCCGCGGGGATGCCGCGGTCCCGGCGGCTTCGCCGGTCCGCGGGGCGGCGGACCGGGCGGGGTGCGCCGCGGCTCCCCCCGCTGCGTCGGCCGGGGTCCACCGGCGGACGAACCCGGCCAAGGGCGGCGGGTGGCCGCCCGGGCGGTGACGGGTCTCGGGGCGCCCGTGGGCGGGCTCGTGCGGCGGGGGCCCTCGAGGCGCGCCTTGTTGATGTTGATATGGAACATCTCTCTCAATCCGACGCAGGCCGTGCTACAGTGGACGCGAGGAGGCAAGCCGATGAGCTCGGCCACGGCGCGGTCGACACCGTCAGGACGAGGCGCATCCGTCGGCCCGTCGTTCCCGCTGCGGCCGGTGCGACCCGCCGCGGCGACGGGATCGGGCCGCGCCACCGCCATCGGGCCCGGCCGGGGGAGCCGGCCGCCCCTGGCCCTGGGGGCGGCCGCCGGCGCGGTGGCGCTCATGATGCTGCTCCCGGTGGGGTACCTGTTCCTCCGCACGGCGGGTGCGTGGGACCGGGTGGCGGAGCTGCTGCTCCGCCCGTCCACGTGGGCCATCGCCGGCCGCTCCCTGGGGCTGGTGGCGGCGGTCACCGCCACCGGCGTGCTGCTGGCGGTGCCGCTGGCGTGGCTGGTGACCCGGACCGACCTGCCGGGCCGGCGGTTCTGGGCGGTGGCCACGGTCCTCCCGCTGGCGATCCCGAGCTACGTCGGGAGCTTCCTCTACGTGGTGGCCGCCGGGCCCCACGGCCTGCTGCAGCGACTCCTGGCCCCCTGGGGCGTGGAGCGGCTGCCCGATCTGCACGGCTTCTGGGGCGCCTATCTGGTGATGACCCTGTTCACCTACCCGTACGTCCTGCTGCCGGTGCGGGCCGCGCTCCAGCGCCTGGACCCGGCCCTGGAGGAGGCGTCGTACAGCCTGGGACGCGGTCGGTGGGCCACCTTCCGCGCCGTGGTCCTGCCCCAGCTGCGTCCGGCGATCCTCGCCGGCGCCCGGCTGGTGGCCCTGTACACCCTGGCGGAATTCGGTGCCGTCGCCACGCTGCGCTACGAGACCTTCACCTGGGCGCTCTACGTCCAGTACCAGGTGGCCTTCGACCGGGAGGCCGCGGGCGGCATGGCCCTGGTGCTGGTGGCGGCGGCCATGGCCCTCCTGGGCATCGACGCCCTGCTGCGGGAGCGCTGGCGGTACCACCGCGACACCCCGGGGACGCCGCGCCCGCCGGCGCCGGTGCCGCTGGGCCCCTGGCGCCTGCCTGCCCTGGCCTTCTGTGGGCTGGTCGTGCTGCTCGCCCTGGGGGTGCCGCTGGCGGTGCTGGCCTACTGGGCGCTGCGCGGTGCCCTGGAGGGGGACTGGTGGGTGCTGCTGGGTCCGGCCACGTTCAATTCGCTGGCCGTGGCCGCGCTGGCGGCCGTGGTCACGGTGGCGGCGGCGCTGCCCGTTGCCGCCCTGGGCGCCCGGCATCCCGGACGCTGGAGCGGGCTCGTCGACCGCGTGGTCCACATCGGCTTCGCCATCCCGGGCATCGTCATCGCGCTGGCCCTGGTGTTCTTCGGCATCCGCTTCCTGGGGCCCCTGTACCAGACGGTGGCGATGCTGGTGGTCGCCTATGCGATGGTCTTCCTGCCCACGGCCCTGGGGCCGCTGCGGGCCTCGTGGCTCCAGGTGGACCCGAAGCTCGAGGAGGTCGCCCGCAGCCTGGGGCGGCGACCGTGGCAGGTGCTGACCACGGTGACCCTGCCCCTGGTGCGCCCCGGGATCCTGGCCGGGGCCGGGATGGTGTTCCTGGTCACCCTGAAGGAACTGCCCCTGACCCTGATCTTGAGCCCGCCAGGGTTCGACACCCTCGCCGCGTCGGTGTGGAACTCGATCAGCGAGGCCTACTTCGGCCAGGCGGCCGTCAAGTCCCTGCTGCTGGTGGCGGCCTCGGCCGCCTCCGTGGGGTTGATCCTCCGCCGGGAGGGGGAGTGGGAGCCGTGAAGGACACCGATGCGCCGGTGATCCGCTGCCGCGGCCTGGTGAAGCGCTTCGGCGCGACGCAGGCCGTGGCCGGTCTCGACCTGGAGGTCTACCGCGGGGAGATCCTGGTCCTGGTGGGACCCAGCGGATGCGGGAAGACCACCACCCTGCGGCTCATCGCCGGCTTCGAGACGCCCGATGCGGGACGCATCGAGCTCGGGGGGCGGATGGTCGCCGGCGAGGGGCGACCGGTGCCGCCGGAGGAGCGCCGGGTCGGCTTCGTGTTCCAGGAGTACGCCCTCTTCCCCCATCTGACGGTGGCGGAGAACATCGGGTACGGCTTGGCCCGGGGCCCCCAGCGGTCGAGGCGCGTCCGCGAGATGGTGGAGCTGGTGCGGCTGGAGGGCCTGGAGGACCGGTACCCCCACGAGCTCTCCGGCGGCCAGCAGCAGCGGGTGGCCCTGGCCCGCGCCCTGGCTCCCCGGCCGGAGATCCTGCTGCTGGACGAGCCCTTCTCCAACCTGGACGCCGACCTGCGCCAGCAGGTGCGGGAGGAGGTCCGCGAGATCCTGCGCCGCACCGGGATCACCGCGGTCCTGGTGACCCACGACCGGCGGGAGGCCCTGAACCTGGGCGACCGGGTCGCCGTGATGGAGGCCGGTCGCATCGAGCAGGTGGGCACGCCGGAGGCCGTCTACTACCGACCCGCCACGCGCTTCGTCGCGGAGTTCATGGGCCCGGGCACCTTGCTCCCGGGGACGGTGGAACCGGGCGGCATCGCCACCGAGCTGGGCTTCTTCCGGCAGGCGGCCGCCCAGGCCCCGGGCGATCCGGTGCAGGTGCTGATCCGGCCCGACGACGTGCGCCTGCAGCCGCTGGACGACGGCACCGGCACGCCCGCGGGCCGCGACGCCACCGGCCCCGGCGGCGCCGCCGGGGTGGTCGTCGCGCGGGAGCGCCGCGACGGATACTACCACTACCGGGTGCGCCTCGACACCGGCACCGTGGTGAGCAGCGAGATGGTGCACGTGCACGACTTCCCCGTGGGGATGCGGGTTCGGGTCACGGTGACGGCCGGCCATCCCCTCCATTGCCTCCCCGCGACGGACGAACCGGCCCCGCCGCGCAGCCGGCCGGAGACGGTGCCGGCGACGGACGCGGTCGCTGGCGGCGCCGACCGGATGCGCGGCGACTCGGGGGCACGCCGTGCCGAGGCGGGGCCTCATCGAGGCCGGGATGCCGTCCCGGTGACGCCGCCCGTCCCGCCCGCGGACGGAGGCCGCGGGGCCGCAGGCCGGCGCGCCCTCGGCACGGGTGGCAGGGAGGGTGGCAGGGTGGCGGGCCCTGCATCGGCTGCCTCGGGCCCTTCATCGGCTGCCGCCGTCCACCGGGGGGATCGGGAATGCGGCTGCTGATCACAGGCGGCGCGGGGTTCATCGGCTCCCACCTGGCCGAGCGGGCCCTGGCCCACGGGGCCGAGGTGGTGATCCTGGACAACCTGGCCGCCAACTACGACCCGGCCCTCAAGCAAGCCAACGTCGAGCTGGTGCGCATGCGGGCCGCCAGGGCCGGGGCCGGGTTCCGGTTCGTCCGCGGCGACGTGCGCAACGGGGAGCTCCTCGATCGGCTCTTCGCCCGTCACCGCTTCACCCACGTGGCCCATCTGGCGGGCCTCCCGGGGGTGCGGCCCTCGCTGGCCGAGCCGCGGCGCTACCTGGAGGCCAACGTCGCGGGGACCGTGGCGGTCTTCGAGGCCATCCGGCGCCACGGAGCGGGGGTGGAGCGCGTCGTGGTGGCGTCGTCGTCCTCGGTGTACGGCGCCCAGCCCGGCCCCTGGCGGGAAGACCTGCCGCCGGCGCCGCTCTCGCCCTATGCGGCCTCCAAGGCGGCGGCGGAGCAGTTCGCGCGGACCTATCAGCGGATGCTCGGCATCGGCGTCACGTGCCTGCGCTACTTCACCGTCTACGGGCCGCGCCAGCGTCCGGACATGGCCATCGCGCGCTTCACCGCCCGCGCCCTGGCCGGCCAGCCCATCCCCGTATTCGGCGACGTCCACAGCCGGCGCGACTACACCGAGGTCGGCGACGCCGTCCGCGGCACCTGGGCCGCCCTGTGCGAACCCGGCGCGGACTTTCAGGTCTACAATCTAGGCAGCGGGCGGCCGGTGACCCTGAAGGAGCTCATCGACGCCCTGGGGCGGGTCCTGCACCGCCCCATCGCCCTGGACCTGCAGCCGCCGTCGCCGGGGGACGCCCCGGCCACCTGGGCCGACATCACCAGGGCGCGGCAGCGGCTGGGCTACCATCCGCGGACGGCGCTGGAGGAGGGACTGCGCAGGTACGTCGGCTGGGTGCGGTGGCACCTGCCGGTGGGCAGGGGAGAAGGAAGGGCGGCGAGGGGGGCAGGAAACCACGTCCGCCGCGGTCTACAGCGGCGGGAGACCAACGGGCGTTAACCTCGCCACCGGATCCCGAGGCGGTTCGGGGGGCGAAGGAATTCCTGCGGAGCCAGATTCGGCCGCCTCGTGACTACCGCGAAACCGTGGACCAAGTCGCCTTAGCCCTGCGCATGGATCTCCGTCTGGCGCGCAAATCGCAGCGACTCCTTCGGCAAGTTTTACCGCTAGGTCCGGCGGTTGCTGACGAACCGGACGGACGGTGCATGACAGGGGAGACGCGCCGGAAAAGGCGCGGGGCAGGAGGCCAGGCATCCTGCCCCGCTCGTTCGTCCACCCGGTTTGGCGGAAGGCCATCCGAATTCCGTCGCGACCCCTGCCGAGGAGGCCGGGCACTCAAGCGCTCCTCGGGTCCGCGGCAACCGGTAGCCTACAGCCACAGCGACGCCACGATGGGCGCGATCAACAGGGCGACGATGTTGATGATCTTGATCATCGGGTTGATGGCCGGTCCCGCCGTGTCCTTGTAGGGGTCGCCCACCGTGTCGCCCGTCACCGCGGCGGCGTGGGCCTCGGTGCCCTTGCCGCCGTAGTGACCCATCTCGATGTACTTCTTGGCGTTGTCCCACGAGCCGCCGCCGTTGGTCATCTGGATGGCGATGAACAGACCGGTGACGATGGAGCCCACGATCAGGCCGCCCAGCGCCCTCGGGCCCAGGGCGAAGCCGACCAGGACGGGGCCGAGCACCGGGATCAGCCCCGGCAGCACCATCTCGCGCAGGGCCGCCCGGGTGACGATGTCCACGGCGCGGCCATAGTCGGGCTTCGCCTTGCGCTCCATGATGCCGGGGATCTCCCGGAACTGGCGGCGCACCTCCTCCACCACGTCGAAGGCGGCCCGCCCCACGGCCTCCATGCTCATGGAGGCGAACAAGAAGGGCAGCACGCCGCCGATCAAGAGGCCGGCCAGCACGAAGGGATCGCCCAGGTCGAAGGACAGCGCCTCGACGCCGGCCTTGCGGAGCTCTTCCACGTAGGAGGCGAAGAGGACCAGGGCCGCCAGACCCGCCGAGCCGATGGCGTAGCCCTTGGTCACCGCCTTGGTGGTGTTGCCCACGGCGTCCAGCTGGTCGGTGACCTCGCGGACGGAGTCCTCCAGGTCCGCCATCTCCGCCAGGCCACCGGCGTTGTCGGTGATGGGCCCGTAGGCGTCCATGGTGACGATGATGCCCGTCAGCGACAGCATCGCCATGGCGGCGATGGCCACGCCGTAGAGGCCAGCCAGGTTGTAGGCCAGCAGGATCGCCAAGGCGATGACCAGGGCCGGCACCGCCGTCGAGCGCATGCCCACGGCCAGGCCCGCGATGATGTTGGTCGCGTGGCCGGTCTGGGAGGCGTGGGCGATGTTCTGCACCGGCCGGAAGTTGGCCGAGGTGTAGTACTCGGTGATGACGATCATCGCCACGGTGACGCCCAGGCCGATCAGGGCGGCGTAGAACAGGTCCAGGTCCAGGCCGAGCCAGCGGGTGACGGCGAAGAAGCCGACGGCGCCGACCACACCGCTGGCCAGGGCGCCCTGGTAGAGCGCCCGCATGATCGCCCCCGGCCGTGCGGGCGGGGTGGCCAGGACGCCGACGATGGAGCTGACGATGCCCACCGCCCCCAGCAGCAGCGGGAAGTAGAGGTAGCGCGGGTCGCCGGCGAACTCCGGCGTCAGCAGGCCCAGCAGGATGGCCGCCACCGCCGTGACGGCGTAGGTCTCGAACAGGTCCGCCGCCATGCCGGCGTCGTCGCCCACGTTGTCGCCCACGTTGTCGGCGATGACGGCGGGGTTGCGCGGATCGTCCTCCGGGATGCCGGCTTCGACCTTGCCCACCAGGTCGGCGCCGACGTCGGCGGCCTTGGTGTAGATGCCGCCGCCCAGGCGGGCGAACACGGAGATCAGGCTGGCGCCGAACCCGAAGCCCACCAGGGCCGAGTTGTCCTCCGCCCCGGTCAGCCAGACCAGCGCGGTGACGCCCAGCAGGCCCAGGCCCACGACCATCAGCCCGGTCACCGCACCACCCTGGACGGCGACGCGGAAGGCCGCCGCCAGGCCCGTGCGCGCCGCCATGGCCGTGCGCATGTTGGCGCGCACCGCCACGTTCATTCCGATGTAGCCGGCGGCCGCCGAGAGCGCGGCGCCCACCACGAACCAGAGCGCGGTGGTCAGGCCCATGCCCGGCGCCACCGCCAGCACGATGAACAGCACCAGCGCCACCAGGGCCAGGGTGCGGTACTGCCGGTTCAGGTAGGCCGTGGCGCCCGCCTGGATGTGGCCGCCGATGTCGGCCACCGCCGGGTGGTCCACCGGCTGGCGGACGATGCGGGTGGCAAAGACGAGTCCGGTGAGCAGCGACAGCAGGCTCCCAACCAGCGGGATCCAGAGGTAGGCGTTCATGTCCCTTGCCCCGCGGTGAGGCGGGTCCCTCCCTTCGTCATCATCCCGACGAATGCTGACGATCCGATGAACATGATAAAAGTGTTGGAGGAACGGGACCAGCCCTCGCCGCGAAACCCGCTGGGATCCGGGCCGGTGCGGGGAGGGAGCGGCGCGGGACGCGGTGGCCGCAGCAGCCGGTGAGCGGCCGGTGGGCCCGTCCCGCAGCCCATCGAACGCGCGGCGTCCGGCGCGAACAGGGTGGAGAGCCGTGGCGAAGGATGGCGACCGTCGGCCGCTGGCGCCGGACCCGGGCGCACCCGATGGCGACGGCCCAGGGGCCGGCAAGGCCGCGGGGGATCCCGCCCAGGAGAAGGAGGCGGCCCGCCGGCTGGTGTACCGGCGGTTGCGGGAGGGCGGGGCGGCCCGCTTCCCCTTTCCCATCGAGGGGCGCATCCCCAACTTCAAGGGCGCCGAACGGGCCGCGGCCCGGCTACGGGAGCTCGAGCTCTACCGCCGGGCGCGAGCCCTCAAGGTGAACCCGGACACGCCCCAGCTCCCCGTGCGCGCCATGGCCCTGGCCGATGGCAAGACGCTCTACATGCCGACCCCACGCCTGCGCGGCGCCTTCCTTCGCATCCGCCCCGAGGACGTCCCACGCGGCGAGGAGCGGCGGGCGGCCCAGCTCAGCAAGGCGGCGGCCTACGGCCGGTTCGTCCCCCTCGAGGAACTGGCCCCGGAGGCGGCGCCCATCGACCTGGTGGTGGTCGGCGCCGTGGCGGTGACCCGCGACGGTGCCCGGGCGGGCAAGGGGGAGGGCTACGCCGACTACGAGTACGCCTTGCTGCGCGAGCTGGGCCATCCCGAGCTGCCGGTGGTGACCACCGTCCATCCCCTCCAGCTGGTGGACCGGCTGCCCGTCGACCCCCACGACCTGTCGGTCGACGTCATCGTCACCCCGGACGCGGTGATCGAGACCCGCACGCCGTATCCCAAGCCCCGCGGCATCCGGTGGGACGCGGTGACGGAGGACGACCTGGAGGCCATGCCGGTGCTGCGGGAGCTGCGCGCCCTGCGCTGGGAGCGGATGACGGTGCCCGACGTCCTGGCCCCCGGCCTGGAGGTCGTGTTCGTCGGCCTCAACCCCGGCCGCGCCAGCGCCACCGCCGGGCACCACTTCGCCGGGCCCAACAACCTCTTCTGGCGGCTCCTCCATGAGGCGGGGTTCGTGCCCCGGGTGCTGCGGCCCGAGGAGGACCGGCTCCTTCTCCGGTGGGGGGTGGGGGTGACCAACGTGGTGCCGCGGGCGACCCGGGGCGAGGCGGATCTGGGCTGGGACGAACTGGCCGCGGGCGGCGCCGCCCTGCGGGCGAAGATGGCCCGCTACCGGCCGCGGCTGGTGGTCCTCCTGGGCAAGCAGGTCTACCGGGCCTACGCCGGGTTGGCCCGTACGGCGCGGGTGGACTGGGGGCTGCAACCCCGGGAGTCGGTGGCGGGGGTGCGGGAGTTCGTCGCGCCCAACCCGTCCAGCCGCAGCACGGTGCCCTACGCGGAGCGGCTGCGGCTCTTCGAGGAGGCGCGGGCGTGGCTGCGGGGGAACTAGGATCGCTGGCCCCAGGCTCGCGTCCTGCGTACGGTCCCGCTCGCTGCAGGCTCCCCCTTCGTCTCCTGCAGGATTCTGCAGATCCCGCAGGATCCTGCACCAGGACGCCTTTCCGGCCGGCTTGTTTCACCCTCGAAATATTTCAACTTGACAACGACATCCGACGCGCCTACGATGCCCGGTATGAACGGCTGGGAGATCCTCCAGCAGATCTGGCGGCTGCAGCGGGTGGTCCTGCGGGAGGCGACGCCGTGCCTGGAGCGGCACGGGCTCTTCCGCATGGCCCCCTTCGCCCTGGCCATGGTCCGGCGCTGCGGCACGCCGTCCGGGGTGGCCGCGGCCCTCGGCCTGCCGGCGCCGACGGTCAGCCACATCCTGCGCCGCCTGGAGGCCGAGGGCTGGATCGCGCGCGAGCTCGACCCCGAGGACCGGCGCCGCTACCGCCTGGCGCTGACCCCGGCGGGACAGGAGGCGCTGGCGGCCGCCCGGGCGTGCCTCCAGGCGGCCATGGACCGCCACCTCGAGACCCTGACGCCGGCGGAGCGGGAGACGCTGCGGCAGCTCCTCTTGCGGCTGCAAGGGGATCGCCCGGCCCCGGGGCGAGTGGCGGGCGCCGGCCTCTCGTGGCCTTCGTCTGGGGGCGGGGCAGCCTCGGGCCGCCCGGCCTCGGGAGGGCCACGGGACGGCGCCGGGCCTGCGCGGCGCCGGCCGGACGACGGGACGCCCTCGGGACCAGGGCAGGAGCGCCGGCCGGTGCCGGCCGAGGATGGACCGGTGCCGCTCCCGGGCGAATCGGGAGCGGCCGGTCGCCATGGTACGGGTTCCGCGCGGTGGGATGCGGCCGGCCGCGAGGGGGCCGATCCCGCGCGCTGGGGAGCGGACGGCCGCGACGGGGCCGGTGCCGCCCGCGCGCCCCACGGGGGACCGGTCGGCGGCGGTGACGCGCCGCGCGAAGGGGGCGCCGGGGCGCCCAAGCCGCCGCCGGTGAAGACGAAAGCCGCCAACGGCGAAGGAGCGAGGGCCCATGACGAAGCAACCCGTTGAAGCGCAACCCGCCGCAGCGACCGCCGGCGGGGCCGGGGCGGCCGCGCCGGGCTTGCGGCCCGGGGAGCGGCGCCTGGCCATGATCGGCGTCATGCTCTGCATGTTCCTCGGGGCGCTGGATCAGACCATCGTGGCCACCGCCATGCCCCGCGTGGTCGAGGAGCTGCACGGCCTGGACCGCTACGCGTGGGTGGCGACGGCCTACCTGCTGGCGACGGTGGTCGCCCTGCCCATCTTCGGCCGGCTGAACGAGCTGCTGCCGGGCAAGTGGGTGTTCACCGCGGCGGCCGGCATCTTCCTCGCCGGCTCCGCCCTCTGCGGCCTGTCGCCGAGCATGGACGCCCTGATCGCCTTCCGCGCGCTCCAAGGCATCGGCGGCGGCGGCCTGTTCGCCACCTCGATCACCACCATCGGGCTGCTCTACCCCCCGCGGGAGCGCGGGCGCGTCCAGGGCGTCTTCGCCGCCGTCTTCGGGCTCTCCAGCGTGGTCGGACCCTGGGTGGGCGGGCTGCTGACCGATCACCTGGACTGGCGCTGGGTGTTCTATGTGAACATGCCGGTGGGCATCGTGGCCCTGTACTTCCTGCTCCGGCACATGCCCCTCTTGCCGCCCCTGCGCCGCTCGGCCTTCGACCTGCCGGGTGCGGTCGCCATGGCGCTGTGGACGGTGCCGCTGATCCTCGCCTGTTCGTGGGGCGGATCCACCTACCCCTGGGGATCGCCCCAGGTGCTGGGCCTGTTCGCCCTGGCGGCGGTGGGCCTGGTCCTCTTCGTCGTGGTGGAACGTCGCAGCGCGCAGCCGCTGTTCGACCTCAGCCTGTTCGCCAACCCCACCTTCCGGTGGGCGGTGCTGGCGCTGCTGTTCTTCGGCGGCACCTTCCTGGGGAGCGTGATGTTCCTGCCCTTGTACCTCGTGCAGGTCAAGGGCTTCTCGGCCTCCAACTCCGGCCTCGCCCTGACGCCGCTGACCTTCGGCACCATGGCCGGCAGCCTGCTGGCGGGCCAGCTGGCCACCCGGTTCGGGCGCTACAAGCCGATGCTGCTGGTGAGCTCCGTCGGCTCGGTGGCGCTGTTCCTGGTCTTCCACGAGGTGCTGCGGGTCGACACGCCGCTGTGGCAGGTCCTCGTCCTGATGGTGCTGCTCGGCTTCTTCTTCGGCCCGTCCATGCCGCTCTACGGGATGGCGGTGCAGAACAGCGTCTCCCGCGAGCGGATCGGCACGGCCAGCAGCGCCACCCAGTTCTTCCGCCAGGTGGGATCGACGGTGGCCGTCGCCCTGCTCGGCACGGTGCTCAGCGGTGCCCTGCACCAAGGGATGATCCAGCACCTGCCGCCGGCCTACCGGGCGGCGACCCAGTCCATCGCGATGCCCGCCGAGGGCATGGCGGGTGGCGTCGACCTGGAGGTCCGGGTGCGCCAGGGCTTCGAGGCGGTGCTGGCCGACGTGGAGAGGGCGCTGCGCGGGGACGAACAGGCCTACGCGCGGCTGCAGGCCGACCCCCGGGTACCCGCCGACCTCAAGGAGCAGCTGCCGAAGGGCGGGATCCGCGCCCGGGTGCGGGAACGGGTGGGCTCCCTGAAGACGGCGCTGGCGACGGCCCTCGAGGGTGACGAGCGGGCGCGGCAGGCCCTCCTGGCCGACCCGGCCCTGCCCGCCTCCCTGCGCCGGCTGGTGGAGCACCCGCCGGCCGACCCGGGCGCGCGGCGGGCGGCCCTGGCGGCGGCCCAGCAGGCGCTGGACGCCCAGGTGGACGCCATGGCGGCCCAGGCGGAAGAACAGGCCATCGCCCAGATCCGCCGGGCCATGGAGCAGCAGGTGGACCAGGCGGTGGCCGCGTTCCGCGCCGCCTTCAACGAGGCCGTCACGGAGGCCCTGCGCCAGGTGTACCTCTACACGGCGGCCATGGCGGTGATGGGGCTCTGCTGCCTGTTCTTCCTGCCGGATGAGGAGCTGAAGCGCGGTTACGCCCAGGCGGAGCCGATGCCGGCGCCCGCCCGGCAGTGAAGCACGGTGCCGGGGCCTGGGGCACCACGGCCCGGCGCCGGCGGGCTGGATGCCCGGAAGCCGTCGCGGACGGCCGGCGACGGAGGGGCGGTAGCGGGCGGTGGTGGGGGCGCGGTGGCGTGCCGAGCGCCGCGATCGGCGGGTGGAACGCGGCGCTGCGACCGATGACCCGTTGCACCGGGCGGCCCCGCGGCGCCCGCCCCGGGGGCCGGGCCGGACGCTGGGGCCGGCGGTTCGAGTTCGGGGCTGCCGGCATGGTCCGGCGGCGCCGGTCCCGAGGGCCCGGCTGGACGGGACCGTCGGGGCCTTCGGACCCGGATCACCGGGTCTGCTTCACCGAGGGAGCCAGATTCGTACCCGATCGCCCTGGGCGATGCGGCCGGGCCGCTCCACGGAGAGCACGATGCCGCGCCGTCCTCGCGCCACCTGGACGAACCGCACGGGCAGCGCCTCCCGCTCGGGGTACAGGGGGTACAGGGCGGCCAGCACCTCGCCGGGGTGGCGGCAGGGGCGGTTCTCCCCCTCGCAGACCAGCCCCGCGCCGCTGGGGAAGAGCAGCCGGGCTCCCGCCGGCAGTCGGGTCAGCTCCGGCAGGCCCTTGATCAGCAGGTTGGCGCCCAGCCACTCGGGCAGGACCGCGTCGAGCCCGAGGCCGTCGGCGATGGCGGCGCACTCCTCCACCGACACGGCGCTGAGCTGGCGCCGGTTGCGGATGGGGGTGCCCCGCGGGTACATGGGCTCGCGGCTCCCGGCAGGTCGGGTGAGCCCGTGGTGGCGGTCGCCGGGGATGCCGCCCAGGTCGACCTCCACCGCCTCCACGCGGCGGCTGACGAAGGTGTCCGGCTCGGTGGCGACCAGCACGGCGGCCACCACGCAGGTTCCGGCATAGGGCATGGCGGGACTCCTCGCTTTCGCGACCCGTGGTGGAAGGGCCGACGCGACCCGCAGCGGAAGCATCGGTGCGCCACCCGGGGCGGAGCCGCCGGCGCCGGGATCAGCGCCGTTCCGCGGCAGCTGCCGGGGGTGGGGCGCCGGCGCCGGAGAGGCCGGTCGACCCCGGTTGCCGGCGGCCGGTGGGCTGCTGGCGGCTGCCGGCGGCTTCCCGCGCCCGGTCCAGCAGCCGGCCCGGGCCTCCGGCCAGGCGCCAGGCCGGCTCCAGGCCCGCCGCCACCGCGAAGAGGTACTTGGCCAGGTGGGTGGCCAGGGCGATGCGGAAGGCGGCGGCGGGTTCCACCGCGTAGAGCTGGAGCGCCAGGGTCATGTTCGCTTCGTAGGTGCCCAGGCCGCCCGGGGTGATCGCCAGGACCTGGCCCGCCACCGCCACCAGGGTGGCGGTGAGGGCGGCGGCCGGGGCGAGGGGCGTGCCCAGCGCCCGGGCCACCACCGTCAGGATCCCCGCCTCCAGGGGCCAGCTGAGGGCCGAGAGCAGCCACGCCAGGGCCAGCCGCCGCCCGGGCACGGCGGCCAGGGCGGCGGCCACCGGCGCCAGGCGCGGCCAGCGCCGGGCCAGGCGCGGGGCCAGGCGGGCTGCCGCCGCCAGCGCCAGGGGGATGGAGAGGCCCAGGACCCCAGCCGGCACGACGGCCGCATGGGCGGGCGACAGGAACAGGGCGGCGGCCGCCGCCGCCAGCAAGGCGGCCGTGTCCACGACCCGCGCCTGCACCACCGACACCAGGGCTTCCGCCCGGGGCAGGCCGGCTCGCGCCGCCAGGGCGATGCGGGCGACCTCGCCCAGCTTGCCCGGCGCCAGGTGGTTGACCAGGTTGGCCGCCAGGGTGAGGCGCCAGAGCAGGACGAAGGGCAGCCGGCGCCCTGCCGGCGGCAGGAGCACCTGCCACGCCCAGGCCCGCAGGGCAAAGGCGGCGGCGTACGCGGCCACGGCCGCCAGGGCCGGGGCCGGTTCGTCCCGGAGGAACCGGCCCAGCGCGGCCACGTCGGCGGGCCGCACCACCCGCGCCGCCACGGCCACCAGGCCGACGAGCAAGGCCAGGCGCAAGGCCAAGAGCCCGTAGCGGCCGATGGGCTCGCGCCGGGCGGCCGAGCGAAGAGCGGGAACGCGCACGGGGGTCATGACAACCGCATTGTACTACGGATGACGGGGTGCCAGGGGAACGAGGGGAGGGGACGGGCGGCAGGGGACCGGGAGGGACGGGTGCGACGGGTGCCAAGAGGACCTGCGGCGCCACCCGGTGAACCCTAGGGCGGGATCTTGCCCGGGTGCGCGGGATCATCCGGTTTGCGAGGCGCGATCGATGACGGGAACGACGGGAACCTTCCATAGGCAAGCATCTGGATCGGACGCAGCGGGCCGGGCCGGTCCCGGCGGCAACGACCGGGCGGCCGCCCGGCCCGCCGTGGACCCCGCGGCCCCCGCAGCCTCCGCGGCATCCCCACCCCCCGCCGGCCGGGGCGAGGAGCCCGTGGTGGCGGGCATCGACCTCGGGGGCACGAAGATCGCGGCCGGCCTGGTCGACCACCAGGGCAGGGTGCTGGCCAGCCGGACGCTCCCCACGGACGCACCCTCGGGCCCGGCGGCGGCCATGGACCGCATCGCGGCCGCCGTCCGGGAGCTGGCGGAAGAGGCCGGCCGCCGGCCGCAGGCGGTGGGGGTGGGCGCGCCCGGTCCCCTGCTGCTGCCCGAAGGCCGGTTCGTAGGCACCCCCAACCTGCCCGGGTGGAACGGCTTCGCCCTGCGGGACCAGCTGGCCGGGCGCCTCGGCTTGCCCGTCGCCGTCAACAACGACGCCAACGCCGCGGCCCTGGCCGAAGCCCGGCTGGGTGCCGGCCGCGGGGCGGAGGTCATGGTGTACGTCACCGTCGGCACGGGCATCGGCGGCGGCCTGGTGATCGGCGGGCGCCTGTTCAGCGGCGTCAACGGCAACGGGGTGGAGATCGGCCATACCACCGTCGACCCCGACGGGCCGGCTTGCGGTTGCGGCAACCGGGGCTGTTGGGAGGCCGTGGCCGCCGGGCCTGCCCTGGGGCGTCTCGCCACCGAGCGCCTCGGCCCGCCGCCGGGCCGGCCGGGCGGCCGGTGGACCGCCCGCGAGCTGCTGGACGCGGCGGCCGCGGGTGACGAGCGGGCCCGGGCGGTGGCGGAGGAGTACGCCCGGCTGCTGGGGATCGGGCTGGCCAGCGCGGTGAACCTGTTCAACCCCGATCGACTGGTGCTGGGCGGCGGGGTGATGGCCCGTTATTCGTTGCTGGCGCCGGCCATGGAGGCCGAGATGCGTCGTCGCGCCCTGCCGGCCAACCTGGCGGCGGTCCGCCTGGTGCCTGCGGCCCTGGGCCAGGACGCGGGCCTGGTGGGCGCGGCGCTGCTGGCCTGGGACCTGCTGGACGAACCGCATCCCGGCGCTGACCGCCGCTGAGGCGGCAGCCCGTGGAAGCGGCCGCCCGTGGCCGCAGGGGCGCAAGGTAGCGGCCGGGTGGCGGCATCGCCGGTCGGTGCGTCGGAGCAAGGCCCCGGGACGGCACCCCCGGGGCGGCCCGCGGCCCTGCCGGGCGGCCCGGGGCCCGGGGCTCTGCCATCCGGCTGAGGCCGTGCCCGGGGTCCGGGGGAGGGGGAAGCCGTGGCGCGGTGGTGGCTGCGGCTGGAGGGTTTGCTCCTGGCCGTGGCGGCGGTGGCGGCCCACGCGGCCGCCGGAGGCCGCTGGGCGGCCTTCGGCGTGTTCTTCGTCCTGCCCGGGGTGATCGGTGCGGCTCTCTTCCGCTGGGCCGCACGGCGCCTGGAGCGGGATGGGGTGCATGGCTCCGCCCCGGCCCCGGGAACCGGCGGCCGCCGGCGCCCGGCGGGAGAGGCGCCGGAACCGCTGGTCCCGCGCCGCTGGTTCGTCCTGTACAACGCCGCCCACAGCACGGTGCTGCCGCTGCTCCTGGGCCTTGGGGGATGGTGGCTGGCAGGTCGGGTCTACCTGCCCCTGCTGGGCTGGCTGGCCTACATCGGGCTGAGCCGGGCCCTGGGCCGGGGGCTACGGCTGTACCCCTACCTGCGGTCGACCCACCTGCAGCTCGATGAGGCGCCCCTCCGGCCGCGCTGGTGAGCTAGCCGGGCGCGACCCGGCGATGGGTCCACCCCAGCGGCTTCGTGGCGCTCCCGCAACTCGCGCATTCCTGGGGCGATCCCCCCGGCCCACCCCGGCCCACCCCGGCCGGTCCCCGGCGGGAACCCGGCGCAGGGTGGTTCGTCGTATTGAAAGGACCGGAGCTCACAGGATCGGAGGGGGTGCCGCTTCCTGGCCGGCACGGCGCCCCTTCAGCAGGACGGCGGCGCTGGACTGGGGATGGGGCGGCCGTGGGTGATGGAGGAGGATCGGACCGTTGGCAGGCGGCGGGTATGCAGCGGACATCCCGTGGCGGCTGCGCAGCCTCGAGCCACCCCGCCCCGCGCGGCAACCCGCCCGGGACCGCGGGGCCGCGGCCGGCACCGGCCCGATCGATGGGGCAGGGCTCGGGGCCGGGAAAGGGGATGGCGGCCAGGTCGAAGCGGTCGCGTGGGCGGACGGGCGCCCGGGCTCGGCCTTGATCGAGGCGACCGCTGGCCCCGGGGTTCCAGGCCCCGGGACTCTTCCCGGGGCGGCCGCCCCCTTGCGGGCGCCTTCCCGCGGGCCGGAGGAGGATCCCTCCTGGGAGGCCGGCCTGCGGGCGGGCGATCCGGCCGCCCTGCAGCGGCTGGCCGAGCACTGGGCACCCCGCTTGTACCGCTATGCCCGCCGCCTGGGAGCGGATCCAGAGGCTGCCCAGGACCTGGTGCAGGACACCCTGGTCCGGGCGCTGGGCAGCTTCCGCGCCGGGCGCATTCCCGGCCGCCTGGGCCCCTGGCTCTACACCATCCTGACGAACCGGCTGCGGGACGAGGCTCGCAGCGCGTACCGCCAGCGGGTGGCCCTGGCGGCCGCCATGCCCGAGGGGCCGCCACCATGGCACGCCGGATCCTCCCCTGATGGGGCCGCGGTGGATGGGTCCGGTTGCGATCCGGCGGAGGTGGTGACCTGGCGCGCCGGCCGCGCGGCCCGGGTCGAGAGGCTGCGGGCGGCCCTGGGCACCCTGCCGGAACCGTGGCGCCAGGTGGTGGTCCTGCGAATCCTGGAGGAACGGCCGGTGGCCGAGGTGGCGGCCATTCTCGGCGTAGCCGAAGGGACCGTCAAGTCCCGCCTGCACCGGGCGCTGAAGAGCCTGCGCCAGGCGCTTGAAAGGCTAGACCGGGGGCTGGAACCGGCGGGCGGCCAGGGGGGAGGTGACGGGCGATGACGGGCCCTGACGCGGTGGGTCGCCGGACGGGCGAGCGGCGGGAGCCGGCGGCCAGCGCGCCCGCACCGGCTGGGGAAGAACGACGTGCGCCACCCAACCCGGCCGCCGGCGTCCCGGGCGGGGCACCGCACCACCGTCCGGCCGCCGGCTCTGCCGACCGTCGTCTTGCGCGGGCCACGGCGGTTTCCCAGGGCGCGGCGCAGGCCTGGGAGATGCTCTGGCAGGAAGCGGCGGAAGGGGCCCGCCGGGAGGGGGACGATCCCCTCTCCCCGGCGGAGGTGAAGGCCCTGTGGGCGGACTTCGCGGCCCTGCGGGCCCGCCCCGAACCCGTTCCCCAGGACCTGGTCGCCCGGGTGACCCGGGCCTTGCTGGAGACGGCGGGCGGGCAGGAGGAGGCCCAGCCGCAGGAGGGGGCCGAGCCCGTTGCCGTACCGACCGGCGAGCCGGATCGGGCTGGGGCGGGCGGGGGGACGCTGGACTGGGCCGCCCTGGCCCCGGACGGTTCGCGGCGGCCTCGTCTGGTGCCGCTGCTGAGGCTTCTGGCCGCGGAAGCCCGCTGCTTTCCCCTGTCGTTTCTCGCCCTGCAGCTGCTTTTGATGGCCGGCGGCCTTGTGCTGCACCTGGTGGCGGTGGAGACGGCCCGGGGGCTCTGGCCGGACTGGACCCCGGCGCTCCGTGCGGCCGGCGACGGGGCGGGAGCCCTTGGTCCCGCAAGCCCGCTGGCACTGGACGGCTGGCGCCTCATCCTGCTCTCCGCCGACAGCCTGGCCCTGGTGGCGCCCTGGCTGGGCACCCTGGTGGCCCTGGCGGCCGTCTGGCCCCGGCGGCAGATGCTATGGGCCGATCTGGAGACCCTGTCGCCCTTCCCTGCGGCCAGCCGGCTGCTGGCGCGGGCCGGCGTGGCGGGCCTGCTGGCGACCCTGTTCATCCTGGTGACGGGGTGGATCCAGCCGGCCGCGGTGCAGGCGTTCATGGGCCTGCCGCCCGGGGGTCCCGCTCCAGACACCGTGCTGGCGTGGTCGGCCGCGGGGGCGGCGGCCGGTGTGCCGGGCGGGAGCCCCGGCGGGACGTTGGGGGTGATCCTGGCCCGGCTGGCGCCCCTCTGGCTGGCGGCGGCGTGGGCCCTGTGGTGGCACATGCGCGCGGGCACCCTGGGCGCGATGTTGGCCTCCGCCGGGCTTTGGACGGCCGTGACCCTGGGGGGGCACTGGCTTGGTCCCTGGAACCCGCTGGCCGCGGGCCCCGTGCCGGCGGTGGCCGTGCAGGTCGCCATGCTCCTTCTGGCGACCCTGCTGGGGTGGGGACTGGCCAAGCAGGCGGGTGCCGGGGAGGTCGCCGCATGAACTGGGCTCGTGGCGTGGGGGGATGGATCCCGTGCCCCTGACCCTGGCCGGGGTGCAGCGCCTGGCGTGGGAGGGGCTGGTCCTGCCGGGCCGGCAGCCCGTGGCGGTCCCGGACACGGTGTTGGCTCCCGGGGTGGTGCTGGTCACGGGGCCGCCGGGGGCGGGCAAGTCGCTGTTGCTCCGGGTGCTGGCGACGCTGGCCGTTCCTCGCCGGGGGCAGGTGCACTACCCCTGGCCGGCTCCCGGCGGGGAGCCGGTCTCCTTCCCCGGGGCAGGGCCCGGCGCCCTGGCCGCGGTCCGGGGATGCACCGGCTACGTGCCCCAGGAAGGCCGCGTGGTCCGGGGGATGAAGGTGGCGGCCGCCCTGGCCTATCTGGCGGCCTTGCGGGCCGTGCCGGAGCCACGGAAGGCGGTGGCCGCGGCCCTCCGGCGATGGGGCCTGGACGGTGCGGCCGGCCAGCGCCTGGAGGAGCTCTCGGGCGGCCAGTGGCGCCGCTGGCTGCTGGCCCAGAGCCTGCTGGCGCGCCCGGCCCTGTGGATCCTGGACGAACCCGCCCGGGGCCTGGACCACGACGGCGTGATCCTGTTGCGGGCCGCCTTGGAGGAATACCGGGCGGCGGCCGCCGGCAGGCGGCCGGTGTGGGCGGTGGTGGTCGACAGCGAGGGGCGGCTGGTCGACCTGGCGGACCAGTGCTTGGTCCTGCCGGGGCGGTGAGCGGGGCTGCACAATTGAGGCTGCACGCTGCCCGCTGTCTGGCCCGGATAGCCTGAGCGGAGCTCCCGGGGGCTGCGGGTGTAAGAAGACAGCAGCCTTAGTGCAATGCCGGCCAAGAAGCAGGGACGAGGGGGCTGTACCGGTGGGTCGCCAGCAGGTCCGGTGGTGGCAGGGGTGGGGCTGGCTGCGGGCCCTGGCCTTTGGGGTGTACGTGGCGGTGCTCCTGCGTGTCACGGTGTTCAAGCTCCCCGTGGCGCTGTGGCGTGACCGTTTCGGCCCTGAATGGTTCGCGGCCCGCTGGCGCTGGTCCGTGAACCTGGTTCCCTTTCGCACCATTGCTGGGTATCTGGCCGGTGAGCCCTCGCCCGGGGTCGCAATACAAAACCTGGCCGGTAATGTGCTGCTTTTCGTGCCGTGGGGAGTCCTCTGGGCCTGGTGCTGGCCGCGGCGGGCACAGGCCCGGCACGTTGCCGTCAGCGCCTTGATCGCCAGCGGTGTCCTGGAGACGGCCGAGTTCCTCCTGGGGACCGGTTCCTGGGACGTCGACGACCTGCTGCTTAACGTTGTCGGTGCCTTGCTCGGCTACGGGGCCGCCCGGGCGGCTGGGTTCGGGTTCAAGCATGCCTGGGCAAGTCCGCAACAAGCAAGTTCGCGAGATTCTGTGCAAGAGGGCAAAGAGGGCAAGGCAAGAGGGCAAGTGCGCCCTCGGTAGGCGGCAGGGCAAGCACGCCGGCCGGATCCTCCCGGCCGGCGTGCTGCTTGTGGGGAACGCCCGGCCATCTCGCCCGTCCCTCCGGGTGGAAGAGACGGTGCGGGGAGGGTGGAGGATGGACGCGAGCCGTCACGCTGCCTCACGGCGCCCGGGCGGTCCCGCGGCCGCCACGGCCAGCGCAGGAGAGGACACGGGCCTTCGGCTGCACCTGACCGGCGTCAGCAAGATCTACGGCCGCCGGAAGGTGGCCCTCGACGACGTGAACCTGGCCTGGGGACCCGGCGTGCTGGGTCTTCTGGGGCCCAACGGAGCCGGCAAGAGCACCCTGCTGGGGATCCTGGCGACCCTGGTGGAACCCAGCCGGGGGCAGGTCCGCATCGGGCCCTGGACCCTGCCCCGGGACCAGCACGCGGTCCGCCAGCACCTGGGCTATCTCCCGCAGGAAGGCGGCTGGTTCCCCCAGCTGACGGTCTACGAGACCCTGGACTTCGCCGCCATCTTCAAGGGGATCGCCGACTCGGCCGCCCGCCGGCGGGAGATCGAGCACCGGCTCGAGCAAGTGGGTCTTCTGGACGTGCGCCATGTCCGGACCGGCCGCCTCTCGGGCGGCATGCGCCGGCGCCTGGGCATCGCCATGGCCCTCCTGGGGGATCCCTCCCTGATCCTGCTGGACGAGCCCACCGCGGGGCTCGACCCCGAGGAGCGCGTCCGCTTCCGCCAGCTCCTGGGCAGCCTGGGCCCCGAGCGGCTGGTCATCTTCTCCACCCATGTGGTGGAGGACATCGCTGCCACCTGCGAGGAGGTGGCCGTCATCGCCGGTGGGCGGCTGCGCTGGCTGGGACCGCCCCAGGACCTGGCCGCCTGTGCCGCGGGCCTGGTCTGGGAGGTGGAAGGGAGTGCGCCCGAAGGGGCCGTGGTGGTCTCGTCCCGCCGGGAGGGGGGCACCGCCCTGCTGCGGGTGCTGGCCTGGCACCGGCCGCCGGGAGCCCGTCCCGCCGAACCCCGGGTGGAAGACGGCTACGTGGCCCTGCTGCGGGGCCTGGCGGCCGGGCGGCCGGGAACGGGAAGCTCCGGCAGGGAGTACCGGCCGTGGCCCGTGGGTGAGGCGGAGCCGGCGCATGGGGAGGAACCGGCTGGGGCGCCACCGCCGCAGCGGGTGACCGGTCCGGAGGCGCCGGATCGGGAGGAACCGGCGGGGCCGGCGGAGGGCGACGCCGCCGGCGGGGCCCCCGGGGGCCGCGGGGCCGGTTCGCCCTCCCATGGGAAGGGGGGCAGGCCGTGAGCTGGCCCGCTTCCTTCCGGACGGCGGCCCGCTACACCTGGACCCGGGTGCGGCGCAGCTGGTGGTTGCCGGCCGCCGCGACCGGCGGCCTGGCCACCGGCCTGGTGACCGTGACCCAAACCGTGGCGGAGACCGGAGCCGGCGTCCTTCAGCAGGCGGCCCAGTTCCTCGCCTTCCTCCAGGTGGGGGTCATGGTGCTGGCGGGGCTGGCGGCCGATCCCGAGCGGGATGAGGACAGCGCCGCGGTGCTGTGGTCCTGGCCGGTGGACAAGGCAGCCCTGGTCCTGGGCAAGTTCGCCGGGACGGCACCCCTGGCTCTGCTGGCGGCCCTGGGGGCGGTGGTGCCGCCGGCGGTGCGGATGGCCATACTGGCCCGGTCGGCCGGACTACCATGGGGTTACGTGCTCGCCGAGTGGGGCCTGCTGACGCTGTGGATCGTTTCGGGAGCGCTGTGGGCCGGTGTCCTCGGCGGCGCGTTGGGGCTGGGCTTGCGGGGTCTGCCGCTGTTCGCGGCGATCCTGGCCACGTGGCTGGCGGGCCTTGTGGGACCATATGTCTTCCAATCTCTCGTCAGACCCTTCATCCCCGTGGCGTGGCTTCTACAGTGGACCGGCTCGGGGATGCTCCCTGGGGATTGGCAGGACGTCGCGTTGGCGGCCCTCGCCGAAGACGTGCCCCTGTTTGTCGCCCATCGGGTGCTGTACCTGGCGGCGGCCGGGGTCGTGGTGGTGACCCTGGCCCTGGCCTACCGCCGGCGCCGTTGGGTCAAGACACGGGTGCGATGGGGCTTGCGAATGACCGCAGCCGCCCTTGTGCTGCTCACCCTGGCATCGTCGGCAGGCTTCGTCGCCACCTTGTATGCCCAGGCGGACGCCGCCCGTGCTGAGCTGCTGCACTACGCCCGGAACGGGGTTGCTTCCCTTTATGCTGGTCCTGAGCCGGATCCGGCGCCCCCGTTCGCCATCAGCCGCTACGAACTCGACGTCGACGCCCGCCGGGCGCCGGAGGTCGTCGTCCATGCCCGGCTCCGCCTGGAGAACCGCGGCCGCGAGGCCGTGGAGGATCCCGTCCTCACCCTTCGCCACGTCTTCACCGTGACCCGGCTCCAGGTGATGGCGCCGGGCGGCGATGCCGTCCGCTGGTCCCAGGAAGGCGATGTCATCCGCATCCAAGGCCTGGTCTTGCCACCCCGCGGGGCGGCGACGGTCGCCCTGTCCTACCGGGGACGCGTCGACCAGTGGTTGTTGCCCTTCGAATACCCGCCGGTGCGGACGGCGGGCATGACCATCGCGCCGCCACCCATGCGAGGTGCCCAGGTGGGGCCCGCCAGCCTCAGCCTGCCGCCGTCCTATGGCTGGTACCCGTTGCCGGGAGCGGTGACCTTGGCCCGGGTCCTTGCCACCCACGCCGACCCGGACGGCGGCGGTCAAGAGGTCTGGTGGTTTGGCGAAGGTCCGGACAGGACCTCCGCCGACGTCATCCGGTGGGCGGGCGTCGCGGCGCCCCGGCCGCCGTACGTCCCGGAGAGCTTGCGGGCATCGTTCCAGGTGACGGTTCGCCATGCGGGTCGGTATCCCGTGCTGTCGAATCTGCAGACCGTGGAGAGGCCCTGGGGACCGGTGACCGTGATGCGAGGCACCACGGCCTTCCTGGAACTGGTAGGTGGGCACCTGGTGCAAGCGAACGACTCTAGCGCGGAAATCTGGTACTCCCCTGAGGACTTGGGGAGCCGCGACGATGCCCTGCGGTGGGCCCGCGACCTGGTCGAGGCCTACCGCTGGGTCGGCCGGACCGTCCGACCCCGGGTGGTCACGCTGCCCCCTGGTCGCGGCGACGCCCATTGGGTCCACCTCGATCCGGACACCGGCACGGTCATCGAGCGTGGCTCCAACATTTTGGTTCCGCAACAGGTGGCGCAAGCCGTGCTCTACGGACGCCGGGAGGTGGCAGGCGACGCCGAGGGGTGCCTGCTTGCCGTTCTCGCCGATGTGGTGGGTGCGTCCTCAGGTCGGACGCCGGCAGGCCCGCCGTTTCCGACCCCCGGCGGCGACGCGCCGACCGCCCCGGGGGCCGGGGGGGCGCCGCCGCAGGGACCCTGTGAGAATCTGCCCAACGGACCGCGGTACGAAGAGGTGCAGCGCTGGCTCCTCGGCACGCCCCGTTCTGAGGTGACGGCCCGGTTGAGCCGGCTGCGTGAGTTGGCCGCCCGGCGGCCCCTGACGGCCGCGGACCTGAGGGAGGTCATGACGCGATGAGCGCCGGTCTGGTGCGATTGCACCTCCGTTTGGCGCGACCAGGCCTGGCGGTCACCGCGGTGTTGGGCTTGGCGTTCGTCCCGGTGTTGGTGTGGCCCGAGCGGCTGATAGGGCACCCCCTGGCGCTGCACACCCTGTTGCGGCTCGTCGAGGAGTTCCTGGTCCTGGCCGTCCTGCCCGTGACCGTGTCCCTGTGGGCGGACGTGGAGGGGCGGCGGCCGGGACTCTGGCGGGCGCTGCCGTTTCGCCGGACGGTGGTCGTGCTAGAGCGGATCGGCTTGGCGCTGGCGACCTACCTCCTGGTCGCCCTCGGGATGACCACCGTGGCCGTTCTCCGGCTGGCCCCAGCCGGGGGAGCCCCCTGGGGGACCGGCCTACGGGCGGTGGGCCTCGCGCTGCCCGCCGCGGCCTGGCTCGGCGCTCTGGCAGCCTTGGTGGCCGTGCTCGTCCGGACCCCGGTGGCCGGCGCCGGGGCGGCCGTGGCCTGGTGGGCGCTGGAGGCCGTCACCCGCGGCGACCTCACCGGGTCGCTCTACCTCTTCGCGGCCAGTGGCGGCTTGCGCGCGGCCGGGGTCGATCCCGCTGCCATCGTGGAAGCCCTGGCCCTGGGACAGCCGCTGCCGCCCGCCTTGGTCGCGAACCGCTGGGCGCTGGTGGGCCTGGCTGGCCTGGCGGCGCTGGCGACGGCCGAACGCTACCGGAGGAACGAGCGGTTCCTCCGTCAAGGATGACGCGATGACGCGGGGCCTCGCGAGCTACGGAGGCACGTCCGCGAATGCCGCGCTGTCGAAAGATCGATTCCTGACGCCGACGAACATTCGCAAAATCCCCGCGACGCCGCCTTGCCTGGCCGGGGCGCCTGTGCTAGAATCCCGCCCAAACCTGAACGATGGTCGAGGCGCCGTTGAAGGGGCTAGTACCCTGCTGACGCTGCCGCCAGAGAGCCGGCGGATGGTGCGAGCCGGTGGGGCGGGCAGGGGAATCCACCCCGGAGGTGGCCCCGAGGGTCCGGCAGGGATCGGAAGGGGTCCGGCAGGCCGCCGTTAACGGCCGAGAGGGGGCCTCGCCACCGGGCGGGCGCCGGCCGGCAGCGAAGGGCATCCATCGGGCGGATGCCGGTCGCGAGCCGCCCGGTCCGATGCGCGCGAGGTCAAGCGGGGTGGCACCGCGGGTGAGAACCCGTCCCGGAAGGGACGGGTTCTCGTGTTTTCCTGCCCCGTTGCCGGCCCGTCGCCGCGGGCCGCGCGGGCCGGAACGTCCCTTCCGGGCCCCCTGGCCTGGCGTGCAGGAGGCTCGGCTGCAAGGGGCTGTGCGGGCCAAGACGTCCCCTCCCGGGCCCCCCTTCGCGTGCGGTGGTCGGGGCGGGTCCGGGAGCGGCGCTCGGGATCGCGTCTCGAGGCGCGACCCGGCGTTCTGGGGCCTGCTGCGGGGGCGTAGTCCCCCCGGTCTCCCGCGCCCCGGGGTCCGACCCGGTACGCGGCGCGCGGCGTTGCCGGGGGATCGCGAGGGTGCTTCGACCGTCCGGGCACCGCTGCCCGGCTCGCCCAAAGGAGGGTGTCGCCATGCACCAGCCGCTGGAGAGGGTGGCCGGAGCCTTCTCCGCCCAGCCGGCCGCGGGACCGGCCGGCGAGAGCGACGCCGAGCGGGTCGACAGGCGTCGTCGCGAGCCGGTTCGTCCGGCGAAGGTGTTCCTGTCGCCGGGACCCACCGCCGTCCCCGATGAGGTGCGGGCCGCCTGTGGCCGGCAGGTGGTCCTGCACCGCAGCCGCGAGTTCGACCGGGTCAGCGGCTTCGTGCTGGAGGGGCTGCGCCGGCTCTTCCGCACCGAGGGCCGGGTGGTGGTGTTCCCCTGCTCGGGCACGGGTGCCCTGGAGGCGGCGGTGGTCAACACCCTGTCGCCGGGGGACCGGGTGCTGGCGGTGGTGATGGGCCTGTTCGGCGACCGCTTCGCCGCCATCGCCGAGGCGTACGGGCTCGCTGTCGACCGCCTGGAAGTCCCGTGGGGGCAGGTCCCCACGGTGGAGCAGGTCGTGGCGCGTCTGCGGGGCGGCGCCCGGCCCTACCACGCCGTGTTGCTCACCCATTCGGAGACCTCCACCGGCGCCTTGCTGCCCCTGGACCGGCTGGTGCCGGCCATCCGCGAGGCGGCCCCGGAGACCCTGGTGCTGGTCGACATGGTGAGCTCCTTCGCCGCGGTGCCCGTGGCCATGGACGCGTGGGGCATCGACGTGGCGGTCACCGGCTCCCAGAAGGCGCTGATGACCCCGCCCGGCCTGGGCATCGTCGCCCTGGGGCCGCGGGCCCTGGAGGCGGTGGAACGGGCGCGCCTGCCCCGGTTCACCTGGGACCTGCGCCCGTACCTGGCCGGGGACGGGGACTTCCCCTACACGCCGGCCGTCACCCTGTGGTTCGGCCTGCAGGCAGCGCTGGAGCGCATCGCCGCGGAGGGGGAGGAGAACGTCTACCGCCGGCACCGGCTGCTCTCGGCCATGGTGCGGGCAGGGGTGCGGGCGCTGGGCCTGGAGCCCCTGGTCCGGGACGAGGACGCCTCGCCCACGGTCACGGCGGTGCTCCTCCCCGCCGGGATTCGGCCCGCCGAGGTAATCCGTCGCCTGGAGGACGAACACGGCGTGGTGGTGGTCAGCGCCCAGGGCCGTCTCAAGGACCGGGCCTTCCGCATCGGCCACATGGGGGCGGTGAGCCCGGCCGACGTGCTGGCCGGCATGGCCGCCCTCGACGCGGTGCTGGCGCCCGCGCTGGCGGAGGCGGAGCCCCGGGACGCGGGCCCGGGCCGGCATCCGGGTGCCGCGGGGGCTCGTTCCGCTGCCGCCGGTCCAGGGGGCGCCGGAGAGGCGCGGGGCACGGCCGCGGCGGTGGGGGGCGCCCCGTCGGCAGCGCCGGCGCGGGCGGGCACCGGCAGCGCCTGGGCCGCGGCACAGGCGGTGTGGGAGGCCTTCCGTCGGCAATCGGCGTCCGGCGCGGGAGACGCGGCCGCGTCGGCCGGTTCGTCCCCGGTCACGGCGTCCCCCCGGGGCCGCACGGGATCCGCCGCAGCCGCCGCGGGCGATGCCCGGGCCGCGGGCGATGCCCGGGAGGTGGGCGCATGACGCGCAAGCCACGGGTGGTGGTCGCCGATCCGCTCCCCCGGGACGGGCTGGCCCTGCTGGACGAACACTGCCAGGTGATCGACGCCGCCGGAGCCAGCACCGAGACCTTGCGGCGCGAACTGCTGCCCGAGGCCGACGCCCTGATCGTCCGCAGCCGGGTCAAGGTCACCGCCGACCTCATCGCTGCTGCGCCGCGGCTGCGGGTCATCGGCCGGGCCGGGGTGGGGGTCGACAACATCGACCTCGATGCCGCCACGGAGCGGGGCATCGTCGTGGTCAACGTGGCCGACGGCAACACCGTGGCCGTGGCCGAGCACGTGTTCGCGCTGCTCCTCGCCCTGGTGCGGCGGCTGCTCCCCGCCGCCGCGTCCCTGCGCGAGGGCCGCTGGGAGCGGTCCCGCTGGGTGGGAGAGGAGCTGCGCGGCAAGGTCATGGGGCTCGTCGGCTTCGGCCGCATCGGCCAGGAGGTGGCCCACCGGGCCCGCGCCTTCGGGATGGCGGTGCTGGCCTGCGACCCCTACGTGCCGGAGGGCCGCATCCGGGAGCTGGGCGCCGAGCCGGTGGACCTCGGGACGCTGCTGGCCCGGGCCGACGTGGTCAGCATCCACACGCCGCTGACCGACGCCACCCGCAACCTGATCGACGCGGCGGCGCTGGCCCGCATGCGTCCCGGCGCCTATCTCATCAACACCGCCCGGGGCGGGATCGTGGACGAACAAGCCCTCTATCGAGCGTTGGTCGAGGGCCGGCTGGCGGGGGCGGGGCTCGACGTCTTCGCCACGGAACCGCCGGGGGAGAGCCCCCTGCTGGATTTGCCCAACGTGGTGGCCACACCCCATCTGGGCGGGTCGACCCGGGAGGCTCAGGCGTACAACGCCCGGGCCATCGCCGAGCAGGTCCTGCGGGCCCTGCGGGGACAGCCGGTGCGGGGGGCGGTCAACCTGCCGCGCCTGTCGGACAGCGACTGGCATGCGGCGGGGCCCCTGGCCCCCGTGGCCGAGCTGGTCGGCCTGATCTATCGCGAGGGGCTGGGCGGGCCGCTGGAGGACCTGGAGCTGCGGGTGGCGGCCCGCGACCTCCCCTCGGAACGGGGGTTCGAGCTCCTGGCCGGGGCGGCCCTGAAGGGCTTGCTGGCCGGGGTGGTCGACGGGCCCGTCAACACGGTCAACGCCCCGGTCCTGGCCGCGCGGCGCGGTCTGTCCCTGCGCTGGCGCAGCGAGCGCCACCCGGACCTGCCCGTGCCGGTGGTCGAACTGGCCGGGGGCCGGGCGGTCCGCCGGGCGGTGGCGGGCAGCCTCACCCCCGAGGGCTTGCCGCGGCTGGTCCACCTGGACGGGCTGCCCCTGGACATGGTGCCGGCGGCGCGGCTGCTCATGACCCGGCACCACGATCGGCCCGGCATGATCGGCAAGGTGGGCAGCCTGCTCGGCGCCCGGGAGATCAACATCGCCGCCATGCAGGTGGCGCGCCGGCAGGTGCGGGGCGAGGCGATCATGGTCCTGGCCCTCGACGATCCGGTGCCCGCGGCGCTGCTGGACGAGATCCGCCGCCTGCCGGGGATGGGGGAGGCGCGGCTGGTGGAGATTCCGCCGGCCTTGCTCGCGCCCGTGCCGTCGCCGACGGTGGGTGGCGCAGCGGCCGCCGACGCGGGACGGCAGGGAAGCGGTCTTGGGCGGGGACCGGGACGGCTCGCCGGCGGCATCGGCCGGGAGGCGGGGACGCGGCCGGCGACGGGGTGGGACGAAGCCGGCGCCCCGCTCCGCGGGGACGAGGACGCCGGGGAGGGGCCCCCGCAGGCGCGGCCCGACCGTCCCGGCGCCGCGCGGGAGCGGGCCAGCTAGGCCGCCCCCCGCGGCTCGCTGGTTCCCGGGACGCCGTAGACGCGGCAGCCGCCGCCCGAGACCCGGGACGCCGCAGGCGCGGCAGCCGCCGCCCGGGACCCGGGATGCTGCGGGCGCAGCCGCTGCCGCCCGGGTCCGGGGATGCCGGCGCAGCCGGCCGCTGCCTGGGATTGCCTGCTCGGTAGGTCGGGCCGCCGTCCGCGGATCCCCGGGTTGCAGTCGGCGCAGTCGCTGCCACGGCGACGAGGCACCCCGCGAAGGGGCCCGCCAGCCGTTCGGTGACAGGGGGTCGGCCGGGCCCGCGCGGTGTACGCCCCGTCGGGCCGGCCCTCCCCCTCCCGTACCCAGGGCTCCGCTACCGGAACAGGGGGATCACGTAGTTGGCCAGGAAGTAGAGCACCGCCAGGAGCATGATGATCCAGGCCCCGTACTTGATGGCCGTGGCGCCGGCCCCGTTGCCGGCGCCCTGCCGTTCTCCGTCCACGGCGCGTCCCTCCCCGGGAGGCCGGCCCTGCGCGTCGGCTGCGTTTCCCGACGAAGGGCAGGATTCGTCGGGTGCCTTCGCCAAAAAGGATGGCGATCCAGGGCGAGCTTCACTCACCGGGGGGATCGCAAGTGCGAGGTCGGAGCGGAAGCCGACGGGCGGGCTGCATCCCGCGCCGGCGGGAGGGAGCGCGTATAACGGCGGCGGCGTTCGGGGCCGAACCCCGGCGGGAACCGGGGTTCGCTGCGGGACGCTGCGGACGGGATGGCGGGCATCGCCGACCACCCGTCCCACGGCGTGTCCGGTGGCACCTGGCCGCCGTGCTTGCGCTGGCGCTCACGGCGTTGACGGCGTGCGGCGGAGCCGGTGGCGGCGAGGGAGCCTCCAGCGGCGGTCCCGGCGAGGGCGGTTCGTCCGCCGAGAGCATCAAGGTCGGCGTGGTGCTGCCGCGCAGCGGCCGGGAGGCGAAACCCGGTCAATATCAGCTCGAGGGCATCCAGCTGGCCATCGACCAGATCAACGCGGCCGGCGGCATCGACGTCGGCGGCAAGAAGCTGCCGGTCGAGATGGTGTTCTATGACGACGAGTCCGACCAGGCGAAATCGGCCTCGCTGGTCCAGCGGGCGATGGAGCAGGACAAGGTGGTTGCGGTCATCGGCGGCTACTCCACGGCGCTGGGGCAGGCCCAGTCGCCCATGCCCGACCGGTACCGGGTCCCGTGGATCACGCCGGGCGCCGCGGCCAGCACGATCTTCAATCAGGGCTACGAGTACACCTTTGGGACGTTGGCGCCCGTCAACCTGCTAGGCTACACCACCGGCGAGTTCCTCGGTTGGCTCGTGGACCAAGGGAAACTCGAGAAGGGCATGACCATCGCCCTGGTGGTGGAGAACACCGATCACGGGGTGGACTACGCCAACGGCATCAAGCAGTGGATCCAGGAGCACCCCGGCTACTTCGAGATCGTCGTCGAGGACACCTTCGAACTCGGTGGAACCGACTTCTCGGGCCTCCTCCAGAAGGTCAAGAACGCGAACGCGGACATCTTCCTCTCCGACGCCCACCTCGAGGACTACATCACCATGCACCGCCAGTACACGCAGATGGGCCTCCGGCACAAGATGATCAGCTACGGCGCCCGCGGCCCCGAACAAGCGGCGCGGGAGGCGCTGGGTGACGCGGTGGACTACATCTTCGCAGGCATCTGGTGGTCGAAAGAGCTTCCGTACCCGCAGGTCAAGAAGTTCGTGGACGACTACAAGGCCAAGTACGGCCGCGAGCCCGATTCGTGGTATGCCGCGACCGCCTACGATGCGATGCGCATCCTGGCCAAGGCCATCGACGAAGCCGACAACCTGGATCCCACGGCCATCCGGGACGCCCTGCGCCAGGTGGAGCTGACCGACTCGCTGCTCCCGGGCCAGCGTCTGAAGTTCTCGGAGAACGGCCAGGTGGAGCTGCCCTTTGTCATCGTCCAGAACAAGCCCGGCGGGGAAGTGGACATCGTCTACCCCGAGGATGCAGCCACAGGGGAGGTCGTAGCCCCGATACCGGGCAGCTGAGCCTTGAGGGCTCGGCGGACCGCGGCGGTTCCTCCCCAACAAGGGACGATCCGGCACCGGGCGGGAGGGGGCGCGGCCGTCCGTCCGCGCGCTGGGTCGCGTCCCTCCTTCGCCGAGGGGGGGCGAGGCGGCATTGGGTTGGGTGGACGTGCTCAACCTGCTGGTGGCAGCAGTGCTGCTGGCGGGGATCTACACCACGATGTCCCTGGGCATGACCATCATCTACGGCGTGATGAAGATCATCAACCTGGCCCATGCGGGCTTCATGATGCTGGGGGCGTACTTCGTCTTCGAGTCGTTCAATCGCTTGGGGGTCCACCCCATCGTGGGTGCCATCCTGGCGTTTCCCGTGTTCTTCCTCGTGGGCATGGCCGTCCACTGGCTGCTGGTCCGCTGGCTCCCCGTCGCCGACCAGCCCACCTTGCCCTCTTTGCTGCTGCTCTTTGGCCTCTGGCTGGTCCTGCAGAATGTGGGGTACGCCGTCTGGGGCAATCACGACCGCTCCATCTACACGGACATGACCTTGGCGACGATTCGGGTGGGTCCGCTGACCCTGTCCGTGGTCCAGCTGGTGGTCTTCGCCGTGGCGGTGGTCTCCCTCGTCCTCCTTCAGCTCATGTTGACCCGCACGTGGTTCGGGCGAGCCGTGCGCGCCTTGACCCAGAATCCGTTCGCCGGCCAGCTGGTGGGCATCGACACGGCGAGGACGGCCCGGCTGAGCTTTGGCCTCGGCATCGCCTTCGCGGGGTTGGCCGGGGGGCTGCTGGCGTCGCTGTACTCCTTCGACCCGGACTTCGGGCGACCGTTCCTGCTGCGCGCCTTCGTCATCATCGTGCTGGGTGGGCTGGAGTCCTTCACCGGCGTGGCCCTGGGTGCCTTGATCCTGGCGCTGGTGGAGACCTTCAGCGTGCAGTTCGTGCCCGCGGGGTACCAGATGGCCATCTCCTTCGCCCTCTTGGTGGTCGCCCTGCTGGCCCTGCCGGGGGGCGTGGCCAGCCTGCTCGAGCGAAGGGGGCGGGCGGCATGACGGCCCGGTCCCCCGAAAGCCGACGGGATCCCGCGGAGGTAGCGCGCAGGGGGGAGGCGGGCGTCGCTGCGGCTCCGGCCGGCCGCGCCCCGGGGGCGGGCAGGCGCCCAGGACTCCCCGGAGGTCGCGACCTGGCCATCGCGGCGGGTTTGATCGTCGTGCTGGCAGGGCTCGGGCTGTCAGGCTGGCAGGGCAATCTACGGCTGCTCTTCACCACCTTGCTCTGGACCACCAGCAGCATCGCCTGGAACCTCGTGGGAGGCTATGCCGGTCAGGTGTCCTTCGGCTTCGCGGTCTTCTACGGCCTCGGGGCCTACGCGGCGGCCCTGCTCATCACGGCCGGCGGGGTCGATCCCTATGTCGCCTTCGTCGGTGCGGCGCTGGTGGCAGTGGTGGCCTCCTTGCTCATCGGCGTTCCCACCTTCCGGTTGCGCGGCCCCTACTTCGCCATCGCCACCATCGGCGTCAACGAGGCGGTGCGCGTGGTGATGAACAACCTGCAGTTCATCGGTGCCGCCAGCGGCTATCGCGTCGTCGAACGGGCTCGCTTCGTCATGGAGGAGCACTACCTGACGGCCGTCGGGCTCTTTGCCCTGGCCCTGGTCTTGTCGATCCTGGTGGCGCGGTCCCGGTTCGGGCTGGCGCTGCAGGCCATTCGGGACGACGAGGATGCGGCGGCCGACATCGGCATCAACGCCTTCCAACACAAGCTGGCCGTGCATGCGCTGGCGGCTGCGCTGGTCGGGGCGGCCGGAGGCGTCTATGCACGGTACGCCGCCTTCATCGATCCCAGCGGCGTCTTCAGCTTCAACAACAGCGTCGCGATCCTGTTGATGCCGGTGATCGGCGGGCTGGCCACCGTGTGGGGACCCGTCATCGGCGGCGCCGTCTACGGCATCGTCCAAGAGGAACTGGTCGCCCGCTTCCCCGACCTGCACCTGGGCATCTACGGAGCCCTGTTGATCCTTGTGATCCTCTTCGAGCCCGGCGGCGTGGTGGGCCTCGTGCGCCGGCTGGCCGCGGTGGTGTGGCGCCGGCGGACGCCTGCGGCCGCCGTGCCGGGCGGAGGGGTGAGGGCATGACGGCGCCGGTGCTCGAGGTGCGGGGTCTGACCCGTTACTTCGGCGGCCTGGCCGCGGTGAAGGACGTCGACCTGGTGGTGCCGGAGGGGACGATCTTCGGCCTGATCGGCCCCAACGGCGCGGGCAAGACCACGACCTTCAGCATGATCGCCGGTTCGCTGGCGCCCAGCGCTGGCCGCGTGATCTACCGGGGTCGCGACGTCACCCGCCTCAAGGCCTTTCAGCGGGTCCGGCTGGGCATCACCCGAACCCACCAGATCGTTCGTCCGTTCCGGTCGCTGACGGTCGCCGAGAACGTCGAACTGGCCGCCCGCTATGGTCGGCGTCCTCCGCGCTCGGCGGCCGAGGCCCGGGAGCGGGTCCTCGAGGTGCTGGAGTTCGTGGGGCTCGCGCCCCAGGCCGAGTCCCCGGCGGCGGTGCTCCCCGTCGGGCAACAGAAGCTGCTGGAGCTGGCCCGAGCCCTGGCCACGGCGCCGGATCTGCTGCTCTGCGACGAGATCTGCGGTGGCTTGACCGACGCGGAGACCCGGCAGGTCATGGGGCTGTTGCGGAAGATCCGCGACGCCGGCACGACCATCGTCTACATCGAGCACGACATGCGGGCGGTCATGTCCGTCTGCGACCGGATCGCGGTGTTGAACTTCGGGCAGAAGCTGGCCGAGGGCACGCCGGACGAGATTCGCCGCAACCCGGCGGTGGTCGAGGCGTATCTAGGTCGGGCCGCGGAGGTGGGAGCCCGTGGCGGAACCTGAGATTCATCGACCGGGACGAACCGGCCGTCCGGCTGAGGCGGAGACGGTGGCCCGTCGGGGGACGCGCGGGTCCGAACCGACACGGCAGGGGTCGGAAGAGACCTCGCCGGCCGGCCCGGCGCTGCTGGAGGCGGTGGACCTGGAGATCGCCTACGGAGCCGTCCAGGTGGTGTGGGGGGTCAGCCTTCGGGTTCCCGAGGGCGCGGTGGTCGCTCTGATCGGGTCCAACGGCGCGGGGAAGACCACCACCTTGCGGGCACTGGCGGGAGTCCTCCCGCTGAAGGCCGGCCGGGTGCGGCTGGCTGGTGAGGACATCACGCGACTGCCGGCCCACCAGCGCGTCGCCCGCGGCCTGGTGCTGGTGCCGGAGGGCCGCCAGCTGTGGCCCCGCATGACGGTGGAGGAGAACCTCATCCTCGGGGCCTACACCCCGGCCCGGCGCCAGCGGGTGGGCCAGCACCTGGAGCGCGTCTACGCCCTGTTCCCCCGCTTGAAGGAGCGACGCCACCAGCTGGCGGGCACCCTCTCCGGCGGCGAACAGCAGATGTGCGCCATCGGCCGCGGCCTCATGGCCGAGCCCCGCGTCTTGATGCTGGACGAGCCCTCCTTGGGCCTGGCCCCGAAGCTGGTGGACGAGATCTTCCGGTTCGTCCGGGAGATCGCCGCCCAGGGCGTGACGATCCTGCTGGTGGAGCAGAACGTGTACCACACCCTGCAGGTCGCCGACTACGCCTATGTCCTGAAGACCGGCCGGCTCGTGCTGGAAGGGCCGGCGCAGGCGCTGCGCGAGAACGAGCACGTGCGCCGGGCCTACCTGGGCGCCTGACCCTTGGGAACGGCTCAGCGACCCCGGAACACCGGCCGCCGCCGCTCGAGGAAGGACCGCATGCCCTCGCGGCGGTCGTCGGTGGGGACGCAGGCGGCGTAGAGTTCCAGTTCGCGGCGGCGGCCCTCCTCCCATCCCAGGGAACGGCTGGCGCGGACGGCCTGCTTGACTTGCCGCACGGCGATGGGGGCGTTGGCGGCGATCACGGCGGCCAGCTCGAGGGCGCGCGTCACCACGCGCTCCGGCTCGGTGACCTCGGTGACCAGCCCGATGCGCCGGGCGGTCTCGACGTCGATGATCTCGCCGGTCATGATCAGCCGGTTGGCCCACGCCTCGCCCACCACCCGCGGCAGGATCTGGGTGGCGCCACCGCCGGGCATGATGCCCCGGGTGACCTCCGGCAGCCCGAACCGCGCGTCGGCCGCCGCCACGATGAAGTCGCAATTTAGCGCGATCTCGAAGCCGCCCGCCAGGCAATAGCCCCGCACCGCCGCGATCACCGGCACGGGAGTCTCCGCCACCGCTCGGAACATGCGCTGGAAGACGTGGTGCTGGGCGAACCAGGCCTGTTCGTCCAGCGTGGCCCGCTCCTTCAGGTCGGCACCGGTGCAGAAGGCCCGCTCGCCGGCGCCGCAGAGCACCACCGCCCTGAGGTCGGTGCGCCGGTGCAGGTCCTCGAAGCAGGCGGCGAGCCCCTGCGCCATGGCGGTGTCGAAGGCGTTCATCCGCTCGGGCCGGTTGAGTCGCACCAGGGCCACGTCGCGCTGGGGCCACTCCAGCTGGACATGGGTGCCCTCCACGACGGTCCACCTCCATCCCACCCGGTCTGCCCAAGGCGGATCGGATCCCGGGGACCTGGCCCCGGCGGCGACCGGCCCGCGGGGCCGGTCGCCGCCCCTCCGGGGTCGGGGCGTCTGGATGAGGACGGGGCGAGACGGCTCCCGACGGAAGAGGAGTTCCATGGCCGGAAGGGCCGCCCCTGCCGGGCGGCCCGCCACTCCCGGCGCTGCGAAACCGCCCATCCGCGGCGCGTGCGACCGCGCGGGTCGCCACGCCCCGTCTCCCCGCAGGGGCGGTGCGCAGGGGCCGGGTTCGTCCCGTTCGCCGGTTCCGCCGGATCGGCCCGCTCGGACGTCGTCCTGCGCGGGCGTGGCGCCGCTCGTCGGCGCCGGGAGCGCCGGTCTACTCGGCGTCGGCCGGCGATGGGGCGGCGCGCCGGCGCCGCAGGAGCCGCAGCAGGCGGCGACGGGCCGCGAAGGCGCCGCGGAAGGCCCAGTAGCGCAGGGGCGCGAACACCCGCTCGAACTCGCCCACGTACTCGACCAGCTCGGCGCCGAAGCCCTTCTTGAAGCGATACAGCCCGTAGTGGGGATCGGCCGGGTCGAGGTTGCCGGACACGCCGCGGAAGTCGTAGATCCGGCATCCCTCGGCGATGGCCCAGCGGATCGCCGCCCACTGGGCCGCGTGGCTGGGCATCACCTTGCGGGCCGCGTAGTCGGTGCCACCGTAGAGGTACCAGACGACGTCGCCACAGCGGAACACCATGACCCCCGCCACCGGCCGACCCTGGTATTCCGCGAGGAAGACGCGCCCGTGGCCGGGCGCGATCAGATGGCGCCAGAGGGCCTCGTAGTAGGAGAAGGCCCGGATGGCGAAGCGCTGCCGGGCGGCGGTGAGCTGGAGCAGGCGGTAGAAGGCGGCCAGGTCCTGCTCGCTGGCGGCCGCCCGGGTGGTGACGCCGTGGCGCGCGGCGTAGCGGATGTTGTACCGCGTCTTCGCCTCGAAGCGGGCCAGGGTCTCCTCGGGGGTCGGGGCCAGCGGGAGGCGCATGACGAACCGCGGTTGCAGGCCCTCGAAGGCCGTGGCCTCCGTCCCGCGGCGAAAGCTCAGCCGGTCCAGCAGCGCGACGGCGTCCCGGTGCTGGACGGGGATGTCGGGGTCGATGCGCAACATCACCGCCCGGCGGCGCCGGGCCTCGTCCGCCGCCGCCGCGAGCAGCGCCTCCACCACGGCGCGGTGGCGATAGTCCACCGCCGGGCCCGTCGGCGCGTAGAACACCGCGCCCAGGCCGGGCAGGCGACGGCAGAGGACCGTCAGGGCGCCCCGGATGGCCGAGCCGTCGCGGGCGAGGAAGCGCAGGGGCTCCCACCCGGTGGTCCGCTTCACCTCGCCCCAGCCCCACAGCTGCATGAAGTGGGGCTTGCCGCAAGCGGCCACGGCGCGGTCGTAGGCCTCGCGGTCCGGCTCCCGGGCCGGCTCCACGCGCAGCGAGCGGGGCCGGTTCATCCCATCCTCTCCCTCTCCCAACCGTCGGGATCGCGGCCGCAACCCGGGAGGGCAGGCGGACCGAGGGCTGCGTCGGCCGGCGCCGCGGGGGTCGGGGACGATGCCGCCACCGCGGACGGCTGGGTCCCTCCGCTTCCGCCCCAGCCTCCCGGAGCCACGTCCAGCACCTGTCGTCCGGGCCATGCGACGGCCACCGGGCACCCGCCCCGCCGGTACACCACGGGCAGGTGGGCGGGCGCGGTCAACCGCCCGACCACCAGCTCCACCTCGCTGCCGGGCTGGAGGTCGAGCCCCGACGCGTCGACCAGGCAGTGGTTCATCATGAACTCGCCCCGCAGGGGCACCTCCCGCCCGTGCACGCGCAGCCGCGGTCCTGGCGGCAGGCCGGCCAGCCCCGCCAGCCGCCCGCGCCCCAGGGCGTCCAGCAGCCGCCGGCCCAGCACCAACAGGCGGTCGTGCCAGAATCGGGGCTCGCGCCCCGGGCGCAAGCCGTCGGCCAGGCCGACGGGCAGGACCGCCACCGGCGCGCCGCGGCGTGCCCAGGCGCCGCGG
The DNA here is from genome assembly GCF_033582035.1 of Thermaerobacter composti. Classification (NCBI taxonomy): domain Bacteria; kingdom Bacillati; phylum Bacillota; class Clostridia; order Eubacteriales; family Clostridiales Family XVII. Incertae Sedis; genus Thermaerobacter; species Thermaerobacter composti. Next base: position 601,426 of record NZ_CP132508.1, read on the forward strand.
TACCCCGGAGCCAGCGCCCCGCAGGGGTGCACGGAGCGGACCCGCACCAGCAGCCGCGAGGGCCGACGGACGTCCAGGCCCGCCCGCCGCGCCGCCCGGGGGGCGTAACCGTAGAGCAGGTTGCCGACCCGTACCAGGTCGAGCTGGGCGTCGGGGGCCAGGACCAGCAGGTGGCTCTCGGCGCAGTGGACCACCGGCGGTCGCAAGCCCGCCCGCTCCAGCTCCTCCACGAGGCGCAGGAACCGCTCCAGCAGGCGCAGCGCCAGGCGCGGCCGCACGGCGGTGGGCAGGTGGGTGTAGAGCCCCTCGATCCGGACCCCGGGCAGGTCGCGGGCGGCCGCCAGCGCCGCCGCCACCTCGCCGGGGCGGAAGCCGCCCCGGCCGAAGCCCATGTCGACCTCGAGGTGGACGGGGCACCCGGGGCAGGACCCGGTCCCCGGGCTCGCTCCCGGGGCATCGACGGTCGGCAGGCTCTCGACGGCCCGCGGACCCGCCGGCGCCGGCTCCACCGCCGCCCCCGGCCGTGGCGTGCCCGGCCCCTCGGCCCACGAGGCCGCCCCGACGGCGGCGTCCGGGATCGGCCGAGCCCTGGCGGCCGCACCGGCGGCATCCGGCCCCGGACCGACGTCCGCCGCCGCGCCCACCGCCTCCACCGCGCGTGCCAGGGCCCGAAGGGAGGCCATGTCGTGGACGGTGGCGGTCAGGCCCGCCTGCACCCAATGGGGGGCGAGGGCGCCCTCGACGGGTTGGAACACCAGGATCGGCCCGGGGATCCCGGCCCGTCGCAGGCGCAGGGCGCTCTCGAGGGTGTCGGTGCCAATCCCGTCGGCGCCGGCGGTCACCAGGGCACGGGCCGCCAGCTCCGCCCCCAGCCCGTAGGCGTCGCCCTTGACCACGGCCAGGATCCGGGTTCCCGGTCGGACGAACCGGCGCACCGCCGCCAGATTCGCCGCCAGGACGTCGAGGTCGACCTCGATGCGTGCCCGGGCGAGGGCGGCGACCAGTTCGGCGGGCCAGGAACCGGCCGTCCCGATGGCGGCGTCCGCTGCCCCACGGTGGTCCACGGTCGATGTCCTTTCCCCCAGAGCCCCTTGGGTTCCGTGACGCCCGCCCGGACGGCCGGCGCGGTGGGTTGGCCCCGTCCTCCAGCACCCCGCGTCGGCCGGGCCGTGCCCGGTCCCCGCGGATCGTCGCTGGGCACCTTCGCCGCCGCCTGGGGGCGCTCCTCTCCTCCGGTCACAGGCTGGCCGGCGCCGCCGCGCCCCATGCGCCTGGGCTGGCAGGCTTTGACGGGCTGGCCGCAGAACCGCAACATATCTAAGGAAAGCCCCCGGGGCGCCGGAAGGCAAGACCCCCTGGGCGCCGACGATGCGGCCGGCCAGGGGCCTTGGGCGTGGGCGGCCGGCGGGAGGCCTGCCGCGCCCCGGGGGCTGGGAAAGGAGACGGTCTCGTGGCCGACATCGACGCCAGTGCCGGAGCGGTGGCGGGGGAGGGGACACGGGTCGCCGGCGACCCGGGGAACGGGTCGCGCCTCGTCCCGCCCGATGCCCCGCCGGCCTACCACCGCCTGCTGGAGCGGCTCGGACAGGTCAGCGACCTGCGCGCCACGACCTCCCTGCTCCATTGGGACGAGGAGGTCAACATGCCACCGGGCGGGGCGGCCGCCCGGGCCGAGCAGAAGGCCACCCTGAGCCGCCTGGCCCACCAGGCCTTCACCGCCCCCGAGGTGGGGGAGTGGCTCGACGAGCTGGCCCCGTGGGCGGCGCAGCTGGACCCCGAGAGCGACGCCGCGGCGCTGCTGCGCGTCACCCGCCGCGAGTACGACCGGTCCCGCCGCGTCCCGCCCGACCTGGTGGCCGAGCTGGCCCGGGCGTCGTCCCAGGGGTACCAGGCCTGGGTGGAGGCCCGCGCCCAGCGGCGCTTCGCACCCTTCGCCCCGGCGCTGGCCCGCCTGATCGAGCTCCGGCGGCAGATGGCCGATGCCCTGGGCTATGCGGAGGAGCGTTACGATGCGCTGCTCGAGGAGCACGAGCCCGGCATGCGCACCCGGCAGGTGCGGGAGCTCTTCGCCCGCCTGAAGGCGGGCCTGCTTCCCCTGGTCCAGGCCATCGCCGAGCGCCAGGACCGGGTGCGGGACGACTTCCTGCGCGGCGACTTCCCCGAGGCGGACCAGTGGGCGTTGACCCTGGAGGCGCTGCGGGCCATCGGCTTCGACTTCCGCCGCGGACGCCAGGACCGCTCCATCCACCCGTTCACCGCCGGTCTCTCGCCGGGCGACGTCCGGCTGACCACGCGGGTCGACCCGACCGTCTTCGGTCCGGCCCTGTTCAGCAGCCTGCACGAGGGGGGCCACGGCCTGTACGAACAGGGCCTCCCCACGGCCTGGCAACGGACGCCCCTGGCCGACGGCGCCTCGTCGGCGGTGCACGAGTCCCAGAGCCGCCTGTGGGAGAACGTGATCGGCCGGTCCCGGGAGTTCTGGATCTTCTTCTTCCCCAAGGTCCAGGCGCGGTTCCCGCACCAGCTGGCGGGGGTCGACGCGGAGGCGATGTACCGGGCGGTCAACCGCTCCCGCCCCTCGCTGATCCGGGTCGACGCCGACGAGGTGACCTACAACCTCCACATCATGCTGCGCTTCGAGCTGGAGCTGGCCCTGCTGGACGGGGACCTGCCCGTGGACGAGCTGCCCGCCGCCTGGCGGGAGAAGACCCGCGCCTACCTCGGCCTCGAGCCCGCCGACGACGGGGAGGGCGTGCTGCAGGACATCCACTGGTCCTGGGGCGGCTTCGGCTACTTCCCGAGCTACGCCCTGGGCAACCTGATCGCCCTGCAGCTCTGGGAGGCGGCCTTGCGGGACGAACCGGCCCTGCCCGAGCAGATCGCCCGGGGCGATCTGGGCGGCGTCTTGCGTTGGATGCGGGCGCACGTCCATCGCCACGGCGCCCGCTACGAGCCGCTGGAGCTGGTGCGGCGGGCCACGGGGAGCGAGCTCGGCGAGGAAGCCTTCCTGCGCTACGTGCGGCGGAAGTACGGGGAGCTCTACGGGCTGTGAACCGGTGCCGGGCGATGGGGGCGGGTACGGGTCGCGAGCGGCCGGGCGCGGAGGCGACCCGCTAGGGAGGTGGTGAGGGTGGCCATCGTCGCCGTCAGCATCGCCCCGGTGGGGGAGGGGGTAAGCGTCAGCCCGTGGGTGGCGCGGGCCCTCGAGGTGCTGGCCGCCCAGGACCGGGTTCGCTATCAGGTCGGACCCATGTTCACCACCCTGGAGGGCGATCTGGACGAGATCCTCGCCTTGATCCGCCAGATGCACGAGGCGATGTTCGCCGGCGGAGCCCAACGGGTGTCCACCGTGATCAAGATCGACGACCGCCGCGACCGTCCCCAGACCATGGAGGAGAAGGTGGCCGTCGTGGAACGGCAGCTGGCGGCCCGCGGGGGCTCGGGGGGCGGGGCGAGCGCGAAGGGCGGGGCCTCCCCCGGCCTGTCGGCGGGGGATGGCGACCGGTCGGCCGGAGGCCGGCGGTCATGAAGGAGCGGCGCCGCCATCCGGGCTGCGGGGCGGGTGCCGTCAGCCCCGCCGCGGCTCGTCCCGCGACCCGGGCGGGCCTGTCGGGTCCGGGTGCGGTGGCCGACCCGGCTGCCCCGGACGGCGACCGGAGCGGGGCCGCGGGCCCGGCGGGCCCGCGCGCCGGCGACCCCGCTGCTTCCGCCGCCCGTGGCGCCGGCTCGCCCCCTCGGGGCGAGCCGGCGGAGGGGCCCTCGAGGCACCTGGCGGCGTCGTCGGCGGTGGCCGGTTCGTCCCCCAAGGGATGGATCCTGGCCGCGTTGATGCTGGCCATGTTCATGGCCGCCATCGAGGGCACCATCGTCGCCACGGCGATCCCGTCCATCGTCGCCGACCTCGGCGGCTTCTCCCGCTTCAGCTGGGTGATCTCGGCCTTCATGCTGACGTCGGCGGCCTCGGTGCCCATCTACGGGAAGCTGGCCGATCTCTTCGGGCGGAAGCCGGTGTTCCTGGCGGGCGCCGGGCTGTTCCTGCTGGGATCGGCGCTCTGCGGCACGGCGGCCACCATCGAGCAGCTGGTGGCCTTCCGCGCCCTCCAGGGACTCGGGGCCGGGGCCGTGCAGCCCATCACGATGACCATCGTCGGCGATCTGTACCGGCTCGAGGAGCGCGCCCGGGTGCAGGGGTACCTCTCCAGCGTCTGGGGCATCTCGGCGGTGGTCGGACCGGCGGCCGGCGGGCTGCTGGTGCAGTACGCCGGCTGGCCGTGGGTCTTCTACATCAACCTGCCCATCGGCCTGCTGGCCATGGCGGGCATCGCCCTGTTCCTCCACGAGCCGCCGCGCCACGGCCGGGTGTCCGTCGACCTGGCCGGCTCCCTCTGGATGGTGGTGGCGGTCAGCGCCCTCCTGGTGCAGCTGGTGGAGGGCGGCAGCGCCTGGCCGTGGCTTTCGGGGACGACGGCGGCGCTGCTCGCGGTCAGCCTGGCGGCGGGTTGGCTCTTCGTGCGGCAGGAGCGGCGGGCGCCGGACCCGCTGCTGCCGCTGGAGCTCTTGGGCCGGCCGGTCCTCCGCGCGGGCAACCTGGGCGGCCTGGTGGGCGGCGTCGTCTTGATCGGCCTCTCGTCCACGGTACCCACCTTCGTCCAGGGCGTGCTGGGGCACGCGCCGGTGGTGGCCGGCTTTGCCGTGGCCACCCTCTCCATCGGGTGGCCGCTGGCCAGCTCGCTGTCGGGGCGGCTGATGCTGCGCTGGGGCTTCCGGGGCACCGCGACGGCCGGTGCGCTCTTCGGGGTCGCCGGGGTGGCGGTCCTGTTTCTGGCGGACGCCGGTGCGTCACCCTGGCAGGTGGCGGCGGGCTGCTTCCTGGTCGGCGTCAGCATGGGCCTGACCATGACGACGTACATCGTGTCGATCCAGGAGTCCGTGCCCCGCCACGAGCGGGGGGTGGCCACGGGGTCGCAGGCCTTCGCCCGCATGCTGGGCAGCGCCGTCGGGGCGGCGTTGCTGGGCGGGGTGATCAACGCCCGCCTCGAGGGGGCGCTGATGCAGGCCGGACATCCCGAGCTGGCGCGCCTGGGTGCCGACGCGGGCAACTGGCTGCTCGACGCGAGCCGCCGGGCGACCCTGGATCCGGCGGCCCTGGCGGCGCTGCGGCAGGCCCTGGCCGACGCGTTCCACGCGGCGATGGCCGTGGTGATGCTCCTGGCGCTGGGGGTGCTCCCCATCGTCCGCAGCCTGCCCCGGTCGGTGGAACCGGCCGGCGCCGCCCCGGTGGATGCCGGGGAAGCGGGGGGTGCGTAGGAGGGAGGGGGCGCCGGAGCATCCGGCCGACGGCAAGCCATGGCGCCGTGCGACCCCCAAGGGGAGCGGCGCCGCCGGGGGCGGGGCACCTGGGTGCTCCGCCCCCGGCGGCGCCTTCGCCTGCTCGGCCTCCGGCGTGCCCTGGACCGCCCGTCCGGCCGCCCCTCCGCCCTCTCCGATCGCCCTCAGGGCGACGGGCGATCCACCTCCGCGAGCCGCCGCTGCGACCGCGGAGCGGCCACCGCGGTGCGATCCACCTCCCGGGGCCGCCACCGCGACCGCGGAGCGGCCACCGAGGCGGCGGAGGCGCCATCGAGGCCACGGCGCCGCCGTCGAGACCGCGGAGCCGGGTGGCGGGTTCGTCCGCGGCCCGCGTCGCCGGGAGGCGGGGCCGCCCCCGCCTCCGGATCCGGTTCGCCCATGCCGGCCGGGCCCCTCAAGGCCTAGCTGCAGCAGCCGGAGCCGCCCGCGCCGGCGAGATCGCCGGCCTTGCCCTTGCCGCCCACCCAGGGGCCGCCGGCGAACTGGGGCTGGCACTGGGCGAACAGCCCGATCAGCACGATCCGGTTGAGGCTGGGCGTCATCACGTCGGCGCTGATCTCGGCGGTCACGATCAGGTCGTTGAAGGGTGCCAGCTGCCGTCCCGCCGGAAGCGCCAGCGACCCCGCCCAGACCCGCGGCGTCAGCAGCGGGTTCGTCCGCACCAGGGGCACCTTGACCGTGCGGCCGTCGGGGGCCACGCCCCGCAACCAGGCGACGAAGGTGGCACCCCCGAAGGTGGACGGGGCCGGCAGGTCGATGGTGGCGATCAGGGCGTTGGCTCCCACCGCCGCCGACTGGAAGATCCGGGTCACGCCCCCCGCCTCGGGGCCCCGCGGCACGTTGGCGGTGCGGAACAGCAGCATGCAGCACTCCACCGTCGGCACCTGCGGCGCCGGGCCCCCCGTGGGGACGCAGATCAGCTGCCCCGGGACGATCAGGTTCGGGTCCGGGATCTGCGGGTTGGCGGCGATCAGCGGCTGCAGGGTGACGCCGAAGGCCTGGGCGATCAGGAACAGCGTGTCGCCCGGCGCCACCATGTACAGGACGCCGTTGGGGCAGGGCGGCGGGGGCGGGGGCGGCGCCGTCGGGATCGTCGGCACGCAGATCAGCTGTCCCGGCACCAGCACGTTGGGGTCGGGGATCTGCGGGTTGGCCTGGATCAGGGCCTGCAGCGTCACCCCGAAGCGCTGGGCGATGAAGAACAGCGTGTCGCCCGGTTGGACCCGGTAGATGAAGCCGCCGGGGCACGCGGGCGGCGGGGGCGGCACCACGACCCCGGTGGGCACGCAGATCCGCTGGCCGGGGAAGATCGTGTTGGGGTCCGGGATCTGCGGGTTGGCCTGGATCAGGGCCTGCAGCGTCACCCCGAAGCGCTGGGCGATCAGGAACAGGGTGTCCCCCGGCTGCGCCGTGTAGATGAACCCGTTGGGACACGGCGGCGGGGGCGGCAGCTGGGGCTGATGGCCGGCGGCCGTCTCCGCCCCGGTGCCCTCCGCGGTGGCCGCCTGCTCGGCGGCGCCGCCGGGTTCGTCGGAACGGATCGCGCCGGACTCGTCGGCGCGGGCTCCGTGGGGCTCCTCCCCCCGGGTGCCGGGCGTGGGGTCGACCACGGGCAGGTCGTCATGGACCATGGGTGTTCCACCTCCCACGGCGATCTATGACGGCGGGTGCGGCCCGGTCCCGGTGCGGGGTGAAGCTTGGGCGATCGTGCAGGCGAACGGGCGTCGATCCTGGCCGGGGGTGACGGCCGCCCGAGGGGCGGCGCGCGACGGGGTCGGCCGGTCCCGGTCCCCGGGCATCGCCGCCGTGCGATGCGGTGGCATCCACCTTTGAACCCGTTGACACGCCGGCCCCACCGGGCGATCGTAAGAGGTAACAACCCAGGCATCGACACCGTGGTGTGCCGTTCCTTTGGGGCAGGGTGAGGCGCCGGGCGCAGCCGTGCGCCGGCGCCAATTCCCGACCGGCAGTGATGGGGCGGCTCCGACGGGCGGAAGGCGGGTGCAGCGGCCTTCGTGCTGCAGCGGGCGGACCCGGGGTCCGGGGATCCGTGCGGGTCCTGGAGCCTGCGGTCCGCGACGGGGCCAGCCCACGAGCCTGCCAGCCTCGGCGGTCGATCCGGTGAGAATCCGGAGCCGACGGTATAGTCCGATCGGGCAGAGGCGGCGCACCCGGACGGTGAGGGCGCAGCGGGCCCCGGCGGCCTGCGGGGCGTGTGGTGATGGGTCGGCGGCCAGGGGCATCCGCCGGCGGCGGTGACGGTCCCACGGCCTGGACCGCCGCCGAGGGCGGGACCCGGGGCCGTCGGCTTGCCACGGCCTGGACCGTCGCACCGGGTGGGACCCGGGGCCACCGGCTTGGGAGAGCTCGGGACCCGCCCTCGCCGGTGAAGCCGCAGGAGCCGGCGGATCCGCGACGCGCCCCCTCCCGTCCGGCACGGCCCGGGGCCGCAAGCCCGCGACGGCTTGGCGGTCCGGCCGCAGCCCTCTGCCCGGCGTCCATCCCGCCCGGGGTGGCGTCGGGCCTTTCGTTTCCCGTGGCAGGTCCAGGGCTCGCAGGCCCGGGGCGCCGGTGCTGCCGCCAGTCCGGCCCCGCTCGCCGCGGGGCCCGGTGGCGGCCCGGCGCAGCGAGCCGCCCAGGGCAGGGTCGGTGCACCGCGGGCGGTGCCGGTGGCGAGGTGGGAGGGGATGCCGGTGACGGTTCCACAGCACGTGCTGGACCAGCCTCCGGCAGGATCGGCCACCCCGTCCCCGGCGGGGGGCCGGGCGGAGGGAGGGGGCAGCACGGCCATCGCGACGCCCGGCGCGACCGTCGCGGCGGCCGGGTCGCCGGAGACCCGTGACGACCAGGACCGCCCCCGACCGCTCCAGGGGACGTGGCGCCTGAAGACCGGCCTCGCCCGAATGCTCAAGGGCGGGGTGATCATGGACGTCACCACCCCCGACGAGGCCCGCATCGCCGAAGAGGCCGGCGCCGTGGCGGTGATGGCCCTGGAGCGCGTGCCGGCGGACATCCGGGCGGCAGGCGGCGTCGCCCGGATGGCCGACCCGGAGCGAATCCGCGCCATCATGGAGGCGGTGACCATCCCCGTCATGGCCAAGTGCCGCATCGGGCACTTCGTCGAGGCGCAGATCCTCGAGGCGTTGGGCGTCGACTTCATCGACGAGAGCGAGGTGCTTACGCCCGCCGACGAGCGCTACCACATCGACAAGCACGCCTTCACGGTGCCCTTCGTCTGCGGCGCCCGCGACCTGGGCGAGGCGTTGCGCCGCATCGCCGAGGGCGCGGCGATGATCCGCACCAAGGGCGAGCCCGGCACGGGGGACGTGGCCGAGGCGGTGCGGCACATGCGGCGGATGAACGAGCAGATCCGCCGGGTCCGGGAGGCCGGCGACGAGGAGCTGGTCGCCCTGGCGCGGGAGCTGGGGGCGCCCTGCGAGCTCTTGCGCGAAGTGCGCCGGCTGGGGCGTCTGCCCGTGGTGAACTTCGCCGCCGGGGGCATCGCCACGCCGGCCGACGCGGCGCTGATGATGCAGCTCGGCGCCGACGGCGTCTTCGTCGGCTCGGGCATCTTCAAGTCCGCCAACCCCGCGGCCCGGGCCCGCGCCATCGTCGAAGCCGTGGCCCACTACGACGACCCGGCGTGGCTGGCGAAGGTCTCCGGCGGCCTGGGCGAGGCGATGCCGGGCATCGCGGCCCACACCCTGGGGGAAGGCCAGCGGATGCAGCAGCGGGGCGGGTGACGGGAGGTCGACGTCCGATGCACGGAGGCAGCCAGGCGTTCGTGGGCGATGCAGGGCGGGATCGCGGCCGTCCGACCGGGGGTCCGGCGGTCGGGTGGACGAACCGGCGGGAGGCCCCACGGGGCGGCGTCCACCGGACCGCCGGTGGCGCCGGCCCGGCGCCGGCCCGTGGGGGCGATGGCCGGCCGCGGGTGGGCGTGCTGGCCCTTCAGGGCGACGTGGAGGAACACCGCACCGCGCTGACCCGGGCGGGGGCCGAGGTCCGGTCGGTGCGGACCCCCGGCGACCTGGAGGGGCTCGAGGGGCTCGTCCTCCCCGGCGGGGAGAGCACGGCCATCGGCCGGATGATGGAGCGGGCCGGTCTCTTGGAACCGCTGCGCGCGCGGGCCGCGGCCGGGACCCTAGCCCTTTTCGGCACCTGTGCCGGCATGATCCTGCTGGCCCGGGAGGTGCTGGGGGGTGCTCCCCCGCGGCTCGGGGTGCTGGACGTGACGGTGGAGCGCAACGCCTACGGCCGGCAGGTGGACAGCTTCGAGGTCGACCTGCCCGTCCCCGCCCTGGGCGAGGCGCCGGTGCGCGCGGTGTTCATCCGGGCGCCGGTGGTGCGGGCCGTGGGGCCAGGGGTCGAGGTGCTGGCCACCTGGCGGGGGCACCCGGTGCTGGTCCGGCAGGGACGTCACCTGGCCAGCGCCTTCCACCCGGAGCTGGTGGACGACCTTCGCCTGGTGCGCCACTTCCTGACCCTGGCCACCCGGGCCGGCTGACCGGCCCCCCGCCCCGCGGGCGGGGGGCGCCGCCCCTCGCGGGCTCCGAGGCCGCGGTCCACCGGTTCCCGCGGGTTCCGACCGGTTCCGGTTGCAGCCGGCCGCTCAGCGGACGGGGTTGGCGAGGGCGCGGCGCACCCGCGGTCCCAGGATCGCGGCGACCACGGCCTTGGCCACGTCACCCGGGATGAACGGCAGCACCGCCCCGACCCACACCTGCCTCCAGGCTGCCCCGGCGTGCAGGGCGAACCAGGGGGCGCCGACGGCATACACCAGGACGACCCCGCCCGCCAGGGCGGCGAGGAAGGCCCGGCCGAACCCCGGGACGCGGGTGCCGGGCGATCCGCCGTCCGCCAGCCATCCGACGAGCCACGCGGCCAGGGGATAGCTCAGCAGGTAGCCGCCGGTTGGCCCCATCACCGGGGCGAGGCCCGCCTGCCCGCCGGCGAACACCGGCACCCCGGCGATGCCCAGCAAGAGGTAGGTGAGCTGGGCGGCGAACCCCCAACGGGGCCCCAGGAGAAGCCCCGAGAGCATGACGCCCAGGGTCTGCCCGGTGATGGGCACGGGGGTGAAGGGCAGGGGGATGCGGAGGTAGGCCAACACGGCCGTCAGGGCCGCCAGCATGCCGGCCAGGACCAGCGGACGGGTAGGCGCCCCGCGGGTCGCCGCCCCTGGCTGCAGGGGAGGGGTGGCCGCCGCCGGTGCCGCGGCGGCAGTGCGACCGACGGTCCCTTGGGCGTGGGCGGTGGCATGGACGGGATCGGGGCCGGCCGCGGGGAGGGTGGGCGCATCGGATCCCCCGGTGCCGGTGGAGGTGCGCCTCGCGGCGCCCTTGGCGGGCTCGTGATCCCTGGTCATCGCGATCCCTCCCGGGATGGGTTCGGGATGCGTCGAAGCATCGCCCCGCCCCGCGGGCACCTGGCCTCGCCCGTGGGGAGGCGGGCGGGTCGGCCCGGCGGGGCGACGGGACCAGCGTACCGTGGCGAGCCGGGTCCGTCAACAAAAACATGTGTTTGGTTAACAATTGGCCCGGATGGAGCCCGCCAGACGACGGACGCGAGGCTTTGACGCCCTGCCGCGGGCTGTGGATCCCGCGATGGGTCGCGTTCGGACCTTCCGGAGGCGGAGCGGGGTCGAGGGGCGCGTCGTGCAGGATTGCATTAATATACAAACGGTCGTATACTCATACGCAAGTTGCATCCGACGCACCGGGCGGGTGCAGCCAATCCCAAGGACGGACGGTGACGGCAGCGGTGCGGGTGGCGGTCCTCGGTGCCAGTGGGTACGCGGGCGGCGAGCTGGTGCGGCTGTTGGTGCGGCACCCGCGGGTGGAGCTGGTGGCGGTGGCCGGTTCGTCCCGGGCCGGTGAGCCCATGGCGGCGGTGTTCCCCCACCTGCGGGGCATCGTCGACCTGGATCTGGCCGATGCGGCCAGTCCGGCCCTATGGGACGAGCTGGAGCCGGATCTCGTCTTCCTCGCCCTGCCCCACGGCCAGGCCGCCGAGCTCCTGGGCCGGGTGTTCCCGGCGGCGGCCGACCGCGGCGTGCGGGTGATCGACCTCAGCGGCGACCTGCGCCTGCCCGCCGCCCTCTACGAGCCCTGGTACGGCCGGCCGGCCGCCGATCCCGCGCTGCAGGCCCAGGCGGTGTACGGGCTCAGCGAGCTCTTCGCCCCCCGCATCCGCGACGCCCGTCTGGTGGCCAACCCGGGCTGCTATGCCACCGCCGTGCTGCTGGCGCTGGCCCCCCTGGCGGCCGCCGGCGGCCTGGCGGGCGGTCAGGTGGTGATCGACGCCAAGAGCGGCGTCTCCGGCGCGGGGCGGGGTGCCTCGGCGGCCACCGCCTTCGCCGAGGTCAACGAGAACTTCTACCCTTACAAGGTCGGCCGCCACCAGCACACGCCGGAGGTCGAACACGTGTTGGCGCAGCTGGCCGGCCGCCCGGTCACGGTGCTGCTCACCACCCACCTGCTGCCGGTGACGCGGGGGATCCTGGCCACCTGCTACGTCCGGCCTCCAGAGGGCTGGTGGCCGTCGCCGCCGGCGGGGGATCGTCCGACGGCGGCCGCCGTGGCGGCGGATGCCGTCATGACGGCAGATGCCGTCGTCCCGGAGGCTGCCGCTCCGCCCGGGGGAGCGCGTCGGCCGGCGACCGCGGGCAGCCCGGGCGTGGGCGGGGATCGCCAGCGCGAAGCGCCGACGGGCGGGAGCCGGGGCGCAGCCGGCGTTGCCAGCCGGCGTTCGACCGCTGCGGTGGCCACCGACCCCGATCAGTGGCAGCCGACCCCTGGCCCGGGTCCTGAGCCGGTCCCGGGTGCGGGCGCCGTCCCGCGCCCGCGGCCGGCGGCTCCGGCGACGGCGGCGGACCTGGCGGCGGCCCTCCACGACCTCTACCGCGGCTTCTACGGCGGACGCCCCTTCGTCCGCGTGCTGCCGCCGGGGCAGGTCCCCGCCATCAAGAACGTCCAGGGGTCCAACTTCTGCGACCTCGGCGTGCACTACGACCCGCGCAGCGGGTGGATCACGGTCTTCGCCGCCATCGACAACCTGGTCAAGGGCGCGGCGGGGCAGGCGGTCCAGAACCTCAACCTGATGGCGGGTTGGGATGAGACCACCGGCCTCGACCTGGTGCCCTTGTTCCCCTGAGTCGACGGAGGAAGGGGTCTTGGGATGTCCGGGACGAACCGGCAGGACGGTGCCCTGGCGCCGGTGGCCGCTGGCAAGGAGGCTCCGCGCCCGGCGGCGGTCGATGGGGAGGATCTGGCGCCGGGGGACTTCGTCCTCCGCAAGGGCTGGGGCGTGACGGTCCCGGCCGGCTTCAAGGCCGCCGGCCTGCACTGCGGCATCAAGCGACGGAAGCCCGACCTCGGCTGGATCGTGGCCGACGGACCCTGCGCCGCGGCGGCGGTCTACACCCGCAACCGGGTCCACGCCCCGTGCCTCGACGTGACGCGGGACGCCCTGGCGGCCACGGGCGGATACCTGCAGGCGGTGGTCTGCAACAGCGGCAACGCCAACGTGTGCACACCGCGGGCGGCGACGGACGCCCGTGAGCTCCAGGCGCTGGTCGCCGCGGCGCTGGACGTCGCCCCGGAGCTGGTGGCGGTGGCGCAGACCGGGGTCATCGGCGAGCCCATGCCCATGGCGGCGGTGCGGCAGGGCGTGGTGGCCCTGCCCGCGGCCACCTCGGCCGAGGGCGGCGACGCCTTCGCGGAGGCGATCCTCACCACCGACACCCGCCCCAAGCAGTGGGGGGCGCTGTGCGCCCTGCCCGTTGCGCCCGCGGGCGGCAGGGGGGATGCCGAGGGGGGAGCGCGCCCCGCCGGGCAAGGGCCTTCGCCGGCGGTCGGCGGTCGAGGCCAGGGGGACGCCGCGACCGGGACCGGGGATGAGGCGGGCGCCGCCCCGGAGGATCCGGCCCGTTGCCGGTTCGTCCGCATCGGCGCCGCCGCCAAGGGGTCGGGGATGATCCACCCCGACATGGCCACCATGCTCGCCTTCATCACCACGGATGCCGCCATCGAGCCGGCCGTCCTGGCCGACTGGCTGCGCGAGGTCGTGGACCGGACCTTCAACGCCATCACCGTCGACGGCGACACCAGCACCAACGACATGGTCATCGTGCTGGCCAGCGGCCGGGCGGGCGGCCCGCCGCTGGCGCCGGGGCGGCCGGGCTGGGATACGTGGGCGGCGGCGGCCGAGGCCGTGTGCGACCGGCTGGCGCGGGAGATCGCCGCCGACGGCGAGGGGGCGACGCGCCTGATCACCGTGGAGGTCGAAGGGGCGCCGGGTGACGCCGAGGCCCGCCAGGTGGCCCGCACGGTGGCGGCCTCCCCCCTGGTCAAGGCGGCCGTCCACGGCGCCGACGCCAACTGGGGTCGCGTCCTGGCGGCGGCCGGCCGGTCGGGGGTCGCGCTCGACCCCTCGCGGGTGGACATCGAGCTGGGGCCCATCCCCGTGTGCCGCGGCGGCTTCGGCGTGCCCTTCGACGAGGGCGCCGCATCCGCCTACCTGCGCTCCCCGGAGGTGACGATCCGCATCCGGGTGGGCGACGGCCCGGGCCGCGGCCGGGCCTACGGCTGCGACCTGAGTCCGGACTACGTCCACATCAACGCCAGTTACCGCACGTGAGGCGCGGGACCCCGCGGCCCGTCGCTCCCTGGCCCTGGGCGCCGGGGGCGGTGCCGGTCGGCCCCAGGGGCGGTGGGCGTCGGGGGGGCCGCGGGCCCGCGAGCCGGCCGAGAGCGAGGGGAGGAGCGGAGGTTGACCCAGGACATCGCGGAGCAAGTCGGGGCGGCGGCCGCGGATCGCCGGACGGGGTCGGCGTTGGCGGCGCGGCCCGGCGGCGAAGTCGCGGGGACCGCGCCCGCGCCGACCGAAGGCGGTCCGGTTGCGGATCCCGGGGCGGCGCCGCCGGTGGCGGGGGATGGGGTGACGGCGCCCATGCGGACGGCACCCCCTGGGCCGACGCCCGGCGATGGGGTGGCGGCGGGTGCCCGCGGGGACGGCGACCTGGGGCTGTCGGCGGAGATCAGGGCTGCGGTGCTGGCCGACGTGCTGCCCTGGGTGCAGCGGTTCGCCGGGCGCATCGTGGTGATCAAGCACGGCGGTTCCACCCTCGGGCCCGCCCCCGGCGGCGACGCCCGGCCGCCCGAACCCGCCGCGCCGGGCGCCGGCATCCCCGCCGCGCCCGCCTGCGGGGACGACGGCGTCCTGCGCGACGTGGCGATGCTCCGCGCCCTGGGGGTCCGTCCCGTCGTCGTCCACGGCGGCGGCAAGGCCATCACGGCCTGGCTGGATCGCCTCGGCCTGCCGGCTCGCTTCGTCGACGGGCTGCGGGTGACCGACGCCGCCACGCTGGCGGTGGTGGAGATGGTCCTGGCCGGCCAGGTCAACAAGGCCCTGGTGACCGGCCTCAACCAGGCCGCGGGCCGTCCCATCGCGGTGGGCCTCGCCGGCTGCGACGCGGGCCTGCTGGTGGCGCGCCCCAAGCGTCCCGGCGGACGCGACCTGGGGTACGTGGGCGAGATCGTCCGGGTGAACACCGCCTTTCTCCTCCAGCTCCTCGAGGCCGGGTTCGTCCCCGTGATCGCGCCTGTGGCCGTCGGGGAGGGGGGGACCCGTTACAACGTCAACGCCGACGACGCCGCAGCCGCCGTGGCGGGGGCGCTGCGGGCGGAGAAGCTGGTGTTCCTCACCGACGTGCCGGGCGTGATGGCCGACGTGGACGGCGACGGCGAGCCCGAGGTGGTCTCGCGGCTGGACGCCGACACGGCGAGGGCGTTCATGGCCCGCGGGGAGATCCGCGGCGGGATGGTGCCCAAGGTCGAGGCGGGCCTGCGGGCCCTGGCCGCGGGGGCGGGCAGCGTCCACATCGTCGACGGCCGGCGGCCCCACGCCCTGCTGGTGGAGCTGTTCACCAGCGAAGGCGTGGGCACCATGGTGGTCGCCGGCGAGAGGGGGCGGGTGGCGTGACGCGGGGCGAGCAGGGCAGCGGCAAGGGCAGCGGGCGGCAGGCCATCGGCGGGGACCTGCGGGCGGGTGGGCCGGCGTCCGCACCGGCGGCGGCCCAGGGATCCGCCCCGACCGGCGGGACCGGGACGACGGGAGGCGTGCCGGACGCCGCCTCCCATCTCTTCCCCAACTACCGCCGCCTCCCCGTCGCCTTCGTCCGCGGCGAGGGGGCATGGCTCTATGATGACGAAGGCCGGGCGTGGCTGGACTGCACCAGCGGGATCGGGGTCACCATCCTCGGCCACGCCCACCCCGCCGTCACCGAGGCGATCCGCCGGCAGGCGGGCGAGCTGGTGCACTGCTCGAACCTCTACCGGATCCCGCAGCAGGAGGAGCTGGCCCGGCGCCTGGCGCGCCTGACGGGTCTCGACTGCGCCTTCTTCGCCAACAGCGGGGCCGAGGCCAACGAGGCGGCGATCAAGCTGGCCCGGCGGTACTGGTGGCTGACGCGCGGGGTGGGCCGGGGGGCGGGGGCCGCCACGCCGGCCGGTCCGGAGGCCCCGCCGTCCGCCCCGTCCCGACCGGCGGCGGGGAAGCCGGCGGATGGCGCGGGGGGGACGGCGGCCACGGCAGCCACGCCCGCCACGGCGGATCGTGCTGCGGGGGAACCCGGCGCCCCCGGGGAGGGCCCGGAGATCATCACCTTCGAGGGCAGCTTCCACGGCCGCACCCTGGGTGCCCTGGCCGCCACCGGCCAGCCCCACTACCACGAGGGGTTCCACCCCCTGCCGCCGGGCTTTCGGCACGTTCCCTTCAACGACCTGGCGGCGGTCGAGGCGGCCATCACCCCCCGGACCTGCGCCATCCTCGTGGAGCCCATCCAGGGGGAGGGCGGCGTGGTGCCGGCCGCGCCGGGGTTCCTGGCGGGGCTGCGGGCGCTCTGTGATCGCCACGGCCTGCTGCTCATCGCCGACGAGGTGCAGACGGGCTGCGGCCGCACGGGGACCTTCCTCGCCATGCAGGGGGAGGGGGTCGCCCCCGACGTGGTGACCCTGGCCAAGGCGCTGGCCAACGGGGTGCCCATCGGGGCGATGCTGGCCAGCCGGCGGCTGGCGGAGGTGCTGGGCCCGGGCACCCATGCCTCGACCTTCGGGGGGAACCCGCTGGCGACGGCGGCGGCGCTGGCCACCCTGGACGTCCTCGAGGGGGAGGACCTGCCCCAGCGGGCTGCTCGCCTCGGCGAATACCTGCGGACCCGCCTGGTCGACGTGACCCGCCGCTACCCCGGATGCCGCGAGGTGCGGGGGCGGGGCCTCATGCTGGGCCTGGTGTTGGATGGCCCGGCGGCGCCGGTGGTCGAGGCCTGCTTCGCGGAGGGCCTGCTGGTGACCGTGGCGGGTGGCCGGGTGGTCCGGTTCCTCCCGCCGGTGACCATCACGGTGGACGAACTCGACCAGGCCGTCGAGCGCCTGGAGCGGGCGCTGGCCCGGGTCGGCCGGGCCACGGCGTGAGCGCGGAGCGGCCCGCCAGATCGCGACGGGAGGGAGACCGGTGGACGCGTGGACGCCGACGAGCCCGGGGCCGCTGGCGATGCCGGCGGCCGGATCCCCGCGACCCCTGCCCGGCCTGGCCGGGCGGGACTTCCTGACGCTGAGCGATTTCACGCCGGACGAACTGGCCGCCCTGCTGGACCTGGCGGCGGCGCTGAAGCAGGAATGGCGAGGGGGCCGGGGCGGCGAGCCCCTCTACGGCAAGACCCTGGCCATGATCTTCGAGAAGCCGTCGACCCGGACCCGCGTGTCCTTCGAGGTGGGCATGCAGCAGCTGGGCGGCCGCGTGCTCAACCTGAGCCCGCGGGAGCTGCAGCTGAGCCGCGGCGAGACCCTGGCCGACACCGCCCGCGTCCTCTCCCGCTACGTCGACGCCCTGATGGTTCGGGCCTACTCCCACGCCACCGTGGAGGAACTGGCCGAGGCCGCCTCGATCCCGGTGATCAACGGCTTGACGGACCTCTACCATCCATGCCAGATCATGGCCGACCTGCTCACCATCCGCGAGCACAAGGGTCGGCTGCGCGGGGTGACCGTGGCCTACGTGGGCGACAGCAACAACGTGGCCCACACCTGGCTGCTGGGCGCGGCCCTGCTGGGGCTGCACCTGCGGCTGGCCTGTCCGCCCGGGTACGAGCCGCGGCCGGAGGTGCTGGCGCTGGCGGAGGTCCTGGCGCGGGACACGGGCGCGACCATCCAGGTGCTGCACGATCCCGTGGCGGCCGTGCGCGGGGCCGAGGTGGTCTACACCGACGTCTGGACCAGCATGGGCCAGGAGGGGGAGGAAGAGGAGCGGCGGCGCACCTTCGCGCCCTATCAGGTCAACGCCCGCCTGGTGGCCCACGCGGCGCCGGACTTCATCTTCATGCATTGCCTTCCCGCCCACCGCGGCGAGGAGGTGACCGACGAGGTGCTGGACGGCCCCCACTCGGTGGTGCTCGACCAGGCGGAGAACCGGCTGCACGCCCAGAAGGCGATCCTGCTGGCCCTGCTCGCCTGAGGGATGGCCCGGGGTGCGGTGGGGGAGGCGCCGAGGCGCCACCGCCGCGGGCTCGGCTCGCCCTGGGCGGCACCGTGCGGCGCGGCGGATGCGGCCCGCCGGTCCGGCGGCGCGGGATGGCCGCGGCGGGGGACGAACCGGCCGCGGGGCGCGGGCCGGGCGGCCGGCCCGGTCGGTTCCTCCGCACCGGATGTCCGCACCCCGGGGACGGATCGGGATGGAGGCGATGGCCGTGGCGGAGAAGATCGTCCTGGCGTATTCGGGGGGCCTCGACACGTCGGTGGCCATCCCCTGGCTGAAGGAGACCTACGGCTACGACGTCATCGCCCTGTCCGCCGACGTGGGCGAGGGCAAGGACCTCGAAGCCATCCGGCGGAAGGCCTTGCAGATCGGGGCGGCGGAGGCGGTGGTCGTCGACGCGCGGGAACGGTTCGCCCGCGACTTCGTGCTGCCGGCCCTGCAGGCCAATGCCTTGTACCAGGGACGGTATCCCCTCTCGGCGGCCCTCTCCCGTCCGCTGATCGCCCAGCTGCTGGTGGAGACCGCACGGCAGTACGGCGCCACCGCCGTGGCCCACGGGTGCACCGGCAAGGGCAACGACCAGGTGCGCTTCGACGTCTCCGTGGCGGCCCTGGCGCCGGACCTCAAGGTGGTGGCGCCGGTCCGGGAGTGGGCCTGGTCGCGGGACGAGGAGATCGCCTACGCCCGCGAGCACGGCATCCCGATCCCCGTGACCGAGGAGAACCCCTTCTCCATCGATGCCAACCTCTGGGGCCGCAGCTGCGAGGCGGGGGTGCTGGAGGACCCCTGGGTCGAGCCGCCCGAGGCGGCCTACGCGATGACCGTCGCCCCCGAGCGGGCGCCGGCGGAGCCGGAGTACGTCACCCTGACCTTCGAGGCGGGCGTGCCCGTGGCCCTCGACGGCCGGCCGCTGGGCCTGGTGGAGCTCATCGAGCGGCTGAACCGGGTGGCCGGTCGGCACGGCGTCGGCCGGATCGACATGGTCGAAGACCGGCTGGTGGGCATCAAGTCCCGGGAGGTGTACGAGGCCCCGGCCGCCGTGGTGCTGGTCGAGGCCCACCGGGCGCTGGAGGCCCTGTGCCTGCCGCGGGAGGTCCTCCACTTCAAGCCGGTGATCGAGCAGCAGGTGGCCCAGGTGATCTACAACGGCCTCTGGTTCTCGCCCTTCAAGCGGGCGCTGGATGCCTTCGTGGCCGAGACCCAGCGGTTCGTGACGGGCGAGGTCCGCGTCAAGCTGTACCGCGGGACGGCGACGGTGGTGGGGCGCCGCTCGCCCGTCTCCCTCTACCGCCACGAGCTGGCCACCTACTCGCCCGACGACCGGTTCGACCACAACGCGGCGGTGGGGTTCATCCAGCTCTGGGGGCTGCCGACGCGGGTTCACGCGGCCGTGCACGGCGCAGGGCGCCAAGACGCGGGAGAAGCCGGCCCGGCGGTCCGTGGCGCGGCGGGGCTCGGGGCGGCGGTCGAACCCGGCAGGGCCGGGGGCAAGCCGGGGGAGGCGGTGGGACCCGGAGGTCCCGTGGCGCCGCAGCCGGCCGAGGTCGCGGGATCGTGAACGGGGGTCCCCGGCGTCGCGGGCGCGTGAAGGTGGACCCCGGCGTTGCGACCGCGTGAAGGCCGGCCACGGCGTCACGGGTGCGCGAAGGCGCACGCCGGCGTCGCGGGTGCAGGGTCGCCGAGCCGGGGGTCGGAAACTCGCGAAGGCGGACTCCGGCGTCGCCGGTGCATGAACGCGGACCCGGGGCTGGGGCCTCGTCGTCAGGTTCCGGGGCGCCGGGCGGCGCACCGGCCTGCCGCCGGTCGAACCGGCAGCGCCGATGCGGGCGACGGCCGGCTTGGTGCAGCCACCGATGCCCCGGGACCCCGGCGGGAGGGAGCGAGGCCATTGGCTTGCGGCTGGGTGGTCCTCCTGTGCATCGCCCCCACCGGCGGCGCACCGATGGTGACGGTCCCCGCGGTGCGGGCCGTCGCCGGCCGGGGGCTCGAGGGGGATCGCTACTTCGTCGGCAGCGGCACCTGGCAGGGTTGGCCCGACCCGGAGCTGACGCTGGTCGAAGAGGAAGCCGTGGTCGCGGTCGCCCGGGAGCTCGGTCGTCGCCTCGACCCCGCTGCCCTGCGGCGCAACGTGGTCACCCGTGGCGTCCGCCTCGTGGACCTCATCGGTCGCCGCTTCCGCCTCGGGTCCGTCTGGGTGGAGGGCGTCCGCCCATGCGACCCGTGCGGCTACCTGGAGCGGCAGGTCGCGCCGGGGCTCAAGGCGGCCCTGGCCGGTCGCGGCGGCCTGCGGGCGCGGATCCTCACCACGGGGGTGGTCCGGGTCGGCGACCCGGTGGTCGCCGCCGAAGCCTACGCGGGGGCAGCGGAAGCGGCCCGCTCCCCATCCCGGACCCCATCCGCGCCCCCGCCCTCCCCGCGGGGTGGGGGCGAAGAGGCCTCCGGAGCGGGCTGAGCGCAGCGAGGGCGTCGCTCCTCCGCTCGCGTCCGATCCGTGGGGAGCGGCCGCCCGAAGCCGACGACGACGTCTCAGGTCACGGTCGTTGCAGGTGACGGTGGCAAGCGGTCCGCTGCCTGGCGCCGGCTGCGAGCGCCGCGGGGGGGGGCCGGCGACCCGCGGCGCGGTCCGGTGGTCTTCCGGCGCGTGGGATGCCCATGCTGGGCAGTGGAGCACGGACTTCGAGGGGGAGGCGATCCCGGCGTGCCAGCGGCTGGCGAGCCCACGCCCCGCACCGATGCCGATCCTGCCGCCGGTCCTGCGGCGAGCCCCGGCGGCGGTCCGCAGAGCGCGGGCGCTGCGCGGGCCAACCCCAAGCCCTGGGGCGGTCGCTTCACCGCCGCGACCGACCGGGCCGTCGAGGCGTTCACCGCCTCCATCGACGTCGACCGGCGGCTGCTGGAGGTGGACATCCGCGCCAGCCAGGCCCACGCGCGCATGCTCGGTGCGTGCGGCGTGCTGCCGCCGGAAGAGGCCCGCACCCTGGTGGAGGGTCTCGACGAGGTGCGCCGCCGCCTGCAGAGCGGCGAGTTCGAACTGGATCCGGCGCTGGAAGACGTGCACATGAACGTGGAGCATCTGCTCGGCCGGGTGGTGGGGCCGCTGGCGGGCAAGCTGCACACCGGCCGCAGCCGGAACGACCAGGTGGCCACGGACATGCACCTCTACATGAAGGAGGCCCTGGGCCGGCTGATCGCCGCGGTGCGGGACCTGCAGCGGGCGCTGGTGGAGAAGGCCGAGGCGCACCTGGACGTGATCATGCCCGGGTACACCCACCTGCAGCGGGCGCAGCCGGTGCTCTTCGCCCACCACCTGCTGGCCTACTTCTGGATGCTGGAGCGCGACGCGGGCCGGCTCGCCGACGCCCGGAAACGGGCGGACTGGTGTCCCCTCGGGGCGGCCGCGCTGGCCGGGACCGGCTTCCCCCTGGACCGGGAGAGGGTGGCACGGGAGCTCGGCTTCGCGCGGGTCTACCCCAACAGCATGGACGCCGTCAGCGACCGCGACTACCTGCTGGAGTTCCTGGCGGCGGGCAGCATCCTGGCCATGCACCTCTCGCGGCTCTGTGAGGAACTGGTGCTCTGGTCGTCCGAGGAGTTCGGGTTCATCGAGCTCGCTGACGCCTACTGCACCGGCTCCAGCATCATGCCCCAGAAGAAGAACCCCGACGTGGCCGAGCTCGTCCGCGCCAAGACGGGGCGGGTGTACGGCGCCCTCTTCAGTCTGCTGACGGTGATGAAGGGCTTGCCCCTGACCTACAACCGGGACCTGCAGGAGGATAAGCCCGGCGTGTTCGACGCCCTCGACACCCTGGAGGCGGCCCTGCCGCTCTGCGCCGGGATGATCCGCACCATGCAGGTGCGGGCCGACCGCATGGAAGCCGCCCTGGAGCGCGACTTCTCCGCCGCCACGGACCTGGCCGACTATCTGGTCGAACGCGGCGTGCCCTTCCGCGAGGCCCATCGCATCGTGGGCGAGCTGGTGCTGGATTGTCTTCGCGCGGGCCGGCGCCTGCAGGACCTGACGACGGAGGAACTGCGGGCCCGCTCGGCGTCCTTCGGGCCCGACGCCCTCGCGCGCCTCTCGCCGCGGGCGGTGGTGGCAGCCAGGAGACTCTACGGCGGGACCGCCCGGGAAGCCGTGGAGCGGCAGCTGGCGGAGGCGTGGGCGATCCTGGAGCGGGCCGGAGCCGAGGGTGAAGCCGTGCCGCCGGGCCGGAACGTCCCGGCCCGCCCGCCCGCAGGTCACGCCGGCTCGGGGCCGTAGTCCCAGGCGACACCGCGTTCTTCCAGCAGTCGCCGCACCGCGGCCACGGGTAGGGCCGGGGCGTGGTGGCCGTCGCGCCCGGTCATGGGCCGCGCCGCCACCAGCGCGCGGATTACCGCCTCCTCCGTCACCGTCGCCGCCGCCTCGAAGAAGGGGTTCAGATAGGCGCCCTCGTCGGGCAGGTACGGCGGGTGGCGGCGGGCGGTGCTGAAGGCCAGGACGAAGTCGCCGCTGCCGTGCCAGTAGACGGTGCCGGTGCGGGCCAGGCCGGCGGCGGCGCGCCGGGCGACGCGCCCGAGCTGCCGGGAGGTCAGGGGGGCGTCGGTGGCCAGGATGACCACCACCGAGCCGCCCTCGCCGCTCGGCGGCCCATCGGCTCCGCAAGTTCCCGCCTCGGGTTCCCCACCCCGGCCCGCGGCCGTCGCCACCCCGGTGTCCTGTCCCGCGCCGGGACTCGCGTTCGCCGGACCCCCGGCTCCCGGGCCGTGGCAGGACGACTCGGCAGCGACTTGGTGCCGGGCGCCGCCGGCGGTTGCGGCCCGCTGGCCGGTGTCCCTCGGCCGGCCGCCCGCCCCAGGCAGGCCGGCTTGGGCCGGCCGGGGTGCGGCCGGTTCGTCCGGGTCGGTCAGGAGCCGGCCCACCGGGACCCCGGCGATTGTCAGGTCGCGGCGCCGGCCGAAGTTGGCCAGGACCAGGCAGCCCAGGGTGATGGTCGTCTGACCGGCCTCCGGTAGGGGCGAGGCCCAGACGCGGGACGCGGTCCCGATCCCGCCCTTGAAGCCGTAGCAGACCATCCCCGTGCCCGCGCCCACGCTGCCCTCCGCCACCGGGCCGCCGGCCGCGGCGGCCAGCGCCGCCGCCACCTCCCGCGGACCCACGTGCCGCCCGCGGATGTCGTTGAGCCAGCCGTCGTTGCATTCCCCCGCCACCACGTTGACCGTGGGCGTCGTGACGCCGATGTCGGGGTGCGACTCGAGGATGTGATCGAGCAGGGCATCGGCGGCCCGCCAAATGGAGAGGGTGCTGGTCAGGAGGATCGGCGTCTCCAGGCGGCCGAGCTCCATCAGCTGGGCGAGGCCCAGGGCCTTGCCGAAGCCGTTGATCACGTGGGCGGCCGCGGGGAACTTGCCGTCGTAGATCGCCCGCAGATCGCCGGGTGGGAGGACGATCGTGACGCCGGTGCGCACCGGCCCCTCGCCGACCCGCAACGGTCCCTCGCCGCGGATCACCGTGGCGTGGCCGACCCGGACGCCGGCGACGTCGGTGATGGCGTTGTGCGGACCCCGTTGCATCGCGAGGGGGTGCATCATGCGCGTCCCCTCCCGCTGGATCTGCGGAGGCCGGACGGTGCGCCCCGGGTGGATTCGCGATCCAGCAGTTCCCGGGCCCGCCGGAAGACGGCGTCAAACATGGCCTCGGTCAGAACCCCGGTCTGGGTGTTCTGCCGGCTCGGGTGATAGCTGGCCAGCAGGACCGGCGGGGAGGGAAGGTCGGGGCGCGGCGATCGGGGGGCCGGTGGCTCGGCCGCGTCCCAGCGGTACTCTCCGCCGTGACGGAAGCGGGGCTTGGCCGTTCGAGGCCGGTTCGTCCGGGACGAACCGGCGGACCGGGTGTCCTGCGACCCACCCGGGCCTGCGGTGGCCTCGGCTGCGCCACCCCCTTTGGTAGCCGCCTCGTCATCCCTGTCGTCACCGGCTTCGCCATCCCCGCCGGTGGCGACCGCACCGGCGGTACCCCCGGCCTTGGGGGCGTGGTGGAAGCTGCAGCCCGGATTTGGGTCCGGGCCCGGCGGGGCCGAGACGCCCTGCGCTTCCGAGACCTCGACCGGCCACCCGTAGCCCCGCTCCCGCATCAGCCGCAGCACCGCGTCGAAGGCGATCTGCCCAAGGCACACGATGACCCGCACTGTGCGGAGGGCCTCCAGCTCCCGCCTCAAGAAGTCGCGGCACGCCACCATCTCGTCCCGCGACGGCTTGTTGTCCGGCGGGGCACAGTGGCAGGTGGCGGTGATGTAGGCGTCCCGGAGCTCCAGCCCGTCACCCCGGTGGGTGCTGGTGGGTTGGTTGGCGAAACCCGCCCGATACAGGGCCCGGTACAGCCAGTCGCCGGAGGCGTCGCCGGTGAACATCCGGCCGGTGCGATTGGCGCCGTGGGCGGCGGGAGCCAGCCCGACGATCAGCAGGCGGGCCAGGGGGTCGCCGAAGCTGGGCACCGGGCGGCCCCAGTAGTCCCAGTCGCGGTACGCCCGACGCTTGGTGCGGGCCACCTCGGCGGTGTAGGCCACCAGCCGCGGGCAGCGGCGACACGCAACGATGTCGCGGTTGATGCGGGCCAGGGCGTCGGCTTGGTGTCGCTGGGCTCCGCGGCACCGACCCACGCCGGTGTCGGGCAGGAGTCGATTCGCCGGGTCCTCCGCCGGCTGACCGGGGCAGGATGTGCCGAAGGTCTGGCTCATGGGTCGATTGTACACCCGCGAGGCGGCCTCCCTGTCAATTCGCCCGTGGAACAGGACTGCATCAAGCTTCGGTAGGTGGATCCCCCCGACCCATGTTCCGGTCACGCCACAGAAAGGCCGGCCAGATGCCGCAGCGCCTTCACCCACTCGCGGTCCGCATGGGGTCCGTAGAGCGCCGGGATCCGCACCCGCAGCCACTGGGCGACATCCTCCACGTCGCTCCGGCTCAGGCGCTGCCCGAACAGCCGGCCTTGCGGGGTCGGGGCCACCGGTGGCGCCTGGCGGCGCTGCCAGACCGGACGCGCGTAGCGATCGAGCTCCCCGTTCGCTCGAGCCGCCAACAGCCGGGCCAGGTGCCGAGCCCCTCGCTCGCTCCACGCGGCCCCGCGCCGCTTCATTCGCCGGGCCAGCACGTGGTAGTTCTCCGCCTCGATCGCACCGAGCCGCCGCGCGTTCGCGTCGGCCACGATGCCGTCCCAGTGGTTCTTCAAGTACTGCTTCAGTTCTTGGACGCGGTCGCGCGCTTCACCCCGCGCCCGCCGGCGAGCCGCATCCAGGATCGTCTCCACCTCGCGCCACGGCTTCCCCTCGGCCAGGGCCGCCGCCAGCTGCCGGTGGGCTTCCGCGTCGTGCTGCAGTCCCCGCCGCATGGCCCGTTTCAGGTGGAACGGATCGAGGCGATACGAAGCCTGTGGGAGGTACTCAAGGGCCTTGCGGATCCACGGCGCCCCGTCCCCACCCACCGTGCACTGTTCCACCCGGGCCCAGTCCCACTCCGCCGCAAAGGCCGCCAGCGCCTCCTCGATGGACGCCGTCCCTTCGCCCACGGCCACGTGCACCCGCCGGTTCTTCAGCACCGTCCGCCCCCGCGCGTCCGTCGCCTTGCCCTCATACGCCAGCGCATGCATCAGCGCAATCCGCTCTTTCTGCCCATCCGGCCCGCGCCGCCGGCCCCGCACCAACAGCTCGTCAAACTCCAAGTCGACGGCGGCCGCCGGCCGGCTCCCGGGCGGGATCTCGCCCCGCTCAAACACCGCCTCCCGCTGCGCCTTCGCCGCTTCGTCCGCTCGGGCCCCGGCCGCCTGCACATCCGCCCACAAGGCCATGGCGCTCAGCCGCACGGCCCCGCAGCTCACCCGCTCCAGCCAGTCCGCTGCCGCCGCAAACGGCACTTGGGTGCACAGCTGAATCCCGAACTCCTGCACCAGCGGCGAGTATCGCTGCCGCGGCGCCAGCCCGAGCACTTCATCCAGCAAGAACCGCCGTGCGCCGCTCGGCCGCTCCTGGTAATACCGTCGTTCCCACTGGATCTCACCCACCCACGTGATCAGGCTCCGCGGTTGCTGATTGACGCACTTCAGTTGCCGCCGGTCCCGCTGCTCCATCAGCTGCCGGTCCAGCGCCTCCAAAGCCGTGACCAACAGTTGCCGCGCGGCCTCCTGCGCCCCTCGGACCACGGCCACCTCCAGCGCTCGAAAGTCCGGAGCCTCCCACAGGGCCTTTTCCACAACCCGAGCAAGCTGCAGGGTGATCTCCCCGATGCGGCGAATCACGTCCTTCATGGAGAGGCCTCACCTCCATCCTTGGCCAGAAGGATCGGCTGTCCCGTTTGGGACAACCTGGTGAGGTCTCTCCTTCGCTTTTCCCCCACCAGCACCTACCGAAACTTTAGACAGTCTGGAACAGCCGAGCTGGGGGAGTCCTGATCCTCGGTCGCCCGCGAGATCCCCGTTGGGACGGCGCCGATGGGGATCGAGCGCGCCTTCGTCCAGGCCCTCGCGGGCGTTCCAGCCTGGGTGGCAGGGGGCAGAGGTCTCGGCGGCCGCGGAACCAAGGCCGGGCGGCAGGAGATGGAACCTGTCCGCCGTATTGCACCGAGTAACGGGGGATGCAGCGGGCATCCAGTCACCTTCCACCGCGATCGTGGCGCCTTTCGTCGATCCTGCTTTGCAAGCTCCGGATCCCGCAGGGACCGGTGTGTCCGATCCTGTGGCGGCGGGGCCGGCTTCGTCTGCGGGCGATCGCTGCGGGTGACCCAGGGCGCCTTTGCAACCGTGTATCCCCCGGCAGGCGGTCCCGGCGTCGTCGCACGCCCGGGGCCGGGAAGCGTCACGCGGGCGCGGGCCCGTGAAAGGAGGTCGGGCGGCGTCATGGCAGCGACCGGCCAGGAGGCGGCCGGCCAGCGGGTGCCGGTGACCCTGACGGTCAACGGCCGCACCTACACCCGCGAGGTGGAACCCCGCACCCTGCTGGTCCACTTCTTGCGGGAGGAACTGGGCCTGACCGGCACCCACGTCGGCTGCGACACGTCCAACTGCGGGGCCTGCACGGTCCACCTCAACGGCCAGGCGGTCAAGTCGTGCACGGTGCTGGCGGTCCAGGCCGACGGCGGCGAGGTGGTGACCATCGAGGGGCTCGCCCGCGACGGCCGGCTCCACCCGGTGCAGGAGGGGTTCTGGGAGGAGCACGGGCTGCAGTGTGGCTTCTGCACGCCGGGCATGGTCATGGCCGCGGCGCACCTCCTGGAGGTCAACCCCAACCCGACGGAGGAGGAGATCCGCCGCGGGCTGGAAGGGGTCCTCTGCCGCTGCACGGGCTACCACAACATCGTCCGGGCGGTGCAGTACGCCGCCCGCAAGCTGCAGGAGCGAAGCGCGGCCGCGGATTGAGGCCGCCGGCGAGGGGGTGACGCAGGTGCCGGTTGCAGGCATCGGCGCGCGGCTCAAGCGCAAGGAAGACCCCCGGCTGATCACGGGGTCGGGCACGTACACCGACGACATCCAGCTGCCCAACATGGTGCACGTGGCCATCGTCCGCAGCCCCCACGCCCACGCCCGCATCCGGGGGATCCGGACCGACGCAGCCCTCGGTGCCCCGGGCGTGGTGGCGGTGCTGACGGGCGAGGAGCTCAAGCGGGAGCTGAAGGCCCCGCTGCCCTGCGCCTGGCTCTACGAAGGGCTGAAGAACCCGCCCCACTGGCCCCTGGCGGTGGACGAGGTGCGCCACGTCGGCGAGGCGGTGGCTGCCGTCGTGGCCGAGAGCCGGGCGGCGGCCAAGGACGCCGCGGCCCTGGTGGAGGTGGACTACGAGCCCCTCCCGGCGGTGGTCGATCCCGAGAAGGCGATGGAGCCGGACGCGCCCCGGGTCCACGCCGAGTTCGACAGCAACGTCGCCTACACCTGGGAGGCATCGGGTGGCGACGTGGAGGCCGCCTTCCGCGAGGCGGACGTGGTGGTCCGCCAGCGGCACATCCAGCAGCGGCTGGTGCCCACGCCCCTCGAACCGCGGGCCGTGGTGGCCGACTGCCACCCCGCCACCGGCGAGTTGACCGTGTGGAGCACGACCCAGATCCCGCACCTGCTCAAGATCAACCTCTGCGGGATCCTGGGCGTACCCGAGCACCAGATGCGGGTGATCGCCCCGGAGGTGGGCGGCGGCTTCGGGGCGAAGCTCAACGTCTACCCCGAGGAGGTCGTCGTCCCGTACCTGGCGCGCAAGCTCAGGCGCCCCGTCAAGTGGGTGGAGGACCGGCGGGAGAACTTCGTCGCCACCATCCACGGCCGGGAGGGCATCATCGACGTGGAGGTGGCGGCCCGGCGGGACGGCGAGATCCTGGGCATGCGGATCGACTGGATCTGCGACCTGGGCGCCTACAACCAGCTCAACACGCCCTACATCCCCATCCTGGGGCTGATCGTCTCGCCCGGGCCCTACCGGCACAAGAACCACGCCATCAAGATCACCGGCGTGTTCACCAACAAGACGCCCACCGACGCCTACCGCGGCGCCGGCCGGCCGGAGGCCACCCACTTCCTGGAGCGGACCATCGACCGGCTGGCGGACGAACTCGGCCTCGACCCGGCCGAGGTGCGGCGCAAGAACTTCGTGCGCAAGGACGAGTTCCCGTACACCAACCCCGTGGGGATCACCTACGACTCCGGCGACTACCACGCCGCCCTGGACAAGGCGCTGGAGGCCGTCGGGTATGAGGAGCTCAAGCGGGAGCAGGCCGAGCGGCGCCGGCGGGGCGACCGGCTGCAGCTGGGCATCGGCATCTCCAGCTACATCGAGGCCTGCGGCCTGGCGCCCTCGGCGGCCCTGGCGGGGACCTTCTACGGGGGCAACCTGTTCGAGTCGGCCCAGGTGCGGGTCCACCACACCGGCAAGGTGACGGTGTACACCGGCTCGTCCGCCCACGGCCAGGGGCACGAGACGGCCTGGTCCCAGATCGTCGCCAGCGAGCTGGGCATCCCGCCGGAGGACGTCGAGGTGCTCCACGGCGACACGGGCCGGGGGCCCATCGGGTTGGGCACCTACGGCAGCCGCTCGGCGGCGGTGGGCGGCATCGCCCTCTACCAGGCCTTGCAGAAGGTCAAGCGGAAGGCGGCCCTGATCGCCGCCCACCAGCTGGAGTGCAGCCCCGAGGATCTGGAGTTCGTGGACGGCGAGTTCCGGGTCAAGGGCGCGCCCCAGCGGGCGATCAAGTTCACCCAGATCGCCGCGGCGGCCAACCTGGGCTCCCACATCAACTTCCCGCCCGGGCTGGAGCCGGGGCTGGAGGAGACGGCCTTCTGGCAGCCGGAGAACTTCACCTTCCCCTTCGGCACGCACGTCTGCGTGGTGGAGGTCGACACCGAGGACGGCCGCACCCGCATCCTGCGGTACGTCTGCGTGGACGACTGCGGCAACGTGATCAACCCGCTGCTGGCGGAGGGCCAGATCCACGGCGGCGTCGCCCAGGGCATCGCCCAGGCGCTGTACGAGGAGCTGGTCTACGACGAGAGCGGCCAGCCCGTCAACGCGTCCCTGATGGAGTACGCGGTGCCGACGGCGGCGGAGCTGCCGTCCTTCGAGTCCCACTTCACCTGCACACCGTCGCCGGTCAACCCGCTGGGGGTCAAGGGCATCGGCGAGGCCGGCACCATCGCGGCCACGCCGGCGGTGGTCAACGCCATCGTCGACGCCGTCTCCCACCTCGGCGTGCGGCACATCGACATGCCCTGCAAGCCCGAGCGGGTCTGGCGGGCGATCCAGGAGGCCCAGCAGACCGCGGCGGCCGCCGAAGGGGGGGAGGGGCGGTGATCCCCAGCGCCTTCACCTATCACCGGCCGGAGACGCTGGACGAGGTCTTCGAGCTGCTGGGGCGGTACGGGGACCAGGCCAAGCTGCTGGCCGGCGGGCACAGCCTGTTGCCGGCGATGAAGCTGCGGTTGGCCCAGCCCCAGGTGCTGATCGACCTGGCTCGGGTGAAGGAGCTCCGCGGGGTGTCGGTGGAACCCGGCGGGGCCCTGCGCCTGGGGGCCTTGACGACGCACCATCAGGTGATGACCGATCCGGTCGTACGCCAGCACGCGCCCCTGCTGGCGGAGGTGGCCGGGGTCATCGGCGACATGCAGGTCCGCTACCGCGGCACCCTGGGCGGCAGCGTCGCCCACGCCGATCCGGCCGCCGACTACCCGGCGGCGCTGCTGGCGCTGGAGGCCGAGATCGAGGTGGCGGGGCCGGGTGGGCGCCGGCGGACCGTGCCGGCGGGGGAGTTCTTCTTCGGTCCCTTCATCACCGCCTTGCAACCCGATGAGGTGGTGACCGCCGTGCGCATCCCGCCGGCGGCCGGCGGCGAGCGAGGATGGCGGTGGGGCTACCGTTACCTCAAGATGGCCCGCCGGGCCTCGGACTTCGCCCTGGTGGGCGTGGCCGCGGCCGTAGCCCGGGATGCGGAGGGGACGGCGGCGGCGGTGCGGGTCGCCCTCAACGGCGTCACCGGCGCCGCCTACCGGGCGACGGCGGTGGAGGAGCGCCTGGCCGGCCGGGTGCCGTCGCCGGAGCTGCTGGCCGACGCGGCCGCCCACGCGGTGGATGGGGTTGACGTGGACGGGGACGCGCTGACCTCGGCCGAGTACCGCGCCCATCTGGCGCGGGTCTACACCCGCCGGGCGCTGGAGCAGGCCTGGCAGCGCGCCGGTGGGGAAGGGGCGATGGCCGCCGACTGAGCCGCCGGGGCGAGGCACCGGAGGCTGGCACCCCACGGCTTCGCCGGCGAGGCTCGCGGGACGGCGACGACGGGTCGCCACCTCCGACGCACGCGACCAGTGCAGATCGCAGAGGGCACGAGGCGGCGGGCCGGGGCTCCGCGCCCCGGCCCGCCGCCGCGCGCCACGACATCGCCCCGGCCGACGGATGCCGGGGATCCCGCCCCTGCCCCCTCCGTTCCCTCACCGGCTCGGTGGCGCTGCGTGGCCGCCTTCGTCCACCGTCGCGGGACGGCCGGAGGTGCCACGGCGACGCCAAGGCGACGGAGCAGGCTGAGGGGCGGGCTCAGTCGATGACCTTGACCTCTAGCTTCATGCCGGGCAGCTTGGCCTTGTTCTGGAACAGGTAGTGGGCGATGATCCGGGCATCTTCGATGACCACGCCCGGGGCCGTCATCGACAGGGGATTTGCGCCGCGCTGCTCGTCGACGGTCTGTTGGGTGAAGGCGATGGATCCCGCCTGCTGATAGGTCATGTCCTGGACCAGCCCGCTGATCTCCACCGGCGACGCGGTGATGCTCACCCGGACCGTCTTGCCCCCGACCTTGAGGTCTTTGTACATGTGCAGGTCGGTGATCACCAGCCGCTCGATCTTGGCCCGCGCCATGGGGACGCCGGCGGCCCGATCGGTGTCGTTGGTGACGGGCAGCAGCTGGAAGCCCTGTCCTTCGAGGCGGTCGAACTCCAGCACGACGCCGCCGATGCCGGCCAGCGGCGCCGCCAGGGCGATCCCCTGGGACGCCATGACGAAGAGCATGATGGCCAGCACCGTCATGGAGATGGCGAAGGTCACCAAGAAGCGCCTCCAGGAGAAGGTCCCCGTGGTGGCCACGTGGGGCATGGCGCCTCCCTCCTCGTGATCGCGGTTCCCGCGTACCCCTGGGCGCTCGGGGCCGGACGGTCGATCCCGGGGCAGCTCACCGCTCCCCGCCGAGCGAGATCCCCAGGCCCAGCGCATCGAGGAGCTCGCCCAGCCGCGGGAGCAGCCCCCGCTGGCGCCGACTGGCGTCAGGGCCGTCGGGAGACGGCGGCGGGGTCGCGTCCCCGGGCTCGGAACCCGGGGTGGCTCCCTCGGCGTCGCCGCCACCGCCGCCCCCTTCGTCGGGCTGGGCCGACGACGGTGGAGAGAGTGGGCCGTCGAGCCGATCTGCCAGTCGCCGGAGGTCCGGCCAGAAGCGGCCGCACGCCTCGGCCAGCCGGAGCGTCGCGGCGGGAGCCGCCGCGGGCCGGAGCAGTCCTTCGTCGACCAGCGCCGTTAGCAGGTCGACGCCGGTGCGGAGGGCGCGACCGGCCAACGGAGCCAGGTCGCGGACCGGCCGATCCAGCGCGCCGGCGACGCACGTCAGCGGCGGACCGAGCTCGGGCAGCACCGGGTCCGTCGGCGGCAGGGACCGCTGCGGCGGCGGGACCGCGCCGTCCTCGGCGCCGCCGCCGGCATGGCGCGAGGCCCCGTCCGAGGTCCCCCCGTCAGGCGGCGGCGCGCCCGTACCCTCCCCCAGACACGCCAACACGGCGGCGGGATCCAGCGGCCGCAACCGCTCGAGGGCCGCATCCCACCGACCTTGACGGAGGGCCTCCAGGTCCACGAGGGGCAGCGGATCGCGATGGAGCCGCTGGGCCAGGCACGTCACCAGCGCTCGGGCGGCAGGTGGCAGCCCGGCGTCCGGCGTCGACGGCGGACCGGGGGCCGCCGGCTGCGACTCCCTGGAGCCCGCGGCGGGCTGCGCTGACGAACCCGTATCGCCTTGTGCCGCGCCCGGGGCCGCTTCGGGCGAGGCACCGGGCGGGCGCCGCTGCGAACCGTCGGACGACCGGTGCCGGTCCCGGAGGTCGTCGAGGCCGTGGGCATCGCGGTACCGGCGGTGGAGGAGATCCGCCTGGCGACGGACCCGGTCGATGCGCTCCCGCTGGGCCAGGTCGGCGGGATCGTGGACGAACCGCAGGGTCGCGTCGGGGAGCACGGCGGTTCCGCTGTGCATCCACGTGGCCCGCATGCCCACGTCCCGGACGCGGAGGGTCACCCGTCCGCCGCGCTGCAGCAGGTCGAGGACGAACGCGATGGGGTCCGTCGCCTTCACGGCCCCGGGGATGGTGCCCACCAGCGAGAGGAGGTCGGTCCGCAGCGCCACGTCGGTGACGCGGGCCACGCCGCGGCTGGTGATCTGAAGGTAGGGAGGGCCGTCGCGGCCGAGCTCCTGGGTCAGGGCCAGGTCGCGGATGTCGGCCGACGCGAACCGCACCACCACGTCGAAGGGACCGGCGCCGGGGCCGGAGGCGGGCAGGATGACGGCGTCGCGGCCCACCAGTTCGTCCGCGGTCACGACGAAGTAGCGGTCGGGGACCAGGAGATCGCCCAGGTCCGCAGGTCCAGGGGCCGCCGCACCGGCTGCGCCGGCCGCGCCGGCGAGGGGACCCAGGGCGAGCAGCGCCACCGCCGCCACCCCCGCGATCCGCGACGGCGGTCGTGCGGACGGCGGTCGCGCCCCACCGGCGCAGCGCGCCCGTCCACCCCGCCCACGGGCGACGGGCCGACGGGGTGGGATGGCGTCGCCGCCGGCGCGGCGCAGGGCGACCCGCCATGGAGTGCGCCGCCCACCGCTGCGGGCGCCCTTCATCCACTCACCCCCCTTCTTTCCGCAGGACGGACCGCTGGCCGGGGGAAGGGCGGGTGGGGCCACCGGCGACGGCCGCCGGACGACGCCCGTGGCCCGCAGCTCCGGCACCTCGGCCCGGAGCCCCGCGGGCCGGGATCGGGTGCGCGAGCCGCGACCGGGAGGGCGGACCGCGGCCGGGCGTTCCGGGAACCGCGGCCCGGAACGCCCGGCCCCGGCCCAGCGGCCGGCGGTCGGCGGACCGCAGGGGCTCGCGCCCCTGCCCATGGTGGGCCGGCGTGGGACCCGCATCGGCGGTCGCCAGGACCGACCGTCCGGCCGGTCGGGCGGGGCGAGGGGAGAAGCCTCCGGGAGCGGGACGTCCCCCCGCGGGCCGGGACGGCGCCCCCTGTCCCCACCGCGACGCCGTTCCCCCAGAACGGTTCACCAGAACCGGATTCGGGCGGGGGCGCCGCATTCTGGGGGTCGTCGGACGGGCGTCGCGGAGTCGTTCAACGGCCGGGGATCAGGCGGCGATCGGCGAGGTCGGCCAGCACGGCCGCCGCGATGGCATGGGCGGCGCCGAGGGCCGTCGACAGCCCCTCGAGCCCGAAGCCGGCAGCCACGAACAGCCCTCGGGCGCCCCCCCACGGGGCGACGGCGCCGACGAAGGGCAGGCCGTCGGGGCCGCGCAGGTCGATGAGGGTCCGGACCCGATCGAGCTGGGCCTCCCCGGTCAGGTCGAACCGCTCCACCAGGTCTTCCACCAGCGCCACGAGCTCGTCGAAGGAGGGCGGGGACCAGTCGCCCTCGAGGCGGGCGGCCGCCAAGAGCGTCCGCGCCTCGATCCCGAGGGCGAAGCGCCAGATCAGCGAGCGGCGGGTGAACACCGCCGGTGGGGTCTCCACCGTGGCCGGCAAGCGAAAGGGGATCACCACGTCCTTGACGGGGACGAACCGGCTCGCGAACCCACGGGGCAGCCCGTCCATGGCGAGGCTCTCCGGCCGCGGACCGGGCGCCAGGACCAGCGCGGAGGCGGGGACCACGTCGTCCCATCCCTCCACCGGATGACCGGCGGGACGGTCGGCGGCGGGACGGGTCGCCTGTGGGCCCCCGCCCGCCCGGGCCACCCGGACCCCCGTCACCCGGTCCCCGGCGAGCACCGGCGCCATCACCCGCGTGCGGGTCAACAGCCGCAGCCCGGCGCGCCGGGCGGCCAGGTACATGGCGTCGAGCAGCAGGAGGTGATCGACGAAGGCGGCGCGGCCGGGATGGCCGTCCAGCCGGGCGAAGGTCAGCCGCAGGGGGGAGCGGGGGTGGCGGTGCTGGGCGACGGCGAACGCCCAGGTGCACTGGGCGAAGGCGTCCAGCACCGGGTGCCCGACGGAGGCCTTGAGGATGCCCACGGCGTCCCGGGTCTCGCCCAGCCCGGGGAAGTCGCCCTCCTCCACCAGCACCACCGGTACGGAGCGCTGCAGGACGAAGGCGACCGCGGTGCCCACGATGCCCCCGCCGGCGACCACCACCGGCGGGAGGTCGCCGGCGGCCGTACCCCCGGTCGCCTCCGGGCCGATGCCCCGCCCGGGACGCCGCTGGTCCGCGCGTCCATCCCGCCGGCCCGCCGCCGCGGTCTCTGCGTCCTCTGCGGCGGGTCCGGCGTGGGGGCCGACGGCGTCCGGTCGGGTGCGCGGGGATCCCATGGGATGGGGCTGCTCCATGTCCGGTGGTATGCACCTCCACGCCTCGGCCGGGTGTCGGGTGACCCGCGGGCCGGCCTCTCAACCGGGGGACGCGCCGGCCAGGGTGACCGGGCTGCCCTCCAAGGACGCCAGGAACCGCTCCGCCCAGCGGTGGACGTCCAGGGCGGCCACCCGCTCCTTGAGGGCGGCCCGGCGGGCGTCCCATCGGCGCCGGCCGGGTTCGTCCGCCAGGGAGGCGAGCACCTCGTGCAGGGTGTCCGCCAGCCCGTCGACGTCGAAGGGGTTCACCGCCACGGCCTCGGGAAGCACCGAGGCCGCCCCGGCCAGCGAGGAGAGGATCAAGACCCCATTCTCCGTCACCCAGGCGTACTCCTGGGCCACCAGGTTCATGCCGTCCCGGAGGGGGGTGACCAGGGCGGCGTCGGCGGCGAGGTAGAACGCCGTCAGCTCCCGGGGCGTGAAGGCGCGGTAGAGGTAGTGCACGGGGACCCAGCCGTCCCGCATGTAGGCGCCGTTGATGCGACCGACCTGTTCGTCCACCAGGCGCTTGAGGAGGCGATACGAGGGCAGCCGGGTCCGGCTGGGGACGGCGATCTGATAGAGGGTCACCTGGCCGAGCCACTGGGGATACCGCTCGAAGAGACGCTCCCAGGCCGCCAGACGTTCGGGGATGCCCTTGGTGTAGTCCAGCCGGTCGACGCCGACGACGACCAGGGGGGTCCCGGCCATGCGGCGGATCCGCCGGGCCCGCTCCCGCACCCGCGGCTCCGCCGCCCACTGGGCGAAGCGGGCGGTGTCGATGCCGATGGGGTGGGCCTCGACGCGGATCGTGCGCCCCTGCCAGCGCACCCGCTGGCCGTCGACCACCGCCCCGGGCAACGTGCGGCAGGTGGCGAGGAAGTTGGCCACGTACTCGGGCGTGTGCAGGCCCACGAGGTCGGCGCCCAGCACGCCCTCGAGAAGCTGGCGCGTCCAGGGGAGGACCTGCCAGACCTCCGGCGGCGGCCACGGGATGTGCCAGAAGAAGCCGATGCGCGCACCGGGGCGGGCGGCGCGGAGCAGGGCCGGCACCAGCATCAGGTGGTAGTCGTGGACCCACACCGGCGTGGCGGGATCGGTCCACTCCTCCAGCACCGCCTCGGCGAAGCGGCGGTTGGTGGCCTGGTACGCGGCATAGAAGGCGCGGCGGAGTTCCACCCGCTCCAGGAAGTAGTGGGCCAGGGGCCAGAGGACCCGGTTGGCCATGCCGTGGTACGAGCCGGTCACCTCCCGGGCGGGCACGTGGAGCCGCCGCACGGTGAAGCGCGGTGCCTCGGGCGGATGGGCGAGGCGCGGCACGGCGTCTGCCTCCTTCTCCCCCCACGCCACCCAGGTGCCGCCTCGCCGTTCCAGCACCGGCAGCAGCGCCGTGGCCAGCCCGCCCACGGCCGGCACCCATCGGCCCCGTTCCTGCCGCAGAGGCTCCCGGTTGGCGACCACCACCAGGGACACCGCCACCACCTCCTCGCAGTCGCGCCGCTGCGGCCGGGGAAGGAGGGGGATGCCCGGACGGTCCCCGGCAGGGGCGGCCGGCCTCGTCCCGTTGGCGGTTGGCGGCTTCACGCCGTCCGCGACGGCCGGCTTCATCCTGTGGGGGATGGCGGCCGGACTCCCCGTCCACGCCGCCACCCGTGGCGGCCCGACTCGCCGTCCGCAGCGCCGCCGGCGGCGGACGGATGGCCCGTCGGCGGCCGGGTTCATCCGGTCCGGGGCACCTGCCACCGCCGTGCCAAGCCCTGGGACAGCCGGTCCATGACGATGGCCAGCGCCACGATGGTGAAGCCCGCCTCGAAGCCGGCACCGGGGTCGACGCGCTGGATCGCCCGCATCACGGCCTCGCCGACGCCGCCCGCGCCCACCATGCTGGCGATGACCACCATGGCCAGGGCCATCATCGTCGTCTGGTTGATCCCCGCCATGATGCTCGGCAGGGCCAGGGGCAGCCGCACCTGGAACAACAGCTGCCACCGGGTGGCGCCAAAGGCCTGGGCGGCCTCCTGGGCGTCGGCGGGCACCTGGCGGATGCCCAGGTCCACCAGGCGCGCCACCGGCGGCAGGGCGTACACCACCGTCGCCAGCGTGCCCGGCACCGGGCCGAGGGCCTGGAAGAGCATCATCACGGGGATCAGGTACACGAAGCTGGGCATGGTCTGCATGGCGTCCAGCACGGGCAGCACCAGGGCGTGGATGCGGCGGGACTCGGCCATGGCGATGCCCAGGGGCAGGCCGATGGCCACCGCCAGGGCGACGGCGACGATGACCATCGCCAGCGTCTCGATGGCGGCCGCCCAGTAGCCGAAGGCGCCGATGGCCATCATCAGCCCGGCCAGCGTCATCGCCGTCAGCGGGCGGCGGGTGACGGCCCACGCGGCGAGCAGCACCCCGCCGACCCAGGCCCACCAGGGCACCGCCAGCAGACCGGCCTCGATGGCGTTGAGCGAGCGGGTGATGGCCACGGAGACGCCGTGGAAGAACCCGCCCCCCCGGTCCACCAGCCACGCCAGGCCGTCCTGGATCCAGGGGGCGACGTGGAACTCCAGGGCCTCAGGGAACAAGGCCGGATCCCCCCTCCGCGCCCACGGGCTCCAGGGCGGCCGCCCGGAGCGTGCCCCCGGCTAGGGCGGCCGCCTCCCGCACATCCCGGACGAACCGGCGGACGTAGTCGTCGGCCGGGTGCTGGATGATCTCCCGCGGCCGTCCCACCTGGACGATGCGGCCTGCCCTCATGATGGCCAGCCGGTCGCCCAGGCGCAACGCCTCCTGCAGGTCGTGGGTGATGAACACGATGGTCTTGTGGAGCTCCGCCTGCAGGCGCAGCAGCTCGTCCTGCAGCTCCCGCCGGATGAGCGGATCCAGCCCGCTGAAGGGTTCGTCCATCAACAGCAGGTCGGCGTCGCGGGCCAGGGCGCGGGCGATGCCGACCCGCTGCCGCATACCGCCGGACAGGGCAGCCGGGTGGCGGTCCGCCCACTTCTCCAGGCCGACGCGGGCCAAGGCGGCCCGCGCCCGCTCGAGCTGGACGCGACGGGGTTCGCCCCGCAGGCGCAGGCCGAAGGCCACGTTCTCCAGCACGGTGCGGTGGGGCAGCAGCCCGTAGTGCTGGAAGACCATGGCCACCTTGTGGCGCCGGAAGGCGGTCAGCTGCCGGGCGTCCATGGCGGTGACGTCCTCGCCGTCCACCAGGATGCGGCCCGCGGTCGGCTCCACCAGCCGCAACAGGCACCGCACCAGGGTGGACTTGCCGCTGCCCGAGAGCCCCATCACCACGAAGATCTCCCCGCGCCGCACCCGCAGGGTGGCGTCGCGGACCGCCACCACGGCGCCCTGGGACTCGGCCCGCGCCACCGCCTCCGGGTCGCGGACGTCGATGCGCCGGTGGTGGCGCGCGTAGATCTTCCACAGGTTCTGCACCGCCAGCAGGACGGGACGGCGGCCGTCGGACCCGCCGTCGCCCCGGCCGTCGCGGCCGCCCTGCCGGGCCGCGGTTGCGGCAGGCCGCGATGCCGGCACCGCGGGAGCCGCCTTCGTCGGCGTCGGAGCCGTCATCTCACCGCACCTCCTCCAGGGCGGCCTCGACCCGGTCGCGCACGTCGGCCGGCACCCACTGCTCCCAGTCGCGGTAGGTCTGGAGGAACCACACGGCCGCCTCCTCCGGCTTGGCGTTCTCGTCCTGCATGTAGGCCAGGGCGGCCGCCGTCTGTTCCAGGGTGGTGTCGTATCGCTTCAAGAACTCGACCACCTCGGGGGCCATGGCCTCGAGTCGGCTGTTGGCCGCCACCAGCACCTGGCTCGGCGGGTAGGCGCAGGCCTTGTCGCTCTCCCAGCACTCGTCGCTGTAGGCCGGTTCCTCCAGCCGAATCAGCTCGTACTTGCCGGTGATCCACGTGGGCTCCCAGTAGTAGCCCACCCACGGCTTGCCCTGCTCGTAGGCGGTGGTGATGGAGGTGTTCAGACCCGCCTCCGACCCCGGGTTGAAGGCGGTGAAGCGGTCGGTCAACCCATAGGCCTCGAGCTTCTGGGGGTTGATGTCCGCGCACACCCAGCCGGTGGGACAGTTGTAGAAGCGGCCCTTGCCGGGCTCCGACGGGTCTTCGAACAGCTGCCAGTAACGCTCCAGGTCCTGGACGGTGCGCAGGTCCGGGGCCATGGGCGCGATGCCGCGTTCCGGGTCGCCCTCGACGACGTAGGCGGGGACGTACCACCCCTGCGGGGACTCGGGATAGTTCCGGCCCAGGTCGAGGACCCGACCGGAGTCCACGGCCTTCTGCCAGGCCTCGCGGATGTTGTCGGGCCAGAGCTCCATGGTGATGTGGACGCTGCCGTCCTGCAGGCCCTGGAGGATGGGGACGGTGTCGCCGAACTTGTAGTCGACGGGGTAGCCGTAGCCCTGCTCGATGATGAACCCGGCGATGCGATTGTGCACCTGCACGCTGTCCCAGCTGAAGTCGCCGAAGACCAGGGTGGGCTTCTCGCCGGACGGGCCGCCACCGCCCGCCGGACCGTCGGCTGGGCCGGTTCCTCCCCCGGCGGATCCCCCGCCGCCGGGGCCGGCGCCGCTGCCGCATGCCGTCGCCAACAGGATGACCACCAGCGTCAGGAGAGACGGGGCCCATCGACGGACCCGCGGGGCGCGCCGGCGGACACCCGCCGCTCGCCGTGCCGCGGTCTTCACGCAACGACCTCCCTCCGCGGCAGGCCGCATGGGCGCGGGGGAACGAAGCGGCGGTCGGTTCCGAGGCGGTGGAATCCGGCCGCAGAAGGGGGGACAGGATAGGCAGGGAATGGCGTGCATGCAACGCCCGCGTGCCTACGGGGTTAGCTGCCGGGCTCGGGCCGGGCTGCCCTATCCCGGAGTCGCCGCGGCGTGGGGTGCGGTCCCGCGCTACGTGCCCGGCGGACGGAGGACGCGACGCGGCGGTCGCATCCGCTCCTCTCCGGGCCGGCGAGGACGCCTCATGGCGGCCGCGGCGGCCGGGAATTCGCCCCGAAGACGGTTCCCCCGCGCCCCTGGAGGGGGCTTCGGCCTGCCGTTTCGATTTGTACCTCCCATGCTAAACCAAAGGGAGGCGTCGTGCAAGGACCGATCGGCCTGCGACGAGGGGACGGCATAGGACGAGAGACGATGAGCAACGCACTGGCTGCTGCTCAGCCCTCCCGAGGCGCGGTGGCCGACGGCGTCCGGACGGCCACGGCGAGCCTCGGACTCCGGTGGGCCGCGCGGGGTTGGCCCCTGGTCCGTCGCCCCGCGTCGGGGCCTGCGTTGGCGCGTGGGCCCGGGTCGGCGCCGCCGCCCGGCCATCCTGCGCCGCAGGCGGGGCGCGTCCACGGCCGGCGTCGCGGGGCGTCGGCGGCCGGGGGGCGCAGGGGGACGGGCAGGGGACCGGGGGGGTCGCGCTGGCAGGATCAGGGCCGTTGGCGGGCGAGGGGTGCAGGGTGCCCCGTGGCTGCCGGGCGCGGCGGGTGGGGCGGGGTCCCGGGGCGTTCGCGGCCGGCGGGCGCGGGCCGTCGGCCGCGGGGGCAGGGCGCCCTGCGGCCGCCGGCCCCTCGGAGGCCGGCCGCCTTCACGAGGGCTGGACGCCGACGGGTCCCGACCGCCCGCGCCCGTTGCCATCGTAC
The DNA here is from genome assembly GCF_033582035.1 of Thermaerobacter composti. Lineage (NCBI taxonomy): Bacteria > Bacillati > Bacillota > Clostridia > Eubacteriales > Clostridiales Family XVII. Incertae Sedis > Thermaerobacter > Thermaerobacter composti. Next base: position 642,000 of record NZ_CP132508.1, read on the forward strand.
GGGGCGACCCAGAAGCTCTCCTCGCGGAGGAGCTGGTCGAAGCGCCGGGCCATCTCCTCGTCCTGCCGCAGCCGCTCGTCCCACCCGGTGGTCTGGGATCGGTGGGCGCGGAAGGCGGCCTCCTTCAGGGTGCGCACCTCGGCGATGGGGACGGTGACCACGGGCAGGCCGGGATCCGCATCGCGCAAGGGGCCCTTGACGAACAGCAGCCGCGGCCGCAGCCGGCCCAGCGCGGCCACCGCCTCCACCGTGGCAGCGCCGACGGCGTCGTGGTCCGGATGGCCGCCCAACTCCGGATGGAAGGTGATCACGGTGGTGGCGCCGGTCTCCTCCAGGATGGCGCGGATGCGCCCAGCCAGCTGGGCGCGATCCTGGAACTCGACGGTCTTGTCCCAGACCCCCAGCACGCGGACGTCCGTGACGCCGACGGCCGCCATGGCCCGGCGCAGTTCCTCGATGCGCAGCGGCCCCAGGGACTCGCGGTTGGCCAGCGGCGGCCGCCCGACGCGGCGGCCCATCTGGCCGGCGGTGACGCAGACCATGGTGACGCCGATGCCCTGCCGCACGGCCCGGGCCATGGTGCCGGCGGCGCCGAAGGACTCGTCATCCGGGTGGGCCAGGACCACCACCAGGTGTCGGTCCCACGGGGCGGGGACCGGGTCCGTGGCGGTCACCGGCACCGTTTCCGGCGCCGGCGCCGGTTCCCGCTCGCCCTCCGGCGGCTGCCGTGGCGGCAAGGTGGCCGCCGGCCGGTCGGCGGTCCCCCCGTCGGTCGCCAAGGGGAACGGGCGTCGCGCCACCTCGAGCACCACGGTCAACCGGTCTTCGTCGTCATGGCCCTCCAGAAGGACCCGATCCGGCTCTTGCCACCAGTGGGTCAGCCCTTCGGCGTAGACCCAGCCGCCCATCACCCGCAGGCCCACGCGGTAGGGACCGCGGCCGCGCACGGCGGCCGCCTCCAGGTGAACCCGGACGTTGCGCGCGAAGGCGCCGAAACCGCCGCGGGTGTAGGCGCCGTGGGTGGTCTCCAGGTGCAGGTACACCGCGTCGCCGACGTACGCTTGCAGGGCCCGCTGGACGCGGGCGGGGTCGATGGTCTCCATGGACCGCCTCCTCACCCTCGACGCCCGTGGCTTCCACCGGATGCACGGGAGCGGGGGCCGTGGCCGGTGCCCGGCCGCGGCCCCCATCCCTTGCTTCGCCAGGCGGCCCGGTCCTCCTCTTGGACGAGCGCGTCCTACGGCCAGCGGGAGGGCGGCTGGGGTGGGGCGGCGGCGGGCGGGCCCGCGGCGTCCTGGGGGAGCCGGGGCGGCGAGGGTGCGGTGCCGCCGGGTGGGGGCGACGCCGTATCGGTGGCCGGCGCCGGGCGCTCTGCGGGGTAGACGGCAGCCCGGCGTCCCACCGCGACCACCAGGGCTACCGCGACCGCGGCGAGCACCGTGACCCCGTCGACCCGTTCGCCCAGGGCGGCGTGGGCGACGAAGAGGGTCAGGAAGGGCTGCAGCAGCTGCAACTGGCTGGTCCGCGCCACCCCGGCCAGGGCCATGGCGAGGTACCAGAGGATGAAGGCGCCGAACTGGGTCACGACGCTGATGTAGAGCCAGGCCAACCAGGCGCGCACCGCCGGGTCCCACCCTGGCCGGGCGGTTGCCGTGGCCGCAGCGGCGGAGAGGGATGGGGACGCCATCGGCGCCGGCCCCGAGGAGGGGGGTTCCGAGACGGACGGGGCCGCAGGCCCGGCGACGATCGCCTCCCAGGTCGCGGCAAGGGTGAGCGGCAGGGCGGCCCACAGCCCCCATGCGACGGGGAGGAACCCGCCATGCCGCCGCGCCAGGCGGCCGCCCTCCGCGTGCCCGGCGGCGGCCAGCACGACGGCCGCCAGCATCAGGAAGTCGGCGGCGTGGGGGCGACCGGCTCCCTGGCGTACGGCGAATCCCGTCACCACGCCGCTTCCCACCATCGCCGCCAACCAGAACCGGGCCGAGGGCCGCTCCCCCGCGCGCAACGCGGCGAGTCCCGATGTCAACAGGGGCAGCAGTCCCAGGAGCACCGCCCCGTGGGCTGCCGGGAGCTGGGTCAGCGCCAGCGTCGAGAGCCAGGGGAAGGCGACGGTGGTGCCGGCGGCCACCACGAGGACCGAGGGCCATGCGGGCGGGGGAGGCAGCCAGTGGGCCATCGGGCGGACGGCGGGGCGTCCCCGGGGGGATCCGGGTGCGGCGGCGCGGCCGCGGACCGCGAGGGCCGCGAGGGCGGCGGCCAGGGCCGCGCCCGCCGACCGGCCGGGGCCCACCAGCTCGCCGGGGAGGTGCTCCAGGGCCACCCGGGTGGCGGGGAGGGTGAGGCTGAAGAGCACGACGGCCAGCAGCCCCAGGGCGGCGCCCACGGCCTCGCGGGCGCCGCCCTGGCGACGGGGCCCGGGCTCCCGTCGACGCTCCCGCTGCGGGGCGGCATGGATGGCACCGGCGCCAGGGGCCGGCAGCGCGCGGTCGCGGTTCCGACGGCGGCAACGCGGCGAACGCAAGGGGTCCCCATCCTTCCCCGGGTCCGGCATCGGCCGCGGTCCCAATCTACGCCGGGACCGAGGGGAGCGTTCGCGCCGGGCCGACGTCCCGGGGTGTCGCCGCGCTGCTCACCCCAGGGCCCGCAGGTCTCGCACCACCCCGTCCAGGGCCCGGGCGGCGGAGGGGTCGAGGGCGTCCAGGGCGCGCGCCTCGACGGCCATGGCACTGAGGTACAGGCGCGGTCGCTGGGCTTGTCGGGCGCGGCAGCGGGCGATGCGCGCCAGCACCAGCGCCCGGCGGTGGCGTCCCGCGGCCAGCTCGAGGTTGGCCAGGTCCACCAGGACGCTGGCCACGCCGTCGAGCCGGCCGATGCGGCGATACCCCGCCAGGCACTGCCGGAGGCGCTGCCGACCCAGCCGCCACGCCCCCTGGCGCGCCTGGACGACGCCGAGATCGTGGGTGGCCGTCAGCACGCGCGCGGGGTCCCGACCCCGGTACAGCTGGATGGCCCGCTCGAGATGGTAGGCGGCCAGGTCCAGCTGGTTGAGGGCGCAGTAGCAGACGCCCACCCCATGATGGCAGGCGGCGATCAGCGTGCTGGGCAGGTGGCGGACCGGCACCGGCACGGGCGCGGGGGCGGATGCCCTCGCCGGCGGGACCCCGCCGGCGCCAGCCTGCCCGGGTGCCGCCGGGACCCCGGCCGGTTCTGGGGCCGGTTCCGAGCGGGAACGCGCGTTCCCGGGCGTCGGGGCTGCGGCCGGCTCCACCAGGGACCCCCGGGCGTCTCCTAGCGTTGCGGACGCGGCCGCCTCCGCATGGGAACCCCGGGCATGTCCGCGACCCGATGACGGGGCCGCACGCGGCGGCCGCTCGCGGTCCGGCAACCCGGTGGCGTAGTACGCCAGGGCCTCCCGGTAGTGCCCCTGGCGGAACAGGGTGCTGGCCAGGGCGACGTGGGCCCGGATGCGGTCGGCGGGGCGGCCCGCGGCCGACGCGGCCAGGCGGAACGCCTCCGCCGCGACGGCCAGTTCGTCCCGCTGGAAGGCCAGCTTGCCGCGGGTGTAGTGGAGGCGGAAGGTGGTCCCCGGCGGGCAGCGATCCAGGGGGACGCGGGCCAGGAGGTTGAGGGCGGCGAAAAGGCACCGGCCGGCCTCCTCCGCCTGGTTGAGACAGGCCAGGGCGTAGGCCAGGTCGACCTGGACCGAGAGCAGGAGGGGCGAGTCCTCGTCCTGCTCCAGCAGTTCCAGGGCCATGCGGAAGGCCCGCACCGCCTCCCCGAAACGCCGCTTGCGGGTGTAGCGGCGTCCCCGCTGGACGTAGTCATGGATCACGCGGCGGCGGGCGAACTCGTCCTGCTCGCCCAGGAAGAAGCCCACGGGTTTGCCGAGGCGCTCGGCCAGGAGGCGCAGCGTCGCCAGGGGCGGGACGACCTCGTTGGCCTCGATGCGGCTGATGTAGGAGCGGTCGAAGAGCCCGGCCGCCAGCTGCTCCTGGGTCAGGCCCAGTTCCCGGCGCCGGGCCCGGATGCGGTCGCCGATCACGGGCCGGCCCTCCCTTCGCTCGGCGCGGTGGTCCCCCGGGGCGCTGGTGCGCGGCTTCCAGGTCACCCGGGTGCACGACCGGCACGCCGTGTTCCGATCGCCCGGGTCCACGATGGACTTGCCAACGCCCATCGCCCGCGGGAGGTGAGGACGTGTTGAGGGTTCGTTGGACGGTCGGCGCAACCCTGTTGGTGGCGCTGACGTGGGCGATCCTCGCGGGGGGTGGAGGTGGGGTGGCAGCAGCCGACGCCGGTGAGGGCATCCATGCCGACCTGATGGGTCCGGAGATCCCGGAGCTGTCGACCGTGGCGGACCTGATGGGACCGGAGATCCCGGAGCTGACGGTGCTCGCGGACCTGATGGGGCCGGAGATCCCCGAGCTGTCGGTCCTCGCGGACCTGATGGGCCCCGGCGTCCCGGAGCTTGACGTGGAGGCCTGAGCCGACCCCGTCGACCGCCGCGGCCGTCGGCGCCACCATGAGCGCATCATGGGCGCGATGGCCGGGCGGCACCTCCCGCCCCTGACGATCGACGCGACCCGGGGCGGCCCACCGCTGGTGGCGCTCCCCAGGGTCGGGTCCCACGAGGGTGGCTTCGCGCCGCACGCCAACCCCGGCACCCGCTGGCCTGATCCGTGAACGCGGGCCTCCCGCGACCGCCGGGATCCGCTGCGTTTCCATGGGCGGCGGACGGTCCTCCCGTCCACCGCCCGGCGTGAGGGCCGCCCCGGGCGTCCCGACCCGCCGGCATGGTCGGCGGGCGGCGGGCGCCGGTGGCAGCCCTGGGGGGCAGGCCTGGGACCCTGCGGTCCCACCGGGCCTGGCGGGCCACGTTTGGGCGGCGGTCCCGTCCAGGCGGTAGAGGAGGTGGGCCGGTGGTGCAGGGGGAGACCGGGACCGGCGGCGACTGCTGGTGCAGGATCGCGTCCACGGTCCTGGAGGTGTTGTTGACCCAGGCCCTGTGGCTCGGTGTCCGGATCGGCTGGCCCGCACGGCGGCTCCCGCGGCGATCGGCCGGGGCGAGACCGCGGCGCTGGGGGCTTTCCCGCGGCCGTCGCGAACGCCGCGCGCGGGATCGCGCCGCCGTCCGGCACCGACGGATGACGGCCTGAGCTGCGGGACCGCCGCCCGCAGCTTGCCGGTGGGAGGGAGAGAGCGTGTTCCTGCGCATCGACCGCTTGGCCGTGGAGTTGCCGCGACCGAAGGAGGCGGACCCGAACGCCGCCGCGGCGGTGCAGGAGCTGCTGGGCGGGCGCTTCGGCGAGATGTCGACGCTGATGAACTACACCTACCAGTCCTTCAACTTCCGCGGGCGGGAGAAGCTGCGGCCCTACTACGACCTGCTGGTCAACATCGCCACGGAGGAGCTGGGGCACATCGAGCTGGTGGCGGCGACCATCAACCTGCTGCTGGAGGGGAGCACGCGGCCGGGTGCGCCGGAGACGGCGCCGCTGGCGGTGGCGAAGGACCTGCGCAACACCCACCACTTCATCGCCACGGGACAGGCGGCGCTGGTGGGCAACTCCATGGGCGCGCCCTGGAGCGGCGACTACGTGTTCTCCAGCGGCAACCTGGTGCTGGACCTCTTGCACAACTTCTTCCTGGAGTGCGGGGCGCGGCTGCAGAAGATCCGGGTCTACGAGATGACGACGAACCCGGTGGCGCGGGAGATGATCGGCTATCTGCTGGTGCGGGGCGGCGTGCACGCGCTGGCGTACGCGCGGGCGCTGGAGACGCTGACGGGGGTCGAGGTGGCGCGGATGCTGCCGATCCCGGACATCGACAACAGCAAGTTCCCCGAGGCGCGCAAGTTCGAGGCGATGGGGATCCACCGCAAGCTGTACCGGCTGAGCCCGGACGACTTCCGCGAGGTGGCGCGGATCTGGAAGGGGACGGCCCCCGACGGCGGGCAGCTGGAGGTGGTGGACGGCGCGCCGGAGGGCGGGCCCGTGCCCGAGCTGGCGGAGGTTCCGGAGAGCTTCGTGCCCGGTATCGACCCCGGGGAGCTGCAGGAGCTGGCGCGGAAGCTGGCCAGCGCCTGAGGGGTCCGGGGCCCGCGGGGAACGGCGCAGCCGCAGGGAACGGTGCACCCGCAGGGAACGGCGCTCCCGCCGGGGCCCCGGCGGACGGAGGGCGTTGGCGACGGCGAGGGGGACGCCGGGGCGAGCCATCGGTTGGTGGCCGAGGCGAGCAACGAGACGGATGGCGCTGGGTCCTGCCCGCGGCCCGGCGGCGGTTCTGCGGAACCGCCGCCGGGCCGTCGCCTTCCTCCGGCATGGTTCCTCCGGCATGTGGGCGTCCAGGCCCGCGCGCAGTCCCCTCCGGGGCCTGCAACCTGCGCTGCCCACCCGCCATGGTCGCGGTGCGCCCACCGCCCTGGTCGTCGGGCGGGTCGTTCATGACGGGGCGGCGGCCGGCGCATCCTGACCTCGGTGGCGTCCGGGCGCGCTGGCAAGGGGATGGCCGCTCCGGTGCGGGTGCCCCGACGCGTGCTTCCCGGACGGCGACCCGGCTGCGGCTGGCGAGGAGGCCGTCGGTCGTGGCCGCCGAGGAGGAGGGTCGACGATGGCGGACGAACGCGGCAAAGCCCACGAGGCGCCCCGGGGTGCCGGCGAGGACGAGTCCCTGGGTGGGCAGGCCGGTGCGGCGGCCTGGGACGCGGTCCAGGCGCAGCTTCACGAGATGGTCGACCTGGCTCGGGACCTGGAACGGCACCTGGAGGGGCTCCACGGTGCGCGGGCCCACCGGCTGCGCCGGCTCGCCGAAGAGGTGGTCGAGCGGCTTCGGCCCGGCCCGTGACCCGGCCGCCCGATGGCGAGTCGCCCGCCTGATGGCGACTCGCCCGCCCCACCGCCGCCGATGCCCGCGGCTTGCCGCCGGCGCCAGCGTCGCGAGGCCGGCCCCCTTCGCCCCTCAGCCGGCCGGCTGGCAGCGGCTGCAGTAGCCGTAGACCTCGAAGGCGTGCCCCACGACGCGGAACCCGGGGTCCTGGGTCGGGACGGCGTGCAGGGTGGCCGTCGGGCACCACTCGACGCAGAAGGACTGCCCGCAGGCGACGCAGACGAAGTGGTGGTGGTGGCGGTCATCCCCCTGGTACTCGAAGCGGGTCCCGTCCCGGCCTTGCAGGTTGACGGGGCTGATCAGCCCGCAGCGCGTGAGGAGGGTCAGGTTGCGGTAGACCGTGTCCAGGCTGACCCTGGGATGACGGGCCCGCACCGCGTCGGTCACCTCCCGGGCGGTGACGGGCCGACCCGCCCGCATCACCGCCCGGAGGATCTCCAGCCGCTGCGGGGTGACCTTCAGCCCCCGTTCCTTCAACCGCTGAACCGCCCGCTGGAAGTTCACCGTGCCCCGACCTCCACAGCCGCCGACCCGGTGGGGCGGGAGTCGGCGTCCCGCTGGACCCGGGTTGGAAATCGGAATATTCTGAAATGGATCGCTGCCGGTCGTCCCCGTTTCGTCGTCCCCTCGACACCTCCAATCTAGCGGTGACGGCCTCCGGTGTCAAAGATTGCGCCCAGGCCAGGGCGAGCCATCGGGTCCGTCGGCCGCGGACCTGGTGCCCACCGGCGCCCGCGGGGTGGCCTGCTCCCTTGACAGGCCGGGGTGTTGGCCGCTATTACTAGGTCGGAATATTCCGATTCCACATCGCGAGTCGGAGGCGGAGGTCCGAGCCATGGCGTCCATCCTGGGTCATGCCCGACGCGACCGCGGCGAGCCTGGACCCGCGCCGGACGAACCGGTCCGCGGTGCGGGCGCGCCTGCGGGCGACCGGGGCGCCGATCGGCAAGCCGGCGGCGGGGGTCGACGCGCCCCGGCGGGCGAGCCAGGGGGGGCCACCCGCCCCGGTTCGACCGGCCCCCTCGTGGTCGAGCTCGAGGACGTCGCCTTCGCCCACGGTGCCGACCCGGTGCTGGACGGCGTCTCCCTGACGGTGCGGCGCGGCGAGTTCCTCGGGCTGGTGGGTCCCAACGGCTCGGGCAAGACCACGCTCCTCCGCGTCCTCCTCGGTCTCCTCGAGCCCACCCGCGGCCGGGTGCGCCTCTTCGGCCAGGACGTGCGAGCCTTTCGCCAGTGGTGGCGCGTGGGCTACGTCCCCCAGCGACCGGCTGCCCTGGCCGGTGGGTTTCCCGCCACGGTGGAGGAGGTGGTGGCCACGGGGCTCGTGGCCATCGGCCGCGCGTCCGCCGCGGCGCGACCGCGGTCGCCGCGGGAGGCCCTGGCCCTGGTCGGCATGGAGCACCTGGCGGGGCGTCCCATCGGCCGCCTCTCGGGCGGCCAGCAGCAACGGGTCTTCCTGGCCCGGGCGCTGGTCGGCCGGCCGGAGCTCCTGGTGCTGGACGAACCGCTGGAGGGCGTCGATGCCGCCACACAGGACCGCTTCTACCGGTTGCTGCGGGAGCTGCGGGAACGCGACGGTCTGACGGTGATCATGGTCTCCCACGACGTCGGCGTCGTCAGCGCCGAGGTGACCACCCTGGCGTGCCTGAACCGGCGCCTGTTCTTCCACGGGCCCCCCGAGCGGTTGGCGCCGGGGACCATGGCCGAGCTCTACGGGTTCCCGGTGACCACCGTGCGTCACCGGCACTGATGGCTCGACCCGCCCGAGGGGGAATGGGTGACCGGCGGCAGCGCGGCGGCGTCCGCTGTCTGGACCGGTGGCGAGCCGAGGTGGCGGTCGGTGACTCCCTCTGTCGCCGGCAGCCGGTGGGCGGCGCGGCGCCGGCATGCGCCCCGCGGCCCCGATGGCGGAGGGCGTCCTCGGCTGCCGGCAGCCCTGCGGGCGGCGGGGCACTCCTGCCGTCGTGCCGGTGGGGGCGTCGGACGACCGATTCCTGCCCGGGCCGGCGGGAGGAGGGCCAGCGGCGGAGCGCGGGCGGGCGTCGGCGGAGGGAGGACGGGCGATGGCCGGCGTGACGGAGCTGTTCCAGTACGACTTCATGGTCCGCGCCCTGATGGCCGGCACGCTGGTGGCGCTGCTGGCGCCGGTGGTGGGGACCTTCCTGGTGCTGCGACGCCTGTCCCTCATGGGGGACGCGCTGGCCCACGTCGCCCTGGCCGGACTGGCCGGGGGGCTCTGGCTCGGGGTGTACCCCACCGGTACGGCCCTCGGACTGGCCGTGGCGGCGGGTGCGGCCATGGAGGCGCTGCGGGCCCGCTACCGCCGGCATGGCGAGCTGGCGGTGGCCATCACGCTGGCGGCGTCCGTCGCCCTGGCGGCCGTGTTCTTCAGCCTGGGGGGGACGGGCGGGATCGACCTCTTCGCGTACCTCTTCGGCAGCGTGCTCACCGTCAGCCCGGCGGACGTGACCCTGATCGCCGGCTTGACGCTGGCGGTGCTGGGGGTGGTCGCGGTGCTCTACCGCGACCTGCTGGCCCTCACCCTGGACGAGGAGCTGGCTCGCGTCACCGGCCTGCCGGTGGGGGCCCTCAACGGCCTCTTCACGATGATGGCGGCCGCCGCCGTGGCGGCCAGCATGCGGGTCGTGGGGGTGCTGCTGGTCTCGTCGCTCATGGTGCTGCCCGTGGCGGCCAGCCTGCAGGTCGCCCGCAGCTTCCGGGCCGCCCTGGGCCTGTCCGTCCTGTTCGGCCAGCTGGCGGTGGGGGCGGGGCTGGTGGTGGCGTACTGGCTGAACCTGCCCCCGGGCGCCACGGTGGTGCTGGCGGCTGTGGTGCTGCTTTTGGGCGCCCTGGCGGCGCGCCGGCTCTGGCCCGATCTGGGGCCGGCCTGAGGGGAGGAGCCGCGGCAGCCCGGGCGCGGCACCCGCGGTGGACGCAGGCGAGGAGCCGGGTCCAACGCCGGCAGGGGTCCGGGCGAGCGCCCGGCCCGAGAGCCGCGGCCGGCCCAGGCGGCAGCCCGGGCGCGGCGCCCGCTGAGCACACGGGACGGCGCGGCCCCGATGCCCGCGGTGGGCTCAGGAAAGGCAAGAGGGAGGGGACGGCATGCCGCTGCCGATGCCGGATGGGGTTGCGCGGGGCGAATCCCGCCGCCGACGGGGGCGGCGGGGATGGGGGCGGTGGGTCGGCGGGCTGCTGGTCGCCCTCATCATGGCGCTGGCCGCGCTGGCCGCCGGTTGCGGGCCCCGGGGCGGGGGTGACGGCCCGGCCGCCCCGGGGCGTGCGGGTTCGTCGGAGGAACGGGCGCGCCTGCCGGTGGTGGTGACCTTCTACCCCCTGGAGTACATGGCGCGGTCCATCGGCGGCGACCGGGTGGCGGTGACCGCCCTGATCCCGCCCGGCGCCGACGCCCACCACTGGGAGCCGCGCCCGGCCGACGTGCGGGCCGTGGCGGAGGCGCGGGTCTTCATCTACAACGGCGCGGGGCTGGAGCCGTGGGTCCCGCGGCTGCTGAAGGCCGCGGGCCGCTCGGGGCGGATCGACGTCGAGGCGGCAGCCGGCCTGCCCTTGGTCCCCGCAGGCACCGCCACGCGGGTCCTGGGAGCGGGGGGCGGATCCGCCGGCGCCCCGGCCGACCGGGACGGTCACGGGCACGGGGACCACGGGCACGCCGAGGGGAGCGCCGCCGACACCCCACCGGATCCCCATGTGTGGCTGGATCCCGCGTTGGCCGCCCGCCAGGTGCGCACCATCGCCGACGCCCTGGGGCGGGCCGATCCCCCGGGACGCGCCGTCTACCTGCGGCGCGGTGAGGCGCTCGCCCGCCGGCTGGAGGAGCTGGCTGCCGAATACCGGCAGCTGGCCCGCTGCCCGCGGCGGGAGCTGGTGGTCAGCCATGCCTTCCTGACCTATCCGGCCCACCGCTACGGGCTCGTCCAGATCCCGATCGAGGGCTTCGCGGAAGAGCGGGAGCCGGGCCCGCGGCAACTGGCGGCGGTGGCCGCGTTCGTCCGGGAACGGGGCCTGCCCTACATCGTGGTCGAACCCGGCGCCGCCGGGGCGGCCGCGACGCTGGCCCGGGAGACCGGGGCGCGGCTGCTCGAGGTCCATCCCCTCGAGACGCTGACCGCGGCCGATCGCCAGGCGGGGCGGGACTACCTGTCCTTGCTGGAGCAGAACCTGGACCGGCTGCGGCTCGCGTTGGGCTGTGGCGGCTAGGGCCTGGCGTCGGCGGGAGGGAACATCCTTCGGGTCGCGAAGTATCCTGCATCCTTCCCCAGCCGACCTGCCATCCGCCGGGCGGAGGAGGCGACCGTCGTCGTGCGAGGCGCCCTCGGCTATCTGGTGCTGCTCAGCATCGCCCACCTGGTCACCGACCTCAACCAGGGCGGCATGCCCGCCTTGCTGCCCCAGCTCAAGGAGGACTACGGCCTGACCTACGCCCAGCTGGGCGTGGTGCTGCTGGTGCTGAACATCACCTCGTCGCTGATCCAGCCGCTCTTCGGGTACTGGAGCGACAAGCGGCCCCAGGGCTGGCTGGTGGCGTTCGGGCCCCTGCTGGCGGCGGCGGGGCTGGCGCTGGTGGGGTTCGCGCGGAGCTATGAGGGCGTGCTGCTGGCGGCGGTCCTGTGCGGGATCGGCGTCGCCCTCTTCCACCCCGAGGGGGCCCGGGCGGCCCGCGGCGTCGCGGGGGGACAGCGGGCCACGGCCATGTCCATCTTCTCCGTCGGGGGCAACCTGGGGTTCGCCCTGGGACCGGTGGTCGCCGTCGCCCTGGTGCGCGCCTGGGGACCGGAGGGCCTCGCCTGGCTGGTCTTGCCCGCGGCGTTGCTGGCCGTCGCAGCCATGGCCGCGTTGCCGGGCATGGCGCGGCGGGAACGGGAGGCCGCCGCGGGCGCGGTGCGCCACCCGGCGGCCATCGCCTCGGGGACCGCGGCGCCGCCGGGACCGTCGGGCAGGGGGCGAGTCGCAGCGAGCGGCGAACGGTCGTCCGGAGACGCGCAGCCGGCGACCGGCGCGGCGCGCCGGGACCGGCCCGCCACCGGGACGGGGAGCGGGGCGGGGTCTGCGTCCGCGGCGAGTGCGGGGCAGGCGGCTGCGCCCAACTGGTTCGCCGAGGCGCTCCTCATCGGGGTGGTGGGCGTCCGGTCGTGGTTGCAGTTCGGCGTCCTCAGCCTGATGCCGTTCCTCTATTTGGAGAAGGCGGGTGCCGACGGGGTCTCCACGGGCGTGCTGCTCTTCGTCTTCCTGGCCGCGGGGGCCGTGGGGACCCTGGTGGGAGGGCCGCTGGCCGACCGGATCGGGACGCGGACGGTGCTGATCGCGTCGATGGCGGCGCTGATCCCCTTGCACTGGGCGCTGGTGCACGGACCGGCCTGGGCGACCCTGCCGCTGCTGGCGGCCACCGGGTTCGCCCTGGTGGCCACCTTCAGCATCACCCTGGTGATGAGCCAGGACTTCATGCCGGGCCATGTGGCCGTGGCCTCGGGGCTCAACACCGGCTTCTCCATCGGCCTGGGCGGCATCGGGGCCGCCGCCCTGGGGGCCCTGGCGGACCGCTGGGGCCTGGAGGCGACCCTGTCCGCCATGGTGCTGCTGCCGGTCATCGGACTCTTGCTGACCCTCCTGGTGCCGGTGCCCGAGCGGGACCGGCGGCAGCGGGGGGCGCAGGCCGCGGGCCGGGCGCGGCCGGCCGAGACGTGAGGGAGGGGCGCCGGACCGTCCGGTTCCGGTGGAGGCACCGGGGAGCGGCGTGCCCGCGCCGGATGCGGGCGTCATGCTATGCCCCGGACTGGCACGATCCTCGCCCATGAACCGCAACGCCTCACCGTGGCCGGTGCTGCCGGCCACTGCGTCACTCCTCCCACCGCGTGCGCCACACAAGGATGATGGACCACGACGTAGTCTATGGCAACTCGTTCCATCGGGCCAGAACCGGATGCGCTCCGTGAGCGACCGGGCTTACACTGGAGTCGGCGGCAGATCCCCCGGTGGCGATACCCGTGGTGACCCGGGTGCCCCATGGGGAGCACCCGTGCGCCCAGCTACCGGTGGCGAGGGGGCGATGCGATGCGCAGGCGATGGTGGCTTGCACTCGCTGGCCTGGCGGTGGTCGCCGTCGTGGCCCTGGTGGTGCTGCAAACGGGAGCCGGCTGGGATCCGCGCCCCAATGGCCCCGCGACGCCGGCCCCCGAGCCGGCGGCCGGCTCGGGCGACAGCAAGGGCGAGGGCGGCTTTCGCGGCATGACCCTACTGGATCCGCAGCCGGCGCCCGATTTCGCCCTGCCCGCGGCCGATGGTTCGACCTTCCGCCTGGCCGACCAGCGCGGCAAGATCGTGCTGCTCTTCTTCGGCTACACCTACTGTCCCGACGTCTGTCCGGCCACTCTGGCCGTATGGCGGGAGCTGGCGGACCGCTTGCAGGACGATGCTGACAGCGTCCGTATGGTGTTCGTCACCGTGGACCCCGAGCGGGATACGCCCGAGCGGCTGCGGGAGCACCTGCCCCAGTTCGGCCGGCACATCGTCGGCCTGACGGGGACGCGGGAGCAACTGCGGCCCGTGTGGGATGCTTACGGCGTGAAGCCCGAGCGCATCGAGCTGCCTGAGAGCTCCATGAAGTACGCGGTAGCCCACCCGGCCCAGGTGTACCTGATCGACCAGGAAGGGCGCCAGCGCCTCCTCTATCCCCTGGGCTTCACCGCCGAGGACATCGAGGCGGACATCCGGTTGCTGCTGGCGCAGGGGAATTGAACCCGGCCTATAGTCTGTTACGGTCGATCCCGGCCCGGCGACTGCTCGGCCACGGGTCGCCTTGACCTGAGAGGAGGGCCGTAATGGTGCGATCGTGGCGGAACGTCATGCGCTTTCGCTTTCTGGTGCTCGCCGGCGCCGTGGCCATCGTCCTCGGCGCCCTGGCAGGCTGCGGCGGCCAGGCCGGGTCGACCCGGCAACCTGCGCCCGGTGGCGGTGCCGAGCAGGCCGGCGGGCCCGGGGTGACGATCACCGATGCCTGGGTACGGGCGGCCGCTGAGGGTGACATGTCGGCGGCTTATTTCACCGTGACGAACCAGGGCCAATCCGCGGTCCGCCTCACCGGCGTGCGCACCGGCGTCGCGGGCGAGGCGGAGGTTCACGAGAGCATGCAGGAAGGGAACACGGTGCGCATGCAGCCCGTCGCTGCCGTGGAGATCCCGGCCGGCGGCCGCGTCACCTTCGCCCCCGGCGGGTACCACGTGATGCTCATGGACCTGAAGCAAACGCTGCACCCCGGGGACCGGGTCGACCTGACCCTGGTCTTCGAGGGCGGCCTGGAGGTGCCGGTGACCGCGGAGGTCCGGGACACGGCCGGCACGAGCACCGGTGGAGGTGGAGGGGAGCATTCGGGAGGGCACTGACGCGCCGGCCGGTGGCCGGCAGGCTACCCCGCCCTGGGCCGGGCCGGTAGCCAAGGCGCCGTCCCGCCCTGGGGCATGGACCGCCGCGGCCGGGGAGCCCCGGCTTAGGGGAAGCCCCGGCCGCATCCCCTGGACTTGGCCGGTCGCGCCGGCCCGTTCCCGAATCCTCCGGCCAGGCCGGGGCTCTTGCCCGCGTCGGAGGTTCGCGCGCTCCCCCTACGTCCCGGTCACCGGCACGCGCCGCCCGCGCCCCTGATCCTGCACCTTGGGGATCTCGACCCGCAGCACGCCGTTCCGGCAGCGGGCCTGCGCCCCCTCGGGGTTGACCCGCTCCGGCAGCGGCACCACCCGGTGGAACCGGCCGAAGCGCCGCTCCATCAGGTAGTACCCGTCGCCCTCGTTGCGGGTCTCGCGCCGGGTCTCGGAGCGGATCACCACCCGGTCTTCGTAGACGTCCAGCTGGATGTCCTCCGGCTCGACCCCGGGCATCTCCGCTTCAACGACCACCTTGTCCCCGGCGTCGGTGACGTCGACGGACGGGCGCTGGCCGAAGGCCCAGTCCGCCTCGCCATCCAAAGCGCGCCAGAAGTCCCACGGGCGCCAGAACATCTCACGCCAGCTGCCCAGGCCGCGGCCGGCAGGCGCGGGCCACGACCAGCGGTCCAGGTCGGTGCGCATCCCCACGCGGACCACCTCCTGTCCATCGGTGCAGGCGGGCCGTTCCCGCTAGGAAGTATGTCCGCGGGAGTCCTCGCCAACCGCCGGCCCGCGCACCTCCACCCGCAGGGAACGCAGGCGGTTGATGGCCGCTCCCACCTCGAACAGCCGCGGCAGGGCCAGGTCGCCCGCCGGGGTGGGGAAGGGGGAGACGCGGTCCAGGCCGTGTTCGTCCAGCTCGGCGTACAGGGCCTCCAGAGCCTCCCGCAGGGTGCGCCGGCCGTCCAGGTAGCGGCCTGTCATGTACCGGATCATGGCGCCCACCGCCCGGGTCTGGGAGGGGTCCACCAGCTGCTCGACGGCGCTCAGATCGATCTCCTCGACGCCGAAGGTGATCTCGTCGGTGCCGTGGGCGCGGATCTTGACCTTGGCGCCGCGGCGCGGATCCAGGCTGGCCGGAAGCGGCACCCGCTGGGGTACGGGCGGGAAGGGGCCGGGGTCTTCGGCGATGCGCCCCGTGGGGAAGCGGGCGGCCACCTCCCGGGCCTCGGCCGTGGCGTCCTGGGCGCGGTAGGCGTCCATCCGGATCACGGTGTCGGCCACGTCCAGGTAGTCGCCCGCCCCGCCCACCACCAGGATGCTGGAGACGCCCCGGTCGCGGAAGAGCGCCCGCACCCGGTCGATGAAGGGCGTGATGGGCTCGCGGTCCTTGCTGACCAGGGCCTGCATGCGCCGATCCCGGATCATGAAGTTGGTGGCGCTGGTGTCCTCGTCGATCAGGAGCACCCGCGCCCCCAGCTCCAGGGCCTCCATGATGTTGGCCGCCTGGCTGGTGCTGCCCGAGGCCTCGTCGGTGGAGAAGCGGCGGGTGTCGGCGTCGAAGGGCAGGTTGCGGATGAACGGGCTGATGTCCACCTGCTCGATGCGGCGGCCGTCCTCGGCCCGGATCTTCACCGCCGTGGGGTCCGTCACCACCAGTTCCCGGCCGTCGCCGGGGATGTGGTCGTAGACGCCGCGGGCCAGGGCCCGCAGCAGGGTCGACTTGCCGTGATAGCCCCCGCCCACGATCAGCGTGACGCCCCGCGGGATGCCCAGGCCCCGCACCTTGCCCCGGTGGGGGGTGTCCAGCTCGACGGCCAGGGAGTCCGGCGCCGTGAAGGGGATCACCCGCGGCCCGCGCAAGGGCCGGTCGCTGACCCCGCTCTCCCGGGGGAGGATCGCCCCGTCGCCCACGAAGGCCACCAGGCCGTGCTCGGCCAGCGCCTCGCGCAAGGCGGCCTGGTCCTCGGCCACGGCGACGTGTCGCTCCAGGTCGCGGTGGTCGCCTGGCTTGAGGACCAGGGCCGTCTCCACCAGCCTCGGGACATCCTGGCACAGCATCTCGATGGCCTGCCGGCCCAGGATGCGACGGCCCGCGGCGGGCAGACCCGCGAAGAAGCGCACCTCCACCCGATGGGGGTGGACCACGCAGGCCGTCCGCGGGAGGATCTCCTGGCCGGGGCGGTCGACGGTGATCAGACCGCTCTTGCCGCTGCCGCGCCGCGCGGCGGCGGCCCCTGCCGCGCGGTGGAAGCGGCGCAGCAG
Source organism: Thermaerobacter composti (assembly GCF_033582035.1). NCBI lineage: Bacteria > Bacillati > Bacillota > Clostridia > Eubacteriales > Clostridiales Family XVII. Incertae Sedis > Thermaerobacter > Thermaerobacter composti. Next base: position 658,517 of record NZ_CP132508.1, read on the forward strand.
CCAGTCCGCGGTGGCGGTGCGGCGAAGGGGCGTGGCGGCGGCCCAGTCCGGCAGCTGCATCCGCGCCGGCGCCATGATGATGCGAAGCCGCGAGGGGGCGGCGAAGGGGTCCCCCTGGACGTGGTCGATGGCCAGGACGAACGAGCCGAAGTCGTAGCTGCCCGCGATGTCCTTGTAGGCCGGGTAGCCGCGGCCGTCGATGCGGCCGAGGATCTGCCGCAGGTCGTCACGGGTGCGGGTCACCGTCGCGCGCACGCTGGTTCGACCTCCGGGAACTCGCGGTCCGGGTGCGCAGCCCGGGACCTCGGTGCCGTCGGCGGGGGACATGCGCACCCGCTTTGCATGTTACCGTGCCCCGCGGGGCGGGGCTACGCGGTGCGCCAGCAGGCTGGCCCAGGCCATGGCATGGGAAGGCCAAGCAAGGAAATATAGCGTATGCTGTCCTGTCAGTACGCATTCTGTCAACGGTGCCGCAGAATAGTCCGAAAAACCCACTGCGGCACAGGAAACGCTGTCCCAGTTGCTCGCAACTCGCCACAGGATCCCTGGATACGTTTGAGGACGCCCCATCTGGCGGGTACGCTGGAAACATCCCAGTACCAAGTGATGCAAAGGGGGTGTGTTCATCTTGGGGCGGCCGCTGATCGAAGTCGATCCCACGCGACCTGTGGAGGAACAGCGGGAGGTCTTACAGAATCGTTGGCACCCGGACATCCCGGCTGTCGTTGAGGTGCGTCCTGGAGACACGTTCGTCGTAGAATGCTTGGACTGGACCGGGGGACAGGTCCGTAACGATGATGATGCCTCCGACATCCGGGACATGGACCTGACTCACAACCACCACCTAACAGGCCCCATTGCTGTCCGTGGAGCGGAACCAGGAGATATCCTGGTGGTCGACATCCTTGACCTGGGTCCGCACCCCAAGATGAAATGGGGCTATACGGGAATCTTCGCGAGGTCCAATGGCGGCGGCTTCCTGACGGACCACTTCCCTGAGGCGCATAAAGCGATCTGGGACTTTCACGGTGTTTACGCGACATCCCGACACGTGCCCGGCGTGAAGATTCCTGCGATTCCTCATCCGGGCATTTTAGGCACGGCACCGTCTCACGAGTTATTGCAGCGTTGGAACGAACGCGAGCGTAAACTCATTGCACGGGATCCGAACCGCGTGCCGCCCCTTGCGTTACCGCCAGAGCCGCGTAACGCCATTCTCGGTTCGTTGCGTCCCGGAACCCCGGAATACGAGCGGATTGCCCGAGAAGCGGCACGGACGATACCCCCACGCGAGAATGGGGGAAACCGCGACATCAAAAACCTCACCCGCGGCGCTCGCGCCTATCTTCCCGTTTACGTACCTGGGGCAAAGCTGACGGTCGGTGATCTCCACTTCACCCAGGGTGATGGCGAGATCACGTTCTGCGGTGCCATTGAGATGGCCGGGTGGATTGAGTTACACGTCGATCTAATCAAGGACGGAATGAACGAGTACGGGATCCGGCATCCGATGTTCGAGCCAAGCCCGATCGAGCCGCGGTTTTCACGCTATCTGGTATTTGAAGGATATTCGGTCGATGAAGAGGGGGAACAGTATTACCTGGACCCCCATGTGGCCTACCGACGGGCGTGTCTCGAAGCGGTCGAGTACCTCAAAGGATTCGGTTATACCGGGGAGGAGGCGTACACCATCTTGGGGGCAGCACCCGTAGAGGGGCGTATCAGCGCGATCGTGGACATTCCTAACGCCTGCTGCACGTTGTGGCTGCCCACGGAGATCTTTGAGTTCGACATCCGACCCGGGACCCGGGGGCCCGTTGCGCGGGTCCAGGGTGGCCGGCTGGCCCGGGCCAGGTGAGGCGGCGAGGTGGATCGATCACCGGCAAAGGGCGCGGAGGCGGGCCAACCCCCGCGCCCTTGTGATTTGAGGACCGGGGGCGTTGGAGCCTGTTGCTCCGTGAACGCACCGCTGGAGCTCCCCGACCGGCCGGGATCCGTCCTGGTTGGATCAGGAGCGGGTGGGCGGTGCGGACGGGGACGACGTGCTGGTATCCGTCAACGGCGAGGGGGAGATCGTGCTGAACCCGCTCCCGCGGCCGCGGAGCCTCAAGGCGCTGGGGAAAACGTACTGGCGGTACCGGGTGGCGAGAAGACGGAGGCGCGGACGGCCGTTCGCAACCAGCGAGCCTGCCGCTGGGTGGAAGAGCACGGCCTTGAGCCGGTCGAAGGCTCGGTGCTGGCGGGGGTGGCGGCCGGCCAGAGGGCGCGGTGAGGAGGTCGCCCGTGGCCACGTGGCTGCGGGACACCGACGTCATCCACCCCACACGCCCGCTCCCCGGGTCGGAATTCCGGCCCGGGGCTTTGGTTTTTACGGGTCGGTTGTCCGCCGGAACCGGGTGTGGCCAGGCCGGAGATGTGCTGGCGCTCCTGTATGGCGCGCGGCACCCTTGGCCAGCATAGGCATAGAAGAAATGCGCGATACGTGCGAAATGTTGCCCAAGGAGGAGCGGAGGGGCTAGAGTGGTGGTAGGAAGAGAGGGGGTCCGGCTCATGTCCGTGGCGCTGAACCTTGACCGGCAGACGGTCGAGGCGTTGCGGCGGACTGCCGCGTCGGATCAGCGTGCGGCGTTGAGGGAGCATCTGCTGGAGCGAGTCGTCGATCCCATGCTGGAAGCGATTACGAAGCTCATCAACGAGAACCCCGACGCGGCGCACCAGGGTCTTCGCTTGGAGCTGAGCATCCAGGCCGAGCGGCTTGAAGGAGAGTATCTGACGACGGCGGAGGTTGCGCGGCGCTTTCGGGTCAGCCAACAGCAGGTGCGCCGATGGTGCGAGAGCGGCCGGATCCAGGCGGAGAGGACGCCTGGCGGAACCTGGCGAATCCCTGCGGCCCAGTTTCATGGCAAGCTGACCTCCGTTCCGTTTGAGAGCAAGCAGAAGCCGAAGGACTGGGCGGGCCTGGCAGGGGCTTGGGAGGACTACCCCGAGCTGGGCCGGCAAATCCGGGAAGATCGCGAGGAATGAGGCGTGGCCGAACAAGAGGCGTTCGTCGTCGATACTACCGTGGCCACGCACTTCCTCGAAGGACACCCTGCTGTCGTCCAGTGCCTGCAGGAGCTTCGGGCGCGAGGCTGCCGCATCTTCTTTTCAGAAGTGACGCGGGCTGAATTGCTGAGTACCGCCGGTCTGACACCGGAACGCATTCAGGAGATCGAGGCACTCATGGACCTCTCGGACGATGTGATCGCGGTCGATGCCGAGATCGCGCGCAAGGCCGGGGAGCTGCGGCGGCTCCGGCAGCGGGGACGGGCAGGCGAGCGGTGCCCGACATGCGGCAAGCGTCTCGAAGGGAAGCTGAAGCTGCCCGACGCTTTAATCGCGGCAACGGCTCTGTCCGAAGACGCGGTGCTCATAACCGACAACGAGCGGGATTTCCGCGGTTTGCCGATCCAAATTCTGAACCCGTTAGCCATCGCAAATGGGGATGAGGCAGACCGTTGAGCGAGGCGGGACGCGGACCGGGCCGGGTGAGCCGGCCCGGTCCTTTGCCTTGTATGGGTACGACGACCCCCTGGCGGTGTTGGTCTCCAGCCGTTGCGGTGCCGGTCTTACCCGGCGGCCGGCCGGCGCCGGATTCCCGCTTCCTCCGGGGCCGCCTGCTGTAAAGCAGGTCTTCCGCCCCGTCCACGGGCGTTTCCCGTCTGCGGGCCACTCCCGGCGACGGCGGCCACAAGGCCGCGACATTCCACGCTGTGCTCTCGTCCCGGTCGAGCCGCCCGAGTCGGGGGTGGCGCGCTGGGGCCTTTCCGATGGTGTCCAGAGAGAGCCGTACCTGCGCCGGGCTTCGCATGCCCGACCCGCCCACGGTCGGGGAGAGGGTTCCCGTACTCCAGCTCGAATCCCCCCAACAGGTCCATCGCCAGCGAGCCGGCCCGCGGGGGCCGGCTCGACCCATCGACCGAGGTGACGTCATGACGGGATCCCATGGTGCGACCCAGCCGGCCAACGGCCGGCGCCCCATCACCTCCCGCGACCTGCTGGACCTCCGGTTCGTGGGCGATCCCCGCATCGCCCCCGACGGGGACCGGGTGGTGTGGGTGGAGCGCTGGATCGACGCCGACCGGAACCAGTACCGGTCCAACCTGTACGCGGCCCCGGCGTCCCGTGAGGGCCCGCCGGCGCCGCTGACCACCGGACCGGGCATCGACCGGGCGCCCCGGTGGTCGCCCGACGGCCGCTGGCTGGCCTTCCTCTCCGACCGGCCGTTGCCCGGCGACGGGGCGGGGACGAGGGCCGGCTCCGCAGGCAAGGCCGGCGAGGCCGGCCGGGGGAACGAGAAGCCCCGGCCCCAGCTCTATCTCTTGCCGGCGCACGGTGGCGAGGCGCGCCTGCTCACCCGCTTCAAGCAGGGGGTGAGCCCCGCCGGCTGGTCGCCCGACGGCCGCTACCTGTCGGTGGTGGCGCAGGTTCATCCGGAGCGGGGGCTGGAGGCCGTTGGGGACCCCGAGCCGGGCGACGACGATCCGTACCGGCGTCACACCCGCGGCGTGAAGGTGATCCGCCGGCTGGCCTACAAGTTGGACGGCGTCGGCTACTTCACCGATCACCGCCACCATGCGCTGGTGCTGGACCTGGGGGACGGCGATGCCCACCTGGCGCAGGTCGCCCCGCCCGGTGCGGCCACCGTACCCTGGTTCCAGATCACCGCGGGCGAGTACGACGTACGCTGGGTGGCCTGGATGCCCTCGGGTCGCGAGCTGCTGGTGGTGACGAACCCGCATCCCGACGCCGACCGCCAGCCCTGGACCGACGTCTACCTGGTGCCCTTCCACCCGGCCGGCGGGGAGGGCGGGGCGGGTTCCGGGGCGACCTGCGAGCGGCCCCTCGACCTCTCCCGCGACCCGCTGCCGCCGGGCGTCCGCAAGCTGACCAGCTCGGACCTCGACGTCTACGAAGCGCTGCCGTCGCCCGACGGCCGCTGGATCGCCGTCCGGGGCCAGGACGCCCGCCGCTACCGGGCCTATAGCAACACCCACCTGTACCTGATCGCCGCCGACGGCAGCCAGCGGCGCTGCCTCACCGCCGAGGCCGACCTGACGGTGGGCGACGAGAGCGTCAACGATGTCGTCGGTGAGCCCGGGGCCGTGATGGCGTGGGCTCCCGACGGGTCGGGTCTCTATGCCCTGGTCAGCCGCCGTGGGGAGGTGCAGCTCTACTGGTTCGGGGTGGACGGGACGATCCGCCCGTTGACCGACGGGCCGCAGGTGCTGCGGGGGATCAGCATCGACCGGGCGGGCCGGCGCTGCGCCTACCTTCGCTTGACGGCGACGGAGCCGGGCGAGGTGTGGATCGCCGAGCTTCCTTCCCGGGACGAATCGGCCGCGGCCGCCGTGGCCGGCGGCGGGGCGGCCGCCGCCCCGGGCACGGCAGGGGACGGCCGCGCGGAGGCCGGTGCCGGTTCCTCCGGCAAGGATGGCCGCACTGCCGCCGTGGAGGCCGGCCTCGCGGCGGCCCGCCTCGCGGCGGCCGACGGTCCGACCGCGGGGCCGACCGGCGGGGCGACCCGCAACGGCCACCCCGTGATCCAGGGCCGGCGCCTCTCCCGGGCCAACGACCGGTGGCTGGCCGAGGTGGAGGTCGTCGAGCCGGAGCACTTCACCTTCGAATCCGACGGGAACGTCCTCGACGGCTGGCTCATGCGGCCCGTGGGCTTCGAACCGGGCAAGCGGTACCCGGCGATCCTCCAGATCCACGGCGGCCCCATGGCCATGTACGGGTACGCCTTCTTCCACGAGTTCCAGCTGCTGGCCGCCCGCGGCTACGCCGTGTTCTACACCAACCCGCGGGGCAGCCAGGGTTACGGCCAGGCCTTCTGTGCGGCCATCCGGGGCGACTGGGGCAACCGCGACTACCGGGATCTGATGACCTTCGTCGACGCGGTGCTGGAGCGGTACGACTTCATCGATCGCCAGCGGCTCGGGGTGGCGGGCGGCAGCTACGGGGGCTACATGACCAACTGGATCGTCACCCACACCGACCGCTTCCGGGCGGCGGTGACCATGCGCTGCGTGGCCAACGAGCACAGCTTCTTCGGCACCAGCGACATCGGCTTCTACGACCTCTTCGACCTGGAGGTGCCGCCGTGGGAGGACCCGCTGCGGTACCTGGCGATGTCACCCATCCACCACATCGCCCGGTGCAAGACGCCGCTCCTGGTGATGCACTCGGAGATGGACCTGCGCTGTCCCATCGAACAGGCGGAGCAGCTCTACACGGCGCTCAAGGTCCTCGGCGTGCCGACGGAGTTCGTCCGCTTCCCCGACGAGAGCCACGGCTTGAGCCGCGGCGGCAAGCCCTGGCACCGGGTCTACCGGCTGGATCGCATCGTCGACTGGTTCGACCGCTACCTGCAGCCGGAGCGGTCGACGGGGGCGCGCTCGCCGGCGCCGTCGGAGGAACCGGCGGCCCGGGGCTAGGCCCGCGGCCGCGACGAGCACGACCGTGGCGTCGCGGGACGTCGCCGGCCGCGCCGGGGTAGGGATCTCGTCAGGGGGGCGGCGACGCGGGTCCGGAGGTCCGGAGCCCCGTCCGGACCGGGGCGGAACCCCGCGCCCAGGGGGTGGGCGCGGGCGGTGCGCGCCGCGGCCAGAGGCGGGCAAGGGGGCTGGGGCCGAAGCCATGCTGGTCGACTACCACATGCACCTGGAGCGGGGCGGGCTGACCCGGGAGTACCTGCTGCGGTTCGTGGAGACGGCCCGGGCCCGCGGTGTGGACGAGATCGGCATCACCGAGCACGCGTACAACTTCGTCGAGGGGGCGCCGCTTCTGGGCCGCCCGTGGTACGTGGAGCGCTACAGCAGCGGCTTCCGCATGGCGGACTACATCGCCCTCCTGCAGGCCGCCCGCGCCGAGGGCCTGCCGGTGAAGGCGGGCATCGAGATGGACTACGTCCCCGGCCGGGAGGAGGACATCCGCGCGTTCCTGGCTGCCTATCCCCTGGACTTCGTCATCGGTTCGGTGCACTGGATCGACGACTGGGGCTTCGACCTGGATCCCGCCAGCTGGCCCGGGCGCGACGTCCGGGAGGCGTACCGGCGCTACTTCGACCTGGCGGAGCGGGCGATCCGCAGCGGGCTCTTCGACGTCTTCGGGCACCCCGACGTGATCAAGGTGTTCGGCTACAAGCTGCCGCCCGAATACCGGGACGAACTGGCCGAGTACCACCGGCGCCTGGCGCGGGCGGCGGCGGAGGCCGGGGTGTGCCTGGAGATCTCCAGCGCCGGGGTGCGCAAGCCGGTCGGGGAGTTCTACCCGGACCCGGGCATCCTGGATGAGGCGCGACGGCTCGGGGTGCGGGTGACCCTGGCCTCCGACGCCCACGAGCCCGAACACGTGGGATGGGCGTACCCGGAGCTGGTCGCCTACGCCCGGGCCCATGGATTCGAGACGGTGACGGTGTTCGAGGGGCGGGTGGGGCGACAGGAGCCGCTGGGATAGATCGCTTGGTGGACGGCGTTGGGGGCGTCCGACGGGGTGGACGGAGCGGGCGCCATGGGGAATCGCAGGACCCCACGGGGCAGGGGCTCGCACGCCGGGGGCTCCCGGAGGGGCCGGCGGTCCGGGACGCCGACCGGTGGCCGCGGGTTCGGATGTCCCCGGGGCGATGGGGAGGTGGTGGACGTGGCCGTCGGCGGGACATGGGGCATCGGGGACCGGGACCTGGAGTTCCTGCTCTGGGCGGCGGCCCTGCGGGCGCAACGAGCGAAGCGGCCCGCCGGCATCGGTGCATCGGGGCTGCAGGGTGCCGCGGGCGCCGCCGGGACCGACGCGACGCCCTCGGCCCCGATGCCATCCGGTTCGCAGCCTCCTGAGCCCGTCATCGGCGCCGCTTCCCGGGCCCGGCCAAACGCCGGGCACCTCGACTTCGCGGCGACGCTGGCGTCGCTCCTCGCGCTGGAGGGCTGGACGGGGGGAGCGGCGCTGGCGGAAACGGCGCTGGCTTTCGGCATCGCGGCGACGGGCGGACGCGGTTCCCCGGCGACGGTGGGGTGGGGCGCCCTCCCGGGGGCCAGCGGGTTGTGGGGGGCCCTGGCGGCCCTGGGTGCGGCCGGGGCCGACGCCACCAGCGCGGTCGGCAGCGCAGGAGGGACCCCGTCCGGGGACGATGCGTCGCCATGGCCCCGCGATCGGCTGGAGACCCTGGCCGATGTGGCCGCCCGCCGCCACGGCCTCGATCCCGCCCTGCTCCGTGCGGTGATCGAGGTGGAGTCCGGCTGGAACCCGCTGGCACGCTCGCCTGCGGGCGCCCTCGGCCTGATGCAGCTCATGCCGGCCACCGCGCGGGCGCTGGGTGTCACCGACCCCTGGGATCCTTGGCAGAACCTCGACGCCGGCGCCCGCTACCTGCGCCAGCAGCTGGAGCGGTTTGGTGACATCCGCTTGGCCCTGGCGGCCTACAACGCGGGGCCCGGTGCCGTGCAGCGGCACGGGGACGTTCCTCCCTATCGCGAGACGCAGGCCTACGTGGAGCGGGTGCTGGCCCTGTGGCGCCGGGGCGGGGCCGATGCCGGCCTGCGCGGCTAGCCCCGGCGTTCGGGGGGTTCCGCCCTCCCGCCGTCCCCGTGTTCCTGCCCTCCAGCCCATGCGGCGCGGTCTCGTCACCGGGTGCGGTCGCTGGATGCGGGCCGGTGGAACGGGACCTGCGGTGCTGGGAGGATGGACGCGGAAGGCCTCACCCGCGCCGCGGGTGAGGCCTTCCTCCGGCAGGCGACTCGGCTGCACCCGTTCGCGGCGATCCTACTCCAACAGTTCCTGGGCGGGCACGACCGCGCCGTCGTAGTGCTCTTCGATGTACTCCTTGACCTCGGGACCCACCAGGACCTCCGCCAGCGCCTTGAGCTCCGGCCGGTCCACGTCCTCCGGCCGCACCACGAGCACGTTGGCGAAGGGCGAGTCGGCGTCCTCGATGAACAGCGGCTCGGGGTTCTTCATCGCCCCCGCCTTCTTCGCCTCCAGCACGTAGTTCGTGTTGATGGCCGCCAGATCCACGTCGGCCAGGGTGCGCGGGATCAGCTCGGCCGCCACCTCGCGGATCTCCAGGTTCTTCGGGTTCTCCACGATGTCCCGCACCGTGGCGGTGTAGTCCGCGCCCTCCTCGAGCTTGATCAGCCCGGCCGACTGCAGGAGCAGCAGCGCCCGCCCGCCGTTGGTCGGGTCGTTGGGGATGGCCACCGTGGCGCCGTCCCGGAGCTGGTCGAGATCGGTGATCTTGTCGGAGTACAGCCCCATGGGCTCGATGTGCACCTTGGCCAGCGGCGTCAGGTTCGTCCCGTGGTCCTCGTTGAACTGGTCCAGGTAGGGGATGTGCTGGAAGTAGTTGGCGTCCAGCTCGCCGTCCACCAGGGCCGGGTTGATCTTGGTGTAGTCGCTGAACTCCACGACCTCCAGCTCGATGCCCTGCTTGGCCAGGGCCGGGGCCGCCACGTCGCGGAGGATCTCGGCGTGGGGGACGGCGGTGGCGCCGACCTTCAAGGTGACGGATCCCTGCGCGCCCGCGGACCCGTCGCCGCCGGCCGCACCCTCATCGGCCGCAGCGCCGGACGAACCGGCCGACGGGCCGCCTCCGCAGCCGGCCGCCACGGCCGCCACCAGCAAGACCGTCAACGACGTCGCGATCCGCCGGATCCAGCGCCGGCGCGGGGGGAGAGGGGAGCCTGCACGCATCGGGCTGCGACCTCCTTCCCGTCCACCGCTCGGCCGCGTTCGTCATCGGGCGGTGGACGTGGCTGTTCTCACCCATCGCGTCCCCGTCACCCCCTCGCGGACGAACCGGCCGCTCCCGCGGACCATCCCCCATGCCCGCTTGCCGCGCCGACCCGGTGCCCAAGACCCGGCGTGCTCCATGGGCCGGGACGCCAAGCCGGATCGGGCGGCAGTCCCTGGCCGTCCCGAGCCGCGGCCCCCGGCGGCCGGAGGGCGGCGGACGCCGGTCCGCCGCCCTCCGGCCGCCGGGGGCGGTGCCGGCTCACCGGTGGTTGAGCCGCCGGGCCAGCGACTCGCCGGTCCACTGGACCAGCTGCACCAGCGCCACCAGGAGCACCACGCAGGCCAGCAGCACCCCGGCCTCCCACCGCTGGTAGCCCATGCGGAAGGCCAGGTCGCCCAGGCCGCCACCCCCGACGGCGCCCGCCACCGCGGAGAACTCGATGAGGCCCACGGTGGCGATGGTCACCCCCAGCACCACGGCGGGCAGCGCCTCGGGCAGCAGCACCTTGGTCACCACCTGCCAGGGGGTCGCCCCCATGGCGACCGCCGCGTCGATGGTGCCGCGGTCCACCTCCCTGAGCGCGGTCTCCACGACCCGGGCGACCAGGGGCGTGGCGGCCACCGCCATGGGCGGCACCGCGGCCGCGGTCCCCAGGGACGTGCCCACCAGCAGGCGGGTGAAGGGCGCCAGGGCGATGAGCAGGATGATGAAGGGCACCGACCGACCCGTGTTGACCACGAAGGCCAGGAGCGCCCGCAGCGGCGGGAAGGCGGCGATGTGCCCCCGGTCCATCACCACCAGGAGGGTGCCGATGGGCACCCCGGCCAGAGTCGCGAAGAGGATGGCGAGGCCCACCATGTACAGGGTCTGGCCGGTGGCCTCCACGATGTCGGGTCCGTACTCCGTCAGGGCCGCGAGCAGTTCGACCAGCGGTGCGGGGACGAACCCCGCCGCCGTCAGGGTCGAACCGCCCGGCATCGCGCCGGTTCCTCCCACGCACCGTCACCTCCCGACACGCCATGGGCCGGCGACGCCGGGCGCCGGGAGCCGTCCCGAGGCGGCCGGCAGCGGATGGACGGCGTCGGGGAGCGGTTGGGCGAGGGGAGCACCCTGCCCGGCGGTCGCGATCCCCGCCGCGGCGTCGGATCCCGCGCCGTCGCCCGCCGCAGCCAGCAGGCGCCGGGTCGCCTCGGCCTGGGGTCGGCCGAACACCGCGTCCACGGGTCCGCACTCGGCGATGCGACCGGCGTCCATCACCGCCACCCGCTGGCAGGCCGCCCGCACCAGCTCCAGCTGGTGGGTGATCAGCAGCACCGTGATCCCCAGCTCCCGGTGGACCCGCTGGAGCAGCTCCAGCACCGTCCGGCTGGTGGCGGCGTCCAGGGCCGAGGTGGGCTCGTCGCAGAGCAACAGCTCCGGCTCCGTGGCCAGGGCGCGGGCGATGGCCACCCGCTGCTTCTGCCCGCCGCTGAGCTGGGCGGGGTAGGCGCCCGCCTTGTCGGCCAGCCCGACCCAATCCAGCAGCTCCTCGACCCGGTGCCGGATGCGGTCCCGCGGGACGCCGGCGATCTCGAGGGGCAGCGCCACGTTGCCCGCCGCCGTACGGGACCAGAGCAGGTGGAAGTGCTGGAAGACCAGGCCGATGCGCCGGCGCTGCCGCCGCAGGGCGGCACCCCGGAGTCGCGTGAGCTCGACGCCGCCGAGGCGGATGGACCCCGTCGTCGGGCGCTCGAGCAGGGTGATGCACCGCACCAGGGTGCTCTTGCCCGCCCCCGACGGACCGACGACGCCGAAGAACTCGCCCCGCCGAACCACGAGGTCGACCCCGTCCAGGGCCGTGGTGGTCCCGCGGCGGCCGCGGAAGACCTTCACCAGGTTGCGAACCTCCAGCATCGGTTCCGGCATCCGCATCACCCCCGTCGCCCGCGCCGGATCCGGGTTCGGCGGGGGCCCGCGCCCTCCACCGACCCGGCGGCCTCCGCAGCCGGTCGCCTCGGTCCGTGGCGACGCAGTGCCCGTTCAGGCGGGCCGGTTCGTCCACCAGGCGACCCCTCCGCACCCGGCCGCCTCGGTCCGCGGCGCCGCAGCGGGCAGCCCTGGTCCGCAACCGGGCGGTCCCGGTCCGGCGACGGGCAACAAAAAGCCATCCTTTCCGAGAGACGCAGAAAGGATGGCCAAAGGGTGCCATCCCTTCTTATCTCTCAGAACGGCGTCCCGGCACCAGGACGCGGTTCTGCGGGAGTTGGCACCACCCGGCGACCGCATCGGGCGCGGCCCCGCGGTCGCGCCCCCGCGACCAGCGGGCATCGCGGCGGCCCGACCCGAGACCGGACGCCTCCGCGGCCACCGCCGCCGGCGGGCCGAGCCGGAACGGCCGATGGGGCCGCGGTGCGGCCGCACGGAGGTTGCCGTGGCTTCATTGGGCCCGTCCCTCCGCCACTCTGGATAAGAAGAGATGTGGCGTATTCGGTTGTTCGTGGGCGCCGCCGGGACCGGGCGTCGGGCCGCGGTCCGGCGGTCGAGCCGGCTCGCGTGTACGCTGCCGATTATGCCGCCGGTTGCGTCCGGCTGTCAACCGGTGCCCCCCCGGGCCGCGTTCGTCCGGCTGGCTTGCCCGCCGTCACGGCGTCTCCGTCCCCGTGCGGGACGTCCGCTCCCGCCAGCCCGGGGCGTAGAGCTCGTGCGGGTTCAGGCTGCGGCTGCGTCCCACCAGCCGGGCGGCCAAGCGCGCCCGGGGGCCGAAGGCCTGGCAGAACCAGCGGAAGTAGAGGAGCTCCTCCTTGCTGCCCAGCTCCAGGTCCGGCCACGGCTGCCGGCCCTCCGCCCACTCGCGGTCGCTGACGGCGGCTTCGGCGAAGCGCTCCAGGGTGGGTCCCACGCCCGTGCCCATGGCGAACTTCGCCTTCTCCCGCTGCACCACGGCCGCGGGCAGGAAGCGGCGCGCCGCCTGGCGCAGGATCCACTTCTCGGTCCCGGTGCGGTCGTGGATCTTCCAGCGCGGGGGGATGCGCCAGGCCAGGTCGACCAGGGTCACCGAGAGGAAGGGGACCCGCCCCTCCAGGCCGTGGGCCATGGTCATGCGGTCGACCCGTTGCAGGTTCGTGTTGTGCAGCGCCAGGGTGATCTCCCGCAGCTCGTCCTGCAGCCGCGCCCGGATCTCCGGCCGCTTGAGGTACTGGTATCCGCCGAAGAGCTCGTCCGCTCCCTCGCCCGAGAGCACCACCTTGACGTACCGGCGCGCCAGCCGCGACACCAGGTACGTCGGGACGGCGCTGCGCACCAGCGCGGCGTCGAAGGACTCGAGCCGCCGGATGACCTCGGGCAGCAGCCCGATCAGCTCCTCCCGGGTGAAGGCGTACTCGTGGTGGACGGTGCCGAGGTGCGCCGCCACCAGCCGTGCGCGCTCGAGGTCCTCGCTGCCCTCCATGCCCACGGCGAAGGAATGGACCGGCTCTCCGGTCTCGGCCCGCGCCTCCGCCACCAGCGCGGCGATCAGGCTGCTGTCCAGGCCCCCGCTGAGGAACACGCCCACCGGCACGTCGGCCACCAGCCGCCGCCGCACCGCCCGCCGCAGGCGGGCGACGAGCTCGTCCACGGCGGCCTCCGGGCTGGGCAGGTCGTACCGCACGGGGGGCAGCTCGTAGTACCGGACGAACCCGTCCCGCTCGGTCCAGTAGTGGCCGGGGGGGAACTCCTCGATGGTCTCTACGTGGGGCAGCAGGGCGCCGATCTCCGAGGCGAAGAGCAGCGCGCCATGGCGGTCGCGCCCGACGTAGAGCGGCTTGATGCCCAGGGGGTCGCGGGCGAGGAACAGGCCGTCGGGCGTCGCGAGGGCGAAGGCGAACATGCCGTAGAGCCGCCGCACCAGGGCCGGCCCCTCGTCCTCGTAGAGGTGGACCAGGACCTCGGTGTCGGTCTGGGTGCGGAGGCGGTGGCCGCGGGCGGCCAGCTCGTCCCGCAGCTCGCGGTAGTTGTAGATCTCGCCGTTGAACACCACGCGGATGGAGCCGTCTTCGTTGGCCAGGGGCTGGCGCCCGCCCGCCAGGTCGATGATGGACAGGCGGCGGTGGCCGAGGGTGATCCGTTCGCCGATCCACAGCCCTTGGTCGTCGGGCCCCCGATGCGCCATGGCCTCCAGCATGCGGCCCACCGCCTCGCCGCGGGGGGCGGTGGCGCCGGCGATGCCGCACATCGCGTCCCGCCTCCTTTCCGCCCGGCCGCTCCCGGCGCCCTTGTGCGCCGGCACGGCCGACTGACAAAAAGACCGGGTGCGTTGGCCCGCGGGCAACGTTCACCCGGTTTTCCTCACCCCGATGGAACGCCACGGGAAGCGCCGACGGAACCCCGATGGAACGCCACGGGAAGCGCCGACGGAGCGTCACGGGTACGCCGATGGGGCCTTCGGTGCCAGTCCGTGCGCCTCCCATCACACCAGAAGGGGGGCGCGGTGTCAACTCGCCGGGCAGGCCGGTGGGTCCCTCGGGGCGTCGGCTGCGGTGGGCGCGAGCCGCCCTCCGTCCCTGGCGGGGAGGAATGACCCTCCTTTTGTTTCCATATCATGTCATACCAGTCTGTCTCCTTCAGCGCCCTGTTCGGTGGCCAAGGACAGCCGCATCGGCCGGGCCTGGAGCTACATCCGGGAGGACGAGGTGGCCGCGGCGGCCATGGGCATCGACACCGGCCGGTACAAGGTGCTGGCCTTCGCCGTCGGCGGCGCCCTGGCCGGGGTGGCCGGGAACCTGTACGCGGTGAAGATGGGGGTGATCGCGCCGGAGAGCTTCTCCTTCTGGGAGTCGGTGGTGATGTTCGCCATCGTCATCCTGGGCGGCACGGGCTCCATCCCCGGCGTGTTCCTGGGCACCTTCGCCATGGTGGTGCTGCCCCAGCTCTTCCGCGGGCTGGCCGACTACCGCATGCTGGTCTTCGGCGCGGCCATGGTGGTGCTGATGATCGTCCGGCCCGAGGGCCTCTGGCCCAGCCGGCGCTGGCGGCTGGCGATGCGGGGCGGCGACGGGTCGGCCGCCGTGCCGGGGGGCGCCGGCGGATGGCCCGCCGCGGCGGAGGGTGGGCTCCCCGGCGCGCCGGCAGGCGGCGCGGGCGACGGTCCGGGGGCGGCCGCCGGCGGTGCCGCCGGGGGGAGGTGAGGGCCGTGGCCCTGCTGGCCGTGGAGAGCGTGACCAAGCGCTTCGGCGGCCTGGTGGCCGTGCGGGACGTCAGCTTCGAGGTGCGCGAGGGCGAGATCCTGGCCCTGATCGGCCCCAACGGCGCCGGCAAGACCACGGTGTTCAACCTGATCACCGGGATCTACCGGCCCGACGCGGGCGACGTGTTCCTGGGCGGCCGGCGGGTCACGGGGCTCCCGGCCCACGCCATGGCCGCCCTCGGCGTGGCCCGCACCTTCCAGAACCTGCGGCTCTTCCGCAACCTGACGGTGCTGGAGAACGCGATGGCGGGACCCCATCACCGGGCGCGGGCGGGGTTCTGGGCCTCGGTGCTGCGCACCCCCGCCCAGCGGCGGGAGGAGGCCTGGATCCGGGCCGAGGCCGAGGAGGCGCTGCGCCGGGTGGGCCTGTGGGAGCTGCGCCACGCGCTGGCCCGCAACCTGCCCTATGGCCAGCAGAAGCGCCTGGAGATCGCCCGGGCCCTGGCCGCCCGGCCGCGGCTCCTCATCCTGGACGAACCGGCCGGCGGCCTCAACGAGCAGGAGCGCGCCGAGCTGGTGGAGCTGGTGCGGCGGGTGCGGGCGGACGGCATCACCGTGCTCCTCATCGAGCACGACATGAACCTGGTCATGGGCCTGTCCGACCGCGTGGTGGTGCTGGACAACGGCGTCAAGATCGCCGAGGGGACGCCGGCGGAGGTGCAGACCGACCCCCAGGTCGTCGAGGCCTACCTGGGGCGGGAAGAGGATGAGTTCTGATGGCGATGCTGGAGCTGGCCGGAGTCCACGTCTTCTATGGGCCGATCCACGCCCTGAAGGGCATCGACCTGACGGTGGACGAGGGCGAGATCGTCGCGCTGCTCGGGGCCAACGGCGCCGGCAAGTCCACCACGCTGCGGGCGATCTCGGGCCTGGTGCGGCCCCACCAGGGGAGCATCCGCTTCCGCGGGCAGGACCTGCTGCGCCTGCCCGCCCACCGTCTGCCCGCCCTGGGCATCGCCCACGCCCCCGAGGGGCGCCGCATCTTCGGTCCCCTGACGGTGGACGAGAACCTGACCCTGGGCGCCTACCCCCAGGCCGACCGGGCGGCGGTGGAGGAGACGCGGCGCTGGGTGTTCGATCTCTTCCCGCGGCTGAAGGAGCGGCGGCGGCAGCTGGCGGGGACGATGTCCGGCGGCGAGCAGCAGATGCTGGCCATCGGCCGCGCCCTGATGTCCCGGCCCCGGCTGCTTTTGCTGGACGAACCCAGCCTGGGCCTGGCGCCCCTGGTGGTGCGGCAGATCTTCCAGACGATCCGGGAGATCAACCGCCAGGGCGTCACCGTGCTGCTGGTCGAGCAGAACGCCCGGGCGGCGCTCAAGCTGGCCCACCGCGCCTACGTCCTGGAGACGGGGTCCGTCGCGCTGGCGGGCCCGGCCGCCGAGCTCGCCCGCGATCCGCGGATGCAGGCGGCCTACCTGGGCGGCCGGGCGGGCCGCGCCGGGTGAGGGCGCGGCCCGCCCGGCCGGGGCAGGCGCCCGGCCGCGGCAGGAAGGAAGCGCCAGCCCGCGGAACTACCGCAAGGGGGACCGGTGGCGAGCGGTGATCCCCCGGGTCGGCGCCGGGAGGGGCGACGGCGCGGGCCGCCCGCCGGGCGAACGGCTCACCCGGGCGAACCCGGGGCCGGCCCCGCCGGCCCCGGGTCGCCACCGGCCGCCGGGTCCGCCTCGCGGCCCCGGCGGCCGGCCGTCCCGTTAGCCCTCCCGGGCAGGGCCGCGTCGGCCGGCCTGCCGTTGCCGGACTCCGGCTCGGGCGCCCGCGCGGCGCCCGAGCCGGAGTCCGGCTCTTCCGCCGCGCCCGCGGCCGCGCCGCCCCCGGCGTCGCCGGCGTCGCCCGCCGGGGGGTCCTCAGGTCCCTGGAGCGGAGGCCCCGCCTCCGCCTCCGGCGGGACGGCCTGGTCCTCGTCGTCCGCGTGCGCGGCGCGCTCCGCGGAACCGGCGCGCTCCGCCGTCCCGGTCGGGGAGCCGCCGGCACCGGGCGGGGAGCCGCCGGCACCGGGCGGGGAGCCGGGGGCGGCGGGCGGGCCGGCAGAGGGGCCGGAGGGGGGCGCCGGTGTCGCCCCGCCAGCCGTCGCCCCTTGGGGGCCCGGGGGTTGCGCCGAGGGGGGCGGGGACGGCCCGCCTTCGGCCGCGGGGATCGCGACCTGTTCCAGACGCCGGGCGAGACGGTGGAGTTCGTCGGCCAGGCGGTGGAGCTCGTCGGCGAGCTGCGGCAGGAGGGGGGCCTGCTCCCCACCCGTCCGCGGCGGCACGGGACGGGCGCGTCCCACGGCCGCGCCCGGATCCCGGGCGGGGTCGCCCCCGAAGGTCTGCAGGACCTCCCACCGCATCGCCATCTGCTCGGGCGAGGGGGTGACCCGGGGGCCGGCGGCCTGCAACGCCTGGACGAACCGCTGGCACCCGTCCAGCACGGTGCCGCCCGCGTCCAGGGCCTCCTGCACGAAGGCCAGCAGCAGCCGGTCGGCCTCCGGTTCCCAGAAACGCAGGTGTTCGGGGATGCGTCGGGTGCTCATGCCCTTCACCTCGATCCGCCCTGGGGGCGAGTCGCTGCGGCCGACCGGGCCGCGGCGTGGGGGGCACGCCCCCCACCGTAGGGGGTGCCCGGGTCCGCCCCGAACGACGCCAGGCGGCGTTCGTCCGCAGGGAAGATGTCGGAAATCGTTAGCTGGTTCTGACAAGGGCTTCGGCAGGCCCGCCCGGGTTCCTGCGCCGGGCGGGCTGCCCGGGGACGCGGACGGATCCCGCCTCCACCGACGCCTTCACCTATAGAGATTACGCAGCCTCCCGCGGGTGGTGGACGACCCTTGGCCTACCTGCTGCTGGCGATCACGCCGCTGCTCTGGGCGGGCAACTGGACCATCGCCAAGGAGCTGGTGCGCCGCGTCCATCCCGCCGACCTGGTGCTGGTGCGGTGGGTGCTGGCGGCGCTGGTTCTGGCTCCCGTCGTGTACTGGCGGGAGGGCGGGCTCCCCCGGCCCCGCGGCCGGGAGTGGCTGGCCGTGGCGCTGTGCGGCCTGACCGGCATGGCGGGGTACAACACCCTGCAATACATCGCCCAACAGCAGACCACCAACATCAACGGGACCCTGATCTACACGGCGTCGCCCGCCCTGACCTTCCTGCTGGCGGTGCCCCTGCTCGGGGAGCGGGTGACGGGGCGGCGGGCCGTGGGCGCCGCCTTGAGCCTCGCCGGGACGGCGTGGATCCTCTCCGGCGGGTCCCTGGCGGTGCTGCGGGCTTGGCGGTTCAACCCCGGCGACCTGCTGATGGTGGCTGCCTCCGCCAGCTGGGCCGTGTACACCGTGGTCACCCGGGTGGCGACGCGCCGCCTCTCGCCCCTGGGCCTCACCCTCTACGCCGCGGCGGCCGGCGCGGTGATGACCGCCGCCGTCCGCGGCTGGGACCTGGTGGCCCGGGCGGGGGCGTGGAGCCTCTCGCTCCGCGACACCTGGGCGGTGCTCTACATCGGGGTCGTCTCGTCCGCCGTCGCCTATCTCTTCTGGAACGAGGGCGTCCGCCGCATCGGCGCCGGCCCGGCGTCCATCTTCGCCAACCTCCTGCCGGTGTACACCGCCGCCCTCTCCATCAGCCTGCTGGGCGAGCGGCTGACGACGGCCCACGTGGTGGGGGGGCTCGCGGTTCTGGTCGGCGTGTACCTGGTGGCCGCGCCGGGCGGACCGGCCTCGCCCGCGCCGGTCCGCCCGGCCGCCCCGGCCGCCCGTCACCGGGCGGGCGACCGCTGATCCGCACCGCCGGATCCCTCGACCCCTCCCATCCATCGAAGGGCTCCCCTCCGCCGGTCCGCCCCGGCGGCGGATGGCGTTCCCGGCTGGAGCGGACCCCGTGCCCCGCGCCCTTCCCTCGCCCCTGGCCAGGGCCGGCGGTGACCGGAGACGATCCGCGAGGCCTTCGCGCCCACGGGGTCGAAGGCCGACGAGCACCGCGGGGTGGTCGCCCATCGCCGACAGCACCCGGCATCCTTCGCGGCAGGATCCGCCCGTGCCCCTGGCGAACGGTGGGCGGACACGCGCAGGAGGTGGGGGCGTTGCGGCGCCATCGGTTGGTGGGCCGACCGCATCCTGCTGCGGCCCGTCCGTGGATCACCCTCGCGATCCTCCTCGCCCTTCTCGCCGGCGCCGGCTGGGCCTGGTGGCGCTCGGGCGCCGGGACCGACCCGGCGGCCCCGTCGGCCGGACCGACCGCCGGCCTGCCGCCGGGGTCGGATGCGACCGACGGCGCCCGGGGGCAGGAACCGGACGAGGGGGTGGGCACCCCGGGCGTCGACGCGAGGGGGACCGCGGCCGCGGACGGTGCGGACAATCCCCTCTGGCCGGCGGTGCAACCGGTGGACCTGTCGGACGGGTCCGCGGTCCAGCCGCGCCCGGTGGCCATGGAGGCAGAGGGCGAGACCGGCGTCCTGGCCGTCCGCGGCCAGCGGCTGCGGTTCGTCGACCCGGACGGGACGGCGACGGAGATCTTTCGCCTGCCTCCCGGCCACCGCTGGGCGAGCCCGGTGGTGCCGGCGCCGGACGGGAGCGCCGTCGCCTTTCTCACGCGGGCCGAAGCGGGCACCCCCTACCTCTGGGTGGTGCGCAGCGACCTGACGTCGACCCCCTACGCCGTGCCCGAGGACGTGCGCCGCCCCGCCACCGTCGCCTGGGCCGGGCCGGAGACGCTGGCGGTCGGCGATCCTCCGTACCTCTGGCAGCTGGAGGCGCGGCGCTGGTCCCGGCTGCCGGGGGAGCGGCTGGCCTGGGCCGGGCCGCCCTCGCCGGACGGGCGGTCCTGGGCCTACGGCGCCCTGGGCGCGGAACCGGGTGGCGGGGCGCACCTGTACCTGGTCGATCTCCCGAGGGGCGAGGCGCGTCCCGTGGACCTGGCCAGCGGCCGGGGCGCGGTGGCGCTCCCCGGGCCGTGGCTGGACGAGGGACGTTTCCTCGCCGCGTTGGTGGCCGGCGGGCCCGAGGCCGTCGGACGAACCGGCGAAGCGCCGGGTCCCGTGCAGCGGGTGGTGACGGTCGAGGTTCCCACCGGCCGCGCCGAGCCGGTGTTCGCCGACCCCGGCATCCCGTGGCGGGTGCTGGGGGCCAGCCCGGACGGGCGCTGGTTGGTGTTGGTGCCCGGGGCAGGGCCGGGACAGCCGAGGGCGGACGGCGGCGCCCGTTCCGGTGGCCCGGCGGGCAGGGGGTCGTGGCGCCTGGTGGACGTCACCACCCGGGAGGCCATCGACCTGCCGGCGGGGCTGGTGCAGGCGGGCGTCGCGTGGGATGGCGGCGGCCGGCGCCTCTTCTATCTGGTGGCCGCGGGCGGCGCCGTCCGGCTCGAGGCGCGCTCCCTGGGCGGCCGAGCAGGGGCCGGTTCGTCCGCCGGGCAGGGCGGGGCCCCCGGGAGCCCGGGCACCGCGGAGGGTGGGGCGGATGCCGACGGGGGGCCGTCCGTCGCGCCCGCACCGGCTCCCGCCGCCAGCGAGACCTGGCCTCCGGTGCGGACGGCCCCCGGGGCGATCCGCCGGCTGCTGGGCGTGGACCCGGCTGCCGGGGTCGCCTGGGTCGAGCTTGAGGGCGACCCGGATGCGACGGAGGGCTCCGAAGGCGCCGGGGGCCGCGTGGCCCGCTGGCTGCTGACGGAGGGGCGCCTGGAACCGCTCGAGTAGCAGCGGTTCCCCCGGCGGCCGGAAGGGGTTCCGACGGCGTCGCCCGCGGCGGAGGCCTGGCCAGAAGATGGAAGGGCGTTGCGAATCGACTTGTATAGATGATCAGAGGTCCAAGAGGGGGTGCCAGCCGTGCGGAGGCGGCGAGGGCGGGGCCGTAGGGTCCTGGGGATGCTGGCGGTCGTCGTGTGGGTGGCCGGGTTCGTCCTGTCGGTCCCCGCCGCGGCCGGCCCGGCGCGGGACGGGGTGAAGGGCCCGCCGGGCGGCTGGGGGGACGAGCGGGTCCGTCGCGGATGGATCCAGCGGATCGTCGCCCGCATGACCCTGGAGGAGAAGGTCGGCCAGATGTTCATGATCGACGTCTACGGCCGGACCCCCACCGATCCCGACTACGCAGACGAGAACCTGCGGTCGGGGCGCGGCGTGCGCAACTTCGCCGAGGCCATCCAGCGCTACCACGTGGGCGGCTTCATCTACTTCAACTGGAACGGCAACATCGGGATCCCCCTGGATCCGCAGCAGGTCCAGAGCCTGTCCAACGGGCTGCAGCAGCTGGCCCGCCAGAAGCGCGTGCCCATCCCGCTGCTGATCGCCACCGACCAGGAGGGCGGCATCGTCGCCCGGGTGCGGCAGCCGGCCACGGAGTTCCCCGGCAACATGGCGCTGGGGGCCACCCGCTCGCCGGAGCTGGCCGAGGCGGCGGCCCGGATCACCGCCCGGGAGCTGCGGGCGCTGGGCATCAACATGAACCTGGCGCCGGTGCTGGACGTCAACGTCAACCCGGCCAATCCCATCATCGGCGTGCGTTCCTACGGCGAGGACCCGGAGCTGGTGGCCCGCCTGGGCGTGGCGCAGATCCGGGGCTACCAGGGCGAGGGCGTCATCGCCACGGTGAAGCACTTCCCCGGCCACGGCGATACGGACGTCGACTCCCACTACGGGCTGCCCATCATCCACCACGACCGGGAGACCCTGGAGCGGGTCGACCTGCGCCCGTTCCGCGAGGCCATCGCCGCGGGCGTCGACGCGGTGATGACCGCCCACATCGTGGTCCCGGCGCTGGACGACGCCGGCCTGCCGGCCACCCTGTCCCGTCCGATCCTGACCGACGTGTTGCGGGAGGAACTGGGCTTCGACGGCGTCATCATCACCGACGCCCTGGGGATGCAGGGGGCGCAGGTCCTTCCGCCCGAGCGGATCCCGGTGGAGGCCATCAAGGCGGGGGCGGACATCCTGTTGATGCCTCCCGACGTATCCCTGGCGTTCAACGCGGTGGTGGATGCCGTGCGGCGGGGGGAGATCGCCGAGCGCCGCATCGACCAGTCGGTGTACCGGATCCTGGAGCTCAAGATGCGCCGCGGCCTCTTCGCCTGGGATCTGCCCGGCGCGGCGGACCTCGCCCTCCTCGGCACCGCGGAGAGCCAGGCCGTGGCGCGCCAGGCGGCGGATCGCAGCATCACCCTCCTGCGCAATGCGGGGTCGGTGCTGCCCCTGGGCCGCGGGACCCGGGTGACGGTGGTCGGTCCCCGCACGGCAGGGGCCGAGCTCCTGGCCAGCGAGCTGGCGGCCAAGGGGTTGGCGGTGACGGCCCTGGGCACGGGGCTCAACCCCACGGCGAGCGAGCAGGACGAGGCGGTCCGCCGGGCTGCAGCGGCGGACGCGGTGGTGGTGACCACCTACAACGCGCCCTCCTACCCAGGCCAGGGGCAGCTGGTGGGACGCCTGGTGGCCACGGGCAAACCGGTGATCGTGGCGGCGACCCGAAACCCCTACGACGCCATGGTGCTACCGGCGACAGCCGGCTACCTGGCCACCTACGGCCACCAGCCCGTGTCCCTGGCGGCCCTGGCGCGAGTGCTGGTGGGCGAGGTCAACCCGTCCGGCCGCCTGCCGGTGACGGTGCCCGGGCTCTTCGACTACGGTGCGGGATTGCGCTTCGATCCGGGCTCCGGGGCGCAGTAGCCCCGGAGCCGTACCCTTGGGGGACCGCGGGCATGGGACGTCCGGGCCCGGGGTTGGCCCGGGGAAACCGGTTCCGCGAGGAGGGGTGTGCGATGAAGCCATCCGCGAGGGGGCGGCTTCGTCCATCCGGGGCGGCCTCGCTGGCCTCGATGCTCATCGTGGCCCTCGCCGCCTTGGCCCTGGCCACCTTCGGGGCGGAGGGACGGGGTGCCACGGCCCGGCAGCGGGTCCGCACGGGCCTGGAGGTGCTGCTCGACCATCGGCTCGACCTCATCCGGGGAAAGCGGGTCGGCATCATCACGAATCCCACGGGGATCCTGCCGGACCTGCGCCACGGCGTGGACGCCCTGGCGGCGGCGGAGGGCGTCGAGCTGGTGGCGATCTTCGGCCCGGAGCACGGCTTTCGCGGCTCGGCCCAGGCCGGCGGGTCGGAGGGCAGCTACGTGGACGAGCGCACCGGCGTGCTCGTCTACGACCTCTACGGGAAGGACCGGGACGCCATCGCCCAGCTCTTCCGCCAGACCGGGGTGGACGCCGTGCTCTTCGACATCCAGGACGTGGGCACCCGCTACTACACCTACATCTGGACCATGGCCGACGCCCTGGAGGCCGCCGCGCTGACGGGGACGGAATTCATCGTCCTCGATCGGCCCAACCCCACGGGCGGCATCCGGGCGGAGGGACCGGTGCTGGACCCGGCCTACAGCAGCTTCGTCGGCCGCTATCCCATCGCCCAGCGCCACGGCATGACCGTGGGCGAGCTGGCCCTGATGTTCAACGAGGTGTTCGTCCCCGAGCGCACCGGCGGGCGCAGGGCGCGGCTCACGGTGGTCCCCATGCAGGGCTGGTTCCGCGACATGTACTTCGAGGAGACCGGTCTTCCGTGGGTCATGCCCTCGCCCAACATGCCCACGGTGGACACCGCCATGGTGTACATCGGCACCGGCCTCATCGAGGGCACCAACCTCTCCGAGGGCCGCGGCACCACCCGACCCTTCGAGCTGGTGGGCGCGCCCTACGTGGACTGGCGCCTCAGCCAGCGCCTCGACGGCCTGAACCTGCCCGGCGTGCGCTTCCGCGAGGCCTACTTCGCGCCGACCTTCAGCAAGTATGCGGGGCGGACCGTGGGCGGCATCCAGCTGTACGTCACCGACCGCGACCGGTTCGACCCGATCCGCACGGCCATCGCCATCATGGTGGAGGCGAAGCGGCTCTACGGCGACCGCTTCCAGTGGCGGTCGGACCTGTGGATCGATCGGCTGACGGGGTCGAGCTACGTGCGCACGGCCATCGATGCGGGCCGCGGCGTGGATGAGATCGTCGCCGGTTGGCAGCGGGATCTGGCGGCGTTCAACGCCCTCCGCGAGCGGTACCTTCTGTACCGTCTCCGCGGTGGCGGCCGCTTCCGGTGAGGGGGGAGTTACCATGCGTAAGCCGCGCGGAACGGTGGCCGTGCGAGTCCTGGCCCTGGCGCTCCTTCTGGCCGTGACCAGGACCGCGGCAGGCGGGGCCGTGGCGGCAGCGGCGGCTCCGCCCGTCCGGTCGTCCCCGACACCGCGGGAGCCGGGACCGTCGATGGAAGCCGAACGCGGCGGTGCAAGCAAGGCCGGCAGGGATGAAGGCAGGGCCGGGGCCGGGATCCCGCCGACCACGGCGGCGGACTGGTGGTCGCGCAACCCATCCCGGCTGCTGCAACCGGGGACGCCGGAGGACGCCGGCATGATCGGCGCCTACCTGGACCGGATCGACGGTGCCGTCCGCACCGGGATCGAGGCCGGCGTCTTCCCGGGGGCGGTGGTGTTGGTCGCGCGGCACGGCCGCATCGTGAAGCACCAGGCGTACGGCCATGCCCTGAAGTACGCCACGGACCGGGAGCCCCTCCCTCCGTCCGCCTGGCTGCCGATGCGGCCCGACACCGTGTTCGACCTGGCGTCGGTGACCAAGCTCGTCACGTCCATTGCCGTCATGCAATTGGCGGAACGCGCGCGGATCGACCTGGACGACCCCGTGGCGAAGTACGTGCCGGAGTTCGGTCTAGCAGGCAAGGATTTCGTGACAGTTCGGCAACTCCTGACCCATACGTCGGGCCTTCCGGCCTGGAAGCCGCTCTACACGTGGCCGGGGACGCCCGCCGACCGGTTGCGGGCTGTCCTGGAGACTCCGCTGACCGACCCTCCAGGCACCGTGTACCGTTACAGCGATCTGGGGATGATCGTCCTTGGCGTGCTCGTCGAGCGGGTCTCGGGGTTGCCGCTGGACCGTTACATCGCGGAACACATCACCGAGCCTCTGGGTATGAGGGACACGATGTTCAACCCACCCGCATCCTTGCGGGAACGCATCGCCGCCACGGAGTATCAGCCCTGGACGAACCGCAGCCTGGTTTGGGGTTCCGTGCACGACGAGAACGCCCATGCGCTGGGTGGGGTGGCCGGGCATGCCGGGCTGTTCTCCACAGCCCGGGATCTGGCTGTCTTGGCGCAGGCACTGCTGAACGGTGGGCGCTACGGCAACGCCCGGATCCTGAAGCCGCAAACGGTGAGCGCGATGATGGTCAACCAGCTGCCTGAGATGCTGGGGAACGATCACGGTCTCGGCTGGGAACTCAACCAAGGATGGTACATGGATGCCTTGGCATCACCATTCACCGCGGGACACACGGGGTACACCGGTACGTCCCTGGTTATCGACCCGCGCTCGGAGACGGTGGTCGTCCTGCTGACGAACCGCGTCCACCCGACGCGCAACGGAGGTAGCGTCAACCCCTGGCGACGCCAGGTGGCCCGTCTGGTGGCCCGATCGCTGCCGGTACGACCTTGGAGCGGCCAACGAGCTTGGTACGGCGGCATGGGTGACGGCGTTGAGCACACGCTACAGCGGACCATCCCGGTCGACGGCCCGGCTACGCTGCGATTCCACACCTGGTTCGATCTCGAGGAGGGCTTCGACTTCGGCTACGTGGAGATCTCGTTGGACGGGGGTCAGCACTGGGAACCCTTGCGCGGGCGGCTCAAGGTCCCGCCATCCACGGGGGCTGGGGCCATCGGCGGAGCCTCGGTTGCGGTGGAAGGCGTCCTGACCGGTTCCTCGGGTGGCCGGTGGCTGGAGGCGGAACTCGACCTCCCCCCTCGTGGGTTATAGTCCAAGCAGGTTTTGACTCCCGCCTTCGCCAAGTTTCGTCAGGGCCGGAGGAGGTCCACTGCCTCCTCGCCGTGCGACGGCCTTAGGCAGACCGACCCCTCCGGCACCTGGCGAATCCGCTGCTCAACGGTCGCTAGGGCGTCGTGCCGCGAGCACCGATTCCACGAGGGCACCGTGGGTGGCGGGGATCGCCCCACGCGGAGGTGGCATCATGTTGCACGTCGGAATCGACCAGGGCAGCCAGCATCACGACGTCTGCCTGGCGTCCGAGGGGCAGGCTCCTTCCTACCTCCGGGTCCCCAACGATGCCGACGGCCTGCAGGAACTGCTCGCCGCGATCCGGCGTCGAGAACCGGACCCAGCACAGGTGCACGTGGCTATCGAAGGCTCGGGGCAGGGGCTCTTCGTGGCAGCGCTCCTCGCCGCAGGCTTTCGGGTCTATCCCGTCAATCCCAAGGCGGTGGACCGCTACCGGGACCGCCTCTCCCCGGCCGGCAGCAAGGACGACCGCCGGGATGCCCTGGTCCTGGCCGAGATCCTCCGCACCGATCGCCATCGCCTTCAGCCCCTGCGGCTGGAGAGCGACACCCTGCGCCAGCTCCGGGTGGTCTACAGCCACCACCAGACCCTGGTGGAAGAACGCACGCGGCTTCTGAATCAGCTCACCGCCTCGTGGGTTATAGTCCAAGCAGGTTTTGACTCCCGCCTTCGCCAAGTTTCGTCAGGGCCGGAGGAGGTCCACTGCCTCCTCGCCGTGCGACGGCCTTAGGCAGACCGACCCCTCCGGCACCTGGCGAATCCGCTGCTCAACGGTCGCTAGGGCGTCGTGCCGCGAGCACCGATTCCACGAGGGCACCGTGGGTGGCGGGGATCGCCCCACGCGGAGGTGGCATCATGTTGCACGTCGGACTCGAGTTTGACACTTCGTGGTGCCATGCTGATCACATATTAGATCTCATCTGGGCGGAAATGGCTTATCGTACTTGTCGTGCCACGAAAGTCCGTGACCCTTATTAGAGTGCCACGCGAAGAATCACGTACCAACGCCACTTTTGGGCCTCGCTGTCAAACTCGAGTCGGAATCGACCAGGGCAGCCAGCATCACGACGTCTGCCTGGCGTCCGAGGGGCAGGCTCCTTCCTACCTCCGGGTCCCCAACGATGCCGACGGCCTGCAGGAACTGCTCG
Source organism: Thermaerobacter composti (assembly GCF_033582035.1). NCBI lineage: Bacteria > Bacillati > Bacillota > Clostridia > Eubacteriales > Clostridiales Family XVII. Incertae Sedis > Thermaerobacter > Thermaerobacter composti. Next base: position 685,422 of record NZ_CP132508.1, read on the forward strand.
CCGCGATCCGGCGTCGAGAACCGGACCCAGCACAGGTGCACGTGGCTATCGAAGGCTCGGGGCAGGGGCTCTTCGTGGCAGCGCTCCTCGCCGCAGGCTTTCGGGTCTATCCCGTCAATCCCAAGGCGGTGGACCGCTACCGGGACCGCCTCTCCCCGGCCGGCAGCAAGGACGACCGCCGGGATGCCCTGGTCCTGGCCGAGATCCTCCGCACCGATCGCCATCGCCTTCAGCCCCTGCGGCTGGAGAGCGACACCCTGCGCCAGCTCCGGGTGGCCTACAGCCACCACCAGACCCTGGTGGAAGAACGCACGCGGCTTCTGAATCAGCTCACCGCCTGCCTGCGCGCTTACTACCCGCGGGCCCTGGAGCTGTTTGCGGACTTGGGCCGGCCCGTGGCCTGGACCTTCTTGCGCGCCTTCCCGACCCCGGCGCACTTCGCCCGCGCCCGCCGGTCCCGGATCGAGAAGCTGTTGCGTCAGCACCGCTACCCTGGAGTCGCCGCCAAGACGGCCGAACTGCTCGAGCTCGCGCGCAAGCCCCAGCTCCCGGCCGATCCGGCCACCGTGGCCCTGTGGGCACGTCGCATGCTCTTTCTGGTGGATCAGCTCGAAGCCGTCTGCCGCGAGCTCGAGGCCTGTCATGAGCAGCTGGAGACCCTGGTGCAGGCGCACCCGGACGGCGATTTGTTTCGCTCCATGAAAGGCATCGGCACGGTGCTGGCTGCCGGCATGATCACCGTCTTCGGGGAGGACCGCCAGGCGGTCCCCAGCGTCCGCCCGATCCAATGTCGGTCGGGGACAGCCCCCGTGACCGTTCGCAGTGGCAAGACCGTCCGAGTCCGTTTCCGCCACGCTTGCAACAAACAGGCTCGCAATACGGTGCAACTGCTGGCGCAGCAACTCGTTCTACACCACGACTGGGCCCGGGAGATTTATCAGACCCACCGCGACCGAGGGCGTCACCATCATGAAGCCTTGCGCATCGTGGCCCACCACGCCCTTCGGGTCCTTTTTGCGATGTGGCGAGATCGTCAGCCCTACGACCCCACCCGGTTCGAGGCGGCGCGTCGTCAGCGGCAACAGCCCAAGGCCGCGTAGCGCCCACGGGCACGTTCCTCAGCAGCCGCTTTGTCAAAGATCACATCCCCGACTACGGCGACTTGACCCTAGGGCGTCTGCCCGTGGATGGGTCACCCTTCGCTTCCGCTACGTCACGGACGCTTCGGTCAACGGGCGGGGCTGGTACGTGGACGAGGTCGTGGTCGTCGGGCAGACGGGGATGATCTGGCGGGACCGGGGGGACACGGAGGCAGGGTGGACGGCAAAGGGCTGGACGCTGAGCACCGACTGATGGGTTCTTCCGGAGTGACGGTCGGCCTGGCGGGCCGGCCGTTCCCCAGTCGCCAACCGAGGCGACGTCCACCGACGCGGCGGGAGCCGGAGGCCCCGCCGCGTATTGCGTCCCATTGCGGTCGATGGGGCCGGTTCCGCAGGCAGAACCGGGGCGCCGTGACGGATCACGGGTCGCTTCCCCGGATTCGGCGGCAGGAGGGAACGTGGTCAAGGTGGTATATACATTCTATCCAGTTCCCCGCCAGGCCATCGGGCAGGGTCGGGGGACCATCCTGTGAGGGGGTGCGTCCGCGTGGCCGAAGAACGAGCCATCGCGCAGACCATACTCGACGTCGTGGGGCGGGCGAACGTCCGGGCTGCCGAACACTGCATGACGCGGCTGCGGCTGGATCTGGCCGACGTGGAGTCCGTCGACCCCAACCGTCTCAAGAAGATCAGCGGCGTCAAGGGTGTGGTGCGGACTGGCAACCAGCTGCAGATCATCTTTGGTCCCGGTCTGGCCGAGCGCGTCACGGCGGCGGTGGCGGCCGAACTGCGGTCGGGAGGTGGGAGCGCGCCGCAGGCCAAGGTGGAGCCGTCCGAGGCGGGCGCCGAGACGCGCCCGGGCGGCGTGCGCAGCTTCCTCAAACGGATCGCCAACATCTTCCTTCCCTTGTTGCCTGCCATCATCGGCAGCGGTCTCATCATCGGTCTGACCAACTTCTTCGTCCGGATCGGCTGGATCACCGACCAGACCACCGTGGCGGGCGTCCCCGTACTAGCCGTTCTCCAGGTCCTGGGCGGCACCTTTCTAGCGTTCATGCACATCCTCGTGGGGATGAACGCAGCCCGGGAGTACGGTGGCCCTCCGGCCATCGGCGCCTTGGCCGGGATGCTCCTGATCGCGCCGAGCCTGCAGAACATCCCCAACATGGCGCCCGGCCGGGGTGGTATCATCGGCGCCCTGATCGCCGGCGCGTTCCTGGGGTGGTTGTACAAGACCGTCAATCGGCGGATGCCCGACACCATCAGCGTGATGGCGAGCCCGTTCATCACGGTGCTGGTGGGTGGCGCGGTAATCCTGTTCGTCGTACAGCCCGTCGGTTTTTACGCGTCCAACTGGATCGCCAACGGCGTGAAGGCCCTGCTGGACGTGGGCGGTCCGCTGGTGGGCGCCGTGCTGGCCGGGACCTTCTTGCCCATGGTCATGTTGGGGATCCACCAGGGAACGGTGCCGATCCACGTGGAGCTCATCAACTCCCTCGGCAACACCCCGTTGCTGCCCATCTTGGCCATGGCCGGCGCGGGCCAGGTGGGCGCGTCGTTGGCGGTCTACGTGAAGACGCGCAACCGCGAGTTGCGCCAGATCATCCTCAGCGCGCTGCCTGTGGGCATCCTGGGCATCGGCGAGCCGCTGATCTACGGCGTGACGCTGCCGCTGGGCCGGCCCTTCGTCGCCGCCTGCCTGGGCGGCGCAGTGGGCGGTGCCTTCATCGCCGTGACCAAGATCGGTGCGCTGGCTCTGGGGGTCTCCGGGGTGCTCCTGGCCTTCCTGGTGACCAATCCGGCGCTGTACCTGCTGGGGATCCTGATCTCGTATGCCGCCGGATTCGCCATCTCGTACGCCATGGGGTTCGACGAGAGCCTGGCGCAGAACAGCCAGACCTTCGCCTTTACCGCCGACTGACTGCGCGGAGGGCCGCGGGCTCCAACTGCGGGAAGCTCAACCAGTCCCTACCCACCGGTTGGTGTGGGGGTGCGCCGGACGACCCCGGCGGGCGTGGACCGGCTCGCCGGCGGACCCGACGGGGGTTGCCTGCCCGGTGGCGGGGACGGGTTGTAGCCGGCGAGCCCCCGCCCGTGCGGGACGGATGCCGGCCGCTGGGGTGGCCGGCATCCGTCCCGCTTCGGGGCTCAGCGGGCTTGCCCATCGGACCATGGTCGCGCGACGCGTTCCGTAAGCCGTGACGTCGACGGGACGTCGTGCGGGCGAGGAGGAGTGGACGTGAACAGCGGACAAGAGGGGAACAGGCCCCAGGGCGGTTCCGTGCCGTCCCACCGCGGAGTCACGGAGCGGGCGGACTCCGCCCCCACGAGCCGCCGGGTGGACCTGGCGCGGCTGGTGACCGAACAGCCCAACCCGGCCACGGCGACCCTGGACACTCTCGACGCCCGGGAGATCTGTCGGCTGATCAACGCCGAAGATCACAAGGTGGCTCCGGCCGTGGCACAGCAGCTGGACGCCATCGCCGTGGCCGTGGAGCGCATCGCGGAGGCCTTGCGGAAGGGGCACCGCCTGTTCTACGTGGGCGCAGGGACCAGCGGCCGGCTCGGCGTCCTGGATGCGGCCGAGTGCCCGCCTACTTTCGGGACGGACCCCGAGATGGTCCAGGGCATCATCGCCGGCGGTCCCGTGGCCCTGACACGCGCCGTCGAGGGTGCGGAAGACGACGCCGCGGCGGGCCGCCGCGACCTGGAAGCCCGCGGCGTGGGATCCGGCGACGTGGTGGTCGCCCTGTCGGCCAGCGGTCGAACACCCTACTGTCTCGGTGCCCTGGAGCTGGCCAAGGAAGTCGGCGCCTTCACCGTCGCCGTGACGTGCAACCCCGGCTCCGCCATGGGGGCTGTGGCGGACCTGGCCATCGAGGTGGTCGTGGGACCGGAGGTGCTGGCCGGTTCCACCCGGATGAAGGCCGGCACGGCGCAGAAGATGGTGCTCAACATGCTGAGCACCGCCGCCATGGTTCGCCTGGGCAAGTGCTACGGCAACCTGATGGTCGACGTCCGGCCGACCAACGAGAAGCTGGTGGAACGGGCGCGCCGCATCGTCATGCGGGTGGTGGGGTGCGACTACGAGACGGCCGCCGGACTCCTGGAACGGTCGGGAAACCAGGTAAAGGTGGCGATCGTCATGGGAGTCACGGGGTTGGATGCCGCCGCGGCGCGGCAGCGCCTCGAAGAGCACGGCGGATTCGTCCGGCGGGTGTTGGAAGCCGTTGGACCCTCCGACCGACGCTGACTCCGACCGCGCCAGGCTGTCGATGCGCAGGAGCCAACGCCGCCGATGGCGGTGGACGACGAGACGGGCTTCGACGTTGGCCTGGTCGGGCCATGCGCGGGTACCTTGGCCTTGTGAACGGGCGGGTGGGGGGGAAACCCGTTGATCCGGGGACCCGGTGGACGCGCGACGCTGTACGTCGAGATCATGGAGTACTTGCGGCGCCAGATTCGGGAAGGGCACCTGCGCCCGGGGGATCGCATCCCGTCGGAGCGGGAGTTGGCCGAACGGTTCGGCGCCAGCCGCATGACGGTGCGCCACGCCCTGGACCAGCTGGCCTGGGAAGGCGTGATCCGGCGGGAACAGGGGCGCGGCAGCTTCGTCGCCGAGCCGAAGATCCCGCTGGGTTTGCAGTTCCTCACCAGTTTCTCGGAAGACATGCGGCGTCGGGGGTTGGTGCCGTCGTCGCGCCTCATCTCCGTGGCGGTGGTCGAGGCCGAGGACGCCGTGGCCGAGCACCTGGGGTTGGCGGTGGACCGGCGAGTCACGTCCCTACGCCGGGTCCGGTACGCCAACGACGAGCCGCTGTCCATCGAGCACGTCCAGGTCCCATTTCGGCTCCTGCCCGACCTGGCCGACCACGTCCGGGCGCAATTTCGGGGCAACCGCGCCACCGCCTTCTCCCTGTACGAGCGGTTCGAGCGGATGGGCATCGTGCTGCAGCGAGCGCGCCAGACCATCGAAGCCGCCGTGGCCACGGTGGAGCACGCCCGGTGGTTGCACGTGCGGGAAGGGGCACCCTTACTGTTGCTCACCCGCGTCAGCTATGACACCACGGGCCGCCCGGTGGAGCTGGTCCGCTCGTGGTACCGAGGGGACCGCTACCGGTACGAGACCGAGCTGGTGAGGCCCGCTGCCACCACCCATGCGCTGCCCGCCGCGGCGGGGGACGAGCCGGCGGCGCAGTGACCCGCGGATGGGGTGACGCCCGGTCCCTTCGGGGGCCCCGAGGGTCGTTGGAGGGGGTGGAGGACGGATGGACCGGAGGACGGTCGCCGCCGGCGAACAAGTCCTCTGCAGCCGCCGCATCGTCGTGCCCGGTGGCGTCATCGACGGGTACGTCCGCATCGTCGGCGGGCGGATCGCGGAGGTGGGGAGGGGCGAGCCGCCCGCCGGGCCGCGGGGAAGGGAGACCCGCTTCGACCTGGGCGATGCGGTGCTCATGCCGGGCATGATCGATCTGCACATCCACGGACTGGGCGGCTGGGACACCTACGACCTGCGGCCGGAGGCGGCGCGGTCCCTGGGCCTCCTGCTGGCGGCCACCGGGACCACCGCCTACTGGCCGACGCTGGCCACGGCGGCGTGGAGCGACATGGAGGCGGCGTGCGCCTTCTGGGGGGCATTCATCCGGGAGGCCTGGGGCGGCCCGCTGCCCGCAGCGGGGCCGGTTCGTCCAGACACCGGGCGGGAGGCGGCCGCGGACGAACCGGCGGCGGCCGCGGCCCCGACGACGTCGGGTGCGGCCGCGGTCGCAACCCATCCCGCCCGGGCCGCCGGCGCGCGGCCGCTGGGCCTGCACCTGGAGGGGCCCTTCCTCAACCCCCGCAAGCCGGGCGCCATGCGCCCCGAGTGGATGGTGCCGCCCGATCCGGAACGGCTCGAGGTGCTGCTGGCGCAGGCGGCGGGGACCGTGCGGCGGGTCACCCTGGCACCGGAGCTGCCGGGAGCCCTCCAGCTGGTGCAGCGGCTGCGGGCCCTGGGCATCGTGGTGGCCGCCGGGCACAGCGAGGCCAGCTACGAGCAGGCGGAGGCGGCGCTGCGGGCCGGGGTGAGCCTGGGCAACCACGTCTTCAACGCCATGCCGGCGCTGCACCACCGCGACCCCGGCCTGGTCGGGGCGGTCATGGACCTCCCCTTCGACGCCGAGCTGATCGCTGACGGGGTGCACGTCCACCCGGTGGCCATGCGGATCCTCTGGCGGCTCAAGGGGACCGAGCGGCTGGCGGTGATCAGCGACGCGGTCGCGGCGGCGCTGCTGCCGCCGGGACGGTACGACCTGCGCGCCTTCGTGGCCGAGGTGCGGCCGGACGGGACCAGCCGGCTGCCCGACGGCACCCTGGCCGGGAGCACGGCCACCATGCTGCGGTGCCTCCAGGTCCTGGTGGAGCGGGTGGGCGTGCCGTGGCCGGAGGCCGCCCGCATGGTGGCCGCGGTGCCGGCCCGCATCGCGGGGGTGGGCGAGCGCAAGGGCGCCATCGTCCCGGGCTACGACGCCGACCTGTTCGCCCTGGACACCGGCGTGGACGGCGGGTGGCGGGTCGTGGCAACCTGGGTGGAAGGGGTGCCCGTCCACGGCCCCGAGCGGCCGCTGGCGGTGGACGCGCTGCTCAACACCACCCGCCGCGCGGACTGACGAGTCGCACCCCGTTGCGCCAGCACGACGACGAGGAGGCCCTGCCATGGCACCCCGCATCCGCATCGCCGATTCCTACGAAGCCATGAGTGCGGCGGCCGCCGAGGCCATCGCCCGCCGCCTGGCGGCGCGGCCGAGCCTGCGCCTGGCCCTGCCCACGGGACACACCCCGCTCGGCATGTACCGCCGCCTGGTGGAGATCACCCGGCGCGAGGCGCTCTCCTGGGGCCGGGCGCGGATCTTCCTGCTGGACGAGTATCTGGGGCTCGGTGCCGAGGATCCCCGCTCGTTCCGCCGGTACATGGAGGAGCACCTCCTGCGCCACCTGGATCCGGCGCCGGCCGTCGACGCCCTGGACGGGCGGGCCGCCGACCCGGCGGCCGAGTGCGCGCGCTACGAGGAGGCCCTCGCCCGGGAGGGGATCGACCTGGTGGTGCTGGGCATCGGCCGCAACGGCCACATCGGCTTCAACGAGCCGGGGTCGCCCTTCGACTCCCGCACCCGCGTGGTCACCCTGACGGCGGAGACGCGGCGCGCCAACGCCCGCGACTTCGGCGGCGACCCCGACGCCGTCCCGCCGCGGGCGCTGACGGTGGGCATCGCCACGATCCTGGAGGGAAGGGAGATCTTCGTCCTCGCCGCCGGGCAGGCCAAGGCGCCGGCGGTCGCCCGGGCCATCCACGGCCCCGTGGATCCCTCCCTGCCCGCGTCCGTCCTGCAGCGCCACCCCCAGGTCACCTGGTTCCTCGACCGGGAGGCCGCCCGCCTCCTGGACGGCGCGGGAACGGTCGCGGCGGCCGGCAGCGGCGCCCGCCCCATCCCAGGCGGCGACGGGGCCCGGCCGCCGGCCGGCGGGCCGCCCGATGGCGACCCGACGGCATCGGGGAGGGGACACCCCGCCCGCGCCGGAGGGACCGGCGCGGGCTCCGCCCCGCGCCGCCCGCGGCCGGTGCGGCCCACGCCGGCCGGCGAGCCCGGGGTGGACCGCCGTGGCTGAGGAACGGGCCGCCGCGGCCCGACCGACGGGCACCGGCCCGGCGGGGGACGCGGGCCGCCGCGGGGTGGACGGCGCGGGCAGGGCGGAAGGGGGTCCCGGCCGCGCCTACCGTCTGCTGGCCCTCGACCTCGACGGGACGGTCCTGACGCCGCAGGGGAGCGTCAGCCCGCGGGTGCGGCGGGCGGTGCGGCGGGCCCTCCGGGCCGGGATCCGCGTGACCCTGGCCACGGGTCGGGTGCTCCCCTCCGCGTGGGTGTACGCGCGCCTGCTGGGCCTGCGCGGGCCGCTGGTGGTCAGCGACGGTGCGGTCCTGGCCGAGGTGGGGGTCCGCGGTGCCCCCGCCGCCTCCGGTCCCGGGGCCCGGCCCCGCGGGCCCTGGCGCGTGCTGGACGTCCGGCCCTTCCCCCGCGACCTGGCGGCGGCGGTGGTGGACGATCTGCTGGCGGCGGGCTGCCCCGTGGTCGTGCAGTTCCCCGAGTTCCTGGCCAGCAGCCGGCGCCCGCCCGTGGGCACCCTGGTGCGATCCCTGGCGCTGCCGTCCCTGCGTCACTACTGGGTGCTGCGGCGGTACGCACGGGTCGTCCCCGGACCGCGGTTGGCCCGCTTCGTGGCGGCGGCCCCGCAGCCGCCGGTGAAGATCTCGGCGCTGGGGCCGGCCGACGCGTTGCGTCCCCTGGAGCACCGGATCCGGGACCGCTATGGGGAGCGGCTCCGCCTCACCCACTCCGGGCCGGGGAGCTTCGACCTGCTGCCGCCCGGGACCCACAAGGCCTCCGGACTGGCGCGGCTCGCGGCGCGGTTGGGACTGGCCCGCGAGCAGGTGGTGGCGGTGGGGGACAACGACAACGACTGCGAGATGCTGCGCTGGGCGGGCCTGGGGGTGGCGATGGGCAACGCGGCCCCGGAGGTGCAGCGCTGCGCCGACCGGGTCACGGCCCCCAACTGGCAGGACGGCGTGGCCCGGTTGATCGAAGAGGTGCTCCTCGGCGGCGGCTCCGCCGTCGCCGAGGACCCGACCCACCGGTGAGCGCACCGTCGGGGGCCGTTGGACTCGCGGGCCGACCGCCGCCCCGGGGTGGCGGCCCTGCGAGGCGACGCGGCGACCGCACGGTCCCCGGGAGGACGACCCCCACACAGGTCGAGGCGACGGGGGCCGCCACCGGGACGACCGCCGAAAGCGGTGGCCGCCGAAAGCGGTACAATGCGATCGGGGCCTCTCCACGGGGCCCCCATCCTGCGACGCCGGAGGCGTGTGGCTGTGGCCCAACCCCACTGGAGCCGCCAGCTGATCTTCACCCTGGCCGGCAACCCCGCCGTCACCCGCTTCGTCACCCACTACGGCATGCGCCTGGGCGCATCCCGCTTCGTGGCGGGCGAAGACCTGGACGCCGCCCTCGCCGTGGCGCGGCGGCTCAACCAGGAGGGCTTCCCGCTGGCCATCCAGTTCCTCGGCGAGCACGTGACCCGCCCCGAGGCGGCGGAGGCGGCTGTGGAGGAGTACCTGCGGCTGCTGGCCGCGCTGGAGGAACGCGGCATCGACGCGTACCTGTCGATCAAGCCCAGCCAGATGGGCCTCGCGGTGGACGAGGAGCTGGCCTACGCCAACTGCCGGCGCATCCTCGAGCGGACGGCGACGGTGGGCCGGTTCGTCCGCATCGAGATGGAGGACTCGCCGTACACCGAGAGGACCCTGCGGCTGTACCGCCGGCTGCGGCAGCGCTTCGACACCGGGCACGTGGGGATCGTCCTGCAGGCCTACCTCTACCGGTCGGCCCAGGACCTGGAGGCGCTGGCGGACCTCGAGCCCAACATCCGGTTCGTCAAGGGGGCGTACAACGAGCCGGCGTCGGTCGCCTACCCCAACAAGGCCGACGTGGACCGCAACTACCGGCAGCTCGTCCAGCGGCACCTGGAGCGGGGCCACTACGCGGCCATCGCCACCCACGACGACCGGCTGATCGAGGACCTGCTGGCGTTCATCGAGCGGCGCGGGATCCCCCGGGACCGGTTCGAGTTCCAGATGCTCTACGGGATCCGGCCGCAGCTGCAGCGGGCCATGCGGGATCGGGGCTACACGATGCGGGTGTACGTCCCCTACGGACGGGAGTGGTACGGCTACTTCGTGCGCCGGCTGGCGGAGCGGCCGGCCAACGTGGGGTTCGTCCTGCGGAACCTGCTGCGCGGCTGAGGATGCCGCCCCCTCGTGGGGCGGGCCGCCCGGGTCCCAGCGACGGCGCCGGGGAGTGGCGGGTGCGGACGAACCCGGCCCGGCCCCGGCCCGGGGCGGCGGGCCGCCGCCGGCCGCGCGGCGCCCTCATGATGCCCGGGTCGGTGGCGGCCTCGGGCGGCGCGCTGCCGGCGGCCGCGGTGGCCTCATGGGTGCCTGGATCGGTGCTGGCCCGAGGCGGCGGGCTGCCGCCGGCCGCCCGGCAATCTCACGGCGCCCCAGCCCGACGCCCCAGCTCGCGGCCCACGTCTTGCCAGCTCACGTCGCGCGCCACCAGGAGGACCGTCAGGTGGTAGAGCAGGTCGGCCACCTCCTCCACCAGCCGTTGCCGGGACTGGTGGCCGCCGGCCACCACCGCCTCCACCGCCTCCTCGCCGACCTTCTGGAGGATGCGCGCGAGACCGGCCTCGAACAGCCGGGTGGTGTAGGAGCCCGGCGGGCGCTCCTTCTGGCGCTGGCGCACCACCGCCTCGAGCGCACCGAGCCCGGCGAGACCGCCGGGTGCGCCATCGGCGCTCCCGCTCGCCATGACGCCGTTGGCGCCCGCCCCCGCACCGCGATGGGCGGCTGCGGTCGCACGGCCGTCGCCGCCGCCACCATTGGCGCCCGCAGCGTCCATGCCGCGATGGGCGGCTGTGGTCGCATGGCCGTCGCCACCGTTGGCGTCCGCAGCGTCCGAACCGCGGTGGGCGGCTGCAGCCGCCGTGCCGCCGTCGTCACCCGCATCCGCCCCATCGTCATCGCCGCCCCCATGCGCCGCGGCGCCATCGGCACCTGCGCCCGCCTCGCCGCCGGGACCGGGGGCGGGCTGCGGGGGGCCGGCGCGGCTTGCCCCGCTCAGGGGCGCGCCGTCGACGCCCCGGTGGAAGCAGGTCCGCTGGCCGGTGTGGCACGCAGGCCCTGCGGGGTCCACCCGGTACAGCACGGCGTCCCCGTCGCAGTCGATCCGCACCTCCTGCACCCGCAGCTCGTGGCCCGACGTCTCGCCCTTGCGCCAGAGCCGCCGGCGCGAGCGGCTGAAGAACCAGGCCCGCCCCTCGGCCAGGGTGCGGGCCAGGGCCTCCCGGTCGGCGTACGCCAGCATCAGCACGTCGCCCCGGCCCGCGTCCTGCACCACCACCGGGACCAGCCCGCGCTGGTCGAACCGGACCGCCGTCAGGGTGTGTCGCATCCGTCTCACCTGCCCCCATGGGCCTCTCGCAAACCGCCCCGCGCCGCCTGAGGGCCAGCGGACACCCCGCGGGGAGCCCGACCGGCCGCGGCGCCCCCTCGGCGCCGCGGCCGGGGAGGGCCGCCGCGGGCTGCCGGGCCGACGCCGTGCCGGCTCACGGGGCGGCCTCCGCGGGACCGGCCCCCGCCGGGGCGGCGGCGTCCGGCACGGGTCGCACCGGCACGCCCCTTGCCGCCAGCAGCGCCTTCACCTCGGCGATGCGCACCTGCCGCCAGTGGAAGATCGACGCCGCCAGGGCGGCGTCGGCACCGCCCCGGGTGAGCACCTCGGCGAAGTGCTCCGCCCGCCCGGCACCCCCGGAGGCGATGACGGGCACGTCCACCGCCGCCGCCACCGCCCGCGTCAGCTCCAGGTCGAACCCCGCCTGGGTTCCGTCGGCGTCGATGCTGGTGAGGAGGATCTCGCCGGCGCCGAGCGCCGCCACCCGTCGGGCCCAGGCGACGGCGTCGAGGCCCGTGGGGCGGCGACCGCCGTGGGTGAACACCGTCCAGCGGGGCGGCGGAGCCGGGCTGCCCGTCGCGCCGACCGCACCCTCGGCCGCCGCCGCCGGGGGTGCGACCGGCGCCGCCGCTCCGCCGGCGGCCGCCGGGTTCCTCCCCGCGTCGATGGCCACCACGATGCACTGCCGCCCGAAGCGCCGCGCCGCCTCGGTGACCAGCTGCGGCCGGGCGACGGCCGCGCTGTTGATCGCCACCTTGTCGGCGCCGGCCGCCAGAAGCCGCGCGATCTGGTCGCAGTCCCGGATCCCGCCGCCCACGGTGAGCGGGATGAACACCTCCGACGCCACCCGCCGCACCACCTCGACCAGCGTCTCGCGCCCCTGGACGGTGGCGCTGATGTCCAGGAAGACCAGCTCGTCGGCGCCCTCCCGGTCGTAGCGGCGGGCCAGCTCCACCGGATCGCCGGCGTCGCGCAGGCCGCGGAAGTGGACGCCCTTGACCACCCGGCCGCCGTCCACGTCGAGGCAGGGGATGATCCGCCGGGTCAGCACCGTCGGCCCTCCTCTCCGGACGAACCGGCCCCGTCCCGCCGATCCCGGCGCGCCTCCGGCCCTCCGCGTCCGGGCCGCGGGGCGGTGCGTCCCGGCGAGCGGGGCGGCGAATCGCCGCCGGGCGCCGGGGGTGCCGCGGTCGGCGCCGGGGCGGTCGTCTGCACCCGGGTCGGGGGCTTCGCGCCGGCCGGGTCCTGGGTCCGCGCCGGGTCCGCCGCCGTCGCCGCCTGCTCCACGGCCTGGCCGGTCGCCGCCTGCGCCCCCTCCGCGGCGGTCGCCGCCTGCGCTGGGGCCGGGGCTGCCGCCGTCCGCGCCCGGGCCGAGGGCCGCGGGCCGGTGGGGGGCGCCGCTCCCGACGCCACGGCCAGGGCCGTGGCGAGATCCAGGGTCCCCTCGTACAGGGCGCGGCCCGCGATGACGCCCCACAGGCCCGCCTCGCGCAGGCGCTCGATGTCCGCCGCGTCCCGCACCCCGCCGGCGGCGATCACGTGGAACCCCGCCGCCAGGAAGGGCCGGAAGACGGCGGGGTCGACCCCGGCCAGGGTGCCGTCGCGGCCGGTGTCGGTCACCACCAGGTGGGCCACGCCCGCCTCCCGCAGACGGGCCAGCAGGGGGGCCAGGGGGGCGTCGGCCGGCGCGGCACCGCCCCGTGGGGTGCCGGGGAGCGCCGGCTGTTCCACCTGGGCCACGGCGGTCCAGCCCTCCACCGCCGGCCGCCCATCCCGGAGGTCCAGGCTCACCAGCACCCTTCCGGGGTAGCGGCGGGCCACGTCGGCGACCTGCTCCGGGTTCCGGACGGCCGCGGTGCCGAGGATCACCGCCGCCACGCCCCCTTCCAGGTAGGCCGTGGCCGCCGCCGCATCGCGGATGCCGCCCCCCACCTGCACCGGGACGGGGACGGCGGCGGCGATGCGCAGGATCAGCTCGCGGTGGACGGGGCGGCCCGCCCGCGCCCCGTCCAGGTCGACCACGTGGAGCCGCGGGGCGCCGGCCGCCGCGAAGGCCTGCGCGACGGCGACGGGGTCGTCGGCGTAGACCGTCTCGCGGGCGTAGTCGCCCTGCCAGAGGCGGACCAGCCGGCCGCCCCGCAGGTCAAGGGCCGGGATCACAAGCACCGCACATCGCCCCGAAGTTCCGCAGGATCTTGAGGCCCACCGGACCGCTCTTCTCGGGGTGGAACTGGGTGCCGGCCACCGGGCCCCACTCGATGGCGGCGACGAAGGGGCCGCCGTAGTCGGCCAGAGCCACCAGGGGCCCCGCCGGTTCGTCCCCGTGGGCGGAGCCCTGGGCGGCCGCCCGGCCGGGGGCGTCGCCGCAGGCCCCGTCGGGGCGCGGCCGGGGGCGGGCCGGCGCGAGGGGCCACGGCACCCGATACGAGTGGACGAAGTAGGCGTAGAAGCCCTCGCCCAGCCCGGCCAGGAGGCGGCTCCCCGCCGGCACCGCGACCCGGTTCCACCCCATGTGGGGGACCTTCAGCGGGGCCGCCGCCCCGCTCCGTGCCGGCTGGGTCGCCCCCACCCCGGCCGGCTGAACCGGCCCGACGTCAGCCGGCTGGGCTGCCATGGCTTCCCCCGGCTGGCTCGCCCCGGCGCCTGCCGCCTGGACTGCCGTGGCTCCCCCCGGCTGGCTCGCCGCGGCGCCTGCCGCCTGGACTGCCGTGGCTCCCCGCGGCTGGCCCGGCCCGGCGCCGGCCGCCTGGGCTGGCCCGCCCCCTGGCGGCTCGGGCACGCCGGGATGCCCCTCGCCTGCCACCGGGCCGTCTCGCCTGCCGCCCGACCCCGCCGGCGCGGCATCGCCCTGCCCCGGCGGCGCGTGGCCCCCGCCGGCGGTCGCGTCGGGGCGGTCGGCTGCGCCCCCGTCCCCGGCGACCAGGGCGACGGGCCCCCTCCCGGGCTCCGGCGGCGACGCAACCGGCGTCCGGGGCGCGGAGGGCGCCGTTGCAGGCCCAGGGGCGAAGGGCTCCGCCCGGCCGGGGAAGAAGCCGAACCCCGGCCACTCGCCGTCTTCGCGGCTGCCCTCGAAGAGGAGCTGCATGCCGAGGCAGATGCCCAGCAGCGGCCGCCCGGCCGCCACCAGCCCCCGCAGCACGGGGACCAGGCCGGTCGCATCCAGCCGCCGCCAGGCGGGTCCGAAGGCCCCCACGCCGGGCAGGACGATCCCGGCCGCCCGGCCGAGTTCGTCCGGATCGCGGGTGAGGCGCACGGAGCAGCCGACTCGCTCCAGGGCCTTGCCCAGGCTGTGGACGTTGCCCGTGCCGTAGTCGACCATGGCCAGGTAGGGACGCGCCATGGCGGTCGGTGCCTCCTCGTCGCGATGGGTCGCCTCGGCGGGCCCGGCCGGGGGGCGATCCGCCGCGCCGGCGGACCCGCCGGGGGACGGGCGGCTTCTTGTTCGCCGTCCGAGGCCCCCCGCGCGGCCATCCGCACCCGGTCCGCGGCAGGCCGCGGCCGACGGGGCGGGGGACCCGGCGGCCGGCGGGCCTGGCGGCCGCGGCGGCCCCGCCAGGGCAGGCCGCTCCAGGGGACCTCTGGTGCGGAGCGGGCCCCGGGCGGGGCGGTGCGGCCGGGGCACGGAGTGGGCGACCGTCACTCCAGCACGCCCTTGGTGGAGAGCGGGCCGCCCGCCCGCGGCGCCAGCGCCTGGGCCATGGCGCGCCCCGCCGCCTTCCAGATCGCCTCCAGCCCGTGGTGGGCGTTGCGGCCCCGCAAGAGATCGACGTGCAGCGTGACGCGGGCCTCCACCGCCACCGCCCGCCAGAACTCCTCGGCCAGCTCGGTGTGGAAGGCGCCGAAGGCGCGGGGCGGGACCTCCACCGCCCACACCAGGAGGGGGCGGCCGCTGCAGTCCACCACCACCCGCGCCAGGGCCTCGTCCATCGGCACGTAGGCGGTGCCGAAGCGGGCCACGGTGCCGTAGTCGCCGGCCGCCTGCCGCAGGGCGCGGCCGAGGCAGATGCCCACGTCTTCCACCGTGTGGTGCCCGTCCACCTCCAGGTCGCCCCGCGCCACCACCTCGAGGCCGAAGCCGGCGTGGACGGACCAGGCGGCCAGCAGGTGGTCGAAGAAGGGGATGCCCGTCTCGATGCGGGCTGCCGGCACGGGCTCCGCGCCCTCGAGGTCGATCCGGCAGCGGACCGCCGTCTCCCGGGTCTCGCGCTGGACGTGGGCGCGGCGCCCGCTGGGGGCCGTCATGCGCCCCACCCCCGGCGGCTGGCTCCGGACGCATCCCGGCGGTTCTCTCCGGACGAACCGGCCGCCGGCCCCGGCCGGGCCGGTCCCTGGCCGGCCCGGGACGGCGCGGCGTCCCCGCCTCCCCGCACCGCGGCCAAGCCGTCGGCCAGGGCGGCCAGGAAGGCCTGGTTCTCCGCCTCCGTGCCCACGGTCACCCGCAGGTAGCCGGTCAGCGACGGCTCCCACGGGAAGGCCCGGACGGCGATCCCGCGGCGGGCCAGCGCCTCCGCCAGGGGCCGGGCGTCGGAGGCCGGCTCCACCCGGAAGAGCACGAAGTTACCGCGCGAGGGCAGCGGGTGGATGCCGGGGGAGCGGCTCAGCGCCTGCAGGAGCCGGTCGCGGCGGCTGCGGGTGGCCTCGGCCCGTCGCAGGAAGGCCTCCCGGTGGTCCAGGGCCACCCGCGCCGCCACCAGGGAGAAGATGTTGACGTTGTACGGCTGTAGCCACCGCCGCAGCCGGTCGGCCACGGCGGGCGCCGCCACGGCGTAGCCCACCCGCGCCCCCGCCAGGGCGAAGGCCTTGGAGAGGGTGCGCAGCACCACCAGCCGCGGCGGGTGCGGGCTGCGATCCGCCGGATCCCCCGCGGCGAGGTCGCCAGCCCGTGGCGCCGCCCCGGTCGCCGGCGCGGGACCGCCCGCCCCCGGACGGGCGGCGTCCCCCGCGTCTTCGGGGGGTGTCCCCGCGGAAGGGTCGTCGCCGGTGCCGGTGCCGGGGCCGACGGGGTCGGGCACGGCGGCCGGGGACCGGTGGCCGGAGGGGGAGGCCGCACCGCGCGCGGCGCAGACGGTCCGCGCCGGGGCGCGACGGGCGTCGAGGACGGATTCGCCGGCGAACTCCGCGTACGCCTCGTCCACCACGAGCCACACGTCGGGCCGCTGGAGGAGCCCCTCCACCACCTCCAGCTCGCAACAGAGGCCCGTGGGGTTGTTGGGCCGGCAGAGGAACACCAGCTTCTCCCCCGGCAAGGCGTCCAGGACCGGCTGCAGGTCGTCCAGCGTGACCGCCCGCTCGGGAGGGACCGGCACCGGCCGGTAGGGCACCCCCGCCGCCGCGGCCGCGGTGGCGTAGTAGCCGAAGGTGGGGGAGGGGGCGACGGCGGCGGTGCAGCGGGCGCCCAGGGTCCCCAGCACGGCCTGGACCAGCTCGTCGGAGCCGTTGCCGAGGACCACGGCCTCCTCGGCCGTCCCGACGTAGGCGGCGATGCGGGCGATCACCTCCCGGCGCAGGTCGCGGGCGGGATAGCGGTGGGGGGCGGACGTCCCGAGCACCCGCTCGAGTTCCGCCACCAGCGCCTGCCGGAGCGCGGGTGGCCAGGGCTCGGCCTCGTTGGCGTCCAGCTTGACGGGTGCGGGGCCGTCGGCCACGGCGTAACCAGGGGCAGGTGCGGCGGCGTCGCCCGGCGCCCGCCCCGCGGACGACGGGGCCGGCGGGTGGGGATCGGCGCCGGATCCAACTGCCTCCCGCAGCCGGATGCTGGCCGCGTGGGCCGGGAGGCCCTCCGCCTCGGCCAGGGTCCGGGCCGCCGGCGCCCAGGCCGCCACGCCGTCCGGGCTGCCGGCGAAGAAGGGGATGCATCGCACGAAGGCCTCGGGGCCCAGGGCGGTCTGATGCCGCGCCGCCCCGCCGGTGGGCAGCACGTGGTTCGTGCCCGCCGCGTAGTCGCCGGCCGCCACCGGCGCGAAGGGTCCGAGGAAGACGGCGCCCGCCGCCCGCACGCGCCCGAGCCACGCCTCGGGGTCGCGGACCTGGAGGCTGAGGTGCTCGGGCGCCAGCCGGTTGGCCAACTCCACGGCCTCCGCCAGGCTGGCCGTGGCCACCAGGAACCCGCGCTCGACGGCCGCGGCGGCCACGGCCGCGCGGGGCGTCGCCGCCAGCTGTCGCCGGAGCTCCTCGGCCACGGCGTCCAGCAGCGCCCCGTCGGGGCTGAGGCACCCCACCACCGCCAGCGGGTCGTGCTCAGCCTGGGCCAACAGGTCGGCCGCCACCCAGCGGGGGTCGGCGGCGTCGTCGGCCACGATCACGATCTCGCTGGGGCCCGCCAAGGCGTCGATCCCCACCCGGTGGGCCACCGCGGCCTTGGCCGCGGTCACGTAGGCGTTGCCCGGCCCGACGATCTTGTCCACCGCCGGCACCCTCTCCGTCCCGTAGGCCAGGGCGGCCACCGCCTGGGCACCGCCGGCGCGCACGACCCGGCGAACGCCAGCCAGCGCCGCCGCCGCCAGCACCACCGCGGGGATCGACCCGTCGGGTCGCGGCGGGGTGGCGAGCACGATCTCGCCCACCCCCACCAGCCGGGCGGGGATCGCCGTCATCAACACGGTGGAGGGGTAGGCCGCCCGCCCGCCGGGCACGTAGATCCCCACCCGGTCCAGGGGGCGCACCAGCCGGCCCAGTCGGTTGCCGGCCTCGTCGGTCCAGGCCACATCGCCCGGGACGAACCGGCGATGGTAGGCGGCGATGCGGGCCGCGGCCCGCTCCAGGGCCTCGCGCAGCGGCGCCGGCAGGGCCTCCAGCGCCCGGGCCGGCGCGTCGGGCGGGAGGACCAGTTCGTCCCGGGTGAGGTGGGGGGCGTCGAACCGCCGGGTGTACTCCAGCAGGGCCTCGTCGCCGCGGCGGCGGACGTCGTCGACGATGGCCTCCGCCGCCGCCCGGATCTCGGGGGAGAAGGGCTCGCGGCGATCCAGCCCGGCGAGCAGCTGGCTGGGCGTCAGCCGGCGCATGCCCGTTCGCCTCCTCGGCCGGCGCCCTGGCGGGCGGCCGCCTCCAGCCGCTCGACCAGCGGCAGCACCGCCTCCTCCCGCAGCCGCAGGCTCGCCTCGTTGGCGATCAGCCGCGCCGTGCTGGGGAAGAGCACCTCGTACTCCACCAGCCCGTGGGTGCGCAGGGTGCGACCCGTGGCCACCAGGTCGACGATGACGTCGGCCAGCCCGGCCAGGGGGGCCAGTTCGACGGATCCGGCCAAGGGGATGACCTCGACCTCGACCGGGCCGCCGCCCAGGGCCCGGCGCGCGCAGCGGGGGTACTTGGTGGCGACGCGCAGCCTTCCCGGCTGGTGCCGGCGCCACGGCCACGTCGCAGCGCCTGCCGCCGGCCCCGCCACCGCCATGCGGCAGGCTCCGACCCCCAGGTCGGCCAGCTCGACGGCCGCCGGGGCATCGAGCCAGCCGGGGGGTGTCGGGCCGGCCATCTCCTCCAGCACGTCCTTGCCGGTGATGCCCAGGTCGGCGCCGCCGAAGGCCACGTAGCTCCACACGTCGCCGGGCCGCACCAGCAAGAGCCGGACGCCGGCGTCGGCGTCGTCCAGCAGCAGCGCCGGCGGCTCCTCCCCGGTGGCGAGGGGGCGGGCGGCGGCGATGCCGGCCCGGACGCAGAGGTCCGCCACCTCCGGCAGCATGCGCCCCTTGGGGAGCGCCAGGGTCAAGGGGCGGGGGGTCGGGATGCGGGTTGGAACCTCCACCACCATCGCTCCTTTGCAGGGTTGCGGGCCGGGGGGGTGCAGGGTCGCCGCCGGGGCCGGCCCCTGGCCGGCCTCACGCGCTGGGGGGCTCGCCCGCCGGCCACGCCATGCGCAGGACGCGGCGGGTTCCGTCGAGCCACAGGAGCCGCAGGCACCCCAGGCGACGGGCGGCGGCTGCCGCCTGCTCCTCGCCGGCCAAGCCCGCCATCACCACCGCGGAGGCCCCCTGGGCGCGGAGCCTTCGGGCCTCCTCCCACAGGCGGGCCGTCACGGCCCAGCGGGCGTCCTCCGCACCGGCCCCCGCGGAGGGGGCCGGCCCCGCCACCAGGTAGTCGATGGGCGCGCCGGCGCCCCCGGCCGCGGGAGGGGGGCCGCTTTCGTCCCCGGTGGAGGTGGACCGGCCGACGGTGCCGTCCCAGGCGGCCTGTGGCCCCGACCCGCCGGCCCGCGTCGCTCCGCCGTGGGCGGCACCGCCCCGCGCCCGGGTCGGGCTAGGCCCGATCGCCGGTGCGACGGCATCCCGCAGCTCGCGCGCTGCAGGGCCGGGGTCCGGGTCCGGGGTCCCGGCGGCGCCCCCCCGTTCCCCGACCGCCGCCCCCATGGCGACGACCGCGTGCGGGTCGGCCGCCGCCTCCATCGCCGTCGCCTCGGCCACGGCCTCGACGTCGAAGGCCAGCCCCACCGCCGGCCCCTGGCCACCGAAACGGGCCAGCAGCCCGTCGTACCGGCCGCCGGCGGCGATGCGCCGCCGGCCCGCGAAGACCTCGACCACCAGGCCGGTGTAGTACTGCAGGTCGCGGACGAGACCGGGCTCCACCCGGATGCGGGCCACCTGCTTCGACCCGAAGAGCCGGCCGACGGCCTCCAGCGTCGCGGCAAGGCCTGCGGCCGCCTCGCCGTCCAGCTCCGCCAGCCATTCCCGCGCGGCATCGGGGGGGAGGCTTCGGACCAGCACCGGGTACAGGCGGGCGGTGGCCGCGGCGCCCAGGGTCGCCTCCAGCTCCCTGCGCAGCGCCACCCGGTCCCGGCGGACCAGGGCGGCGAGGATCGCCCCCGCCGCCGTGCCATCCACGCCGTGCGAGGCCAGCACCGCCTGCAGCACGCCGACGTGCCCCACCGTCACCCGGACGGAGGTGGCGGGGCCGTCGGGCGACGTCCCTCCCAGCCCCAGCCCGTCCAGCGCATCCAGGACCAGGCCCAAAAGTTCCACGTCCCCCGCGGGGGCGGGGAGACCCAGGAGCTCGACGCCGGCCTGGGTGACCGCGTGGAAGCGGCCGTCCCGCGGATCCCGGCGGTAGACGGCGTCGATGTAGGACAGGCGCCACGGATCGGGACCGCGGAAGCGTGGGGCTGCCCAGCGGGCGACGGCGAGGGTGTGGTCCGGCCGCAGCGCCAGGACCCGGCCGGACGGATCGACGAACCGGCACAGCGCCGTCTCCGGGAACACCTCCAGCAGAGGGGGGCCGGCCTCTTCCCAGAGCGGCGTCCGTACCCGGCGGTACCCCCAGCGGGCGAACAGGGTGGCCAGCCGGTGGCGGACCGCCTCTTCCCGGTCGAGGGCGACGACGGGGCCGGATCCCCACGCGGGGGATCCCACGGACGTGGCGTGCAAGCTCATGGCGAACATCCCCGCTCCCACCCCGGTGACCGTTCCTCCGATGCTTCATTTCTTTAGCACATTAACACGTTAAAGAGATCCTGCCAACCCGCCGCCGCGTCCGACGGCGCGATGCGGGACGGTTCACAGGACCCCGAAGACCCCCTCCGCCGGAGACGGACCCGGACGGGCCGGAAGACGCCGCGGCGAAGACGGCTGGGGTGGAAACGGTTGGGCAAGGCGCCTCCGGCGCCACCCGGGCGCGGCCGCGAAGGACGCGGCGATCCCGACCGGTGGTGGCGATGCCCGCCATCCGGGGGACGCGGCGACCCCGCGAGCGACCAAGACGACCCGCGACCCGGGGGCCTGCATTGGGCCGTGACCCGCGGGGGGCGCTGGCGGTGCGGGGGCATGGGGGGGCGGCCGAGACCGCAGCCGTCACGGCCCGCGGCGGACGGGAACGTCCCGAGGCGGGTGCGCCGTCCTTTCCGGGCGGCCCGGGGAGCGGCCGGAGGGGGCGGGGCGGCATCGGCGGTGGGGAGGCTCCCGGGGCTGGCGCGTCCTCGCGTCCGGCGGGAGAGGGTTCCGGGATCGCGTGGGGAAATGCCCCTCAGACCGGCCCGAGCCCGGGTGTGCGATCTCGCCGGCCTGCGGGAGACGGCCGGGTTTCATGGCGGCCGGGGCTGCCCCCGGTGGCCTCCAGGGCCGGCGACCCGGGGGGAGGTGCCCTCCGCGGCCGGCTTGGGGCGCAGGGCGGGCTGGGCCCGCTCGTCGGGTCGCCCAGGGCCGCCCGTGTCCCGGAGGGCCGACCACGACCGCCCGCACGACCGTCCTGGATGCCTGTCAGCCGGGACGGCCGATGCCCAGGGGGCCCCAGGGAGGGGCCCGACCACGGCCGCCCGCGCGACCCCCCGTCGGCGGCGAGGGCCGGCGGCGCCCGCACGACCCCCCACCGGAGGCGAGGGCCGGCGGTGAAGGAGGACCGGAGACGGTGTACGACGTCATCGTCGTCGGGCTCGGTGGCATGGGCGGGGCCATCGCCTACCACCTGGCGCGGCGGGGCCGACGGGTGCTGGGCCTGGACCGCCTGGCTCCGCCCCACGACGCCGGTTCGTCCCACGGCAAGAGCCGCATCATCCGCCAGGCGTACTACGAGGATCCGGCCTACGTGCCGCTGGTGCTGCGGGCCTACGAGCTGTGGGAGGCGCTGGAGCGCGACAGTGGGGAGACCCTGCTGGTCAAGACCGGCGGCCTGATGATCGGCGCCCCCGATTCGCCCATCGTCGCCGGCAGCACGGAGAGCGCCCGGCGCCACGGGCTGAAGTACCGCATGCTGAGCCCGGAGGACGTGGGCCGCTGGTTCCCCGCCTTTCGCCTGGAGCCCCACGAGGTGGCGGTCTACGAGGAAGAGGCCGGGGTGCTGTTCCCCGAGCGGGCGGTGGCCGCCCATCTGCGGCTGGCGCGGGCCGCGGGGGCGGAGCTGCGGCTCGACGAGCCGGTGGAGTCCTGGGTGGCGGGGTCCGACTCGGTGTCGGTGCGCACCCCGGCCGGCCGGTATCGGGCGGAGCGGCTGGTGCTGGCGGCGGGAGCCTGGAACCCGCGCCTGCTGGGCGGGGCGTTTCCCCTGGAGGTGGAGCGGCAGGTGAGCCTCTGGTTCCGGCCCGCGGAGCGGCCCGAGTGGTTCGAGGAGAACCTCCCGGTGTTCATCTGGGACCGCGGTCCGGAGCCCGCCCTCTACGGCCTGCCGGCGCTGGAGGGGGAGGGTGTGAAGGTCGGGCTCCACCACGGGGGGCAGGTGGGCGACCCGGACCGCCTCCCGCGCCAGGTGACGGAGGACGACGTCGAGCCCGTGCGCCGGCTCTTGGCCCGGCGCATGCCGCTCCTGGACCCGGAGCCCGTGCAGGCGTCGGTGTGCCTCTACACCAACACCCCCGACCGCCACTTCCTCGTGGGGACGCATCCCGACCACCCGGCGGTGGTGCTGGCCGCCGGCTTCTCCGGCCATGGGTTCAAGTTCTGCCCGGCGATCGGCGAGGCGGTGGCCGACCTGATCGAGGGCAAGGCGCGCCGGGATCTGGCGCTCTTCGACCCCGGCCGATTTCGGGCCGGATCGGGGAGGGCGTGACGGCGTGGCCGCGCGGGGGACGGCCTACGTGCTGGCGGCGGCGTCCCTGTGGGGGACGCTGGGCATCGTGGCGCGGCTGGCGTACGCAGGCGGGGCGACCCCCGGCGAGGTGGTCTTCTTCCGCGCCGCCATCGCCTTCGGGCTGGCTTGGGCCGCGGCCTGGCGGCAGGGCGTGTCGCTGGCCGTCCCCCGGCGGCGATGGCCGCTGCTGGTGGCCTACGGGACCATCAGCGTGGGCCTCTTCTACCTCAGCTACTTCTGGGCGGTGCGGCTGCTGCCGGTGGCGGTGGCGGCGGTGCTGCTCTACACCGCACCGGTGCTGGTGGCGGTGCTGGCGCGGCTGCTGCTGGGCGAGCCCCTGGGCCCGCGGCGGGTGCTGGCCCTGGCGGTGGCGGTGGCCGGCGTGGTGCTGGTCAGCGCCCCGGATCCCGCCGCCGGTGTCCCGTGGGTCGGCCTGGCCGTCGGGCTGTTAGCCGGCCTGACCTACGCCCTCTACAGCATCTTCGGCAAGCTGGCGCTGCGGGATCTGGACCCGGCCGCGGTGGTGGTGTACACGCTGGGGGTCGGCGCCCTGGTGCTGCTGGTCGCCCTGCCGCCGAGCCGTTTGCTTCGCCTGGAGTGGACGCCGGCGGTGTGGGGGTGGGTGGTGCTGCTGGGAGCGGGCCCCACGTTCCTGGCCTACCGCCTCTACACCGCCGGCCTGCAGTGGATCCCCGCCTCCACGGCGGCCATCGTGGCGACGGTGGAGCCGGTGGTGGCGGCCCTGCTGGGCTGGCTGGTGCTGGGGGAGGCGCTGACGGGCGGTCAAGGGGTCGGGGCGCTGTTGGTGCTGCTGGCCAGCGTGCTGGCCCAGGAGGGCGCCGTCCGCGGCGTGCGGGGACCGGACGGGGGGAAGGAGGCGAGACGGCCGTGTCCGTCCGCTGGTTGACGGCCGCCGAGGTCGAGCGCTGCCTGCCCATGGCCGAGGCCATCGACGCCATGGCCGAGGCCTTCGAGGCCGTCCACGCCGGTCGGGTGGCCATGCCCCTGCGCCTCGGCCTGGAGGCGCCGGCGGCCGGCGGCACGACGCTGTTCATGCCGGCCCACGATCCCGGCCTCGGCTACACGGCGTTGAAGGTGGTCTCCGTCTACCCGGGCAACCCCGCCCGGGGCCTGCCCGCCATCGCGGGCCTGGTGATCCTGCTCGACGCCGGGACCGGCCGGCCCTTGGCCGTGATGGACGGCAGGGCCCTGACCGCGCTGCGCACGGGGGCGGCCAGCGGGATCGCCACGCGCCTTCTCGCCCGGCCCGACGCCTCGGTGCTGGCGGTGCTGGGCGCCGGTGCGCAGGCGCCCTACCAGGTGCTGGCCGTGTGTGCGGTGCGGCCCATCCGCCAGGTTCGCATCCACAACCGCACCCGGGCGCGGGCCGAGGCTCTGGCCGGGCGGCTGGCCGCGCGGCTCGGGCCCGCCGTCGAGGTCCGGGTCGCCGCCACCCCGGCCGAGGCGGCCCGCGGCGCCCACGTGATCTGCACGGCGACGGCCGCCACGGAGCCGTTGCTGGGCGCGGCCGACGTGGCCCCGGGGACCCACGTCAACGCCGTGGGCAGCTTTCGCCGCGGGATGCGGGAGCTTGCCCGCGACCTGGTGGTGCGCGCCCGTCCGGTGTTCGTCGACCAGCGGGAGGCGGCGCGCGAGGAGGCCGGGGAGCTGATCGAGGCGCTGGAGGCGGGGGCGCTGGCGCCCGGGGATCTGGTTGAGCTCGGTGCCGTGCTGGCCGGGACCCACCCGGGCCGGGTCGACGCCGACCAGGTCACGATCTTCAAGAGCTGCGGGCTCGCCGCCCAGGACCTCTACGCCGCCGCCCGGGTGTGGGAGCGCGCGCAGGCCCTCGGAGTGGGCCGGGACGTGGCGCTGTAGATCAAGGAAAGGGGGACCCCGGTGCATCCGCTGGCGCCGCTGTTGGCCCTGGCCGGGGCCGTGCTGGCGATCTCCTTCTCCTCGGTCCTGATCCGGTTCTCCCAGGCGCCCAGCGCCGTCATCGCCTTCTACCGGATGGCGTTGACCACGGTGTTGCTGTTGCCCTGGGCGTGGCGGGAGGTGCATCGCGTCCGCCGTCTGCCGCCGGGCCTGCGGGGGGCCACGGTCCTCAGCGGCGTCCTGCTGGCCGGCCACTTCCTGACGTGGATCGCGTCCCTGCGCTACACCTCGGTGGCCGCGTCCGTCCTCCTGGTGACGTCCCACCCGCTGTACGTGATGGCCGCCGACGCGTGGCTGCTGCGGGAGCGGGTGCCACCGCGGCGCCTCCTGGGCGCCCTGCTGGCGCTGACCGGGGTGGCGGTGGTGACCTTCGCGGGCGCGGGGACGGGGGACCTGGCGGCGGGCAGCCGGGCGTTGTACGGCAACTTCCTGGCGGTGGCGGGATCCTGGTTCTTCGCCGGCTACATCCTGATCGGGCGGCGGGTGCGCCAGGTGCTGCCCGTCATGCCCTACACCACCGTGGTGTACGGGGTGGCCGCGGCGGTCATCGCCCTGGGGCTGCTGGCGACCGGGACGCCCTTCGGGCCGTACCCGGGGCGGGAACTCTTGATCTTCGTCGCCCTGGCGGTGGTGCCGACCCTGGGGGGGCACACGGTCCTCAACTGGGCGCTGGAGTACGTGCCGGCCAGCCTGGTCTCGGTGTCGATCCTTGGCGAGCCGGTGGGGGCGGCGCTGCTGGCCTGGCTGCTGCTGGGGGAGGCGCCCTCGGGGGTGGAGCTGGCCGGCGGGGCGTTGACGCTGGCGGGCCTGTTCATCGCCACCCAGTCGGCCGGGCGGGCGGCCAGCCCGACGGCCGGCAAGGCGCCCGGGCCGGCGGGCCAGGACGCGCCCCCAGGTCCCTCGCCGGCGCGGTGAGGCGGGCGCCGGGGCCGCCCCATGGCGGGGTCCGGTCCCCGCGACGGGCCGAGGGCCCTACGAGGTCCCTCCCTCGGCTGCGGCCTTGCCGCCGCGTGGATCCTGCCGCAGCCCATCGCGTGGATCCTGGAGCAGCCCCTGGGGTCGAGCCGCCGGTCGGGTCCTCGGGCGGGTGGGCGGGGTCCTGCCGCGGCCGCAGCCGCCTGGGCGTGGGGGTTGCCGTGCTGCCGGCCGTCGCGCCGCGGGCACCCCTGGCCGTCGCACCGCGGGCGCTCCCGGCACCACGCCGCGCGTCGGGCGGCCGCTTCGTCCGCTAGGCCGGCGGGGTGGAGGGGGACCGGCGGGGGGACGGCCGGGCGGGAGGCGTATCGCCCGCATCGCCGGCTCCGCGCCGGCCCGCCGCGGGCCGGGTCGGTTCGTCGGACGCGCCGTCCCCCGAAGGCGCCTGCCGTCGCGCCAGGCGTTCCAGCACCAGCCGGTAGCCGTCGGCGCCGTAGTGGAGGAACCGGTTGACCCGGCTGATGGTGGCCGAGCTCATGCCCGTCTCCCGCTGGATCTGCTCGTAGGTCTGGCCCTGGGCCAGGCGCTGGGCGACCTCGAAGCGCAGGGCCAAGGACTGGATCTCGCCCACCGTGCAGAGGTCCTCGAAGAAGCGATAGCACTCCTCCAGGTTCTGCAGGGAGAGGATGGCTTCGAAGAGGCGGTCGACGCGAGGGTGTTGGAGGCGCGACTGGTATGCCACCACGGGGCCTCCCCTGTCGGCTGGCGGCGGCCTTGCGCCGGGGTCGGCCTCGCCCCCTGCCGCCGACCCGGGGGCAGCGCGAGGCTGGCTCCGGCGGCCGGCCGGCGTCCGTCCCGGCCATGGCGGTCCCGCGACGCGATGGCCCTCCGTCGGATCCCACCGACAGGCCCGCGGCCGACGAACCCGGCGCCCCCGCGGCCGCGGCGATCGGTGGGGCTACCGGGCCCCCGACCCGTCCGCGGCGCCGCTGCGGCTCCCCGACCGCTCGGTTCCCCGGGTGCGCTCGCGGGCCCGTCGCTCCTGACACCGCGGGCAGATGCCGTAGAACTCGAACCGCTGGCCCAGGATGACGAAGTCCGACCGCTCGGCGACCCGCTGGCCGATGCCCTCCAGGGCCTCGGCGTCGACGTCGAAGATGGTCTTGCAGTCCACGCACTGGACGTTGGCGTGGGCATGGGGGTTGCCGTCGTATCGCTGCACGTCGCCGGGGAAGCCCAGCTGGCTGGCCAACCCGAGCTCCACCAAGAGCTCCAGGGTGTTGTAGACCGTGGCCGGGCTGATCATCGGGAACCGCTCCCGCGCCTGCTGGTAGAGCTCCTCGGCGCTGGGGTGGTGCGAGCGGCGCGCGTTCTCCTGGAGCAGCTCGTAGATGGCCAGGCGTTGGGCCGTCACCCGGTAACCGCGATCGGCCAGGAGTCGCCGGAATTCGTCCATCGCCAGGGCCATCGCCGTCACAACCTTTCCCCGGCGGCATGGCCCGCCGGTCGTCCCATCGGCTGCGGCGCGGTCGGCGGACGGGCTGCAAAGGTCGCCGAACCGCAAGTCTTGATCGGAATTTTCGCGAATCCCGCTCAAATCAGGCGATCTATCAATCCATCTTCGATTCTTACTTTGATCTTATTTTTGCGTGCAAAAACCGGTCAAGTGCCCGTCCGCCCGGCGGCCGGCTCGGGCGCCCGTGCCCGGCCCTCTGCTCCCCGCGGCCCGCCATCGCCGAAGGGGGCCGGGCGGACCGCCAGCATCCGCAGGCCGTTGAGCATCGCCAGCACCGTGCTGCCCTCGTGGCCCAGGACCCCCAGGGCCAGTTCGAGCCGTCCCGCCAGGGTCCAGGTGACCAGGGCGGCGATCACCCCCAGGGCGAACGCCAGGTTCTGCCATATCGTGCGGGTGGCGCGCCGCGCCAGGTCGAAGACGAAGGGCAGCTTCTCGATCTCGTCGCTGACCAGCACCACGTCGGCCGTCTCCAGGGCCACGTCGGTCCCCGCCGCGCCCATGGCGATGCCCACCCGGGCGCGGGCGAGGGCGGGCGCATCGTTGACGCCGTCACCCACCATGGCCACCGGTCCCAGGGTGCGCGACAGCTCCTCCACCGCCCGCAGCTTCGCCTCGGGCAGCAGGCCCGCCCGCACCTCGGTGATGCCCACCTGCCGGGCGATGACCGTCGCCACCTCCGGGCGGTCGCCCGTCAGCATCACGGGGATCAGGCCGAGGCGGCGCAGGGCGGCCACGGCCTCCCGCGCCCCCGGCCGCGGCACGTCCTGGACGGCGATGCAGCCGAGGAGCCGGGACCCGACGCCGACGAAGAGCACCGTCTTGCCCTGGCGGGCCAGTTCGTCCACCACCGCTTGCGCCGCCCCGGGATCGGCCCCGTGGCGCCGGGCGAAGTCGCCGTTGCCCGCCCAGGTCACCCGACCGCCCGCGCGGGCGGCCACGCCGTATCCGGGCTCGGCCCGGACCTCGTCGGCGTCGTGGGGCCGGATGCCCTCCGCCGCGGCCGCCTCGAGCACCGCCCGCGCCAGGGGATGCTCCGAGAGCCGCTCGGCCAGGGCGGCCGCCTCCAGCACCTCGCGGCGGTCCGCGTCGCCGAGGGGGACCACGTCCGTGACCCGGGGACGACCGAGGGTGAGCGTGCCCGTCTTGTCGAAGGCGACCACCTTGACGGCGGCCAGTTCCTCCACGTAGCGACCGCCCTTGAGCAGCACCCCGCGACGGGCCGCGTTGGCCACCGCCGCCAGGACGGGGGCCGGTGCGCTGATGGCCACGGCACACGGCGAGGCGACGACCATCAGTACCAGCGCCCGGTAGACCGCCTGCTGCGGCTCGGCCCCCCACAGCAGGGGGAGGGTGGCCGCCAGGGCGGCGATGCCCACCACGGCGGTGGCGTAGACCTGCTCGATGCGGTCGATCACCCGCTGGGTGCGGGAGCGGTCCTCCTGGGCCGCCTGCACCAGGGCGACGATGCGGGCCAGCATGGTGTCGCCGGCGGGCTTGGTGACCTCGATCTCCAGGGCGCCCAGCTGGTTCATGGTGCCGGCGAAGACCTCGTCGCCCGGTCCCTTGGCCACGGGCACGGACTCCCCGGTGATGGCCGCCTGGTCGACGCTCGAGCGCCCGCCGACGACCCGGCCGTCGATGGGGATCCGCTCGCCCGGCCGGACGACGATGCGGTCGCCGACGGCCAGCGCCTCGACCGCCACCTCCTCAAGGCCGCCGTCGGGGCGGCGCCGGTGGGCGGTCTCCGGGGCGAGGTCCATCAGCGCCCGGATCGCCTGCCGGGTCCGGTCCATGGCGTAGGCCTGCAGGGCATTGCTCAACGAGAAGAGGAAGAGCAGCGCCGCCCCCTCCTCCCACGCCCCCAGCGCCGCCGCGCCCAGGGCCGCCAGGACCATCAGCAGGTCGACGTCGATCACCCGCTGCCGCAGGGCCTGGAGACCGGCGATGGCGGCCGGCGTGCCGCCCGCCAGATAGGCGATGCCGTAGAAGAACAGGCTGACGGCCGCGGGCGCCTGCAGGCGCTCGGCGACCCAGCCGGCCAGCGTGGCCAGCAGGGTGACGGCCGTCAGCACCGCGAGATGGTGCCGTTCCCAGAAGCCCGGCTCGCGGCGGATCGCCCGAGGCGCCGGTTCGACCGCCGTCGGCGCCGCCGTGCCCGTCGCGGAGGGGGACGGGGTGCTGCCGGCAGCGGCGGCGGGCCCATCGGGGACGCGGACGAACCGGCCCGGGGAGGCCGGCGGCTGGCCGCCGCCCGGCGGCACCGCCCCACCGGCGGCCTCCGCCGGTGGCGTGGGTCCGTGGGCGGCCGGGCCGTCCTGCCCATCGGCCCGACGATGGGCGAGCGAACGCGGTAGCGCGGTGAATCCCGCCACGGAAGGTGCCCCCTTCGACCGGTCCCCACCCGGATCCCGGGCGGGGTATTGATACTGACTCCCACTTGCATCAATTGATATCCCATCTAATTTTGTAACCAGTATAGATTTCTGCCGCGCGACGGGTCAATGCCGCCCCGCGGATGCGGCGCGGCGTGATCCGGCGCCGCCGGCGCCTCCGGCGCCGGCGGAGGCCGTGGAGGCCAAGGGAGGGCAGGCGGACGGTGGGGACGCGGGGGCAGAGGCGACGGGCGGCGTCGGACGCCGGCCGAGGGAGCGCCGAGGCCAAGGGCGGGCCACCGGCCCCCGGGCACGCAACCGGTCAGCGGGAAGGGCACGGTCCGGGAGCGGTGACCCGCGCGGGTCCCGGGGTGGGAGGAGGGCGGTGGCCCGCCCCGCGGTCGGCGGGGGGGCGCGGCCGGGTGGAGACCGCGCGCAGGGTCGCGGAGCGGCGATGCGCAGCGCGGAGGAGGCTCGCCGCGGAGCGATCCCAAGGCGATGCGGCCGTCGCGCACCGGGGGGGCGGCCGGCGACGACCCAAGGGGAGGAACCGGCATGGGGCGGCGGAGGCCGTGGGCGACGCCTGGACGAGGGACCCGTGGTGGGCCGCGGGGACGGCGGGGCCGGACCCCGGCCGGGTGCCGACGCCCGGATGGGCGGGCGGTCGAGGCGTTCGGTCCCCCGATGGGCGGACGCGCTAGGCGGTTCGGTCCGTCGCGGCGTTCCCGGCGGACGCGCGTTGGCGGTAGCGGAGCTCGTAGAGCGCCGCCCCCAGCCCGAGGGCGGCGGCGCTCATCAGCCCGCCGGTCACCAGGACCAGGGGCGCCCGCAGCCACGGGCTCGCGACGTGCTCCAGGACCGCCACCAGCAGGACCACGGACGCCGTGGTGGCGGCCGCCAGGCCCACCACGGCGCCGCGGAGGCGCGCAGCGGGGTGGGCTTCGAGCTGGAGGAACCACCGGTGGGCCTTGCTCGGCGTCTTCGCGGCGGCCACGATCCCCCACCTCCCCGGGAGGGCGTCCGCTTCCCCGGGGCGCCGGGTCTGCGCGAGGCGCTCGCCCTCCCCGCGGCGTCGGGGGGCCCGTCCCCGCGCCGGGGTGCGCTCGCCGGCGCCCGGTGGAACCGGTTCGTCCGCCATGATACCGTGTTGTCGTTCCCGCCGTCTCGATGTCGCCGAGTCGGCTGCGACGCCGCGCGACGCGGGCCAGGGCCGTCGCCGGGGCGTCGCGGCGCGGCCGGGCGTGGGGCGCGGCGGGGGAGGGGAACGGAGGGCGAGCGGGGGATGAAGGGCCTCGGGACCCTGATCAACGTGGTCACGGTGCTGGCCGGATCCGGCCTCGGCCTGTGGCTCGGCGCGCGGCTCGCGCCGCGCACGCGCGAGGTGCTGACCGGTGGGCTCGGGGTGGTGACGGTCCTCATCGGGCTGGACATGGCCCGGGAGACGGCCAACATCCTGATCGTGCTGGGTTCGGTGCTGCTGGGCGGCCTGGTGGGCTCCGCCCTGGCGCTGGAGGCGCGCCTGGACGCCCTGGGCCGGGCGGTCGAACGGGCGCTGCGGTCGGCGCGCACTAGGTCCGCGGCGGTGGCAGCCGGCCTCGAGGCCGAACCGCGCCCCGCCGAGGTGGTGGCCGCTGGCCCGCCGGGTACGCGGTCGGCGACGCGGCATCCTGTGCCCGGGGCGGCGACGACCGCCGGGGAGGAGGCCGGGCGCCCGCCGGCCCGCCCCGGGCCGGCGGAGGCCGCTGCGGCGGCGGACGGGACCGTGGCCCGCGGCTTCATCGCTGCCAGCCTGCTCTTCTGCGTCGGTCCCATGACCTTCCTCGGCTCCGTCCAGGACGGGCTGACGGGGGACTACCAGCTCCTGGCGGTCAAGGCCGCGCTGGACGGCTTCGCCTCGTTGGCCATGGCGCCGGCGCTGGGGGCGGGCGTCGCCCTGGCGGCGGTGACGGTGCTCGTCGTCCAGGGTGGCCTGACGATGCTCGCCGGCGTCCTCAGCCCCCTGGTGGAGCCGGCGATGCTGCAGGAGCTGACGGCTGCCGGCGGGGCCCTGGTGGTGATGATCGGACTCGGCCTCCTGGAGATCAAGCGGCTGCCGGTGGCGGACTTCCTGCCCGCCCTTGGCTTCGCGCCGCTGATCGCCGCCCTGGTGGCGCGGTAGGCCCGCCGTCCCTGGTGCCGTGCGCCGCAGCGCGGCGGGCGCCCGTCCCGTGCCGACGGTGCCCGGCCGCTGGTGCGGTCGAGGCACCGCCGCGGCGGTGGAGGACGGTCCAGGAGCGGTGAACGCCCCGGCATCCCCGGGCGTAGGGTGATAGGAGCGCAGGACGCTGGTCGCGTCCGCGACGGGAGCGTGGGGCGCCGTCAGCGGCGCCTTGCCCGCGCCGGCCGTCGTCGCGCTCGCACGGTTGCCCGTGCGGCCCGTCGCCGTGCGGGGACTCGAGGAGGGATGCACCCGATGCCCGAGGGAGACGCGACCCGGCCGCACCCGGGCGGGTCGGGGGCCGCCGCCCCCGCCGAAGACGAAAAGCCTCGTGAGGCGCAGGACCACCCCGCCGTCGACGCACCGGCGGACGCCGATCCCCCGCCGCCCGCGGCCGCCGAAGCCCCCGTGCCCAGCGGGACCTCACCCCAGGGGGTGCCGGAGACCGCCACCGTCCCGGCCGGCGCCGCGCCGGAGGGCCCGCCCCCCTGTCCCGGCGGCCAGACCGTCCGGGTCCAGCCCGGGGACACCCTGTTCCTCCTGGCTCAGCGGTACGGCGTTCCGCTGGCCGCCGTCATCCTGGCCAACCCGCAGCTCGGCGACCCGGACCGCCTCGTGCCCGGCCAGTGGATCTGCATCCCGTCGGCGCCGCCGGGCTGTCCCGGGGGCCATCTGGTGGTCGTCCGCCCCGGTGACACCCTCTTCGCCATCGCCCAGCGGTTCCGCGTCCCCCTGGAGGCGGTGATCGCCGCCAACCCCCAGCTGGCCGATCCCGACCGGATCGAGCCCGGCCAGATCGTCTGCGTGCCGCGTTCGCCGGGGCGCTGCGAGGGCGTCCCCTACGTGGTCCAGCCGGGCGACACGCTCTTCGCCATCGCGCAGCGCTTCGGGGTCGACCTCGAGGCGCTGACCGCCGCCAACCCCCAGATCACCAACCCGGATCGCATCTGGCCGGGCGAGGTGGTCTGCGTCCCCACGGCGCGGGAGGCGTAGGCGGCGACGTCGCCGCACCGCCGACCGGCGTGCACCGGGGCGGCAGCGAGCCGCCTGCCGCCGACCCGGCCCCCACCGGTGGGCCCGACCGAGCGCCCTCCGGTGGGGGCCGTCGCGTGCCGCGACGTTGCCTCTTCGCTGGCCGTCCCCACGGCTCGGCGTCCACGGCTCGGGATGATCGGGTGCCATGCGGGTGGCCTGTCCCACCGGCTTCCACGGCCGTGCTGCCAGGGCCGCCTGGGCCATGGGCTGCCACCTGGGGCCACGGGCTCCCGCCACGGAGCATGGCCCGGCCGTTCCCACGCGCTCCGCGGAGCGCGGACCGTGGAACCGCGCCGGCACGGGGCCGCCAGGGCCTGGGCCCGGGGCATACTGCCTCCAGGACGGGGACGAACGGGCAGAGCGTCCCCTGCCGACGGACGTCTGCGAAGGAGCGGAGAGCATGGAATCCAAGGGAAGGGACGAGGGCGGCCGGCGATCCCGCCCGGCTGCCCCTTCGGCAGAGGCCGCCGCGGGGACCCGGGCCGAGCCGGATCGCGCCCGCGGCCCGGCGTCGGGACGGGCCGCCGATGAACCGGCGGAGGGGGCGGGCACCACGCGGCCGCGACCCCTGGTCGCGCGCCCCATCAGCCTGCGCGCGGCCCAGGGCGGGGGGCGGCCGACGGGGCCCCTCCCCCTGCCCGCCCTGAGGGCCGCCGGGGAAGGGCAGCCCAGGACTCCGGCGGCGCGCCGCGACGCCCCAGGGCACCGGGGCACCGCGGGTCCCGGCGCGGCGGCCGGCGACGGCGGGATCGCCGGGGAGGCGGGGGCGGTGGCCGGGCCTGGGCCCAACCAGCGGGACGACATCCGCCGCTCCCTCTGGGTCCGTCGACCCGACCTCTTCTACGGGCAGCCCAACCGCGGTCACCATCGCGCGGCCTTCGCCGAACCGCTGGTCCCCAGCCGGGAGCGGCTGGACGGATCCTCTGCCGGGGCCCGCCCCGGGGCGGAGGGCGCAGCCGCCGAGGGCGAGGACGCCTCGGGCCGCGGGCCGGTGGCGCGGCGCCGCCAGGGGGTGGACCGCGTGCCCGCGGCCCGCGAGCTCCTCCCCCTGGTGGAGCAGGCCGCGCCGCCCGCGGTCGGCTACGCTCCCGGCCGCCCGGAGGAGGGGCGCGTCGACGACCGGGTGGCTCGCCAGCTGACGCAGCGCCCGTCGCCCAGCTCCCAGGGGCGCCCCATCGCGCCCGCGGGCGAGTTCGAGCCGGCTGCGGCGGCCGCCCCTCCCGCCGGCGCGCAGCCCGCGGCCACGGCGGCCACGCCGGCCGACGGCCGCGGCGACCCGGCGGCCGACGTGATCCCCCCCGTCGAACCGGCGACGGCGGGCGCCGGGTCCGGCCCGCGGGGACCGGTGCAGGACGAACCGGCTCAGCCGGAGCCGCGGGCCGCGACGGCCCGGCCCGAGGAGGCGCGGGTCCAGGCCGGCGAGGGCGTGCGGGCCGAGGCCGGTTCGTCCGCGCCGGAGACCGCGATGGTGCAGGACGTGGGAGGCGCTCCCGTGCCGTTGAACGCCGCGGCGGTCCAGGCGGTGGGGGAGGGGCCCGGCATCGATCCTGGACGGGGTGACGCCGCCGGTGGCGGGCCGCCGGTGGCGGCCGAGCCCGCGAACCCGCGGCTCGACGCAGCGGCGGAGCTGCGGCCGCGCCCCGTGCTGCGTACGCCGCTGCAGCCGCGGGCGGTGGCGACGCGTCCCGCCACCGCCGAGCGGTCGGGCCGGCTGCCGGGAGACCGGACCACCGACGCGAGCGCCCTGACGCGGGGGGCGATCCGGGAGGCCCGCGCCCGCTGGCAGGCGGCCGGCTCCGTCGAGACGAGGACGGAGGGGGGCCCCCACCGGACGGGCGACGGCGGCGCGGCGGGCCCCGCGGACGACGGCCGGCGGGAGGAAGGCCCGCGCCGGTGACGAAGCCCAGAAGGGCTTGAACCCCAACCAGGACACGAACCCGCGGAGCGGGAGGCCTGATGGACCCGCGGGAGCGCGGGAGACTCAGGACGTCCCGGACATACGGCGGCCAGGGACCGACGCGTCCCATGGGGCCGCCGGCCGCGGCCCGCGGCGCGGCGAGGTGAGGCGGTGCGTTGACCCCGGTGGAATCGGCCGAGGGGACGGCTCGGCGGATCCGCGACGCCCTGTGGGGCCTCGCCTGCGGCGAGGCCGTGGGGCGCTGGGCGGCCGCGGGCGGGGCGGTGACGGCGGGCGGCCCGGCCCGGGCCGGCGGTTGGGTGGAGGGGGCCTTCCGACCGGGGGGCGACGGCCCTGGGGGCCCGGATCCGTCCGCCCTGGAGGCCGGGCCCCTGGCCCTGGAGGTCGCCGCCTTGGCGAGGGCGGTGGTGGCCGCCGAGGGACAGGTGGGGCCCATGGCCGTTGGCGCCCGGCCCGTCGGGACGGGCCTTGGGCCGGCGGTGCGCGCGGTCCTGGCGGGACTGATCAACCGGCCCGATGACGTGGAGTGGCTGGTGCAGGACGTCGCCGCCCTGGCCACCGGGGAGGGCGGGACCGGCGCCGGCCTGGCGGGCGGTCCGGCGGCCGACGAACGGGCGCCGCAGCAGGGAGGCGCCGGGCCGGTGGCGGCGGCCGCCCTGGCGGCGGCCGCCGCCGTCGCGGCGGCCGTCTCGGCGGCCGTGGAGGGCGAGGGCCCCGAAGCCGTCCTCGACCGGGCGGTGACGGCCGCGTCGGTCGCCGTCGGTTGGGCCGCCCCGCATCCGGGGCAGGGTGGGGCTCGGCGCGGCGATCACCCGGCGGCCGGCACCGCATCCCGACCCCGGGCCGCGCCGGTCCCCGGGGACGAACCGGCCGCTGCCGTGGCCCACGCCATCGAGACGCTGCGCCTCACCCTGGCGTGCCGCGGGGCCGCCCTGCCGCCGGGCGGGATCGCGGCCGTGCTGGCGAGCCGCTGGGAGCCCGAGCCGCGCCCGGCGCGGGCCGTGCCCTTCGCCCTGGTGCTGGCGGCGGCGGCCGGCGACGCCCGGCGGGCGGTGCTCGAGGCCGCGGCGGCGGCCTCGAGCACCGCCCGCCCCGGCAACGCGGAGCTGGACGGCCGCCCCGCCGACGCGGCGTCGGCCACGGCGGCCCTGGCGGGCGCCGTGGCCGGCGCCCTGTACCCCGGGACGGTCCCGGCCGAGTGGGTCGCCGCCCTGCGGGAAGGGTCGGGCGGCGGGTCGCGGGCGCCCCTGGAGCTGGACGACCTGGTCCCGGAGCTCCTCCGGCTGCGGTGAGCGGTCCGTGCGGGGTTGCCGCGGCCCGGCGGGACGTCCCGGCGGGCCGGGGCGCCGGCGCGCGGCGCCGGCGCACGGTGAACGGGGAGGAGGCGGTGCCGTGGGCGAGCGGATCTTGCTGGTCGACGACGAGGCCGCGCTGGTCAAGGGCCTGCGCCGGAGCCTGGAGCAGGCGGGCTTCGAGGTCGAGGTCGCCACCGACGGCCGGCAGGCCCTGGAGCGGTTCGCCGAGGGCGGCATCGACCTCATCATCCTCGACCTCATGCTGCCGGAGATCGACGGGCTGACCGTCTGCCGCGAGGTGCGCAAGACGTCCCAGGTGCCCATCATCATGCTGACGGCCCGAGACGAGGACGTGGACCGCATCGTCGGCCTCGAGCTGGGCGCCGACGACTACGTGGTCAAGCCCTTCAACCCGCGCGAGCTGATCGCGCGCATCCGGGCCGTGCTCCGCCGCGTCAAGCCGGTGGGCGGCGTCGCCGTGGGGACGCCGGCCCGGCCGGGGCGGGCGGCTGCGTCCCCGCCGGCCGGCGGGGCGGGGGGGACGCCGGCCGCCGGGCCTCCGGCGGGTGGAGCCGCGGGGGACGGCACTCCGGCGGCCGCAGGGGGCGCCGGGGTCCGCAGCGGCCGGGAGGACGCGGCCGCGGGCGCGGCGGCCGACGCCGACGCGGAGGTGCTGGTGCGGGGCCCGCTGCGCATCGATCGGGCCCGCTACCGGGTCACCCTCCAGGGGCGGACGGTCGAGCTCACGCCGCGGGAGTTCGACCTCCTGCTGGTGCTGGCCCAGCGGCCGGGGCGCGTGTACACCCGCGAGCAGCTGCTGGAGCAGGTGTGGGGCTACGACTACGCCGGCGACACCCGCACGGTCGATGTGGCGGTGCGGCGACTGCGCGAGCGCCTCGAACCGGATCCCGCGCATCCCGTCTTCGTCCGCACCAAGTGGGGCGTGGGCTATTATTTTGCCGAGCCCGAGGAGATCGCCCGGCGTCTCGGGGCGGACGACGCCTCGGCGGGCGGCGCCGACGCCCGCTGACGCGGTGGGGCGCGGGCGCCCCGCCGCCCCTCCGGCGGTCGGCCTTGGGCGTCCCGGCGCGGCGCCGGGGCCGATGCCGCCGGGGCGCGATCCGCCGGGACCGGTGGCGAGCGGGAGACGGGTGCCTTGTCCCTGCGTTGGAAGATCATCCTGGCGCTCTTGGCCGTCACCCTGACCAGCCTGGCCGTGACCGTGCGGGTCGCCAGCGACACGGCCCTGGGGGTGTTGCTGCGCGATCGCCAGTCGCGCGCGCTGGCCACGGCGGCCTTCTTCGCGGGGAGCCTGGCCGAGCCCATCGCCCAGGGGGACCGCGAGCGGCTGACGAACCAGGTGGCCGCCCTGCGGGTCCAGGAACTGGGTCGGGTGCTGGCCGTGGACGAGGCCGGGTTCGTCCTGGCGGACACGGCTGCCGGCACCGATGCGAGCCTGATCGGTCACCGGCTCGAGCACGTGGAGATCCGGAGCGCCCTGGAGGGCACGAGCCGCGCCGGCGTGCACCGGTTGCCCGACCGGCGTTACGCCATGTACGCCGCCGCGCCGGTGCGCGCCGCCGGCGACCGCGTGGTGGGGGCGGTGGTGCTCTCGACGGACGTCAGCGACGTCTTCGCGGCGGTGGATCAGATCCGCGGGCGCATGATCCAGCTGGGCGTCGTCATCGCCGTGGCGGCGGGGGTCGTCGCCTACGGCTTCGGCGCCTACCTCGCCGCGCCGCTGCGGGAGATGGCGCGGGCGGCGGGGCGCATCGCCCGCGGCCGCTTCGACGAGCGGGTCCCGGTGCGGGGAGGCGATGAGCTGGCCCAGCTGGCCCGGGCCTTCAACGACATGGCCGCCCACCTGGCGCGGATCGACGAGTCGCGCCGGGACTTCATCGCCAGCGCCTCCCACGAGCTGCGGACGCCCGTCGCCGCCTTGAAGACGCTGACGGACGCGCTGATCCACGACCCCGACGCCACCGTCGAGGACTACCGCGAATTCCTCCGCGACATCGACGACCAGGTGGAACGCCTGGCGCGCTTGACCTCGAGCCTGCTCACCCTGGCGCGGCTGGATCGAGAGACGGAGACGGTGGACCTGCGGCCGGTCCCCCTGGCGGAGCTGGTGACCACGGTGGTGGGCTGGCTCGAACCCGAGGCGCGCCGCCTCGGGTGCCGGATCCGCCTCGAGGGACGCGGCAACCCCCAGGTGCTGGTCGACCGCACCAAGATGGAGCGGGCCTTGACCAACCTGGTGGAGAACGCGATGAAGTACGGCGGCCCCGGCCTGGTGCGGGTGGTCTTCGGCGAGCAGCCCGGCTTCGACGCCGGAGCCGTCGGTCGCCTGCTGGCGGCGGAGCTGGCCCGCCAGGACGAACCGGCCCCCGAGCCGGCGGCCGTGCCGGTGGCCGCGACCGGCGCGCCGGTCGCGGCCACCGGCACGCCGGCCGTGGGCCCGGCGGCGCGACCCCGGGCGCCGGTGCCGCCCGGCGCGGCCGACGGTGCCCACCGCGACGGGGCTCCGGCCGCTGCCCCCGGCGGGGCCGGGGCCGGCGGACCCGACGCGCCGGCGGCCCCAGGCGCGGACACCGGGGCGGAGTCGGCCCGGGGGCCCGGCGATGGCGCGGGGAGCGCGGCGGCCGTCGGCCCGGACGAGGGTGCAGCGGCGGGTGCTCCCGGGCCCGCCGCGCCGGCCGTGCCGTCGCCCGCCGGGCCCGCGGCCTCCCCCGCCGGGTCTGGAGCATCCCCCGCCGGGCCCGCGGCACCGCCCGCCGGGGCGGCGGCATCCGGTCCGGATGCCGCCGCCCCGGCGGGGGCGTCGCCCGGTGGCGCCGAGGGCGCCGGGGAGCGGGCCGGTTCGGGCGGAGGGGCGGTGGCCCCTCCGCCCGAACCGGCCGTGCGGGTGGTGGGCGACGACGAGCCGCTGCGTCGCAGCCCGCGGGTGGCCTGGGTGTGGGTGATCGACCGGGGGCCGGGCATCCCGGCCGAGGAGCTGCCCCACCTCTTCGAGCGGTTCTATCGGCTCGACCGGGCGCGGGCCCGCGGGGGCGACGCCGCCGGGGCGGGCCTGGGCCTGAGCATCGTGCGGGAGATCATGCGGCTCCACGACGGCGTGGCGGTGGTCGCCAGCCAGGTGGGGCGGGGCAGCGTCTTCGCCCTGTACTGGCCGGTGACGGACTGGCCGCCCCAGCCGCCGGCGGATGCGGTCCCGACGGCGGCGACGGCAGCGACCGCCGGGTCGGGGGCCGGAACGGCTCCCGGCACGGGTCGATGAGGGGCCTCCGCATCCTGGGCCGGACCGTTCCTCAAAACATAGGCATTTATTGCATCCGCCTATGACGCCGGGCGAACGGTGCTCCCGACGATTCGCGCCGGGGGATCGCACCCCGGACCCCAAGCCAGACCATCGCACCCGGGGCCGTGCGGCCTTGAGGCCGCCGGTGCCCGGGTGGATCGGGGTTCCCCCCGACCTGGGGCGTCCTCGGAGGACCGCTCATAGAGCCGGTGCGCCCGCTGGCCGCGCACCGACGGGGCGATGCGCCGCCAATCGCTCCAGACGTGCCGCCCTCGATTCCTCGCGGGTAGAGGGCGGGCGGTTCCGGAGCGCAAGCGCTCACCCAAACCCAGGCCCCGGCGGGCGATCGCCACCGCCGCGGCCGCGTGGGGCGACAGCCCGTACCGGGCCATGAACTTGACCTTGCCGATCACGCTGGTGAAGGCCGGGTTGACGCGGAGCACCTCCACGCCTTCCCGGGCGGCCCGGGCCATGAGCAGGGCGTAAAATTTGCCGTAAGCAAACGCGGACAACTTCCGGGCGTAGCGCTTGTCGTCTTCTCGAAGACGGGCCTTCTTCTCCCGGAAGTCCAGGTGCTCCACCACGATGGGCTTGCCGGCGCCCTTAGCCCATGCCACCAGGTCCGCCACCGCATCGCCCAGGATGGCCTTCACCTGCTCCCGGCGCTTGCCTTGGAGCGGAAGTCGGATGTCGCGCGCCGCCACCGGGTTGCCGAAGCGGTCGACCTCCGCCACGGCCAGCCGGTCGGGGTTCAGATCGGCACCAAGGGCCCCCGCCCTCCGCGATGTCGTGATCGGGGCCGCGGGCCGTTCGGTGGTGGCGAAGACATACCAGGCGCCGTTCTTCCGGACAAAGCGGTAGGAAATCGCTTGCCCGGACGCGAGGGCCGCCAGGATGACATCCTGCCCATAGGGGAAACGGACGCCGTGCAGCCAAACATGCCGTCCAAAGCGGCCGGCCAGGGCGTTGGGCACCCGAAGGCGCAAGCGGTCGCCCAAGAGCGAACACGTCTGGTTGCCGCTCCTCTCGTCTTTGGAGCCGAGGCAGAAGAAGCTTTGGCTGCGGGCATCGCGCCATGCCTTGCGCCATGCGTCGTGGGAAGCGAACCCATTCGCCTCCAGGTGGAACTGCCGGTGGAACAACCGCCGCGAGCCAAAGCAAATCGGCGGCGATCCCGTCCGCGCTTCCGCCGCTTCCAGGCGGGCGCGCAGCATCGCCAGCCGCCGCTTCTTCTGGTGAAGCCGAAACCGGACCCGACGCCGGCGCGCCGCCCGCTCTTGGGGGGCAAGGGTCGCCCAGCGCCCCTTGCCCGAGGCCAAGGCTTTCGCCTGCTTGTGGAGCTTGGCGATCGCTCGTTCGGTGGATTGGATCTGCCCGCGCAGGTGCGCCAGATGGTGCCGATGGGCTTCTTCCGCCGCCTTCACCTTGGCCTTCAGTTCGGTGG
The DNA here is from genome assembly GCF_033582035.1 of Thermaerobacter composti. Taxonomy (NCBI): domain Bacteria; kingdom Bacillati; phylum Bacillota; class Clostridia; order Eubacteriales; family Clostridiales Family XVII. Incertae Sedis; genus Thermaerobacter; species Thermaerobacter composti. Next base: position 725,974 of record NZ_CP132508.1, read on the forward strand.
CCAGCGCGTTGAAGTAGCGGGCTGTGATGCCGTCGCGGGCAATGGACTCCCGCTTGCATTCGACAAGGGGACGCTTCCGCACGTAGAGATCGACGAACAACCGGCGCAGCAGGCGACCGTACAGGGCGGCGAGGGCGTCCAGGGCCGGGTAAACCGACCGGTCATGGATCTTCGTCTGGAAGGTCGCCTGCATCGGCCCGATCATCCCCCTTTTCCCAGGATATCAAACATATGTTCCGCCTGCAAGCCGAAGAGGGGACGGGTCGGAAGTGGGGGAACCGTTATGCGAAAGGTTCGCCTACGGCTGATAACAGATGACGATGGAATGGTAAGCAGCTACGAACCCGCGCCAGCGGGTCGGGGGCTGGAACCGCTCCCGGCGCGGGGCCCCGGTCGGGCTCCGCCCCCTGAGGGCCGTCCGTGACGGCGGTGGGCCGGCGGCACCGGCCGCCCTCGCAGGCCGTCCCATGACCCCGACCGACGGCCCGCCGCCGCACCGCCCCGTCGGTCCGAGGGTGGGCGTCGCCGCCCGCCTGCGGGAGTCGGAGGCCGGTTCGTCCGCCACGGTCCGGCGCGAGGGAGCGGCGCCGTCCTGCGGTGGAGCCGCCCGCCGCCGGCGGGGGCGCCATCCGGTACAATGGAGGCAATTCGGGCGTCGGTCGTCCCGGGTGTCGGCCCGTGTCCGCGAGGGCCGGTCCGACCGGCGCGCGCCGGGTCAGCGGGTGAGGGTCGGCCAGAGCGGCGCGCCCCGCGTCAGCGGGTCCCCGGCGGGCGGTCGGCGGGAGACCTCGGCGGGTCGCGAGCGCGGCCCGGCAGGCCAATCGCCGCCGACGCCCTTCGTCACCGTCCCGCCGGGGAGGCGACCGCCCGGCGAATCGTGGGGGTGGAGGTCATCGGCCAGCCGGAGAAGAAGTACCTGACGTGGCAAGACATCGAGCAGCTGGTGGACCGCCTCTTGCAGCAGATCCGGATCGAGGAGTTCGACGCGCTTCTGGTCATCACCCGGGGGGGCATGGTCCCGGCCTGCCTGATCAGCGAGAAGACGGGCATGCGCAACATCCTGGTTGCCGCGGTGATGTTCTACACCGGCGTGGGCGAGACCCTGGACCGGCCCACCTTCCTGCAGTTCCCGCCCGACCCCTATCTGAAGGGAAAGCGGGTGCTGGTGGTCGACGACGTGTGGGACAGCGGCCGCACGGTGACGGCGGTCAAGCACCGCGTCGAGGAGGCCGGCGGGCGGCCCGCGGTGGCCGTGATGCACTACAAGCCGCGGCGCTCGGTGGTGCCCGGCAAGCCCGACTACTACGCCGAGGAGACCGACGATTGGATCGTCTACCCCTGGGATCCGGAGTCGGAGCGGTGAGGGGGCGCGCCCGCGACGACCCCGGTGGCGCCGCGACCGCGAAGGCGACCGCCGACGCTGCGAACCGCGCACGCGACCGCAACATCGCTTTGGCGCGCCCGAGACCGCAACATCGCTTTGGATCGACCCCGAGCCGGCGCATGCAACCGTTCCGACACCGCGCTGACAAGGGTGCGTAACGCCAGGTCGGTACGCTGACGGGTGGAGGGGAGGCCGTCGTGTCCATCGGGGTGCCCGCTGGGTGCAACCGAGGAGGCGCGCGGGGCCACCGGGTCCACCGGGTCCGCGAGCCGCGGGGGGCGGGGGCGGTGGGGTCCCCGACCCGGCCGGATCGTCCCCGGCGGCAGGTCGTCCGCCGGGGCGGAGCGTGCGGGGGGGTCGTCGTCGCCCTGCTGGTGGCGCTGCTCCTGGCCGCCTGCGGGCAGGCGGGCGTGCCGGGCGGGGCCCACGAGGTGGTCATCGTGCCCGACAGCGCGGACGCCCCGGAGGGTGCCCCGGCGGCGCCATCCGGCCTGGAGGCGACGCCCGCCATCGTGCCCAACCCCGGCGACGAGCGGGTCACCCTCACCCTGTTCTACGGATCCCGTTCGGGCCTGCTGGATCCGTGGCCGTGGCGCCGCACCGTCGACCGCCCGCAGCGGACGGCCGACCTGGCCCGCATCGCGGTGGAGAACCTGCTCCAGCCGCCGCCCAACTCCCCCTTCGTCTCCGTCCTCCCCAAGGGGACGCGGGTGCTCTCCGTCTCCGTCGACGACAGCCAACAGACGGTGTACGTCAACTTCTCCCAGGAGCTGGTGAAGAACCACCCCGGCGGCAGCTACGGCGAGGGTGTCACCGTCCACGCCATCGTGCAGACGCTGACGGGGCTGCCCGGCATCCGCCGCGTCCAGATCCTGGTGGAGGGGAAGCCGGTGGAGACCCTGGCCGGCCACGTCGCGATCCAGGAGCCCCTGGAGCGGTTCCTGATCGTGCCGGGCGGGCCGATCCCGGAGGGCGCGGTGGCGGGGCCCGAGGGGGCGGACGAACCGGCCGCCTCCGCCGGCCCTCCGTCGGGTGGCCACGCCGGTGGGGGCGGCGACGGCGACCGGGCCGGCGCGGCGGGGGAGGGGGCGGAAGACTCCGGCTGGAGCCCCTGGCGCATGGACGTGGACGATGCGGTCATGAACTTCTTCCAGAGCGAGGTCGCCCAGGGGCGCATGCAGTGGCTGACCGACCCCGTCGAGGCGGCACGCTACCTGGCCACCACCTACGGCTTCTACGGCTGGGACGAGTACGTGCTGCTGCACCGGACCGACCCCGGCGAGGGATCGGGACGCGGGGAGGCCCTGGTGCGGGTGCGGCACGGCAACAGCTACTACACGCTGCACATGATCCAGCCCCGCGAGCAGGGCGACCAGGGGATCTGGGTGATCCACGACATCCGCTCGCGGGCGGTCCAGACCGGCCGCAAGCCGGTGGACCCGGAGGTGGTGCGGAGCTGGCAGGAGGAGGTCGACCGCGGCACCAACCTCTGGCGGCTGGACCCGGTGGACACCGTGCGGCGGCAGGGCGCCCTCTACGGGTTCGACCCCTTCAGCGACGAGTTCACCGTGGTGCAGATGGATCCGGAGAAGGGTCAGGCGCTGGTCCGGGTCAAGCACGACGGCCGCGAGTACGAGGTGGTCCTGGTCCAGCCCCTGCGGCGCGGGGAGAAGGGCGTGTGGTGGATCGAGACGATCCGGGCGGTGGCGGCGACCCCGTGAGGCGAGCGAAGGCCGCCCAGGACGCCCCTTGACGGGACGCCCCGGGACGAAGCCGGGGGCCGGCTCCGGGAGGCCGCGGAGGGCGATGGCGTCGCCCGCCGGAGGATGGACTCCGTGGCGCACCAGCGGGCGGGCCCCGGGGGCGGGCCCCGGGGACGGGTGGGTGGCCAAGGGAGGGCGGCCTGGTGGCCAAGCCCAGGCCTGGTGCGGTGACGCGCTCCGCAGCCCGACCGGGCGGGCCGGGCGAGGCGCCGGGCCCGGGTGGCCCGATCCGTTGGGGCAATGAAGCCGCGGGCGGCAGGGGGAACCGCGTTCCCCCTGCCGCCCGCGGCGTCGCTTCCGCGATGGCCTTCGTCACCTTGGCCGGACCGGAAGGGCGGGTCGCGCAACCCCCGGGGCCGCGGGGCCGGAACCCGGGCGACCCGCGGAAGCCACCGCGACGCCGCCCGCCGCCGGCCTACCGCGCCGTCGGACCGGCGCCCGCGCCAGCTGGGATCAGCTGGAGGTGCCGGCCGACTTGCTCTCCTCCTTGCCGCCGAAGTAGCCGACCAACCACGTCAGGACCGCCGACGCCAGGATGGCCGCGACCATGTTCGCGCCATCCAGCGTCCAGCCCCAGTTGCCCGGGATGAACGCGCCCAGCACACCGCCGACGACGCCGGTCACCAGCGAGCCGGGCAGGTTGCCCGGGAACTGGCGGCCACCGATGGCATAACGACCGACGACACCACCGAGGATGAGACCCGCGACGATGGCAGCCACCCAACCCAGCGCGCCCATCATCGGCACCACCCTCCCTTCCCGTCCGGGATGTCGAGCCGGAAGGCCGGGGGCCGTCGGGGTCCGGCCCCGAGCCGGCCTTCCGCCTCCAACGTATGCACTTTCGTCAGGAAAGGTCAAACTCGAGCGGCGATCGCTAGCACACTTTCGCGATGTTGGCAAGTCGATTGGCATGAAAATATCCCGATCTTTCTTCATCGATCGCCGAATATCAGCTTCTTACGCAATTTCATGGGGCTCGTCTCCCTTCGGAGGGCCACCCCGGATGGCGCCGGGCAGGGAGCGGCGTCCGGCCCAGCGAATCCAACCACCATGCGGGCCATGAGGGAATGCGTGGCAACCTTCTCCATCGTGGCCGCCGACCCCCGGGTCGGCATGTGGGGGGTCGGGGTCCAGTCGAAGTTCCTCGCTGTTGGGGCTGTGGTGCCCTGGGCGGAGGCGGGGGTCGGCGCCGTCGCCACCCAGGCCTGGGCCAACGTGTCCTACGGCCCGGAAGGACTGGCCCTGCTGCGGCAGGGGCTCTCGGCGGAAGAGGTGGTGGACCGCTTGGTCCAGGCCGATCCCGGGCGGGACCACCGGCAGCTGGGGGTGGTCGACGCCCACGGGCGGGCGGCGGCCTACACCGGTGCGGCCTGCCTGGAGTGGGCCGGCCACCGGGTCGGACCGGGCTACGCCTGCCAGGGCAACATCCTGGCCGGCCCGGCCGTGGTCGATGCGATGGCGCGGGCCTACGAGGAGGCCCGGGACCGCGGGCTGCCCATGGAAGAGCGCCTGATCGAGGCGCTGCGGGCCGGGCAGGCGGCGGGCGGCGACCGGCGCGGCCAGCAGTCGGCGGCGCTGCTGCTGGTCAAGCCGCGGGGCGGCTACGGCGGCTACACCGACCGCTGGCTCGATCTGCGGGTCGACGACCATCCCCGCCCCATCGAGGAGCTCCATCGCCTGGTGCGGCTGCACCGGCTCTACTTCGGCGCCCCCGACCCCTCCCGCCAGGTGCGGCTCGAGGGCGCCGTCGTGGAGGAGATCCAGCGGCTTCTCCAGGCGACGGGCTACTACCGCGGGCCGATCAGCGGGCGGTTGGACGACGCCACCCGCCAGGCGCTGCGCACCTTCCAGCTGAACGAGAACTTCGAGGAGCGGGTGGTGGGGGACGAGGTCATCGACGGGGACGTGCTGGACTACCTGCGCGACCTGGCCCGGCGACGGCCGGCCGGCGGCGGGCCGGCGACAGGATCCGCGGTGGGCGGCGGGGCCCCGTGACCGGCCGCGTCCGGGAGCCGACGGCCGCCGTCCACGTCCGTCCAGGCTGCCCGGCAGGCGACGGCCGACCTTCCGAGGCGCCCGTGCCGCGGCGGGCGGCCCCCATGCCGCCTGGTGCGCCTCCCTCACGTCGTCGCGGTCGATGTGAGGCGCCCGTGCCGCGGCGGGCGGCCCCCATGCCGCGGCGGATGGCCCTGGCCGCGGCGGATCGCAGGGCCGGCCCTCAGCCGTCCCTCGGGGTGGAGACGGTCGGCGCTCCGCCCTCGTTCGGGGTGAAGACGATCTTGATCGCCCCCGAGGCGCGCCGGTCCAGGGCTGCCTGAAGGGCCTCCCGGTAGCGGTGGAGCGGGAAGCGGTGGGTGACCATGCGTTCCACGGGCAGCTCCGGGTGCGCCGCCAGGGCCTCCAGGACCAGGTCGAAGGTGTGGACGGTGCGGCCGCCCACCCGCTCGAGGCCGTAGCCCACCGCCCCGACGACCTCCAGCTCCCGCATCCAGACGAAGGTCCAGTCGATCTTCGGGATCTCGCCGGCGGCGCCCAGCAGAACCACGGTGCCGCCTTCCCGGGCGAGGCGCAGCGCGTCGTCCAGGGAGCGGCGGGTGCCGACGCAATCGTAGACCAGGTCGAACCCGCCGCGGTAGACGGCGCGGCCGATCAGGGGACGGAAGGCGCGGGCGCCGGCCTCCGCCGCAGCCCGGCCGAGATCGGCGGGCGACACCACCCGGCTGGCGCCCAGCTCCCGCGCCAGCCGGGCTTGCATGCCGTGCCGGGCCGCCACCGTGACATGGGCATCGTACCCGAGCAGGCGCAGGGCGGCCACGGTGGACAGCCCGATGGTGCCGGCGCCGATCACCAGGATCCGCGCGCCGGCGGCAGGCGGGCGGCGCAGGACCCCGTGGGCGGCGATGGCGAGGGGTTCCACCAGCACCGCCCGTTCGTCCGGCATCCCGTCGGGAACGGGGTGGAGCTGGCTGGCGTGGGCCAGCATCCGCTGGGCCCATCCCCCCGGCAGGTCGCGGCAGAAGCCCACCAGGAACCCCGGCGACAGGGTCCCGTCGGTACAGCGCTGGCACAGGTAGGGGAAGCCCCGCTGGCACTGGGGGCAGGGGGGCAGGCCGCGCATGGTGCAGGAGATCGACGGGTCGACCACCACCCGCGTGCCGGCCGGCCAGGGAACCCGGGCGCCGCCCTGCGCGATCACCCCCACCACCTCGTGGCCCAGCACCGCGGGGAAGGAGCTGAAGGGCGAGGCGGAGGGGCTGGTGTGGGCGGCGATCACGCCGATGTCCGAGCCGCAGAGGCCCGCCAGCCGCGGGGCCACCACCGCCCAGTCCTCGCCCCGCGGCACCGGATCCGGCCAGTCGGTGTACGCCACCGCCCCGGCCGGGCCGTACACCAGCCACGGCCAGCGGTGGGCCAAGAGCTTGGCCAGCACCACCCGGGGCAGCGACAGCCGGTAGACCAGGGCCTTCACCTGTGTCCTCCTCTCCCTGTCGAGGCGGCGCGGTGGCGCAGCGACCGCCCGCCGGCTCCGGCCGCCCTCCGCCCTCCGGCCTCCGACCTTGTGTCCCCGTGCGGCCGCATGCCCTCGCACGGCAGCCTGCCACGCTCCATCCCGACCGGGCCTCGGTGGGGGATGCCGCGGGCGAAGGGGCGCGAGGTGGAGGGTTCGTAACTGCTGACCAAACGATCGTTAAATCTTATCAGACGTAGGCGAAACATTTCACCTCCGTTTCCCTGTTCCTCTTTGGTGTATGGAACAGGCGTTTGGTATGATGAGCGAGGGAGGACACGTGGGCCATGCAGGCGACCTTTCAGACGAAGATTCAAGACCAGTCGGTTTATCCGGCGCTGGACGCCATCGCCGCCCTGTACGGTCGCCTGCTGCGCCGGTTGTATGTCGATGTCTATGTTCATCACCGCCCCCTTGTCGAATGCAAGCGGGAATACATTGCCCGCTACGGCATCACGGCGCGCCACTTCAACGCGCTGGCCACCGAACTCAAGGGCAAGGTGAAGGCGGCGGAGGAAGCGCATCGGCACCATCTGGCGCATCTGCGCGGGCAGATTCAATCCACCGAACGAGCGATGGCCAAGCTCCAAAAGCAGGCGAAAGCTTTGGCCTCGGGCAAGGGGCGCTGGGCCGCCCTGTCCCCCGAAGAACGGGCTGCAAAGCGCTGCCGGGTTCGGTTTCGGCTGCACCAGAAGCAGCGGCGGCTGGCCATGCTGCGCGCCCGCCTTGAAGCGGCGGAAGCCCGGACGGGATCGCCGCCGATTTGCTTTGGTTCCCGGCGTTTGTTTCACCGGCAGTTCCACCTTGAAGTAAATGGATTCGCTTCCCACGACGAATGGCGCAGGGCATGGCGCGATGCCCGGAGCCAAAGCTTCTTCTGCATCGGTTCCAAAGACGAGATGAGCGGCAACCAGACCTGCTCGCTCTTTGGCAACAGGTTGCGTCTTCGGGTGCCCAACGCCCTGGCCGCCCGCTTTGGGCGGTATGTTTGGCTGCACGGCATCCGCTTCCCCTATGGACAGGATGTCATCATGGCGGCCATTGCGTCGGGGCGAGCCATCAGCTATCGGTTCGTCCGGCAAAACGGCGCGTGGTATGTCTTCGCCACCACCGAACGGCCCGCGGCCCCGATCACGACATCGCGGAGGGCTGGCGCCCTTGGCGCCGATCTGAACCCCGACCGGCTGGCCGTGGCGGAGGTCGACCGCTTCGGCAACCCGGTGGCGGCGCGTGACATCCGGTTTCAGATTCAAGGCAAGCGCCGGGAGCAGGTGAAGGCCATCCTGGGCGAGGGGGTGGCGGACCTGGTGGCATGGGCCAAGGGCGCCGGCAAGCCCATCGTCGTCGAGCGGCTGGACTTCCGGGCGAAGAAGACCCGCCTTCGGGAAGAAGGCCCCCGCTACGCCCGGATGCTGTCCGCCTTTGCCTACGCCGCATTCATGGCCCTCCTGCTCTCCCGAGCGGCCCGGGAAGGCGTGGAAGTGATCCGCGTCAACCCGGCCTTCACCAGCGTGATCGGCAAGGTCAAGTTCATGGCCCGGTACGGACTGTCGCCCCACGCCGCGGCGGCGGTGGCGATTGCCCGCCGGGGCCTTGGTTTGGGCGAGCGCTTGCGCTCCGGAACCGCCCGCCCTCTACCCGCGAGGAATCGAGGGCGGCACGTCTGGAGCGATTGGCGGCGCATCGCCCCGTCGGTGCGCGGCAAGCTCGCGCACCGGCTCTATGAGCGGTCCTCCGAGGACGCCCCAGGCCGGGGGGAACCCCGATCCACCCGGGCACCGGCGGCCTCAAGGCCGCACGGCCCCGGGTGCGATGGTCTGGCTTGGGGTCCGGGGTGCGATCCCCCGGCGCGAATCGTCGGGAGCGCTGTTCGCCCGGCGTCATAGGCGGATGTAATAAATGCCTATGTTTTTTAGGAACGGTCAGGTCATCGGCACCTGCCGCTGGATGCGACCCTCGATGCGCTCGAAGATGTCGTCCAGCGACCGGCCGGTGATGGTCAGGCCGTGGTTCTTCAGCCCGATCACCGCCGCCGCGGGGTCGGGCGAGCGGCGCACCAGTTCCGCCACCGAGGTCGCCAGCTCGTAGGTCCCGCACGGATAGTTGACCTCCGTGGACGGGACGCCGTCCATCCACGCGTGGACGTGGATGATCGCCTGCACCTCGGGGTGCTCGCGGTAGATCATCCAGTGTTCGATGGCGTCGACGGACACCCGCCGCGGCTCCCGGTCGGCGGGCACGCTGAGGATCATCGCCTGCCGCTCGGGGTCGTAGTCCTTGACCAGCAGGATGTCGCGGCCGATTACCTCCATCCGCGACTTGTCGATGCCGCTGGCGCTCATCCAGAAGGTGTTGCCCTCGTGCCGGGCGCTCAGGTTGCCGTAGCTCAAGCCCCCGATGCCGTAGAGCAGCTTGAGGTGGCGCAGGTCCCGGGGCGAGAGGTACTCCTCCAGCGGGAAGGGTGCGGGCAACAGGTCCAGCGCCGCCAGGCGCCGGCCCGCCTCGGCCAGGGCGCGGGTGGTCTCGTTGCCGTCCCACAGCTCCCGCGGCAGGTCCGGGACGAACACGTTGTCCAGGACGAACCGGGACTGGGCCAGGGGCCGCAGCCGCTCGTACACCTCTTCGAAGAAGGCTGCCTCGTCGCGGGCCTCGTACGCCAGCTGGTAGTGGCCCAGCTCCGGTGTGATGAAGTGGAGGCAGCGTCGCCCGTGCTCCTCGGTGACGTAGATCAGCAGGTTGGAGAGGGTGCGCACCAGGTAGGGGTAGGCCCGCTGCAGGACGTTCTCGCCGGGCTCGCCCTCCATCAGGGTGACCACGAAGGTGCCGCGGGACTGGCGGCGGAAGGGCCGCGGGTCGGCCGGATCGGCCACCTGGATGGCCAGGCCCAGCTCGGGGTCGTCGGCGTCGGTGGGCTGGTGTCCATGGAGGTCCAGCACCCCGCGCAAGCCGGCCAGCACGCGGCCGAGGAAGTCGTCCCGCGGCGGCGCCAGCAACGCATAACGCATGAGAACCCCCTCCCTCACGGTTCGGCACGCGCCCACTGGAGCCGGCGCCGGGCCGGGGCGAGGTCGCGGTCCCGGGGCCGGGGTCCGGCCCGTGATCAAGGCCCGGGACGGTCGCGATGCCCTGCGGTCGGCCGGATGCGGCTGGCACCCTCCGACCACCGGTGGTAGTCTGTCCCGGTCTCCAGCATGACATTTTACGAGGGGCGGCCCGGGTTCCTCCCGTCCACCACCAGCCGGAAGCGGGCGCCGGGCCCCAGGAAGTCCAGCAGGTGCAAGTCGTCCGCCAGCACCCAGCCGACCACGTTGACCCGCTCGTCGGGCGGCAGGTCGCGCAGCGTCACCTGGAGCTCGCCGGCGTACCGCAGATACCGGTCGTTGTCCACGGTGACGGTGCCGCGGGGCCGGGGTTCGGCGGGTCGGGGCGGAATGGCGGTCGCCGACCCGGCGGAGGTGCGCGAGGTCGTGGAACGGACGACGGCCTCCGCGGCGTCTAGGCGGTTGGCGTGGACCGTGCCCTCCACGATGGCTCTTTCCACGGCCGTGATGTCGCGGTGCAGCCGGACGCGCAAGGGAATGCCGTCCCCCCGCCACACCGCCCGCACGGCCTCCATCTCGTCGGTCGACGGCCCCGGGTCGCCGAAGAACAGGGTGTGGATGCAACCCAGCGCCAACAGCTCCGTCGCTGCCCGGTCGGGCGGGAGGGACCGGTGGCGCTCCACCGTCGGCAGGCCGGCGAACAGGGGGCCGCGGCGGCCGTGTTGCGACGGGACGAACGCGGCCACCCGGATCCCCCGCTCCGCCAGCGCCGAGGAGAGGCGGTGCACCCACCAGATGCTCAGGCCCGTCTCCGGCCGCGGGTAGAAGTTGTGGCACGCCGCCAGCCGTTCGGCCCGAGCCCCGGCCGCCAGGATGCGGTCCAGCGCTGCCGGGCGCACGGTGCTGGCGTTGACGACGACGTCCAGGCCGTAGGGATTGCGGGTCATGGCCGCGACGGCGGCGGCGTCGTAGCCGTGGTCGACGCGAAGGGCGCTGAGGCCCAGGGAAGCCAGGGGCTCCAGGTTGTCGGGGGCGGCACCCAGGGCCGCCAGGGCGGACGGGGCCACGTCGGCCCAGAGCCGGAGCCCGAGGGAGCGGGCCCGGCCAGCCAGCCGGGCCAGCCTCTCCGCCGTGGCGACGGGCGACGCCTCGGGCAGGTGCAGGGACGTGAAGACCTCCGTGTAGCCGCGGCGGGCAGCCTCCTCCATCCGCCGCGCGATCGCCTCCTCCGTGCCTTCCGGGCCATAGCCGGGGTAGACGGCGATGCCCAGGGTGCGCCCGGTGGCCGGTTCGTCCATCGCGGGACCTCCTCTGCCTGCAAGACGGCGCACGGGACCGCCGGCCCGTCCCGGTCCGTCCCGGGAACCTTCGCCCTGCCGGCGGCCTCTCCTGGTCCCGCGTCCCGCGGCCGCTTCCGTCCAATTGACCCGCCTCCGGGGGACGTCTACACTACAGGCGAGCTCCGGCGTCGCCGCCGGAACCGCCCGGGCGCGACGGGAGGGCGGGGAGGCCGCCCGATCCCGTCCGTCGCCGGGGCGGCCGCGCCGGCAGGGAGGAACCGCGTTGAACGGGTCACCCGCCAGTCCCCTCCGGATCGCCATCGCCCAGATCGACAGCACCGTGGGCGACCTCGAGGGCAACGCCCGCAAGGTGGAGGCCTTCGCCGCCGAAGCGGCCCGGGCGGGCGCCGACGTGGTGGTCTTCCCCGAACTGGCCCTGACCGGCTACCCGCCGGAAGACCTGCTCTTCCGCCCCGCCTTCTTGGCGGAGGGACGGCGCTGGCTCCACTGGCTCGCGGCCCGGCTCGCCGACGGACCCGTGGCCCTGGTGGGGTTCGTCCACCAGGATCGCGATCTCTACAACGCCGCCGCGGTGCTGGAGGGGGGGCGGGTCCGGGCCGTGGCCTGCAAGCGCTTCCTCCCGAACTACGGCGTCTTCGACGAGGAGCGGTACTTCGCGCCGGGCCGGCGCGCCCTGGTGCTGCGCCTCCACGGGGTGACCCTGGGGGTCAGCATCTGCGAGGACCTCTGGTATCCCCAGGGCCCCGTCCGCGAGCAGGCCCTGGCCGGCGGCGCCGAGGTGCTGCTGAACCTCTCCGCCTCGCCCTATCACGCCGGCAAGCCGCGGGAGCGGGAGAGCCTGCTGGTCACGCGGGCCACCGACTTCGGCGTCGCCATCGTGTACGCCAACATGGTGGGCGGCCAGGACGAGCTGGTCTTCGACGGCAACAGCCTGGTGGTCACCCCGGCGGGCCAGGTGGCGGCCCGCGGCCGCCCCTTCGCCGAAGACCTGATCGTCTGGGACTACGACCCCACCGAGGCGGCGGTCGCCCGCTGGCACGAGCCCCGCTGGCGGCACATGCCGCCGTCGCCCGAGGAGGCGGCCCGGGTCGAACGGGTCGACCTCGCCGGTGGCGATGGCCTCGCCGCATCGCAGCGCGACCCGCAGGCGGGGCCGGTTCGTCCGGACGAACCCGGCCCGCCGGCCGCCGCCAGCGGTCCGGCGCAGCCCGGTCGCGGACCGGCCGCCGCCACCGCGGGGTCGAACGAGGCGGCGGGGGTCGGAGCGGCGGGCGCCGCCGCGCGGCGCGGTCCCAAGCCGCCCCTGCCGCCGCGGCGCGTCGAGGCCCTCGAGGGCGAGGCGGAGGTCTACGCCGCCCTGGTGCTGGCGGTGCGCGACTACTTCCGCAAGAACGGGTTCGATCGCGCCTGGCTGGGCCTCAGCGGCGGCATCGACTCGGCCCTGGTCGCCTGCCTGGCGGCCGACGCCCTGGGACCCCAGCGGGTGACGGGGGTCGCGATGCCGTCGCCCTTCACCGCCGCGGCCAGCCTGCGCGACGCGGAGACGGTGGCCCGCAACCTGGGCATCGGCTTCCACGTGGTCCCCATCGACGCCATCTTCGCCGCCTTCCGCCAGGCCCTGGCGCCGCTCTTCGGCGACCGGCCCTTCGACGTGGCCGAGGAGAACCTGCAGGCGCGGATCCGCGGCACCCTCCTCATGGCCCTGGCCAACAAGTTCGGCGGCCTGGTGCTGGCCACCGGCAACAAGAGCGAGCTGGCCACGGGCTACGCCACGCTCTACGGCGACATGGCCGGCGGCTTCGCGCCCCTCAAGGACGTGCCGAAGACCCTGGTCTACCGCCTGGCGGCCTACCGCAACGGGCGGCCCGGCGGACCGGTGATCCCGCGATCCGTCCTCGAGCGGCCCCCGACGGCGGAGCTGCGGCCGGGCCAGCGGGACGAGGACAGCCTGCCGCCCTACGCGGTGCTGGACCCGATCCTCGAAGGCTATGTGGAGCGGGACCTGCCCGCGGCGGACCTGGTCGCCCGGGGTCACCCGGCCTGGGCCGTGGCCCGGGCGGTGCAGCTGGTGGGCGGCAGCGAGTACAAGCGCCGCCAGGCGGCGCCGGGTCCGAAGGTCACCGCCCGCGCCTTCGGCCGTGACCGGCGCTACCCCATCACCAACGGCTTCCGGGAGCGGGTCCCCGGCGGCACCGCCGGCGCCGGCGGCCCCGGCGGCACCGGCGGCGCCGGCGGCTCGGGGGGCACCGCGGGCGTCGATCCGGCGCCCGGCGCGGGGGCGGGCGGAGCGCGTTGAGCCGGCGGCCGGCGGGCCATCGCGGGAGGCGCCCCGCCGGGTCGCCGGTGGGGCAGGCGCCGCACAGCCCACCGGTCCATCGCGACGACGGACCGGTCCCTCGTCGCGACGGATGGACGGCTCGCCACCGGGCCATCGCCGTCTTCGGCGCGGGTCTTGGCGGAGCCCGATCGGCGACTTGGGGGACGGCCTTCGTGGAGCCGGGTCGGCGCGTACCCCGGCCCGAACGGGGTGCGGCGGATGGCACCTGCGGTCGGGCCCAGGCATGGGCGCTTGGCATGGCCTGGGGGGCGGGCACGTAGATCCTGGTGGGGGCGCGGCCGCTCCCGCGGGAGCGAAGGACAGGGGGTGGAACCGTGACGGGCGACACCGCGTTCCTGGCCCTGGCGGCTGCACCCTTCACCCGGTGGCTCATCCTGGGCAACCCCGTCTGGCGCTGGCTGGTGGCGCTGGGCGTGGCGCTGCTCACGCTGGCCTTGCTCAAGCTGGCCCGTGACCGGCTGGCGGCACGGCTGGCGGTGCTGGCGGGCCGCACCGGCACGGCCTGGGACGACTTCCTGGTCGAGCTGCTCCAGCGGCGGACCGGCACCCTGACCCTGCTGGTGCTGGCGGTCTGGGCCGGGTCCCAGGTCCTGGCGCTGCCGGAGCCCCTGGCCTTCCGCCTGCGCCAGATCGTGGGCATCGCCCTGATCCTGCAGGTCGCCCTCTGGGCCAACTACGCCATCGGCTTCTTCCTGAGCCGCGCCTTCCAGGAGCGGGGCGGCGAAGACGAGGAGGTCGCCGCCGCCCTGGCGGCCGCCCAGCTGCTCTCCCGCGTCGGCCTGTGGACCCTGGTCATCCTGGTGGTGCTGCGCCAGCTGGGGATGGACATCACCGCCCTGGTGGCGGGGCTTGGCATCGCCGGCATCGCCGTCGGCCTGGCGCTGCAGAACGTGCTGGGCGATCTCTTCGCGTCGCTGTCCATCGTGCTGGACAAGCCCTTCGTCGTCGGCGACTTCATCGTGGTCGACAACTTCGTCGGCACCGTCCAGCACGTGGGCATCAAGACCACGCGGGTGCGCGCCCTGACGGGCGAAGAGGTGGTCTTCGCCAACGCCGATCTGCTCAAGAGCCGCATCCGCAACATGAAGCGGATGACCGAGCGGCGGGTGGAGTTCCGCATCAGGGTCGCCTACGGCACCCCCGTCCAGCAGCTGGAGCGCATCCCGGCCATGGTGCGCGAGATCATCGAATCCCAACCCCACGTGCGGTTCGATCGGGGTCACCTCAAGCAGCTGGGCGACTCGGCGCTGATCTTCGAGTTCGTGTACTTCGTCACGGACCCGGACTACCTGCTCTACATGGACATCCAGCAGGCGATCAACCTGGCCATCTACCGCCGCTTCGCCGAAGAGGGCATCCCGTTCGCCTTCCCTACCCAGACGGTCCACGTGGTGGAGGAGGGGGCGGAGGTGCCGGCGAAGGCCACCGCGTCCGACCTCGTCGCGGCACCCAGGGGGGCGGCCGAGGCGGCGGCTCCGCCGCGGGAGGAACCGGCCAGCGGGTCGGCGCGCCGGCCGTCGGCCGAGCAGGGGTAACGGGCAGCGGCGGCACGGCATGACCGCGGCGCGAGCGGTGCCGCGCCGGCGGCAGGGGGGAGGAGCCGTGGCGGGATCCAAGGGGGATCGGCCTGGCATCGGGGTGGGGGTCGGGATGTCGGCCCGGCGGCCCCTCGGGGCAGGGGATGGCGGAGCGCCGGGCCGCCTCATCGGAGAGGAGTCCCGTCGCCCGGGCTTGCACCATGGTCGACCGGCATCGCGTCCTGGTGCCGGCCTCACGATGGCGGTGGTCCTCGGCCTCCTGGCCGCGTTGCTCGTCGGTTGCAGCCGGACGCCGGGGCCGGATGCCGTCCTGCGCCAGTACCTGGACGCCTGGGAACGCCAGGACTACGCGGGGATGTACGCCCTCCTCGACCAGGCCAGCCGTCAGGCCGTCCCCGAGCAGGACTTCACCGAGCGGTACCGGCGGATCGAGGAGGGGATCGAACGTACGGGCCTGGCTGCGGAGGTCCGCGTCCCCGACGACTTCCGCCCCGAGGGCGACGAGGTGACCCTCGCCTTCCAGGTCCGCTGGGAGACGGCCCTGGCCGGCGCCTTCACCCAGGCGTACACGGCGCGGCTGGTCCGGGAGGACGAGGGCTGGCGGGTGCACTGGACGCCCGCCTTGATCTTCCCGGACCTGCGGGAGGGCGACAAGGTCCGGGCCCAGAGCCTGCCCGCCCGCCGGGGGAGCCTGCTGGACCGGGACGGGGAGCCCCTGGCCGTGGACGAACCGGCCCGGGCCATCGGGTTGGTACCCGGGAAGATGGCGCCCGACTCCGCGGAGCGGCTGGCGGAGGCGCTCGGGATCGACCCCCAGGCGGTGCAGGCGCAGCTGGAACAGCCCTGGGTCGAGGACGACCTGTTCGTCCCCATCGTGACCTGGCCGGCGTCCCGGGTCGCAGCGCGGGAGGACGACCTCCTGGCCATCCCCGGCGTGCTCGTCAGCTCCACCCGCGAGACCGCCCGCTGGTATCCCCACGGCCGGCTGGCGGCCCACACCCTGGGCTACACGGGCCCCATCACCGCCGAGGAGCTGACGGAAGAACGCCGCCAGGCGGGCTACGGCGCCCACGACCGCATCGGCAAGCAGGGCCTGGAGCGGGCCCGCGAGGACGCGCTGCGGGGCCAGCGGGGCGGTCGCATCTGGATCGAGCGGGCCGACGGCACGCAGGGGCCGGAGATCGCCCGGCGGGATCCGCAACCGGGCCGGGACCTGCGCCTGACCCTGGACCTCGAGGTCCAGCAGGCGCTGGAGCGGGCGCTGGACGGCGGAGCCGGCCGCGCGGGAGCCGGGCAGGGGAGCGGGGGCGGCGTCGGCAGCGAGGCGGCCGCCGTCGTCCTCGACCCGGCCCGCGGCGACGTGTTGGCCATGGCCAGCCGCCCGGCCTTCGATCCCAATCAGCTGGCCGACGGGATCACCGCGGCGGAGTGGGAGCGTCTCAACGCGGATCCCCACGCGCCCCTCCATCACAAGGCCCTGGCGCCGCTGCCGCCCGGGTCCGCCTTCAAGCCCTTCACCGCCGCGGTCGCCCTGGACGCGGGGGTCATCGCCCCGGACACCGACTTCGGCCCGAGCCCCGAGGCCTGGCAGAAGGACGCCTCCTGGGGCGACTACCACGTCCGCCGGGTGCCCCACCCGCCGGGTCGGGTCGACCTCCTGCGGGCGCTGGTCTGGTCGGACAACGTCTACTTCGCCCGGGTGGGTCTCGCCCTGGGGGTCGAGCGGTTCGTCCAAGGCCTGGGCCGGTTCGGGCTGGGCGAGGAGTTCCCCTTCGACCTGCCGGTGCCGCCCGGCCAGGTGGCCGGGGAGGGCGGCATCCAGGGGGAGATCCAGCTGGCGGACAGCGCCTACGGGCAGGGCCAGGTCCAGGTCAGCCCGCTCCAGTTGGCCGCCATGTACACCGCCTTCCTGCGCGACGGCGACGTGGTGCGGCCGCGGCTGGTCCTGGACGAACCGGCCCCGGCGAGGGAGCAGGGGGGCGCGGCCGCGGCCCAGGCCGGGGACGCCGCCCAGGGCGCGCCGGCCGTCTGGAAGGAGGGGGCGATCCGTCCGGAGACGGCCCGGGTGATCCGCGAGGCCCTGCGCCGCGTGGTGGCGGACCCCACGGGGACGGCCCATGCGCTGGCCGCCACCCGCGGCTGGACGGTCGCGGGCAAGACGGGTACCGCGCAGGTGGGAAGCGGGGAACGGGCGCCGCGCTGGCGCTGGTTCGCCGGCTGGGCGACTCCCGCCGGGTCCGACCGGGTCCGCTTCCTGATGGTCTTCGCCGTCCGCCAGGAGGGAGCCGCCGAGGAGGGCACGCCCAACCCGGCGGTGACGCGGGCGCGGGCCTTCCTCGAAGCGGTGCCGGCCACGGCTCGCGACCCGTCGGACCGAGTCACCGTTCGGTAGGAGGCGATCCCCTCCCACGGTCCGCCGGACGAATCGCTACCGCGGCCGCACGCTCTGCCGCCCGGGCGCCGGGAGACGGCTACGGCGACCGCCGGGTAGCACCATGGGTGGATGCCGGGAGGGCCGTCCCAGCGGTTCCGCTTCCGCCTGGTACACCATCGTGGCACAATAGTGTTACGACGAGGAGCATGGGATGCGTTTCGTCTCCGTGCGCGAGCTGCGGTCCCGGTCCGGCGAGCTCTGGCGCGCCCTCCGGCAGGGTGAGGAGGCCGTGCTGACCATCAACGGCACGCCGGTGGCCGTCCTGGTGGGCACGAGCGAGGAGGACCTGGAGGAGACGCTGCGGGCGGTGCGCCAGGCCCGGGCGCAGGCGGCGGTAAGCCGGATGCGCGAGCGGGCGGCCCAGCGCGGCCTTGACCGGTTGAGCGAGCTCGAGGTGGACGAGGAGGTGCGCGCCGCGCGCCGGGAGCGGGGCCGGTGAAGCGCCTCGTGTCCTCGTGGATTGCCTGCTCAGCGGCCGAATCAGGCCTCGTTTATAAGCCGAGAGACGACAACACCGACGATCTCCGCGTTGCGCGAATCCGCGAACCGGATCAACACGGGCTTTGCCCGGTTCGTCACGGAGACTTTGATCCCGTCGAGGTAGAGACTCACGTCGATCACCTTCGTCCACTCCGCCGCGACGGACCTTCGGTCTCCCCTGAAAACGATCCTCCGGTTGGTGAGGACGAGATCACCGCGGCTGATCGGCACGAGGCCGGTCTCCGTGACGATGCGGCCTCGGTGCCCGCCGACACGGTATCTCACTCCCTTGGCGATGCGGAAGGAGAACCCGGACGAGCCGCCCTCATACCGCCGGTTGATTACCCGCTCCTCTAACAGCTCACCGGGCTCGGACCAGTGCGGCGTCTCGCCCCGACGCAGGACGAGACCCGGGACCATGACTACGGGCAGCGGCTCGTGCTCGAGTTGGTAGAGGAGACGGTATCGATCGAGCTGCTCGCGGTTCGCCGGGATCTGGTCGGCAGGCAAATCGAAGTATTCCGCCAGCTGCTGCAGTGAGCGCTCCTCCTCGGGACTGAGTCGCTTGTCCTCTGTCGCGGCCTGTAGCGCCTGCCGGATGACCTCCCCGCGGATAGCCTGTACGTCCGCGTCAGTCAGCCCCAGCTGCCGCTGGGCCTCGCGGAGCGCGTCGAACTCGTCCAGGGTGACGACGCCGTCGGCCACCGCGGCGGCCACCACCTTGCGAAATTCGTTCAATCGCCGCTGGCGTTCGGCCGCCCTGGCGACCTCGGTCTGCAGCGCCCGGTACGCATGGACAATGCGGTCCCAAACGCTCATGGCGCCCCTCCAATCGTAGAGACGATGAACCCAACAGGCGCTCATGCGGTGGTTTCAACCCCTCTCCGGACTTCCCTCCCGGGGCCTTCGCTTTGTGCCGAAGGGCCACCCAGGACCGCCAGCTTCGGCGGCGGCAACGCCATGGTGTGCCCCCTTTGTGCGGCCCATCGGCCTGCAGGGCCGGTCTCGTTTACTCCGCCCGCCCTTCCAGGCGTGGCGCCCGCCGGCGCCTTTCCTGGTCGTGTTGGCCCAGCCGGAGCGGCATTGCTTGCCGGCCGCACGAGCACCACCCTTGGGCGGCCGGCAGGGCCTCGCAGACGCGGCGCCGGTGCTGCTGGCACCAGGAGGCGGGTGGCGCCAACCACCGTCAGCCTCGACGAGACGGTCAGTGCGGCGCCTACAAGCTCGCCCAGGGCCTTCGCCGCGTTGCTCCCCACCCGCTTTGGCGTCATGCGTTACGGCCTCGCTTGCGAGTTTCGTCCTCCGTACGACGGGCGACACGAAAGGCCGTGGCCCAAGTCGTTCGCCAGCTTCAGGAAGACCCGGCCCGTTGCCTGCGTGGCCGCACCCCGGCGCTTGTCGGACCCCATGCGGACAGACCCTGGGTTCAGGTGTTCCGCGATCTAGACGCACGTCGGGGCCCACCAAGGGGTTGACGACGTCGTTCCGCGGGGGCACCCTACCCGAACGTGACACGGACAGGCCGCCGACTGTCTAAAGTTTCGGTAGGTGCTGGTGGGGGAAAAGCGAAGGAGAGACCTCACCAGGTTGTCCCAAACGGGACAGCCGATCCTTCTGGCCAAGGATGGAGGTGAGGCCTCTCCATGAAGGACGTGATTCGCCGCATCGGGGAGATCACCCTGCAGCTTGCTCGGGTTGTGGAAAAGGCCCTGTGGGAGGCTCCGGACTTTCGAGCGCTGGAGGTGGCCGTGGTCCGAGGGGCGCAGGAGGCCGCGCGGCAACTGTTGGTCACGGCTTTGGAGGCGCTGGACCGGCAGCTGATGGAGCAGCGGGACCGGCGGCAACTGAAGTGCGTCAATCAGCAACCGCGGAGCCTGATCACGTGGGTGGGTGAGATCCAGTGGGAACGACGGTATTACCAGGAGCGGCCGAGCGGCGCACGGCGGTTCTTGCTGGATGAAGTGCTCGGGCTGGCGCCGCGGCAGCGATACTCGCCGCTGGTGCAGGAGTTCGGGATTCAGCTGTGCACCCAAGTGCCGTTTGCGGCGGCAGCGGACTGGCTGGAGCGGGTGAGCTGCGGGGCCGTGCGGCTGAGCGCCATGGCCTTGTGGGCGGATGTGCAGGCGGCCGGGGCCCGAGCGGACGAAGCGGCGAAGGCGCAGCGGGAGGCGGTGTTTGAGCGGGGCGAGATCCCGCCCGGGAGCCGGCCGGCGGCCGCCGTCGACTTGGAGTTTGACGAGCTGTTGGTGCGGGGCCGGCGGCGCGGGCCGGATGGGCAGAAAGAGCGGATTGCGCTGATGCATGCGCTGGCGTATGAGGGCAAGGCGACGGACGCGCGGGGGCGGACGGTGCTGAAGAACCGGCGGGTGCACGTGGCCGTGGGCGAAGGGACGGCGTCCATCGAGGAGGCGCTGGCGGCCTTTGCGGCGGAGTGGGACTGGGCCCGGGTGGAACAGTGCACGGTGGGTGGGGACGGGGCGCCGTGGATCCGCAAGGCCCTTGAGTACCTCCCACAGGCTTCGTATCGCCTCGATCCGTTCCACCTGAAACGGGCCATGCGGCGGGGACTGCAGCACGACGCGGAAGCCCACCGGCAGCTGGCGGCGGCCCTGGCCGAGGGGAAGCCGTGGCGCGAGGTGTAGACGATCCTGGATGCGGCTCGCCGGCGGGCGCGGGGTGAAGCGCGCGACCGCGTCCAAGAACTGAAGCAGTACTTGAAGAACCACTGGGACGGCATCGTGGCCGACGCGAACGCGCGGCGGCTCGGTGCGATCGAGGCGGAGAACTACCACGTGCTGGCCCGGCGAATGAAGCGGCGCGGGGCCGCGTGGAGCGAGCGAGGGGCTCGGCACCTGGCCCGGCTGTTGGCGGCTCGAGCGAACGGGGAGCTCGATCGCTACGCGCGTCCGGTCTGGCAGCGCCGCCAGGCGCCACCGGTGGCCCCGACCCCGCAAGGCCGGCTGTTCGGGCAGCGCCTGAGCCGGAGCGACGTGGAGGATGTCGCCCAGTGGCTGCGGGTGCGGATCCCGGCGCTCTACGGACCCCATGCGGACCGCGAGTGGGTGAAGGCGCTGCGGCATCTGGCCGGCCTTTCTGTGGCGTGACCGGAACATGGGTCGGGGGGATCCACCTACCGAAGCTTGATGCAGTCCAGGCCGCCCACGCCCGTTGACAGGGCCCCCTTGGTCGCATATAGTTGCATCAAGCTGCATCGGGATGCAGCGCGGCTGCCACAACGGCGTGGCGGCGGAGAAGAGGGCAACGGCGCCCCTGCAGGTTCGTCCTGCAGGGGCTTTGTCGTTTGAGGAGGTGAAGGCCGTGTACACCATGGCCGTCGCGGAGCGGCTGACGGGTTTGACCCAGCGCCAGATCCGGTACTACGAGGCCCGGGGCCTGATCCGCCTGGCCCGCGGCCCGTCCGGGCAGCGCCTGCTGACGGCCGAGGACATCCGGCAGCTGCGGCGCATCCGCTGGCTCCTGCAGCAGGGGCACAACGTCCACACCATGCGCGTCTTGCTGGGCGCAGGGGATGCCCTGGGCGCAGGGGGGGATCGACACGGAGGGCGGGTCGACGGTCCCGGATGCCGACGCCCGCTCGGGGTGGCCCAGGCCAGCGGGGGACCGGCCACCGGCAACCGCTGGAGCGAGGGACCGGGCCGGTGACGAAGCCGGTGCCGCCTGCGTTGCCGCTCACCCGACCCGCCACCAGGCGTCACCGCGCGACCCGGACCGCGCTCCCGGGAACGTTCGTCGGTTCGCGGAGACTCGTCGAGATTCGCGGAGAGGAGGAACCGCGTTGAAGAACCTGAGCCCCGAGGACATCAAGGCCGCCATCCGCGACATGAACATCGGCACCATCAGCCTGCAGTTCACCGATATCCTCGGCACCGTCAAGCACGTGGAGATCCCGGCCAGCCAGATCGACAAGGCGCTGGCCGGCGAGCTGATGTTCGACGGTTCGTCCATCGAGGGGTTCGTCCGCATCGAGGAGTCGGACATGTACCTGCGGCCCGACCCGGCGACCTTCGTCATCCTGCCGTGGAAGACCCGGGAGGGGCGGCGCACGGCGCGCCTCATCTGCGACGTCTACAACCCGGACGGCACGCCCTTCGAGGGCGATCCGCGGTACGTGCTGAAGCGCGTGGTGGCCGAAGCCGCGGAGATGGGCTACGTGATGAACGTGGGCCCCGAGCCCGAGTTCTTCCTGTTCGAACGGCCGTCGGCGGAGCAGGGGCGGCCCGTGACCCTGGACCACGCCGGCTACTTCGACCTGGCGCCGGTGGACAAGGGCGAGGAGGTGCGGGCGGAGATCGTCCTGACGCTGCAGGAGATGGGCTTCGAGATCGAGGCCGCCCACCACGAGGTGGCGCCCTCCCAGCACGAGGTCGACTTCAAGTACGCCGACGCCGTGACCACCGCGGACAACATCGCCACCTTCCGCAGTGTGGTCCGGACCATCGCCCTGCAACACGGCCTGCACGCCACCTTCATGCCCAAGCCCCTTCATGGTGAGGCCGGCTCGGGCATGCACCTGCACCAGTCCCTGTTCCGGGGCGAGGAGAACGCCTTCTACGACCCCACCACGCCGGACCGGCTGAGCGACGTGTGCAAGCAGTACATCGCCGGCATCATGGAGCATGCCCGGGCCATCACGGCGGTGACCAACCCGCTGGTCAACTCCTACAAGCGGCTGGTGCCGGGGTACGAGGCGCCGGTGTACGTGGCCTGGTCGTACCGCAACCGCAGCCCGATGATCCGCATCCCCGCCAAGCGCGGGCTCAGCACCCGGATCGAGCTGCGCTCGCCCGATCCCTCGTGCAACCCGTACCTGGCGCTGGCGGTAATCCTGAAGGCGGGTCTCGACGGCATCAAGCGGCGCCTGACGCCGCCCGATCCCGTGGAGGGCAACATCTACCACATGTCCGAGGCCGAACGGGAAGAACTCGGCATCGCCAGCCTGCCGGGCTCGCTGGCCGAGGCGATCCGGGCCCTGGAGCAGGACCCGCTGATCCTGGAGGCGCTGGGCAGCCACGTGGCCTCCCGCTACCTGGAGGCGAAGAAGATCGAGTGGGACGTCTACCGCACCCAGATCTCGCCGTGGGAGCTGCAGGAATACCTGGCGAAGTATTGAGGGGGTCGGCGGTGGGCGGATCCGCTGCGGATCCGGTGCAGAGCCGGCGGGGATCCGTGCGGATCTGCGCGGATCGGTCGTCCCCGGGCGATGCGAGACGCCCGGGGGCGCTTCTTTCCACGGGGGCGTCGGTGGTCGGGATGGCACCGCGGTGGCCGACCACGCCAAGCCGCCGACCTTCCTCCGGCACGCGTCTTGCCGTCCCGCCCCCATGGCACGGGGGCAGGCGGTATGATGGAGCCAGCGAGACCACGGTGCCGGGCGTCGGCGCAGGGGAGCGGCGTGCAAGCAGCCGCCGCCGATGCCGGCGGTCGGGTTCGCCCGTCGCCGCGGGGATGGTGGCGGGCGTCACGTCGGCGGCGGGTAGGCAGGCGGATGCAGCGAGGCGGGGATGGCGGGTGAGCCAGCCGCAGATCGTCGCCCTGGGTTTCGATCCGGCGCAAGAGGGGGCCCGATTGCCCCGTTCTCTGGTGGAGACGGGGTGGCCCATCCTGCTGCACGTGGGCTGGCCCTCCGACGATTGGCTGGCTCGCCACCCGGCGGACCTCTACGTCCTCTGGCTCGACGGGATCGACCGCCCGGCGGAGCGGACCCGCACGTTGGGGCGCCTCACCGGCCGCCCGGTGCTCTGGTTCTACGGCGCGGCCGGGGACGAACCGGCCGGCCTGTGGCAGCACCTGGGCTCGGAGGACTGGCCCTTGTGGGCGGTCTTGCCCGCCACCGCGCCCCGGTGGCAGGTGGTGGCGGTCGCCCGAAGCCTCCTGGCGGCCGCAGCCCGCCTGGAGGCGGCCCTTCGGGAGGTGGCCGAGGCCGCCCGCAGGCTGGAAGACCGCAAGGTGATCGAGCGGGCCAAGGGGATCCTGATGGACCGGTTCGACCTGGCGGAGTCGGAGGCCTACAAGCGGCTGCGGGACACGGCCATGCGCCAGCGCAAGCCCCTGCGGGAGATCGCCCAGAGCATCATTGAGTTCGCGAGCCTCGGGCCCTTGGGGGGACCCTCCGCGCCCGTGGGGGAGGGGGCCGGCGGCAACCAGGAACGGGACGAGCCGTCCCCGCGGCCCGTCCGGCCGCGCGACCACCACGGGCCGGCGACAGGTGGGAGGCGGCGACGCCCCGGTCGGGGCTCCCGGCCTGGGCAGGTGGAACGGACGTGATCCGGACAAGACCGGCGGAACGGAAACGACCCGGGGGAGGAGCGCCCGTGGGCGGGCGGCGGTCCGGTCAACCCCGGCAGCGCAGGGCGCGCACCACGAGGTGCGCGCCCTGCGCGTTCGTTCGGGGGCCTGGTTGGCGGGGCGGGGCCCGTGGCCTGCGCCTCGTCTCCGGGTTGCTCCAGCGCCCGGCGCGACTCAGGTCTGGACCGTCGGTTGTGCCGAGGTGGGCCGGGTTGCCCGCTGCGCAGGGGCCGAGATCCCGGGCTCCGCCGACGGGAGCAGCTCGGGATAGGCGGGCAGGCCGTGTTCGCTGATGTCAAGGCCGATTCGTTCGTCCTGCCGGGAGAGGCGCAGGCCCACCGCCTTGTCCACGAGCACGAAGGTCAACCAAGCCGCCGCCAACACGTACGCCAAGGAGACGGTGACGCCAAGGGCTTGAACCCCCAGCTGGTGGAGTCCGGCGCCGTAG
Organism: Thermaerobacter composti; assembly: GCF_033582035.1. Taxonomy (NCBI): domain Bacteria; kingdom Bacillati; phylum Bacillota; class Clostridia; order Eubacteriales; family Clostridiales Family XVII. Incertae Sedis; genus Thermaerobacter; species Thermaerobacter composti. The sequence continues at coordinate 750,515 of NZ_CP132508.1, forward strand.
AGCAGTCCCGGTTGGCCCATACCAACCTGGTCGACCAGATCGGGGGCGGCGAACAGGCCCGTCGAGAGGGTGCCCCAGATCCCGCTGATGCCGTGGACGGAAAAGGCACCCACGGGATCGTCGACCTTCAGGACCCGCTCGGTCCACCGGATCGCGAAGACCATCAACACCCCGGCCACGGCCCCGACGATCACGGCCGCCCACGGTTTGACGAAGGCGCAGGAGGCGGTGATGGCCACCAGCCCCGCCAGCACGCCGTTCAACATGGACCAGACGTCGGCCTTGGTGGAACCGGATCGGGACGGAACCGCGATGCCAAGGCAAAGGAAAGGGGCCCATCCGCAAACCGGCTGCGGCTGCGAATGGGCCCCGTTGCCCCCTTGGGACGCCGTCGTCCGCATGTGGAGTTGTGAGCGTGCGGCGCATCGGGCCCGCCGCCCGACCGCCTTCGCTTCTCAACGTAGTCGGGGACCGGGCCCATCGTCAACGGTCGAGCCTGACCAACCCTTGACGAAAGAGTTGACCATCCTCGACCGGTGGTGGGCCGCAGGCCGTCCTCCGGGGTTGGACAGACACCGGCGGGGGTGCCTCCCGCGTACGATGCCCCAGCGCCGATGGGCAGCCGCCCACGGGAGGAGGTCGGACACCCATGTGCGGCATCGCGGGATGGATCGACTGGGAACGAGACCTGACGCGGGAGGTGTCCGTGCTCGAGGCGATGACGGAGACCCTCGCGTGCCGCGGTCCCGACGAGAGCGGGCACTGGGTCACCCGCCATGCCGCCCTGGGCCAGCGGCGGCTGATCGTCATCGACCCGGTGGGCGGCGTCCAGCCCATGGTGCGGGAGCGGGGCGGGGACCGGTTCGTCCTGGCGTATAACGGGGAGCTCTACAACGCCGCCGAGCTGCGGTGCGAGCTGGAGGCCCTGGGCCACCGCTTCACCACCCGGTCCGACACCGAGGTGGTGCTGGCCGCCTACATGGCCTGGGGGGAGCGGGCGCCCGAGCGCCTCAACGGCATCTTCGCCTTCGCCGTCTGGGACGAACGGGCCCAGCGGCTCTTCCTGGCCCGCGACCGGTTCGGGATCAAGCCGCTCTTCTACCAGGTCCGCGGCGGCACGCTGCTGTTCGCCTCCGAGCTCAAGGCCCTGCTGGCCCACCCCGAGGTGGAGCCCGTGGTGGACGCCGAGGGGCTTCTGGAGATCTTCGCCCTGGGGCCGGCCCGGACCCCGGGGCACGGGATCTTCCGCGGCATCCGGGAGCTGCTGCCCGGCCACTACCTGGTCTGCGACCGCCAAGGCCTGCGCCAGGTCCACTACTGGCGGCTGGAGAGCCGGCCCCACACCGACGACCCCGCCACCACGGTGGCCACTGTCCGCGACCTCCTCGCCGACGCCGTCCGGCGCCAGCTGGTGTCCGACGTCCCGCTGGGGACGCTGCTGTCGGGCGGCCTCGACTCCAGCGCCGTCACCGCCCTGGCCGCCCGGGCCTTGGCGGAGGCGGGGCGAGAGGCCCCGCTGCGCACCTTCTCCGTGGACTACGAGGGCAACGACCGGTTCTTCCAGCCCAACGACTTCCAGCCCGAGGCCGACGCGCCCTACGTGGACCTGATGGTCCGCACCCTGGGCACCCGGCACCGGGTGGTGCGCCTCTCCACCGCGGCCCTGGTCGAGGCGCTGGCCCGGGCGGTGACCGCCCGCGACCTGCCCGGCATGGCGGACATCGACGCCTCGCTGCTGCTCTTCTGCGAGGCGATCCGGCGCGACGTCACCGTCGCCCTCTCCGGCGAGTGCGCCGACGAGGTCTTCTGCGGCTACCCCTGGTTCTTCCGGGACGACGCCCTGCGGGCCGACACCTTCCCCTGGTCGCTGAAGCTGGACGCCCGCCTCGCGGTGCTGCACCCGGCGCTGCGGGAGCGGCTGCGCCCGGGGGAGTACCTGGCCGACCGCTACCGCCAGGCCCTGGCCGAGGTGCCGCGCCTCGAGGGGGAGGAACCGGCCGCCGCCCGGCGCCGGGAGATCGCCTACCTCACCCTGACGCGGTGGATGCCGGTGCTGCTCGACCGCAACGACCGCATGAGCATGGCGGTGGGCCTCGAGGTGCGGGTGCCCTTCTGCGACCACCGCCTGGTGGAGTACGTGTGGAACGTGCCATGGGCGCTCAAGACCATGGGCGGTCGGGAGAAGGGGCTCTTGCGTCACGCCCTGGCCGGGGTCCTGCCCGACGCAGTCCTCTGGCGGAAGAAGAGCCCGTACCCCAAGACGTTCAACCCCGCGTACCTGGCGGCCGTGGGCCAATGGGTGCGATCGATCCTCGCCGACCCGCACTCCCCCCTGCGCCCGCTGATCGACGAGGGAGCGGTGCGGGAGCTGGTGGAGGCGGAGGGGGAGTTCGACCTCCCCTGGTTCGGTCAGCTGATGCGCCGACCCCAGATGCTGGCCTACCTGGCCCAGGTGGACCTGTGGCTGCGGAAGTACAGGGTGCGGGTCGAGGTCTGACGGTGTCCAGGGCGGCGGTGCGGGTGTCCAGGGCGGAGGCGCGCTGGCGGACGCCGCCCAAGGTGGCGGGTGCCCCGCAGGGGGCGAGCCTGGTCGGCGGCGCGTCCGATGAGACCGTCCAGGGTCGACGGCACTCCCGCCGAGCACGTTGAAGGTGGATGGCGCTGCCGCTCCGTGGGGCGCCCGCAGCAAGGGGGCGCCGGGACGGCGGGGGAGGGGGACCGGCGCGGTCCCGGGGCAGCCCGGTGGCGGCAGGGGCGTCCACAACCGCGTTGGGCGCGTGGCTGCGGACGAACCAGCCGGGGCGCCGAGCGTGCTGCGCCGGGGTGGTGCGTCGGGTCGCCCTGGGCTGGGGTGTCGGGTTGCACCGGGGTGGCGCGTCGGGCTGCGGTGCGGTGGGGCGCCGGGCTGCGGTGGGGTGGGGTGTCGGGTTGCGGTCGGGTGGGGTGGGGCGTCGGGTTCGCGTGGGGTGCGGCATCGGGCCGCACCGGGGTGCGGCGTCGGGTGGCCCTGGGCTGGGGCGTCGGGTTGCACCGGGGTAGCGCGTCGGGCTGCGGTGCGGGGGCGCGTCGGGCTGCGGTGAGGTGGGGGTGTCGGGGTGCGGTGGGCGCGGCGCGCGGGGCGAGACGCGGCGAGAGGCCGGCACGCCGCAGAGGACGCCGCGGGGGCGGCCCGGGCATTGCCGGGCCGCCCCCGCGGGCTGCGTTCGTCCGGCGCCGGGGCGGCGCCTGGGTCCGGGGTGCGGAGCGAAGCCGCTGCGCCCGCCGCGGCCGGCGGCTCCGGTCCGCCCCACCGGCACCGGAGGCGCGCCGGTCGGCGGTCATGTGGCTCAGGCCTGGCCCTGCCCCTGCTTCACCAGCTGGACGTCGACGGTGACCCGCACCTCGTCGCCCACCAGGACGCCGCCCGACTCCAGCAGCATGTTCCACTTCAGACCGAAGTCCTTGCGGTTGACCTGGGTCTCGGCGTGGAAGGCGGCCCGCTCGTTGCCCCAGGGGTCCTTGCCGCCGCCCTCGTAGGTCAGGTCCCAGGTGACCTCCTTGGTGACCCCGCGGATGGTGAGATCCCCGGTGACCTTGTAGCGGTTCGCCCCGGTCTTCTCGATGCGGGTGCTGCGGAACTCGATGGTGGGGTAGTTGGCCACGTCGAAGAACTCCGCGGACCGCAGGTGCTCGTCCCGCTGGGGCTCCCGGGTGTCGACGGTGGAGGCGTCGATGCGGGCCTCCAGCTTGGCGCCCTTGCTGAGGTCCGTGATGTCCGGCGCCTCGAGGTAGCCCTCGATCTTGCCGAAGTGCCCCTTGACCGTGGAGATCATCATGTGCCGGACCGCGAACTCCACGGTGCTGTGGGACGCGTCGATGGTCCACCGCGTCGCCGTCGCCGCCTCGGCCACGACTCCCGACCTCCTTCGTACGGGTGGGTCCGTAACTTACTTAAAACAAGCAGCTCTATCGTATAGTGCCACTTTCCGGAGTGTCAACGGCCGTGGTACCATCGGATTGGTCGAAGGGCTTGCAAGCCGCGTCCCCGCGCCCCGACCCGGCGACCGTCGGCCGCCGCCTCGCCGACCCTCGCTTCCCCTGGTCGTCTCGCGCCCGTCCGCCGGCCCTCGCTCCCGTCGCGGAGCGGCCGGGCAGGGGAAAGGAGGTGGTCCCGGCGTTGGATCCGGTGAAAGTCTGCCCCCGCTACGAGCAGGCCGTGCAGATCCTGGGCAAGAAGTGGACGGGCCTGATCCTGCGGGTGCTGATGAGCGGCAAGAAGCGCTTCTGCGACTTCAAGGCCAGCCTGCCCGAGATGAGCGATCGCATCCTCTCCGAACGCCTCAAGGAGCTGGAGGAGGCCGGCATCCTCACCCGGCACGTGCACGACACCCGGCCCGTGCTCATCGAGTACGAGCTGACGGAGAAGGGACGGGCGCTGGAGCCGGTGGTGGCCGCCATCCAGGCGTGGGCCGACCGCTGGTGCGACGACATCCCGGACTCCCATCCGGTTGACGAAGGGGGCGAGCCCGCGGAAGCGGAAGCGGCCAGCCGGGAGGGGCAGGCGGCGGGGGAGGCGGCGTCCCCGCCGTAGGCTCCGCGGACGCCGCTTCCGCCGGGCGCGGGACACCGCGCCCCCGGGCGCCCGGCCCGGGCCCCGGGGCCGGGGCCCCGCCTCGGCGGCCGGGCATGCAGGAGCTCCTCCCGGGCGAACGGGCGGACGGGCCGTCGTGCAGGAGCTCCTCCCGCGCGAACGGGCGGACGGGTCCCGTGCAGGAGCGCTCCCGGACGAACGGCGGACGGGCGGGCCCCGGAGGCGGTGCCCCCGCCCGGCGCCGAGGCGCCAGCCGGCTGAGGCCACGACCCGCCGGCCCCGCCGCGGGGTAGCCGCGAGGGGCGTGGTGGGCGGTTTGCGATTGAAGGCACGCGGCAGGCCTCGTCCCCTCGTCGGCGAAAGTCCCCGGCGATCCCATGAAGCGGTGGGATCGCCAGTTCGACCCGTGGCCAGTCCGACCCGTGGGAGGAGGGGATTCTCGGTGGCCAGCGTCCCCGATGCGTCAGCGGTGGTGGTGGAGACCCGCTACGGGGCCGTCCGGGGCCGCAAGGAGGGCGCGGTCTGCGTCTGGAAGGGGATCCCGTTCGCCCGCCCGCCCGTCGGCGCGCTGCGCTTTCACCCGCCTGAGCCCCCGGAGCCGTGGAGCGGTGTGCGCGATGCCACCCGCTTTGGCCCGGCCGCGGTCCAGCCGGACGACCGGCTGATCAGCAACCTGACCGGTGGCGCGACCCTGCCGCAGGATGAGGACTGCCTCTACCTCAACATCTGGTCACCCTCCCCCGAGGGCCGCCGCCCCGTGATGGTGTGGATCCACGGCGGCGCATACCTGACGGGCGCCGGATCCATCCCCTGGTACGACGGCACCTCCTTCGCCCGCGAGGGCGACGTGGTGCTGGTGACCGTCAACTACCGCCTCGGTGCGCTGGGGTTCCTGTACCTCGAGGAGGCGTTCGGGTCCGACTTCACCGGCTCGGGCAACCTCGGCATCCTCGACCAGATCGCCGCCCTGCGCTGGGTGAAGGAGAACATCGCCGCCTTCGGGGGCGATCCCGACCAGGTCACCATCTTCGGCGAGTCTGCCGGGGCCGGCAGCGTCGGCGTGCTGCTGGCGGCCCCGGCCGCGCGGGGCTTGTTCCGGCGGGCCATCCTGCAGAGCGGCTCGGGGGGCCTGGGGGTGCGCACGCGGGAATCCGCGGCGCGGGTAGCGGCCAGGGTCCTGCGCCATGCGGGGGTCGAACCCGGCGACCGGCGCGCCCTCCTCGACCTGCCTGCCAGGGCCTGGGTCGAGGCGGTGGCGGCCCTCGGGCCGGGCCTGCCCCTGGGGCCGGTGGTGGACGGCCACGTGCTGCCCGAGCACCCGCTGAACGCCCTCGCTCGGGGCGCGGCCCGGGACGTGGCGGTGCTGACGGGCGTCACCAAGGACGAGTACAACCTGTTCGCGCTCCAGGACCCCGTGTGGCTGGGGGACGACGAGGCGGCGCTGCGCCGCCAGGTGGAGGCCGTGGTGGGACCGGCGGCGGGGCGGCTGATCGAGTTCTACCGCAGGCGGGGCCAGGGGCCGCTGGGTCGACGGCTCCTGCCGCTCATGAGCTACGCCGTGTTCGTCCGCGGGATGCTGGCCACCGCCGACGCCCAGGCGCAGGTGGGGGCACCGGTGTGGGCCTATCGGTTCGACTTCGAGACCCCGGTGCTGGGCGGCGTGCTGGGGGCCTGCCACGCCCTAGAGATCCCGTTCGTGTTCAACAACCTGGACCGGGCCGGGGCCGACCGATTCACCGGCACCGCGCCGGAGCGGTACGACGTCGCCCGCATGATGCACCGCGCGTGGATCGCCTTCGCCCGCCAGGGGGATCCGCAGCATGACGGCCTTCCCCCATGGCCCCGTTACGATCGGGACGAACGGGCCGTGATGGTCTTCGACCGGGAGCCCCGCGTCGAGCGCGACCCCTGGCGTGAGGAACGGGAGGTCTGGGCCTCGGTGCCTGCAGGCCTTTGAACGCCGGCCATCCCCAAAAAAGGGGCCGGGCCGGGGTCCTCTCCGGCCCGGCTGTCGGCGCGCATCAGGGGGGAGCGGCGGCGGCCGGGTGTCCGGCCGCCGGCCGCAGGTCGCGCACCGCAATCCAGGTCAAACCTCTGGGCAGGCTCCGGCTGCCTCGGCACGGGAGACCCGCCGCCCGGCTGGGTCCCCGCGGCGCCGCACCCCGCCGCCCGGCGGGGTGCGGCGCCGCCGTGGCTTCCTCGGCGTCCCCGCCATCGTGGGCGGCCCCTGGGCGGCCTTGGCCCGGGCTCGTGCGCCGGAGGCGCCCTGGCGCCTCGGCGTGCCGGCCCTCAAGCGAGCCCCGCGGCCACCGCGGCGGGACCCTCAATCGAGCCCCGCGGCCACCGCCGGCAGGACCGCCGCCGTCTCCTGGAAGATCCGCTCCCGCGAGGCCCGCGGCACGACCCACCAGAAGGCCGGGAGCGCCTGCTCCCAGTGGGCGAGGAGTTCCCGCGCCCGGGCGCTGCCGGTGCGGTCGACGTGCATGGCCACGAGCTGGCGCAGGCTCTCCCGGGCGGCCTCTTGGGCAGTGGCGCTGGGCACCTCGGTCAGCCGGAAGAGCTCCACCGAGGGGGCGTGGTGGCGCACCGCCAGGGCGCCCGCGGGATCGTAGACGAAGGCCGTGCCGCCCGTCATGCCGGCGCCGAGGTTGCGTCCGGTGGGGCCGAGGATCACCACCGTGCCGCCCGTCATGTACTCGCAGGCGTGATCGCCCGCCCCCTCCACCACCGCCACGGCGCCGCTGTTGCGCACCGCCAGCCGCTCGCCCGCCGCGCCGGCGCAGAACAGGGCGCCGCCGGTGGCCCCGTAGAGCACGGTGTTGCCCACCAGCACGTTGCGGGCGGGATCGGTCGGCGTCCCCGGCTGCGGCCGGATGACGATCTCGCCGCCGGCCATGCCCTTGCCCACGTAGTCGTTGGCCATGCCCGTCAGCTCGAGGTGGAGGCCGCGTACGCAGAAGGCGCCGAAGGACTGGCCCGCCACGCCGTGGAAGGCCAGCTGCACCGTGCCCGGTGGCAGGCCCTGGTCGCCGTAGCGCCGGGCGATCTCCCAGGCCACCGTCGCCCCCACGGTGCGGTCGGTGTTGCGGATGGCGTAGCGGCGCCGGACGGGCCGCCGCCGCTGGATGAGGGGGGCGAGCTCGGCGGCGATGCGCCGGCCGAGATTGTCGTCCTCCGGCAGCGGGTTGCGCAGCTGGACGCGGCGCAGGGGCACGGGCTGCGGGCCGGCGTCGGCCGCCGCGGCCGGTTCGTCCCCTTCGGCCGTCGCGGACGATTTGGCGCCCGACCGGCGGGTGCCGGGTTCGTCCACCGCGGTCGCCGCCTCCGCCCGCGCCGCCGCCGGGGGACCTGCCGGCACCAGCAGCCGGCCCAGGTCGATGCGCTCGGCCCGCGGCAGGGGGGAGGGCCGCTGGACCAGGAGGTCCGCCCGCCCGATCACCTCATCCAGCGAGCGGTACCCGAGCCCGGCCAGGAGCTCCCGCACCTCCTGGGCCATGTAGAGGAAGTAGTTCATCACGTGCTCCGGCGTGCCGGGGAACCGCTGCCGGAGCCGCTCGGCCTGGGTGGCGATGCCCACCGGGCAGGTGTTGGTGTGGCAGGCCCGCGCCATCACGCAGCCCTCCGCCACCAGGGCCGACGTGCCGAAGGAGTACTCGTCGGCGCCCAGGAGGGCCGCCACCAGCACGTCCCGGCCGGTCTTCAGGCCCCCGTCGACCCGCACCGTCACCCGGCCGCGCAGGCCGGTGGCCACCAGCATCGCCTGGGTCTCCACCAGGCCGAGCTCCCACGGAAGGCCCGCGTGCTTGATCGAGCTCAGGGGCGACGATCCCGTGCCGCCGCTGTGGCCGCTGATCACCACGATGTCCGCGTACCCCTTGGCGACGCCGGCGGCGATGATGCCCACCCCGGTCTCCGCCACCAGCTTCACCGAGATCAGCGCCTCGGGGTTCGCCTGCTTGAGGTCGTAGATCAGCTGGGCCAGGTCTTCGATGGAGTAGATGTCGTGGTGCGGCGGCGGCGAGATCAGCGGCACCCCCGGCACCGTGTGGCGCAGCCGCGCGATCAGCTCCGTCACCTTGTGGCCCGGGATCTGGCCGCCCTCCCCGGGCTTGGAGCCCTGGGCCATCTTGATCTGGATCTCCACGGCCGAGGCCAGGTAGGCCGGGGTGACGCCGAAGCGCCCCGAGGCCACCTGCTTGACCGCGCTGTTGCGCTCGGTCCCGTAGCGGGCGGGGTCCTCGCCGCCCTCGCCGGAGTTGGACCGGGCCCCCAGCCGGTTCATGGCGATGGCCAGGTTCTCGTGGGCCTCGGGCGAGAGGGCGCCCACGGACATGGCCCCGGTGGAGAAGCGCCGCACGATGGCCTCGATCGGCTCCACCTCCTCCACCGGGATGGGCGCCCGGTCGGAGCGGAAGTCCAAGAGGTCCCGCAGCTGGCTGGGCGGCCGGTCGTGGACCAGCCGGCTGAAGCGGCGATAGTGCTCGTAGGTGGCGAGGAAGTCGCCGTCCAGCACCCCCGGCCGCGCCCGCACGGCGTCGTGCAGCGCCCGCACCACCTCGGGGCTGAACTCGTGCAGCTCGCCGTCCTTCTTGAACTTGAAGAACCCGTACCCGTCGGCGGCGGTGTCGGCCAGCCCGTCGCCGGCTGCCGCGGGCTCGCGGACCCCGCTGCCGGTCGTGGCCCCTCGCCTCCGGCCCGTCGTCGGTTCCTTCCCGGACGAACCGGCGGCGCCACGGCTTGGCCCGTCGCCGGTGGCGCCGCGGCCTGGCCCGCCGCGGCCCGCCTCCCGCGCCGGGGCCGCCGCGAAGGCCTGCCGGTGCCAGTAGAGCACGTCCTCCCCAAGCTCCCGCAACCCGTTGCCGCCCACCTGGCAGGGCGTCCCGGTGAAGCAGCGCTCGACCAGCGCCGGATCGAGCCCGATGGCCTCGAAGATCTGCGCCCCCTGGTAGGCGTCCACGGTGGAGATGCCCATCTTCGACATGACCTTCTTGAGGCCGCCCTCCACCGCCCGGATGAAGTTCGCCTCGCCGTCGGCCCCGCCCAGCTCCCGGGCGACGGCCAGGGCCAGGTAGGGGTGCACGGCCGCGGCGCCGTAGCCGACCAGGGTGGCGAAGTGGTGGACGTCGCGGGGCTCGCCGCTCTCGACCACGAGGGACGCCAGCGCCCGCTTGCCCACCCGCAGCAGGTGGTGGTGGACCGCACCCACCGCCAGCAGGGCGGGGATCGGGGCGTGGTCGGCGTCGACGCCCCGGTCCGTCAGCACCAGGACGGACGAACCGGCGTCCACCGCCGCCTCCGCCCGCCGGCAGAGCTGCTCCAGGGCCGGCTCCAGGGCATCGGGCCCCGTGGCGGGGAAGAGGATCGGCAGTTCGGCGAGGCGGATCCCCGGCGTCCGCGCAAGCCGCCCCAGCCGCCGCAGCCAGGCCATCTGCTCCGCCGTCAGCACGGGCCCCGGCAGCTCGATCACCCGGGCTTGGGCCGGTTCCTCCACCAAGATGTTCGGCTGCCGGCCCAACCGCACCGTCAGGGAGAACACCAGCTCCTCCCGCAGGTGGTCGATGGGCGGGTTCGTCACCTGGGCGAAGCGCTGCCGGAAGTAGTGGTGCAGCGGCCGGTGCACCAGGGAGAGCACGGCGTGGGGCGTGTCGTCGCCCATGGAGCCGTCGGGCTCCTTGCCCGACTCCACCATGGGCCGGACGATCACCGTCAGCTCCTCCCGGGTCCAGCCGAAGGCGGCCAGCGGGGGGAGCGGGGCGGAGGCGAGGGCGCCGGGGCACGGATCCGCCGCCTCCCGTCGGTCGGTGCCTGCGACCCCGGCCGACCCGCCCGCCGGGCATGCACCGGCGGCGCCATCGCCGGCGGGTCCGGCTCCAGGTCCCGTCCCCCCCGAGGCCGGCGCGGCGTCCTCCGCACCGGGTTCGTCCGGATAGCGCACGATCTGCCGCACCCACTGCCCGTACGGCCGGCGGGCCGCCACCTCCGCCTTGACCTCCCCATCCCGGAGGAACCGGCCCGTCGCCAGGTCGACGGCGATCATCTGGCCGGGGCCGAGCTTGCCGTGTTCCTCCACGTCGGCAGGCTCGGCGTCGAGCACGCCCGCCTCGGAGGCGGCCACCACGAGGCCGCTCTTGAGGACGGTGTAGCGTAGGGGTCGCAGCCCGTTGCGGTCGAGCCGCGCCCCCACCCAGCGCCCGTCGCTGAAGATCAGCGCCGCCGGCCCGTCCCACGGCTCGGTCAGGCACGCGTGGAAGCGGTAGAAGTCGCGCAGCGCCGGGGGCAGGTCGGCCACCTTCTCCCAGGCCTCGGGCACCAGCATCAGGAGGGCGTGGAGGGGGTCGCGGCCGGCCAGCACCAGGAGCTCGAGGACGTTATCCAGCATCGCCGAGTCGGAGCCTTCGGGGTCGATGACCGGCGCCACCGCCGCCGGCGCCAGCTCGGGCCAGTCGGGCACCCGCAGCCACGGCTCGCGGGCGGCGATGCCGTTGACGTTGCCCTGCAGGGTGTTGATCTCCCCGTTGTGCCCCAGCAGGCGGAAGGGCTGGGCCCGCTCCCAGGTGGGCGTCGTGTTGGTGCTGTAGCGCTGGTGGAAGATCACGAACCGCGTGGCGAAGTCGGGATCCCGCAGGTCGCGGTAGAAGCGGTCGAGGTCGCCGGCCATGACGAGCCCCTTGTACACCACGGTCCGCGACGACATGGAGGCGATGTAGGGCTTGCGCAGGCCCGCCGGGGCCGGCCCGGCCGCCGGCGCCCCGTCCCGCCCTTCCCTCTGGACGAACGCGGCGGCCCGGCGCTCGAAGGCGCGCCGCGCGAGGTAGAGGGCGCGGTCGAAGGCGAGGCCCGGCGCCACCCGCGGCCCCCGGACGATGACGGCGTGCCACAGGGCCGGCCGGCTGGCGGCGGCGATGGGTCCCAGCGCGTCGAGGTCGACGGGCACGGGGCGCCAGGCCAGGACCGCAAGACCCTGCTGGCGGCAGGCCTCCTCGAGGAGCCGCTGGGCGCGGCGCTCCGCCTCGGGGGCGGTGGGGAAGAAGCAGGCGGCCAGGGCGAAGTCGTCCTCCGCGGGGAGGCGGACGCCGCGGGACGCCAGCTCCCGCGCCAGCAGGCGACGGGGGATCTCGGTCATCACGCCGGCGCCGTCGCCGGTGCGCCCGTCGGCGGCCACCCCGCCCCGGTGCCGCAGGCGGCGTAGGGCTTCGAGCCCCACGGCCAACAGCGTGGGGTCGGGTCGTCCGGAGAGGGTGGCGACGAAGCCCACACCGCAGGCGTCATGCTCGGGCGGCAACCCCGCCGCATGGCCCCCGTCCAGGGTCGGTCGGTGGTCGCGTGGATGCGGGTGCATCGGCACTCCTCCTTGGTTGGCCCGTCGGTCGACCCGTCGGCTTGCCCGGGTCGGGTCCACTCCCTTGCCTGGGTTGGGTCCACCCCTCGGCTCGCCGCCGGGTTCGCCGGCCGCCGGGGTGGGTTTCACGCACCGCCGCGGAGCCGCGGCGGCGGCGCGGTCCGGTGCGCCTGCGGGGTCCGGGTGCAGGGCGGCCCTTGACTTGCAAGTTTCATTGCATTCGTCCTGCACCTCAGCCGGCCGAGGATCGGCCGCAACGCCGGGCCGGCGGCCGGGATATTCACCGGATTGCATGACCCCGGGTGGCGCGCGGGATCGGTCGACGTCGAATCGTTCGGTAGAATCGCCTACGTTTTTCCGGTTTGTTTGGGGAAATGGGATAGGGATCGTTCGGGTTTTTGGCCGCTGTGCCCCGGGCGGTTCGTCCAGGGACCGCCGGCAACGAATATTTAGGCATGATTATACGGTCCGCGGGTACCCCGTCAAGCAATCGTTAAGAAAGTTTATGATGGTCAACTTGCAAAGCGGGCGGCCGATCGGTGGAAGAGTTGCCGCCGTGCCGCCAGCGGTGGCCCGGCGGGCGTGAGCGGCAGCCCTTGGCGGGTGAGTGGTCCGCAAGAGCGGGCAGCGCCAGGGAGGGGGCGGCAGGCGCCTTGGTCGAACGGGCTGCGATGGGTGTGACAACTCGACGAATCGCCGGAGGGGGTTGTCATGGAGCTGCTGCGGGTGCGTGAGCGCGGCCAGATCACCATCGCCAAGGTGCTTCGAGAGCAGCTGGGCATCGGGGACAACTCCGTCCTTCTCGCCTATGTGGAAAGGGGGCGGCTCATCCTCGAGCCTGTCCCGGAGCCGGGGGGCGACTTGCCGAGCATCATCGGCCTGCTCCCAAGCCGAGGTGAGGTGAATCCCAAGGGCGCGCGCCGGGAAGCCCAGCGTCAGCGGGCGGAGCGATGGCGTGAGCGCCACGGTGAGGCATCGGGGCTGACGCGTGCCCGAGCGCGGTCGATGCCCGTCGAGGGTGCCCTCTAAGCGTCCGGGTCCTGGGCGTCTCTGAGGGGAGCGGGCGCGCCTCGGCGAGGCGGGCGGGGGCCGCCATGGCGGCGCGGGCGGCGTCCGCGCGGGATGGAGCGGCCCACGGTGTACGGACACGAGACGGGCCGGCAGGTACCCCGGCCCGTCGGCGATGCCCGCCGGCCCAGCCTCGGTCCTAGTCGCGGATCTGCTGGCCGCCGAAGGCGCCCTTGAGCCCGCCCGACGGGTAGCCGGCCAGGTCCGTGTTGACCGCGCCACCCGGACCGCCGGCCGCCTCACCGGCGACGGCGGGGAGCACCCGGACGGCCTGTCCTGCGCGCCGGAGGTCGTCCTCCAGCTGACGGAGCAGGTCGGGGGTGGCCGGCGGCACGGTGTAGAGGCCGCGGCCGCGCAACCACTGGTAGTGCTGCTCCGCCATCTCTAGGTGCTGCCCCGCCATCTGGTACAGGGTCCGGCGCAGGTGCCGATCCGACGCCTCGGTGGCGGCGACCACCATGCGCAGGGCGAGGTGCTTGCAATCCTGCAGGCAATCGGCGACGGCCAGGGCGTCGGGGTCGACCAGCCGGACCCCGGCCGCCTGGGCGGGTTCGGTCGCCCCCGGCCTGGGCCCTGGAACCGCGGCACCCGGCGCGTCGACGGGAGGCGATCCCACCGGTGGGGAGCCCGCCGCCGGGCCGGTCCACGGGGCCGGCGACCATTCGGCCCGGAACCCGACGCGGGGCGAATCGTAGCGGACGCCCTCGCTCCCCGGTCCCTGCGGCCCGCCTTGCGCCGCCCAGTGGCCGCGGAACGTCGGCTCCTCCCGCCCCCGCGCCACGCCCCCGGCCTCCCCCGGGGCCGCGCCGGGGCCGTAGCCCACGGGGCGCACCGCGGTGAAGGCCTCCGCGTCCTTCCCGTCCGAGCGGACGGTGCCGCCGGATCCGGCCACCCCGGGGCTTCCGGCATCGGCCCGCCCGGCCCGCCCGGATGCGGCACGGTCCCGACCGGGCCCGCCCGCCCCCGGATCGGCCATCGTGCCGCCGCCTGGCGCGTCGAAGGCGGTGACGCTGCCGGGGGCCACGGGGCCGCCGGCGCCCGGGGCGTAGGGCGCCGGGGTCTGACGGGGTTCGACCGCGGCCGTCAGGCCCGTCGGCTCGCGCCGCGCCCCGGCCTGCCAGCCCTCGTTGTTGCCGGCGCCGGGTTCCCACCCCACCAGCTCGGGACGGTCCGCCCGGAGCGCGTGGCGCGTGACGTCGCCGCCCTGGCCCGGCCGGCCGCCCTCCGGGCCGCCGCCGCGGATCGGACGCCACGGGTCGCCTGGGGCGTCGCCGGGCCGGCTCGCCGGCCCGGCACCGGCGGAGGGCCCCGTCGAGAGCGCGGCCTGCCCTGCGGTTGGCGGCCCCGACCGGCCGTCGGCGCCCGCGGGGTACCGGTGGTCGGGGGACGCCGCCGACGGACGGTAGCTGTAGGTCCCCGGCCCCGTGGGCGGGTACCCCGGTGACCCGCCGGCCTCGGCGGGATGAACCGGCCCCGGTCCCCACGGGCCGGCCGGCGCTGCCGAGCCTGCCGGGGCTGCCGGGCCGGTCGGTGCGGCCGAGCCCCCCGGTGCTGCTGGGCTGGTCGGTGCGCCAGGGCCCCCCGATGCAGACCAGCCGGTCGGTGGGACCGGGGCACCCGGTGCTGCCGCTCCGGCCGGTCCCAGGGGGCTGCCCGGCCCTCCCGGACCGCCGGGGGCGACCGGGCCGCCCACCCCCGTCGCCACCCCCGGCGTGCCGAAGGTAGCCGGGCCGGCCGGCCCGGCTACGCCGGTTCCACCGGCGGGATGGGCCCCCGCTCCGTAGAGTCCGCTCTCGCCCTTCAGCGCCAGTTTGAGCTGGTGGCTCTGCTGGCGGAAGGTCCGCTCGTGGGCGCCCAGCATCTGGACCACGTCGGGATCGCGGACCGTGCTAACGGCGTGGAGCAGCTTGTTGGCCGCCGTCTCACAGGCGACGATCAAGTCCCGCAGCTCCAGTGCCTCGTGGACCGTGCGCTGCACCCTTCCCCCTCCTCGTCGCCGCCCCGGTGGCGTGGCGGCTTGCCCCTTCAAGAGGAAGCGTGTTCGCGGCGGCGAACGCCTAGGATAGCAGTTTCTGGAGCGGGATCGTCGGCGACGGCGGACGACGCAGGGGCGTGGGACGACGGGGGGACCGGGGCGTGAGCAGCGCGACGGCGGCCCGGTGGGCGGGTTGGTGGCGGGTGGCGGTGCTGGGCAGCGGCTATCTCGGCACCCAGGTGGTCTGGACGCTCTACAACGCCTACCTGCCCAACTTCTACGGCGCCTACGTGGCCAGCAACGCCTTGATCGGCCTGGTGATGACCCTGGACAACATCGCCGCCCTCACGGTGCAGCCGTACTTCGGGGCGCTGAGCGACCGGGTGCAGACGCCCCTTGGCCGCCGGATGCCCTTCCTATTGATAGGGGTGCCGCTGACCGCTCTGGGGCTGGTCCTGCTGCCCCGGGCCCAGGGCCTGCTCCCGCTGCTCCTGGCCACGCTGCTGATGAACGTGGGCATCAGCATCTACTCCAGCCCCGCGGTGGCCCTGATGCCCGACGTGACGCCCCCCGCGCTGCGCGCCCGCGCCAACGGCATCATCATGGTCATGGGCGGCCTGGGGGCGCTGCTGGCGATTTTCGTGCTGTCGCCCTCCTTCGACCGCTCCCGCGTCCTGCCCTTCGACCAGGCTGCCCTGCTGGTCCTGGCGTCGCTGCTGGCGGTGGCCTTGGCCCTGCCCGAGCGGCGGCTGGCGCGGTACGCCGTCGGCGAGGGGACGCGGCCTGCCGACGAGTACGGCAGCATGACGGCCGGGACGGACGGGACGGCCCCAGGGGGGCCCGAGCCCGCATCGCCCCGACCGTCGGACGAACCGGCTCCGGCCGGACCGGCGCCGGCGGCCCCCGGCAGGCCGGCCCCGGCCGCCCAGACGCCGAGGGCTCCCGACACCCCCGCTCGGCCCGTTCCGGAGCCGGGGGATCCCCGTACCCCCGCTCAGGCCGCCCCAGGGCCGGGGGATCCCCGCACCCCCGCTCACGCCGCCCCAGGGCCGGGGGGTCCCCACATCCCGGCTCAGGCCGCCCCAGAGCCGAGGGAACCCGACGCACCGGCCGTGGACGCCTCGGGGCGGACGGCCACCGAGGGCGGGACCCGGACCGTCCCGGAGCCGGCGCCCTCCGACGCGATCGCCGGCGCCGCCTGGCAGCCGGCGGCCGACGAACCGGCCCGTGCCGCCCGGGAGGGGACGGAGGCCGAGGAACCCACCGAGCGAGGCCACCTGCTGGTGGCCCTGGCCCACGTGCTGGTGGACCGGGACCGCCGCCCCTTCTGGCTGCTCCTCGCCGCGCTGGCCTGGGTGGCCGCCGTCAACGGCGCCCAGAACATGTTCACGCGCTACGGCACGGAACACCTCGGCCTCACCCAGGTGCAGGCCACCTTCATGTTGGGGTACTTCGCCGCCCCGTTCATCCTGTTCTCCATCCCGGCGGGCATCGTGGGCGACCGCATCGGCCGGCTCCGCGCCATCCGGATCGGCGCCGCCGGCATCGTGCTGGCCTTCCTCGCGTTGGCCTTCGAACCGCCCGCCGCCGTGGCCCCGGTCCTGTTCGCCGTGGCCGGCCTCTGCTGGGCGCTGCTCATGACCAATTCCTACCCGATCCTGATCAACCTGGCTCCCGTCGGGACGGCGGGAACCTACACGGGCCTCTGGAACCTGGTGATCGGGCTTGCGGGCGTCCTCTCGCCGCCGGTGTACGGTGCGGCGGTGGACCGGCTGGGATGGGCCGCGTTCTTCCCGGTGGGCGTGGCCTTTCTCGCCGTCGGGTGGTGGGCGGCGAACCGCATGGGCGCCGCCGGGGCGGGGGGCGGCTCCGCTCTCCCGTGAGGCGCGGGCGTCCGCGGGACGCCCTTGCCGGGTCCCGTCGCACCTCCATCGCCCGGCCGCCTGGCCCGCGGGCTCCGGTCTTCCGGCCCTCGGCCCGCGCTCTCCGGCTGCTCGGCCCCCGGCCCCTCGGCCGCCCGGCTCCCCGGGTGTCCGGCCCTTGTGCGTGGTCCCCCGACGCCCGGCCGCCGTCCCCCCGCACCCCGACCCCCGCTCCGCTGCCGTGAGGCCCGCGGGCCCCGACCCCTCGTTCCGCCTCGCGGCGTGGGTGCCGGCGCGGTGACGGGGCCGGCGTGGCGCCTGCCAGCGGGCGGAGGGGTGCGGACAGGGGGCGAACCGGCCTCCGGTCGGCCGGGCAGCGGCGCTGCGCCGCCGGTGCCGCCGGAAGCGGCCACCCTTGCCGCCGGTCCCCCGGGTGTGCAACGAATGGAGAAGGTTTGGCCAATGGGCCGCCCTGCGGACCGTAACCCTATGGCCAGGGAGGATGGATCCATGCCCGAGAAGATCGCCGTCATCGGCCTCGGGTACGTCGGCCTGCCCACCGCGCTGCTCTTCGCCGGCGCTGGCGTCGACGTGCTGGGGGTCGACATCAACCCCGAGCTGGTGGCGGCCCTGGAAGCCGGCCAGTGCCCCGTGGAGGAACCCGGCCTGCCCGAGCTGCTCCGCCAGGTCCTGGCCTCGGGCCGGTTCCGGGTGACCCAGCGGCTGGAGAGCCGGGACGTGTACATCCTCACCGTGCCCACCCCCCTGGACCGGGAGACGGGGGGCGCCGACCTCTCGGCGGTGCGCCGCGCGGCGGAGATGGTCGCAGCGGTGGCCCGGCCCGGGCAGATGGTGATCCTGGAGTCCACGGTCCCGCCGGGGACGCTGCAGCGGCTGGTTCGTCCCATCATCGAGGCCCGGGTGCCCGGCCTCGACTACGTGTTCTCGCCCGAGCGGGTGCTGCCCGGGCGCATCCTGATCGAGCTGCCCAGCAACCCGCGGCTGATCGGCGCCGACTCGCCCCGCGCCGCCGAGCGTGCTCGGGCCCTGTACGCCACCTTCGTGCGGGGCGAGATCCGCGTCACCGACCCCACCACCGCCGAGCTGGTCAAGCTCATGGAGAACACCTACCGCGACGTCAACATCGCGCTGGCCAACGAGTTCGCCCTCGCCGCCGAACGCCTGGGGGTCGACGTCTGGGAGGCCATCGAGCTGGCGAACCTCCACCCGCGGGTCAACGTCCACCGGCCGGGACCCGGGGTGGGAGGCCACTGCATCCCCGTGGACCCCTGGTTCATCGTCGAGCGGGCGCCCCTGGAGACCGCCCTGATCCGGCAGGCCCGCACCACCAACGACCGCATGCCCGTCGTCGTGGCGGAGCGCATCGAGCAGCTGACCCTGGGGCGCGGCTTCGGCGTCGGTGCCCGTGCCGACGTGGCTCTTCCCGGGTCCGGCGCGGCGCCGGGCGACGCGACGCCGGGTGACGCGGCGACGGTGCCTGGGAACGGGGCCGGGAGGGGCGCGGTCGGCGGGATGCGGCCAGCGGAGGGCGGGGTGGCGGCCGGTGCCGGCATGGCCGCGGGTTCCGGCGCCCTGGGTGAGGCCGCATCCGCGGGGGTCCCGGCGGAGGAGGCCGGCGCGGGGACCGGACGCCCGGGGGGCAGGGCGCCCAAGGTGGGCCTGCTCGGCCTGGCCTACAAGGGCAACTCGGACGACAGCCGCGAATCGCCGGCGTACGTGCTGGCGAGGATCCTCCAGAGCCGCGGCTTCGAGGTGGCGGCCTACGACCCCCTGGTGCGGCGGGGCGCGCTGCCCAACGCCACGCTGGAGGAGACCGCCCGCGGTGCCCACTGCCTGGTGCTGGTCACCGACCACGACCGCTTCCGCGAGATCGACCCCGCGGCGCTGCGCCAGCTGGTGGCCCAGCCCGTGCTGCTCGACACCCGCAACCACCTGGACCACGCCCGCTGGCGGGCGGCAGGGTTCGAGGTGCACGTGCTGGGGGACGGCAAGGGCCGCCGCGGTGCGCAGTCGCCCGGCGGGCCGACCGCGGTGGCGCTGGATGCCCCGGGGGTGCGGGTCGACCCGTGAAGGTGCGCCGGGGACTGGCCGCGTCCGCTAGGGCGGCCGGGGCCGTGTATCGGGACGAACCGGCTGCCGGCGCGGGTGCGCCCGTGCCCGGCGGGGGGCCCGCGGCCGGTGGCGCTGGGGCCGCGGCCAACGGGCCGGAGCGCGCCCCTGGTCCCGGCCGCCGCGGCGACCTCGGCCGAAGCGGCGACGCCGGAGGCAGGGGCGGCCGCTCTCCCGATGCCGGCGACCGGGGGCACGGCCGTTCCGTCGAGGACCCGCCCCGGGATGCGGGCGGGCCGGCCGCCCCTCCCTGCGACGGCAGAGACGCGGCCGACCGCTCCCGTGATGCGGGCCGGCAGGCCGGCCCTCGCGACGGTGGCGGGGGGGCCCTCCACCCCACCGGCCAGGCCGATCCGACGTCGGACGGGGGAGGCGAGGCCGACCCTCCGCGTGATGCCGCCAACCCCCGTCGTGCCGGCGGTGGATCCGGCCACGCCCGCGGCGCGGGCGGGGCCGACCACCGCCGCGACGGCGGCCGGATACCCGATGGCCCCCGGGAAGCCGGCCATCCGGGCGATGCCGGCCACCGGGCCGGCCGCCTCCGCGACGCCGAGCCCGGCCGCCCCCGCGAGGGCGACCGCGGGCCCGACCGCGTCCGCGACGCCGAGCGCGAGCCCGACCGTCCCCGAGAGGCCGGCCGCGGGCCCGACTGCCCCCGTGGGGCCGGCCGGGAGCCCGACCGCCTCCGCGACGCCGGCAGCGGGTCCGACCACCCCGGCGCCCCGGAGGGCCCCGGCGCCGGCGGCTCCGGTCCCCGGCGAGCCCCGTTGCGCGTGCTGGTCATGACCAACATGTACCCCAACCGCGAGGAGCCGTCCTTCGGCCTGTTCGTCCAGGGGCAGGTCGAGGCGCTGCGGGCGGCAGGGGTGCAGGTGGACGTCCTGGCCATGCCGCGGCGCGGCCGCGGCTGGCGCGGCCGCCTGGCCTACGCCGGATGGGCGCTGCGGGGGCTTGGGCGGCTCCTGCGCCGGTATGACGCCGTCCACGCCCACTACGCCGTGCCCAGCGGCGTGATCGGCCTCTGGTTCCGGCGCCTGGCCGGGCGGCCGCTGGTGGTCACGGTCCACGGCTCCGACGTCCTGGTCCTGCCCGACCGCTTTCCACGCCTGGCGCCCGTGTTGCGCCGGGTGCTCCACGGCGCCGACCACGTCATCGCCGTGTCCCGGTTCCTCCGCGACCGCATCGTCGACCGCTTCGGCGTCCCGCCCGAGCGGATCACCGTGCAGAGCGCCGGCATCGACACGCGGGTCTTCCGGCCCGGGGCGCCGGGGGCGGAGGCGGTGCGGGCGCGGTATGGCGGCCAGCCGCTGGTGGTGTTCGCGGGCAACCTGATCCGGCAGAAGGGCGTGGACATCCTGGTGCGGGCGTTCGCCCGGGTGCGGGAGCGTCTCGGTTCCGGACACCTGGTGCTCGTCGGGCCAAGCGTCGACGAAGCCTACCAGGACCTTCTGCGAGCACGCGTCGCAAGCCTGGGCCTGGACGGTCACGTCACCTTCGCCGGACCCCGCCCGCCGGCCGAGGTGGCGGCCTTCATGGCGGCCGCCGACGTCTTCGTGCTCCCCTCGCTGGAGGAGGGCCTGGGGCTGGTGGTGCTGGAGGCTCTGGCATGCGGCGTGCCGGTGGTCGGCAGCCGGGTGGGCGGCATCCCGGAGATCGTCCAGGACGGCGACTACGGGCTGCTGGTGCCACCGGGTGACGTGAACGCCCTGGCCGGTGCGATCCGGCGCGTCCTCGAGGACGCATCCTTCCGACAGCGAGCCCGGCTGTACGGCCCCCGGGTGGCGGCCGGTCACGACCGGCGCCGGCGTGCGGCGGAACTGGTGGTCCTCTATCGGTCATTGCAAACGGGTGCGGAGGGGACCCGCCGATCCGGCGATGCCGCCGCACGCCACCGCCCCAAGGGCGACTGACGGGCCACCGCCGTCGCGTGGGAGGGAGAGGCGCTGCGCATCGAGCTTCTGGGCTTGCCCCTCGACGCCCTGACCTTCGACGAAACCGTCCGATGCATCGTCCGACGGGTGGAGCGCGGGGAGCCCACCGTGCAAGTGTCGATGAACGCGGCCAAGTACGTCCGGGCTGCCGAGAACCCGGCACTGCGTTCCTTCATCCGGCGGGCCGACATCGTGAGCCCCGACGGGGCCGGTCCCTTGCTGGCCGCCCGGCGCCTGGGGCTGCACGTCCCCGAACGGGTGCCCGGCGTCGACCTGATGATGGCGCTCCTGGCCGTCGCCGCGACCCGGGGGTGGTCCGTGTTCCTCCTTGGGGCACGCCCCGAGGTGGTGGAACGGGCCGTCACTCAAGCCCGACGCCGCTGGCCCGGCCTCGCGGTCGCCGGGTATCACCACGGCTACTTCCGCGAAGGGGAAGAGGAGAGCGCGGTGGTGGAACGGGTCCGTGCCAGCGGCGCCCGGATGCTGTTCGTCGCCCTGGGGACCCCGCGGCAGGAGCTGTTCCTGGACCGGTGGTTCGCGCACCTGGGCGTGACCTATGCCCAGGGGGTCGGCGGCGGCTTCGACGTTTTGGCAGGGGTTGCGCGCCGGGCGCCGACATGGGTCCAGCGGGCCGGACTCGAAGGCGTCTATCGGCTGCTCCTGGAGCCCCGCAAGCGCTGGCGCCGGGTGATCGTGGACAATGCCCGTTTCCTGGCGATGGTTTGGCGCGTAGCGCATAATTCGTCCGCTTGATAGATCGCTCGGAGACTACCTTGCCTTGCTAATTGCCCCGCATAATCGCTCCTGGAAGCCGAACCCTACTAAACTGGTGGCAAGTTCCGTCCGAGTATATAATCCAGAAGCGGAGTGAGTTCCCAGCCCCGATAATGTCCAGACATTAATCTACAGGGGTCGGGAGGAGACACTGGCGGGGAGACGAACAGCCTGTCAGTGTGACTCCAGGATGGCGAGCTGGAGAGGATACGGGAAATGGAAATGTGGACGCGGACTGTGTTGCACCACGCGCGACGGTTGTGGCAACGACCGGTAGCAGGGTTCGTAGCAGTCTTGGTGTTCGTCTTCGGATTGTGGGCCCCTGCCTGGGAGTGGACCGTGGCCTACGCCGGCACCACGCCGAAGCGCGCCCTGGTAACGGCCAGTACGCTTAACGTGCGTAGCGGCCCTGGGACCAACCACCCGTTGGTAGGCAAGCTGACGGAAGGGGCGGACGTGACGATCACTGGGCGTAGCGGCGAGTGGTTCCGTGTTGCCGGGTCCGGGGGGGTGAGCGGCTGGGTCGATGGGAAGTACCTGACGGCCCGGCTGGACGGAGTTCGGGTTGTGGTCGACCCCGGCCATGGAGGCCACGATGGCGGTGCCTATGCCAACGGGCTCGTTGAACGGGAGGTCAACCTTGATATCGCCCGCTACCTCAGGGAGATCCTGCGCGCCCGTGGCGCAGAGGTGAGAATGACCCGCGAGACATGGGCCAAGAACCCCCCTCATTATTCATCAAATCCCAACGACCCGACTACGCGGACGGGCATGGCTAACAGATGGCCAGCGGACATGCTCCTCAGCGTGCACAATAATTCCAGCCCGAATACCACCGCACGAGGATTTCTGACGATCTGGGGAAATGCCCCGCAATCCCGGGAACTAGCCCAGGTCATCCACGATCGGGTGCTATATTGGACTGCCATGCGTCAGGGTTTCGACCATAAGTCCTTCGGGCGCGGTGTCTACCGAGACACCGAGATTCGCGGTACGACCTTGGCCATCACCAACCGCTCGAAGGTGCCCGCAACAATCATCGAGGTTGCCTTTTTGACCAATAGAGACGACGCAGCCCTGCTGAAGAATGACACCTTCCTACGGGTGGCTGCCAAGGGTATCGCTGACGGTGCCGGGGCCTTTATCCTGCAAAGAGTTCCGGAAGGGGACTTAATGTCCGGTGGACAAAATGCCGGCGGTGACGGCGGTCACGGCGGGTATGACGGTTCCACCCGACGTGATAACGCGGATCGGCGGCCTTTTTACGATTTGATGGGTCCCTTGGCCGCCGAGGTCGTACAAGCTTATGAAGCCGGTTTGGTAGCAGGCTATGGTGATGGTACCTTTCGGCCTCAGAACGCCGTAAGCCGCGCGGAGCTCGTTGCCATGCTGGTTCGCGCCGTAGAAAAGGGGAGAGGCCAAGTGCCTGCCCCAGTGAAATTGCCTGTATTCTTTGAAGATGTCAGTAAAGGCCAATGGTTTGCCGAGTCAGTTTATAAGGCTGCACGGGCTGGCTATATCCGGGGTTATCCTGACGGTACGTTCCGCCCGACTCATTCCATTCGCAGGGAAGAAGTGGCGGCCGTACTCCGACAAGTGCTCGGCCTGGCGGATGCTCCAGAGCCCTTCAAAGATGTGCCGGACAAGAACATATTCGCCGGGTGCATCGGGGCTGTTCGCAAAGCCGGGCTCATGATTGGTTATGCGAAGGACGTGTTCGGATTCGGTAAGGCTATCAGCCGCGCCGAAGCGGCGGCCGTCGCTTTCCGCCTGTATAGTCGCATCCGGAACGGGAGTTGAGATAGGCCGAGGGCGCACGATTCTGTGGGCATCGTTTCGTAGCCTCTCCCGGGCGACATCGTGCATGTTCATGTACCTGGCGGCGCATTGATCGTAGGAGGTAGGTAGTGGTATGCGTGTACGCAGGGCGTGGCTGGGCACTTTTGCGCTGGTGTTATGCGTGACGTTAACGGTTGGTGTGGGGGGCGCGATGCAAGCGACGTCCGGAGGAAGTAAGATTCGTACTTCTGAGCCAATGATTGTCGAGGTCAATGGGTTGTTCAGGGACGAGAACGGTCGGTGGACCCTCGATCGTCGCGAAGGGGTAATGCGTATCGAGTTGCCTCACGAGGGTGCTGTATTGAAAGTCACGGTACCGGCACATGGACCGCAGCTCCTTGTATCCGATGACTACCGTTTGGTTGTCGAGGACGTTGCCCGTGACGGGATTAGGTATGCTATCCACGCGCTCGCGGCAGGGTATCCCAGCATGACGAACGGCACCGTCCAAACAGGGCAGCATGTCGTTACGTTGACCGTGATTGGAGTGCAAGGTGAGACGACACATCCCTATATCACCGATCTACGGATCGATGACCGCTCCGGTCAGCCGGCCTGGACCGGGGGTTTCAACCTGCAGTCAACAGGGACATCATCACCAGTTCTTGTTATTCCGGGTGGTGGTTGGGGTCACCGCGTCGGGATGTCCCAATATGGGGCACAGGGGCTCGCTCTTCTAGGCGTAAGATACGATCAGATCCTTGCCCACTACTATCCAGGAACCAAGATTGAGAAGAGGTATGATGATGCCAAGCAACAGGTGGAGGTGGATCTGGCCAACGGCGGGAGGGTGGCCGAACCACGCAATGATTGGGTAATACAGCTCGTTAAGGCTTCACAAATGTCCGGTAACGCAGGGGGTACCCCGATCACGCTTCCTGACGGTGTGTACAGAATTGCTTTCAACAGCAAGGATGGTAAATTCATAATTACGGATCTCGGGGGATCAGGGGCTACCCGGGCGGTCCCTGGGTCTGAGTTGGTGGTGCAAACCCCTGCGGACGCGTATGTCGGCGTTTGGTACAAGAAGCAATACCGTAATGGTAGCGAACCGGATTACAAGTACGAGGGGAGAATGGTGTTCCGTAAGACGGATGACAACAAGTTGACAGCCCATAACCAACTTCCCCTTGGCCGCTATTTGATGGGGGTGGTTCCTTACGAAATGCCGGCGTCTTGGGCGGCCCATGCACTGATGGCCCAAACCATTGCGGCCCGTACTTTCGCCGCCCTCCACAATTTCGGCGTAAAGACTGCCACGAAGGACAACGTCCTAGTCGATTCAACGTTCGCACAGGTCTACAACGGTAAGTATGAGAATGCAAAGTACGCGGAAAAGATTGCGAAGGTCATCGGGGACACCAAGGGCCAGGTCTTAATGGCAGGCGGATTGCCGGCATCTGCGGTTTACAGTTCATCTAATGGTGGTTGGATTGAGTCTAATGTGGCGGGATTTGGTTCATCAAATGAAGAGTCTTATCTGACGGGTAGGCCGGACATTTTTAGGCTGTCAGTGGAGGGCAAGGTCATCCCGATCATCCCAGAGAACTATATGGTCGGCGAAAAGAAGTTTTCTGCCACGAACCACCGCTGGTACGATACTGCTTGGAGTGTCACCGCCATTCGGAAGAAGTGGCCACAAATCGGCTCCTTCCGATCAATCCATGTTCTTGAGCGGAGCGCAGGCAAGGGTGTACGGAGCATCCGGATCGACGGGTCGACGGGCTGCGTTGTCATTATGGATCATGGTGGCTCTCCTCCCACAGGATCCGAGAGGTGCGACAAAGTGACATATACAAGTATTAGATCGGCGGCTGGTTTAGGTCTTAAGTCGACCTTGATTTATGGACGTCGCCTGCGAGTGCCGGACTTGGCTGATATCGAAGGGCATTGGGCCGAGGAATCCATCCGCTTACTGGCGGGTGCCGGGGTCATCGAGGGATACCGAGATGGAACGTTCCGGCCTGATCGGTCGCTCACGCGGGCAGAATTCGTTACCCTGGTCAATGAGGCTGGGGGACTTGCACCCGCGAAGTACAGCGGTACATTCAAGGACGTCCGTACGGACGACTGGTACGCAGGACAAGTGGCTGCAGCGGTGAAAGCCGGGTACATTAAGGGATACCCTGATGGCACCTTCAAGCCAGATCGTAAGATTACACGTAATGAGATGGCGGTCGCACTTGCCAAGGCCATGCAATTGCCGGCGGGTGGAAGTTTAACCTTCAAGGATCGTGACGCAATTCCCGCGTGGGCGAGATCGAGCGTCGCGGCGGCGGTGGCCGCTGGATACTTGAGCGGCTATCCGGACGGTACTTTCCGCGGTAATCATAGTGCAACGCGAGCGGAAATGGCGACGATCGTGGATCGTGCATGGAATCGTCTGTGGGTGTTCTTGAACTGAGGTCTCGCTGAGGCTGTAAGGGGTGGGCTCCGTGGCATGGCGTTCCCGTGCCCTTCGGCGTGCGGTTGCGGTGTGCCTTGCACTTGCTGTAGCGGTGGTAGGATGGCCGCCAGGCCCAGTGGCCGCCGGGGGTGAAGATGCGGCAAACACAGGGTCGAGGTCGACGGAGTACTTGGCAGCCGCCAAATGGGCGAACCGTGCGTTGGAGAAACTGCGGCAGCGTGTCCGGAAACACCAGGCCTCTCTCTCCAATGTTACTCGCGACGCCGTTGGGGTTGATGTCGCGGAAGCCACCGTGCGTGAGGGATTGTCTGGTCACGGGCTCATCTTACGATTCCGCTCACCTTCGGCCTACGCCAAGGCCCGTCGTGCCCTGCTGGATCCCGATGTTTCGCGGTTGGTACGCATCGACCGGGAAGTGCCCGAGCTACAGATGCTGGTGGTCGAGGGGGATTCCGAACGGGCACGTGAGATCACCGGCATCATAAGATCGATACACGGTTTGACGGCGATAGTTCCCAACCTGGTCATGCGCCTGCAAGGTTCCCTGGTAAATGATCCGCGGTATATCCATCAGTGGTACCTCCCTGCAGTAAAGATACCTGGTGCGTGGTCCTTGGGCCCACGTATGGGCGAAGGCGTGGTCATCGGCATTGTGGACACCGGAGTGGACAGGGCACACGAAGATCTTGCGGGGAACGTGCGCCCTGGTTATGATGTTCTCTCGGGCTCACAGGACACCACGGACTTCGATGGCCATGGCACCATGGTGGCGGGAATCGCCGCGGCAGTCACGGGAAACAGCCGTGGAATTGCTGGGGTGGCCGGTAGGGCTTCCGTGCTACCCATCCGGGTGACGAAAACCGATGCAATCGAAGTAGCCACAGGGATAGCGGGCATTTTAGAAGCGGCGAAGCGGGGTGCGCGAGTCATTAACCTTAGTTGGGGTAGTTCAGATCCGTTGCCGGAGGATATTGAGTATCTTTGCTGTAGTGGTGGCGGCGGCCGGCAATGAGGAACTACCCTGGCTCAGCACCCCTGCGAACATTCCTGGCGTCATCGCTGTAGCCGCGATAGACCGCACTGGCCGACGAGCCTCCTTCAGCAACTATAGCGAACAGCCGTTGGTAGAACCTTTCCTGACGGCACCAGGGGTTGACGTCCTGACAACCGTTCCCACCACCGTTGATGAAGGCGGATACATGGAGGGAAGCGGTACGTCCTTCTCCGCGCCGATCGTTTCGGGAGTAGCTGCCCTAGTGCGAAGTATGTACCCCGACTATACGGCGTGGCAGATAATCTACATGCTCCTGGCAACGGCTGACGATCGGGGCGACCCCGGGCCCGACAAAGAGTTCGGTATCGGTGTGGTAAACGCCCAGCGGGCTGTCGATCCGAACATCCACCTGGCGCTGCTCGACGCCTACGAGGGCAATGACCGGCCGGAGTTTGCCAAGAGGTTCCCCTTGGGACGGTGTGTCGAGGCACGGGTGAATCCTGTTGAGGATCTGGACTGGTATCGCTGGCAACTTTACTTCAAGGCGCCTATACAAGTCAGTTATTCCTTGCCGTCCGATTTGCGAGCGCAGGTGCGCGTTGAGAAGGCCAGTGGTTCCGGTGGTCCAGTTCTTCAGCTCGATCCATCTCGGAAGGCGTTGACCCGTGAATTGCCTCCTGGCCAATACCGAATCCTGGTGCAGGGGGCGGATCCAGAACAGGCTTCTCTTGGGCTCTATCGCCTTTGCGCCAAGGTGGTCGTGAAGTTGACGGATATCTCTCGTCACTGGGCGAAGGACAGCATTCAAGCTCTGGCAGATGCGGGTGTCGTCAGGGGCTACCCCGGTGGGAAGTTCCTGCCGGACCAGTCGATGACGCGTGCCGAGTTCGTGACGCTGGTCAGCCAGGCTGCTGGCCTACAACCCTTGTCATATACGGTTGGCTTTCGGGACGTGAAGAAGGGTGATTGGTTTTCCGGTCACGTGGCTGCGGCCGCGAAGGCCGGGTATATAAAGGGCTACAAGGACGGGACGTTCCGGCCGAATCAACCCATCACCAGGAACGAAATGAGCGTCGTGCTGGCAAAGGTACTGAAGCTGTCCCTCGGTGGTTCCCTGCCCTTTAAGGACAAGAAGCAGATTCCGAGTTGGGCGGCACCGAGCGTAGCTGCATTGGTGCAGAAGGGCTATGTTTCCGGATATCCGGACAAGACGTTCCGGGGGTCTGGAAAGGCTACGCGGGCCGAAATCGCGACCGTGGTAAATCGCGCATGCTTGCGTGACCAGGTGTGCGTCGAGAACTGAAAGCGGGTGGGGTGGCGATCTTGTCCCGTTCCATCGTCGTGTCTGGGTACTACGGCTTTGGAAACGCAGGGGACGAGGCCATCCTCGCGGCGCTCATTCGATCCTTGGAGACGACGGGTACCTCCCTGGTGCCCGTTGTTTTGTCGGCGACTCCGGCGGACACGTCTCGCCAGCATGGGGTAGCAAGCATCTTTCGGTACGATCTGCCGGCTATTGCCCGCGTGTTGCGCGCCTGCTCTGGCTTCATCAGCGGTGGTGGAACCTTGCTCCAGGACGCTACCGGCCCCCGGAGCGTTCTCTATTATCTGGGGCTCCTGCGCTGGGCCCAGCGGTGGGGGAAGCCCACGTTCGTGTATGCGCAGGGGGTTGGCCCAGTACGCAGCAGCCTATACCGGGTGTGGATGCGACGGGTGCTGCGGCGGGCGACCTACGTCTCGGTTCGTGATAGAAGATCCGCGGCACTGCTGAAAGCGCTCGGGGTACCAGCTTCGCTGATCGATGTTGTTGCCGATCCGGTGCTACTGCTGGAACCTGCGCCGACCGATCGGGCCGAGCTGATCTTGCATGAAGAGGGCCTACGAACCGATGCGGCTCCGATCATCATAGCTCCGCGGCCAACAGCAGGTCAGGAGCAGCTGATAGCCCAGCTGGCAGCGGGGGCTGACCGGTTGGTTGAAGAAGGGTACGCCATCTGGCTGCTGCCGATGCAGCCGGCGGTGGATACCGCCGTATGCTACCGGATCCGGGAGCGAATGCGTCATCCTGCCACGATTCTACGCGGCGACTACCGGCCCGAAGAGCTGCTGGCGCTGATGACGTACGCTAAGCTTGTCATAGGTATCCGCCTGCACGCGCTGATCATGGCTGTGAATGTAGGAGTACCCGTGGTGGGTCTCAGTTACGATCCCAAGGTTGACGGCTTCTTGGAAGAAGTGGGCAAG
Organism: Thermaerobacter composti; assembly: GCF_033582035.1. Taxonomy (NCBI): domain Bacteria; kingdom Bacillati; phylum Bacillota; class Clostridia; order Eubacteriales; family Clostridiales Family XVII. Incertae Sedis; genus Thermaerobacter; species Thermaerobacter composti. The sequence continues at coordinate 779,648 of NZ_CP132508.1, forward strand.
ATCCCGCTTGCTCCGATCCAGGCCGTCTCAAAGGCTTGGCTTGTCCGTGAGGCACTCTCCATCCTGAGAAATTGGGATAACCATCGTCGTTGGATCGAGACAAGGCGGGATCACCTTCGCAAACGTGCCTTGCGGCCAGCCCAGGTCATAGCCGCATACTTGGGTTGAACCAACCAAGCGGTCGCTAAGCGGAAGCCGGAGCACTGTAGCGGTCGCCGATACTGGGCAAAGACTTGGGGCGACCGGGAAAGTGGCCTCGTAACCTTCCAGGGAAGTGACTGCATTGTCAGGCAAGCATGTCATACACAAACCTCGCGCCGGGGAAGGCCTTCTTTATGACCAACCGAAGGTAACCATTCTCGGGGTTCCTCTTTCTCGCTTAAACTTTGAGGAGTCTTTTATACGCATCGTGCAGCACGTCCGTAACCGCCGTGCAGGTCGGGCAGCAAGTTTGATGCATGTTGTCACCGCAAACGCTGAGATCGTTGTGGAAGCGCAGAACAACAGTCGGTTGATGAGCGTGCTCCAGCGTGCGGATCTGGTAACGCCTGATGGTATCGGGGTTGTTCTGGCGTCACGATTCATCGGCTTACCCATCCCGGAACGGGTAACCGGTTTTGACTTACTGGTGCGCCTGTTGAGCCAGGCAGAGAGGGAGAAGTGGAGGGTCTTTTTTCTTGGAGCCAGGCCGGATGTCATCCAGGCGGCAAGGACACGGGCACTTCGGCACTGGCCAGAGCTATCCGTGGCGGTTCACCATGGGTTTTTCGGGCCGGAGGACGACGAACGCATCGTGGCCATGATCAACGCGTACGGCCCAGACTTGCTATTTGTTGGCATGGGGTCTCCGCAGCAAGATCTCTGGATCGACCGATACCGGTCCCGCCTGCAAGTAGGCGTAGCCATGGGCGTAGGTGGCTGCTTTGACGTGCTGGCAGGACGGGTGAAGCGCGCTCCGCAGATTTGGCAACGGGTCGGTTTGGAGTGGCTATACCGCCTTATTCGACAGCCTTCACGCTGGCGGCGTGTAATGCGTTTGCCGCGGTTTGTGTTTGGAGTGTTGGTGGCCGGTCAGCGTCCCCTCCACGAACATATGGGAGTGGAGGGGGACGTGCATCAAGCGAGTCTAACGCCGCCCATGGCGAGTGGCCACAACAGCTTCCGGGAAGAACGGACAGTCAGGTCCGTAGCCCACGACGTATGAGATGGCAGGGGTGGATGTTCGCATGAGGAGCAAACGAGGCGTATATTCATTGCTCATTCTCACCGCGGTAGCATTCATTCTCCGCCTGGCGTTTGCGGCCTACGTCCAGCCGGTGCCCTATACAGACTTCAAAGATTATTGGGATATCGGGATTCGACTTGCTCACGGTGAAGGCTATGTCGGTTATGGTCGAGCGTACGTCCAACAAGGGGCGCCCAGCGCTTTTCGTCCTATTGGGTATCCGTTTCTGCTGAGTCTGGTCATCCGCTTGTTTGGCGAGAGCTGGTGGGTCGCGGTACTGTTTCAGATCGGCATGGGTACCGGCGTCGTATTGGCGACGTATTGGTTGACTACCCGGCTCTTTGGAAGGACGGCGGGCTGGATCGCCGGTGTATTGACCGCCCTGATGGCCGACCATGTCATGTGGAGTTCGGTCCTTGGGTCTGAGATCCCCTTTGCACTAGTTACCTTGCTCGGCGTAACGCTCTGGGTACCTAAGGTCCGGGGCGGAGCAGACAGACGGAGCCCCAATGCGGGCGAGCCCATGGTCCCCTCGGGGCAACGCCTTTTTCTAAGCGGCATGTTGCTAGGCTTAGCCACCCTGATCCGGCCCGTATTACTTCCCGTGGCGGGCCTCTATTTCACCTATGCATGCCTCTGCAATTGGGGGAGATTGCGTTCACAAGCCATTCTGCGCCGCGTTATCACCGGTACTTTGGTTCTCAGCCTGGGAATGATGCTGGTGATTGCACCCTGGACTGCGCGAAACTACCTGGTGTTGGGTGCGTTTGTGCCGGTGTCTACCAATGGTGGGGTCAACCTGTGGCAGGGAAACAATCCGCATGCGAATGGGGAGTACTACTGGAGCTGGGATCCGACTGTCAATCCCTTGCTGACGGCAAAGACCGAAGTGGAACGTGACCGGCTCGGCCGGCGACTCGCCCTGGCGTGGATCCTGGACAACCCGGATGCGTTTCTGCGACTTGGCCTTAAGAAGTGGTGGTACCTTTTCCGGTTGCACTCCGCCCCCTATTTCACGATCGGCCAAGCTGCTAGGCCATTGCCGCAGTGGTTTCGCGAAGCAGTATACTGGTGGATGTGGTCCGGTCTGTTCCTCGTGATGTCCCTTACTGCTGTTGGGGCGGCGGTGTGGATCGTGAGGTTTCGTTTCCACGACGGATCGCTGGGGCGCACGTCACTACCCATCCTATTCATCCTGTACATGCTTGCCATCCACTTCGTGTTCCCGGCCTGGGACCGCTTCCGGTTTCCATTTACGCCATTCATGCTGGCGTTGGCAGGGCTGGCAGGAAATTACATTGTTGAGAGCTTGCGAGCCGTGCGAAATCCTTCAGTGACCCATGCCATCGGGGTATGTGGCAGCCCGCCCCAGGGGTGAGGTCCCTTGTGCGAGAGGTGAGGTCCCTTGTGCGAGACCCGATCACTCCGTCTTGTTTATGAGCGACATTCTATTTCGTGCTTCGCGCCCCTTGCGCCCCATATCGATAGGCAGCAAGTTCTGATTACCGGGGGTGTGCGACCTGCCACTGGAACGTACATCACGTAGTCGCACCAACTGCGGCTTCCGGGCAGGAACCATGGCGATAATACGATTAAACTTGCTCGAACCCGCTGGGTGGAGAAACGAGGGGCGACAATGATCCCGATTCCTGGTGCACGGAAGCATCGACCGAGTCCTATCCGCCGCCTGCTGCGGGTCCTCTCCTGGGTGGCGGCGCTCGGCCTCCTTGGAACGGCCGTGGCGATTGCATACTTGTTCGGCTTTATCGGCACACCGGCCACCACGCTGAATGGCGGTGGCATCAAGCCGACAACCGGCAAGCTGGCCCCTTCGCACCGCATAAACATCTTACTCCTGGGCATCGATGCCCGCGAGCAAGGGGAGCAAACTCGGTCTGACACGATCATCCTGGTGTCCATCGATCCTCGTACGAAGGACGTGTCCATGCTCTCCATCCCACGCGACAGCCGCGTAAAGATCCCCGGCCGCGGCGTGGACAAGATCAACCACGCCCACGCCTACGGCGGCATTGAGCTAGCCATGCGCACCGTGGCCGATAACTTCGGCGTGCCGGTTCACCACTGGGCGCGTATCGACATGCCCGGTTTCCTGCGACTTGTCGATGTCCTGGGCCCAGTGACCGTTCATGTTCCTTATGACCTGCGCCTTCGCGACGGGCGCCATCTGGAGGCCGGCCCGCACCAGATGGACAGCAAGCTGGCGCTGGCCTATCTGCGTGAGCGTTATAACGACCGCAGCGGCGACTTCGGCCGCGCCGACCGCCAGCAACAGTTCCTGATCGATGTGGCCAGGCAGATGAAGTCCAACGTGTCCCTGCTGGACGTACCGAAGAGCCTGTCCATCGTAATCCGGTACGTGGAGACGGACATGGGGATTCGCGATGCGGTGGCCCTGGCCCGGTTGGCCTGGGGCACCGACCTTGAGGGCGTGAAGCGCGGCATGGTCAAGGGCCGCGGCGTGATGATCAAGGGCGTCTACTACTACGAGATCGACTGGGAGGAAACGGAGAAGGTCCTGGCCGACCTGGGCATCAAGCCCAAGGCAGACCACCAGGCGGCCACTGGCGCCAGTAAGTCCCGCTGAACTCATGAGCTCACCCGTAGAAACTCCAAGCCTGGCGTAGGAGCGGGAACCATAACGCAATAACAACCCTGGAACGCAAGGAGTGGACGCCGGTTGGCCGAAACGGGAAACCGAGTCCGGAGGGCGCGCATCGCGCTGGTCGCGATCATCGGCTTGGCCCTGGCCCTGCGCCTGGGCCTCGCCGCGTATCTTCGCCCCGTCCCCATTTCGGATTTCAAGGCCTACTGGAACATCGCCGTGGACTTGGCTCGCGGGGAGGGCTACGTGACCAAGGAGGGGGAGCCCAGCGCGTACCGGCCCATCGGCTATCCACTGCTGCTGAGCCTGGTGGTGCGGCTCTTCGGCGAGGACTGGTGGTACGCGATCGTCGTCCAAGCCCTGATGGGCACGGGCGTCGTCCTGGCGACCTACTGGTTGACCACGCGCCTGTTCGGTACCACCGCGGGCTTGGCGGCGGCCGCGCTCACGGCCATCATGCCCGATCACCTGCTGTGGAGCACGGTCCTCGACTCCGAGGTCCCCTTCATGGTGTGGATGTTGCTGGGCGTGGCCCTCTGGGTGCCGCCCCGAGGGGCGGCCGGGTTCGTCCCGTCCCTGGGGACCCTGGTGGTCAGCGGGGTGTTCCTGGGGCTCGCAGCGCTGACCCGCCCCGTGATGCTGCCCGCGGCGGGTGTGTTCTTCGTCTATGCGATGCTGTGCGCCCGGGACGGCTGGCGGTCGCTCGCCACGTGGCGCCGGGCGGTGACCGGCACCGCGGCGGTGGTCCTCGGCATGGCCCTGGTCGTCGCGCCCTGGACGGTGCGGAACTACGTGGCGCTGGGCGCCTTCGTCCCCGTCTCCACCAACGGGGGCGTCAACCTCTGGCAGGGGAACAATCCCGATGCCAATGGGGCGTTCTTCTGGCCGACCGATCCCGCCAGGAATCCCCTGTCGGGGGTGCGGGACGAGGTGGAGCGCGATCGGCTGGGCCGTCGCCTCGCGCTGCAGTGGATCCGGGAGAACCCGCTGGACTTCGCGCGGCTGGGCCTGACGAAGTGGCGGCACCTGCTGACCGACGTCCGTACCGCACCCAACTTCGCGATCCGCAAGGCGTCGCGGCCCGTGCCGTCGGTGGTGCGCCGGCACGTCTACACGGTGTTGCAGTGGGCGCTGAACATCCTCCTCGCCCTGACCGTGGCGGGGCTGCTGACGTGGCTGGGACGAGGCTGGAAACATCCGGCGGGGGAGCTGGCCCGGACGTCGCTCCCGGCGCTCTTCCTCCTGTACATGCTCGCCCTGCACTTCGTCTTCCCGGCGTGGGACCGCTTCCGTTTCCCCTTCACGCCCTTCATGCTGGCGCTGGCGGGCCTCGCCCTGGCGGCGCCCATCGAGGCGCTGCGATCCCGGAGGGACGTGCGCCGGGCCCCGGTCTAGTGGCCCGGCGCCGATCCCGACTGCGACCGCCGCACCGGTTCTGGCTGCGGCAGCCGGCTGGCGATCCGCGCCGCCGCCGCACGCTGGGCTCGGCCGGGTTGCGGGCGGCCGGCCCACGTCCAGCGGTTGTTCAGGGTGAAGTTCCACCACACCGCCGCGCCGCTGGCGATGAGGTTGGCCAGCAGGTAGTGGACCCCGCGGTGGATCAACTCCAGGATCCCTGCGCTGATGAGGACGCCCGTCGCCGAGACCACTAGGAACCGAGAGGCGCGGACGTGCAGACGGCCGCCGCGCGCGTCCCGCCACGTGAAGCGGTCGTTGAGGATGAAGTTGGACGTCATGGCGGCCAGTGCCGCCAGCGCCCCCGCCAGGGGCACGTAGAGATGGGCGAGGTTCACGAGCATCCAGTAGATGGTGAAGTTGACGACGACCCCCGACGCCCCCACCAGGCAGTAGAGCCAGAAGCGGCGATCCTCCGGCGAGGAGGCGACCAGCCGCACCAGGTGGACGAGGTACTCCCACTGCTCCCGCAGGCCCATCTTGGACTCGCCCGCCGCGCGCGCCTCGAAGGCGTAGGGGATCTCGACCACCCGCTCGTACCGGCCCTTGACCAGCACCTCAATGAGGATCTTCCACCCGATGGGGCTCAGCTCGACGCCCTCGACCACGCGACGGCGGACCAGGAAGAACCCGCTGGTCGGGTCGGTGACGGGACGAACGCGGCGCAGCAACGCCCGGGCCATCCAGCGGGCCGTCCACGACACCAGCTTGCGGGAGGGGCTGAGGCCGCCGTCGCTGCCACCCGGGACGAACCGGCTGGGGATGACGATGTCCGCACCCCGTTCGGCCTCGCGGACCAGGTCCATGAGCTTCTCCGGCGGGTGCTGGAGGTCGGCGTCCATCACCGCCAGCAGGTCGCCCCGGGCGATGCGGAAACCGGTCACCACCGCGGAACCCAGGCCCCGTTCGCCCTCCCGGTGGAGGAAGCGGACCTGCGGGTACTTCGCGGCGAGCCGGGCGAGGATTTGCGGCGTGTCGTCCCGGCTGTCGTCGACGAACACGATTTCGAAGGGAACGTGGACGGCGGCGGTGATCCGTTCCACCAGCTGCTCCACGTTGTCGCGCTCGTTGTAGGTCGGCACGACGATGCTCAGCATGTCCGCACCCACTTCGTCGTCGACATCCACGACCCGAGACCGCGGGCCGCGCCGGGTCGGGTCGCCTCCTGGCGTCGGTCCCGCGGCCTGCCGGCGCGCCGCCGTGGTCGCGGCAATCCGGGCCCCGGTACGAGGCCAGTATAGCGGAAATTCCCTGCGGTGCGGGTGGATGCAGGGTGGTGCGGCCCGTGCGCGCAGCGGGAGCCGGTTCGTCCTGTGGTGCACGACGGTGCGTCCCTTTCGGTGAGGAGAAGGGCGAAGAGCCTATAAGCGGCAGGGCGGCCGCATGTCGGCTCGCCGCCTTCGTGTTACCCTTGTCCCAGGTTCGCCGCGAGCAGTTGGCGGGGCATCGCCGGGTGACGGTGATCCCCAACTTCGTCGACGGCGACTGGCCGAGGCGCGCGCCCGACAGGACGGCCGCGCGGGCCACGCTGGGCCTTGCCGACGATGCCTTCGTCGTCCTGTGCCCACGACGCCTGACCCCGAAGAACGGTGTCGTCTACGCCTTGGAGGCGATGGACCTCGTGCGGAACGGCGAGGTGGAGTGGCCGGCGGACCGCCGCCCGCTGCTCGTGGTGGTGGGCACCGGCGAGCAGTGGCCGGCGGTGCAGGCCTTCGTGCGCCAGCGAGGGCTCGCGCCCTTCTGCCGGTTGGAAGGCGGCCGGCCGCACGAGGCGATGGCGGTCTACCTGAGGGCCGCGGACGCGGTGGTGATCCCTTCGGTCCACGCCGCCGGGGTGGAGGAGGCGACCTCCATCAGCGCCCTGGAGGCCATGGTCTTTGGCGTGCCGGTGGTCGCCTCAGCGGTGGGGGGCTTGAAGGAGATCATCCGGGACGGCGAGACGGGGTTGCTGGTGCCGCAGAAGCGCCCCGACGCCCTGGCTCGAGCGCTGGCCCGCCTGGCGGCCGAGCCGTCCCTGGCACGGCGTCTGGCCGAGGCGGCCCGGGCGTATGTGCTCGCCCACCATTCGCACCTGGCCGCAGCCGCTCGTTTTCTGCACATCTACGGCCAGGCGACGGCCCAGGTCGGTTGACGCGCACCGCGGCGCGGCGCGGGGCGGGTGTACGGCTTGATCCCCACATCTTGGTGGGCGACCGGCCCCTTCGCGGGAGAGGACTTTGTTGCAGAGGGACGAATCTTGTATGTTCGTGCGCTTCCTTTTGCTTGTCCCGTGCCGGAACGGCGTGCCCGGACCAACGTGCCGTCCCCGACGCGCGGGACCGGGCGACCGGGCCGCCGGTGTGGGGGCGGGGGACCCGTACCGGTCTCGCCGGGGGTCTGAGGCCCGTTTCGGCCTTGCCGGGCGTCCCGTGCACGGGTCCCGAAGCGGTGACGAGCCATGGGACCGCTGACCACCCGACAGGCGACGCCACAGAAGGAAATGGACCGTCTTGCGACAGCGCCTGGAGAGGATGCCCGAATGGTGACACACCCCGTCGCGGGCACCGGGGCCTGGCGTGGGTCCCGGACGACGGTTGCCTTGCTGCGCGGCTTGACCTTGGTCACGATCACGTACCTGGCCTTCCGGTTCGTCCTGGTGGACTATGTGTGGTCCCCCCTGCGCTGGATCAGCGATGTGCTGTCCCTCAGCCTGGGCGGGCTCGCGGTGCTGGCCCTGTGGAGGGATCCCGCTTGGCGGCGGGCGGTTTGGGCTTGCCGGCCTGGGCTTCGGAACGTGCTCCTCGGGTTGGCGGGGGCGATCGTCCTGGCCGTCGTCACGGTGCTCGCCTCGGGTCTTGCCAACGGACGCGGGCTCGTGGACATCGCCACCGGCATCCGGAGCCTCGTGCTGTGGTGCACGCTGCTGGCCGCCGTGGGACTCGTCGCGGCCTGGGAGTTGGCCTACGGACCGGGTCAGGCCCAGGGTGCCGGCCGACGCCCCTGGGCCTTGCGCGTGCTTTCTTGGGTCGTCGCCCTCGCCGTGTTCATGGCGCTGGTGGAAACCGCGGGCGTATTGCTCTTCGGGTGGTACGGCCCGGCGGAGTGGGTGGCGACCCTGACGGGATCCAACGCCGGGCGCGCCGTCGGACTGATGAAGAACCCCAACACCCTGGGATGTTTTCTGGTCCTGGGCCTGCTGCTGCTCTGGCCGCGATGGGTGGCGGCGGTGACCCGGCGGGTGCGGGATCGAGCCGTCTGGGCGTGGGCGGTCCTGCTGCTCATGGGGCTGGCGTTGACCTACTCGCGGCAGGGGTGGCTGGCCGTTGCCGCGGGTCTGCTGGCGGCCGGATGGGTGGCCCGCCGCCTCGTCCCGTGGCGCGTGACGGCGCTGTTGATGCTGGTTGTCGTCGTGGTCACCGTGCTGACCACGATGTTGCCGGTGCCGCTGTTCGCCTGGGGCGACGATGACGGGATCTCGCGGACCCGTCAGTTGCAGTTGCGGAGGATCTCCGAGACCTTCGACGAGGAGACCGTGGACAAGAGCCGTGCCACCGGGCGGCTGGCCATGGTGCGTTACGCGCTGGCCATGCTGCGCGACCACCCGGTGCTGGGCGTCGGGCCCGGCCGCGTTGGTGGGGCTGGGGCGCTGAATCCCGACCATGAACTCCAGGTCCGGTACGGGTTGCCCGACCATGCGTACGCGGACAACCAGTACGTGCGGACCGCCATGGAGCTCGGCACCCTCGGGCTGCTTGCGTTAGGCGCGATGATCCTCACGACCCTTGCCCTGGCGTACCGCACGGCACGCATCGATCCCCTGCAAGGTGCTGCGTTCACGGCGGTCGTGGTGGCGATGGTGAGCTTCGGGCTGGGTCAGAACGCGTGGGAGAACCAGCCCCTGGCCGCGGTCTACTGGCTGTCCTTGGGGGCGGCCTGGGCGCTGCAACTCCGGCAGGAACGATGAGACGGCGCCATGCGGCCGCACCCCGCCCCAGGCGGACGGGGGTCGGCAAGGCCGCTAGGATCCGGTCCGCTGTCTGGGGAAGAAGGCAGAGCAGGCGATGAAGTGGTTATGGGCACTGGGGCGTCGGCTGGCCGGGCTCGCCGAGGTCGTCCTCGTGTGGGCCGACGCGTTGGTTCCCAAAAGACGACAAATCCTGTTCTCCTCCGGCAATGGACGGATGTATGCGGACAATGCCCGGTATCTGTTCGAATACATGGCGCGCCATACGCGGGAACGGCTCGTGTGGTGGTTCCACGATCCGCGCCTCGTGGCATGGGCCCGTCAACGGGGAGTGCAGGCCGTGTTCGCACGGAGCCTGGCGGGGTTGTGGACGGCCCTGCGCAGCGGGGTCTGGGTGATGGATCATGGCCCCATCCTCCCTGCGTGGCATCCTCGGCGGCGCGTCACGGTCCAGTTGTGGCACGGGGTTGGGCCCAAGCGGGAGCCCGCGCGAACGGCGCCCATCCGGGTCGTCCGCAAGCAGCGGGAGTTCTTCTCGAAATACGATCTTTTCACCACCACCTCGTACGAGGTGGCCCCGGAGTGGGGCACCCGGATCCCGCTGAAACCGGGCGCCCTGGTCCTCGACGGCTATCCACGGCACGACGCCATCCTGCGGGATGATCGCGAGCGGGCCCGGGAGCGGATCGCGCGCGTGTTGGGTCGGCCTGGATTGCCGGCGCGCATCCTGCTCTACGCCCCCACGTGGCGCGAGCAAGGGGCAGAAGCCGAGCCAGACTGGACACGGTTGGAGGAATTGGTGGAGAAGTCGGACACGCTGGTCCTGCTGCGAACCCACCCCCTTTACTCGCGCTGGCAGCCGTCCCGGCTGGATCGCCGGTTCGTCCGATTCAATGGGGACGTGGCACCCGATATCTACGAGTACCTTGCAGGGGTTGACGTGCTCGTGACCGACTACTCGAGCCTATGTGTGGACTTTCTCGTCCTGCGGCGACCGATCGTCTTTTACGTGCCCGATCTTGAGGAATACGACCGCGTGCGAGGCATTCACTGGCGGTATCCCGACGATTTCCCGGGCGACGTGGCAGCATCCATGGACGAGCTCGTCCCGGTGTTGGAGCACGTACTCACCCGCGGCCGTCTCACCGAGGCAGGGGCGCGGCGCCAGGCCGTGCTCTACGACCGGTATTTCGCTCTGCCGCCGGGCCGGGCATGTGAGCGCTTGACCGCCCGGATCGAGGAGTTGATGGACCGGCGATGGCCACGCCACGACCAGCGTTCAACGCAGTGATCCTGGGCGCAGGGGTGGGAAGCCGCCTGGGCCCGCTGACCGCCGATCGACCCAAGGCCCTGTTGCCCCTGGCGGACGGCGGCGACACGTTCCTCGATCACTCCCTGCGTTGCCTGCAAGGGACGCCGGTGCGCCAGGTGCACGTGGTGGGCGGCCACGCCTTCGCCGCCCTCGAGGCCCATGTGGCGGCGCGCTGGGGGGACTGGCTGCGCAGGGGCGTCCTGGTGTTGCGGCGGTTTCCCGACTTCCGCACGGTGAACAACATCGGCACGCTGTACTTCGCGCGGGCGGCCTTCGTGGAGCCGTGCCTCCTGCTGAACTCGGACATCGTCTACCACCCGGCGATCCTGCGACGGGCCCTGGAGCACATGGCCCAGGAAGCGGACCAGTCCTTCATGGTGGTGGACGGCAGCGTGGATCTGGCCGAGGAGGAGATGAAGGTCGCCGTCGGCGCGGAGGGGTTCCTCCGGGCGGTGAGCAAGCGCCTCGCCCCTGCGGAGTCCGCGGGCGAATACATCGGGATCCTCTACCTGACGCCGGCCGATGCCGACGTGGTCCTGTCGGCGGCGGGGGACCTCCTGGCGGCCGGGCGCACCGACCTGTACTACGAGGACGTCATCCACAGCGTCCTGGATCGCATCCGATTGCGGCCCCTGTTCATCGACGGCCTGCCGTGGACGGAAGTCGATACGGTAGAGGACTACCAACGGGCCCGGGCGCTGTACAGCGAGCTCAAGCGCGATGCGGCCGGTGGCAGCCATGCGCACCATTGAAGTGAGTCGGATCCTCAAGGTGGTCGAAACGACGGCCGACGCCGGCCGACAGATTGCCGAGGCCCTGGCGGTGCTCGCGGTCCGGCGCCCGGCCGTCTTTTGTGGGCCGGGTCGCACCCGCGAACTGGCGGAACAGATCGTGGGCATGTTGGGCGCGGCGGCACCGCTGCTCGTGGTCCGCGAGGCCAGCGCGAGGGAGAGCGAGCGTCTCGAGGACGAGGTGACCCGCCTGGAGAGCGACGCCATCGTCGCCGTCGGCGGGGGGAGCGTCCTGGACACGGGCAAGTTCGTGGCTGCTCGCCTGGGGATGGCGGTGGTGGCCGTCCCCACCCAGATTTCCCACGACGGCATCGTCTCCCCGGTTGCCGTGATCCGTGACGGGGACAACCGGAAGCGCAGCTTGGCCGCTACGATGCCGGCGGCCGTGATCGCCCCGCTGCACTGGATCCAGGACGCTCCCACGCCGATGCTGCTGGCGGGCATCGGCGACCTGCTCTCCAACTTCTCGGCCATCGAGGATTGGCGGCTGGCCCAGGACCACCAGAGGGACCGGTTCGACGACTTCTCGGCCTTTCTGGCACGGCACGCGGCGCGTTCGGTGCTGCGCTCCTTGCTGCAGGGGGCGTCGGTGCGGTCGCGGGACTTCGTCCTGGAACTATTGGAGGGGCTGATGCTCAGCGGGCTGGCCATGGCCATCGCGGGCACTAGCCGTCCCTGCAGCGGCAGCGAGCACCTCATCAGCCACGCCCTCGACTACCTCTACGGCGGTGTCGCGGCCCATGGCCTGCAGGTGGCGGCGGCGACCGTGCCCATGCTGGTGCTCCAGGGGCAGGACGGGCTGGCCCGCGACGTGTTCCGTGTCTACCGGGCACTGAACATGCCCACGAGCCTGCCGGACCTTGGTCTCACCCGCGACCAGATCGTGGAGGTCGTGCGCCAAGCCCCGCGAATGCGCCCGGGCCGATTCACGATCCTGGATGTGGCCACGCCCTCGCAGGTCGAACGCGTGCTCAAGGCCCCCGTCCCGTCCTGCTGGCCGGCCACTCCGTGACCGTCGCTGCCCCGGCGGCTGCGCCGGCGGCAGGGCGCCGGCGCCGGGCGGCACCAGGTGCGACGGGTCCCTGTTCGTGGAGGCATCGACGGACTTGGCTCGATACCGCCTGGCTCGCTCTGTCGCCTTGTTCGTGCTGCTCACCACGATCGGACGCCTGCTGGGCTTCGCTCGCGAGATGGTCTTGGCGGCGGTCTTCGGTGCGAGCGAAGTGACCGACGCCTACACCATCAGCTTCTCCATCCCGGGCGTCCTCTTCGCTGCCGTGGGCACCGCCATCACCACGGTGATGGTGCCCATGCTGGCGGCCCACCGGGCGAGGGGGGACGATGTCGCATTCCGACGGCTCGCGTGGACCCTCTTCCACGCCCTGCTCCTGGTTCTGGTGATCCTCCTGACACTGGCCCTCGCCGGTTCGGGCTGGCTGGTGCGGCTGTTCGCACCCGGGTTCACCGGGGACCAGTTTGAGTTGACCCGTCGCCTGACCATGATCATGTTGCCCGGCATCGTCTTCATGGGGCTCACCGGGTGGATGGAGGGCGTCCTCAACTCCAGCAAGAGCTTTACGGCCCCGGCGGCGGTCTCGATCCCGATGAACCTGGTCTTGATCGCGGTCACCTGGTTCCTGGGGACGCGCTACGGCATCGAGGCCGTAGCGTGGGGTACGCTGGCCGGCTTCGCCTCCCAGGTGGTCCTGCAGTGGACCGCGCTGCGCAAGATAGGACTCCCCTACGTGCCGGTGCTGGACTGGGGCGATCCCGATCTGCGGGCCGCCGCCCGCCGCACCACCCCGGTGCTGCTGGCGACGGTGACCCGTCAGGCGAGCCAGGTGGTGAACCGTGCGCTGGCTTCCGGCCTGCCCGCGGGAAGCGCCGCATCCCTGTCCTTCGCGTACCGCGTGTACCTGCTGCCCCTGGGCTTGCTGGCGATCCCGCTGGTGACCGTGCTGTATCCCGACATGGCGGAGCAGGCGGCCGGCAACCGGATGCAGGCCTTGTCCGCCACCATCAACCGGGCCCTACGCCTTTTGACCTTCATCATGGCACCCCTGACGGCGGGGGCGGTGCTGCTACGGGTGGAGATCACCGCGCTGATCTACGAACGGGGCGCCTTCGACCGGATGGACACGCTGCTCACGGCCACCGCTCTGCTGTACTACAGTCTCGGCATGATTCCCTTCGCATGGCGCGAGCTCCTGAGCCGGGCCATGTACAGCCTCGGCGACACGCGGACCCCTGCCACCAACGGCATGATGTCCATGGGCCTCAGCATCGTGCTGTCCCTGCTGTTGGTCCGGTTCATGGGCCACGGGGGCATCGCGCTGGCCACCGCCCTGGCCACGTGGTGGGCCGCATTGAGCCTGATTTTCCGTCTGCGGCGGCGGTATGCGCAGTTGCGCTTCTACCCTCTGGCGGTGGGCTCGCTGCAGGCTGCGGTGGCGACGGCCGCGATGTCGATCGCCGTCTGGGCCTTGCGCGGGCCTCTGCTGGGGCGGCTGGGACAGCATGCCGGGTTCGTGCCGCTGACGGCAAGCACCCTGGTCCTGGTCGGGGTGGGTGCCGTCGTCTACCTGCTGGCCTTGCTCGCGCTCGGCGTCGAAGAGCGCCGACTCCTGACTGACCTGCTGGGTCGGGCGCTGGCTCGCCCCCAAAAGGAGCGACGAGTGGGAAATGGCTGATCAAGACGTCCAGGCATCATCCAGAGGCGTCCGGGGCATGCTCAAGCCCATGGATGCCTGGTGGACGGTGCTGGTGATCGATCCCATCGCCGTCCGCCTGACCGTTTGGATCGCACGCTACACCCGGTTGACCCCCAATGCCGTGACCGCCATCGCCAACCTCATCGGCTTCCTGGCAGGGCTGGCCTTCCTCACCGGTTCCCTGGCGGCAGGGGCTGTATTGTACCAGGTGGCCTTCCTGTTCGACTGCGTGGACGGCAAACTGGCCCGTTACAAGGGGATGAGCTCGCCAGTGGGGGCGTTCCTGGACTGGATCCTGGACCGGTCCATGGACGTGTACGCGGCCATCACCCTGGCCATCGGCGCTTTCAGGCGCACGGGGGACGTCCACGTGCTGGTGGCGGGGATGGTGTGGCTCGGACTCTTCTCCGTGCGTTACCTGATGGTCCAGCGGCGTCACCTGCTGCTGGGCTTTGGTCAAGAACCCCAGGAGTCGATCCGCGTGGGCCTGGCCCGGAAGGGATTCGCGCGCCGGTGGATGGATCTCTGCCGGCGCCACCGACTCTATCCGGTACCGAGCAACATCGAGATCTTCCTGGCGACCTTCACCGTGTTCCCGCTGTTGCATCGGCCGCTTTGGGGGTTCGTGGCCGGTGCCGCCGCGTTCGCCGTCCTGTCAGCGACGGGCCTGCGCACCGTCGTCCGTGAACTCGGTCGGCGTGCCTCCGTAGCCGACCCGGGCGACTGAGGCCGGGCAGCGGACGCTCGATCTGGCTGGCCGGGTGGCGCGGCGATGGCCCGTGGGGGTGGAACGGTGGTTCCCGATCGCTCTGGCATGGGCGAGGGATGGGCACAGCGCATGGGTACCGCATCCGGTGGTCCCGTGTCGCGTGCCGAGTTGCTCGTTCGCATAGCCTGGGGTCGTTTGACGAGCGGGAGCACGAGGAACTGATAGACCGTGGTGGCCGGCGGGCGAGGTGATCCGGCATAGGGTGACGAAAGCGGAAGCTATGGCGACCCGTCTTGCAGCCGGGAGGTGCCACGATGTCCGCCGTCCGCACCATTCGCGCGCCACGCGGGTCCACCCTCACCTGCCGGGGGTGGCAGCAGGAAGCGGCCATGCGCATGCTGATGAACAACCTGGACCCGGAGGTGGCGGAGAACCCCGACCAGCTCATCGTCTACGGAGGAACCGGCAAGGCCGCCCGCAACTGGGAGGCCTTCGAGCGCATCGTCGAGACCCTCAAGGTCCTGCGCAACGACGAGACCCTGCTGGTCCAGTCGGGCAAGCCGGTGGCCGTCTTCGAGACCCACGAGCGGGCGCCGCGCGTGCTCATCGCCAACTCGCTGCTGGTTCCCAAATGGGCGACCTGGGAGCACTTCTGGGAGCTGGAGGGCAAGGGGCTCATCATGTTCGGCCAGATGACCGCAGGCTCCTGGATCTACATCGGTTCCCAGGGCATCATCCAGGGCACGTACGAGACCCTGGCCGCCGTGGCCCGGCAGCACTTCGGCGGGTCGCTGGAGGGCCGGGTCGTCCTGACCGGTGGCCTCGGCGGCATGGGCGGCGCCCAGCCCCTGGCCATCACGATGAACGGCGGCGTGGGGCTGATCATCGAGGTCGACGAGCGGCGCATCCGCCGCCGGGTCGACATGGGTTACTGCGACCGTTGGACGGCGGACCTGGACGAGGCCCTGCGCTGGGTCGAAGAGGCGCGCCAGAAGAGGGAGCCCTTGTCCGTGGCCCTCCTGGGCAACTGCGCCGAGGTGGAGCCGGAGCTGGTGCGCCGTGGGTGGATCCCCGACGTGGTGACCGACCAGACCTCCGCCCACGATCCGCTGGGAGGCTATGTGCCGGCGGGGCTGACCGTGGCCGAGGCGGAGCGGCTGCGTTCGTCCGACCCGGAGGAGTACGTGCGGCGGTCCATGGCCAGCATGGCGGCCCATTGCGAGGCGATGGTGGCGTTCCAGAAGGCGGGGGCCGTGGTCTTCGACTACGGCAACAACCTGCGGGGCCAGGCGAAGGCGGCCGGGTTCGACGAGGCCTTCAGCTATCCCGGGTTCGTCCCGGCGTACATCCGGCCCCTGTTCGAGGAGGGCAAGGGACCCTTCCGCTGGGTCGCCCTCTCGGGGGACCCCGAGGACATCTACAAGACCGACCGGGTGATCCTGGAGGAGTTCGGGCGCGAGAACGAGGGCCTGGCGCGGTGGCTGCGGTTGGCGGGGGAGAAGATCCCCTTCCAGGGGCTGCCGGCGCGGATCTGCTGGCTGGGCTACGGCGAACGGGACCGGGCGGGGCTCTTGTTCAACCACATGGTGAAGAAGGGCGAGCTCAAGGCGCCCATCGTCATCGGCCGCGACCACCTGGACGCGGGGTCGGTCGCCTCGCCCTACCGCGAGACGGAGGGGATGAGGGACGGCTCCGACGCCATCGCCGACTGGCCGATCCTCAACGCGCTCATCAACACGGCGGCGGGGGCCTCCTGGGTGTCGGTGCACCACGGCGGCGGCGTGGGCATCGGCTACTCGATCCACGCCGGGCAGGTGGTGGTGGCCGACGGCAGCGACGAGGCCGAGTGGCGGCTTGCCCACGTGCTGCGGACGGACCCGGGGATGGGCGTGGTGCGGCATGCCGACGCGGGTTACGAGCGGGCCCAGCAGGTGGCCCGGGAACGGGGGATCAAGATGCCGTCCCTGGGGATCGGGATGGACGCCGGGAATGGGCGCCAGGGCGGCTGACGGGGGCGGGGCGGGGAACGGGGCGCGACCGCAAACGGGATAACGGGACGCGGCCTGCAAGGGCGTGGTATGTGACGCTCGGCGAAGTATTGCGGGGGGCCGGGCGCCACCAGAAACGGGAGAGGCGGCCGGAGACGGGGCGTGGCCGGGCCCCCGACGCCGACGAGAGCCAAAGCCACGCCAGTGCGCGGGGAAACGCCCCAGTGCGCGGGGAAACGCCGGTGAGCGATGGAGGGACGTCGACCGTGCATCCATCCCGGGAACCCGTCGACCTGCTGATCGGACCTGCGGCCCAGGTGGCGACGCCCCGGGCGGCCGAGCGGCCGCCGGCCGGCCCCCAGCAGGGGCGGCTCGAGGTGATCCCCGGTGGCGCCGTGGCCGTCCGGGACGGGCGGATCGTGGCCGTGGGGCCCTACGCCGACCTGGCGCGGCGCTACGACCCGGCCGAGGTGCTGGACGCTTCGGGCTGCACCGTGGTGCCGGGGTTCGTCGATCCCCACACCCACCTCTGCTTCGCCGGGTGGCGGGCGGAGGAGTTCGAGCGGCGCCTGGCCGGGGCCAGCTACCAGGAGATCCTGGCGGCGGGCGGCGGCATCCTCGATACGGTGCGCCGGACCCGGGAGGCGTCGGAGGTCGAACTGGCCGCCGCCCTGCGCCGGCGGCTCCTCGAGGTGTTGCGCCTGGGCACCACCACGGTAGAGGTCAAGAGCGGCTACGGCCTGACCACGGCCGACGAGCTCAAGATGCTCCGGGCCATCCGCCGGGCTGCCGACCCGGCCGACGACCTCGACGGCACCTGGCCGCTGGGGGCCGGGGCGTGGGGACCCGCCAACGGCCCGCGGCTGCGGAAGAACCGGCCCGGGGCCACAGGAAGCGGGGGGCCGGGTAGCGGCAGCGACGTCGACGCCGGCGACGGCGCGGGTGGCGCTAGACTCGCTGGTGGCGGGACCGCTGGTGGCGGGGCCGCTGCCGGTGCGGGCGGTGCGGCCGCAACCTGGGCCGCTGCCGGTACGGCCCACGCCCGACCGACGGCCGGCACCGCCCCCCCTCGTGCGGCTGCCGGAGCTGCTGCCCGCGCAGCGGTTCCTGCGGCTGGGCCCGTGGCCGCCGGACCGGCCGCCGACCGGGCGGGTGGCCACGGGGATCTGGGCAGCGGGCTGGTTCTTCCCGAGGTGGTGGCGACCTTCCTTGGGGCCCACGCGGTGCCTCCGGAGTACCGGGGCCGCCCGGACGAGTACGTCGATCGGATCGTGGAGGAGATGCTGCCGGCGGTGGCGCGGGAGGGCCTGGCCGAGTACGCCGACGTCTTTTGCGAGCAGGGCGTGTTCGACCTGGAACAGACCCGGCGGATCGTGGAGGCTGCCCGGCGCCTGGGCTTCCGCATCCGCCTCCACGTGGATGAGCTCACTCCCCTGGGCGGGGCGGGGCTGGCGGCCCGGGTGGGGGCGGTGTCGGCGGACCACCTGCTCCACGTGCGGGACGAGGACATCCCCCGGCTGCGGGAGGCGGGGACGGTGGCGACCCTGCTGCCGGGAACGGCTTTCTTTTTGCGGGAGCCGTATGCCCCCGCCCGGAAGCTGATCGCGGCGGGCGTTCCCGTCGCCCTGGCCACGGACTACAACCCCGGCAGCCACCCGGCCGGCAGCATGCCCCTGGTGATGGCCATCGCGTGCGTGGGGATGGGGATGACGCCCACCGAGGCCCTGGTTGCGTCCACCCTGGGTGGCGC
Organism: Thermaerobacter composti; assembly: GCF_033582035.1. Taxonomy (NCBI): domain Bacteria; kingdom Bacillati; phylum Bacillota; class Clostridia; order Eubacteriales; family Clostridiales Family XVII. Incertae Sedis; genus Thermaerobacter; species Thermaerobacter composti. Next base: position 798,155 of record NZ_CP132508.1, read on the forward strand.
CTGGGCGCTGGAACGGGCCCAGCGCCTGGGCAGCCTGGAGCCCGGCAAGCAGGCCGACCTGGTGGTGATCGACGCGCCCTCCTACCAGCACCTGGCCTACCGGCTGGGAACGGTGCCGGTGGTGGCGGTGGTGAAGGGTGGCCGGGTTGTTGTGGCGTAACGGGCCGGGTATCGTGGAGGGTGTCACGAAGAGGGCGGGGTCTCGTGCGGTTGGGGCCCGGCGTGGTGAGGACCCGGCGCCGTTGGCGGCCGGCGCGGGTAGAACCCGGCGCGATTGGAACCCGACACTGGGGGGCCGGCGTCGTTAGAACCCGGTACGGTTGGCGCCGCGCGCTGTTGCAGCCCGCGTAACGGGTCGCCGGCGGAACCGGCGGGGGGCGGCCGTGCCGTGCCGCAGGCCGCAATGGAGGCCGCAAGCTGATAAGGAAGGCATGCCCATGGTGCCACGGCCGCACAATTGAACGGCGACAACCTGGCCGCCGGCCCGGCCAAGAACCGGGGCGTCAAGCCGGCCGGCAACCGGGCCGGCGAGCCGGGCACCAGCCCGGATGGGCACCCGGGCGGCCACCCGGGCAGCGGCTCGGGCGGCAAGGACCCCCGCGTCGGCGACCTGCTCCAGCGGGAAACCCGCTGGCGGGCTGAATTCAGCAGGCTGCGGTCCATCCTCCTTGACCGGCCCCTGGAGGAAACCGTCAAGTGGGGGCAGCCCTGCTATACCCACGGCGGCAAGAACGTGGTGCTGATCCACGGCTTCAAGGACTACTGCGCCCTGCTCTTCTTCAACTCACGTTTGACAGCGCGTAGTGCCATGCTGCGCAATGACCGCTGCGCAACGTGAGTCAGCCCAAGCGACGAACCCCGCCGGGCGACACGTCCGTCGGGATAAGGATGAGCTCGCCGCACCGGGTTGCCCAAGTGCCACTCCGGGGTGATGCGTCAGCTCCGGACCCTGGAAGCGGAGGGCGGCAGCATCCCGGGCATGCGGGATGCTGCCAAACGACGCAGACGGCTACCGGTGCGGTTGGGCGAGGCGCGCCCGCTCATGCGGCGATCCAGCCGCAGGGGGCGGGAGGAACGGCCCCGGGCGTTGGCCCGGGGATCGGGAAGGCGGCTTGCGCCGCCCCGGCCTTGCCGGCCGGAAGGTAAGGAGGAGGCCGCCATGCGGCGCGTTCCCGTGCTCTCTCGGCGGGGAGAGCCGCTGATGCCGTGCCGGCCCGACCGGGCCCGGCACCTGCTCAGGCGGGGCAAGGCGAAGGTCGTCTGGATCGACGGGATGATCTTCGCGCTGAAACTGACCTACGATTTGCCGCACCCGGCGGTCCCGGGTCTTTGGGTCGGGGACGATCCGGGCGGCAAGACCCGGGCGCTGAGCGTGGTCCTGCCGCGGGCCCGGCGGTGGCCGGACGAAGTGCTGGCCGTCGCGATTCCGGTGCCCCAGGGCGAGGTGCGCCGGCGGCTCGAGCAGCGGCGGGCCTACCGCCGGCTGCGGCGCTATCGGCTCCGCAGCCGGCCCGCCCGCTTTGCCAACCGGCGGCCGCCGAAGTGCTGGGTGTGCGGCGGCAACGCCCGTCCAGGGACGGACACGTGCCGCCACCACCGGGGCACGCCGCGTACGGGCTTGCCCCAGCCGGCGCCGTGGCTTCCGCCCTCGGTCAAGGCGCGGGAGGACGTCCTGCTCCGCGTGCTGGCGAAGCTGCAGGCGTTTCTGCCCATCCGGCGGGTGACCGTGGAGGTCGGGCGGTTCGACCTGCAAAAGCTCCGCGATCCTGACATCGACGGAGCAGCCTACCAGCGGGGCCCACGCTACGGGCACGACAGCACCCTGGCGGCGCTGGTGGCGGCCTACGGTGACCGGTGCGCCTACTGCGGCGGCCCGGGGCCCTTGACCATCGACCACGTGCGGCCCCGGAGCCGCGGGGGGACGAACGCCTGGGAGAACCTGCTGCCGGCCTGCCGGCCGTGCAATCAGGCGAAGGGGAACCGGACACCGGAGGAGTGGGGCGTCCGCCCCCGGGTCAAGCCCAAGCCCCTGGGCAAGGCGTTCCGGATGGCGACCTGGACCCAGCAGGGGAAGGGGTATTTGCTCTGGCGGCTCCGGCAAATGGGCCTCGAGATGCGGACCACCTTCGGCGCCTACACCGCCTGGGCCCGTAAGGTGCGGGGCGCGGAGAAAAGCCACTTCATCGATGCGGGCCTCATCGCCCTGAGCGATTACCCCAGCCCCGAGGCACCGGCGGTGCCACTCGCGGGCCTGCGGCTTGAGGCCCGGCCTGCGTCCTTCCGGCCCCGGCAGGCGTACAAGGCCGAGCGCTACGCCGAGGGGAAGCGGCCGAGCCAGGCCGTGCGGCTCTCCTCAGGGTGGGCGCGACCGGTGCGGGTGAACGCCGGGGTGCGGCTTGGGCCCAAGCCCCAGGTGGTCCCTGCGGGGTGCCGCCGGGGGATCCCGCGGCGTGAACTGGTCGCCTGTGGCGATCTCGTCCGGCTAGAGGGCGATGGGCGTCTGGCGGTGGTGACCGCCATCAAGAGCCGGGGGACCGTCGCCTGCGTTCGTCCCGATGGCGTCGTGACGGAGGTGAGCGCCCGGCGGATCCGAAGGTATCGGCCGCGGCCGGGCATCGTGCTATGGGCGGGCGGAGGCGGCGCCCGATAAGCCGATCCCGCCCGTGTCGTGCCACGCAAGACCGCGGCCCCTGCTGGAATGCCACGCAACGAATCCAAGCGTGATGCGGGTTCGTCGGGGGTGATGTCAAACGGGAGTCAAACGGAGACGGTGCGGGTGGCCCGGCAGATGCGGTTCACGAGCCTGGCGGAGATCGAGGCGAAGGAGCCGGTCATCCGTGACTACGTCCGCCGGGCCATCGCCGTGGAGGAAGCGGGCTTGGGGGTTGACTTCGCCGAGGGGCGGGACCTGCCGGTCCCCGGCGAGCTCGAGGAGAAGTTTGCCGCGATGCCGGAACTGAAGGCGGCCTGGGAGGCCCTGACCCCAGGGCGCCGGCGGGCTTACATATTGTATTTCACTCGGGCGAAGCAGCCGGTGACGCGGAAGAACCGGATCGAGCGGTCGATCCCGCGGATCCTGGAGGGCAAGGGGCTCAACGACTGAAGCCGGGCACCAATCTAGTGACGGCATGAACGCACCGGGTGACGCCCCCCGATCCCGGGCGGTCGCGGTGGGAACCGGCTGGGACGAACCGGCAGAGGTTCGCGACAGCAGCGATGCACGCAGCCGGCGACACGACAGCCGACGAGGGGTTCGTAGCTGCTTACCATTCCATCGTCATCTGTTATCAGCCGGAGGCGAACCTTTCGCATAACGGTTCCCCCCACTTCCGACCCGTCCCCTCTTCGGCTTGCGGATGGAACATATGTTTGGTATCCTGGGAAGGGAGGATGATCGGGCCGATGCAGGCGACCTTCCAGACGAAGATCCATGACCGGTCGGTTTACCCGGCCCTGGACGCCCTCGCCGCCCTGTACGGTCGCCTGCTGCGCCGGTTGTTCGTCGATCTCTACGTGCGGAAGCGTCCCCTTGTCGAATGCAAGCGGGAGTCCATTGCCCGCGACGGCATCACAGCCCGCTACTTCAACGCGCTGGCCACCGAACTGAAGGCCAAGGTGAAGGCGGCGGAGGAAGCCCATCGGCACCATCTGGCGCATCTGCGCGGGCAGATCCAATCCACCGAACGCGCGATCGCCAAGCTCCACAAGCAGGCGAAAGCCTTGGCCTCGGGCAAGGGGCGCTGGGCGACCCTTGCCCCCCAAGAGCGGGCGGCGCGCCGGCGCCGGATCCGGTTTCGGCTTCACCAGAAGAAGCGGCGGCTGGCGATGCTGCGCGCCCGCCTGGCAGCGGCGGAAGCGCGGGCGGGATCGCCGCCGATTTGCTTTGGCTCGCGGCGTTTGTTCCACCGGCAGTTCCACCTGGAGGCGAATGGGTTCGCTTCCCACGACGCATGGCGCAAGGCATGGCGCGATGCCCGCAGCCAAAGCTTCTTCTGCATCGGTTCCAAAGACGAGAGGAGCGGCAACCAGACCTGCTCGCTCTTGGGCGACCGCTTGCGCCTTCGGGTGCCCAACGCCCTGGCCGGCCGCTTTGGGCGGCATGTTTGGCTGCACGGCGTCCGTTTTCCCTATGGACAGGATGTCATCCTGGCGGCCCTCGCGTCCGGGCAAGCGATTTCCTACCGCTTTGTCCGGAAGAACGGCGCCTGGTACGTCTTCGCCACCACCGAACGGCCCGCGGCCCCGATCACGACATCGCGGAGGGCGGGCGCCCTTGGCGCCGATCTGAACCCCGACCGGCTGGCCGTGGCGGAGGTCGACCGCTTCGGCAACCCGGTGGCGGCGCGCGACATCCGACTTCCGCTCCAAGGCAAGCGCCGGGAGCAGGTGAAGGCCATCCTGGGCGATGCGGTGGCGGACCTGGTGGCATGGGCCAAGGGCGCCGGCAAGCCCATCGTGGTGGAGCACCTGGACTTCCGGGAGAAGAAGACCCGTCTTCGAGAAGACGACAAGCGATACGCCCGCAAGTTGTCCGCGTTTGCTTACGGCAAATTTTACGCCCTGCTCATGTCCCGGGCCGCCCGGGAAGGCGTGGAGGTGCTCCGCGTCAACCCGGCCTTCACCAGCGTGATCGGCAAGGTCAAGTTCATGGCCCGGTACGGGCTGTCGCCCCACGCGGCCGCGGCGGTGGCGATCGCCCGCCGGGGCCTGGGTTTGGGCGAGCGCTTGCGCTCCGGAACCGCCCGCCCTCTACCCGCGAGGAATCGAGGGCGGCACGTCTGGAGCGATTGGCGGCGCATCGCCCCGTCGGTGCGCGGCCAGCGGCCGCACCGGCTCTATGAGCGGTCCTCCGAGGACGCCCCAGGTCGGGGGGAACCCCGATCCACCCGGGCACCGGCGGCCTCAAGGCCGCACGGCCCCGGGTGCGATGGTCTGGCTTGGGGTCCGGGGTGCGATCCCCCGGCGCGAATCGTCGGGAACACCGTTCGCCCGGCGTCATAGGCGGATGCAATCAATGCCTATGTTTTGAGGAACGGCAAGCAGAGGGGGGTAAAGGCGATGCAGGCGCCGCAACAGCCGAAGGCCGGAATGCCCTTCACCGGCATCGCCACCTTTGCCCGGGCGCCCTACGTGCCCCCCGAGGCGCTGCAGCCCGGCCAGGCCGATTTTGCCGTCATCGGGGTGCCCTTCGACGCGGTCGTAGGCTTCCGGCCGGGCCAGCGGCTGGCGCCGCGGGCCATCCGCGATCTTTCCACCCGTTACGCCCTGCCCTGGGGACCGGCCAACCCCGGCTACTGGGACATCCAGGACGACCGTTGGTATCTTCAGGGCTGCCGGCTGGTCGACCTGGGCGACGCCGACCCGCTCTACACCGACCTGGATCACCTGGATCGCAGCGTGGAGCACGTGGTGGGCGCCGCCTTGCGGGCGGGAGCCGTGCCGGTGGTGCTGGGGGGCGACCATTCCATCACCTACTCGGTGTTGCGCGCGTACGGCGAGCTGCTGCAGGCCGCGGCCAGGTCGGGGTCGGCGGCCTGGTTCGCCGGTCGACGTGGTTGGCCGCACGGCGAGCTGCCGCAGCCGGCGGCCAGCCCGGGGTCCTCCCCGGCGGAAGGCGGGCCGAGCGCCGGCGCCACCGTCCCGGCGGGACGAACCGGCCCCAGCCCGTTGCCGTCACCGGGCGCCACGTCACCGAGGGGCGCGGTTGCCCATCCCATGGAAGGGATGGAGCCGCAAGAGGGGGCCCGAGGGGGGGCCCAAGGGGGCGGCCAGGGGGACGCCCAAGGGGACGGCCCAGGGGATGGCGGGGGACGGCTGCACATCCTTCAGATCGACGCCCACCTCGATTACACCGACCGCGTGGCCGGGTTCCTCCGGTCCAACTCGAGCCCCTTCCGCCGGGCGGCCGAACTGCCGTACGTCGGGACCATCACCGTCATCGGCGTCCGCGGCATCCGCACCAGCCCCGAGGCCTATGCGGCCGCCGTCCAGCGGGGCAACCGCATCGTGACCATGCGGGACTGGCGGGCCGCGTGGGCTCGACGAGCGGACACCACCGCGGAGGCGAGGACGGGTGGGCCGACGGGCTCTGGCCCAGGGGCCAGCCCGGCCGGAGGGGCAGGGTCACGCGGTCGAACGAGCCCGGGCGGTGAGGAGCGGGCCGGCAGCCGACTGGGCTGGCCGCCCGCACAAGGCGATGACGCGAACCCGCTGGCTGACGCGAACCCGCTGGCGTCCTTCCTGGCGGCCATTCCCCCCGGCGGGCCGCTCTACATCAGCCTGGACATCGACGGCTTGGACCCGGCGGTGGCCCCCGGCACGTCGAGTCCCGAACCGGGCGGCCTGACCTACGAGGAGGTCCGGGAGATCCTGCGCCTGGCGGCGAGCCGCGCCCGGGTGGTGGGCATCGACATCGTGGAGGTCAACCCGTACCTGGACCCGGGTGGGATGACGGCGCTGCTTGCGGCTCGCCTGGCCATCGAAGCCATGGCGTTCAGCCATGATGCTCCGGCTCGGACGGCACCGGGGTCCTGAGCCCTCCCCCTCGGGTGAGGGTGAGCACGCTGGGATCGATGCGCCAGGGCGGGAGCCCGAGGGGGAAGCGCACGGAAGCGCAATGCGATCGGTGGGAGGCAGCCGGAGAATGGACCGAACCAACGGGGCGGCGTCGGGGTGCGGCGGCGGGCAAGCCGTGCCTTCTTCCACCGAGATCCAGCGCCTGGCGACCCTCATCCGCGGGGCGCGCCACATGGTGGCCTTCACCGGGGCCGGGGCCAGCACCGAATCGGGCTTGCCCGACTTCCGCTCGTCGCAGGGCCTGTGGCGGCGGGTTCCGCAGCACATGGCCAGCCTGGCGTTCCTGGAGCGCCACTTCGACGAGTTCGTGGCCTTTTACCACCAGCGGATCGCGGCCCTCGAGGGGGCGCGGCCCAGCCGGGTCCACCGCATCCTGGCCCGGTGGGAGGCGGCGGGATGGCTGAAGGCCGTGATCACCCAGAACGTCGACGGCCTCCACCAGCAAGCTGGATCGCGCCGGGTGCTGCCGCTGCACGGCGACCTGCGGACGTGCCGCTGCCAGCGCTGCGGACGAACCCAGCCCTCCGAGGCCTTCCTCAGCCACCCCTACTGCGGTTGCGGGGGGCGCCTCCGGCCCAACGTCGTGCTCTTCGGCGAGCCCCTGCCAGCCGCGGTCTGGGAGCAGGCCCGGGGCGAGGCGCTTCGCTGCGACTTGATGCTGGTGGTCGGTTCGTCCCTCGAGGTCTATCCCGCCGCGTCCCTTCCCGAGCTGGTGGCAAGGCGGGCGGCCGCCGGCGAGGCTGTGCTGGCCATCGTCAACCGCGACCCGACGCCGCTGGATGAGGAGGCGGGACTCGTCCTCCGCGGGCTGGCGGGGGACGTCCTGGAACGGGTCGACCAGGAACTGGCGCGGCTGGAGTCGAACCGTACCGGCAAGCGGCGCGAAGACGAGGCCCTGCCAAGCGATCCATCCGGCTGAGGACGTGGATGGCGCTTCGGTAAGGCAGCGGGTGGTTACCGTGCGTCCTTGCATCAGACGCGGGTGAGTGGGGGGGAGGGAAAGCCGTGACGGGAGCGGCCCAGGACGGGAGCCGCAACAACGGGATCTTGCTCGATCCTGCCGGGCTTCTTCAAATCCTTGAGAGCAATCGCCGCCTCACCGTGTGGGTCATCGAAGCGTTCCCGGAGGAGGCCCTCTTCCAATACAAGCCCGTGGAGATCCTGCGCCCCTTTGCCGAGATGGTCCAGGAGATCCTGAACATTGAAGACGATTACGTCCGCGGCATTGCCCTGGGCGAGTGGTACTTCGGCAAGGTGGCGGACGACGCCCGCACGAAAGCCGACCTCCTGGCCGCTTGCGAACAGGTCCGGGCCCGAACGCGCGAACTGTGGCCTCGGGTGACGACCGAGCGCCTCTTGCAGGTCGAGTCGGATCCCTTCTTCGGAGGCCCGCCCCAGAGCCACTTTGAGCGGTTGGTGTATGCCCTGGAGAACGAGATCCACCACCGGGGGCAGGGGTACGTGTATCTGCGGGAGCTGGGCATAGAGCCGCCCCTGTTCTATGAGCGCTGAAGCATGGACAGTATGGACGGCGCCGGGCCACCGATTCGGTGCTCCCAGTGACCCGGCCCGGTCTTGCCCTCCGTCCGCCGCCCGACGAGGTCCTTGCCGGCTCGGCCAGCGAGCCACCAGGAGGGATGCCATGCAGTTCCGGGTGCGTCTTGGCCCCGACCTGGCCAGGGCGGCCGGGGTGCCGGTGGCGGTTGTCGAAGCGCCCATGGAGACCACCGTTGAGCAGATCCTGTTGCGGCTGGGCGAGGACTATCCCGCCCTGCGGGAGGCCCTGTCAACGGCGTTGCTGGTTGCCGGCGGGCGCGTGTTAGGCCGCCGGGAAGTAGTTCCGGCGGGGGTTGACCTGGCCTTGCTGCAGCCCATGGCGGGCGGGCAGGGAGACGGGTAGCCTCTAGCATCCCTTAGGGGGGAGATCCATGGCGTTGCCCTTGCGCACCGCGGACGAAACCGTCTTTGTCGACCGCTTCACCGACGGCGTCTTGGACCCCGAACAGCCCATGCTGGGACCCGTCCGCGACGGCGGGCATATCGTGGCCAACACCGCCCCGGGTTGCTGGGGGCCGATGATCACGCCCCACCTCAAGGGCGGGCACGAGGTGACCGTGCCCGTGGCCGTCGAGGGGGCGGAAGTCGGGGACGCCGTCGCCATCCGGATCAAGGACATCACGGTGACCTCCATCGCTACGGCCTCGGGCAACGACCGCCCCATGGAGGGGCGTTTCGTCGACGATCCATACTGCGCCGCTCGCTGTCCCCAGTGCGGCACCATGTACCCGCCGACGCGGCTTGAAGGCATCGGGCCCGAGTCGGTCCGCTGCGCCAACTGCGGCGCCGACGCGACGCCCTTCACCTTCACCAACGGCTACACCATCGTGTTCGACGCCACGCGGCGGGTGGGGGTGACCGTCCACCGCGAGGCGGCGGAGGCCATTGCCCGCGACGCGGCCCGCTATGCCGCCCTCCCGGCCCGTTCGACGCAGAACCCCATCCTGCGATTCGCGCCCCACGACCTGGTGGGTGTGGTGGCGCGGCTCCGTCCCTTCCTCGGCCAGCTGGGGACGGTACCGGCGATCCGCATGCCGGATTCCCACAACGCCGGGGACTTCGGCGCGTTCCTGATCGGTAAGCAGCACGAGTTCGCCTTGACGCGGAACAGCTTGCCCTTCGCACTGACGGGCACATGGACTGTGACGCCGTACGTGCGGGTGCCATCGTGATCGCACCGGTCAAGGTGCCAGGGGCTGGGGTCTACCTCGGAGACATGCACGCCCTCCAAGGGGACGGTGAGATCGCCGGCCACACCTGTGACGTCTCCGGCACGGTGACCCTTCAGGTCGAGGTCATCAAGGGCCTGAACATCGACGGCCCCATCCTCTTCCCGGTCCCGGAGGACCTGCCCTACTTGGCCCGGCCCTTCACGGAGGAAGAACTGGCCCGCGCCCGGGCTCTGGCGGAGCAGTGGGGGCTTCGCGAGTTGGAGCGAACGGCCCCCATCTCGGTGATCGGCACGGGACCGGATCTCAACGCGGCCACCGACAACGGCCTGGAACGGGCCGCTCGGCTGCTCGACATGACCGTACCCGAGGTGAAGAACCGGGCCACCATCACAGGGGCCATCGAGATCGCGCGGCACCCCGGCGTAGTGCAGGTGACCTTCCTGGCCCCCGTCGACCGGCTGGCACGGATTGGGCTTGGGCCGTACATCGAGGCGCAGTATGGGATCAAGGTGTAGGTCGCCTTGGCTCCCTCGGTCGTTGCGGCCGGACCAGGGGCATCCGTGTCGAGGCCCCGCGACCATGGGACACCGTCGGTGCGACGCCGCCCCCCGAACCCGCCGCGTGCGGGACGATGGGGGGCGGCGCCGCTCTGGGGCGTCCATGCGGTCGGGCGCTGGGCAGCGCAGTCGGCGTGGCAGAACGGTGAAAGGCGTCCCTTCGACAGGAATCCCCCTTGGCAAGCGCGAACACGATGTCTCTGGATTTGGTGGACTGGAACGGCGTGGATGGACCGCCGCTCGAGGTGAGGGGACGTGGCAGGGCCCGAGCTGGCCCTCTGGTTGCGCCAGGCGACCGAATGCGGCGCCTCCGATCTCCACCTGACGGTGGAGTCGCCGCCGGTGGTGCGGGTCCACGGCGAGTTGCAGGACCTGCCGGGACCTCGGCTGCGCCCGGAGCAGGTCGAGGCGCTGGTTCGTCCGATCCTGGACCAGCGGCTCCAGGAGCGGCTGGAGCGGGACGGGCAGGTGGACTTCGCCTACAGCCTGCCCGGCGTCGGCCGCTTCCGGGCCAACGTCTACCGGCAGCGGGGCAGCCTGGCGGCCGCCTTCCGCCTGATCCCCACCTCCGTACCCGACCTGGACGAACTCGGCCTGCCGCCGGCCGTGGCCGGCCTCTGCGAGCTGTCCCAGGGGCTCGTGCTGGTGACCGGCCCCACGGGCAGCGGGAAGTCGACCACCCTGGCGGCGATGGTCGACCGGATCAACCGCACCCGACGCCTCCACATCGTGACGCTGGAGGATCCCATCGAGTACCTGCACCGCCATCGTCGGAGCCTGGTGAACCAGCGGGAGGTCGGGATCGACGTCCCCACCTTCGCGGCCGGCCTGCGGGCCGCCCTGCGGGAAGACCCCGACGTGATCATGGTCGGGGAGATGCGGGACCTGGAGACCATCGCCACGGCGTTGACGGCCGCGGAGACCGGGCACCTGGTGCTCGCCACCCTGCACACCCCCAGCGCTCCCCAGGCGGTGGACCGGATCATCGACGTCTTCCCCGCGGAGCAGCAGAACCAGGTGCGGGTGCAGCTGGCGGGGGTCCTGGAGGCGGTGATCGCCCAGCGGCTGGTGCCCACCGCCGACGGGCGGGGTCGGCACGTCGTGGCCGAGGTCCTGCTGGGCACCGCGGCGGTGCGCAACCTGATCCGCGAGGGCAAGACGGCCCAGCTCCCGGCGGTGATGGAGACCTCGCGGCAGTACGGGATGGTGACCCTGCGGGAGAGCGCGGGGCAGCTGCTCGCCCGGGGGTTGGTGACGCGAGAGGCGCTGCTTCGCGCCGGGGTGCGCTAGGCCACGGCGACCCCCGCCGCGCCCGGGAGGTCGGTGGTGCCTGCGGCGACGCCGCCGGGAACGGGGGCTTGGTGGGGCGCATCACCCGCGCCGGTCGTCGCCCGCTGCGGCGGGGATGCCGCTCACGCCCGTCGCGGCACCGGGCGCGCGGGCGGGACCGAGGCGTCCAAGGGGCCGCCACCGTCCGACGGGCCGTCATCGTCATGCGGGAGGGCAGCGGGCCATGGGGCCGGCGGCGACCGCCGCGGCCGGCGTGGTGGGCCTGGCCGTCGGCAGCTTCGTCAACACCTTCATCGACCGCTGGCCGCGGGGCCAGTCGGTGATCGCGCCGCCCTCCCACTGCGATCGCTGCGGCCGGCGGCTCCGCCCGCTGGAGATGGTGCCGGTGCTGAGCTGGATTGCGCTGCGGGGGCGGTGCCGCACCTGCCGGGCGCCCATCGGCTGGCAGGCGCCGGTGGTGGAGGCGATGACGGGCGTCCTGTTCGCCGCGGTGGCGGCCACGGCGGCGAACGGGGCGCAGCTCATGCTGGGGCTCGGGTTCGTCGCCGTGCTGGTCGCCGTCGCCGGGGTCGACCTGCGCTGTCAACTCATCCCCGACGTCGCGCTGCTGACGGGGGCGGGCTGGGCGCTGCTGGTGAACCTCCTGATCCCGGCGGACGAACCGGCTCAGGGGCTCGCGACGAGCTGGCTCCGGCCCCCGGCGGTGGGGGCCGGGGGGGCCCACTGGGCCGGGTCGCTGGGCGCGGCGGCCGTCGCCGGCGCGGTCTTCCAGGTCCTCCGGTGGGGGTCCCGCGGCGGCCTGGGCTTCGGCGACGTCAAACTGGCCGCCTGGCTGGGCCTCTACCTGGGGCCCCGGGCCCTGCCGGTGGCCCTCTTCGCGGCGGCCCTCCTCGGGGGCCTGGTGGCGACCGGGCTCCTCGTGGCCCGCCGCCGTGGACGTCGGGATGCCATCCCCTTCGGCCCCTTCCTGGCGGTGGGAGGCCTGGTGGGGTGGTTCGGCGGCGAAGCCCTGTGGGCGGCCTACGTGGGCGTCGGCCTGCGGTAGGACGCGCCCCGCAAGCTGCTGGCCTTCGGCTTCGAAGCTGGGGGCGGCCTGCGCGGGCGTCGCTCTGGGGGGGTAGGGCTGGGGCGGCCACCGGACGCAAGGGGACGCCGCGGTCGGGGGAGGGACGCCCCCGACGGCACGCCAGCGCCCGGACCGTCCGGTCACCAGGGGCGGGGCGTCGTCGAACCGCGGCCGGGCGTCCGCCGCGAGGGAGGGTCGCGGATCGCCGGCATCGCCCGCACCGGGTGGGGGGAGGACCATGGCGCGGTGGCTCTTTCGCGGCCCACTGGGAGACTACCTGGTGGAGCGGGGCTGGATCACCCCCCAACAACTGCAGGCCGCCCTCGACGAGCAGCGCCAGAGCGGCCGGCGGCTGGGCCAGATCCTGCTCGACCACGGTTGGATCACCCGGGCGCAGCTCCAGGAGGCGCTGGCAGCCCAGCTGGCGGTGCGGGTCTGGGACCTCCGCCAGAACCCGCCCGACCCCGCCGTCGCCCGTCGCGTGCCCGACTGGGTGGCCCGGCGGTACCTGGTGTTGCCGGTGGCGGACGACGGTCGCCGCCTGGCGGTGGCGATGGCGGATCCCACCGACCTGGAGGCCCTGGACCAGGTGCGCCTGGTGACGGGTCGCGAGGTCGAACCCGTCCTGGCCGACGAGGACGCGATCAGGGCATGGCTGGCCCGCATCTTCGGCCTGCTCGAGGTGGCGGAGCGGGCCCTCCAGGCGACCCGGACGTCCGGGGAAGCGGGGACGCCTCACACCCGGGACGAACCGGCCCCAGGCCGGACGGCTCCGCGGGGGATGGGACGGCCGGGGGACGGTGCGGACGTGCCCGGACACGCCGCTGCGGCCAGGGATCCCGAGGTCGGGCCCGACCCCGGCGGGCTCCGGGGGGACGGCGGGGAGGTCGACGCGCCGGATCCGCACGCCTCCTCCCGAGGCAGCACCACCGGGTCCCGCGGCCGCGGGCCCACGGCTCCGCGGCCGCGGGACCCGGGCGGGAGGCCGGTTCGTCCCGAGCGGGATCCCGCCGCGACCCCGGCCCCCGTGATCGAGCTGGTCCAGAACCTGCTGGAAGAGGCGGTGCGGCAGCGGGCCTCGGACGTGCACGTCGAGCCGGGGGACGGCACCTTCACCATCCGCTTCCGCATCGACGGCACCCTGCACGTGGCGATGACCCCGCCGCCGGCCCTGCACCCGGCCGTGACCACGCGCCTGAAGGTGCTGGCGGGGATGGACGTCGCCGAGCGCCGGTTGCCCCAGGACGGCCGGTTTCGCATCCGGGTGGACGGTCGCGAGTTCGACTGCCGCTGTTCCACGATGCCGACGGTCCACGGCGAGAAGGTGGTGATCCGCCTGCTGGACCGCTCCCTCGGGGTGGCGCGGCTCGACGATCTGGGCCTGCCGCCGGACGTCGTCGCGCAGCTCCGGGAGCTGGTCCGTCGGCCCCACGGCCTGTTGCTCGTCACCGGGCCCACCGGCAGCGGCAAGTCGACCACCCTGGCGGCGCTGCTGCAGGAGATCGACCGGACGCGCCTGAATGTGCTGACCATCGAAGACCCCGTGGAGTACGAGATCCCCGGCGCCAGCCAGAGCCAGGTGAACCCCCGGGCGGGCCTGACCTTCGAGGTGGCCCTGCGCCACCTGCTGCGCCAGGATCCCGACGTGATCATGGTGGGGGAGGTCCGCGACCGGGAGACGGCGGACACCGCCGTGCGGGCGGCGCTCACCGGCCACCTGATCCTGGCCACCCTGCACACCAACGACGCCCCGTCCAGCGTGACGCGCCTCGTGGACATGGGCGTCGAGCCGTTCCTGCTGGGGTCGTCGTTGCTGGCCGTCCTGGCCCAGCGCCTGGTGCGGGTCCTCTGCCCCCACTGCCGGCAGGCGTATGCGCCCGGCGAGGCGGTGCGCCCGGTCTTCGCGGCCGCCGGCGTCCCGCTGCCCGCCGATGGGGTGCTCTATCGGCCGGTGGGGTGTGGCGAGTGCCGGGGCGGTTACGCCGGTCGGCGGGCGATCGCCGAGCTGATGGTGACGAACCCGGCCCTCCGCGACCGCATCGCCGCCGGCGCCACCGCCGCCGAGCTCGGCCGACGGGCGGTGGCCGGCGGGATGCGGACCCTGCGGCAGGCCGGCCTCGACCTGGCCCTGGCGGGCATCACGTCGGTCGAAGAGGTCTTGCGGGTCACCGAGGCGCCCGGCTGGGACGAGGCGGGGCGGGGGCGGGAGGCGTGATGTACGTCTACCTCGCCCGGGACATCCGCACCGGCCGTCGGGTGCGCGGGCGGATCGATGCCGCCTCGCTGCAGGAGGCCCTGGGCCGGCTGCGGGAAGCCGGCTACGTGACACTGCAGGTGCGACCCCTGGTCTGGTGGCGGGACCTGGACGTCCGGGAGTGGCTGCGGCGCGATCGCCTGCGGCTGCACCCGCGGGAGCGGGCCGTGTTCTTCCGCCAGATGGCCGCCCTGCTCCGGGCCGGGATCCCGCTCACCACCGCCCTCGCCTCCCTGGCCGCCCAGAGCCGCGGGCGCCTGCGGGAGCTGAACCGGCGGCTCCACCGGTCCATCGACGAGGGGCGCTCCCTCCACGAGGCGCTGGCCCTGCAGGCGGGGGCGTTCCACCCCGTCCACCTGGCGCTGGTCCGCGCGGCGGAGCTGTCGGGCACGCTGGACGAGGCCATGGCGCGCCTGGCGGCGGACGAGGAGCGCAGGGTGCGGGTCGAGGGCAAGCTGCGGGCGGCCATGGGCTACCCGCTGTTCGTCCTGGTCGTGACCCTGGGCGTCCTCGTGGTGATGGTGACGTTCGTCGTGCCCACCCTGGCGGGGATCTTCGCCCAGTTCGAGCTGCCCCTGCCGTGGCCGACGCGCTTCTGGCTCGGCGTGGCCCGGGATGGGCGCGGGCTCGCGGGGTTCGTGGCGCTGGCGGCGTCCGTCGGGGCCGCGGCCTGGGGGTGGGCGCGGTCGCCGGCCGGCGGCCGGCGCTGGGACGCGTGGAAGCTCCGGCTGCCGATCATCGGGCCCCTGGCCCAGGCCCTGGTCCTGGCGCGCATCACCCGCGCCCTGGCCACCCTGTACCGGTCCGGTCTGCCGATGCTGGAGTCCCTGGCCGCGGCGGGCGCCCTGGCGGGCAATCGGGTCTTCACCGCCGCCCTCGCGCAGGCCCGCTCGGCCCTGCAGCGGGGCGCCAGCCTGGCATCGGCGCTGGGGGCGCCCGGCGTCTTCCCCCAGATCCTGGTCGACCTCGTCGCGGTCGGGGAGGCGACGGGGGCGCTGGACGAGCTGCTGGATCGGGCCGCCCGTCTGTACGAGGACGAGGCGGACCGGCGGCTGGACGGCTTGACCACCCTGGTGGAGCCGGTGCTGGTGCTCGTGATGGGCGCGGTGGTCGGGTTCGTCGCGATCTCCGTGGTGCTGCCCATCCTCGCCTTGCTCTCCGGCGTGACGACCCTGGGCGGGTGAGGCGTGAGACGAGCCGTGGGGCGAACGCAGCCGGCGCCCGGGACGCCAGGGGCGCTCGGGGCTGGATGAATCAGGAAGCGCCATGCCATCCGGCGTGCGGTCGCGGTCGCGTGCCGTTGCGGACGGCGGTCGCCAGCCGCGGGGCCTGGTCCGGAATCCGGGCTTCCGATGGGCGGATGCGGCAGGAGACGAGGGTGGGTGTTGCGAATAGGGTTGCCCATCGTCGGTCCGTGTCGCGGCTTGGGGGGACGGGTCCCTGACCGAGGCGCGGGGCGGGCCGGGGGGAGAGACCTTGGGGGAGGAGGAGCTTCCATGCTGCGCTCTTGGTGGAGGGGCGCCGGGGGGCTTCGCCGGCTGCGCCGATGGGGCGCGCCCCTGACGGGGGGCGGTCGCCGTCGCGGTGCCGGGCGGAGCGCCGGTGGCGGGGTGGAACGGAGCCCCCTGCGCCGGCAGGGGGGCTTCACGCTGATCGAGCTGGGCGTGGTCCTGGCGGTCATCGCGATCCTGGTGGGGGTGTCCGTGCCCATGTACGCGATGATCGTCAACGAGGCCCGCACGGCGGAGGCCCGGCAGACCTGGAACATGGTGCGGACGGAGCTGTGGACCTACTTCGTGCGCTACGGCGACTTCCCCGGTGTGCGCAACGGCTGGTGGACCGGGATCGACCCGGCGCCGAAGAGCAACTACTGGACCTACACCGCCGTGACGGCCCAGGGCGGGAACAGCGCGACCCTGGTGGCCGCCCACGAGGCGGAGAAGCTGTGCTGGACCCTGGACGACCGCGGGCGCGTGACGGAGAAGAAGAACCAGGCCTGCCCGTGACCGGCAGGGGCGGCGGGCGGCCACGGCGCGGCATCCGGCGCCCCCGCGGACCCGCCCCGCCGGGCGGGCGGGGCGGGTCCGCGGGCTTGGGCACGCTGGAGGTCGCCGTTGCCCTGGGGATCCTGGCGGTCTTCGCGACGGCCCTCTTCGCTGGCATGGGGGCCGCCGGGGCCGGCCTCTTCGACCAGCTGACGCGGCAGGCGGCGGTCGGCTGTGCGGCCCGCGTCATGGAGCAGGTTCGGGCGGGGCTGGCGGCGGGGGGTGCGCCCCCGGTCGAGGGCGAGTGCGGTTCGCCGCTGGGCCGGGACTTGCGCTACCGGGTCGAGGTTCGTCCCGATCCGGACCCGATGGCGGCGCGGGACGGGTCGCACCCGGCGACCGAGGGCGATGGCGATGGGGCAGGGGACGCGGTGCTGGTCACCGTGCAGGTCCGGCGGGAGGCCGGGACGGGTGAGGCGGCGCCGATCTACACCGTCGCGTCGGTCTTCTGGCTGCCCGGACCCTTGGCGCCTCCCGGGCGGGCGGGGACGCCCCCGTGATGCGGGGTGCTCTCGGAAGGATGAGGGGCGCTCGGGGAAGGGGCGGCAGGGATCCCAGGCCGGTGCGCTGCTGGTGGAGGTAGCCGTCGCCCTGGCGCTCCTCGGCCTCCTCGCCACGGCCACGGTGGCCATGGTGGCGTGGACGGCCTCGCAGCAGGCCCGGGCCGGGTCGGTCTACGACGGGGTGGAGGCCGGCCACGTCGCCGTCCAGGTGCTGGGGCGCCTGGTGCGCAGCGCGGGGGCGGCCGGCAGGCCGGCGGTGTGGGAGGCGGCGATGGAGCGGCTGGTCCTCTGCGGGGTCCCCTGGCAGGACCAGGTGCTGCGGGGCCAGGTGGCCCGGGACGGAGAGGGCCGACTGGTGCTCGCGGCCGTCCCGCCCCCGGCTCCCCCGGACGACCGGTGCGCCGGTGCGGATCCGCCGGCGCCCATCGACCTGGTGCCGGGAGCCACCTTCCAGCGCGTGCGGTTCGCGGTGGACCCGGCGCCATCCGGGCCACCGGAGGCGGGGTGCGGTCCGGGTCCGTCCCGGACCTGCGCAGGGGTGCGGGGCCTGTACGTATGGATCGAGCCGCGGCCGGTGGATGGGGGCGGCATCCGACCCGTCCACGGCTACGTGGCGCTGCGCAATCCCGGGGGGCGCTGATGCGGGAGCGATGGCGTGCCCTCGCTGCGGACGGCCACGCGACCGACTCCCAGCGGGGCCAGGCGGTCCTGTTGACCCTGGCGGCCCTGCTGGTCGCGTCGCTGCTGGCGGCCGTCGTCCTGACGCTGTGGGTGCGCAGCGCCGTTCGTGCCCAGCGGTTCGGGGAGACCATGGCGGCCCTGTACGCGGCCGAGGCGGGGGTGGCGCGCACCCTGGCCGCCATGGCCCGCGGGACGCTGGCCCCGCCCCGGGCCGAACCCATCACCCTCGCGGGGACGGTGGGCGCCGCGCCGGGTTCCGCCGCCTACACGGTCCGCGTCGTACCCGACGGGCCGGCCCGCTGGCGGTTGGTCAGCACGGGCGTCCAGGGTCGGTCCCGCCACGAGGTGCAGGTCACGGTCACCGCGCCCTACGCGATGCCGGTCTACGCCGGCACCACCCTGACGTTCCACGTCACGCCCCGGGCGGGCGCCCTGCGGTTCGCGGCGGCGCCGGGATATGGCGGGGCGCCGCCGCGCTACCGGGGCCCGGGCACGGTCTCCCCTACCCCCGTGGCCGTGCGTCTTGCCCTTCCGGACATCCCCTTCGGCGTCTTCGCGGAGCTGGCCGGATCGCCCCCTCCGTGGGGCGCCGCACCGGACGCCGGGGCCGAACGCCTGGGCGCGGGGTGGTATGAAGGCGGCCGCTGTCGCGGGCCGCACCCCGTGATCGTGCCCCGCGGCGTGACGGCCGCCGTCCGGGGAAGCCTTCGGTGCGATCCGGGGCTTGTCCTCGAAGCGGGGGCGACGCTGGTGGTCACGGCGGACCTGGCGGTCCGGGGCGCCCTGATCCTCGAGCCGGGCGCCCGGCTGGTGGTCGGAGGCGACGCCACGCTGCAGACCGTGGAGCTTGGGCCGGCGGGCCCCGGGGCCGCGCCGGTCCTCGTGGTCATCGGCGGCACCCTCGGGGTCGCCGGCGCGATCGGGGCCACCGCCGGGGCGGCGACGGTCCCACCCCTCGCGGTCCTGGCTCTCGACCGCAGCGACTGCAGCGCGCCAGCCTGCGGCGCGGACCACGCCAACGTCCTCGACCTCGGCTGGGTCCGGGTGCGCGACGTCCTGGCCTACGCCGAGCCGCTGGCGACGGGGGACGCCGAGGCCAGCCGGATCACCCTCGCCCTGGGAACCGCCCCTGCAGAGGGTGGGAAGGGGAGCGGGCCCGGGCCGGACGAGCCGGGGCGTGGCCCCGCGGTGGGGACGCTCCGCGTGCGCGGGGCGGTGGTGGCCGCCGGCTCGGTGGCCATCCGCGCCCACCGGGTCGCCGTCGACTGGGACGTGGACCTCGGGCTCTTGACCCGGTACCTGGGCATCGCACCCGGCTTTGTCCCGTATGCCGTCGAGGCCTGGCAGGGATGAGTCGGGCGCGGGGCCCTGGACGTCGCCCGGGCCGGGCTGGGCGGCAGGATCGCCGCCGGCCGGGCGGTGCGGCGGGCCGGCGGCAGGGGCGTTCATCGGCGGTGGAACCGGTGCGGGGCAGGCTACGCAGAAGGGCGGGTACCCGGGCATGGCATGGCGATGGCCGCGGACGGGCGTGGACGTGGGGACGACGGGCGTGCGCTGGGCTACCTACGTGCCGCAGACCGGTCGCGTCGAGCTCAACCGGCAGGGCGGCGGTGGGGTGGTGGCCGCCCTGCCCGCCGATCAGGCGGTGTTCCGGCTGGTGGAGATGCCGCCCGTCCCGGCGCGGGAGCGCAAGGACGCCCTGCGCTGGGAGCTGCAGCGCATCCTCCCCCTCCCCGTCGACGAGGCCGTCTACGACTGGGTGGAACTCCCGGCGGTCGACGGCGAGGCGTCACGGGAGCCGGGCGGGGGGGCGGCCGTCCGCGCCGGTGGCCCCAGCGCCGCCGATCGCGTGTGGTTCGCCGTCAGCGGAGCGGCGGTCGCGGCGGTCGACCAGCGGCTGGACGCTCTCCGACGCCGCCGGATCCGCCCCGCGGTCCTGGAGCCGGAGTGGGTGACCCTGTGGCGGTGTGCCTGGTGGCTGGGTTGCGCTCGGGCGGAGCCGGCGCCCGTGGCCGTCATCGACTTCGGGGCCACGTCGACCCGCCTGGCGGTGGTCGACCCGCGAGGGAACCCCGTGGCCTTCCATCGCTCGCCGGTGGGAGGGCTGGCCCTCGAGGAAGACCTGGTCCACACCCTCGGGGAACTGCCCTCGGCGGTGCGACGGCTCCTGGCGTCCGACGGCGCCCTGGGGCTGGAGGACCTGCAACGCAGCCAGGCGGTGGCTGCCCTGCTGGGCGACCTGGCCCGCACCCTGCGCCGTGCCCGGGCGGAGCTGGGCGGGCCCTCGTCGCGGCTGGGGCTGTGGGGCATCGGCGGCGGCGCCCAGTGGCCGCCGCTGCGGGAGGCCGTGGGCGAGGCCCTGGGCGATCGGCTCCGCGTGACGGGCGCCGAAGGGGGAGCCGATCCCTTGGGGGCGCTGCCGCCGCGCTGGGTGATGGCGGGGGCGCTGGCCCTGTGGGGAGCGAATCCGGCAAGGCACCGACACCGGACGGCCGTGGCGGCGGCGACCGCAGGGGACGATCCCACCGCTGGCCTCGATGGTCCGTCCCGTTCGATGGCGCGGGCGTCGGCGTCGAGGGCAGGGGGTCCGGGGGTGGGGGGACGCGTTGACAGCCATCCATCGGGGGCGTGACCTGGCGGGGCCCTCGGACCGGGGCCCGGCCTGGGTACCGCGGATGAACCTGCTGGCGCCGCGGCTGCCGGCCCGTCGCATGCAGGTGGCGGCGCGGTGGACCGTGGCGCTGGCGATCGTGGCCCTCCTCGACCTGGGGGTGGTCCTCGCCTGGTTGGCCGTCGGCGGCCTCGCGGCGGCCGCGGAGCAGCGCCTCGCCCGGGCGGAGGCGCGCCGGGCCGCGGCCGAGGCGGCCATGGCGCCGCTGCTGCCCACGGTCCAGGAGAAGGTTCGCCTGGAGCGGCGACGGCAGGCTCTCGAGGCCATCGGCTCGGCACCGGTGGAGGCGGCCGCGGTGGTCGCCGCGGCGCGGGCCGCTCTTCCCGACGGGGTCCGGCTGATGCAGCTCGAGTTCGCTGCGGCGGACGGATCGGTGCGCCTCCAGGGCGAGGCGCCGTCCTTCGCGTCGGTCGATGCCTACGTCGCCGCCCTGCGCCAGAGCGGATTCTTCCGCCAGGTCTGGGTCCAGCAGGTCCGTCGCGAGGGCGCAGGGGCGGATGGGGTGGCGTTCGACCTCGGCGCCCGGGCGCCCAGGGCCTGGGTCCCTGCCGGGGAGGGGGCGTTGGGGCGCGGGGACGGGCCGTGACCGCCGGAACCGTCGCGCGAGGACGGGCCTTGACCGTGGGACCCTCGGGGGCCGTCTTTGTCTGGATCCATGCGAGGGAGAGGAAGGGAGGCGGCGCGCGGGTGCGCAGACTCCTCGCCACCGACCTGCTCGGGGCGTACGGGCGGCGGTCGCCCCTGGCGCGCCTGGTGCCGGTGCTCTGCATCGTCGCCATCGCGTTCCTCCTCGGCTTCACAGGGTTCATCCTTGGTCCCGCCGTGCGGCACCTCGTGGATCTGCATCACCGGGCCGCGGAGGCGGAGGCGGCGGCCGCGGCGGCAGAGTCGGCGTATCGCAGCGCCGCGCAGGCGGTGGCGGGTGTGGACCAACTGGCGGCCCAGGTGCAGGTGCGGGAGTCGCAGCTAGTTCCCGCCGCGGATCTCGCCGGGCTCGCGGCGCGGCTGGCGGCCCTGGCGGCGGACTCCGGCGTGACGCTGGAGGCCATCCGGTTCGAGGGATACGAGCCGCTGGACGAACCTGCCCCATCGGGCGCGGACGCCGAAGGGGACCGACACGGCGAGCCCTCGACCGATCCGGCGACGGACCCGACCGGGGGCGGCGAGCTGTCCGGCGAATCGGACGAGGTGGACGGGACAGAGGAGGGGTTCGCGGGGTCCGAACAGGGGGGGCCCGGCGCTCCGACGGTGCCGGCGCCGGCCGAAGGGGCCGGTTCGTCCGATCCACCGTACGGCGCCGTGACCTTCGCAGCCACCCTGCAGGGCCCGTGGCCGGAGGTCGAGGCCTGGTTGCAGCGGGTCGATCGGGAGGAACCGGCGGTGTGGGTCGAGGGCTTGGCGATCGGCGTGAGCGACGCGGGGGATCAGCGCGTGGAGCTGTCCGGCCGCGTGTGGGTGAGGGGTGAGGCCCCGTTCCCCGTCGCACCCCCCGAGGCGCGACCCTGACGGCCAGCTATCGCGGTGACCCGCCCGGCACCGCGGGCTGCCCCGCGCGTCGCCGCCAGCCCACGGGGCATGGGTTCCGCGCGAGCTCGCCGAGCGGCACGTCTCCCGACCTGGACCCGAACCCGTCCGCGGCTGTACCCGTACGCGTCGCCGGCCGACGGGGCGTGGGCGTTCCCGTCGCCGGCTCACGGGGCGTGGGAGCCGCGCCCGATCCCGACCTCGCGGAACGGCCCCTTACTCAGCGCCTGCCGTGCCCCGTGATCAGCGCCTGCCACGCCCCGTCACGTTCGGCGAGGACCATCCCGTCGCGGACAGCCGGTGGCGCCATGCCCCACCCCTCGCGCAGCATCGCCTCAACTTCCTCGGCGGTGTAGGGGAAGAGCTCAACCGGTACGGGTACGGGCGGATACGGGATGCAGCCATGGCGTTCGTGAAAGGGCAAATGGGACTGCTTCAAGACGATGAGCAGGTCCACGTCGCTGTGGGCGGTCGATCTTCCAGACCCTGACTCGCACAGTAGTCCACCACCTCGCTGGCCAGCCGGATCGCCTCTTCGGCATCTTTCGCAGTGTAATGCTGGCCTGCCGGTCCTGCGGGGTGGGCGTCTGGGGACCTCGTGGGAATGTAGAGCCGGTCGAGGACGGCCACCCGTTCGATGAAGGCATCGTCCGGCTTGACGTCATCCGGCAACGCGTCGAGGAGCAGGCGGATGGAGTGTCCCCAGGCCACCTGCCCTCTGGCCAAGTGCAGGGCCTTGAGGGCTGCCTCCGCCGCTTGGTGGGCTGCAAAGCAAGCCCAGGCGTGGTCCCCTGCATCGCGGCTATGGTTGGCATGCCGCAGGTTGAGTCGCGCCTGGGCCAGCCAATCGCGGGCTCTGTTCACTCCCCATGCTCGCTCCTTCGTCCAGGCCGGTTGCTACGTCCAGTATAACCGTGACGTCTATTGCAACCGTTCTGCGCTATCGTAGATCGCCTTTTGGCGATCCATCGCGGGAGGTGACGGCCGAGGCGACTTCAACGGGGCGCTGCGGTCTACCGGATTTTCTATCTTTTGTCTTCCATCAATGCCGATTCGACAAGGGGCTTTCCATGGCGACATGCCCCGCGACCCGCGGCCGGCCCGTCGTTGGCCCGCCCAACACGGGACGGTAAACTGGACGAAGGATCGCGATCGCCCCGGAAGACCGGAAGGGAGAGGAGCCATGCCCAGCTTACCTCGCGTCGCCGTGATCCTCGCGGGCGGCGAGGGGCGCCGACTGTGGCCGGCCAGCACGCCCCAGCGGCCCAAGCAGTTCCTGCGGCTCTTCGGGGGCCGGACGCTGCTGGAGGCCACCTGGGAGCGGGCCCGGGCGGTGCCCGACCTCGAGGACGTCTGGGTGGTCACGGGGGCTCCCTATGCCGAGCTGACGCGCTCCGCCTTGCCCGACCTGCCTGCGGAGCACCTGGTCATCGAGCCGTCGGCGAAGAACACCGCCCCCGCCCTGGCACTGGTGACCGGCTACCTCAGCCGGCGCTACGGGGACGCGGCGGTGCTGGTCCTGCCCGCAGACCACTACATCCCCGACGTAGCGGCCTTCGCCGCGGCGGCGGACCGCGCCCTGGCGGTGGCCGCATCCCAAGACGCTCTCGTGACCTTCGGCATCGAGCCCACCCGGCCGGAGACCCAGTACGGCTACATCGAATTGGACGAACCGGCCCCTCCAGCCCCTCCGGCCCCTCCGGCCCCCTCGCCGGCGACCCCGGCATCGCCCGCGGTCGCGGCACCGGCGTCACGGCAAGACGGCCGGGTGGCAGGAGGTGGCGCCGGAGACCCTGCTGCGGACCATGGGGCGGCGTCCCGCATGGGCTCGCGGGATGGGGCCGCCGCTTCGGGGCCGGTGTCCGCCGGGGGAGGCGCCGACCGCGCCTGTCGGGTGCGCCGGTTCGTCGAGAAGCCGGGGCCCGAGCAGGCCGCCGCCTTCCTGGCGTCGGGCCGCTACCTCTGGAACAGCGGGATGTTCGCGTGGCGGAACGCGGTCTTCCGCGCCGAACTGGAGGCGGTGGCGCCGGAGCTGGCGCGGCTGGCACGGCGGGTGGCCGCGGGCGAGGCCCAGGCGGCATGGGAACCCGATTGGCACGCCCTGCCGGCCATCTCCGTGGACTACGCCGTGCTCGAGAGGGCCCGCTCCATCTACTGCATCCGCGCGGGCTTCGCCTGGGACGACCTGGGATCCTGGTTGGCCGTCGACCGCCACGGCCCCCGCGATGCCCACGGGAACGTGGTCCTCGGCGGGGCGCCGGCGGTGGTGCAGCGTTCGTCCGGCGTGACGGTCCTGGCCGAGGACGTGCCGGCGGTGGTGATGGGCGTGCGCGACCTGATCCTGGCGGCGACCCGCGACGGCGTCCTGGTGGCGGGGAAGGACAGCCTCGCGGGACTGCGCCAGGCGCTGGACGCCCTCGCCGCACGGCTTCGGGACGCCGAACGGCCCTGCGGCCCGCCACCGGCGCCCGTCGTCCGGCGGATGCCGGTCACGGACCCCTGAGCCGACGGGGGCGGGGGCGCCGGGGGAAGGATCGCCGTTCCCTCGCCGCGAAGGGGACTTCCCGAATGGGAAACCCAGCCTGTGGGATTCGGTAGGGAACGGCGGGTGGCCCATCGAGGAGGGTTGGTCCCTTGCGACGCACCGTCCGGAAGGCCGTGATCCCGGCCGCGGGCCTCGGCACGCGCTTTCTGCCGGCGACCAAGGCGCAGCCCAAGGAGATGCTGCCCGTGGTCGACAAGCCGATCATCCAGTACGTCGTCGAAGAGGCCGTCGCCGCGGGCATCGACGACATCCTGATCGTCACCGGGCGCGGCAAGCGCGCCATCGAAGACCACTTCGACCGCGCCATCGAACTGGAGTGGCACCTCGAACGGGGCAACAAGGACGAGATGCTGGAGTGGGTGCGGTACATCGCCGACCTGGCCGACATCCACTTCGTCCGCCAGAAGGAACCCCTTGGCCTCGGGCACGCGGTCCTGCAGGCCCGGCGCCACGTGGGCGACGAGCCCTTCGCCGTCCTCCTGGGCGACGAGATCTTCGTGGGGGACGAACCGGCCCTGGCCGAGCTCATCGACCGGTTCCACGAGACGGGTTCCAGCGTGGTGGCGGTCCGCGAGGTGCCGCGGGAGCAGGTGCGGCGCTACGGCGTGGTGGACGGCGAGCCCGTGGGCGACCGGCTCTTCCGCGTGCGGGACATGGTGGAGAAGCCGGAACCCGACGAGGCGCCGTCCAACCTGGCCATCGTCGGCCGGTACATCATCGAGCCGGAGGTCTTCGACCTGCTGGAGCGGGTGGGGCGTGGCAAGAACGATGAGATCCAGCTGACCGACGCGCTGCGCCTCCTCGCCCGCCGGCGAGCCGTCTACGCCTGCCCGGTGCGGGCCCGGCGGTACGACGTGGGGGAGAAGCTGGGCTTTCTGCAGGCGACGGTGGAGTTCGCCCTGATGCGGCCGGAGCTGGCGCCGGCGTTCCGCGACTACCTGATCCGGCTGGTCGGCGACCTCCAGGCGGGGCGGTGGCCGGCCGCGGTGGACCAGGCGGCGGCCCGGCAGGCGAGCCCGGCGCCTCTCAAGCGGGAGGGATAGGGGCCGTCCAGCCGGCATGAGAGGGGAGCGGGATCCGTTGCTTCTCAAGCCCCCGCGGCTTCGCATGGGCGATACCGTGGGCGTCGTGTCCCTGTCGGCGCCGGTGGTGGCCGAGTGTCCCCGTCGCTACCGGCGGGGGCTGCAGGAGCTCGAGCGGCGCGGGTTCCGCGTCCGTCCCGGTGCCCACGTCGCGGCCCGGCACGGCCACACGGCGGGCACGCCCGAGCAGCGGCTGGCCGACCTCCACGTCCTCTGGCGCGATCCGGAGGTCCGGGCCATCCTCAACACCATCGGCGGATACAACTCGCACCACCTGCTGGAAGACGTGGACTACGAGTACATCGCCCGCCACCCGAAGCTCTTCGTCGGCTACAGCGACATCACGGCGATCCACGTGGCCCTTCATGCCCGAACGGGGCTGGTGACCGTTCTCGGCCCGGCGCTGCTGCCCCAGTTCGGCGAGTATGGCGGGGTGCACCCCTACACCTGGGAGCACTTCCAGCGCGTCACCATGCGGGCCGAGGCGCCGGGCGAACTCCGCCCCTCTCCCGAGTGGACGGCCGAGCACCTGCGTTGGGACGTGGAAGACGATCGCCCTCGCCGCTTCATCCCCAATCCAGGACCCCGGACCTTGCGCCCGGGCCGTGCCGAGGGTCCGATCCTGGCCGGCAACGCGGGCACCCTGCTACTCCTCGCGGGGACGCCGTGGTGGCCGCGGGTCGACGGCGTCATCCTCTGCCTGGAGGAGGACGAGGCCGAGACGCCCGCCACGGTGGACCGCATGCTGACGCAGCTCCGACACATGGGAGTCTTCGGCCGCATTTCCGGGCTGGTGCTGGGCCGGTTCCACCCACGCGTCGGCTTCTCCGACGACGACCCCCTCGACGCGGTGGTCCTGCGGGCGGTGCGCGGCTACGAGTTTCCGGTGGCGGTGGACTTCGACTTCGGTCATACCGACCCGATGTTCTGCCTCCCCCTCGGGATCCGGGCGCGTCTGGAGGCGGCCCCCGAGCGGCCGCGGCTCGCCTTGCTCGAACCCGCCGTGGTGTAAGGGGATCCCAAAGGGGAGGGCGCCGCCGGGCCCTCCAAGGTGGTATGCTGCAAGGGAGCCTCCTTCGCCGCTGCGGCGGTCGGGCCGAGCTGCAGGGGGCATCCACGGCGGCATGCTGCAAGTGAGCGGCGCGGTCCCGGTGGCGGCCAGCCCATGGACCGGCGCGGCGGCTGAGGGAGCTGAAAGGGCGGGGAGCGCGCATGGCGATGCCCGAGCGTCTCGCGGATCTCGTCCGGCGCCTGCGTGCTGTGCTGATCCACGAAGACGAGGTGCGCTCGGCCTGGCTCTTCGGGTCGGTAGTCCAGGGCCGGGACCGCCCCGACTCGGACATCGATGTCGCCGTCTGGATGCGGGTCCGTCCCGATTTCCAACGCCTGTCCGCCCTTCAGCTGCGCCTGGAGCAGGCCGTCCACCGTCCGGTGGATGTGGTGGTGCTCAACGACGCCAACCCGCTCCTCGCCCAGGACGCCGTCCGCGGCATTCGCCTCCTGAGCCGCGACGAATATGCAGAACTGGAGTTCATCCTCGATGTGGACCGCCAGGCGGAGGACTTTCGGGTGTTCCTGGAGTCGTTCTGGGACGAGCGACGGCGGGCTGAGAGGGAGGGGAGCCGGTGAAGCTCAGCCCCTCCCAGCGACACGGCATCCGGGTCCGAATTGATTTTGCATGAAGATATCCCCCTACGGGCTGCCCGTGCGCCGCATCCCCGGTCGGGCCGTCGCCGCGGCCCCACACGCCCGGTCCAGCAGGCGCCGCCCTGCCTCCACCAGGTCGGTCACCTCCGGGGACCGCAGCACCACCAGAGCCAGCAGGTAGGCGACGCAGCCGACGGCACCGGGCCCGGCCACCAGCGCCAGCTCCACCGCGGCGCCCGCCGCCCCGTCCGCCAGCGCCGACGGGTGGATCTGCCAGTGGGCCAGCAGCGCCCGGTACGCGCCGTGCATCGCCACGCCGGACGCCGCGGCGGCCATCGCCACCCGTCCCGTCGACGCCAGGAGCCCACCCACGTCGACGGCCCCGTAGCGCCGGTCCAGGTGGGCCACCAGGAGCACCAGGCCGGTGGTGAAGGAGAGCGTGGTGGCGAGGGCGAGGCCCGTGATCCCGAGCCACGGTCCGAGCACCAGGTCCCCTGCGACGTTGACCCCCATGGCCACGACGGCCACCCGGGCCGGCGTGCGGCTGTCCCGGGCGGCATACAGCGCCCGATTGGCCAGGTCGCGCAGGGCCATGGGCACGAGCCCCAGCCCATAGGCGGCCAGCGCGAGGGCGGTCAGCGCGGCGTCCTGCGCATCGAAGCGGCCCCGCCCATAGACGAAGGCCACGATGGGATCCCGCAGCACGACCAGGGCCACGGTCATGGGTGCCAGCCCCACGGCCAACGCCCCCATCCCGCGCTGCAGCAACCGCCGGAACGCCGCCCCATCGCCCGCCTCCGCCACCGCCCCCAGGGAGGGGTACACCGCCTGCACCAGCGCCATGGCCACCAGGCCGTGGGGCAGGGTGACCACGCGAAAGGCGTAGTTCAGGGCGGAGATGATCCCCTCGCCCAGTGTGGACCCCACCATCCGGTCGACGAAGACGTTGACCTCGCTGACGGCGGCGCCGAGGAAGAGGGGCGGCAGCAGGCCGGCGATGGTGCGGAGGCCGGGATCGTCCCAATCCAGGAGCCAGCGGTGGCGGAACCCCACCCAGCGGGCCTCGGGCAGCTGGATCAGGATCCGCAGCAGGGATCCCACGGTGAACCCCGCGGCCAGCGCCCAGGGGCCGTAGGTCGTCCCGAAGAACGCGGCCGCCGCGATCATCGCCAGGTTG
Organism: Thermaerobacter composti; assembly: GCF_033582035.1. Lineage (NCBI taxonomy): Bacteria > Bacillati > Bacillota > Clostridia > Eubacteriales > Clostridiales Family XVII. Incertae Sedis > Thermaerobacter > Thermaerobacter composti. The sequence continues at coordinate 826,502 of NZ_CP132508.1, forward strand.
AACGGGATGCCCGTGGCGGCGGGGCCGGTGAAGCGCCGGTGGGCGTGCAGCAGGCCCGTCAGGAGGTTCATCACCGTGACGAAGAGCGACGCCACCAGCAGGAGGCGGGTCAGCCCCGCGGCGAGCCGCACCTGCTCCGGGCCGAAACCCGGCGCCATCCACCGCACCACGGGCTCGGCCAGGACGCCGAGGAGGGCCAGGGCCGGCACCACCACCACGAGCACCGCGTTGGCCAGCGCGCTGAAGCTGCGGGCGGCTTCGCCCCGGCGGCCTGCGGCCACGTAGCCCGCCAGCACGGGCGTCGCGGCGGTGGCGATGGCCGTCGAGACCATGCCCAGGATCAGGTTGGGCACGCCCTGGGCCACCAGGAACGCATCCAGCTCGGGGCTTGCGCCGAAGACCGAGGCGTACACGGTCTCGCGGAGGAAGCCGAGGACGCGGCTGGCGGCCGTGAGCACGGCGATGATCAGGGTGGCGGCGGCGACGCCCTGCGCCACCGCGCCGGGACGTTCCCGCCGGCCGCCCACCGGCCGGCGCCGGCTTGGAGCCCGTTCCGACACGGCCCGCCCTCCCCCGGGATACGAACCGGGCGCATCCTGTCCGCTATCGTCGGCCACCGGCTCGGGGCGGTCAACTCCCCGCCGACCTGACCGATAACCGGGATTGATTCGGGACGAACGGGGGGGTGGCCCGTGGATCTCGGAAGCGTCGCCGGATTCGTCCTCGCCGTGGCGGCCGTCTTGATCGCCAACGTGATGGAAGGCGGTCACCTGAGCCAGCTGCTGAACCCCTCGGCGAGCCTGCTGGTCTTCGGGGGCACCCTGGGCGCGACCTTGGCCAGCGCCGGCCTGCAGAACGTGCGCCTCGTGCCGGCCGCCATCGCCTATGCCCTGCGGTCCCCGCGCCTCGAACCGCGGTCGCTGATCGAGAAGATGGTCACCCTGGCCCAGCAAGCCCGCCGGGAGGGGCTCCTCTCCCTGGAGGAAGAGCGCAAGAACCTGGACGACCCCTTCTTCGCCAAGGGACTGCAGTTCGTGATCGACGGCGCCGATCCCGAGATGGTGGAGGAGGTGATGGAGAACGCCATCCAGGCGGAGCAGCGGCACCACCTGGTGGCGGCGGGGGTGCTGGAGACGGCGGGTGGCTACGCCCCGACCATGGGGATCATCGGCACCGTGCTGGGCCTGATCCACGTCCTCGGCAACCTGGAGGACACCTCCAAGCTCGGCCCCGCCATCGCCGTCGCCTTCATGGCCACGTTCTACGGCATCGCCAGCGCCAACCTCCTCTGGTTGCCCCTGGCCAACAAGATCAAGGCCAACGTCCAGGCGGAGACGGAGGTGCGGCGCATGGTGGTCGAGGGCATCCTCTCCATCCAGCGGGGCGACAACCCCATGATCGTCCGCGAGAAGCTGGAGGCGTTCCTGGCCACGGGGTCGGGCGGCCAGGGAACCGGTCCCGCGGGGGCCGGCGCAGGGTTGGGTGGCGCGGCAGCCGGCGGCGCGGCCGGCGCCCGCGCGGAGACGGGGACCCGGATCGCCGGGGTGGGTGACTGATGGCTCCACGCCGTGGCTGGGGATCCGGTCGCGACGCAACCGGACCGCCGGGCGCCACCTCCCTGGGCTTCGAGCGGGAGGCGGCCGAGGACCTCGGCGGCACCGCCGCGCTGCGGGGACGAACCGGCCGCCGCCGCGGGCGGACGGACGCGGCCGAGGCGGGCGGCCACGGTGGGGGCGGCGGCCACGAGGGGACGGGCAGCATGCGCTGGCTCCTCACCTACGCCGACCTCATCACCCTGCTCCTCGCCTTCTTCGTCGTCATGTACGCGATCTCCGAGGTCAACGCGGCACGGTACCAGGCCCTGGCGGCGTCGCTGCGGGCGGCCTTCGCCACCGCCGGCGAGGCCCTGATCGACACCGAGGGCCATTCACCCGATGCGCGGAAGGTCCTGGACGGGCTCAACCGGGACACCGGCCAGCCCTTTCCCCCGGTGGAACCCAGCGCGGCCGAGGCGCCGCCCGGCGACGCCGGTTCGTCCCCGCCGGTCACGGACGACCAGGGGCTGGGATCCCGGGGCGTGCCGGCGGCCGGCACCGCCCTGCCGCCGATGACGGCCGAGGAGCGGCGTCGGCTGGAGGGGCTGGTGGAGCGGGTGAACGCCGCCCTGCGGGAGGCGGGACTGGGCGGCCGGGCCTCGGCGCGGTTGACCGACCGCGGCGTCGCCATCATCTTCGACGACCAGGTCTTCTTCGACCTGGGGCGTGCGGAGCTGCGACCCGAGGGCCGCGACCTGCTGCGTCGGCTGGCCCCCATCCTGGCCGCGGTGCCGGGGACCATCCTGGTCGAAGGGCACACCGACGACCTGCCCATCCGCAGCGGCCGGTTCCCGACCAACTGGGAGCTCTCCACCGCCCGCGCCACCACGGTGGTGCGGTTCCTCGCCGAGCAGGGCGGGATCGACCCGCGCCGCCTGGCGGCCGCAGGGTACGGCGAGTGGCGACCCCGTTACCCCAATACCAGCGCCGCCAACCGCGCCCGCAACCGGCGGGTGGAGATCGTCCTGTTGCGCCAGAGCCTGGACCCCACCGCGCGGATCGGCGGCGAGGGACCCCAAGGGCGGCGCCCACCCCGGGGGCGGGACCCCGTGGTGGGGACGGCCTGGGACAAGCGCCCGGCCGCCGTCGCCGCGACGGCACGCCATGCCGGGGTGGGACCGCTGACCGCCCTCGGCCCAGGAAAATGGGGCTCCGGTCCCAAGGCCCAGCCGTTGATGTTGCCAGCGACTCCCCTTAACTTGGATGACAAAGTGTGACAAATGATGGGTCTCTTACCGGCAGACGGGGCCAACGGCACCGGGCGGTGGTGCGGATCCGGATCGCGCCCCGTCCCACGCCGACGACGGCAAAGGGAGGGGATGAGGTGGCACGTGCAGGCGGCGGTTCCGGTCAGGCCCGAGGTTCGCGGCGTCCGGCAGCGACCGGGGACGCCTTCCGGCGCGACGGCGGACGGCAAGGCGCCGGGGGGTGCGGGACGCCGCCCGCAGGGCCCGCTTCGGCCCGGCGCCCGTCACCGCCCGCCAGCCCCGCTGCCCGGACATCCGGCCCGGCGTTGCCTGATGGCCACCCGTCCGCTGCACGGGGAGAGGGCGACCGCCCGCCGGCAGGGCGCGCCGTCGAGCCTGTGGACGGCGCGGCGGCACCGGGCGGTCGGCGGACCGCGGGCTCGGGGGCCGATGCCGCGCAGGTGCGGGAGGCGGTCGCGCCGTACCCCGCGGCTTCGCCCCAGGGCGTGGACGAACCGGCCTCCCTCGCAGGGGAGTCCGTCGCCCGCCTGGTGACCTCACTGCGTCGGCCGGGCGTCGCCGCCGTCCGCCAACTCCTGCACGTCCTCCTCCGGTATGACGAGGCGACCTACCGGCACAGCCGCCGGGTGGCCGCCCTGGCCTGCCGCCTGGCCCGGTGCGTGGGGTGGCAGGGCGAGTCCCTGCGCCTTCTCGCCCTCGCGGGCATCCTGCACGACACCGGCAAGCTGGCGGTGGATCGCCGCATCCTGCACAAACCCGGCCGGCTCGACCCGGACGAGTGGGAACTGATCCGGCGCCATCCGCTGGTCAGCGAGCAGCTCACGCAGCGGGTGGCCGGGCTCCCGATGGTGGCCGCGTGGGTGCGCTCCCACCACGAGCGCTGGGATGGGGGCGGCTACCCCGATGGCCTGGCGGGTCCGGCGATCCCGCCCGCCGCCCGCATCCTGGCCGTGGCCGATGCCTTCGACGCGATGGTGGGAGGGCGGCCCTACCATCGCCAGGTGATCACCGTCGACATGGCCCTGGCGGAGATCGAACGCAACGCCGGGCGCCAGTTCGACCCCCACCTGGCGGAGGCCTTCGTGACGATGATGGGGAGGGTCCGGGACGCCGCCGCGGGGCTGGAACCGTAGCGGCCGCGCAGCTGCTATAAAGGAGGTGTTGGGGGGCGAAGGCTTGTCCCGGTCTCGGCTGGCCAGGTCGGTCGTCATCATCTTCATCATCGGCGTCATCAGCCGTGTCCTCGGGTTCTTCCGGGAGATGGTGCTGGCGGCGGTCTTCGGGGCCAGCCAGGTGACCGACGCCTACACCATCACCTTCTCCATCCCCTTCGTGGTCTTCGCCGCCTTCGGATCGGCCATCACCACGGTGGTCCTGCCGCTGTTGGCCCACTATCGCGCCCGGGGGCGGCACGAAGACCTCCAGCGCGTGGCCTGGACCCTCTTCCACGCCCTGCTGGTGCTGCTGCTCGGCTTCCTGGCCGTGCTGATGGCCGGGGTCGACGTGGTGTTGCGCCTCTTCGCGCCGGGGTTCACCGGCGAGACCCTGGAGCTGGCGCGGCGGCTGGCGCTGATCCTGTTGCCCGGCATCCTGTTCATGGGGATGAACGGCTGGCTGCAGGCGGTCCACAACAGCGCCCGCAGCTTCACGGCACCGGCCATGGTCGGCATCCCGATGAACCTGATCCTGATCGCGGGCACCTACTTCCTCGGCCGGCGGTTCGGCATCGAGGCGGTGGCCTGGGCGTCCCTGGCCGCCATGGCCTCCCAGGTGGTGGTGCAGTGGCGCGGGCTCGGCGCCCTGGGGTTGCCGTATCGCCCCATCCTGGACTGGCGCCATCCCGACCTGCGGCTGGTGCTCCGCCGCACGGGGCCGGTGCTGGTGGGAACGGGGTCGGTCCAGCTCAGCCAGATCGTCGACAAGGCCCTGGCCTCGGGGCTCCCCGCGGGCAGTGCCGCAGCCCTGACCTTCGCCCAGCGGCTGCAGGGCCTGCCGTTGGGCCTGGTGACCTTCCCGATCATCAACGTGATCTACCCCGAGCTGGCGACCCGCATCGCCCGCGGTGAGCGGCGGGGCTTCGGCGCCGCCCTGAACCGGAGCCTGCGCGTGCTGACCTTCGCCCTGACGCCCATCGCCGCCGGTCTGATCCTGCTGCGCATCGAGGTGACGCGCCTGGTCTTCGAGCGCGGCGCCTTCGACTTCCAGGACACCCGGCTCACCGCCTTCGCCTTGCTGTTCTACATGCTGGGCCTGGTGGGCTACGCCTGGCGCGAGCTCCTGGCGCGGGCCCTCTACAGCATGGGCGACACGTGGACCCCGGCCTCGACGGCGGCGGTGGCGATGGCGCTCAACATCGCCCTCAACCTGGTGCTGGTGCGCTTCCTCGCCCACGGCGGCATCGCCCTGGCGGCGTCGGCCGCCATGTGGTGGGGTGCGGCGATGCTCATGGTGCGCATCCGGCGCCGGGCCGGGCAGGTGAGCTACCGGGCGGTGGGCCAGGGCGCCGTCCAGGCCCTGGTGGCCACGGCGGCGATGGCGGCGGTGGTGGAGCTGGTCCGGCGCTACGCCTTCGGCGAGCTGGCGCGGGCCGCCCGGGCCGGCGATCCCGTGGGCTTCGTGCCCCTCCTGACCGAGGTGCTGGTCCTGGCGCTGGTGGGTGCCGCGGCCTACGCCGCCGTCCTGCGGGCCCTGCGGGTGGAGGAGTGGGCCCTGATCCAGGATCTCGCCGCCCGGGCGGTCCGGCCGTTGAGCTCCCTCCGCGCCGCCTTGGGACCCGCCGCCGGCCGGGAGCCGGCCCCGCCCCAGGGGTCCGCTGCCGGCCGGGAGGTCGCTCCGCCCCAGGGACCCGCCGCGAGCCGGGGGCCGGCCTCCCCCGAGGGCTCCGCTGCCGCCCAGGGGGGCACCCCGCCCCCGGAACCCGCCGTCGGCCGGGAGCCCGCCGCGCCACCGGCACCCGCCGCTGGCCGGGAGTCCGCGCCGCCAGCGGGACCCGTTGCCGACCCGGAGCCCGCCCGGCGACCGGGAACCGACGCCGCCGCCGGGCCGCGAGGCGGGGAGACGGTCGCGAACCGGGAACGCGACGGCTGCCTCCCGTACCCGGGCGCCACGGCCGACCGGGAGCGAGACGGCCTCTCTACCGCACCCGAACGCGAGAGCTGAGCGGGAGCGCGACGGTCCCCCCTAAGGAGCGCGACGTCCCCCCTTGTAACGGGGCGGCTGCGCGCCGATCCGCACGCCGGCCCTTGGATCTCCTGGGTCGCCGCCAGGGGCGGGGGTTCGACCGGGTGAAGGGTTCGACGCGCCGTGGCGAATACAGGTGGAGACACCCTGCGTGTCCGCTGCGTCCGGCCCGGCGACGAGGATGTCGCGGTACTGGCGGCGCCGATGGGAAGCGGGCCGGCCGCGGCAGAGGGGAGAGGAGGGCCGTGCCATGGAGCCGACCGGCGGGCGTCGCTGCGGACCGCGGCGCATGCCGCGGCACCTTCTGCGCTGGCGACGGATCCGGACCCGGGTTCTGCGCTGGACGATGACCGTGGGCACCCTGCTGAGCCTGACCGCGCTCGCCGCCGTCGGCCCAGGGCGCGTCCCACCGGCCGCCGCCGCGACCCCGGCGGCCGGGTTGCGTCCCTCCGATCCGGGCTTCCCCCTGCAGTGGGGGCTCGCCAACGAGGGCCAGGCGGTGTTCGGTCAGCCCGGGACCCCGGGCGCCGACGTCGGCGTCCTGGACGCGTGGATCCTGACCCGCGGAGCCCCGACGGTCACGGTCGCGGTGATCGACAGCGGGGTACAGCTGGATCACCCGGACCTGGAGGGCGCCTTCTGGACCAACGCCGCCGAGGCCGCCGGCCGCCCCGGCCGGGACGACGACGGCAACGGCTACGTCGATGACGTCCACGGCTTCGACTTCGTCCACCGCGACGCCACCCTCTTCGACCCCGCCGACGGGGAGGAACACGGCACCCACATCGCCGGCATCATCGCCGCGCGGGCGGACAACGGCGAGGGCGTGGCCGGCGTCGCCCCCGGCGTCAAGATCATGGTGCTCAAGGTCTTCGACGGGCGGGGCGAGACCGACACGGCCACGGTGATCGAGGCCATCCGCTACGCCCGGCGCATGGGGGCCCGGATCGTCAACATGTCCTGGGGGGCGCCGGGCCCGGTCGACCCGGCCCTGTGCCGCGTCATCGCCCAATCGCCCATGCTGTTTGTCGCCGCAGCCGGCAACGAGGCCCAGGACCTGGACGTCGCCCCCTTCTACCCGGCGTCCTGCGAGGCGCCGAACCTGCTGGCCGTCGCCGCCGCCGAGAACCGCGGCCTGCTACCCGTCTTCTCGAACTATGGGCTGGAGGCGGTGGACGTGGCGGCGCCGGGCTGGTCGGTCCTGAGCACCCTTCCCACCCGGGTCGAACGGGCTGGCACCGGCCAGGAGCCCGACCCCATCCCCCGCCAGCCGGGCCTCGGCCGCGGGACCTACGGCTGGATGCACGGCACCTCCATGGCCACCCCCTTCGTCACGGCCGCCGCGGCCCTGGCGGCCAGCCGCTACCCCTGGCTCACGCCCGAGCAGCTGGCGCAGCAGGTGCTGTCGACGGCCCAGCCCTTGCCCGGTCTGGAGGGCTGGGTGGGCACGGGCGCCATGGTCTCCGCCGGCAACGCCGTGTGGGCGGAGGCGGTGGCCCCGCCGCCCTTCCGGGACGTCACCGCCGGCATGGCGCTGTACGACGAGATCCTGCGGGCGGCGCGGCTGGGTCTGGCCCAGGGCTACTCCGCCACGCGCTTCGCCCCGGACGAACCGGTCACCCGGCACCAGTTCGCCAAGCTGATCGTGGGCGCGGTGGAGCGGGCGACGCGCCGGCCGCTGCCCGACCGGCCGCCCGACGGCACCCCGGCCCCGGACTTCCCCGACGTGGACGAACGCGACGGCAACCTCGGGCCCCACGTGCTCAAGGCGGCGGTGGCGGGGTGGATCCAGGGCTACCCGGACGGCACCTTCCGTCCCCAGCGACCCATCACCCGCCAGGAAGCGGCGATCGTCGTCGCCCGAGCCCTGGGCCTGGGGGAGGCCCCCAACCCCTTCGTCGACGTCGCCGGCCGCTTCGCCGGCACGGTGGGGGCCGTGGCACGGGCCGGGATCATGCAGGGCGTGCGGGTGCGCGGGGTGCGATATTTCTACCCGCACCGCTCCATCACCCGGGCGGAGGCGGCGGCCGTCGCCCTGCGCGCCCACGACGCGCACCCCCAGGGCGCGGCCGCGCGATGACGGCAGGCCCTCCTAAAAAATCCTCCATAAAAACGCGATACCAGGAGAAGGAAGGCTGGCCCTCGGTGTCGAATTCACATCGGTGACCGGCGGGTTCCGGGGGCATGGGTACCCCGGCAAGCGCGGTGGAGCGGCCCGGGGGAGGGCAGGTCCCCCGGGAACGGCGCGGCAGGGCGAGGGGCAGGCGCTCCGTCCTCCGGGAACCCGTCCGGCACGCGAGGGCGGGCCTTCGAGCAGGCCCGCCCTCGCGTTTGCCAGGGCGGGTCGGGAGGGACGCGGCCGTGGGGTGCCTGCGGGGCCGAGTCCCCACCCGTACGGCGGCCGCCGCCCCGGCCGTCGCGACCGGATGCCCGCTGGCGGGAGAACGCTGGATTCCCGTCCCCGGTGCGGGGACGGCCGCCGACGCGCGGCTGAGGCGCCGCGGGGTCGTGATGGTGGTGACCCGGGCCGATCGCGTCGGCGGGGCGCAGGTGCACGTCTTGCACCTGGCCCAGGGCCTGCGCCGCCGGGGCATCCCCGTCCGCGTGATCACCGGACCGCCCGGTCCCTTCACCGGGGCCCTGCACCGGGCGGGCATCCCGTCCCATCCCGTCCCGCACCTAGTCCGTCCCGTCCGTCCGCTGGACGACCTGCGTGCGCTCCTCGCGATCCGCAGCCTTTTGCGCCACCACCGGCCGGCCCTGGTGGCCGCCCACTCGACCAAGGCCACCTGGCTCGCTCGGCTCGCCGCCGCCACCCTGGGCATCCCGTGCATCGTGACGGTGCACGGCTGGCCCTGGGACGCGACAGCGGGGCAAGGCGGCATCCTGCGGCGCCTGTCCGTCCGCCTGGCCCTGGAGGGTGAGCGCATCCTGGGCCGCCTGGCGGCCGCGGTGATCACGGTGTCCCGCCACGACCGCGAGGAGGGCCTCCGGCGGCGCCTGTTCGACCCCCGGCAGGCGGTGGTGATCCCCAACGGCGTTCCGGGACCGGGTCCCCGTCCGCGGCTCCATCCGGGACCCCGTCGGGGACGTGCGGCCCGCTTCCCGCTGATTGCCGGCTCGTCCGGCTCCGGCGATCCGTCCTGCGGGCAGCTGCCCGCTGGCGCCGGAGGGCTGCTCTACGGAGGGCCGTCCGCTGGCGCCCAAGGGCCGCCCTGCGGGGAGCCGCCCGCTGGTGCCGAAGGGCCGTGCGGGCCGCCCTTGCGGGTGGTCATGGTGGCGCGCTTCGAAGCGCCCAAGGACCACACCACCTTGCTGCGGGCGGTGGCCTTGCTGGAGGGACGATCGCGAGCGGAACGGGGCGCCGGGCGGGTGCCGGCCGCCGGGCACGGGCCCTGCTGCCCTTCGGCACCCTCACGTGGTGCCGAGCCGTGGGCATCCTCCCTGGCGGCGACCCCGTGGGTCGTCGAGCTGGTGGGCGATGGACCCGGCCTGGGCCCCGCGATGGACCTGGCCCGGCAACTGGGCATCGGTCATCGGGTCCGCTTCCTCGGCGTTCGGGGTGACGGCGCGGCCGCCGTCGTGGGGGCCACGGTGGCGGTGCTCTGCTCGCACCGGGAGGGGCTGCCGCTGGCGGTCCTGGAGGCCATGGCGGCGGGTGTGCCCGTGGTGGCGACGGCGGTCGGCGGGGTGCCCGAGGCCGTGCGCCACGGGGTCACGGGCTTGCTGGTTCCTCCGGACGACCCGGCCGCCTTGGCCGGTGCCCTGGCCCGCCTGCTCACCGATCCCGTGTTGCGGCGTCGGATGGGCGTCGCCGGATCCCGGCGCCACCGGGCTCGCTTCACCGTCCATCGCATGGTCCGTGCGACCCTGGCGGTATACCGGTCCGTGGTGGCCGACGACCTGCGACAGTCCATGCTTCGCCAGCGTCAGGAGAAGCCCAGCATCGCATGATACCAGGGCACGCAGGATACGCCGAAGATTGAAATTGTGCGACGCTGAAGTCGGGGATGGGGGCGCTCACGCGCTCCGGAGGCGGAATCAGCAGCTGGCCCAGCGACACGTGCAGCCGGTTGGCAATCCGTTGAGCCTGCTTGTAGGTGGGACGAGCCCGGCCTTCGAGCCAGGCCAAAGCCCGCTCCGGCGCCACTCCCGCGGCCCGCGCCAGGGAATCCACCCCGAGGCGGGATCGTCGGGACCCCGACACACGTCTGGCCGTGACGGCCGGGCATCACCTACGCTCCAGCATACACCACATATTTCCTGAGGACCACCCGACCGGGCCGCTGCCCTCACGCGCGGATCCGTCCGGAAAGGGCACCGTCAAGTCGGCTCTTGCGACGCCCCTGCCACCCACCCCGCCTGCAATGCGGCAGCGGATCGCTCCCGGCGTCGTTCCCGCGGGCCGCGCCGCCAATGGCGAGCTGCGCCGGCCGGTTCCTCCTATATTCCAGCCCCACGATCCACCGATCTCAGGAACAACCAGGACATCCACGATGTCCCTGGGACGAACCGGCCCCGAACCGGCCCCGGCTGGGCCCCCGGGGCCGCAGGCGGGAAGCACCGTCACCAGCCCGGTCGCGCGCGGGTTCGCTCCCGCGCCGGGGCGGCGGGCGGGACCGGGGTGAAGGGGGCGGGGGTGAGGGCCGCGATGGACCCCATCTGGGCCGGTCCGGCAGGCACCGTGGCCCTGGCCGGCGCGCACCTGGCGCTGGTGGCGGTCGCCCTCGGGCGGACCCGTCGCCCGCTGCTGACCGGCTTTCACGTGTTCCTGGGCCTGGACGCCGTGGCCTACGGGCTCCGACCCCTGGCCAGCGTGCTGATCGGCGGCTACCTCCTCTACGGGTTTCCGGCCGACCTGCACCCCGGCGGGGCGCCGCTCTCCTTCTTGCCCCCGGCGCCGGTCGAACCGGCCGCCTGGGCGGCCTACAACCGCGGCCTGGCCTTGCAGCTGGGTTTCGCGGCGGCGCTGGTGGCGGCATACCTCCTGGTGCGACCGGTGCCGCCATCGGTCCCGGGGGATCCGCCGGCCCGGCCCGTCGGTTCGGCCCGGTCCCTAGGTACTCCGTCGCCCGATGGGTCGCCGCCCGCACGGCCGTCCCCCACCCCGCCGTCGCCCGCGCCTCCCAACCGCACGGGCGCCCAGGTCGCCCGGACCGCCGCCCATCTGCGGGTCGCGTGGCTGCTCTCGCTGCTCGTGGGGACGGGGGCGGTGGTGGCCATGCACGTCCTCTCCGACGGCGCGTGGCTTCCGGGCCGGCGGGGCGGGACCACGGTGACGGCCGCCGTCCCGTACGGGAAGATCCTCTTCCCGCTGGCGGCCATCCCCCTGGCGGCCAGCCTGCCCCTGGCCTATGCCATGACGGCCGGGCCGAATCGGGGCCCCACCGCGGGCTCCGCGGCGGGACCTGCGGCAGGCCCCACCTGGAGCTCCGCGGCGCGACCCGCCGCGGGCCCCACCGCAGGCCCCGCCGCGGACCACGGTGGCTACGGCGGAACCGGCCGCCGCCAGGCGTCGTGCCCCCGGGCGGAGGGGTCCCGGCGCGGGACCGCCTTCGGAAGGGTCGCCCTTGCGGTCGGGCGCGCCACCCTTCGCGCCACCCCTGGGGTCGGAACCCTCTGGGCCATCGCGCTCCTTCTCCTCCTCTACCAGCGGGGCTATCTGCTCAACGCGGTGGTGGTCGCCGCCTGGCTGGACGAACGCCGCCGGCCCTGGACCGTCCGCCGCCTGGGGGCCCTGCTGGTCGTTCTGATGGTCCTCCTGGCCGGCGCCCGGCCCCTGGCGGGGGTGGTGGCGGAGGGGCTCGTGGCCATCCTGGGTGGCCTGCCCCCGGACCCCGGGGCTCTGCCCACAGCAGCCCTGACGGACGATCCAGCCCCCGGTGCACCCAGATCGCGGGCGCCCGCCGGGACGGCCTCGGGGGCGGCCCGGTCGACGAACCGTCCCGGGCCGCGGGACGGGCCGGCCGCAGCCGCCATGCCACGCTGCGCCGCCCCCTGGGCCGCCCGGCCCACTGCCCCGGCCGCAGGGGCCGCAGGCAGCAGCCCCGCACAAGGGGCGGTCCGGGCGGAGGCGCCGGCGCACCCGGCTGCGGGGGAGGCCGCGGCGCCGCGGGCCTCGGCCCTGCGCGGGGCGGTGCCCGGTGCGCTGGGCGCCTGGGTCCTCGGGGCGGCTCGCTTCGTGGCCCGCACCCCCGACTTCGACGGGCCCGACGTGTGGGTGCTGGTCCAGGGCTTCACCGCCCGCCACGGCCTCCTTGGCGGCCGGACCCTGGCGGCCGTTCCCGCCCGGCTGCTCCCCCCGGACGACCGGTCCCGCCGCTGCCTCCTCACGGCCGTCGACCTCCTCAACACGTACCGCTGGCGGCAGTTCTACTGGGGGACGCGCTTCGGCTTCAACGTCTCGCTGGCCCAGGAGGTCTACCTCAACTTCGGGGCCGGGGCGCTGCCCGTGGCCGGCGGGGTGGCGGGGCTGCTGGCGGCCCTGGCCGACCGTTGGCTGTGGAGCCGGCGGCCGGCGGGGCTTCCCACCGCCCGGGAGGTGTACACCGCGGCGCCGCTGCTGGCCGCGGCCGGGTTCACCAAGGAGCCGGCGGCGACCCTGCTGTGGGTCCTGGCGCACCTGCTGGTCGGCGCCGGCGTGCACGCCGCGGCCGCCGGGGGGGTCCCGCCGCACGGCGCGGGTCCGCCCCAGCGAGAGCATGCAGGGCACAGGGGCACCACCCCGTCCCGCCGCGGGCCGGGGGCGCCATTGGACCCCGGAGATGCGCCTTCCGACCCCAGGGGCGCGGTGCCGGACCCCGGGGGTGCGGAACCCGCGGGGGCTCCCGGGTGCGCGGAACCCTCCAGCGTCCGGGTGGTGATCTGCCGCTCCAACCCGGTCGATCCCGACCCCCGGGTGGAACGCATCGCCCGCACCCTGGCCCGGGCCGGCTACCGGGTGACGGTGGTGGGTTGGGATCGGGAGGGCAGACGGGCAACGGCCGAGCGGGCGACGGCGACGGGAGCGGGATCGGCGGCGGGGAACGGGCCGGGCCCCGGGTCTCGGACGGGCTCGGGGGTGGGGAGGGGAAGGGGACCCGCTCGGGTGGGAGCGGGGTTGGCGGCGGGGACAGTCACGGGAACGGCCCCGGGGACGGCTACGGGAACGGCCCCGGGAACGGGGACGGGGGTGCACAAGGTGCTCCTCGCCACGGACCTGCCCGTCTTCGGGCTCCGGTCGCGGTCACGGCCCCGCCCGCCCCGCAGCCCGTACGGCAACGGCCTGCGCAACCTGCCGCGGTGGCTCGCCTGGCAGGCTCGGCTCCTCGCCTGGCTCTGGCGCCACCGGCACGGCACTGACGTGATCCACGCCTGCGACTTCGACACCCTGATCCCGGCGCTGATCGTCCGCGGTTTGACCCGCAGACGGCACCGCCTCGCCAGCGCGGCGAACCAAACCGGGCCGGCGCCTCGCGCAGCCAGGGACGGGGCGGCACGCCGGGACCGCAGGTCGGCGACCCGGATCGCCGTGGTGTACGACATCTTCGACTGGTACGCCGACACCGTGAGGGGCCTGCCGCCGCTTCTGCGGCGGTTCGTCGCCGCCCTCGACCGGCGGCTGCTGACCCTGGCCGATGCCGTGATCCTGGCGGACGAACACCGCCGCCCCCAGCTGGGCGGGGCCCGCCCGCGCCGGCTGGCCGTGATCCACAACAGCCCGGACTGGGACAGTCCGCACTGGGACGGACCGCGGGATCCCCTGCCGCCGCAGGAGCCGGGGCCGCTCCAGGACGCGGCGACGCCCACGGACCCAACGGCATGTCGCGACGCGACGCTGCCGCAGGACGCGCCGCCCCCGTCCGACCCCGCGCCCCGTGCGAACGGCGAGACCCGGGCGACCCGGCCCGCGGCGGGCCGGCTTGCGTTGCGTCTGGCTTACGTCGGCACCCTGCAGCCGGGACGGGGCCTGGACCTCGTCTTGTCCCTCATGGCCCGGCACCCGGAGTGGCACCTGGAGCTGGCCGGCTTCGGCCCGGACGAGCCGCTGGTCCGCCAGGCTGCCGCCGCGTTGCCCAACGTGACCTTCCACGGCCGCGTCGCCCACGACCGGTGCCGCCAGATCTACAGCCGGGCCGACGTCATCCTGGCCCTCTACGACCCCGCCATCCCCAATCACCGCTACGCCAGCCCGAACCGGCTGTTCGAGGCGCTGGCCCTGGGCAAGCCCGTGGTGGTGGCCCGGGGGACCGGGGTCGACCGCTGCGTCCGGCGCCATCGCCTGGGGTGGGTCGTCGCCTACGGCGACAGCGAGGGGCTCGAGGCGGCGCTCGCCGACGCCGCACGGTGGAGTGCGGCCCGGCGACGCGCCTTCGCCCGCCGCGTCCGGCGTCTGTTCAGACGACGTTGGGCCTGGCCTCACATGGAGCGGCGGTTGCTCGCCCTCTATCGGGCGGTGACCCGCCGGGCCGGCGGCGAGCCGTCGGAGGGGGGCAGGCCCGAGGGCCACCTCCGGCCTACCGGTAGCGGTCCTGGTTCGGCGGGCGATACCCCAACCCACGGCACCGGGCTCCCCCGCGAAAACCCTCCGTCGGACGGCGACGCCGACCACGCCCCTGGGCGACCCCTCGCCACGCCCCACGGCGAACCGGATGCTGATCGCCTGCCCCACGCCGGTGGCGACCCCGGCGCCCATCGCGATCACCACGGTCGGCAGGAACTCGACCCCTCCGACCTCCCCGACCAAGAGGATCACATCCCGCCCCGTGTCCCTGTGGTCCCACGCCGGGGCATCCCCCGGGGTCCCCGCGTGCTCATCGGCCCGAAGGTCCCGCCTGGCGTGCGCCGTCGCGTCCTGATCTGGGCGCTGGGCCATGGGATGGCCGTCGACCTCATCCCCGATCCCTACGAGGTGCTGGTCGCCAGCGCCCGGTGGAGCCGCCTGGGGGACGCACCCCTCCTGCGCATCGGCCCCCTCGAGCCGCCCCCGCTGGTCCGCCTGGCCAAGCGCCTCCTGGACGTGGTGGGGAGCTTGATCCTCCTCGTCGTCTTCGCGCCCGCCTTCGTCCTGATCCCCCTGCTGATCTGGCTGGACGACCGCGGACCTGTCCTCTACCGCCAGACGCGGCTCGGCCTCCACGGCCACCCCTTCACCATCCTCAAGTTCCGGACCATGGTGGTCGACGCCGAGCGCGACACGGGCCCCACCTGGGCAAAGAAGGAAGATCCCCGGGTAACGCGAATTGGACGAGTGTTGCGGTCGACCCATCTCGACGAATTGCCCCAATTGGTCAATGTGCTGTGCGGAGAGATGAGCCTGGTGGGCCCCCGGCCCGAGCGGCCGGAGCTGGCGGCCCGGTTCTCCCTGGACGAACCGGCCTTCCGGCTCCGCGAGGCCGTCAAGCCGGGGCTCACCGGCCTGGCCCAGGTCGAAGGGGTGTACCAAACGTCGCCTACCGTGAAGCTTCTTTGGGATCTCCGGTATATGGCCGGGTGGCGACTGTTTCGGGACATCATGGTGCTGCTACGCACGGTGGGGAGGATCCTATTCCGGGTATGGGGCCCCTCCGCAGGGGCGCCACCTTCGATCACGTCGACGTCTGGGGCCTGGCCCAGGGCTATGCGGCCGAGCACGGGTTCCGCTGCGGGTCGACCCTGGCCGCCATCCCGGCCCGGTTCCTGACTCCTTCCGCCCGGCAGGCCACCCGCTGGCGGACGGCCGCCGACCTCCTCAACGAGTACCGGTGGAAGCACTTCTACTGGCAGACCCGCTTCGGTTTCAACGTGACCCTGCCCCAGGAGGTCTACCTGAACTTCGGGCCCTGGCCGTTGCCCGCGGCGGGGGTCCTGGCGGGGCTCCTGGCGGCCGGGGGCGACCGGTGGATCTGGCGCGGCGGGGCCATGAGAAGTGGTTTCCCCGTCGGGCCGCCGGGGCAGCACCGGGACCGGCGCCGGGCCCGCGGCGTGCCCGACGTAGTTCGCCCCTCTGCGAGCGGCCGGAGCGAAGGAAGGGCTTCCCCAGGCTTCAGGCCCGGCGCCCGCCTGACGGTGGCCGCTGCGAGGCGCCTGCACCCCGGCATCCCACCTGTGTTGCCTGGTGGACCCGGCTGGGTCTACGCGGTCTGCGCCCTCTTCGCCGCGGGCGGCTTCGTCAAGGAGCCCGGGGCGACGCTGCAGTGGACCCTAGCATACCTCTTCCTGGGCGGGGCCGTGGACCTCGCCGCCCGGGCCGTGACACGGGCGGCCGCTCCCCGAACGAAGGGAGTGGTGATCCTGAGGTCCAATCCCGTGGCCCCCGACCCCCGGGTGGAGCGGGTTGCCCGCACCCTGGCCCGCGAGGGGTTCAAGGTCACGGTGGTGGCGCGGGACCGGGAAGGCCGATTGCCGCCGCTGGAAATGGCCCCCTACGGGCCGGTGGTGCGCCTCCGCGCCCGGGGCCGCTACGGGGCGGGCCTCCGCAACCTGCTCGCCCTGCTTCGCTGGCAGTTGCAGCTGGTGGGCTGGCTCCTTTCCCACCGGCGGCGTTATGCTGTGATCCACGCCTGCGACTTCGACACCCTGCTGCCCGCCCTGTTCCTGAAGCTCCTCCTGGGCAAGCGGGTGGTTTACGACATCTTCGACTGGTACGCCGACGCGGTGAGGGGGATGCCCGGCTGCCTGCGCCGCTGGCTGGCGCGGCTGGACGCATGGCTACTGCAATGGGCCGACGCCGTGATCCTGGCGGACGAAAACCGCCTGCCTCAACTGGGCAAGGCCCGCCCCCGCCGGCTGGAGATCGTCTACAACAGCCCGGACTGGGATCCCGACGACGTCATCCGCGGGCTGCCGTCCCGGCGGGGGCTGCGGGTGGCCTACATCGGCCTGCTCCAGGCCGACCGGGGACTGCTGGAGCTCATCGAGGTCATGGGCCGGCACCCGGACTGGGAACTGGACCTGGGCGGGTTCGGGGCGGAGGAATACCTGATCCGGGGGGCGGCTGCGGCCCTGCCCATTGTTCGCTTCCATGGGCGCGTCTCCCCTCATCGCTGCATGGAGGTATACGTCCGGGCAGACGTGCTGGTAGCCACCTACGACCCGTCCATCCCCAACTACCGGTACTCCAGCCCCAACAAGCTATTTGAGGCCATGCGGCTGGGGAAGCCCATCGTGGTGGCGGAAGGCACCGGAATCGACCGGCGGGTCAAAGCCTGGGACTTGGGGCACGTGGTCCCCTACGGTGACACGGACAGCCTGGAGACCGCCCTGGAGGAGGCCGCTGGGTGGACGGGAGAGGAGAGGCGGGCCTTCGCGGTGCGGGTGCGCCGCATTTGAGCCTGTTTCACGAACCCAGGTATTTCCGCAGGACTGCAGCCCCGGGAGGTTAAGTGAAAGCATCGGTTGGGAGCCTGTTTCACGAACCCAGGTATTTCCGCAGGACTGCAGCCCCGGGAGGTTAAGTGAAAGCATCGGTTGGAATTCGCCATTGCCTGAGGTGTTCCTATGGCCTACAACTTCCGCCCGGTGAACCGCGACCAACTGTACCTGCTCCCACCGAGCCTTCGCGACTGGCTGCCTGAGGATCACCTGGCCTGGTTTCTGATCGACGCCGTCGAGCAGATGGACCTGCGGGCCTTTTACGAGAAGTACCGCGCCGACGGTTGGGGCGGAGAGAGTTACGACCCGACCATGATGGTGACGCTGCTGCTGTACGCCTACTGCGTCGGCGAACGGTCGAGCCGGCGGATCGAGCGGTTGTGCCTCGAGGACGTGGCCTTCCGGGTGATCACCGCCAACCAGAAGCCGGATCACGTGACCATCGCCCGCTTCCGCCAGCGCCACGAGCGGGAGCTGGCCGCGCTGTTCACCCAGGTGCTGCGGCTGTGCCGCGAAGCGGGGCTGGGGAAGGTCGGCGTGGTGGCACTGGACGGGACGAAAGTCAAGGCCAACGCCTCGCTGGCGGCCAACCGAACGTATGATGTGATTCGCCAGGAAGTGGAGAAGATGCTCCGGGAGGCGGAGGCCACGGACCGGGAAGAAGAGGAGCGGTACGGCCCCGGGCGCCGTGGGGATGAGTTGCCGGAGGAACTGCGCTCCCGCCAGAGCCGGCTGGAGCGGCTGAAGGCATGCAAGCGGCGGCTGGAGGACGAGGCGGCCCGGGAAGCGGCTCGGCTGCAGGCCCGCATCGAGGAGCGGAAGGCGCAGGAGCAGGCGACTGGCAAGAAGCGGCGGGGACGGAAGCCGAAGGCGCCGGATGCCTCGGTGGATCCGGCGGCCAAGGCCAACGTGACGGATCCGGACAGCCGGATCCTCAAGACCCGGCAGGGCTTTGTGCAAGGGTACAACGCCCAGGCGGTGGTGACCGAAGACCAGCTCATCGTGGCCGCGGCGGTGACGCAGGACGCCAACGACGTGGGCCAACTGCACCCGATGCTCCAGCAGGCGCAAGCCAACCTCCAGGCAGCAGGCGTGGACAAACCCATCCGGGCCGTGGTGGCCGACGCAGGGTACTGGAGCGAGGCGAACGTGAAGCAGGCGCCGGTCGAGGGGCCGGAACTTTTCCTGGCGACGCGCAAGGAGTGGAAGCAGCGCCAAGCCTGGAAGGATGCACCCCCTCCGCGGGGCCGGATCCCCAAAGGGCTGAGCCTGCGGGAGCGGATGGAACGCAAGCTGCGGACCCGGCGAGGACAGGCGATCTACGCCAAGCGCAGCCAGACCGTGGAGCCCGTGTTCGGGCAGATCAAGACCGTGCGAGGCGCCGACCGGTTCCTCCGTCGGGGTCTGGCGGCGTGTGACAGCGAGTGGAAGCTGCTTTGCTTGACCCACAACTTGCTGAAGCTCTGGCGGAGGGTCAGGGAGCGATCCGCCACCTTGCCCTTTGAATGTACGGTGGCGGGCTTGGCGTAGAAGGGTCACGATCGGGCCGCCGGCCTACACAGTCCTGACCGTCAGCCCATGTGACATGAGCGAATCGACCCGGTACGTTCCCACTAGGCCCGATCTCTCAGGGTCGGTGCAACAGGCTCTTGGAATTCGCCATTGCCTGAGGTGTTCCTATGGCCTACAACTTCCGCCCGGTGAACCGCGACCAACTGTACCTGCTCCCACCGAGCCTTCGCGACTGGCTGCCTGAGGATCACCTGGCCTGGTTTCTGATCGACGCCGTCGAGCAGATGGACCTGCGGGCCTTTTACGAGAAGTACCGCGCCGACGGCTGGGGCGGAGAGAGTTACGACCCGACCATGATGGTGACGCTCCTGCTGTACGCCTACTGCGTCGGCGAACGGTCGAGCCGGCGGATCGAGCGGTTGTGCCTCGAGGACGTGGCCTTCCGGGTGATCACCGCCAACCAGAAGCCGGATCACGTGACCATCGCCCGCTTCCGCCAGCGCCATGCACGGGAGCTGGCCGCGCTGTTCACCCAGGTGCTGCGGCTGTGCCGTGAGGCGGGGCTGGGGAAGGTCGGCGTGGTGGCACTGGACGGGACGAAAGTCAAGGCCAACGCCTCGCTGGCGGCCAACCGAACCTACGATGCGATTCGCCAGGAAGTGGAGAAGATGCTCCGGGAGGCGGAGGCCACGGACCGGGAAGAAGATGAGCGGTACGGCCCCGGGCGTCGTGGGGACGAGTTGCCGGAGGAGCTGCGCCACCGTGCGAGCCGGCTGGAGCGGCTGAAGGCATGCAAGCGGCGGCTGGAGGACGAGGCGGCCCGGGAAGCCGCCCGGCAGCAGGCCCGCATCGAGGAGCGGAAGGCGCAGGAGCAGGCGACCGGCAAGAAGCGGCGGGGGCGCAAGCCGAAGGCGCCGGATCCCTCGGTGGATCCGGCGGCGAAGGCGAACGTCACGGACCCGGACAGCCAGATCATGAAGACCCGGCAGGGCTTTGTGCAAGGGTACAACGCCCAGGCGGTGGTGACCGAAGACCAGCTCATCGTGGCGGCGGCGGTGACGCAGGACGCCAACGACGTGGGCCAACTGCACCCGATGCTCCAACAAGCGCAAGCCAACCTCCAGGCAGCAGGTGTGGACAAACCCATCCGGGCCGTGGTGGCCGACGCGGGGTACTGGAGCGAGGCGAACGTGAAGCAGGCGCCGGTCGAGGGGCCGGAACTTTTCCTGGCGACGCGCAAGGAGTGGAAGCAGCGCCAAGCCTGGAAGGATGCACCCCCTCCGCGGGGCCGGATCCCCAAAGGGCTGAGCCTGCGGGAGCGGATGGAACGCAAGCTGCGGACCCGGCGAGGGCAGGCGATCTACGCCAAGCGCAGCCAGACCGTGGAGCCCGTGTTCGGGCAGATCAAGACCGTGCGAGGGGCCGACCGGTTCCTCCGTCGGGGTCTGGCGGCGTGTGACAGCGAGTGGAAGCTGCTTTGCTTGACCCACAACTTGCTGAAGCTCTGGCGGAGGGTCAGGGAGCGATCCGCCACCTTGCCCTTTGAATGTACGGTGGCGGGCTTGGCGTAGAAGGGTCACGATCGGGCCGCCGGCCTACACAGTCCTGACCGTCAGCCCATGTGACATGAGCGAATCGACCCGGTACGTTCCCACTAGGTCCGATCTCTCAGGGTCGGTGCAACAGGCTCATTTACGACGAGCATTTCTCGTGGCGGATCATGCAGCAGCGGTTGCTGCGCCTGTACCGTGACCTGCTTACACCCCTCGCCGCCCAAATACGGTTTCCCGGTGAGTAGGCAGGCGCGACAGCCGGAAGAACCTGAAGAGGGGAGGGCACCGTATTGAGGGGGCCTGCAACGCCTTTCCGAGACGCCACCGCGGGCCCGCAAGGTTTACCCCCATTTACCCGGAACGAACCGATCACGTTCCGCGCGTTTTTTGGCAGCTACTCGCGGCTCGTGCTCCTGGGGGTCGGCGATGCAGTCTTGGCTCTAACGGGTTACGTTACTGGGACCTATGTGGGAGGATTGGTGCATGGAACCCCGGTACCTCTCGATCCTGGACCGTGGTTGGAGTACCCGCTCGCTACCGTGGTCCCGGTCATGTCCGGCCTCGTCTTTCTTGCCCTCTACAGGGGTTACCGGGACTTGCACCGCTCGTATTTCGAACTCGGCCGCGATGTGTT
Organism: Thermaerobacter composti; assembly: GCF_033582035.1. Classification (NCBI taxonomy): domain Bacteria; kingdom Bacillati; phylum Bacillota; class Clostridia; order Eubacteriales; family Clostridiales Family XVII. Incertae Sedis; genus Thermaerobacter; species Thermaerobacter composti. The sequence goes on from NZ_CP132508.1 coordinate 847,515, forward strand.
CACCGCCGGTCTTTGGTCCACTTTTCTGACGACGGCGGTGCTGCACTTCTATGAACCCGGGAGCCCGGCGCTGGCGGCAGGTTCAGCTTGGCTGCCAGCCGGAGTGATCACCGCGTGTCTGGTGACCATGTGGCGCGTCCCCTTCGGCCGGTGGGCTAGGAACGCCTGGCGGGAGAGGCCGGTGACGCCCATTTCCACGCAATCCGAGGTTTGGCGCCGGCGGTTACCGTCTTACGTAGCGGTTCACAGCTGGATGTCCCCAAAGGCCTTCCTTCAAGCACGACCGGCAACCCAGCGGGTCATGGTGACACCCGACGTCCGGGTAGAGGATCGTGAGCGGATCGTCGGCTGGGCCCTGCGGAACGAGGTGGAGGTTTTCCTGGTGCCCGACGTGTACGAAGTTCTAGTGGCCTCTGCCCGGTCGACGCAGCTCAGCGACATTCTCCTTGTGGAGATGCCGCGCCTGGGTCTGCCAGTCGAGCTCCGGGCAATCAAACGGGTGATGGACGTTGTGGGCGCCATCATCCTTTTTTGCGTTTTTATACCGGCGTTCCTAGTCGTCCCGCTGTTGATCTGGGTGGAAGACCGAGGACCGGTCTTGTACCGACAGCAACGAGTTGGCCGTGACGGTAAGTTGTTCGATCTTATCAAGTTTCGGACCATGGTGCCGGACGCGGAGAGGGAGTTGGGTCCTGTCTGGGCACAGCAGGAAGATCCCCGTATTACGCGAATCGGACAATTATTGCGTTCGACCCATCTCGACGAGCTTCCGCAACTCGTCAACGTCCTGCGAGGCGATATGAGCCTTGTCGGCCCCCGGCCGGAACGGCCAGCGCTGGTCAAAGAATTTGTCGCCCGTAACCCCGTGTATAGGGTGCGGGAAGCCGTCAAGCCTGGGATTACGGGGCTAGCCCAGGTCCTTGGTCGCTACGATACGGACCCTGATGCTAAGATTCGGTTCGATCTACGCTATGTAAGGAGTTGGAGCTTTAGCCTCGATATGTTATTAGTACTGTGAACACTACCCGTAGTGCTTTTACCGCTGGCTCGTGCTACCGACCGGGAGGAGCACGGACAGAGCCTTCGGCTAAAAATTATGAGCCCAGAAGAGAGGTTATAAGAAGGCGAGAGTGGTCTGGTTGGTCAGATGTAAGTATTTATTGAGTTATGAGTTCGTAGCAAACGCCCCTGCGAGCCGTGAGGTTTGTAGACACTTGGGCCTTGCAACTATGATCGTCAACACCCTGGAGCGATACGGAAATAGAGTTGGGGGTACTGATGGTGTACGTACTTGCTTGGCCTGCTTTCAAGAATAAAGCTCACAATCCATATAACTGGCTATTGTATACCCACCTTCTACGGCACGGTATCAACGTGGAGGAGTTTTCGCCTTGGAAATTGCTGTATAGGCATTACTCAATCTGGCATCTTCACTGGCCGGAAAGATTTTTTAATGATCCGGATCGAAAGAAAGCATGGTTCAAGAGTAGAGCCCTTCTAGTTCTTGTGAAATGGGCACGAGCTCGTGGCATCAAAATTGTCTGGACAATTCATAACCTTTCTGCGCATGAAGGTTTTCACAGAGATCTTGAAGCTAGGTTCTGGGATGAGTTTACAAGGCAGATAGATGGATATATTAGTTTGAGCAGAACAGGAATGGATTTGGCTCGTCAACGGTTTCGTAACTTGGAGCGGGTGCCTGGCATTATTGTCCCGCATGGGCATTACTGTGGGGTTTATCCGGATACTGTAACCAAAGGGCACGCGAGAAGTCGTCTAGGATTGTCTATACATGATAAGGTGGCACTCTTTGTTGGTCAAGTGCGGCCTTATAAGAATGTGCCGCATTTGATTCGGGTATTCCGACAGGTGAAGGAACCACAAGCGCGGCTTGTTGTTGCAGGAAAGGTAGACCTATGTCAATTGCGACAGCAAGTGGTCGAAGCGGCTCGTGGCGACTCGCGAATTCGTCTACACTTAAATTTCGTTCCAGATGAGGATTTACAGTTTTTTCTAAGAGCGGCTGATCTGGTCGTACTTCCGTATCGAGAGATTCTGAATTCTGGAAGTGCCATACTAGCGTTGTCGTTTGGACGGCCAGTCCTGGTGCCAGAGTTAGGTGCTCTGAGTGAACTGAAAGCGTTGGTGGGGCCGGCGTGGTTATACACGTATAAAGGTGAACTAACGCCAGCGGTCCTTTGTAGCGCCTTGGAATGGGCGGTGCGTTACCCCCGGGAGGGAAGACCGTCGATAGATGCTCTGGATTGGGAGAACCTCGCTAGGAGAACTCTGGAATTCTATGAGGGCTTAGTAATGAAGCAAGTGGGGGCTTCGACAGTAACGCGGTGACCGTGCCAACACGAGCAGCGGGCCCAGGTGCATCGGCGGGATCGGGGCCGGAAACTCCGACGGATCGGCTTCGACGTCAGACTGTTCACCGGTCCAAGCGGCTGTAGGCCGCGGAGTTGCTGGGCCTAGGGACTTGTACCGCACCTTGCACAACGTTGACAGGTCCCTCGCTCCGCCAGCCGATGTCCTCGCGGTAGTGGAACCCCACGGCGCCCTTAGGAAACTGGTCCCCAGCAGTTTACCGCCCATTGCCCAAAACCAGCTGGCCTCATCGGCTGGCAGGCAGGTCCCTGGGGATCGCCTATGTCTTCACGGTTCATAGCTTGCCCTTCGTGGCGGAAGGCATCGAGGCCGCCGGCGTCCCGACTCGGCTCTAGTCCTGGCTGAGTGCCTATTTCTCTGTCGGCATGATGGAATCAAGCCCCCGCCGGGCGGCCAGGAAAGGCCGCAGGCGGCGGCTAATCTCCGCTCCCGAAAGGCGGGCGGAGGCGGTCGCGGAGCGCAGAGCAGAGGGCGCGCCGTGGTTTTTCATGGGCCTCGAGCCCGAGTCTCTGTCTGGTCGGCCCCCTCTGCGCATCGCCCGCATGGGTACCGGCAGCGGCCGGAGAACCCGGAGAAGTGACTGCGCGCGCACGCGATCGTAGAGAAAACCGCCGTCTGCGCTCCGAGCCCGGTTCCTGCGGGAGGTGATTTCGATGCCGCGCTACATTGGGCTGGACGTGCATCAGCGTTACGTGCACGCCTGCGAGTTCCGGCCCGATCGGCCCGAAGGGCAGCAAGAAAGGCATTTCCGGTTCCCCAACACGCCTGAGGCGTGGACGGCCTTGGTGGCCGAACTGGACCGCGAGGCGGTCGTCGTCCTCGAGGTCACCGGAAATGCCTTTGAGATCCACGATATCCTTTTGCCCCACGCAGGGAAAATCCTCCTGGCCAACCCGGCGGAGCTGAAGCGCTTGGGTTCAGGGCGGCACACAGACCGCGTGGACGCCGCGCGGCTGGCCAAGATGGCGGCGCTGGGCATCGTACCCACCGTATGGGTCCCGCCCCAGCCGATGCGGCAGGTGCGCCGGCTTTTGAAGACGCGGGAACGGCTGGACAGCCAGCGCCGGGCTCTGCTGAACCAGGCGCGGGCTGCGTTGGGCCGCCACGGGATCCGGGTCCCCCGGGGTGCCGACCCCGCGGTCCTGCTGGAGCGCGTGGAGGGTGTGCCGCTGCCGCCGGGCGAACGGCTGGCGGTGCAGGTCACCCTGGAGGCCGCGCAGGTGCTGGAGGCGCAGGTGGAGGTGCTCACGGCGGAGATCGCCCGGCAGGTTGCGAAAGTGCCCGAGGTCCGGCTGCTGCTGACCGTCACGGGCGTGGGGCTGTTGACGGCGGCCACCGTCTGGGCCAAGTTGGGCGATCCCGGGCGGTTTCGTGGTCCCAAGCAGGTGGCGCGGTACGCGGGGCTCGACCCCTCGGTCGACCAATCGGGGGAACGGGACCGGCGAGGGCGCATCAGCCGCCACGGGGATCGGCTGCTGCGGAGGGCGCTGATCGAGGCGGCCTGGTCGGTGGCCCGGCATGACGAGGGGGAGCTGGGCCGGTTCTTCCGGCGCAAGGCTGCGCAGCTCGGTACCCGCAAGGCCCTTGTGGCGCTGGCGCGCAAGCTCTTGATCGTGGCTTGGCGGATCCTGCGGACGGGGGAGCCGTACCGGGCGCAAAAGCCGCGCACCGTGCAGCGGAAGCTGTGGACCCTCCGCCGCTGGACCCAGCGGGGTGCGGACAAGGAGACGGTTGGGCAGCGAGTGCTGCAGGCCACCCTGGCCCGTCTCGGGATGGGATCGGGGTCGGTGGCCACGGCGGCGGCAAGGAGGACGAAGGAAATGGGATTCCGCCCGGCGGGGGCTTGACGTCCATCAGAAGTGAAAAACTCAAGTAACGGAGGGCCTACGTAGCGCTGTATGTCGTGCACCATAATTCCGCATCGCCCAACGCGTTCGTACACGCCCGCTTAGACTGCGCCGGTCATGATTACCCTCGGCGTCCGGGTAGTGGATCGGGACGGATCGCCGGTTGGAGCCTGTGACAGCAGAGGGACAACTACGCTTGTGCCGGGCACGTGCGAGATCTTGTCGGCATTAGGCCGACCCGTACGAGGTACCCTCAAAAGGTGTGTAAATGGCGAAGGCGGTGTACCCTCCTCTTGGTGAACAACGAGGGCTTGGAAGCCCGGAGGAGGAGAGCCACCGCCATGCACCAGCGGACCACGTCGGGGAACCTGACGTCAAGCCCCACGTGGGAAGGACTGCACGAGTGGCTGCGTAACGCGATCCAGGCGCTGATCCAGGAGGCACTGGAGGCCGAGGTGACCGAGCTTTTGGGCCGGGTCCGCTACCAGCGGCGTGCCGCCGTCGATGCACCGGCCGGGTACCGGAACGGGTACGGCAAGCCGCGGAAGCTGACAACCCCCATGGGCACCCTGACCCTGCGGCGTCCCCGGGTGCGGGGCCTCGAGGAGCGGTTCGAGAGCCGGATCCTGCCTCTGTTCGTTCGGCGCACGAAGGAGGTCTCGGAGCTGTTGCCGGAGCTGTACCTGCACGGGCTTGCCGAGGGGGACTTCGACCTGGCCCTGCGGGGGCTGCTCGGTGAAGAGGCACCGCTTTCTGCCCGGACGGTGGCGCGCCTGAAGGAGCGGTGGCAGGCGGAGTGGGAGGCCTGGCGGACGCGGCGGCTGGATGAGCTGCAGGTGGTCTACTTGTGGGTGGACGGAGTGTACGTGAAGGCGGGGTTGGAGCGGGAGCGGGCGGCGCTGCTCGTGGCCGTGGCGGGCCTGGTGGACGGCCGGAAGGAGGTGGTGGCGGTTGTGCCGGGCTACCGGGAGTCGGTGGCGAGCTGGTCGGAGGTGCTGCGGGACCTGCGGGACCGAGGGATGAACGCGCCGGCTGGTGATCGGGGACGGGCACCTAGGGATCTGGGGCGCGCTGCGCAACGTCTGGCCGGAAGCGGAGGAGCAGCGCTGCTGGAACCACAAGGTGCTCAACGTGCTGGAGCAGCTGCCGCGCCGGCAGCAGGCCGTGGCCAAGCCCATGCTCCGGGCCATCGCCTACGCCCCGACCCGGGCGGAGGCGGAACGGAAGCGCAAGGCGTTCGAGGCCTGGTGTCACCGGCACGGCGACGGGAAGGCGGCGGAGACGCTGGGGCGGGACTGGGAGCGCATGGTGACGTTTTACCGGTACCCCAAGGAGCACTGGCGCCACCTGCGGACCACAAACGTGGTGGAATCCCCCTTCGCCGCGCTGCGGCTGCGTACGGACGCGGCCAAGCGGTTCAAGAAGGTGGAGCGGGCCACGGCGGTGATCTGGAAGATGCTCATGGTGGCCCAGACCCGCTTCCGGCGGCTAAGCGCCCCGGAGTTGCTGGCCAAGGTCTACGCCGGGGCGCGGTACGAAGACGGCATCGAGGTCGCGGAGAAGGGAGTCGCCGCCTGAGCGCATTTACACACCTATTGACGGAAGCTCGACCCGTACGGTTTCGTGGTATTGCCGTTCTCCCGATTCGGCCTTTGGGGGACCCGCTGATAGCGGGTGGGGCAGGACGGCCGGTCCTCAAGTTCCGGACCGTGGTGCTCGATACGTAGCGGGAAAAAGTTGACAGGCCCTACTAGGGCGGGGCAGGAAGATCCGCCTGTTACTCGAATTGGGCAATTGTTGCGTTCGACCCGATTCGAGGACCTTCGTCAACGTTTTTCGGGGTGCGATGAGCTTGGCAGGACCGTGCCCGAAGCGCACCCGAGGTGGTGGGCAAGCTGGCCTCTTGCTTACTCCATGTTCCATTCCCTGGAGCCGACCAGACCGGATACTATGGGAATAGCACAGGTTCCAGGTTCTAGGGCGCTACGATACCGGTGCGGACCCCCAGCTATGGTTTGATTTGCTACGCCACGCAGTGGAGTCTATGGCTCGACCTAGCGATCCTACTCTGGACCGTCCCGGTGATGCTGTTGCCGGTGGAGCGTTCGGGCGGCGCAGCGAATGGCACACCGATTTGACCGGTAAGCGTCCGGACTAATCTGCACATGTTGCGCGATCTCGACGGATCGCATTTATCCTGTCAGCAGGATAGGGTGAATGAGCATGCCTCAAGATGCCCGGCAGCGTTTTCAGCCTCCCTTAGACGCGTATGCAGAAATAGCGCTCAGCGCAGCCCGGGAAGCCGGAGCGACGCTCCTGGAGTACTACATGGGGACAGGTGTCGGGACAGTCCGCCTGAAGGATGATTCTTCGCCGCTCACAGAAGCCGATCTCGCGTCCCATCGCGTGCTGGTGCGGGTATTGAAGCAGGCTGCACCAGACCTTCCCATGCTCTCGGAAGAGGCCCGCATGATCCCCTATGCTGAGCGTACGGCCTGGTCCCGCTACTGGCTGATCGACCCCCTGGATGGCACCAAGGGCTTCCTCAAGCGTACGGATGAATTCACGGTCAACATTGCCCTCGTGGAGCAAGGGGCACCCGTGGTTGGCGTTGTACACGCTCCGGCCTTACGGCAGACCTTCGTGGCCGTGAAGGGAGGCGGGGCCTACCGTCTCGGTGACAACGGGCAATGGGTGAGGCTCTCCACGGTCCGGGTGGACCCGAAGCGGATCAGGATTCTCGCCAGCCGCCATCACGCCGGGCCGGTTGTGCAGAGGCTCCTCGAGCGGGTGGCCGGTGCGGAGACGGTATCCATGGACGGCGCCCTGAAGTTTTGCCTCATTGCGGAGGGGAGGGCCGACCTCTACTATCGGGACGGGCCTACCATGGAGTGGGACACCGCGGCCGGCCAGTGCATCCTGGAAGAGGCGGGCGGCGTAGTGCGGACGGCCGAGGGCGACACATTAACCTACAACAAGGTGGAACTGGTGAACCCACCCTTTGTGGCAGCGGGAGATCCCAGCATCGACTGGACCAACCGTATTCAACGCATTCTAGAGGACTGCGATTGGATGGGCGCATGATATGGGCCTCAGCTGGCAAGCATGGATTACGCTAGGTGTAGTTACACTCATATTCTTAGCTCTGCTGCGAGAGTGGGCGCGACCCGAGGTCATCATGATGGGCGGCCTCGTGGTGCTAATGGCCACCGGCGTATTGCCGCCCGAGCAGGCATTGCAGGGGTTTGCGAGCCCAGCGCTGTTTACCATCGCCGCTCTGTTGATCATCACGGCGGGCATCCAGCGGACGGACGCCCTGCGGATTGTTCATCGGTGGCTCACTTTCTCTGGCGACCGCGTGCATGAAGGGCAGGTCCTCGGGCGCATCCTGCCCGTTACGGCTCTACTAGCCTCATTCATCAACAACACGCCGTTGGTGGCATTTTGGATACCCATTCTCCAAGACCTGGCCGAACGTTACGGTTTAGCGCTCTCCCGGATGTTATTACCCCTCAACTACGCGACGATCGTCGGGGGAATGATCACCCTAGTTGGGACTTCCACCAATCTTGTGGCGTCGCAGGTCCTTGAGCAGCATGGCTTGCCACCCTTCGGGCTGTTTGACTTGACTCCCGTGGGCTTGCCGGTAGCCGTCGTTGCCGTGGCCTTTCTGCTGCTCGTTGGACACCGGTTGCTGCCCGCACGTAGCTCCTCCAATGATGCTGAGGAGACTGAGGCGTTCCAGTTTGAACTTCGCGTGCGGCCCGGGGGAGGGCTGGGAGGGAAGACCGTCCGGGAAGCGGGTCTCCGGGCGCTGGGGCGGGCCTATCTGGCCCACATCCAGCGAGACGGCGAAGTGTTGGGTCCGGTAGGACCAGAAGATCGCCTCCAGGACGGGGACGTACTGACGTTTGTCGGCGATCCGGCCATGATGGACCGGCTCCTGAGGCGACCGGGTTTGGAGCGAGTCATGACGTCCCGGCGCACGGGTTCAGCGGGTCCGCCCGCGGTCCTCCCTCTTTACGAGGCAGTGGTCAGTGACACTTCGGTTCTTGTCGGGCGCAGCTTGAAAGAGGTACGGTTCAGGGAGCGATTCGGCGGCGTTGTGGTCGCCATACGCAGGCGCGGGGAGCGGATCGATGGCGGGCTGGGAACCGTGCCCCTGAAGGTGGGGGACGTCTTGCTCATTGAGGCTCCGCCTGGTTTTGACCATCGTTGGAAGAACGGCGGCGAGTTCTACCTCGTGGTCCGGCGGGACCGCCCCTATGCCTCCGTCCCGGAAAGGGGACCCGTGGCCCTGTTGTGGCTGGCAGCGGCCGTGGCGGGCCACTTGGCATTGGATCTGCCGCTGGTGGTGACCACCATGATCGCAGCCGGTGGTATGGTGATGACGCGGTGCCTAGAGTATGAGCATTTGCGTCACGTGGTGCGGCCGGGCCTGCTGGTGACCATCGCAGCCGGCTTGGGAATTGCACAGGCCATAGAAAGCAGCGGCCTCGCTGCGACTATCGGGCGGGGCGTTCAAATGGTCGGGTACTCTACTGGGTTGTTGGGATTGCTGGTTGCATTGTACATAGCCACCGTGTTGGTCACTGAGCTGGTGACGAACGCCGCGGCCGTGGCTTTTATGATGCCCATAGCGCTCAACCTCGCCAAATCGGTGGGGCTCGACCCGCGGCCTCTCGCCGTGCTAGTTACGATCGGTGCTTCAGCCGGATTTATCTCTCCGATTGGCTACCAGACCAACCTCATGGTCATGGGCATCGGCAGATATCGTGTCCAGGACTTTGTGCGGGTCGGATTACCGTTGAGCCTGCTGGTAGGTGTTACCGCCATTTCCGTCGTACTTTGGCAAGTTGGGAACTAAGAGCCATGACAAATCTTGACAAGGTGTGTGGAGGTGTGGTCCTGCATTGCTAAAGGAAGGTGCGCTGATCGCCCCCCACGGGGGCCGGTTGTGTGAGCTACTGGTGGGGCCAGAGCGGGCCCAGAAGCTGAAGGAGGAGGCCCTCCAGCTGCCCTCCATCGTGTTGACGGAGCGCCAGCTCTGCGACCTGGAGCTGTTGCTCAACGGGGGGTTCTCCCCGCTGACCGGGTTCATGACCCGCCGCGACTACGACCGCGTGGTCGAGGAGATGCGCCTGGCGGACGGCACCCTGTGGCCCATACCCATCACCCTGGACGTACACCGTGACGTGGCCCGGAGCCTTGAGGTGGGGGATCGCGTGGCTCTCCGCGATCCCACGGGTGTCTTGCTCGCCGTGATGACCGTGGAGGACGTGTGGCAACCCGACAAGGAGCGGGAGGCGCGGGAGGTCTTCCGCACCCTCGACCGTAAGCACCCGGCCGTCCACTACTTGTTCGACGTAGCTGGCGACTACTACGTGGGAGGCCGGGTGGAAGGGGTCCAACTTCCCATCCATTATGACTTCCGGGAGTTGCGCCTTACGCCGGCCCAGTTACGCCACCGTTTCGCCGAGCGGGGGTGGACGCGGGTGGTCGCGTTCCAGACCCGCAATCCCATGCAGAGGGCGCACAAGGAGCTGACGGACCGGGCAGCCCGCCAGATCGGGGGCCACCTACTGATCCATCCCGTGGTGGGCATGACCAAGCCCGGCGACGTGGATTATATGACCCGCGTGCGCTGTTATCGGGCGATTCTCAAGTACTATCCCGAGGGATTGGCCGATCTCAGCTTGCTTCCGCTGGCTATGCGCATGGCCGGGCCGCGGGAAGCTCTGTGGCACGGAATCATTCGCAAGAACTATGGGTGCACCCACCTGATCGTGGGGCGCGATCATGCCAGTCCAGGGACCGACAGCCAGGGGCGCCCGTTCTATGGGCGTTATGAAGCGCAGGAGCTCTTCGCCCGTTATGAGGACGAACTGGGTATCCGTATGGTGCCTTTTCAGGAGATGGTGTACGTCCCGTCCCGGGATGCCTATATTCCGGCCGACGAAGTCGAGCCAGGCATTGAGACCTGGCGCATTTCCGGCACCGAGTTACGGGCACGCCTGGCGAAAGGCGAGGAACTCCCCTCCTGGTTTACCTACCCGGAGGTGGCGGCGGAGCTCCGGCGGGCTTACCCGCCACGTCACGAGCAGGGGTTCTGCGTGTTCTTCACAGGCCTGCCCAGTTCCGGGAAGTCCACCCTGGCGAACGCGTTGATGGTGCGGCTGATGGAACTGACCGGCCGTCCTGTAACGCTGCTGGACGGCGATGTTGTCCGGACGCATCTTTCCAAAGGTCTGGGCTTTTCTAGGGAAGACCGGTCCACGAACGTAAGGCGCATCGGCTATGTGGCGTCCGAGATCGTGCGGCACCGGGGTATCGTGATTTGCGCACCGATCGCTCCCTACGAAGCGGACCGGCGATTCAACCGTGAGCTTATTAGTCGCTACGGGGGGTACATTGAGGTATACGTCAACGCCCCCCTAGAAGTGTGCGAGCAGAGGGACGTGAAGGGCTTATACCGGAAGGCACGTGCTGGGCTCTTGACAGGGTTCACAGGGGTCGACGATCCCTACGAGCCACCCTCGCAGCCAGAGGTCGTGGTGGAAACGGACAAGCAGTCCGTGGAAGAGGGAGTAGCGACGATTCTCGCAACACTAGAAAGGTTAGGATTTCTCGGTAGCCCGTAGGGCATGCCAACGAAAAGCGGTGAAGTGGCTTGCGAGTGAGGCTCAGCAAACAAGCGCCACATAATGCCTTGCCAGCTACAGAACGACGGCCCCAGGGCATACCACAGCATCATGGACTTAAGCGGGCAGCGTGGTCAGCTGCTGCAGGGGCTGGTACTGCAACGGGACACCGCAGCTTGACGATGCAGGTGCACTCGATGGTGGTCAGGTTACGTAGTTCCAGGCTGGCCCGCGATGGAGCTTGGAGCGTCGTTCTCAAAACTACAAATACCCTGTTGGGTTTCCTAACGACGGTGCTCCTGGCACGCCTCCTGGGAGCCGAGGGCTACGGCGTCTACGCTTATGCCTATGCTCTGGTTACGCTGCTGGCGATGCCCGCCCACTCTGGGTTGCCCAATCTGATTGTGCGTGAAACCGCCCGCGGCATGGCGCAGGGTCAGCCCGAAGCGGTGGCAGGTGCTTGGCGTTGGGCGGGGCGTGTGGTGGCGGTCTTGTCGTTCCCCTTAGTTCTAGTATTAGGCCCCGTCCTGGTCGCCTGGCAGGGCGGGATCCATAGCGCCAAGGGCCAGACTCTGGCTTGGGCTTTACCCTTGGTGCCCCTCATTGCTCTGGGTAACCTCCGTGGTGCGGCTTTGCGGGGTTTAAAGTACGTCGTCGCCGGGCAGTTACCGGAGTTTGTCCTCCGCCCCGGATTGTTTCTGATGTTGGTGGGAGGCACGGCCCTCTTCGTCCCAGACTCACTATCGGCATCCCTGGCGATGGCGCTGCACGTCATGGCCGCATTGGTGGCCTTTGTCATTGGAGCCTGGATGCTCTGGCTTCACACGCCATTAGCAGTGCAACGAGCGCGCCCTTCCGCGGAGACGAAGGGCTGGTTAACGAGTTGTGCGCTCTTTGCATTGATTACCGGCTTGGGGGTGATTAATAAACAGATCAGCACAATTACTCTTGGGGCCTTCGAATCGCCGGGCCAGGTGGGCGTGTACCGAGTGGCGGTCCAAATGGCCACATTAGCTGCCTTCGGATTGGAGGCAGTTAATCTGGTAGTGGCACCCCGTTTTGCAGAACTATACGCTCGCGGAAATACCAAGCGCTTGCAGCAGCTGGTGACGGTGAGTACCAGAGTGGCCCTGGCCTTCAATATGGTACTCACTATAGTCTTCGCTGTGTTCGGGCGCCCAGTCCTCCCGCTGGTATTTGGGGCGGAATTCGCCGCTTCATACGTGCCGCTGCTAATAATGCTTCTGGGACAGCTTATCAATTCCGCGACAGGCCCAGTAGCTTTTCTACTTAACATGACCGGGCATGAGCGGCAAACGGTTCAGGGAATGGGTGTGGCGGCCGTGTTAAATATAATTCTCAATCTCATCCTAGTGCCCGTTTGGGACATTCGCGGGGCTGCTGCTGCCACTGCTATATCTATGATTGTTTTGAATGTGCTACTGTGGTGGCGCGTGCGTTTGGTGCTGGGTGTCAACAGTCTAGCGTTCCATATCGAGGTGAGAAGGTCGACATGAGGAAGCCAAATTTCTTTATTATTGGTGCACCAAAGTGCGGCACTACGTCGCTTGCGCGTTGGCTGCGGGAACATCCGAAAATCTATATGTCACCGTGGAAAGAGCCGCGTTATTTTGACCGAGACCTCCGAACTCGCTTCCGTATTAAGGAACGCGAATACTTTGCGCTTTTCAAACGGGCCACGGACGAGCATCTTGCAGTGGGCGAGGCTACAGTATGGTATCTCTACTCACAGGAGGCTGTTCCCAACATTGAGCGGGAGATTCCTGGAGCGCGTTACATTGTGATGATTCGTAATCCAGTCGAAATGGCCTACTCGTTGCACGAACAGATGGTAGCTCACCAGGTTGAGCATGTTTACGATTTCGCCAAGGCATGGGAACTAAGTCCGGTGCGCCGAGCGGGCCATGGTGTTAGCCGCTGGGTCGCAGAGCCGCGCTTGCTGGATTACCAGTCAGTGTGCATGCTGGGAACGCAATTAGAGCGGCTCTTTGCGATCGTACCGAAAGAGCGAGTTCTGGTGCTGGTTTTGGATGACATTAAGGAAAATCCTCGAAGGGAGTACTTGAGAGTTCTTGCCTTTCTGGGGGTTCCCGACGACAACAGAACAGAATTTCCAGTGCTCAATCGGGCTAAGCGAGTGCGGTGGCGAGGTTTTCAACGTGCTTTACTACTTGCTCTGAAGGCGGAACGAGTGGTTCGGGGCAAGGTTGGTTTGCCTCCTCAGAACTCCAAGGTTCTATGGAGGTTAAATGACCTAAACAAGAAGCCTAGGCCCCGTCCGCCTATGCCAGACGAACTTAGAGCTCGTCTTGAAAAGTTTTATTCGGAGGAGATTCGGAAGCTGGAGCGCTTACTTGAGCGTGATTTTTCAAATTGGTTTACGACAGTTAAAAGAGATGTCGCAGGATAGAGCTAACGAGAGAGCTCCCAATCGTGTGGGGACGCTAGGCCGGGAGCAGGGAACAGCTATGGGGAAAATGCCAAATTTCTTTATCATTGGTGCACCAAAGTGCGGTACGACATCTCTGGCAGCTTGGCTTGCGCAACACCCAAATGTCTATATCTCACCTATTAAGGAGCCATGGTACTTTTCGCGCGACATTAAGAAGCAATCCATACGTAGTTGGGAGGAGTACCTACGATTATTTGAGCCGGCGCGTTTAGAACATACTGCAGTTGGAGAAGCGTCCACCAGCTACCTCTTCTCGAAGGTAGCGGTCCCATCGATCGAGAGAGTGTTTCCTGGCGCGCGATACATCGTGATGGTGCGCAACCCCATCGATATGGCGTATTCCCTGCACGAAGAACAACTTAGGGTTTTTTATGAGAACGTTACGGATTTCGTGCAAGCTTGGTACATGGCTCCGCATCGGCGCCTCGGACGCCAAGTACCGTCGAGCTGTCCCGATCCCGTGTTGCTAGACTACCCTGTGTGGTGTCGGCTTGGTGAGCAACTGGAACGTCTGTACTCTATAGTGCCAAGGGACCGCGTCTTGGTGGTTGTATTGGACGATGTTAAGGCGAATCCCCGTCGCGAGTATCTTCGCGTGCTCGAGTTCTTGGGCGTGCCGGACGATGGTCGGCAGGCGTTCCCCGTGCACAATCCGGCGCGGGAGTGGCGGGTTCGATGGTTTGGGAAAGCCCTTCGCAGCCTTGGCCGGCGCGTGGCCTGGGCTAAGCACATAGCTGGCGTGCTTCCTCGCCGTAGCCTAGGCATTATGCGGAGACTGGAAGAGATCGGTACTCGTCGCAGGCCGCGTCCTCCGCTGCCTCCAGAATTCCGTGGCGAATTGGACCGCTACTTTGCAGAAGACATCCGACGGTTGGAGAGGCTGTTGGGACGCGACTTGTCTCATTGGCGCCAGAGGTGTGTAACGGCTCGATGAATATCGTTCTGCGGAAGCTGGAACTTGCCTGGCAAGGGACTGCCGTCGTATTACTAAGCGGGGCGTTCCTCCAAGTGTGGCGGCGTATGACAGTTGGCGAGGTAGATCTGTACCAGGGAGACCCAGTTGGCCGCTTTTTGCTAGGTGTGGCCTATCTAGGGGTCATCCTACTTGTGTTTCATTCCAGAAAGGCAATAGCGGTCGGGCGCAGGGGAACACTGCTGTGGGTGCTCCTGGGCTGGGTTTTGATTTCAGCTCTCTGGTCAACCGCGCCGGCGACCACGCTACGCCGGGGGGCGGCGGCTATGTTGGCTGCCTTGTACGGCCTCCTGTTGGCGGTCCGTTACTCTCCTCGCATGGTACTGCGCGTGCTAGGTATGGCATTGGGCATTATAATAATCGGAAGTCTTGCATCGATATTACTGTCGCCTCAGTGGGGGGTCATGGGCCCCCCGCACCCGGGTGCTTGGAGGGGCGTGTTTACTCACAAGAACACCCTTGGACGCCTCAGCGTCCTCGCTCTTATTGTCTATTGGACACTCTTTCGTCAAGAGCGGCGCCATCGAGTCGTTTGGGCGCTATTGGGATTGGCTGGAACTGTTACGCTAATCGGATCTCGCTCAGCCACATCACTCGCCATGGCCCTGCTCCTGCCCCCATGCTGGATCGCCATTCAGATCATGACTCGATTGCAGCGTGCCTATCGACTAGCAATTGCGCCTTTCATGGTAGCACTCATTCTTGTGTTGAGCATAATGTTGCCAAGCCAGCTTGAAAGTATCCTAGGGTTTTTCGGAAGGGATCTGACCCTAACGGGGCGCATTCCCCTGTGGCGCACCCTCATTCCCATCGCTCTTGAGAGACCCTTGCTAGGGTATGGCTATGGGGCGTTCTGGCTGGGAGAGAGAAGTCCGTTAGCTGCTGTATGGGCGCGGAGCTGGAATCCGCCGCATGCGCACAATGGCTACTTGGACCTCTGGCTGGAATTGGGCTTAGTGGGGGCCGTGTTGAGCGTTCTATTGCTGGTGTTAACAGTTTTTCGGTCGGCTGCCTGGGTATTTAGAGAAAATGGATCAGAAATATCGACATTTGCATTCCTTTACTCCGTCTTCTTCGGGCTTGCCAATGCTACGGAGAGCGTTTTCTTAGAAAGTGGACTTAATAAGGCCATTTACTGGGTGCTGCTGACCTACATCTATTTG
The DNA here is from genome assembly GCF_033582035.1 of Thermaerobacter composti. Lineage (NCBI taxonomy): Bacteria > Bacillati > Bacillota > Clostridia > Eubacteriales > Clostridiales Family XVII. Incertae Sedis > Thermaerobacter > Thermaerobacter composti. The sequence continues at coordinate 863,003 of NZ_CP132508.1, forward strand.
ATGTCGAGAAATATGTCGGTGAAGAGGATGCATCTACAGGGCACGATCAAAAAGGTCGCCTGACTACATACAATAAGCTCTACTTGCTTTTGATCTGTAGCCAACCATGGATCCATATCCAGAGCTCAACAAACACAATGGAGTAGGAAACGGGATGCGAGGTGGTCGGGAGACGTGATTCCGGAAGGGACCGAAACTCCTGAGCGGCGAATTGGATATCTATCGGGTGCACCACTGGTATCCACACGCGAAGAAACTGCACTGCCTGGACCGCGTGCGCACGTCCTCGGTGTCATGCGAGCTTTCGAGGCCCTCGGATGGGAAGTTCAACCGTACATTGTAGGGGACAAGGTGCCGCTCCGATGGGTTACCGATGGCCGTACGGAACACACGTTACGGTCCAACTACTTGAAGCGAGCATTAGCAGATGGTCTACGTTGGTACATGAGTGTTCTAAATGGTTGGCGGGCAACTCGTGAAATCGGAGAGGTAGACTGGGTATACGAGCGACTAGGTGCCTTTCAGGCGCTGGGATGGTGGTTTAAGCGAAGGGGTATTCCGTGGATTCTGGAGACAAATGCCCTTCTCTTTCGGGAGGCAAGCGCGGATCGAGCCTCGGTAGCCTTTTCTGGTCTGCAAAGACTGGTCGAATGTTGGGCTTATCATCGGTGTGATGTGTTGATTTGTGTCAGCCAAGCGCTCGCAGATATGGTGGTAGAACAAGTCGGGATCGATCCGAGGAAGATAGTGATCATGCCGAATGGAGTGGATACTGCAATATTTGATCCGCGATGCCATCAACCGAAACGGCTGTTCCAAGGTTGCACGATCGGATTTGTCGGCCAACTTCACGCGTGGCAGCGGCTGGACCTGTTGATTGAAGTTCTTACTGAGCTGCGTGCGGAAGATGTTGATTTGAAGCTGGTAGTAATAGGCGATGGCCCACATCGTGCGGAATGGGAATCCTTGGCTCGACGCCTTGGCCAATCGCAGCACACTAGGTTTTTGGGGCGAGTTCCGTGGAGTGATGTGCCGAAGTACATTGCCGGGTTTGATATAGGCTATGTCGGCCCGGTACCACTTTCCCCTGGAGTAATGTACCTCTCGCCTCTAAAATTGTACGAATACGCCGCGATGTCGCGGCCGATACTAGCGTCTGATTTTGATGAGGCGCGTATACTAGTTAAAGAGGCGTCCTGCGGATATATCTTCAGGATGGGGAACAAAAAGGATCTTAAGCGAGTCTTAAGGCAAGCCTATGCCGAACAACACAAGTGGAATGAGATGGGGCGGCGGGCAAGAAAGATTGTGGTCGAACGTCACAGTTGGCATGCACGTGTGCGAGACGCGATTAACAAAATTGAATCAATTCTGGAGGAAGCGTATGGGGCGCCTTATCCTGCTCGGCGTAGAAGTTGATCCACTGACTATGGACGAACTCAACGGCCTTATAGAAGAGGCAGTTAGGGACGGCCGTAAGATAATTATTGCCAATCACAATCTTCATAGCGTGTATTTATATCACTCGGATTCCAAGATGCGTGCCTTCTTTAAAAAAGCGGATGTTATCCATATCGACGGGATGCCTCTTGTCTACTGGGCAAGAGCCTTGGGATATCGAGTAAGTTCAGGGCAGCGAGTAACTTACATAGATTGGATTTATTCATTGGCGTCTATTGCAGAGACAAAGGGATGGCGCATTTTTTATCTGGGAGGCAAGTTGGGAGTGGCGTCAAGGGCTGCGTTGCGGTTGAGGGAGAAGTATCCGAGGCTGGAGATTCGTACACACCATGGTTATTTTGCGCCTGAGGAGAACGGGAAAATACTGGCAGATATTGCAGTGTACCGACCGCACATTTTGATGGTGGGCATGGGCATGCCGCGCCAGGAACATTGGGTTCTTGATAACCTCGACAAGATTCAAGCAAATGCCATTCTCACCGCTGGCGCGTGTTTTGATTATGTGGCCGGTGCGATTCCGACGCCACCACGCTGGATGGGACGAATTGGGTTCGAATGGTTGTATCGTCTTATGTCGGAGCCACGCAGATTGTGGCGGCGCTATTTGTGGGAGCCCTGGTTCTTATTGCCATTGCTTATTGGCGACGTTGTAAAACGGATTAGGAGGAACTCATGACTATACGGGGTGAGAAATGGTAGCCAAGATAAGGGTGGTGTTGTGGACGGTGTTTTATCCGTCAGGCGCGTGTCGAAGGGCTATGGGATTATATGAGTGCCTCTGGATTTGGAGATCGGAGTATCTGACTCGCTGGTCGTTGATGGGAGCGGATATGCGATGAGGGTACTGCTCACAGGTGTAGCGGGGTTCATTGGCAGCCACTTGGCCCTCAGGCTGCTCGATATGGGTTACGAGGTGGTGGGTGCAGACAATTTCTCTACGGGTAGCGACACGAACCTTCGTGACCTTGTGGATCACTGCCGCTTTCAGTTCGTTCACTGTGATGTCACTAGCGGCATTAGTGTGCATGGGCCCTTTGATTGGGTCCTGCATTTTGCGAGTCCGGCTTCTCCGCCACGCTACCAGCGCCTTCCTATCGAGACCCTGCGGGTCAACTCTGAGGGGACCTATCACCTGCTCGAACTTGCTCGTAACTCCGGAGCCCGTTTCTTCCTGGCCAGTACCAGCGAGGTCTATGGAGATCCCTTGGTCCACCCGCAACCTGAGTCGTACTGGGGGAATGTTAACCCGGTGGGACCGCGCAGCGTATACGACGAAGCGAAGCGCTACGCTGAGGCGCTCACTATGGCCTACCACCGTACCTACGGCCTAGACGTGCGTATTGTTCGCATTTTTAACACCTACGGACCCCGCATGGACCCTGCGGATGGTCGGGTGGTGAGTACGTTCATTACCCAGGCGCTTACGGGGCGGCCGCTGACCGTCTACGGCGACGGTTGCCAGACCCGCAGCTTCTGCTATGTGGACGACATGGTGGAGGGCATCATTCGCCTCATGGAGCGGCCGATCCAAGAGCCTGTGAATCTCGGTAACCCGGAGGAGTTCACCATCCTGGAGCTCGCCAACCTCGTGCTGGAACTGACGGGGAGCTCCTCGCCCATTGTCTTCCGGCCCCTGCCTGAGGACGACCCCCGGCAGCGGCGTCCTGACATTACCAGGGCTCGCCAGCTCCTGGGGTGGGGGCCAAAGGTGTCCTTGCGCGAGGGATTACGCCGAACCATCGAGTATTTCCACCAAGTTCTGGCGGACGGGCAGTTACAGGCTGGGGTAGGGGAGATGAGAAGGTGAGCCATTCCGTCCGGTCATCCAAAGTGCCGGTCTTGGTTACGGGCGGGGCCGGTTACATTGGTAGTCACACGACAAAAGTCCTGGCCCACGCGGGGTTCCAGCCGGTGGTGCTCGACGATCTCAGCACGGGCCACCGCTGGGCTGTTCGCTGGGGCCCGCTAATCGAGGCAGACCTAGGTGATCGGGCTGCCCTCTCTACGGTTTTGAAGGACTACGGCATTCAAGCTGTGGTCCACTTTGCCGCCCGCGCCTGTGTGGGCGATTCCTTTCGCGATCCGCGCGGCTATTATCGGAACAACGTCCTCGCCACTCTGAACCTGCTGGACGTTATGCTGGATGCAGGTGTAAACGTCATCGTCTTCTCATCCAGCTGCGCTGTCTACGGGCTACCGGAGGTCATCCCCATCCCTGAAAGCCATCCTCAACGGCCGGTCAGCCCATATGGCGAGACCAAGCTCGCAGTCGAACGGGCACTGCACTGGTATAGCCAGGCCTACGGCCTTCGCTGGCTTGCCTTACGTTATTTCAACGCGGCCGGTGCTGATCCGGATGGCGAATTGGGCGAGGTGCACGTCCCCGAGACCCACCTCATCCCCCGAGCCATTCTCGCCGCCCTCGGCCGGGCGGCTCCATTGGAGATTTACGGTACCGACTACCCGACGCCGGACGGCACGGCCGTCCGTGACTACATCCACGTGGCGGACCTGGCGGAGGCCCATGTCCTCGGCCTTCAGTACTTGCTTGCCGGCGGCGAGAGCGCTGCGCTGAACCTAGGCACGGGGCGTGGCTACTCGGTACGCGAAGTTCTTGCTGCCGTGGAGCGCATCTCCGGCCGATGCGTGCCGGTCCGGCAGGGGCCAAGGCGTCCGGGGGACCCGCCGGCACTCATCGCCGACGCCCGGCGGGCCCGAGAGCTGTTGGGGTGGCGGCCCTCTCGCTCGGACTTGACTACCATCATCGAAACCGCCTGGCTATGGTACCGGAGCCGCCAACCTTTCGGAGTAGATGGTAATCAGGAATAGCGCAGTTCCGGAAGTTCGGCGAGCAACCGTATGGTCGGACGTCCAGTAGTACGGAAGCTTCCAAGGGTCGTTGTGTCCGGATGGTTGGGGCAAAAGTGGAACCAGTTGGCACGCGAAGTGGGACTGAGTCACAGTATGGCAAATCTAAACGGGGGTAGGCTCACCTGGGATGAGCGCCGACCGAGTGGTGCCGACATCATGGGAAGTTGTATACGGTGGCACCTTTCGTGAAAAGCGATGGGTCGCGCCGGTCCTTTTTATGGCCGACTCGGTCGCTCTGGAATTTTCCCTTGTGATGGGCTGGATCACACGACTTGTCCTTGCGCGGTGGGTCCCCGTAGAAATTGATTCTAAACAAGTCGGAACGCTTGCTGTCGTGGTACTTCTGCTGCCCGTCTTCCAAACGGCTCGGGGACTGTATCCCGGCTATGGTATGGGTCCGGTGGGGCGACTACGTGAGCAGAGCTATTCGACGGTGCTCTTCTTTGCAGCTCTTGCCATTTGGGACTACCTCGTCCTTGGAGGGCGCTGGTCCAGAGGGATGCTGTTATTCGCCGTGGTTTACGCCCTACTCCTGGTGCCCTTGATGGAAGCGCTGGTGCGGGCAATTCTCGTACGGATTCGTGCATGGGGCTGGCCGGTTATTATCCTAGGCGCCGGGCAAACGGGTGCCATGGTGACGCGGGTACTAAGGGAAAACCCCGAGCTGGGGCTAGTGCCGGTGGCGCTCTTCGACGACGATCCGGCCAAACAAGGAAAGTTGGTAGAGGGGGTGCCCGTCGTAGGCCCTTTGGAGGCAGCCTCTCGATGGGCAAGATGTACGCGGGTCGCCATCGTGGCGATGCCCGGTGCGGGACGCACCCGCCTAGGTCGGATTGTACGAGATTTGCAGTTTCCACGCGTGATCCTGGTACCGGACCTTTTGGGCCTGGAATCATTGTGGGTTCAAGCGAAGGACCTGGGCGGTGTCCTCGGGCTGGAGATCCGCAAGAATCTCCTGCTGGTCCGGAATCGCATCGTTAAGTACGTCCTGGACTATTCCCTAGCGATACCGCTATTCCTCGCCAGCTTGCCGTTGATTGCAGCCTTTGCGCTGTGGATCAAGTGGGTTAGTCCGGGGCCAGTGTTCTTTGCCCAGGAGCGGGAAGGTATTGGGGGAAGGCCTATCAGGGTCTGGAAACTCCGAACGATGTACCCGGACGCTGAAGAGAGGCTTGAGCGGTACCTTGATGAAAACCCTGGTGCCCGGGCCGAGTGGGAGCGCTATTTCAAGCTTAAAGACGACCCGAGGATTCTGCCCGGGGTAGGACACTTTCTCCGCAGGACGAGTCTGGACGAACTCCCACAGCTCTGGAACGTGCTGCGGGGTGAGATGAGCTTGGTGGGGCCTAGGCCCTTTCCTCGTTATCACCTGGAAGCTTTCCCGTCCGAGTTCCGTGAGTTGCGGTGTCGCGTCCGCCCCGGAATGACCGGGCTCTGGCAGGTAACGGCGAGGAGCGAGGGAGATCTTCGGGTTCAGGAAGCGCTCGACACGTACTACATCCGCAACTGGTCGATCTGGTTGGACTTGTATATCCTGGCGAAGACAGTGCGGGTTATTCTGTCCGGAAAGGGGGCCTATTGAGTGGAATGAGTGATGCCGTGGATTGCGCCATCTAAGCGCGCCCCTGTGACTATGCGACAGGGCTGTTAGAGGTGAGACGCCCTAGGGTCAAGTCGCCGTAGTCAGGGATGTGATCTTTGACAAAGCGGCTGCTGAGGAACGTGCCCGTGGGCGCTACGCGGCCTTGGGCTGTTGCCGCTGACGACGCGCCGCCTCGAACCGGGTGGGGTCGTAGGGCTGACGATTTCGCCACATCGCAAACAGGACCCGAAGGGCGTGGTGGGCCACGATGCGCAAGGCTTCATGATGGTGACGCCCTCGGTTGCGGTGGGTCTGATAAATCTCCCGGGCCCAGGCATGGTGCAGGACGAGCTGCTGCGCCAGTAGCTGCAGCGTATTCCGGGCTTGTTTGTTGCAAGCGTGGCGGAAACGGACTCGGACGGTCTTGCCACTGCGAACGGTCACGGGGGCTGTCCCCGACCGACATTGGATCGGGCGGACGCTGGGGACCGCCTGGTGGTCCTCCCCGAAGACGGTGATCATGCCGGCAGCCAGCACCGTGCCGATGCCTTTCATGGAGCGAAACAAATCGCCGTCCGGGTGCGCCTGCACCAGGGTCTCCAGCTGCTCATGACAGGCCTCGAGCTCGCGGCAGACGGCTTCGAGCTGATCCACCAGAAAGAGCATGCGACGTGCCCACAGGGCCACGGTGGCCGGATCGGCCGGGAGCTGGGGCTTGCGCGCGAGCTCGAGCAGTTCGGCCGTCTTGGCGGCGACTCCAGGGTAGCGGTGCTGACGCAACAGCTTCTCGATCCGGGACCGGCGGGCGCGGGCGAAGTGCGCCGGGGTCGGGAAGGCGCGCAAGAAGGTCCAGGCCACGGGCCGGCCCAAGTCCGCAAACAGCTCCAGGGCCCGCGGGTAGTAAGCGCGCAGGCAGGCGGTGAGCTGATTCAGAAGCCGCGTGCGTTCTTCCACCAGGGTCTGGTGGTGGCTGTAGGCCACCCGGAGCTGGCGCAGGATGTCGCTCTCCAGCCGCAGGGGTTGAAGGCGATGGCGATCGGTGCGGAGGATCTCGGCCAGGACCAGGGCATCCCGGCGGTCGTCCTTGCTGCCGGCCGGGGAGAGGCGGTCCCGGTAGCGATCCACCGCCTTGGGATTGACGGGATAGACCCGAAAGCCTGCGGCGAGGAGCGCGGCCACGAAAAGCCCCTGTCCCGAGCCTTCGATGGCGACGTGCACCTGCGCGGGGTTCGGTTCCAGGCGCCGGATGGCCGTAAGCAACTCTTCAAGCCCGTCGGCATCGTTGGGGACCCGGAGGTAGGAAGGGGCCTGCCCCTCGGGAGCCAGGCAGACATCGTGGTGTTGGCTGGCTTGGTCGATTCCGACGCGCAGCATGATGCCACCTCCTGCGGGGGACGACCTCCGCCACCCACGGTGCCCTCGTGGAATCGGTGCTCGCGGCACGACGCCCTAGCGACCGTTGAGCAGCGGATTCGCCAGGTGCCGGAGGGGTCGGTCTGCCGAAGGCCGTCGCACGGCGAGGAGGGGATGGACCTCCTCCGGCCCTGACGAAACTTGGCGAAAACTGGGGTCCAAACCTGCTTGGACTATAACCCACGAGGGGGATGACGCAATGAATACCGACTTCGCGGAACCTGAAGTCTCACTAAGTGACCTTGTCGCACCCGTCCTACGTCGCTGGCGGACTGTGGTGCTGGTAGGCCTGTTTGCAGTCACTTTAGTTGTCTTGCGCCTGGTGGTGGTCACCCCGCAGTATGAGGCGCAAGCCAAGCTCATTGTCTTGGCTCCGAATGAGGCCGTAGCGGACCTGCAGACATTGCAACTGTACCGCAATCTGGTGCCCGCCTATCGCGAAATCCTTTCTAGCCGCCGGGTGATGGAAACCGTCCTGGCGGAAATGAACCTGGGCTGGTCTCCGGAAGAATACCGCAAACGGGTTCGAATCGAGGAAGATGAGCAGTCACAAACACTGGAAGTTCGCGTTCGAGCCCCTTCGCCAGAGGAAGCGGCTCGCATCGCTACCGGTGCAGCGCAAATCATGACCCGGGTTGCCGCGGACATCATGCAGGAGGAGCGGCTGGTGCTCCTGGATCCCGCGGCACCACCCGAGAAACCCGTCAGCCCGCGCCCGTTGTTGGAAATGGCGGTGGCTACTGTAATGGGCTTGCTGGTAGGTACCGGCGTTGCTTTCGCCCTGGAGACATTGGACCGCCGCATCCGTGACGAGGCGTCCGTCGAACGGCGCCTGGGCTTGCCCGTCCTGGGTGTGATCCCGCATATTGACCTGTAGGGCGTGGATTGCGGAAGGGAGGCACGACGTTGGCAGAAGCCTTTAAAGCCGAGGGGCAGGCCGCGTTGCCGCGCTTCCGTTCTGCGCGACCGGAGCGCTTTCGTTCTGGTGAGACGCCCTAGGGTCAAGTACCCGTCGTTGGGGTTCTGATCCTTGACAAACGGTTGCTGGGGATTGTGCCGATGCGTGCTACGCGGCCTTGGGCTCCTTCCGCTGACGGCGCGCCGCCTCGAACCGGGTGGGGTCGTAGGGCTGACGATCCCGCCACATGGCAAACAGGACCCGAAGAGCGTGGTGGGCCACGATGCGCAAGGCTTCGTGGTAGTGTCGCCCTCGGTCGCGGTGGGCCTGGTAGATCTCCCGGGCCCAGTCGTGGTGCCGGATGAGCTGCTGGGCGAACTGCTGGACCGTGTTCCGAGCCTGCTTGTTGCAGGCGCGACGGAAGCGAACGCGGACGGTCCTGCCGCTGCGGACGGTCACCGGGGCCGTGCCGGCTCGGCATTGGATGGGACGTGCGTCGGGGACGGCCTGGCGGTCCTCGCCGAAGAGGCCGATCAGACCGGCGGCCAGCACCGTGCCGATGCCTTTCATGGAGCGAAACAAATCCCCGTCCGGGTGCGCCTGCACCAGGGTCTGTAGCTGCTGGTGACAGGCCTCCAGCTCGCGGCAGACGGCTTGGAGCTGATCCACCAGAAAGAGCATGCGGCGTGCCCACAGGGCCACGGTGGCCGGATCGGCCGGGAGCTGGGGCTTGCGCGCAAGCTCGAGCAGTTCGGCCGTCTTGGCGGCGACGCCAGGGTAGCGGTGCTGGCGCAACAGCTTCTCGATCTGTTCCCTGCGGGCCCGGGCGAAGTGCGCCGGGGTCGGGAAGGCGCGCAAGAAGGTCCAGGCCACGGGCCGGCCCAAGTCCGCAAACAGCTCCAGGGCCCGCGGGTAGTACGCGCGCAGGCAGGCGGTGAGCTGATTCAGAAGCCGCGTGCGTTCTTCCACCAGGGTCTGGTGGTGGCTGTAGGCCACCCGGAGCTGGCGCAGGGTGTCGCTCTCCAGCCGCAGGGGTTGAAGGCGATGGCGATCGGTGCGGAGGATCTCGGCCAGGACCAGGGCATCCCGGCGGTCGTCCTTGCTGCCGGCCGGGGAGAGGCGGTCCCGGTAGCGGTCCACCGCCTTGGGATTGACGGGATAGACCCGAAAGCCCGCGGCGAGAAGAGCCGCAACGAAGAGCCCCTGTCCCGAGCCTTCGATGGCCACGTGAACCTGCGCCGGGTCCGGTTCCAGACGCCGGATCGCGGCGAGCAGTTCCTGCAGGCCGTCGGCATCGTTGGGGACCCGGAGGGAAGAAGGGGCCTGCCCCTCGGGAGCCAGGCAGACGTCGTGATGTTGGCTGCCCTGGTCGATTCCGACGCGCAGCATGCTCCAAACCTCCCGGACTGGATGTCGATCGCCACCAACGGTGCCCTCGTGGAACCGGTGCTCACGGCACGACGCCCTAGCAACCGTTTGGTAGCGAATTCGCCAGGTGCCGGAGGGGTCGGTCTCACATAGGCCGTCGCACGGCGAGGAGGGATTGGACCTCCTCCGGCCCTGACGAAACTTGGCGAAAATCGGGGTCCAAACCTGCTTGGACTATAACCCACGAGGAGGGGCACGACACGGGTATCGTCGGCAAGCTACCTGCTCATTCACCAGCCGTGGAGGCTTACCGGCTGGTGCGGACCAACTTGCAGTACCTGGCCGTGGACAAGCCCCTGCGCAGCATCATGATCACTAGCGGCCTACCTGCCGAGGGTAAATCGCTCACGGCGGCGAACTTGGCTTTGAGCTTTGCCAATGCGGGGAAGGCCACAGTGCTCGTCGATGCCGACATGCGGCGACCGGTGCAATCGGTGCTGTTTGGTATTCCCAATGTGTATGGCCTCTCTGCAGTCCTGGCCGGCTCCTGCACCTTGAACGAAGCGCTCCAGTCTGTACCCCGTGCCAAGAACCTATGGGTTCTCCCCGCCGGCCCAACGCCACCCAATCCAGCGGAGCTGTTGGGGTCACGTCGCGCCCAGGAACTCTTCGCCGGGCTGACCAACGATTATGATGTCGTGATCTACGATACTCCACCGCCGGGTATGGTTGCCGACCCCCTCGTCCTGGCACCGCAAGTGGATGGCGTGATCCTGGTGGTCAGCGCCGAGAACTCCGACTACGTGCAGTCCAAGAAGGCCAAGGAGGCTCTGGACAAGGTCGGTGCCCGGATTCTAGGTGTGGTTCTCAACGACGTGCCGCTCAAACAGATGGGCTATTGAGCCTGTTGCACCGACCCTGAGAGATCGGGCCTAGTGGGAACGTACCGGGTCGATTCGCTCATGTCACATGGGCTGACGGTCAGGACTGTGTAGGCCGGCGGCCCGATCGTGACCCTTCTACGCCAAGCCCGCCACCGTACATTCAAAGGGCAAGGTGGCGGATCGCTCCCTGACCCTCCGCCAGAGCTTCAGCAAGTTGTGGGTCAAGCAAAGCAGCTTCCACTCGCTGTCACACGCCGCCAGACCCCGACGGAGGAACCGGTCGGCGCCTCGCACGGTCTTGATCTGCCCGAACACGGGCTCCACGGTCTGGCTGCGCTTGGCGTAGATCGCCTGTCCTCGCCGGGTCCGCAGCTTGCGTTCCATCCGCTCCCGCAGGCTCAGCCCTTTGGGGATCCGGCCCCGCGGAGGGGGTGCATCCTTCCAGGCTTGGCGCTGCTTCCACTCCTTGCGCGTCGCCAGGAAAAGTTCCGGCCCCTCGACCGGCGCCTGCTTCACGTTCGCCTCGCTCCAGTACCCTGCGTCGGCCACCACGGCCCGGATGGGTTTGTCCACGCCTGCTGCCTGGAGGTTGGCTTGCGCCTGCTGGAGCATCGGGTGCAGTTGGCCCACGTCGTTGGCGTCCTGCGTCACCGCCGCGGCCACGATGAGCTGGTCTTCGGTCACCACCGCCTGGGCGTTGTACCCTTGCACAAAGCCCTGCCGGGTCTTGAGGATCCGGCTGTCCGGATCCGTCACGTTGGCCTTGGCCGCCGGATCCACCGAGGCATCCGGCGCCTTCGGCTTCCGTCCCCGCCGCTTCTTGCCAGTCGCCTGCTCCTGCGCCTTCCGCTCCTCGATGCGGGCCTGCAGCCGAGCCGCTTCCCGGGCCGCCTCGTCCTCCAGCCGCCGCTTGCATGCCTTCAGCCGCTCCAGCCGGCTCTGGCGGGAGCGCAGTTCCTCCGGCAACTCATCCCCACGGCGCCCGGGGCCGTACCGCTCCTCTTCTTCCCGGTCCGTGGCCTCCGCCTCCCGGAGCATCTTCTCCACTTCCTGGCGAATCACATCATACGTTCGGTTGGCCGCCAGCGAGGCGTTGGCCTTGACTTTCGTCCCGTCCAGTGCCACCACGCCGACCTTCCCCAGCCCCGCCTCGCGGCACAGCCGCAGCACCTGGGTGAACAGCGCGGCCAGCTCCCGCTCGTGGCGCTGGCGGAAGCGGGCGATGGTCACGTGATCCGGCTTCTGGTTGGCGGTGATCACCCGGAAGGCCACGTCCTCGAGGCACAACCGCTCGATCCGCCGGCTCGACCGTTCGCCGACGCAGTAGGCGTACAGCAGCAGCGTCACCATCATGGTCGGGTCGTAACTCTCTCCGCCCCAACCGTCGGCGCGGTACTTCTCGTAAAAGGCCCGCAGGTCCATCTGCTCGACGGCGTCGATCAGAAACCAGGCCAGGTGATCCTCAGGCAGCCCGTCGCGAAGGCTCGGTGGGAGCAGGTACAGTTGGTCGCGGTTCACCGGGCGGAAGTTGTAGGCCATAGGAACACCTCAGGCAATGGCGAATTCCAACCGATGCTTTCACTTAACCTCCCGGGGCTGCAGTCCTGCGGAAATACCTGGGTTCGTGAAACAGGCTCTATTACGCCCGCTATTACCGCCGGCGGTGAGGTCGCGGGTGGGCGTGTGCTGGCTAGGCCAGGGAGGAAGAGGAACGCGGAAGTGATAGAGGTAAAGAAATGCCGGTCTTCCGTTCGACCGGCACTTTTTCTAACGTCTGCCAGGCTTCACCGGAGTCCAATAGATTCTACCATCCACCAGATGGCCAGCAATCCACCCACAGCGGTGATTCCCGCGAGCACCAGCATAGCTTCCCTGAGGAGGGCTCGCTCGGAAGCGGAAAGAACATCCTCCGGGGTCGGGCGGTCATAGTGGCGTTGCCGCAGGGCTTTAATCACGACGCGGAACAGCTTGTCCAACGTTGATTCCTCCGTCTGTCCGAAATAGTTGGTACAAGTGTGGCCGTGATCGTCCGTGAGCTTAGACACTTCTCAAGCCAAGTGTCGGTTCTTTTCGTAAGTTGTCTATCCAGTGGTGTCTATGCGTTCCCCTACAGGTTCGTTCCTCTTGCCGGATTGGCTATGAAAAACGGGTCGGGGGCTCGGACATACCGGTTGATTGCTTCGACTCGGGTCCCACCACTGCAAGGTCGAAAGGAGGAGTCGCCTTGGCCTGGCTTGGCGATACCCCGGAACCCTCGGTAGCTTCCAGTGGGATGGCTTCCTCCCGATCGTCCCTATTCAGTCATCGGGAATTCCTATTCAGTCATCGGGAATTGTCGCGGCCTGTTTACCCCGTCCGCCACGAGTTCAACGTCCGCGTGCCCATGCGGGACGGGATCACCCTCTCGGCGGACATCTACCGGCCCGACGCCACCGGCCGATTCCCCGTGGTCCTGGCCCGGACGCCCTACAACAAGAACACCGAGCGGGCGTGGAAGTACGGCCACTTCTTCGCCCGGCACGGCTACGTCTTCGTCTGGATGGACGTGCGGGGGCGGGGGGATTCGGAGGGGGAGTTCGTCCCCTACCGCAACGACGCCCGGGACGGCTACGACGCCATCGAGTGGCTGGCCCGCCAGCCCTGGTCCACCGGAGACGTGGCCACCTGGGGAGGCTCCTACCTCGGGCGCATCCAGTGGCTCACCGCCCTGGAGAAGCCGCCGCACCTGAAGGCCATGATCGTCCACGTGACGCCGTCGGACCCCTATGTGGAGTGGCCCACGGGCACGCCCGGGCCCATGCACGTCTGCTGGAACCGCATGACCGATGGCCGGGTTCTTCAGTACGTGGACAAGATCGACTGGATGAAGGTCTACGAGCACCTGCCGCTGTTGACCATGGACGAGGCGGCCGGGTTCGCGAGCCGCCATTGGCGGGAGGACTGCGCCCACCCCACGCTGGACGAGTGGTGGGAGCCCCTGCGCTACCAGCACCGCTTCCACGAGATCGACCTGCCGGTGCTGCACGTCTCGGGCTGGTACGACGATGAGCAGATCGGCACGCCCCTGAACTTCGCCGGCATGGTGCGGCACGCCCCCAGTGAGCGGGCCCGGCGGGGCCAGAAGCTGATCATGGGGCCCTGGGGGCACCGGGTCAACGAGAGCCGCAAGCTGGGCGAGGTGGACTTCGGGCCGGAGGCCGTGATCGACCTGGACGGCTACGAGGTGCGCTGGCTCGACTACTGGCTCAAGGGGATCGACAACGGCATCGGCGAAGAGCCGCCGGTGCGCCTGTTCATCATGGGGGCGAACCGCTGGCGGGACGAGCACGAGTGGCCCCTGGCCCGGACGAAGTGGACGAAGTTCTACCTGCGCAGCGGCGGGGCGGGCCAACAGCCGCTTCGGCGACGGGGTCCTCTCCACCGAGCCGCCAGCCACGGATGAACCGCCGGACGTGTACCTGTATGATCCGGCGCGGCCGGTGCCCTTCATCACCGACCCGCTGTGCCGGTTCGAGATCCCCCTTTGGAGCACCCTCGCTACGGCTCATGCCGGGCGTCTTGTGTGGCGACCGCTGAATGCTGAATCATTTTTGGGATAAGGCTGCCGTAGGCTCCGCCTAGACTTGCCTGTCTTGGCGGGATTCGACATATTGACCTTGTAGACGATCGAGGGGAGGCAAAGCTTTTGGCTGAAGGGCATGCTGTACCGGCACGCGAATCCGGCGGGCCACGGCGGGGAAGGCTGCAGGCGCCCCGGCGCCAGCGGAGGGGAGAGCCGGCGGCAGGCGCCGAGGCGGGGATGCTCGGAGGGGTTCAGGAGCATTCCCCAGCCATCGAGGCCTACCGGATGATTCGCACCAACCTCCAGTACCTGGCCGTGGACAAGCCGTTGCGGAGCATCCTGGTCACGAGTGGCCTGCCGGGCGAGGGGAAGTCGTTGACCTCAGCCAACTTGGCCTTGAGCTTCGCCAACGCCGGCAAGGCGACGGTGCTGGTCGATGCCGACTTGCGCCGGCCGGTGCAGGCGGCGATGTTCGGGCTCCCCAACGTTTATGGGCTGTCAGCGGTGCTGGCGGGGTCCTGTACTCTGGATGAGGCGCTGCAGGCGGTGCCTCGGGCCAAGAACCTCTGGGTGCTTCCCGCCGGGCCGACGCCACCCAATCCGGCGGAACTTCTGGGATCGCGGCGGGCCCAGGAGCTCTTTGCCTCCCTGGCGGAGGAGTACGACGTTGTTATTTACGACACCCCGCCCCCGGTGATGGTGGCCGATCCTCTGGTGCTGGCGCCTCACGTGGACGGGGTGATTCTCGTGGTCAGCGCCCAGAACTCCGATTACGTGCAGTCCCAGAAGGCCAAGGAGGCGTTGGAGAAGGTCGGTGCTCGCATCCTGGGCGCGGTGCTCAACGACGTGCCGCTCAAGCAGATGGGCTACTACGCCCGATACTACCGGCGGCGGTAGGGGTCGGCTGCCCTACCGGCGCATGCTTGCTTCGATCAGCCACCACAGGCCGAGGACGAAACCGACCACCGTGATACCGGCCGCCACCAGCAGCGTCTCCCGCAGCAGGGCTTTCTCCGCGTTGGAGAGAACGTCTTCCGGCGTGGGACGGTCGATGCGGTGCTGACGGAGAGCCTTGATAAGGACACGCCAGAATCGGATCAACGCGATTTCCTCCTGCGAACCGGATTGGGGGAGGAACTGGGCCTGTTCGAAACAGGTCATTTCGTCCTGTCGGCCCCTCCTCCTTTCGCGTGAAGGAGGTTCCCCTTTGGCTTGGGTTGGTGACATGCCCGCTCCGAGTGATCGATCGGCGGCGGGCGGCGTTTATAGTGTGCGGCACCACTTCAACGTGCGTATCCCCATGCGGGACGGGATCACGCTCTCGGCGGACATCTACCGCCCCGACGCCCCCGGCCGCTTCCCCGTGGTCCTGGCCCGGACGCCCTACAACAAGAATTCGCAGCGGGCCTGGCATTACGGGAACTTCTTTGCCAAGCACGGCTACGTGTTCGTGTGGATGGACGTGCGGGGGCGGGGGGATTCGGAGGGGGAGTTCGTCCCCTACCGCAACGACGCCCGGGACGGCTACGACGCCATCGAGTGGCTGGCCCGCCAGCCCTGGTCCACCGGAGACGTGGCCACCTGGGGTGGCTCCTACCTCGGGCGCATCCAGTGGCTCACCGCCCTGGAGAAGCCGCCGCACCTGAAGGCCATGATCGTCCACGTGACGCCGTCGGACCCCTATGTGGAGTGGCCCACGGGCACGCCCGGGCCCATGCACGTCTGCTGGAACCGCATGACCGATGGCCGGGTTCTTCAGTACGTGGACAAGATCGACTGGATGAAGGTCTACGAGCACCTGCCGCTGTTGACCATGGACGAGGCGGCCGGGTTCGCGAGCCGCCATTGGCGGGAGGACTGCGCCCACCCCACCCTGGATGAGTGGTGGGAGCCCCTGCGCTACCAGCACCGCTTCCACGAGATCGACCTCCCGGTGCTGCACGTTTCGGGATGGTATGACGATGAGCAGATCGGCACGCCCCTGAACTTCGCCGGCATGGTGCGGCACGCCCCCAGTGAGCGGGCCCGGCGGGGCCAGAAGCTGATCATGGGGCCCTGGGGGCACCGGGTCAACGAGAGCCGCAAGCTGGGCGAGGTGGACTTCGGGCCGGAGGCCGTGATCGACCTGGACGGCTACGAGGTGCGCTGGCTCGACTACTGGCTCAAGGGGATCGACAACGGCATCGGCGAAGAGCCGCCGGTGCGCCTGTTCATCATGGGGGCGAACCGCTGGCGGGACGAGCACGAGTGGCCCCTGGCCCGGACGAAGTGGACGAAGTTCTACCTGCGCAGCGGCGGGCGGGCCAACAGCCGCTTCGGCGACGGGGTCCTCTCCACCGAGCCACCGGCCACGGATGAGCCGCCGGACGTGTACCTGTATGATCCGGCGCGGCCGGTGCCCTTCATCACCGACCCGCTCTCCAGCCAGATCGGCGGCCCCGACGACTATTCCGCCATCGAGACCCGGGGCGACGTGCTGGTCTACTCGACGCCGCCCCTGGAGCGGGACGTGGAGGTCACGGGGCCGGTGAAGCTGGTGCTGTACGCCTCGTCGTCGGCGGTGGACACCGACTTCATGGCCAAGCTGGTGGACGTGCACCCCAATGGCTTCTGCCAGCGGCTGTGCGACGGCATGGTGCGGGCGCGGTTCCGGGAGGGGATGCACAAGGAGGTCCTGATGGAACCGGGCAAGGTGTACCGGTTCGAGATCGACCTCTGGAACACGGCCCAGGTGTTCAAGGCCGGGCACCGGATTCGCCTCGAGATCGCCTCCAGTGCCTTCCCCAAGTACGACCGCAACCTGAACACCGGCGAGCCCCTGGCCACCTCGACGCGCATGGTGGTGGCGGAGAACCGGGTCTGGCACACCCCGGCGTGGCCGTCGCACTTGATCTTGCCCATCATCCCGGAGTAGGGGCCTGGGCGGCTCGCGGCGCCGAACCGGGAGAGGACCATGACGCCCGTTGTCATCCTGCTCGCGGGACCCTATGGTATCATGTTTCCAGCCGCCGAGGGCTGGTCCATTTGGATGGATTGAACGATTTCGCAGGGGGCGAGATCTTCGTGCGCATCACCGTGCTGGGGCTCGGCTATGTCGGCGCCGTCGCCGCGGCGGCGCTGGCGCGGGACGGCCACCAGGTGCTGGGGGTCGACGTCGACCCCGCCAAGGTCGAACGATACCGCCGGGCGGAGGTGCCGTTCTACGAGCCCGGGTTGGACGAGCTGGTGCGCGAAGGGGTGGCGGCCGGCCGGCTGCGGTTTGCCCTGGCCGGGGAGGTCGAACCCGGCCAGCTGGGCGATTTCGTGTTCGTCGCCGTGGGGACGCCGTCCCGGGCCACCGGGGCGGCGGACTTGAGTCAGGTGGAGGCGGCCCTGGCCTGGGTGGCCGAACGGGTGCGCCGAGGGCGCCCGGCAGGGGCGGGCGTTCTCCGGGCCGGGGAGGCTGTCGATCCGCAGGGCGGTGCCGGTTCGTCCGACGGGGTCGGCGCGGCCGACCGGGTCGCCATGGCCGGGACCGAAGCGACGGCCGGGACGGTGTGGCCTGCTGCGGCCGGCGGGCTGCGGGCGCCCATCGTGGTGGTGAAGAGCACCGTGCCGCCCGGGACCGGCCGGCGGCTGGCCCGGCGCTACCTGGCGCCCCTGGGCCTCGCCTACGTCGCCAACCCCGAGTTCCTGCGCGAGGGCAGCGCGGTCCACGACTGGTTCCATCCCGACCGGGTGGTGGTGGGTAGCGAGGAGCGCGCGGCGGCGGAGCGGGTGGCGGCGCTCTTCGCGGGGTACGGGGCGCCCGTGCTGGTCACCGACACCACGACGGCGGAGATGGTCAAGTACGGGGCCAACGCCTTCCTGGCCACCAAGATCTCCTTCATCAACGAGCTCGCCAACATGTGCGACCGCGTGGGGGCCGACGTGGAGGAGGTCGCCCGGGGCATCGGGCTCGATCCGCGCATCGGCAGCCAGTTCCTCCGCGCCGGCCTCGGCTACGGCGGTTCCTGCTTCCCCAAGGACGTGGCGGCCCTGGACCACCTGGCCCGGGTCTACGACTACCCCTTCGAGCTGCTGCGGGCGGTGATCGCGGTCAACGCGCGGCAGCGGCTGCTGCCCCTCTACGCGCTGCGGGAGGTCTTCGGCTCGCTGGCCGGGGTGCCCGTGGCCGTGCTGGGCCTGGCCTTCAAGCCCAACACCGACGATGTCCGCGAGGCGCCGGCCCTCGACCTCATCCCGCTCCTGGTGGAGGAGGGGGCCGAGGTGCGGGCGGCGGATCCGCAGGCCGTGGAGCGGGCGCGGGCGGTGCTGCCAGGCGAGGTGCGGTTGACCCCGTCGGCCCTCGAGGCACTGGACGGCGCGCGGGCGGTGGTGCTCGCCACGGAGTGGGACGCCTTCGTCCGCCTGGACTGGGAGGAGGCGGCGCGGCGGATGGACGAGCCGCGGTTCGTGTTCGACGGCCGCAACGCGCTGGACCCGGCGCGGATGGCGGCGCTGGGGTTCCGGTACCGCGGCGTGGGGCGGGGCCGGCAGCGGCTCGCCGAAGGCCGCGACGCGGTCGTCTCCTCGGCGCTGGACCTCCCGCGGGGCGAGGTGGTGGGGGCGCGGAGCGGGGCGGTGGGCGGAGGCGCGTGATGCGGCCGGGCGGGTCTCGGGTTCCTCCTCGGTTGATTTCTGCCCTTATTTGAATCCATTCGAATCCATCGATCGTGTAGTCGAATCCATCGGCCATGTAAGCGGCCGTGGTCCCGGTGGGCGGCGCCGATTGCGGGGCCGGACGCGGGCCGGGGCACCGAGGGGGCGGGCGGGTCTTGCGCGTGCTGGTGACGGGCGCGGCGGGTTTCATCGGTTCCCACGTGGTGCAGCATCTGCTCGAGGGGCGGGAGGAACACGGCCGGGCGGGCGACGCCGGGCCTGGGCGCAGCGCGGTGGCGGCCCGCGAGATCGCCGCCATCGACGACTTCTCGGCCGGTCGCGTCGACCGCATCGGGGAGGTGGTGGTGCAGCGCGTCGACGTCACCGAGCCCGAGGCGGTCGAGGCGGTGTTCCGCGCCTTCCGGCCCGAGACCGTGATCCACCTGGCCGCCCAGGTCAGCGTGGAGCGGTCGCTGCAGCGGCCGGACCGGGACGTGGAGGTCAACGTCTACGGGACCCTCAACGTCCTGCGGGCGGCGGTGGCGGTGGGGACGCGCCGGGTGGTGTTCGCCTCGTCGGCGGCGGTGTACGGGAACCCCCGCCGGTTGCCGGTGGACGAAGACCACCCGCTGGAGCCGCTCTCGGTGTACGGCCGGTCCAAGCAGACGGCGGAGTGGCTGATCCAGCAGTACGCCCGGGGCGCGGGCCTGGAGGCGGTGATCCTCCGCCTGGGGAACGTGTACGGCCCGGGGCAGCGGCCCGAGACGGGGCCCGTGGTGGCCCGGTTCTTCCTCGACGCCTTGCGCGGGCAGGGGCCGGTGATCTACGGCGACGGCCGGCAGACCCGGGACTTCGTGTTCGTGACCGACGTGGCGCGGGCCTTCGCCCGGGCGCTGGTGGGGCCGGCCGGGCTCGTGGCCAACGTCGCTGGCGGGTCGGCGACGACCATCGGGGATCTGGCCGAGCGGATCGGCCGGTTGGTGGAGGGGGCGCCCTCGCCCCGGCATGGGCCGCCTCGACCCGGCGACATCCGCCACAGCGTCCTGGACAACCGGCGGGCGCGGGAGCGGCTGGGCTGGGCTCCCCAGGTGAGCCTCGACGAGGGGCTCGCGCTGACCTATCGCTGGTACCGCCAGCGGGTGGTGCAGCCGGCGCCGGCCGGGTAGGGCGCGGGCGGGCGGTTCGGCCGGCGGCAGGCAAGTACGGTGCGGCCGGGTAGGCCGCGGGCGGCGGTGCAGCCGGCGGCAGGCGGGTAGGGTGCGGCCAGGTAGGACGCCGGCGGGCGGGGCAGCCAGCGCCGGCCGGCTAGGACGCGGGTGGGGGCGCCCGCCAGACCGCGGCCGGGGGGTCGCCGGTAGGGGCAGGGAGGCCGTCGGCTGAGGTGGGGCTAGGTGGCTCCCGGCCACGGCGCGGCCGGGCGGCCGCCGGCCAGGGCGCGGCCCGGAGGCCTCCCGTTCACCCCTGGCCGGTCAGCCATGCCACCACCAGCAGCCCCAGCACCAGGGCCAGCCCCAGGAACAGCGTCAGCGTCTCGCGAAGCAGTTCCCAGGCGGCGGGGTTGATAGTGGCCTCCCGGGGGGAGTCGGGGGGTTCGCCCATGAGGAAGACCTTCTTCAGCGAATCCATGACGAGGCGCCAGATCCTTCGCACGTTCCAATCCCCTTTGGCCGGCCGCCACCGTCGCAGCCGCCGGGCCCGGGCGCATCCTCACCCGCCGGGCGCATCCTCGCCCCGGTCGTCCCGGTGTCCCCGCGGCGCCGCCGGCACGGGAGCCAGCGTCGAACCGGAGTCGAACGGTGTCAACTTTTGTTGGTTCGTCGCCGGAAGAACCGGCTTCGCCATGGGGCAGGGAATCCCTGTAGCCGATCCGGCTACGGTCGCGAACCGATCCCGAACGAGGGAGGGGTGGTCATGGCCAACGAGCGGAAGACCCCCGCAGCGGGCGGCGCGGGCACGGCGGGGCATGGAGGCACCGTGGCCCAACCGCCGTTCCTCCGGGGGCGGGTCCAGGGCGCGGGGCTGCTCCCGTCAGCCTGGTGGCGCGGCCTCGAGGAAGTGCGGGAGATGGCGGACCGGTGGGCCGGCGACCTCGGCCGCGAGGCCTTCTGGTGGGTGCCCGGGCCGGCGATGAACCCCATCGGCGGGCTGCTGCGCCACATCGCGGGGTCCAGCCTGCGGCTGCTCTGCTACGCGGTGGGCGAGCCCATCCCCGACGAGCTGCGCGCCCGCGCCCGGGAGGAGCTCAAGCCCTCGCCGGAGGTGGAGCCGGCGCAGGTCCTGCGCCAGTTCCACGAAGAGATGGCCCGGGTCCAGGAGCGGATCCGGGGCCTGAGCGACGCCGACCTGGCGGCGCAGCGGGTGGTGGGCCGTCAGCAGGTGCCGGCGGAGGCCGCGTTCATCCTGCACCACCTGGTGGAACACGCCCAGCACCACATGGGGCAGGTCATCGTGTTGCGGAAGCTGTGGAACGCGACCCACATGTAGGGCGCCGACCTACATCCCTGATCTACAGGTAGATCCGGAAATAGAGGCCCTCGTCCCGCATGCCGGCGGCGCGGTACAGCTGGTGCGCCACCCGGCGGTGGTAGCCCGACTCCAGGGTTCGTAGCTGCTTACCATTCCATCGCCATCTGTTATCAGCCGTAGGCGAACCTTTCGCATAACGGTTCCCCCACTTCCGACCCGTCCCCTCTTCGGCTTGCGGACGGAACATATGTTTGGTATCCTGGGAAGGGAGGATGATCGGGCCGATGCAGGCGACCTTCCAGACGAAGATCCATGACCGGTCGGTTTACCCGGCCCTGGACGCCCTCGCCGCCCTGTACGGTCGCCTGCTGCGCCGGTTGTTCGTCGATCTCTACGTGCGGAAGCGTCCCCTTGTCGAATGCAAGCGGGAGTCCATTGCCCGCGACGGCATCACAGCCCGCTACTTCAACGCGCTGGCCACCGAACTGAAGGCCAAGGTGAAGGCGGCGGAGGAAGCCCATCGGCACCATCTGGCGCACCTGCGCGGGCAGATCCAATCCACCGAACGAGCGATCGCCAAGCTCCACAAGCAGGAGAAAGCCTTGGCCTCGGGCAAGGGGCGCTGGGCGACCCTTGCCCCCGAAGAACGGGCGGCGCGCCGGCGTCGGGTCCGGTTTCGGCTGCACCAGAAGAAGCGGCGGCTGGCGATGCTGCGCGCCCGCCTGGAAGCGGCGGAAGCGCGGGCGGGATCGCCGCCGATTTGCTTTGGCTCGCGGCGTTTGTTCCACCGGCAGTTCCACCTCGAGGCGAATGGGTTCGCTTCCCACGACGCATGGCGCAAGGCATGGCGCGATGCCCGCAGCCAAAGCTTCTTCTGCCTCGGCTCCAAAGACGAGAGGAGCGGCAACCAGACGTGTTCGCTCTTGGGCGACCGCTTGCGCCTTCGGGTGCCCAACGCCCTGGCCGGCCGCTTCGGGCGGCATGTTTGGCTGCACGGCGTCCGTTTCTCCTATGGGCAGGATGTCATCCTGGCGGCCCTCGCGTCCGGGCAAGCGATTTCCTACCGCTTTGTCCGGAAGAACGGCGCCTGGTACGTCTTCGCCACCACCGAACGGCCCGCGGCCCCGATCACGACATCGCGAAGGGCGGGGGCCCTTGGTGCCGATCTGAACCCCGACCGGCTGGCCGTGGCGGAGGTCGACCGCTTCGGCAACCCGGTGGCGGCGCGCGACATCCGACTTCCGCTCCAAGGCAAGCGCCGGGAGCAGGTGAAGGCCATCCTGGGCGATGCGGTGGCGGACCTGGTGGCATGGGCCAAGGGCGCCGGCAAGCCCATCGTGGTGGAGCACCTGGACTTCCGGGAGAAGAAGGCCCGTCTTCGAGAAGACGACAAGCGCTACGCCCGGAAGTTGTCCGCGTTTGCTTACGGCAAATTTTCCGCCCTGCTCATGGCCCGGGCCGCCCGGGAAGGCGTGGAGGTGCTCCGCGTCAACCCGGCCTTCACCAGCGTGATCGGCAAGGTCAAGTTCATGGCCCGGTACGGGCTGTCGCCCCACGCGGCCGCGGCGGTGGCGATCGCCCGCCGGGGCCTGGGTTTGGGCGAGCGCTTGCGCTCCGGAACCGCCCGCCCTCTACCCGCGAGGAATCGAGGGCGGCACGTCTGGAGCGATTGGCGGCGCATCGCTCCGTCGGTGCGCGGCCAGCGGGCGCACCGGCTCTATCAGCGGTCCTCCGAGGACGCCCCAGGTCGGGGGGAACCCCGATCCACCCGGGCACCGGCGGCCTCCAGGCCGCACGGCCCCGGGTGCGATGGTCTGGCTTGGGGTCCGGGGTGCGATCCCCCGGCGCGAATCGTCGGGAACACCGTTCGCCCGGCGTCATAGGCGGATGCAATAAATGCCTATGTTTTGAGGAACGGTCACGCTCCAGCAGTTCCGCTCTCGGGCGAGCTCGAAGCCCCGCTGGAGGAGGGCCTTGCCGATGCCGAGGCCGCGGGCGGAGGCGGTGACGATCAGGTCGGGGATCCACGCCTGCGGTCGCAGGTGGTTGAGCCGGTCGCGGAACTCCAACGACATGAAGCCGACGATGCGGCCGTCCAGCTCGGCCACCAGGGAGGCGGTGTCGGGGCATTGGATGTGCCGGAGGAACACGGCCCGGGCGGCCGCTTCGTCCTCCGCCGGGACGGCGGGGCGCCCGAGTTCTTCCAGGAGACGGGTGATGGCCTCGAAATCGCCGGGCTCGGCCAACCGGATGGTCACGGCAGGACGACCGGTGGTCACGGCGAAAGCCCCCTCCGAAACCAGACCTGGCCTTGCGTTCGTCCCGTTCGGGTGGCGGGATTCGCCGGGGGGCCGGTGGGCTCCTCTGGGCTCTTCCGGCGGGTCGCCGGGCGCGGCCCGGCCGTCTAGCCGCCGCTCCCCACCCCCGGTGCGCCGCCCGACCCCAACGCTTCCCGGTACGCCGCCACCGGGTCGCCCGGCAGCTGCCACCCGAAGTGACGGAGCGTCGCGGCCAACGCCCGGACGAACCGCTCGCCCTTCTCGGGGCGGGCGTTCTCGCCCATGTGGCCGGCCCGCCAGACGCGGCCGGCGGCGTCCCCCCAGCTGCCGGCCATGAGGACGCCGTGTTCTTCCCACATGAAGCGGCGGATCTCCTGCTCGCGGGGGCGCAGGTCGTCCGGGATGAGCCAGGCGGTCACCGCCCGGGCGGCCGCCCGTGGCTCGGGGTACAGCTCCAGACCGGCCGCCTCGCCGGCCGCGCGGATCGCCCGCGCCAGCCGCTCGTGGCGGGCCAGGCGCGCCGCCTCGCCCTCGGCCAGGGCGTCGGCGACGGCCGCGTACAGGGCGTAGACGTCCGAGGTCGACGGGGTGTAGGGGAACTCGCCCTTCTCCACCCAGAGGTCCTTCCACAGCCGCAGGTTCAGGTAGACCCCGCGGATCGGGGTGCGGCGCCGGGCCATGGCCTCCCAGGCCGCGCGGCTGACGCTGAGGAAGGCCAGGCCGGGCGGGGCGGAGAGCGCCTTCTGCGAGCCGCCCAGGACCACGTCGGCGTGCCAGGCGTCGGCCTCCAGGGGCTCGGCGGCGATGGCGGAGACGCTGTCCATCACCGTCAGGATGCCGTGCTCGTGGAGGACGGGCAGGATCCGGTCCACGGGGTTGGTCAGGCCGGTGGGCGTCTCGCAGTGGACCAGGGTCCCCAGCTTGAAGGGCTTCTGGTCCCGGAGGAACCGGCGCAGGGCGTCCGGATCCAGGGGCTGGCGGTCGGGGGCCTCGAAGACGGTGACCTCGGCGCCGTAGTCCCGGGCGAAGTCGGCGAACCCGTGGCCGTACAGGCCGTTGGCCAGGGCGAGGACGCGGTCGCCGGGTTCGACCAGCGAGGCGATGGCGGCCTCGAGGCCCAGCAGGCCCTCGCCGGCGAGGATCAGGACGTCGCTCCGGGTATGCAGCAGTTCCTGCAGCCCGGCGCAGGTGGCGCGGTAGAGGGCGGCGAAGTCCGGGTCGAGGTCCGAGTTGGCCACGGGGAGGGCCATGGCCTCCCGGACGCGGGGCGAGACCTCCGTGGGGCCGGGGGTGAAGACGAGCCGCTCTTCCAGGCGGCGGGCGAAGGCGAGAAGGTTCGGATCCATGGCGAATCCTCCTTGTCCTGGACCCGGGAGGGTGGTCCTGGCCCCGATAGGGCGGAAGAGGATCCGGCCCCCGGGCCGGTCCGGTGGTCCCCATCGAACCCATGGTAGCGCACAAGAAGCGTTGCGAGGGGCATGGACGCCAGAGCGCGGGGGACTGGCCGCGCGGGGGCTTGGGGGCGGCGACTCGCCGGGCCCGTTCCAGGACGCGCCCGGTCCCATCAGGAGGTGCCGGGCCGGCCCAAGGACATATCTGGTCTGCGCAGGGACGTGTCCGATCAAGGTCCCGTCCGACCCGCCCGGTCGCTGCGGCTGGATCGGCTCGTTCGGCGTCGCGGGGGAGGTGAGGCGGATGCGGCGCTGGCTGGCGTGCGGGAGCGGGTGGTACTGGCTATACGCGGCCGCGGGGGCGGCGGTCCTGCTGCTGCTTTCCTAACATGCGGCGTTTCTCCGGTGAGAGGAGTGGTGCCGCGGTGACAACCTTCGACCGGCTGGCATCCCGGGTCTTCGATCTCTACGAGCGCCAGCAATACCGGCAGGCCCTGGATCTTCTTGACAGGGAGGGGGCCGCTCACCCGGAACAGGCCTGGCACATCGGGTATTGGCGGGTTTGTTTGCTAACGCGCCTGGGCGACGCGGAGGCTGCGTTGACCCATTTGGAGCAACTGCTCGACCAGGGCCTGTGGATTCCCGTGACATGGTTGCGCAACGACCCCGACCTGGCCGGGCTTCGGGGCCATCCCCGCTTCGAGCGGGCGGTCGCGGTGTGCGAGCAACGTCAGAGCGAAGCGCAACGAAGGGTCGTGCCGCGGCGCGTCCTCCAGTTCCCCGAGGGAACCGCCCTCCGTCCCGAGGGTACCGCGCTGAGCCAGGGCAGCGGGTCCGCCCCGCCGGGACGGAGTTCCGTCCCAGTCCTCATCGCGCTTCACGGCAACGCCGAGAACGCCGCCAGGGCGGCGGGTTGCTGGCGCTTCGTGGCTTCCCACGGATGGGCCCTTCTGGTCCCCCAGTCGACCCAGGTCATGGGTCCGGATGCCTACCACTGGGACGATCTCGACCGGGGTGCCCAGGATGTCCGGTACCATTACCGGTCGATGCTCGACGATGCGGCTGCCCCGGGGGCTTCCCTCGATCCCAAGCGGGTGGTGCTGGCGGGGTTCTCCCGAGGTGCAGCCCTTGCCCTCCACCTCGCCCTGTCGGGGGTTCTACCTGCCCGGGGTGTCATCGCCCTTGCGCCTCACCTGACGGATTGGAACTACATGGAAGGACTTCTGGAGCCAAGCCCTCGCAACCCAGGCCTCCGGGCCTACTTCTGGGCCGGGTCTCGGGACGAACGGGCCGTCCGCATGATTGAGGACGTGGCCAGGTGGATGGAGGCGGCGGGCCTCACGGTACAGGTCGAGATCGTCCAGGGGGACGGGCACTTCTATCCACCCGACCTCGAGGCGCGCATCGCACCGCTGCTCGCTACATGGCGGTGATCCCCTGCGGGGCAATCTCGGAAAGGCCTGCATTTTTTGTCGAGCTGTCGGCCGCAGGTACGTCGACCGGCCCCGGGTCCCGGGTAGCCGCAGCAAGTCGAAAGGACGCCCCCATGACGGAAGGATCACCGCGCCCAACCCCTCAGGCATCGCCCGCAGCGCCCCGGAGCAGGGGGCGCCGTACGGCACCGTCGCCCCAGGCGCCGGCGGAGGCAGGGCCGGACCCGGCCGGCGGGACGCATTCCAACTCCCCGGAGGACCGCAGGGGGGCGCCGGAGGTGTCCGGTTCGGGCATCTCGGCGGCGGTGCCTGGCGCCGCCATCGCGGCGGAGGGTCCTGACGCCGGCGTCACGGGGGCGGGTCCTCGTTCCGGCATTCTTCGGGGTGCGACCATCCAGGTGGGCGGCGTGCAGCTTCACCTGGGCTTCGTTGCCATTTGCCTTTCGGAACGGGACTGCTCGCCCGCCGGGTCCATGACGGTGACGGCGGCGTCGCGCCTCGACCCCGAAGCGCGGCGCTACCGGTTGCGGGAGATCGCCCGCCGCAATCTAGAGAACACCAGAGAACACCCTGCGGATCCTGTTCTTCGCCCGGGCCCACGGAATCCGCCTCTACAGGATCTCTGCCAACATGATTCCCCTGGCAACCCACCCCCTGACCGCCGACTGGCGGTGGTGGGGCGAGCCGGACCTTCAGGCCACGGGCGCCCGGGTCGGCCGGGTGGCCCGGGAGGCGGGCATCCGGCTGAGCTCGCACCTGCCCGAAGTCTGTGGCCTGGGCAGCGCGAGCCAGTTCCGCTGGGTGCAGGCGTACCTGGCCTACCACCGCCGCCTGTTCGACCTTCTGGATCTGGACGAACGGGCCCGGATCGTGATCCACGTGGGCGGGCGCCGGGGCCGGAGCCAGGGTCCGGGCGAGAACCGCGGGCGCGAGCGGCACCAGCGGGCTGCGGCCGGGGATGGAGCGCGGGCGATCCTTGAGAAAGCGGGGCGTCATCTGGAGCAACTGGACGGGTGGGCCCGGTCCCGGCTGGTCCTGGAGAACGACGACCGGACCGTGGACATCGCCACCACCCTGGAACTGGCGGAACGGTTCGGCCTGCCCGTGGCCTTCGATTGGCACCACCACGTCTGCTGCCCGCCGGCAGGCTTTCCAGAGCCCCGGAGCGCGGAGGGCCTGGCCGCCCTGGAGCCGCTCCTGGTCCGGAGCTTTCGCCTGTGGCGGGACCGGCCGCCCAAGATCCACCTCTCTAGTCCCCGGGACGGCGCCAGCCTGCGGGCCCATGCCGACTACGTGGACCCGGCCTTCGTCAAGCCGCTGCTGGCGATCCTCCCCCGGCTGGGCGTCCCGGAGGTCGACGGGATGGTGGAGGCGCAGAAGAAAGACCTGGCCCTATTCCGGCTGGCACGGGTTCTGGGAGCAGGGACCGCGTCCCCAGGCCCGTAAGCCGGCCACGTCAAGGAGTGCACCCGCAACCGAGCATGGACAGGAACCGCAACGGGAACCCGAACCGGGATGACCTTCCGGCCGAGCGCCCCGCCGGCCCGCCGATCGCTACGCCCAGCCCGGGTGGAGATCCTTCCCCTGGTTCGCTCTCTGGCCGAGGCCGGCTGCCCGGTGGTGCTGGGCGGTAGCGGGCTTCTGGCCAGCCTGGGGCTGATCGACCGGGTCCGCGACTGGGACCTGGTCACCGACGCGCCGGTGGAACGGGTCCTGTCCGCAGTACCTGCTTTCCGGGGCTGGAGCGGGTCCTTCCGGCTGCGGGCGCGGCAACCGTATGCCAGCTGGTTCTTCCTGCGCTTGACGCCGGTCCCCGAGGGGGCCCCGGATGCGGAACCCGGGCCCGCCAGTGCCGGCCGGGGCTCCTCCAGGGCTTCACCCCGCCCGCCCGGCGGGTTATGCCGCCGCCCTGTGGATCTGATCGGCGGGTTCGCCATCCGCACCGCCAGCGGGATCTGCCAGCTGCCGGCCCTGCAGGGTGGGACCTGGGAGGGCGTGCCCACCGCCAGCCCCGAAGTCTGGCTGGTGGCCTACCGGCTGCTGAACCGCCACGATCGCGCGGATCTGCTGGCCGGATACCTGCGGCAGCACGGGGCCGCCCCGGACTGCGTGGCCCGGATGCTGCGGGAGCCGCTGCCGGGGGAGGTACGGCGGGAACTGGAGTCCCTCCTGGACAGCCCGCGCGCCGCGCCGTGAGCTCCGGGAAGGGGCGCCCGGTGAAGGCAACGAATCGTACCCGGAGATGCAACCTTCGACCAGTGCAGCGGGCGGTGGGGGCTCCCCGCCGGCCCGCGAGGAGGTATTTCCCTTGGCAGGCCTGGACTACTACCGCGTCGCCGAGCTCTTCTCCCCCGAAGAGCGCCTGATCCAGGAGGAGGCGCGTCGCTTCCTCGAGGCCGAGGCGGCGCCCCACATCGCCCGGTGGTGGGAGGAGGGGACCTTCCCGCGCCACCTGATCCCCCGCTTCGGCGAGCTGGGGTTCCTGGGGTCGAACCTGCCCGAGGCGTACGGCGGAGCCGGCGCCAGCAACGTGGCCTACGGCCTCATCATGTACGAACTGGAGCGCATCGATTCGGGCCTCCGCAGCTTCGTCAGCGTGCAGAGCTCGCTGGTGATGTACCCCATCTACCGCTACGGCTCGGAGGAACAGAAGCGAGAGTACCTGCCCCGGCTGGCGCGGGGGGAGATCGTCGGCTGCTTCGGCCTGACGGAGCCCGACGGCGGCTCGGACCCCGGCTCCATGAAGACCCGCGCCCGGAAGGACGGTTCGTCCTACGTGATCACCGGCCGGAAGATGTGGATCACCAACGGCAACATCGCCGACATCGCGGTGATCTGGGCGAAGGACGACGAGGGCGTGGTGCGGGGGTTCATCGTGCCCACGGACGCCCCGGGGTTCCGGGCGCGGGAGATCCAGCACAAGATGAGCCTGCGGGCTTCCGTGACCTCAGAGCTCATCCTCGATGAGGTGCGGGTCGACGCGGCCCAGATGCTGCCCGAAGCCCGCGGCCTGGGCGCGGCCCTGAGCTGCCTGACCCAGGCGCGGTACGGCATCGCCTGGGGCGCGGCGGGGGTGATCGACGCCGTCTTCCACGAGGCGCTGGAGTTCGCCCGGCACCGGATCACCTTCGGCCGGCCCATCGCCGAGCGCCAGCTGGTGCAGGCGAAGCTGGTGGAGATGGTGGAGTCCCACACCCAGGCGCTCCTGATATCCTGGCGGCTCGGCAAGCTCAAGGACGAGGACAAGCTGACCTACGCCCAGGTGTCCCTGGCCAAGCGCAGCAACGTGCGGGCGGCGCTGCGCGCGGCCCGCGCGGCCCGCGAGATCCTGGGCGGCAGCGGCATCACGCTGGAGTACGCGGCGATCCGCCACATGCTGAACCTGGAGACGGTGGACACCTACGAGGGGACGTACGACATCCACACGCTCATCGTGGGCCGCGACGTGACGGGCCTGGGGGCCTTCTAGGACCAGGCTCGGGGAGGGGGTCGACCCCGATCTCACCCCTCCACGTTCGTCAAGAGGTGGACGCCGTTCTCCTGGCAGCGGCAGGCGAGGTAGGCGTCCGCAAACGGTGCCGCTCCGGAGGCTTGGCGCTCGAGTGCGAACACGGCAGACGCCCTAGGGTCAAGTCGCCGTAGTCGGGGATGTGATCTTTGACAAAGCGGCTGCTGAGGAACGTGCCCGTGGGCGCTACGCGGCCTTGGGCTGTTGCCGCTGACGACGCGCCGCCTCGAACCGGGTGGGGTCGTAGGGCTGACGATCTCGCCACATCGCAAAAAGGACCCGAAGGGCGTGGTGGGCCACGATGCGCAAGGCTTCATGATGGTGACGCCCTCGGTCGCGGTGGGTCTGATAAATCTCCCGGGCCCAGTCGTGGTGTAGAACGAGTTGCTGCGCCAGCAGTTGCACCGTATTGCGAGCCTGTTTGTTGCAAGCGTGGCGGAAACGGACTCGGACGGTCTTGCCACTGCGAACGGTCACGGGGGCTGTCCCCGACCGACATTGGATCGGGCGGACGCTGGGGACCGCCTGGCGGTCCTCCCCGA
Organism: Thermaerobacter composti; assembly: GCF_033582035.1. NCBI lineage: Bacteria > Bacillati > Bacillota > Clostridia > Eubacteriales > Clostridiales Family XVII. Incertae Sedis > Thermaerobacter > Thermaerobacter composti. The sequence goes on from NZ_CP132508.1 coordinate 893,281, forward strand.
AGACGGTGATCATGCCGGCAGCCAGCACCGTGCCGATGCCTTTCATGGAGCGAAACAAATCGCCGTCCGGGTGCGCCTGCACCAGGGTCTCCAGCTGCTCATGACAGGCCTCGAGCTCGCGGCAGACGGCTTCGAGCTGATCCACCAGAAAGAGCATGCGACGTGCCCACAGGGCCACGGTGGCCGGATCGGCCGGGAGCTGGGGCTTGCGCGCGAGCTCGAGCAGTTCGGCCGTCTTGGCGGCGACTCCAGGGTAGCGGTGCTGACGCAACAGCTTCTCGATCCGGGACCGGCGGGCGCGGGCGAAGTGCGCCGGGGTCGGGAAGGCGCGCAAGAAGGTCCAGGCCACGGGCCGGCCCAAGTCCGCAAACAGCTCCAGGGCCCGCGGGTAGTAAGCGCGCAGGCAGGCGGTGAGCTGATTCAGAAGCCGCGTGCGTTCTTCCACCAGGGTCTGGTGGTGGCTGTAGGCCACCCGGAGCTGGCGCAGGGTGTCGCTCTCCAGCCGCAGGGGCTGAAGGCGATGGCGATCGGTGCGGAGGATCTCGGCCAGGACCAGGGCATCCCGGCGGTCGTCCTTGCTGCCGGCCGGGGAGAGGCGGTCCCGGTAGCGGTCCACCGCCTTGGGATTGACGGGATAGACCCGAAAGCCTGCGGCGAGGAGCGCTGCCACGAAGAGCCCCTGCCCCGAGCCTTCGATAGCCACGTGCACCTGTGCTGGGTCCGGTTCTCGACGCCGGATCGCGGCGAGCAGTTCCTGCAGGCCGTCGGCATCGTTGGGGACCCGGAGGTAGGAAGGAGCCTGCCCCTCGGACGCCAGGCAGACGTCGTGATGCTGGCTGCCCTGGTCGATTCCGACGTGCAACATGATGCCACCTCCGCGTGGGGCGATCCCCGCCACCCACGGTGCCCTCGTGGAATCGGTGCTCGCGGCACGACGCCCTAGCGACCGTTGAGCAGCGGATTCGCCAGGTGCCGGAGGGGTCGGTCTGCCTAAGGCCGTCGCACGGCGAGGAGGCAGTGGACCTCCTCCGGCCCTGACGAAACTTGGCGAAGGCGGGAGTCAAAACCTGCTTGGACTATAACCCACGAGGAGGCAGGAGGTACTTGCCGGGAGTGTCATTCGTCCCCGAGCAGGCCGAAGGCGCCCTCCCAACGCCGGATGAGCCCCACAGGACAGCACCGAGCGCCCTGTCCCAGGGGATTGTCCCGCAAGATGGCCAGCAGCAGGCGCGGGGGGAAGGGGTGCGAACTGGCCCGGATGGTGCCCCCGTTGTCGTTGATGTCGACGATGTGCACCGGCACGCCCAACGCCTGGGCCAGCTCCCGGGCGATGGCCACCGCCTCGGCCCGGCGCAGGGGCGGGAGCACCCACCCCTCGTAGGGGCTTCCGGCCCGCATCCCGTCCAGGCAACGCGCCCCGTCGCCCGCCACGTGGTAGAACACGCCGCGGATGCCCAGCGGCCGCGTCAGGGCTGCGGCGGCGGCCGCCGCCAGGATCCGCAGCCGGCCCGTCTCCGCGATGGCTACCTGCATCTTCTCCGGGACGGACAGCCCCTGCCCCCACCCCGTGGGCCGGACGTGGCGGGCCAGCAGCCGGGCGAGACGCCCCGGCCGCACCTGTTGGGCGGGGATCATCCGCCCGCGGGCGGCGATCACCGCCGTCTCGCTGATGATGACGTGGTCGCCGGGCCGCAGGTGGGGCCCGAGGTACCGGCGCAGGGCGGTGGCCAGGTCTTCCCCCCGCTGGAACCAGTGGGTGCGCACCACCACGCGCTCGAAGGCGTGCGGCCCCACCTTGACCCGGCTGATGAAGACCCCCGCGGTTTCGCCGCCGACGGTCCACGCCCCGTCGCGTCCGGCCGTCCCCAGCTCCTCTTCGCGCCCGGTCGACCGCTCCCCGTCGCCGTGGTCGTCGCGGCCGTCGCGGCCGTCGTCCCGGTCCGTGTCGGGATAGGGGTCGATGGGCGTGGCCGGCTCCGGCTTCGGGTAGACCGCCGGTTCCACCACCTCGGTCGGCGCCACCACCGTCTCGGGCTCTTCCCGCGGCCACCGGTCCGGCCCGACCTCCCGGCGCGGCAGGGTCGCCGGCTCGTGGCCCGGGAAGGGGAAGGGCTCGCCGGGCAGGCGCGCGGCCGGGTCGGCGCGGCGCGCCGCCGCACGACTGCCGGCGGGGTGTCGGAGGATCCGGCCGGTGCCGCCCCGGGGTTCGGGTGCCACGGACTCCACCTCCTGCGCCGCGGCCCGTCCGGCGATGCAGGCTCCGGCCGATGCAGCCTCCGGCGGGCGCGGGTCTTGCCCTTGCGGCGCGGATCGTCTTGCCCCTGGGGTCGCCGGTCTTGCCCAGGATAGTCTGGGTCGCGCAGGAGGGTGTCATGCGCGCGGCGCGGTGCGAAGGGGAGCCAAGGCGTCGTGGGGAGCCCGGCGCGACGAGACGTGACGGCGCGATTTCGCCGCAGCGGTACCATCGCAGCGGTACAATCTCCTTGGAAAGAAGCGGTTCGGTGTTGCGTCAGGGTTCGTGTTGGTCCGTCGCGTCCGTGCACCGGGATGCCGTCGCCGGCCGAGCCCCTCCGGCGCGGCAGGGGCGGCGGGCGTCCCGGCACGCAAGGGGCGCGGAAACGGGCGAGGAAACGGGGGAAAGGGGGAGGCTGGCCGTTGGCGGACGTGCGGCCGGCGGGCACCGAGACGGCGATCCCGAGCGGGCCGGGAGGCCCCGTGGAGGCCGTGCTCTTCGATCTCGACGGGACACTGCTCGAGCTGGACATGGACCGCTTCCTGCCGGTGTACCTGCGGCGGCTGGCGGCGTGGGTGGCGGACCTGTTCGACCCGGAGGACTTCGTGCGCCAGCTGATCCGCGCCACGACGGCGGTGATGGAGAACCGCGATCGCTCCCGCACCAACGCGGCGCTGCTCTACGAGACGCTGTGGGCGGGGCTCGACCCGGCGCGCCACCCCGGCGCGCGCCCCGATCGCCGTGAGCAGGCGCTGGTGCGCTTCGAGCGGTTCTACCGCGAGGAGTTCCCCAAGCTGCAGTTCATGGCTCGACGGCGACCGGAGGCGGCCGCGCTGGTCGAGGCGGCCCGCGCCCGGGGATGGAAGGTGGTGCTGGCGACGAACCCGATCTTCCCCATGGCGGCCATCGCCGAGCGCCTGCGCTGGGCCGGGCTCGATGTCGGCCAGTTCGACCTGGTTACGGTGCTGGAGAACATGCACAGCTGCAAGCCCCAGCCCGACTACTACCTGGAGGTGGCCGACCGCATCGGGGTCGAACCCGGCCGGTGCCTGATGGTCGGCAACGACCTGCGCCAGGACATCGCCCCGGCGCGGGCCGTGGGCATGGCCGTGTACGTCGCGGAGGGACTGGTGCTCCACGAGGGGGAGCCGGGCGCGGTCGACGCGCCCCGCGGGACGCTGGGTCAGCTGCTGCAATGGATTGTCAAGAGCGACGGGAACCGTAACACTTTTGCAAACCGACCGACCTTGCCCGGCAACAACGCCCCCCTAGAGTAGGAAGTGGCCGGAGCGGCGGGACACCCCGACGGATTGATCGGCTTGATGCGGTCCATCCCCGCCGATGCAGCCGGCCACGATCCTGACCAGGTGATCGCCACGGTGCGGCGGTCGGAACCCCCGCCGCGCGGCGCCCCGGGCCGGATGCAAGCGGAACTGCCCATCCGCTGCCCTCCCCGGGAACCCAACCGGCCCGGCTGCACACCCGCCCTCCCCGGAACCCAATCGGTGTGCGGCGCCGCGAAAGACCGTCGGCACCTGGTACGGAGCCCCGCGGGAGAACCGCGGGGTTTCTTTCTTTTTCTCGCCTTTTTCCTCGCTTGGAGGTGCATCCTAAGCCGTGCCCCGGTCCCGCCTGGGAGCCGTGGCCGGACAGGGAGCCGTGGCCGGACCGGCGAACCCGGGTGCCTCACCGAAGCCCGGCGCGGGTCGGAGGGGCGGGGGACCGGTGCGTCCGCCTGGCCGGGGACTCGGCCGCCGGGCGAGGGCCCGGTCCGGGATCCGGCGGCGGCACAGGGCCGCACGGGGCCGGTGCGGACGGGACCCGAGGCTTGGCGGCCGCCGGGAGGGCGACCGGGCCAATGGACCCGACCGTTGCCGGACCGGGCCCCGGGCGGCATCCGATGGCCCTGGGCCCGATGGTGGAGACCGCGCCCCCGGTTTAGTCTGGGGACCAGGGCAGGGGATCCGGTCGACGTCGCCGGGGGCGCAAAGGAGGCGGAGCGGTGGACTCGCTTTTGGCGGCGCGCCTGCAGATGGCCATCTCGCTGGGCTTTCACATGATCTTCGCGTCGCTGGCCGTGGGCATGCCCGTCTTGATGTTGATGGCGGAGGGGCTCTACCTGCGGCGGCGCGATCCCCGGTACCTCGAGCTGGCCCGCACGTGGGGCAAGGTCACAGCCATCACCTTCGCCATCGGCGCGGTCAGCGGCACGGCCCTCTCCTTCGAGCTCGGCCTGCTGTGGCCCGCCTTCATGGAACTGGCCGGCCCGGCGACGGGTCCCGCCTTCACGATGGAGGGCTTCGCCTTCTTCACGGAGGCCATCTTCCTCGGCCTCTACCTCTACGGGTGGAACCGGCTGTCGCCGTGGGCGCACTGGTTGACGGGTATCCCCGTGGCGGTGAGCAGCGCCGCCTCCAGCGTCATGGTGGTGGCGGCCAACGCTTGGATGCAGAACCCCGTGGCGGTGGAGACGCTGCTGTCCGAGCCCCACCGGTTCGACCCCGTGCGGGCCCTGTTCGGCAACCCCGCATGGCCGGTGATGGCGATCCACTCGACCCTGGCCTGTTATGCGGCCACGGCGTTCATGGTGGCGGCGGTCTACGCCTGGGCCGCCCTCCGCGGTCACCGGGATCCCATGCGGCGTAGCGCCCTGCGCATGGCCATGGCCCTGGGCACGGTCGCCGCCTTGCTGATGCCCGTCACCGGCGACGCCAGCGCCAAGTTCGTGGCGACCAACCAGCCCGTCAAGCTGGCCGCCATGGAGGCCCAGTTCGAGACGGAGGCCGGCGCCCCCCTGCGCCTGGGCGGCTTGCCCGACCCGGAGACGGGCGCGGTGCCGTATGCCATCGAGATCCCCGGCATGCTGAGCTGGCTCGCCTACGGCGACACCCGGGCGGTGGTCCCCGGCCTCGACCGCGTGCCCCGCGACCTCTGGCCCAACGTGCCGGTGACCCACGTGGCCTTCCAGGTCATGGTCATCGCCGGCGTGCTGATGGTGCTGGCGGCCGCCTGGTACTGGTGGATCGCCTGGCGCCGGCGGGGGGCGGTGATGGACCACCGCGCCCTCATGCGCGGGCTCGTGGCGGCGGGGCCGCTGGGGATCGTTGCCCTCGAGGCGGGGTGGATCGTCACCGAGGTCGGACGGCAGCCGTGGATCATCCGCGGGGTGATGCGGACGGCGGAGGCGGTGACGCCGGCGCCCGGGGTGGTGACCACGCTGGTGGCGTTCACGCTGCTCTACCTCCTCTTGAGCGCGACCCTGGTGTGGCTGCTCCGGCGCATCGGTCACGGTCCGGTGCCGGGGGTGACGGCGCCGCCCGGGGCGGGCGGCGATGGCGGGTCCGGATCGGCCGTGGCTGCGGAGGCGTCGGCGTCGGCGAGCCCGGGTCGGTCCGGGGCCGCACCCTCGTCGGCGTCGGCCGCGCAGGCCACCACCGGCCGGGCGGGGACACCGGCGGTCCCGGATGCCACGACCATCGAGGCGGGGTTGCTCCGGCCAGGCGCCGGCACCGGTCGGTCGGCGTGCCCGCCGGTGCCGGGTGCCACGACCGCGGGTGCGGGGTTGCGCCCGCGGGCCACGGCTGCGCCCGACGGCCCCGGGCCGGGCGGCCCGTCGGGTTCCCTCGGGGCGAGGGGGGCGGGGCGGGCCGCTACGCCCGGCGTGGAGTGAGTTCGACGGGGCGCTGGGCGAGCGACGCGCTGCGCACCGGCCGGCCGGGTCGCATGCCCAGCGTGGAGTGACAGCCGGTCGGCTGCGGCTGGAGGCCGAGCAGGCAGGTGGTCTTCGTGCCGGTGGGAGTGGGCGATCCCCTGCCCGAGACGGTGGTGGCGGTGGTCCTGATGCTGGCGCTGACGGCCTACGCCGTGCTGGGCGGCGCCGACTTCGGCGGCGGCGTGTGGGACCTGCTGGCCCGCGGGCCCCGGGCCGAGGCCCAGCGGCAGGCCATCGCCCGGGCCATGGGCCCGGTCTGGGAGGCGAACCACGTCTGGCTGATCTTCGCCCTGGTGCTGCTCTTCACGGCCTTCCCGCGCGCCTACAGCAGCCTCGGGGTGGCACTGTTCGTCCCGTTCCACCTGGTGCTGGCGGGCATCGTCCTGCGCGGCGCCGCCTTCGTGTTCCGCGCCCCGGCGGCCACGGCGGCGGGCCCGCAGCGGGCCTGGGCCAGCGTCTTCGGCGCGGCCAGCACCATCACGCCCTTCCTGTTGGGGGCCACCCTGGCCGCCGTCTCGTCCGGCGGCATCCGGGTCGATGCCGACGGCACGGTGACGGTGGACGCCGTCTACGCCTGGTTCAGCCCCTTCTCCCTGCTGGTGGGGGCGCTGACGGTGGCGCTCTTCGCCTACCTGGCCGCCGTGTACCTGACGGTGGAGACGCGGGGCGCCCTGCAGGAAGACTTCCGCCGCCGCGCCCTGGGGGCGGGCCTGGCGGTGGCGGTGCTGGCGGCGGTGCTGCTCCCGCTGGCGCCGCGCACGGCACCCCACCTGTGGGAGCTCCTGTCGGAGCGCGGTCGGCCGCTGGTAGCGGCGGGGGCGGCGCTGGCTGCGCTGTCGGCGTGGCTGGTTTGGCGACGCCGCTTCCTGCTGGCGCGGGTGGCCGCGGTGGCCGAGGTGGTGGTGCTGCTGTGGGGCTGGGCCCTGGGCCAGTGGCCGTACCTGATCTACCCCGATGTGACGGTGTTCAACGCCGCCGCCCCCGACCCGATCCTGCGCTTCGCCCTCTGGGTGACGCCCGTGGGCCTGCTGATCTTGATCCCCTCGCTGTGGCTGCTCTTCGCCGTCTTCAAGGGCGACAACCCCCAGGCGGACGAACCGGTCGGGAGCCCCGGTCGGCAGGCGGACGAAGCGGCCCCGCATCCCCGCCCCCTGGCGGACCCACCGGTCGCGCGCCCCGCCCTGCGGCGAGACGCAGCAGCCGCGAGCCCCGCGCCCCATGCGGACGAACCGGCCGTCGATCCCGCGCGCCAGGGGGAGCCCCAGGCGGAGCGCACCCCAGGCGGAGCCCCTGGCGGACGAACCGGCCGCTGATCCTACGGCCCGGGCGGACCGCACCCCAGGCGGGGGAGCCGGTGGCTACTCCCCGGCCGCCGGAGGCAGGGCGAGGGCAGGGGCGGCAGCGGCCGCGGCCGCGTTCGTCCCGACACGGGAATCGGCCTTGATGCCCAGGTCCGCCAGCACCCGCCGGGTGGCCGGCCAGTCGATGGCATAGTAGTAGATCCCGTTCTGCATGATCCCATGGCCCTGCACCATGCCGCGCCGGATGCCGTCCAGGTCGGTGGCCCAGGCGAGGCGGGCCAGGGCGACGGCGTCGCGCAGGCCCATGTCCGTCTCCACGTACCGGCCGACGATGGCCAGGGTCCGGGGCACGTCCAGCAACGTCAGGTTGGCCTTGAGCTGCTTGGCCACGTCGATCAGGAACTGCTGCTGCCGGTCGGCCCGGCCGAAGTCGCCGTCGGGGTCGTTGTAGCGCTCCCGCAGGTACGCCAGGGCCAGCTGGCTGTCCATGGTGTGCCGGCCCGCCTCCAGGAAGCGGCCGTCCTGGAGCCGGAGGTCATAGGGGACGTTGACCTCGACGGGCCCAAGGACGTCGATCAGCTCGAGGAAGCCCGGCATGTCGATCCGCGCCCAGTGGTGGATGGGGATGCCGAAGTTCTGCGCCACGGTGCGGGTGGCCAGCTGGGGACCACCGAAGGCGTGGGCGTGGGTGATCTTGTCCATGCCGTGTCCCGGGATCTCGACTAGGCTGTCGCGCGGGATGGAGAGCATCGCCACCGCCTTCGTGGCCGGATCGATGGAGAGCAGGATCATCGTGTCGGACCGCGTCTGGGCGCCCTCCTGGCGGGCGTCGATGCCGAGCAGCAGGATGTTGACCCGTTCCGCGCCGCCCGGTCCCGGCCCGGCGGGCGAGCCGGACCCCGCTTCGCTCGGGACCGGGGCCACGGGTTCCGGTGGCACCGTCAGCTCGGACCCCGCGAAGTAGGCGACCGCGAGGCCGCAGACCAGGGCGGTCAGGCCGACCACCCACAGCACGGTGCGGCGCAGACAGCGACGCCGCGTTCTTCCAAGACCAACCATCTCGCAATCCCTCGCCTTGGGCCCGGCAGGAGCCGGGGCCACCATCACGAATTCCCCTGTAGCGAGTGGAAAAACTTCCCCTCTCCGACACGCACAGAACCCGCGGTTCACACGGTGGATGGAATGGGATCCCGTCCTCCCTCCCGGAGGCATCGGACGTCACCCCGATTGTATCGCACGGGCTTCGGCGTGAACTGGTCAGCGGCAGGAAGGGCGTCCAGGGCCTGCCGGCCGCCCCGTCGTGGGCCGGGGGGACGGCGCGGGGCCGCCGGCCCGGGGTGCTCGGGGACCCCGGTGGCGTCGTCCGCCGGGGCGGGTCGGTGGTGCCGTTCGTCCCGGCGCGGGGTGCGGGGCGTCCTGCCCGGGGAAGCGGCCGTGGGGTGGGGAGTTGGGGGCATGAGGCCAGAGGCAGGGGGAGCGGCAGCCAAGGGGGGACGGGGGACCGGGCATCCGCCAGCGGTCCCCGCGGAAGGGGGCGCGGGAGCCCGCGGGGCGGGTCCCGGGCGCGCCGGCCGGAGGGGCACCGGGACGCGCGGCTGGGCGGCTGCCGGGGCGGTGGGCCTGGCGGGGCTGGTCCTGGCGCTGGCGGCGGTCCATCGGCTCGCCGGCTGGGTCGAGGTCTGGGTCCTGGCGTTGCCGGTTGCGGCCCTGGTCCAGCGTCGCTGCGGAGGCCGGTGGGGCGTCGCCGCGGCCGCCGTGGTGCTGGCGGCCATGGCGGTGGGGCTGGCGCTCGATCCGGGCGGCGGAGCCGGTTGGCGGCTGTGGTTGGCGGAGGCGGCGGCCATGGTGGGCACGGCGGCGCTCGCCAGAGGATCCCGCGCGCCGGGGCCGACGGTGCCACCGGCGGCGCGGGAGTCGGGAGAGGGATCCGGCGGGCCGGCGCCGGGGCAGGGGCAGGGGCGGGCGGTGGCCGTCGCGGCGGGGCAGGGGCAGGGGCGGATGGTGGCCGTGGCGGCGGGGCAGGGGCAGGGGCGGATGGTGGCCGTGGCGCCGGGGCGGGGCGGACCTGCCGGGGCGGGGCCGGGCGGGGGAGCCGCGACCGCCGGAGCAGCGGGCGCGGCCGTGGCGGGGCCGACGCCGCCGGTGGCGTCGGGGGGACCGGATCGCGAGCCGTTACCGGAACGCGACCCCTTGGACGAATCCGAGTTGCAGGTGCTCTACGCCTGCACCCATGCGTTGAACAAGGTCACCAGCCTCGACGACCTGATCCGCGAGTTCAACGACCTACTCTCGGCCCGGCTCGGCTACCCCTATCTGGCCCTCTTGCTGGTCCAGCCCGACGGGTCGCTGCGGCTGGCGTCGGCGCCCCTCTATCCGCCGGAGGTGCAGGGGCTGGTGCTCCGCAAGGGCCAGGGCATCTGCAGCGCGGTGGTGGAGACCGGCCAGCCGGTGATCGTCGACGACGTGACCCGGGATCCCCGCTACTACCCCGGCCTGGCGGGGGCGCGTTCGCAGATCGCCGTGCCGGTGACGCGACACGGGCGGGTGGTCGGCGTCCTGAGCGTGGAGTCGCCGCAGCCCGCCGCCTTCAGCCGGCGCGACCTGCGCCTGCTGGGGGCCATCGCCGACGAGGTGGCCGTGGCCCTGGAGCGGGCGTCGCTCCTGGAACGCATCGAGCAGCAGGCGATCACCGACCCGCTGACCGGGCTCTACAACCGGACGTACCTGATGGCGCGGCTGCGGGAGGAGGGGGAACGGGCCGCCCGTTACGGCCGGCCGCTGGCGCTGCTGTTCATCGACCTCGACGACCTCAAGGCGATCAACGACCGGCTGGGTCACGAGGCCGGCGACCGGGTGCTGGTCCGGGTGGCCCGCGTGCTGCGGGAGGCCTGCCGGTCGGTGGACTACGCCGCCCGGTACGGAGGCGACGAGTTCGTCGTCGTCCTGCCGGAGACGGGACCCGAGGGGGCCATGGCGGTGGCCACCCGGATCCAGCAGCGGCTGGCGGACGAACCCAACCCCCTCGCCGCGGGCACCGGCGGGCGGGGACTGGGGGCGAGCATCGGCGTGGCCGCGTATCCTGCCGATGCCCGGGACTGGACCGAGCTGCTGCGCCTGGCTGACGAGGCCATGTACGGCGCGAAGCGCCGCGGCAAGCGACGGGTGGCACGGTCCGGTGGCCGGGGCAAGCCGGGCGCCTACGCGCCCGTCGCCGAGGAGGGAGGACCGTGATCGTCCCCTTGCGGACGGAGGCCGACCTGGACCGCATGCTGACGGGTTCGCAGCCGGTGCTGATCTTCAAGCACAGCACGCGGTGCCCCATCAGCGCCGCCGCCTATCGCGCCTTCCGGCGCTTCGCCGCCAGCCGGCCGGGGGCGGCCCGCTACGGCGTGGTGCACGTGATCGAACAGCGCGCCCTGTCCGATGCCATCGCCCGGCGCCTGGGGGTCCAGCACGCCTCGCCCCAGGTGCTGCTCTGGCACCGCGGCATGGTGCGCTGGCACGCATCCCACGACGCCATCCACGAAGCCGCCCTGGCCGCGGCCCTGGCGGGGATCACCGCGGCCGAACGCCGGGGTCGGGCCCGGCCACGGCCATAGGCGCCGCCTGATCGCCCGCGGGGCTCCGCCGCGGGGCCGGCCGGGAGGCGCGGGGGCCGGGGGCAAGCGGGCCGATCCGCCGAGGCTGGGGAGTCGCCACGGCGATGGCGCGCAGGGCCCGGGCCCGGGCCATCGCCGCCGCGATGCCGTGCAGGGGCGCCAGGAGGACCTGAGCCCGCCCAGGGCGAAGGCGGGCTCAGAGGTTGACCACGCGGCGGGCGAAGGGGCCGGTGCGGTGCACCAAGAGGGGCGTGGCCGCCTTCGGTCCATCCGCGTGGTGGGGCAGTCGCTGAGAGGAATTGGACGCGGGACGGACGGTCCCTGCCGTCCCGCGCAACTTTTTGCCATCCGCGGATCGGGGGTGCGAGCTGTGGAGCTGGGCTTGCAGGGCAAGGTGGCCCTGGTCACGGCGGCCAGCCAGGGGCTGGGGCGCGCCATCGCCGGCCGCCTGGCGGAAGAGGGCATGCACGTGGCGATGTGCAGCCGATCGGCGGAGCGGATCCGCGAGGCGGCGGCCGAGGTGAGCCGGCGGGCCGGCCCCGGGTCGCGAGTCGAGGCCTGGCCGGCGGACGTGGCGGTGCCGGAGCAGGTGGAGGCCCTGGCCCGGCGGGTCGAACAGGCCTTCGGCCGGCTGGAGGTGCTGGTCTGCAACGCGGGCGGCCCGCCGCCGGGCGACTTCTTCGACGTCACCGACGCGGACTGGGAGAGGGCGTTCCAGCAGAACCTGATGTCGGTGGTGCGGCTGGTCCGCGCGTGCGTGCCGCTGATGGAGCGGTCGGGCGGCGGCACCATCGTCGCCATCACCTCGACCTCCATCAAGGTCCCCCTGCCGCGACTGATCCTCTCCAACGTGATGCGGGCCGGCGTCTACGCGCTGGTCAAGAGCCTGGTGCCCGATCTGGCGGCGCGGAACATCCGCATCCACACCGTGGCGCCCGGGCGCATCGACACCGCTCGCGTCCGGAGCCTGGACGAGGACCTGGCGCGCCACTCCGGCCGGACCCTGGAGGAGGTGCGCCGGAGCTACTGCCAGCAGATCCCCCTCGGTCGCTACGGGGAGCCCGACGAGTTCGCCCGCGTGGTGGCCTTCCTGGTCTCCGACGCGGCGCGCTACCTGACCGGGCAGGCGGTGTTCGTCGACGGCGGCATGATGCGGGCGCTGTAGTTGCGGTTGTCGTCGCTGGCCCGGGGAAGCCCCGGGAAGCCGTCGGGGGAGTCCCTGTCGCGCTCGATCCCGCGGTTCGGGACGAACCGGCCCGCCCGGCTCGCCGCGCCGCGGCGAGCCGGGCGCCAGGGCCAGCCGCTCCCCCCGCCAGGGCTTGCTGCCGGCAGGGGGACGGGGGTGCAGGACCCACGGAAGGGGAGCCGACGACGGGCACCCCGGAGCGGGGGTCCTCATGCAGACCAGCCGGTTGCCGCAAGCGACCACGGAAGGGGGGCCGACGACGGGTATCCCGAAGCGGGCGGCCGCGCCGCGGCGCCTGGGCCATCCTGTTGGCCATCCTGTGGATGTCAGGGCGTCGATGGACGTTGATGTCAGCACGCGCCCTGAAGGGGTGGGACGGTGGGGTGGCCCGGATGGGGCGAAGCCGCCCTGTGGGCGCTGGTCGCGGCCAGCAGCGGGCTCTGGGGTTGTCTCGCCGGCCTGTTCATCCCCCTGGGACGCGAGGTGCTGGCCGCCGTCATGGCCTTCGGCGCCGGGGCCCTGCTGGGTGCCGTGACCTTCGACGTGCTGCCCGCGGCCCACGACCGGGGCGGGCCGGGTCCGGCGGTGGCCGGGTTCCTGGCGGGGGCGCTCCTCTTCACCCTGGTCGACTTCGCCCTCGATCGCCGCGGGGCGGCGGGCCGCAAGCGCAGCGGCGTCGAGCCGGCGGCGCCGCGGGCGCCGGCGTCGACGGGTCCACGCCAGCGGGCGACGGGGCGCGGCCTGGGGCCGACCCCAGCCGGGACCGGCGGCGCCCCAGGGGCGGGGGCTGGCGATGCCCCGGGGCCGCGGGCCGGCGCGGCCTGGGCGATCCTGGCCGGCGCGGTGCTCGACGGCATCCCCGAGGCCTTCGCCCTGGGCGTCGACCTGTACGCCGGCCGGGGGGTGAGCCTCGCGCTGGTCGCCGGCATCTTCCTCAGCACCCTGCCCGAGGGCCTGTCCGGGTCCGTGGGGCTGCGGCGCGCCGGTTACAACCCCGGGTTCATCGCGTCGATCTGGGCCGCTGTGGCCCTGGTGGCGGCGCCCGCCGCAGCGGCCGGCTTCGTCCTCGCCGAGCGGCTAGCCGGCGTCACGGAGGCGTTGATCCTCTCCCTGGCGGCCGGCGGGGTGGTGGCGATGGCCGCCGACACGCTGACCCCCGAGGCATACCGGGAGGGGGGCAACGTGGTCGGCCTGGTCACCGCCGTGGGGATGATCCTCAGCTTCATCCTGGCCGGGTAGCCCGGCCAGCGGATACGGACCGGATGCCGCCGCGGCCGGCTCGGGAGGTTCCTGCCTGCGCCTGATGTCCCATGCTCCCGTGCCCATGCCTGGGCATCCGTCCAGCCGCCCACCGTCACCACCACCTGCCCCACCGGCAGGTTGTCCATCGCATCCGTCATCATGTCTGCCCGCCGGGGTTCGGGCGGTTCCGTGCGACGTCGACCCGTTCCTGCGGGGTTCGCGTGAGCGGCTCGCCCGCTGGTGGGCGGACCGCCCGGTCGTGCACGAGTCCCCCTCCCCTTCGCGAGTCGCCGGTCGCGGGTGGTGCGGCGGCGCACCCGCGTCGGCGGCGTACCCGCGTCGGCGGCGGCGCGTACCTGGCCGCGGTGGTCCTCGTTCCCGCCGCGGGAGACCCGGGTTCGCTCTGGGCAGGATTCGTGCTCCTTTCGACCGAACCTGTCTGTCGACTCGTCTCTCTCGCCTGTGTCGCCGGCGGTATCGATCGGATGGCCCCGCAGCACGCCGGGCTCCTCCGGATGTTTCCGGGGCCCGGTGAAGGCGATCCGAGACCATTCCGGTACGAGGGGGGATCCGGGTGCAAGGGTTCGTGGACGGGCTGGCTGCGTTGCTCGACGCCGCCAGCGACCTGGTGTGGGGGCCGCCCATGCTGGTCCTCATCGTCGGCACGGGCCTGTTCCTCACCATCCGCCTGCGCGGGCTGCAGTTCCGCGAGCTGGGGTATGCGTTGCGCCTCGCCTTCAGCCGGCGGCAGGACCATCGGTCCGAGGGCGACATCAACCACTTCCAAGCGCTGACGACGGCTCTGGCCGGCACCGTGGGAACGGGCAACATCGCCGGCGTCGCGACGGCGGTGACGCTGGGCGGGCCCGGGGCGGTGTTCTGGATGTGGGTGACGGCCCTGGTCGGCATGGCCACCAAGTATGCCGAGGCGATCCTGGCCGTCGCCTACCGGGTGCGCAACGCCCGTGGCGAGATGGCCGGCGGGCCGATGTACGTCCTCGAGCGCGGGCTCGGGCAGCGGTGGCTGGCGGTGTTGTTCGCCCTCTTCGGGGCGCTCGCCGGTTTCGGCATCGGCAACACGGTCCAGGCGTACGAGGTCACCAACAACATCCAGCAGTATTGGGGCGTACCCTCCTGGATCACGGGGGTCGTGCTGGCCGGCATGACCGGGCTGGTGGTGATCGGCGGGATCAAGGCCATCGGCCGGGTGACGGCGTTCCTGGTGCCCTTCATGGCGCTGTTCTACGTCATCGGGGGGCTGGTCATCCTCGTCCGGCACATCGAGGCGGTGCCGGGCGCCATCGCCCTGATCCTCGGCCACGCCTTGACCGGGGAGGCCGTGGGCGGCGGCGTGGTGGGGGCCGGGGTGCGCGAGGCCATCCGCTGGGGCGTGGCCCGCGGCGTGTTCTCCAACGAAGCGGGCCTGGGCAGTGCGCCCATCGCCGCCGCCGCGGCCAAGACGGACATCCCCGCGCGGCAGGCCCTGGTGTCCATGACGGGGACGTTCATCGACACCATCGTGGTCTGCTCCATCACCGGCCTCGTGATCGTGGCGACGGGGATGTGGCAGCAGGCCGACCCGGCGACGCTGACGGGCGCCCAGCTGACCACCCGGGCCTTCGAGATGGGCCTGCCGGGACCGGGTGGGCTGATCGTGGTCATCGGGCTGATCCTCTTCGCGTACTCGACCATCCTCGGCTGGGCGTACTATGGGGAGAAGTGCTTCGAGTACCTGTTCGGGACCCGCGCCATCACCGTCTACCGCGTCCTGTGGACGGTCGGGGTGTTCGCCGGCTCGGTGGCCACCTTCGGGCTGGTGTGGGACTTCGCCGACGTGATGAACGGGCTCATGGCGGTGCCGAACCTGATCAGCCTCCTCGCCCTGAGCGGAGTGGTGGTCCGTGAGACCCGGCGCTTCTTCGAGGTGGGCCGGGAGCCGGTGGTCCCCGGCAGCGGGCAGCCCGTGACCACCGGGGCGTCCGGCGATTGAGGGGGCGTAGCCCCCGGCGCATCCCGCGACGGCGAGGGGACGGCCGCGCGGGGCGGGCCCAGCGCCCCGCGCGGCCGCTCTGGACCGCATCCCCGTCCATCGGCCCCGCGCCCGCCACCGCGCGGGGCGGGCCCAGCGCCCGGGGCGGCCGCCGCTGCCGCCTCCTCTTGCGCGGAGCCTGCGATGTCCTTAGATTCGGGGCGGGGAAGCCTTCGTCCCCCAGGGGTCCCGAACCGGATCGAACCGCCCTGCGGCGACCCATCGGAATCCCGGACGCGGTGCCCAGCGTGACGCCCGCACCGCGATGCGCAGTGCGCGCATCAGCCCATGCACCCCGACTCCCGCGGTCCCTGTGACCCGCTGGCTTTTTCCCACCGCCATGCCTCCGGTCGGTGCGTTGGCCTGCCTGGGAGGGATGGGTGCGTGCCAGGCGACCGGGCCGGCGCCGCGCCGCGGCGCCTGCGCTGACCCGGTGCGACGCCGCGGCGCCGGCGCTGACCCGGTGCGACGCCGCGGCGCCCGCGTCGACGGGCCCCGTCGACGGGCGCCGAGGACGGGGAGGGACCGTCTCCGGTCCCGGGGGCGCCGGGACCGCGGCCCGGTCGGGACCCGCGGAAGCGCGGCCGGGACGCCCGCGAGATGCGGAAGAGTTCGAGGGCTCGAAGGCCGGTGGGGTGGCGGAGACCTTCTGGACTGCGACCGGGCGCGGGGGCGCCGGTCGCCGGCGAAAGGGGGAGACGCATGGTCGGTCGGACGAGGTGGTTCGGGCCCCGGATGGTTCGCGATGAAGGCTGCGGAGCCGGGACCGGGTACCCGCCGTCGTGGGACGGGCGGCGGCCCGGCGCCCGGCCCTGGTTGTGCTGGCTGGTGGTCGTCCTGCTCGGCTTCGCGGTGGCCGGCTGCACCGGCGGCGGGCAGGAGACGGCCGGCGGGGAGGCCGGTTCGTCCGAGGGGAAGGTGCTGACCCTGACCCTGGACGGGGCGAAGAATCGGGAGGCGGAGCTGCAGGTCATCGCCCAGTACCTGAAGCAGGTGGGCATCGACGCCCAGGTGCGGGTGTGGGAGTACCAGACCCTGGTGGCCGAGGCCCAGAAGGGGACCCGGCAGGCCTACGCCACCGACTGGGGCAGCTCCACGTTCAGTCCCGTGGACCTCGCGGTGCCCAAACTGGAGACCGGCGGGCGCGGCAACTACTCCTTCTACTCCAACCCCGAGGTCGACGCCCTGTTCCGGCAGGCGGCCGCCACCACCGACGAGGGCGAGGCCCTCGAGGCTTACAAGAAGGCGCAGGAGATCATCTACCGGGATGCGCCGTGGATCTTCGGCTACTACCTGGACGCCATCGAGGCGGCGTCGACCCGGTTGAAGAACTGGCAACCCTCCATGGACAGTCGCGTCAATCTCCACGACGTGGAGCTGGAGGACGGGGACACGCTGGTGGTGGGCCTGCGCGCCGACCGCATCCTCTCCCTGGATCCGGCGGCCTACCGGGACCGAGACACCGAGACGGTGATCCGCAACATCTACGACGGTCTGGTGACCCGGACGCCCGACGGCGAGGTAGTGCCGGAGATCGCCGAGTCGTGGGAGCAGCCCGACCCGACCACCTACATCTTCAAGCTGCGCCGGGGCATCAAGTTCCACAACGGTGAGGAGCTGACGGCCGACGACGTGGTGTTCACCTTCGAGCGGATCCTGGCCGACGACGGGCTGGACGGCCAGCCCTCGCCGCGGAAGGGGCTGGTGGAGCCGCTCCAGTCCGTCGAGAAGGTGGACGACTACACCGTGCGGATGAAGCTGGCGAAGCCGTCGGCCGCGTTCCTCCAGCTCCTGGTGCACACCCAGATCGTCCCCAAGGACTACGTGGAGGAAGTGGGCAGCCGGGGGCTGTCGGAGCACCCCGTGGGGGCGGGTCCCTTCAAGTTCGTCGAGGGGAGCCTCGACGGCCAGATCGTGCTGGAGCGGTTCGACGGGTACTACGGCGGTTCGCCGGAGCTGCCGCCCGTGGGCCCGGCCAAGGTGCGGCGCGTGGTCTTCCGCATGATGCCGGAGCCAGCCACCCGCATCGCGGCGCTGAAGAGCGGGGAGGTCCACATCGTCCAGGAGGTGCCGCCGGACATGGTGGCCGACCTGGAGCGAGACCCCAACGTGCAGGTCAAGGTCACCCAGGGGACCCGGCTCTACATGATCGAGCTCAACAACAAGGTGCTCTCCGACCCCCGGGTGCGACAGGCGCTGAACTACGCCATCGACTGGGACGCGATCCTCCAGGAGCTGTACCAGGGCCACGCCCACCGCGTGGCGACGGCGATGCTGCCCAGCGGCTTCGGCTACCACGAGGGCCTCGAGCCGTACCCCTACGACCCGGAGAAGGCGAAGCAGCTGCTGCGCGAGGCGGGCTACACGGTCGACTGAGGGACGAACCCGGCCATCGCCGGGCGGACGAATGGGACCCTCCCCGGCACCCGCGCGGCAGGTGAGCCCACCCTCGCCCGGCGGACCGACGCGCGGCGGCCGCGCCGGGGCGCGCGGCGGGCGAGGGCGGCGGGCGGCGGCGGGCGGTAACGGCGGGCGGTGGCGGCGGGTGGTGGCGGCGCCCGGGCCGCGGGTGTGGCCGCCGTGGAGCGGTGGCGCTCCCGGAGGTGGCTTCGGCATGGCTTCGTCCGCGCCGCCGGCGGGCGTGGCCGCCCTGCGGCCGGTTCCGCTGCCCCCCGGCGGCCGGTTCCAATGCCAGCCGGGGACGGGGCGACCGTCGGCGCCCTTTGGGCGCGCCGGCCCGGGGACCCGCGCGGCGCGGGCCGCAGGGGACGGGAGGTGACGGGATGCGGGGCGCGTGGATCGTGCGTCGTCTGGCCATGGCGCTTCCCCTGGCGGTGGGGATCGTGCTGGTGAGCTTCATCCTCCTGCGGGTGATGCCGGGCGACCCCGTGGACATCATGCTGCGCGGCGGCGGCATGTCCAGCGAGGAGGAGGCGCGGGCCCTGGCCCGCGAGCTGGGCCTGGACCAGCCGCTGCACGTCCAGCTGGGCCGGTTCGTCGCCGATCTGGCCCACGGCGACCTGGGCGAGTCCATCCGCAGCCGCCAACCGGTGGGGCAGGTGCTGCTGGCGACCCTGCCGGCCACGGTGGAGCTGGCCGTGGCGGCGCTCGGCTTCGCCGTGGTGGTGGGGGTGGCGCTGGGCGTGCTGGCGGCCGTGCGCCGCGGCTCGTGGCTCGACCGGCTGGTCATGGCGACGGCCTCCCTCGGCATCTCCATGCCCGCCTTCTGGTTCGGCATCGTGCTGATGCTGGTGCTGGCGGTGGGCACCGGCTGGCTGCCCACCTCCGGTCGCATCGCCTCCGAGTACGCCGGCGCCGTGCCTTGGCGGACCGGGTTCCTCCTGATCGACACGCTGCTGGCGGGCAACGGGGCCGCCTTCCGGTCCGCCCTCGCCCACCTGGTGCTGCCGGCCGTGACCCTGGGCGCGGAGCTGGCGGCGGTGGTGGCCCGGGTGACCCGCTCCAGCATGCTGGAGGTGCTGGGGGCCGAGTTCATCCGCACGGCCCGGGCCAAGGGCCTCCACGAGCGGCGGGTGGTCCTGGTCCACGCCCTGCGCAACGCCCTGATCCCCACCGCCAGCGTGGTGGGGCTGCAGGCGGGGGTGCTGCTGGGCGGCAACATGATCGTCGAGACGGTGTTCGGCTGGCCGGGTCTAGGAAGGCTGGTGGTCGAGGCCATCTTCGCCCGGGACTACCCGGTGGTCCAGGGGGCGGTGATGGTCTACGCGCTGACCTTCCTGGTGATGAACCTGCTGGTCGACCTGGCCTACACGTGGCTCGA
Organism: Thermaerobacter composti; assembly: GCF_033582035.1. Classification (NCBI taxonomy): domain Bacteria; kingdom Bacillati; phylum Bacillota; class Clostridia; order Eubacteriales; family Clostridiales Family XVII. Incertae Sedis; genus Thermaerobacter; species Thermaerobacter composti. The sequence continues at coordinate 912,364 of NZ_CP132508.1, forward strand.
TCCGCGCATCCGGGAGGCGTAGCCGGGCGGCCTGGGGCGTGCCGACGGCGGGGGTGCGGACGGCGCGGCAGGTACGGACCCCGCACGAGGGGGCGGACGAGGTGGGGGACGCTGCGCGGGGCGGTTGCCGAGGGCGACCGGCTCCCGGTCCTGGGCCAATCGAGGCCCAATCGCGCGGCCAGGGGAGGTGCCGACCGAGGCTCCTTCCTGCGGCAAGCCGGGGTCCCACCCGCGACCATCCGTGGTCCGTGCGTGCGGTCACGCCGGCGCCCGCGTCCGCGGGCACGCAGCGGTCCCTGCCTGCGGCCAGGCGAAGTCCCCGCGTGCCGGCACGCCGGGGCCCGTTCCCGCGGGCCCGCGGCGGCCGCCGCCCGGGCCAGGCGAGCTCCCTGCGTGCTGGAACACGGGGCCGTTCCCACGGGCACGCGGTGGCCGCTGCCCGGGCCAGGCGAGGTCCCTGCCCGCAGGCGCGCCGAGGCGGCCCGGGCGGTCCGTCAAACTGGACATCCGCCGGGCCGACCTGGGGAGGGATGCGGCGCACGGGGCCATCCCAGGCGAAGACGGGACCATCACGGCCGGAGGACGACGGGCGCAGGGTGGTGGCGGGCGAGCACCGCGAACCCATGGGCGAAACCGGGGACGAGGGCTACCGGGGGCGGCAGCGACGGCGGCTGGCTGCGAGCGGCGGGAGCGGGACCGGTTGGAGAGGAGGGGCGGCCATGCCAGACGGGAGGCAGGATCCGGTGCGGGGCGGGCGACGGGACGAACGGGCCTGGCACCTCCGGCCGGAGGGTGGCGTCGGGGGCGATCTGGGCGATGCGATCCGGGGGACCGGGGCGTCCGGCGGGGCGACCGTCGTCGCCGCGGCCGCCGGATTCGTCGCCGCCCCTTCCTCCGGCCCGACCGCTGCCTACCGGGTGGGAGCGGTGGCCAGGCCGGACGCGGCGCCCCAGGGGGCTGGCCCGATCGCCGACCGCCCGGCCTCCACCGTCGTCGCGCCAGGCCGGGTCCCCGGCGGCGCTCCCGCGCCCGGTGGGACCCCCGGCGCCTGGCGCCGGTTGTGGCGGCGACATCCCCAGATGGTGGTCGGTCTGCTGGTGGTGGTGCTCTACGTGGCGGCGGCAGTGGCGGCGCCTTGGCTCGCGCCCTACGACCCCGACGACTTCACCCTGAGCGCGCGGCTGGCACCGCCGGCCTTCCTCCCCGGCGGCCACCCGGAGCACCTGCTGGGCACCGACCGGCTGGGGCGCGACCTCTTGACCCGGTTGCTCTACGGGGCCCGCGTCTCCTTGCTGGTGGGGGCGGTGGGGGTCACGGTGGCCGGCTTCTTCGGGTCGGTGCTCGGCGCGGTGGCCGGATACTTCGGGGGCCTGGTCGATCAGGTGCTCTCCCGCGCGGCCGACCTGCTGATGGCCTTCCCGTATCTGCTCTTCACCATCCTGATGATGGGGATCCTGGGGCCGGGCATCGGCAACCTGATCCTGGCCCTGACCTTCAAGGCCTGGGTCGAGTTCTTCCGGGTGGCCCGGGGCCAGGTGCTGGCGGAGAAGGCCAAGCCCTACGTCGAGGCGGCCCGGGCCATCGGGCGCGGCCACGCTGGCATCCTGGCGCGGGAGATCCTGCCCAACATCGTGCACGCGCTCCTGGTGGTGGCCACCCTGCGGGCCGGTCACATGATCCTGATGGAGGCGTCCCTGAGCTTCCTGGGCATCGGCGTCCCGCCCGACGTGCCGGCGTGGGGCTCCATGGTGGCCGAGGGGCGCGACTATCTCGGCACCGCGTGGTGGGTCTCCACCCTGCCGGGGTTGGCCGTGCTGGTGCTGGTCCTGGCGGTGAACACCCTGGGCGACGGGCTGCGGGAGATGCTGGATCCGCGGCTGCGGGTGTGAGGGGGGCGGGGCCGGCCGTCCGGCTCGATGCGATCCTAGGTTGACGACGAACGGGGCTTGCACCCTCCGTCGCAATTCATTATCATTTTCGCCGGCAGCCGGCCCCGCCTGATGATGCTCCTCACGGCGGTGTCGCTGGCTGCCGGCGCTCAAGAGCTGGCCGTGGCCGTGCGGTTGCTGTGGGTCTGGTCAGAGTCACGGGTCACGGCACTCCGGGTGGGGAGGCCCCGTTGTGAGACGATGCCTGTGGGCGATCCCCCTTCTCCTTGCCCTGACCTCGCTGTTCATCGGCACGGCGGAGCTCACTCCCCGCGACCTCCTGCACCCGACGGATGAGGCCAGGCGTCTGCTCATCCTGAGCCGCATCCCCCGGCTCGCCAGCATCCTCCTGGCCGGCATGGGTCTCGGCGTGGCAGGGTTGATCATGCAGCACCTGGCCCAGAACCGGCTGGCGTCACCCACCACCGCGGGCACCGAGGACGCGGCGCGGTTCGGCGTCCTGGTGGCGCTGCTGCTCTTCCCCCACGCGGCGCCCTGGCAACGGATGCTGGTGGCCTTCGTCTGCGCCCTTGCCGGGACGGCCGTCTTCATGGCCCTGGTGAACCGGGTGCGCAACAAGGGGTCGATCTTCGTCCCCATCGTCGGGTTGATGTTCGGCAATGTCGTCGGTGCCTTCACCACCTTCTTCGCCTACCAGTTCGACCTGGTCCAGAACGTCTCGGCCTGGCTGCAAGGGAACTTCTCCCTGGTGATCCAGGGCAACTACGAGCTGCTCTACCTCGCCGTTCCCCTGGTGGCCCTGGCCTACCTGTACGCGGAGCGGTTCACCATCGCCGGCCTGGGGGAGTCCTTTGCCACCAATCTCGGCCTCAACTACCGGCAGGTGGTGACCTTGGGCCTAGTCATCGTCTCCCTGCTGACGGCGGTGGTCATCCTCACCGTGGGCAAGATCCCCTTCGTCAGCCTGATCGTGCCCAACCTGGTCGCCCTGGTGCGGGGGGACCACGTGCGCAGGAATCTTGCCCTGACGGCCTGGACGGGAACCACATTCGTCCTAGCCTGTGACATCGTCGGTCGCCTGATCATCCGGCCGTACGAGGTCCCGATCGCCTTGATGGCCGGCATTGTGGGATCGGTGGCATTCCTCTATCTGCTGCTGAGGGGGATCCGGCCCCGTGAAGCCGGCTGAGCGGACGATCTGGCTCCTGGCCGCACTGGTGCTCATCGCCGTCGGCGTGTTCCTCTTCGGCGACATGGGGAGCCACTGGCGGTACATCCTCTCCCGGCGTGCAGTGAAGGTGGCCGCCATGGTGATCAGCGCCGTGGCCATCGGCGTGTCCACCCTGGCGTTTCAGACCGTCGTCCAGAACCGCATCCTGACGCCGGGGGTGGTGGGGCTCGACTCGCTGTACCTGTTCATCCAGACCGCGGCCACGTTCGTGGGGGGGCGATATCTGGCTGCCTTGGCGGATCCCCAGGCGAACTTCTTCGCGTCGCTGGCGGTCATGGTCCTGTTTGCGCTGGGCCTCTACCGGCTGGTCTTCGGCCGCCACCTGCAAGACGTCTACCGGTTGCTGCTCGTCGGCATGGTGCTCGGCACCTTCTGGGGGAGCCTGACCACCTTCATGCAGGTGTTGATCGACCCCAACGAGTTCCTGCAGCTGCAAGGACGGATGTTCGCCAGCCCGAGCCGGGTCAACGCCGACTTGCTGTTGCCGGCCGCCCTGCTGGTCGCCGGTCTGGTGGCCGACCTGGTGCGCACCCATCGGTACCTTGACGTGCTCACCCTCGGCCGCGACGTCGCGATGACGCTGGGGGTCGACTACCAGAGCCAGGTCCGCCGATGGCTGGTCGACATCGCCGCCCTGACGTCGGTGGCCACAGCCCTCATCGGCCCCATGACCTTCTTGGGCCTGATCGCCGCCAACCTGGGCTACCAGCTGGTGAAGCACTGGCGCCACGGGCTCCTCTTCCACGCCGTCGCGCTGGTCAGCGTCGCCATCGTGGTCGGAGGGCAGTGGGCGGTGGAACGCGTGCTGGAGTTCTCGACGCCGCTCAGCGTGGTGATCCAGCTGGTCGGTGGCGTGTACTTCCTGTTCCTGCTGACGAAGGAGCGAGTGGTATGGTGACCGTTCGTCAACTTTCGAAGCGGTATGGCGAGCACTGGGCCCTGCGGGACGTCTCGCTGGACGTCGAGGAGGGCACCCTGGTGGCCCTGATCGGTCCCAACGGGGCCGGAAAGAGTACGTTGCTGTCCATCATCGCCCGGCTGATCCGGCCGGACGCCGGCAGCGTCTACATCGACGGCAAGGAGCTCCACGCCTACGGCTCCATGGAACTGGCGCGGAAGGTCGCATACCTTCGCCAGACCGTCACGGTCGGGGCGCGGCTCACGGTACGCGACCTGGTCATCTTCGGCCGTTTTCCCCACTGCGAGGGGCGGCTGCGCAGGGCGGATTGGGAGGCGGTCGAGCGGGCGCTGGGCTACATGGAACTGGAGACCTTGGGCGACGCCTTTTTGGACGAGCTCAGCGGCGGTCAGCGGCAGCGGGCGCTGATCGCCATGGTGCTGGCCCAGGAGACCGATTACATATTGCTCGACGAGCCCCTGAACAACCTGGACATGCGCTACGCGGTCCAGATCATGAGGCTCCTGCGACGGCTGGTGCGGGATCTCCACAAGACCGTGCTGATCACCCTCCACGACGTCAACATGGCCGCCGTCTATGCCGACCAGATCGTAGCGCTGAAGGACGGGCAGGTCCGGAAGCACGGATCGGTGGACGCGGTCATCCAGCGTGACGTGCTGCGCTCCCTGTTCGACATCGACATGCTGGTGACGTCGTTGCAGGGCCGACGGATCTGCATCTACGCCCAGTGGTAGGGCTCCGCGGCCCGGGGTCCGCAGGTCGGCGGGAGCGAAGGGGAGCCGGGCATCCAGTCGCCTATCGACAAAGCGAGGGGGTGCGGATTTGACATCCAAAAAAGAGAATGATAACTACTATCACTAGCATAACCGTGGCCGCGTGGATGCGGGGCGCATGGTCGGGTGTGCAGCCGTGTCGCTCCAGAGGGGATGATCCTGTCTCGTCCCGGCCCGCGGCATGGCATGTCGAACCGGGGAGGGTGAAAGTCGTGGTCAGGGCCTGGGTCAAGGGCGTGGCGTTGAAGCGCCGCGTGTCCTTCCTCCTGCTGTTGGCCTCTCTCATCCTGTCGGCGTGCGGCGGAGGCGCGTCGAACGGCGGCGGCTCCGGCCCGGAAGAGGGTTCTCCCGGCGGCGGCGAAACGGCTGCGTCCTCGGCGACGGCAGGCGGCGAGGGCGAGATCGTCGTCGAACACGCGCTTGGCAGGACCACCGTCCTGCGGAACCCGCAGAAGGTGGTGGCCTTCGACTTCGGCGTGGTCGACTCGTTGGATCGCTTGGGGGTTCAGGTGACGGGCGTCCCGCAGGCCAACGTGCCGGCCTACCTTGAGAAGTACAAGGGGGACCCCTACATCAACGTGGGCAGCCTGATGGAGCCCGACTTCGAGGCCATCAGTGAGCTCGAGCCCGACGTGATCTTCATCTCCGGTCGCCAGCGCGACTACTACAAGCAATTCCAGGAGCTGGCGCCAACCGTGTACATGGCCGTGGACCCGTCCCGGTACATGGACTCGTTCAAGGAGAACATGCGCTTGCTGGGCAAGATCTTCGGTCGCGAGGAACAGGTGGAGGCCGAGCTTGCCCGCATCGACGAGAAGGTCGAAGCGTTGCGCCAGCGCGTGGAAGCCCTCGATGCTCGCAAGGCGCTGGTGGTCCTGGTCAGTGACCGGAACATCACCGTGTTCGGTCCGAAGTCGCGCTTTGGCCTGGTCTACGACGAATTCGGCTTCGAGCCCGTGGACCCCAACATCGAGCCGTCCACCCACGGGATGAACGTCTCCTTCGAGTACCTCGCGGAGAAGAACCCCGATTTCCTGTTCGTCATCGACCGCAACAGCGTGGTCGGGGGCGAGGGCTTGCCACCCGCCCAGCAGGTTCTGGACAACGAGCTGGTCAGGGGTACCAAGGCGTTCCAGAACGGCAATGTGGTCTATCTGGCGCCGGATGTCTGGTACCTCGCGGGAGGCGGCCTGGAGTCGGTCGCCCGCATGATCGACCAAGTTGCAGAGGCGTTGAAGTAGGCGCCGCAGCCATTCCCGCCCATGGTAGCGGCGGAAATGAGAGCGGCGCCACCTCGAGCTAGCGTGCGGGCCTGTGGCTCACGGCGGGGACGGCGGGGCGCCCCCACTCCGCCGTCGGGCCAGGCCCGCCATCACTACCGGCGCGGCGGTCCCCGCCACGACGGCCAGGAGCGCCGTGCTCCAGGTCAGGCTCGCCTGCGCCGGGAGGTCCCCGGTCCAGGCCGGACTCGGCAGGCTGTCGGCGCCCGCGGCCTCCGGGGGCACTAGACCCGCCGAAGGGGCTTCGAGCCACCAGGCGCCCGGCATACCGGACTCCGCTCCGCGCGCCGGCGGAGAGCGGTCGCCTGTCTCGGGCAGGGGCTGGTCCGGGACGCCGGCCGGCGGGGACGAGCCGGCGAGGTCGCGGACTCCCGTGCCTGAAGGCCCGGCCCGGCCGGGTCCTGCCGGGTCGGGGGCGGCCGGCGCCCCGCTGCCGCTGCCGGCGTCGCCCCCCAGCCACGCCCCGGCGGCGGACCCGGTGGTCGCCAGCCACAGGCTGCCGAGACCGAACTCCAGTAGGAAGGCGATGGCCGCCGCGGCCAGGCTCGTGCGGGCGCCGGCGCCAAGGACCGCCGCCCAGCGCAGCCGGTCCGCCAGGGCGCCGATCAGGGCGAGGCCGGTGCCGGCGGCGAGCCAGAGGCCCAGCTCGGGCACGCTCCAGCCCGTGGCCGTGCCACCGGTCAGGTGGGCGCCGCCCCACAGCACCCCGGCCGCGGCCGTCGCCCGGGCCAGGGCACGGCCGAGGGCCGGAACGGGCACCGGTGCCGACCGGTGTTCCCTCAGGGGACGAGACGTGAGCGCCTCCGCGGGCCTGCGCTCCGGCCCCCGCCGTGCCGGCGCTCCTGCCGGGACACCACCGGGTTCTCGCCGTCCCGGGGCTCCCGCCGGGACACGGTCCGGTTCCTTCGCCGGCCGGTCAGCCTGGGCCGACTCGCGTCCCGTCAGCAGGAGAGGCACGGCCCGCCAGGCCACGGCGACCATCACCAGCAGGCCCAGGTACCCCACCAGCGGGTAGACCCGCGTCACCAGGTTGGCGAAGCCGACGAAGCTGCCGGCGAAGGCGACGCCTCCCAGGCCCAGGACCGTGGTGGCGTAGCCCGTCCGCTCGGGGGAGCGCAGGCGCGCCGCCACCCCGTACAGGGAGGTGACGGCGGTGGTGAACACCTCGAGCCACAGGATGACCGCGTAGGCTGTGCCCAGGACGGGGCCGAAGCCGCGGGCGAGGGCGAGCATGGGGACCTCGACGCGGGCGGTGGCCGGCAGGCCGGCCCACACGGCGAGGTGCAGGGCCAGGGCGGCCAGCCCCAGCCCCGCGCCCCCCAGCAGCCCGCCGGCGTGCAGGGTAGACGGACGCTGCACCTGGGCGCCCAGCGGGGCCAGCACCGGCATGGCCAGCAACAGGTTGAAGCTGGCATAGAGCATGGCCGCCAGCGGCCAGAAGGGCGCGGCCCCAGCCACGCCGGTGCCGCCGGGCGGGGTGGCCGGCCAGCCCTCGCGCACGAGCACCCCGGCGCTGACGCCGAGCGCCCCCACCATCAGGACGGGCGCCACCAGGGAGGTGACGGCCGTCACCCCCCGCAGCCGGAAGAGCACCGTCACCGTGGCCGCCGCCGCCATGGCCAGCCCGCCCAGCCACCCGGGCCACCCGAACTGCTCCCGGAAGATGGCGTTGGACCCGGCGATCATCACGGCGGTGCCAGCAAACAAGAACCCGGTGATCACCCAGTCGGCCAGGGCGCCCAGCCATCGACCGCCCGCCGCCCGGACCAGCTCCTGGTGGGATTCGGCGCCCGTGGCCGCGCCGAGCCGCATGATGGCCACCCCGAAGGCGGCGAGCAGCGCGGCGACCCCCAGGAGGCCCAGCGTGCCCCACCCGTCGTACGCGGTGAAGAACCGCAAGATCTCCTGGCCCGAGGCGAATCCCGCTCCCACCACGGTGCCGATATAGGTGGCGGCCACCCGCAAGGGACCGAGGGCCGTCCGCGGCCGCGTTCCTCCGGACGAACCGGCTGCGCCGTTCGGTCCGCCCATGCCGGGGGACGAACCGGCCCCGCCTCCCGCCGCACCGGCCGGGTCGCTGGCCTCACCGGTCCAGCCGCGCTGCCTTGGCAAGGCTTCCATTCCTCCGATCCGTGCCAGGATGACCGCCCCTCGGCGGTGAAATCCAGGGAACCGAGTCGCGGGACGGAGCACCCGTCCTGGAACCCGAGGAGGGAGGTCCGTTGGCCGTGCTCCCTGCCCCCTGGGGTCCGCGCCTGGAGGCCCTGTTCGGCACTATGGTGGCCTGGCGGCGCCATCTCCATCAGCATCCCGAGCTGTCCTTCCAGGAAGTCGAGACGCCGCGCTTCATCGCGGAGCGGCTGCGGGAGGCGGGCATCCCCGTCCGCACCGGCGTCGGCGGGCGGGGGGTCGTGGGGGTGATCGAGGGCGCCCGGCCGGGCCCGACGGTGGCCCTGCGGGCCGACTTCGACGCCCTGCCCATCCAGGACGAGAAGGACGTGCCCTATCGCTCCCAGGTGCCCGGCGTCATGCACGCCTGCGGCCACGACGCCCACACGGCGACTTTGCTGGCGGTGGGACGGGTCTTGATGGAAGAACGCCGCCGCCTCCGGGGCCGCGTGGTGCTGATCCACCAGTTCGCCGAGGAGGTGGCGCCGGGCGGCGCCAAGCCCATGATCGAGGACGGGTGCCTGGACGGGGTCGATGTGATCTTCGGCACCCACCTCTGGACCCCGCTGCCCGTGGGGCGGGTGGGCTACTGCCCCGGCTACGCCATGGCGGCCGCCGACCGGTTCGAGATCGAGATCCTGGGCCAGGGCTGCCACGCCGCGGCGCCGCACCAGGGGGTCGACCCCATCCTGGTGGCGGCCCAGGTGGTCACGCAGCTGCAGCAGGTGGTGGGGCGGATGGTCGACCCCCTGGAGCCGGCGGTGGTTTCGGTGGGGACGCTGCATGCCGGCGCGGCCTTCAACGTGATTCCCGCCACCGCCACCCTGACGGGGACGGTACGGACCTTGAGCCCCGCGGTGCGGGACCGGATGGAGACCCTGCTCAAGCGGCTGGTGCGCGGGACCTGCGAGGCCCACGGGGCCGGGTATCGTTTCAAGTACGAGCGGGGCTATCCGGCCCTGTGCAACCACGAGGACATGACGGCCTTCGCGGCCGAAGCCATCCAGCGTTACGCCGGCGCGGAGGCGGTGGAGCGGGTGGCGCCGGTGATGGGCGGCGAGGACTTCGCCTACTACCTGCAGAAGGTGCCGGGCTGCTTCTTCTTCACGGGGGCAGGCAATCCCGAGGTGGGGGCGTCGTACCCCCACCATCACCCGCGCTTCGACATCGACGAGCGGGCCATGCTGGTGGCGGGCCGCGCGCTCTTGGCGGTGACGCTGCGGTACCTCGTGGGGGATGAGGAGCTGGAGCGGGGGATGGCCACCGCTTAGCCCCGCGGGGCCTTGGAGCGCCGTAGCCTAGCGCCCCAACGTGTCGGGACGGTGCCGTAATTGCCCGCTCCGCAAGGGGCGTTGCGCTTTGCGCTTGGGTGATCTTGCAGTTCTGGGCTGAGCTCACCCCGCTGCCACGCGCCGGCTAGGAACCCTCGCGTATGACACGGAACATCCAGTGGACGATGCCAACGGACAGCGGCAGCAGCACGAACACCATGGTGAAATAGACCGATCACGCTTGCACGACGAATTGCTGAGAAGATGGGACGACTCCGCCGTCGCTAGCATTAGGAGCCTATGCTCGCGCCGTGAGGTGGTGTTCAGGTGTCGGTTAGCAACGGAAGCGCTGTTTCCAATTTTGTGGAGAAGGCGAAGAGCTACTGTAACATTATTGAAAGTTATTCGATAGGACCAAGATGATACACCCGTAGGTATCCACCCACTACTAGTGGTCCCATCACCCCAATCCACAGTCCAGCGACCAGTTACAGTAACACCTGGATACCCAAATATACCGATTCTCGCTGCAGCAGTTCTGCCAGAACGGAAAACAGTGAAGTCGACACTACCACAGTTACCGGTTATGATATGATGTGGTTGGATATCGCCCCCACTGTTAGACTCTGGGGCCACCAACCCTCCCTCGACCGCGTGGGCACTAGCTGACGCCGTCACCAAGCCCCCATAGAGCGCTAACACCACCACAAGAAGTACTGCCCACGTGATAAAATGCAACCTTCTCACTGCGACAAACATCACTTTCCCGCCCGATTCTTGCTCTCTTCGTCAAGAACCATTTTGCAGAGAGAGATGCATTCATTGCAGATGAAGAGGGTGCCGTTCGTCAGAAGCATACCTGCCTGCTTCGGACTCTTAAAGCACAAGGAGCAATTTGTAGATCGTTCTTCCGTTGTATCCACAGTAGCACTACGAAATAGCTTTCCTGCCGTGATTTTACCATCAATGATGTGTATGCACTCTTCTACACACTCACTGCAAATATTCATTTCCAAATCATAGTCATCAGGAGCACTTATGAGCTTGACTTTCGCTTCGGTTTTCCCACAAAAGGAGCAGGACTTTAGTCGATCAATCAATCACACCGCCCCCATAACGAACACATCGGTCGGTTTATCAGCTATCAGCGCATCAGAATCACCCCTTCCAATGGCAACTATGGCATTGAGTTTAACGTAACCGATGGAATCGCGCAAGCCCAAACTTGTCGACGCTCTCACTAGAGATTCGACAACATGTTAAGACGGTGACTCCTTCCTACTGCTTTCGATCATTTCCCGTAAATTCGTGTGTGCACAATTGAGGTCAGGTCCCTCAGCGCACGAATCGGCGCAGTCAAGAGATAAACTTGTGTCGATTCCGCGAGCGGAGGCGGCAGCGGAGTGCAGGTTCGGGTTCGACAGCTGACGGCCCTTCTCGGTGCCATGCTGCCCCAAGAACCCGCATGAATGAAGACGGCTCCGCCCGCACCCACCTCCAACTCGTCGACAGCGTGTGCCAGGGCGGTCGCGTCCGGCAGCGGGTGGTCGCCACCTTGGGCCGGCTGGAGGATCTCCAGAACGGCCGCCTCGATGCCCTGATCGAGAACCTGGCCCGCTTCTCCTAGAGCACCTGGCGGCGGCTCGAAGAACAGGTGGAGCGCCTGAACGTCCGCTGGTCCAAGCAGTGGGGTCCGGCGCTGATCTTCGAATGTGGCGAGAGGCCGAACTGGACAAAGCCTTCGAGGCACTACTGCAAGATCGCCAGCTCGCCTTCGACGTGGCCGAGGCCGTCTTCACCATGGTCCTCAACCGTCTGACCGACCCCTGATCCAAGCATGGCCTGGTGCGCCAGTGGTTACAGGGCGTCTACCGGCCCCAAGCCCAGCAGCTCGATCTGCATCACGGCTACCGCGCCTTTGTCGTTATGGCCGAGCATATGGAGGTGATTGAGGCGAGCATAAGGAGGCGATTGAGGATCGCCTCCTCGCCGCAGCCGGAGAAACGGGACAGGTCTACTCTATCGCAGACAAATCCGTTGCGCCGACATCCGACAGCTCCCGGGCGTGTCAACCCGACTTAGATGAGGAGGTCTCTGACTGAGGGCGGGGATCAGGAGGGTCCCGGCGTGAGGAAGACGGCGTGGGGGCAGAGGCTCGCGTCCATCACCGGGGCCGGGGCCGGTTCCACCCGTTCGAGGTTGCAGGTGCCCCCGTGGTTGTAGTGGCAGGCGCGGGCGGTGCAGAGGGGCTTGTGAGCCCCCGTTCGGGCCTGCCGGCTGCGGACGAACGCGGCCACGTAGCGCTGCCACGGAAGCCAAGGGCCGGGCAGCGGCACGGGCGTGGGCTCGAGGGGGGCAGGGGCTGGCGGCAGATCGGGTGGAGGCGGCAGATCCGGTGGAACCGCCGGCCGGGCCGGCGGCGGGGATACCCGGTCAAAGCCCGGAGAGGTGGTGGAGTCGAGGTCACGGGCGGCCTCCCGCTCGAGCCCCGGTGTGGCGGCCGGGTCGGGACGCGAGATAGGCCGTGGGCCGGCGGGCGGGACTGGACCGGGTGCCCCCTTCTCCGCCTCAGGCCTCATGGGCCACCCCGATGCGCCGGACCTTGTCCTGGAGCTTCAAGATGGCGTGGACCAGCGCCTCCGGCCGCGGCGGGCAGCCGGCTACGTAGACGTCCACCGGGATGATCTTGTCCACGCCGTCGACCACGTTGTAGCCCTGGTAGTACGGCCCGCCGTTGGTGGCGCACGCGCCCATGGAGACCACGAACTTCGGCTCAGCCATCTGGTCGTAGAGGGTCTTGACCACGGGGGCCATCTTCTCCGTCACGGTGCCGGAGACGATCATCAGGTCCGCCTGGCGGGGCGAGGCGCGGAAGACCGATCCGATCCGGTCCAGGTCGGTACGGGTGCCGCCGGCGGCCATCATCTCGATGGCGCAGCAGGCCAATCCGAAGAGCAGATACCACAGGGAATTGGCCCGCCCCCAGTTGACCAGCTCCTGCAGGCGGGCGGTGACGATGCCGGGCAGCCACTGCCACACCCCCGGGATCCGCATGGAGGGGTGGGCGTCGAGGCGGCGGATCACGTCGGGCTCGAGCTCGTCCTGTTGAGAGAAGCGGGGCCCTTCGCCAGCGGGGGCGCCCGTCACCTCGGGTTCCGGGCTCTGGGCGGTGATGGCCCGCGCCCGCGCCTGGCGCTCGCGGGCTTCCTCCGTCGCCGCGGGCTGGGCGCCCTGGCCGCTGACGGGCGTGGGGTAGGGCTTGGCCTCGGCGCGGCGCACGGCGGCCCGGAGGTCGCCGGCGCTGCGGTCCCCTTCGCTCGCGGTGCCCGCTGCGGTCCCAGGGCCGGGACCGGTCGCCGTGGGGCCTGCACGGTAGCGGTCCCTCCCGTCTCTCGCATGCTTGGCGGCCTCCGGGGTACGGTCGCCGTCTTGGAGCATCGGATCACCCCGCAGTCCAACCGAGTGGTGACGAATACGGCTCCGCGTACGGCTCCGCGCCTGTTCCGTAGCGGCGCTGCGTCCGGTGCCCGCGACTGCGGCTGCGGCCGCGGGGCGGGTGGGGTGCCCAGCAGTCCCCGTCCCAGGCCTGTCCCAGGCTTTTTCGGGCCCGGGCGCGCGGGGCGCAGGCGGGACCTGCCCTCGCTTCCGAAGTATGACCAGAATGGGACAAGGCGTTGCGCGAACGAGGTGCTGAACGGGTCGAACGGGAGGGATCGTAGGGTGACGGCACTGGTCAGCCTGGCCCTCTTCGTCCTGGCGGGCCTGGCCGAGATCGGTGGCGGATGGCTGGTGTGGCAGTCCCTGCGGGAGGGCAAGGGGGTCGGGTGGCTGGTCGTCGGGGCGGCGATCCTCTTTCTGTACGGCGTCATCCCCACCCTGCAGCCGATCCCGCACTTCGGGCGGGTGTACGCCGCCTACGGCGCCTTCTTCATCGTGCTGAGCCTGGCCTGGGGCCGCTGGGTGGACGGATGGATGCCCGACCGCTGGGATCTGGTCGGGGCTGCCGTCGCCGTGGCCGGGGCCGTGCTCATGATCTGGGGGCCGCGGGACACCTAAACCGAGGAACACAGGGCCGACGTGGCGGGGGACTGGGGCGACGGTCCGCGGCTTAAGTGCAACGGGCACGGCATTCGTAGGGGCCGGCGCGATGCACCGGCCCCTACGCGACGGAGGTTCGTCCGGAGAACCACCGCTCCCGACCTCCTGATCCGAGGCGAGACCGGTTACGGCTCCGTCCGCCGGAGCGAGCCGTGACGGCTCTGACCAACCCCGGGGCGAGCCGTGACGTTCCCGACCTCCGCCGGGTCCGTACCTTCGCTCGGGCGGGCCTGCCAGGGGCGGGTCCGCGGATTCCACGCTGCCCACCCTGGGCCGCTGTGCCCGGCGCCCGCCCGTCCGGTCACCGCCCCGTGGCAGGAGGCGTCCCCACCGCCGTGCTCGGTGCCGCAGCATCCTTCTGGCCGTCGCGGCCCCGGCCGCCACCGCTGTTGCCCCCGTCACCGCGGCCCCCACGGTCCTCCCGATCCTTCCCCAGCGCCTTGCGCACCGCCGGCGCCACCTTGGTGCCCAAGAGCTCGATGGCCCGCAGCACCTTCTTGTGGGGCAGGGTGCCCACCGTCAGCTGCAGCAGGAACCGGTCGTGGTGGAACAGCTCGTGCTGGTAGAGGATCTTCTCGATCACCTCCTCCGGGTTGCCGACGAAATCCGCGCCGTGCAGGGACCGGGAGAACTCGAACTGCTCCCGCGTCAGCGGCCCCCAGCCCCGCTCGCGCCCGAGCCGGTCCATGACCTCCTTGAAGGCGGGGAAGGCGGTGTCCGCCGCGTCCTTGGAGGTGTCCGCGATGAAGCCGTGGGAGTTGATGCTCAGCCGCGGCACGGGGTGGCCGGCCTCGCGCGCCGCCTGGCGGAACAGCTCCACCAGCGGCCGGAACCGCGCCGGGATGCCGCCGATGATGCCCAGGGCCATGGGCAGGCCCAGCCGCCCCGCGCGGACGGCCGACTCGGGGGTGCCGCCCACGGCGATCCACACCGGGATGGGGTTCTGGATCGGCCGTGGGTACACGCCCCGGTCGCGGATGGGCGGCCGAAACCGCCCCGACCAGGTCACCCGTTCCGACTCCCGCAGCTTGAGCAGGAGGTCCAGCTTCTCCTCGAACAGGGCGTCGTAGTCCCTGAGGTCGTAGCCGAAGAGGGGGAAGGACTCGATGAAGGAGCCGCGCCCCACCATGATCTCCGCCCGCCCGCCGGAGATCAGGTCCAGGGTGGCGAACTGCTGGAACACGCGCACCGGGTCGTCCGAGCTCAGCACGTTGACGGCGCTGGTCAGGCGGATGCGGCGGGTCCGGGCGGCCGCCGCGGCCAGCACCACGGCGGGTGCCGAGACGACATAGTCCGGGCGGTGGTGCTCGCCGACGCCGAAGACGTCGAGCCCCACCTGGTCGGCCAGCTCGATCTCCTCGAGGAGGCGCCGGATGCGCTCCGCCGGGCTGATCAGCTGCCCGGTCTCGGGGTCCACGTTGCGCTCGCCGAAGCTGTAGATGCCGATCTCCAAGGCTAGCCCTCCCTCGTGCGGGCTTATGGCAGGAGGGTGATCCTCCGCCGTCCTTTTGAACATCAAGTTACTTTAGAAAAGTAAGGTAACGCAAGGCCCGACCGCCGGTGCCGTTCTCCGGCGGGCCGACGCCATCGCCGGGTACGCCGGGGGGCCCCCTACCGCGACGAACCGGCGGCCGTGGCGCACCGCCCGCGCCGCGGGGCGGCGAGGGCAGGGGATCGGATGCGATCTGCGAACACTTGCAGCAGGTCGCCGTGCCCGGGGGCCCGGGCCGGTTCGTCCCGGCGGGTGGCGGAGACCGCCGTCAGGAGGCGCCGCCCCGAGGACGCCACCCCGGTGCCGCGAGGCCGCCGAGAGGAGGAGATGCCCCGGTGATGAGCGCGCTGGCCGCCACGGACCCCGAGATCCTCCGCTGGATCCGGGAGGAGCACCGCCGCCAGCGGGAGACCCTGGAGCTCATCGCGTCGGAGAACTTCACCAGCGCCGCCGTCCTGGAGGCCATGGGCTCCGCCCTCACCAACAAGTACGCCGAGGGCTACCCCGGCCGCCGCTACTACGGCGGTTGCCAGTTCGTCGACGAGGTGGAGGAGCTGGCCCGCCGCCGGGCCTGCGCCCTCTTCGGTGCCGAGCACGCCAACGTGCAGCCCCACTCGGGTGCCCAGGCCAACATGGCGGTCTACTTCGCCACGCTCCAGCCCGGCGACACCATCCTCGGGATGGACCTGGCCCACGGCGGCCACCTGACCCACGGCAGCCCGGTGAACTTCTCCGGCCAGCTCTATCGCGTCGTGGCCTACGGGGTGGACCCCGAGACCGAGCGCATCGACTACGACCAGGTGGCACGCCTGGCGCGGGAGCACCGGCCGAAGCTCATCGTGGTGGGGGCGTCGGCCTACCCGCGGGTCATCGACTTCGCCCGCTTCCGCGCCATCGCCGACGAGGTCGGGGCCAAGGTGATGGTCGACATGGCCCACATCGCCGGCCTGGTGGCGGGTGGCGAGCACCCGAACCCGGTGCCCTTCGCCGAGTTCGTCACCTCGACCACCCACAAGACCCTGCGCGGCCCACGGGGCGGGTTCGTGCTGTGCCGCGCCGGCGAGGCGAAGGCGCTCGACAAGGCGGTGTTCCCCGGCATGCAGGGCGGGCCGCTCATGCACGTGATCGCCGCCAAGGCCGTGTGCTTCCACGAGGCCGCGCAGCCCGCCTTCCGCGCGTATGCCTGGCAGGTGGTGGCCAACGCCCGCGCCCTGGCCGAGACCCTGGCCGCCGAGGGGTTGCGCCTCGTCAGCGGAGGCACGGACAACCACCTGGTGCTGGTCGACCTGCGCCCCCTGGGCGTCACCGGGCGCGAGGCGGAGCAGGTGCTGGAGCGCGTGGGCATCACCGTGAACAAGAACGCCATCCCCTTCGACCCCCAGCCGCCCATGGTCACCAGCGGCATCCGGCTGGGTACCCCGGCCCTGACCACCCGCGGCATGGGGGAGGCGGAGATGCGGGAGATCGGCCAGCTCATCGCCGCCGTCCTGCGGCACCGGGACGAACCGGCCCAGCTGGAGCGGCTCGCGGACCGCGTGCGCGAACTGGCCCGGGCCTTCCCGCACCCCTCGGGCGCGACGGCGGCCGAGGCGGCGACCCCGGCCTCCGCGTAGGAACGGGTCCCACGGCCGCGGTGATGGCCCGGACCACCGGCCGGGGCCGGCCCAGGCCGACCCGGGCCTCGCCGCGAAGCGCGGTTCCCCGTGCGGCCGAGCCGTGGCGGTTGCCTCCCTGAGCCGCCATCGTCGGCGGCGGCATGCGGTGGGCAGACTGGGCATCCGGGAGGGAGAGGGTGACCGCAGCAGCTCGCGTCGACGTCCACAGCCATCTGCTGCCGGGCCTGGACGACGGCGCCGCCGATTGGGACGAGGCCCTGACCCTGGCCCGCACGGCCGTCGCCGACGGTACGGCGCAGTTGATCCTGACGCCCCACGTCTACCCCGAGGTCTACGACAACCGGCCCGAGACCATCCGCGGCCTGACCGCGGAGTTCCAGCGGCGCCTCGACGCGGCGGGCGTCCCGCTCCGGGTGCGGCCGGGCAGCGAGGTCTTCCTCGTGCCGGAGACGGCGCGGGCGTGGCGGCGGGGTGAGCTGGTGCCGCTGGGCGGCGAGGGGCCGTACGTCCTGGTGGAGTGGAACATGATCGCGTTGCCGCCCTACGTCGAGGGGGTGCTCTTCGAGCTGCAGGCAGCGGGGGCGGTTCCAGTCGTCGCCCATCCCGAGCGGTACCTTCCCGTGCAGCGACGGCCGGAGTGGCTGGTTCCGCTGGTGGAGCGGGGGGTGTGGCTCCAGATCACGGCGTCCGCCCTCCTGCGACCGCGGCGGGACCCGATCCGACGGACGGCGGAGTGGCTGGTGCGGCGGGGGATGGTCCACCTCATCGGCTCGGATGCCCACAACGCCCATCGCCCGCCGCAGCTGGCGGAGGCCTACCGGGAGCTCGGGCGCCTGCCCGGCGGCATGGAGACCCTGGCGGTGGTCGAACGGGCCACGGCGGCGGTCCTGGCCGGCGAGCGGATCGACCTGCCCCGGCCCGCGGTGCGGCGGCGACGGCGGTTCTGGCTCTGAGGCCGCGACGGCCTGTCACCACGCAGCCGGTTGCTCCCGGACCTCGAGGACCCGGTTGCCCTCGCCCAGGACCACGACGCGGCCGCGGAAGCCGGGGATCTCGTCCGGCGTCAGGTGAGCATAGGCGATGACGATGACCCGGTCCCCCGGCTGGACGAGCCGGGCGGCGCCGCCGTTGGCCGCCATGACGCCGGAGCCGGCGGGACCGGGGATCACGTAGGTCTCCAGGCGGGCCCCGTTGGTCACGTCGATCACCTGGACCAGTTCCCCCGGCAGGATGTCCGCGGCGGCCAGCAGCTCCCGGTCGACGGTCAGGCTGCCCACGTAGCGCAGGTTCGCCTCGGTGATGGTGCCCCCGTGCAGCTTGGCCCGCATGAAGGTCCGGAGCACGGCCGGTTCCCCCTCCCGGGATGGCGTTCTCGCCCGCCGTGGCGGCGGGGATGCGCGGAGCGGCGGGAGGTCCGCGACGGGGACGCCGCGGCCGCCCGCGACGGCAGGCCCGGCCGGCGCGCGGCGCCCGGGCCGTGCGGGGCGCGGTCGCCGCGCGGCGGCGCGGTTGCCGCTGGGCAACAATGTACCACGGGGCCGGGCCCATGGGGTCTGCGGAGGAAGGGGTGTTCGGTGCGCGATGGCCTACTGGCTGGTCAAGACCGAGCCGGCGGTCTACAGCTACGCCGACCTCGAGCGGGAGGGGACGGATTACTGGGACGGTGTCCGCAACAACTTGGCGCAGAAGCACATGAAGGCGATGCAGCCCGGGGATCTGGTGCTCGTGTACCACACGGGCAGCGAGAAGCAGGCGGTAGGGGTGGCCGAGGTGGTGCGCGGGGCCTACCCGGACCCCACCGACCCGACCGGGCGCTGGGTGGCCGTGGATCTCAAGGCCCGCCTGCGCCTGCCGCGGCCGGTGACCCTGGTGCAGATCAAGGCGGACCCGGCCTTCAAGGACTGGGAGCTGGTACGGAACTCGCGCCTGTCGGTCATGCCGGTGCCGGAGCCGCTGTGGGAGCGCATCATGCGCATGGCGGGGCTGGGGTCGGTGTAGGGGTCAACCGGAGGCGGTCATCCCGGCCGGTTCGTCCGGCTCGTAGGCCTCGAGCCACTCGATCACCCGCCGCGTGATCTGGCTCGGTGTGGACGAACCCGCCGTGACGGCGACGCGGCGCGCGCCCTTCAGCCACGCGGGGTCGATCTGCTCCGCGCTGTCCACCAGGTAGGCCGGCTTGCCGGCGATCTCCCGCACCACCTGGACCAGGCGGTTGGAGTTGTTGCTGCGCGGGTCGCCCACGACGATCACCACGTCGGCGTCGCGGGCCTGGCGCACGGCGGCCTCCTGGCGCAGCTGGGTGGCCAGGCAGATCTCGTTGTGGACCTCGGCGTGGGGGTAGCGCTCCAGCACCGCGCGGATCAGCGCCTCGGTGTCCCACTTGCTCAGGGTGGTCTGGGTGACCACGGCGACCCGCGGCGTGGTCGCCGGGTCCAGGGGCAGGGCGTCGAGGTCGTCGACGGTCTCGATCAGGTGCACGTGGCCGGGCGCCTCGCCCATGGCGCCCTCGGGCTCGGGGTGGCCCTTCTTGCCGATGTAGATGATCTCGAACCCTTTGGCCACGCGGTCCTTGATCAGCTCGTGGGTGCGGGTGACGTCGGGGCAGGTGGCGTCGATCCAGGTCAGCCCCTTCTCGATGGCCCGCCGCCGGACCTGGGGCGCGATGCCGTGGGCGGTGAAGATCACCGTGCCGCGGTCCACCTTTTCCAGCAGCGACAAGCGGTCTTCGCCATCCAGCGTGTGGACGCCCTCCCGGGCCAGCTCCTCCACCACGTGGCGGTTGTGGACGATCATGCCCAGGATGTAGATGGGCCGGGGCAGCGTGGGGTCGGCGGCGGCCCGCCGCGCCAGCGCGATGGCGTCGACCACGCCATAGCAGTAGCCGCGGGGCGAGATCTTGATGACTTCCATGGTGGACGGCCTCCTCTTCGGCCCAAGCGAGCACCGTTGGGCTCCTGCCGTGGCGGCTGCGCGGCCCGGCGGTCCGAGGACCTCGCCCCCAGTATAGGGGAAAGGGGCGGGGAGAGAATACCGCCGAAATGCCGCGGAAATGCGGCGCACGACCGGGCGCCGCGGGGACGTCGCCGAGCAGGCCTTGCAGACCGGCGCGCTGTTGTGTTACCAAGGAGGAGGCTGCAGCCCATCGTTCCGGCGAGTGCCCACAACTGGAACCGGCAGGCTCCGCAGGCCGGTTTTTTGTTTCCCCCTGGAACCCCAGGGTCTCCGATGCGGGCCTTGAGGGGCCCGCTCCCAGTCGCCTCCTCTCCATGCGAGGTCGCGCCCCATCCGGCACTGCCCTGCCTTGCTCGCCGGAATGGCCCACCATGACAAGCCACGGGGAGGTGAGCCGACGCGTGGCCCAGATCGTGGTGGACGACGTCTACAAGCTGTTCGGGCCACGCCCCCACGAAGCCCTCGCCCTGGCGCGCGCGGGCCGCTCCAAGGACGAGATCCTGCGGCGCACGGGCCACACCCTGGCGGTGGCGGGGGTCAGCCTGGCCATCGAGAAGGGCGAGATCTTCGTCATCATGGGGCTCTCCGGCAGCGGCAAGTCGACGCTGCTGCGTTGTCTCAACCGCCTCGTCGAGCCCACGGCGGGCCGCATCCTGCTGGACGGAGAGGATGTCACCGCGCTGCCGCCGCGCGCCCTCTTGCAGCTGCGGCGGGAGCGCTTCGCCATGGTGTTCCAGCACTTCGCCCTCCTCCCCCATCGCACCGTCCTCGGGAACGTGGAGTACGGCCTGGAGGTCCGCGGCGTCGACGCGAGGCGGCGCCGCCAGCGCGCCCTGGAGGCGCTGGAGACGGTGGGCCTGGCCCAGTGGGCCGACAGCTACCCGGGGGAGCTGTCCGGCGGCATGCGACAACGGGTGGGCCTGGCCCGGGCACTGGCCACGGATGCGGACATCCTGCTCATGGACGAGGCGTTCAGCGCGCTGGATCCCCTGATCCGCCGCGAGATGCAGGACGAACTGCTCCAGTTGCAGGCGGAGCTGCAGCGCACCATCGTCTTCATCACCCACGACCTCAGCGAGGCCCTCAAGCTGGGGGACCGCATCGCCATCATGCGAGACGGCCGCGTCGTCCAGGTCGACACGCCCGAGGGCGTGCTGGCGCGACCGGCCGACGATTACGTGGCCTCCTTCACCGAAGACGTGGACCGGAGCAAGGTGTTCACGGCGCGCACGGTCATGCGGCGGCCGGAGACGGTGCGGGAGAGCGATGGCCCCCGGGTGGCGCTCCGCAAGATGGAGGAGCTGCAGCTCTCGTCGGTCTTCGTGGTGGACCGGGAGCGGCGCCTGCGGGGTCTGGTGACGGCGGACGACGCGCTCGAGGCGGCCCGGCGAGGGGAGCGGACCCTGGCTGCGGTGGTCCGGCGCGACGTCCCCACGTGTTCCCCCGAGACCACCCTCAGAGACTTGATTCCGGTCATCGCCCGCAGCCCGTGGCCCGTGGCCGTCGTCGACGAGCGGGGCCGGTTGGTCGGCCTGGTCGCCCGGGTGCAGGTCCTCGCGGGCATGGCCGGGGAGGTGGCGGTCAACCCGCCCGAGGGCTCCGGCGAGCCGGCGCAGGCCCACGGTCGCGACGACGGCGCCTCCACGGCCGGAGGGCGGAGCCAGTCCGCCGACGGCGGCGCCGGGCAGACGCGGGAAGGAGGGGATGTATCCGTTGCCGGTGGGGATCGGTGAGATCGACGTGCCGCTGGGGGAGTGGGTGGAGGCCGGGATCTACTGGTTGCTCGACGCCCTGGACCCCGTCTGGGACGCCCTGGCGCAGGGTGTCAGCGGTCTGGTGGATGCGACCACCACGCTACTGGTCGGCAGCCCTCCACTGCTGGTGATCGCCGTGCTGGCCACCCTGGCCTGGTGGCTGCGGGGACGGGGCTTCGGGCTGTTCGCCGCGGCCGCGTTCGTCCTGGTCGCGGCGATGGGCGAGTGGGAGCCGGCGATGCAGACCCTGGCCTTGGTGCTGGCGGCCACCGTGATCGCCGTCGCGTTGGGCATCCCCCTGGGGATCGCCGCCAGCCGGTCCCCCTGGCTGCGGGCGGTCCTGCGGCCCGTGCTGGACCTCATGCAGACCCTGCCGGCCTTCGTCCACCTGCTGCCGGCGGTGCTGTTCTTCGGCGCGGGCGTGGTGCCGGGCTTGCTGGCCACGGTGGTCTTCGCGGTCCCGCCGGCGATACGCCTGACGGACCTGGGGATCCGCCAGGTGCCAGCCGACGTGGTGGAGGCGGGTCGCGCCTTTGGATCCACCCCGAACCAGATCCTGCGCAAGATCCAGCTACCCCTGGCCCTGCCGACCATCATGGCCGGTGTCAACCAGGTGATCATGCTGGCGCTGTCGATGGTCGTGATCGCGGGCATGGCCGGTGCGCCAGGCCTCGGGGCCGAGGTGGTCCGCGGCCTGACGGCGCTGGACATCCCGTTGGGCGTGGAGTCCGGGCTGGCCGTGGTGTTGTTGGCGGTATACCTGGACCGGGTGACGGAGGGGTTGGCCGGCAGGGTGTCTCGACGCGCGGGCGGTCGGGCACGGGACGCCGGCGTCCGGGCGGCGTGACGGTCCGAAGGCCGCGGCGCGCCAGCGGGCGGCCTGGCACCCGCGGGCGGGCTGGTCCTGTGGGAAGCCGCCGGTGGTCGCTCGCGGCGGGGACCGGCGGCGCGAGCCACGAAGGAGCGGGAGGTGGCACGATGCATCGCGATCGGAATCACCGGATTCGTCCACGACGGTGGCGCGGCGGGGGGTGGCGTCCATGGCTGGCCGGGCTGGTGGTCCTCGCCACGCTCCTGCTGGGGGCCTGCGGCGGGATGGGTCGCTCGGACGGGGCGGGGAACGAGGCCAAGGGGACCCTCGAGATCGGCTACATCCCGTGGGACGAGGACATCGCCGTCTCCTACCTGTGGAAAGCGCTGCTGGAAGAGCAGGGATACCAGGTCAAACTGACGCAGGTCGAGGTAGCGCCGCTCTTCGCCGCGGTCGCCAACGGCAGCATCGACCTCTTCCTGGACGTGTGGATGCCCTCGACCCACGGCCAATACATGGAGCGGTTCGGCGATCGGGTGGAGGTCCTGGGCACCTGGTACGACCAGGCCGACCTGGGGCTGGCCGTTCCGGACTACGTGGAGGCGCGCAGCATCGCCGACCTGCCCCGTTACGCCGACCGGTTCGGCAAGGGCATCGTGGGCATCGAGGCCGGTGCCGGCCTCATGCGCGTGACGCGGGAGAGCGCCATGCCAGGATACGGCCTGGACGACTGGGAGCTGGTCCAGAGCAGCACGCCGACGATGCTGGCGGAGCTCGAGCGGGCCATCCAGAACCGGGAGTGGATCGTGGTCACCCTGTGGCGCCCCCACTGGGCGTTTGCGAAGTACGACATCCGCTACCTGGACGATCCCAAGGGGCTGATGAATCCCGAGGGGGCGGAGAAGCTCCAGATCATCGCGCGCCAGGGCTTCCGGGACGACTTCCCCGAGGTCGCCCGTTGGCTGGAGCGGTTCGAGTTGACCCTCGACCAGCTGGCGGCGCTAGAGGCGGCCATCCAGGAGCACGGCGCGGACCAGCCGGCGAAGGGCGTGGCGGCTTGGCTCGAGGAAAACCGCGGGCTGGTGGAGACGTGGCTCCAGTGAGGCGGGGGCCCCTGGCAGGTCGCGGCTCCGGTCCATGCCCGTGGGCGTCCCCGGGCCTTGACCCGACGCCCACGCCGCGCTGCGTGTGCTAACGTGGCCTGGGAGGCGGGAGCAGCGATGGACGGAAGGACGACCGACAACGCCCCCCGGCCCCCGGGGTCGCCGCCCTCCAGCGCGGCGGCCGAGGGGACGGTGCGGGGCGAGGGCCTGCTGGGTCTGCTGGTCATGGCCTACGGGACGCCCCAGAGCCTGGACGAGGTGGAGCCCTACTACACCCACATCCGTCACGGGCGTCCGCCGACGCCCGAGCTGCTGCAGGAGCTGATCGACCGCTACAAGGCCATCGGCGGCCGGTCGCCGCTGCACGAGATCACGGAAGAACAGGCCCGCCGCGTGGCCGCGACGGTGGCCGAGCGCCTGGGCCGGCCGGTGTCGGCCTTCGTCGGCTACCTGCACGCCAAGCCCTTCATCGCCGAGGCCGTGGAGCGGCTGGTGGGGGCGCGGCCGCGCGAGGCGGTGGCGCTGGTCATGGCCCCCCAGTACTCGGCGGCCAGCGTGGCCCTCTACCAACAGGCGGCCCGCGAGGCGCTGGCGCGGCACGCCGGCGCACCGCCGGTGCACTTCATCGACCACTTCCACGGACACCCCGGCTTCGTCGCCGCCCTGGCCCGGCGGGTCGAGGCGACGCTGGCCGCATTGCCGCCGGACCGACGGGACGGCGCGGTGGTGGTCTTCACCGCCCACAGCATCCCCCAGCCCGTGGTGGACCGGGGCGATCCCTACCCGCGCCACGTGGAGGAGACCGCGGCCAAGGTGGCGGCGGCGGCAGGGCTCCAGCGTTGGCGGGTGGCCTACCAGAGCGCGGGCCGGACGGCCGACCCCTGGCTGGGCCCGGACGTGACCGACGTGATCCGGGAACTGGCCCGGGAGGGGGCGCGGGCGGTGGTGGCCTGCCCGGTGGGCTTCGTGGCGGACCACCTCGAGGTGCTCTACGACCTGGACATCGAGGCGCGGCAGGTGGCGGAGGAGGCGGGCGTGGGCTTCGCGCGCACGCCGTCGCTCAACGCCGATCCCGACTTCATCGAGGTGCTGGCCGACCTGGTCCTCGACCGCCTGGGCGCGACCCGGCACGAGGCCGCGGCGGCGGGAGCGCGCGCGGAAGACGGGGGGGAGCCGTGACGCCCATGGCCTCGCCGCTGCGACCAGGGACCGCGGCACTACGCGTCGTCGTGGTGGGGGGCGGCATCGCCGGACTGGCGGCCGCCCTCCGTTTGTTGGAGCTCGCCCGGTCCCACGGCGCGAGCCTGGACGTGCGGGTGATCGAGGCCGCGCGGCGGGTGGGCGGGAAGATCCAGACCGAGCGGGTCGGCGGCTTCGTCATCGAACAGGGGCCCGATTCCCTGGTCACGTCCAAGCCCCACGGCCTCCAGCTGGTGCGCCACCTCGGGCTCGAGGACGACCTGGTGGCGCCCGGTCCGGCGGCTGGGCGCACCTTCATCGTCCACCGGGGACGGCTGCGGCCCATGCCGCAGGGGTTCTCCCTGGGCGTTCCCCAGAGCGTCCGGGCCCTCTGGGCGGCGTCGCTCTTCAGCCTGGGCGGCAAGGTGCGGGCCAGCCTGGAGCCCTGGCTGCCCCCGCGGCGAGACGGGGCCGACGAGTCCATCGCCGCCTTCCTGCGGCGGCGCCTGGGCCGGGAGGTCGCGGATCGGCTGGCCGCTCCCCTCCTGGCCGGCGTGGCCAGCGGCGATCCGGAGTCTTTGAGCATCCAGGCAACGTTCGCGCAACTGGTCCGTCTGGAACGCGAGTTCGGGAGCCTGATGCGGGGGATGGCCCGCCGGCAGCGCAGCTCGGGGACGAACGGGCCGGACCGGGACCCCGCGTCGCGCACAGCGCCGGATGGGGAAGGGGGTCGTCGGCCTGCGGCTGCGCACCCTTCGCCGTTCGTCACCCTGCGCGGGGGACTCGGCCGGTTGCCCGTCGAGGTGGCGCGGCGCATCGTGGCGCTGGGGGGCCGGATCGTCCCCGCCACGCGCGTCGTCGCGATGGAAGTGGTGCCGGCCGGTGCGGCGGGCGGCCGTCCGGCCGCATACCGCGTGCACGCCGCCGACGGCGGTCGGGAGACGGTGGACGGCGTCGTGCTGGCCGTCCCCGCCTGGGCGGCGGCCGCGCTGGTCGAGCCGTTCCTCCCCGCGGTGGCCGAGCGGCTGGCGGCGATCCCGTACAAGTCCACGGCGGTGGTGGCGCTGGCCTACCCGCAGGAGCGGGCCGGTCGGCTGGACGGAAGCGGCTTCATCGTGCCGCTGGACGAACAGCGGTTCGTCACGGCCTGCACCTGGGTCTCCAGCAAGTGGCCCGGCACGGCGCCGCCGGGGATGGCCTTGCTGCGGGCCTTCGTCGGCCGGCCGGGGGAGGACCCGCTGGTTCTTCCCGACGAGGAGCTGGTGGGGCGGGTGCGTGCCGACCTGGCCGAGCTGGCCGGGGTGGCGGGCGAGCCGGCGCTGGTGCGGGTCTACCGCTGGCCGCGGGCCATGCCGCAGTATCCCGTCGGGCACCTGGAGCGGATGGCGGCGGTGCGGGCGGCGCTGCAGGAGCACCCGCGGCTGGTCCTGGCCGGTGCGGGGTACTTCGGGGTCGGCGTCCCCGATTGCATCCGGCAGGGCGAGGCGGCGGCCGAGGCCTTGTGGCAGGCTCTCCAGGACCGGTCCCGGGCGCCCCTCGCCGGGCGATGAGCCGGCCCCCGAAGGGCGGGGCCCCGAGCCACGTCCCGCACGACGGGCCTGCGGGCGGCCTTGCGGCGGACGAACCCGCCCGACGCAGGACGAACCCGCCCGACCCCCGGTACCGATGGCGCACCCCCGGTGCCCATGGCGTGCGGCGGCGCCGTGGCCCGCTCCCCGACGGCTGGGGGGTGGGGGCGGCGACGCGACACCCTGCGGGCGGAGCGCACCGGCGGATCCCGGCCCGACCCTCAACTGACCGGACACGCCCGGAGGATGCGGTCGTCCCGGGGGCCCGGCTCGCCGCGCCCGTCGCGGTTGCTGGTTCCGAAGTAGACGCAGCCGTCGGGGCCGATCTGCACGGCGCGGATGCGTCCGTACCGTCCCTTGAAGAGTTCCTCCTCCTCGACCACCCGCACCCCCGACGAATCGAGGCGGACGCGCCGCAGGTGCCGCCCCGCGCTGTCGGGCGAGAATCCCAGGGTTCCGAAGAAGAGGCTGCCGTCCCACGCGTGGACGGGCCCGCGGTAGAAGGCGGCCCCCGCCGGGGCGATGATCGGGTCGTAGCTTCGCAGGGGCGGGGTGAAGCGGCCCCGGTGGCTCGCGGGGGCCACGGCATCGGGCCAGCCGTAGTTGGCGCCCGGTTCGATGCGGTTGATCTCGTCCCCCGCGTCGGGGCCGTGTTCGACCGCGAATAGGCGGCCCGTCACGGGGTCGAAGGCCAGCCCCTCCGGGTTGCGGTGCCCGTAGGAGTACACGGGGTTGTCGGGCCCCAGGGGGTTGTCGGGGGGAACGGAGCCGTCGGGGTTGAGGCGGAGGATCTTGCCGTGGAGCGAGCGCGGGTTCTGGGCCTGCGCCGCCGCGCGGGCATCGCCGGTGGTGACGTAGAGCTTGCCGTCGGGGCCGAACTCCAGCTGTCCGCCGTCATGGATGGACGAGGCGGGGATGCCGTCGAAGACCACCGTCCGGTCCACCAGCCGCGGGGACCGGGCGCCGGGGCCCGAAGCGCCGCCCGATGCCACGGCGCCAGGGTCGAACCGGAACCGCAGGACGCGGTTCACCGCGGCGCCGCGCCCGCGGGTCTGGTACGTCTGGTAGACGTAGACGTACGGCGGGTCCGGGAACCCGGGGTGGAGGGCGATGCCGAGGAGGCCGGCCTCCCCGATGGCCAGGGTATCGGGCAGGGAGGCCAGGCGGATCACCCGGTCGCCGTCCAGCAGGTTGATCCGGCCCGGCCGCTCGGTGAAGAACATCCGGCCCTCGGGGTCGAAGGCCATGTCCCAGGGGACCTCGAGGCCCGCGGCGACTTCCTCGACGCGCAGGACGACCCTGCCGCCCCCTGCGTCCCCCGTGCTCGGACCGGTGCCGTCGCCTCGCCCCGCGGGCGATCCCGGCTCGCCTTCCCCTCCCTGGGCGCCGCCGGCCGCCTGGGTGTCGTCGCCCGGCGGCGTGGCCGGTTCCTCCGCGGTCGGACCCGGCACCGTCCCGGTGGCGCTGCCGCCCGGAGGGGAGGCCGGTCCCGCACCGCCGTCCTCGGGTGCCCCACCCGTATGGGCAAGCCAGGCCAGCGCGCCGGCGGCCACCAGTAGGATGGCCGCGACCGCCACCAGGCCCCACGGTCCGGGTTTCCCGGCGGGTGCCCCCGTGCTGCGCCACCGGCGCGGGTCGGGGACGCGCCGGCCGTCGGGTCCGCGGTGCGACGTCATGGACGACCCCCTCGTTGGGAACTTCGGGGCCGGGAGGATGGTTCCTGGTGATCCTCCGACGAACGGCAGTGGAGGTGGACGTGGAATGACCCGCCGTGCCAGCCCGTCTTCGATCAGCAGCGCGGGGAAGTGCTTGAGGCGGCGGTCGACCCCAGGCGATGAGGTGTGGGGCGCAGGCCGGCGTCGGGCATGCAGCCGGGCAAGGTGGCCGTTCGGGCCTCGGGTGGACCGGTGGTTCTGCGCCAGACCTCGCCTTCCCGGCGGTGAGCGGCAGCCGGTTCGTCCGGCCGGTTCGTGCCTCCGCCTCCTGAGGGCGCTGGGGTGTCGTCGGCATCGTCGGATCCCTCCTCCTTCCCCTCTCACGGCACCGGCGCAGGCCGACGAGGCTCGTGCGTGCCGGCTGAGCGGACTTCTCAGCGACCGCTCAGATGGCGCTCATGTGGGCCTCAGCCTTGCCTCCCATCCTGGAACCGGAAGGAGGCGACGGCCATGGCGACGACGGGAAGCGTGGGCGCCGTGAGACCGGCGCGGACGGTGGAGGGCATCAAGCAGCAGCACGGCGTGTTCACCGAGCCGCCCGTGGTGCGGTGGCTCTTCAGCGACACCCGCTCCGCCTGGATCTGGTTGGTGCTGCGGGTGTGGCTGGGATGGCGGTGGCTTGAGGCGGGACTCGGCAAGGTGGGCAACCCGGCCTGGACGGGCGACCAGGCGGGGGCGGCGGTGGCCGGGTTCCTGAAGGGGGCGCTGGCCAAGACCGCCGGCGAGCACCCGGACGTGCCCGCCTGGTACGCCTGGTTCATCGAGCGGGTGGCCCTGCCCCATGCACCACTCTTCGGGCACCTGGTGGCGTACGGCGAGGTCCTGATCGGCGTGGCGCTGATCCTGGGCCTGTTCACCGGCATCGCGGCCTTCGCCGGAAGCTTCATGAACGCCAACTTCCTCTTCGCCGGCACCGTGAGCAGCAACCCCGTCATGTTCATCGTTGCCACGTGGCTCGTGCTCGCCTGGAGGGTGGCCGGCTGGTATGGGGCCGACCGCTGGGTGCTGCCGGCCCTGGGTACGCCCTGGCAGCCTGGTGCGGTGTTCGCGGGACGGCGGCGGTAGCGACCGATCGGCAGCGTCGAGGGAGCCCCGGCGCTCGCCGGCGGTGGCGCCGGGCGGCGGCAGCCGGGGCTCCGCCCTTTCCGCCTGGGGGGTCAGGCGGGGAAGGCGGCGATGTCGCCATGCAGTCGGCGGTGGCGACGAAGTCCGCGACGGCGCCGGCCAGTGGCCGGCGCCGTCGCGCGGGCCGGGGACGGCCTGCCCCGCGTGCACCCGGCTGTGCAACGCACGGGCGCGGAGGCCACGGCGACCCCAGCGGCCGGAAGGGTGTCCGGATCATGCCCCCGCCGAGGCGCCCCGCCGCATTGACCGCCATCACGGCCCGCGGCGACAATGGGAGCCGGGGACTGCCGCGGCGGTACCGCTCCGAGGGGCGGAGGGAGAGCGCGTGGAGCGCATCCTGGTGGTGGACGACGACCCCGCCGTCACCAGCCTGCTCAAGCGGGGCCTGTCGTACGAGGGGTTCACCGTGGACACCGCGGGCTCCGGCGAAGAGGCGTTGAAGATCGCCCGCGAGCAACCGCCGGACCTGGTCATCCTCGACATCATGATGCCCGGCATGGATGGGATGGAGGTCCTGCGCCGGTTGCGGGCGGCCGACCCCGAGTTGCCGGTGCTGTTCCTGACGGCCCGGGACGCGCCGGCCGATCAGGTGCGGGGGCTGGAGGCCGGCGCCGACGACTACGTGGTCAAGCCCTTCACCTTCGAGGTCCTCGTGGCCCGCGTGCGGGCCCTGCTGCGGCGACGCCAGGCGGAGCGGCCCCAGGTCCTGCGCTTCGCGGACCTGGTGCTCGACACCGGTACCTACACCGCCCGCCGCGGTGGGCGCCAGATCCACCTGACCGCCCTGGAGTTCAAGCTCCTGCACGAGTTCATGCGCCACCCCCGGCAAGTGCTGCCCAAGGACCAGCTCCTGGAGCGGGTGTGGGGCTACGACTTCGGCGGCAACGCCAACGTCCTCGAGGTGTACGTCAGACAGCTCCGCCAGAAGCTGGAGGCGGAGGGGGAGCCCCGGTTGATCCACACGGTGCGGGGCGTGGGCTACGTGTTGCGGGAGGGATGAGCGCTGCCCCTGCGCTGGCGCCTGGTGGTGTGGTTTGGCGCCGTGATGGCCGTGGTGGTGCTGGTGGGCTCCATGGCCAGCTACGCCTTCCACGCCCGCGCCCACTACGAGGCCGTCGACCGCGCCCTCCTGGCCGCCACCGCCGCCGCCGTGGCGGACCCGGCTGCGCCCAGCCACCTCGGGCATCTGGCGGCCCAGCAGGGGGTGGCCATGGCGCTGCGGCTGCATGCCGCGGACGGCCGGCTCCTGCAGCGCTCGCCCGACGACGCGGCGCCGGCGGTGGACCCGCGATCGGTGCTGGCTCGCCCATCCGGACCCGCCTACGGCTTCTTCCCAACCCTGGCGCCCTCCATCGTGGACATGCCGCCGGTGGCGAAGGGCGCCTTCGGCACCCTTCACGACGGCCGGCAGCGGTGGCGCGTGTTCGTCCGGCCTGTGGACGACGGTGGCGAGGGCGCGGGGGAGGGCCCCGGCTACGTGGTAGCCCTCTCGCCGCTGGGGGGCCTGGACGCATCCATGGCCGACTTCCGCGTGCTCCTCACCGGGCTCGGGGCGCTGGGACTGGTGGTGGCCGGCGTCGGCAGCTGGGCGGTGGCGGGAAGCGCGTTGCGCCCCGTGGCGCGGCTGACGGAGACGGCCCGCGCCATCGCCGCCTCCCGCGACCTGTCCCGCCGCGTGCAGGCCGCCGGGCGTGACGAGCTGGCCATGCTGGCCGCCACCTTCAACCAGATGCTGGACAGCATCGAGACCGCCTACCGGCTGCAGCAGCGGTTCGTCGCCGATGCCTCCCACGAGCTGCGGGCGCCCCTGACGGCGATCCTGGGCAACCTGGACCTGCTGCGACGGCGGCCCGACCTCCCCCCGGAGGAACAGGCCCAGGCCCTCGCCGAGGCGCGACGGGAGGCCGAGCGTCTGAGCCGGCTGGTGGCCGACCTGCTGGCGCTGGCGCGGGCCGACGCGGGGGTGCCCCTGGCGATCCAGCCCGTCGACGTGGACGCCGTCGTCCTGGAGGCCTTCCAGGAGGCACGCGGGCTCGCCCGCGGCCAGGAGCTGGTGCTGGACCCCTTGGAGCCCGTGCGGATCCGCGGCGACGCGGATCGGATCAAGCAACTGCTGCTGATCCTGCTGGACAACGCCATCAAGTACACGCCCGCCGGCGGCCGGATCACCCTGGGGCTCCGCGCCGGTCCCGATGGCGGTGCCACCCTCACCGTGGCCGACACCGGGGTCGGCATTCCTCCCGCCGATCTGCCCCACGTCTTCGAACGCTTCTACCGGGCCGATCCCGCCCGCAGCCGCGATCCCGGCGGCACGGGGCTGGGACTGTCCATCGCCCGCTGGATCGTGGACCGCCACGGCGGCTCCATCGCCATCGACAGCGCGCCGGGCCGGGGCACGACGGTGACCGTCCGCCTTCCAGCCGAGGCGCCCTCCGCCGCGGGCTGAGGGCGACGGACCGCCCTCCGTGGACGGCGGGATGCCGCGACCGTCCCGCATCGATGACAGCCTTCAGCTCAGAGCAGGGCCGCCGCCACCAGCCCGCCGGCTACGCCTACCAGCGTCACGGCCAGGGTGACCACCCCCAGCGTTCGTGCGCGGAAGGACCGACCCAGGATCACCAAGCCGGGCAGGCTGACGGCCGGCAACGTCAGCAGCAGGGCTGCGGCGGGTCCCGTCGGGAGTCCGACGGCCATCAGCCCCTGCACGATGGGGATCTCGGCCATGGTCGGGATGACGAACAGGGTCCCCGCCAGGGCGATCAGCGGCAGGGCCAGGGGCGCATGGGCCCACTGCCCGATGCCGGCAGGAAAGAACACACCCCCCAGCAGGCCCGTGAGGAACACCATCACGAGGTATTCGGGCACGATCCACGCCGCCAGGCGCAGGGTGCTTCGAAGCCACCGGACCGGCCAGGACGCCGAAGCCGGGTGCGGCGTCCGGGTCGCCGGGTGTCCCGTGGTCGCAGCCTGGGGCGGGTGGCGCTCCTCGGGGAAGAGCCGATCGACCAGAAGGCCGATCCCGAACACCATCAGCACCCCGAAGATCAGGCGGACCAGGCCGAAGGGCCACCCCAGCACCATCACCAGGACGGCCAGGGTGGCGGGATTGAGGACGGGATTGGCCAACCAGAAGGCCACGGCCGCACCTGCCGAGGCGGACTGCCGCCGGAGCCCCGCCACCACGGGCGTGGCGCAACAGCTGCACATCATGCCGGGAAGGGCGAAGAGCCCTGCCAAGGCCACGGCCCGGGGACGTGCCCCCAGCAGTCGTTGAATCCACGTTGCCGGTAGGACAGCCTCCACGGCCCCACCGAGGACGAGGCCCAGGAGAGCGGCCTGCCACACGCTCCGGAAGTACTCGACCGCATAGCTCCAGGCGACTCCCAGGTTTACTGCCGTGAAGTAGCCCTCCGGCCCGAACAGCGACGATCCGAGGGTGTGGGTGAGGGAGACGGCGAGGAGGCGATGGTAGTATGGTAGCCATTTGACGTAGGCCAGCCCGGCGACGGCGACGAGACCGGCGGCGACGACGGCGGCCGCCGCAGCGCGTCGCGGGCTGGACCCCGGGGACCAGACGGGAGACGCCATGGGGGACCCTCCTCCGGTTGCGGCCAACCGCGGGACGCGCGGTGCGGGTCACGACCCCATCTTATACCAACCGAGCGCTTGCGGAGCACCCGAGCGCTCGTGCGGCCCGCTCACGGCGTCCCGGACCCCGGAGGACGCCACGACGGCGGCAGCCCCAGCATCCGGGCGGCCTCGGGGGTTCGGGCCACCAGGTCCGACCGGTCCACGGCCCGCAGGCTGTCCTTGCCCAGGGCCCGGGCTGCCTCGGCCATCTCCAGGGTGCATGCCTGAAGGAAGTTGGCGACGGTCCGTGCCCCGCGCTCGGGGTCGAACCGGCGTGCCCGCCGCCCCGTCGCCCACACCAGCTGGGTGATGGGCTCAAAGGGGATGGCCTTGCTGAGCTGGCCGTGGGTGGCCGCCATCAGCACGGCGGTCCCCAGGTAGACGGCGTCAGCGCCCAGGGCGAGGGCTTTGAGAGCCTCACCCGGGGTGCGCAGCCCACCGCCGATGACCAGGCTGAGCCACGGACGGAGGCCCGTGGCCTCGAGCAGGGCCGCCGCCCGCACCAACGCGTGGAGCGTGGGGATGCCGAAGTCGTCCGCCAGGACCGGGGGCGTCCCGTGGGTGCCCCCTTCGGACCCGTCCAGGACGACGACGTCGACCCCGGCGTCGACCACCGCCAGGAGCTCCCGCTCCAGGTCGTGGGTCGCCGCCAGCTTGACGGCCACCGGGGCCCCATCGGTCCACCGGCGCAGCCGGTCGACCAGTTGCCGGAAGGCCTGCGGATCGAGGGATTCGGGCAGGGGCGCCTCGAGGACCGGGGGTGCATCGGCTCCCCCTCCCAGCAGGCGCCGCACCTCGGGGGGCAGGCGGGTCGCATCGAAGCGCCGCCCCAGGGCACCCCGCGCCCCGTGGCCGAGGCGGATCTCGACCATGTCGGCCCGCGCCAGGACGGCGGGGTCGCGGGTCCACGCCCCGCCGGTGAACTGGAGGATCAGGGGACCGCGACCGTCCAGGAGCTCCGGAAGGATGGGGCCCGACCCGGCGTTGTACGCCGTCCCCACCTGATGGGCGCCCCGGGCGAGGGCCAACGCCACGGCCCTGCTGACGCCGACCCCGTACCCCATGGCACCGACCAGCAAGGGGGTCTCCAGGCGCAACGGGCGGCCCGCCTCGGGCCCGAGGACGACGGAGGTGTCCACCGGGGCGTCCGGTGGCAAGGGAGGGCGGACCAGCTGGGCCGGGTTGAAGGCGATGTCCTCCCACTGGCTGCGCCGCGTGACGCTGCCCAGGGGCCGCTCGAGGAGCGCACCCTTGTGCGCCCGGAGCTCGAGCTCGAGCAGGACCGTCGGGGGCACGCGCTGCATCCCCACAGCCAGGTCCCAGAGGTTCTCCGGGTAGGGATCGCTGAGCAGCCGGCGGACGGCCCCATCCACCGTGCGGTCCAGCAGCCTCCGCCGCACCGCCCACAGGCTGAGGATGGCGCTGGCCAGGCCGACCAGCACCGCGGCCAAAGTGACCGCGAAGAGGGTGGCGAGACCGGACGCACCGGTCACGGGTGTCTGCACCCACCCCGTCCTGCGCCGGCCAGCACCCCCCGGCGACGCCGTCTCCGCGGGGGCCGAGCACGGCTCGTGCGCGTCTTATCGTTCCTCCGTGGTCCGTCGCCAAATCGCCGTCGGCCAATGCTTCGTACGGCCCTCCGGCCTCGGCCCGCTCGTTGCCCGAGAACGGACGCTCTGGTACGGTGGCTTTGGATGATCTTGGAGCTTCCTGATGCGCGGGAACAGGCGACGGGTGGGCCGTGGGAACGCCCCTCGGGCACGACATGGCGAAGGGGGATCTGCCGGTGGCAGCGGAGGACCGGGATCGGATGTCCCCGCCGGACGAACGCGGCCAGGAAGAAGCCCGCCGCGCCTTGGAAGCCGTCCGCCGCGGGGTGACGCCGCCGGGGGGCTTCGACGCGTGGTTGCACCTGGTGGCGGTCCGGGTGGACTCCGCAAGGGAGCGGCGTGACGTGGCGAAGGAGGACGGCGTGCGGGTGGCGACGGCCAGCTTGACGGCCCCCAACGACCCGCGGGATCCCCTCGCCCTCTTCTTCATCCCCCCGGCCCGGGTGGAGGCGGAGCTGCGCCGCTTGCTGGAGCCCCTGGCGACGGACTGCCGGAGCGGCCCGGGTCCTGCCGCCGGCACGGGAGGCGCGACCGCGACGCCGGGCGTCGAAGCCGGCGGGGCGGCACCGCCGCGCCTTGGCCCGAGGCGGGGGCCGGCCGACGGCCACGGAGGCAACGGACCCGACGGCCCCTCGGCGGGTGCGGGAGAGTCGGGGTGGCTCCTGCAGGTGGGGGTCAGCGGGATGGCGTACCGCCGGTTGGCGGAGGCTCCGGCCGGGTTCGTCCCGCGGTATCGGCTGCCGCGCCGCACGGGGGC
Organism: Thermaerobacter composti; assembly: GCF_033582035.1. Taxonomy (NCBI): domain Bacteria; kingdom Bacillati; phylum Bacillota; class Clostridia; order Eubacteriales; family Clostridiales Family XVII. Incertae Sedis; genus Thermaerobacter; species Thermaerobacter composti. The sequence goes on from NZ_CP132508.1 coordinate 947,306, forward strand.
GGAGCCGGTGTGGGCTGCCGACGAGCCCTGGTGGTGCCCCTGCCGACGGCTTGCCGTCGATCCCGCCGGCATCGCCCGGGAGCTGGCGGAGACCCTGGTGCGGCGGCTGGACGAACCGGCTCGGCCGTCCGCGGGGGGTCCGGGGGACGGGCCGGCGACGTAGAACGGAGGCAGCGCCACCCCACCCCGCTGGTGCGGCACGCGACGCCACCCTACTCCGCTAGCGCGACACGTGATAGGCTAGGCGCGGTGACGCGGAGTGCACAGCCCCGGAGACGGTCAGGACCCCCGGCGGGGATCCCAGCGGTCGAAGCCCACGCCGCTGCGCAAGGAAGCGGCCCGACGGCACCCCAGCGGGTCAGCTGGCGGGCTTCCAGCGCGCCCCGCCCGGGCAGGGACCCCGGCGACGGCGGCTCCGGTGACGGAGGGGAGCGCCCCGGCCACGACGACCGACCGGGACGCCGAAGCGGCCCGCATCGCCCGCATCCGGGCGAAGCTGGCCCGCATGTACCCTGACGCCACCACCGCCCTCCACTGGCGCACGCCCTTCGAGCTGCTGGTGGCCACGATCCTCTCCGCGCAGACGACCGACGCGGCGGTGAACCAGGTCACCCCCGCCCTGTTCGCGCGCTGTCCCACGCCGGAGGCCATGCTGCAGCTGAGCGAGGACGAGCTCGGGTCCATGATCCGGACCATCGGCCTCTGGCGGAACAAGGCCCGCAACCTGCTGGCCGCCTGTCGCATCCTGGTGGAACGCCACGGCGGCCAGGTGCCGCGGACCCGGGAGGAGCTGATGCAGCTGCCCGGCGTCGGCCGCAAGACGGCCAACGTCGTCCTCAGCAATGCCTTCGGCATCCCGGCTATCGCCGTGGACACCCACGTCTTCCGCGTGGCCCGCCGACTGGGCCTGGCCTCGGGCAACACCCCCGAACGGGTCGAGGAGGAGCTGATGGCGAAGCTCCCCGAGGCCGAGTGGTCGCGGGCCCACCACTGGTTGATCTGGCACGGTCGCCGCATCTGCCATGCCCGCAACCCGCGCTGTGACCTCTGCGCCCTGCGGCCCGAATGCCCCACCGGGCAGGCGGGGGAGCCGGTGCGGCGGGCCGGGGGCGGCGGGGCGGCCCCCGAGGGGGCCGGCACGGGATCGGGCGCTCCGCGGGCGACCCCGGCGACGGCCCCTCCCTCCAGCGCATCGCGGGACGAACCGGCGGACGGTCCGCCGGACGGTCTCCCGGACGAGCGGGAGGACGGGCCGGCTGTCCGTGGGGACGACGGGCGGGGGGCGGTGGCCTCCCAGGGAGGGCGGCCGGATGCCCGGGGGCCCGGCGCCGGGGAGACCGCCGGCTCCCCGGCGCCGGGCCCCAGGCCAGGGCCCAAGGGCGGCGAAGGGCGGTAACGGCAGCGGGCGCGCCCCGGTTCGACCAGGTCTTCGCTTCGGTCATCGGCGCCGCCCGCGGATGGGGCGACGCCGGCGGAGGGCGGTCGGCTACCGGCCGGACGGGCCGGGTTCGTCGGCCTCGGCCTCGCAGACGAAGCAGCGCACCCGGAAGGGGCGCGACCCGGCGGCCCTCACGAAGCCGGTGATCCCCTCGAGGTAGCTGGCCAACGTGGCGCCGCTGAACTCGCCCTCCAGGGTGAGGGCCAGGCGCGGGCGGCCGTCCCCGGACTCCAGCGCCTCCACGCCGTCGGCGACGTCGGCGCCCCGCAGCCGGATGGGCTCGAGGTGCACGTTGCCGCCGCGGTCCTTCTTGATCCCCAACCGGTAGCGCAGGTTGCGCACCTGCCACTGGCTGAGGCCGAACAGCTCGCCGATCTCCTCGTCGTTGCGGCCGTCGCGGACCAGCTCCAAGAGCGCCTGCCGCTGCTGCTGCGGGCTCAGGCGGTGGAAGTCGATGCGCCGCGCCGCCCCGCCCGGGCTCGACCCGGTGGACGAGGCGCCGGCGGCGGCGCTGGCGGCGGGACCCGCGGGGGCGGCGGCGCCCACCCCCTGGCCGTAGCCGCTGGCACCGGCGTGGGTCATCGGCTCCTGCATCGGCATCCGTCCTCCTCCCAGGGATTGCATCGGGGAACCGGCGGCCGGGGATGGACCGGCGGCCGGTTGCGACCCCGCCGCGGGGGCCTCGGCTCGCGGCCGACCCCCCGCGGCGCGACGATCCGCGGCCGCTGCGGCCGGATCGTCCAGTCGGTAGTGGACCACCGGACCGGATCGGGGCCGGTTCGCGCCCCGAGGCCCGACCAGGTCCGACGGCATGATGACGCGCCGCGGCCTGACCTTGCCGACCAACCTGCATCCTCCTTCTTGGTGCCCGGGCAGCCATCAGTATGGCCGCTGCGACCCCCGCTCATACCTGCGGAGGGCACGCCCGGTGCGTTGCGGCACCATCGCAGACCGTTGCTTCGCGTACGCAGCGGTGGACTGGCCCGGGACCCACTCCGCGCGGCGCCGGCCACGGCCCCACCGCGGACACCCGGGTGTGCTCTGAAGGGTGAGCGCAAGTGGCCAAGATGCGTCCCGGCCGCCCCGCGGCCCGACGGCGGACACACTAGGGACGGCCGAAGACCAGAAGGAGGGACCCGCATGACCGGACGGACCCCGCCGAGCGGAAGCCTGCCCGACCAGACCGGACGAACCGGCCCCCGCGCCCTGCAGATCCTCGCGGATCGCCACCGGCGGCTGGGACGGCTGCTCACCGACGCCCGCGAGGCGGGCGCGGCGCACCGCCCCGACCTGGTGGTGGAGCTGATGGACGAGCTCGATGCCCACCGCCGTCTGGAACAGGAGGTGTTCTACCCGGCGCTGCGGCGCACCGGCGACGCCACGGTGTCGGACCGGCTGGCGGCTCGCCTGGCGGAGCACCGGCAGCTGGAGCGGTTGGCCGACCGCCTCGGGCGGGCGGTGGCCGAGGGGCTCGCCGGCGAGGGCGGCCCGGGACCGGACCCCGCCGTGGCCCGGCCGGGAGGCGTGGCGGCCCGGCCAGCGGCGGCGCGATCGTCGGGAACGGCGGGCGCCGGCCTCCCGGTGGAGGGGAGCGGGGGCCCCAGCCACCCCGGTGGTCCGGGCGGCCGGGAGGACGGGACGCCGGAGCGGCTCCTGGACCGGCTGGCCGAGGCCCTGGCGGACCACGTCCAGCGGGAGGAAGAGGAGCTGTTCCCCCTCGCCCGCCGCCACCTGGAGGAGGGGCTCGCCGGCCTGGGGGCCGAGCTGGAGCGAGGCCTCGAGGAATTCGCCTTCGACTACGACGACGTGGTCGAGGGCACGTTCCCGGCCAGCGACCCGCCGGCCACCATGGCCGCCCCCCGCGCCCGCACGCCGCGCCTCTACGCCCGCAGCCGCAAGGGCGCCCGGGCCTGACGGCGCACCAACCCCCGCCCACGACCGGCGTCCGAGGCTTCATGGGGCTCGGGTCGAGGGGTAGCGGTCTTCGGGTGCGCGCCCCCTCCTACGGCCCTGCCCGACGGTCCATCGGACGCCGCGCGGAGGCGCGTCGGTCGTCCCAACCTGGACCGATGTGGGGGCACCCTCCGGCCCCGGCGGGCATAGAGTACGCCTAGCCCGGAAGGGATGGGTGCCCAGGGACGCTGGGTGCCGGCCCCACCCGCCTGGGTCGCGGCTCCCGGGCCCTGCGGGCGACCATCGCCACCGCGCAAGTCCGCCGACGGCCCCGCTAGCGGGGAGCGGCCGGCCCTGGGCGCCGGGCGGGGAGGGAACAGACCATGGACCACGGCGACCATCGGCACGGGGGGAGTCGCTCGGGGTGTCGGTGGCGGCGGGGACTCGCCCTGGTGGGCGTGGCGCTGCTGGTGCTGGCGGCGGCTGGGTGCGGCCCCGGCCCTGGGTCCCCCGACGCCTCGGCGGGGGGCGGCGCCGCGGCCGGTTCGTCCGGAGGAACCGGCCCCGCCGGCCCCGGGGAGGCGACGGCCCCGGGCGGCCCGTCCCCATCGGCCGCCGGCGGCACCGGATCGGCTGCGGCGCGGCCGCTGACCTACCTGGTCTGCTTCGACCCCGGCGGCCAGTCGGACATCGAGGCCCGCCGCCAGCAGCCCCGTCTCGAGCGGCTCCTGGGGCGCCAGGTGGTGATCGAGTACAAGGTCGGCGGCGGCGGCGCCCTGTGCTGGAGCGAGCTGGTCCGCAGCCGGCCCGACGGCTCCGTGGTCGCGGGGATCAACGTGCCGCACATCGTCCTGCAACCGCTGCAGCAGCAGACCGGGTACCGCACCGAGCAGATCGAGCCGGTGGTGCTCTTCCAGTCGACGCCGCTGGGCCTGGCGGTGCCGGCGTCCAGCCCCTACCGCACGCTGGCGGAGTTCATCGCGGCGGCCAAGGCCCGGCCGGGGGCCCTCACCGTGGGCGGGTCCGGCACCTTCTCCGGTCACCACGTGGCCACGGTGCGCCTGGAGAAGCTGGCCGGCATCGACCTGACCTACGTGCCCTTCAGCGGCGCGGCGCCCCAGATGACCGCCTTCCTGGGCGGCCACGTGGACGCGGTCTTCGCCAACTCCAACGACCTGGTCCGGTACCGCGACCGCATCCGGGTGCTGGGCATCGCCGCCGAGCAGCGGTTTCGCGGTCTGCCGGACGCGCCCACCTTCGAGGAGCAGGGCATCCACCTGGTAGAGCGCATCGACCGGGGCGTGGGGGTGCCGGCCGGGACGCCGCCCGCCATCCTCGCCGAGCTGGAGCGGGCGTTCCTGGCCATCGCCGAGGACCCCGCCATCCGCGCCCAGATGGAGGAGCAGGGCTTCGTCCCCCTGGCCATGGGCCACCAGGAGAGCAAGGCCTACATCCGCCAGGTCACCGCGACCTACCGGAGCCTGTTGGACGATCTGCGCCGATGAGGTCGATCCGCGCCGATGAAGTCGGTCCGCGCCGACCAGGGGGAGGGGCACGGGATCCCCATGGGTTCCCCGGACCCGACCAACGCGGGCGGCGGGCGGCGCGCGAAGCGAAGGCACGGGATCCCCATGGGCTCCCCGGATCCGACGAAAGGAGGGTACGGAACGTGGACCGCGACGCCGTGGCAGGAGCCGCTCTCGCCGTGCTGGGGACGGTGGCGCTGGCCGGGGCGCCGCCCCGCGATCCCGTCGCCGGCGTGATGGGACCCGGCGTGTTGCCCTCCTTGGTGGCATTGGGGCTGGTGCTCTGCGGTCTCGGCCTGGTGGCGTCGGCGCTGCGGCCGCCGACGGGCAGGCGCCGGAGGGGCCGAGGGGCTGGTGACGCGACCGCGGCGCGGGGCGCCGCCGCAGCAGCCGGGCCAGACCCGGCCTGCCGCGCCCGGGCGGCCGACGGACCGTCCGTGCCGGGACGCCCCGCGGCGATCCAGGCCGACCCGCGGCCCTCCCAGGCGGGGGCGACCGATCCGCCGGCGGCGGATCCGCCGGCGGCCAGGGCGGCCGGCGCGCCCCACCGGGGGCGGGTCCGCCTGCTGGTGACGGCCCTCGCCACCACGGCGTACGCGGCGGCCTTGCCCGACCTGGGCTTCCCCCTGGCCAGCGCGCTCTTCGTGGCCGGCTTGAGCTGGTACCTGGGCGAGCGCCGGGTGACGGTGGCGGTCCTGTGGGGCGGCCTGTTCGCCGCCGCCCTGTGGGCCGGGTTCGTCCGCGGGCTTGGCGTCCCGTTGCCGTTGGGGCCGCTGGGGCGCCCCTGACCGCGCGGTCCCCGGCGCGGGGAGCCCCGGGGGTGGGGAGACCCGAGCCGCCCTGCGTCGTCCCTCGCCGCGGTCGCACCGGGCCGCGTGGCGGCCTGCGTCCCTCCGCTTCGGCCGCAGGCGGCTGCCTAGGCCACGGGGCGTCGCCCCCCGTGGCGTACCGGGGCCCGCGTCCTGAAGCTTCGGCCCCAGGCGGCCGCCCGGCACCAGGGGGCGTCCCCCGCCGCCGTCGCATCGCGTCACCCGGCGGCCCGCGTCCCCCCGCCCGCAACGGGGCACCAGCCGGCCCGTCCGCGGCACGGCATCGCGGCACCTCGCGGCGCCCGCCCGCGGGCGCCGCTCGTCCCCCGTGTCGCCGTCGCGGCGGGCGTGGCCCGGAGAGGGGGTGCTGGGGTGTCGGCCTTCCACTGGCTGGGACACGGCCTGACGATGGCCCTGGAGCCGCAGACGCTGCTGTACGGGCTCACGGGGTGCCTCCTGGGCACCCTGGTCGGGGTGCTGCCCGGCATCGGGCCCACCTCGGCCATCGCCATGCTGCTCCCCTTGACGGCCGTCCTGCCGCCGGGGCCGGCGCTGGTGATGATGGCGGCGATCTACTACGGCGCCATGTACGGCGGGTCGACCACGGCCATCGTGGTCAACATCCCGGGGGAGGCGTCGTCGGTGCCGACGGCCCTGGACGGCTACCCGCTGGCCCGGCAGGGACGGGCGGGCGCGGCCCTGGGCGTGGCGGCGATGGCCTCCTTCGTGGCGGGCACCTTGGGGCTGGTGGGGCTGACCTTCTTTGCCCCGACCCTGGCGACGGTGGCCCTGGCCTTCGGTCCGCCGGAGTACTTCGCCCTGACGGTGCTGGCGGCGGCGCTGGTGGCCAGCCTGTCCGGGGGGCAGGGGCTGAAGGGGGCGGCGGCGGCGCTGCTGGGGCTGCTGGTGGCCATGGTCGGGCTCGACCCGGTGACCGGCGTCGCCCGCTGGACCTTCGGCTGGCTGCCCCTGACGGCCGGCTTCCCCTTCGTCGCGGTGATCATCGGGCTCTTCGCGGTGAGCGAGGTGCTGATGGCGGCGGAGGAGCGGGTGCGCCACCTCTACGAGCCCCGGGTCCGCGGCTGGCTTCCCACCCGGCGCGATCTGCGGCTCGCCACGCCGGCCATGCTGCGGGCGAGCCTGTTGGGGTTCCTGCTGGGCCTCTTGCCGGGCTGCAGCCCGTCGGTGACCACCTTCGTCGCCTACGATGCGGAGCGCCGGCTGAGCCGGCGGCCCGAGCGGTTCGGCCGGGGCGCCATCGAGGGCGTGGCCGCCGCGGAGGCGGCCAACAACGCCACGTCCACGGCCGGGTTCGTCCCGCTGTTCGCCCTGGGGCTGCCGGCCGGCCCGGTGCCCGCGGTGCTGCTCGGCGGCCTCATGATGTACGGCCTCGACCCCGGTCCCGAGCTGTTCCGGCAGCACCCCGACCTGGTGTGGACCGTCATCGCCAGCATGTACGTGGGCAACCTGATCCTCCTGCTGTTGAACCTGCCCCTGATCGGGCTCTGGGTGCGGGTGGCGCGGGTGCCCTTCGCGGTGCTCGGTCCGGCGATCCTGGTGCTCTCGGCCCTGGGCGCCTACAGCCTGAGGTACTCGCTGTTCGACGTCGGCGTCGCCCTGGCCTTCGGGGCCGTGGGGTACGGGCTCCGGCAGCTGGGGTTCCCCGTGGCGCCCCTGGTGCTGGCCAACGTGCTGGCCCCGCTGATGGAGGAGTCGTTCCGCCAGTCCCTGACCATGGCGGGCGGCTCGCCGGCCATCTTCGTGAGCCGCCCCCTGGCGGGGGCGTTCCTGGCCCTGGCCGTGGGGGTGCTGGTCATGGGCCTGCGGCGCCGGGGGCGCAGCGAACCGGCCGCGCCGGGCGGGCCGGTGGCCGCGTAGCCGCGGGCCGGCGACCGGGGACGCGATCCGCCGCACCGACCGACGGTCAGGACGCGGCCGCGACGGGCCAGGGCGGGTCCGCCGGTGGCCGGCCCGCAGCCGGCTCACGACTGCAACCTGCCGACGGCCGTAGCCTGCCTGCGGTCGGCGGCCGGCCCGCGGCCGGGAGTGTGCTCGCGACCCCAGCCTGACCCCCAGCCTGTTCACGGCCCCGGCCTGCCCACGGCCGGTGGCCGGCCCCCGGCCGGGAGCCTGCCCACGGCCCCAGCTTGCCCACGGCCGGGGGCCTGCCCACGGTCGGGAGCCTGCCTGCGGCCGGCGGCCTGCCCACGGCCGGGAGCCTCCCACCGGCTTGGCCGCGGTTGCCCCATCTGCGACAATGGAGCCGGTGTCCCGGCGACCCGGGCCGCCGCTTGGGCTGCCCGCGTCGACCCGCGCCCCAGGGCGCGGGTTCTTCGTGGTCGCGTCCGCGCGGCGGACGTGGGGCCGGCTGCGGCTGCACCGGTCCGGGATGCCGGCGGGGTGCCCCGGCGGCACGCCGCCCGGCGACGAGGAGGGAACGGTCGATGGACCTGGACGTGGAGGCATTGCGGGATGCCGTGATCGACGTCGCCCTGCGCGGCGGCGAGATGCTGCGCCAGCGCTTCGGCTCGGCGAGCCGGGTGCGGACCAAGAGCTCGCGCTACGACCTGGTGACCGAGGCCGACGAGGCCATCGAGGCGGAGCTCACGGCCTACGTCCGGCGCCAGTTCCCGGACCATGCGGTGGTGGGGGAGGAGGACGTCTCCCGCCGCGTCCTCTCGGGGCAGGCCGCCTCCCGCCAGGGGGCCGTGGCCCAGGCCGCGGAGGGTCGGGAGTGGGAGTGGCTGATCGATCCCATCGACGGCACGACCAACTTCATCCACGGGCTGCCCATCGTGGCCACGTCGGTGGCCGTGATGTACCGCGACGAGGTGCTGGCGGGTGCGGTGTTCAACCCGATGCAGGACGAGCTCTTCGTCGCCGTCCGGCGTCACGGGGCCACCCTCAACGGCCGGCCGCTGCGGGTCTCGACGGAGGAGGTCCTGGCCGAGAGCCTGCTGGCGACGGGCTTCCAGTACGACGCCGTCGAAGGTCGGCGGTTGAACGTGGAGCTGTTCCGGGTCGTGCTGAACGAGGCCCGCAACGTGCGGGCCATCGGCTCGGCGGCCCTGTCCCTGTGCTACGTGGGCGCCGGCCGCCTCTCCGGCTTCTGGGAGCTGCGCCTGGGGCCGTGGGACCTGGCCGCCGGCGCGCTGGTGGTGCGGGAGGCCGGCGGGCGGCTGAGCCGGCTGGACGGCAGCCCCTTCGACATCTGGCAGCCGTCGGTGGTGGCGACCAACGGCCGGATCCACGACCAGCTGGTGGCGCTGCTCCGGCAGGCGAGCGCCGGGGCGTGAGGCGGGGGCGGGCCCTACCCCTCGCCCCGCGACCGGGCCCGGGCGGCCCGCCAGGCCGCCAGCACCTGCTGGGTCCCCGGCACCAGGCGGTAGCGGTCGACCTCGCTCCAGGGCACCCAGACCGCCTCGGCGGCGTCGTCGCTGGCCTGCAGCCGGCCTCCCACCGGCCGGGCGGCGAAGAACAGGATCACGTAGTGGAAGCGCACCCGCTGCGCCTCGTCGCGGTTGACGGCGTCCTTGTAGGTCAGGAACCCCTCGACCTCCACCTCCAGGCCGGTCTCCTCCAGCACCTCGCGGCGCAGGGCCTCCTCCACCGTCTCGCCGAGCTCCACCGCCCCGCCCGGCAAGCCCCACCAGCCGCGGAAGGGCTCGCCCCCTCGCCGCACCAGGACGAGGCGCTCGCCGTCGCTCACCACCGCGTGGCAGGACGGCCGGGGATGGGTGGGGTACTGGAACCTCGCCAAGCGGCCTCACCTCCCGCATCCGGGTCCCCTGGGCGCGGCGCCCGCGGGTCCGGCGTGCCGGCGCCCTCGCCCGGATCGGTCACGCCCACCGTTCACCTCCGATTTTGGCCGGGGCCGCTATATTGTTGGAAGAACCGGTTCGACGAACCGCCGCATGGGGGTGCCGCGGGCATCGGCTCCGGTCGCGGCGGAGGGGGGACGACCCACGTTGGCCGAGGTGTTGCCGGAACTGGTCTGGATCGCCGTCCTCGTGCTGCTCAACGCCTTCTTCGCCGCCAGCGAGATCGCCGTCATCGCCGCCCGGGACGCCCGCATCCACCAGCTGGCGGAGGACGGCCACCGGGCGGCGCAGGTGGCCCTGCAGCTGATGCGGGACCCGAGCCGCTTCCTCGCCACCATCCAGGTGGGCATCACCTTGGCCGGGTTCCTGGCGAGCGCGTCGGCGGCGGTGACGCTGGCGCGCCCGCTGGCCGGGTGGCTCGAGGGGGCGGGCCTCGGTGCCCAGGTGGCGGGTCCGACGGCGGTGGCCGTCGTCACGCTGCTGATCTCCTACGTCAGCCTGGTGCTGGGCGAGCTGGTCCCCAAGCGCCTGGCCCTGCAGAACCCGGAGTCGCTCGCCCTGCGGGTGGCCCGCCCCATCGCGGCGCTGGCGCGCCTGGCCGGCCCCTTCACCGCGTTGCTCGCCCGCTCGACGAACCTGGTGGTGCGCGCCCTGGGGGGGCGGGTCGAGGAGGTCCAGGAGCGCGGTCTGACCGAGGAGGAGATCCGCTTCTACGTCGCCGAGCACCAGGACCTGCGCTCGGAGGAGAAGCAGCTGATCCAGGGGGTCTTCGACTTCGGCGACCGGGTGGTCCGCCAGCTCATGGTGCCGCGGCCCGAGATGAAGACCCTGCCGCGTCACCTGCCCCTGCGCCAGGCAGTGGAGCGGGCGGTGCAGCTCGGCCACGCCTTCTACCCCGTGACCGGCGAGGGGCCGGATGACATCGTCGGCCAGGTCAGCACCCGGGACCTGCTCCTGTCGGCGCTGGCAGGGGAGGGCGAGAAGACGGTCGAGGGCTGCATGCAGCCCGTCCGGTTCGTCCCCGAGTCCAAGCTGGCCCTCGATCTCCTGAAGGAGATGAAGCGGGACCGCTTCCGGCTCGCGGTGGTGGTCGACGAGTACGGCGGCGTGGCCGGCCTGGTGACGCTGGACGACCTGCTGGAGGAGATCGTGGGCGAGGTGGGCGGAGGGCCGGCCGCCACCGGCCAGGTGGCGGCCACGGAGTGGGTGCTGGAGGGCGACACGCCCATCGAGGATGCCAACGAGCGGCTGAACCTGGGCATCCCGGCCAGTCCCCACTACGAGACGCTGGCCGGGTTCGTCCTCTACACGCTGGGCCGGCTGCCGGAGGTCGGGGAGGGGTTCGAGCACCGCGGCTGGCACATCGCCGTCGAGCGCCGCGAGGGGTTGCGGGTGACCGCGGTGCGGGTCCGGAAGATCGTGGCGACGGCCGCCGAGAAGGGCGGCGGGCTCGCGACCGGCGCCGCCCGGCCTGCGTCGGTGCCGGCGGGGAGCGTGGTCGCGGCCGACGGCACCGCGGTCAAGGAGGCGGGCGACGATCCCGACGCAACCCGTCCCGGTTGACGAGGCCGCGCCGTCCGAGGCCGGGACGGTCGCGGGTGCGGGTCCGGCCGCCTTCCATGGATCGGTCCCTCCTGGTAGCCCATTGACAGGGAACACATGTTTGGGTAGGATGATCCTGCCTGCGGCCGGGGGGCGGGGCGACGGCGAGGGTGGGTCTCGGGCGGTGGCTAGGCCCAACCGGACGAGGTTGGCCGGTGCATCGGGCGGGGCGGCCTCCGGGGTGGGGGTCCTGGGGCGCCCCTCGGTGCCGGCTGCCCGGGCGCCCCGCGAGGCCTGCGGGCCGATGGTCAGTCTTTCGAGGATCGGAGGTCGTCCATGGACGGGGTCGTGTTGCTGCCGGTGGCGGCCTATCTGCTCGGCGGCATCCTGCCGGGGGAGTACCTGGTGCGCTGGCGTCGCGGCGCCTCGCCGCGCGAACTGGGGGACGAACCCGGCACGGCGGGCACCTGGCGTCAGGCGGGGGCCGCCGCCGGGCTTGCGGTCTTCGCCTTCGACTTCGCCAAGGGGCTGATCCCCATCTGGCTCGCCGACCGGCTGGGCGCCGGCGGCTGGCTGCTGGTGGCCACGGCGGTGGCTCCCGTCGCGGGACACAACTGGCCGTTGCAACGGGGGTTCCGTCCCGGCGGGCGAGGGTTGGCCAGCGCCATTGGGGTGACCGTCTACCTGGCCCCGACCGCCCTGATCCCCGCCCTGCTGGTCGGATGCGGGGTGGCGCTCTGGCGGCGGCGCACCCCGTGGGTGGGCATCGTCGGCTTTCCCCTCGGGCTCGTGCTGATGCTGCTGACCCACACGCCGGGGATCCGCGTGGCCGCCGCGGTGGCGGCGATGGTCACCGTCGGCCTGCGGTATCTGCAGTGGACCCGCCACCGCGGGCGGTGGATCTAGGGCGGCCGTCGCCCCGCGGCCGGCGCACCGCCGGCCGTCGGCAGGTGGCGACGCGACACGGGACGGCGGCAGGGACCGCCCGCGCCCTCAGGAGGGACGAGCCTTGTTCCGCATCCTGCACCTGGCGGACCTGCACCTGGGCTGGGAACCGGCCTTCATGCCGCCAGCGCGGGCCGCCGAGCGGCGGCAGCGGCGGGACCGGTTGCTGGAGCGGGCCGTCGACTACGCCCTGGATCCCGAACACCGCGTCGCCCTGGTGGTGATCGCGGGCGACCTGTTCGAGACCCACCGCCCCGAAGCCGCGCTGGTGACGGCCGTGGTCGGCCAGCTGCGTCGCCTGGAGGCCGCCGGCATCCCGGTGGTCACCGTGCCCGGCAACCACGACGAGATCACGTACCACGACTCGGTGTACCGCCTCTACGGCAGCTCGTGGCCGGGGGTCCTGGTGCGCAACGCCCTCCCCGACCGGGTCGCGACCCTGACGGTGGCGGGTACCCCCGTCCACCTGTACGGCCTCGCCTACACCGGCGGCATCACCCCGGCGGGGGTCCCGCTCGCGGACTTCCCCCGGGCAGACGAACCCGGCCTGCACGTGGCCGTCTTCCACGGCACGCTGGGCCGGTGGGGGGGCGACCGCAGCCTGCCCCTGGACCGCGAGGGCCTGCGACGGGCGGGGTACGACTACGTAGCCCTGGGGCACATCCACCAGGCCCACGAGGAGTGGCTGGGGCCAACGCTGGCCGCCTACGCCGGCGCCGTCGAGGGCAAGGGCTTCGACGACCCGGGGACCGGGGCGTGGACGCTGGTGGAGGTGGAGCCCGGCCGCGGCGTGGTGGGGCTGCGACGGGAGCCGGTGGAGGTCCAGCCCGTGGTGACCGTCACGGTGGACGCGGGGCGATTCCCCTCGGTGGAGCGCTTGCGGTCCCACCTGGAGGACGTGGCCCCGCCCGACGCCATCCTGCGAGTGCGCCTGGAGGGGGTGCCGGCGTTCCCCGTCGATGCCGAGGCGCTGGCCGTAGCGCTGGGCCACCGGTTCTTCCACCTCGAGATCGAGGACGCCACGGATCCCGTCAGCCCGGAGCAGCTGGCGGCCTGGGCGGCGGAACCCACGATCCTGGGCCTGTTCGTCAAGCGGCTCCTGGGCGAGATCGACGCGGCGGCCGACCCCCGCCGGCGGCAGGTCGCCGAGCGGGCCCTGCGGGTGGGGGTCCGCGCCCTGCTGCGGGAGGGACCCCGACCGTGACGGGCGCAGGCGGTGCGAGGGACCGCCGCACCCCGGTCCCCGCGGAGGGCGCCGGTGCCGGCGGCCCGGGGGACGGCGCCGGCGGGGCGGGGGGGCGATGCCCGCTCCCAGGGGGCGGCCGGGTGCGCTGGCACCGGCTGCGGCTGCAGGGCTTCGGACCCTTCCGGGAGGCCGTCGAGTTCCGGTTCCCCGACGGCCTGGGGCACTGGGTGGCGCCCAACGAGAGCGGCAAGTCCACCCTGGTCGCCGGGCTCGTGGCGATCCTCTTCGGTCTGCCGGGTTCGTCCGACCCGTCGCGCTACGGCCAGGCCCGGTACCGGCACTGGGGCGGGGCTGCGCGCTTCGAGGGCGAGCTCGAGTTCACCGCCGTCGACGGGCGGCGCTACCGCATCCAGCGGGACTTCGCCACCCACCGCGTGCGGCTCGTGCGGCTCGACCCGCGCGGTCCGGTGGAGGAGTGGGCCGGGACCCACAACCCCGCCGCCAACCGGCCCGCCCCCGGGTACGAGGAGGCGATCCGGCGGCTGGTGGGGATCGGCTCCCGGACGGTGTTGCTCGAGACCTTCTGCCTCCAGCAGCCGTTGCCCGCGCCGGCGGCCGCCGACCGGCAGCCCGGCTTGACCCCCGAGGTGCAGGAGCTGTTGGCCGGTGCCGGCGCCCGCTCGCCCGCCCAGGCGCTGGCCGCCCTGGAGGAGGCCATCCGGGCGCTCACCCGCTGGACCCGCGACCTCGGCGTCTCGGGGCAGAACCTGCGGCAGGATCGGGCGATCGAGCAGGTCGAGCAGCGGATCCGCCAACTGGAGGAGGCCATCGCCCGCGACCGGGAGGCGGCCGATGCCCTCGAGGGGGTGCGGCGGCGCCGGGCGGAGGTGGCGGCACAACGGCAGGCGCTGGAGCAGCGGCTGGAGCGGTGCCGGGAGCGCCACGACGCCTGGGCCGAGTGGCGTCGCCGCGTGGAACGGTACCGGGACCGGCTGGTCCAGCGGCGGCGCATCGAGCAGGCGGTGCAGCGGGCCGCCGTGCTGGAGGCGGAGGTCGCGGCCCTCCGGGAGGAGGAGCGCTGTCGCTGGCCGGGCTGGGAGGACTGGGCGGGCGACGACGAGAGCGGCCTGGCGGCCGCCCTGGACCGGCTGCTGCAGCTGAGCCAGGCGGCCGCGGCCTTGCGGGATCAGCTGGCGGTCCTGGAGCGCCGGCGGTGGCAGGCCGCCGCGCGGGTGCTGTGGGCGGCGTGGTGTCGCTACCGGTTCCTCGATCGGGCCCTGGCGACGCTGGACCGGCTGGGGCGGCGTGCCCCGCGGCTGGCGGCGGCGTCGGCGGACGAGCTCGAGCGCTTGCGGGCGGCGCCGCGCCAGGAGGCCGAGCTGCAGCGCCAGGCGGCGGCCCTCGCTGGGGAGCTCCGGGCCCGGGAGCAGGCGCTCGAGGCCCTCGCCGAGGAGGGGCGGGCACTGGCGGCGACCTTTGCCGAGGTCCAACGGTGGACGCCGGAGATCGCCGCTGCCGCCGCCGAGGCGGCGGCCCTGCAGGAGGAGATCCAGCGGAGGGAGCATGAGGCGGCGCGGCGACGGGCCGAGATGGTGCAGCGGCGCAGGCTGGGCCGCCGGGTCGCCCTGGCGGTGGCCGCCGCGGCCGGGGTGGCGGCGGCGACCCTGGGCCGCGCCGTGGAGGCCCCGGGGTGGATGCTCGTCCTGGCCGTGGGCCTCGCCGCGCTGGGGGTCGGGTGGCTGGCGTGGCGAGGGGTCACGGGGGCCCAGCGCGTCGCTCCCGCCGCCGAGGAGGGGCTTCGCCAGCGCCTGGAGGCGGTGCGGGCGCGGCTCGGGCCCTGGGCGCACGAGGCGCCCGCGCGCCTCCGCGAGCTGGAAGGCCGGTTCCGGGAGTGGCAGGCGCGGCAGGCGAACCTGGAGGAGCGCCGAGGGCGCGAGACCGCGGCGCGTGACGACGTCCGGCGGCGGCTGGAGGCGGTGGAGGCGTCCATCGAAGATCTGCGCCGCTGGGTCACCTCCTTCACCGGCGGGGCGGGGGCGGTGGATCAGGTCACGGCCTGGTGGGACGCCGTCTGCAGCCTGCGGCGGCGGCTGGAGGAGGAGCGGGCCCGCTTGGCGGCCGAGCTCTGGGGGGTCCGCTCCGGCCCGCCCCCGTCTGCGGACGAGGTGGCGCGGCTGTCGCTGCCCGAGACCGGTCCGTCGTGGAGCGCCATGGCCCGCCTCGTGATGGCCGGCGGGGCGGGCCCGGGAGGATCCGCGTCGCCGGCGGACCCGCGGGATGCGCTGGGGGACGGCGCGTCCTCCGGCGCCTGGACGGTGGGGCGCCTGGTGGAGCAGCTCAGTCGGTGGGACGCCGCGTCCTGGGAGGAACCCGCCGCGGAGGCCGACCGGTGGCGGCGGCTCGAGGAGCGGGAGGCCGCGTGGCTGCAGGCGCTGGAGGCCAGCTGGTCCCCTGGCGGCGACCCCGAGCCGGCCGCCGTGCCCGACGGGCCGCCGGCCGTCTACGAACACCTGCAGCGGCTGGAGGTCGAGCAGGCCCAGGAGGCGGAGGCGACGGCTCGCCGGGCGGAGACCCTGGCGCAGGAGCTGGCGTCCCTCACGGCGCAGGAGGCCGCCCTGCGGGCGCGGTGCCGCGCCCTCCTCGAGGCTTGCGGGGGCGATCCGATCCAGGCCCGCGAGCAGTGGCAGGCGTACGCAGCCCACCGCCAGCGGCGGCGGGAGCGCGAGGGCGAGCTCAAGGGAGTCCTGGGCGCCTGGGAGGCGCCCGACACGGAGGCGCTGGCGGTGCGGTTCGAGCAGTGGCGCGATGCCTGCCTGGTCGAGCTGCGGGCCATCGAGGACCTGGCGAAGCGCTTCCCCGAGCTGCCGACGGGGGAGGACCTCGACCCGGCCCAGGCGGCGCACCCCCTGGCCGGTCTCGAGGAGGAGCGGCGCGGGATCGAGGCCGCGATCCGCCAGGCCGACGCGGAGCTCCAGCACCTGACGGCGCAGGAGGCGGCGCTCCTGCAGCAGGCGCCGTTGAACATCGCCCAGGCGGAGCTGGAGCTGGTCGCCTTGCAGGCACGGCGCGAAGCCCTGCGGGACGAGCTGGACGCCCTGGTGCTGGCCCACCGACACCTGCGGGAGGCGCTGGAGGAGTTCCACGCCACCTACCGGCAGCGGCTGGAGGACGCGGCCAGCCGCTACTTCGCCCGCATCACGGGCCAGCCGGGGCGGCGGGTGGTGCTGGATGCCCGGTTCCGCCTGTCGGTGCGCGAAGCCGACGGCACGCCGGTGGTGGCCGAGCAGCTCAGCCAGGGGACCCGGGACCAGCTGTTCTGGGCGCTGCGGGTGGCGGTGGCCGACCTGCTGGCCGGCGACGTCAACCTCCCCTTCGTGCTGGACGACCCCTTCGTCCACTGGGACGACCGGCGTCTGGAGGAGGGGCGGCGGATCGTGACCGCCCTGGCCCAGGACCGCCAGGTGGTCGTCCTGTCGCACCGGCCGGCGCTGGCGGCGTGGGGGCAACCGGTGGAGCTGGCCGGGGCGCTGCCGGCCACGGCGCAGGAGGTCGCCGTGGCGTCGGCGCCGTCTGCGCCGGCGGGGCCGACGGATGCGGCGGGTGGCGGGGCGACGCGGGAAGGGGAGGGCGAGGGCTCGTGAGCCTGCGGCTGATTCTCGGCCGGGCGGGGGCCGGCAAGACCCATCACTGCCTGGAGGCGGTGGCGCGGGAGGAGGCGGCCCGTCCGGCCGGACCGCCCCTGATCCTCCTGGTGCCCGAGCAGGCCACGTTCCAGATGGAGCAGGCGCTGCTGGCCGCGGTCCATCGCCATGGCCGGCGGGGGTTCGCCCGGGCGCGGGTGGCGAGCTTCCAGCGGTTGGCCTGGTGGGTGCAGCAGGAGGCCGGCGGGGCGGCGACGCCCACCGTCACCGAACTGGGCAAGCGGCTGATCCTGCGCGCGCTGGTCGCCCGCGAGGCCCCGCGGCTCGCCTTGTTCGGCCAGGTGGCTGACCGGCCCGGCTTCATCGAGCGACTGGTCGCCACCCTCGGCGAGCTGGCGGCCTACGGGATCGACGCCGACGCCCTGCGGGCCCGCCATGCGGCCCTGGTGGGCGAGGGCCGCGAGGGCCTCCTCGCCGTCAAGCTGCACGATCTCGCCCTGATCCTGGAGGCGTACCAAGACTTTCTGGCCGAACACCACCTGCACGACCCCGTCCAGGTGCTGGAGCGGGTGGCGCGGTGCATCCACGACGCCGCCTGGCTGCAGGGGGCCCGCGTCTGGGTCGACGGCTTCACCGGGTTCACCCCCGGCGAGCTGCGGGTCCTGGAGGCCCTCCTGCGGGTGGCGGACCGCGTCGAGGTCAGTCTCTGCCTGGACCCTCAGGAGGCGCCCTGGGCCGTGGGCGGCGCCGGTCAGGTGGGACGAGGGGACGACGAGTCGGCGCTCTTCCACCCCACGGCGGTGACGGCGCGGCAGTTGCTGGACATCGCGCGGCGGGCGGGGGTGGCCGTCGCCCCCGCCCGGGTCCTCCCGGAAGCGGGCGGGGGCATGCCGCGCTTCCGCAACCCAGCCCTGGCCCACCTGGAGCGGGAGCTGTTCCAGTTCCCTGGCCGCCGCTTCGCCGGTCCGCCCGAGGGCATCACGCTGGTGGCCGCGCCCGACCGGCGGGCGGAGGTGGCCGCGGCCGCGCGGGAGATGCTGCGCCTGGCCCGGGAAGAGGGATACCGGTTCCGGGACATGGTGGTCATCGTGCGGGATCTGGAGACCTACCACGACCTCTTGGCGACCGCCTGCGCGGAACACGGCATCCCCCTCTTCGTCGACCGCCGTCGCCCGGTGGCCCACCACCCCCTGCTGGAGCTGGTGCGGGCGGCGCTGGAGGTGGTGGCGGGCGACTGGCCCTACGAGGCGGTCTTCCGCTACCTCAAGACCGACCTGGTGCCCGTGCCGCGGGGGGAAGTGGACCGGCTGGAGAACTACGTGCTGGCCTTCGGCATCCGGGGCTCGCGGTGGTATCGAGGGGGCCCGTGGCGCTGGTGGCGCCACGAGGCCCTGGAGGCGGACGTCGAGCCGACGCCGGTGCAGCAGGCGGAGCTCGAGGCCATCAACCGCATCCGCGACGAGGCCACCGGGCACCTGCGCCGGTTCTTCCAGCGGGTGGCGCCGGCCCGCCGGCAACCGGTGCCGGCGGCGGACCTGGCGGCGGCCCTGTACCAGCTGCTGGTCGACCTCGACGTCCCCGCCCGGCTCCAGGGGTGGAGCGAGGAGGCCGAGGGGGCCGGCGACCTCGAGGCGGCCCAGGAGCACCTCCAGGTCTGGAACGGCGTCGCCGAGCTGCTGGAGCAGGTGGGAGCCAGCCTGCCCGGGATCGCCCTGACGGCGGCCGAGTTCCTGCGCGTGCTGGAGGCGGGCATGGAGGGCCTGCGGGTCGGCCTCATCCCGCCGGGCCTCGACCAGGTGGTGGCGGGCAGCGTGGAGCGCTCGCGGCACCCCAGCGCCCGGGCCGCGTTCGTCCTGGGCGCCACCGACGACGCCTTCCCCCGCCGCGTCGAGGAGGATGCCATCTTCACCGATCAGGAGCGGGACGAACTGGCCGAGCGCGGCGTCGAGCTGGGGCCGCCCGGGCGGGTGCGGGCGCTGCACGAGCAGTACCACACCTATGTGGCGCTGACCCGGGCGCGGGACCGCCTCTGGGTGAGCTACCCGCTGGGCGACGAGGAGGGCCGGGCGGTGGCGCCGGCCTGGCTCACGCGGCGGCTTCGGGTCCTCCTGCCCGGCCTCGCCGTGAGTTCCGCGACGGCCGACGGGACGGACGACGTGGCGACGCCGGCGCAGGGCATCGACCGGCTGGCCCGGCTGCTGGCCCGCCACCGGGATGCAATGGGGGTCTCCGCGGGGCCATGGGCTCCGCCCGCCCCGCGCCGCGGGGACCCGCCTCCCACCTGGGCGGTGCTCTATCAGTGGGCCGTCACCGACCCCGCCGTCCGGCCCCGGGCCTTGCGCTCGCTGGCCGCCCTGGCCCATGCCAACCGGCCTCGTCCCCTGGGCCGCGAGCTGGGGCGGCAGCTCTATGCCCGCCCGGCCGCGGCCGGATGGCTGCTGCGGACCAGCGTCAGCCGGCTGGAGCGGTTCGCCGCCTGTCCGTTCCAGCACTTCGCGGCCCATGGGCTCGGGCTGCGGGAGCGCGTGGTCGGGCGGCTCGACGCGCCGCGCCTGGGCCGGATCCACCATGCCGCCCTCAGCCTCCTGGCGCGGAAGGTGTGGGAGGAGGGACTGGACTGGAAGGACCTTGATGATTCCCGGCTCGAGGCGATGGTCGCCGCGTGCCTGGACGAGATCGGCCCCCGGCTGGCCCAGGAGCTGGCCGTGGAGACGGCGTACCACGCGCACCTGCTGGAGCGGACGCGGCGCATCCTCGGCCAGACCGCCCGTCGCCTGGCGGAGCACGCCCGTCGCGGCGACTTCCGGCCGCTGGCGGTGGAGGTGGACTTCGGGCCCGATCCCGACGCGCCGCTGCAGGTCGAGCCGTGGCGGCTGCCCTCGGGCGAGCGCCTGGCCCTGCAAGGCCGGATCGACCGGATCGACGGGGCCCGGACCGCGTCGGGCCGCTGGCTCGTCCGCGTCGTCGACTACAAGAGCAGCGCCCACGACCTGCCGCTGGACCAGGTCTACCATGGGCTGGCCTTGCAACTGCCGCTGTACCTGCTGGTGGCCGTCCGGGCGGGCGCCGCCTTGGGGATCGACCCCGGGGGGGCGCCCGGGCGGCCGGGAGCCGGATCGCCGGTCCCGGCCCCGGACGGCGGCCCGCCCGGGAGCCCGGTCCCGGCGGCCGCGGTGGAGCCGGCGGCGCTGCTGTACTTCCCGGTCCACGACCCGTTCCTCGACACCGAGGGTCCGTTGCCGGCGGAGGAGGCCGCCCGGCGGCGGGCGCGCCGGCTCCTGCGGGCCCAGGGCTGGGTGGTCGACGACGCGGAGGTCATCCGGGCCCATGACCGCGAGCTCAAGCCCGAGACCCTGATCCCGGTGGAGCTCAGGAGGGATGGGACGCCCACGGCCTGGGCGCGGGTCCTCCAGCCGGGGGAGATGGCGGATCTCTTCCGGCTGGTGGAGGCGCGGGTCCAGGCGATGGCGACGGCCATCCTGGCGGGGCGGGTGGAGGTGGCGCCGTACCGCCTCAAGGAACGCTCGCCCTGCGGCACCTGCGCCTTCCGCGCGCTCTGCCAGTTCGACCCGCGCCTGCCGGGCAACCGCTACCGGGTGATGCGGCCCCTGCGTCCCCAAGAGGTCTGGCAGCGGGTGCGGCAGGCCCACGCCCCGGACGGCGGCGGTGGGGCGTCGACCGGCCTGTCGGCCGGCCGGGCGGCCCCGCGGCCGCCGGACCGGCCCGCCCCGGCGGACGCCGACGGATCCCACGGGGGCGGACCCGCCGGGCCCGTCCCCGCTGCCGCGGAGGGAGGGGCGGACGATGACCGTCGGTGAACCCGCAGGCGGCCGAGGGGGGCCGGCCCGGGCCGCAGCCACCGGCGGCGCGGCGTCGCGCCCGGTGGCGGCCGAGGGCGGCGCGCGAACGGGCACGCGGTGGACCGGGGAACAGTGGCAGGCCATCGCCCTGCGCGGTGCGAACCTGCTGGTCAGCGCCGCCGCGGGTGCCGGCAAGACCTCCGTGCTGGTGGAGCGCGTCGTGCGCCGGGTGCTGGACCCCGCGGATCCGCTGGACGTCGACCGGGTCTTGGTGGTGACGTTCACCGAGGCGGCCGCCGCGCAGATGAAGGAGCGGATCCGCGAGCGGCTGGAGGCGGCCCTGGCGCAGCACCCCGACGACCGGCGGCTGCGCCGCCAGCTGGCGCTTCTGGGACGGGCCAGCATCTCGACGGTGCACGCCTTCTGCCTGCGCATCATCCGACAGTACTTCTACCGCCTCGGCCTCGACCCGGCGACGAAGGTGGCCGGCGAGCACGAAGCCCAGCTGCTGCGCCACGAGGTGCTGGACGACCTCTTCGAACGGCGCTACGCGGCCGCCGCCGCCGACTTCTTGGCCCTGGTGGAGGCGTACGGCGGCCGCCGCGGCGACGAGGACCTGCGGCAGCTGGTCCTGGCCCTCTACGAGAGCGCCTATGCCCAGCCCTGGCCGGAGGCCTGGCTCGACGCGCTGGTGCGCATGTACCGGGAGGCCGGCGCCGACCTGGACGGCGCGCGGTGGCTGCAGGCGGCGCGGGAGGGGGTGGCCCGCCGCCTGCAGCGCCACGCCATGGCCCTGGCCGGCCTCGCCGCCCAGTGTCGCCGGCCGGGAGGACCCGCGGTCTGGGCCGATACGCTGGAAGGCGACGCCCGTCGGCTGGCATCCTTGGCCGCCGAGGCCGCGGGAGTGGGGTGGGAGGCGCTGGGGCAGATCCTGGAGGCGGCCACCCAGTGGCCCCGTCTCCCCGGCAACCCCGAGGCCAAGGCGAACCCGTTCCACAAACGGATCCAACGGCGCCGGGAGGACATCAAGCGGGACCTCCGCGGGCTGCGCGAGGGCCTATGGGCCCGCCCGGCGGCCGACGTCGCCGCCGACCTCGAACGCCTCGCGCCCCACGTGGCCACCCTGGTCGATCTGGTCAAGGCGTACGCCGCCTCCCTCCAGGTCGCCAAGCGGGACCGCAGCCTGATGGACTTCACCGACATGGAGCACTACGCCCTGGCGCTCCTGGCCGACCCCGCCCATCCCGGCGCCCTGGTGCCGTCCGCCGTGGCCCGCGAGCTCCGCCGCCACTACCAGGAGGTCCTGGTGGACGAATACCAGGACATCAATCCGCTGCAGGACGCCATCCTCCGCCTCGTGGCGCGGGACGGCGAGGACGGAGCGCCGAACCTCTTCCTGGTGGGCGACGTCAAGCAGAGCATCTATGCCTTCCGCCAGGCCGAACCCGCCCTGTTCCTCGGCCGCTACCGCGCCTACGAGCCGGCGCCCCCGGTGCCGGCGCCGGCGGACGCCGCGCCGGCATCGGGCTGGCGCATCGAGCTCAACGCCAACTTCCGCAGCCGGCCGGCCATCCTCACGGCGGTCAACGACCTCTTCGCGCGCCTCATGGTGCAGGACCTGGGGGGCCTCGCCTACGACGAGGCCGCCCGGCTCCGCCCGCGGGCCTCCTTCCCCGACCCGCCCGCGGGCACGGCGGCCGGCGAGGCCCCGGTGGAGGTCTACGTGCTGGAACGGAAGCCCGAGGCGCTGGACGACGACCTCCCCGACGCCCTGGCCGCCGGCTCCATCCCCGTCCCGGGCCTCGAGGCGGCGGACGGCGGGCCGGCTGCCGGACCGTCGCATCCCGAGGCGGAGGCTGGGCTCCGCCCAGGGGAACCCGCTGGGCGCGGTGCCGGGGAACCCGGACCGGAACTGCGCGACGGCGCGGAGGAGGGGGATGGGGAGGCGGGTCCGGGGTCCCACGGGACGGGGGACCAGGAGGGCAGCGAGGACGAGGAGGTCGACCCGACCGTCCTCGAGCGGGAGGCCCGGCTGGTGGCCTGGCGCATCCGGCGCCTCGTCGAGGGGGCACCGGGCCAGCCGCCGCTGCACGTCTGGGATCCCGACCTGGAGCGCTACCGGCCGGTGCGGTACCGGGACGTGGTGGTCCTGCTGCGTAGCGCCAAGGTGCGGGCGGCCACCTTCGTGGAGGTGATGTCCCGCCACGGGGTGCCGGTCTACACCCGCTCGCGGACCGGCTACCTCACCGCGCCGGAGGTGGAGATGGTCCTCGCCCTGCTGCAGGTGCTGGACAACCCCCGCCAGGACATCCCGCTGGCCGCGGTGCTGCGCTCGCCGGTGGTGGGGCTGGACGCGGACGACCTGGCCCGGATCCGGGTGGCCGCCCGCGACGTCCCCTTCTACGAGGCGGTCTGCCGCGTCGCCGGCTGGGATCCCGACCGGGAGGAACCGGCTGCGCCGCGGGATCAGGCGTGCCAGGCGGCGGCCTCGGACGCCCGCCCGGGGCCGCCCGCCGCCGGTGCGGCGCCCTCCCTCGCGAGCCCCCGGGCGGCGGGCGGCCCCGGCGATGCCGCAGCGGCGGGGGGCACCGGCGATGCAGGACCGGCGGGGGGCCCAGGCCACGCCAGACCGGCGGGCGGCCTCGGCGATGCGGGAGCGGCGGGGGGCGCCTCCGGCCCGGGCGACCTGAGGGCCGCAGGGGGCCGCCCCGGGGGGCCGGCCGCCGGCGGCACCGGCTGGGCCGGTGCCGCCGGCGAGGGCTTGGCGGAGCGTCTGCGGGCGTTCCTGGCCGACCTGGCCCGCTGGCGGGGCCTGGCCCGCCGCTGGCCGCTCTCCCGGGTGATCCAGGCGATCTACGACGAGACGGGCCTGCTGACCTTCGTCGCCGCCCTGCCGGCGGGCGAACAGCGCCGGGCCAACCTCGAGGCGCTGCGGGACCGGGCCCGCCAGTTCGACCGGTTCGCCCGGCAGGGGCTCTTCCGCTTCCTCCGGTTCATCGAGCGGCTGCGCGAGCGGGGTGACGACCTGGGCACCGCCCCGGCCCTGGGGGAGAACGAGGACGTGGTCCGGGTGATGACCATCCACCAGAGCAAGGGGCTGGAGTTCCCGGTGGTGGTGGTCGCGGACCTGGGGGCGCGATTCCCCGAGGAGAGGGGCCACGCCCTGCTGCACCGGGAGCTGGGGCTCGGGCTCAAGGTGGCGGACCCGGAACTGCGGATCCGCTATCCCAGCCTGGCCTACGAGGCGGTCCGGGCGCGGCAGCGCCTGGACACCCTGGCCGAGGAGCTGCGCATCCTCTACGTCGCCCTGACGCGGGCGCGGGAGCGGCTGATCCTGGTCGGATCCGTCCGCGACCTGCCCACCGCCGCGGCCGCGTGGTGGGCGGCGGCCGGCGGTTGGGCCGGCGACGGGCGGGGGCCCGAGCCCCTGCCGGCGGCGATCCTCGAGGGCGCCAGGAGCTTCCTGGACTGGATCGGGACCGCCCTCATCCACCATCCCGACGCCACCCCCTTGCGCCGGCTGGCCCTGGGCGGCCAGGGGCGCGGCCGGCCCCAGGACCCGGACCCTCCCGGCGCGCCCTCCCCCGCTGGCCCGGGGCGCGGGGCGGTCGAGCCGCCGCCGGGCCCGGGGTGGACGTCCCGCTGGGCCTGGGCGCTGCTCCTGCGGCCGGCGATGCCGGCGGCGGCACCGGACGACCCCGCCGGGCCCGCGCCCCGGGAGGCGACGGGACCCGCGCCCGCACCGGCCGACGGCGGTCCCGGCGACCCCTCCGCTGCACCGCCGGCGGACGGATCGTGTAGGTCGCAGCCGGCCGCCTCGGATGGGACCGGGGATCGGGAGGCGGAGGAGGCGACGCCGGGCGCGGTGGAAGGTGTCCCGGTCCCCGGGTGGCTGGAGCCCTTGCTGCGCGGGGAGCCGCTACCGCCGGGCGCCGTCGACCGCGAGGCGGTGGAGGCGCTGCGGCGGCGCCTGGCGTGGCGGTATCCCTTCGCTGCCCTGGCCAACCGCTTCGCCAAGCGGTCCGTCAGCGAACTCGAGGGCCGTGCCGACCCGGAGTGGCAGGCCTACCCGTTGCCGGCCGAGCTGCGCCGGGGGCTCCGGCAGCCGCGCCTGGACGCCGCGGCGGCGCCGGCTGTCGGGGCAGCCCTCCCGCTGAGCGGCGCCGAGCGGGGCACGGCGACCCACCGCGTCCTGCAGCACCTGGACCTGACGGGCCCGCTGGACGTCGACGACGTCGCCCGCCAGATCGAGGCCATGGTGGGACGGGGCCTGCTGACGCCGGCGGAGGCGGAGGTCGTCGACCGGCAGGCGCTGGCCCGCTTCTTCGCCGGTCCCCTGGGGCGGCGGCTCCGCCGCGCGCCCGAGCGGGTGCGGCGGGAGTGGATGTTCACCCTGGGTGTGCCCGCCACGGAGCTCTACCCCGACCTGGCGGCCGGCGGGACGGAGGGGGGCACCGGCGCGGATGCGGACGTGGTGGTCGTCCAGGGGGTCGTGGACTGCTTCGTGGAGGAGGACGACGGCCTGCTCCTGCTGGACTTCAAGACCGACGAGCCGCGGGGGCGGACGCTGGAGGCGATGGCCGCCCTCTACGCGGGGCAGGTCCGCTTCTACCGCCGGGCGCTCAGGGAGATCACGGGCCGCCCCGTCAAGGAGGCCTACCTCGTCTTCCTGGCCGCAGGAGCCGCCGTGCCGGTGCCCTGATCCCGGCCGACCGGGTCGCGCCGACGGGACCGACGGGCGACGGTGACGCGGAGCGGGCCGCTCGGTCCCGCCGGCATCCCTGGGCGGCTCCCCGGTTCGCCGGTGCCCGTCCCTCGGTCCCGTCGCGGTCCCATCGCGGCCGGGCCGATCCGGCCGCGGCCGCCGGCGGGACGGCGACGCAAGCCCCACGAGCCATACTAGCCGCCAAGGGGGTGACGGTCATGGAGGGAGCGGATCGGGACGAACCGGCAGGACGCAGGGCCGAGGGACGAGCGGTGGCGAAGGCCGACGGGCGAGGGCGGGAGGGCGCGGGGGCAGCCCCCCACGGCAGCGTCCCCGGCCGGGTTCGTCGGGGGGCCGGTGGCCCCGTGGTGCCCGTGGACGGCGGCGTCCCGGGACCGCGGTCGCCCGAGGCCGCCCGGCTGTGGGGCGCCACCTACGGCGCCGATCCGGAGAGCGGGACGGACTACGAGGCGACCCGGCAGTCCACGGAGTCGGTGCGGGCGGCCCACCGCATCGCCCGCGGCCCCGGCAACCCCCGCGGCGCGGGGGACGGCCGGCGCTCCGACGAAGGTGCGCCCACCGGCGGCGGGTGACCCAATCACCGCGCAGCCCACGCCTCGGACGGCGGTTGACGACGCACGCCGGGGCCATGGGGCAGGCGATGGGGACCGCGCAGGGTCCCGGCGGCCACCACCGCCCACTCGGCCAGATAGGCGGCGACCAGGGCCACCGCCGCGAGGCGCGTGCCCGGCCAGTGCGGTGCCAGGTGGCCCAGCAGCCCCGCGGTGACGCAGAGGACCGCCACGTTGGCCAGCGCCGAGCCGTGGATGAAGAGGGTGCGCCGCGCCCGCACCAGATGGCCGGCCTCGCACGAGGCCAGCGCCACCACCAGCGGCACGGGGACCATGGCCAGCAGACCGACCCGGGCCGCCTCGGCCACGCCCCCGCCGACGCCCATCACCGCGGTGAGATACGCCCCGGCCAGCGGCGTGGCGGCCAGGAGCGCCAGGGCGGCGGCTCCCGCCAGGCCGATGCGCAGGGCGAAGGCCCGCACCAGCCGCTGGGCTTCCGCCTCGCCGTGAGCGATGGCCACCTGCTCGACGGTGCGCATGGGCAACAGGAACAGGAGCACGGTCCCCCAGACCACCGGCCATGCGGCCAGGGCGCGGGCGGCGTCGGCCGAGCGGGCCAGGAGGCCCGTCAGCACCGGCCGGGCGGCAAAGGTGGTGACGCTGGTCAGGGCCAGCGGAACGTAGAACCCCAAGAGCCCCCGCCAGCTCAAGGGTTCCGGATTCGCCTCGGCAGGCCGTGGAGAGGCCTCACCCCGGGGTTCCCCGGCGGCGACCCCGGCCTGAGGCCATCCCGCAGACGTCGCGGCGTGCGCCGCCGGCTGTCGCCATCCGGACCGGGCCAGCCAGCCCCGCGCGTACGCGTCGACGTAGGCGCACTCGGCCGTCACGGCCGCGGCCAGTCCTGCACACCCGGCCACCGCCCCGGGCTGCCGTCCGAGGACCCCCGCCAGGGTCATGACCGCCGCCAGGGTGGTCAACCGGAGCAAGGTGCCGCGACTGGCCACGACGGTGTGTCCGTGCCGGATGAGGAGCCCCTGATGAACCCGGCGCCAGGCGATGGCGGCCGTCCAGGGCAGCATCAGGGCGAAGGCCGGCCGCACCAGGGCCAGCACCGACGGATCGAGTCCCAGCATCCGGCCGAAGTAGAGATCGAACAGCGGCGTGAAGGCCAGGGCGGCGTGCAGGCCGGTCAGCCCCCCGGCCAGCAGGAGGGTGAACCGCTGCAGGCGGCGGAGCGCCTGGGGATGCGTCGCCAGCGCGTTGCCCGCATGCAGCAACATGATGACGGGGCTCTCGATCAGCAGGCAGGTGGCGATCACCGCCCCGTACGCCGCCAGGGACAGGTCCGGCGCCGCCAGCCGGGCGATGCCGGCGCTAACCGCCATCTCGGAGGCGGCCATCAGGAGGTCGCTGGCGGCCAGCGGCCCATAGAACCGGGCCAGCCGCCGGAGGCCGCCCGCCGGGGGGCGCGGGCGTGACGTGGCGCCACCCCCGGCCGGCGCGTCGCCGACCGACGCCGGTCGGACACCCGCGGCGTCGTCGCCGCCCCGGACGGCGGCGGGGGTCGTCTCCCCGGGCGACGATGGGTCGGCCTCGACCTGGACGGGACGTTGGGGATCCATGGAACCGATCGTCGTCCTTCCGTGGGATCGCCGCCCCGCGACCGGCGCCGGCCTCAGCCCGGCGCACCGCCCGACTGCCGCCCCGGTGCACCGGGGCCCCAGAACGGCGCAGGCACCCGGAACTGCGCCGGGGTCCGGACCGCCGGCCCTCGCCGCCCGTCGGCCCGCGGGCGTCCGCTGCCGGATGGGCCGTGATCGGCCGGACGGGCCGGCGTCGCTCCGCCGCTGCGACCCCGCACCGTCCTGGCCCGCGGAGCTCGCGGCGGAGGGGGGCACGGCGGCTACCACGATAGCACCGGCGCCCTGCGACCGGCAAGCCGGCCGCCGCGACCACGCCGCCACCCCGCCCCACGGTGCAGGCGTTGGCCCTCCTCCGTAAGCGGGCTGGCCGGCCGCCGCGGCCATACCGCCACCCCGCCCCAGGATGCCGATGTGCGCAGGCGCCCGGCGGCGGGGATCCCGGCCCGCCATGCCGACCCACGGCGCCCGCCCGCACCGGTCGGCGCCCGCCGGTCCCCGCGGTCGCCGTGGCGCGGTGCTCCCGCGCCGCACCGCGGCGCTACCCACGCTCGGGTCGAATCGGGTTAAAGTGGAAGGGTGCGAGCAACCCGCAACCCGACGCCAGCGACGGGGGAGGCAAGAGCATGGCAGGCCGGCTTCAGGACAAGGTGGCCATCGTCACCGGCGCCAGCCGCGGCATCGGCGCCGCCATCGTGCGCACCTTCGTGGCCGAGGGGGCCCAGGTGGTGGGCGTGGCCCGCTCCGGCGACGCCCTGGAGGCGTTGCGGGCGGCGCTGGGCGAGGCTGCGAGCCGGTTCGTCCCGCGCGTCGCCGACGTGACCTCTGCGGCGGCGGCCCGCGACGTCGTCCGGGAGACGCTGGAGCGGTTCGGTCGGATCGACATCCTGGTCAACAATGCCGGGGTCGGCCACTTCGCGCCCGTCCACGAGCTCCCGGAGGCGGCCTGGGACGAGATGATGGCGGTCAACCTCAAGGCACCCTTCCTCTGGTCCCAGGCCGTGCTCCCCCATATGATGGAGCGGCGGGACGGCCACATCATCATGATCTCGTCCGTGGCCGGCACCACCACCTTCGTCAACGGGGCGGGCTACTGCGCCTCGAAATGGGGCCTGATGGCCCTGGCGGATACCCTCCGGCAGGAGGTGCGTCCTTACGAGCTGCGGGTCACCGCCGTGTGCCCCGGCTCGGTCCAGACCCACTTCGGGGGGACGCCGCCGCGGGACTACGCGTTGCGGCCCGAGGACGTGGCCCACACCGTGCTGGAGGTGGCCGCGGCGCCGCGCCGGGTCATCTACGGCACGGTGATCATGCGCCCGTTGGTGCCGGCCGACCAGCAGTGATGCGGCGCCGGCAGGGATCCGCCCCGCGGGCGCGGGAAGAGGCTGCGGAGCGACCCATGGCCCTCACCGGGAGCCGAGCCGGCGGCGGGGCGACGCCGGAGCGATGCCAGGGCCGCAGAGGCCGGGGACACCGTCTTGCGTCTTGACCGGACGAACCCGGCCCCCGCTGCCGGTCGCCGTCCGTTCGAGGGCTGGAGGGCCGCCGGTTGGCGGGCCGGAGGGAGGATCGCCCGTCGCGGGCGGAGCGGGTAGGGAGGTCCGACGCGCAGCATGGCCACCGCAACCCACGAGACCCATGAAACCCCCGAAGGCCATGGAACCCGGGCAACGCGCCACGCCCCCACCGGCCAGGCAAGCCCGACCCGGGAGACTCCGCCGCGTCCGGCGGAGTCCGGGGGCGGGCCGGCGCACCCGGCGGAGGAGGCGCCCCTCGATCTGGTGATCGTGGGGGGCGGGCCCTGCGGCCTGGCCTGTGCCGCGGCGGCCCACCGGGCGGGGCTGCGCTACCGGGTCCTGGAGAAGGGGGCCATCGTCAACTCCCTGGTCCACTTCCCGCTGCAGATGAACTTCTTCAGCACGGCGGACAACCTGGCCATCGCGGGGATCCCCTTCGTCAGCGAGCGGCCCAACCCCACCCGGCGCGAGGCCCTGGACTACTACCGGGCGGTGGTCCAGCACCTCGGCCTGGCGGTGGAGACGTACACGGAGGTCGTCGACATCCAGCGCGAGCCCGACGGGCCCTTTCGCGTGGTGGCGCGACGGGCGCCGCGCCTGGTGGCGGGGTGGCCGCCCCTGGGGCCGGAGGGGGCGCCACAGGCGGAACAGGACGAACCGGCGGCGCCTGTGGGCCGGCTGGATCGTCCCGTCGTCTATCGCGCGCACCACGTGGTGCTGGCCACCGGCTACTACGACCGCCCCAATCGCCTGGGGGTGCCGGGGGAAGACCTGGCCCACGTCAGCCACTACTACCGCGAGGGCCACGCCTTCTACGGGCGGCGCGTCCTGGTGGTGGGGGGACAGAACTCGGCCGTCGAGGCGGCCCTGGACCTGCACCGCTGCGGTGCCCGGGTGACCCTGGCGCACCGCGGCCCCGCCCTCTCGGAGCGGATCAAGCCGTGGGTGCTGCCGCCCTTCCGCAGCCTGGTGGACAAGGGCCGGATCACGGTGCTCTACAACACCGAGGTCGAGGCCATCGAACCCGAGGCCGTGCGGCTGAGGGTGGCGGGCGAGCCGCGCCGGCTGCCGGCCGACTTCGTCTTCCTCCTGGTGGGGTACCGCCCCGATCACCGCCTGGTGCGCAGGCTCGGCATCCCCATCGATCCCGCGACGGGGGAGCCCCGTCACGACCCGGAGACCATGGCGACGCCGATCCCGGGCGTCTATCTGGCCGGCGTCGCGGCCGCAGGGTACGACGCCAACAAGATCTTCATCGAGAACGGCCGTTGGCACGGCGAGCGGATCGTGCGCCACATCCTCAGCCGGCGACAGGCCGCCGCGCGGCCGCGGTCCTAGGCCACCGGCCCCTGTCTGGACCACGGGGCACGGCCTCGGGCCTCCGCGGGCCGAGGGGGTCGCGGCGGCGGCGCGGCTCGCGTCCCCGGGTCCGGCGGCGTGGGTCACTCCAGCACCCGGGAGAAGAAGATGGCGCTGACGGTCTCGTCCATCGCCACCGGACGGTCGTAGATCCGCTCCAGGAACCGGGCCAGCTCTGCGGGGTCCTTCAGGTTGGCGTCCTCGGCCCGGAGCTCCTCGGTCGTGAGGTCGCCGAGCCGCTTGACCACCACGCGATCGATCACCGCGGTGAACAGCTTCTGGCGGGGTTCATACCGGTTGCCGTAGGTCACCCAGACCAGATCGCCCTCGCGATACTTGTCGCGCTTGTCGCCCAGGCGGATGGTGCAGCGCTTCTCCGCGGCCAGCAGGTTGGCCTGATAGACGGTGGAGTAGAAGTTGAGCGCCTTCACGGCCACCCCTCCCGAGAGGTGCGGGACGAACCGGCCACCGGCCGGATCCGCGCGGTCGAAGCCTTGCCGCCGCCCACCGCGGCGGGCGCGCCGACGGGAGGTCGGGGAGGCGCCGCGCCCGCCGTCCACGGCGCGGACGCCCCCCGGGCCGAGGGACGCGGGGGGGCCGCCACCGGCGTGGCAGTGGCGGCGTCGCGCCGTGCGCCGGGCGCAGGCCGGTCGCCGACCGCGCACGGTCGCGGGAAATCGGTCGGCAGGGCGTTTGATTACCCGCTATTCGTGCGGGCATCCCGCCATTCCTTCCGAAAAGAGCCACAAGGGGCCGGCGCCGACATCGCGCCCGCGATGTCGGCGCCGGCCCCGTCCGCTGGCGCGTTGAGCATCCCGACCGTCCTGGACCCCTGATCCAGCAGGTGCTGCTGCAGGTGCTGACGCCGCTCTTCGACCCGGGGCCGCTGTCCCGCTCGGGCTGCGCCGGCGAGCGCTCGGGCGGCACGGGCGCTGCGACTGCGGAGCCCGCCGCGGCGTTCCCGCGACCCAGGCTCCGACCCGCGGCACCGACCCGCCCTAGCCCTGCGGCGCCTTGGGATCCGGGGGGAGCGCCTGGCCGCTGGCCAGCGCCTGCTCGGCCAGGGCGATCATCCGGCGCACCATGCGGCCGCCGACGGCGCCCGCCTGGCGCGCGGGGATCTCTCCCCAGTAGTCCTCGGATCCCTGATGGACCGGCAACCCCAGCTCCGCCGCGATCTCGTACTTCAGGTTGTCCAGCGCCGGGTGGGCTTCCTTCACCAGCAACCGGTTGGTCTTCTGTCCCAACGCCATGGGGATCACCTCAATGGGCCGACCTGGACCCGCGCGCCCGCGGCGCGTACCGCACCGCCCTTCCGCCTTCAGCCCGGTCGCCCGCTTCGCGGCGCGGATCGGGTGCCGTCCCGATGCGCCCTCGCGGCTCACCGCCCTGGGGCCCGATCCCACCCGGCTCGTCCGGCGCGCGGTGTGCGGCGCGGCGCGACCGTCCGGCTCGCGGTGCGTCGCGGCCCCACCGTGCGGCGCATCGCCACCGTTCCGCTCGCGGTGCGTCGCGGCCCCAACGCGGCGCGGCGCGACGCTGCCTGCCCGGGCTGCCGCCCTGACCCGGCCTCTCTTCGACCCGGGAGCCGCCGGCCGCGCCGGACCCGCCGTCGGGGCCGGCCCTCGGCGCCCGGGCGGCGCCCAGGCCGCCGCTGCCGCCGCCTCGCGGTCCTGCGCGCCGCGACCCGTGCTGCCGATCCGCTGGCTCGGGACCGGTTCGTCCGGAACCCGTTCAGGTGGCGTTCCCACGGCCTAATGTGCGCGCCGGCGCCGGGGGGTAGGCTCGCAAATCCGGGGCCCACAGTGAATCCCCGGGCCGACGGCCGAGGTTCGACACGGCTGGGGCCGCCGCGGCTCCCCTGGGGGTCGTGCGGGACGGCGAACCACGCCGGCCGGCGGTCCGGTGCCCGGCCCGCCGGGGGCCGCAGGGCCGCGCGACGTCCGGGCCGCAACCCGACGGGGCGGGGCGGGTCCTGGCGGCTTGCACCACGTTTATCAAGAGCCAGGGCCGATCCGGCGCGGAAGGTCTTCGACCCGATCGATACTATCAGTTACCGAACGATTAAGCCATATTAATATTAAACGTTTCAGCAGGAGCAAACTTTCACCGTTGCTTGCCGGGCAATGCTGTGGTACGCCAGAGTTGACCGGCTCGACCGGCGGCACGGCGGCGCATTCCCGGGATCGGCCGGCGACCCGTCGGCACATTCCACGGGGTCGTTCGCGGAAACTGCGGGATCGGCGGCGAAGCCGCGGGAGCGACCACGGCGAACGGGCCGCCGGCGAGCCGCACGGCTGCATCGCACCCAAGGGGGTCGACCACATGTCGGTTGCGGTTCAGCCCCAGCCGGCGGGGGACGCACCGGCGCCGCGCCGCGGCGGCTGGTTGGACCGGTTCTTCGCCATCCAGGCCAGTGGATCCGACCTGCGCACGGAGATCCTGGCCGGCCTGACCACCTTCGTCACCATGGCCTACATCCTGTTCGTCAATCCCCAGATCCTGGGGGCCGCCGGCCTGGATCCCAACGCGGTCCTCATGGCCACCGCCCTGTCCTCGGGGGTGGCCACGCTGATCATGGGACTGTTCGCGCGCATGCCCTTCGCGCTGGCGCCGGGCATGGGCCTCAACGCCTACTTCGCCTTCACCGTCGTCCTCGGGCAGGGCGTGCCCTGGCAGACGGTGCTGGGCGCCGTGTTCATGGACGGCGTGATCTTCCTGATCATCAGCCTGCTGCCCATCCGCGAGCGCATCCTGCGGGACATCCCGCTGAACATCCGCCTGGCCACCAGCACGGCCATCGGACTCTTCATCGCCTTCATCGGCCTGAAGTCGGCGGGCCTGGTGGTGGCCAACGAATCCACCCTGGTGGCCCTGGGCGACGTGCGCTCCGGGCCGGCGGTGCTCTGCCTGCTGGGCCTGGTGATCACCGCGCTGCTCATGGCCCGCCAGGTCAAGGGGGCCATCCTCTGGGGCGTGCTGATCACCACCGCCCTGGGCGCCTTCTTCCACGCACCCGACGCCAACGGCGTCATGCAGCCCCTGACCCACTTGCCGCGCAGCCTCGGCGACGTGGTGCGCGCGCCCGACCTCGGCGTGCTGGCCCAGGTGGCGGGCCAGCTCGACGTGCGCAGCGCGCTGCAGCTCGGGTTGCTGACGGTGATCTTCACCTTCACCTTCGTCAACATGTTCGATACCGCCGGCACCCTGGTGGGCCTGGGGACCAAGATGGGCGTCATCGACGAGAAGACGGGCACCTTCCCGCGGGTCGGCCGCGTGCTGGTCAGCGACGCGCTGGCGACCATGATCGGCGCCGTGTTGGGCACCTCCACGGTGACCACCTACGTGGAGAGCGCGGCGGGCATCGGCCAGGGCGGTCGAACCGGCCTGACGGCCGTGGTGACGGGCCTGCTGTTCCTGCTGGCCGTGTTCTTCTGGCCGCTGGCCGGCGTGATCCCGGCCGCGGCGACGGCGCCGGCGCTGATCATCGTCGGCCTGCTGATGATGGAGCCGATCCGCCGCCTGAACCTGGACGACATCACTGAGGCGCTGCCCGCCTTCCTGACGGTGCTGGGCATCCCCCTGACCTTCAGCATCGCCACCGGCATGGTGCTGGGCATCGTCTCCTATGTGGTGCTGAAGCTGGTGACG
This sequence comes from Thermaerobacter composti, assembly GCF_033582035.1. Lineage (NCBI taxonomy): Bacteria > Bacillati > Bacillota > Clostridia > Eubacteriales > Clostridiales Family XVII. Incertae Sedis > Thermaerobacter > Thermaerobacter composti. Next base: position 981,351 of record NZ_CP132508.1, read on the forward strand.
GGCCGCATCCGCGAGGTCTCGGTGACCATGTGGATCCTGGCGGCCATCTTCATCGCCCACTACGCCTTCATGGGGTCCGGCGCCTGAAGCGGGCGTCGGACCCGCCCGCGCGGGCGCGGGCGGCGGGCCGATGCCCGGCCGTGGGCGAAGCCGCGGACGGCGGGCGGGTGCCTGGCCGCGAGCCAAGCCGCGGCGGGGCGCCGGGCGATGGCCTCGCGCCGGGCGAGCCTGCGAGCGGTGCGCATCGCGCGCCGTGGGTGAAGTCGCCAGCCGACGGCTGCGATGCGAGCGGATCGGACCATCGCGAAGCGGCACGGACGAACACGCAGGTGCGGGCCCCCGCACCGGCACCAGGCCGGGCGGGGGCCCGATCGCTGCTGAGGGGGCGTACGGGTGGTGGAGGGCGGAGGGTGCGTCGGCGTCGTCTACGAGTCGCCGCGGGGGTCGTCGCTCGCAACGCCCAGCCCGCTGGCATACCGCCGCGCGTTCGCGCGGTACCGGGCAGCCGCGGCACGGATCGCGGCCTGTTCGTCCGGCGTCAGCGATCGGATCACCCGCGCCGGCACGCCCAGCACCAGGCTTCCCGGCGAGATGACCTTGCCCTCGGGGACCAGGGCACCGGCGCCCACCAGGCTCCCCCGGCCGATGCGGGCGCGGCTGAGCACGATGGCGCCCATGCCGATCAGGCACTCGTCCTCGATCGTGCACCCGTGGACGACGGCGGCGTGGCCGACGGTCACGTCGCGGCCGATGTGGCACGGCTCCCCGGCGTTGACGTGGATCACCGCGTTGTCCTGCACGTTGCTGCCGGCACCGAGGTGGATCGCGTCCAGGTCCGCCCGCAGGACCGCGCCGAACCAGACGCTACTGTGTTCGTCCAGGGTCACCCGGCCGATCACGTGGGCCCCCGGCGCCACGTAGGCGGTGGCGGCGATGCGGGGGGTCACGGAGCCGAGGCGATAGACGGGCATGGGACCACCCTCCCGCGAGCGTCCATGGAGACGGTGACGGTCGTCGGCATCGCCGCGCGGCTGCGAATGGAAGCGCGCTCGCGCGGGCGGACGCCGCGGCGATGCGATGCCGTGCCTCTTCGCGCCGGCAGCCGGGGCCGCCACCCGCCGCGACCGGACTGCCGCCGAGGCGCTGGCCGCCCACGGCCCCACGGATCGCCGCACGCCGCACCCCGAGGAGGGGGGCGAGCCGCTGCCGCCCACGGCTCCACGGACCGCGGCACGCCGCACCCCGACGAGGGGCCGAGGCGGCCCGTCCCTGGGCATCCTTGGATTCGCCGCCGGCGATTCGATACAATCCAATCGTACCGCCAATCGCACCGTGCCGCGACGCCGCGGGGCCCGCCCACGGGGCGCCCGCCGGGAGCCCGCGGGAAAGGATGGGTCATGCCGTGTGGAGCGTGGAGCCCGCCACCCCAGCCGACGCCGACCAGGTCTGGGCGGTGACGCAGAGGGCCTTCCGTCCCTATCAGGCGAAGTACCCCGTGGCGCCCGAGCCGCTCAAGGAGACGCTGGAACAGGTGCGCGACGACATCGCCCGCGGCCGCGTCTGGGTCGCCCGCAGCGGTCAGCGGGTGATCGGCGCGGTGCGGGCGCGGCCGCTGGGCGGCCGGAGCGACGCCTACGAGGTGTACGACCTGGCGGTGGATCCCGAGTTCTCGCAGCTCGACGTGGGCACCTCGTTGGTGCGGGCCCTCGAGGACCGCTTGCGCCGGCAGGGCGTGCGGGCCGTTCACCTGCAGACCGGGCTGCGGGACGCCCCGGCCATCGAGTTCTGGTACCGGGTGGGGTACCGTCCCTACCGCCTCGACCCCGATCCCGACCCCGCCGGCGGCTACGATCGCGTCTGGTTTTCCAAGGAATGGTAGGCAGGGCAGGAGGGCGGTGCCCGCTGCGTGGGACCGGGGTGGCGCACGTCCGAGACACCGGGGCGGCGCCCCGGGGTCGCGGTGCGCGGGCCCATGGCGCGATCGGGAGCCGGTCCACGCCAGCCGGTTCCTCGAGCCGGCCGGACCGTGCCGGTTTCGTGCGAGGGGGCCGTCCTCGAAGGGCGGTGGCGTCGCTGCCGGCGGTGGGCTGGCTGCGGGCGGTGGGGACGGCTGGTGGCGGTGGGACGGCTCCTGGCGGTGGGCTGGTTGCCGGCGGCGCGCTCCGGCAGGAGAGGGGGGATCGCCGTGGATGCGCTGCGCCTGACGCAGCTGACCGGCAAGGGCGGCTGAGGGTGCAAGCTCGGCCCGGCCGAGCTGGCGCAGGTGCTGCGCCACCTACCCCCACAAGGAGGAACGGATCCCCACCTGCTGGTGGGGCTGGAGAGCGGCGACGATGCTGGGGTGTACCGGCTGACGGACCGGCTGGCCCTGGTGCAGACGGTGGACTTCTTCACGCCCATCGTCGACGATCCCACCCTGTTCGGGGAGATCGCCGCGGCCAACGCCCTCAGCGACGTCTACGCCATGGGGGGGCGGCCGCTGACGGCGCTGAACCTGGTGGGCTTCTCCGTCTCCCGCTACGGGGCCGAGACCCTGGCGGCCATCCTGGCTGGGGGCGCCGCCAAGGTCCGGGAGGCGGGGGCGGTGATCGTCGGCGGGCACACCATCGACGACGCGGAGCCCAAGTACGGCCTCGCCGTGACGGGCGTGGTCGACCCGGACCGGATCTGGACGAACCGGGGTGCGCGGCCCGGCGACGTGGTGATCCTGACGAAGCCCATCGGCACGGGCGTGGTGAGCACCGCCCTCAAGCGCGACCTGGCGCCCCCGGAGGCGGTGGCGGCCATGGTCGCGATGATGCGGACGCTGAACCGGGCCGCCGCCGAGGCCGGCCAGGCGGTGGGCGGGGTCCACGCGGCCACCGACGTGACGGGGTTCGGCCTGGTGGGGCACGCCAGCCACATCGCCCGCGAGAGCGGGGTGGCGCTGGTCGTCGAGGCGGAGGCGGTGCCCGTCCTGCCGGGCGCCCGGGAGCTGGCGGAGAAGGACGTCTTCCCCGGCGGCAGCCGGGCCAACCGCCGCCACTACGGGCCGGTGGTGGTCTTCCGCCGCGCGCTGCCGGAGTGGCAGCAGGGCCTGCTGTTCGATGCCGTGACCTCGGGCGGGCTGCTCCTCGTGGTCGAACCGGCCCGAGCCGCGGCGCTGCTCGACGAGCTGCACGGCCGCGGGGTCCGCGAGGCGCGGGTCATCGGCCGGGTGGAGGAAGGGCCGGCGGGGCGCGTGCTGGTGGAGTAGGGGATCCGGCCGCCGGAGCCCGTCGGGTCGTCCGGCGCCGGCGATCTCGGAACGCACCTTCCGCTGCGAGGTTTACGGGCACGTGACGGGCACGTGGTCGACCGGGACGAAAACGCGGCGCGGCATCCCGCGACCTTGGTGGCCTTCCGTCGCCGGGCGTGGCCCGGCGACGGAAGGCGCCCGCGGACGGGGCGGACGACCTGCGACCCCACAGGCGGTCCCGGAGGCAGCGGGAAGCCGGCACCGGCTCATGGCCGGGTGAGACCGGCACCGCCGCACCGCGGGGATCGGCTACCTGGAGCCGATGACGATGCCCCGGCCAACGGCACGGGAGGCACGCGAGGGAGGCATGGCCGAGGACGCACGCCGCGCGGGGCACCGGCGGGGGCCGGTGCCCCGCGCGCTGGCCGTGCTGGCATGGCTTGCGCTGGCCGGAGGGCTTGCGCTGCCCCTGGCGGGGCTCCAGCGGCACGCCCCCCCGGTGGCCGCCACGGCGCAGGCCGTGGCGGCCACCGGGGCGCTGCTCGGCGCGTGGCAGGAGGGCTCGCCGGCGGCCGCCGGGGCCTGGGTGGCCCCGGCGGCCGCCGCGCCGGGCGGGGCGTGGCTGGCCGGGCTCGCCGAGCATCCGGCGCAAGGGGACCCTCCCCGGGTGCCTGTGGGCCCACCGCCGGTCCGCGAAGCCGGGGGCGGGGACCCGACCCCGGCCGTCGCCCTGACCGGCTACGCCATCGGCACCGCCCGCCCCGATGCGGCGGGGCGGATCCACGTGGCGACCCTGCTCGACGTGGCGATCCCCGCGGCGGGCTATGCCGGCCGGTTCGTCCAGGACCTGGTCTGGCGTCCGACCCTGGCCCATCCGCGGCTGGTGGCGGCCTCGGGGCGCCGGGTCGTCGAGGTGACGGTCCGGGGCCATCGCCTGCTGTGGCGCGGACCGGCGGGCCCATGGCAGCCTGGCCTCGGCCTGGCGGATCTCCCCCGCCACGGCTCGCCGGCGGGCGGGCCGCCGGGGGTGCCGGTGGAGGTGAGCCGCGACGGCTTCGGCCCGGTGGCCCTGGCCGGCAGCCGCGGTGTCCTCCTGACCACCCGCGGCCCACGCCCCCTGGTGGCCCTCTGGCCCTGGTCCCTGGACGACCCCGAGGTCCGCCCAGCCGGACGGGTGGTGGTCCTGGACGTGCTCTACCACGCCAGGCCGCTGGGGTGGCGGGTCGAAGCCCAGGGCGACCGCGCCGTCCTGACCGTGGCGGTGGAGGACGGTTCCCGGGTCGAGGTCCCGTACGACCTGGACCGGGGCCGCCCCGTGTCCGATGCCGCGATCCCGGGCGGCCATGCCCTGGGCCGGGTCAGCCCGCTGCGTTCGACCGTGCCTGGGACCGGAGGCTGACCGGAGGCGGGGCGCCCCCGACCCTCGGCACGGCCCCGCCCGCCTGAGCCCTCGCCTTCGCCGGCTCCTCCGCCGCCGTCGTCCTGGCCGACCCCCGGGCGCGGCGAGCGGCACCGCTGTCCCGCCACCGCATCGTCGAGTCTCCCTCTGCGGTCGATGCGCCTCCCCCTGCGGTCGGTGGGTGCGGGCGAGCGTGTCCCGCCACACCGCCGCCACACCGCCGCCGCACCGCCGCGACGCCGCCCTGCCCCGCCACCGCCGCATCCGCCGGCCCGGTGGCGGGGCTCCCCTCCGCGGCCGCGTCGTGCCACCGTTGGCGGCCTCGCGGCGCTCCCTCGTGGCCACCGCGCGACGCTGGCCCTGGCGCCCCTGGGGCCGTCAGGGTGCGGCGGGGCGCCTCGTCCGCACCCCATGGACGGCCTTCGTGCTCAGGGATGCCCCCCCTCCGATGCCTCGGCCGCGTCGCGCGCGCGGGGCCGGTCCTCGCACCGCGACGCCGCCATCGGATCTCCCGCCTGCGCCCCGCGCCTTGCGCCTCGCCCCGTGGCGGCGACCCTCACGGGCCCCGGATGCCATGGACCAACGGGTTCAGGGCCACCGCGCGACTCCGCCCTTTGCGCCGCAACGGGCGCCATCGAGCCGCCTCCCAACTTGGCGCGACTCCGCCCTTCGCGCCATGGAGCCGTCGCCTCCACGGGGTGCGACCCCGCCCTTTGCGCCGCGACGGCGCCATCGAGCCGCCTCCGCCGCGCCGCACCCCGTCCGCCTTCAGCGTGGGGGGACTTGCCCCAGGACCCGGCCCTCGCACCGCCGTCTCGCCCTCGTCGGTTCCCGTCCGCCGCTTCCCGCCGTCTTGGGCGCCTGTCGCCGGTTCCCCCTGGGCCGCTCCTTCGTAGGATGGGATGACACCACCCGCGGCCGGGGGTTGCCGCCGGCCGGCGCCGGGACGCAGGGGAGAGGCCGATGGTGAAGATCGTGATCGCCACCGGGAGGCCGTTGATCCGCGAGGGGCTGCAGCGGGTGCTGGAGGGGGCTCCGGGGCTCCAGGTGGCGGGCCACGCGGCGACCGCCGGGGCGCTGCTGGAACGGGTGCGGGAGCTGGAGCCCGACGTGGTATTGCTGGACCTGGACCTGGTCGAGGACCGGGCGCGGGAGGTGGTGGGCCGGCTCGGCCGCATGCCCAACGCTCCGGTGGTGGTCGGCATCACCGACCGGGGTGATCCGGAGGCGCTGCTCGGGCTGGTCCAAGCGGGGCTCGGGGGCTACCTCTTGGCCCACCGCGAGGCCGCGGGGCTCGCCGAGGCGATCCGCGCCTGTACGGCGGGCATCTTCGTGATCGACGCGGAGATCATGTCGGAGCTGGCCCACGATTCGCCGCTCTACCGCTATGTCCCCGCCCCGGAGGAGGTGGAGCGGGCCCGGCTCTTGAGCCAGCGGGAGATCGAGGTGCTGAGCCGCATCGCCTGCGGGAAGACCACGGCCCAGGTGGCGCAGGAGCTCTACATCAGCCCGAAGACCGTGCGCAACCACCTGAGCCACGTCATGCAGAAGCTCGGGGTGCGGGACCGCACCCAGGCGGTGCTCTTCGCCCTGCGGGTGGGGCTGATCCGGCGCCAGGACCTGCTGGGGTAGGACCTCCTGGGGTAGGACCTCCTGGGGTAGAGCGCCCCCGCCAGCCCCATCACCATTTAATTCTAAGAAAGGCGATTTGTCCCTCTTGACGCCCCGGCTCCGTCCTCCCTACAATGGGCTCACCATGGGGAGCACATGTTCGATGTCGAGGCCGCCCCTGGCCTTCGTGCGGCTCGAGGGGGCATGGGTGACGGCGGCCGGCGTGGGGGATCGGCCGGCGGTGGTGGCCGCCGGGCCGGTGGTGGTCGACGTGGCGCCGCTCGCCCGGGCCGAGGGCGTGCGTCCCGGCATGCGGGTGCGGACCGCGCGGCGACTGCTCCCCGGCCTCGTGGTGGTGCCGCGGGATGCCATCGACCCCCTGGCGGCCCTGGAGCCCCTCTACGAGGCGCTGCTGGGCGTCTCCCCGCGGGTCGAGCCGGTGGTCGATCGCCTGGCGGCCCTCTGTGAGCTGGATGCCTCGACGACCGTCGAGGAGGTGGTCGCCGTCCTCCAGGCGGCGGGCCTGGGGCGACGGGGACACCAGCTGGTCCTGGGGATCGGCCACGGCCGGCTGGTGGCGCGCCTGGCGGCGCGGGTGGCGGCACGGTCCCGAGCCGCCATCGCCGGCGAGGAGGCCCTGGGTGGAGATCCGGGACCGCCGGCTCGCCGGGCGGTGGGCCGGCGGGGTCGAGGCCCGCAGCGGCACGAAGCGGCCGGGGGCGCCGCCTCGGCAGGCGGCCGGGCCGCTGCGCAGCGGAGCAGCGGGGTCGCCGGACCGGCCGGCGGTGCCGGTCCGGCCTCCCGAGGCGTCGCGCCGGCCGGGATGCGTGCCGGACCGGCCCATGAGAGCGGGACCGCCGCCCCGAGGGTCGCCATGCCGGCAGCCGACGCCGGCGGATCCCCGGGGGTGGCGAGCTGCCGGGTTCCTCCCGGCCAGGAGGCGGCCTTCCTGGCCCCCATGCCCGTGACCGTCCTGGAGGAGGAGGTGCCGCCGGCGGCGCGCCGCCGGTTGCAACGCCTCGGCCTCATGACCCTGGGCGACGTGGCTGCGGCGCCCCAGCAGGTGGTGTCCCGGGCCGTGGGCGACCTGGCCCCCCTCCTGCAAGCCTGGTGCCGCGGCGACGACCGCCGGCCCGTGGTGCCGGGCTTCCCGCCGCCGGGCGTCACCGCCGCCCTCGCCGCGCCCCCGGAGCTCCCGGAAGATCGCCGGGCCGGCTGGTGGCCGGGGCGCCTGCCGCACCTGGCCCGGGAAGTGGCGTCCCGCCTGGCGGCCGCCGGCCGAGGGGGACGGCTCGTGGTCCTGCAGGGGGAGCGGGCCCGGGTCCGCCGCTACCTGCCCCAGGCCGTGGCCGACGGCGACGCGCTGGCTCGCACCGCCCTGGACCTGTACCGCCGCCTGCTGGGGGACGAACCGGCCCCGGCGCGGCTGGCGCTGACGGTGACCGCCCTGGAGCCGGTCGCCCGCCAGCTCGCCCTGGGCGACCCGGCGGCCCTGGCCACCCAAGACCGCGCAACCCCTGCCATGGGAGGGCGGCCGCCGGCCGGGGAGCCAACGCAGCCGACGCGAGGGCACCGCGTCCGACAGGGGCGGGAGCCGGTCCCCGCCGCTCCCGGGGAGCAGACACCGGCGGCGCGGGCCCCGGCGGGTCGGGGCCCGGCAGAGCCGGCGTCGGCGGGCCGGGGGGCGGCAGGGCCGGCCCTGTCGGTGCCGGCCTTGCCGGTGCTGGTGGACGATCTGGCCCGCCGCTACCCGGGGCGGGTCTTCTGGGGCCGCGAACGTCCCGCGACGCGGCGGGAGCGCCAGCTCGCCTACTGGGATCCCTGGCGCGGGGCGCCCGAAGGGCTGGGGCCTCGAGCCGACGGGCTGGGGCCTTGACCCGGCGGGCTGGGGCCTTGAGCCGGGGGGCCGACCCGGCGCCGGCGGGTGCCGCCGGCGCCGGCTGGCGGGCCCGTCGGCCCCGCCTCCGCGTCGCCCACCGGTTTCCGTCGGCCCCGCCCCCGCGTCGCCCACCGGTTCCCTTGGGCCGCCTGCGGCGGGAGGCGCAGAGGCATGGCGCTGATCGGCAAGCCGGTGCCGGTGGAGACCGACGAACGCGGCCGCCCGCGCCGGTTCTTCTGGCGCCGCTGGCATCGCGTGCGCTGCGTGCTCGACGAGTGGCGGGAGGCGGGGGCGTGGTGGGAGGGGGAGGGGGAGCGCTGGGTGGTGCGGTTGCTGACGGAGGAGGGCGGGGTGTTCGAGCTGGAGCGGGCGGCGGGCAGCGCCCGCTGGGTGCTCTACAAGGTCTACGACTAGGCACGGGCGGCGAGGGACGGGGCCATGGCCCATGGTCGGACCGGAGAGACGGTCCACCCCGGGCTTCCGCGGGAGGGCCCCGACCCAGCCTGGCGGAGGAGCGGTGCGCGATGTTCGTCCACCTCCACTGCCATTCCGCCTACTCCTTCCTGGACGGCGCCAGCCCCGTCCAGGCGCTGGTGGAGCGGGCCGCCGACCTGGGCATGCCGGCCCTGGCCCTGACGGACCACGACAACGTGGCGGGCGCCGTCGAGTTCGATCGGGCCGCTCGCGCGGCGGGGATCAAGCCCATCCAGGGGGTCGAGCTCACCCTGCTCCTGGACGGGGACGAACCGGCCGCCGGCTCCGCGGCCGAGGCCGCCGGGGCTTCGCCGGCGCCGGGACCCGGCGGGGCGTCGGCCACCGCCCACCTGGTCCTGCTGGCCACCGGGCCGGCGGGATATGCCCGCCTGTGCCGGTTGCTGACCCGTGCCCACCTGGAGCAGCCCCGCGGGCGGCCGGCCTTGCCCTGGTCCGCGCTGCTCACAGAGGTGGCGCCGGACGGCGAGCCCCTCCCCGACCACGGGCTGATCGCCCTCTCCGGCTGTCGTCGAGGGCCCGTGCTGCAGGCCCTGCTTCAAGGCGACCGCCGGCTTGCCCTCCGGCGGGCGCGGCAGCTGCGGGACGCCTTCGGGCGGGATCACTTCTACGTCGAGCTGCAGGGCGGGTGGCTGCCCGGCAACCGCGCCCTCAACCGCACCCTGGCGGACCTGGCGGAACACCTGGGGGTCGGTGTGGTGGCGACCAACGACGTCCACTACGCCACCCGCGACCGCTTCGCCGTCCACGACCTCCTGACCTGCGTGCGCCTGGGCATCCCGGTGGACGAGCCCCATCCCCAGCGGCACCTGAACGCCCACAACGACCTCAAGGCGCCCCGGGCCATGGCGCGGATGTTCGCCGACCACCCCCGGGCCCTCGAGGCCACCCTGGCCATCGCCGAGCGCTGCCGGCCCGTGCTGCCGGAGGGCGCCGTGCCCCGGCCGGCCTATCCCCTGCCGCCGGGGGTGAGCGCCGCGGCCTATTTGCGGGAGCAGGTGGAGCGAGGCGCCCTGTGGCGCTACGGCCGCATCACCCCCCGCATCCGGCAGCGGCTCGAGCACGAGCTGGCCATCATCGAGAAGCTCGAGCTGGCCGACTACTTCCTCTTGGTCTGGGACGTGGCGCGCTACGCCCGCCAGCGGGGCATCCGCTGCGCCGGTCGCGGATCGGCGGCCGACTCGGCGGTGGCCTACTGCCTGGGCATCACCGACGTGGACGCCATCGAGCGGGGGCTGCTCTTCGAGCGCTTCCTCAGCCTGGAGCGGGCGGAGCAGCCGGACATCGACCTGGACCTGGACGCCCGCTACCGCGATCAGGTGGCCGACTACGTCGAGCGGCGCTACGGCCCGGCGCATGTGGCCACGGTGTGCACCTACCAGACCTACCACGCCCGCGGCGCCCTGCGGGACTTCGGCAAGGCCCTGGGCTTCCCGCCGGAGGTCATCGACCGCATCGCCAAGCGGGTGCCGTACTACCTGTCCCGGCACCTGGGCCGGGCGCTTCAGGAGGTGCCGGAGCTGCGGGACCTCGACCTGCCCCGCGAGCGGTTCCGCCGGCTGGTGGCCCTGTGCGAGGCCGCGGCGGGGCTGCCGCGGCACATGGGCACCCACCTGGGCGGCCTGGTGATCAGCCGCCGGCCGTTGGTCGAGCTGTCGCCGCTGCAGCGGGCGGCCAAGGGGTGCCGGATCCTCCAGTTCGACAAGCGGGGCGTGGAGGAGCTGGGGCTGGTCAAGTTGGACCTCCTGCCGCTGCGCACCCTGGGGGCGGTGGAGGAGGCGGTCCGGGTCATCCGCCGCCGCGACCCCGGCTTCGACTACGACCGCATCCCTCTGGACGACCGGGCCACCTATGCGCTGCTGGGCAGCGGCGAGACCGTCGGGGCCTTCCAGCTGGAATCGCCTGCCCAGCGCGCCCTGCAGCCGCGGCTCAAGCCCGAGAACCTGGAAGACGTGGTGGCCAGCGTGGCCCTCATCCGGCCGGGGCCCATCAAGGGCGACATGGTGGAGCCCTTCCTGGCCCGGCGACGGGGCCGGGAGCCCGTCACCTACCTGCACCCGAAGCTGGAGCCCATCCTGCGCAAGACCTGGGGCGTGGTCCTCTTCCAGGAGCAGGTGATCGAGATCGCCACCGCCATCGCCGGTTTCACCCCGGGGGAGGCCGACCGCCTGCGCCGGGTGATGACCCACGCCCGTTCCTCCGAGGAGATGGAGGACATCGGCCGGCACTTCTTGCACCGGGCCCGGCAGCAGGGCGTCGACGAGGCGGTGGCCCAGGCGATCTTCCGCATGATCCAGGGCTACGCCAGCTACGGCTTCTGCGAGGCCCACGCCGCGGCCTTCGGCGTCACCGCCTACAAGACGGCCTATCTCCTGGCCCACTACCCGGCGGAGTGGTATGCCGCCCTGCTCAGCCTCCAGCCCATGGGCTACTACCCGCCCAACACCCTGTGCGTCGAGGCGGCGCGGCGGGGCATCCGCATCCTCCCCCTGGACGTCAACGCCAGCCAGGTGGGCTTCACCGCCACCCCCGGCGCCATCCGCATCGGCCTGCGGGCCGTCAAGGGGTTGGGGGACGAACCGGCCGCCGCCATCGTGGCGGAGCGGGAGCGGGGCGGTCCCTTCCGCCACTTCATGGACTTCCTGCTGCGGATGGCAGGGAGCAGCGCGGGCGGCGGAGACTGGGACGGGGCAGCGGAGACGACATCCGGCGAAGCGGCGGGCGGGCCGGCGGGCGGAGGGCCGGGCGCCGAGCCGGAGGGGGAGCCGGGCGCACCGAGGGGGGCGCCTGTCGCGCAGGCCGGCGGAAGGACGGGCCGGCCCGACGGCAGGGGGCACCGGCGGGGGAGGGGGTCGCCCCGCGGGCCGGTCCTCGACCGGGACCAGGTGGCCGCCTTGATCCGGGCCGGGGCGTTCGACAGCCTGCACCCCAACCGCCGCGCCCTGTTGTGGGGACTCGACGAAGCCCTGGCGGCCGCCCGCAGCGCCGCCGGCGACGGCGCGCTGGCCCGGGCCCTGGCCGCGAGCTGGTCGCCGCCCGTGGTGGCGGACTTCCCCGAGCTGGAGAAGTGGGCCATGGAGCGGGAGGTGCTGGGGATCGACGTCCACCGCCGCCACCTGCTGGCCATGCTGCGGGAGGTGCTGGACGCCCAGGGGTATCGGGCGGCCGCGGCCATCCGCCACCTGCCGGCGGGCGCGCCCGTGCGGGCGGCGGGGATCCCCGTCCGGCCCCATCGCCCCCCGACCCGCAGCGGCCGGGTCATCGTGTTCCTCAGCCTGGAGGACGAGACCGGCCTGGTGGACGTGACCGTCTTCGAGGCGGTATACCAGCGTTACGGGCGGTGGATCTTTACCGACCCGCCGGTGCCCCTGGCCGTCGAGGGGGTCTTGCAGGACCGGGACGGCGCCCGGGCCGTGCTGGCCCACCGCGTGATCCCCCTGGCGGCGGCGCTTCGCCTTCAACTGGGGCCTCGCCCTGGTGAAGGAGCGCCTGGAAGCCCGTGCCCGGGGCGAGGACGTAACGGTTCGTTGGTAGAGGCCTGTAGAGGCCTCCAGAGAGGGCTTTGTTGTGGACGCGACCGTAGGCATCGCCGCCTGCCAAACGCCCGTCTACGGGCCAAATCGGGACCTTAGAAGACCTGTGTCGCCTGCCGCTCCGGCTGTCCGTTTTTCGGAGGCTTGCAAGTGCGCGGCGAGCCCGCCGGTTCTGAGCGGATGTGCAGGAGAAGGGAAGCGGGATGAAGCCGGCCCGAGCCGTCGCCTATGTCCGGGTCTCCACCGCCGAGCAGACCAGCGAGGGCGTGTCGCTGGATGGGCAGGAGGAGCGCCTGCGGGCCTACTTCACCCTGCAGGGCCTGGAGCTCGTGGAGCAGATCCGGGAGGCGGGCGTGTCGGCCTCCAAGCCGCTCGCAGAGCGACCCGGCGGGAAGCGGCTGCTGGAACTGGTGGGCGGCCGGTGGGTGCAGCACCTCGTGGCGCTGAAGCGGGACCGCCTGTTTCGCGATGCCGAGGACGCCCTGCGCCAGACCAAGGCCTGGGACCGGGCCGGCGTGGCGTTGCATCGGGTAGACGTGGGCGGCCAGGCCGTCAACACCGCCACCGCCATGGGCCGGTTCTTCTTAAGCATGACGGCCGCCTTTGCGGAACTCAAGCGTAGCCTGATCGCCGAGCGGACGCAGGCGACCCTCTCGCGCAAGAAGGCTGACCGCAAGGCCTACGCCCCGACCCCTTACGGCTTCGACCGCGACGGCGAGGTGCTGGTCGAAAACCCCGCCGAACAGCGGGTGCTCATGATGGTGCGGACGTGGTGCGCGCAAGGGTGGAGCCTGCCCCGCATCGCCGAGGAGCTGAACCGGCGCCGCATTCCCGCGAAGAAGGGCAGGCGGTGGCACGCGTCCACCGTCCGCTACACCCCGAAGAACGACCTGTATGGGTAGGAGGTGGCCTAAGTGGAGCGACTGCTGACGCCGGAGGAAGTGGCCGACATCCTGCGCGTCACCCGGCGGACGGTGTACGAGTGGCTGCGCACCGGCCGGCTCCGGGGCCTGAAGGCGGGGCCCTTCTGGCGGATTCGCCCGGAGGACCTGGACCGCTTCCTGGCCGGCGAGCAGGACGCCCCGGCCTGGCGTCCGGGCGGCGTGGACCACGACGAGGACGACGAGCCCACGGCCGAGGAGCTGGAGGAATCCCGGCGCGCATGGCTCGAATACCTGGCGGGTCGGGACCCTGGCCGGTCGCTGGACGAGCTGCGCCGCGAACTCGAGGCGAGCCGTGAGTGAGTGGCGCGTCATCCTCCTGCGCCCCGCCGAGCGCTATCTGAAGCGCCTGCCACGGCCCGAGCAGGAGCGCATCCTGCGGGCGCTCGAGCGGCTGCAGGAGAACCCCGAACAGGCTCGCCCCGAGCCGCTGGCCGGTCGCCCGGAGTGGAAGCTGCGCGTGGGCGGGCGCCGCATCCTGTTCATCCCCGACCGGGAGCGCAAGCTGTTCATCGTGACGACCATCGGCCCGCGCGGCGACGTCTACAAGCGCTAGGCGGGACGCCACGGCTTAGGTTGCCCAACGAGAGGAATTCCCAGCCAACGCTCTCCAGTGGGGGTCTTCATGCTCCTTTTGTTTCACTCATCCTGTTGCCGGTCGCCCGCACTGCGAAGTAGTTGCGGAGATCCTCGATGACGCGGTGCATCGGCGTGAAGCAGACGCCAAATCCCGGGTCGAGGGCGGCTAAGCCGAGCGACTCTCCGCCTGCTGGCTGATGATCCTTCAACGTAGCCACGGTGTTCACCGTGGATGCAACACCCACGGCAGGGGCGGTGCGCGGCGCGTCGGGTCGCTGCAACGTAGCCACGGTGTTCACCGTGGATGCAACCGTCCGGGTATGCGCCGGTACCTTCACCACGCCGTGGCTGCAACGTAGCCACGGTGTTCGCCGTGGATGTAACTGGAACATCGTGGCCCAGTCGCCCATGGCCGTGGGGCTGCAACGTAGCCACGGTGTTCACCGTGGATGCAACGAGCGGGTACCCGGGAACCACGGCCGGACGACGAAGCTGCAACGTAGCCACGGTGTTCACCGTGGATGCAACGCGGCGTCGGGCCGGCTGGTCGCAGGCGCGGCTGGCCGCTGCAACGTAGCCACGGTGTTCACCGTGGATGCAACCCGACGGTGCCGATGCCACCGAAGCCCGTCCGGCTCAGCTGCAACGTAGCCACGGTGTTCACCGTGGATGCAACCCATCTTACAGCACCCTGAGCACCCCTGGATGATTGCGCTGCAACGTAGCCACGGTGTTCACCGTGGATGCAACCTGATCCGCCGGGCGATCAGCCGGCGCGGCCTGAAGGCTGCAACGTAGCCACGGTGTTTACCGTGGATGCAACCCGCACCCGTCGTGCAGCGGCGGGTGGCCGATGCTGGCTGCAACGTAGCCACGGTGTTCACCGTGGATGCAACTCGATGACGGCGACACTCGCCCGGTAATTGGCCAGGCTGCAACGTAGCCACGGTGTTCACCGTGGATGCAACCACCTCCGGGCGGCCCCCGGTGCAGTGGGATGGCGCTGCAACGTAGCCACGGTGTTCACCGTGGATGCAACCCACCGTGCTGTACACGCTGGACGAGCAGGACATCGCTGCAACGTAGCCACGGTGTTCACCGTGGATGCAACCTAACGGGAACCGCGTGCTGAACTTCCACGTTCGCGTGCTGCAACGTAGCCACGGTGTTCACCGTGGATGCAACGCCGCCAACCTCACCCTGCCGCGCCGTCAGCGGGCCGCTGCAACGTAGCCACGGTGTTCACCGTGGATGCAACCAACATGGCGACGACGCAGCAAGAGGCGTCGCTGAACGCTGCAACGTAGCCACGGTGTTCACCGTGGATGCAACGCCGCCGACAAGGCGGACAAGGCCCACCGGCGGCTGGCGCTGCAACGTAGCCACGGTGTTCACCGTGGATGCAACCGCGCCGGGGATCACGTGGGCATAGGTCTCCGCAGTGCTGCAACGTAGCCACGGTGTTCACCGTGGATGCAACCCGTAGCTGCCGTCAGGATGGCGCGGCACGCGCTCCAGCTGCAACGTAGCCACGGTGTTCACCGTGGATGCAACGGTTCACCCTACGAGCTTGCTTCCCACAAGGCTTTCTCAACCCTCGTGCGCGAACCCCGGCTGCGCGGTGGGCTCGGGGCGTCGATTGCTTGGACCGGCTGTCAAGGAACCCAGCATCCATGCGGTTTGCGCCACAGCGCGAACCCCCCAGGGACTTGATGTCCACTTGAGGTTCGCGCGCGGACCGCCG
Source organism: Thermaerobacter composti (assembly GCF_033582035.1). Lineage (NCBI taxonomy): Bacteria > Bacillati > Bacillota > Clostridia > Eubacteriales > Clostridiales Family XVII. Incertae Sedis > Thermaerobacter > Thermaerobacter composti. The sequence continues at coordinate 996,746 of NZ_CP132508.1, forward strand.
GACGGACGGCCCAGGTCGGAGACAGCGCCAGGAGATCGCCTCACACCGCTTGCACGTCCATGGCGGCCTCCTCATCCCGCTCCGTCCACAACGTCGCTGGCCGCAAGGTGAAATAACCGTGCCCGGTGGTTGCCTCCCGGGCCGAGCGAAACACCTCCACAGCCCCGCTGTCTCGAAGGCGTTTTGCTGCCTGCCTTCCCCCGTGCACCCCCAAGGCGATCAGGGAGCGAAGCGTATCGAGCGCGATCGGGTCGCGCCATACGGGCCAGTACAAGGCCGTGCCGTCCCGGTCGAACCCGGCCACGCGGAAACGACCGCCCGCTACGTAGCAGGGGAAGAGCGGCAAGGCCTCGATGGCGAGCCAAATGGCTGCCTTGACCCCAGGGGGGGTGCCTTCCCGGGTCGGCTGGATGGCGCGAAGGGCATGCAATCGTTCCGCCGAGGGATCGAGCCCGAAGGAGGACTGCTTGTCTCGGTACGTCCAGGGGCCAAAGAGGGCCTCCCGAATGGCCCGGCGTCGCTCATTAGCCGGCTTCACCTTCCGGCCGGTAGCGTGACCGAGCCCCTCAAGCAACTGCCGAATTGCTCCTGGAAAGCGTTGCTGCCCTGCCACCATATGAAACAACGTCGGCTGCAGCGCCGCTCCCGCGCCGCTCGCTGTGCGCCTGCCGCCCGCGGGCGGCCGTTCGGTCGCATATGCTGCGGCAAAATCGGCGGTGATGCGCGCGCCAGTGGTCCCCGCCAGGGTTTGTTGGAGCGCCTGTTCCGCGAACCCGCGGAACTCATCGGTGCGCAGCCGCTTGAGCTCCTCGGCGAAGTTGAATTCGGGGGCGGCGAGGCGGTTCGCCGCGTAAGTGGCTAACGCGTTCACCAAGCGGTCGGCGTCTTGTCCCTCTGGCAGGTAGAGCACCGCCGTCCATTCGGGGTCGGGTTCCCAGCCGAGTTTCGCCGTTTCCAGGGTTTCGATGTCCCCGCACACTCGGAGAAGGCCGAAAGCTGCGAGAGCACTCAAGGGGAAGTGGGATTCGGTCAACCCGGTCAGCCGTATCGCCTTCATCGGCCCACCTCCTCCGCCGAAGCCCGGTGGTCCGCCAGCCGGACGATGGCCTCCAGGTAGGCCAGCCCCCAGTAGCCGTACCGCCGCACCAGGGTCCAGAACACGTCCACCCAACCGCTGCCAAGCCGCTCCCAACCGTGCGCACTCGAGCCCTCCAGGTGCAGCCCCTCCCAGCGCAGCTCGAAGGTGGTCGGAGAGGGGTCCGGCATGGGGATGGGCGGAAACGGGCGGCCGCGACCGTGGTGCGAGCCGATGAGATAGATCACCAGTTCCCGGTCCGCTACCCCGGCGAGCAGAGCCGGGTGCCGTTCCGCCAGGCGTGCTGCGATGAACTCGTGGCGCAGGCCACGGGGGAAAGCAGCCAACTCGGCGGCCAGCATGCGACCTGTCCACTCCCGGGGAACGCGAGCGGACTTGGCCAGGGGTTCGGGCGCGACGGCCGCCGCGAAGGGATCGCCGCCGTGGAGGAGCACCTGCATTCTCGGCTCTGCCTTCCCGAGGTCGTGGAGCCGCGCAGCGCGTTCGATACAGGCTACGAGTCGTTCCGCCAACCCGCATTGACGGGCAAAGGTTTCTGCTTTGCCGGCGACGTGCTCGCTGTGCTCCGCCAACGGGACGGCACGGCCCGCATAAGCGGACTCGGTTTCCTCTTCCTCGGCCACGACATCTTCAGGGGCCGTGGCGAATCCCCAGGCGGCGAGTTCATCGCGGGGCGAACCGTGCCAACCTTGCAGTTCGACGACCACGCCCGTCACGCCGCGGCGCGGGTGGCGAGGATAGGGGTGCCAGCTCGAACGGCCTTCCAAGGCGTGCTCGGCGAGGGATCGCCACGGCTCGGGGGCGGAGTCTCGCAAGATTTGAAGGAGCTCCTTTAAGAGCAGATTGGGATCGTTCCCGGTGTCGACACCCGTGTCCTCTTGATTGAGGGCATCCAGGAGTTGGCGCAAGCGGTTCAGTGCCCGTTCCAGCGCCGGGGTCTCCTCGGCCGCTCCACCTGCATCAGGGAGTGCGTGACCCCCGGTTTCATCCGGTGCGGTCGCATCGGCCGTTTCCGGCGCGCCGGCAGTGGCCGCCCGCGCGTTGGACGGGACAGCGCCGGCTGGTCTCGCGTCCGGTCGGGTCCGGGCAAAACCACCGGCTCCTCCCGCAAAACCGGCATCGTCCCGTTCACCTGCCCATACGGCGCGCAAGCCCGTTTCGTGTAGACGCAGGCGAATCCCCCAAGGGGACGAATCGCGAGCGGCCCCGAGCTCGTATACATCCCGGGCCGGCGTGGTGCGGGCAGGGTGCCAGCCATACTCGTCCACACCGCCGTATGCAGCGGGCACCACCACGGTATCCCCGGGTCGAATCTGGCGAGGCCAGACGACCTGGACGTTCGCCGGACCCTGCCAGCGCAGGGCCGGCTTGCCCTTCCCGGGCCCGGTGGCCGGATCGGGAGCCGGGGCGCCTTCGTCGTCGCCCAGAGGATCCGCGTCGCTCGCGCGCTCCTCGAGCCAGCGGCGCACCACCCACACCGGCAACGCCAGGGCCTCATGCAGCCGTGGCGGGACCAGGGTAAGTAAGCTGTCAAAGTACGCTGTCCAGTCTTGCTGCTCGCCCTCACCCGATTGCGGAGCCCTCTGTGCGGCTTCGGCTGCGGCCCGCAGGTCGTCCGGATCGATGTCGGCCCGCCAGACGACCTGCACGTCGGCTGGGGAAAGGGCTTCGAGCCCATGCAGGTAGGGTGCGACGTCCGGATCGGGGTCCGGCGTCGGACTCGTCTGGACCCACCGTTCGAGAACGGCCGGCAACAAGAGGGGAGGGGGCGACGGCGACAGGACGGGTGGTGGATCGCCCTGCTTCATCCGCTCGAATCCTTCATATCCGAAATCCACCTGCGGTCGGCGCGGATCGTCTGCCCGTGCCACCAGCCAATTCCAGCAGGCGTCGAGGACGTCGGCGGGGTACACGCTGTCGTTGCGCGCCTTGCGGCGGGTGATGATCGCCGGTGCCGGGCGGGGCGCGCCGGTGCGGTTCAATCGCCCGAAGCGTTGGAGCAGAGCCTCGAGGGGTGCCAGCTCTGTGACCAAGGCGTCGAAGTCGAAATCCGCCCCCACCTCCACCGTTTGCGTGGCGACGACGAAAAGCGGACGGTCGGCGTCCTGCCGTCGTTGGCCGGCCACGACGCGGCCGCGGATCCGATCCAGCAACCGGTCCCGATCGTAGGGGCGGATTCGTCCCGTGAGTAGCACCGCGTCGGCCTCGTCACCCACTTGCTCCCGCAATTGCTGGAAGACCTGGCGCGCACCGCCCACGCGGTTGACGACAACGCCCACCACCGGCGCAGACGATTGCCCGGCCAGGTCGCGCGCAAGCTCTTGGGCCAGCTTGGCCAGCTGCGCTTCGAAGGATCGAGCGTTGATCTCCACAAGCCGGGCAACCTTTTGCGCTCCCAGTCGTGCTTGCAGGATCGTGCGGTCGCGGGCGTCGAGGCGCACAGGGCGTTCGCCGGCGCCCGGTGGCAGCGTGGCCGACATGGCGACCACGCGCAAAGGCGGGGCCACGGGCTGTTCGGCCAGCGCCTGATACCGCTGGATGGTCCGGAGGGTCTCGAGAAAGGGCCAGGACAGGTGCGCCTCGTCGAGGACGAACACGGCATCCACACCCGCCAGGGCCGCGTCGATGGGCCGCTGGTACTCCGACACGCCGTAGCCGCGGAACAACAGGCGCGATCCGATCTGATGGACCGTCGTCATGCAAAGGGTCGGCTGGTTCGGCATGTCGACCCAGCGGGACTGGCGATACATGCCGCCCCGCAGGACGGCTACGTGCAGTGGCACCCGTCCACCGAAAGTCATCAGCGCCTTCGCCACCCGTCCCGCCGGGCCGTCATCACCCTCTTGCCAGCGCCGAAACAGGAGGCGTGCCAGGGCCTGGGCCCGCTCCGCGGCCTGGTCCACGATGAGGCGCCGATCCACCACGTAGAAAAACCGCAGGCCGGTCGTGCGCTCCCAGGGGGAGCGCCCCGCCTGGGCGGCGAGCGTGAAGGCGGCGATCTCCACCACGGCGGTCTTGCCGCAGCCAGTCGGCACCTCGATGGCCTCCGGCCATCCCTCGGCGAGAATTCGCTCGACGAGCCGTTCCTGCCAGGGATAGGGCTGAAGGCCCGTGACCTCGTGGAAAAAGGCAGCAAAGTCCTTGGCCGTCAGCTCCCTCATGCTTGCGTGGCCTCCTCGGCTGTCACGACGGGCGCGAAGAAACCCAATCCAAAATAGCGGCCCGATCCGAGCAACACGGGCCCCTCCACGGGCTGGTCAAACTCGAGGATCACGTGAGCCACATAGCGCAGCGGCTCGTCCGGCTGGCGCCGTACCCGAAAGTCCCGGCTGCGAGGAACGCCGCGAAGGGGCGAGGCCTGGCTGACGGTGACTTGCCGGGGGGCCGGCAGCCCGACAAACCGGCAACTGTCTGCGAGGACTTCAGCCGCCCGGTGACGCCGCCGTGGGAAGCGGTCGAAGACAACGGGGGTGACGCTAGCCCACACGCGGGCCGGCCGGCACCACCGCCAGGGTGTGAGCGTAGAAGGCGTGCGTGCGGTCGCGAAGGCGTTGACCGGCTTGGCTTCCAATACGCGTCCTCCGGGCAACTCCAGGCATCGGAGCTTGCCCAGGGCGCGGAACACGGCCTGTCGTTCCGGCCAGCTCACGCCCCGGGGCAGTACGACGGCGAAGCCGAGGACGGAGCCGTCGGCATGATCGGCTCCGACGAAGGGCAGCGGCACATAGGCGCAGTGCACGCGATCGTCATGCCCGTGGAGGATCGACGGCACGGGTTCGTCGGCGAGGCTCAGGACGGCCGCCCGTACCGTCGCGGTCAGGGTGAGGGCTGCAGCCAGGGGCCAGCGCCCGCGGATGCGAAACGGGAAGAACTCCCCAAAGACGGACCGCGCCGTCTCGGGAAGGCGCGGGTTGTCGTCGAGTCGCCGGTAGCGGATGCGCCGGCCCGGGACGGGGCGCTCGCCCAGCCGAAACCGGTGGTCGAGCTCGGCCAGGCGGCCACGGAAGGGCACTCGTAGCACGACGTCGCCTTGGGGATGAGGGACGTAGTTCGGCGGGGGAGCGTCTTCGACCATGTCCACAGCGACCAGGGACATGGAGCTCCCCAGGTAGGTGACTTGGGCGGCGATCTCCGCCAGGCATTCCCGGACCGACGCGGGCGGGTGGGCCGCCGGCCAGACGAAATGAACGGTCGCATCGCCCGTGATGGTTCCGGATGGAAACGGGCGGGGCTGCTTGGGCCGGTGGAGCGGTAGAACGTCCATGCCATCCACGTCGTTGACGGGAACGTAGGCATGGACTCGCCGCTCACCGGCCAGGGGCGGGGCGGCGATGTGGGGAGGCTCTTGAGCTTCCAGCCACTCCAGGGCTTCTCGCGCTCGCGGGATATCCGCGCGAAATGCGGCTGCCACCAGGGCCGAGAAGAACCGCTCGGGGTGAGGCGGCCACTCCACCCGGTTCCGATCGGTAGCGTCCGTGGCGTAGACCCGGCCTGTCAGGTAGCGCACGCGAAACGCCAGCACGTTTGCACCCCCGGCCGTCAGCGACCCATCGTTGCGTCGTTGAGCTCCACCAGCCGGACGAGTTTGGGGCTTGGCTGGAGGATGACGGGCTCGGTCTCCCAGTTCAGGTCGTGGCTCGCTGCGATCTCGAGCGCCTCATCCAGCAAGGCTCTGGCTCCGGACGTGTCGAGCGCGAAGGATTTCCGCTCGCCGGCCGTGGGGCCGACCAGTTCCCAGCGGGGCTCGGATTCCGGAATCAACAGGCAGCGGGAGCGAAGCTGGTAGCCCTCTTCGTGCAGGGCAGCCGTGGCGTAGAGAGCCAAACTGAGGAGGACCAGGCGACCTGCCGCATCCCGGTCTGCGCTGGTTTTGCCCGTCCCATCGGGAAAGCGCAGTTGCCGGAGTTGGGCTACGGAAATGACCGTGGTGTGCAGGGCATACCGGATGCTCACACCGCCAGCATCCTCCTGAACGGTGGGGGCGATGTTGCCGTGGCCGATCTCTGAAGGCCGTGACTTCTTGACCTTCACGTCCCCCCGCCCTGCACGCGCCGCGGCCTTTTTGACGTCCTCTTCGGAGAAACCCCAGTCCGCCTGTTCGGTCCTGTAGATCTCGGCCACATCACGCTCAATGCCAAGGGGGTCGATGCGCCCCTGGGTCCTGACACCCCGCTGGGCCGCGACGCCGACGATCTCCGACACCACCGCACGGGGGATCTTGGTCCCCTTGGTCCCGCGACCGGTGTGGGAGTCCCATGCCCCAAACAGCAGCGCGGTTGGGGCGTAGCGGAACAGCGCGGTTGCGTTACCCAGTCCTGCCTCGCGCAATGCCCGGCCGATACGGCTGGTGGGGAACGGCTCACCGTCCAGCAAGCTGTCCCGGAAGATGGCATCGAACACGCGGTGGGGGGCGTCCAGGGACGTCACGGCGCCGTGGCCGGGGATTTCCACCTGCAAGAGGGGGAGGCGGATCGCACCACGCCGGCAGGCGGCCAAGAGGGCCTGTTCCATCCGGTTCGCCTGGGATGGTACGGAGTCCAGGAGGACCGTGGGGGTCGGTTCGCCGTCAATGTAGCGAGGTTCCTCGGCATAACGGGGGGATCCTTGGCTGCCCGGGGGAGGGGCGTAGGTGGGGGGGAACACCTTCGTGCCCTCGGCCGGCGGGAGCAGGCGCACTTCAGAGCGCAGGGCCGAAGGACCACGGTGACAGGCTGTGAGGAGTTGTTCCCTCAAGGACCTTGCTTCCAAGGTAAGCACCTCCTGCTGGACATTGCCAAGTACATCCTATGTGGATGAAGACTTCTAGTCAATATAAAGAATCGATATAAACGTCCTGTGGCTGTGCCCCGTCTAGTGCGCCTGGGGTGCATTGGGTCAAGCACGGGTTGCAGTCCTTCCCCCGCACGTGTTACCGGCTGCATCCGTTCCACCTACGGCGAGCCCTGCGGGAGGCGTGATCGCCTTCCGAGGAGACGTACGCCCAGGTGTGCCGGGCCATCGAAGCGGGGGATTGGGCGGGCGTGGAGGCGGCGCTTCGCCAGACGCTCCGGGGGCGGCGTGGTCCGGCGCGGGAGCGCTTGTTGCGGCTGCGCGGCTCCTTGCGGGAGCACGGGGACGGGATTGTGGCTTCTGGGGATGCGCCGCGGCTGGGGGCGATCGAAGCGGAGGTCTTTCACGTCCTTGCGCGACGGATGAAACGGTATGGGGCGCGTTGGAGTGAACGCGGCGCCGACCCCTTGGCGCGGCGCTTGAGCGAGCGCGTGGACCCCTACTGGTGCGCTCGGCGGCCGACCCCTGCAGATTTCGCCCGGCGTGCGGCAGGCGACACGCCAGGCCGTTCAACGAGGGATTCGTCAGCTTGAGGAGGACCCAGCCCGTTGGCTGCGTGCCCGCATCCCGGCGATCACCGGGTCGCATGCGGACAAACCGTGGGTCCAGGTGCTGCGCGACCTGGCCCATGTCCACGCACTGGTGGCTTGACAGCCGATTCACCGCTGGGGGTACCCACCGGAACGTGACACGGACCCCTTGTTTACTGCGCCTTGGCCATCGCCGTCTACAGCGTATATGCTTATAAAGAAAGCCTAAGATCCGCCGTGAACCCACGGTCGGCTTCGTTGCAGGTTTGTTTTGACGAGGAGCACCATCGGGAACCGAGTAGGCATCCGGAACCAATCCGGCAACATTCGAGGCGGTTCTGGAAGCGCTCGATCAGGTCCAAAGCCGGGGCCAGGTCATGTACGGCCAGCTCATGTACCTTCCGGGTGCTGACAACTCGGACATCGGCCCCCTGCACCACGGCGCCCAGGGCCCGTTCTGCCCGCCGGCGCGGCTCCAGCAGGCTGGAACAGTCGTTGTCCTGGCAAGATTTTGGAATTCGTAGCTCGAGGGTGCCCACGCGGGTATCTAGGGCCAGAAGCGATGGCAGTTTCGGTACGCCTTCTGCATTTCCGTCCGCTAGTACCGCTGAGCGCCAGCGAGTTCGCCCACTTCGAGCTCCATGAGCGGTTGGGCCAGCCAGCGCAATCTTTCCCGCAAGGCATCGGCTGCGGGCTCGCATCGGTGTTTGCGCAAAAGCTCGAGAAGTGCCATCGTGAAGTCAGCGGTCACCGGTGGCTGCCCTCCCTTCAAGGGGTCTTTAGAGCTCTTGTCCAACCGGAAGGGGGGCCACCGGTGACCTCTTTTGTAAAGGGTTACCAGGGCCGGCCGGTCCGGCCGCGAACTTTTCCACCACCACCTAGCGCGGGCCCTGGCTGCAGCCCGTCGGGGCGACGCCGAATGAAGGTTCTTCAAGCGTACCGCTTCGCGTTGGATCCTACGCCCCGCCAGCAGCGGGCGCTGGCCTCCCACGTGGGCGCCCGCAGTCGCCTTCAACTGGGGCCTCGCCCTGGTGAAGGAGCGCCTGGAAGCCCGTGCCCGGGGCGAGGATGTGGAGGTGCCCTGGACCCTCCCCGCCTTGCGACGGGAGTGGAACCGGCAAAAGCACCGCGTCGCCCCCTGGTGGCGGGCGAACTCGAAGGAAGCCTACGCCTGCGGTCTGGACGGACTCGCCCGGGCCCTTCAGAACGAGTCCAAGAGCCGCAAGGGTGAACGCAAGGGGCGCCGGGTTGCATTCCCGCGCTTTCGGAAGAAGGGGCGGGGGCGGGAGTCCGTGCGGTTCACCACCGGCGCGATGCGGGTGGACGACAAGAGCCACGTCGTGCTGCCCCGGATCGGGCGGGTGAAGACCCACGAGACCACCACGGCCCTGCTCCGACGCATCGAAGCGGGGACAGCCCGCATCCTGTCCGCCACGGTCGCCCGGGAAGGGGGCCGGTGGTTCGTCAGCTTCACCTGCGAGGTGGAGCGGCCGCCAGGCCGCCCCCGGTTCCCCTGGAAGCTCGTCGGCGTCGACATTGTTCGCGGTGTGGCGCGGCCAAGCCGTCGCTGCCGCTTTCGCAGCGCGTTTTCCGCTCTGAGGAATGCGCGCTTGTGCTCGACCGGGACGAAAACGCGGCGCGGAATCTCGCGGCCCTGGCGGCCGCCGTCGCCGGGAGTGGCCCGGAGACGCAAAACGCCCGTGGACGGGATGGAAGACCTGCCACAAGGCAGGCGATCGCGGAGGAAGCGGGAAGCCGGCACCGGCGCATGGCCGGGTAAGACCGGCACCGCCGATCCGCAAGGATCGGCTGCCTGAAACAGAGGATGATGTTTCAGGTAACGGCTGAGCCTCCAGAGGGGGGCGCGGTGCCCATGGAACGGCTCACCGTCTACTACGACGGATGGTGCCCGTGGTGCGTGCGGGCCGCCGCGTGGTGTCGGCGCCTGGACTGGCTGGGCCGCCTGGACCTCCGGTCCTTCCGCCCCGATCGCCCCTCCCTCCACCCGGGGGCCGCGGCTGGGAGTCGGGGGGAGGCCGGGGCTGTCCCCGGGGGGTCGCCTCCGGTGGACGCCGTGGCCATGGCCCGGGCGGAGCAGGAGCTCTTGGCCCGCGCGCACCCCTCCGGCACGTGGTACCACGGCTTCGCGGCGGTCCGGGCCATCGCCCAGCGGCTGCCGCTGCTCTGGCCGACGGTGCCGTTGCTGGCCGTCCTCCAGGGACTCGGCCTCGGGCCGGCCCTGTACCGCGCCATCGCCCGCCGGCGGCCGGTGGTCCTGCCCCTTCCCGGGGCCTGCCCGCTGCCCCGTCGTGCCCGATGTGTCGGGACCGACCCCGCGGGCCCGTGCGCCGGCGGGGATCGCCGGCGGGACGCGGACGGCAGCGCCGGGCGTGCCGGCCGGCGCGGGACGAGGAGCCGCCCCGCTGCTGGCGAAGTGGGGAGACGGGACGATGCCCCGCCGCCGGCCGACCGGGGGGTCACGGGTTCCGGATGTTCGACGTCGTGCTGGTGGCGCCCGAGATCGCGCCCAACACGGGGAACGTCGCCCGCACGTGTGCGGTGACGGGCGCCCGGCTGCACCTGGTCCGGCCCCTGGGCTTCCGCCTCAGCGACCGGATGCTCCGCCGGGCGGGCATGGACTACTGGGAGCACGTGGAGTGGCGGGTCCACGACACGTGGGACGAGCTGCTGGCCGCGCTGCCGGAGGCGCGCTTCTGCTACCTGGAGCCCGACGGGCCGGTCCGCTACAGCGATCTCGCCTTCGCGCCCGGGGACGTCCTGGTCTTCGGGAGCGAGTCGCGAGGCCTGCCGCGGGAGTTCATCCGCCAACGGCCGGGCCCGGTCCTGCGGGTGCCCATGCGGCCGGGCCTGCGCTCCCTCAACCTGGCCAGCACCGTCGCCCTCGTCCTCTACGAGGCGTATCGGCAGCACGGCTTCCCCGGCCTGGTGTGAGGGACCGGCGGCGCTCCGGCCGCGGCCGGATGCACCCCGCGGCGGGCGCCCTCCCCCGGCGGCGTCCGCGATTCCCCGACCTGGCGGCGCGGCGAGGACCCCGAGGGGCGGCGATCTGACGGGTCGGACCCGCCGGGAGACGGCCATCCCGCCAAGGGGATGCGTCGCCGGGCTGGTCGGCCTGGTAGGGTAGGGCCGTGGTCGGCGCGGTCGGTTCGCCGGGGTGGAGACGTCTCCACCGGCAGCGTCGGTCTCGGCCGGGAGACCGAAGGTGGTCGGCGCGGTCGGTCCGCCGAGGTGGGGGCGTCGGCGGCGAGGATGTCCCACCCAGGGTGCGGGAGGCTGGCTCCCGGGGAGGCGGCGCCGGCCGCTCCGGCAGCCGGGGGCGGCGCTCCGGAGGATGGGACCTCCTCTGGCAGCCGCGGGCCGCGCTCCGGAGGAGGGGGCCTCCTCCGGCAGCGGCGCCAGGGGCTCCGGTCGTCGCCCCGAGGGCCTTCCGGTCGACGTGCCAGAGGAGGGGGCCGAGGATGCGCCCGCTGCGCGTGGCAGCCGTTCCGCTCCGGCTCGAAGCGGTGACGCACCTGGAGGCAGCACGGGAGCGGCTGTGGGCCGCGGCGCTGACCGGTTACCGGTTGCTGACCGCGTCCGACGCGCCCGATGCAGCGGCGCGCTCCCCGGATCCCGGCCCGCCGACCGCCGGGCGGTCGGAGCGGGCATCGGCGCCGAGCGGCGCAGCCGCGGCACCACCCCGTCCTCCGGCGACGACCGGGGCCGCCGGAGCCGGGGGAGAGGCCGCCCCAGCGGAGCGGGCCCTGGGGGGAAGCGCCGCCCCGGAGGGCACGGGTGCCCGCAGAGCCGCCGGCGGTCCCTCCGCCGGCACCCCCGCCTCGGTGCGAATCGCCGCGGGACACGGTGGCAAGGGGCGTCCCCTCCTTCCCGCCGGGCGCCGCGCGGCGGGTCTCGTGGTGCTTCCGGGGCTGGCCGGCCTGCTGCCGCTGGCCGCCCTGGCCGGGGAGCCGCCGCGCTGGGACGGGCGGCTGGCGGCCCTGGCGCGGCGCTACGGCGAAGATGCGGCCGAGGCCTGGGAGGCCTGGTCCGCGGAGGTGGCGCGCACGCTGGGGATCTATCTCTGCCCCGGGACGGTGGTGCTCCCCCACCCCGACGGGATCGAGCACGTCGGCCTCTGCTTCGGCCCGGACGGGCGGCGGCTGGCGCGCCAGCCCCAGCTGCACCGCCTGGCCGCGGATGCGCCGGTGCAGCTGGTCCCCGGCGACGACTGGAGCCCCTTCACCATCGAGGGGTGGCCGGCGGCGCTGGTCGTGCACGAAGACGGCTGGGTGCCGGAGGTGGGGCGTTGGGCGAGCCTGCAGGGGACGCGCCTGGTGATCCACCCCGGCCACCGGCTGGAGCCCGCCTCGTCCTGGGACGCCATCGCAGGTCCCTGGCAGGTGGTGCAGCAGACCCAGATCTACTGGATCCACGTCACGCCGGCGGGCGAGTTGGGGGGCAAGCCGCTGGTCCCCCGGGCGGCCGTCTTCGCCCCCTGCGAGATCACGCCCGGCGGGCGGGGCTGGCTGGCCCGCGAGGACGGCGAGCGGCCCGTGGCGACGGTGCTGGAGCCCGGGCCGCTGGACGCGATCCGCGCCGCCTATCCCCTGGATCGCCACCTCCGCCCCGCCCTCTATCTGCGCGACCTGTTGCCCGCCTACCGCCGGCTGGCGACGGCGTCCGTGGCGGACGGAGATGGTGCGGCGGAGCCAGGAGCGGAGGCTGTAGGGGCGGGACGCGAGATGCCGGCGGGACGACCGCAGGGGGTGGAGGCGGGACGCCGCGCGGGTGCGGGTGCGGGCGCGGCCGCGGCGGCGCTCGCTGTGTCGCGGTCGACGGGGGCCGAACCGCCGGCCGGGGACGGAGGCGTCCAGCGGGCGGCGCGTTCGGGCCCGGCGCTCGTCCCGGGGGAGGCGGCCGACGGCCGGTCCCCAGCGGACGAACCGGCCCGGCGCCGTCGTCGTCGGCGCCGCGGGCGGGGTGCTCGGGCCAGCGCCCCGCCGGCGGGCGCTGGGCCGGACGACGCCCGTCGCCCCGGGCTGGCGGCGGCTGCTGGGGACGGTGGGGCGCCCGACGGCCCGGAGGCGGTGGAGGGGGCACCCGCCCAGGGTGGACGGCCGCCGCGAGGCGCAGCGTCCTCGCCGGCAGGAGGCCGACCGGCTCGAGGCCGGCCGGCGGGAGACCGGCCGACGGGCGAGCGGGAGCCTGGCACGGGAGCGCCGTCCGGGCAGGAGACGTCCAGCCAAGATGCGCCGTCCTCCCAGGCCGGCACGCGGTGGCCGGCCGGGACGTCCCCACCGCCCAGGCCGGCGGCCCCCGGCGGGATCCTCGGAGAGGGCGGGCGCGGGGCGGCGGCGGGGGCTTCGGGGAAGGTGCCCGCGGCGGAGGGTGCTCCCGAAGGGGCTTCAGGTGCTGCCGACGGGGCGTCCAAGCGGGCGTCGGAGGAGGCGGCGCCACCGACGGGTTCCCCTTCGGGTTCCTCGTCGGGTTCCTCGTCGGGTTCCTCGTCGGCTTCCTGGAGGGCTTCGTCGACTTCCTCGCAGGCTTCCGGGCCAGCCTGCCCGCAAGCCTCCCCGCAGACGCCTCCCGAGGCTTCCCGGGCGGCCGCGGGGGACGTCGGGCCGTCCTCGGGGGCCGAGCCGCCGGGCCCCGGCGGCTCGGGGCCGGGCGGCCGGCGGCGGCGCCATCCCGAACCCCGCGATGCGGGGCATGGAGATGAGCCCACGGTGGTGGGGCCCGCCGGCGGCCGGCGGCGACGGCGCCGGCGGCGCCGTCGCCGCCGCAGGCCGTCCGGTGACCCCTCGGTGGAGCCGGGGGACGGGGGCTCGACGACCGGCTGACCCCGGCCGGCCCAGCGGGAGACGACCGGCTGACCCCGGCCCGGGCACCCGGATACGACCGGCTGGCTCTGGCACGAGCGGCGGGAGGAGGGACACCCGATGGCCCGCGGTCTTTGGCCGATCCTCCAGCAGCAGGCCTTCCGGCTGGTGTTGCGCTGGACCGCCCGGCGCGGTCCCCTGCGGCGGACCATCGCCGCCATGGGGATCCGCCGCAGCGCCAACCTGCACAAGCTTGACCCGGCGCGGGTGCGGGTGGCGGCCGTGCAGCTGGAGCTCTCCCCCGTGCAGCGCCCGGAGGAGTTCGTCCGCTGGGTGGCCGACCCGCTGGCACGGGCGGTGGCGGAGGGCGCCCAGCTGGTGGCGTTCCCGGAGGACGTGGGGCTGGCGCTCCTCGGGCTGCTGCCCGGCTTCGATCGCCTGGCCCAGGCGCCGTCGGCCGAGGCGGCCCTCGCGGAGCTGGGCGACGTGGCCGTCGCTGACGTGTTGCGCTTCCTCGGGCCGGCGGTGGCGCGCATCCACCACACGACCTTCGCGACCCTGGCCCGCGCCCACGGCGTGTTCGTCCACGCAGGCAGCGTCATGCTGCCCCAGGGCCGCGACCTCTACAACGTCGGCTTCCTCTACGGTCCCGACGGGCGGCTGGTGGGACGCCACGCCAAGGTCCACCTGCTGCCGCTGGAGGCGGAGTGGGGCCTCTGCTCCGGCGACGCCCTCGAGGTCTACGACACCCTGCTGGGCAAGATCGGCATCCCCGTCTGCATGGACGCCACCTACTTCGAGACCTTCCGGTTGCTGGCGCTCAAGGGCGCTGAGATCGTGGTAGTGCCCATCGCGAACCCCGAGCCCTACAACGAGTGGCATGCCCGGCGCGGCACCTGGGCGCGGGTCCAGGAGACCCCGGTCTACGGCATCGTCCCCGCCCTGGTGGGCCGGCTCCTGGGGTTCGAGCTGACGGGTCGCGCCGCCGTCTACGCCCCCCTCGCCCTGACCCCCGCGGGTGACGGCGTCCTCGCCCAGGCCCGTACCTGGGACCGGGCCGAGGTGGTCTGGGCCGACCTCGACCTGGTGCGGCTGCGGGAGTACCGCCAGCGCGTCGCGTTTCCGGCGTACCTGCGGCCCGACCTCTACACCCGGTACCTCGAACCCGCCTACCGCCGCCTCCTGGGAGGAGGGGCGGCTCCCGGTTCGGAGGTCCGTCCCCCCCTTCGGGCGGGGGCCGCACCCCTCGGCCGGGGGCCGGCTTCGTCCCGGGACGAACCGGCCTTGACGAACCGGCCTTCACCGACCGCCCTGGACGAACCGCCTGTCAGGAACCACCCGGGATGAACCCGCCTGGGCCCCGCCGCCCGGGACGGCTGCCGCCCCCGTCCGCCGGCGAGGCCGTCGCCGTGTCCCCGAGGCCGGCGCCCACGCCGCGCCGGGTGACCCTGCACCCGGCGCGGGGGTGGTGGGCTGCACCCGGCGCGAGGGCAATGGGTGGCGGTGGGGGATCCCCTCGCGGGTGGCCTCCCGCGGACATGGCGGACCTGCGGGGCGCCGCCGACGCCGCGAGCGACCGGGGTCGGTCGACAGGGCGACTTGGCGCCGCACCCCAGGAGCCGGCGGGTTGTCCGCCGGCTGCGAAGACACCGGGGTCGATCGACGGGTCGACAGGGCGCCGCACCGGCGCGGCCCTCCGCCCGCGCATACTTTGGGCTCCCGGAGAGAGGTTAGGATCGGTGCCCCGGGTCGGGCCGGCGCCGCGGAGCACCGGAGCCGCCGGGGATCGGGCGGGGGCCGGTCGTCCCCGCGCCGGGCGGGCAGCGCCCGCGATGGGGCATCCGGCGAAGCGCATCGGCGAAGCGCATCCCGGCTCGCCGGGCCGGAGCGATCCGCCGACCCGATGCGTTTCATCACCCGTGCGAACCGGCGCGGTCCATCGCACCCGTGGGTTCCATCCCATGGCTGTGCCGGGGGGCGGGCGGCGAGCAAGGGGCCGACGGACGAGGGGTGCGCAGCGCGCGAGGGGGGATTCCGCCGTCGTGCGGGCAACGGAAGCGCTCCGCCAAGGGCTGGATGGATGGGGCGGGAAACGGGCCCGGGACCGCGCGGGACGAGGGCAGCTGCGGGGGGTCGTCGGTTCCCGCGGCAGCGTCCGGGCCGCCGCCATGGCCGGGGTCGTCCTGGCAGGGCTCTGGCTGGGCGGCTGTGCCATGGGGGGTGGCGGCGGAGGTGGTGCCCAGGCCAAGCCGTCGCCCGAGGAGGTGCGCTCCGCCGTCCGCCAGGAGCTGCAGAGCCCCGAGATGCAGGCCCAGATCCAGCAGATCATCACCCAGCAGGTGCAGGCGCTGGCGGCCCAGCAGGTCCTGTTGACCCCCGAGGGGCAGAAGCAGCTGGTCGAGCAGCTCAAGACGGTGGCCGCCTCGCCCCAGGGCCAGGCGGCGATGCAGACGGGTGTGCAGTCGTTCCTGCGGTCGCCCCAGGGGCAGCAGCTGATCCGGCAGGCGGTGACCATGCAGCTGCAACAGATGCTGAGCGGTGCCGCGGGGGGTGGCGGGGCCGGCGGGGGGGCCGGTGGCGCGGGAGGAGGCGGCATGGGCGGCGGCGGGGGCGGCGGAGGTGGCGGGGGCTAGCGCAGGAGGCCGCCGCACTCGCGCGAGTGGCCGTCCTTCGCTGCGTCCAAGGCCCTGCGCAGGAGACCGCCGCACGGTTCCGCGGGTGGCCCTCGGTCGCCGCGTCCAGAGCCCCCGCAGGAGGTCACCGTCGCACGGTTCCGCGCGGCTGGCCGTCTTGCGCCGCGTCCAAGGCCGCGTTCGCCGCGCCCGTCCGCCATGCCCCGCCGATCTGGTGGGCCTTCACTCAATCCCCATGTCCCTCGGGCGGTCTCCAATCGGGGCCGAACGCCGCGGCGAGAGCAACCCGCCCGGGCGCCTTGGAGACCGGCCGGGTCGAGCCCCACGGTGGCTCGACGGTGAACCCGCGTACCCCGAGGAGGGGCGAGGAATAGGGTCGAGATCGGACCGGATTGGAGCCTTGGCCGCGCCCTGCACGCCGAAGCCCGCACGCGGTCCATGAAGCCATCCCGGACGGATCGGCCGATGGCCCAGCGATGATCCAAGGTCTCGGTCCGATGGGCCGAAGCGGTCTCGGTCCGGTGGGCCGGAGCCCTTGCGGATGGCCCCGAAGCCCTGGGGACAGCCCATCGTCGACGACCCCGCGGTCGGGGCGGCACGAACCGATGGGGGACCGGCTCCGCCGCTGGCGGAGCCGGTCCCCCACGCCAACCTCAGCGCGGCGCCGAGGGCCCGCGGCGGGCGTCGCCGGCTTCGCGGCGACGCGGCGGCCGGGGCGCCGGCGGCGTCGACGGGGCGGGTGCCACCACGCCGGCCCCCTCCGGGTCGTCCCGGGAGGCCTGCGGGGCGGCCCCGAACCGCTCGGCACGGGTGGCGAAGGGCTGGAAGCCCGCGCTGTTGGACAGCGGATTGTACGGTGCCGGCGTGTCGACCCCCTCCCCTTCGCCTGGGCGGACCCACGCCGGGCCCCAGCCATCGGCGGCCCCCGTGGTCAGCGGGTTCAGCCCGCCGTCGGCCGCCGGATTGGGGGACGACGCCGGCCGACCCTCTTCGCGCTGCCGCTCCGCGGCCTGTCCGCCGTCGCGATGCCGCGGCTTGGACACGGGATCACCCCCCGCTCCTAGCCTGCCCGCGGGGGGCCCGGGATGTGTGCCCGCCGTGCACCGGCCGCGGCCCGGGGGATGGATCGCCACGCCGCTGGGCCTGCCGGCCGGATGCCAAGGGTGCCGGGGGACGGCCCGGGGGCCGGTGGCGGGGACGGCGCGCCGGCCCCGTCACCGGCCGCCCCTGAGTCGCCATGCCACGCCCGGCAGCGGCCGTCCAGGGGCTGGCGTGCCCGCGGGGCGCTGCATGCGCACCGGTGGGCAGCAGCCGCCGCGGCCCCTCGGCTCGCTGGATGCCGAACCCCGCGGGGGGCCGGATCGTGGCTGCAGCGTGTACCCCGGGCCCGTCCCCTCGGCTCGCTGGATGCCGAACCCGCGGTGAGGTCCGGATCGTGGCCGCGGCGTCTGTCCCGGGCCCGGCCCCTCCGCTCACCGGATGCCGAACCCCGCTGACAGGCCGCGGGCGGCGCCCCAGCGCACCTCGAGGCCTTGGACCTGTGCGGCGGGTGGGCCCTGGCGCAACGCCTCGATGAACGCGTCCAGCGCCGCGCGCTCGCCCTCGGCGAGAACGGTCACGGTGCCGTCGGGTTCGTTGCGCGCCCACCCTCGCAGCCCGAGGGCCAGGGCACGGCTGCGCGCGAAGGCCCGGTAGCCGACGCCCTGCACGTGCCCGTGCACGGTGACCTCGACCCGAGCCAAGTCGGTCGGGGCTGCATCGCCCGCGATGTCGGCGGGCCGATCCGACCGGCTCGATGCGCCGTCCTGCGTCACCGCGTCCCTCACCTCCTGGGTGGACCGCCGTCCACCGCGCCGGGCGCGGCCGGTCCACGCCTGCGATCCGTCCTCCCGTTCCAGTGTGCCATGGCCGCAGGGCGCGTGCAGGGGCTCGACGACGGATGAGCAGCCGCGCACCTCCCGATGCCGATGGGCGCAAATTAAGCCCGGCGGTGGATGCCCGCAGGGCCGCGCGGCCCGTTCGGCCGGCGGAGGGCCCGCCGGTTCGTCCGGTAAGGATTGGGGGGGCAAGACCGGGCATGGCCCCCGATGGGCGGGACGCCAGGAGCGGGTGGAGGGACCACAGGAGGTCGGGCGCATCGACCCCACCGCTGACGCCGCCACGGACCTTCACCTCCTCGGCCCGGACGGCCCCGACGACGGCGTCGGGTGGGGGGCCGGGGTGGATCGGTGCGCCGCGTTCGGCCGCCGGCCCGGGCGCGGAGGCGCGGAGGCGCCGTGGCCGTCGCGGGGCGCCGGCCGGCGGCGAGGGCGCGCGACAGGCCGCCGGCGCCGACCGGCTCGACCGCCGGGAGCGGCCCACCCGCCGACGGTTGTCGGGTTGGGCACCGTGGGTGGCCGGGGTCGTCGTCGGTGGCGTCAACGGGCTGCTCGGGGTGGGCGGCGGAACCCTGTTGGTACCGGCCCTGGTGTACTGGTTCGGGGTCCCGGACCACCGAGCCCATGGCACGTCGATCCTCGTGGTAGGGCTGACCTCCCTGATCAGCGCCGGCGTCTACGCGACCCGGGGGATGGTCGACCCGTCCCTGGCCGCGCAAGTGGCCGCCGGCGGGGTGATCGGGGCGGCCCTGGGGGCCCGCTGGATGGCGTACCTGCGACCCCGTGGCCTGCGGCGCCTGTACGGCGCTTTCCTTTTGGCGCTGGGCTTGCGGATGCTGATCTGGGGCTAGAGGGACGGGGTGCGGCGCCGACGGGGTGTGCCACAGGGTGCACTGCCGGCGGGGCGTGGCGTGGGCGTGAAGAGGGGCGGGGACGGGCCACGGGGCCCCCGCACCGCGCGGGCGCGCACTCACGCAGGGTCCCCGCCGCGTCGCCGGGGCGAGGGGTGGGGTCGATTGGGCGTTCCCTGGCCGAGCTTGATCGCGGTCGCCACGGGCATCCTCAGCGGGATGTCCATCGGCGGCGGATCGCTCCTGGTCCCCGCGCTGGTGCTCGTCGTCGGGGTCCCCCAGCACGTGGCGCAGGGGGTCGTCCTCGCCACCTTCCCGGTGGTGGCGGCGGTGGCTGCGTGGGTCCACTGGCGCCAGGGCTTCCTGCGCTGGCGCCTGGCGCTGCGGATCGCGGCGGGCAGCGCGGTGGGTGCGGCGCTCGGCGCGAGGCTCGCCGTCGACGTGTCCGGCGAGCTGCTGCGCCGCCTCTTCGGCCTCTACCTGGTGGGGATCGGCATGTACGCCCTGTACCGCAGCCGCCGATGAACCGCGGTCCGCGGTGGGAGGGGAGGGCACGGGCGGCGGGCGGTCCGCCCGTCGGACGGCCCGGCCGTCAGAAACCGCGGCGCAACAGGGTGAACAGCTCCAGCAGGACGGCGGCGAACCCCGCCGCCGTCAGCGGGCCGACCGGGATGCCCTGGAAGAAGGCCACGCCGACCAGCGTGCCGAAGATGAGGCCGATGATGACGTGGGGATTCTGCTCGAGCAGCGCGATGCCCCGCGCCCCCAGGACCGCCGCGATGAAGCCCGCCACTAGCCCGGCGTAGCCCGCCAGGCCGCCGCGGGTGAAGCTCTGGACGGTCTGCTGGAGGGTGACTTGGCCGTCGGCGAAGGGGATGAGGACGGCGACGATCAAGAGGATCAGGCCCAGGGACATGGCGTGCTGCTCGACCAGCGGCAGGACCCACGCCAGCCCCAGGAGCCGGAGGAGCAAGAGGATCCCCGCCGCCGCGGTCACCAGGGGGTTGCGCCCCAAGGCCCCAAGCCCGAGGATCGCCAGCAGGACCAGGTCCGGTTGCCCCAATCTGCCACGACCTCCCGCCCACCCGCCTTACCATACGCGGCCGGGGGTCGGCGTAGAAGGCGGGTGGACGGGAGGGGCGGGCGTCGTCGGTCCCCCGGGGAACGCATCCCCGGGCCGGCTGCCGACGGCTGCTGCGCCAGCATCCGTTCGGCCCGCAGGATCGCCTGTTGCACCAGGCGTCCGCACTCCCGGGCGGACACCGCGCCCCAACCCTCGCGGGCGACCACCTGGTCGATGCCGAGGTCGCGCGCCAGGTCCGCCCGGAGGGCGTCGGACATCAGGCGCCGTCGGCCCATGGAGGATCCCTCCCGACCCTGCTGCGCGGCAGGGCCTGAGGGTAGTGTGCTGCCTCCGGCGGGCGGTCCACGCCGTCAATCGCAGCCACCGGCGCCGGCCATGGCTGCGGGCCGGCCGGGTCTTCTATAATAGGAGCGAAGCGTCCATAGGAGCGAAGCGTCGGCTGGGCGCGCAGGGCCGGCGGCGCGGGCCGGCGAAGGGTCGGGGCCTGCGCCGGCGGCCGGCGGAGGGCGGACCGCGCCGCCGGGGGCATCGGCAGGGTGTAGCGGCGACGCGCCGGGCGCGGTCGCCCACCCTCACGGGAGGACGACGACCATGCGTGAGCAGGTGGAGCAGGCGCTGGAGTCCATCCGTCCGGCGATCCAGATGGACGGCGGTGACATCGAGCTGGTGGACGTGGACGAGAACGGCGTCGTGCGGGTGCGCCTCGTCGGCGCATGCGTGGGCTGCCCGATGTCCATCATGACGTTGAAGGCCGGCATCGAGCGCATCCTGCGCGAACGGGTGCCGGGCGTGACCGACGTCGAGGCCGTCTGAGCCACCCTCGCCGGGGGCTCCTGCGCTGACGCGGTCCGGCGGGCGGGATGGGGAGGACGTCCCTTGATCTGGTGGACGGCGGGGCTGCATGCCGCAAGCGGCATCGTGGCCCTTCTTTTCGCGCGCGAAGTGGGACAGAGCTTCCGGCGGCGGCGAGCGCCCAGCTCGCTGTGCTGGTTCGTCGCCCTGGTGCTCTTCGCGCTGACCGCCCTGGCCGATGCCGCGGCGGCGGTCGTGGGCTGGACGCCGTGGCTTTACCGGCTCTGGTACGTCGGCGCGGCGTGGCTGGTCGCGGCCTTCGGCGCGGGGACGGCGTACCTGGTGCTGCCGCGGCCCTGGGCCCATGCGATCCTCGGGCTCCTGGCGGCGGTCGGCCTCGCCATGCTGGGGGTCGCGGCCGCGACGCCGGTGGACCTGGCCGCCCTGGCGGGTGGCGGACCGGTGGGCGGCGAGGGTTGGACCGACGCCACCGTCCGCGTCTTCTCGCCGCTGTTGACGATCCCGGGTTCGCTGCTCCTGCTGGGCGGCGCCGTCGCGTCGTGGTGGCGGACGCGCCATCCGTACGCGCTCTGGCTCGTCGCGGGCACGCTGGTGTTGGCCTCGGGCGGCAGCCTGACGCGCCTCGGCGCGCCCGTGGCGTTGCCCGTGGCCAACCTGCTGGGGGTTTGGCTGCTCTATCGCGGTCACCGGCTGGCGCGGGAGGCCCATCGGTCACGGGATGACGACGCCGGGGTGGGCCACCCCGCGGGGGCGGCGTAGCCCCCGCGGGGCCCGGTCGGGGCCCCATGGATCCCGGCAGGCGGGGGTGCCGATCCGGGCGCCGGTGGAATGCGGGGCGAGGAGGGGGAGGTCTGTGGCGGAGTTCGGCGTCCGCCGGGTGCTGGTGGGGCGCCTCCGGCGCGGTGACGACATCCTGGCCGCACTGGGTGGGGTGGCCGCCCAGCACGCCATCGCCGTGGGCTGGGTGCAGCTCTTGGGGGCGGTCGAGCGGGCGCGCCTGGCCTTCTACGATCAAAGCGAACGGGTCTATCGCGAGTTCACCCTGGACGAACCGGCGGAGATCCTCGCGGGGACGGGGAACATCAGTCGCACGGCGGGCAGCGAGTCACCCTTCGTCCACCTGCACCTGACGCTGGGCGACCGCCAGGGGCGGGCGTGGGGCGGGCACGTCCTCGAGGGGACGCGGGTCTTCGCCTGCGAGTACACCATCTGGGTGCTCGAGGGTCCGTCCCTGGTGCGCCATCCGGACGCGGAGACGGGCCTCAAGCTGTGGCAACCCGGCTGAGGCGACGGGCGCCGCGCCCGGCGGTCCGGGGCAGGGGCCGGGGGCTGGCGTCGCGGTGGGGCCGGAGGCGTTGGCCGCGGAGGGCGAAGGCGGCACCGTGGGTCGAGCCGCGACAGGATGCCTCGCGCCTGAGCCTCCGAGGCCCTCTGGCGTCGCCATACCGGGACCCGGGAGGGGCGGCGCGGGCGCGAAGCGCCTTCCGCGGTCGTCCTCCGCGGTCGTCCGCGGCTTGACCCGGGTGGGTGCGGTGCGCTTTACCCGGCTGGGCGGCGGTGGTATACTGGCCGGCGACCGACCCGCGCCGGTCAGCGACCGACTCGTACGACTGCCCAGGGCGAGCCGGCCCTCCGTGGCGGCATGGGTGAGGCTGCACCGAGGGGGCGCAGGCGGGTCCGGGCGCGGGATGCGCGAGGGCAGCGGGCCGGCCCGCGGGTTTGATGCGCGGTCACGGTAGGCCGAACATCCCAGGGGGCGGAGCCCAGGGCGTCACGCGGGCGAATAGCTCAGCGGCAGAGCACTCGCCTTACAAGCGAGGGGTCCCAGGTTCGATTCCTGGTTCGCCCACCAGAAGAGCGCCCTGGGAAGGGCTGGGTCGCGGCTCCTCGGCGCCCAGACCGGTCTGGGCTTGGGCCGCCGCCCCGTCGCCGCCTGCGCGAGGCGCGGGGCCGGGAGGGGCCGTTGGGGGTGCCGCGAGGCGCGGCAAGGACTGGCTTGCGGTGCGGGAGGGAGATGGAGTATAGTAGCGGCGGTTCCCTCGTCGGCTCGCCGCTGCTCGGTGGGCGCGCGTCCGGATGCGATGCGACGCGGCGGAGCGCCGCCGGGTGCGCGGGTGGGAACCGGCCAGGAGGTGCGATGCGGCCCGGTAGCTCAGTTGGTAGAGCAGGGGACTGAAAATCCCCGTGTCGGCGGTTCGAATCCGCCCTGGGCCACAACCAAGAAACCCGCGAGGCACAAGGCTTCGCGGGTTTCGTGCTTCTACTGCCATGGCGCGCCCGCGGGGCCTTCTACCGCCAAGCTACCGCCAAACGTCGGGGGACGGCTGGGCGATCGGACGTTGAATCCACAAGGTACCCACAATGAGGAGGGCAGGGCGTCCATCCGGTCGGCGGCCTCGCGCTGGAGGGTGGGCAGGGAGACCATCGGATCCCGCGGTCTCGTCCGGAACCAGCCGTCCGTCGAACCAGGCCCTTCCCGCCCGCCGGGGGCCAACGCGTCGATGGTCATCCGTCGGGGCCATGGGGCGGGAGGGGGAGCGGCGCGGGCCGCTCCCCCGTCGGCCGTCAGCGCCCTTCCTCCCCCCGGCGTGCCAGACGGAGGAACCGGTCCAGCGGGGCCAGCGCCATGTCCAGCGCCTCCTCCCAGAAGGCGGGCTTGGTCAGGTCGGCGCCCAGGTGCTTCCGGGCCAGTTCTTCCACGGGCATGCGGCCCGTGTCCTGGAGCAGCGCCGCGTAGCGCCGGGCGAAGGAGCGCCCCTCCTCCTGGGCGCGGCCGTAGAGGCCCGAGCTGAACAGGAACCCGAAGGTGTAAGGGAAGTTGTAGAACGGCGCGTCCGTGGCGTAGAAGTGCAGCTTGGAGGCCCAGAAATAGGGGTGGTAGCGCCCCAGGCTGTCGTGATAGGCGCGGCGCTGGGCGTCCTCCATCAGCCGGTTGAGGTCGGCGACGCTCAGCGGGCCCTGGCGACGCGCCTGGTAGAAGGCGGTCTCGAAGAGGAAGCGCGCGTGGATGTTCATGCAGAAGGAGACGCAGTCCAGCACCTGCTGCTCGAGGAACGCCAGGCGCGTGGGATCGTCGGGCGCGTGCTGGATGGCCGCATCGGTCACCACCCGTTCGGCGAAGGTGGACGCCGTCTCGGCGAGGCACATGGGGTAGTCGCGCAGAAGCACGGGCAGCTGGTCCATGAGCCACTGGTGGTACGCGTGGCCGAGCTCGTGGGCCAGGGTGCCGACGTTGGAAGCGGTTCCGCCGAAGGTCATGAAGATCCGCGACTGCCGGCTGAGGGGGAAGCCGGTGCAGAAGCCGCCCGCCCGCTTGTTGGGCCGGTCCTCGGCCTCGATCCAGCGCTCGGTGAAGGCGCGCCGGGCCAGGGCCGCCAGGTCCTCGCTGAAGCGGCCGAATTGTTCGATGACGAAGTCCGCCGCCTCGTCATAGGTCACCCTGGCCCGCGCGTGGAAGACCGGCACGTCGACGTCGAACCACGCCAGCCGCTCCACGCCAAGCCGCGCCGCCTTCCACCGGAAGTACTCCAGCAGGGCGCCTCGCCGCCGCGCCACCGCGTCCCACATGGCCTCCAGCGTGGTGCGCTGGATGCGGTTCTCGTCCAGCGGCTCCTTGAGCACGTCCTCCCAACCGCGGCGGCGGTACCACTGCCAGCGGAACCCCGCCAGGTGGTTCAGCGCGGCGGCGATGACCTCCGCCTCGGCGGCCCACGCCTCCTCCCAGCGGTCGAACACGGCCGCGCGCACCGCGCGATCGGGGTCCTCCAGCCGGTTCGCCGCCTGCCCGACGGAGAGCTCTACCGTACGACCGCCCTCTTCGACCGGGACGCGGATGCGACCGGCCACGAGCTCGTAGAGGTCGCCCCAGGCGTGGTAACCGTCCACGGCCAGCGCGCTCGCCAGGGACTCCAGCTCCGGGGTCATCCGCTCCCGGGCGCGGCGGCGGCGTTCGTCCAGGGGGAAGGCGAGCGGTTCCAGCCGGGGATGGGCCAGCAGCGTGCGCCAGGCCTCGTCGGTCACGGCCAGCAGGTGGCGGTCCAGCTCGGTCCAGAGGTTCGCGTAGGCTGCACGCAGCTCGCCGACCCGGGTGATCAGGAGGCGAGCCTGCTCGTCGGTGGTGTCTTGCGACGCGAGGCAGACGGTGAAGGCGCCGGCCTGGCCCAGGCGGGCGCCGGCGTCCTGCAGGGCGTCGACCACCGTCGCCCAGCGCTCCGCCGGGCTGGCGGGGTCGAAACGACGGAGCTCCTCCTGGAGGCGCTCCAGGTCCGCGGCCAGCGCGGTGAGGAAGGTCGCGAACTCGGGGGATCGGCTTCCTCCGGGGAAGAACACGTCCAGATCCCAGGTGGGGTTGTAGCGGGAACCGACGGCCACGACGACATCCACCGTCCTTTCTCCCGGGCAGCTCGCCCCCCGGCTCGCCCCTGGCGGCCGCCGCGTCCCCGCCGCGAGCTGACGGGGACGGGCCGGGATGGGGCAGGGGTGCGTGAGGCGACCACCGTGCGTGAGGCGACCACCGTGGGCCCGGCGTCCCGACCCCGAACGGGCATCACGGGGAGAGCCCCGTGCCGTCGTGACCGGGGGGCGCAGCGCAGCCCGTGGGGGCGCGCATGGCCCGTCGGCGGCTGCGAGCCGCACGTCGGGGGACGCGAGCCGCACCTCGGCTTATGTTTCGAAGCGGGGGCGAGAATGCCTGCCAAGGAGCCGAGGCCTCCCGGTCGGGTGCGCCGCCGCCCAGCGCCCCGGCCCCGGGGACGTTGACGACCGCGGGGCCGCGAGTAAACTAAGGGACTGCGGGACGCGGTCGGGAAGGTCCGCCTCGCCACCCCTGTCCGCGCCGCGGGCGGGGTGGCGCCTGGCGGTCCCCCCTGGTGCGCGTTCCATGCGCCACCCGGTGGTCGGCGCATGCAGGGGCGGCGCATGGGCGGGTCGATGAGGATGCGGGAGTAGCTCAGGGGTAGAGCGTCTGCTTGCCATGCAGAAGGCCGCGGGTTCGAATCCCGTCTCCCGCTCAAGCCCGCTCGGCGGGTCGCGTCGGGGCAGGGGCGCCTGCCCCGATGTGACTTTAGGGGCGATCCCCGCGCGGCCGGTCCGGTGGTCGGAGCCGATGCCCCATGCTGAAGGGAGTGGGTCCGACGCGCCACGGTCCGCCGGGCGCTGGTCCGATCCGATGCGCCAGGGTCGGGTGCACCGACGCCATCGGCGCCGGAGGCAGGCCGGCCGCCGTGGGGATGCAGGGTCCGGTGCGGTTGGGTCCCATGGGCGACGGTCGGGCGCCGTCGGGCGTCGGGGGGTGGGATGGTCGCCCCGCGCGCGGCGCGGGGAGGCCGCGTTTACAGCCGTTGCGGACGGCGGGTATAATCATAGCGCGCGATGGTGACGCCGGTGACGAGGCCTCGATGCGAGACCTGCCCGCACGCAGGCCCACGTTGCCGGGGGTGCAGGGCCGGGGACAACCGACGCGATACGCATGGCCGCGTAGCCAAGTGGTAAGGCAGGGGCCTGCAAAGCCCTTACTCGCCGGTTCGAATCCGGCCGCGGCCTCAGGGCCGCGGGATCCACGCATCCCGCGGTCGCCTTGACAGCGCCGGACGGGCGTTCCTATAATGCGACCTGCCGACCTGCCGGCCAGCGGACGTCGCAGCCGGCGGCGGAAGCGGAGGGCATGGGCGGTTAGCTCAGCTGGTAGAGCACGTCGTTGACGTCGACGGGGTCAGTGGTTCGAGTCCACTACCGCCCACCGCGGGCACCGGCATGGCTCCGGTGCCCGCTTTCCGTTCCCGCAGCCGACCCGCGACGGCGCTCCGGGCGACGTGCCGTTCCGGCCCGGCGGCGCCGGGTGGCGGCGGGTGCGGTGTGCCGCCGGCCGGTCCGGTCCGCCTTGCGCGCGCCGGCCCGCTGCGGTCCAGGTCGTCCCGTCGCCTCGGAACCCTTCGTCGGGGGGCCGCGTGGAGGGCCGCTAGCCGCGGGCGGCCGCGGACGGGCGGGGTTCGGGGGCTCGTTGACCCTGGCGCCAGCACAGGCGTAGAATGAAGACAAACGTCAATGATAGTCAAATCCGTCCGGCGAAGGAGCCGCAGGCCGCGGGGGCGAAAGGGCTCCATGGCGTGCGGTGTCCCGGCGCGCCCCGCGCAGCGGCGCGGGGGCGCGCCGGCCCGGCCGGGAGCGCGGGCCGCCGGCCCGCGCTCCCGGCCTTGCGCGAGGGAGAGGAGGCTTCGGAGTGACCCAGCCCTGGATGGACCCGCTGTCGCAGTGGATCACCCGCGCGGTGGAGGCCGTCAGCCCGTCGGTGGTCCAGATCGCCCGCCAGCACCGGCGCGGGGGCCGTCGACTCCTGGATGCCGTGGGTTCCGGCCTGATCTGGCGCTCCGAGCCCGACCGCAGCCTGATCCTGACCAACGCCCATGTGGTCGGTCGCGCCACCGAGGTGACGGTCCTGCTGCCCTCGGGGCGACGCCTGGTGGGCAAGGTGGCGGGGCGCGACCTGCTGTACGACGTGGCGGTGGTGGAGGTCGCCGCCGGGTCGCTGCCGACGGTGCGCACCGGTGATTCGCGCCAGCTCAGGCCGGGCCAGGCGGTGATCGCCGTGGGCAATCCCTTCGGCCTGGGCACCACCGTGACCATGGGGATCGTCTCCGCGGTCGACCGGTCGTTGCCCACCCCCAACGGCACGCCCCTGGACGGCCTGATCCAGACCGACGCGCCCATCAACCCGGGCAACTCGGGCGGTCCGCTGGCGCTGCTGGACGGGCGCGTGGTCGGCCTGACCACCGCCAAGCTGGAGGGCGATGGCCTGGGCTTCGCCGTGCCCATCCACCTGGTGGAGGCCATCGCCGACCAGATCCTCCAGGAAGGGGCGGTTCGGCACCTTTGGCTGGGCATCCAGGGGTACGCCGAGGTCATCGACGACAACTGGGTGCGCACCTTCGACCTGCCCGCGGACCGGGGCATCGTCATCACCCGCGTCGTGCCTGCGAGCCCCGCGGACAAGGCCGGGCTCCAGGTGTTCGACATGATCGTGGCCGTGCAGGGCGAGCACGTGGACACCATCGGGGACGTGCGCAAGCGACTGGTGGGGCGTCGCCCGGGGGACCAGGTGGAGGTCACCGTGCTGCGGGGCGCCGAGCTGTTCCGCGTGCCCGTCCGACTGGAGGAGATGCCGGCGCGCCGCCCGACCCGGGACAACTGAGCCGCGCGGACGGGCGAGCGCGCCCTCGGGCGCGCCGTGGCCGGCGGAGAGGAGGGTGAAGCCCTTGGCGCCGCCGATGGATCCCAGGACCGACCGTCCGGACGAACCCGGCCTGGCGGTGCAGGCCGGCGGGCGAGACGGAAGCGGCCGGGTGCCCGTCGGGGCCGCCCCGGCGGCCGGTGGGCCCATGCGCCTGCCGCTGGTGGGCAGCCGCACGGGATCCCATAGTCACATGGGGGGGCTTGCGGCCATCCTGGTGGACGGCGACCGCGCGGAGGTCGCGCCGGCTGCGCTGCACGCCAAGTCCCGCGTGGAACAGGGCGTGCGCTGGGTGGACGACCCGGCCCAGGTGCCGGCGGGGCGCCAGTACTGGGTGGTTTGGATCGCCCAGGGCGGCGCGGGCGGCAGGGGCATCCGCGGCGCGGTGGCGAGCCCGATGTGGATCGACCGCCAGGCCATGGTCGGGTACAAGCACCTGGCGGGTCACGTCAACGACATGTCCCGGGCGATGAAGGGCGTGGTCGACCTCAGCGGGCTGACCGCCGCCCAGCGCCGGGCCGTGGGAGAGGCCATCCGGGCCCGGGCGCCCCAGGTGTGGGCGGCCACCGATCCCGCCATCCGCGCCCAGCTCGGGGGCGAGGCCGCGGACGCGGCGGCCGACCCGGGCGACGGCGCGTAGGCGTCGTCGAGGCGACCTCGCGACCTTGCGGCGAGACCGCCTCCGGCCGGGCCGGGAGGCGGTCTCGCCGTTCGTGGCGACCTTCCCACGAGGCCTTGGGACCGCGTCGGGGGGTGCGGCGGCCGTCGGCACGTCCCCTGCCGGCGTCCGGCCCGCCGCCCGGTCCCGATGTCCCGATGGCACGAGGATGCGGCTGCCCCTGCTGCGAACCCCGGAGCCCTTCCCCCGCCGCGCGCCGTTGTGCTCCTCCCATCCCCCGCGGGTGCCGCCGTGACCGCCGACGACGGGCGCCGTGGGCCGA
Organism: Thermaerobacter composti; assembly: GCF_033582035.1. NCBI lineage: Bacteria > Bacillati > Bacillota > Clostridia > Eubacteriales > Clostridiales Family XVII. Incertae Sedis > Thermaerobacter > Thermaerobacter composti. The sequence continues at coordinate 1,025,444 of NZ_CP132508.1, forward strand.
GGCGGCGCCTTCGCGGCCCGTCGCCGCCTGCGGCGGCTCCGTGACCGCCGACGCCGGGCGCCGCGGCGCGGGTCGAGGGCTCCCGGCCACGGCATGTCCCGGTCAGCCGATCCATATGCTCCATATGCCATGGCAGACCCGTGGGGTCCGTTTGCGGGAAACCGGTCCGTCCCACACTAGGGCAGAGGGCCGGCGGGAGGGCAGAGGGCCGGCGAGCCGTCGCCCTCCGGCGGCGGCCCGGGACAGGGCGGGGACGGCGCCGGCCGGCGGGGCGGTGGCGGGCCGCGGAGGCCGGCGGGAAGGGGGCGAAGCCCATGATGGATCCCCTGGTCATCGGGATCGCGCAACGGCCCGATCCCTTGCGCGAGCGTCTCGAACGGGAGCTGGTGGACTACGCGCCGCTGGCAGCTGCCCTGGGGCTGTCCCCTCCCCAGGTGGTCGAACACCGCCGAGAGGGCTGGTGCTTCCTGGCCGTCCACGGACCGGTTCCGCCGCAGCGCCAACGGGAGCCGCGGGAGCGGGACCCGGTGCCGGGTCCGGCGGGGGGCCGCATCCCGTCGGCGGCTGCCTCGAGCCTCTCGACGGGGCGCCATCCCGCCTGGTGGAGCGTGCTGGCCGGTCTGGCGGGGGAGATGGGATCGTTCCGCGCGGAGGGCGGCCTCGCGCCCCCGCAATCCCCGGGAGCGCCCCGCCAGGCGCAGGCGGGGCGGCCGGCCCCGACCGGGCCCGCTGCCCCGGCACGTACCGGCCTGACTGCGGCGGCGGCCCCTGCCGATGGGAGCGACGCGAGCCCGGCGACGGCCCCCGCTGACGGGCGCGGCGACGCGGCGCCGCCGACGGCCCCCGCTGACGGGCGCGGCGGCCCGCGCCCTCCCCGGGCTGCCCGCGACCCAGGGCGAAGCCAGGGCGTCGGGGACGACGCGGCGGCCCCGGCGGCCAGCCCGGGCGGGGCGTCCCGGGGCACCCGCGGCCGCGCCCGCTCCCCGGGCGCGGCCGCGGCGGCGGACATCGCCACCGGCGACGCGATGGCGCCGCTGCTGCGGGACTGGGAGGCCCGGGTGGTGCGCGCCGTGGTGGCTTACGTGCACGAGGACCACCGCTGGCTGCTGGTCCAGCGGTTCCTCAAGCGGCGATACGCCCACCTGGCGCCCGACGAGCGCCTCGAGGTGGTGGACGCGGTGCGCCGGCGGATGGCGGCGGCCGCGGCCCGGGACGCCCGGCTCCGCCACCTCTTGACCCGCCGGGTGGCCGAGTACGTCCAGGGGGCCCGCCTGTTGCTGATCGACGGGTTCCTCCGCTTCCGCTGCCGCGAGTACGTCGAGACCCTGGAGTTGGCGGCGGACCGGGCGGTGGACGAGTACCTGCTGGACCGGGAGTACCGCGAGTTCGTCCAGCTGCTGCGCCAGTTCGTCGATCTGCAGGTGCCGCGGCTGTCGGTGGTCCACGTGCTGGTCGAGCCCTCGGGCAGCTTCATCCTGACCGACGAGGCCGGCCGGCCCTTGGCCGCACCGACCGGCGAGGGGCCGGTGCCGAACGCCGGGCCCGGGGTCGCCGCGGACGCCGGGGACGCCCTCCTGAGCGCCCTGGTCATGGTGGGGGCGCGGCGCTTCGTCGTCCACGTGCGGCGCCGCGCCAGGGGCCTCTCCCGCGAGACCAGGGAGCTCCTGGATCAGGTCTTCGGCGACCGGGTGGAGCTGTGTCCGGGCTGTGCCCGTTGCCGGTCCCGGGCGCGGCGTCCCGCGGCGCCGGCCCCGGGATCGCGCTGAGCCCCCGCCTCCCCATGAGGCCGGCGGAAGAGGCCACCGGCTTCCACGCAGCATCCCGCCCGCCCCCCGGCCACCCTCGGCGCCCCGGCGGCGGTCCCGGCGCGGCCGGCCCGGGGCGGGGCGCTGCGGGGGCCTCTCTCCAATCCGGGGCCGCTCCGGGGGCGCCTGCCCCTCCCGCGAGAGACGCCGCGGGTCTCCCCGGCGGTCATGGGCAGCAGCCCGCTGGGGAGGCAGCGCCCCGCAGCCCGTGCCCGACGGTGCGATCCCCGCCGGCCCGGATCGACTCGCGGGCCGGTTCGTCCCGGTGGCGCCGGCCGGGAAGGGGGTTCCCCGCCGGCCGTGGTATAGTGGCGGCCGGGAGGGAGGCCGTTGGACACCGCGTGGTTGACCCTGCCCGTTACCGGCGGCCTGATCGGCTGGGTGACCAACCGGCTGGCCCTCTGGGCCCTCTTCCGTCCCGTCCATCCCTGGCGGGTCCCGGTCGTCGGCTGGACGGTCCAGGGCCTCCTGCCGCGTCGCCAGGCGGATCTGGCGCGGGCCCTGGCCGAGGCGGTGGAGCGCGATCTGCTGACCGCCGCGGACGTGCGCGATCATCTGCGGCGCCTGCCGTTGGACCGCGCCGCGGCCGACGCCGTCGCGCAGATGGCGCGCGAGGCCGTGCTGGCCCGGATGCCGGCCTGGTTGCCCCGCAGCTGGTCGACCCAGCTGGCCGACCGCGTCGCCCAGGCCGCGGGGCTCGAGGTCCGGCGCCGGTTCCCCGAGCTTGCGGAGGGCTTGCTGGCCGCGGCCGGCGAGGGGCTGCGCCTGGGCTCCGTGGTGGAGCGCAAGCTCTTGGAGCTGGATCCGGCGGGCGTCGAGGCGCTGGTCGTGCGCTTGGCCGGGCGGGAGCTGCGGTTCGTGGAGTGGTCGGGGGCGGTGCTGGGATTCCTGGTCGGCCTCCTGCAGGCGTTGCTCGTCTCCCTATGACGTTTCCGCTCCCTATGACGTTTCCGCTATAATTCGCTATGATTCGGCGAGACCAACGGCGAGGAGGGGGACACGGCCGGGGGTCCGGCCCCGCCAGAGAGGGCGGGTCCCCAGATGCCCCGCGACCCAGGGGCGATGGGGGCTGGGAGCCCGCCCCGGAGCGCCGCCCCCGGTCACCACCCCGGAGCCGCCGGTGCCAGGAGGGCCCTGCCGGGGGGCGGTTCGGGCCGGCGGCCGGCCAAGGTAAGGCGCCGGCCGACACCGACCCGCGGCGTCCAGAACCCGCCGCCGTCTCCCTCCGAGCGCCGGCCGGTCGCCCCCGTTAACGGGCCTCGAGCGGGCGCACCCGCGCGGACCCGGGGTCGGCGCCACCGGGCGCGGGTGCGCCAAGAAGGGTGGAACCGCGAGGCAGGACGGCCTCGTCCCTTGGGGACGGGGCCCTTTTCTTTGAGCGGACGCCGGTCGCAGAGCGGACCCCGGTCGCACCGACCGCGCACCGACCGTGAAGGAGGGTGATCCCGGTGGACGAACCGGCCCGGATCGAGATCGAGCTGCCCGACGGCAGCAAGCGCCAGGTCCCCCGCGGGACCACGCCGCTGGAGGTGGCGCAAGAGATCGGGGCGCGGCTGGCGCGGGACGCCGTCGCGGCCCGCTGGAACGGGGAGGTGATCGACCTCAACCGGCCCCTGGAGGAGGACGGGCGGCTGGAGATCCTGACCTTCGCGGACGAAGCCGGCCGGGAGGTGTACCGCCACAGCACCGCCCACCTGATGGCCCAGGCGGTCAAGCGCCTCTGGCCCGAGGCGCGGCTGGCGGTGGGACCGCCGCTGGAGGACGGCTTCTACTACGACATCGAGACGCCGCGGCCGCTGTCCACCGAGGACCTGGAGGCCATCGAGAAGGAGATGGCCCGCATCGTCGCCGAGGACCTGCCCATCCGCCGCCGGGCCGTGGGACGCCAGGAGGCCCTGGACCTGTTCCGGGCGCGGGGCGAGCGGTACAAGGTGGAGATCATCGAGGCGATCCCGGAGGACCAGCCGCTGACGGTCTACGAACAGGGGGAGTTCGTCGACCTGTGCCGGGGGCCCCACCTGCCCTCCACCGGCCGGATCAAGGCCTTCAAGCTGACGGGGGTGGCCGGCGCCTACTGGCGGGGCGACGAGCGGGGGCCGATGCTGACCCGCATCTACGGGACCTCGTTCCCCTCCCGCAAGGAGCTGGAGGAGCACCTCCAGCGGCTGGAGGAGGCCAAGCGGCGCGACCACCGCAAGCTGGGGCCGGAGCTGGACCTGTTCCACTTCGAGGAGGTGGCGCCGGGGTACGTCTTCTGGCACCCCAAGGGCGCCACGGTGTACGGGCTCCTCGAGCAGTTCTCCCGGGAGCTGCAGGCGCGCCACGGCTACCAGGAGGTGCGCACCCCCGAGATCCTCAAGGTCGATCTCTGGCACCGGTCGGGCCACTGGGACCACTACCGCGAGAACATGTTCCTCATCGAGCGCGAGGGGGCCCACTTCGGCGTCAAGCCGATGAACTGCCCGGGGCACTGCCTGATCTACCGCAGCCGCATCCGCTCCTACCGCGACCTGCCCCTGCGGCTGGCCGAGTACGGCCGCCTCGCCCGCTACGAGCGGTCGGGCACGCTGCACGGCCTGCTGCGGATGCGGGGCTTCGAGCAGGACGACGCGCACCTGTTCGTCCGGGAGGACCAGATCGAGGCGGAGATCGGCCGCGTCCTGGAGCTGGTGGACGCCGTCTACGGCACCTTCGCCATGCCCTACGAGATCAAGCTGGCCACCCGGCCCGACGACTTCATGGGCGACCCCGCCCTCTGGGAGCGGGCCGAGGCCGCCCTGGCGCGGGCGCTGGAGGCGGCGGGCCGGCCCTACGCCCTGGCGCCCGGCGACGGCGCCTTCTACGGGCCGAAGCTGGACTTCTACGTCATCGACTCGCTGGGCCGCAAGTGGCAGACCGCCACGGTCCAGCTGGACTTCCAGATGCCGATCCGGTTCGACCTGACCTACGTCGACGCCGCCGGCCAGGAGCAGCGGCCGGTGATGATCCACCGGGCCATCATGGGGTCGCTGGAGCGGTTCATCGGCATCCTCATCGAGCACTACGCCGGCGCGTTCCCGGTCTGGCTGGCGCCGGTCCAGGTGCGGGTGCTGCCGGTCAGCGAGCGGCATCGCGACTACGCCCGGCGGGTGGAGGAGCGCCTGCGCGAGGAGGGGTTGCGGGTCGAGGTGGACGCCCGCGACGAGAAGCTGGGCTACAAGATCCGCCAGGCCCAGGTGGAGAAGGTGCCCTACATGCTGGTGGTGGGCGATCGCGAAGCCCAGGAGGGCACGGTGGCGGTGCGCAGCCGCGACCGCGGCGACCTGGGCAGCCAGCCGCTGGAGGCGTTCGTCCAGCAGGTGGTGGCGGCGGTCCGGGAGCGGCGCGGCAACCCGGCGTGAGGGCGACGGTCGGCGGCCGGCCGCCAGCGGGGAGGAACCGGCTGGGGGGCGGCGAAAAGCGATTCGCGGTGCACGACAGCCCGGCCCGCCGCGGCACGGTGCCCCGTCAGGCCGACCGCCGCCGGGCCGGGCTTGCGATGAGGGGGCTGGGATGGTGAGCGGTTGGCGGCGACGGCTGGGGATGGCGGCCATGGTGGTGGCGGTGGCGATCCTGGCCACGGCCTGCGGCGCGCCGCCCCAGAGCGCGGGCGAGGGCGGCGCCGGCGGCGGCGACGGCGGCCAGCCGGCGGACACCCTGGTCTGGGGGCGAGGCGGCGATTCGGTGTCCCTGGATCCGGCCAACGTCACCGACGGCGAGTCGTTGAAGGTGACCCACCAGATCTTCGACACCCTGGTGGAGTTCAAAGAGGGCAGCACCGAGGTCGAGCCCTGGCTCGCGGCCGACTGGGAGGTCAGCGACGACGGCAAGGTGTGGACCTTCCAGCTGCGCCAGGGCGTGACCTTCCACGACGGGACGCCCTTCAACGCCGAGGCCGTGGTCTTCAACTTCGAGCGTTGGATGAACACCGACAACCCGCACCGCCACGAGGGCGAGAACTTCGAGTACTACGCCTACATGTTCGGCGGGTTCGACGAGCAGTCGATCATCGCGAAGGTCGAGGCGGTGGACGAGTACACCGTCCGCTTCACCCTGCGGGAACCCCTGGCGTCCTTCCTGCAGAACCTCGCCATGCCGTGCTTCGCCATCGCCAGCCCGGAGGCGATCAAGAAGTACGGCGCCGACTTCGGGCGCCATCCCGTGGGTACGGGCCCCTACCGGTTCGTGGAGTGGATCCCCGACCAGCAGATCACCCTGGAGGCCTACGACCAGTGGTGGGGCGAGCCCAAGCCCAAGGTGAGGCGCATCGTCTACCGGGCCATCAAGGACAACTCGGCGCGGCTGGCCGAGCTGATGGCCGGCACCATCGACGTGATGGAGGACCCCAACCCGGCGGATCTGGCCACGGTGGACACGAGCCAGTTCGAGATCCTCTACCGGGAGGCCAACAACGTCGGCTACCTGGCGCTGAACAACGACAAGGAGCCCTTCGACGACGTGCGGGTGCGCCGGGCCATCGCCCACGCCATCAACAAGCAGGAGATCGTCGAGGCCTTCTGGGGCGAACTCGGCCAGGTGGCCAAGAACCCGCTGCCGCCGGCCATGTGGGGCTACAACGACGCCATCCAGGACTACGCGTACGACCCGGAGAAGGCGAAGCAGCTGCTGGCGGAGGCCGGCTACCCCGAGGGCTTCGAGACGGAGCTCTGGACGATGCCGGTGCCGCGGCCCTACATGCCGGAGCCCCAGAAGATCGCCGAGGCGATCCAGCAGGACCTGGCGGCGGTGGGCATCCGGGCGGAGATCGTCACCCACGAGTGGGACGTCTACCTGGAGAAGACGGGCAACGGCGAGCATCCCATGGCGCTCCTGGGCTGGATCGGCGACAACGGCGACCCGGACAACTTCCTCTACGTGCTGCTGGACAAGGACAACGCGAAGACGCCGGGGGCCGGCAACATCTCCTTCTACCGCAGCGAGGAGGTGCACCGGCTGCTGATCCGGGCCCAGCGCACGCCGGAGCAGTCGGTCCGGGAGCAGCTGTACAAGGAGGCCCAGGAGATCATCCATCGGGACGTGCCGATGATCCCCCTGGCCCACGCCCGTTCACCCATCATCGTGCGCAAGGGCGTGGAGGGGCTGGTGCCGAGCCCGCTGGGCAGCGAGAAGCTCCACAAGGTGTCGGTGACGCGCTAGCGCGGCGAGGACCGTGGCGGGCGGGGCCGCACCGCGACCGGTGCGGCCCCGCCCGCCGGGGGCTGCCGGTGCCAGCGCCGGCGCTTCGCCGGCCCGCCGGGCAGGCCGGGGCGGCGGTGCCGCCCCGGCCTGCCCGTGCCGGTGCAGCGGGTGCGGGCGCGGGGTGAGGTCCCGCGCCGCCTCGCCCGCGGGTGGTCCCCCCGCGGGAGGTCCCCAGGGGTCGACCGCGGAGCGGGTCCGCATTCGCGCGCGTGCCAGGTGCGAGGCGAGAGCATGCTGCGGTACGTGGTCAAGCGGCTGCTGCTCCTGATCCCCACCCTCTTCGGCATCTCGGTGGCGGTCTTCGGCTTCATGTACCTGATCCCCGGCGATCCCGCCCAGGCGATCCTGGGCGAGCGGGCCTCGCCGGAGCTCCTCGCGCAGCTCCGGGAGGAGATGGGGCTCAACGATCCCTTCTGGGTCCAGTACGCCCGCTTCGCGGGGCGGCTGCTCCACGGCGACCTCGGCCGCTCGCTGCGCAGCGGCCTTCCCGTGGCCCATGACATCGCGGTGCGGCTCCCGGCGACCATCGAGCTGACCCTGGCCGCCATGGCGATCGCCGTCCCGGTGGGCGTGCTGGCCGGGGTCATCGCCGCGGTGCGCCGGCGCACGGTGCTGGACTACGGCGTGATGGCGGGGTCGCTGGTGGGCGTCTCGATGCCCATCTTCTGGCTGGGCTTGGTGATGATGTACTTCCTGGCGGTGGACCTGAAGTGGCTGCCGCCGTCGGGCCGGCTGTCGGTGGAGTACGAGGCCCAGGTCCCCTTCATCACCGGCATGTACCTGGTCGACACCCTGCTGGTGGGCAACGGGCCCGCCTTCGTCGACGCCGTGCGACACCTGGTGATGCCGGCCCTGGCCCTGGCGACCATCCCCACCGCGCTGATTGCCCGCATGACCCGCTCGAGCCTGCTGGAGGTGCTCAAGCAGGACTACGTGCGGACCGCACGGGCGAAGGGCTTGCTCGAGCGCGTCGTCACCCTGCGCCACGCCCTGCCCAATGCCCTGCTGCCGGTGCTGACGGTGACGGGGCTGCAGGTCGGGATGCTGCTCGGGGGCGCGGTGTTGACGGAGACCATCTTCTCCATCAACGGGGTGGGCCGATACATCGTCGACTCCATCGGCGCCCGCGACTACCCCGCCGTGCAGGGGGCCGTCTTCGTCGTGGCCACCCTGTTCGTGCTGACGAACCTGGTGGTCGACCTGCTGTATGCCCTGGTCGACCCGCGCATCCGGTACGACTGACCGCGGACCCGGGACCGCGGTGGCGCCGCCGCCGGTCGGTGGGCGGGGCCGGTTGGCGCTGCCGCACCGGGCGAGGGACGGAGACACGGAGACACGGAGGGAAGCCGATGGCAGCCGTAGCCCACGACGTGCCCGGCGCCACGCCCCTGCCCCCGGGCGCGCCCCTTCCGCCGGCGCGCGGACTGGGGCGGCGCCTGCTGAACCATCGCTCGGCGCTGCTGGGGGGCGCCATCGTGGCGGCCTTCGTCCTGATCGCCCTGCTGGCCCCCCTGCTCGCACCGTACGATCCCATCGGCGACGCCGACCTGGGCCGGCGGCTGCAGCCGCCGTCGGCCGAGCACTGGCTGGGCACGGACCACCAGGGTCGCGACGTGCTCAGCCGCATCCTCTACGGGGCCCGCATCTCCCTCCGGGTCGGCGTCATGGCGATGCTGATGGCCGCCGCCGTGGGGACCGCATGGGGGGCCCTGGCGGGGTACTACGGGGGCTGGTTCGACCTGATCTCGGGGCGGCTGGTGGACCTGATGCTCGCCTTCCCCAGCATCCTCCTGGCCATCGCCTTCGCGGCGTTCCTGGGGCCCAGCCTGGAGAACACCATGCTGGCTGTGGCCCTGGTCTCGGTGCCGCAGTACATGCGCCTCGTCCGGGGGCAGGTGCTGTCCCTGCGGGAGCAGGACTACGTCGTGGCGGCGCGGGCGCAGGGCCTCTCCGACGCGCGGATCATCGTGCGTCACATCCTGCCCAACGCCCTGGCCCCCCTGATCGTGCAGGCCACGCTGGGGGTCGGCACGGCGGTCCTGGACGCGGCGGCGCTGAGCTTCCTCGGTCTGGGCGCCCAGCCGCCCGCCCCCGAGTGGGGCCGGATGCTGAACGATGCGCGCACCGTCTTCCGCGTGGCGCCCTGGAACATGACCTTCCCCGGGCTGGCCATCATGCTGGTGGTGCTGGGGTTCAACCTGCTGGGCGACGGCCTGCGGGACGTGCTGGACCCCCGCGCCCGCGACGACTGACGCCGCTTTGCCGCGGGCCGAGCGCACCGAGGGGCGCCGGGGATGCCGGACCCCCGCGCCCGCGCCGACGGGCGCCGGCCCCCGCGGCAGGGTGGGCCCCCAGGCAGGACCGCAGGGGGGACGCGCGACGGGACCCGACGATTGACGGTCGCTGGCACCGGTGCTACAATGCAGCCGGCCAGCCGCCGCATGCCGACGGCTGGCGATTTGCAATCGGCCGAGCAAGCGGAAGCGCGGGCTTCCCACCCCAGGGCGCCAGGGGCTGCCGCTGGGGTTCGCAACCGGGCGGCATCCTGCGAGATCGCCTCGCCGTGAGGACGCGCGTTGCGCTGGGAGCGCCGCGCGCCTTCCGGCGGTCCGGCAGACATCGGCGGCGCCGAGCGCAGCCGCGGGATGCCGGGCCGCCGGCGGGCGGCTTCGGCGGCGGCGTCGCGGCAGGGCGAGCCCACGGGTGCCGCGCGGGGGATCGCGGGCGCCGCTTGCGCCCGTTTGTTGTTTCTGCACGCGGGCTCCTGCGGGCATGGGACGCGCGTCCCGGGAGGGGCACCGGGCGAATGGGGCGGAGGTGACGCGCAATCGTCAGGGACTTGCGCGTGAACGAGCAGATTCGCGTGCGCGAGGTGCGGGTGATCTCGCCCGAGGGCGAGCAGCTGGGCATCTTCCCGACCCACGAGGCGCTGCGCATGGCGTACGAGCGGAACCTGGACCTGGTGGAGGTGGCGCCCCAGGCCCGTCCGCCCGTGTGCCGCATCATGGACTACGGGAAGTACAAGTACGAGCAGTCCAAGCGGGATCGGGAGGCGCGCAAGCGCCAGCGGATCGTCGACGTCAAAGAGGTCAAGATGCGGCCCCGCATCGACCAGCACGACTTCGAGGTCAAGCTGCGCAACGCCCGGCGCTTCCTGCAGGACGGGAACAAGGTCAAGGCCACCATCATGTTCCGCGGGCGCGAGATCGTTCACGCGGACCTCGGGCGCCAGGTGCTGGAGCGGCTCGCCCGGGCGGTGGAGGACATCGCCACCATCGAGCGGCGCCCGGTGGTCGAAGGCCGCAACATGACCATGGTCCTGGCCCCGCGCCCCCAGGTGCAGGCGGCCGCTCGGCGGGAGGCCACCGAGGCCCGGCCGACGGATGGCGACGCCGGTCCTGCATCGGCCCCGGGGGGCGGGGAGCCTCGCAGCACGTGAGTCCACCCCGCGTCCCATGGCTCGCCGGGTCCGGCCGCGACCCGACCGAGCACGCAGGGTCGACCGCCCGCGGGTGGTCGGGAACGAACTTCGGCGATCGCGTCCAGCGCGATCCGGTGTCGAGGAGGCGGCGAGGATGCCCAAGATGAAGACCCACCGCGGTGCCGCCAAGCGCTTCCGCCGCACGGCGCGCGGTCGCTACAAGCACCAGCGCAGCAACCGCGGTCACCTCAACGAGAAGAAGAGCGCCAAGCGGCTGCGCCGGCTCCGCCGTCCGGCGGTGCTGGGGGCGGCCGACACCCGGACCGTCCGCCGGCTGCTGCCCTACGGCTAGCCCTGGGGCCGCCGGGGTGCCAGCTCCAGGAGCCCAGGCCGGCGGGGCCGTGACGCCTCCGGCGCGGGAACCGGGGCGTCTTCGCGCGGTCCGGCGGTCGGGAGCACGCCGGCGCGGGGCGGTTCGGCGCCCGGCGCACGGGACGGTCCGGTCTGCGACGAGGAGGAAGACGCGATGCCACGGGTCAAGGGTGGTCCCCGAACCCGCCGTCGACACAAGAAGATCCTGAAGCTGGCCCGGGGGTACTACGGCCGACGGAGCAAGACCTTCCGGGCCGCCAACGAGCAGGTGCTGCACTCCCTGTGGTACGCCTACCGCGACCGGCGGGCGCGCAAGCGCGACTTCCGCCGGCTGTGGATCCAGCGCATCAACGCGGCCGCCCGCCAGTATGGCCTCTCGTACAGCCGCCTGATGAGCGGCCTGCGCAAGGCCGGGGTCGCCCTCAACCGCAAGGTGCTGGCCGACCTGGCCGTCCGGGACGACGCCGCGTTCCGCGCCGTGGTCGAGCGGGCCCGGCAGGCGCTGGGGGCCTGATCGATCCGCCTTGGGGGCGGCCCGCTGCGGCGGGCCGCCCCCAAGGCGTTCGCGCACGATGGGACCGACGCCGTCCGCCCCTCGGGAGGAACCGGCTCCACGATGGACAGGCCCACCGCGGGCGATGGCCGCACCGCCGCAGACCCCGACCCGCTCCAACGCCCGACCCGCCCTTCGGGTGCACCGCCGCGGGAGCCCAACCCGGCGCAGATCCTCGCCCTGGGGTTCGCGGGCGTCATCGTCGTGGGGACCCTCTTGCTGAGCCTGTCCGCGGCGTGGGAGCCCGGCCGGCGGGTGAGCTACCTCGACGCCCTGTTCACCGCGACGTCCGCCGTGTGCGTGACCGGCCTGGTGGTGACCAACACCGCCGAGACCTTCTCCACCTTCGGCGAGCTGGTCATCCTGGGCCTGATCCAGGTCGGCGGCCTGGGCGTCATGACCATGTCGACCCTCTTCGCCCTGCTGGTCGGGAAGCGGATCACCTTCCGCGAGCGCCTGATCATCCAGGAGGCCCTGGGCCAGCTGTCGCCGGCCGGCATGGTGCGGCTGGTGCTCTACGTCGCCACCGTGACCCTGGCCTTCGAGCTGCTGGGCGCGACCTTGCTGACGCTGTACTGGTGGTTGGCCTACGACGTGCCCTTCGGCTTGGCGGCCTACCGCGGCGTGTTCCACGCCGTCTCGGCCTTCAACAACGCCGGCTTCGACCTATTCGACAGCCGCCGCCCCAGCCTGGAGCGCTTCGCCGGCGACCCGGTGATCACGCTGGTCGTCGGCGGCCTGATCGTCGCCGGCGGCCTGGGCTTCACCGTGCTGGCGGACCTGGGGCGTCGGCTGCGGCACCGCCGCCACCGGTTGTCGCTGCACTCGCGGCTGGTCCTCGTCACCACGGCGGTCCTCCTGGCCGTGGGCACCGGGCTGGTCGCCGTCGGCGAGTGGTCGAACCCGGCCACCCTGGGCTCCCTGCCCCTGGACCGCAAGCTGTGGGCCGCGCTCTTCCACGCCATCACCCCGCGCACGGCGGGGTTCAACATGCTGCCCATGGCCGAGCTCACCAACCTGACGGTGTTGACCACGATCCTCCTCATGTTCATCGGCGGGTCGCCGGCGGGCACGGCGGGCGGCATCAAGACGACCACCGTGGCCCTGCTGGTGGCGACGGTGCGGGCCACGGTCCGGGGCGACGACGAACTCGTGCTGATGGAGCGGAGGGTGCCGGCGCTGGTGGCGGCCAAGGCGCTGGCGCTGGCGGTGCTGGCGGCGGGGCTGGTGCTGGCGGTGACCATGGGCATGCTGCTCTGGGACGGTCACGCGCTGGAGGCCACGGTCTTCGAGGTCGTCTCCGCCTTCGGCACCGTGGGCCTCAGCCTCGGCATCACGCCGGAGTTGACGCCCGTGGGGAAGGTCCTGATCTTGCTGACCATGTATGCGGGCCGGGTCGGGCCGCTCACCCTGGCCGTGGCCCTCACCCGCCGCGGCCGGCGGCCCCGGGTGCTGCGCTACCCCGAGGAGCGGGTGCTGGTCGGCTGAGGGAGAGGGGCGGAGGCCGCGACCCGGCGGGGTCCCGCCGGGTCGGCGGGGTTGGGAGCGGGCGCCGGCGACGCGCGCGGGGGACCGCGGTGGGGACGCCGCGCGGGACCGCGGCGGAGCGGGGACCGAGGGCCGGGGGGTGGGCGGACCGCCGCGGAAGGAGCCCGGGCGGCGGCCGGCCCCGGGGACGGTGCCGGTCGCCGGCGCGCCAAGGGGGAGGGAGGGGCACCATGCCCGTCCGTGAGTTCGCCGTCATCGGCCTCGGCCGGTTCGGTCGCGCGGTGGCGACCACCCTGTACGACATGGGCTTCAGCGTGCTGGGCGTCGACGTCGACGAGGAGATCGTGCAGGAGATGGTCCCGCACGCGACCCACGTGGTCGCTGCCGATGCGACGGACGAAGAGGTGCTGCGGTCCCTGGGGCTGCGCAACTTCGACGTGGTGGTGGTGGCCATCGGCGACGTGGAGGCCAGCGTGCTGGTTACGCTGATGCTCAAGGAGATAGGCGTGCGCCGGGTGGTGGCCAAGGCGGTCAGCGAACACCACGGGCGGGTGCTGCAGCGCATCGGCGCCGACCGGGTGGTCTTCCCCGAGCGGGACATGGGGACGCGGGTCGCCCAGCGCATGGTGTCGGCGCACTTCCTGGACTACATCGAGGTCTCGCCCGACGTCAGCGTCGTCGAGCTCCAGGCCGGCGGCGACATGGTGGGCAAGAGCCTGGAGCAGCTGCGGCTGCGCAACCGGTTCCGGGTGACGGTGATCGCCATCCGGCGCGGGGACGACGTCGTCGTCTCCCCCGGCGCGTCGGCCGTCATCGAGGCGCGGGATGTGGTGGTGGTCATCGGCTCCAACGCCGACATCCGCCGCATGCAGGAGGAACTCGGCATCTGAGCCTCGCATCGGAGCCTCGGCCCCGGCGTCGAGGCGCCACGGCGGGGGGCGCACCCGCGCCGGCGGGTCCGGGGCTCCCGGGAGGAGGGGACGGGTCGTCGGCCATGCGCATCACCTCGCCCCAGAACCCGCGCATCAAGCGGCTCCGCAAGCTGCAGGACCGACGCCACCGGCGGCGGCTGGGCGCCACCCTGGTCGAGGGGCGGCGGTTCGTGGAAGAGGCGCTGGCCGCCGGGCGGACGGTGCGCCAGGCGGTCTACACGGAGGCGTTCGCCGCCTCACCGGCCGGCGCGGCGCTGCTCCGGGCCCTCGCCGCAGCCGGCACGGAGCTGGCCGAGGTCCCGGATCGGCTGCTGGAGGCGGTGGCGACGACGGAGACCCCCCAGGGGATCGTGGCCGAGGTGGCGGTGGACGAACCCGCCCCCGTCGGGCGGGCGTGGTGGGGCCGGGTGGAGACGGCGCACCTGCCGCTGGTGCTCTTGCTCGACGGCGTCCAGGATCCCGGCAACCTGGGCACGCTGCTGCGGGCCGCGGAGGGGCTCGGGGCTGCGGGCGCGGTGCTGGTGCCGGGGACGGTGGACCCCTACCACCCCCGGGCCGTGCGGGCCTCGGCGGGGGCGTGCCTGCGGCTGCCCCTGGCCCGGGCGGATGCGGCGGCGGAGGCCGCCGCATCCGCCCGGGCGGCGGGGCTCCAGGTGTGGCTGGCCGAGGCGGAGGGGTCCACCGCCTGCTGGGACGTGGACTGGCGCCAGCCCGTCCTGCTGGTCGTGGGCAACGAGGGGAGCGGGGTGAGCCCGGAGGTCGCCGGCCACGCCACGGGCCGGGTGGCGATCCCCCTGGCGGGGGGCATCGGTTCGCTCAACGTGGCCATGGCCGGCACCATCCTGCTCTATGAGGCGGCCCGGCAACGGGCCCTGCGGTCCGCCGCCGCGACCCGTGCTACCGAGGGAGACTGAGCGCAGCGGGATCGCCCGCCCGTCGTGCCGCTGCGCCCGTGCGACCCTGGGGGCGGCCGCCCGTCCAGGGCGCGGGAGCGGGGTCGGGGCGCGGCCTTCGCCCGCGGCGGGCGAGGGGCCGCCGCGGGCGGCGGGTCAGTCGTCGCCGAAGAACGGCAGGTCGAAGTCGAAGAGGTCGTCCAGGAAGTGCTTCCGGCGCTTGCGGCCGTACGGGTGGTGCGGGTACGGCGACTCGTAGCGGGGATCGCCGCGGTGCCGGAAATCCTCTTCCTCCCAGCGCTCGGCGCCGGCCAGCAGCTTCTCGAGCTCGCCCCGGTCGAGCCACACGCCGCGGCACTCCGGGCAGACGTCGATGAGCACGCCGCGGCGGTCGACCTCCTTCATGGGCACGTCGCACAGCGGGCAGCGCATGGGCGGCCTCACCTCCTCCGCGATGGTAACCCAGCCGCGGAGGGGCCGCCAGCCGGTGGTGCCATGCGGCGGCGGGCCACCGCAAGGATGCCGGCCTGCGGCGGGCGCCGCCGCCCGGACGGGGGCGGCGGCGTGCAAGGGACCGTCGCCGCGCCGGTTGTGGGTGCGCAGGGGCCCGTGCTATAATGCCGCCACACTGGCAGGCGGCCGCCAGGCAGGGAGAGGTGCCGCGATGGGTCCGCTGACGGCCGACGTCTTCTGGCAGCTGTTCGAGCGCACGGGCTCGGTGGTGGCCTTTCTGCTGTACCGGCTGCTGTTGGGTGCCGATGGCTGAGGCGCCGGGTGAGCCGGACGGGGGGGCGCCAGCAGCGAGGGACGCCGGCCCCGTCGAGCCGGCTCCCTCGACGGAGTCGGCGAGGGCGGCGACCGTGCCGGGGCGCCGCCGAGGGCCGGGCGGCGGGCGGCCGCACCGCGCGCCGCGGACTGCCCCGCAGCATGCGCCGTGGACCGCCCCCGCACCGTGCGCGGCGAAAATCGGGGCGCGGCCAGCGGGGAGCGATCAAGGTGACAGGGGCGGCGCCGGCCTGGGAGCAGCTGCCGGGGAACCCCGGCGGGGACGTCGGCTCCAACTCGGGCGCCCCGCGGTCCCGGCACCGCCAGGGGTCATCGCCGTGGGTCCGGGGCGGACGGCACCCGGCCCCTCCCGCGGCGGGGACCATCGGCGCCAGCGTCAGCCCTGCGGACCCATCCCCAGCGAGCCCACCGAGCGCGATCACGCCCACCGAGCGCGATCGCGAGGCTCGGGCGACCGGAGCGCTGCAAGCCGCCGCCACGACACGATGCGCTGCAAGCCGCCGCCACGACACGATGGGGTCGGCAGGCCGGCGACGGTGGCGAGACGGCGCGGACCGACCGCTCCCGCTGACCGACCGACCCCAGGATGGCCGGGGCTCGCCGGCGCGAGGCGCGGAGGCTCGCGAGCGCGGTAGCGCGAAGGACGCAGGGCGAAGCGCGAAGGATGCGGGCGATGACCGGGCGAGTACCCCGGCAGGACCCTCCAGAGAGGGCGGGTCGCGGCTGCAAGCCCGCCCAGGGCACGGCCGGGCGAAGTTCCCCCGGGAGCCGGCGGCTGAACCGGACGACCGGCAACGCGGTCCGACCCGCCGCCGGGGCGACGCCTGGCGGCGCCTGAGGTCGGGCGGGGGCCGGTTCGTCCGCAGTAGGCCGTTCCGGGCGGGGCCCGTTAGCGCCCCGGGGTCGGCCCCAGGGCCCGACCCGCCGAGGCGCCGGACCGCGAGGCCGGCGCGAACCAGGGTGGTACCGCGGCATCCAGTCCGCCCCCGGACGGGGCGGCGTTTTTTGTTCCCAGGGCATCGAGCCAGGGCGAAGCGAAGGGTGCCACGGCATGGAGAGGGTGACCAGCCGGTGAGTCAGGGGTCTTCCGAAGCGGTGAGGGAGGGACAGGCCCTCGCCTCCATCGCCGACCTCCAGCGCCAGGCGGAGGCCGCCATCGCCGCGGCCCACGACCTGGCCGAACTCGAGCGACTGCGGGTGGAGTGGCTCGGCAAGAAGGGACGCATCAGCCAGCTGCTCCGGCAGACGGGCAGCCTGCCCCCCGAGCTGCGTCCCGCCTTCGGCCAGCGGGCCAACGCCGCCCGGGAGGCGGTGGAGGCGGCCCTGGCCCGGCGCCGGCAGGCGCTGGCGGCCCAGGAGGAGGCGCGTCGCCTGGAGGCCGAGCGGATCGACGTCACGCTGCCCGGTCGACCGGTGTGGCGTGGGCGCCGCCACCCGCTGCGCCGCGTGGAGATGGAGATCATCGAGATCTTCCGCGGGCTGGGGTTCACCGTCGCGGAGGGGCCGGAGGTGGAGCGGGACTACTACAACTTCGAGGCGCTCAACATCCCGCCCGACCATCCCGCGCGGGACATGCACGACACCTTCTACCTGGCGGGCGACATCCTGCTCAGGACCCACACCTCCCCCGTCCAGGTGCGGTACATGGAGGCCAAGGCGCCGCGGCTGCCGGTGCGGATCATCGCACCGGGCCGGGTCTACCGCCGGGATGACGACGCCACCCACTCGCCGATGTTCCACCAGGTGGAAGGGCTGTTGGTGGACCGCGGCATCGGCTTCGCCCACCTCAAGGGCACCCTGGCGGAGTTCGCCCGCCGGATGTTCGGCCCGGACACCCGCTACCGGTTCCGCCCGAGCTACTTCCCCTTCACCGAGCCCAGCGCCGAGATGGACGTGTCCTGCCCGCTGTGCGGTGGGAGGGGGTGCCGGACCTGCGGCGGCACCGGGTGGATCGAGATCCTCGGCTCGGGTCTGGTGCACCCCGCGGTGCTGCGGGCCGGCGGCTACGATCCCGAGCAGGTCTCGGGCTTCGCCTTCGGCATGGGCGTCGAGCGCATCGCCATGATCAAGTACGACATCGACGACCTGCGCCTGTTCTTCCAGAACGACCTGCGCTTCCTGGCCCAGTTCCGGTGAGGCGCCGGAGGGACGGGGGCGGGGTCGGGGGACCCGCCGGGCCCGGCGACGGGGCTCGTTGGCCGTTGGCCGGACGCGGGTCCACCTGAGCGGCGGGGTCGGGGGACCCGCCGGGCCCGGCGACGGGGGGCCGGGCCGGGGGGCGCAAGGGGTCCGGCCCGGGGGCGCATCCTCGACGCCGCCGGGGGACGCAGAAGGGGAGGAGCAGCAGCGTGCGCGTGCCGATCCAGTGGCTGCGGGAGTGCATCGAGCTGGAGGAGGACGCCCGCACCGTCGCCGAGCTGCTGACGAACCTGGGGCTCGAGGTGGAGGCCGTGGCGACGGTGGCTCCGGGTGCGACGGGGGTGGTGGCCGCGCGGATCGAGGCGGTCGAACCCCACCCCGAGGCCGCCGACCTCAAGGTGTGTCGGGTCGACGCGGGCCCGCGCGCCGGACGGCTGACGGTGGTGACGGGCGCGCCCAACGCCCGGCCCGGGATGGCGGTGGCCATGGCCCTGCCGGGCGCCGTCCTGCCGGACGGGACGACCATCGGCGTGCGCGAGGTGCGCGGCCTGGCGTCCCAGGGCATGATGTGCTCCCTGGCCGAGCTCGGCCTGGGGGATCAGCCCGCCGACCGCGAGGGGCTGGCGGACCTGGCGGCGCTGGCCGGCGACCCGGCGGCGGTGCCGTCCGCGGGCACGGACCTGGCCGAGTGGCTCGGCTGGCGGGACGAGGTCCTGGAGCTCAGCCTGACCCCCAACTACGCCAGCCACTGCCAGAGCATCCTGGG
Organism: Thermaerobacter composti; assembly: GCF_033582035.1. Lineage (NCBI taxonomy): Bacteria > Bacillati > Bacillota > Clostridia > Eubacteriales > Clostridiales Family XVII. Incertae Sedis > Thermaerobacter > Thermaerobacter composti. The sequence continues at coordinate 1,043,816 of NZ_CP132508.1, forward strand.
CGTGGCCCGGGAGCTGGCGGCCGCCACCGGGCGCCGGTGGCGATACCCCGGGGAGCACGGCGCCGGCGGCCCGGGGGAGGAGGAGCCGTCAGGACCGGGGACGGGACGGACCGACGAACCGGCCCCCGGCTCGTCGCAACCGGTGACGGACGCCCCCGGTGCCGCGGCCCCGGCCGAGGCCGCCCTGGGCGGCCCGTGGCCCGTCCGGGTGCGGGTCGCCGATCCGGAGGGGTGCGGGCTCTACGTCGCCCGGGTGCTGGTGGACGTGCGGGCCGGCGGCTCGCCCCTGTGGGTGCGGCGGCGCCTGGTGGCCGCGGGGATGCGCCCCATCGACCGCATCGTGGACGTGACCAACTACGTCATGCTGGAGCTGGGCCAGCCGCTGCACGCCTTCGACGGCGACGCCATCGCCGACCGCACGGTGGTCGTGCGGTCGGCGATGGCGGGCGAGGTCCTGGTCACCCTGGACGGGCGGGAGCGGGTCCTCGAGCCCCGCGACCTGGTCATCGCCGACGCCCGCCGCGCCATCGGCCTGGCCGGGGTGATGGGCGGCGCCAACTCCGCCATCACCCCCGCCACGCGGGTCGTCCTGCTGGAGTCCGCCTGGTTCGACCCGCGCCGGGTGCGGGTCACGGCCCGCCGCCACGGCCTGCTCAGCGAGGCGGCCCAGCGGTTCGAGAAGGGGGTGGACCCGGCCGCGGTGGAGCGGGCGTCGGCCCGGGCCATGGCCCTGCTGGCGGCGGTGGGCGCGGGGCGGCCGCTGCCCGGTGCCGCCGTCGTCCGCACCCGGCGCTTCCCGCCGCGGCGGCTGCCCTGGCGTCCCCAGCGCCTGCGCCAGTGGCTGGGGGTCGACCTGGACGACGCGACGCTGGCCGGGAGCCTGCAGCGGCTCGGCTTCCGGGTCGATGCGGCGGCGGGGGCGGTGGATGTCCCTTCCTATCGTACCGATATCGAGGGCGAGGTCGACCTGGCCGAGGAAGTGGGCCGGGTCTACGGGCTCGACCGCATCCCGGCGGAGCTGCCCGCCGGTCGGCCGGCCGGCGACGAGGTCTCCCCCCGGCTGCGCCTGACCTGGCAGGCCCGGGAGGCGCTGGCGCAGGCCGGTGCCCAGGAGGTGGTCAGCTGGGCCTTCACCCGCCCCCAGGCGTGGGATGCCCTGCGGCTGCCGCCGGACCACCCGTGGCGCCGGGCCATCCCCCTGCTGCATCCGTTGGCGGAGGAACACAGCCTGCTGCGCACCACCCTCCTGCCCGGGCTGCTGGACGTCTTGGCCTACAACGCCCGGCGGCAGCAGCCGGGGGCCCTGGTGTACGAGGTGGGGGCCGTGTTCGTCCCCGAGGCGCTGCCCCTGGCCGACCTGCCCGAGGAGCCGGTGCGCATCGGCGTGGCGGGCTACGGCGAGCTGGGCGGCTTGCACTGGGCGGAGCCCGGGCGACCGGTGGACTTCTTCACCGTGAAGGGCGTCGTCGAGACGCTGCTGGAGCAACTGGGGGTCGATGCGGCCGCCGTGGGCTGGGAGCGGACGGACGAGCCCTGGCTGCACCCGGGACGGGCGGCGGTCCTCGAGGTGGACGGGCGCCGGGTGGGCTGGCTGGGCGAGCTGCATCCCCGGGTCGCGGCGGCGTGGGATCTGGGGGAGCGACCGGTGGCGGCCGAACTGGATCTGGAGGCGCTCTTGCCGGCGGTCCGTCCGGTGCCGACCTACCGGCCCATCCCCCGGTTCCCCGCGATCCGCCGCGACATCGCCGTGTTGGCGCCCGGCGACCTGCCCGCGGCCACCATCGCCGGCCGCATCCGACAGGCGGCGGGGCCGCTCTTGGAGGCGGTGCGCCTGTTCGACCGGTACACCGGCAAGCCGGTGCCGGAGGGCCAGGTGAGCCTCGCCTTCGCCCTGGTCTATCGAGCGGCCGACCGCACCCTGACCGACGCCGAGGTCGACCGGGTGCACCAACGGGTGCGGGAGGCGCTGGCCGGCATGGGGCTGACGTTGCGCTCGTAGGCGTCGGGGCCTGCGCCGGGGCGGAGCCCACGACGGGGCGGGGCTCGAGGCCGGCCCGGCCGGTGTCCCCGATGCGCCCCTCCTCGTCGAGGCGCAGCGCACCGGGGCAGGCGGCGCCTCCGACGGCCGGGGGCGCCGTATCGCCGCATCCGGGCAGGGCGGATCGCCCGAGGTCGGATCGCGCCGGCAGCAAGATGGGGGGAGGAAACCGCGGTCGATGCCCGAAGCACTATCGCGGGAGGGGCCCGGACATGCGTGACGTGCCACCGGCCGGCAGCCGGGAGGGCGAGGGGACGATCCACCGGGTGACGGTCAAGATCTTCGGGGAGGAGTACGTCCTGCGCGGGGACGCCCGCCCGGAGTACATGGAGCGCCTGGCGGACATGGTCGACCGGCGGATGAACGAGATCGCCAAGCGCCACCCCCGGCTGGGCATCACCCGCATCGCCGTCCTGGCTGCCATCAACCTGGCCGACGAGCTCAGCAAGCTGGAAGACCAGTACCAGCGCGTGCTCGGCATGCTCGAGCGCGAGTGGGACCGCCGCAAGCGCGAGCTCAACGGCCGCCCGGGCGGCACAGGCGCAGCGGGGGCGGCGGGCGGGGGCGGCGGGACCGCCCGCGGCACGACGCCGGCCGATGGAGCCTCCGCCGGGGGGTCTGCGGGCCTGCCGCCCAACGCCACGCCCTTCGGCGGGGATGGTCGGTGACCCCCGCGGTCCCGGGCGACGCGCCCGGCGAGACGACGCCTCCGGCCCATCCCCCGATGACCAACAAGCGGGTCGCCGCCCTGCTGGAGGAGATCGCCGACCTCCTGGAGATCGACGGCACGGAGGCGCGCAAGGCCGGCGCCTATCGCCGCGCGGCCCGCACCGTCTCCGCCCTGCGGGACGACCTGCGCGAGTACCTGGAGGGCGACCGCCTGCAGGCCCTGCCCGGCATCGGCCCCGCCATCGCCGCCAAGATCCGCGACTTCTACGCCACCGGTTCCACGCGCCTCCTCGACGAGTTGCGGGCCCGGGTGCCGGCGGGCGTCCAGGCCCTGCTGGCCATCCCCGGTCTCGGCCCGCGCACCGCCGGCCGCCTGTACCACGAGCTGGGGATCGACTCCGTCGCGTCGCTGCGGGAGGCCCTGGAGGACGGTCGGGTGGCCGCCCTGCCGGGTTTCGGCGAGGCGCGGGCCCGCCGGCTGCGGGAGGCGCTGGCGCACCTCGAGCGGGAAGGCCGCCGCCTGACCCTGGGCGAGGCGCTGGCGGCCGCGGAGGCGCTGGCGGAGGAACTGGCCGCCCTGCCGGGGGTGAGGGAGGTCCTGCCGGCGGGGGAGGCGCGCCGCGGCGTGGAGCAGGTGGAGGCCGTCGAAGTCGTGGTGCTCGCCGACGAGCCGGCGGCCGCCGTCCGCGCCGTCGGCCGGTGGCTGCAGGGCGGCGGGGCGACGGCGGGCGGCGGGGACGACGCCGCCGCAGCCCCCAGCTCGGGCCGATCCGAGACCGCCGCGGACGGACGCCCGGCGCCCCACCGCACCCCGCCATCGGGGGCGGCGGAGGCGGGGGAGGCCGCCCCGGGCGCGGGAGGCCAGGGCTCCCTGCCGGTGGTCGACGGCGTGGCCGCGCGCGGCTGGCCGGTTCGGGTGTGGGTGGCGCATCCGGCCGCCCGGGCGACGGCCTTGCTCTACGCCACGGGCAGCGCGACCCACTGGGCCCAGCTGAGGGAGCGAGCGGCGCGACGGGGTTGGCGGCTGGAGCCGGCCGGGCTGTGGCCGTCGGCTGCGGGGAAGCTCGCGGCCCCGGCGGCGGCCGGTCCCGTCCGGCCCGGCGGCGGCCGCCCCGCATCCGCCGGCGCAGCGCGGGAGGGGACGACGGACGACGAGGCGGCGTTGTATCGGCTCCTGGGCCTTCTGCCCATCCCGCCCGAGCTGCGGGAGGGCGCGGGCGAGATCGGGTGGGCCGAGGCGGGTCGGCTCCCGGAGCTGGTGACGGTGGGCCACCTGCGGGGGGACCTGCACGTCCACAGCCGCTGGAGCGACGGGGCGGCCTCCATCGCCGAGATGGCCGCGGCCGCCCGGGCCCGCGGGTACCGCTACCTGGCCATCTGCGACCATAGCCGCTCGCTCAAGGTGGCCCACGGGCTGGAGGTCGCGGAGCTGGAGGCCCAGTGGGCGGAGATCGACGCCCTCAACGCCGCCCTGGCCGAGGAGGGGGCCGGCTTCCGCATCCTCAAGGGCGCGGAGGTGGACATCCTCAAGGACGGGCGCCTGGACTACCCCGATGAGATCCTGGCCCGGCTGGACGTGGTGGTGGCCTCGGTCCACACCCACCTGCACCTGGACCGGCAGGCCATGACCGAGCGCCTGCTGGCGGCGGTGGAGCACCCCCATGTGGACATCATCGCCCACCCCACGGGACGCCGCCTCGGCCTGCGCGACCCGTACGCGGTCGACCTGGAGGCCGTGATCCAGGCGGCGGCGCGGACGGGCACCGCCCTGGAGATCAACGCCTCACCGGAGCGCCTGGACCTGCCGGCCGCCTGGGCCCGCCGGGCGGCGGAGGCCGGGACATGGCTGGTGATCGACACCGATGCCCATGCCGCCGAGCAGCTCGCCCAGGTGGTGCTCGGGGTGAAGGTGGCGCGACGCGGTCAGATCGGACCCGGGCAGGTGCTCAACGGGCTGGAGCCCGAGGCCCTGTTCCGCTGGCTGACCGCCCCCAAGGGGAGTCGACCGCGGCCGCGGGCGGATGCCGCCGGCGGCGGCCACGGGGCCGGCCCCGGGGCGGGAGGGGGGCGACCGTAGCCCGTGGGTCCTCAGGCAACGGGCCGGCCGAGGGGAGAAGGACGTCCGACGATTTGGCGACATGGGACGAGGATGCGAGACGAGGGCGGCGGGTGTCGACCGGCGCCGAGGGGAGGGGCGCGCCGGACCGCGCGCCGTCCGGTTCCCATGCGGTTGGGGGCGCGCGGCGGGCCCGGCGGATTGCCAGCCCGCGGGTCGCTGGACTATGGTTCGGTAGGGGGCGGTGGAGCGCGGGGCGACGGGTCCGCCGCACGCCACGGACGCCGCCCGGGGAGACCGAGATGGATCCACGCAGTCTCGATCGGCTGGAGTACGGGAAGATCCTGGAACGTCTGGCCGCCCAGGCCAGTTTTTCTTTGGGGGCCGAGCGTTGCCGCGCCCTCGAGCCCCTGACCGATCCCGACGCCGTGCGCGAGCGGCAGGCGGAGACGGAAGAGGCCGCCCGCCTGCTGGAGCGGGAAGGCGAGGTGCCCCTGGGCGGCCTGGCCGACATTCGCCGCTCCCTCCAGCGGGCGGCCAAGGGCGGCACCCTGGCCCCCGACGAACTCCTGGCGGTGGCGGCGACGGCGCGGGGCGCCCGGCGGCTGCGGGCCTTCTTGCTCAACCGCGAGAACGCCTGCCCGCGGCTGGCTGCCCGAGCCGCTCGCCTGGTGCCCCAGCCCGAACTGGAGGAAGCCGTGGCAGCGGCCATCGGCGACGACGGCCGCGTGCGCGACGAGGCCAGCCCGCGCCTGGCGAGCCTGCGCCGACGACTGGCGGATCTCGAGGCGGCCATCCGGCAGCGGTTGGAGGCGATGGTGCGCTCCCCGCAGTGGGCCGCCGCGCTGCAGGAGCCGCTGGTCACCCAGCGGCGGGGCCGGTTCGTCCTGCCGGTGAAGGCCGAGGCCCGGGCGCAGGTGCCCGGCGTGGTCCACGACCAGTCGGCCAGCGGCGCCACGCTGTTCATCGAGCCCATGGCGGTGGTCGAACTCGGCAACCGCCTGCGGGAGGCGGAGGCCGAGGAGCAGGAGGAGGTGGAGCGCATCCTGGCCGAGCTCACCCGCCGGGTGGCGGCGGTGGGCGACGAGCTGGCCGCGACGTTGGAGGAGCTGGCGGAGCTGGACGCCATCTTCGCCCGGGGCCGGCTGGCCTTGGTCATGCGGGCCGAGCGGCCCGAGACCCTGGACCGGCCGCGGGTCGACCTCAAGCGGGCGCGCCACCCGCTGCTCGGGCCGGGCGCGGTGCCCATCGACGTGTGGCTCGGCGAGGGGACCGGGTTCGACGCCCTGGTGATCACCGGGCCCAATACCGGTGGCAAGACGGTGACCCTGAAGACCGTGGGGTTGCTCGCCCTGATGCACCAGGCGGGGCTCCACATCCCCGCGGCGCCCGGCAGCGCCCTGGGGGTGTTCCCCCAGATCTTCTGCGACGTGGGCGACGAGCAGAGCATCGAGCAGAGCCTGAGCACCTTCTCGTCCCACATGAGCGCCATCGTCGGGTTCGCGCGTGCGGCCCGTCCGGGTGCGCTGGTGCTGCTGGACGAGATCGGGGCCGGCACCGATCCCGACGAGGGCGCGGCCCTGGCCATCGCCCTGCTCGAGCACTTCCGCGACCGCGGCTGCCTGGTGGTGGCCACCACCCACTACAGCGCCCTCAAGGCCTACGCCTACCAGCAGCCCGGGGTGGAGAACGCCAGCGTCGAGTTCGATCCCGAGACCCTGCGGCCCACCTACCGCCTGTGGATCGGCCTACCCGGCAAGAGCATGGCCCTGGCCATCGCCCGGCGCCTGGGCCTGCCCGAGCCGATCCTCGAGCGGGCGCGGCAGGTCATGGGGGCGGGAGCCCACCGGGTCGAGGAGCTCATCGCCGCCATGGAGGCGGACCGCCGGGAGACCGCGGCGTTGCGGGCGGAGGCCGAGGCCAGGCGGCGGGAGGCGGAGGCGCTCCGCCAGGAGCGCCTCCGCGAGCTCGAGGCGCAGCGCCAGGAGCACCGGGCGCGCCTGGAGGCGCTCGAGCAGGAGATGGGCGCGGCGGTGCGGGAGGCCCGGCGCCAGACGGAGGGGCTGGTGGCGCAGCTGCGGGCGGCCATGGGCCGGCTCGAGGCGGCCCTGGCGGAGCTGGAGGAGCGGCGCCGGGCGCTGCGGTCCGGCGTCCTGCGCCCCGCGCCGCCCGGTGACGGGGATGGGGACGCCGACGCGGGGGCCCTCGACGGGGGGCGCGGTCCGGCTGCGGTGGACGGCGACAGCACTACCGGCGACGGGTGGGAGGCCGCGGCGGCCCAGGCCCTCGCCGAGGCCCGCGCGGCCCTGGAACAAAGCCGGCAGACCCTGGGCGTCCTGGAGGGACGCGCCCAGGCCGTGCACCGTCAAGTCCAGGAGGCCCGCCGCCAGGCGCGGGCGGGGGCCGCGGCCCGGCTGGCGGCGGGGCTGCGGCCGGGGGCCCGGGTGGAGGTCTTGAGCCTGCGGCAGCCGGCCGAGGTCCTCGAGGTTCCGGACGACCCGGACGAGCCGGTGACCGTGCAGGCGGGCATCCTGCGGATGCGGGTGCCCCTCGCGGACCTGCGGCTGCTGGACGAACCGGCCGCGGCGGCCGCCCCGGGTGCGGCGGCCGCCGCGGGGGCAGGGACGGGGGACGGCCCCGGTCGGGGCCCCGCCGGCGCCGCGGCCAAGGGCCGCCGGGAGCGGGAACGCCAGCGGCCGGCGGCGGGTGCGGACGACGTCACCGGCGCCCTGCAGCGGGCCCGGCTGATGCAGGCCAAGCTCCGGGAGTTCCAGCCGGAGATCCACCTGCGCCAGCTGACGGTGGACGAGGCGCTGGCCCGGTTGGACAAGTACCTGGACGACGCCCTCCTGGCGGGGGCGCCCCAGGTGCGGATCGTCCACGGCAAGGGGACCGGGGCCTTGCGCCGGGCCGTGCACGACTTCCTGCGCAAGCACCCCGCCGTGGCCTCGTTCCGGCTGGGCGCGCCCAACGAAGGCGGTGCGGGCGCCACAGTGGTGATGCTCAAGGACGGCTCGGCGTGACCGTGCCGTCGCGCCCCAGCCCGCGGGGCCTCCCTGTCTCGGCCGGACGCCGGCCGCGCCGCGCGGGTGGAGGCGCCAGGGCCCAGGCACGTCCCGTCGGCACCCGCACCGGCGCCGAAGGGCCGGCGGCCGCCCGGCCACCAGGGTCCGCCCCGGGTCCTGCGCCGTGGACGACGGGGCGCCGTGGACGGCCGGTCCGTAGAAGGAGGGGGCCGGCGCACCGCCGGCCCCCTCCAGCCATCGTCGTCTCCCGGGACGCCGATCCTCCGGTGGGTGGATGCCGGTCCCCCGTGGCCGCGGATCCGCCGGGGGATGCGACCCTCAGGCGGCCCGGCGCGTGAGGCCCGCCCACCAGCGGTCCCAATCGACCCGCCACGCGCCCGGTCCCAAGGGCAGGACGGCCTGGCCGCCGGCCGCCTCATCGTCGCCGTCCCCGCCGTCATCGCCCTCGCCCTGGGCCGGGACCGCCTCGACGACGACGCGGGCGCTCTCCTGGTGGTCGTCGTGGTCGATCTCCACCTGGTAGCGGCCGGGCTGACGGAAGGTCAGGGTGAGGGTGACCTGCTGCCCGGCCGGCACGTCGATCCGGCCGCCCCCGCCCGGGGCGGGGCGCCCGTTGATGGAGACCCGGACGCCCTCGTGGGGTTGGCCGAGGCCGTCGGCGATCACCAGTTGCACGGCCTGACCCGCCGTGACCCGCAGCGGACCGCCCGGCGCCAGCAGCTGCGTCGCCGGACCCGCCAGCCTCACGGTCACCGTGGCGGCGACGCCTCCGCCTCCGCCGCCCGGTCCGCGGCCTCGGCCGCCTTCGTCGTCGCCGGCCCCTGGCTCGCCCTGCTCGCCGCCCGGCTCGGCTTCGGCGCCGCGGACGGTGACCCGTAGGCGGACCACCATGGTCGTGGTGCCGCCGTCGGGTGCGGCGGAGGTGGCGGTGACGCGGAACTCGTGGTCGCCGGGTTCGGCCGGCAGCGTCAGCGGCACCTCGACGCTCTGCGAGGCGGCGACCTGGATCTGGCGATCGGGCAGGGGGACCGTCACCCGGTGGTCACGGCCGGCCACGTCGGTGATGCGGATGGTCGCCGTGCCGCCCGGCTCCCCGGTCACCGCGAGCTCGCCCGGCACGGGGCCCTCGGGGGTGAGCCAGATCTCGTTGGGGGCCCTGTCCCGCTGGAAGGCGGGCGCCGTGGTGCACGACGCCTTGGTCGGATCCGGAGGCCGGAGGGCGTAGTCCCGCGGCTGCGGGTAGCCCGTCGGGACCTCGGCCCGGGGCCGGTTGAAGAACGCCTTCTCCGTCGGCGTGCACGCGCAGCCCGGGGCGTAGACCAGCTCGGGGTTCTCCGCGCACACCGGCAGGGTCACCCACAGGTCCTCGGCCTGGGTGGGCTGGGTCCCCGCGGCGAAGACCTCGCGGTATCGCATGTCCTCGGGGCAGTGGGGGCCCGGCAGCAGCCCGGTGTTGGCGCACACCGTGGCGGTCACGATGCCGTCCGGCGGGTCGAACCAGCGCACGGGCTTGCCCTGGTGGGCGGCGGCCATGATGCGCCCCCAGATGGGACCGGGCACCCGCGCCCCCGAGGCGTTGGCGGGCAGGCGGCCGGTCTCTTTGTCCGGCACGGCATACCCGACCCAGACGGCCGCCGCGTACTGGGGCGTGAAGCCGACGAACCAGACGTCGCGATCGTCGTTGGTGCCGGTCTTGCCGGCCGCCGGGCGCCGGAAGTAGTTGTTGTGCACGCTGTAGCCGGTGCCGGTGGACGGCCGGTACAGGCGGCTGTCGGTGGGGAACCGGTGGGGCTCCATGACCTCCCGCATCATGTCCGCCAGCAGGTAGGCGACCCGTTCGTCCACGACCGCCTCCTTCTGGCTCTGGTGGCGGTACAGGACCCGACCCTGGGCGTCACGGATCTCCGCGACGATGTAGGCCGGCTCCCGCACTCCGCCGCGGGCCAGGGTGGCGTAGGCGTCGGCGACCTGGAGGGGCGAGACGCCTTCGGTGAAGCTGCCCAGGGCCAGCGGCGCCACGTCCCGGTCGCGGTCGACCAGCGGGAGCCCCAGGCGCCGGCCGAACTCCCACGCCTGGTCCACGCCGACCAGCTGCACCGCCCGGACGGCGACGGTGTTGATCGACCGCTTCAGTCCGAAGCGGAAGGGGGTGTAGCCGAAGTAGCGCGGTTCGAAGTTGGCGATCACGTGGGTGCCGCCGCCCGAGGGGACCGCCACCGCCACGTCGTCCACCGCCGTGGCGGGCGTGTAGCCGGCGGCCAACGCGGGGCCGTAGGCCGTGAGGGGCTTGGTGGCGGAGCCCAGGCCCCGTCGGCTGTCCTCGGCGAAGTTCCAGTCCCGGCCCCCCAACGGCTTCTCGTAGGAGCGGCCGCCGACCATGGCCACGATCTGGGCATTCTCCACGTCGATCAGCACCGCCGCCGCCTGCGGTCCGCGGTTGGGATCGTCGGGGGTCGGCATCGGGTAGCCCAGGGCTCGCAGGTGCTCCTGCTGGGCGCGGTAGGCGGCCCGCTGCAGCTCCGGGTCGACGGTGGAATAGATGCGCAGGCCGCCTTGGTAGAGCAACTCGCGCGCGCGCGCCTGGGCTGCCGCCGCGTCCAGGCCGTGGGTCGCGCGCAGCTGCTCCGCCAGGACCCGCTCCGTCTCCTCGATGATGTAGTCCACCACGTGACCGAACACGTCCTGGTCGGGGCGCGGACTCTGGGTGTTCACCTTGGGCCGGTTGGCCAGGACGTCCTCCTCGAGGGCCGCTTGGTACTGCTCCTCGGTGATGTAGCCGAGCTGCCGCATCTTGGCCAGCACCAGGCGCTGGCGCTCCTTCCAGCGCCCGTGCTCGGCACGCTCGCGGTCTTCCTTGGACGGCTCCTCCCCGGGGTCGGGGATGGGCGGCGGCGGGTAGGCCGACGGGTTCTTGGGGATCCCGGCCAGCACCGCGGCCTCGGCGATGGTGAGCTCCTCGACGGGCTTGCCGAAGTAGGTGTAGGAGGCCGCCTGGATGCCGTAGGCGCCGTTGCCGAAGTAGATCTGGTTCAGGTACATCTCCAGGATCTCGTCCTTGGTGAACCGGCGCTCCAGCTCGATGGCCAGGATCGCCTCCTGGATCTTCCGCCGCCAGGTGCGCTCCTGGGTCAGGAAGGCGCTCCGGGCCAGCTGCTGGGTGATGGTGCTGGCCCCCTGCAGGTGACCCCCGCGCAGGTTGTTGATCACCGCGCGGGCGATGCCGATGGGGTCGACCCCGAAGTGCTCGTAGAACCGCTCGTCCTCGATGGCGATGAAGGCGTTGCGCACGTGCTCGGGGATCCGCTCCAGCGGCACGACGATGCGGTTCTCGGGGCCCTGGATCTCCGTCAGCAGCTCGCCGTGGCGGTCGTAGATGAAGGAGGTCTGCGCCACCTGGGGCCGCAGGGCGGTGATGGGGCCCATGGCGCGCACCGCGCCCACCATGAACCCGGCCGCCAGCATGGTGCCGCTGATGCCGAAGAGGAACACCAGGAACAGGAACAGCCGCATCCAGCGCACGCGCCGCCACCAGGGGTTGCGTCGCCGGGGGCCACGGCCGCCGGCCCCCGACCCATGGGGATAACCGGCCACGCAGGTCCCTCCCCCTCCGGATGCTCTCCTCCGGGCCCCGCGTCCGCCCCCTCGGCCACCGGGGCAGGCCGGCGACCGGCGGGGGCCGGTTCGTCCTGCCGATTATACCATGGCGATGTTGCGGGGCCGGGGCGGGCCCGGCCGCCCTCCGCCCCTCCGGGGCGGCGCCGGTCCCCGCCCGGCTCGCCTTGTCAGTCCGTACCGGTTATATTACGTTCGTGCCAGCGCCGCGCCGGCTGGGGCGCCGGGGTCGTCCCGTCGCCGCCGTGTCCCCTGTCCCCCCGGGTCGCGGCCCCGCGCCCAGGGGGTCGGGGCTGGGGCGCCGCCCGGCCGGCGGGGCGGCGGGTCGGCGGAGCGCGGCTTGGGGCCGCGCGGGTCCGCCTCTTTGACCCTGCCCGGGACGCGGCGACGCGGCGGACGCGGGGAAGGAATCCCAGCGGGAAGGAAGGGGTACGGGGGAAGGCCATGGCCCGACGCGCCGAGACGGCCCTCTCGCCCCGCGAGCAGCTGGAGGTGCTGCGGCGCGGGGCGGCGGAGATCGTCACCGAGGACGAGCTGCTGCGGAAGCTCGAGCGTTCCGTCCGCACCGGGCGTCCGCTCCGGGTCAAGCTCGGCCTCGACCCCACGGCACCCGACCTGCACCTGGGGCACACCGTGGTCCTGCGCAAGCTGCGCCAGTTCCAGGACCTGGGCCACCAGGTGGTGCTGATCATCGGCGACTTCACCGGACGCATCGGCGACCCCACGGGCAAGTCGGTGACCCGCCCCCAGCTGACGGAGGAGCAGGTGCGGGAGAACGCGCGGACGTACGCCGAGCAGCTGGGCCGCATCCTGGACATGGAGCGCACCGAGCTGACCTTCAACGACCGGTGGCTGGGGGCCATGACCTTCGCCGACGTGGTGCGCCTGGCCGCCAAGTACACGGTGGCGCGCATGCTGGAGCGGGACGACTTCGCCCAGCGCTACCGGGAGGGGCGGCCCATCGCGATCCACGAGTTCCTCTACCCCTTGGCGCAGGCCTACGACTCGGTGGCCGTGCGGGCCGACGTGGAGCTGGGCGGCACCGACCAGAAGTTCAACCTGCTGGTGGGCCGCGAGATCCAGCGCGAGTACGGCCAGGAGCCCCAGGTGGCGCTGCTCATGCCGCTGCTAGAGGGCACCGACGGCAGGGACAAGATGTCCAAGTCGCTGGGGAACTACATCGGCATCGCCGAGCCGCCGGGCGAGATGTTCGGCAAGACCATGTCCATCCCCGACCCGCTGATCGTCAAGTACATGGTCCTGGCCACCGACCTGGACATGGACGAGATCCGTCGCCTGGAGCGGGGCATGGCGGAGGGGACCGTCAACCCCCGGGACGCGAAGCTGCGGCTGGCCCACGCCCTGGTGCGCATGTACCACGGGAAGGCAGCAGCCGACGCGGCCCAGGAGGAGTTCCTCCGCGTGTTCAGCCGCCACGAGCTGCCCGCCGCGATGCCCGAGGTCACCCTGCCCGCCCCGCGGCTCGACGCCGTGCGCCTGTTGCGGGTGGCCGGGATGGCGCCCTCCAACAGCGAGGCGCGCCGGCTGATCGAGCAGGGGGCGGTGCGCCTGGACGGCCGGCGCATCACCGACCCCCACGCGGCGCTGGCCCCCGCCGACGGCGCCGTGCTGCAGGTGGGCAAGCGGCGGTTCGCAAGGCTGCGCCTGCCCGGCGGCGCATAGACATAGCCCGGGACCGCGTGTCGCGCCGGTTGGCGCCGGTCCCGGGATGGTGACGCCCGTGGCCTACGTGCGCCGGAGGAACCGGCGGGGGTGGGGCTGGTCGCCGCGGATCCGCCCCGGCCGGTGGACGCTCCTGGTGGTGGCGGTCCTGGGTGGCTTGTGGATGGTGTGGGCGGTGGAGCGGGCCCTGGCCCCCGCCCTGATGGCCGCCGCCCGCCGGGAGGCCGAGATCCGGGCGGTGGAGGCGATCGCCGCCGCCGTGGAGGCGGAGGTCGCGGGCCGTTACCGGCCCGATGACGTGGTGCGGGTCCAGTACGACGGCGGCCGCCCCGTGTTCGTCCAGGTCAACACGCCGCTGATCGTGGACATCCAGGCCCGGGTCATGCGCGCGGTCCAGGACCGGCTGGACGCCCTGCGCGACGACCCCGTGGCGATCCCGCTGGGGGCGTTCCTGGGCACCGAGCTGTTGGCCGGGCGAGGCCCGGCCATCGACGTCCGCATCCTCCCCCTCGGTCGCGTCGACGTGGACGTGGAGAGCCGGTTCGACGGCGCCGGGATCAACCAGGTCCGGCATCGCGTGGTCCTGGTGATCCGCACCGCCGTGCGGGTCGTCATCCCCCTCTACGGCGACACCGTCCCCGTCCAGGTGCCGGTGCCGCTGGTGGAGACGGTGATCCCCGGCGAGGTGCCGCCCTGGATCGCGCCGTGGCCGGGGACGGCGCCCGGGGCCGGCGGCGGGGCGGGCGCGGCCCCCGGCTCGTGACCCCCGCCGCTCCCCCGTCGGCCTCCGCCGGGCGCGGGGCGGCTGCGCCCCGGGCGGTCGCGTCCCTCCCCCTCCTGGTATGCTGGAGGCGGCGGGGAGGCGTGCGCTGGCCGGGAAGGCGGCCGAGCGCCCTTCCCGCCGGTCCCGGCGCCGGCGACCGGGACGCCACTCTGCCCATGGGAGGTCGCGGCATTGGCCGACGCGAAGGTGCAGGCCGGACGGGTGGCGAGCGACGTGCTGCAGCTGATCGGCGGCACGCCGGTGGTGCGCCTGAACCGCGTGATCCCGCGCGACGCCGCCGAGGTCTGGGTCAAGCTGGAGTCCTACAACCCCGCCGGTTCCGTCAAGGACCGCATCGCCCTCAGCATGATCGAGGCCGCCGAGCGGGAGGGACGGCTCAAGCCGGGGTACACCATCGTGGAGCCCACCAGCGGCAACACCGGCATCGGCCTGGCGATGGTGGCGGCGGTCAAGGGCTACCGGTTGATCCTGGTCATGCCCGAGACGATGTCCCTGGAGCGGCGGGCCCTGCTGCGCGCCTACGGCGCCGAGCTGGTGCTGACGCCGGGCGCCGACGGGATGGCCGGCGCCATCCGCAAGGCGGAGGAGCTGGTGGCCGAACACCCTACGTATTTCATGCCGATGCAGTTCGACAACCCCGCCAACCCCGAGGTCCACCGCCGGACCACCGCCGAGGAGATCCTCGAGCAGATGGAGGGGCGGCTAGACGCCTTCGTCGCCGGGGTGGGCACCGGCGGGACGCTGACGGGTGTCGGGGAGGTGCTCAAGGAGCGCCTGCCGGGATGCCTGGTGGTGGCGGTCGAACCGGCCTACTCGGCCGTGCTCTCGGGCGGCGAGCCGGGTCCGCACCGGATCCAGGGCATCGGGGCCGGGTTCGTCCCGCGGGTGCTGAACCGGGCGGTGATCGACCGGGTGATCCCGGTGCGCGACGAGGACGCGGTGGTCATGATGCGGCGACTGGCGCGGGAGGAGGGGCTCTTGCTGGGGATCTCGTCCGGGGCCGCGGCCTGGGCGGCGCGCCAGGTGGCGCGGGAGCTGGGCCCCGGCCGCCGGGTGCTGGCGGTGATGCCCGACACGGGCGAGCGCTACCTGTCGATGATGGAGGACCTGGCCGCCTTCGTGCGGGACGAGGGCGGGTGAGGGCCGTCCCGGGCGCCTGGGGGCGGCCGTGCTACAATAGGGCGCGGCGAACGGGCGCGGCGTGGGGCAGGCGCGGCCCGCGGTCGGCGTGCGGGCCGCGGTCGGATCGCGGGCCGGGATCCGGCGGCGGCCGACGCGCTGCAGGGCCGGCGCCCCACGCCGCTGCCCCAGGGTTGCCCGGTCGCCGGCCCGATACGGGGTGCGACCGGCGGGCCGGACCGGACGATGCGACCTCGGCAGGACGGACGGAACCATCGCGGTCACACGGAAAGGATTCGGAACGTGGTGGCGGTGGCAACGTGGTGACGGTCTGCGGGAGGATGGAGGCATGGCAGGGCATTCCAAGTGGGCGAACCGAAAGCACCGCAAGGCTCGCCAGGATGCCAAGAAGGGGAAGATCTTCTCCAAGCTCTCGCGGGAGATCATCACCGCCGTGCGCCAGGGCGGCGGCGACCCCGACGCCAACCCGCGCCTGCGGCTGGCCCTGGAGCGGGCCCGGCAGTTCAGCATGCCCGCGGAGAACATCGAGCGCGCGATCAAGCGCGGCCTGGGCCAGTCCGAGGCCGACGCCTACGAGGAGCTGATCTACGAGGGCTACGGCCCGGGCGGCGTGGCCCTGATGCTGGAGATCCTGACGGACAACCGCAACCGCAGCGCCAGCGAGATCCGGCACATCTTCGCCAAGCATGGGGGCAACCTGGGCGAGAGCGGGTGCGTGGCATGGATGTTCGACCGCAAGGGCGTCATCACCGTGCCGACCCAGGGGGCGCCCGGCGAGGACGACCTGCTGTTGCTGGCGGTGGAGGCGGGGGCGGAGGACCTCAAGCAGGACGACGGCTTCTACACGATCTACACCGACCCCGACGACCTCCACCGGGTGCGGGAGGCGCTGGAGAAGGCCGGCGTGCCCATCGAGGACGCGGCGCTGCGCATGGTGCCCAAGACCGAGGTCAAGGTCGAGGGCAAGGAGGCGGAGCAGCTCCTGCGCCTCTTGGACGCGCTGGAGGACCACGACGACGTCCAGGAGATCTACGGCAACTTCGAGCTGCCCGACGAGATGCTGGTGGAGTCCTGACCTCGGCGGGCGGCGCCCTGACCTTCGCGGAGGGGACGCGACCGGCGCGGCGCTGCACGGGGAGGCCGTCCGGCGGCGCATAGGCGCGTGTACTGCGGGGCATCCTGGGCCGCGGAAGACCGCCCGCGACGGCGGATGCGGAGCGGCTGGGGAGGCGGCCCGCGGCGATGGCGCGGAGGCATGCCGTGGCGGCGACGCTGTTGGCGGCGGCCATCCTGGCCGGGGTCGGGGTCGGCGCCTACTGGTGGCGCCAGGACGCGGCGGACCGCGGCCAAGGCGGGACGCCGTCGCGCCGGCGGGCGTCCCCGCTGGTGAACCTGACCCTGACGCCGGACACCCGGCTGGTCGAGCGCACGCGCTACCCCGCCTGCGGCGAGGCGGTGCTGGAGACCGAGCGGCCGCCCACGCCGGTGGAGACCGGCTGGCGCCTGTCGGACCTCCTGCGCAGCCGGGACACGTGGCGGCTGGCGCAGGCCACGCCGGATCGCATCGTGCTCGAGCGCCAGCGGCCGGGTCCGTGTCCGCCTGCCGCCTGGTTGCGGTACCGCACCGTCCGCCTCCACCAGGGACACGTGGCCGTCTTCTACGGCCGGCCCGGGCGCCAGGGGCGGGACCTCGGGCCGTTGCGCCTGCTCACCGACCTTCCCGCCGAGCGCCTGCTCCCCGGGGATCGCCGGCGCCTGGAACAGGGGCTGGTGGTCGAAGGCGACGGGGAGGCCTGGCACGTCCTGGAGAGCCTCACGCCCTAGCGCAGGCCGCGCGCTGGAGCGGCTCGCGCCGCGAGCCCATGGCCCGCGCGGGAGAGCCCCACGGCGTCTGGAGCGCCCCACGACGTCTGGAGCGCCTCGCGACGTCACGAGTGCCGCACGGCGTGGCGCACGGCCGCGCGGCCGGGGCCGTCGGCGGCCGTCGCGGGCCCGGGTCGACGGGGAAGCCTGCTTCGTCCCCTGCTTCCCTGTGCACCGGCTCACCCCCGGAAGGCGCGCCTCACCCCCGGAAGGCGCTGCCTCATCCCACGTCCCGGACCGCTGGCGGCCACCCTGGCAACCGCAAGGAAGCGTCGTCCCCCCGTCGAAGAACCCAGGTTGGACGGGAGGGATGGCGGTGCGGGTGCTGGGCATCGACCCGGGGACGGCCACCATGGGCTTCGGGATCGTGGCGGTCTCCGGCACGACGCTGGTCCCCGTCGCGTACGGCGTGATCCGGACGCCGGCGGGCCAGCCGGCGGCGCTGCGGCTGGCGGCCATCCACCGCGATCTCGGGGAGCTGATCCGCCGGCACCGGCCCCACGCCATGGCGGTGGAGCGCCTGTTCCTCCAGAAGAACCGGTCCAGCGCCCTGCACGTGGGCCAGGCCCGGGGCGTCGCCCTGCTGGCCGCGGCCCAGGCCGGCCTTCCCGTGTACGAGTACGCGCCCCATGAGGTGAAGCAGGCGGTGGTCGGCTACGGCCGCGCGGCCAAGGACCAGGTCCAGCGCATGGTCCAGGCGCTGCTCGGCATGGCCCGTCCGCCGGTACCCGACGACGCGGCGGATGCGCTGGCGGTGGCGGTCTGCTGCCTCCACGCCCGGACGTCGGCCTGGGCGGGGGGTGGGGCGGCGACGGAGCCCGCCTGGGCGCCGGGTGCCGCGGCGGTGGCCGGGGCGGTGCGGCCGGCCGGCGGCGGGGAGGGAGGGGGCGCCACGGCCCCGGGCGGGCGGCCGTCGGCCGGCGGCGGGGGGGTCGGCGCGTGATCGCCTTCCTGCGCGGCCGGCTGGCGGCCGTGGCCGGCGACGAGGTGTGGATCGACGTGGGCGGGGTCGGCTTTCGCGTGGCCGTCTCCCGCCAGACCCAGCGGCGGCTCCCTGGGGTGGGCGAGCCCGTTCGGCTCCTCACCCGGCTCGTGGTGCGGGAGGAGCAATGGGCGCTCTACGGGTTCGCCACCGCGGACGAACAGGCGGCCTTCGACGCCCTCCTGGCCGTCAGCGGGGTGGGCCCCCGGGTCGCGCTGGCGGTGCTCTCGGTGCTCACGCCGGAGGAGCTGCGACGGGCCGCGGTGCTGCAGGATCCGGCGCCCTTGACCCGGGCGCCCGGGGTCGGGCCGAAGCTGGCGCGGCGCATGGTGATGGAGCTGCGCGACCGGCTGGGGGAGCCCGCGGCCGCAGGCGCGGGCGGGGGCGCCTCGCCGGGCGCAGAACCCGTCGGTCGTCCTGGCCCGGGACCGCTGGGGGGCGAGCAGTCCCCCCGGGCCGATGCGATGGCGGCGCTGGAGGCCCTGGGCTACACCCGTGTCGAAGCGGAGGGCGCCCTGGCCGCGGCCGCCGCTGAGGTCGAACCGGACGCCCCCGCGGCCGCGTGGGTGCGGGCGGCGCTGCGGGTGCTGGGCGGCGCCCGCGCGGCGGGAGGTGCGGGCCGATGATCGAAGAGGAACGGGTGGTCTCCAGCCGGCTGCAGCCCGGGGATGCGCCCCTCGAGGCGGGCCTGCGGCCCCAGTCCCTGGCCGACTTCCCCGGCCAGGAGGCGGTCAAGGAGAGGCTGGCGATCTACATCCAGGCGGCGCGGGAGCGCGGCGACGCGCTGGATCACGTGCTTCTCTACGGGCCGCCGGGCTTGGGCAAGACGTCGCTGGCCCACGTGATCGCCCGCGAGCTGGGCGTGGGCTTTCGCATGACCTCGGGACCGGCCATCGAGCGGGCCGGGGACCTGGCCGCGCTGCTGACCAACCTCAACGACCGGGACGTGCTGTTCATCGACGAGATCCACCGGTTGCCCCGGCCGGTCGAGGAGGTCCTCTACCCCGCCATGGAGGACTTCGCCCTCGACCTGATCATCGGCAAGGGGCCGGCGGCGCGCTCGCTGCGCATCGACCTGCCCCGCTTCACCCTGGTGGGGGCGACCACCCGGGCGGGTCGGCTCACGGGACCGCTGCGCGACCGGTTCGGGGTGCTCCTGCGCCTCGAGTACTACCGCCCGGAGGAGCTGGTCCAGATCGTCCTGCGTTCGGCGCGGATCCTCGGCGTACCCATCGATCCCGAGGGGGCCGAGGAGGTGGCCCGGCGGGCGCGCGGCACGCCGCGGGTCGCCAACCGGCTGCTGCGGCGGCTGCGCGACTACGCCCAGGTGCGGGCCGACGGCGTGATCACCGCCGAGGTGGCCCGGGCGGGCCTGGACCTGATGGAGGTCGACCCGCTGGGGCTCGATCGCGCGGACCGGCGGCTGCTGACGGTGATGGCGGAGCACTACGGCGGCGGGCCGGTCGGCCTGGAGACCCTGGCGGCGGCCATCGGCGAGGAGCCGGAGACCATCGAGGACGTCTACGAGCCGTATCTGATGCAGATGGGATTCCTCCAGCGGACGCCGCGCGGGCGGGTGCTGGCGCGTCGCGCGTACGAGCACCTGGGATTGCCGGTGCCCCCCAGCCTCGAGGAGGGGACCGCGGCCGGCGCGGCCGGTTCGTCGGGAGCCGGGGCCGCGGCGGATCCACAGCAGCGGCTGGCGGGTCTGTAAAGATTTCGTCACAATGTTGTAAACTTCGTTCGAGAAGGCGGGCGAGGGGGCAGCCCCTCGCCCGCCTTGGACCCGCGGGTCGAGGACGGGTGAGGACGGTGGGGATGAGCGAGATCGGACGCTGGCTGGTGATCATGGGGCTCGGGCTCGCCGCCTTCGGCCTGGTGCTGTGGCTGGCCGGGCGCGTGGGCTTCGGCGGCCTGCCGGGGGACATCGTCATCCGGCGCGGCAACTTCACCTTCTTCTTCCCCCTCGCCAGCTCGCTGGTCCTGAGCTTGCTCCTGACCCTGGTGCTGAACCTGCTGTTCCGGGGGCGGTAGCGGGCGATGGCCTGATCGGGAGGCGTCAGCCGCCGGCGGCCGGTCCCGGGCAGCATCCGGCGGTGGCGTCGCCTCGGGGGCGGTCGGGGGCGGTGGCGTCGTCTCCGGGGCGGTTGCCGGCGGTGGCGCCGCCGGCGCGCCACGCCACCGTCCGGAGGTGCCCCTGGCGGATGCGCGGGCGCCTGCGCGGCGGGGACGGCGCGGGTCCGCCGGCCGCGCGGGACGGCCTGCCGGGTCGGTGCAGCGGGTGAGGGGGCGGGGGGAGCGCGGGGCGGCCGAGGCGGACGCCGTGCGGGCATGGGGCGGCAGGAGCGGGAAGGACCCGGCCGCCCCGGAGGGGAGCCAGCCGACGGGGTGGAGCCATGGGTGCCAGCCCCCTGGGGACGGACCAGCTGATCGTCGCGGCCAAGGCGGGGGACGACGACGCCCGCAACGAGCTGATCCGGGCGTACACTCCCTTCGTCCTCAAGGTGGCGTCCCGCGTCTGCGGCCGCTACCTGCACCCCGGCCAGGACGAGGAGATCAGCATCGGGCTCCTGGCCTTCAACGAGGCCATCGATCGCTTCGACGCCCGCCGGGGCAACAACTTCATCGCCTTCGCCGAGACGGTGATCAAGCGCCGGCTCATCGATCACTTCCGCAAGCAGACCGCGACCCGGGTGGCGGTCCCCTTCAGCGATCTGGAGACGGAGGACGAGGACGGCCATCCCGTCAACCAGGTGGACATCCAGGCGGCCCTGGACCGCCATGCCCTGGCGGAGGAGGCCTGGGAGCGGCGTCAGGAGATCCTGCGGCTGCAGCAGGAGCTGGCCCAGTTCGGCATCCGGTTCAGCGACCTCGTGGAGAGCTGTCCGAAGCACAAGGACGCCCGCGACCGGGCGATCCAGGTCGCCCGGCGCCTGGCCACGGTTCCCGCCTACCGGGAAGCCCTCCTCAAGAACCGCACCCTGCCCCTGCGGGAGCTGGCGGCCGACCCCCTGGTGCAGGCCTCCCGCAAGACCCTGGAGCGACAGCGCAAGTACATCGTGGCCGTTGCCCTGATCCTCATGGGCGACTATGTATACCTGCAGGAGTACGTGGCATGAGCGGGAATCCGCGAAGCGACGGGAGAACCACCCCCGCAGCGGGTGCTTCCGCTGCGTAGGGAGTAACGGGGCGGGGCGCCGCGATCCAGCCGGTCGGGGGAGGCGGGCAGGGCCGATGGGGGCCAAGGCGGTGGTGCTGGAGATCGACGGGGACAGCGCCGTCGTCCTGCGGGAGGGCGGCGAGTTCCTGCGCGTGCCCCTGCGCGGTCGCCGATGGCAGGTGGGGCAGGAGGTGGTCCTCGACCCGGTGCCCGCCCGCCGGTCGCCCTGGCGGCGGCTGATCGTCTGGTCGGCGGCCGCGGCGCTGCTGGTCGGCGTCTTCAGCGGCTTCCTGGTCACCCCGGCGGCCGCCCAGCCGGCCGGGTACGTCACGGTGGACCTGGACCCCGCCCGGGTGGGCCTGGTGACCGATGCGTGGGCGGTGGTGCTGGGCGTTGAGCCCCTCACGCGCGAGGCGGTGGCGCTGGTGGAGCCCGTGGCGTGGGCCGGGGTGCCGGTGGACCGGGCCATCGTGGGGCTGATCGAGCGGGCCCTGGGGCAGCCGGGGATGCAGCCCGGCGTGGTGGTCATCGCCGCCGCTCCGTTGGCGGAGGGGCTCGGGCTGCCGCCGGCGGTGCGGCAGGCGGTGGGGCGCGCCCAATGGGGCACGGCGCGGCTGCTGGATCGGGGCACCGAGCCCGCGGCTGCCGCCGTCATCGCCGTCGAGGATCCGGAGGTGGGGGTGCGCCTCGCCCAGCTGGCCCGGCGGACCGGGATGTCGCTGTTCCAGGTCGCGGCGCTGCTCGGCGCCCGGATCCAGCAGATCGGCGGCGTCCAGGCCGGCGGGGAGGGTCCGGAGGCGGTCCGGCGGGCGTTGGCGGAGCTGGCCGACCTGCCGCCGGAGCAGTTGCACCGGGCGTGGTCGGCGGCACCGAGCCCAGGGGTCGTGGCGGACGGGGCGGCGACCGCGGGCGGCGCCGCCGCCCCGGGCCCTGGCTCCCGCCGGGTGCCGGGGCAGGGTCGGCCCGCATCCCCGTCGGGCCGCGGGGCGGCCGCCGACTCCGCAGCGCAGGGCGGATCGCGGGGGCCCGCCGCGGCCGGAGCGGGGGACGGCGCGCTCCCGTCCCCGGTGATCGGGCTGCAGCTGGTCGACCTGCTCGGCCGGCAGATCGACGGCATCGTGCGGGGACTTCTGCTGCTCCGCCCCATCCCGGCGGAGGCCGGGTCGCCGTCGCGCCCGGCCACGGAGGGGGCGGGGCGCGGCCAGGGCGGCGCCGAAGGGACCCGCGGGCCGGGGGTGGTGGCGGGCCGCCCGGGGCCCGCCGAGAGGGGGCGCGGCACGGCGGACGGCGGGGACGGCGGCGGTCGGGGCCGCGGCGAGCAGGGCCGCGCGCAACGGCTGGCCGACGACCGGTCGGCCCAGGGGACGGTGCAGCCGGCGCCGCCGGCGGTCCGCCGGCCCTCCGCGGACCGGCGGGATGACACGGACGACCGGCGCCAGGACCGGCGCGGCGGCCGGGCCTCCGGCGGCCCCCGCGATGGCGGCGGGCGGGAGGCCGATGGCCGCCGCCGGACCGACCCCGCGGGCGGACGGTCCGGGCAGGGTGCGGGCGAGCCCGCCCGGCGCCAGGAGGCCGCGTCACCGTCTCCCCGTGCGCCCGAGCGGCACCACCGGGGGAACGAAGGCGCGGGGACGGAGGGGCGCAGGGAGCGGGACGACCGCTCGCGCCGGCAGGCCGACGCCGGGCGGCTCGACCTGGGCGAGCTCCTCGAGGACCTGTGGACGTGTTCGGAGCAAGACCACGGCCCGTTGGGCCGCCTCTTCGGGAGCATCAAGGAGCCGCTGCTCTGCCGCTAGCCAGGGCCCCTGGCCCGCGCCTGGGACGCTCCGCCCGCTCCGGGCGGGGCTCCATCCCCGGGGCGGGGGGGCGGCCCCGCGCCGCGCAGCGGTCCCGGACGGCCGGCCCGACGCCTCCCCCTCCCGGACGGCCGGCCCGACGCCTCCCCGACGCCACGGCCCCAGGGCGAAGCCCCGGGGCCTCGTTGCGTCCGTTGTGCCATAATGGCCTTCGTGATCCCCGTGGCGGCGTGCGAGGGAGGCGCTGCAGGCGCGATGCGGGTCGACGAGTTCGACTACGACCTGCCGCCCGAGCTCATCGCCCAGGAGCCGCTGCCCGAGCGGGACGCCTCGCGCCTGATGGTGGTCGACCGCGACAGTGGGCGATGGATCCACGCCCGTTTCCGCGACCTGCCCCGCTTCTTGCGGCCGGGCGATTGCCTGGTCCTCAACGACACCCGGGTGCGGCCGGCGCGCCTCTTCGGCCGCCGCGCCACGGGCGGGCAGGTGGAGTTCCTGCTCCTCGACCCCCTGGGCGACGGCCGGTGGCTGGCCCTGGGCCGGCCGGGGCGCCGGTTGCGGGCGGGGACGGTGGCGATCTGCGGCGACGACCGCCCCCTCCGGGTCCACGTGGAGGAGGTGCGGGACGGCGGCGAGCGGGTGATCCGCCTCGAGCCGCCGTCCGGGGAGACGGTGGACGAGACCCTGCAGCGGCTGGGCCGCGTCCCCCTCCCGCCCTACATCCGCAAGGAGCTGGACGACCCGGAGCGCTACCAGACGGTCTATGCCCGGGAGGAGGGTTCGGTCGCCGCGCCCACCGCGGGGCTGCACTTCACCCCCGAGCTCCTGGCCCGGCTCGAGGCCCAGGGCGTCCGGATCGCCTACCTGACCCTCCACGTGGGCGTGGGCACCTTCCGCCCGGTGACAGTGGACCGCGTGGAGGAACACCGGATGCACGCCGAGTTCTACCGGGTCGAACCGGCGACCGCCGCGGCGATCAACGCCACCCGCGCCCAGGGCGGCCGGGTGGTGGCGGTGGGCACCACCGTCACCCGCACCCTGGAGACCGTGGCCGCCGACGACGGCACCGTCCGGCCGGGCAGCGGGTGGACCGACCTGTTCATCTACCCCGGGTACCGGTTCAAGGCCATCGACGGCCTGATCACCAACTTCCACCTGCCGCGGTCGACCCTGATCATGCTGGTGGCCGCGCTGCTGGGCAAGGAGCGGACCCTGGCCGCGTACCGGGAGGCGGTGGCCCGGCGGTACCGGTTCTTCAGCTTCGGCGACGCGATGCTGATCCTGCCGGGCGTGGCCCCGCACGCCGGGGAGCCCGCGTAGCCGCCGGGCCCGGTGGCGGCGGCCCCGGCGGCCGGGGCCGCCGCCCGGGCGCCCGCTCGGGGCGACGGGACGATCCGACGCCCCTCGGGGGAGGGGCAGCCGGCGCCGGCGGCACCGGTCCAGACCCCCTTCCGGGCAACGGGGCGATCCGGCGCCCCTCGGGGCACCGAGGCGCGTGGAGGGCTTTCCCGGCGCCGGCCGGGCCCGCGCCGATCCCCCGGGGTGGGAACGGGCGGCAGGCTGCGGCGGGAGAACCTGGCGTCGGCAGGGAGGCGGACGGTCCTTGAGCGGTTGGCACGGGTGGTTCACCATCGAGCACCGGGAGGCCCACAGCCAGGCCCGCACCGGCCGGCTCGCGACCCCCCACGGCACGGTGGAGACGCCGGTGTTCATGCCCGTCGGCACCCAGGCCGCGGTGAAGACCTTGAGCCCCCACGAGCTGCGGGCGGTGGGGGCGCAGATCATCCTGAGCAACACCTACCACCTCTATCTGCGGCCGGGCTCCGCGGTCGTGGCGGCCGCCGGGGGCCTGCACCGCTTCATGGCCTGGGAGGGGCCGATCCTGACCGACAGCGGCGGCTTCCAGGTGTTCAGCCTGGCCTCCCTGCGGGAGGTCACGGCCGACGGCGTGCGCTTCCGCTCCCACCTGGACGGGTCGGAGCACCTCTTTACGCCGGAGCTGTCCATGGCGGTGCAGCGGGACCTGGGGGCGGACATCATCATGTGCTTCGACGAGTGCCTGGCCTTCCCGGCCCCGTACGACGCCGTGGCGGCCAGCGTCGAGCGCACCACCCGCTGGGCTCGGCGCTGCCACCGCGCCTGGCGGGAGGAGGGCCGGCCCGACCGGCAGGCGCTGTTCGGCATCGTCCAGGGCGGCGTCTACGCCGACCTGCGGCGCCGGTCGGCGGAGGCGCTGGTGGAACTGGACCTGCCGGGTTACGCCGTGGGCGGGCTGAGCGTCGGGGAGCCGGCGGGCCTGACGGTGGCCGTGCTCGAGGCCGTGGTCCCGCTGTTGCCGGCGGACCGGCCGCGGTACCTGATGGGCGTGGGCACGCCCGATCTGATCCTGGAGGCGGTGTGGCGGGGCATCGACATGATGGACTGCGTGCTGCCGACCCGCATGGCCCGGCACGGCACCGTCTTCACCTCGGAGGGCAGGCTGACCGTGCGCAACGCCGCTTTCGCCCGCGACTTCCGCCCGCTGGACCCGGCGTGCGACTGCTACGCCTGCCGTCACTTCACCCGCGCCTACATCCGCCACCTGCTCAAGGTCAACGAGACCCTGGGCATGCGCCTGACGACGATCCACAACCTGCGCTACCTCCACCGCTTCATGGAGCGATTGCGTCAGGCGGTGCGCGCGGACCGGCTGCCGGAGTTCCGCGCCGCCTTCTACGCAGGGGAGGGGGCAGCCCTGGGCTTCCGCCCGCCGGAGCCGGCGACGCTGCCGGGGGCGTAGGCGGCGACCCCCGGCGGAGGCGGCCGGTTCGTCCGGACGAACCCGGCCCGGCCAGGGGCCCGCGCCGCGGCGGCTCGGGCGCCGGGAGCGCGGGGGACCGCCTCGGCCGACGGGGCGCGACGAGCCGGGAGGAGGCCGCCGGCGGCCCGCGAACCGGTGTAGGGTACACTTTGCGGGGAGGCGAGGTGGCGCCGTGCCGGAACAGGAGAACGCCCTGCTGGTCAACCTGCTGATCTTCGCGCTGTTCTTCGGCCTGATGTGGTTCATGCTGATCCGGCCGCAGCAACAGCAGCAGCGGCGCAGACGGGAGATGCTGGCGCGCCTCAAGGTGGGCGACAAGGTGGTCACCATCGGCGGCATCTTCGGCACCCTGACGCGGGTGGACGAAGACACGGTGCGCCTGCGCATCGCCGACAAGGTGGAGATCCGCCTCAGTCGCGACGCGGTGGCCCGGGTCCTGGGGCAGGACGACTAGCCGTCCTGCGCCCGGTCCGAGCCCGCGGCCCGGGGGCGGGCCGCGGGCTCGGACCGGCGGGAGCCTGCGCACGCACCCCAGGGCCGGGCCGGCGGCCGGGAGGGGGAGACGGGGAGGGGCCGTGGGGGCCTGCCGCAGCCGCAACGCAGCGGAAGGGGGCCTCACGGTGACCGTGCATCGCGGGCAGAGCCAAGGCGACGGGAACGGGCGGGGCGGCGAGGGCCATGGGCGGGAGGGCCGGTCCCGACCGGCCGGGCGGCCTGGGCCGGCGGGGCCGGCCCAGGCCGCAACGGGAGGCTCGCCCGCTGCGGCGGGGCGGCTTCGGGCAGCGACGGTGCGTCCGCCGGCTGCGGCGGAGCGGTCCCCGGCTGCGGCGGGGCGGCTGCCGGCTACGGCGGAGCCGTCCCCGGATGCGGCGGGGCGGCCGCCCGCCGTGGGGGGGCG
Organism: Thermaerobacter composti; assembly: GCF_033582035.1. NCBI lineage: Bacteria > Bacillati > Bacillota > Clostridia > Eubacteriales > Clostridiales Family XVII. Incertae Sedis > Thermaerobacter > Thermaerobacter composti. Next base: position 1,070,323 of record NZ_CP132508.1, read on the forward strand.
GCCCCCGGATGCGGTGGAGCGGCCGCCCGACGTGGCGGGGCGGCTTCGGGGTGCGACGGGGCGGCCCGACGCCCCAGCGGGACAGCCGCCGGCGATCCCGCCCGCGTCCCGGCCGCCGTCCCGACCGGACGGCGGCCGGGACGGCGTGCCGCAGCCGGCCCCGGGAGCCGCCTCCCTGGAGGCGGGGGCGCCGCTGACCCCCACGGTGACGACGGTGCCGAGCCCGCCGGCGGGGCCGGCCCGGCCGGCCCCGCCGCGGGAGCCCGAGCCCCCGGCCGCAGCGGAGGACGCGTCGGCGACGGAGCCGACCGAGGGGGAGCGGGAACGGGTGGCGCGGCGGGGCTCGCAAGGCGACCCCGGGGCGACGGGGGAGGCGGCGGCCGACCTGCCGAACCCCTACGAGGTGGCCAAGCGGGAGCTCGCCCGGGCCTGTGAGGCCCTGGGGCTCGACCCGGCGGTGTACCGCATCCTGGCCCGGCCGCTCCGCTTCGTCGAGGTGGCCATCCCCGTCCGCATGGACGACGGCCGCACGGAGGTCTTCGTCGGGTACCGGTCCCAGCACAACGACGCCCTGGGTCCCACCAAGGGCGGGATCCGCTTCCATCCCCAGGTCACCCCCGACGAGGTCAAGGCCCTCTCCATGTGGATGACGCTCAAGTGCGCCCTGCTGCAGGTCCCCTTCGGCGGGGGCAAGGGCGGGGTGGTGTGCGACCCCAAGCGCATGTCCGCGCGGGAACTGGAGGGGCTCAGCCGCGGCTACATCCAGGCCATGGCCCAGGTCATGGGCGAGGAGAAGGACATCCCCGCCCCCGACGTCTACACCACGGCCCAGGTCATGGCGTGGATCGCCGACGAGTTCAGCCAGATCCGCCAGCAGAACGCCTTCGCCGTCGTCACCGGCAAACCCCTGGTCATCGGGGGCTCGTTGGGTCGCCGGGAGGCGACGGCGCGGGGGGCGGTGACGGTGGTGCGGGAGGCGGCAGCCGCCCTCGGGCTCGACCTGCGCCGCGCCACCGCGGCCATCCAGGGCTACGGCAACGCGGGCAGCGTGGCGCACCGGCTGCTGCACCAGCTGGGCGTGCGGGTGATCGCCGTCAGCGATTCCCGGGGCGGCATCCTGGACGAACGCGGCCTGGACCCGGCGGCCGTGGCGGCGCACAAGGAGACCACCGGCAGCGTCGCCGGCTTCCCCGGGGCCCGCGGCATCGACAACGCGGAGTTGCTCACGCTGCCTTGTGATATCCTGTTGCCGGCCGCGCTGGAGAACCAGATCACCGCCGCCAACGCCCACCGCATCCAGGCGCGCCTGGTGGGCGAGATCGCCAACGGGCCCACCACGCCCGACGCGCACCAGACCCTGGTGGAACGCGGTGTGGTGGTGCTGCCCGACATCCTGACCAACGCCGGGGGCGTGACCGTCAGCTACTTCGAGTGGGTCCAGAACCAGTGCCACTGGACCTGGTCGGAGGAGGAGGTCAACCGGCGCTTGGAGGAGCGCATGGTCCGCGCCTTCCGCCGCGTGTGGGAGGCGGCTCAGCGGCTCCGCACCCGGGATCTGCGCCTGGCGGCCTACACCGTGGCGGTGGCGCGGGTGACGGAGGCCATGCAGGTGCGCGGCTGGATCCACCGCACCGACAGCAGCTTCCGCTCGTAGCGGTCCGGGGGCGTGCCCGGCCGGCTGCGCGGCGAAGGCCGCGCGGGGCGGGACCGCCTCGGGGCCGGGCCGCGCAGCCCCGCGCCGGGACGCCGCGGGCGGAGATGCCGGGGCGGGGCGGAGCTCCCGGCGCGCTCGCGGCCCCGCGCGGCGTCCGGCGGGACGGGAAGGGACCGGAGGAACCAGGACATGATCGGCTTCGGCGAGGGAACGGGTGAGGGAACCCGGGATCGACGGGCGGAGCGGGCCGCCGGCCGCGAAGGCCGGCGCCGTGCCGTCCGGGACGAAGGGGATGCGGCGCGCCCGGAGGCGGGCGCTGCGGCCGGCGCGTCCGCCACCGGTGGACCCGGTGGGGGCGAGGGCGGGGGCTGTCGCTGGCGGGGTGGGACGGGACGGCCGGCGGGCGACCCGCCCCCGTCGCCGCAGGGGGCGGCGAGCGCCGGAGCCGGCGCGTCGCAGGCCGGTGGCCTGCCGCCGGACGCCGCGGCCGGGGGCCGGGGGCCGACCGCCGCGGCCGGCGACCGGCCCCCGGCCGGCGGGCCGGGTGGGGCCGGCGCCCCGAGCCCGGGACCCGGCGAGCGGGGCGGGACGCCGCCAGCGGCCGCCCCCATGGCCGCCAAGGTGGCGGAGCTGCGGTCGCGCCGCCAGCGCCTGGAGCTCGGCGGCGGCCCCGAGCGCATCGCCCAGCAGCGGGCGAAGGGCAAGCTCACCGCCCGCGAACGCCTGGCGCTCCTGCTCGACCCCGGCAGCTTCCAGGAGATCGGCCTGTTCGTCCAGCACCGGGCGCGGGAGTTCGGCATGGAGGGCAAGGAGGCGCCGGGCGATGGCGTGATCACCGGCTTCGGCCGGATCGACGGCCGGCTGGTGTACGTCTTCGCCCAGGACTTCACCGTGATCGGCGGGACCCTGGGCGAGATGCACGCCGCCAAGATCTGCAAGGTGATGGACCTGGCCCTCGAGACCGGCTCCCCCCTGATCGGCATCAACGACTCCGGCGGCGCCCGGATCCAGGAGGGCGTGGCCTCCCTGGACGGGTTCGCCAAGATCTTCGCCCGGAACACCTGGGCCTCGGGCGTGATCCCCCAGATCTCGGTGATCATGGGGCCGTGCGCCGGCGGCGCCGTGTACTCGCCGGCCATCACCGACTTCGTCTTCATGGTCGAGGGCACGAGCCAGATGTTCATCACCGGTCCCGACGTGATCAAGGCGGTGACCGGCGAGACCATCAGCTTCGAGGAGCTGGGCGGCGCCGCGACCCACACCGCCCGCAGCGGCGTGGCGCACTTCTACGCCCGGGACGAGCGGGAGTGCCTCGGCCTGATCCGTCGGCTCCTCGGCTACCTGCCCTCCAACAACCTGGAGGACCCGCCGCTGGAGGACACCGGCGACCCCCCGGACCGGCTCGCTCCCGAGCTGGAACGGGCGGTTCCCACCGACCCCAACAAGCCCTACGACGTGCGCCGGGTGATCGAGGCGGTGGTGGACCGCGGCAGCTTCCTGGAGGTCCACCAGCGCTTCGCGCAGAGCGCGGTGGTCGGCTTCGCCCGCCTGGCGGGGCAGGTGGTGGGGGTGGTGGCCAACCAGCCGCGGGTGCTGGCCGGGTGTCTCGACATCGACTCGTCGGACAAGATCGCCCGCTTCGTGCGGTTTTGCGACGCCTTCAACATCCCGCTGCTGACCTTCGTCGACACGCCGGGCTACCTCCCGGGGCGCGCCCAGGAGCACGGCGGCATCATCCGTCACGGCGCCAAGGTGCTCTACGCCTATGCCGAGGCGACGGTGCCGAAGATCTCCGTCGTGCTGCGCAAGGCGTACGGCGGCGCCTACATCGCCATGTGCTGCCGCGGCTTGGGCGCGGACTATGCCTTCGCCTGGCCGACCGCGGAGATCGCGGTAATGGGACCGGAGGGGGCGTGCAACATCGTCTTCCGGCGGGAGATCGCGGAGGCGGACAACCCGGCCGCCGTGCGCGCCGCCAAGGTCCGCGAGTACCGCGAGGTGTTCGCGAGCCCCTACGTGGCGGCGGCCCGCGGCTACGTGGACGACGTGATCGAGCCCGCGACCACGCGGCTGCGGGTCGCGGCGGCGCTGGCCAGCCTGGTCGGCAAGCGGGAGCAGCGGCCGGCGAAGAAGCACGGCAACATCCCCTTGTAGGCCCCCTTGCAGGCCCGGGCGTTCGGGGGGTGCGCGCCGGAGCCGGCTGGTCCGTACCCCGGCGGCGCGCCGGCGGCCCCATCCGCCTGCAGGGCGCGGGGTGCGGGCCGCGGCGGGACGGGCGCCGTCTGGGGCGGCGCGGGTGGCCGGCCCCGGGGGCCGAGCGGGAGGGCCCCAGGGGCGCCGTGGGGGATGGCGGTTCGTCGAGGGAGGCGGGCGCGGTCATGGTGCCATGGACCGTGGTGGCGGCCGTCGCCGCTGCCATCGAGGCGGCGACCGGGGAGCCGGTCCGGGTGCGCTGGATCCAGCCGGTGGGGCCTGGGGCGGACGGCGGGGCATCCCTGCCGGTGGGGGGGCCGACCGGCCCGGTGAACCTCGCCGGCGGCGCAGCCTCCGCCGGTCTGCGCGCGGCGAGGGCGGGTGCCGCGGTGCCCCCCGCCGGGCGCCACCCGTCGCCGTGGGTGCTGGCGGGTCGGCAGGAGCTGCTGGCGGCGCGGGCCGCGATGGGAGCGCGCCCATGGGCCGCCGCGGGTCGGCTCCGGGCCCGCGGCGGAGGATTCGACGTCGACGACGGGCGGACCAGGGGATGAAGACGGGAGGACCAGGGGATGAAGCGGTATCGGGTGACGGTCAACGGCTGGGTCTTCGACGTGTGGGTCGAACCGGTGGACCCGGCGGCGCCGGGGCTGAACGCGGCCGGCGCGGTGCCGGCGGGCGGAGCCGGGGTCCCTGGCGGCGGGATGGCGGCGCCCGCGGGCACCGCGGGGGGCGGACCGGGCGCGGTGCCGGCGGCGCCGCCGTCGTACCCGGCGCCGGCCTCGGGGGCGGGGGCATCCGGCCCGTGGCCGTGGCCCGCCATCCCCTGGTCGTGGCCGGGGCCGCCGGTGGCGGCCCACCCCGGGCCGGGCACCGGATGGGTGCCCGGCCCGGGGTGGGCGCCGGGCGCCGGGGAGGCGGCCGGGGGTGCGGCTGCGCCCGTCGCCGGGGCCGGGGCCGGCGGGGCCGCCGGCCCCGGCCCCGGCGCCAGCCCGGCTGCGGCGTCCCAAGCCGGGCCCGACGGCGCCGCGGGCACGGACGCGGAGGCCGCCGTCGGCGCGGGCGCGGCACCGGCCGGTGCCGCGCCCGCGCCGGGGCGCCCGGCAGGCGGCGCGCCGTCGACGCCGTCGGGGCCCGCCGTGGACGGGTCGGTGGAGGAAGGGGCGCGGCGGGCCGCGGAAGGCGGTCTCGCCGCAGCCGGCGCGACCCGCGCGACCGAGGCGGCGGGGGAGGGCCAGGGCGTGGCGGTGGCGGCGCCCCTGCCGGGGGTCCTGCTGGAGGTGCGGGTCCGGCCGGGCGACCGGGTCGAGGCGGGGCAGGTGGTGGCCATCCTCGAGGCGATGAAGATGGAGAACGAGCTGACGGCCCCCTGCGCGGGGTGCGTGGCCGCCGTTCCCCGGACGAAGGGGCAGACCCTCGACCAGGGCGACGTGGTGGCCTGGATCGAGCCGGAAGGCTGAGGACGTCCCGCGGCGCCCTGGACCCGGGGTGTCCCGGCCGCCGACGGGGCGGTGTTCCGGGCCCGTGGGGAGGCGGCGCAGGGCCGAAGCGGAGGAGCGGGACCACCGAGGAACCCGTGGCCGGGGCCCAGGCGGGGGCCGACCGGGGCCGTGGCGGCGGGGCTGCCGAGGGGGCGTTGGTGCGGGCTTCAGCCGGGTGCCGGCCGACACTTGGCAGCGGCGGTGGAGCCGCTGGGGGCGCTGGGACGGCGATGGGCCGGGCGGCGTCGATCGGCGCGGCGGTGGCGGTGATGGAGCTGCTGAGGGGGTGGCGATCCCCGCCGCCGACGGGTGCGGGGCGGGCGCCGATCCGTGGCGCAGGGGGGCGAGGCCATGGCGCAGGAGGTCGAGGACACGGCGCGGCGATGGGGTGCAGCGCCCCGGCGGGAAGCCCCGCCGGCGGATGACGACCCGTCCCGCCGGACCCCGCCCGCCGTGGCGGAGAAGGCGCGCTGGCGCCGACGCATGCGCGCCGCGTGGCGGGAGCTCTCGCCCGCCGCGCTGGGGGCGATCTCTGCCGCCATCTGCCGGCGCCTCCGGACGCTGCTGGAGCAGGCGGCCCAGGGGGCGACGGCGCGTGCGGGGGCCGGTGGGCCCCCATGGGGCGACCTCGGCGGCCTGCCGAGGGAGGTCCGCGGCCTGATGCTCTATGCCCCCATGCCGACGGAGGTCGACGTCTCGCCCCTGCTGGAGTGGGCACGCCGGCGGGGCATCGCCGTCCTCCTTCCCTGGATCGAGCCGGCGGGCGGCCGCATGGAGGCCCGGCGCGTGGGCTCCTGGGACGAGCTGGTCCCCGCCCCCGGGCGGATGGGGCCCTGGCGCCTCCGACAGCCCTCGGACGATGCCCCGCGCTGGGTCCCCGGGCCGGACACGGTGGTGGTGGTGCCCGGGCTGGCCTTCGACCGCCAGGGATGGCGCCTCGGGCGGGGTGGCGGCTACTACGACCGCTTCCTGGCGCGATGCCCGGCGGCGTGGCGCGTGGCCGTGGCCCCGGCCCGGATGGTGGTGGACCGCCTGCCCCGGGATCCCCACGACCGGCGCATGGATCTGATCGTGACCGAGGACGGGGTCCACGGACCGTGGTGGGGCATCCGCTGACGCGTCGCCGGGTGGCGTGCGCGCCGCGCAGCGGCCGGCCTCCGCGGCGGGCCTCCGCAGGCCCGGGAGCGGCCGGGCACGGGCGCGGTGTCGAGGCCGCTGCGGGCGGCGCCGGACCACGACCCGCGGGCGCGTCCAGGACCCGCAGGCGAGTCGGTTGACGGCGCCGGCGCCGGCCGCTAGAATCGAGGTTGTCGACGGGGCGGTAGCTCAGTTGGGAGAGCGCTGCGTTCGCATCGCAGAGGTCGTGGGTTCGAGTCCCATCCGCTCCACCGCCCGCTCGTCAGCCGAACGCGCCGCCGGTTCCGGCGGCGCGTTCGGCGTCGTAGGACCCGGTCCCCGGGGTCGGCGTCCCGCGACCCGGCCGCTCCTGGGGATCGTCGCGACCCATCCCGCCGGGGTCCTCGCGACCCATCCCCCCGACCGTCGTCCCGCGACGGCGCCCGGGATCCTCCGCTTCGCACGCCACGCCGCCCCGCGAAACATCCTCACCCCCATCCTTGGCGAGGCCTCGTGGTGACCCCAAGGCCGCGGGCCGTCGGCGCCGGCCGATGGCTCCAGCGCCTGTCCCCCTTCGCGCGCCCTCGGCTCGCGCACGTCCTGCGGAAGCGCGGCGGTCGCCGCGGCGGCTGCCGGCTGGCCCACCCGTCAGCGCCGGTGCGTCGGCACGCGTCAGAAGTTTGGGACCCGCGGGGGCAGGAGTTGACCCGGCCGCCCCGAATAACCGGTGCCAGTGGTTCGAAGTGGGGTAACGTGGGGAAGAGTGGGGCACCCATCGCGGTCGGGCGGGCGGCGGGTGTCGTCGCGGACGCCGCCACGGGAGCAGTGGCCTGCCGGGCGGCAAGGGCGGGGCGGGGAAGCGAGGGGCGGGCATGCTGATCGGCGAGTACCGGCACGCGCTGGACGACAAGGGGCGCCTGTTCGTCCCGGCCAAGCTGCGCGACGCGCTGGGCGAGCCCCTGGTCGTCACCCGCGGCCTCGACCAGTGCCTCTTCGTCTTCCCGCCGGCGGAGTGGCAGCGGCTCGAGGCGAAGCTGCGCGCCCTGCCGCTGGCCCAGTCCAGCGCCCGCGCCTTCGTGCGGCTGCTGCTGTCGGGGGCCAGCGAGTGCGTGCCGGACAAGCAGGGGCGGATCCTGGTGCCGCCGGCGCTGCGGGCGTACGCGGGGATCGACCGCGAGGCGGTGTGGATCGGCGTCGGCAACCGGGTGGAGATCTGGGCGGTGGAGCGGTGGACACGCTACGTGGAGGAGGCCTCCGAGGCCTACTCCCGGATCGCCGAGCAGATCGTCGACCTGGGCATCTGACGCCGGCGTTCGCCCGGCCGCGGACCAAGGGGCGAGGCCCTGGGCGGACGCAGCCCGATTCGCCGCGCGTAAGGGCGGAGCCAGCCATCAGCACGGACCGAGGGGCGAGGCCATGGGCGGACGAATCCGGTCGGCCGCAGCCGAACCCACGGCGCCCCACCAGGACGACGGAGGGGGCGGAGCGGGTAGCGATGGGGGCGCGCCCGGCCGGGCCCCCCGCAGCGGGGGCGGGACGGACGCGGCCGCTGGAGGGGGAGGCGCGGCGCCGGTCCGCCGACCCTCTGCCGGCCGTCCCCCTGCCGGCGACGCAGCGGGTGGCGGTGCCCAGCAGGCCGGTGCCGCGCAGGGGCACGAGGCGGGTGGCGGTTGGGGGCAGGACGGGGCTGCGCAGGGGCTGGCGCCCCACCAGCCGGTGCTCCTGGAGGCGGCGCTGGCCTTCCTGGCGCCGCGCCGCGGCGGCCGCTACGTCGACGGGACGGTGGGAGGCGGCGGCCACGCGGCCGCCCTGCTCGCGGCGGTGGGCGGCGACGCCCAGCTGCTGGCCATCGACCGCGATCCCCAGGCCCTGGCCGTGGCACGGCGGCGCCTGGCGCCCTTCGGCGACCGGGTGCACCTGGTTCACGGCGACTTTCGCGACCTCGAGCGGCACCTGGCGTCCCTGGGCTGGGACCGCGTGGACGGCATCCTGCTGGACCTGGGCGTCTCGTCGATGCAGCTGGACGATCCCTCCCGCGGCTTCAGCTACCAGGAGGAGGGGCCGCTGGACATGCGCATGGATCCGGGCCAGCCGCTGACGGCGGCGGACCTGGTCAACACCGCCAGCCGCGACCAGCTGGCCCGCTGGTTGGCCGAGTACGGCGAGGAGCGCTGGGCCGGCCGCATCGCGGACTTCATCGTGGAGGCGCGCCGGCGGCGGCCCATCACCACCACCACCGAGCTGGTGGAGATCGTCAAGGCGGCCATCCCGGCCCGCGCCCGGCGGCGGGGCGGCCATCCCGCGCGCCGGACCTTCCAGGCGCTGCGGATCGCCGTCAACGACGAGCTGCGGGGGCTGGAGGGATTCCTGCGCGCGGCGGCCCAGCGGCTCCGGCCGGGGGGGCGGCTGGTGGTCATCGCCTTCCACTCCCTGGAGGACCGGGCGGTGAAGCGGGCCTTTCGCGACCTGGCCGCCGGGGAGGGCTTCCGCCTCCTCACCCGCAAGCCGGTGACGCCCGGGGAGGAGGAGGTCCGCCGCAATCCCCGGTCACGCAGCGCCAAGCTGCGCGCCCTCCAGCGCCTGGCGGCGGGTCCGGCGCCCGCGGGCGGAGAGCCCCGCACCGGCGCCGGGGCGAGGGCGTCGCCCTGCGACGCCACCCGGTGACGCCCGGGGTCCGCCGCCGGTGGGAGCGCCTGCGAACCGGGCGGGGGTGCCGTCCCGGGGCGCCGTCGCCGTCGGCGGGCGCCCGGCGTCTGGACCCGGCCGCCATCGGAGAGGGCTAGGAGTCGCCCGGGTCCGCCGATCCAGGTCACCGCCGGCGGGCACGCACCCGGCGGCCGGCGTCAACCGCGCGGGCGCGGTCGCCCGGCGCCAGGGCCACGACATAGCGGGAAACGGGGGCGAATAGGACTATGGTACGAGCCGGAGGTGCCGCCGTCGCGCCGCGGTGGCGACCCACCGCGGCCCCTGCGGGGCCGGGGGCGGCGGGCCATCCCGATCCGCGACGCCGCCCGGGGGTCGTCCGTCGCCAGCGCATCCGCCGCCGCCTGAGGCTGCGCCCGGAGGCGCGCCTGGTGGCGACGGTGGCTGTGCTCTTCGCCCTGGCGGTACTGGTGATCGCCCGCTGGGCGGCCCTCTACGGGATGAACCGGGCCATCCTCCAGCGCCAGCAGGAGGTGGCGCGCCTGGAGCGGGCCAACCAGCACCTGGCCCTGGAGGTGGCCCAGCGCGACTCCCTGGCGCGCCTCGAGGCCGCTGCCCGGGCCCGCGGCTACGAGGCGCCGGACGCGTTGCGCACGGTGCGCGTCCCGGAGGCAACCCGCGGGCGTGGGACCGCCAGCGGCGGGCAGGCGCCCGGCGGCGGCACCGCCGCCGGGGACGGCCAGGCGGGTGCGGTGCGGGAGGCGGTGGTGGCGCTGGCTCCCGCGGGCGCCGAGGGCGAGCCGGGGGAGCCGGCCGTGGGGTCGGGCGGAACGGCGGGCGGTCCCCTGGTCTGGCTGGGCCGCATCTGGCAGCGGGTCTTCGGCGGCTGACGGGCGGCGCGGGGAGGGGCGCGCCAGAGGGGCGGGGACGGGCGCGCCAAAGGCGCGGGGACGGGCGCGCCAGAGGGGCGGGGACGGGCACGCCAAAGGGCCACGCCAAAGGGCGGCGCATGCGGGCGGGGATCGACCCGCGGGCGGGCACGGGAGGCGGTGACGGATGGGCCGGACGGCGCCAGGCGGTCCGGCCGTTCGTATGCCCGGGATCGGGCTGCGACGGCGGATCCTCGTGGTGTTCCTCGCCTTCTCCCTGGCGCTGGCGGTGCTGGCAGGCCGGCTCGTCACCATCCAGGTGGTGCGCGGCGAGGCGCTCCGCCAGAAGGCGCTGGACATGCGCCTCTGGCAGGTGCCCGTCCAGGCCCGGCGGGGCGACATCGTCGATCGGAACGGGCGGGTCCTGGCCACCAGCACCGACGTGGACACCGTCTACGTCGCCCCGGCGGAGCTGCAGGCGGCCGCCCGCAAGGGGCTGGTGGACATCGAGGAGGCGGCCCGCCAGCTGGCCCGGGTCCTCGACATGGACCCCGAGGACGTCTACCAGCGGCTGACGGTGCCCCACGCCTTCTGGTACGTCAAGCGGCGGGTGACGGACGCCGAGTCCCGGGCGGTGCGCCAGCTGGACATCCCGGGCGTCCACATCACCCAGGAGGCGCGCCGCTTCTACCCGAAGGGCGAGCTGGCCGCCCACGTGCTGGGATTCGCCGGGGTGGACAACCAGGGCCTGGAGGGCATCGAGGCCTACTACGATGCGAAGCTGGCCGGCAAGGACGGCTACATCGCCACCGAGTACGACGCCCTGGGCCGGCCGATCCGGCTGCCGACGGTGCAGGCGCACTACGAGCGGCCCGTGCCCGGGCTGACCCTGCGCCTGACCATCGACGAGACCATCCAGTACATCGCCGAGCGGGAGCTGGAGCGGGCGGTCACCCAGCACGGCGCCAAGGGCGGCGTCATCGTGGTGATGGATCCGCGCACCGGCGGGATCCTGGCCCTGGCCTCGCGGCCCACCTACGACCCCAATCGCTTCGCCGACTTCCCCCGACGGAACTGGCGCATCAAGCCGGTGGCCGACGCCTTCCCGCCGGGGTCGATCTTCAAGGTCATCACCGGGGCGGCCGCGGTGGACGCGGGCAAGGTGACACCCGACACCATCGTGGACGACCCCGGCTTCCTGTCGGTGGGGGGCCAGACGATCACCAACTGGAACCAGGCGGGGCTCGGGTCGGTGCCCTTCCGCGAGGGCTTCGCCCACTCGTCCAACGTGGTGTTCGGCAAGATGGCCCTGGCCCTGGGCAAGCCGCTCTTCTACCGGTACCTCGAGCGGTTCCACATCGGGCGACTGACGGGCATCGACCTGCCGGGCGAGACCCCCGGCATCGTGCCGGCGATGGACGAAGCCTCCCCCCTAGACCTGGCGATCATGGGCTTCGGGCAGACGCTGACCGCCACGCCGATCCAGATGGCGGCGGCGGTGGCGGCGGTGGCCAACGATGGCGTCTGGCAGACGCCGCACCTGGCCCAGGCGTGGCTGGACGCCGAGGGCCACGTGGTGGAGGAGGTCCAGCCCGCCGAGCGCCGACAGGTGATCAAGCCGGAGACCGCGCGGATCATCCGCGAGCTGATGCGGGGCGTGGTCGAGCAGGGAACGGGCCGGCGGGCCCAGGTCCCGGGCTACGAGGTGGGCGGCAAGACGGGGACGGCCAACAAGGTGGAGGGCGGCCGGGTCGTCCAGAAGTACATCGGCTCCTTCGCCGGCCTGGTGCCGGTGGACGATCCGCGGCTGGTCATCGTGGTGTCCATCGACGAACCCGCGGGGATCTACTACGGCGGCTACGTGGCGGCCCCCGTCTTCCAGGCGGTGGCCCGCGACGCGCTGCGGTACCTGGGGGTCCCGCCGACCCGGGAGGAGCGGGCCGAATCCCGGCGCCTGCGGACGGTGCCCAACCTGATGAACCTGACGCGGGACGAGGCGCGGGACCGGGCCCAGGCGGCCGGGTTCCAGGTGGCCTTCGAGGGCGGCGGCCCCCGGGTGGTGGGGCAGTTCCCCGCTGCCGGCGCGCAGCTGGAGGAGGGGAGCACGATCATCCTCTACACCGAGACGGCGGCGCGCCAGGACGACGAGGGACGGGTCACCGTCCCCGACCTGCGGGGGCTCACCTACGAGCAGGCCGCCCAGCGGCTGGCCGCGGCCGGGCTGCAGATGCAGGTGCGCGGGGATCGGGCCGGTGTGGTCGCCCGCCAGGACCCGCCTGCCGGACGGCGGGTGCCCATCGGCTCCACGGTGACCGTGACCCTGCAGGAGCCGGCGCGCCGGTGAGAGACCCCGTCCTGCGCCCCAGGCCGGCGTCCGGCAGCCGATGCGGTCCGGCATCCGGGCCTCCCGCCCGGCCGCGGCGGGGTGTTACGCCGCGGCCGCGCCGCGGCAAGGGGTGTCCCGGGGCCGCCGCAAGGGGTGTCACGGGCCAAGTCAGTTGCTATACTTCGATGCGGCGCCGGCGGCGGGCCGGTTCGTCCGTCGGGGGACCGCCGGCGCCCGGACCCTGGATGGCAAGGAGCTAGGCCGATGGTGAATCTCAAGGATCTCGTCGCCGTCCTCCCCGAGAAGACCGTCACGGGCCCCACGGACCGACCCATCCGCGGCATCGCCTACGATTCGCGCCGGGTGGAACCGGGGTTCCTCTTCGTGGCCATCCGCGGCCTCCGTTACGACGGCCACTCCTTCATCCCCGAGGCGGTGGCCCGCGGGGCGGCGGCGGTGGTGGGGGAGCGGGCGCCGGCGGAGCACGGGGTCCCCTACGTGCAGGTGCCCTCCAGCCGGCTGGCCCTGGGGTTGCTGGCGGCGGCCTTCTACGGCCATCCCAGCGCGCGGCTGGTGCTGGTCGGGGTGACGGGTACCAACGGCAAGACCACCACCACGCACCTGGTGCGCTGGGTGCTGGAGGCCGCCGGCCATCCCACCGGCCTCATCGGCACCGTCCACAACATCATCGGCGGGCGCTCCCTCCCGGTGGAGCGCACCACGCCGGAGGCCGCCGACCTGCAGCGGCTGCTGGCCCAGATGCGGGACGCCGGCCTGACCCACGTGGTGATGGAGGTCTCGTCCCACGCCCTGGCGCTGCACCGCGTCGCCGGGTGCGCCTTCGACGTGGGCGTCTTCACCAACCTGACCCAGGACCACCTGGACTTCCACGCCTCGATGGAGGACTACGCCGCCGCCAAGGCGCGGCTCTTCGCGCGGCTGGGGCGCAACGAGATCCCGGGCACCGACAAGCTCGGACCCAAGGCGGCGGTGATCAACGCCGACGATCCGTGGGGGCCCTTCATGGCGGCCCGCAGCAGCGCGCCGGTGATCACCTACGGCATCCGCCAGCCGGCGGACCTCTCCGCCCGCGACGTCCAGGTGGAGCCGGGCGGTGTCCGCTTCGTCCTGGTCACCCGGGCGGGGGAGGTGCCGGTCCGGCTGCGGTTGACGGGCCGGTTCAACGTCTACAACGCCCTGGCGGCGGCCGGCGCGGGCCTGGCCCTGGGCATCGACCCCGCCACCATCGCGCGGGGCCTCGAGAGCCTGCCCGCGGTGCCGGGGCGGCTGGAGCGCATCGACCGCGGCCAGCCCTTCGCGGTCCTGGTGGACTACGCCCACACCCCCGATGGGCTGGAGAACGTGCTCACCACCGTCCGCGAGCTGGCGGGGCGGGGCCGGGTGATCTGCGTCTTCGGCTGCGGCGGCGACCGGGACAGGGGCAAGCGCCCCCAGATGGGGGCCATCGCCGCCCGCCTGGCGGACTACACCGTCCTGACCTCGGACAACCCGCGCAGCGAGGACCCGGAGGCGATCCTCGACGACATCGAGGCGGGTGTCCGTCAGGTGGCGGGCGCCGCCTACGAGCGCGTGACGGAGCGGGCCGCCGCCATCCGGCGCGCCCTGGAGCTGGCCCGGCCGGGCGACGTGGTGGTCATCGCCGGCAAGGGCCACGAGGACTACCAGATCTTCGCGGACCGGACCATCCCCTTCGATGACCGGCAGGTGGCGGCGGCGGCCCTGGAGGCCATGGGCTATCGCGGGGGCGGTGACCGGTCCGCCGGGGCGGCCCGCGGGTCCGGTACCCCCGGCGGCGACGGCGGGGGGACGCCGACCGGCGGCTCAGCCGGGGGCGGTCTCCGGTGACGGCAGGGGGGTGAGGGCGTGCGCCTGAGCATGGCGGAGGTGGCGGCCGCCACGGGCGGGCGCCTGGTGGCGGGCGACCCCTCCGTGGCGGTGACCGGCGGCACCGTGGACAGCCGCCGGGTGCGGCCCGGCGACCTGTTCTTCGCCTTGCCCGGCCAGCGGGTGGACGGCCACCGGTTCGTCGGGCAGGCCCTGGCGGCCGGGGCGCGCGGCGCCGTGATCGCCCGCCCCCTGGGCCAGGTCCTGCCCGGGGGGGTGCCGGCGGGGGCCGCCGTGGTGGAGGTCGCGGATACCCGCCAGGCCCTGGCGGACCTGGCCCGCTGGGTTCGGCGGCGGCGTCCGGACCTGCGGGTGGTGGGGATCACGGGCAGCGTGGGCAAGACCACCACCAAGGAGATGGCCGCGGCGGTCCTGGGCCAGCGCTTCCAGGTGCTCAAGACGGCCGGCAACTACAACACCGACATCGGCCTGCCCCTCACCCTGCTCGATCTGGAGGACCACCACCAGGTGGCCGTGCTGGAGATGGCCATGCGTGGGCTCGGCGAGATCGCCCGCCTGGCGGCCATCGCCGCACCCGAGGTGGGCGTGGTGACGGTGGTGGGGGAGTCGCACCTTGAGCTCCTCGGCAGCCTGGAACGGATCGCCCAGGCCAAGGGCGAGCTGGTGGAGGCCCTGCCCGCCCATGGCGTCGCGGTGCTCAATGCCGACGATCCCCGGGTGCGGGCCATGGCGTCCCGCACCCGCGCCCGGGTGCTCACCTTCGGCCAGGGCGATGCCGACGTCCGCGCCGTCGCCGTCGAGCATCGGGGAGCGGCGGGGAGTCGCTTCCGCCTGGCGATCCGCGGCGGCGACGGGGCGACGGTGGAGCTGGCGGTGCCGGGCCCGGCCGGCGTCACCTGCGCCCTCGCCGCGGCGGCCGTCGGCGTCGCCCTGGGGCTCGATGCGGCCACCATCGCCGCGGGCCTCGCCCAGGCACGACCCGCGGCGATGCGCAACGAGATCCGCCAGGTCGGGTCGTGGACCCTCTTCATCGATTGCTACAATGCGTCACCCACCTCGACCCGGGCGGCGCTCGAGGCGTTGCGGCAGATCGCGGGCCAGCGCCGGGCCGTGGCGATCCTGGGGGACATGTACGAGCTGGGGGAGTGGGCCGAAGAGGGCCACCGGCAGACGGGCGCGGTGGCGGCGCGCACCGTCGACGTGCTCCTGGCGGTGGGACGGTGGGCGCCCCAGCTGGTGGAGGGATGGCGGCGGGCCGGGGGGGACCGCGGCGCGGTGGCGGCGTACGCCGACAAGGCCGCCCTGGTGGCCGCCCTGGAGGGCTGGCTGCGACCCGGCGATGCCATCCTGATCAAGGGCTCGCGGGGCATGGCGATGGAACAGGTCGTCGAGGCCCTGCTGGCGCGGGCGGCCGCGGCCGGTTCGTCCCCGGCCGAACGGTGAACGGCCCCCCAACGGTGCGCGGGACCGGGGCGCGGACGGCCCGTGCCGAACCCCGCCGGGGCGGCCGGCCCCGGGGGTCGGGGGCCGCCGCGGTGCGGTCGTGGGGGATGGACGGTCCCGGGCGGCGTCCCGACGAGAAGGGTGAACGGGAAAGCTTGGCGCGGAAAGGAACGGGCGCTGCATGACCATCGACCTCTGGCCCGTCCCGGCGCTGGCCCGCCTGGGACTGGCGGCGGTGCTGGCGGCGGGACTCAGCCTGGTCCTGGGGCCCGTGATCATCCCCTGGCTCAGCCGACTGCGGTTCGGCCAGACCGTGCGCGAGCAGGGCCCAGCCCGGCACCGGGTCAAGCAGGGCACCCCGACCATGGGCGGGGTGATCTTCCTGCTTCCGACCCTGTTGGTGACCGCCTGGCTGGCTCCGCCGACGCCGGCGACGGCGCTGGTGCTGGGCGTGACCGTCGCCTTCGGCGTCGTCGGCGGGGTGGACGACTACCTCAAGGTCGCCCTGCGTCGCTCCCTGGGCTTGCGGGCGCGGGCCAAGCTGGCCTGGCAGACCCTGGCGGCCGCCCTGCTGGTGTACCTGGCCCAAGCGTGGCTGGGCCGGGGCACCGCCGTCTGGATGCCCTTCGGGGGCGGGTGGTGGGACCTGGGGGTGTGGTACTACCCCCTGGCGGTGCTGGCGGTGGTGGCCAGCGCCAACGCCGTCAACATGACCGACGGCCTCGACGGCCTGGCGGCGGGTTCCACCTTGATCGCCCTCTCCGTATTCTTCTACGCGGCCGCCCGCTCCGGCCGGTATGACCTGGCGATCTTCATCGTATCCTTGGGCGCGGCCCTGGCCGGGTTCCTCTGGTTCAACCTGCACCCGGCGCGGGTGTTCATGGGCGATACCGGGTCCCTGGCCCTGGGCGCCGCCCTGGGCGGCCTGGCCGTCCTGACCGGGACCGAGCTGGTCCTGCCGGTGGCGGGGATGCTGTTCGTGCTGGAGACGCTGTCGGTGATCGTCCAGGTGTTGAGCTTCCGGCTGACCGGGCGGCGGGTGTTGCGCATGAGCCCGCTCCACCATCACTTCGAGCTGGGCGGCTGGAGCGAGGCCCAGGTGGTCTACCGGTTCTGGGCGGCCGGCCTGGGTTTCGCCCTGGCAGGTTTGCTGGCCCTGGGAGGGTTTCCGGGATGACCGCGGCCGGCGTGCCGGGACCCCATCGCCGGCGGGGCCCGTGGCGGCCCGCGCCCCCGCACGGGGCGGGCGCCGCGGCGCCGGGCGCGCCGCGCCCCTTCGGCCGGTCCCGGGAGATGGATCGCACGATCTTCGCCGTGACCGTGATCCTGCTGGCGTTGGGGATCGCCATGGTCTTCAGCGCCAGCTTCGCCAAGGCGATGGACGACGCCGGCGATCCCTTCTACTTCCTGAAGCGGCAGCTGCTCTGGGCCCTGGTGGGCGTGCCGGTGATGTGGCTCTTCTCCCACATCGAGTACCGCCATTGGCGCCAGATGGCGCGACCGGCGCTCTACTCCACGCTGGTGCTGCTGGTGGCGGTGCTGCTGATCGGCGCCGCGCGGGGGGGCGCCGAGCGCTGGATCGACTTCGGCTTCTTCAGCTTCCAGCCGTCGGAGTGGGCCAAGTTCGCGCTGTGCATCTTCTTCGCCGATCACTTCACCCGCGTCGGGCCCCAGGTGCGGGACTTCCGCCGCGGCCTGGGACCGTGGCTGCTAGTGGTGGCCACGGTCTCCGGCCTGATCATGCTCCAGCCCGACCTGGGCACCACGGTGGCCATCGGCGGCATGGCGGTGCTGATGGCCTTCCTGGCCGGGGCGCGCATCCAGCACCTCCTGGCCCTGGGGGCCCTGGCGGTGCCGGCGCTGATCGTCGCCATCACCCAGTCCGAGTACCGCTGGAGGCGCATCACCGCCTTCCTCGACCCGTGGGCCGACCCCCAGGGCACGGGGTACCACCTGATCCAGGGGCTGCTGGCCCTGGGCTCGGGCGGATGGTTCGGCCTGGGCTTCGGCCTCAGCCGCCAGAAGATCTGGTACCTGCCGGAGCAGCACACGGACTTCATCTTGGCCGTGCTGGGGGAGGAACTCGGCCTGCTGGGGACGCTGACCGTCCTGGCGCTCTACGCGGTGCTGATCTGGCGCGGCTTCCGCACGGCGGCCACGGCCCCGGACACCTTCGGGGCGTTGCTGGCGGCGGGGATCACGTCGATCATCGCCATCCAGGTGGTGGTCAACATCGGGGTGGTGACGGCGACGCTGCCCATCACCGGCATCACCCTGCCCCTCTTGAGCTACGGCGGCTCGTCGCTGGTGGTGACGCTGGCGGCCATCGGGATCCTGATCAACGTGTCCCGGCACTGCCCCCAGTAGGCAACCGGGGCCGGGGCGGTCGGCGACGGGGGGAGGCAGGCGTGCGCGTCCTCTTGACCGGGGGAGGAACCGGCGGTCACATCTACCCGGCCCTGGCCATCGCCGCCGAGCTCAGACGTCGGGTGCCGGGGTGCGAACTGCTCTACGTGGGGACCCGGGAGGGCCTGGAGAGCCGCATCGTGCCGCGGGCCGGGCTGTCCTTCGCCACCGTCAGCGCCCGGGGGCTGATGCGCAAGGCGCCGCGGGAGGTGCTGGCCGGCCTCGTCGCCCTGATGCGCGGCCTGTGGCAGGCGGATCGCATCCTGGCCCGCTTCCGGCCCCACGTGGTGGTGGGGACCGGCGGCTACGTGGCCGCGCCGGTGGCGCTGGCGGCGGTGCGCCGCGGCATCCCCCTGGTCATCCAGGAGCAGAACGCCGTCCCCGGTGCGACGAACCGGCTGCTGGCGCGCTGGGCGCGGGCGGTCTGCGTGCCCTTCGCGGAGGCGGGCCGGTTCTTCCCACCGGGGACGCCGGTGGTGGTCACGGGCAATCCCGTGCGCCCCGAGATCCTGACGGTGCGCAGGGACGAGGCCCGGGCGCGGCTGGGCATCGGCGCCACGGAGCCGGTGGTGTTGGTGACGGGGGGCAGCCGCGGGGCGGAGCGGATCAACCGGGCGGCCCTGGAGCTGGCGGTGGCCATGGCCGGCTGGCCCGAGGGCGTGTTGCTCTGGGCCTCCGGCGAGCGCTATCACGGGGAGCTGCGGATGCGGCTGGAGCGCCGGCTGGCGGCCGCCGGCAGCCAGCCGGCGCGGCGGGTGCGGCTGTTCCCCTACATCGACGACATGCCGACCGCCTACGCGGCGGCGGACCTGTACGTCGGTCGCGCGGGGGCCACCACCCTGGCGGAGATCACCGCCCGGGGGCTGCCGGCGATCCTGGTCCCGTCGCCCCACGTAGCCCACCACGAGCAGGACGAGAACGCCCGGGTGCTGGCGCGGGCCGGCGCGGCGGTGGTGATCCCCGACGGCGAGCTGACCGGCGCCCGGCTGGTGGCGCTGGTGCGGGAGCTGTTGGCGGATCCGGCGCGGCTTGCGGCCATGGCCCGGGCGAGCCGCCAGCTGGGGCGCCCCGACGCCACCGGCGCCATCGTCGACCGGATCCTGGACGCCGTCGGGGCGCCGGTGTCGGTCCAGGGGGGCTAGGGGCGGCCGGGGCCGGGGCGGGCGAGCCGCCGGCCGGGACAGGGCACCGGGTCCGGCCCGTCTGCGAGCCAACGGGGCCCGCCCCTTCGGCCCAAGGGGCCGCCGGGGTCAAGGCGGCCGCGAAGGCGGCCGCGGGCCGGGCCGCCGGGCCGGGTCGGGCGGCGGCACGGGAAGGGCCTGCACAGGAGTCGATGGCGGTGGACCGGGAGACCATGGCGCGCGAGCTGCAGTCACGGGTCAAGGGACCGGTGCGGATCGGCGAGCCCCTGGCGCGCTACACCACCTTCCGCATCGGTGGGCCCGCCGACGTGCTGGTGGAACCGGTCGACGAGGAAGACCTGGCCCGCGCCCTGGCCTGGGCCCGGGACCACGGCGTGCCCGTCACCCTGCTGGGCGGCGGGAGCAACGTGCTCGTCCCCGACGAAGGCCTGCGGGGGCTGGTGGTCCGGGTCGGGCTCGACGGCATCCGTTGGGAGGATCCCGACCCGCAGGGACGCTGCGGGGTGGTGGTGGGGGCGGGGACCGTGCTGGCCCGTCTGGTCCACGAGGCGGCCCGCCGCGGGTACCAGGGCCTGGAGCCGTGCGCCGGGATTCCCGGTACGGTGGGCGGCGCCCTGGTGATGAACGCCGGGACCCGCGACGGCACCATCGGTCAGGTGGTGGACTGGGTCCGGGTGGTGGAGCCCGGCGGGCGGCTGGCCGTCTGGCCCCGGGAGCGGTGCGGGTTCACCTATCGCTCGAGCCGGATGCAGGTCGAGGGCGTGCCCGTGGTCGCCGCCCGGCTCGTGCTGGCACCCGGCGACCGGCAGGCCATCGCGGCGGCCATCCGCCGGTACACGGCGTACCGCCAGCGCACCCAGCCGCTGCGCTACCCCAATTGCGGGAGCGTGTTCAAGAACCCGCCCGGGGACGCCTCGGGCCGGCTGATCGAGGCGTGCGGGCTGAAGGGGCTGCGCCATGGACGGGCGCAGATCAGCGACCAGCACGCGAACTTCATCATCAACCTGGGCGGGGCGACCGCCGAGGACGTGCTGGCGCTGATGACCACCGCCTGGCGGTGCGTCCGCGACCGCTTCGGGGTGGTCCTGGAGCCGGAGGTCCGCCTGCTGGGCTCCCTCGCCCGGCGCTGGCCGCCGGACCCGGTGGCCCCGGCCGGTTCGTCCGACCCGAACCAGGCCTGATCCGGCGGGGCGCTCGGTCGCCCTGCGGGCGCGCCGCGCGGGTTGCCTCAAGGGGCCACGGCGCTCGCCCCCGCAACGGACCATCGCGAGAGGCCGGCCCGGGATGGGGGGCGCCGGCCCCCGGGGGCGGGCCGGTGACCCCGGCTGGCTCCGAAGCGCCGCGGCGGGCCGCCTCCGGTCCGGGTGCGTCGACGTCCGCCGTCCGGGGCGCGGGGTGGGAGGGAGGAGCGTGGTTCCCGAGGGGACGAGCCGTTGGGCCCTGGAGGTGCGCCGGCGCCGGCTGCGGGCGCGGCGCCTGGTCGCGGGGGTGGGCGTGGCGGCGCTGCTCCTCGGCCTCTACCTGTTCATGAGCTCACCCTACTTCGTCCTGGACCACCTGCGCATCCGGGGCTACCAACGGCTGGATCCGGCCACCGTGCGGGAACTCGCCGGCATCCCTCCCGGCACGCTGATCTGGCGCGTCGACCCCAATGCCGTGGCTCGACGCCTGGAGGCCCATCCCCGCGTGGCGGGCGCCGTGGTCCGGAGGGAGTGGCCCCGCGGGCTCGTGATCGAGTTGCGGGAGCGGGCGACGGTGGCCGTGCTGGTCGACCGGGACGGCCCGCGGTGGGCGGAGTTGGATGCCCAGGGACGCATCCTCGCGTCGGGCCGGGGCGAGCCGCCGCGCCCGGCCGCGCCGGCGGCCGGGGGCGGCGGGCGGGCCGGCGCGCCGCCGACCGAGGGCGGCGACGGGGCCGGAGCCGGGGATGGCGCCGACGCCGTCCCGGTGCTGGTGTGGGACGCGCCCTCGGCGGGGGACGCCCGGAGCGCCGTGCCGCCGATCGCCTGGGAGCCGGGCCGGTTCGTCCCGGATCCCCTGGCCCAGGCGGCGGCGGTGGCGGCCGCCCTGGAGGCCGCCCCGTTGCCCGAGCCCGTGGTGCGCCTCGTGGCCCGGCCGGGGGGCCTGCTGGAGGTGCAGCTGGTCAGCGGGATCCGCGTCCACTGGGGTCGCTCGGACGTGGCGCCGTCCGCCAAGGTGCGGGCGCTGACCGCCGTGCTCGCCGCCGTGGACCGGGACGCGGCGGCGCGGCCGGCCTACATCGACGTGACGGACCCGGACCGGCCGGTCCTGGGGCCGCCGGCCCGGGAGGGCGGAGGGGGCTGATCCTCATCCGTCCGCCCTCCCGCCCGCCGCCGACCCGCGCCCGCGGAGCCGGCGTCGCCGGCGGGCGGCCCGCTCCGAGGCCGTCGGCCGCGACGGGGCGCGGCGCGTGGCCCTGTCGCCGGGGCGGCCCCACGGATTCGGGGGTTCGGCCCTTGGGTGCGGACGGGCCGCACCGGCGGATGGCCGCAGGACGGGCAGGGAACGCCGTGGGGGCGTGGAACTGTACGTTGAAGTTCCAAGGGATCCGCGGGCTCTGGCTCGTCTGCCGTCAAACCCTCGTCCCGGTATCGCGAACCCCGCGGACACCGGGCGATCCGGGAGGGTGCCGGGGTCTCCGGCACCGGGGAGGTTTTGGACCGTGCTCGAGTTCGACATGGAGAACCAACCCTTTGCCGTGATCAAGGTGGTCGGGGTGGGCGGCGGCGGGAACAACGCCGTCAACCGCATGATCGAGGCGGGGCTGCGGGGCGTCGAATTCCTGGCGGTGAACACCGACGCCCAGGCGCTGTCCACCTCGCTGGCGTCGGAGAAGATCCAGATCGGCAGGGAGGTGACCCGCGGCCTGGGGGCGGGCGCCGACCCGGAGATCGGCAAGAAGGCGGCGGAGGAGAGCCGCGAGGAGATCAAGGAGCGCCTCAAGGGCGCGGACATGGTCTTCATCACCGCCGGCATGGGCGGCGGCACCGGGACCGGTGCCTCGCCGGTCATCGCCGAGATCGCCACCGAGGTCGGGGCGCTCACGGTGGGGGTGGTGACCCGGCCCTTCTCCTTCGAGGGGCGCAAGCGGGCGGCCCAGGCGGAGATGGGCATCAACAACCTCAAGGCCAAGGTGGACACCCTGATCACCATCCCCAACGACCGCCTGCTGCAGGTGGTGGACAAGAAGACCTCGATCCTCCAGGCCTTCCGGGTGGCGGACGACGTGCTCCGGCAGGGCGTCCAGGGGATCTCCGACCTGATCGCGGTGCCGGGGCTGATCAACCTGGACTTCGCCGACGTGCGCACCATCATGATGAACACCGGCTCTGCCCTGATGGGCATCGGCGTGGGGCGGGGCGAGACCCGCGCCGTGGACGCCGCCCGCGCGGCCATCTCGAGCCCGCTGCTGGAGGCCTCCATCGAAGGGGCCAAGGGGGTGCTGCTCAGCATCACCGGCGGCACCGACCTGGGCCTGTACGAGGTCAACGAGGCTGCGGAGATCATCGCCCAGGCGGCCGATCCCGACGCCAACATCATCTTCGGGGCGGTGATCGACGAGTCGCTGGAGGACGAGATCCGCGTGACGGTGATCGCCACGGGCTTCGATCCGAAGCCCGCGGCGCCGCCCGCCGAGCTGGACGACCTGCCCATCAAGCCGTTCACCGGCGACGACCTGGACATCCCCCACTTCCTGCGCCGACGGCCGCGCTCGGCGCGCTAGGCCGGGCGGGCCGGGCGCGGCGGCGTCCTGCGCGGGCCCCGCGGCCCGCGCAGGACGCCGCCTCGACAGCCCTCCACCCTTCCCGCAGGCACGGGTCGACATGTTTCCCCCAGCGCGGGCCGTATAATCAGACCGCCGGCGGCCGGGCCGCCGGCGGTCGTCGCGTGGTTCTACCATCCCGGCGACGGGCATAGGCATGGGATCGTGGCGATGGCGCAGCGGGGGCGACGCCCGTGCCGTACGTCTACCTGGACCTCTTCGTCCTGGTCAATGCGGTCGTCGACTACGCCCTCCTGGCCGCCACGGCCCAGGCGACCCAGGCGCGCACCAGCCGGGGGCGCCTGCTCCTGGCCACGGCCTGGGGGACCGCCTTCGCCTGCCTCGTCGCCCTGGCCCCCGACGGACCCTGGAGCCGCCTGCCGGGCATCGTGCTCGCCTCGACCGCCATGCTGCTGCTGGCCTTCTGGCCGGTGGCGCCCCGGCGGTTGCTGGCCCTGGCCGCGTGGTTCTACGGGCTGGCCTGCTTCGTCGCCGGCGGTGCGCTGGCGGTCCTCTCGCTGGTGGCCGGCCGCGGCCTGCCCGCCGGTGCCCCCGTCGTCGCCCTGGTGCCCGCGGTCGGGGCGGCCGTGGCCGCGGGCCGGTTCTTCTTCCAGGCGTGGCGCCGTCGCTCGCTGCCGGGACCGCTGTACGTCACCTTGCGGGTGGCCTGCGAGGGGCGGGCGGTGGACCTGCCCGCCCTGGTGGACACCGGCAACCAGCTGCGGGATCCCCTGACGGGCCTGGCGGTGGTCGTGGTGGAGGAACAGGCCGTGGCCCCGCTCCTCCCGCCGGCCCTGCGCCAGGCCGTGGCCGCCGACGACGACATCGCCGCCTGGGCGCGCGCGGCCGTGGCCGCCGGCTGGGCCGAGCGCCTGCGCATCGTCCCCTTCGCCTCCATCGGCCGGGAGCGGGGGTTCCTGGCCGGGTTCCGCCCCGACGCCCTCTGGGTGCGGTGGCCGGAGCCGGTGGGCGGCAGGGGGCCCGAGGAGGGCGGCCGGCCAGCAGCCGGCGCGAGGCCTCGGTTGGCGGATCCCCCGTGGCCGCAGGCGGGGCGGGGGGGTGCCGCGGAGCGGGGAGGGCACCGCGCGCCGGCGGGTTCGTCCGGGTCGACGGCCGGGGCCGAGACCGGGGAGGTGGCGCTTCCTTCCACGGAGGTGGCCGCCGCGGTCAGCGAGCCGGATCCCGGCCGCGAAGGCGATCCCGTTGTGCTCGACGCGGCGCGGCCTGGCGGTGCGGGGACGGATGCCGCGGCGCCACCTGCGCCCGCGGAATCCGGCCAGGGTCGGGCTGGCGCGGACGCCACCGGGGTGCCGGGCGCGCCGGCGGCATCGACGACGGCGGCGCGCTGCCCGGCGGGCGGAGAGCGCAGCCCGGTCCCGGACCCCGGCCGGTCCGCGGCCGGGGTCCGGCCCGGGGAGCGCTGGCGGGCCCTGGGCCCCGCGGTGGTGGCGGTCTTCCCCGGCCGCTTCACCGGGGATCAGCACTACGTGGCCCTTCTACCCACCGCGCTCTTGGAGGCGCCCGACGCCGCGGGTCCCGCGTCGTCACGGGTGTCCTAGACCTGTCGGGAGGGGAGGCGCTGCAGACGATGCGGCATCACTGGCTCCGGTTGAAGTGGTCCGTGCGGCTGGCCATCCTGCGGTGGTTGCTGCGCTCGGGCGTGGCGCGGCTGCCCGTGCACTACCTCGGGGGCAGCCAGGCCCTGCCCCCGCCGCTCACGGCCGACGAGGAGGAGCTGCTGCTGGACCGCCTGGACGACGACGACCCCGCCGCCCGTCACACCCTGATCGAGCGCAACCTGCGCCTGGTGGTCTACATCGCGCGCAAGTTCGACAACACCGGCATCCCCCTCGAGGACCTGGTCTCCATCGGGACCATCGGTCTGATCAAGGCCGTGAACACCTTCGATCCGTCCAAGCGGATCAAGCTGGCCACGTACGCCTCCAAGTGCATCGAGAACGAGATCCTCATGCACCTGCGGCGCACCAGCCGCACGCGGTACGAGGTCTCCCTGGACGAGCCGCTCAACGTGGACTGGGAGGGCAACGAGCTCTTGCTCTCGGACGTGATCCCGGCCACGGACGGCGACGTGATCTATCGCGACCTGGAGGCCAAGGTGGACCGCCAGCTGCTCTACCGGGCCCTGGCGCGCCTCAGCCCGCGGGAGCGGCTGATCATGGAGCTGCGATTCGGCCTGGTGGACGGCATCGAGCGCACCCAGAAGCAGGTGGCCGACCACCTGGGCATCTCGCAATCGTACATCTCGCGCCTGGAGAAGCGCATCATCAACCGCTTGCGCCGGGAGATCCGGAAGATGGAGTAGCTGGGGGAGGCGAGGGCCCGCCATCCGGGGGGATCCTGTTCATATCAAATCGGTGACGGCGGTCACAGGCGGCCCGTCGCGGCCGGTGCATCCTGGAACCGGGAGGTGGTCCCGATGCCAGGGACACCGGCGGTCACGGTGGCGCTGTCCGGGCGGGAGATGGCCCTCTTGCGGAACGTTGCCGACTTCGCTGGCTTCGGCTGCGACATCCACGCCGTCGAGGTCGAACCGGCGGTCGACCCGCAGGAGCTGGAGGAACTGGTCGACGTCCTCGACGCCGCCATGGAGGCCGCAGAGGCTCCAGCCCTGACGCGGCGGCAGCTGGAGGTGGCCTTCGGGCTCCTGGACTACCAGCAGTGGCAGTGCCCCCTGGCCACCTGGTGTGAGGTGGACGATGCGACCCAGGATGAGCTGGACGCCTTGCGGGAGAAGATCCAGGAAGCGATCAGCTGAATCTCAACATGGGTTTGTAAAGGGCCCCGCAGGTTTGCACAGAGCCCCGCAGCCTACGCTGCGGGGCTCTTCGTGTCAATTCGATGAAGGTTGATCGATTGAGACCTCTCAATGATAGGACTCGATGTTGATCGTCCTCCCCAAAGCATGCCGTCATCACGGCGCTCTCCAATGCATGCCCCGCAACGCGCCGGGGAAAGTTATGACGAATGATGCCGGCGTCGCCGGTGCATAACCCCTCCCAGCGCCGCGCATACTCCCCGTTGCAGGACGAGCTCGGCTGCGCGCACATGGCCTGCCGCCGATGGCCACGGGCCGGCGGGCGGGAGGGAGCCACGTTCCCATGAGCCGCATGATCAACAAGGTTGAGATCTGTGGGGTGAATACCGCCGAACTCCCGGTGCTGACGAACGAACAGATGCGGACGCTGTTTCAGCGCATGCGCCAGGGCGATCAGGAGGCGCGGCAGCAACTGGTCCAGGGCAACCTGCGCCTCGTCCTCAGTGTCATTCAACGCTTCAATCATCGCGGCGAACCCGTTGACGACCTGTTTCAAGTGGGATGCATCGGCTTGATGAAGGCCATCGACAATTTCGATCTCGACCAGAACGTGCGCTTCTCCACCTATGCGGTGCCCATGATCATCGGCGAGATCCGCCGCTACCTGCGGGACAACACCCCGATCCGCGTCAGCCGCTCCCTGCGGGACGTGGCGTACAAGGCGCTCCAGGTGCGGGATCAGCTGACCCACCGGCACGGTCGGGAGCCGACCCTGGAGGAGATCGCCCGGGAGCTCGGGCTCCCGCGGGAGGAGGTCGTCCACGCCCTGGACGCCATCCAGGATCCCGTCTCCCTGTTCGAGCCGATCTACCAGGACGGCGGCGACCCCATCTACGTGGTCGACCAGGTCAGCGACGACAAGCAGCGCGACGAGCAGTGGCTGGAGAGCATCGCGGTTCGCGAGGCCATGTCCCGCCTGGACGAGCGCGAGCAGTTGATCATCACCAAGCGCTTCTACCAGGGCAAGACCCAGATGGAGGTCGCCAACGAGATCGGCATCTCCCAGGCGCAGGTCTCGCGACTGGAGAAGGCCGCCCTCCAGCGCATGCGCAAGTACATGTGAAAGGGCGAGAGGCATGGACGCGCGAGCTCCACGGAAAGCCCCACGAATCCCGCGCCGCGACCCGCGGGCGGGGATCGGCCCGGTCGCGACCGGCGCGGCGGCGAACGGGGACGGGGTGCACCACGGCCAGCCGGCGGCCGCGCGCCGCCCCCTGACGGCCGGCCGGACCGGTGCGCGCCCGCAGCCGGGGGTGGGCCGCTGGCTCCGGGTCGCAGGGTGGCTGGCCCTCGCCCTCTTCGTTGCGGTCACCCTGGGCCCGCGGGCGGCCGGTCACACACCGGCGGTGGAACCGGCCGCGTCGCCGCCGGTACCGCCCATCGTCCGGCTCCACGTCGTCGCCCACAGCGATGCCGCCCGGGACCAGGCGGTCAAGCTCCAGGTGCGCGACGCCCTCCTTCCGCTGGTGACCGCGGCCGCCGCCGGGGTGCGCACGCCGGAAGAGGTCCTCCAGCGGGTGGCCGCGATGGCCCCCCAGCTGGAGGGCCGCGCCGAGGCGGTGGTCCGCCAGGCCGGCTTGTCGTATGGCGCGCGGGTCGAGATCGGATCCTTCGCCTTCGACCGCCGCGAACTGGGCGGTTTCGTCTACCCGGCCGGCACCTATCCCGCCGTCCGGGTGGTGCTGGGCAGCGGACGGGGTCACAACTTCTGGTGCGTCTTGTTCCCCGGGCTGTGCCGGGTGGGGGACGGCGGTCCCGCCGGCGCCGGCGCGGACCCGGCGACGGCCGTCGAGCCGCTGGGGGCCGTCGCCGCCGGCGCTTCGGGGACGTCCGCCAGGCTCGCCACCCCGGTCCCGGGAAGCGGGGGCGAAGCCGCCAGCGCGACCCCCCAGGCCCTGGCCGGCGGGGCCTACGCCGCGCCCGACGGGACCGCGGCGGGCACGGCCGACACCGCCGCGGTCGACCCCGCGGGGGCGGGGAGGCCGCCGGAGACCCGCTGGTTCCTCCTGGAGTGGTGGCGGGGCAGCGTCGGCAGCTGGTGGGCGTCGCTGGCCGCCTGGCAGCGCGCGGCGGCCCGCTAGTCCCCAGGTGCCGCGGCCCCCGGCGGAAGGTCCTGTTCCCTGCGTGCCGCCCGGGCGGAAGGTCCTGTGACCTGCGCGCCGCAGGTTCCGCAGCCTACGGCCCCCGATCTCGCGACCTGCGAGCGCGACCCGCGAGATCCCCGGTCCCGCGGCCTGCGAACCCCGTGGCCCCCCGGGACCTGCGAGCCCCCGTCCCCGCAGCCTGCGAACCCCCTGGCGCCGCGGGCCGCGAGCCCCGCGGCTCTGCGGGGCTCGCCCCATGGTCCCGCGGGGCGACCCCGGGGCACCGCCCCCTGCCATCCTGGGGGCCCGTGCCCGACCCCTGCGGGGCCCCCGTCCCGGTCCCCGCATATCCTGAAGCGGACGCCGCCATGGGCTGCGGAGGTGAACGGCCGTGCTCAAGACCTCCGACCTGCGCACCCGCGACGTGATCAACATCGTGGACGGGCGCCGGCTGGGCTGGGTGGGGGACGTGGAGATCGACCTCCAGACCGGGCGCATCCAGGCCATCATCGTGCCCGGGCCGGCCCGGTGGTTCGGCCTCTTCGGCCGCGACCGCGACTACGTGATCCCGTGGGAGCAGATCGTCCGCTTCGGTCAGGACGTGATCCTGGTCAACGTGCCGGGGTTCGTCGACATGGAAGGAGCCGCGGTCGCGGGAAGCGAAGGGGTGGAGGCAAAGACGGGATAGGCGCCGTCCTCCCGTGGCCCGGGCCGGGGGACCTGCGGGCCCCGCGGGCTGCGAGGGGTCGGCCCCAGGGGAGGGAGGCCGGTGACCGCCGCGCTCCCACGGGACGCCTCCCCGCCCATGCGCCGGGAGTCGGTGGCGGGTTTGGAGTGGCTGGTTCTTCCCCAGGCCCCGCCGTGGCTCTTCCTGGCCTTCACCACCCGCCGGGGCGGCGTGAGCGAGGGACCCTGGGCGGAGCTCAACCTGGGTCGGTCCACCGGGGACGAACCGGCCCGGGTGGAGGCCAACCGCCAGCGCGTGCTGGAGGCGGCCGGTCCCGGCTGGCGGTGGGTGGCCATGCCGCGCATGGTCCACGGCGCCGACGTGAGCGTGGTCCGCGCCGAGGCGCCGTGGCCCCCGGGGGAGGCGCCCGCGGCCGACGCGCTGGTGACCACGGACCCCGGCGTCCTGCTGTGGGCCACCTTTGCCGACTGCGTCCCCGTCTTCCTGTGGGGCGAGGCGGAGCCCTCCCCCGCGACGGCCGGTGTCGCCCCGCGGGATGGGGCCGGGGCGGCACCCGGACCGCGTCGCGGGGTGGCCCTGGCCCATGCCGGCTGGCGCGGCACCCTGGCCGGGGTGGCGCCGGCGGCGGCCCGCACCCTGGCGAGGGCCATGGGCGTGGGCACTCACCGTCTCAACGCCCTGATCGGTCCCTCCATCGGCCCCTGCTGCTTCGAGGTGGACGAACCCGTCCTCCAGCGGCTCGCGCGCCGGCTGCCGTGGGCGGAGGAGGTCCTCGCGCCGTCGCCCCGGGGCGCCGGCTACCGGCACTGGGACCTCTGGGAGACGAACCGGCGACTGCTGGTGGAGGCGGGCCTCGACCCCCGACGCATCGCCGTCGCGGCGCTGTGCACGGCCTGCGACACCGCGTCCTTCTTCTCCCACCGGGCCAGCGGCGGTCGAACGGGCCGCATGGCCGGCCTGATCGGCATCCGGCCGGGTATCCGGCCGGGTGGCTGATTCCCGTCGGGCGCCGCAGGCAGCCGTCCCCACCGGTCGCGGCCGCCCGGCGCGGCGGGGCCGGCCCCGCCGCGCCGGGCGGGCGTCGGCCCCCTCCCGGCCGGCGCGACGGCGCTCGGGCGCAGCTCGACGCCCGGCGATCCGCACGACCTGCACGACCCGCCGATCCGCAAGACCTGGACGATCCGCACGACCCGCGAAGCTTCCTCCTGACGCCTGCGACGGCCCCGGCGGCGCTCTCCCGGAGGTGTGCCCGCGGGGTGGGAGCGGGAGGGCCGTCCCGACGTACGGAACCGCCGAAACGGGCAGGAGTCGCCCCCGCCGGTATGGAATCGCCCTGCTACACTGGAAGGGCCGGCGGCCCGGGACGCCGGGCTCCTCCCGGGTCACGGGGGGGCTCCGGGCGCCGGCGCCGGATGGCCCGCCGCCGGCGTCGACGGCGGGTCGAACGGCGCGGTTGGCGGGACACCTGCGGGTCCCGCCGGGGCCGTGGCGCACCGCGGCGCCGGGGGCAGCGGCCGCCGGCTCCGTCCGGGGAGCGACGACGCCGATGAGCATAGCCGAACGGGTGGCCGCCGTGCGGGAGCGCATCGCCGCCGCGGCGGCGCGGGCGGGGCGGGATCCCGGGGCGGTCACGCTGGTGGCGGTGAGCAAGTCGGTGCCCGTCGCCGCGATGCGCGAGGCGTACGCCGCCGGGATCCGACACTTCGGGGAGAACCGCGCCCAGGAGGCGCGGGACAAGTTCCCGGCCTTCGGCGACGACGTCCACTGGCACTTCGTGGGGCGGCTGCAGACCAACAAGGTGAAGTACATCGTCCGGCACTGTCATCTGCTCCACTCCCTGGACCGCGTGGCCCTGGCCCAGGAGGTCGACCGGCGTGCCAGCCGCTGCGGCCGGGTGTTGCCGTGTCTGGTGGAGGTCAACGTGGCGGGGGAGGCCACCAAGGCGGGCTTGCCGCCGGAGAAGGTCATCCCCTTTCTCCAGCAGGTGGCGGGTCGCCCCGGCCTGCGGGTGGTCGGCCTGATGACCGTGGCGCCGCGGGCCGATAACCCGGAAGAGGTGCGGCCGGTCTTCCGTCGGCTGCGGCAGCTCTTGGAGGAGGCCGCCGAGCGGTGCCGCGACCTCCCGGGCATCGAGATGCGCCACCTGTCCATGGGCATGACCGACGACTTCGAGGTGGCGGTGGAAGAGGGTGCGACCATCGTACGCATCGGCCGGGCCATCTTCGGCGAGCGCGGATGAGGAGGAGTCGCGATGGGGTGGATGGACCGGCTGCTCTCCCTGATCGGCTTCGAGGTCGAGGAGGAGGTGGTCGAGGCCGCCGCGGCCGAGGAACCGCAAGACGGCACGACCACGACGCGACGCCGGGACGGTCGCCCCTCGCGGGAGCGGCCGGAGGGGGCCGCCGGCCGGCCGGGGCAGCTGGTGCCCCTGGCCTCCGGTCCCCGCTCCCAACGGGTGGTCATCGCCCGCCCCCGGTCCTTCGACGAGGTCCAGGACATCGCCGAGCACCTGAAGAACCGGCGGCCGCTGATCCTCAACCTCGAGGACACCGACAAGGAGACGGCGCAGCGCATCCTCAACTTCTTGAGCGGCACCATCTACGCCCTCAACGGGGAGATGTACCGCATCGCCAACGGCGTCGTGTTCTTCGCCCCGCAGAACGTGGAGACCGTGGTCGACCGTCCGGACTTCCTCAGCCGCGACTGAGGGGCGGCGAGGGAACGGCGGCCGACCCGGCGGGGCGGTGCCGGCGGCATGGCGCGGCGGCCGGTGGGGCGGAGCCCGATGGGCGGCGCAGGGAGGGTGGGCGTTGACCGACTGGATCGTGACGTTCCTCGTCCGGGTGATCCACGGCCTCGCCACGGCGTTCTTCTGGCTGCTGCTGATCCGCGTGATCATGTCGTGGTTCGTCCAGGGTAACTACAACCGCACGTTTCACGATGTCTATCGTGTACTGGTCCAACTGACGGAGCCGATCCTGGCCCCGATCCGGCGGGTGATGCCCGCCACCGGGCCGTTGGACCTGTCGCCGCTGGTCGCCCTCTTGCTGATCCGGCTGGTGGAGACCCTGCTGGTGCGGCTGCTTCTGGCGGTGGCGTGACGGCGGCGCCACCCGTCGCCGGCGCCGGGCGAGCCGGCATCCCGCCCCAGGGGCGGGACGGCACCGATCCCGGGAGGTGGGAGGATGGCCCTCAGGCCGCTGGACATCCACAACAAGCAGTTCTCCCGCTCCTTCCGCGGTTACAACGAGACCCAGGTGGACGAGTTCCTCGAGCAGGTGGGCCGGGAGTTCGACCAGGTGCTGCGGGACAACGCCGCCCTGCGCGAGCAGGTGGACGCGCTGAACGCCAAGCTGGAGCAGTACCGGCAGCTGGAGGACACGCTCCACAACACCCTGGTGGTCGCCCAGGAGACGGCGGAGGAGGTCAAGGCCAGCGCCCAGCGGCAGGCGGAGCTGCTGATCAACCAGGCGCGGCTGGAGGCCGAGCAGATCGTGCAAGCGGCCCGGGCGAAGGCGGAGGAGATGGAGCGCCGCTACCAGGAGCTGCTCAACAACATGAAGGTCGCGCGGGCGCGGATGCGGGCCATGCTGATGGCCCACCTGCAGCTCCTCGACGAGGAACCGGGGCTGGCGGGGGGTGACGAGGCCGATGCCGCGGCGGCGGTCTCGGAGGGCGACGCCGGTGCCGCCCCGGGCCGGGACGCGGCGGACGAACCGGCCGCCCTGGTGGCCGACGCCGGGGCGACGGTCCACCGCGGCGTCGGCGCCCGGGGGCCGGCCCGCCCCGGCGCCGGCGGGCAGGAGGGGGGGCGCGAGCCCGGGCCGGCTCGTCCCCCGGCGCAGTGGGGTGCAGCCCGGGAGGTGGCGGCGGGCCGCGAAAGGACCGCCGGCCTCTAGCCAGGCGTCCCTCCCTCGACGGGCCCAGGCGGACTGTCTAAAGTTTCGGTAGGTGCTGGTGGGGGAAAAGCGAAGGAGAGACCTCACCAGGTTGTCCCAAACGGGACAGCCGATCCTTCTGGCCAAGGATGGAGGTGAGGCCTCTCCATGAAGGACGTGATTCGCCGCATCGGGGAGATCACCCTGCAGCTTGCTCGGGTTGTGGAAAAGGCCCTGTGGGAGGCTCCGGACTTTCGAGCGCTGGAGGTGGCCGTGGTCCGAGGGGCGCAGGAGGCCGCGCGGCAACTGTTGGTCACGGCTTTGGAGGCGCTGGACCGGCAGCTGATGGAGCAGCGGGACCGGCGGCAACTGAAGTGCGTCAATCAGCAACCGCGGAGCCTGATCACGTGGGTGGGTGAGATCCAGTGGGAACGACGGTATTACCAGGAGCGGCCGAGCGGCGCACGGCGGTTCTTGCTGGATGAAGTGCTCGGGCTGGCGCCGCGGCAGCGATACTCGCCGCTGGTGCAGGAGTTCGGGATTCAGCTGTGCACCCAAGTGCCGTTTGCGGCGGCAGCGGACTGGCTGGAGCGGGTGAGCTGCGGGGCCGTGCGGCTGAGCGCCATGGCCTTGTGGGCGGATGTGCAGGCGGCCGGGGCCCGAGCGGACGAAGCGGCGAAGGCGCAGCGGGAGGCGGTGTTTGAGCGGGGCGAGATCCCGCCCGGGAGCCGGCCGGCGGCCGCCGTCGACTTGGAGTTTGACGAGCTGTTGGTGCGGGGCCGGCGGCGCGGGCCGGATGGGCAGAAAGAGCGGATTGCGCTGATGCATGCGCTGGCGTATGAGGGCAAGGCGACGGACGCGCGGGGGCGGACGGTGCTGAAGAACCGGCGGGTGCACGTGGCCGTGGGCGAAGGGACGGCGTCCATCGAGGAGGCGCTGGCGGCCTTTGCGGCGGAGTGGGACTGGGCCCGGGTGGAACAGTGCACGGTGGGTGGGGACGGGGCGCCGTGGATCCGCAAGGCCCTTGAGTACCTCCCACAGGCTTCGTATCGCCTCGATCCGTTCCACCTGAAACGGGCCATGCGGCGGGGACTGCAGCACGACGCGGAAGCCCACCGGCAGCTGGCGGCGGCCCTGGCCGAGGGGAAGCCGTGGCGCGAGGTGGAGACGATCCTGGATGCGGCTCGCCGGCGGGCGCGGGGTGAAGCGCGCGACCGCGTCCAAGAACTGAAGCAGTACTTGAAGAACCACTGGGACGGCATCGTGGCCGACGCGAACGCGCGGCGGCTCGGTGCGATCGAGGCGGAGAACTACCACGTGCTGGCCCGGCGAATGAAGCGGCGCGGGGCCGCGTGGAGCGAGCGAGGGGCTCGGCACCTGGCCCGGCTGTTGGCGGCTCGAGCGAACGGGGAGCTCGATCGCTACGCGCGTCCGGTCTGGCAGCGCCGCCAGGCGCCACCGGTGGCCCCGACCCCGCAAGGCCGGCTGTTCGGGCAGCGCCTGAGCCGGAGCGACGTGGAGGATGTCGCCCAGTGGCTGCGGGTGCGGATCCCGGCGCTCTACGGACCCCATGCGGACCGCGAGTGGGTGAAGGCGCTGCGGCATCTGGCCGGCCTTTCTGTGGCGTGACCGGAACATGGGTCGGGGGGATCCACCTACCGAAGCTTGATGCAGTCCCCAGGCGCCCCTCCCTTGACGGGCCGCCGCCGCGTCCCTACAATTTGCCGTAATCCGACAGGCTGGGCGCCGCGGCCCCAGGGGCGGCGCCCCCGCCAATGGTCAATGGTCGAGCACGGCGATGACGGGGCGAGTAGGGCCGGTCGCGATGCCGGCTGCAGAGAGCCCGGGCCGTCGGCTGCGAGCCCGGGCGCCGGTGGCCGCCCGAAGATCCCCCCCGAGCCGCCCACCGAACCCGCCCCGCGGCCTGCGGGAGCCA
The DNA here is from genome assembly GCF_033582035.1 of Thermaerobacter composti. Taxonomy (NCBI): domain Bacteria; kingdom Bacillati; phylum Bacillota; class Clostridia; order Eubacteriales; family Clostridiales Family XVII. Incertae Sedis; genus Thermaerobacter; species Thermaerobacter composti. The sequence continues at coordinate 1,104,665 of NZ_CP132508.1, forward strand.
CGGATGGAGGCAGCGCGGGGCGCGCAGTAGGCTGGGCCGCCTGGCCCCCGTTAGCGGGCCGCAGAGTGCCCGGGCCTTCGGCTGGTACCGGACCCGCGACCGGGGAACCGACGGCGACGTGGCCCTGGCGCCGCGGGCGGCCGTGACGAGCCGCCGCGGCCGCGGCGAGCTTGCCCGGGAACAAAGGTGGTACCGCGAGGGAGCCCCCTTCGCCCTTTGGCGAAGGGGTTTTTCGTTGTTGCCGACTTCGCGAGGAGGGGGAGCATGGACTACCGCGAGACGCTCAACCTGCCCAAGACCGACTTCCCCATGCGGGCCAACCTGCCCCGGCGGGAGCCCGAGATCCAGCGCCGCTGGGACGCGATGGACCTCTACCGGCGGCTGCGCGAGGCCCGCCGCGGGCGGCCGCGGTTCGTCCTGCACGACGGCCCGCCCTACGCCAACGGCGACATCCACGTGGGCACGGCCCTCAACAAGATCCTCAAGGACGTGGTGGTGCGGTACGCCTCCATGGTGGGCTACGACGCGCCCTACGTCCCGGGTTGGGACACCCACGGCCTGCCCATCGAGCGCCGTGCCCTGGAGGTGCTGGGCGTCGACCGGCGCGCCATCTCGCCCGTCGAGTTGCGGAACCGCTGCCGCGACTACGCCCTGGAGCAGATGAACCGGCAGCGCCAGCAGTTCCGCCGCCTGGGCGTGCTGGGCGACTGGGAGCGGCCCTACCTCACCCTGGATCCCGAGTACGAGGCCAAGCAGATCGAGGTCTTCGGCGAGATGGCGCGGCGCGGCTACATCTACCGCAGCCTCTACTCCGTGTACTGGTGTCCCGTGGACGAGACGGCGCTGGCGGAGGCGGAGATCGAGTACCGGGAGAAGACGTCGCCCTCCATCTACGTCGCCTTTCCCGTGGTGGACGGCCGCGGCCGCCTGCCGGACGGCGCCCGGCTGGTGATCTGGACCACCACGCCCTGGACGATCCCGGCCAACCTGGCCATCGCGGTCCACCCCGAGGCCCGCTACGTGGCGGTCGAGACCGACCGTGGGCCGCTGGTGGTGGCCGAGCCCCTCGTGGAGCGGGTGCTCCAGGCCGCCCAGCTGGAGGAACGCGGCCGCTCGGGCCCCTGGACCGGGGCCGACCTCGCGGGCGTCACCTACCGCCACCCCCTGTTCGACCGCACCTCGCCGGTGGTGCTGGCCGAGCACGTCAGCATGGAGGAGGGCACGGGGTTGGTCCACACGGCGCCGGGCCACGGCCAGGAGGACTTCGAGGTCGGTCGCCGCTACGGCCTGCCCGTGCTGAGCCCGGTGGACGACCGCGGCCGCTTCACCCAGGAGGCCGGGCCCTTCGCGGGCCTGTTCTACGCCGATGCGAACCCCCACATCGTGCGCGCCCTGGACGACGCGGGGGCGCTTTTGGCCGAGGGCACCATCCGGCACCAGTACGCCCACTGCTGGCGTTGCCGCCAGCCGGTGATCTTCCGCGCCACCACCCAGTGGTTCGCCTCGGTGGAGGGCTTCCGCCGGCAGGCCCTGGAGGCCATCGATCGAGTGCGCTGGATCCCGGAGTGGGGTCGGGAGCGCATCCGCAACATGGTGGCCGACCGCGGCGACTGGTGCATCTCCCGCCAGCGCGCCTGGGGCGTGCCGATCCCGGTCTTCTACTGCGAGGCCTGCCAGGAGCCGGTGATCACGGAAGCGAGCATCCGCGCGGTGGCGGACCTCTTCCGGCGGGAGGGCTCCAACGCCTGGTTCCAGCGGGAGGCGGCGGAGATCCTGCCCGAGGGCTTCGCCTGCCCCCACTGCGGCAGCCGGCAGGGGTTCCGCAAGGAGACCGACATCATGGACGTGTGGTTCGACTCCGGGTCGAGCCACGCCGCGGTGCTCGAGACGCGGGAGGAGCTGACCTGGCCCGCGGACCTCTACCTGGAGGGATCCGACCAGCACCGGGGCTGGTTCCAGTCGTCGCTGCTGACGGCGGTGGCCACCCGCGGCCAGGCGCCCTACCGGGCCGTGCTGACCCACGGCTTCGTGGTGGACGGCGAGGGCCGCAAGATGTCCAAGTCCCTGGGCAACGTGGTCGACCCCAACGACGTGATCCGGCGCTACGGGGCCGACGTGCTGCGCCTGTGGGCGGTCTCGTCGGACTACCGGGGCGACGTGCGGATCTCGGAGGACATCCTCAAGCAGATGGCCGAGGTCTACCGGAAGATCCGCAACACCCTGCGCTTTCTCCTGGCGAACCTGGGCGACTTCGACCCGGGCCGGGACGCCGTGGCCTACGGCGAGCTGCCCGAGCTCGACCGCTGGGCGCTGGCGCGGCTCGCCCAGGTGACGGAGCGGGTGCGCCGGGCGTACGACGAGTACCAGTACCAGCTGGTCTACCACGCGATCCACAACTTCTGCGTCACCGATCTCAGCGCGTTCTACCTGGACGTGCTCAAGGACCGGCTCTACGCCTCCTGGCCGGCGGCCCCCGAGCGGCGGGCGGCCCAGACGGTGCTCTACCAGCTGGCGCGCACCCTGACCCTGCTGCTGGCGCCGGTGCTCTGCCACACGGCGGACGAGGTGTGGGGACACCTGCCGCGAGGGGAGGGCGAGCCGGAGAGCGTGCACCTGGCCCTGATGCCCGACCCCCAGCCCGCCTGGCGCGACGAGGCGCTGCTGCACCGGTACGAGACGCTGCTGCGGGTACGGGAGGCGGTCTATCGCGTCCTCGAACAGGCCCGCCAGGACAAGGTGATCGAGGTGCCGGCGGAGGCCCGGGTGGTGATCGCGGGGGCGACCGGCGAGCAGGCCCGGGTGCTGGAGCGGCACATGCCCGAGCTGCCGGAGCTGTTCCTGGTGGCCGAGGTGGTGGTCGAACCCGGCCATGGCCGCGGGACCGAGCCCGCGGCGGCGTCCGCGGTGCCGGGGGCGCTGGGGGGGGCCGCCGCGGTGCGGGACGGTGGCGGGGTGCCCGCCGACCCGGCGCGGGACGCGGCGGCCGAGGGGACCGGGACCGGGCCTGCCGCCGGGGCCCAGCCGGAGGTGGCAGGGACGGCCGGCGGCGGCTCCGTCGAGGCGCGGGTCGACGGCCTGACCGTCCGGGTGGCGCGGTCGTCCCTGGCGCGTTGTGCCCGCTGCTGGCGCCACGTCCCCGGCGTCGGGGACGACGGCGACCACCCCGACCTCTGTCCCCGCTGCGCCCAGGTGGTGCGCCGGCTCCAGGCGACGCCCGGGACGGACCGCACCGCCGGAGCCTGAAGCCCGCAGCGGCCGGCGGGCTCGCCGGGGTCGGCGCGCCGGGCCGGGGTCGGCGGGCCGACCCCGGCGCACCCTTGCGGGTGGCGACTGCCCCTCGGGGGCGGGACAGGTGCCCGGTGTGGGCACCTGTCCCGCCCCCCGTGCATACACCGTGGGTGCGGGGACCGGCGCGCCATCCCCGAGCGCGAGGGCGCTGTGGCACGGACCCGCACCGCCCGCCGCGCAGCGGCGCCACCCGCACCGCCGCCCCGGTTGCGCGGCGCCCCGAGGGGGCGCCACCCGGGTTGCCCGGGCGCCGGGTGGGGTGGCGAGGGTTGCGCCCGGCCATGCGGGGCCCCGCCCTGGTCGCCCGTCGCCCGGCGGACCGACGCGCCGGTTGCGCACCGCCCTGCCGGGCACCCCCCTGGCGCGGTGTCCTGCGCGGTACCGCCCGGGTTGCGCCCCGCCTGCCCGGGCCCGCCCGGTTTCGCCCGGCGCCCTCCGGGGTACCGCCCGGCTTGCGCCCCGCCCTGGGAGGCAATTCCCTGGGATGCAAATAGGGGTGGCATCGTGGCCGACGCGGGCCCGGTGGGTACGCCCCGGTCGCGTGCCGCCCTGCGGGGGCGCCGGCGGGGCGGCGCCCCCGCAGGGCGCCCCCGGTCGTGAGCCGGGCAGGAGCCGGGCCGAAGCCGTCGAACGCTGAGCTCATTGTGCCGCCGTGCGACCAAGGCCGGCGGCGCGCCTCGGACGGCGGCTGGCTGCGCCCGGATGCCCGCCGCCGGCCGGACACGGCGGCGGGCCGCCCGCCGGCTGCGGTCCCCGCCGCGGCGCGGCGAGCCACCGGTCCGTAGCCGGCCAGCCGTCGGCGTGGTGCCGGTCGCCGAATCCGCTCGGCGTCCGCCGGTCGGCGCGAACCCGCGGGAGGCGCAAAGGTCGAATGTCGACGGACGTAAGCCGGAACGGACGGTCTCACCGCCCAGCGGGCTGGCGCCCGGGGGCTCACGGGGACGGTCGCCTGCGTCCCGGGCCGGGGGGCGGGAGGGGCGGGCCCCGGCCGGAGGGCACCGCGCCCGTGCCCGCAGCCCCGCCGGCCGTGCCGTCTCCACCCGGCGCCCCGTCCGCGGCGGCCTCCCGGCCGGTTCGTCGGGACGGTTCGGGTCGCATCGAAGCGGACTACGCCGCCCGCGCCACCGCGGCCGCCCTTGCGGGCGCGGGCGGGCCGGCCATCGGCATCCTGGGGGGCATGGGGCCCGAGGCGACCGTCGACCTGTTCGCCAAGATCGTCCGCGCCACGCCGGCCCGGGTGGACCAGGACCACGTGCGGGTGGTCATCGACAGCAACCCGAAGATCCCCGACCGCACCGCCTACCTGCGCGGCTGCGGCCCGGACCCCGTGCCGGCCATGGTGGCGGGGATCCAGGGGCTGGTCGCCTTGGGGGCGCGCGTGATCCTGATCCCCTGCAACACCGCCCACGTGTACTTCGACCGGCTCCAGGAGGCGAGCCCGGTCCCGATCCTGCACATCATGCGGGAGGTCGCGCGGGCCCTGGCGCCCGGCGGCGACCCCGCGGCCGGGCTGGCCGCTGGCGGGCCCGTGGGCTTGCTGGCCACGGAATTGACGGTGCAGAGTGGCCTCTACCACGAAGCGCTGGCGCGAGTGGGCCTCGAGGTCGTGGTGCCCGATCCGCCCTACCAGGCACGGGTGACCCGGGCGATCTTCGGTCCCGACGGCATCAAGGCCGGGGTGTACGCCCCGGCGCGCCGGCGGTTGCTCGAGGCCGGTGCCCACCTGGTGGAGCGCGGCGCCCGGGTGCTGATCGCCGGCTGCACGGAGCTGCCCCTGGTCCTGCGGCCCGGCGACTTCCCCGTGCCGTGGGTCGATCCGGCGGAGATCCTGGCGCGGGCCGCCCTCGCCCGGGTCCTGGGGACGCCGGTGGAGGCGGGCCGTCGCTGAGCCGGGGGCATGGCCATCCCGTCCAGGAGGTGACGCGGATCGCGATGGCCACGCCAGCCTCCCCACCCCATGGTTCCGCGGCGCCCGACCCCATGGACGACAGCGTGCCCACCTCCGTCGCGGCGGCGTGCGGCGGCGACGGACCCCCGGCGGCCGGCCTCGTGCTGGTCGGCCGCATCGTCCCGGCGCCGGGCGCGCCCGTCGCCCCGGCGGAGGCGGTGCTCTTCCGCGACGGCCGCGTGGCCGCCCTGGGGAGCGAGGCCGCCGTGCGGGACGCGGCGGGGCCGCGGGCGGAGGTGGAGGTCCTGCCCCGGGAGGCGGTGCTGCTGCCGGGTTTCGTCGACGGCCACTGCCACCTGCTCTGGTGCGCCGCGGCGGCGGCGCAGCTCGACCTGCGGGACGTGGACTCGCTGGACGAACTGGCCCGCCGCGTGGCCCGACGGGCCGCGGAGCTGCCGCCGGGCACGTGGATCGAGGGCTACGGCTGGGATCAGAGCCGGTTCGACCCGCCGACGTGGCCGGGGCGGGCCTTGCTCGACCGGGCGGCCCCGGAGCACCCCGTCCTCCTGCGGCGGGTGTGCCGGCACGTGGCCGTGGCCAACGGCGCCGCCCTGGCCGCGGCCGGCGTGCACCGGGAGACGCCCGACCCGCCGGGTGGCCGGTTCGTCCGGAATCCCGAGACCGGCGAGCTGACGGGCTTGCTGGAGGAGACCGCCATCGACCGGGTGGCGGCGGCCCGGCCCGAGCCGGGGTTCGAGGAGCGGCTGGCGGGACTTCGGGAGGTGATCCGGACCGCCCATGCGGCCGGGATCACCGCCGTCCACAGCCACGACGTCCACCGCCCCGGGGAGCTGGGGGACGTGGTGGCGCTGTACGCCGCCGCCCGCCGCCGCGGGCGGCCGCTGCGGGTAGCCCTGGACGTGGGCTGGGCGGCGTTCGGCGACGCCCGGCGGTGGGGCCCCTCGGGCCACGGCGACGAGTGGCTGCGCATGGGCTCGATCAAGTTCTTCGCCGACGGGTCGCTGGGCGGCCGCACGGCGGCGCTGCGGGAGCCCTACCACGACGGCGACGGGGCGGAGCGGGGCCTCCTTCGCCACCCCCCGGAGGAACTGGCCGCCCGCGTGGCCGAGGCGGCTGCCGCCGGATACCAGGTGGCGATCCACTGCATCGGCGACCGGGCCATCGACGTGGCCCTGGAGGCGGTGGCCGCGGCCCGGGGCCGGGGCGGGCCGGGTCGCCACCGGCTGATCCACGTGCAGGTCATGGCGCCGGAGCACCCGCGGCGACTGGCGGCCGCCGGGGTGGTGGCCGAGATCCAGCCGCGCTTCCTGGCGTCGGACCTGGCCTTCGTGGAGGAGCGGCTGGGACCCGAGCGGTGCCGGTACGCCTATGCCTGGCGCAGCCTGATCGATGCCGGCGTGCCGGTCTCGGCGGGCTCCGACGCCCCCATCGAGCCGTTGCCTCCCCTGGAGGGCGTGCAGGCGGCCATCACGCGGGACGACCTGGCGGGCCATCCGCCGGGGGGCTGGCACCCCGAGCAGCGCCTCGGCGTCGGCGAGGCGCTGAAGGCCTACACCGCGGGGGCCGCCTACGGCGCCCTCGCGGAGGGGCTCTGGGGCAGCCTCTTGCCGGGTGCGGCGGCGGACGCGGTGGTCCTGGGGGCCGACCCGTGGCGGGTCGCGCCGGGGGAGCTGCGGTCCATCCCCGTGCTGGCCACGTACGTGGGCGGCGCGCCCGTCTTCCGCAGGCGGTGAGGTCCGCCACGGCCTCGGGGGCTCGGGCCCCAGGGCCGGCCCAACGACCGGCCGCCGCCCGGGCGAGCGGCCGCCCTGGGGCTCGCCGCTCCGCAGCCGCACCGGGGCGTCCCAGCCCCTGGCGGGGGTACAGCGGGGCGCTGGCGGCCACGGCCCGGGGACCCCGGCGGCGACGGCCCGGGGCCCCGGCGGCGACGGCCCGCTGAAGCCCCTCGCTGTGTAGGAATCGTCCGGCCTTCGTGGAAATGGGTCCATCGTGAGCGCCTCTTGCAAGATTCGTCGCGGGTAGCGCTCTGCCGGCCGCAGGGCGGCCCCTCGCCCTGGCCCTTGCCGGCCTCGGGCTCGGGACGGCGGGCGCCGCGGCCGGGCCCAGGGCGTCGGTGCAGCGACCGGCCGCCGTGATGCCGCCGGCGGCCGGGGGCGGGCATCCCGCGCGCCTGGGGGACGGGACCTGCGCACCGCCCGGTGCGGCGGACAACACCCGCGCACCGTCGGGAGGGTGGGAGGGGGCCTCGGCCCCGCCGGGCGTGGGGGACGGGACCTGCGCACGGGGCCCGGCGGTCCCGTCGCCGGCCGGCGCGCTCCCGCGGCGTGACGGGGGGTTTGCGATGGACGTCACGGTGAGCGTCATCAAGGCCGACGTGGGGAGCGTGGGCGGCCACACCCGCCCCAGCGACGAGCTCCTGGACGCCGTGCGCCAGCGGGTCGAGGCCGAGAGGGGCGGCCTCCTACTGGACGCCCGGGTCTTCTTCTGCGGCGACGACATCTCCATCCTGATGACCCACCAGCGGCCGCCGGGCGACGAGGCGATCCACCGCGTGGCGTGGGAGGCCTTCCAGGCGGGGACCGAGGTCGCCAAGCGGCAGGGCCTCTACGGCGCCGGGCAGGACCTGTTGAAGGACGCCTTCTCGGGCAACGTGCGCGGCCTGGGTCCGCAGGTGGCCGAGCTCGCCTTGCGGGAGCGGCCCAACGAGGCGCTGATGATCCTGGCCGCCGACAAGACGGAGCCCGGCGCCTTCAACCTGCCCCTGTACCTGGCCTTCGCCGACCCCATGTACTCGCCGGGCCTGCTGCTCTCCGAGGAGCTCCACGCCGGCTTCCGGTTCGTCATCATGGACGTCGAGCACACCGAGGGCGACCGGCTGATCACCCTGGACGCGCCCGAGCGGCTCTACGACATCGCGGCCCTCCTGCGGGACACCCACCGGTACGTCATCGCCGGCATCTGGTCGCGGAAGTATCCGGACGAACAGGCCGTGGCCGTCAGCACCACGCGCCTGCGCCAGATCGCCGGCCGCTACGTGGGCAAGGACGACCCGGTGGCCATCGTGCGGGTGCAGAAGATCTTCCCCGCCACCGAGGAGTTCGGTCCGCCCTTCGCCCTGGGCGCCTTCGTGGCGGGGGACACCCGGGGGAGCCACAACCTGCCGCTGCTGCCGGTGCCGGTGAACACGCCGGCCAGCACCTTCTTCTGCCATCCCATGGTGGCGGCCCTGGGCTTCTCCTTGCGCGACGGCAAGCTCACGGGACCCGTGGACCTCTTCGCCGACCCCGTGTGGGAGCCCATCCGGCACCGCATCGTGGCCAAGGCCCTGGGCATGCGGCAGCAGGGCTTCTTCCAGCCGGCGATGCTCCCCTTCTCGGAGCTGGAGTACGGCGGCATCACCGCGCGCCTCAAGCGGCTGGATGCGGAGTTCCGCGTGGAGGCGTCCCGGGACTAGCCCGGCGGTCGGGCTGCGCGCCCGACCCCTGGCGCCGGGGGCCGTCGCCGCGCGGCGCGAGCCTCTGCAGGGCTCGCTCAGGCTGTGCCGTGTGTGGATCTCTGGGGAGGGGGCCGTCGGCGCGCGGCGCGACGGCCCCGGGCCCGGCGCGACGGCGCGCGACGGCCATGGCAAAGCGGTGGGGAGCCCGGGCGCGGCCCCGTCCCCGCGGGGGACGGGGCCGCGCCGTGCGGGGCGCCCGTCGGCGGGGGCGGCCGCATGCACCATGCGGCCGCCCCCGCCGCGCTTGGCCCGGGGCGGTCGCGCTGCGTGGCGCGTCCCGCGGCGGGACAGGCTACGACCACCGGCGCCCAGGGGCGGCCGGCGCGGTGCCCGCGCCGGGGCAGCGGGAGGTGGACCGGTTGGGCAGGCCGGAGCGCCGCGGCGACCGGCGTCCGGGGGGCGCGCCCCGCATCGCGTGGGAGCGGGCGCCGACGGGCCGCGCCGCGGTGGAGCGGCTGGCTGGGTCGTGGCGGCGTCCGGGCCCGGGCGGGCGCCCCGCCTGGCGGCCGGATCAGGGGGTGCGGCGTGACGGGACGGGAGCCATGCCGGGGTGCCGGTGGTCGCCGGCGCCCCCGGCGCGGGTCGGGATGCCGGGGTTGGGCGCTGGGCACCGACGCTCGCCGCCCCGGGTCGGGATGCCAGGGGTCCCCGCCGGGCAGCGGCGCCCTCCGCCGCGGACGCTGCTGGCCGGGATCCTCCACCGCCTGGACGAGCTCAGCTGGCGGTGGCAGCGCATCAGCATCGGCGAGTACCTGGCCCTCTTCCACGACCCGGGACGGCTCTTCTGGATGAACTTCCTGGCCGGGGTGGCCCGCGGCCTGGGGGCGGCGGTGGGGTTCACCCTGTTGGGGGCGCTGGTGCTCCTCGCCCTGCAGCGGGCGGTGGAGCTCAACCTGCCCTATCTGGGCAGCCTGATCGCCGACCTGTTGCGCATCGTGCGCACCGAGCTCGACGGCACCCCGCCCGCCGGGGGCGGTGCCCCGGGACCCTGACCGAGCGAGACGGGCCGGCCCCGGCCAGCCCGGTCGCCGCGGGGGCCGGCGCGCGGGTGGGGGTCCGCCGCGCGGCGCACCGGCTGGCGCGCTGGCGCGGTGCCGCCGGCCCGGGCGCGGGGGGCCGCCCCTCCGGCAGGCCGGTTCGTCCACGGAGGGGACCCGCCAGGGGGGCGACGGGCGATGCGGCGGCGAGCGGCCCCGAGGAGGGATGGTCCATGCGACCCGAAGTCCGTGAGCACTTCCGGCAGCGCCTGCTGGCGGAGCGGCGGCGCATCGCCGCCGATCTGCGGTTCGACAGCGACATCGGCCGGCTCTCCCTGCGGGAGTCCGTCGGCGAGCTCTCCACCTACGACAACCATCCCGGCGACGTGGGCACGGAGACCTTCGAACGGGCCAAGGACGTGGCCCGGCGGCGGGACGTCCAGCGGGCCCTGCACGACATCGACGCCGCCCTGGCCCGGCTGGAGGAGGGGACCTACGGCTACTGCCAGCGGTGCGGACGGCCGATCCCGCGGGAGCGGCTGGAGGCGCTGCCCGCCACGCCCTATTGCGAGGCGTGCGCCGAGGCCATGGCGGAACGGGAGAAGAGGGTGCGCGGCACCGCCCGCCCGGTGGAGGAGGCGCTGCTGAGCCCGCCCTTTGCCCGATCCTGGCGCGACGACACCGACGAGGTCGACTTCGACGGGGAGGACGCCTGGCAGTCGGTGGCCCAGTACGGCAGTTCCGATACGCCCCAGGACGTGGGGGAGCCCGCCACCTACCCCGACGTCTACGAAGACGCCGGCGACGACGGCGGCCTGGTCGAGCACACCGACCGGTTGCTGGACCTGCGCTTCGAGTCGGCGGAGGACGTCGCCGTGGCCCAGGAGGCCGTCAAGGAGCACCGGCGCAGGAACACCGGGGGCGACGGCGACTTCGACGCGGCCCCGGGGCGGTCCCCGGACCGCCGCCGGCGGTCGGCGGATGGGGACGCGGCCGGCGGCGGGGAGGGGCGCTGACCCGCGCGGCGGCGCGAGGGGGGCGCGCCGTGCCCTGGCCCGTCCCGCCCGTCGGGCCTGCCTGCAGAACGGCGCCGGGGCCTTGGCGCACGCCCGGCGCCGGCGCGGCGGTGGCGGGCGGCCCGTCCGGAGACGAGCCGCGGTCCGGGGCGCGCCGGGGGGGCGTGGCCGGCTCCGTTGCGGCAGGGACGGGGCCCGTCGTAGGGAATGAGAGGGGAGGGACGCGCTGCATCCCTGGCGACCGTACGGGAGGCAAGGGCTTGCGATCCGTCGTCACCGCCTTGCTGGTGCTGGCGGCCGACCAGGCGGCGAAGGCCTGGGCCCTGGCGCACGTCGCGCCCCACGGCAGCGTGCCCGCCCTGCCGGGCCTGGTGCGCTGGACCTACGTGGAGAACCGGGGCGCGGCCTTTGGCCTGTTCCAGAACCAGACGACGTTCTTCGTCGTCGTGGCGGCGATCGTCATCGCCGTCATCCTCTATTGGCTGCCGCGCGTGCCGGGGCGAGCCGGAGGGGTCCGGCTCGCCCTCGGCCTGCAGTTGGGGGGTGCCGTGGGCAACCTGGTGGACCGGCTGCGCTGGGGCTACGTCGTCGACTTCGTGGACCTCGAGTTCTGGCCGTTGCACCGGTGGCCGGTCTTCAACGTCGCCGACGCCGCCATCGTCACGGGGACCGCCCTGCTCGTCCTGTGGCTCCTGCGGGGGGCGGAGCCGGTGGCGGCCCAGCGACCGACCCAGCCCCCCGGGGGGCGCGGTCCCCGCTGATGCCGGCCGCCGTCGACCGCCGGCGCCGGCGGGGATCCGGCAGATGGGGAGGGGGAACGGAGGGCGTATGGCGGACGACCCGCCCGTCGCCGGGCGCGCGGCGCACACCGCGGTGTTCGTCGTGCCGGCCTCGGCGGCCGGGGAGCGCCTCGACGTGTTCCTGGCTCGCCAGGAGTCCCTGGAGCTGACCCGTTCGGCCATCCAGCGGCTGATCCGTCGCCACCGGGTCCGGGTCAACGGGCGGCCGGCGCGGCCAAGCCGCCGGCTGGAGCCCGGCGAGGAGGTGGTGGTGGAGCTGCCGCCGCCGGAGCCCAGCGGCGTGGCGCCGGAGCCGCTGCCGCTGGACGTGGTGTACGAGGATGGCGACGTGGTGGTGTTGAACAAGCCGCGCGGCTGGGTGGTCCATCCGGCGCCGGGGCACTCCCAGGGCACCCTGGTCAACGCACTCTTGGCCCGCTATCCGGAGATGGAGGGGGTCGGCGGCCCCGGGCGGCCCGGGATCGTCCACCGCCTGGACCGCGACACCACGGGTCTCCTGGTGGTGGCCCGCAGTCCCCTGGCGTACCGGGAGCTGGTGCGGCTGCTCAAGGAGCGCAAGGTGCGCCGGGAATACCTGGCCCTGGTCCGGGGCTGGCCCGAGGTCCGCGAGGGCACCATCGACGCGCCCATCGGCCGCCACCCGGTGGATCGCAAGCGGATGGCGGTCCGGCCGGAGGGCGGACGGGCGGCGCGCACCCACTTCCAGGTGGTGGAGCGCGCCGGCCGCTACACCCTGTTGCGCTGCTGGCTGGAGACGGGGCGGACCCACCAGATCCGGGTCCACCTGGCCTTCATCGGATTGCCGGTGGCGGGGGATCCCGTCTACGGGGGCCGGCAGGCGCAGGGCGAGCTGGGACTCGAGGGGCAGGCGCTGCACGCGGCGCGCCTGACCTTCCCCCACCCGCGGGACGGCCGGCTCCTGGACTTCACCGTGCCGCCACCCGCCGACTTCGCCCGGGCGCTGGAACGGGCGCGGTCCGGGGCCAGGGGCTGAGGGCGGCGGAGCCGGCCTGGGGGACGGTGGCGGCCGGGCCGGCGCGGGGCGGATGGCGGCGGCCCCCGGGGGAGACGAGGCACGAGGGCAGGGCGGCGTCCGCCGGGATGCGGGGGGCGGTCCGTCGGCCCGCGCGGGACGGCATCGGACGGGGAGGGAAGCCCATGGCGGGAGGACTCAAGGCGAAGGCGCGGATCATGGACAAGGAGGCGCTGCGCCGGGCGCTGGTGCGCATCGCCCACGAGATCGTGGAGCGCAACCGCGACCTGGACCAGGTGGCCTTCGTCGGCATCCGGCGCCGCGGCGTGCCCATCGCCCAGCGCCTCGCGCGCTACATCAAGGAGTTCGAGGGCCAGGAGCTGCCCGTGGGCGTCCTGGACATCACCCTCTATCGCGACGACCTCTCCCGCCTCAGCGAACAGCCGCGGGTGAACAACACCGACGTGCCCTTCCCCATCGAGGGGAAGCACATCGTCCTCTGCGACGACGTCCTCTACACCGGGCGCACGGTGCGGGCGGCCCTGGACGCGCTGGTCGACCTGGGCCGGCCGCAGACGGTGCAGCTGGCGGTGCTGGTGGACCGAGGGCATCGGGAGATCCCGATCCGGGCGGACTACGTGGGCAAGAACGTCCCCACCTCCCGGCGCGAGGTGATCGAGTGCCGCCTCGAGGAGGTGGACGGCGTCGACGAGGTCTGGATCATGGAGCAGCCGTGAGGCGCCGTCGCCCCGCCCCTCAACCGCCCCGCGGGCGGGGTCCCGGCCCGAACCGCGTCCCCAGGTGCAGGAGCCGCAGGGCCGTGGTGGCAGCGGCCTCGAGGTGGACCGCCGCCCGAGCCATCGCCTGATCCGGCGGCATGGGCGCCGGGGTCGCCGCCAGCAGGGCGGCGACCCCGCGCTGGCGCAAGGCGGGCTCGACCGCCGGGTCGACGGCGCCGGAGATCACCACCACCGGCCGCCCCCGGGCACGGCACCGGTCGGCGACCCGGGCGACCAGCTTGCCCGCCAGGGTCTGGGCGTCGGTGCGCCCCTCCCCCGTCAGCACCAGATCCGCCCACTCCAGGTGGCGGTCGAACCCCACGGCGTCCATCACCAGTTCCGCGCCCGGGCGCAGCCGGGCGCCGAGGAAGGCGAGGAGCGCGAACCCCAGGCCGCCGGCGGCCCCGGCGCCGGGTTCGTCCCGCAGGTCACGGCCCAGGGTGCGGGCGGCCACGTCGGCCAGGCGCACGAGGCCGGCCTCCAGGATCTCCACCTGCTCCGGCGTGGCGCCCTTCTGGGGCGCGTAGACCCGGGCCGCGCCCCGCGGCCCGGTGAGCGGGTTGTCGACGTCGCAGGCGACCTCGATCGCCGTCTCCGCGAGCCGGGGGTCGAGCCCGCCCAGGTCGATGCGGGCCAGGCGCCGCAACGGGCCGCCCCCCGGTGGCAGCGGCGCGCCCGCCGCATCCAGGAAGCGCGCGCCCAGGGCCGCCAGCATGCCCGTCCCCCCGTCGGTGGTGGCGCTGCCGCCGATGGCCACCAGCAGCCTGCGGCAGCCGTGATCCAGGGCGTCGCGGATGAGCTCCCCGGTGCCGAAGGTCGTGGCCTCCAGCGGGCGCCGCCGGTCGGGCGGCACCAGGAGCAGGCCCGAGGCGGCGGCCATCTCGATGACCGCCGTCCGCCCGTCCCCCAGCAGCGCCCAGCGGGCGTCCACCGGCTCCCCCAGTGGCCCCGTCACCCGCCGGACGAACCAGCGCCCGCCGGTGGCCTGGACCAGGGCGGCGGCGGTCCCCTCGCCGCCGTCGGCCAGGGGAAGGGCGACCACGGCGGCGCCCGGCCAGCCGCGGCGGACGCCGCGGGCCATGGCGGACGCCGCCTCCGGCGCCGTCAGGCTTCCCTTGAAGGAATCGGGCGCCACCAGCACCCGCAGCGGCGGCGGGGACGGCCCGGGGCCCCGGCCGGACGAACCGGCGTCCGGTCGCGGCGGCGGGAGCCGGGGGTCCTCTGGGGCCCGCGGCCGCGGGTGGGGGAGCGGAGCCTCGGCCTGACGGGGATCGGATGGCGGGTGCACGGGTCGTCCCTCCCTGGGGTGCCGGCGGGGCGGCCCCCGCGGCGCGACGCAGGGCGCGGAGCGGCGGCATCGACCCCGCCACCGGCCGAGGGCGGCGCGGCGGGCTGGAGGCACCGGGCGGGGATCCCGGCGGCGGCCCTACGCCTGGGCCCCCTCGGCCGCTCCCGGAACGGCGCCTCCGCCATGCGCACTGCGAGCCGCCCCGCCGCGGGCCCCCGGCCGCTGGGGCGGCTGCCCCGACGCGTCGCCCCCGGCCGCCAGCGCCTCGATGCGGGGCGGCAGGCCCTGCGGGTCGGGGGCCACGAAGAGGGTGCGGGCGTGCTCGTAGCGGACGAACCCGGGCCGCGCGCCCTTGGGCTTGCGCACGTGCCGCGCCTCGGTGTAGTCCACCGCCACGCGGCCCGACCACCGGGCCTTGCTGTGGTAGGCGGCGACGCGGGCCGCCGCCTCCAGGGCCGCGGGGGACGGCGCCGCTTCCCGGTGGGGTAGGCGCAGGAGGACGTGCGAGCCCGGCACCTCCCGGGCGTGCAACCAGATGTCCCACGGGTTGGCGACGCGGGTGACCAGGGCGTCGTTCTGCCGGTTGTTGCGCCCGGCCAGGATGAGCTCGCCGCCGGGCCCGCGGTAGCGGAGGAACCCGTCCCCCTCGCCGCCGGTCCGCCGGGCCCGGGCGGCCGGGCCGCCGGCTCCGGCCCGGGATCCGTCGGGAACCCGGCTGCCGGCCCCGCCCCCGGCCGGGGCGCCCCCGGCGGGGGCGCCCCGGCCGGCCAGGTGGGCGAAGGCCGGCGCATAGCCCTGCTCGGCCAGCTCGGCGGCGGTGGCCTCGAGGTCGCCGACGCTCGTCGCCTCGGCCAGCGCGTGCTCCACCGACTCCAGGTACGCCACCTCCTCGCGGGCCGCCGCGACGAGCTCGGCGGCCTGCTGGCGGCCGCGCTTGGCCTTCTGGTAGCGGCGGAAGTAGCGCTGGGCGTTCTCCTGCGGGCTCAGGGCGGGATCGAGGGGGATGACCACCGTCCCCCCCTCCGGATCGTAGTAGTTGGGCAGCTCCACCTGACGGGCGCCCCGCGGCACCTGGGCTGCGAAGGCGGTGAGGAGCTCGCCGTAGAGGCGGTAGGGCTCGGCCTCCTCGGCCCGGGCCAGGTCGCCCTCCCGTGCCTGCAGGCGGCGGCGGGCGCGATCCAGCGCCTCCCGCACCAGCTGCTCCAGCTCGCGTCGGAGCCGCTGGCGGGCCAGCTCCTCCCGGCGCTCGCGGTAGAACCGGTCGCACAGCGCCGAGACGCGGCCGTCCCCGTCCCGCTCCACCCGGCCCCCGGGGGGCGGCGACACCGGGAAGGCCGCAAGGGCCACCGCCCGTCCGGCGGCGTCCCGCACCACCACCGGATCGAAGCGGCCCCGGCGCGCAGCGTCGAGCCAGCCGAGGACCGCCTCGCCCAGGGCCGCGGCCCGCCGGTCGGCGGCCGCCGGCGGCCGGGCGCTGGCGCCGGTCCCCTGGCCGACGCTCGGCTCCCGGTGGTCCTCCTGTCCGCCGTCCGCCGTGCCCGCGGCGACGGCACCGGGGGCGTCCGGATCGATGCCGGCCCGCTGCAGCGCCTCCCGGGCCAGCTCGCGCCCCAGGGCCGGCACCTGTTCCAGCAGGCGGCGCCAGGCCGGCCGCGGGCGGGACCGGCCCTGCCCCTCCGCGGGGCCGCGGGCGGCGTCGGCATCGGCGTCCGCCTCGGCCAGGGCCTCGAGCCAACGGCGCCCCAGGGTCTCGGGGTCGCCGTCGGGCAGGGGCGTGGGGGCCGGGGGCGGCTCGTAGGCGCTGCCGGGAAGCAGGCTGCGGCCGCCGGCGCCGGCCGGAAGCCGCCGCAGCGCGTCGAGGATGCGGCCCTCCCCGTCCACCAGGATCGCGTTGGCCCGCCGGTCCAGGAGTTCGACGGCCAGGTGCCGGCGCCGGGCCGGTTCGTCCGGCCCGGGGGCGGCGAAGTCCAACCGGACCCACCGGTCGAAGTCCGGCCCCTGGCGCGCGGCCACCAGGCGCGATCCCTCGAGGTGCTTGCGCAACAGCATGCAGAAGGCCGGCGGCGACGGGGGGTTGGCCGGCGGGCGCGGGGTCAGGTGAAGGCGCGGCAGGTGGGGATCGGCGCCGATCAGCAGGTGCACCGTCCGGCCCGCGTACAGCCGCAGGACCAGGACGTGCGCCTCCGGCTGGTACACCCGCTCCACCCGGGCGGGGAGCAGCTCGCCGAGCTCCTTCAGGACGGCCGCCAAGACGAGCCCGTTCACGGGCGTCCCTCCCTGCGCCGGACCCCGCGGCACCGGGTGCGGCGGGGCCCGTTCCCACTATAACCCGGCCGGCCGCCGAGGGGAGACCTGCCATCCCCGTCGGCACCGCCGGGCCGGGGCCCTCCTCGCCCATCTCACCCGGCGGCGACCGAGGGTTCCGCCGGCCGCGGGCGGCGCAACCCCAGGACCGCCGGGTGCCGCGCTCCGGCCGGGCGGCTCATGCCGGCGGACCGGACGGCCGACGCGGAGCTCGCCTGGGCTCGGCCTGCCCGCCAGGGCTCGGGACGGAGGCGTCCGGCCCGTTGCGGGCGATCACCTCCCGGTACCAGAGGGCGCTGGTCTTGGGCACGCGGCTCGCTCCTTCCGGGTCCCGGGCGCCTCAGGCCTGCGGAGCCGTGGGATTGCCGGACGCGGCCGGGGCGCCGCACGACTGGCGCACCACGAGCCGGACCGGCAAGGTGATGGCGGGCGGCGCGGCCGCCGGGTCGTCGATCAGGCGCAGCAAGGCGCGGGCGGCGGCGACGCCCAAACCCTCCATGTCCTGGGCGACGGTGGTCAGGGCGGGGTGGACCAGGGCGGCCAGGTCGATGTCGTCGAAGCCTACCACCGCCAGGTCGCGGCCGATGCGGAGACCCCGTTCCTGGGCGGCCTTGATGGCGCCCATGGCCATGAGGTCGCTGGTGGCGAAGACCGCCGTCGGCGGCTCGGGCAAGGACAGGAGGCGTTCCATCGCCCGGTAGCCGCTGTCGAAGTAGAAGTCGCCCTGGGTGACGTACTCCATCCGGTAGGGCAGCCCGAGCCGCGCCAGCTCCTGGCGGTAGCCGATGAACCGGTCGCGGCCCGGCCGGGTGTTGAACTCGCCGTTGATGATGGCGATGCGCCGGTGGCCGAGGGAGAAGAGGTGTCGGACGGCCAGGGCCGCGCCCCCCACGTTGTCCGACATCACGTACCCCGCCCGCGGTCCGACGAGGTCGAGGTCGACGGCCATGCACGGCAGGCCCGAGCCCGCCAGCTCGCGGATCCCCGGGGCGTCGGGATCGGTGCCCATGAGCACCACACCGTCGACCCGATGCTGCTGGCAGCGCTTGAGGTAAGAGCCGCGGCTTCCCCCGCGGGCGGGACCGCGGGCCCCGCCGGCTCCAGGGCGCGGCGCCCGGGCCGGCGGACCGGCGGCCGACGGGGCGTCGGCCCCATGGGCGGGGGCGGCGGGCGGGGCCGGGACCGTCGGGCGGGGCCCCGCCCCGGCGAGCCGGTCGGGCCGTCGATCCAAGGCCTGGGTGCCGGGCGGCGCGCCTCCGCCGGGCACGGGCGCCGGTCCGGGGTCCGGACCCGCCGCCGCGCCCGTGCCCTCCGGCTGGGCGTCGGCGTGGGCGAAGAGCAGGATGTCGTAGCCCTGCGCCTCCACCAACCGGTGGAAGCCGACGATCACCTTCTGGAAGAAGGGGTGGGTCAGCGCGGGTTGGGAAGGGTGGTGGAACAGGCACACGCCGATCAGGTAGCTGCGCCGGGTCACCAGGGTGCGCGCCGCCGCGCTGGGCCGGTAGTTCAGTCGGCGGGCCAGCTCCACGATGCGCCGGCGCGTCTCGTCGCTCACGTCGGGGTAGCCGTTGAGGGCCCGGGAGACCGTGGCCACCGACACGCCCGCGGCCTGGGCCACGTCGCGGATGGTCGCCACCCCGCCCGATCCCCCTTCCCCACGTCCCGTCCCTTGCTCCGGCGGGCGGCGATTGCGTCCGTTGGAGGCCAGCCGCTCGCGGCCGGCCGTCGGCCCCGTCCGCCGGGCGAAGATCGGGGCGAAAACGATTTCGATCAGACGCTTCGCCACCGGCGGTGCGATTCCTGCCGGCCGGACCTCCAATCTGCGGTCGCTGCCGCGAAGGGATTTGGGCGAGACCGTCGAAGTCCTCCCGTGACTCGACCGACCGGTCGGTCGACCCCGGGACATCCGGTGCACGGCGGGCGCGACGGCGGATGGGGCGCCACCCGTCGGGGCCGGGTGCCGGGTCCGCTCCGCGGCACCGGCTGGGCGGCGCCCGGGACGCGGTGGATGGCCCAGGGGCCGGGCCGGCGGCTCCCGTCCGGGTGACGGGGTGCGACGGCCCGTCCGGGTGACGGGCCCCGCATCCTGGACCAATGCTGCGCGGGCAGGCGTGTGCGACGGCACCCGTCCGGGTGACGGGCCGCTGGCGGCGCCCATCCCGCGGCGAACCGCACCCCGGTGGACGTCGCGCCGACGGCCCGGCCCACGGCAGCGGCGGCGGTCGGCCGGCGTCGGCCGGCGCGGGCGGCCGGACCACGATGGGAGGGGACGCGATGCCGCACGTCTTTCGCCGGGTCGCGGTGCTGGGAGCGGGCACCATGGGCTCCCAGATCGCCGCCCACCTGGCCAACCAGGGCATTCCCGTGGACCTGTTCGACCTCAGTACCGAGCTGGTGGAGAAGGCCAAGCGACGGCTGACGGAGCTCAAGCCCTCGCCGATCTACACCCGGGACGTGCTGGACCTGATCGCCCCCGGGTCCTTCCAGGACGCGGGCGACCTCGAGCGCCTGCGCGACGCCGAGTGGGTGGTCGAGGCGGTGCTCGAGCAGCTGCCCATCAAGCAGCAGCTCTGGGCGCGCGTGGCCCCCTACCTGCGGCCCGACGGCATCTACAGTACCAACACGTCCGGGCTCTCCATCGCCGCCATCGCCAGCGCGCTGCCGGAGGCGGCGCGGCGCCGGTTCCTCGGCACCCACTTCTTCAACCCGCCGCGCTACCTGCACCTGCTGGAGCTGATCCCGACGCCCGAGACGGACCCCCAGGTGGTCGCCGCCATGCGCGACTTCGCCACCCGCGTGCTGGGCAAGGGGGTCGTGGTCGCCAAGGACACGCCCAACTTCATCGCCAACCGCATCGGCTGCTACGGGCTCATGGTGACGGTGCGGGCGATGCAGGAGTTCGGCCTCGGCCCCGACGAGGTCGACGAGATCACCGGGGAGAACATGGGGCGGCCCAAGAGCGCCACCTTCCGCACCCTGGACGTGGTCGGCATCGACGTCATGAAGGACGTGGCCGACAACACCCGGACCGCCGTCCGGGACCCGGAGGAACAGGCCGCCTTCACCCTGCCCGAGTTCATGCGGCAGCTGGTGGAGCGGGGCTGGACGGGCGAGAAGGCCGGTCAGGGCTTCTACAAGCGGGTCCCGCGGCCCGACGGCGGTCGGGAGATCCTGGTGCTCGACCCCGCCACCATGGAGTACCGTCCGCGACGGCGGCTCGAGGCGCCGTCGCTGCAGGCGGTGCGCGCCATCGAAGACCCGCTGCAGCGGATCAAGACCCTGCTGGCGGCGGACGACGTGGCGGGCCGCTTCGCCTGGGAGATCACCCGACGCACGCTGGCCTACGCCGCCAACAAGTTGGGGGAGATCGCGGACGACGTGGCCAGCGTCGACCGCGCCATCAAGTGGGGCTTTGGCTGGAACGCGGGGCCCTTCGAGCTCTGGGATGCCCTGGGCGCGGCGGCGGTCCTGGAACGCATGGAGCGGGACGGCGAGACCCTGCCCGGCTGGCTGGTCGCGGCCATCAAGGACGGGCCGGGCCGGTTCTATGTGGAGGAGGACGGCCGCACGCTGGCCTTGGCGGCGGGCGGCGAGTACGTCCCGGTGGAGGCGGACCCGCGCGCCATCGACGTGCCCCTGCTCTTGAAGCGGAACCGGGTGGTCGACCGCAACACCGGGGCGACCCTGGTCGATCTGGGCGACGAGGTGCTGCTGCTGGACTTCCACGGGCCCAAGCAGGCCATCGGCCCCGACTTCATCCAGATGGTGGAGAAGGCCGTGGCCGAGGTGGAGGCCAACTGGCGCGGCCTGGTGATCTCCAGCCACGTCAGGCCCAACTTCTCCGTCGGCGCCAACCTGATGCTCATCCTGCTGGCGGCCCAGATGGGCGAGTGGGACGAGATCGACGCCATGGTGCGCCGGTTCCAGGCCGCCAACATGAGGCTCAAGTACGCCGCCCGGCCCGTGGTGGTGGCGCCCTACGGCATCACCGTGGGTGGGGGCTGCGAGGTGGCGCTGCACGGCGACCGGGTGGTCGCCTCGGCGGAGACCTACATCGGCCTGGTGGAGGTGGGGGCCGGGGTGATCCCAGGCGGCGGCGGCACCAAGGAGATGCTGCTGCGCGCCATCGAGAACGTGCCGGAGGTGTTCTCGGGCAAGTACGCCCAGACGCCGGGGCCGGCGACCACGGACCTGACCGGCCGGGTCAACCTCCAGGTGCTGGTCAACCGGGTGTTCGAGCTGATCGCCACGGCGCGGGTGGCCACGTCGGCGGCCGAGGCGCGCCAGCTCGGCTTCTTCCGCGCCACCGACCGCATCGTGCCGAACCCGGACCACCTGGTCTACGAGGCCAAGCAGATGGTGCTGGCCCTCGACGACGCAGGGTACCGGCCGCCGGTGCGGCGGCGCATCCCGGTGGTTGGCGACAGCGGCCGGGCCCTGCTGGAGCTGGCCGCCACCAGCATGCACTGGAGCGGCTACGCCAGCGAGCACGACCTGAAGATCGCCCGCAAGCTGGCCCACGTGCTGGCGGGCGGGGACGTGCCGCCCGGCACCGAGGTGGACGAGGAATACCTGCTGGACCTGGAGCGGGAGGCGTTCCTCAGCCTGGTGGGCGAGCCCAAGACCCAGGCGCGGATGCAGCACCTGCTCAAGACGGGCAAGCCCCTGCGCAACTAGCCCCACCCCGGGGAGCGAGGTGAGTCCCATGCGCGAAGCGGTGATCGTGGCGGGCGTCCGGACGCCCATCGGCCGCGCCCAGAAGGGCGCGCTCAAGGACATGCGGGCGGACGACCTGGCCGCCCTGGTGATCAAGGCGGTGCTGGAACGGGCGCCGGGCATCGAACCGGGCGAGATCGACGACGTGATCCTCGGTTGCGCGCTGCCCGAGGGCGAGCAGGGGTTGAACATCGCCCGCATCGCGGCCATCCGGGCGGGGTTGCCGACCAACGTGCCGGGCTTCACCGTCAACCGGTTCTGCTCGTCGGGCCTTCAGGCCATCGCCATCGCGGCGGAGCGGGTGATGGTGGGCGGGGCGGACATCGTCATCGCCGGCGGCGTCGAGACCATGAGCCGGGTACCGATGATGGGGCACAACCCGTCCCTCAACCCGACCCTGGTGGCCGAGTACCCCCAGGTCTACATGGGGATGGGCCACACGGCGGAAGAGGTGGCGCGGCGCTTCGGCGTCAGCCGCGAGGACCAGGACCGCTGGGCGCTGGAGAGCCACCGCAAGGCCGCCGCGGCCATCGACGCGGGCCGGTTCAAGGAGGAGATCGTACCCGTCCCCGTCCGGCGGGTGCGGGTGGAAGGCGGCAAGCGCATCGAGGAGACCTTCACCTTCGACACCGACGAGTGCGTGCGGCGGGACACCTCGCTGGAGAAGCTGGCCCAGCTGAAGCCCGTGTTCCGGCGCGACGGCACGGTGACGGCGGGCAACTCCTCGCCGACCAACGACGGCGCCGCGGCGGTGATCGTCATGGCCGCGGAGGAGGCCGCGCGACGCGGGCTCCCCGTCAGGGCGGTCTTCCGCAGCTTCGCCGTCGGCGGAGTCGACCCCGACATCATGGGCGTCGGCCCGGTGGTGGCGGTGCCCAAGGCGCTGAAGATGGCCGGCGTGCGGCTGGAGGACGTGGACCTGATCGAGCTGAACGAGGCCTTCGCCGCCCAGGTGGTGCAGGTGGTGCGGGAGTTGGAGCTGGACCCCGCGCGGGTCAACGTCAACGGGGGGGCCATCGCCCTGGGCCACCCCCTGGGGTGCACCGGGGCCCGCCAGGTCGTCACCCTGATGCACGAGGCCGCCCGACGCCAGGCGCGCTATGGCGTGGTCACCATGTGCATCGGCGGTGGCATGGGGGCGGCGGGCGTCTTCGAGTTCGCCAGCTGATGGTGCCATCCCCGGCGGGCCGTCGCCCCGCATCCCGCGTGGGGTGCCACCCCGGGGAGGCCAGGGCGGGGTGGTCCGCCGGGGGCCGTCCGGGGCCGCCAGGGGTGCCGGGGCGGACCGGCCCGGGAGGCCCCGGCGTGCCGGCGGAACCCCGTCCCGGCAGGGGCCGGCGTGCCGGCGGAGACCGGGGGATGCCGGCTCGACGGCGTGCGCGACCGGCGCGCCGCCACGGCACGGGCCGGGGGGCGGCGGAGGCCCCGGGGTGCCGGCGCCGCCGCGGGGCCGGGCGGCCCCGCGGCGGCGGGTGCGGGTCCGACCGGCGGATCCGGCCGGATCGTCCGCCGCCGGGACCGGAGCCGCCGGCGGGACCGGAGGATGCTCGACCGCAGGATGCTCGAAGGAGGGGAGGACCATGGCCGATGCGCAGCCCGTGCCGGCGCGCGAGCCCGAAGCCCCCGCCCGCAAGCGGCCGGTGGGTGCCGGGTTCCTGATCGAGGGTACCGCGCCGGCGGAGGTGTTCACCGCGGAGGACCTGACCGAGGAGCAGAAGATGATCGGCCAGGTGGCCCGCGACTTCGCCCTCAAGGAAGTGCGCCCGCTGATCGACGAGCTCGAGCACGGCCGGCACGAGCACTCGGTGGCCCTGCTGCGGCGCGCGGGGGAGCTCGGCCTGCTGGCGGTGGAGATCCCCACGGAGTACGAGGGGCTCGGCCTCGACAAGGCGACGGCCACCCTGGTGGTGGAGCGGCTGGCGCCGGCGGGTTCCTTCGGGGTGACCTTCGGCGCCCACACCGGCATCGGCACGCTGCCCATCGTCTACTTCGGGACCCCCGAGCAGAAGCGGCGCTACCTGCCCAAGCTGGCCACCGGCGAGTGGATCGCCGCCTATGCGCTGACGGAGCCCGACGCCGGCTCCGACGCCCTGGGCGGCAAGACGCGGGCGGTGCTGTCGCCCGACGGCAAGCACTACGTCCTGAGCGGCCAGAAGCAGTGGATCACCAACTCGGGCTTCGCCCACGTCTTCGTCGTCTACGCCAAGGTCGACGGCGAGAAGATGACGGCCTTCATCGTCGAGCGCGACTTCCCCGGCGTCGCGGTGTCGGAGGAAGTGCGCAAGATGGGCATCAAGGGCTCGTCCACGCGGACGCTCTACCTGAACGACGTGCCGGTGCCCGTCGAGAACGTGCTCGGCGAGGTGGGCAAGGGCCATCACATCGCCTTCAACATCCTGAACATCGGCCGGTGGAAGCTGGCCGCCGGGAACCTGGGGGCCTGCAAGGAGCTCATCGCCGTCTCCACCCAGTACGCCCAGGGCCGCAAGCAGTTCGGGCGGCCCATCGCCGACTTCCCGCTGATCCAGCAGAAGCTGGCCGCCATGGCCGCCCGCACCTACGCCCTGGAGGCCATGGTCTATCGCACGGCGGGGGCCTTCGACGCCAGCCTGAGCGCCATCGACGGCGACGCCCCCGACGCGGGCCGGCAGGCCATCGCCGCCATCTCCGAGTACGCCGTGGAGGCCTCGATCAACAAGGTCTTCGGCTCCGAGACCTTGGACTTCGTGGTCGACGAGGCCGTCCAGATCCACGGCGGCTACGGCTACATGCAGGAGTACGAGGTGGAGCGGGCCTACCGCGATGCCCGCATCAACCGGATCTTCGAGGGGACCAACGAGATCAACCGCCTGCTGATCCCCCGCGAGCTGATGCGGCGGACCCTGAAGGGCAAGCTCCCGCTGATGCAGGCCCTCGGTCGGGTCCAGAAGGAGCTGGCGGAGTTGTCGCCCCTTGGGCCGGCCGGGGAGGCGGCGTCGGGTCCCTTGGCGGACGAACAGGCCCTGATCGCCAACGCGCGACGGCTGACGTTGATGGTGGCGGGCCTGGCGGTGCAGCGGTACATGCAGCAGCTCGAACACGAGCAGGAGCTGCTGGCGGCCATCGCCGACCTGTGCATCGAGCTGTACGCCATGGAGAGCGCGGTGCTGCGGGCCCTCAAGGCGGGCGGGACCGGCATCCACGCCGACCTGGCGCGGCTCTTCGTGGCCGGGAGCCTGGACCGGGTGGAGATCGTCGCCCGCAATGCCCTGGCGGCCATCGAGCGCGGCGACGCCCTGCAGGTGCAGCTGGGCATCGTCCGGCGCCTGCTACGGCGCGAGCCGGTGAACCAGGTGGCCCTGGGCCGGCAGGTGGCCCGGGCCGTCCTGGAGGCCGGCGGCTACCCGCTGGGCGACCGCTGAATCCGGGACGACGGCGCCGGCTCGGGCGGGCGCCGCGGCACGCGGGGTCCGAGGCGCCAGGGCGCCGCGGCACGCGGGGTCCGAGGCGCCAGGGCGCCCTGCACGCGGGGCCACCGCCCCCTGGCGCCCCGGGCGCGGGCTCCCGATGCGCCCGGGCGCCCGGTCGCGGCGGGATGCGGGAGGCCGGTCGGCGCCCTCCGCACCCCTGGGCGCCCTCCCGGCGGCCCTTCGACAGCAGGGGCCGGGGGCGAGGGGGGGGGAAGGGGGACGGGCGGGAGCCCTGGCTCCCGCCCGTCCCCCTTCCTCCGCGGCCCGGTGCCGCGGGACCCCCTGCGCCATCGACGGCAGCGGCGGCAACCCCCGCCGGTCCCGAGACCGACGGCACCCCATGGGCGCCCGGGCCCCGGGAGAGCGGGGTCCGCCGCCCCCGCGCCCCAGCTGCCGGGGACGGGAGGACGGGGCGCCTCCCGCGACCACGCCGCGCCCCCCTCCAAGGCCGCTGCAGCGGCGACCCCATCGGCGGCCGCGCCGGCTGCCGCTTCGACGAGGAGGCATGGCCATGGCAACGCCGGGCAGAGGCGTCGACGCGTCGGTCACGGGGGTGCCCGCTGGCGTCCACCCCGTGGACGAGGGCGTGCTCCGCATCCCCGTGCCCACCCCCTTCGCGGTCGGCGTCGTCAACGTCTACCTCATCCTGGGCCGGGTGCCGACCCTGGTCGACGTGGGGCCGGGCGGGCGGCGCGGTCGGGAGGCGCTGGAGGCGGGGCTGGCGGCCGCGGGCCTCGGCTGGGACGACATCGCCCAGGTCGTGATCACCCACACCCACGCCGACCACATGGGCCTCTTGCGCCACTGGCCGGGGACGCGCCGGCCCGCGGTGGTAGGCCATCGCTGGGGGGCGCGACACTTCCGCGGCGGTGACGACCCGGAGCGGGTCCGGTTCTTCCAGGGATTCGTGCGCTCGGCGGGGGTCCCGGCGGACGTGGCGGGCGGCCTGCTCCAGGGGCTTGCGGCGCTGATGGCCGCCGAGCCCGCGGTGCCGGTCGCCCGGTGGCTGGAGGACGGCGACGAGCTGACCATGGGCGACGACCCCTGGCTGGTGCTCCACACGCCGGGCCACGCCCAGTCCCAGCTGTGTCTCTACCGGGAGCGGGACGGCCTGCTCATCAGCAGCGACCACCTGCTTCCGACGATCTCCTCCAACGCCTTGCTGGAGCCGGCGCCCCTGGACGAACGCGGCCGGCCCCTCCGGCCCGAGCCGCCCCGCAGCCTGGTGGACTATCGCCGGTCACTGCGCCGGGTGCGGCCGCTGCCGGCCCGGCGCTGCCTGCCGGGCCACGGCGACCCCTTCGGTGGCCACCGGGAGCTGATCGAGCGTCGCCTCGCGGACATGGAACGACGGGCCCGGCAGATCCGCGACGCGCTGGCCGCCCGGGGCGGCCGGTCGACCCTGTACCGGCTGGCCGTCGATCTGTTCGGGTCGGGCGATGCGGGGCACCTGCTGCTGGCCCTCTCCGAGGTCCAGGGCCACGTGGCGTGGATGGAGAGCGAGGGCTGGGTGCGCTGCCGGCCGGAACCCGGGGGCAGCGGCGTCCTCATGGTGACGGCGGCGGGCGGGGCCGGATAGGCGGCGGCCGCCGGCCGCAGAGGGTGCGCGGCGCCGGCAGCCGTGCGGCCCCGATCGCGAGGCGGTCCCCCGCTGACGCCCGGTCCTGGCGCAGGCATCGGCCTACCGGCCGGGTTCCTCCACCCGGACGCGGGCGTCGACGATCAAGCAGCCCCGCCCCGGCTCGTAGGCCATCAGCGGGTTGATGTCGAGCTCGGCGATCTCCGGCACCTCCTCCACCAGCCGCGAGACGCGCAGCAGCACGTCCTGGATCGCCTCCAGGTCGGCCGGCGGGTGGCCCCGGTAGCCCTCCAGGAGGCGATAGCCCCGGATGCTGCGGATCATCTCCGCCGCGTCCACGTCGGTCAGCGGCGTGATGCGGAAGACCACGTCCTTGAGGACCTCCACGTGGATCCCGCCGAGGCCGAAGGCCACCAGCGGGCCGAAGAGGGGATCCTGGGTCACCCCGACCACCAGCTCGGTGCCGGCCGGCACCATGGGCTGGACCACGAAGCCGTCCAGCTCCTCCCTGCGGCCGGCGGCCTCCAGCCGGCGGACGATGCCGCGGCAGGCGGCGCGCACCGCCGCCGCGTCCGCGAGGTGCAGCTGGACCCCGTCCCACTCGGTCTTGTGCACCAGGGTGCGCGAGGCCATCTTCACCGCCACGGGGTAGCCGAGGTCGGCCGCGGCCGCCACGGCCGCCTCTTCGTCCCGGACGAACCGGCTGCGCACCCGGGGCAGGCCGAAGGCCTCCAGCAGCCCGTCCACCTCCTGGGCCGACAGCCACCCCCCGCCCCGCCCGAGGGCCGCGCGGCACAGGTCGCGGGCCCGGTCGACGTCCAGGTCGGGATGGGCGGGGATCCGGCCCAGCGGGCGCTGGCGCCAGCGGGCGTACTCGTACGCCTTGGCCAGGGCCCGGGCGGCGGATTCGGGGAACCGGTAGGAGGGGATGCGCTCGTCCCCCACGGCCAGGGGCTGGCGCAGGCCGCGGGCGCTCATGAAGCACGCGACCACGGGCTTGCGATGGCCCGCCCGTCGGGCCTCGGCCACCGCCTCCCGCACCGCGGCGGCGACGGCGTCGACGTCGGCCAGGCCCACGGGGATGAAGATCACCAGCACCGCGTCGAAGCCGGGGTCGCGGAGCACCACCCGCAGGGTCTCGCGGTACTGCTCGGCGGTGGCGGAGGCGACCATGTCGATGGGGTTGGCCACGCTCGCCGCCGGCGGGAGGAATCGGCGCAGGGCCTCGCGGGTCGCGGGGGAGGGCTCCGGCACCTCCAGTCCCGCCGAGGCCAGGGCGTCGGTGGCCAGGATGCCCGGTCCCCCCGCGTTGGTGACGATGGCCACCCGCGGTCCGGCGGGGAGGGGTTGGTTCGCCAGCAGCGCGGCGATGTCGAACATGTCCTCCAGCGTGTCGGCGCGGATCACCCCGGCCTGCCGGAACAGCGCCTCCACCGCCACGTCGCTGGCGGCCAGGGCGGCGGTGTGGGAGCCCGCGGCCCGGGTCCCCGCGGCGGTGCGGCCCGCCTTCACCGCCAGGATCGGCTTCTTGCGGCCCACGCGGCGGGCCAGCCGCGCGAAGCGGCGGGGGTTGCCGAAGGACTCCAGGTAGAGCAGGATCAGGTCCGTGTCCTCGTCGTCCTCCCAGTACTGGATGAGATCGTTCCCCGACACGTCCGCCTTGTTGCCGACGCTGACGAAGCTCGACAGCCCGAGACCGAGGTCGCGGGCGTACTCCAGGATGGCGAGCCCCAGCGCACCGCTCTGCGAGGACATGGCCACCCGTCCGTGGGGCGGGAAGACCGGGGAGAAGCTGGCGTTCATCCGCACGTCGGGGGCGGTGTTGATCAGGCCGAGGCAGTTGGGGCCCACCATGCGCATCCCGTAGCCGCGCACCTTGGCCACCAGGCGCTCCTGCAGCGCCCGGCCCTCGGGACCCGTCTCGGCGAAGCCGGCCGTGACCACCACCAGCGCCCGCACGCCCTTGGCGCCACACTGGTCGACCACGTCCAGCACCGCCTCCCGCGGCACCGCCACCACCGCCAGGTCCACCGGACCCGGGACGTCCAGCACCGAGCGGTAGGCGGGGATCGACCCGACCACCTCCGCCCGCGGGTTGACGGGATAGACCGGGCCCTGGAACCGGTTCATCACCAGCGCCTCGAGGATGCGGTAGCCGATGCTGCCGGGATCGCGGGAGGCCCCCACCACCGCCACGCCCCGGGGGCGGAAGAGGGGTCGCAGCGACGCCACGGTGGCGATGCGGTCCCGCATCTCGCTGCGCGCCACGCTCTCGGGACTGGGCTGGACGTCCAGGCTGACCACCACGTAGCCGTCCCGGTGGTGCTGGTGGGCCTCGAAGCCGCTGGCCCGCAAGACCTCCAGCATGCGGCGGTTGTCGGGCTGGGTCCAGGCGACGAACCGGCGGATGCCGTGGCGGGCGGCGATCAGGGCCAGCCTTTCGAGGAGCAGGGTGCCCAGGCCGCGGCCCTGGTAGGCGTCTTCCACCAGGAAGGCGACCTCGGCGGTGTCGGGTTCCGCCCGGTCGCGGACGTACGTGCCGCTGGCCACGATGCGCGGATGGTCGGGGTCACCCACCTGCACCAGCAGGGTGTATCGCTCGGCGGGCGGCCCGACCTGGAGC
Organism: Thermaerobacter composti; assembly: GCF_033582035.1. NCBI lineage: Bacteria > Bacillati > Bacillota > Clostridia > Eubacteriales > Clostridiales Family XVII. Incertae Sedis > Thermaerobacter > Thermaerobacter composti. The sequence continues at coordinate 1,133,862 of NZ_CP132508.1, forward strand.
AGCGCCTCCACCGCGGCCTCCCGCGAGGCGCCGGCGAAGAAGCGCCGCATCAGGGAGAGGTCCGAGACCCGCTGGAGGAACTCGCCCACCAGCGGCCGGTCGGCCTCCCGCGCGGGCCGCAGGGTGGCGGCCGTGCCGTCGCGGAGCAGCACGCGGCCCGCCTCGAGCCCCTCCTGGGGGATGGGGGCGGGGTAGAGGGTGGGGAGCGAGGCCAGGGCCGGACGGGGTCGGGTGGTGCCGGACGCCGGCGTCAACGCGGCCCCGGCGCTCGCTGCGCCGGGCTGGGCGGGGCGGCTCCGGGGATCGCCAGGGTCGCTGCGCATGCCCGTCGACCTCCTTGCCGGCGTGGGACCTCGCCCGGGGGGTGGAACCGGTGGGACCGTACTCCGGCCGCCGGCGCTCTCTTCTTTCCGGGCGGATCGCCCGCTTCCTGCCCGGGGACGGCCATCCCCCTTGAAGATTCCCGAATCGGGGCCGTGGGCTTCGGCGGAGCCACGGGTTCTGTCGCAGGGTGCCCGCGTCGCCCTCCCGGTCGATCCCGCCGCCGACGGGGCGGCCGGCTCGCCGCCGCGGCGGCACGATCTCCGCCCCCGTCGGGCCGATGGCGGGGTGGCGCGCCGGGTCACCGCGGCGACGCGCCGGGGGCGCACCCTTGCCAGGCGGTGGGGAGACCCGCATCCGCCGCGGGATCGGCGGGGGAAGGGGACGGGGGTGCCGGCGCGGGGCGGCCCGAGGGATGGGGCGACGGCAAGAGGTCGGCGACGTCGTCGGCGGCGACGGTCCAGAACCCGTCCTGGCGGATCATCGTCCAGGTCAGGTCGAACGGGGCCGCAGGAGGCTCGCTGGCGTAGTAGGCCGTGCCCTGCAGGCGCACCCGGGCCCGGGGACCCTGGACCGCCAGGGTGGTCGCCCGCTCGACCTTGACGAACGCCAGCAGGGTGGTCAGGCGTCGAGCCAGGGTCGTCCAGGCGGGATCGCGGGGGTCGGTGACCATGTGGGCGGCGGTGGCGGCGTCGCCGTTGGCCAGGGCGATGGACAACCACGACGCCACCGCGTGGGGTGGTGCCGAGCGCAGCGCATCCACCAGTTGGCCGCTGCTCTTGAGTACCATCAGGTGGTGGCCGGGGTCGACGCGGTCGCTGGCGTGGGTGGTGGCGGCCAGGGTGTGGACGCAGAAGTGGCCGTCGAAGTCGTTTCCGGCCACGATGTCCTCCCCATGGGGCATGCCGTTGATCGAGGCCGCCACCCGCCGGCCGCCCACCTCCAGGACCACCGCCCGCCGGCGCCAGCTCCAGGCGCCGCCGAACAGGGACCGCAGGACGGCCGTGTCCTGGCGCGTCAGCGGTTCCGCGTCGGCGTGCTGATAGCCCCCGTAGCGGACCACGCGGAGGGTCCGCCCGGTCTCGAGGTCGCGCAGCGACGCCACCGCATCCCATGGCCACAGGCGATCCACCTGGGGCCACGGCAGGGGTTCGCCGAAGAAGGCGTCCGCCAGGCGACGGGTGGCGGGCGCGAGGACCGCCCACAGCGCCTCGGTCCGATCCAGGTGGCCCCGGTCCGTCTGGAAGAACCGGCCTTCGCGGGAGATCAAGATTTCGTGCCGACGCCCGGCGGCGTCGGTCCACTCCAGCCGCCAGTAGGCGAAGTGCGGGCCGGGCGGCGCCGAGACGGTGCCGCGGCCGGCGGGGCGGACGCGACGGAGGGCGCGGACCAGCTCCCGGCGCTCGTCGGCGGTGAGGGCCGTCCGTGCCCGGTACTCGGGCCAGGCGAAGGCGAGGGTCGCGGTGCGCACGGACAGGGCAGGCGACGCCAGGGGGGCTCCCGGCGGCCGGGCCAGCAGCCAGGCGAGGAGGAGCAGCATCCCCAGGGCCACCAGCCCCAGCCCCGCTCCGCGCCCCGGTCCGAGGCCGCCGACGGCGCGGCCGACCCCGGCCGGCGGGATCGTCCCCGGCGGTGTCCCGCCGCCACCGATCATCGCCCGTCCTCCCCAGCCTGCGCCCCGACTGCGGCGCACGGCGGGCGGCGCGGCCGTCCCGCCCGTCCCATGGGTATGCGGGGAGGGGGCGGCGGATGTGGGCATCGGGCATCCGCGCCAGCCGCCGCCGGATGCGAGGAGCCGTCGGCGCGAGTCCCCACGGGTGCGGCCGGCTACGGGCCGCGGCGGGCGGGCAGACTACCCGCGAGAGGCGACGGGAGGGCGGTCCGTGGCGCGCAGGGTGACCTTGCGCAAGGTGCAGGGAACGGGGGCTGGCGCGGCGCCTACCCCTTCGGCGGATGGGGCCGCCGGGCGGCGTGCCGCGGCGACGGCCGACCCCGCGGCCAGGGGGCCCGCCGGCCCCAGGGGTGCGCTGCCGGGCGGGACCATGGCCGGCCCCGGCGCCGACGCCGGCCACGGCGCTGGGCGGGCGAGCCCGCGGTCGGGGTCGGTGGGCGAAGGGGCGGGACGCCGTTCCCCGGGGAGCCCGCGGCTCGCCGCCGGCACCTTGCGCGGCGCCGGCGCGGTGGGGGCTCGGTCCTCCCAGGGGGGCGACGACAGCTCCACGGCCGGTCGCGGGCAGCCTCGGGACGCCGCCCCCCTGGTGGAGGCGCGCCGCTGGTTGGCGCGGTGGACCCGGGCGATGGGGGATGGCGCCACGGCGGCCGGCGGCGAAGCTCCGCCGGCGGGCCTCGCCGGAGCCGGCACGGGACACCGACCGATCGGCGAAGGAGCGGGGGGCGGGACCATGGGCGCAGCCGGGATGGGCGCAGGACGGGACGACGCGACGTCGGCGGGAGGGCGCCCCGCGGACGGGGTCGGAGCGGAGGCGACCGGGCTGCCGCCGGTCGGCATGCCGGCTTGGATGGGCCCGTTCCCCCTGGGAGCGGTGGGACCGGGCATCCCACCGGGAGCGGGGGCGATCCCCATCCCTTGGGGGGCGGCATGGCCGGCGTGGCCGTCCGTTGCCCAGGGTGCTGGACCGTCCCATGCCCCTGGACCATCCCATGCCGAGGGTGCTCCACGCCGGGAGCAGACGCCGGGCGGTCCCGGGCGGTCGGGCGACGACGCAGCGAGCCCGAGGCCCGAGGCCGGCGACGCCGCGGGCGGTGGGGCCACGGCGGCCGGAACGGCACCCCAGGCGGGGTCGCGGAGGTCGAGCCGCGGGGGCCGGGAGCGGGGCCGTAGCCAGGCCGGTGTGGCGCCGGCAGGAGAAGGCCCTTCCGCGGCCCAGGGTCGGGAGCGGCCGGCCCCTTCCGGGGCCGCCGTGCCGCCCTGGACCCCGGCCGGGATCCCGGGCTGGACCGTCCCCTGGCCCGGGTGGCCGGCGGGCGCGCCCGCCCTGCTGGGCGGGACCCCGCCCGCCTTCCCCGGTCCGCCTTGGATGCCACCGGTCGCCGTGGAATCCTGGCCGTGGCCGGGCGGCGGGATGGGGAGGCCGGCCGGCACCGGTTCAACGGTCCCGCCGGGGCCGCCGTCGGCCGCAGGGGTGGGCCCGGCGGTGCAGCCCTCGGCTCTCCGAGGCGACGCCGGTGGCGACCCGTCGGCTGGCCATCCCCGGGGGGCGGCGGCGCCGGCCGGGGCCGGGGGCGAGAACCCGGCCATGACGCTGATCAGCGCCCACCTGCAGCTGCGCCAGGACATGGAGAACAACCTCCGCAAGCTCCGCCAGGTGATCAGCGAGAGCCAGGCCATCGCCCAGCAGATGGAACAGCTGCTGGCCGCCACCGCCCAGTGGACCGGCGCCGATCGCGGCCGCGATCAGGGCGACCAGGGTGCCGGTTCCGGCCGCGCCGCGGCCCAGGGGGGCCACCGCGGGGGAAGCGGCGGCCCGGGGGATGCGGAGGCGGATGGCCGCCAGCAGGGCCAGGGTCAGGGGGCGACACCCCGCGTGGTCGGTCGCCTGCAGGCCGCCATGTCCCGTCGCGCCGGCGGCACCGTCCCCGAGGGCCATACCGAGCACCCGCCATCGGCCCGTGGCGGCGGGGGATGACGGCGCGGGGCGGGCCACCCCTTCTGGTCCCGTGTCGCCCGGCGAGCCCCCCTTCGAGCCCGATGCAGCCCCCTCGGGGGCGGCGCAGCGGCCGGCCGGCTGGGCCGGCCGGTTCCTCCCTTGACAGAGGGCCACCGCGTCCCATAGACTACATTCGTGGTTTCCATGCTTCGGGATTCCCGCCATCGGCTCCGCGACGAGCGCGGGCCAACCCGTCCGCTCCAGCCAGGGACGGGTCGACAGCCGGGCGCCGGCCGATCGCGTGGTCCGTTCCCAGCCTTGGTCCGTCTGACCCCCCACCGCGCCGGGGCCGGCGGTCATCCCCGCAAGGTAGGCCGTCAGGCATGACGGGTGTCTACCAGGCGCCCGGGTCGCGCGGCCGGTCGATGGTCGGCGTCGGTCGACCGGCGACGTCTTCGGGCTGGGCGTCGCACCCCAGGGCCGGGCAGGGCTCCGAGCGGGTCTAGGTCCCACCGCAGGTTCTTCCCGTGGGCTGGGGCACCTGCCGCCGCACCCATCGCGGCCACCCGTCGTCGAACCCGCCGAGGGCTCCCGCCGTGGGCTCCCGTCGGTCGAACCCGTTGTGGGGTCCTGCCGGTCGAACCCGCCTTGGGCTCGCACCGGTCGAACCCGCCGGGCGTCCGGGCGGCGTCGAGGCCCCCTCGCCAGGCGTCGTGCAGGCTCCGGTGGTAGAGGTCGTGGTCCAGCGCCCGTCGTGGGGTCTGGGGCTCCCCTGGGGCTCCCCCTTGGGCTCGGGGAAGGGAGGGCGTCCCATGCGCACGCGACGCGTGGCCGTCATCGGAGCGGGCCACGGCGGCCAGGCGATGGCCGCCTATCTAGGCCTGCTGGGGTTCCGGGTCACGCTCTACAACCGCTCGGCGGCGGCCCTGGAGCCCATCGCGGCGCAACGCGGCATCCACCTCGAGGGCGAGGTCCGGGGCTTCGGGCCGGTGGAACGCGTCGCCTGCACCGTCGGCCCCGAGTTGCGGCGCTTCCGGCTGGTCATGGTCGTGGTCCCCGCCACCGCCCACCGCCAGGTGGCCGCCTGGTGCGCGCCCTTCCTCGGCGACGGGCAGGTGGTGGTCCTGCACCCGGGACGAACGGGCGGAGCGCTGGAGTTCCACGCGGCCTTGCGCGCCGCGGGGAACCGGGCCGACGTGCTGGTCGGCGAGGCGCAGACCCTGCTCTTCGCCAGCCGGGTGACGGGACCCGCGCGGGTGCGGATCTACGGGTTCAAGCACCGGGTGCGGGCGGCGGCGCTGCCCGCGGTGCGCAACGCCGAGCTCCTGGCGGTCCTGCGGGAGGTGCTGCCGCTGTTCAGCGCGGCCGAGAGCGTCCTGGAGACCAGCCTGGACAACGTCGGCGCGGTGTTCCATCCGGCGCCGCTGCTCCTCAACGCGGGGCGGGTGGAGGCCGGCGAGCCCTTCGAGTACTACCGCCAGGGCATCACGCCGGCGGTGGCCCGGGTCGTCGAGGCGCTGGACGCCGAGCGGCTGGCGGTGGCGTCCGCCCTTGGCCTGCAGCTGCGCACCGCCCGCCAGTGGCTGGCCGAGACCTATGGGGCCCAGGGGCACGATCTCTACGAAGCCGTCCAGGGCAATCCCACCTACCGGGGCATCGCGGCGCCCGCGACCCTGGCCCATCGCTATCTGGACGAGGACGTCCCCGCCAGCCTGGTGCCCATGGCCGCCCTCGGGCGGCGCCTGGGCGTCCCGACCCCGGTCATGGACGGCGTCATCCACCTGGCCGGCGCCCTCCGGGGCACGGACTTCTGGCGCACGGGGCGCACCCTGGGGCACATGGGACTCCGCGGCATGAGCGCCGAGCAGATCCGCCGCTGGGTCACCCTGGGCGAGCTCGACGAGGCCCTGGTGGTGTGAGGTTCGCGGGCGTCGCGAACCGGAGCCATCGTCCCGTCGTCAGCCGCGACCCGGAGCCATCGTCCCGTCGCCCGGCCCCGCAACGCGGGCCGAGGGCGTCATCGCTTCCCTGGAGGTGAGGTCCATGGGCCGCAAGCCGAAGATCCTGGGCGCGGCGGTGGGCGATTGCGTCCACGTGGCCGGCGTGGTCAACTTCCTCCATCTGGCGGAGGCCCAGGGCTACGCGACCTTCTGCCTCGGGCCCGCGGTGCCCGTCGACGAGCTCTTGGGCGCCGCCCTCGAGGACGATCCCGACATCATCGCCGTGGGCTACCGCCTGACGCCGGAGACCGGCGCCCGGGTGCTGGCGGAGCTCAAGGACAAGGCCGAGCGCATGGGCCTCGCCCACAAGCGCTTCATCTTCGGCGGCGTCGGCGCCGTCTGCGACTACGCCCGACGCCTCGGCCTGTTCGAGGCGGTGTTCGACGCCGACACCACCGTCGACGAGATCATCGCCTACCTGCGGGGCGGCCCGACCCGCCAGGACGAGGTCGACTACCCGCAGACCCTGGTGGGGCGCATCGAGTTCAAGCACCCGTACCCCATCCTGCGCCACCACTTCGGTTTGCCGTCGGTGGAGGCGACCATCCGGGGCGTGGAGGCCATCGCCGAGGCCCGTTGCCTGGACGTGATCTCCCTGGGTACCGACCAGAACGCCCAGGAGCACTTCTTCCGCCCCGAGGAGATGGACCCGGACGAACACGGCGCCGGGGGCGTGCCGGTCCGCACCCCCGACGACCTGCGGGCCATCTACCAGGCGTCGCGGCGGGGCAACTACCCGCTGATGCGCTGCTACAGCGGCACCCGCGACACCCTGAAGTGGGCGGCGATGCTGAAGGAGACCATCAACAACGCCTGGTGCGCGGTGCCGCTCTTCTGGTACAGCCAGCTGGACGGGCGCAGCCGGCGGCCATTGGACGAGTCCATCGCCGAGGCGCAGGAACTGATGCGCTGGCATGCGCGCCACGGCATCCCGGTGGAGATGAACGAATCCCACCACTGGAGCCTGCGGGACGCGCCGGACACCGTCGCCGTGGCCGCGGCCTTCCTGGCGGCGTACAACGCCTACCGGTGCGGCGTGCGCACCTACGTCCAGCAGCTGATGTTCAACAACCCGCCGGGCACGTCGTTCAAGATGGACCTGGCCAAGATGCTGGCCAAGCTGGAGCTCGTGGGCGAGCTCGAAGGCGCCCGGTTCCGCGTGCTGCGCGAGACGCGCACGGGATTGTCCAGCTACCCGGCGGACCTGGACCGGGCCAAGGGGCAGATCGCCTCCTCGGTGACGGTCCAGATGGCCCTCCAGCCCCACATCGTGCACGTGGTGGCCTACACCGAGGCGAGTCACGCCGCCACGGCCGAGGACGTCATCGCCTCCTGCCGCATCGCGGAGCAGGCCATCCGCAACGCGGTCCACGGCCTGCCCGACATGCTGCGCGACCCCGACATCCAGGAGCGGAAGAACCAGCTGGTCCAGGAGGCGCGGCAGCTGCTGGAGGCGATCCGGTCCGTGGCGCCGGAGGGGACGGGCGATCCGTGGACGGACCCGGCGACGCTCAAGCTGGCGGTGGAGATGGGGCTGCTGGATGCGCCGCACCTCATGGGCAACAAGGCGGCCCGCGGGAAGGTGCGGACGCGCATGGTGGGCGGGGCCTGCGTGGCGGTGGACCCGGCCACCGGCCGGCCGCTGCGGGAGGAGGAGCGCATCGCCCGGGTGTTCGCGGATTACGAGCGGGCGATGTCCGGCGCCCCGGCGCCCCCGCCGCCGGCGTGATGCGCTCGGCGGGGGGACGCCGCAGGGCGGCGCCCTGGCGCGGGCGCGCGTCGGGTCGCGGGCGGTGGACGCTCGCAGGGTCGCACCGAATGACAGCCGCTTCCGGGGGGCTGCCACGCAGGGGTCGGTCTGCGTCGTCGACATGGACGCCGCGCCGCAATGGCAAAAGCGCCAGGAGGCTTGCTGGGCTCGCCGCGGGGTGCCTGGGGGCGCCGACCCGGCCTCCCCCTGGCGGCGACGGGGCCGGGCACCCGACCCGTCGCTGGACCGCGGCCGCCAGGGGCCTACTCGACCTCCACCTCGACGGCGACGGTGGCGGGGCCTCCCCCTCGATGGAAGAAGCGGACCTCGAGGACGTACCGGCCGGGTTCCGCCGGGGCGGGCACGGGACCGAGGCGCACGGACTGACCGGCCCGGACCGGCACCAGGGCCGTCGTCTCCGCCATCCCGTGGTCCCAGGGCTGTCGGCCTGCCGCGGTGACCCGCCATCCCTTGAGACCGCCCAGGGCACCGGTCAACTGGATCTCGTCCGACGTCCCGTTGTGCACGGTCAGCGCCATGGGCTCACCGGGCCGATACCGCGCCTTGTCGGCCGTGAGCGTCACGCCCTCCACCTCCGCGCCGCCCCCTGTCCCGGCGTCGCTTCCCCTGGGGGGCGCAGCGCCCTGGCCGTCCCCGGCCGGCGCACCACCGGGGCCGCTGACCGCCGGGCCGCCGGTGCCGAGGGCGGCGCAGCCGCCCAGCCCCGCCACCACGGCGACTGCCAGGAACAACGCCACCATGCGCCGATGCCCGCGTCCCATCCTCACCCGATCCCTCCGTCCGGCGCCCCGTCCCCGCGGGTCGGTGCCCGGGCGGGCGCCTACCCTCTTGCTACCCGTTGGACGCCTCCCTCCGCAAGCCGGTTCCCGGTCCGGGCCTGCCCGACCGAGGCCGACGGCGACCGGCGCCCGTACCCGGCCGGCCCAGCGGCCGGGCACGGGCGCCCGCCGGCGCCAAGCCCCGGTCGGGCCGCCGCCCCGGCCGGGCGGAAGCCATCCCCCGCGGCGCGGGTCGTCGGCGCGGGCCGTCGGCGTCGCCCGTCGCCGATGGCGCCCGGCGCCCAATGCCCAGCCGCGGGGGACCCCTGCGGGTCCCCGACGCGCGTCTGGAGCCATGGCGGTCCATGGCCCCGACGGGGCGCCATCGCCGCGGCGGGGCGCGGGACGCTGGCGTGTGGGCTCGCGCACCGGCTCGATGCGCCGTCCGCCACGGTCCGCCGAGGACGCCCCGGGTCGGGGCGGACGCCGATCCCCCACAGGCGCCGGCGGCCGGAAGGCCGCCGGGCTCCGGGTGCCACGGTCTGGCTTGGGGTCCGGGGTGCGATCCCCCGGCGCGAGTCGTCGCGAGCGCTTTCGCCCGGCGTCCCAGGCGGTCCTGATGCGCCCCCGGCCTAGGAACGGCGCATAGGCCCCGGAGGGGCGGCATAGGCATGGTGGGCGACCGGGGTACACGGCCCGGCGCGGCCGGCGGCTCCCGCCGGCCGCGCCGGGCCGTGGCTTGGGCAGGAGCAGGAGCGGTCCGCTCCATGCCGCGCATGCCGCGCATGCCCGCACGCAGCCGCCGCCACCCGGTCCCGCGCGGGGCTGCGCCCCGGCTCCGGCGCCCCCGGCGCCGACGACGACCCCGGGTCCGCAGGAGGCGAGAGGCGTGGTACGTTGGCCGCATCGCCCTTCCGCCCACGGCTCGCAGGCTCGCTCCGGCCCCGCCGCCGGGTCGCGGGGGGAGGCGCCGCCCTGGCACGCCTGGCCGGCCGATCGCTGCCTGGAGGCGCTGGCCAGCGACGGGGGGCGAGGGCTCACCCCCGCCGAGGCCGACCGCCGGCTGCAGCGGTACGGCCCCAATCGGCTTCGCCCCGCGCGGCGGGATCCCCTCTGGCGCAAGCTGGCCGTCCAGTTCCAGGACGTCCTGGTCCTGGTCCTGGTGGGGGCGGCGGCGCTGTCCGCCGCCCTGGGCGAGCGGGCGGACGCCGTCACCATCGTGGCCATCGTGATCGTCAACGCCCTCCTGGGGTTCCTGCACGAGCACAGGGCCGAGCAGGCCCTGGAGGCCCTCAAGGCGCTGGCGGCGCCCCAGGCCCGCGTGGTCCGCGACGGTCAGCGCCGCGTGGTGCCGGCCTCCGACCTGGTCCCGGGCGATCTGATCCTGCTCGAGGCCGGCGACCGCGTCCCCGCCGACGCGCGCCTCCTCGAGAGCCACAGCCTGGCGGTGGAAGAGGCGGCCCTGACGGGCGAGTCCCGGCCCGTCGCCAAGTCGGCCGCCGCCGCGTGCCCGCCCGACGCGCCCCTGGCGGAGCGGACGACCATGGTCTACCAGGGGACCACCGTGTCCCGCGGCCGCGCCCGCGCGGTGGTGGTGGCGACCGGCATGGCCACCGAGATGGGGCGCATCGCCGACCTCCTGCAGACCGCGGAGACGGAGCCGACCCCGCTGCAGCGGCGCCTGGCCCACCTGGGTCGGGTGCTGGTCACCGCCGCCCTGGCGGTCTGCGCGGTGGTGGTGGCGTTGGGGGTGATCCAGGGGCAGGGCCTGGCCCCGATGTTCCTCGCCGGGGTCAGCCTCGCCGTCGCCGCCGTGCCCGAGGGGCTGCCGGCGGTGGTCACCATCGTCCTGGCCCTCGGCGTCCAGCGGATGGTCCAGGCCCACGCCATCATCCGCCGTCTGCCGGCGGTGGAGACCCTGGGCTGTGCCACCGTGATCTGCTCGGACAAGACGGGGACGTTGACGGAGAACCGCATGACCGCCCGGCGCGCGGTGACGGCCAGCGGCGTCTTCGAGCGGAGCGGGGAGGGGGAGCCCTGGCGGCCCACGCCAGGGTTGGAAAGCCCGGGCCGCGGCCGGGCACCCGGTCCCGGTGGGTGGGATCCGCCGCGGGCTCCGCGGGCCGGCGCCGCCGGCGAGCTCCGGCGGCTCCTCGAGGCCGTGGCCCTGTGCAACAACGCGGTGCCCGTCTCCGCCACCGACGACCCGGTCGGCGATCCCACGGAGGTCGGCCTGGTCAAGGCCGCCTGGGCGGGAGGGATCGACGCCCGCCGCCTGCAGCGGGAGCGTCCCCGCCTGGCGGAGCACCCCTTCACCGCGGAGCGCCGCCGCATGGCCGTGGTCTGTCTGGACGAACGCGGCCGCCCCACCGGCTACGTCAAGGGCGCCCCCGAGGTGATCCTGGCGCGGTGCCGGTTCGTCTGGCGGGGTGATCGGCCGGCCCCGCTGGCCGAGGCCGACCGTCGGCGCATGGCGGCCGCCGCGGCGGCCATGGCCGAGCAGGCGCTGCGGGTGCTGGCCGTGGCGGTCCGGCCGCTGGAGCCGGGCCGCGACCCGGAGGACGAGGGGATCGTGGAGCGGGACCTGGTGCTGGTGGGGCTGATCGGCCTGATGGACCCGCCGCGCGCCGAGGTCCCCGCGGCCATCGTGCGCTGCCGCCAGGCGGGGATCCGGCCCGTGATGGTCACCGGCGACCACCCCCGCACGGCCGCCGCCATCGGCCGCGAGCTCGGGCTGCTGCGGGAGGGCGACCCGGTGGTGGAGGGCCGGGAGCTGGAGGCCCTGGACGACGAGCAGCTGGCCCGCAGGGTGGCCGAGGTCAGCGTCTTCGCGCGGGTGGCGCCCGAGCACAAGCTGCGGATCGTCCGCGCCCTGAAGCGCCGGGGCGAGGTGGTGGGGATGACGGGGGACGGCGTCAACGACGCCCCCGCCCTCAAGGAGGCCCACATCGGCATCGCCATGGGCCGCACGGGCACCGACGTCACCCGCGAGGCGGCGGACATGATCCTCACCGACGACAACTTCGCCTCCATCGTGGCAGCCATCGAGCAGGGGCGGGCCATCTACGACAACATCCGCAAGTTCATCCGGTATCTGCTGGCCTGCAACACCGGGGAGATCCTGGTGATGTTCCTGGCCCTGCTGGTGGGCCTGCCGCTGCCCCTGCGGCCCATCCACATCCTGCTGGTCAACCTGGTCACCGACGGTCTGCCCGCGGTGGCCCTGGGCCTGGAACCGGCGGAACCCGACGTGATGAACCGGCCCCCGCGCCACCCGCAGGAGAGCCTCTTCGCCGGGGGCCTGGGGCGGCGGATCGTGGTGCGCGGGGTGGTCATCGGGCTGACGACGCTGGCCCTGTTCGTCCTCGGCTGGGCGGGCGGCGACCTGGAGCGCGGCCGGACCATGGCCCTGGCGGGCCTCGTCCTGAGCCAGATGCTGCACGTCTTCGACTGCCGCTCGGAGCGGCGGTCGGCCTTCGACGTGCCCCTGTCCGCCAACCCCGCCCTGGTGGCGGCGGTGGCGTCGTCGGTGGCGGTCCTGCTGGCGGTGATCTACTGGGAGCCGCTGGCCCGTTCCTTCTACACGGTGCCCCTGCGGCCCGGCGACTGGGTGACGGTGCTGGGCGGGGTCCTCTTGCCGTGGGTCCCGTTGCTGGTGCGGCGGCATCTGCTGGGCGGGTTGCCGTCGTCCGTGGGGGCTGAGGTGCGCAGGACCTGACCCGGGGGCACCGCGGGGTGCGGACCGGCCGGCGGCCCACCCATGGGCCGTTGCGGCTCGGACTGGCCTCGAATCGCCATGTCGAGCTCCGGGCGTACCACGTGCCCCTCGGCGTCCTCATCTTCTTCGTCGCCTGGTTGACGCTGGCGGTGGTTCACGGCGTGCGCTTCCAGCCGGACGAACCCGCATGAGTTGGGGAAGCTCGACGAACCCGCACGGACTGGGAGGACTCCGCCGGGGGTGTCGCCCGGGACCATGCGCCCGGGGCCGGCGCGGGCCGGTCCGGGCGCTGACGGGCCCAGGGGAGCCGTGGGGCGACGATCTGGGACGGGCGCGTCCACCGCGGCAGGATTCGTGGTACCGGCGGCAGAGTATGCTAACATGAGTCTTGCGCGACCGCGCCGCGGCCCCGGCCGCTCCCGGCCGGGGCCGCGAGCCACCGGAGGCCTGTGGGGACCGACGTCCCTGCCGGCGCTCGGTGCGTCCCCGGGAGCCCCGGGGGCGCCCGCACGTCGCCGGGCGGTGGCTCCGGCGTCGGGGTGGACGTGCCGACGCCGGGAGCCGCCCAGGTGATCCCCGCCCTTCCCGCGGCGACCCCGTCCACGGGGTGGGGCGGGCAGCGGAGGAACCCCGGGCGGCATCCCCGGGAGCCGGCGGGGACGGTGCACCAGCGGGTGGGGGTCGCGGCCTCCGGGGCGGTGCCTGCGGCCGCCTTTTTCTTTCCAAAAACCGGAGGAGGTGGCCGCCGTGAAGGCGGCAGGCCCGGTGCGGCTGACCAAGATGCACGGCCTGGGCAACAGCTACCTGTTCCTCGACGGGATGGCCGGACCGGTCCCCCCCGACGAGGTCCTGCCCGAACTGGCCCGGGCCGTCAGCGACCGCAACTTCGGCATCGGCAGCGACGGGTTGATCCTGGTCCTGCCGCCGCGGGACCGCGAGGCCCAGTTCCGCATGCGGATCTTCAACGCCGACGGGTCCGAGGGCGAGATGTGCGGCAACGGCATCCGCTGCCTGGCGCGGCTGGTGTTCGACCGCGGCTACACCCGCGACACCGAGTTCGTCGTGGAGACCAAGGCAGGGGCCATCCGGCCGCGGCTCCACCTGGTGGACGGCCGGGTGGAGGCGGTCACGGTGGACATGGGGGTGCCGCGCCTCGAGCGGGGGGCGATCCCCATGGCGGGTCCGGCCACGGAGCGGGCCGTCGAGGTGCCCCTCCGGGTGGCGACGGGCGCCGGCTCGGCGGAGGAGTTCATCGTGACCGCGGTCTCTATGGGCAACCCCCACTGCGTGGTCTTCGTCGACGACGTCGACGCCGTCGATCTCCAGCGGCTGGGTCCGGCCTTCGAGCACCACCCCGCCTTCCCCCAGCGGGTGAACACCCACTTCGCCCAGGTGCTCGGCCCCTCGCGCGTCCGGGTGCGGGTGTGGGAGCGGGGCTCGGGGCCGACCCTGGCGTGCGGCACCGGGGCCTGTGCCGTGGCGGTGGCCGGGGCGGTGACCGGCCGCACGGGCCGCCAGGTGACCGTGGAGCTGCCCGGCGGGCCGCTGGAGATCCGCTGGGAGGAGGACGGACACGTGTCCATGACGGGGCCCGCGGCCTACGTCGCGGAGATCACCTACGACCCCCACTGAGGCCAGCGGCCGGCTGGCGGTGCCCCGGCTGCGCCCACGCCGGCACGGCCGGGGCCGGCCGAGATCCGCGGCGGGGCCTGGACCGCTCCGGGTCCCCGGCAACCAGGCGCAGGAGGTGGAGCCCATGGTGCGGCCGGCGCGACGGCTCGAGCGCATCCCCCCCTATCTCTTCGCCGAACTGGACCGCATGCAGGCCGAGGCCGCGGCCCGCGGCGTCGACGTGATCAGCCTCGGCATCGGCGATCCCGATCAGCCCACGCCCCCCCACATCGTCGCGGCCCTGCAGCGGGCGGCGGCGGACCCGGCCAACCATCCCTACCCGAGCTACGCCGGTTCGCGACGGTTCCGCGAGGCGGTGGCCCGCTGGTTCCGCCGCCGCTTCGGCGTCGAGCTGGATCCCGAGGGCGAGGTGCTGGCCCTGATCGGCTCCAAGGAGGGCCTGGCGCACCTGATCTGGGCCTACGTGGACCCCGGCGACGTGGTGCTGGTGCCGGACCCCGGCTACCCGGTGTACAAGGCCCACACCCTGCTGGCGGGGGGCGAGCCGTACGTCGTGCCCCTTCAGGAGGAACGCGGCTGGCTGCCCGACCTGGATCGCGTCCCCGCCGACGTGGCGCGACGGGCCAAGCTCCTCTTCCTCAACTACCCGAACAACCCCACCGGGGCCGTGGCGGACGAGGCCTTCTACCGCCGGGTGGTGGAGTTCGCCCGCGCCCACGACGTGCTGGTGGTCCAGGACGCGGCCTACAGCGAGGTGGGCGAGCCGGGTTACCGCGCCCCCAGCATCCTCCAGGTCGACGGCGCCCGCGATGTGGCCCTGGAGTTCCACAGCCTGTCCAAGCCCTACAACATGACGGGCTGGCGCATCGGCTTCGCCGTGGGACGTGCCGACCTCCTGCGGCCGCTGGCCACGCTGAAGACCAACACCGACTCCGGTCAGTTCACCGCGATCCAGGAGGCGGCCATCGTGGCCCTGGAGGAGACGCCGCCCACCTGGTTCCAGCGGCTGGCGGAGCTCTACGACCGGCGGCGGCGGTTGGTGCTGGACGCCCTGGCCGCCGCGGGCATCCAGGCCTCGCGGCCGCGGGCCACCTTCTACGTCTGGGCCCGGGTGCCGCAGCGCTTCGCCAGCGACGGGGAGTTCGCGACGTTCCTGCTCAAGGAGGCGGGCGTCGTGGTCTCGCCGGGTTCAGCCTACGGCGATCACGGGGCGGGGTACTTCCGCATCTCGCTCACGGTCCCCGACGACCGCCTGGCCGAGGCCATGGAACGCTTGCAGCGCGTGCTGGCCTGAGGGGATCGGGTGCGGTGCCAGCAGGGCCTCGTTTCGCCGGGGACGGGATGGCCATGGCGCGTCCGCCGTGCGCAGGCCCCGCGGCCGGCGGTCCGAGCCGGCCCGTGACCGAGGTGGAGGTCGAGGCTCGGCTCGCCACGGGGGGTCTCAAGGCCACCTGGCAGGGCGTGATGGTCGAGGGGCCGGGTTGGTGGTGCGTGGCCGCGATCTGGACCCGCAGGCCCACCCAGGCGGGTCCCCTGACCTTCGCGCCCGGCGACCGCCTGCTCGAGGTGTACTGGGCCGACCGGTGGTACAACGTCTTCCGGGTGGCGGCGCCAGAGCCCGCGGGCCGCCTGCGGCGCGGCGCCCGGCGGCTCAAGGGATACTACGTGAACCTGGCGACGCCGGCCCGGTTGGGGGAGGCGGGGACGGCGGCCTGCCGGCGCCCGCCGGCGGGCGCCGGCAGGCCGCGGCTCGTGTACGTGGACGGGGTGCTGGACGCGGTGGTGTTGCCGGACGGCCGGTGGCGGTGGCTGGATCGCGCCGAGTTCCGGCACCTGCTCGGCCTGGGCGGCCGGGGCCGCGGGACTGCGCGGTGCGGGTCCGCGACGGCGGGCGCCGGTCCAGACGCCGGGGCGGGCGGCCCGGCGCGAAGCGCTGGCGCCGGGCCTGACGAGGCCACGGGGACGGTCGACCGGGCCGCGTGGATCGCCGCCGCGCGCCGCCTGGCCGTCCGGTTGGCGAGGGACGCGCAGGCCTTCGTGGCCGGGCTCGTCCCGTGGGACGATCTGGAACGGGCCCTCGACGGGGCCGGGACGGTCCCGGTGGCGCCTGGTGCGGACCACCGCCAGCCTGGGACGGCGGGCCGGGAGCGGGCCCCGGGCTAGGGGACCGGCCGCCGCGCGGGACGGCGCCCCCGCGCCCGCGGCGGCCGGCTCGGGAGCACACCGTAGCGGGGAGGATGGGCGTGGTCCGCAGCATGACGGGGTTTGGGCGCGCCAGCGCCCAATCGGGGCAGTACCGGCTGGGGGTGGAGGTCCGCACGGTCAACCACCGCTTTCTCGACGTGGCCGTGCGACTCCCGCGGGAGTACGCCGGCCTCGAAGAGAGGATCCGGCGTGCGGTGGCGCAGCACATCGAACGCGGGCGTGTCGACGTGTCCGTGCGCGTGGATCGCCTGACATCGCCCGTCAGGGCGATTCACGTTGACAGGGAACTGGCGCACGCGTATTATGAGGCGTTGAAGGAGCTGCGGCGGTCCTTGCGCCTGCCGGGCAGCATCGACGTCGACATGCTGCTCGGCCTCCCCGACATCCTGCGGGTGGAGCATGCCGAGGACGACGTGGATGCCCTGTGGGGCGACCTGGAGCCGGCCCTGGCCGAGGCGCTGGGACAGGTGGTCGCCATGCGCGAGGCCGAGGGCCGCGTCCTCACCCGCGACCTGGAAGAACGCGCCGCCCGGGTGGAGCGCCAGGTGGAGGCCATCGCGGGGCGGGCGCCGGCGGTGGTGGAGGCCTATCACCGGCGACTGCAGGCCCGGCTCGAGGAGTGGGGCCTCCAGGCCGTCGACCCCCAGCGGATCGCCGCCGAGGTGGCGTTGATGGCCGAGCGCAGCGACATCAGCGAGGAGTGCGTCCGGCTGCGCAGCCACTGCCGTCAGTTCCGGGCGCTGCTGGCGGGGGGCGGTCCGGTGGGACGGCGCCTGGAGTTCCTGCTGCAGGAGATGCACCGCGAGATCACCACCATCGGGGCCAAGGCCGGGGACCTGGAGATCGCGGGTCGGGTGGTCGACGTGAAGGCCGAGCTGGAGAAGATGCGGGAGCAGGTGCAGAACGTGGAGTGACGGGGGAGCGGGGGCATGGCCGGGACACCGGCCCCGGGGGGCCGGGTTCGTCCGAAGGGGCCGGGTCCGCCCGAGGGGGCGATGCGCGGCGGGTGGGGCGGCCGGTCGCGGTCGCCCAGGGCGGCGGTGCCGCGCGGTGCGGCGCGGCGGAGGCCGGAGCGAAGCACGAGGGTCGGGAGACCCACATCGGCAGCACGAGGGTCGGGAGACCCACGAGGGTCAGGAGACCCGGTCGCAAGGCGGGCGGGAAGGGAAGGGACGGTTCGTCCATGGACATCAAGCTGGTCAACATCGGCTTCGGCAACATCGTCTCGGCCCATCGCATCGTCGCCATCGTCAGCCCGGAGTCCGCGCCCATCAAGCGCATGGTCAGCGAGGCGCGCGACGACGGGCGGCTCATCGACGCGACCTACGGGCGACGGACGCGGGCGGTGATCATCGCCGACAGCAACCACATCATCCTGTCGGCCGTCCAGCCCGAGACGGTGGCCCATCGCCTGCTCAGCGCGCGTGAGGGCGAGTGAGGGAGGCCATGGAAGCGGGCCGAAGGGATGCCGCCCGGACCGGCCGGCGCCGCAGCGACGGCGATCCCTGGCCGGGCTTGATGATCGTCCTCTCCGCACCCTCGGGGGCCGGCAAGGGCACGATCCGTGAACGGCTGCAGCAGCGCCTGCCCGATCTGCTCTACGCCGTCTCGGTGACCACCCGGCCGCGGCGGCCCCACGAGGTGGACGGCGTGGACTACCACTTCGTGACGCCCGAGGAGTTCCAGCGGCTGGTGGAGGCCGGCGAGCTGGTGGAGTGGGCGCGGGTCTACGGCAACTACTACGGCACGCCCCGGGAGCCCATGGAGACCTGGCTCCGCGAGGGCCGCGACGTGATCTGCGAGAAGGACGTCCAGGGCGCCCTCAAGCTGATGGACATTTACCCCGAGGCGGTGTATATCTTTGCGATGCCGCCGTCGCTGGCGGAGCTCAAGCGGCGGCTGGAACGGCGGGGCACCGAATCCCCGGAGGCCAGGCGCCAGCGGCTGGCCAGCGCCGACATGGAGATGGCCTGCGTCGACCGGTACGACTACGTGGTGGTCAACGACGACCCGGACCGGGCCGCCGACGACATCCTGGCCATCATCCGGGCCGAGAAGCTGCGGGCCCGCCGGCAGCGGCACCTGGTGGAGCAGGTGCGGGCGGGCGGGCGCATCGGCGGCTAGCGGGCCGTGGTGCGGGGCAGCGGTCGGTCAGCCGCCCGCAACCTGGCCCGGGCGGCCGACGCGGGCCACGGGCGGCGGGTGGAGCTGCGGGCATGCCTGCCGTCGTGGGCGGGTCCGTCGGCCAAGGGGGGCCGCGGGGGGTCGGGCAAGGGCCGGCTCCGCGGCCGGCAGTCCGGTGCACGAGGCCGTCACCGCGTCCCGGGACCGCTCGGGCAGCGGCCGGTCCGGGGCGGGAGAGGGAAAGGGGGACGAAGGGGCGATGGAGCGTCAGAAGCGGGGCGAGTCTCCCCGGGTCACCCTGGACGAGTTGCTGGAGAAGGTGGACAGCAAGTACACCCTGGTCGTCCTGGCCGCGCGGCGTGCCCGTCAGCTGGTGGACGGCGCGGAGCCGGTGGTCGAGTCCCAGGCGGCCAAGCCGGTCACGGTGGCCCTGGAGGAGCTGGCGGCGGGCAAGCTCTCCTACGTGCCGGGCAAGGCGGGCATCAAGTGAGATGGCGCCGGGGGAGGGGACGCCGCACGCCAGCCCCCTGGCCGAGCGGCGGGTGATCCTCGGGGTGTCGGGCGGGATCGCCGCCTACAAGGCGGCAGAGCTGGCCCGCCGTCTGCAGGAGCGGGGGGCCCGGGTGGTGACGATCCTGACCGCCGGGGCCGCCCGCTTCGTCACGCCCTTGACCTTCGCCGCCCTCACCCATGAGCCGGTCTACACCGCCGACGACCTCTGGACGCCGCGACGCGGCGTGGAGCACGTGCGCCTGGCCGACGAGGCCGACCTGGTGATCGTGGCGCCGGCCACCGCGCACCTGCTGGGCCAGCTGGCGGCGGGGATGGCCGGCGACCTCCTCACCACGGTGATCCTGGCCACCGGCCTGCGGGTGCCGGTGCTGCTGGCGCCGGCGATGAACAGCCACATGTGGGCGCACCCGGCGGTCCAGGCCAACGTGGCGCGGCTGCGGGCGTGGGGATACCGGGTCATGGATCCGGAGCACGGCCCGTTGGCGGAGGGGTACGCCGGGGTCGGGCGCATGCCCGAGCCGGCCGCCATCGTCGCGCGGGCCGAGGCCCTGTTGGCGGCGCGTCGCGACCTGGAGGGCCGGACGGTGCTGGTCACCGCCGGTCCGACGCGGGAGCCCCTGGACCCCATCCGCTTCCTGAGCAACCGCTCGTCCGGCAAGATGGGCTTCGCCCTGGCCGAGGCGGCCCGCGACCGCGGCGCCCGGGTGGTCCTGGTGACCGGTCCCGTCCACCTCCCCGACCCCGCCGGGGTGCAGGTAATCCGGGTGGAGACGGCGGCCCAGATGCTGGAGGCGGTGCTGCGCCACGCGCCGGCGGCCGACGCGGTCATCAAGGCGGCGGCCGTCGCCGACTTCCGGCCGGCTCGCCCGGCGGCCCACAAGATCAAGAAGGAGGCGGGGGCGCCGGTGGTGGAGCTGGAGCCGACGCCCGACATCCTCAAGGAGCTGGGGCGCCGCAAGGCGCCGGGCCAGGTGCTGGTCGGGTTCGCCGCCGAGACCCAGGACCTGCTGGAGAACGCCAACCGCAAGATCCGGGAGAAGAACCTGGATCTGATCGTCCTCAACGACGTGACCCAGCCCGGCGCCGGGTTCGAGGTCGACACCAACATCGTCACCCTGGTCTACCGCGACGGTCGCCACGAGGCGCTGCCGCCCATGCCGAAGCGCCAGGTGGCCGACGCCATCCTGGACCGGCTGCCTTGGCCACGCGTCCGGCGGGAGGCCGACGCCGGCGACCGCACCGGGACGGAGGCCGGCGAGCCGTCGCGGGACGGGGAGCGGCGGGACGTCGCCGCGGGGCGGGGCGCGGCGCCGTCGGCGCCACCGATGGCCAAGTCCCGCGGATCCGGCGGCGGGACCGCGAGGGGAGGCGCAGGGTCGTGACCACGCCGCGGACGGGGGGATCGGACCCGGCGGCCATCGCCGCCGGGTCCGCGCCGTCCGGCGCCGGGGGGACGGCCGCCGACGGCCGGTGTCCTCCCGTGGCGGAGGTGGTGGTCGACATCGTCGCCCCCGACGTGGACCGCGTGTTCCACTTCCTCGTGCCTCCGGGACTCCGGGACCGGCTGGAGGTGGGACACCGGGTGACCGTGCCCTTCGGCCCCCGTCGGGTGGAGGGGACCGTGGTGGGCTTCACCGAGCAGCCGGGCGTGCCGCCTGAGCGCCTGCGCCCCATCGCCGCCCTGCGCGATCCCGTCCCCGTCCTGACCCCCGCCCTCATCGATCTCGCCCGCTGGATGGAGGACCGCTACCTCTGCCTGTTCGTCCAGGCGCTGCGCGCCATGTTGCCCCCCGGGGCGCGCGGCGATCGGGTGCGCCTGGCGCCCCGCCGTTGGGTGCGCCTGCTGCTGGACCCGGCGGAGGCCCGCCATCGGGCCGAGACCCTGGCCCGGCGGGCGCCGCGGCAGGCCGCGGTGCTGGAGCGCCTCGCCCAGGCGGCTCCCGCCGCGGTGCCCCAGGGGCCGCTGCTGGCGGCCGCCGGGGCGGGCCCAGAGGCGGTCAAGGCGCTGGCCCGCAAGGGGTGGGTCGCCGTGGAGGAGCGCGAGCCGGAGCCGGACGAACCGGCCGCGGCGTCAGAGCCGGCGGCGCGGCCGCCGGCTCTGACGCCGGAGCAGGCGGCGGCCTGGCGCCGCCTGGAGGCGGCCCTGGCGGCCGTGCTGGGCGACGCGGCGGCCGGCGACGCCCCGCCGTCCGGCGGGGGCGTCGCCGCCCGCCGCGGCCGGGGAACCGGCCCCGGCGCGGCCCGCGGCGGGCCGGCGCCCGAGCCCGCGGCCTTCCTCCTGCACGGCGTCACCGGCAGCGGCAAGACGGAGATCTACCTGCGGGCCATCGCCGCGGCGCTGGCCCGGGGCCGCGGCGCCATCTGCCTGGTGCCGGAGATCGCCCTGACGCCGCAGACCGTGGCGCGCTTCCGGGCCCGCTTCGGCTCGCGGGTGGCGGTGCTGCACAGCGCCATGACCCCGGCCCAGCGGCTCGCCACCTGGCGGGCCATCCGCGCCGGGCGCAAGCCGGTGGTGGTGGGGGCGCGCTCCGCGGTCTTCGCCCCCGTGCCCAACCTCGGCCTGATCGTGGTGGACGAGGAGCACGAGACCAGCTACAAGCAGGAGGAGGCGCCGCGGTACCACGCGCGGGAGGTGGCCCTGGCCCGGGCGCGGCTGGAGGGGGCGATGGTGATCCTGGGCAGCGCCACCCCCGCGGTCGAGACGTACCACCGGGCCCTGGAGGGCGAACTGGGGCTGCTGGAGCTGGGGCGGCGCATCGGCGAGCGCCCCCTGCCCGCGGTGGAGATCGTGGACATGCGGCGGGAGTTCGGGCTGGGGCATCGCGCCCTCTTCAGCCGCCGCCTCGTGGACCTGCTGCGGCAGCGGCTGGCCGCGGGCGAGCAGGTGCTGCTCTTCCTCAACCGCCGCGGCTACCACACCGTGCTCCTCTGCCGGGAGTGCGGGTTCGTCCTGCGCTGTCCCCACTGCGACGTCACGCTGACCGTGCATCAGCTGGCCTCGGGGCGGCGGGTCTGCCGGTGCCACTACTGCGACCACCGCCAGGTGCCGCCGGCGCTGTGCCCCCGCTGCGGGGGCGTGGCCCTTCACCCCTTCGGGCTCGGCACCCAGAAGGTGGAGGAGGCCGCCCGGCGCCTCTTCCCCGGCGCCCGCATCCAGCGCATGGACGCGGACGTCACCGCCCGGCGCGGCACCCACGAGGCCATCTACCGGCGGTTCGCCGCGGGGCAGATCGACATCTTGATCGGCACCCAGATGATCGCCAAGGGCTGGGACGTCCCCGGCGTGACCCTGGTCGGCGTGGTGTCAGCCGACACCGCGCTGCACATGCCCGACTTCCGACGGCAGGAGCGCACGTTCCAGCTGTTGGAGCAGGTGGCGGGCCGAGCGGGGCGCGGGCCCCGGCGCGGCCTGGTGCTGATCCAGACCTACAGCCCCGACCATCCCTGCCTCCAGGCGGTGGCGCGCCACGACTACCGGGCGATGTACCGCCTGGAGGCCGCGGAGCGCCGCGAGCTAGGGTTTCCGCCCTTCGGGCATCTGATCCGCGCGGTGGTGGCCGGGCCCGAACGGGCGCCGGTGGAACAGGCGGCCAGCCGGCTGGCGGCCGCGTGGCGGCGGGCGGTGGACGAGGCGGCGGTGCCGGGGGCACGGGTCACCCCCGCGGCCCCGGCGCCCATCGAGCGGTTGCGCGGTCGCTGGCGCTGGCACGTCCTGGCCCGGGCCGTCGACGGCGCGGCCCTGCGGGCCGCCACCCGGGCGGTGATGGAGCGGCTGCGCGAGGCGTGGCCGCGGGACGTGCAGGTCCAGCTGGACGTGGATCCCTTCAGCATGCTATAGCCCGGCGCGTCCCCGCCGGTCGTGCGGGCCCTGGGAACAGGTAAAATCGAAGTTGGATGGGAGGGATGCCGATGGCCGAGGGCCCGCGGCGGCAGGGGCGGCGCGGGGACCGGCGACCGCAGGCCGAGCCGCTGCCCATCGTCAAGGGCGCGGACCAACCGGTGTTGCGGACGCCGGCCCAGCCGGTCCCCAAGGTGACGCGGGAGATCCGGCGGCTGCTGGACCGCATGGCGGCCACCATGTACGCCGCCGACGGGATCGGCCTGGCGGCCCCGCAGGTCGGCGTCTCCAAGCGCATCATCGTGGTCGACGTCGGCGACGGGCTGATCGAGCTGATCAACCCCGAGATCGTGCGCCGGGGCGAGGCGACGGAGGCCGGCTACGAGGGCTGCCTCTCGCTGCCGCGCATCCTGGCGGAGGTGGAGCGGCCCACGTCCGTCCAGGTGACCGGCCTCGATCGGCGCGGTCGCCGCGTCTGGGTGGAGGCGGAGGGCCTGCTGGCCCGGTGCCTGCAGCACGAGATCGACCACCTGGACGGCGTGCTGATCACCGACCGCGCCCGCAAGGTGGTGGAGCTGCCGCCGGAGAGCGAGCTGCGGGTGGTCTTCATGGGCACCCCGGCCTTCGCCGTGCCCAGCCTGGAGGAACTCCTGCGGCGGCAGGTGCGGGTGGTCGGCGTGGTCACCCAGCCGGACCGCCCCCAGGGTCGGGGGCTGGCGCCGGCGGCGCCGCCGGTCAAGGTGGTGGCCCAGGCGCACGACCTGCCCGTGCTGCAGCCCGAGCGGCTGGACGAGGCGGTGGTCGCGCAGCTGGAGGCGTGGCGGCCCGACCTGCTGGTGGTGGTCGCCTACGGCAAGATCCTGCCGCCCGCGGTGCTGGCGGTGCCGCGGCTGGGGGCCATCAACCTCCACGCCTCCCTGCTCCCCCGCCACCGCGGAGCGGCACCGATCCAGCGGGCGATCCTGGCCGGCGACCGGGTGACCGGCGTCAGCACCATGTGGATGGACGAGGGCCTGGACACGGGCGACATCATCCTCCAGCGGGAGGTCCCGCTGGACGAGGCGATCACGGCGGGCCAGCTCCACGACCGTCTGGCCCGGGCGGGTGCCGAGCTCCTGGGCGAGACCCTGCGCCTGGTGGCCGAGGGCAAGGCGCCGCGCCGTCCCCAGGACCCGGCGCAGGCGACGTCGGCGCCCAGGTTGCGGCCCGAGGAGGAGTGGGTGGACTGGAACCGGCCCGCCGTCGAGGTGGCCCGGCGGATCCGCGCCTTGGATCCGCGGCCGGGCGCCCGCACCCTCTGGCGCGGTCGGATCCTCAAGCTGTTTGGCGCCACCGTGACGCCACCCCGGGCGGCCGCGCCGGGGGCCGACGGGGCCAAGGCGACCGGGGCCGGAGGCGACCGGGGGCCGGAGCCCCGCGGCGGGCAGGGAGGGGCGGCGTCGGCGGATCCACCGGCACCGCCGCCGGGGACCATCGTGGCCGTGCGGCCCGAGGCCGTGGCCGTGCAGTGCCTGGACGAACCGGTGTGGATCCGCCGCCTGCAGCCGGCGGGCCGGCGGCCCCTGACGCCCCGGGAGATGGTCAACGGCTACCGCTTGGCCGTGGGCGAGCGCTTGCTCGCCCCGGCGGAGGCCGGTTCGTCCGATGCGGCGTCCGCCGGCCCGGCGCCCCACGGCCCGGGCGTCGAGGCCGTGGAGGCCCGCGGCCGCTAGGGTCGCGGCCGGGATGCTGCGCCGGACCTCCCCTCCGCCGGGGATCTGGGGTCGGCCGGGCTGCGGTCCCGGCGGCGGAGACCCGGCCTCGGGCGGTGGGCGGTCGACGGGCCCGGCTTGGCGGGGGGCGGCGCGGTGGGGCTCGCGGCGCGCCGTGCCGAGCGGAGCCCGGGCGCCGGGGTCGACGCCCCACCCGGTCCGGGCGCCAGGGCGTGAGCGGGCCGGGACGCCGGCGGCGAGCGGTGCCCTCGCCGCCGCCGGCGGGAGCGCAGGTTGACTTGGTTTCCGAAAGGAGGGCGTGGACGTGTTCGTCTTCGACCCCCTGTACATGCTGTTCGTCGGGCCGGCCCTGCTGCTGGCGCTGTGGGCGCAGAGCAAGGTCTCGTCGGCCTACGCCACCTACGCCCGGGTGCGGGCGGCCAACGGCCTCACCGGGGCGGAGGTGGCGCGGCAGCTGCTGCGCCAGGCGGGGATCGACGACGTGCGGGTCGAGCCCATCGGCGGGCGGCTGACCGACCACTACGACCCGCGCAGCAAGGTGGTGCGCCTGTCGGAGGGCGTCTACTACGGCTCCACCGTGGCGGCCCAGGGGATTGCCGCCCACGAGGTCGGCCATGCGATCCAACACGCCACGGGGTACGTGTGGCTCGGCCTGCGCAACGCCATCATCCCCGCCACCCAGTTCGGCTCGCAGCTGGCGTTTCCGCTGTTCTTCCTAGGACTCATCCTGAACCTGACGTCGCTGGTCGACCTGGGCATCCTGTTGTTCAGCCTGGCGGTGCTGTTCCAGGTGATCACCCTGCCCGTGGAGTTCAACGCCTCCAGCCGCGCGCTGGCGGCCCTGGCCGGCGGCGGCTACCTCCGCGGGGAGGAGGTGCGGGGCGCCCGGGCGGTGCTGCAGGCGGCCGCGCTGACCTACGTGGCGGCCATGGTGATGGCGGTGATGCAGCTGCTCTACCTGCTGGCCCTGCGCGGGCGCCGGGAGTGAGGCGATGATCGCAGCGGGTGACGGCCAGCGGGGGGCGCCGGCGGGGCGCCCCCTCGACGTGGAGGGCGCAGGGGGCGACGGGACGCGGGGGGAGCCGGGCGGCGGCACCGGTGGCCCCTCGTCGGGCGCGCCCCCCGGCGCGGCGCCGCCGGCCGCACGGCCACCGGTGCCCACCGGCGCCCACCGCGCCGCCGTGGGCGGCGGCACGGCAAAGGACGCCGCGGCACGGGCCGGGGAGGGTGCGCCGGCGCGGCCTCCCGTGCCGGCGGGTGCAGGCGGCGTGGGGCGCCAGGGGGCGCCGGGCGCGGCGGGGGCCCCGGTCCGCGCCGGCGTGGCGACGGGCGCCGGTGACCCGGGGCGCGCTCCCGTGGCCCCACGCGCAGGCGACGCGGCGCGCCCCCGCACGCCGGGGGGTGCGAGGGTGCCGGCGCGCCCCCGCACGCCGCGGAGCGGCGGCGCCGTCAGCGGCCGCGACGCGGCCTTCCAGGCGCTCCTGGCCGCGGAGACGGGGTCGGTCTACGTGGACCAGGCCCTGACCAGGGTCCTGCGTCGGGCCGCGCTCTCCGCCCGCGAGCGGGCGCTGGCCACCGAGCTGGCCTACGGCGTGGCCCGGCGCCAGGGGACGCTGGACTGGGCCCTGGCGCACTTCTCCCGCCGGGCGCCGGAGCGCCTGGACCCGCCGGTGCGGGTCGCCCTGCGGCTGGGCGCCTACCAGCTCTGGTACCTGGACCGCATCCCCGCCCACGCCGCCGTGGACGAGTCCGTCCGGCTGGTGCGCCGCCACGGCCCGGCCTATGCCGCCGGGTACGTCAATGCCGTCCTGCGCGCCGCCGGCCGCCGCGGCTTCCCCCACGCGGCCGTGCCGCCGCGGGAGCGGGACCTGGCGGGCCACCTGGCCCTGGTCCATGCCCACCCGCGGTGGCTGGTGGACCGCTGGCTGGCCCGGCTGGGGCCGGAGGAGACCGAGCGGCTGCTGGCGGCCAACAACCGGGTCCCCCCGCTGTCGGCCCGCGTCAACCGGCTGCGCGCCGAGCCCCAGGCGGTGGCCGCCGCCCTGGCCGACCGGGGGGTGCCGGTGGAGCCGGGCCGGTTCGTCCCCGAGGCCCTGCGCATCGGCCACGGCGTGCAGCCGGCGGAGCTCGAGGCCTTCCGGGAGGGGGCCTTGACGTGGCAGGACGAGAGCTCCATGCTGGCGGTGCACGTCCTCGACCCCCAGCCGGGGGAGCTGGTGGTGGACGTGGCCGCCGCCCCGGGCGGCAAGTCCACCCACATCGCCGAGCGCATGGGCGACCGCGGCCGGGTGGTGGCCTGCGACGTCGATCGGCGCCGGCTGGCCAAGGTGGGCGAGGCGGCCCGGCGGCTGGGCCTGCGATGCATCGAGCGCCTGGCGTTGGACGGGCGCCGGTTGCCCGAGCGGCTGGGCGGGCGAGCCGACCGGGTCCTGGCCGACGTGCCGTGTACCGGCCTGGGCGTCATCGCCCGGCGACCCGACCTGCGCTGGCGCAAGGCGCCGGGGGACGTGGAGGCCCTGGCCCGGCTGCAGCGGGAGCTGTTGCGGGCCGCGGCGGCCTGCCTCCGGCCGGGGGGCGTGCTGGTCTACAGCACGTGCACCACGGAGCCCGAGGAGAACCAGCAGGTCGTCGAGGCGTTCCTGGCGGAGGCGGGCGGCGCCCTGGTCGCCGAGGACCTGCGGCCCTGGCTGCCGGCGCCGCTTCAGGACGAACCCGGCACCGAGCGAGGCTGGATCCAGCTCTGGCCCCATCGCCACGGGGTCGACGGGTTCTTCATCGCGCGGCTGCGGCGGGTGCGGTGAGCCGAAGCCCCGGTCCGGGCGGCCCGGCAGTCGAAGCCCGGGGCCGGGCGGCCCGGCGGCCTTGGCGGCCCGGGGGACGATGCCGGGGCGGGGCCCGGCAGCCGATGCCCGGGCGAGGGCCGGCCCGGCGAGGGGGAGCGGCACCGGGCGGGGCCCCGCCCGCGTCGCTGCCGGGGCGGGCGAGGTGAGGTGCCATGGCGGAGAGTAGGGGGCCACGGATGGTCGCGGCGGACTCCACGACGGTCCCGGCGACGGGCGGCGAACCGGCGGCGGCCGGTCCGGTGGCGGCAGGCGCCCCTGGGGACGCCGCCGGGTCCGGCCCGGCGGGGCGGGACGCGACGCCCGACCTCCTGCCCGTGCCCACCCGCCAGTGGGTCGGCCTGCTGCCGGAGGAACTGGCCGCAGCGCTGGCGACGTGGGGCGAGCCGTCGTACCGCGGCCAGCAGATCTTCACCTGGATGCACCGGCGCGGCGTGACGCGCTTCGCGGCGATGACCGACCTGCCCAAGGCGCTGCGGCGGCGCCTCGCCGCCCTGGGCGACCCGGTGGTCCCGGAGGTGCGAGCCGTCCAGGTCGACCCGGAGGATGGCACCCGCAAGTACCTGTTGGAGCTGGCCGACGGGCAGCTGATCGAGACCGTGCTGATGCGCTACCGGTACGGCCTCAGCCTCTGCGTCTCCAGCCAGGTGGGCTGCGCCATGGGGTGCCGGTTCTGCGCGTCGACCCTGGGCGGACTGGTGCGCAACCTGAGCGCGGCGGAGATGGCCGGCCAGCTGTTGGTGGTCAACCGCCACCTGGCCGTCCAGGGGGAGCGGGTGAGCCACCTGGTGGTCATGGGCATCGGCGAGCCGCTGCAGAACCTGGATGCCACCCTCCGCTTCCTGCGGATCGCCCACCAC
Source organism: Thermaerobacter composti (assembly GCF_033582035.1). Taxonomy (NCBI): domain Bacteria; kingdom Bacillati; phylum Bacillota; class Clostridia; order Eubacteriales; family Clostridiales Family XVII. Incertae Sedis; genus Thermaerobacter; species Thermaerobacter composti. The sequence goes on from NZ_CP132508.1 coordinate 1,161,762, forward strand.
CCCAAGGGCGCGGGGATCAGCTATCGGCACATGACGGTCTCGACCTCGGGGCTGGTGCCCCAGATCCGCCGGCTGGCCGAGGAGGGCCTGCCCATCACGCTGGCGGTGTCCCTCCACGCGCCCAACGACGCGCTGCGCAGCTGGCTGATGCCGGTCAACCGCCGCTGGCCCATGGCCGAGCTGATGGACGCGTGTCGCGAGTACGTCCAGCGGACGGGACGGCGCATCACCTTCGAATACGTGTTGATCGAGGACGTCAACGACCGCCCGGAGCACGCCGCGGAGGTGGCCGACGTGTTGGCGGGCCTTGGGGGTCCCGTGCACGTGAACCTGATCCCGTGGAACCCCGTCAGCGAGCGACCGTTCAAGGCGCCGTCGCCCCAACGGGTCGAGGCCTTCGCCGCCGCCCTGCGCCGGCGCGGGGTCAACGTGACGGTGCGGCGGCAGCTGGGGCGGCGGATCGAGGCGGCCTGCGGCCAGCTGCGCCGGCGGGCGCTGGCGGCGGCGGGAGACGGGTCGAGCTGAGGGACGGCGGCGGCGCCGGCGCTGCCCAGCCTGGCGGGGGCGCGGCGGGGGGCCGGCGGGGGCCGTCGCGATCCACCGGTGCGCGAGGGGCGCGAGGGAGACGGGCGCTCGCGCCGAATCCTCAAGCCGTCGGGATGCTCGCGCCTGAGGGATGCGGTGCGGGGCGTCGCGCGGCCGCGGGGGCCGTCGCCGGGAGCGGCGGCGGCCGGGTCCCGCGACGCCTCGGGCCGGTGGCCTGTCCGGACATCGCCGGGTGAGGGGATGGCCCGGGGCAGGCCCGCCGGCCTCCGCGGCGCACGGAGGAAGAGGGCATGCCGGTGTTGCGCCTGGCCGCCCGCACCCACCCCGGGTGGGTGCGGGAGAACAACGAAGACGCCTACCTGGCCGAAGCCCTGCCGGGCGACGACGGCTGGCTGGTCGCCGTCGCCGACGGCATGGGGGGCCATCGTGCCGGGGAGGTGGCCAGCTGGCTGGCCCTGCGCACCCTGCGGGAGCGGGTCGTCGCCGGCGCCGCCCTCGCCGACGCGGTGCTGGCGGCCAACGAGGAGGTCTTCCGGCGCCAGGCGGGCGATCCGGGCCTCAGCGGCATGGGGACCACGCTGACGGCGGCGGTCATCGGCCGCGGCGGCGCCGTCGAGCTCTGCCACGTCGGCGACTCGCGGGCCTACCTGCTGCGGCAGGGCTACCTCGCCCGCCTCACCCGCGACCACTCGCTGGTGGAGGAGTTCGTCCGCAGCGGTGCGCTGACGGAGCAGGAGGCTCGTCGCCACCCCCAGCGCAACCTGCTCACGCGGGCCATCGGCACCGACGCCTCGGTGCCCGTGGATGAGACCACGGTCCAGCTCGAGCCCTCGGATCTGTTGCTCCTCTGCAGCGACGGCCTCAGCGAGGCGCTCCCCGACGCCATGCTGGCCGACCTGCTCGCCGCGGGCGGACCGGGCGACGTGGTGGCCCGGGTCGACGCCCTGATCCAGGCCGCCCTGGCCGCCGGCGGCGGCGACAACATCACCGCCGTGCTGGCCTGGTGGGACGGTGAGGCCCCGTGATCGGCACCGTGCTGGCGGGGCGGTATCGGGTGACCGGCCTGCTGGGCGGCGGCGGCATGGCGGTGGTCTACAAGGCGACGGACCAGGTCACCGGCGAGACGGTGGCCGTCAAGGCGCTGCGGGCGGAGTACGTCGCCGACGGCGCCTTCCTGCGCCGCTTGCGGCGGGAGGCCGAGGCCGTGCGCCGCCTCTCCCACCCCGGGGTGGTGGCGGTGCGCGACGTGGGCGAGGACGGCGGCCACCCTTTCCTGGTCCTGGAGTACGTCGACGGGATCACCCTCAAGCAGTACATCCGCGAGAAGGCCCCGCTGCCGCCGGCCGAGGCCGCGGGCATCGCCGGCCGCGTGCTGGCGGTGCTGGAGCACGCCCACCAGCACGGCGTGATCCACCGCGACGTGAAGCCGCAGAACATCCTGATCACGCCCGACGCCCGCGTCATGGTGACGGACTTCGGCATCGCCCGGGCCAGCGGCACCACGACCACGGTGGTGGACCAGGGCGCGATGGTGGGCACCGCCCAGTACTTCGCGCCCGAACAGGCGAAGGGCATGCCGGCCACCGAGCGGTCCGACCTCTACGCCGTCGGCGTGATCCTCTTCGAGATGCTCACCGGCCGGTTGCCCTTCGACGGGGACAGCCCGGTGGCCGTGGCCATGCAGCACCTGGGCCAGCAGCCGCCGCTGCCGTCCGCCCTCAACCCCGCGGTACCCCGCGCCCTGGAGGCCATCGTGCTCAAGGCGCTGGAGAAGAACCCCGACTGCCGGTACCCCTCGGCGGCCGCCATGCGGGCCGATCTGGAGCGCTTCCTGGCGGGGCGCCCGGTGACGGCGCTGGCTCGGCAGGCGGTGCAGGACACCCTGGTGGCCGGCCCCCCACGAGGGGCCGGCTCCCGAGGGGGGGAGGCCGCCCGACCGGCGCGGTCCGCGGGGGGGCCTGGACGGGAGCAGGGTGGCGAGAGCGGGCCGGACCTCGACGGCCGCACGGGCGCCCCGCCGGCGGCGGAAGGCCGCCAGGGGGGGGGCGCCGCCGGCGGCACCGACGCCAGGTCCCGCGGCCCCGGCCAGGGGGACGGCGGTGGCCCGAGCCGGGGCGACGGCGGCCCAGGGAGCGGGGACGGCGGCGACGCCCAGGGCCTGCGCCCCGGCCCCGGCGCCGGTGCTGGCGCCATCGACCCGCGGGCCGGGGACGGCCGCCGGGATGGGGTGGCAGGCGGCGGGCGGGCGGAAGCGGCGGCGGGTCGCCGGGCGTCGGGCGCCGTGCGCCGCGGCCCCCGCCCGGATGCGGCGGGGGCCGCGGTCGCAGCGGCCGACGGAGCCTCCTGGCTCGCGGCGCCCCAGTCCGGGGGCGCAGCCCCCGGGGAGGCACGGCCAACGTCCGGCGCGGGGTCGCGGGTGGCCGGCCCAGGTCCCGCGGCCCCCGGCCCGCGGGAGGGACGGGCCAAGGGGCGGGGCCGCGGTCTGCGCCCGGCGGCCCGGGCCGGCCCGGGAACCGGCACCGGCGGCCGTCCGGCGCCCGGCGCCGCGGGGAGGGCGGGAGAGGGCCTGCGGGCGGCGGGGGCGCTGGCCGACGGGGCGGCCGCGCATCCCGGTCCCCGACCCCGGCCCGGTGAGCCCGCTCCCGGGGCTGCCCCGGGCGTCGGAGCCACGGTCCCCGCAGGGCCCGGCGCCCGCCGGCGCCGGGCCCTGCGCGTGGCGTTGGCCGTGTTCCTCCTGCTGGCCGGGACCCTGGTCGCGGGGGCGGCGGTCCGCCGCTGGTTGCAGCCGCCGGTGGTCACGGTGCCCGCGGTGGAGGGCCTGCCCCTGATCGAGGCCCAGAGCCGCCTGGAGCAGGCAGGGTTGCAGTGGCAGATCGTCGAGGAGCGCTACGATAACAGTGAGGTCAACACCGTCATCGCCCAGCGGCCGGAGGGCGGCGCGCGGGTCCGCATGGGGCAGACGGTGGAGCTGGTGGTCTCCAAGGGGCCGCAGTGGCTCTCCGTCCCCGACGTCCGCGGGCTGGCCGAGCGGGATGCCCGGCTGCGCCTGGAGAACGCCGGCCTGGTGGTCGAGGTCCGCTACGAGCACGCCGACGAGCCCGAGGGCGTGGTGGTGGACCAGGATCCCGGTCCCGGCAGCCCCATCCAGGCCGGCATGACCGTCTACCTCACCGTCTCCCGCGGACCCGAGTCGCGGCCGGTGGTGGTCCCGTCGCTGTTCGGCCTGACCGTGGCGGGGGCGCAGGACGAGCTGCGGGCGGTCGGCCTGGTGGCGGGCGCCGTCCAGGAGCGGCACAGCCCGTACCCGGCGGGGACGGTGATCGGCCAGGATCCCGCGGCCGCGGCGTCGGTGGAACGGGGCAGCCGGGTCGACCTGGTGGTCAGCAAGGGCCCGGCGCCCGCGCCGCCCGGCAAGGGGAAGGCCGGCGCGACGCACCAGGCGACGTTGGACGTGCGCATCGAAGGATCCGGCTCGCACCGGCTGCGGGTGGACGTGGAGGACGCCGCCGGCCGCCGGACCGTGTACGACGGGACCGTCCAGGGGGGGCAGGGGATCGAGGTGCCGGTCAGCTGGCAGGGCGACCGCGCCCAGGCCCTGATCTACGTGGACGGCCAGCTGGTCGAGCGTCGACCCCTGGAGCCGTCGGGGGGCAAGGGGAAGGGGCGGGACAGGACGTCGGACGAACCGGCCCCCGGCGCCGGCGAACCGGTGGACGGCGAGGGGACCCCGGACGGCGGCGGGGACGACGGCTGACGAGGGGGCGCCGGGAGGGGCCGGCTTCGTAGAACGGTGGACCAGCCGCCCGGGGACGGGCGTCGTGGGAGGCACGGGGGAGGTGACGCGGGAAGCCCATGACGGCGCTGCGGACGGGGATCGTGACCAAGGCGCAGACCAACCTGTACGAGGTGCGTCTCGACGACGGCGAGGTGTGCCTCTGCGCGCTGCGGGGGCGGCTGCGCCGCGAGGTGGGCGAGGTGCTCACCGGCGACCGCGTGGAGGTCGCGCTCCAGCCGGGCGGCGCCGCCATCGAGCGGGTTCTTCCGCGTCGCAACCGGCTGGTGCGGCCGCCCATCGCCAACGTGGACCGGGTGCTGCTGGTCCAGTCCCTCCAGCACCCCGATCCGGTGCCCATCCTGATGGATCGCGTGCTGGTCCAGGCGGAGGCGCTGGAGCTGTCCGTGGTCCTCTGCCTGACCAAGTTGGACCTGGTGGTGGACGCGCCCGACCGGCCCCTGCCGGAACCGCTCGCCCGCCTGGTGGAAGGCTACCGGCTGGCGGGCTACCCGGTGCACCTGGTGGCAGCGCCCAGGGGATGGGGTCTGGAGGGGGTGGCCGACGCCCTGCGGGAGGGCGTCACCGTCCTGGCGGGACCCAGCGGCGTGGGGAAGTCGACCCTGCTCAACGCCCTGCAGCCGGGGCTGCGGCTGGCCACGGGCGAGATCAGTCGCAAGCTGGGCCGGGGGCGGCACACCACCCGGTCGGTGCAGCTGCTGCCCCTGGCCCTGGGCGGGTGGGTCGCCGACACGCCGGGCTTCAGCCGGCTGGACCTGCCGGACCTGGAACCCGAGGAGCTGGGCGACCTCTGGCCGGAGATCCGCCGGGAGGCGCCGGACTGCCGCTTCCGCGGGTGCCTGCATCGCAGCGAGCCGGGCTGTGCGGTGCGGGCGGCCCGGGACCAGGGGCGCATCGCGCCGTGGCGCTACCAGAACTATCTGGTCCTGCTGGCCGAGGTGGAGGAGCGGCTCGCCGAGCGATACCGGTGAGGCGGGGCCGGTCGGATGCCGCCTGCGGGCCATGGGGTGGCCGCTGCCGGCGGCGCCGGGGTCGGCAGGGCACCCGGAGCGGTGCCCGCCGGGGCGCGGGGGCGCTCTGGTGCCAGGCCGGCCGGTGGAATTCGCGCCGCCGGCCGGGCAGCGCCGGCGCGGGAGGGACGGGAGGTTGACCATGCCGAGACGGCAGGGGCAGGAGGGGCCGCCGAGGTCGGGCCCGGATCGCCGGGCCGGGGACGGCGGGGGGCGGCCTGCGGTGGACGGGACCGCCGGCGCGGGCGACCCCGGCGACGACAGGGAGGGGGCGCAGGCGGGAAGCCCGGTCGCCCGTCCGCTGGCGTGGCCCGCGCCGGGAGCGGGACCCGTGGTGCTGCCGTCCCTGCTCTCGGCCGACTTCGCCCGGCTGGCGGAGCAGGTCCGGGCCGCCGAGGCGGCGGGCGCCGCCGGCCTGCACCTGGACGTGATGGACGGCCACTTCGTGCCCAACCTCACCTTCGGACCGCCGATCATCGCGGCGGTGCGACGATTGACGTCCCTGCCCCTGGACGTGCACCTCATGGTGGAGCTCCCCGAGGCCCTCTTGCCGGCGGTGGCGGAGGCCGGGGCCGACGTGGTCACCGTCCACGTCGAGGCCACGCCCCACGTGCACCGGGCGCTGCAGATGATCCGCGCCCTGGGGTGCCGGGCCGGGGTGGCCCTGAACCCGGGGACGCCGGCGACCGCCGTGGAGCCGCTCTTGGCCGAGGTCGACCTGGTGCTGGTGATGAGCGTGAACCCGGGCTTCGCCGGGCAGGCGTTCCTCCCGCTGGCCCTCGACAAGCTCCGGGCCCTGCGGGCGATGTTGCCCGCGGCGGGGCCGCGCCCGTGGCTGGAGGTCGATGGCGGCATCGACCCCAAGACGGCGCCGTTGGCGGCGGCGGCAGGGGCCGACTTGCTGGTCGCCGGATCGGCCGTCTTCAACCAGCGGGCGCCGGTGGAGGCGAACCTCGCCCGCCTGCGGCAAGCCGTGGCGACGAGCGCATCGACCCGGCCCTGAGGCGGGGCGGTCCCGAACGGAGGCTGCGGCGGGCGGATCGCGGCGACGGGCGACCCGCCCGTGAGGGGGGGTGGGCACCGGCGCCCCGCGCCGCGGTGAGGCGGGTGACGGGGCGCCGGCCCTTGGGCCAGGCACCGGCCGGCCGGCCGGGCCATAGCCTGGGGCGGGACCCCGAGGGGGCTCGCACCGGGAGGGATCGACCGTGGCCGTGCGGGTCATCGTCGTGCGCTTGCCCGCCCTGCTGGGCCGCCTGTTCCGCCGCCGCGGCGGGCGATCCTGAGGCCTGCGATGCCGGCGGCGCCCCGGCCGCGACGGCGACGCGCCTCGCGGCCAGGGCGCCGCCGGGCGCCGTCGGGCCGCGTCGGACCGCGGCGCGGCCCAACCTGGACTGCAGCCATGCGGGCGGACCCGCGCGTGTCGGACCGAGGCGCGGCCCCGCCCGGGCTGCAGCCATGCGGGCGGACCCGCCCGTGTCGGGCGACGGCGCGGCCCCGCCCGCCACGCCCTGCGGCTCGGCCGACCCGCCCACCGCGCCGCGCCCCATCGCGCCGACCACGTTGCCCGGTCTGCGCGGGGATGGCACCATAGGTGACGTCGGCCCGAAGCCCCGACGACGGTCGGGGAGCCGTCCATCGGTGGACGGCGACGGGCCGGCGGCCCAGGGGCGGCCGGGGCCGCGGGAACGGGACGGCTCCGGCCGGGATGGTGCGCCATGACGTCGGCAGACCGCCCACAGACGCGACGCGGGCCATCACGAGACCACGGCGGTGCGGCACCGGACCGCGGGGCGGTGCCGGACGCGGGCCCGACCCCGTCCCACGGGCGGGGGGCACGGGAAGCGAGCCGAGGCGGGGGCGCAACGCAGGAACCGGGCCCGTCCCAGGGGGACGGCGGACGGCCGGACCCCGCGGGCGACTACCTGGTCCGCGCCGTGGCCGGCGACGGCCGGGTCCGCGCCTTTGCCTGCCGGACGACGAACCTGGTGGAGGAGGCCCGGCGGCGCCACGACACGTGGCCGACGGCGACGGCCGCCCTGGGCCGCGTCCTGACCGGCACGGCCCTCCTGGCGGCCCAGCTCAAGGACGACGCCAGCGTCACCGTGCGCGTGACGGGGAGCGGCCCCTTGGGCGTGATCCTCGCCGTGGGCGAGACCGATGGGTCGGTGCGGGGCTACGTGCGCAACCCCCACGTCGACCTGCCCCTGCGCCCCGACGGCAAGCTGGACGTGGGGGGAGCCGTCGGCCTGCCCGGGTTCCTGCACGTCACGCGGGATCTCGGCCTGGGCACGCCCTACACCGGCAGCGTGCCGCTGGTGTCGGGGGAGATCGGGGACGACCTCACCGCCTTCCTGGTCCGCTCGGACCAGACGCCCTCGGTGGTGGGCGTGGGCGTCCTGGTCAACCCCGCAGGGGATGTGCAGGCGGCGGGAGGCTTCCTGCTCCAGCTGCTGCCGGGTCATCCGGACGACTGGATCCGGCGGCTGGAGGGGAACATCCGGCAACTGGAAGGCATCAGCCGGCTGATCGATGCCGGGTTGACGCCGGAGGCCATGGTGGAACGGGGCCTGGAGGGACTGGCCCCGCGCATCCTCGGCCGCCAGCCCCTGGCCTTCCGCTGCCGGTGCGACCGCCAGCGGGTCGAGCGGGCCTTGCTCAGCCTGGGGCCGGAGCAGCTGGAGGCGATGCTCCGCGAGGACGGGGGCGCCGAGTTGCGCTGCCACTTCTGCGGAACCGTCTATCGGGTGTCGGCCGCGGAACTGGACGCGCTCCTGGTCCGCGCCCGAGAGGGCCGCGGCCTTGGGGGCACGCCCGGCGCGGGCGGGTGACCTCGGGGCGTCCGAGGGGACCGGTCGGCTGGAGCGCCGCTTCGCAGCCCAGGGGCGGGGGTGTGCGGGCTGCCGCCACCGTCCGTCGGCCGCGGCCCGCCGGCGGCACCCCTGCCCGGCGGCGACCGCGGCGAACGGAGACCGGTGGAACCGGCGCGGAGGGAAGGGGCCGGCGGCCCTGACCGGCCCCCGGCAGACCGAGACGGCACCGGGCCAGGATGCGTGGCGCCCGGTCGGCGCTCCCGCGGCCGCCGCGGCCAGCACCCGACGGACCGAAGCAGAGAGGGGTCGGCGACCTAGCCGACCCCTGCTCGCCGTCGCGCTGGCGGTCGGAGCGCCGGCCGGTGGGCGCGTGGACGCGCTGCAGCCCGGCGGTCCGACGGCGCTTCGCCGTTCACAGGGCCCGGACCACGCGGCCGGACTTCAGGCACGTGGTGCAGACGCGGATCCGGCGCACGCCCTGGGGGGTCACGGCGCGCACCCGCTGCAGGTTGGGGAGCCAGATGCGCCGCGACTTGCGATTGGAGTGGCTCACCTGGTTCCCGAAGTCGACGCCCTTGCCGCAGATGGCACAGCGACGAGCCATGGTGACGATTCCTCCCACTCCCGGGGCTGCCGGCAGGGACGCGGTCCCCGCCCCGTCCTGGCGCCAGCCTCCCACGGCCGGGGATCCGCTCGGAATCCGCGGCTTCCCGCCCGATGGCCGGGGAGCGCGGTCGCCGCGGGCCGCCGCGGAGGGTCGGGACCACCCCGGGGCATGACCCGCCGCGACCCACGGGACGGACCGGCGCCCCGATGGACGCCGGGGCGGCCGCCGAGGGGTGCAGATCACGGCGCCGATTCTACCACAGGCCCCTGCGGGCGACAAGGAAGGGTCCGCCGCGCCCCAGGGCCGTCGGTCGGGTGCCGCCAACGGGGCGGACCGGCGGCGACGGGGCGGACGGAAGAGCTGCCTGGAAGGCCCTCCCGGACGCAGCGGGAACCTGGCGTCGGCGCATCGCCGGGCAAGACCGGCACTGCCGACCTTCGACCATCGACTGCCTGAAGCGAAGCGGCGCTTCAGGTGACGGTTTCGACGCCCGGGCGCCGTGGGGGGGGGGGACGAGGACCCCAGGGCGGGGAGGGCGAAGGGAACCTGGAGGGAGGCGGCTTCCGGCGGCGGGGTGCCCCGCCGCGCCGCAGCAAGCCGAGACCGGGCGAAAGCGGGGGCTGGACGTGCTGGAGTATCCTACGGACCACGGGCGGATCGCCATCAGCGAGGAGGTCGTGGCGGGGATCGCCGGTGCGGCGCTGGCCGACTGCCCCGGCGTGGCGGGCACGGTGCCGCGGGGGTGGCGCCAGGGGCTGGCGGGCCTGCTGGGCGAGGACCGGGGTCGCGGCGTCGAGGTGACCGTCGCCGACGACCAGGCCATCGACGTCACCGTGCGCATCGTGGTCACCTACGGGGTCCCGATCCAGGAGGTGGCACGCACGGTGATGCGGCGCGTGGGGGAGGCGGTGCGCCGCGCGGTGGGCGAGCAACGGGTGCGCGTGCACGTGCACGTCGCCGGCGTGCGGGTCCCGGCCGGCGGTGCGCCGGGCGGCGGAGGAACCGGCGCTGCCCGCGCCGGCGCGCCCCGCGCCGGCGCGGGCGTTCCGGAGGCGCCGGGGGAGGGCGTCGCAACGCGGCCCCCTGCGCCCGGGACGGCGGCCCCGGGCGGGGCGCACCCCGCCGACCCGTCCGAGCCGGGCGACACCGGCGGATGACGCGCAACGCGCCACGCGCAACGCGCAACGCGCAACGCGCCACCGCGACCGCAGCCGATCGAAGGCCCGCCGCTTGAGCCGGGCGGCAGCGGCGGATCACCGGCACCCCCCGTGCCGTCGCGCCCTTGCGAGGCGCTGGGTACCGGCGTGACGCAGGTGAGGCCATGGATGAGCCCAGGGCGCGCGATCCAGGGAGGGCATCGTCCCGGCCCCCGACCCGCGGGACGCCGGCGGGGCGGGATCCGCGTCCCCACGGCGACGTGGGGCAGGCGGCGCCGGCGGGGAGCGCGCCCGCCGGCGCCGGGGTGCGGGGGGATCTGGGCGGAGAGCCGGACGGCGGCTGGCGGCGTCTGATCCAGGCGCTGCAGGCGGCGGGCGACCTGCCCCCGGCCTTGCCGGCGGACGAGGCGGCCGCGGGGGTGCGGCGGGCCCTGGAGGCGGTCGCCCGCACCCTGCCCCCCGCCCGGCGCGGCCCGCTGCGCGAGGCGTACCGGCTCTTCCACGACTTCGCCCACCTGGCGCCCGCCCTCCGCAAGGAGCGGGTGGCCCGCGCCCTCGCCCTGGTGGCGGACGCCGCCCGCCACCTCCCGCCGGCCCGCGACGCCGGGGACCACCGCCCGGTCCCCGCGGCGCGGGCCATGGGCGGGGCGAACGGTGGCTCCGCTCCCTCGCGCCTGGCGAGCCGCGACGGCGGCGGAGCGGTGGCGGGCGGGGACGCGGGCGCCGGTCCCGCTCCGGGGCGGGGGAGGGTGGAGCCATGGTCCGTCACCCTGACCACGCCGCTCGGCCGCCTGCCCGGCGTCGGCCGCCGTCAGGCGCAGCGCCTCGCCCGGCTCGGCCTGTCCACGGCGGGCGACCTGCTCTGGCACCTGCCCCGCCGCTACGAGGACCGCTCGGTCTGGAAGCCCATCGTCCGCCTGGTGCCGGGGGAGGTGGCCACCGTGCAGGCCGTGGTGCTCGACGCCCAGCGGGTGCCGACCCGCACGGGGCGGACGGTGGTCCGCGTCACCGTCAGCGACGGCAGCGGGCGGCTGGACGCGGTGTTCTTCAACCAGCCGTACCGCCTCCAGCAGCTGGTGCCGGGCCGGACGGTGCTGCTGAGCGGGCGGGTCGACGCCGGCTACCGCGGCCTGCAGATGGAGCACCCCGAGGTGGAGGTGCTGGAGGGCGCGACCGACGAGCCGGTCCACACGGCCCGCATCGTGCCGATCTACCCGGCCACCGAGGGCGTGAACCAGCGCTGGTTGCGGCAGCTGGCCTGGCGGGTCGTGGGCGCCCTGGCCGACCAGGTGGACGAGATCCTGCCCGCCGCCGTGCGCCAGGAGCTGGGGCTGGTCGACCGCGCCACCGCCCTGCGCCACATCCACTTCCCCCCGGACGCCGCCGCCTGGCAGGCGGCCCGCCGGCGCCTGGCCTTCGAGGAGTGGTTCGTCATGCAGGTGGCCCTGGCCCGGGTGCGCAGCCAGCAGCAGCAGGAACCGGGGCGGGCCCACCGACCCGACGGGCCGCGGGTCGCCCGCTTCCTCGCCAGCCTGCCCTTCGAGCTGACCGCCGCCCAGCGCCGGGTGCTGGACGAGATCCGCGCCGACATGGAGGCGCCTCGGCCCATGCGCCGCCTGGTCCAGGGGGACGTGGGCTCGGGGAAGACCGTCGTCGCCGCCTGGGCGATGGTCAAGGCGGTGGAGAGCGGCGGCCAGGCGGCGCTGATGGCCCCCACGGAGATCCTGGCGGAGCAGCACGCGCGCCGCCTGCAGCAGCTGCTGGCCCCGGTGGGCATCCCGGTGGTGTCGCTGGTGGGCAGCCTGCCCGCCGGCGACCGCGAGCGGGTGCTGGCGGGCCTCGCCAGCGGTCGCTGGCCGGTGGTGGTGGGCACCCACGCCCTGATCCAGGACGAGGTGCGGTTCCACGACCTGAGCCTGGTCATCATCGACGAGCAGCACCGCTTCGGCGTGCGCCAGCGCGCCCTGCTGCAGGGCAAGGGCCAGGTGCCGGACCTGCTGGTCATGACGGCGACGCCGATCCCCCGGACCCTGGCGCTGACGCTCTACGGCGATCTGGACGTCTCGGTGATCGACCAGCTCCCCCCGGGCCGGCGGCCCGTGCGGACGCTGTGGCTGCGGGGACGGCAGCGGCGCCGGGCGTACGACCTCCTGGCGGCCCGGGTGGCCGCCGGCGAGCAGGGGTACGTGGTCTGTCCCCTGGTGGACGAACCGGCCGACGGCGCCGGCGACGCGGAGCAGAAGGCGGTGACCACCTGGGCGGAGTTCGTCGCCCGCCACTACCCGAAGCTGCGGGTGGGGATCCTGCACGGCCGCATGCCCGGGGCGGAGAAGGAGCGGGTCATGGCGGCCTTCGAGCGGCACGCCCTGGACGTCCTGGTGGCGACCACGGTGATCGAGGTCGGGGTCGACGTGCCCAACGCGACGGTGATGATCGTCGAGGGGGCGGACCGCTTCGGCCTCGCCCAGCTGCACCAGCTGCGCGGCCGCGTCGGCCGCGGCACCAAGGAGTCGCTGTGCATCCTGGTGGCCGACCCGGCCACGCCGGAGGGGCGCATGCGGCTGGAGGCGCTGTGCCGCACCCAGAGCGGCTTCGAGATCGCCGAGTTCGACCTCCAGCTGCGGGGCCCCGGGGACTTCTTCGGCACCCGCCAGCACGGACTACCCGCGCTGCGCATCGCGGACCCCGTGCGGGACGCGCAGCTCCTCCGCCAGGCCCGCCAGGTGGCGCGGCGGCTGCTGGAGCAGGACCCCGACCTCCGGCAGCCCGACCACCAGGCCCTGCGGCGCGAGGTCATGGACCGGTACGGCGCCTTCCTGACCCAGGCGCGGGCGATGTGGAGCTAGGCGGGACGCTGCCGCCCCAGCCGGTGGGGCTCCGGGAGCGTCCGTCCCGGCCCCGGGGCCGTTGGCCCGCGACCCGGCGACGACCCCGGCTGCGGCGCCCGGGCGGCCTGCGGGGGGCCCGGCCCTGGGGCGGGGACGAATCGCGTGGCGATGCCGTTGCGGCTTCCCGCCCCCGGTGGGCATCCGCGAAAGCCCCTCGGCGGGGGACGAACCGCGGGACTGCCCTTGCGGGGCCCCTGCGCGGCGGCGCGTCCCGACGGCCGAGCCGGGCGGCGGCCCGGCGGCTATGGCCGGGCGCCGGCCTCCGGCCGCAGCCGGTCACCCCGGGTGGCAAGACCCAGGACCGCGCCCAGCCCCGCGGCCCCTGCCAGGGCGCCGTACATCAGGGGGAACGACCACCGCTCCAGCACCCAGCCCAGGGCAGCGAGACCTGCGCCCACCCCGAGGTCGATGGCGTTGGCCAACCAGCCCGCGGCGGTCCCGCGCCGGCCAGGCGGGGCGCCGCCCACGGCGGCCGCCACCAGGGCGGTGTGGGCGATGCCGTAGCCGGCGGCGACGACCACGGCGGCGGCGTAGACGCCGTAGCCGGCAGGGCCGCCGGACGCCGCGGCCAGCAGGGCCTCGCCCGCCGCCATCAGGCCGAAGGCCGGCGCCAGCAGCCGCCGGGCCGGGCGGACCGCACCCGCCATCCCTGGCGCCGAAGCGCCCGCCGTCCCCCCGCCGGCGCGGTCGATGGCCGTGCCCGCCGCGTAGCGCGCCGCCATGGCCACCAGAGCGAAGACCGCCAGCCATCCGCCGGCGCGAAACCCCGCGGCCTGGGCATGGAGCGCCGTCAGGTTGAGCGCCGTCCCGAAGATCGCTCCGATCAGGGCGCCGAGGAGCAGGAAGGCGGACGGCAGCGGCAGGACCCCAGGCCGCGCCGCCGGCTGCCGACAGCCGGCTTCCCCACCCCGCCGGGCGCGGGGGCGGGCGGCCGCCAGCGCCGTTCGCGGCCGCGGGGCGGGCCGCGCACCGGCGGCCGCACCGGGACCAACCGCGGCCCGGGCCGGGCCCGTGCCGGCGGGCCCGCCGCCTGCGCTGGGCATGACCGCACGACGACCGGCCACCGCCAGCCCCAGGGCGACGCCGGCCGCGGCCGCCGCACCGGCGAAGAGGCCGGTTCGTCCGAGATGATGCCAGGCCCACTCCCCCAGGTTCGTGCCGACCAGCACGCCGCCGGTGTCGGCCAGGCCCTGGAGGGCCAGGGCCCGGCCACGCCGCGGGACCGGCGCCAGGGCCGCCATCAGGGCCTGGCTGGCCACCACCAGCCCCGCCAGGGACGTGCCCTGGAGGGTGCGGGCCAGGAGCTGGGCGCCCGGCTCCGGGCGCACGGCGAAGAGCACGGCGCCGGCCACCGCGGCAGCGAGGCTGGCCACCAGCAGGCGCCCGTGGCCGTGGCGGTCCCCCCACGCGGCCAGGAACGGCCGCTGGATCATGGCCGCCAGGCCCATCCAGCCGGCCAGGAGGCCGATCCAGCCCTCGCCCGCCCCCGCCGCCGCCAGGGCCAGGGGCAGACCGGTGGCCAGCATGTCCAGGGCGACGAAGTAGAGCCAGGCGACGAGGGCAACGACGTAGACGCCGACGGGCAACGGGGCCACCTCCGCCCAACCCCGCCCTGGTTCGCCCGGCGGGGCGCCCCTTCCTGCCGCCGCGGCGTCGCGGACCGCCGGCGTGGGCCGGCGGCGTGGGGCGCCGGCGTGGGGCGCCGGTCGGCGAGCCCCGGCTCCCACGGCCTGGACCGGCGCCCGCAGCGGACGCCGCCACCGGCGCGAGGCGGGCCCTGGACCGCGACCGGCGGGATGGAGGCGGCTGTCGGCAGCCGGCGGGCATGGGCGGCGCCCCGTTGGGCCGGCCCGGGCGGCCGGCGCCCCAGGCCGCCGACGGCGGACGAACCGGCCCGCGCCCAGGGGTGGGGGCGGCCGGCACCCGGGGTCGGGGATCAGGTGAAGACGGGCGAGAGGTCGATCTCGTCCAGACGCGGGTGCAGGGCGGCGTTGAGGCCGCTGGCCACCACGGTGGCCATCTCCTCCACGAACACGTCGATCTCCTTGGGCGTCACCATCAGGTCGCCGACGGCGGGTCCCAGCACCTCTTCGATCAGGCGGCGCTTGTCGGCCTCCGGCATCTGCCCCAGGGTGCGGAACAGCGCCGACTGCTCCTGCAGGGATCGCGTCAGGGCGTCCAGGGTGTCGTAGGCGATGGTGTGGGCGTGGACCACCGTGGGCACGCCGATGGCCACCACGGGGATCCCCAGGGTCTCGCGGGTGACGGCGGCGCGATGGTTGCCCACGCCGGAGCCGGGGTGGATGCCGGTGTCGGCGATCTGGATCGTGGTCATGATGCGCTCGATGTTCCGCGCGGCCAGGGCGTCCACGGCGATCACCACGTCCGGGCGGATCTGCTGGACGATCCCGCGGATCACGTCGCCGGTCTCGATGCCCGTCAGCCCGAGGACGCCCGGCGCCAGGGCGGCCACCGACCGCAGCCCGCCCTTGAGGTCGGCGGGCACGTAGTCCTGCAGGTGGCGGGTGACCAGCAGCCGGTGCACCACCTCGGGTCCCAGGGAATCGGGGGTGGCATTCCAGTTGCCGAGCCCGACGACGAAGAAGGACGCGTCCGGCCGGTCGGGCAGCATGGCCCCCAGCTCGCGGGCCAGCACGTTGGCCACCCGCTCCTGGAGCTGGCGGTCGCGCTTGCGGAAGCCCGGCGACTCGATGGTCACGTACCGGCCCGGCGGCTTGCCCAGTCTCTGGGCGGCCTCGGGCGTGGTGACGGTGACGCGGGTGACCACGTAGCCCTGGCCGCGCTCCTCCTCCACGCGCACGCCGGGCATCGGCTGGGAGGCGCCGATGGCCTCGAGGGCCAGATCGGTGCGCACGAGACCCGGCGCCGCACCGATCCCGCCGGCGCCGGTGGCGGCGCCGGCGGGATCGGGCGGGGGCGCGGCGCCCGCGCCGTGGCCCCGCGGCCCGCCGTCGCGGGCGGGTCCGGCGACCCGGTGGACCGCGGCCTCGGTGGTCGCGCCGGGCGGCGGGCCGCCGCCGGCCGGCGCGGAGGCCGGGGGCCGCAGCGGGAGGCGTGCCGTCGGGGGCCGCCCGCCGGCGCGACGGCCCCCGGTGCCGCGGGCCGCCCCCCGCCATCCCCGCCCGCCGGGGGGCGTGCTCCCGTCGTTGCGCGATCCTGCCAACGGGCGATCCCTCCGTCCTCGTGCTCTTAACGTCTCCCCGCCGCCGCGCCGCTAGTCCCGGGGATGCGGCGGGGCCTGGTTCGGCGCGCCGCAACGCTGCCGAGGCTCATCGGGGGCCCGTCGGGACGGGGGCCCGCTGCGCCCGACGGCCGCTGGTGGCCGTGCCAGAGGGTACCGCGCCGTGGCCGCGGGGCGGCGGGCAGACTATGCCCGTTGACCGCCGGCCCGGCGGAGCCACGGACAGCCGGGGGCGGATCGCCATGGCCACCCCCTGCGCCCGGGCGGGCGGCGGGCCCATGACGCAGGCAGATGGCGGGCCCACGCCACAGGCAGATGGCGGGCCCACGCCACAGGCGGACGGCGGGCCCACGCCACAGGCGGACGGCGGGGCCACCGGGGTTGGCCGAGCCGACGGGACCCGGGGCAAGGCGGGCGGTGGAACCGGCGCCGAGCCGGCGCCGGCCCGGTGGCTGCGGCCGAGCCGCCGCACCCCGGGAACCCCGGGTGGGACCGCGGGGGCCGGGACGGCCGCGCCCGCACCGCCGCGGCTGCCGCGACGGCGGTTGCCCGCCTCGCCGCGGGCGCCGGCAAGGCCCCGCCCCCGCCGCGTCGGCAGGGCTTCACCCCCACCGCGGCGTCGGGCGACGGCCGGGCCCGCGGGCGCCAGGGCCGGCCGGCGGCCGCGTCGGCGAACGGCCGAGCCGACCAGCGGCCGAGCCAGCGGCCGAGCCGGGGGACGGAGGTGACACCGGTGCCGCGCCGCCGCGACCCCACGGGTCTGGCCTTTGCGGTGCTCTGCAGCGTGCCCTTCGTGATGGTGCTGAGCAATTCCATGCTGATCCCCGTGCTCCCCGCCATGGGCGCGGCCATGGACCGCAACCTGTTCCAGATCGGCCTGGTCATCACCGCGTTCTCGGTGCCGGCCGGCCTGTTCATCCCCATCGGGGGGTATCTCTCGGACCGCTGGGGACGCAAGCCGGTGATGATCCCGGGGCTGTTGGGGTTCGGACTGGGGGGGCTGATCGCCGGCCTCGCCCCGCTCCTCGCCCAGGATCCCTACGGATGGATCCTGGCCGGGCGCGTGCTCCAGGGGCTGTCGGCCGGGGGCATGTACCAGGTGGCCCTGGCCGCCGCCGGCGACATGTTCACCGGGGACGCGCGGCCGCGGGCCATGGGCATCATGGAGGCCAGCAACGGCCTGGGGAAGATCGCCAGCCCCATCCTGGGCTCGGCCCTGGCCCTGGTCAGCTGGTATGCGCCGTTCTTCGCCTACCCGGCGCTGGCGGCCCTCGCCGCCCTGGGCCTGTGGCTCTTGGTCCCCGAGCCCAACCGTCGGCCCCAGGCCCCGGCGCCGGGCCCCTACCTGCGGCGCATCGGCGGCATCTTCCGGGCCAAGGGGGTCTCCCTGGCGGTCTGCTTCCTGGTCGGCTTCACCGCCCTGTTCATGCTCTTCGGGCTGCTCAGCGTCTACTCGGACCTGCTGGAGCGTCCCTTCGGCATCCGCGGCTTCGCCAAGGGCCTGGTGGTGGCGATCCCGGTGGCGGTGGCCACGGTCACGGCCTACCTGACGGGCATCGTCCTCCAGGGGCGGTTGGCCCGCCACCTCAAGGCGGTGGTCGTCACCGGGCTGGCCCTCCTGACGGGAGGTACGGCGGCGCTGTTCTGGGCGCGGGCCCTGGGGCCGTGGGTCGCGGCCATCAGCGTCATGGGGCTCGGGTACGGCCTCACGCTGCCGGCCATCAACACCCTGATCACCGGCGCGGTGGAGACGGCCGAACGGGGGGGCGTCACGGCGCTCTACGGGACGGTGCGGTTCTTCGGGGCCGCCCTGGGGCCGCCGGCCTTCGGGCTCCTGCTGGGCGCGGGGCGCGGTGTCGTCTACCTGGGCAGCGCCGCAGCCGTGGCGGGGGTCTTGGCCCTGGTGGTCGCCCTCCTGCGCCAGGACGTGCTCCTCCCATCCCTTCGCCGCCCCGGAGCCGACGCCCGAGCGGCCCGGCCCCACCTGGGCGCGGTCGCGCCGGGGCCGGGATCCCAGCCGCAGGCCCCGGGGCGGCGGGCCGGTGCGGCGGCGAAAGGAGGTGGGAGCGGGCCGATCCCCCTGGGACCGTGGAGCCGGGTGCGCAGCACCCTCTCCCGACGCGAGGGGACGAGCCCGGCGCCCTGAAGCGGGTTCGCCCCCGGTCTTCACGTCGTGACGGCGACCGACCTCGGGCCCCTTCCCGCCCTGGACGGGCGGAGGGCCTTTCCGAATTGGAGGGGAAAGCCTTGCTGAGCCAGAAGGAGCTCCTCAACCTGCCGGAACTGCTCAATGCCCACGCCGCCCTGATCGAGCGAGCCGAGGCCGAGCAGGCCATGGCCCAGGACGACCGCCTCCGCCAGATCCTCGAGCGGCACGGCCAGGTGTACCGGCGCCACTACGGCCAGCTCCAGTGGCTGCTGGACCGGGCCCGGGGCCAGGGATCCCCGCAGCTCCCGCAAGGCGACTACCGCGCCAGCGGGGACGGTCGAACCGGCGGCGCGCCGGCGGCCCCGGACCTCACCCAGGGCTTCCAGGCCTTCGAGCCCTACCGCCCGGCGCCGGCCCCGGGGCGCCGGGTCGGCGACCGCGCCCTGGCCCTCGGGTGCCTGGAGATGAACAAGCACGCCTGCCTCACCGCCACGTGGACGGCGCTGGAGGCGGCCCACCCCGAGGTCCGGCGCACGCTGCTGGACATCGCACGGGATCACGCCGAGATGGCCTTCGAGCTGTTCCAGTACCTGCAGGAGCGGAACTGGTACGCCGTGCCCGCGGCCCCGGCCGCGATGGCGCGACAGGTCGCCCAGGGCTTCCCGGGCGGGTACGCGGGGGCCCCCGCACCGGGCGGGACCGTTCCTGCCGTGCCCGGCGGCGGGCGCTGACGCCCGCCGCCGCTCTGGCGTCGCCGCCACCGACGACGCCGGCGCCCGCCGCCGCCCACAAAGCAGGCGGCGGGGCGCTGGCGCGTCCCCGCCGCCTGCCGGGAGAGGAGAAACCGGAGGAAGAGCCTTGGGGAGGATCCGTGACGGATTGGCCTCCGCAGCTCTTGCAGTCGATAATATGGGGGAGCCGGACCGGCGGTATGCACGCCACCGACGGGATCCCCTGTGGAAATTCCAGGGAGGCCTGGTGTATGCGGGTAACCGGCGGCCGCTGGCGAGGGCGGGTCCTGCGGGTGCCCCCCGGTCGGCAGGTTCGTCCGACGACGGACCGGGTGCGCCAGGCGCTGTTCAACATCCTGGGGGCGTCGGTGGAGGGGGCACGGGTGCTCGACCTCTTCGCCGGGACCGGCAGCCTCGCCATCGAGGCGCTCAGCCGCGGGGCGCGCGAGGCCCTGCTGGTGGAGGCCGACCCGCGGGTCGCCAGGGTGCTTGCGCAGAACCTGCGGGACCTCGGGCTCGCCCCGGGGGGGAGCGCCGTCGTCTGGCGGCAGGATGCCCTGGCCGCCGTTGCGAAACTTGCGGGCGGCTCGCGGACCTTCGACCTGGTCGTGGCCGACCCGCCGTACCGCCAGGGGCTGGCCCCGCGGGTCGTGGCGGCGGTGGGCCAGCGGGGGCTGGTCACCGCCGGCGGCTGGATGGTGGTGGAGCACGACCCGCGGGAGTCGCTGCCCGACCGCGCGGGCGGCCTGGTGAAGGTCGACGCTCGGCGCTACGGCGACACGGCGCTGAGCTTCTACCGCCCCGTCGTGGAGGGGAAGGGAGAGACCCCATGACCGTCGCCCTGTGCCCCGGCAGCTTCGACCCCATCACCAACGGTCACCTGGACATCATCGAGCGCGCCAGCCGACTCTTCGACAAGGTCCTGGTGACGGTCTTCGTCAACTCCGCGAAGCAGCCCTGGTTCACGCCCGAGGAACGGGTGGAGCTGGCCCGTCAGGCCACGGCGCACCTGCCCAACGTGACCGTCGACGCCTACGACGGCCTGCTGGTGGAATACGCCCGGCGCCACGGGGCGCGGGTGATCGTCAAGGGTCTGCGCGCCGTCTCCGACTTCGAGTACGAGTTCCAGATGGCCCAGATCAACAAGCACCTGGCGGGCGAGCTGGAGACCCTGTTCATGATGACGCGGCCGGAGAACGCCTACCTGAGTTCCAGCATCGTCAAGGAGCTGGCCCGTTACGGGGTCGATCCCGCCGGCCTGGTGCCCGACGTGGTGCGGCCGGCCCTCGCCGCCCGGGCCGCCGAGCGGAGGAGGCGATGACGGTGGCCGGCAACGAGCCCGCCCCGGAACGGGATCTGTACGTGCTGATCCGCGACTTCGAGCAGTTCGTCCACCAGGCCAGCCGCCTCCCCCTGACCAGCAAGGTCATCCTGGACGAGGACGACGTCTACTCGTTCCTCGATCACCTGCGGCGGCTGGTCCCGGAGGAGGTGGAGCGGGCGCGCCGGCTCCTGGCCGACCGGGAGCGGCTGCTGCAGCAGGCCCGGGCGGAGGCCGAGTCCATGGTGCGCCAGACGGAGACCTACGTGGAGCGCCTGGCGCGGGAGTCGGAGATCACCCGCAAGGCCGAGGAGCAGGCTCGCCGCATCGTGGCGCAGGCGGAGGCGCGGGCCCGGGAGCTGCGGGCGTCCGCCAACGCCTATGCGGCCGACGTGCTGGATCGGCTGGAGGGCATCCTGCGCAAGGCGCTGGACACCGTGGCCGAGGGCCGTCAGGAGCTGGAGGCGACCCTGCGAGCGGCCGGTCGCGTCCGGGGGGACGAGGCCGGCCAGGAGGCGGCGCCCGCCCGCGAGGCGGAGGAGCCGGCCGCCGAGGGGCGCGAGGATCCGCGGTGGGACGAACCGGCCCGCGGTTGAACGGGCTGGGGGCGAGGCCGGCGGCGGGGGGTGGCCGGCGTGCGGCCTCAGGCCGCCCCCCGGCGGAGCAGGGGCGGGGCGACGCCGGGGCCGCGAGCTCAGCGGGAGCCGGCGGGCGGGCGGGAGCGCACCAGGTGGACCAGGGCGGCCAGCACGGCCAGCCCGCCGACGGCACCGAGGAACTGGACCATCGCCGCGCCAAGGCGCCCCAGCCAGGCGGTGGGGCCCGGGGCGGCCCAGGCCAGGGCCGGGACGAGGGTCGGCATCGCCGGGGGGAACCAGGCGAGCCAGAGGGCGGTGGCGGCGCCGGCGGCCACGGCGTGGAGGAGCCGTGCCGCGATGTACGGCCCGATGTGCAGGTCCGTCCCCTGGATGATGGCGGCCACCTGGGCGTGGACCGACAGGCCGCTCCAGGCGATGACGGCGCCCGCCACGATCAGGCGGTCCGTCAGCGGCGCGAGCGCCTGAGCGGCGGCCTGGGTCCCCAGGGTCAGCTCGAAGAGCCCGCTGATCAGCGACCGGGTCAGCGAGGGATCGAGGCCCAGGGGGTGGAGGACCAGCAGGAAGAGACCGCCCAGGGCGGGGAGGACGCCGGCCCGGTCCAGCACCTGGATGACCACGGACATCAAGATGATCAGGCCGCCCACCAGCAGCAGGGTGTTGATGGAGTCGCGAACGGCGTCGCCCAGGACCTGGCCGAAGGGTCGGGCGTCAGCCCGGCGGGCCGCCACCATGGCGTGCCACGCCCGGGCGAGGATCCAGCCCTCGGGCCCGCCCAGCGCCTCGCTGCGATCCTGCCCCGCCCGCCAGAAGCGCAGGGCGAGACCCGTCAGCAGCGCCCCGACGTAGTGGGCCGCCATGATGGGGCCGGCCACCGCGGCGGTGCCGAACATGCCCACGGCGACGGCGCCCGCCATGAAGAGCGGGTCCGCGGTGTTGCTGAAGCTCATGAGGCGCTCGGCCTCGGTCTTGCTCAGCAGGCCGTCCTTGCGCATGCGGCTGGTGATCACGGCGCCCAGGGGATAGCCGCTGGCCAGCCCTACCGCGACCACGAAGGCGCCGGCGCCGGGGACGTTGAAGAGCGGCCGCATGAAGGGCTCCATCAGCACGCCCATGAAGTGGACGACGCCGAGGGCCATCAGGATCTGGGCGCCGATGAAGAAGGGCAGCAGGGCGGGGAAGACCACGTCCCACCACACCTTCAGGCCGGCCACGGCGGCGGAGAAGGCGGTCTCGGGGTAGACCACCATGGCGACCACCAGGACCACCACGGCTGCCACCAGCAGGTGGGTCAAGGGCGACTCGCGCACGGGCACTCCCCCGCGCCGATCCTGGGGCGGGCCCGCCGGGAAGCCGCCCCAGGATCGGCCACCGCGCCGCGCGCCCGGCCCCGGGACGGCCGCCGGCTCTGGCGGCATGGTTCGGGGCGGGACGCACCAGCATGTATATGGACGCGGTGGGGGCGGTAGACCCGGCCGTCGGGTCGGCGCCGGAGGCGGTGCCGTGCGCCCGCGATAGGCGGGGCCTGCGGCGGGCGGGGGCGGCGGGCCCCGTGGCGGCGCGGGACCGGATCGGCCGGGCCGGTGGGGGCGGCGCGGCGAGCCGATGCGCGCAGCGGGACGCGCCGAGGAGGAGGCGGGGCGCGATGCGGGTGGACGGGCCTGACCGCCGGCCAGCGGGTCACGCCCGGCGCCGATGACGCGACGGGGCGTGATGCGGGTGGGCCTGCTTCACCGCCAGGCGAGGGGCCACGCGGCGGCGCGCCCGCGGGGCGGCGCGGGGGAGGCGGGACGGCCCGCCCGGCCGAGCGGCGCCGTAGGGCCACCGGGCGAGGCGGCGAGGTCCCCTCGGCGGAGCGGCCCCGCACGGCCAGCGGGCGATGCGGGGCGGCGAGACCTGCGTCGGGCCCGCGGGCTGGCCCCGGTGGTCGCGGCGGTGGCGTTGGGGGCGCTGGCGGCGCGGCTTCCCGTTCCCTGGCTGCTGATCGAGCCGGGCCGCGCCATCCCGGTGCGGGTCGCGGTCGCACCGGGTCGCTCGCCCACGGCCACATCCTATTGGATGGTCACCGTGGCGGCACGCCCGGCCCGATTGGGAGACGCCTGGTCGGTGCTGACGAACCGGCACCAGGCCCTGGTCCCCGCCGGCGCCCTGGGCGGGCGGACGCAGGCGGAGGTGAAGGCCGTCCAGCGGCGCGCCCTGGCCGCCAGCCAGGAGGCCGCCGTGCGGGCTGCGGCGTCCCTGCTGGGGATCCGGCCCCCGCCGGCGCTGCGCTTCGGGTTGCCGCGGGATGTGGCGGGTCCCTCGGGGGGCCTCGCCCTGGGCCTGGCCGCCGTGGACGCCCTGACCCCGGGCCGGCTGGCCGGCGGCTGGCGGGTGGGCGCCACCGGGACGATCTCCGCCGCGGGGCGGGTGGGACCCGTCGAGGGCCTCGCCCAGAAGCGGGCGGCGGCCGCCGCGGCCGGCCTGGACGTCCTGTTCGTCCCTGCGGAGGCCGACGCGGACGAGCAGGCCTCGCCGCCGCCCCGTCGGTCGGCGGGGCCGGGGCCGGCCGGATCCCCCGGTCTCCGGGTGGTGCCGGTGGCCAGCCTGGCGGAGGCGGTGGCGTGGCTGTGTCGCCATGGGGGGCAGGGGCCGCCCTGCGGGTAGGGCCGGACGGCGCGGGGTGCGGGCGGGCCTTTTTGACACGGCCGCCGCGGCCTCCCTATAATGATCGCGTTGCGTAGCGAACCATCGCGTGGCCGGTCGCGTCGCGCACCCTCATGGTGCGCGCGTCGCCTGGTGCGGCGAGGGAAGGGAGACCATGGACGACCCGTTGGTCATCGACGTCGAGCCGTTGACCCGGCAGCGCGGGCTTCAGGCCCGGGGCACGGTGGTGACCGCCATCGAGCCGATCCCGGTGCCCGGCGGCGACATCGGGGCGCGGGGCCCGGTGCGCCTGCAGTACCGCCTGACCCACACCGGCGAGGGGCGGATCTGGCTGGAGGCCGATCTGGCCGCGCGGGCGCGGCTGACCTGCGACCGGTGCCTGGAGCCCTTCGAGACCGATCTGCGGACCCGGTACGAGGAGGAGTACCGACCGCGTCCGGTCGACGCCGACCCCGACGCCGAGCCCGACGACGCGGGGGAGACGCGGGTCGCCTACTACGACGAGCACCGCGTGGACCTGCGGGAGGGGATCCGCCAGAGCCTGTTGCTGGCGATGCCCTGGAAGCACCTGTGTCGGCTGGGATGCCGCGGGCTATGCCCTCGGTGCGGCAAGAACCTGAACGAAGGGCCGTGCGACTGCGCCGACGAGGACGTGGATCCGCGGCTGGCGGTCCTGGACCTGTGGCTGCGCCAGCACGGCAGGGGAGAGGAGGCCGAGCATGGCGGTTCCCAAGCATAAGACGTCCAAGTCCCGCCGGGACAAGCGGCGGACCCACTGGAAGCTGACGGCCCCGGCGCTGGTGGAGTGCCCGCAGTGCCACCAGCCCAAGCGGCCGCACCGCGTCTGCCCGAACTGCGGCTACTACCGCGGACGGGTGGCGGTGAAGCAGGAGGATTGACCGCGGAGCGCCCGTGCCATGGGGGGCCCCGGCGGCGAGGGCGGGGCCCCGGCGACGACGAGGAGGCGACGCCCGGCCTGTGGCCGGGCCTCGTTCGTTCTGGGGCGGCCGACCCGGTGCCGGATCGGCTCCGCCGCGGGCTTGCCCCCTCCGGTCGCCTCAAGGGGCACCGGGCGGCGCCGACGGCGGGGGGCGAGGGGGCTGGCAGGGATTTCCCGCCTTGGCACCGTCCCCGGCCTCCCGTATACTGGCCTTAGTTTGGGTCCGGTCATAGGGCGAACTCCTAGTACCGGAGGTTATCACCTGGTGCGAAATCACGGCCCGACGGCGCCGGCTCCCGATCCGGCGGAGGCGCCGCCGCCGTCGCATCCGGTCCCGCAGCCTCCCGGACCCCGCTCCGAGGGCGCGGACCACGGCGGCGGCGGGGCGGATGCCCGCGGCGGCACCGGCGGCCGCGATCCGCGGCCGAGGGGTCGGGACTCCCGGGCCATTCGCCAGGCGCGGCTGGTGCAGGTGCTGCAGGAGAACCCCTTCCTCACGGACGAGGAGCTGGCCGACCGGTTTCGGGTCAGCGTCGCCACGATCCGGCTGGACCGCATGCGCCTCGGCATCCCCGCCGTCCGGGAGCGGGTCCGCGCCGTGGCCGAGCGCGTCCACGGCCGCGTGCGGGCCCTGCCGCTGCGCGAGATCGTGGGTGAGCTGGTCGACCTGGAGCTCGGCCGCTTCGGCATCTCCATCCTCCAGACCACCCCCGAGATGGCCTTCGCCCGGACCCGCATGGTGCGCAGCCAGTACATCCTCGCGCAGGCCGACTCCCTGGCGCTGGCGGTGGTCGACGCCGAGCTGGCCTTCACCTCGGTGGCCAACGTCAAGTACAAGCGGCCCGTCCAGGTCGGCCAGCGCCTGGTGGCCAAGGCCGTGGTCCTGCGGCATCGCCGCGCCGACGGCGCGCCGGTCGTCCTGGTGCAGACCCGGGCCGGGGACGACGTGGTGTTCCGCGGCAAGTTCGTCGTCCAGGCGCTGGAGGCGGCCCCTCCCGCCTGCGCCACGCCGCCGGGCGGAGGAGGCGCATGGGGGGTCCGGGGCTCCGCCGACGCCGACCCGGCTCGGGACCGTCCGGAGGAACCGGCCTCGCCCCGGCGGGCCCTGCCGTCGGGGCGAGCGGCGGACCCGGGCGGGGGAGGCGGGCGGCCGTGAGCGGGCGGGCCGGCCGCTGGCGGGTGGCGGTGGACGTCATGGGCGGCGATCGGGCCCCGGGGGCGCCGGTGGCCGGCGGGCTCGAGGCGATGCGCCGGTGGCCGGTGGAGATCCTCTGGGTCGGGCCGGAGGCGCAGGTGGCGGCCGAGCTTCGTCGGCAGGTCGGGGGCTCCCGCGTCCCCGGCCGGATCGTCCCCGCCTCGCAGGTGATCGAGCCGGGTGACCCGCCCGTGGCGGCGCTGCGGCGCAAGCCGGACTCCTCCATCGTCGTGGGCATCCGCCTCGTGCGCGACGGGGAGGCCGACGCCTTCGTCTCCGCCGGCAGCACCGGGGCCCTGATGGCGGCGGGCAAGCTGCTCTTGGGCACCCTGCCGGGCATCGCGCGCCCCGCCCTGGCCGCGGTGTTGCCGACCCTGGACGGCCGAGGGTTCCTGATGCTGGATCTGGGCGCCAGCGCCGAGGCCGATGCCGAACAGCTGGTCCACTACGCGGTGATGGGGGTCGTCTATGCCCGGGAGGTACTGGGTCGACCGGCGCCGCGGGTGGCCCTGCTCAACATCGGCAGCGAGGCGGGGAAGGGGAATCGGCTCTACCGCGAGGCCCACGAGCGCCTGGCCCGCAGCGGCCTGGACTTCGCCGGCAACGTGGAGGCCCGCGAGCTCTTCGCGGGGCCGGCGGACGTGGTGGTCTGCGACGGCTTCACCGGCAACGTCGCCCTCAAGGCCATGGAGGGGGTCGGGGAAGCCTGCTGGAAGCTGCTCAAGGCCGAGGTGGCGCGCCGCCCCCTGGCGCGGCTGGCCGCGGGGCTCCTGCGCCCCGTGCTGCGGCGCGTGCGGCGGCAGCTGGACTACGGGGAGTACGGGGCGGCGCTCTTCCTGGGCCTTGACGGCCTGGTGTTCAAGTGCCACGGCTCGTCGGACCCGCGGGCCATCGCCAACGGCATCGGGGCGGCGGTGCGGGCGTGCCAGGGACGCCTCCTGCACCGCATCGGCGAGTCCATCGGCAAGGAGGACGGTGAAGCCCTTGGTCGCGGCCGGTAGAGGGGTGACCATCGCCGGCATCGGCGGCTGCGTGCCGCCGGCGGTGGTCACCAACGACGACCTGGCGCAGGTGGTCGAGACCGACGACGAGTGGATCCGCACCCGCACGGGGATCCGCGAGCGGCGGGTCGCCGACCCGGAGATCGCCACCTCCGACCTGGCCGAGGTGGCGGCGCGCCGGGCCCTGGAAGAGGCGGGGGTGCGCCCCGACCAGGTGGATCTCATCATCGTCGCCACCGTGACGCCGGACATGCCCTTCCCCTCCACGGCTTGCCTGCTGCAGGACCGGCTGGGGGCGGTGCGGGCGGCCGGATTCGACCTGGAGGCCGCCTGCTCCGGCTTCGTGTACGCGCTGGCGGCGGGCGCCCAGTTCATCGCCGCCGGCCTGTACGACACCGTGCTGGTGGTCGGCGCCGAGACCCTGTCCAAGATCCTGGACTGGAGCGACCGGCGCACCTGCGTGTTGCTGGGCGACGGCGCGGGGGCCGCGGTGCTGCGGCCGGCGCCGCCCGGGGAGGGGATCCTGGGGCTGTACCTCGGCGCCGACGGCTCCGGCGGCGACCTGCTCAAGCAGCCCGCCGGCGGCTCCCGCCTGCCCCCCTCGGCGGAGACCGTGGCCCGGGGGCTCCACTACGTCCAGATGAACGGGCGCGAGGTCTTCAAGTTCGCCGTCAAGACCATGGGGGACGCCGCCCAGGCGGCCCTGGCCCAGGCGGGCCTCGGCTTCGACGACGTCGACCTCTACGTGCCCCACCAGGCCAACTACCGGATCATCGAGTCGTCGGCCCGCCGCTTCGACCTGCCGCTGGAGCGGGTGGTGGTGAACATCGACCGCTACGGGAACACCTCCGCCGCCTCCATCCCGGTGGCCCTGGACGAGGCGCTCTCCACCGGGCGCATCCGCGCCGGCCAGACGGTGCTCTTGGTCGCCTTCGGCGGCGGCCTGACCTGGGGTGCGGCGGTGGTCCGCTGGGGCTACGACCGGCAGGCCCCGCGGCCGCTGGAGATGCCGGGCCAGCGGCCGCGCTACGGGCTGCCGGAGTGGATCCGCCGCCAGGCGGCGGAGGGGCGGGCGCGCCGGGACGGACGGGCGCGGCTGGCGGCCGCGGCGGCCGACCCGGCGGCGTCGCCGGCCGGGGCCGCGACGCCGCCGGCGGGCCCGGGCGAGCCGGGGGCGCTCCCCGGCCCGCCGGGCCGGGGAGCGCCCCCGCGGGCGGCGGGAGGGGGCGACGCCCGGTGAGCAAGACGGCCGTGGTCTTCCCCGGCCAGGGCGCCCAGTACGTGGGGATGGGCCGGGACCTGTACGAGCGCTTCCCGGAGGCGCGCCGGGTGTTCGAGGAGGCGTCGGCGGCGGCCGGCTTCGACGTGGCCCGGCTGTGCTTCGAGGGGCCGGAGGAGCGCCTGCAGCTGACCGAGTTCCAGCAGCCCGCCCTGCTGGCCGTCGGGGTCGCCTGCTGGCGGGTGCTGGCGGCGCGGGGCCTGGAGCCCGCCGCGGCGGCGGGGCTGTCCCTGGGCGAGTACGGCGCCCTGGTGGTGGCGGGCGTGCTGGAGCTGGGCGATGCCGCGCGGGTGGTGCGGCTGCGAGGGCGGTTCATGCAGGAGGCCGTCCCCCCGGGGGAGGGCGCCATGGCGGCCATCCTGGGCCTGGAGGCGCGGGCGGTGGAAGACCTCTGCCGCCAGGTGGTGGCGGAGGGCGCCGGGGTGGTGGAGCCGGCCAACTACAATTGCCCCGGCCAGATCGTGGTGGCGGGCCATCGCGCCGCGGTGGAGGCCGCCATCGTGCGGGCCCGGACCGCAGGCGCCCGCAAGGCGGTGCTGCTTCCCGTCAGCGCCCCCTTCCACTGCCGCCTGATGGAGCCGGCGGCCCAGCGGCTGGCCGAGGTGCTGGCCCAGGTGCCCCTGCGCCCGGCCCGGATCCCGGTGGTCGCCAACGTGACCGCCGAGCCGGTGACGGATCCCGAGCGCATCCGGGAGCTCTTGGTGCAGCAGGTCCACCGGCCGGTGCGCTGGGAGCAGTCGGTGCGGCGCATGCAGGCCGAGGGCATCACCCGCCTGGTGGAGATGGGGCCGGGCAAGACCCTGACGGGCTTCGCCCGCCGCATCGACCGGTCCCTCGAGGCGGTGCCCGCCGGCACCGTGGAGGAGATCCTGGCGCTGGTTGCCCGGCCGGAAGGGGGTCTGCTAGCATGATCCTTGATCGCCGGGTGGCGCTGGTCACCGGCGGCTCCCGCGGCATCGGCCGGGCCATCGCGGAGGCCCTGGCCGCGGCGGGGGCGCGGGTGGCCGTCAACTACCGCTCCTCGGCGGCCGCCGCCGAGGAGGTGGTGGCCGGGATCCGCGACCGCGGGGGCGAGGCCGTGGCCATCCAGGCCGACGTGGCCGACGGTGAGCAGGCCACGCGCCTGGTGGAGCAGGCCGCCGAGGCCTTCGGCGGGCGCCTGGACATCCTGGTCAACAACGCCGGCATCACGCGGGACAGCCTGATCCTGCGGATGCGGCCGGAGCAGTGGGACGAGGTGCTGGACACCAACCTGCGCAGCCTGTTCTTCACCTGCAAGGCGGCGGCGCGGGTGATGCTGCGACAGCGCTCGGGGCGGATCATCAACATCGCGTCGGTGGTGGGCCTGACCGGCAACGCCGGCCAGGCCAATTACGTGGCGGCCAAGGCGGGGGTCGTGGGGCTGACCAAGGCCCTGGCCCGGGAGCTGGGGTCCCGCGGCATCACCGTCAACGCCATCGCCCCGGGCCTGATCGCCACCGACATGACGGGCGAGCTGGCGCCGGAGCACCGGGACGCCCTCGCCCGCCGCATCGCCCTGGGGCGGCTGGGCACGCCGGAAGACGTGGCTCACGCCGCCGTTTTTCTGGCCTCCGACGGGGCCGCCTACATCACCGGCCAGGTGCTGGTGGTCGACGGCGGCCTGTCCCTGGGCTGAGGCGGCCGGGCGTCCCCGGCCGTCGGCCCCGAGCGGATGCGCCCCCGGCGCGGCCGGTCGCCGCGGCGAGGGAAAGGAGGTGGCACCATGGCGGACGAGGCCCTTTTCCAGCGGGTCAAGGCGATCATCGTGGAGCAGCTGGGGGTGGATGAGGCCAGCGTCACCCCCGAGGCGCGCTTCATCGAGGACCTGGGGGCCGACTCCCTGGACATCGTCGAGCTGATCATGGCGCTGGAGGAGGAGTTCGACCTCGAGATCCCCGACGAGGACGCGGAGAAGATCGCCACCGTGGGGGACGCGGTCCAGTACATCGAGTCCCACAAGTGACCGCGCCGGCGACCGCCCCCGCGGCGGCCGGGGCGCCCCGCCCCCGGCGGGGCGCCCCGGCCGGAAAGGAGTGGAGCACCCTCCATGCGGCACCGCGTGGTGATCACCGGTGTCGGGGCCGTCACGCCCCTGGGCGTCGGCGTCGACGCCCTCTGGGAAGGGATCCTGGCAGGCCGCTCGGGGATCCGGCGCATCAGCCGGTTCGACCCCTCGCCCTTCCCGTCCCAGATTGCCGGCGAGGTGCCCGGCTTCGACCCCACCGCCTTCATCGACCGCAAGGAAGCGCGGCGCATGGACCGCTTCACCCAGTTCGCCATGGCGACCGTGGCCATGGCCCTCCAGGACGCCGGCCTGGACCCGGCGTCCCTGGACGGCGACCGCCTCGGCGTGGTCATGGGCACGGGCATCGGCGGCATCGAGACCTTCGTCGAGCAGGCGGCCGTCATGGCCGAGCGCGGTCCCGACCGCGTCAGCCCCTTCTTCATCCCGATGATGATCGCCAACATGGCCGCCGGCCAGGTGGCCATCCGCTACCGTGCCCGGGGTCCGAACACCACCGTGGTCACGGCGTGCGCCGCGTCGGCCCACGCCATCGGCGAGGCCTTCCGGATCCTGCAGCGGGGCCAGGCCGACGTGATGATCACCGGCGGCTCCGAGGCGGCCATCGTCCCGCTGGGGCTGGCGGGCTTCTGCGCCATGAAGGCGCTGTCGACGCGCAACGACCGGCCGGAGGCGGCCTCGCGCCCCTTCGATCGGGGACGGGACGGGTTCGTCATGGCCGAGGGCGCCGGGGCGCTGATCCTCGAGACCCTGGAGCACGCCCGGCGGCGGGGCGCGCGGATCTATGCCGAGATCATCGGCTACGGCAGCACCGCCGACGCCCACCACATCACCCAGCCCGCCCCGGGGGGCGAAGGGGGCGCCCGGGCCATGGAGGCCGCCCTGGCCGATGCCGGGATCGACCCCACGGACGTGGACTACATCAACGCCCACGGGACCTCGACGCCCCAGGGCGACGTGGCGGAGACCCTGGCGATCAAGCGGGTCTTCGGCGATCACGCCTACCGGCTGGCGGTCAGCTCGACCAAGTCGATGACCGGCCACCTGCTGGGCGCCGCCGGGGCCGTGGAGGCCATCCTGACGGTGCTGGCGCTGCGCGACGGCGTGCTGCCCCCCACCATCAACCTGGACGACCCCGACCCCGAGTGCGACCTGGACTACGTGCCCCATCGGGCGCGCCCCCGGGCCATCCGCGTGGCCCTGTCCAACTCCTTCGGCTTCGGCGGCCAGAACGCGTGCCTGGCCTTCCGGCGCTACGACGCGGGGGCGGAGGACCGTGGCGCGTGAGGGGCGGTGGGCGGACGGGCCGGAGCCGGCAGGGCCCGACGAGGGGGAAGGCCGGAGCGGGACGAACCCGGCCGGTGGCCTGCCGGCGGGGCCGGACCGGCCGCTGCCGGCAGGCGGCGAGAGCGACCCGCGGCCACCCCGGGCCGGCGAGCCCGGCTGGCTGCAGCGGGTGGCGGCGCTGACGGGGGTCGTCCCCGCCGACCCCGCGCTGTTCCTGGAGGCCCTGACCCATGCCTCCTACCGGGCGGAGCACCCGGACACCGCCGGCGCCGACAACGAGCGCCTGGAGTTCCTGGGGGACGCCGTCCTCAACCTCTGCGTCACCGACCACATCTTCCGCAGCTACCCGGAGCGGCCCGAGGGGGAGCTGAGCAAGCTGCGCGCCGCCACGGTGCGGGCCGAGACCCTGGCGGAGGCGGCGCGCCGGCTGGGCCTGGGGGAGCTCTTGCGCCTGGGACGGGGCGAGGAGGCCACCGGCGGGCGGCAGCGGCCGTCGATCCTGGCCGACGCCTTCGAGGCGATGGTAGCGGCGGTGTACCTCCAGGAGGGGCTGGAGGGTGCGCGGGCCTTCGTCCTGCGCACCTTGGGCGACGACATCCGCCGCCTGGCGGCCCGGTCCGGCGCCTGCGACGATCCGAAGACGGCGCTGCAAGAGCTTTCCCGCCGCCTCGGCCTGGGCGAGCCGAGCTACCGGGTGATCGACACCGCCGGTCCGGAACACGACCCGCGCTACACCGTGGAGGTGCGGGTCGGTGGCCGCCCGCTGGGCCAGGCCGTCGGCCGCAGCAAGAAGGTGGCGGAGCGGGAGGCGGCTCGCATCGCCCTGGCGGGGCTCGGCGAACCGGCGGCGACGAGCGCCGGGCCGGCGGGAGCCCCCGAAGGCGGAGGCGCGGGGGGCTCGGGCGCCCCGGCGCCGGACGGATCCGCCCACGCCGCGCCGAAGGGCTCGCATGGCACGCCGCCGGACGGGGCGGCACCGCCCGACGGGGCGAGGGCCGGCGAGGCCTAGGGGCCGGCGGCGGCACCGCGGTCCGCGGCGCCGGGGCCGGCGACGGCGGCCCCAGGACCGCGGGGACCGTCCGGCCGGGCGGGAGGAACCGCGCCGCCCGCCGCCGAAACATCCCGGCAAAGCTCGCCCGCCCGCGCGGCGGGTCGAGGGCGTCGCCACCGCTGCGGACGCGACCGTCGGATCCATGGCTCTCGCTGGGGGAGGAGTCGCCGTGGTGCAGGTGCTCAGGGTCTCGGCCAACTCGCGCCCCAAGGCGGTGGCCGGGGCGCTGGCGGCGGTCCTGCGCGAGGACGGTGCCGCCGAGGTCCAGGCCATCGGGGCCGGCGCCGTCAACCAGGCGGTGAAGGCCATCGCCATCACCCGAGGCTACGTGGCGCCCAACGGGATCGACCTGGTGGTGATCCCCGCCTTCACCGACATCGAGATCGACGGCCAGCAGCGCACGGCCATCAAGTTCATCGTCGAGCCCCGTTGACCGCGCCCGGCGCCCCGGGCCCAGGGGGCCGGGTTCGTCCCCGTGACCTGCCCGTTGGACCTGGTGCCACGGCAGGTTTTTTTCTGTCGTCCCGCGGCGGGCCGGACGGGGAGGCGACCATGTACCTCAAGCGGCTGGAGCTCTACGGGTTCAAGTCCTTCGCGGACCGCACCCGGCTGGAGTTCGCACCGGGCATCACCGCCATCGTCGGACCGAACGGCAGCGGCAAGAGCAACCTGGTCGACGCCGTCCGCTGGGTGCTGGGCGAGCAGAGCGCCCGCCAGCTGCGGGGCAGCAAGATGGAGGACGTGATCTTCGCCGGCACCGCCACCCGCAAGGGCGTCGGCCTGGCGGAGGTGGTGCTGGTCCTGGACAACGAGGACGGCGCGCTGCCCATCGACTACAGCGAGGTGACGGTGGCGCGACGGGTCGACCGGGCGGGGGGCAGCGACTACCTGCTCAACGGCCAGCGGGTGCGCCTGCGGGACGTCCAGGAACTGCTCTACGACACCGCCATCGGCCGGGAAGCCTACTCCGTGGTGGGCCAGGGCAAGATCGACGAGATCCTCAGCGCCCGGGACGAGGACCGGCGCGGCCTCCTGGAGGAGGCGGCGGGCATCGTTCGGTTCAAGATGCGGAAGAAGGAGGCCCTGCGGCGGCTGGAGGAGGCCGAGCGGCGGCTGGAGCGACTGGGCGACATCCTCCGCGAGCTGGAGGACCGGCTGGAGGGCCTGACCGAACAGGCCAAGCGGGCCCACCTCTACCGGCAGTGGCGGGACGAGCTGGTGCAGCTGGAGGCCCGCATGCTCACCGCCCAGGCGGTGGCGGTGCAGCGGCGGCTGGACGACCACGCCCGGCGCGTGGAGGCGGTGCGGGCCCAGGTGGCGGCGGCCCGCCGTCGGCTGGAGGGGGCCGAGGCGCGGCGGGAGGGGCTGCGGGCGGAGGCGCGGGCCCGCGAGGAGCGGCTCGAGGCGGCGCGGGCGGCGCTGGCCGAGGCCGAGCGCGGCCTGGAGGGCGTGCGCACGCGTCTCGCCGTGCTGGAGGAGCGGGCGGCGCACCTGGAGGCGCAGGCGGAGCAGCTGGCCCGCCAGCGGGAGGAACGGGCCGCCCAGCGGCGAGCCCAGGCGGCCGCGGCGGAGCAGGCCGTGCGCCGCCACCAGGCGCTGGCGGCCGAGCTGGCCGCCGCCCGCCGGGCGGAGGAGGCCGCCCGAGCGGCCCAGGAGGCCGCGTCCCGCGAGGTGGAGGACGCCGAGGCCAGGCTGCTGGACGCCCGGCAGGCCCATCTCGACGCCCTGCAGGAGCTGAGCCGGCTGCGCAACGAGCAGCTGGCGCGGCAGCGGGAGCGGGCGCAGGCGGCCGCCCGGGCCGAGCGGCTCCGGGAGCGGCTGGCGGCCCTCGAGGCCGAGGTGCGGCGCCTCGCGGAGGAGGAGGCGTCCGCCGCCGCCGCGCTGGACCGGCTCGCCGGAGAGGCGGCCGCGGCGGCCCACGAGGAGGAGAGCGCCCGGCGCGCCCTGGCCGCCGCCCAGGAGGAGGGCAGGGAGGCGGCCCGGGAGGTGCAGCGGCTGCGCCAGCAGCTGGGCGAGGCCGCCTCGCGCCTGCAGCTCCTCGAGGAGATGGAGCGGGACCACGAGGGCTTCTTCGCCGGCGTCCGCGCCGTGCTGGCCGGGCGGGACGCGGGCGATCCGGCCTACGCCGGCGTGATCGGTGCCGTCGCGGAGCTGATCCAGGTGGAGCCGCGGCTGGAGCGGGCCATCGAGGTGGCCCTGGGGCCGGCGCTGCAGCACCTGATCACCCGCACCGCCGCCGAGGCCGAGGCGGCCATCGAGGCGCTGAAGCGGGCCCGGGCCGGCCGGGCCACCTTCCTGCCGCTGGACACCATCCGACCGGCGGCGCCCGCCGAGCGGGACCGCCACCTGGACCGCCAGCCCGGCGCCGTGGCCTGGGCCATCGACGCCGTGCGCTGCGATCCGGCGTTGCGCCCCGCCCTGGCCAACCTGCTGGGTCGGATCCTCATCGCCGACGACCTGCCGGCGGCCCGGCGCCTGGCGGCGGCCAGCGGCTACCGATACCGGATCGTCACCCTGGACGGCGACGTCGTCCACCCCGGCGGCGCGATGACCGGCGGCCGGGAGGGGCGGCGAGGGGAGGCGGCCGGGTTGCTGGCGCGGCGGCGCCAGGTGGAGGCCCTGCGGGAGCGGGTGCGGGCGCTGCGCACCGCCGTGGCCCGGGCCGAGGACCGCCGCCGCGCGGCGGACCAGGCGGCGGCCCGGGCGGCCGCGGCGGTGGAGGAGGCCCGGCAGCGCCGGCACCGGTGCGCCGTGGCCCGGGCCCGCGCCGAGCAGCAGCGCCAGGCGGCGGCCCAGCAGCGCCAGCGCGTGGCCGCGTCGGCGGCCGACGTGCAGGCGGAGCTGGAGGAGCTGGCCCTGGCGGCGACGGCGGACGAGGGGCCGGCGGGAGAGGGGGTGGAGGCCGCCGAGGCCCGGGTGCGCGCGGCGGCCGAGGCCGTCGCCAAGGCGGAGGAAGCGGTGCGGGCCGCCCGGGCCCGGCGGGACGCGGCCGCCGCGGAACGGGCCCAGGCGGCGGCCCGCTGCGAGAGCCTCGGCCGGGAGGGCCGGCTGCTGGCCGAACAGGCCCAGCGGGCGCGGGAGACCCTGGCCCACCTGGAGGCGGACGCGGACCGGCTCGAGGCGGAGGCCCAGCGGCTCGCCGAGGAACGAGCCCGGCTCGCGGCCGAGCGGAGGCGCCTCGAGGCCGCGGCCGACCAGGCCACCGCCCGGGTGACCGCCTGCCGCGAGGCGCTGGCGCGGCTGCAAGGCGAGCGCGGCCGGCTGGCGGCGGAGCTCGACGCCGTCGAGGACGAGGCGGCGTCCGCCCGCGCCGAGCTGGACCGGCTGGTCGACGGGTTGCGTCAGCTGGAGGTCGAGGCGGCGCGGCTGGAGAGCGAGCGGGACCGCCTGGTGGCGCGGCTGGCGGAGGACTACGGCATCGCCGAGCTCCCCGCGGAGGCGCCCCCGGGTTGGGAGGAGGGCCAGCGCCGCGTCCAGGAGCTGCGCCGGCGCATGGCGGCCCTGGGCGAGGTCAACCTGGCCGCGGTGGAGGAGCACGAGCGGCTCTGCCAGCGCTACGCCTTCCTGGAGCGCCAGTACGACGACCTGCGGCGGGCCCGGGAGGCCCTGCAGGCCGTCCTGGCGGAGATGGACCGGGAGATGGAGCGGCTCTTCCGCGTCACCTACGAGCGCCTGCGGGTCGAGTTCCGCCAGGTGTTCCGCGACCTGTTCGGCGGCGGCCACGCCGACCTGGTCCTGGGCGACGGCGACGTCCTGGAGGCGGGGGTGCAGGTGGTGGCCCAGCCGCCGGGCAAGCGGCTGCAGCACCTGTCCCTGCTCTCCGGCGGCGAGCGGGCGCTGACGGCCATCGCCCTGCTCTTCGCCCTGCTGCGCGTCAAGCCGACGCCCTTCGTGCTGCTGGACGAGATCGACGCCGCCCTGGACGACCGCAACGTGGAGCGGTTCGCCCGCTACCTGCGCCGGTTCCGCGGTACCCAGTTCATCGTCATCACGCACCAGAAGGGCACGATGGCCGTGGCGGACGCCCTCTACGGGGTGACCATGCCGGAGTCCGGCGTCTCCCGGGTGGTGTCGGTACGCCTGGCGGAGGTGGCGGCCGCGGGCGCCTGACCGGCGGCCGCGGCCGCCACCGGGACGGGCGCATCGCCGGGGGCGGGCGGACCCGGGGCCGCCCGCCCCCGGTGCGGGAGCGCCGGAGGCCTGGAGAGGACGAGGATCGATGATCTGGAGCAGGCTCAAGGCGGGCCTCGCCCGGACCCGGGAGCAGCTGGCCGGCCGCATCCGGGCCGTGGTGCAGGGCGCCGCCGTGGACGAGTCCCTCTTCGAAGAGCTGGAGGCCGCGTTGATCACCGCCGACGTGGGCGTGGCCACCACCCAGCGGCTGCTGGAGCGGCTGCGGGAGCGCATCCGGGCCGAGGGGGTGCGCGACGCCGAGGCCGTGCCGCGCCTCCTGGCGGAGGAGATGCGGGCCCTGCTGGAGGGGGTGGCGGCACCGCCCGCCTCGCCGGCAGGCCGCGAGGGACCGCTGGTGGTCCTGGTGGTGGGCGTCAACGGCAGCGGGAAGACCACCACCGTCGGCAAGCTGGCCGCCCGCTATCGCCAGGAGGGGCGGCGGGTGGTGGTGGGGGCGGCCGACACCTTCCGCGCCGCCGCCATCGAGCAGCTGGAACGCTGGTGCCGCCGGGTGGGTGCCGAGCTGGTGCGCCAGCACCCGGGCGCAGACCCGGCGGCGGTGGCCTTCGACGCCCTGCAGGCCGCCCGAGCCCGGGGAGCCGACGTGCTGCTGATCGACACGGCGGGGCGCCTGCACACGCGGGTCAACCTGATGGAGGAGCTCCGCAAGACGGTGCGGGTGCTCAGGCGGCTGGATCCCACCGCCCCCCACGAGGTGCTGCTGGTCCTGGACGCCACCACCGGGCAGAACGCCCTGGCCCAGGCCCGGCACTTCACCGAGGCGGTGGGCGTCACCGGCATCGTGTTGACGAAGCTGGATGGCACGGCCCGCGGCGGCATGGTGGTGGCCATCGCCGACCAGCTGGGGCTGCCCGTCAAGTGGGTGGGGACCGGGGAGGACGCCGACGACCTGGCTCCCTTCGACGCCGCCGAGTTCACCCAGGCGCTGTTCGAGCCCGGTCCCGGCGGGTCCGGCGCCTGACGGGACGGGCGGCGGAGGCGGGCCGGCGCGACGGGACCCCCGTCGGCGGACGGCGCCCCGGGGGTCGACTGTCAAGCTGCTTTGCTTGACATGGGGCACCCCGTGACGTACCATGGGCGCCGGCCGACGCCGGTCAAAGATGGCCGGGCTGCGGCGCGGGGGCGTGGCACCGTGGAGCGAGGTCCAGGGCATGGAGGGGACGCCGGTTCCTCCGGCGCGGCCATGGACCCGGGGGAGCGGCTCGTGCCCGGTGAAGGGGGCGCACGCCGCGGGGGCGGGCGGCGGGACCGGAGCGGGCGGCCCGACCGTTCGCGGGCGCGCCGCGGGCAGCGGGCTGCCGAGGCCGGCGCCGCCTCCCACCGGGGGGTCCGGGCCGCGTCGCGCCGGGACGCCGACGTCAGCCCCCTGGAGCGGACCGTGCGGCTCCACCGCCTCTACGACCTCTACCGGGGACTCTTGACGGCGCGGCAGCAGGACGCCTTCGAGCTCTACCACTGGCAGGACCTGTCCCTGGGCGAGGTGGCGGAGCACCTGGGCATCTCCCGCCAGGCGGTCCACGACCTGTTGCGTCGCGGGGAGGCCGTGCTCGAGCAGGCGGAGGGGGCCCTGGGGCTGGGGGCGTGGCGCAAGCGTGCCGCGCGGCGGCTCGACCGGCTGGAGGGCCTGCTGGCCGCGGCGGCCCAGCGGCTCGCCCAGGTCGCCCACGAACCCGGCCCCACGGCCCTCGTCGAGGCGGGCGCCCTGCTGGAACAAGCCCGACGGGTGGTGGCGGCCCTGCGCGACGACCTGCCGGCAGGTGGGGTGTGAGCATGGCCTTCGAAGGGCTGGCGGAGAAGCTGCAGGCGGTGTTCCGGCGGCTGCGCGGCAAGGGCAGGCTCTCGGAGGCCGATGTAGAGGCGGCGCTCCGGGAGGTCCGCCTCGCCCTGCTGGAGGCCGACGTCCACTACAGGGTGGTCAAGGACTTCATCGGCCGGGTGCGGGAGCGCGCCGTGGGCCAGGAGGTCCTGGAGAGCCTCACGCCGGCCCAGCAGGTGATCAAGATCGTCCACGAGGAGCTGACCCGCCTCATGGGCGGTCAGCACGCCCGGCTGGACCTGGGCGGCGAGCCGCCGGTGCCGGTGATGCTCGTCGGGCTGCAGGGCTCCGGCAAGACGACCACGGCCGCCAAGCTGGCCCGCCTGCTGGTTCGTCAGGGGCGTCAGCCGCTGCTGGTGGCCGCCGACGTCTACCGGCCCGCCGCCGTGGAGCAGCTGGTCACCCTGGGACAGCAGATCCAGGTGCCGGTCTACGCGCCGGGCACCGACCGCGACCCGGTGGCGATCGCCCGCGAGGGCGTGGCCGAGGGCCGCCGCCGCGGCCGGGACGTGGTCATCCTCGACACCGCGGGGCGGCTCCACGTGGACGACGCGCTGATGGCCGAGCT
Source organism: Thermaerobacter composti (assembly GCF_033582035.1). Classification (NCBI taxonomy): domain Bacteria; kingdom Bacillati; phylum Bacillota; class Clostridia; order Eubacteriales; family Clostridiales Family XVII. Incertae Sedis; genus Thermaerobacter; species Thermaerobacter composti. Next base: position 1,200,593 of record NZ_CP132508.1, read on the forward strand.
GGAGCGCATCCGTCAGGCGGTGGCGCCGCGGGAGACGCTGCTGGTGGTCGACGCGATGACGGGGCAGGACGCCGTCAACGTGGCGACCGCCTTCCACCAGCGCCTGGGCATCGACGGGGTGATCCTCACCAAGCTGGACGGCGACGCCCGCGGCGGCGCCGCGCTGTCCGTGCGGGCGGTGACCGGTCGGCCCATCAAGTTCGTCGGGCTCGGCGAGCGGGTGGACCAGCTGGAGCCCTTCCACCCCGAGCGGATGGCCTCCCGCATCCTGGGCATGGGCGACGTGCTGTCGCTGATCGAGAAGGCCCAGGCGGCCTTCGACGCCCAGCAGGCCCAGCGCCTGGAGCGCAAGCTGCGGGAGCAGACCTTCGACCTGGAGGACTTCCTCGAGCAGCTGCGCCAGGTGCGCAAGATGGGGCCGCTGGACCAGCTGCTGGCCATGATCCCGGGCCTGGCGGGACGGCTCCAGGGCATCAGGGTGGACGAGGACGAGCTGCGCCGCATCGAGGCGATCATCCAGTCCATGACGCCGGAGGAACGCCGCCACCCGGAGATCATCAACGCCAGCCGGCGGCGGCGCATCGCCCGGGGCAGCGGCACGCGGGTGCAGGACGTGAACCGGCTGCTCAAGCAGTTCGCGGAGACCCAGCGGCTGATGAAGCAGATGGCCGGGGCCGCCCGCCGGGGCCGGCGGGGGCTGGGCAACCTCCCCTTCCTCCGCTAGGGGGTCGAACCCGGTCCGGCGGCGGGCGGGACGCCGGGCCGGGTCGGCGCGGTCCCGGGTCGCGGTGGGCCGCCGGCGACCGGGGCCGGGCGGGATGCCGGTGGCGGCGTCAATCCACGGGATGGCGAGGTGAGGAGCGGTGGCGCTGCGCATGCGGCTGCGCCGGATGGGTGCGAAGAACAACCCGTTCTACCGGGTGGTGGTGGCGGACGCCCGCTCCCCGCGGGACGGCCGGTTCGTCGACGAGATCGGATACTACAATCCCACCACCGACCCGGCGACCATCAAGATCGACGAGGAGAAGGCCATCGAGTGGCTGCGAAAGGGCGCCCAGCCCACGGACATCGTGCGGGTGCTGCTCCAGCGGACCGGCGTGCTGGAGAAGTGGCAGAAGCAGCGCGCGGGCGCCTGAGCGCCGGGGGCGACGGGTGGGTGCGGCGGCCAGGGCGGGGCCGAGCCGTGGGGGTGGGGGCGGTGCGGGCTCGACCCGGGAGGCGATCGAGGTGACGCAGGATGAAGGAGCTGGTGGAGTTCCTCGCCCGCTCGCTGGTGGACCACCCGGATCAGGTCCGGGTCAACGAGGTGGCGGGAGAGCAGACGGTGATCCTCGAGGTGCGGGTCGCGCCGGAGGACGTGGGCAAGATCATCGGCAAGCAGGGGCGCATCGCCCGCGCCATCCGCACCGTGGCCCGGGCCGTGGGCGCCCGCATGGGCAAGCGGGTCGAGGTGGAGATCCTGGACGGGGGCGGGCGGGCGACGGCCGACCGGTGACCCTGGCGGCCATCCTGGCGCCGTGGGGCATCCGGGGCGAGGTCAAGGTCGACCTGCTGAGCGACGACCCCGAGCGCCTGCGGCCGGGCCTGGAGGTGTGGGTGGCGCCGCCCGGCGGCGGTCCCGCCCGGCCGGACACCGTGGAGTGGGCCCGCCCCCATGGGCGGTTCTGGCGGGTCAAGCTGGCCGGCTGTCCCGATCGGACCGCGGCCGAGGCCCTGCGGGGCGGTCGGCTCCAGGTCCCCGAAGACCGGGTACCCCCGCTGCCCGAGGGCCGGTACTACGTGTTCCAGCTGGTGGGGCTGCGGGTGCTCGACCCGGCGGGCCGTCCCGTCGGCCGGGTGCGCGACGTGCTGCGCTACCCGGCCAACGACGTCATCGTGGTGGACGCCGACGACGGCCGGGAGGTCCTGGTCCCGGCGATCCGGCAGGCCGTGGCCGAGATCGACCTGGCGGCGGGCCGGCTGGTGCTGGGCGACCTGCCGGGGTTGCTGGACTAGGAGGGACGGCGTGCGCATCGACGTGCTCACCCTGTTCCCGGAGATGGTCCGCGCCCCGCTGGAGACCAGCATGATGCGCAAGGCCCGGGAGCGGGGCGTGGTGCGCCTGTTCGTCCACAACCTGCGGGACTGGGCGGAGGGCCGGCACCACGTCGCCGACGATCGGCCCTTCGGCGGCGGGCCGGGCATGGTCCTCAAGCCGGAACCCATCTTCCGGGCGGTGGACGACCTGTTGGGACCCGGGGGGGCGCGCAGCCGCGGTCCCGGCGTGGAGTTCATCCTGCTGGCGCCGCAGGGGCGGACCCTGACCCAAGCGGTGGCGGCCGACCTGGCGCGGCGCCACTGGCTGGTGCTGCTGTGCGGCCACTACGAGGGCGTCGACGAGCGGGTGCGGCAGGCGCTGGTCACCGACGAGATCTCCATCGGCGACTACGTCCTCACGGGCGGCGAGCTGGCCGCGCTGGTGCTGATCGACGCGGTGGTGCGGCTGCTGCCCGGGGTGCTGGCGGAGGGGGCGGCCGAGCAGGACTCCTTCACCAGCGGGCTGTTGGAGGGCCCGCACTACACCCGGCCCCGGGTCTACCGGGGGATGGCGGTGCCGGAGATCCTGCTCAGCGGCGACCACGGCGCCATCGCCCGCTGGCGGCGGCAGCAGGCCCTGCTGCGGACCCTGGAGCGACGGCCGGACCTGCTGGAGCGGGCGCCCCTGACCCCCGAGGACCGGCGCTTCCTCGAGCAGGTGCGGGCGCGGCGGGGGTCGGTGCGGTCCGGCGCCCCCGACGGGTCGGCCTAGGTCGGCGGTGGGTGCCGAGGGGACGCGGGACCGGTCGCCGCCCGTCCCGATCCCCGCGCTCGACGCCGAGCCCGGCCCGGCGCCACCGGGGCGGAGGCCGCCGGCCGCAGCCCCGCGGCCTCGGCGTCCCACGGCCGGGCGTCCCACCGCCCGGCGCTGTGGTATAATCCCGCCGTGTGAGCGGCGGCATCCCGCGGCGCAGAAGGAGCGGAAGGGCATGGACCTCTTGAAGAGCATCCAGCAGGAGTACATGAAGACCGACGTGCCGGACTTCGGCCCCGGCGACACGGTCCGCGTCCACCTGAAGGTCAAGGAGGGCGGCCGGGAGCGCATCCAGGTCTTCGAGGGGACGGTGATCGCCCGTCGCGGAGGGGGGCTGGACGAGACCTTCACCGTGCGGCGCATCGCCTCCGGCGTCGGGGTCGAGCGGGTGTTCCCCTTGCACTCGCCGGCCATCGCGCGCATCGAGGTCACCCGGCGCGGCAAGGTGCGGCGGGCCCGGCTGAACTACCTGCGCCAGCGGCGGGGCAAGGCGGCGCGCATCAAGGAGAAGCGGTGACGCGTGGGCGGTCGCCACGGCGGCCGGTTCGTCCGAGGACTGGGTCCCCAGTCCTCTTTCTTTATGGGGACGTTCTTTCTTTGATGGGGACGTATGGGGAGGGCGACGCCCCGCGACGCCTTCATGGCGCAGGGAGGAGAGGAGGGACCGCGGCGGTGGCGGCTCGGGGGAGCGCCGCCCGGGAGGTCCTGCAGACCTTGCTGGTGGCGCTGGTGCTGGCCTTGGCCATCCGGGCCTTCGTGGTCGAGTCCTTCGTGGTCGACGGCGTCTCCATGGAACCCGTCCTCCACGACGGCGAGCGGCTGCTGGTGGACAAGTTGACCTACCGCTGGCGCGCGCCCCGGCGCTTCGACGTCGTGGTCTTCCGCTACCCCCTGGACCCCAGCCGGGACTTCGTCAAGCGCGTCATCGGCCTGCCGGGCGAGACCGTCGAGATCCGGGAGGGTCGGGTCTACGTGGACGGGCGGCCGCTGGCGGAACCCTACGTGGCGGAGCGGGCGCCGGACTTCTACCCGCCGGTGACGGTGCCGCCGGGACACGTGTTCGTCCTGGGTGACAACCGGCCCCACTCCGACGACAGCCGCAGCGGCTGGACGGTGCCGATCCGCGACATCATCGGCCGGGCGTGGTTCGTCTACTGGCCGCCGGCGGAGATCGGGCTGGTGCCGCATCCGCAAGGCCCCTGATGGCCGCCGCGGGGAGGGAGGCGCAGTGGGCGAGGGCGGGGCGCTCAAGGGGCACATGGCCCGGGCGCTGCGCCAGGTGCGGCGGTATCTGGCGCAGGTCGACGCCGTGGTCGAGGTGGCCGACGCGCGGGCCCCCTTCACCTCGCGATCCCCCCAGCTGGCGGAGCTGGTGGGCGACCGCCTGCACCTGCTGGTGCTGTCGCGGGGCGACCTGGCGGACCCCCAGGTCACCCGGGCGTGGATGGACTGGTGGCGCGGGCGGGGTCTCGAGCCCCTGGTCGGCGAGGGGCCCGCCGACCCGCGCCTGGTGAGCCGGCTGCGACGGCGGCTGGCCCAGGCGCCGGCGGCCTTCAAACCGCGGGTCATCGTGGTCGGCCTGCCCAACGTGGGCAAGTCGACCCTGCTCAACGGCCTGGCCGGCCGCCGGCGAGCCCGGGTCGGGGCCCAGCCCGGGGTGACGCGGGGCCGCCAGTGGGTGGACGTGGGCGCGTTCTGGCTGCTGGACACGCCCGGGGTGCTGCCGCCGCGCCTGGGTGGGACCCGCCGCCTGGTGTTGGGCGCCCTGGGCCTGGTCGGACCCGAGGTGGCGGGGGCCGAGGAGGTGGCCGCGTTCCTCATCGAGCGCCTCGGCGACCACCCCGCCTTCCAGGCGGCCCTCGACCGCTGGGCCACCGCCGCGCGCGCGGCGGTGCGCCCGGCCGACGACGACCCCGACCGGTCCGCGGGCGCGGTCCCGGCGGCGGGAGCGGCGGCAGGGCGCCGCGGGACCGCCCGCCCGCGGGGACGGCCTGCGGTGGAGGCGGTGCTGGAGCAGCTGGCGCGGCGCCGCGGTCTGTTGGGGCCGGGCGGCCGCCCCGACCTGCACCGGGCCGCGGCGGTCTTCGTGGCAGCCTTCCGCGCCGGGGAGCTGGGCCGGTTCTCCCTCGAGCGCCCCGACGCCGTGGCGGGGCCGTCGCCGGCGGACGAACCCGGCTCCGGGGCAGGAGATCCAGTTTCATCCAGCGAATAGCCCTGCGGGACGTCGCCGGTAGGCTCGCGGTCGGGGCTCGCTACGCCGGCCCGCGGCTCGGGCTGCCGCTTCCCGGGAGCCGGGGGTGGGGAGGGTCCGGTGGCGTCGACAGCCCGCCGGCGTGTGCACCGGCGCATGGCCCCGTGGGGCATCGGGGCGGCGCATCGGGCCGGACGCTGGGGATCGTCGGTCGGCCTCGGAACGGGACGGGGCACGCGGAGGGAGGCAGCCGTCATGGCGGGTCGGGCACCCCTGCCGCCCGGGGGCGGGGCGCATGGCCGGGCGGATCCGGCGGACCGGCCCTGCCCGGCGGGGCGGGCGGTCGGCGTGGGCCCGGAGGACGGGCGGGGGTTGCCGCTGGCGGCGCGGCCGCTGGCGGAGCTGGAGGAGGCGGTGACGGTCGTCGCCCCGGATCAGCTGCCCGCGTGGATCCAGACCCTGGAGGCCGATCGCCGGGTCGGGGCCCGGCGGCTCGCGGCCCGGGCCCGGCGCCGCTGGGAGCGGTGGCAGGCGGCCCGGTCGCGGTGGGCGCAGCTGGCCGAGGCGCAGCGGCAGCGAGCGGGCGGCGTGCCGGTGGCCGGCGTGGACGAGGTGGGGCGGGGCTGCCTGGCCGGGCCCGTGGTGGCGGCGGCGGTCATCCTTCCCGATGGCGCCTTCCTGCCCGGCCTCGACGACTCCAAGCGGCTCACCCCCGCGGCCAGGGAAGCTCTGGCCGCCGCCGTCCGCGAGCAGGCCGTGGACTGGGCGGTGGGCGTGGCGACCCCGGCGGAGGTCGATGCGCTCAACGTCGCGGCCGCCACCCGCCTGGCCATGCGGCGCGCCCTGGACCGCCTGCGGGTCGTCCCCCAGCGGGTGCTGGTCGACGGGCGCCCGCCCGGGGACCTGGGGTACCCGGTGGAGGCCGTGGTGGACGGCGATGCGCGGCTGGCCGCCATCGCCGCCGCCTCGGTGCTGGCCAAGGTGTTCCGGGACGCGTGGATGCGGCGGCTGGATCCCCTCTACCCCTGGTACGGCTTCGCGCGCAACAAGGGCTACGCCACCGGCGAGCACCGTCGGGCCCTGCTCCGGCACGGTCCGTGCCCGGAGCACCGGCGCCGCTTCCTGGCGGGCCTGGACGCGGCGCAGCGGCCCGGGCGGGACGGCGAGGCGGATGGGAGCCCGGGTCCTGGCCCGCGGCAGGGGGAGGGGCGTGTCCCATGAGGGACAGGCCGCCGCGCCGCCGGGAACGGGACGGCCGGTGGGAGCTGGGCCGCCGGTCGGAAGAGCTGGCCGCCCGTCACCTGGAGGCGCTGGGCTATCGCGTGGTGGCCCGCAACGTCCGCTGCCCGGGGGGCGAGGCCGACCTGATCTGCCGGCAGGGGGGCGAGTGGGTGGTCGTGGAGGTGCGCGGGAGGCGGAGTGACCGTTTCGGCCCCGCCGCCCAGTCCGTCGACGTCCGCAAGTTCCGCCGCCTGGTGCGGGTGGGGCAGTGGTTCCTGGCGCAGGCCGGCCTGCCGGACGCGCCGTGGCGGATCGACCTGGTGACGGTGACCTGGCCCGCGACCGCCGACGAGCCGGCAGGGGCGGTCGCGCCGAGGGTGGCCGTGTACCGCCGGCTGGAGGGCGGGGCCCAGCGCTAGCCGCGACGAGGCCGCCGGCGGGAAGCGCCGCGGTCCGGACCCCGTCCACGGCATCGGCCCCACGGCAGCGATCGCCGGGACGGGGAGGCATCGGGGGCCGGACGCCGGGCGCCGGCGCAGCCTTGGGCGGTCGGTCCACAGCCGGCGCGACTACACCGAGGTGGGCGAGCCGGACGCCGGGCACCGGCGCAGTCCTGGGCGGTCGCCCCGCCGGCCGGAAGCGAAACCGCGCACCTGGAGGCTCGGCGACGATCCGCGAGGCCCGCCCGGGCGGTCACCACTCCGGCCCGAAGCGGAACTGGGCCGCCAGCTCCACGTCGTCCACCGTGATGGCGTCGCGGCCCGCCAGGTCCGCCGCCGTCCGTGCCACCCGCAGCAGCTTGATCACGCCACGGCCGCTGAGGCCCACCTCGCCGTCGCGGTAGAGGGCCTCGAGCAGCCGCCGGGCCGGCGCCGTCAGCGGTGCCCAGCGCTGCGCGTCGCCGGGTTGCAGCCACCGGTTCACCGGGCCCACCCCGTCCGGGCGGGCCAGGTCGAGGCGGGCGAACCGCTCCGCCTGCATGCGGCGGGCCGCGGTCACCCGCTGGCGGACCGCCGCGGAGGTCTCCTGACGGCCGGGTGCCATGGGTGGGATCGCGGCCCGCTCCACCCGCACCTGCAGGTCGATGCGATCCAGGAGCGGCCCCGAGAGGGCCTGCCGGTAGCGCGCCACCTGCCGGTCCGAGCAGCGGCAGCGGCCGCCGGGGCGACCGCAGGGGCAGGGGTTGGCGCTGGCCACCAGCTGGAAGGCGGCGGGGAAGCGCTCCACGCCGGCGAGGCGGGCCACGGTCACCGAGCCCGTCTCCAGGGGCTCCCGGAGCGCCTCCAGGGTCTCCCTCCGGAACTCGGCCAGTTCGTCCAGCAGCAGGACGCCCCGATGGGCCAGGCTGACCTCGCCCGGCCGCGGTACCTTGCCGCCCCCCACCAGGGCGGCCACGGGGGTGGCGTGATGGGGCGCCCGCAAGGGCGGCCAGGTGATGAGCCCCGCCCCCGCAGGAAGCTGTCCCGCCAGCGAGTGCAGCGCCGTCACCTCCAGGGCCTCGTCGGGATCCAGGGGGGGCAGCAGGCCCGGGAGGCACGAGGCCAGCAGGGTCTTGCCCGCGCCGGGCGGTCCCATCAGCAGGATGTGATGCCCGCCGGCGGCCGCCAGCTCCAGGGCCTTGCGGGCCCAGGGCTGACCCTGGACGGTGGCCAGGTCCGGCGCCGCCGGCGGACGAACCGGTGCCGCGTCGCCCGCGGTCGCGGTTGGCGGATCCCAGGGATCGTCGCGCGCGAGGCGATCCAGGAGCTCGGCGAGCCGCCGCACCGGCAGCGGGCGGATGCCGGGCAGCAGGGCCACCTCGCGGGCGTTGCCGGCCGGGCAGACCAGGTGGGTAACCCCAGCCTGGCGGGCGGCCACGGCCATGGGGAGCGCGCCGCGGACGGGGCGCACCGACCCGTCGAGGCCCAGTTCGCCGAAGGCCGCCCAGCCCGGGGGTAGGTGCGGCGCCTGGCCGCTGGCCGCCAGCAACCCCAGGGCGACGGGCAGGTCGAGGGACGTGCCCTCCTTGGGCAGGTCGGCCGGGCTCAGGCTGACGGTGATCCGCTGCAGGGGGAAGGTGCGCCCGGCGGCCCGGATGGCGGCCCGCACCCGCTCTCGCGCCTCCCGGACGGCCGTCGACGCCAGCCCGACCACCACGAAGAGGGGCAGGCCGCGGTCGACCACGGTCTCCACCAACACGGCGACGCCGCGGGGACCCGAGCAGGCCAGGCCGACGACGGCCGATCCGGTTCCCGCCACCGACCGCCACGGGGCGGTGGGCAGCACGGCCTCGGGGCGCCGCTCGGCAACGTGCCCGGGATCCGACCGCCCGCCGCCCGGGGACGGGGTGGGGCGGCCGGCGGGGGATGCGCCGGACGCCGGCCAGCCCCCCGGCTCGCCCCGTGGGCTCCGGGGCGGGGATCCGTTGCGGCATGGCATGGGTCCCCGAGGGTTGCCGTTCTCCGGTGGTGTCACGATGCTTCGCCTCCTGCCGCGCGAGCCGGGCCTGGACCGAGAGCCCGCCTGGGGCGGAGCCGGCGGCGGGACGCCCTCGCGGTCCGGGCCTGGCTGTGGGGCCGGGGGCGGCGCCGACGCGCCGAGGCGGCGATGGCGCCCTCGATCCGCCGCCAGGGTGGTCCCAGCGGCGGCGTGGTGCCCGCCGGGCAGGCCGGACGTGCCGGGGACGTCCCGCGTCGGAGGAACCGGCCCGCCCGCGGTCCGGGTTCAGGGGCTTGACATGCGCTGCTGTATGGTAATATATGGATTATAGGATATCGTTGTCAACCCGGGCGGCGGCCGCGCCGCGGGACACAGGGCTGGCCCCGTCGGGGCCGTGTCCTGGGTCCATGGGCTCGCGGGGCGAGCCGGCCACCGGGACGCGGCGGGACCAGGGGGGTGCCAGCCGGACTCGTGGGGCCCCAGGGCTCCAAAGTCCGCGATCCGTCCGCCGCGGCACGGGCCGCGAGGGTGCGCCGGCCGGCCGGCGGGCTGGGGTGCGGGCATGGACCGCGGGGACGCCACGTATACATCCCCCGGCGGCGGAGGTGACGGCCATGGCGCCGGGGCGGTGGCGGATCACGCTGGCGGCGGCGCTCGTCGGTGCCGTCGTCCTCGGCTGGTGGGCCGTGGGAGCCCCGGAGGCGACGGAGCGGCGGCCGCCCGGCCGCCCCGGCGGCACATGGGTCGAGCCCATCCCCGTGCCCCCGGCGTCCCTGGATCCGGCCCGGGCCAGCAGCGAAGCCGAGGTGCGCATCGCCGCCCTGCTCTACGACGGCCTGGTGCGCCTCGGGCCCGACGGTCGTCTCCACCCGGGGCTGGCGCGCCGCTGGGAGGTCCGCGACGGCGGCACGCGCTACGTGTTCTGGCTGCGGCCGGGCGTGCGGTTCCACAACGGTCGACCGCTGACCGCCGCGGACGTCGTCTTCAGCCTCCAGCGCCTGGCCGACCCCCGAAAGCCCGCGCCGCGCCAATGGGTGTTGGAGGGCGTGGTGGGCGCCGAGGCCTACCGGCAGGGGCGGGCATCCGCCATCACCGGGCTGCGGGCCCTCGGTGCCGACCGGGTGGAGATCCGCCTGGTGGGTCCGCGGCCGGCGTTCCTGTATCGGCTGGCGACGCCCGGTGCGGCCATCGTCGATGCCGAGACCGTGGCAGGCAGCGGGAGCGGGGCGTTCCCGGCGGTGGGCACCGGGCCCTTCCGGCTGGCGGCGCGGACCGAGGCGGCGATCCGGCTGGAGGCGTACGCCGGCCACTATCGCGGCCGGCCCTACCTGGACGCCGTGGAGCTGGTGGTCGGGGGATCCCGCCGACAGACCCTGGCCGCCTTCGCAGCCGGGCGGCTGACCGCGGTGCGCCTGCTGCCCCACGAGGTTCGCGAGCTGGCCGCCCTCGGGTGGGCCGGACCCCAGTGGCGCCTGGAGCTGCCCGCCACGGTCTGGATCGAGCTCAACGCCGGCCGGCCGCCGCTGACCCACCCGGCGGTGCGCCGGGCGCTGGCGTATGCCGTCGACCGGGAGACCCTGGTAGCGGGTCTCGCCCCCGGCGGCTACCGGCTGGCCGAGGGGTGGATCCCGCCCGGCATGGCGGGAGCCCGGCCCGCACCCCACCTGCCCGCCTACCGCGCGCAACAGGCGCGGGCGCTGCTGCACGCGGCCGGCGTCCAGCCCGGGGCCGAACTCCGCTGGCTGCAACCGGGCGATCTCTTCTGGTCGGCCGTGGCCGGTCGCCTCGACTACCTGTTGGGGCGGGTCGGCCTGGAGCTGGACGTCACCACCGTCGCCCAGGCCGACTTCCCGCCGCTGGACGGCAGGGACGCCCCGTACCACCTGGCGCCCCGGGCGACGTGGGCGGAGTATCCCGACGCCGAGGCCCTCCTGCTGCCCTGGGTGGAGGCGGCCGCGGATCGGGCGATGGGCGCCGGCGGGCAGCGGGGAGCCGTCCTCCGAGGACGGGACCGCCCGGTACACCAGGCGCTGGCCGCCTTCCTCCCCGCCCGGGGCCGGGAGCGGGCGGAGGCCGCCGCGCGCCTCGAGGCCCGGTTGCTGGATGCCGGCTTCGGCCTGCCGCTCTACCACCCCGTGGTGGTGTGGGCGGTGCAGCCCCGGGTGCGCGGCTTCGTCCCGTCCCCCTTCCCCCAGGGGGCCGACCTGTGGGCCGTCTCCTTCGCACCCGCGGCCGACGACGCCCGCTGAGGGGAGCCGCCGCTTGAGGCGTCGCATCCCGCAGGACAACCTCGCCCCTGGAGGAGGGGGGATCCCCAGCATGGACGCCGGCCGGGCGTGGATGGCCCTGCTCGCCTTGCCCGGTTTGGGGCGCCAGCGCGCGCGGCGGCTGGCCGCGGCCCTGGGCGGGCCGGCGGCGGCCTGGCGGGCGCCGGCGCAGGAGTGGCTGGCTGCCGCCGTGGCGCCGCGGGAGGTCCTGCTCCGCGCCGCCGCGGCCCGGGACCGGATCGACCCGGAGCGGCTGGCCCGCCGCGTGGCGGCGGCGGGGGTGGACTGGGTCGCCTGGGACGAACCGGCCTACCCGCGGCGCCTGCGCACCATCCCGGATCCGCCGCTCATCCTCTACTACCGGGGTCGGGCCCCCGCCGAGGACGTGCCCTGGGTGGCGGTGGTGGGGTCCCGCCGCGCCTCTCCGTACGGGGTCCAGCTCGCCCATCGGCTGGCCGGCGACATGGCGGCGGCCGGCTGGGTGGTGGTGTCGGGCCTCGCCGTCGGCATCGACGCCGCCGCCCATCGCGGTGCCCTGGCCGCCGGCGGGCGGTCGGTGGCCGTCCTCGGCCACGGCCCGGATCGGGTCTATCCGGAGGAGCACCGCCCGCTGGCGGAGCGGCTGGCGGCGACGGGGTGGCTCGTCGCCGAGTATCCGCCCGGCACCCCGGCCGAGGCCTTCCGCTTCCCGGAGCGCAATCGCATCCTGGCGGGCCTGGTCGACGGGGTGGTGGTCGTCGAGGCGGCGCCCAGGAGCGGCGCGCTGGTGACCGCCGATCTGGCGCTGGCGGCGGGGCGCGCGGTCATGGCGGTGCCGGGACCGGTGACCCGGCGGCAGGGGGAGGGCATCATGGAGCTCTTGCGGGCCGGGGCTCCGCCCGTGGCCACGTGGACCGACGTGGCCGCGGTGCTGGGGGACCACGGGCTGGGCGGGGTCTAGCAGGATCTTCCACCCCGCGTTGCCCGGCGGCGTCCGGCAGTGCTACACTAGGGTGCAACGCGCCGAGGCGCCGGAGCGTGATGCCATTGCCCAAGACGCTGATCATCGTCGAGTCGCCGGCCAAGGCCAGGACCATCAAGAAGTTCGTGGGGCGCGACTACGCCGTCGAGGCCTCCATGGGCCACGTGCGCGACCTCCCCAAGAGCCAGCTGGGGGTCGACATCGACGATCACTTCACGCCCCACTACATCACGATCCGGGGCAAGGGCAAGCTGATCGAGCGCCTGCGGCAGCAGGCGCGCCAGGCCGATCGGGTGCTGCTGGCCACCGACCCGGACCGGGAGGGCGAGGCCATCTCCTGGCACCTGTGCCAGCTGCTGGACATCCCGGAGGACTCGCCCTGCCGCATCGTCTTCCACGAGATCACCCGCGACGCCGTGCGGCGCGCGTTGCAGGAGCCGCGGCCCATCGACGGCAACCTGGTCGACGCCCAGCAGGCCCGGCGCGTCCTCGACCGGTTGGTGGGCTACAAGCTCAGCCCCCTGCTCTGGCGCAAGGTGCGGCGGGGCCTCTCGGCGGGCCGCGTCCAGTCGGTGGCGGTGCGCCTGATCGTCGACCGCGAGGAAGAGATCGAGGCCTTCACGCCCCAGGAGTACTGGACGCTGGACGCCGAATTGGAGCGCCAGGCCGGCGGCGAGGTGTTCACGGCCCGTTACCACGGCGACGCCGACGGCAAGCGGGAGCTGCCGAGTCGGGAGGCGGTGGACCGCCTGCTGGCCGATCTGGAGGGGCGCGCCTTCGTCGTCCTCGGCGTCGAGCGCAAGGAGCGGCGCCGCAACCCGGCGCCCCCCTTCACCACCTCGACCCTGCAGCAGGAGGCGTCGCGCAAGCTGGGTTTCTCCGTGCGGCGCACGATGCGCATCGCCCAGGAGCTGTACGAGGGCATCGAGTTGCGCGGCGAGGGCGCGGTGGGTCTGGTCACCTACATCCGCACCGACTCCACGCGCATCGCCGACCAGGCCCTGGACGAGGCCGCGGCGTACATCGCCGCGCGCTTCGGAGCGGAGTTCTCGTCCCCCCGCAAACAGGCGGGTCGGCGCCAGGCACAGGCCCAGGACGCCCACGAGGCGATCCGGCCGACGTCGGTGGCGCGGGAACCCGACGCGATCAAGGACGACTTGACGCCCGACCAGTACAAGCTGTATCGGCTGATCTGGGAGCGGTTCGTCGCCAGCCAGATGGCGCCGGCCGTGCTGGACACGGTGACCGTCGAGATCGGCGCCGGGCCGCATCGCTTCCGGGCGACGGGTTCGACCGTCAAGTTCCCGGGGTTCATGCGCCTCTACGTCGAGGGGCGGGACGAGGGCGCCGAGGGGGACGGCGACGAGGGGGACCGCATGCTGCCCGAGCTGGCCGAGGGGGACGTCCTGCGGGTGCGGGCGCTGCGGCCGGAGCAGCACTTCACCCAGCCGCCGCCGCGCTACACCGAGGCGATGCTGGTGCGGGCGCTGGAGGAGAAGGGCATCGGTCGCCCCAGCACCTATGCGCCGATCATCGAGACCATCCAGGAGCGGGGCTACGTGGTCAAGGAAGACCGTCGCTTCCGCCCCACGGAGCTGGGGCGGGTGGTCACGGCCCTGCTCAAGGAGTACTTCCCGGACATCGTCGACGTGGAGTTCACCGCCCGCATGGAGGCGGACCTGGACCGGATCGAGGAAGGCGAGCGGGACTGGGAAGACGTGGTGCGCGCGTTTTACGGTCCCTTCAGCGAGACGCTGAGCCGGGCGGAGCAGCAGATCCAGCGGGTGGCGCTGCCGGTCGAGGAGACCGACGAGGTCTGCGAGAAGTGCGGGCGGCGGATGGTGATCAAGCACGGGCGATACGGCCGCTTCCTGGCCTGTCCGGGGTTCCCCGAGTGCCGCAACACCAAGCCGCTGGTGGAGAAGACCGGCGCCCGCTGCCCGCGCTGCGGCGGCGAGCTGGTGCAACGGCGCTCGCGCAAGGGGCGGGTCTTCTACGGCTGCAGCAACTATCCGGACTGCGACTTCACCACCTGGGACCGGCCGACGGCGGAGACCTGCCCGGAGTGCGGCACCTTCCTGGCGGAGAAGCGCTCCCGCCAGGGGGTGCGGCTGGTGTGCGCGAACCCGGAGTGCGGCTACCAGCGGGAGGCCGCGGGCGAGACCGCCGGCGCCGGTGCCGGGGCGGGGAGGCGGTGAGGATGGCGAACCGCGTGACGGTGATCGGCGGTGGGCTGGCGGGAAGCGAGGCGGCCTGGCAGGTGGCTCGCCGGGGCATTCCCGTCCGCCTCTACGAGATGCGGCCGGTGAAGTCGACGCCGGCCCACCACACGGGGAACCTGGCCGAGCTGGTGTGCAGCAACTCCCTGCGCGGGGCCCAGCTGGACCAGGCGCCCGGACTATTAAAGGAAGAGATGCGCCGCCTCGGCAGCCTGATCATGCAGGCGGCCGATGCCAGCGCGATCCCGGCGGGAAGCGCCCTGGCCGTCGACCGGGAGGAGTTCTCCCGGCGCGTGACGGAGGCGATCCTGAGTCATCCGCTGATCGAGGTGATCCGGGAAGAGGTGACGGAGCCGCCCGCGGACGGGCCGGTGATCATCGCCACCGGGCCGCTGACGTCCGACGCGCTGTCCCGGTGGATCCGCAGCTTCACGGGGGAGGAGTACTTGGCCTTCTTCGACGCGGCGGCGCCGATCGTCACCTACGAGTCCCTGGACCTGTCGAAGCTCTTCCGGGCCTCGCGCTACGGCAAGGGCAGCGGCGACGACTACCTCAACAGCCCGATGACCCGGGAGCAATACGAGGCGTTCTGGCAGGCCCTGGTCGAGGCGGAGCGGCACGTGCCCCACGACTTCGAGCGGGGCCTGTTCTTCGAGGGCTGCCTGCCCATCGAGGAGATGGCCCGGCGCGGCCCGGACACCCTGCGCTACGGGCCGCTGAAGCCGGTGGGCCTGGTCGACCCGCGCACGGGCAAGGAGCCCTACGCGGTGGTCCAACTGCGGCGGGACAACCGCTACGGGACGCTGTACAACCTGGTGGGATTCCAGACCAGCCTCAAGTGGGGCGAGCAGAAGCGGGTCTTCCGCATGATCCCCGGGCTGGAGAACGCGGAGTTCGCCCGCTACGGCGTCATGCACCGCAACACCTTCATCTGCTCGCCCAAGATCCTCAAGCCGACGATGCAGACGCGCAAGCGGCCGGACCTGTTCTTCGCTGGGCAGATCACGGGCGTCGAGGGCTACATCGAGTCGGCGGCCACCGGCATCGTGGCGGGCATCAACGCCGCCCGGCTCGTCCGGGGGGAGGAGCCCGTGGCCTTCCCGCCGGAGACGGCCCACGGCGCGCTGACGCGCTACATCACCGAGGCGCACCCCGACCACTTCCAGCCGATGAACATCGCCTTCGGGCTGTTGCCGCCCCTCCCGCGGCGGGTCCGTGACCCGCGGCGGCGCAGGTTGCTCATGGCCGAGCGGGCGCTGAAGGCGCTGGAGGGGTTCGCCCCCGCCCGTCTGCCGGAGACGGCGCCGGTGATCGCCGGCGGTGGGCCTGCGGGTTCCGCGGCGGGCGCCCGGGCGCCCGCGACGCCCGCGGGGAGGGAGGCGCCGGTGGCCCCAGGGCGGGCGTCGACCCGGGCCGCGGAGACGCCGACGCCCGTGCCGGGGCGGTGAGATCGTGAGCGGCGCCGGGGGCCGGCCGCCGGCCGGAGCCGGCGGGTGCCCGGCCGACGTCGTCGCCGCCTATCTCGACCACCTGCGCCTGGAGCGGGGTCTGGCGGTGCGGACCCTGGAGGCCTACGCCGCGGACCTGGCCGGGTGGCTCGACTTCTTGGGCCTGGCGCCGCCGGTGGACGCCGCGTCCCTGTCCCGCGTCACCAGCCGCGACCTGCGCCGCTGGCTCGTCCACCTGGAGGAACGCGGCCTGGCGCGCTCCTCCGTGGCGCGCAAGCTGGCGGCGGTGCGGGGGTTGTTTCGGTACGCCGTGCGGGAGGGGTGGGTCGCCACGAGCCCCGCGGCGCGCCTGGGCACGCCGCGGGTGCGCCGGCGACTGCCGCGGGTCTACACCCCCGAGGAGGTCCGGGCCCTGCTGGCAGCTGCAGGGGGCGGCAGCGGGCCGGCCGCCCTGCGCGATCGGGCGCTCCTCGAGCTGCTCTACGGGTGCGGTCTCCGCGTCGGGGAGCTGAGCGGGCTCGATCTGGACGACGTGGACTGGGACGGCGGCTGGCTTCGGGTGTACGGCAAGGGGGGCAAGGAGCGGATCGTCCCCCTGGTGGGACCCGTGGCCGCGGCCTTGCGGGCGTACGTCGAGGAGGGGCGACCGCAGCTGGAGGCGGCCCGTCGCCGACGACCGTGTCCGCCCCAGGACCGGCGGGCGGTGTTCCTCAACCGCTGGGGCGGGCGGCTGTCCCCCCGGGGCATCCAGGCCGTGGTGCGCAAGGCCGGCGCGGCGGTGGCGCGGTTGCGCGCCCATCCCCACCTGCTGCGCCATACCTTCGCCACCCACCTGCTGGACGGGGGGGCGGGGCTGCGCACCGTCCAGGAGCTCCTGGGCCACGCCAGCCTGGTGGCGACCCAGGTCTACACCCACGTCTCGCGCGCGCGCCTGTGGGCCGTCTACCAGCAGGCCCACCCCCGGGCGCGGCGGCGGGAGCCGCCAGGGGCCGGTCACCGTCCGCCGCCGTGAGACGGCGCGGTCCCAGCGAGGGCGGCGGAGGCCCTGTCGGCCGGGGAGGAATCGGTGGCATGGTGGGACGCTCCGGGTCGTTCCACGGCACCACCATCCTGGCGGTGCGCCGCGGCGGCAAGGTGGCCATGGCCGGCGACGGCCAGGTCACCTTGGAGCAGCACATGGTGATGAAGCATCGGGCCCGCAAGGTTCGTCGGCTCTACCACGGCCGGGTGCTGGCGGGATTCGCCGGCAGCGTGGCCGATGCCGTGGCCCTGCTGGAACGGTTCGAGGGCAAGTTGGAGGAGCACGCCGGGCAGCTGGTGCGCGCGGCGGTGGAGCTGGCCAAGGACTGGCGCACCGACCGGATGCTGCGACGACTCGAGGCCCTCATGGTGGTGGCCGATGCCGAGCACCTCCTGCTGGTCTCCGGCTCGGGCGAGGTGCTCGAGCCCGACGACGGTATCGTCGCGGTGGGCTCGGGCGCGGCCTTCGCCCTGGCGGCCGCCCGGGCGCTGGTCCGGCACACCGCACTCGACGCGCCGTCCATCTGTCGCGAGGCGATGCGCATCGCCGCCGAGCTCTGCGTGTACACCAACGACCAGCTGATCGTGGAGGAGCTCTAGGCCCCCGCGCTCCTCCTCCCGACGGCGCAAGGCCGCGTCCGCGGGGAGGTCCACGAGGCGGGGGGAGCGGGGTGCGGGATCCAAGGAGGCCGCCCCGTTCTGGGGTCGGCCGTTCTCGAGGCCCCATGGCGCGGCATCGGGGAGCGCTCCGGCGCCGCAGGGCGCCAGGGGCAGGGTGCGGCGGCCGCCAGGGGTCGGGACCGGCCATCGGCACCGGAGGAGGGACGCCCGCCGTGCATCAGGCGGCCGCACCGGGTGCGGCATGGGAGCCCGATCGGTTGACGCCGCGCCAGATCGTGGCGGAGCTCGACCGGTACATCGTGGGCCAGGCCGCGGCCAAGCGCGCCGTGGCCATCGCGCTGCGCAACCGCTGGCGCCGCCAGCAGCTCCCGCCCCACCTGCGGGACGAGGTGGCGCCGAAGAACATCCTGATGATCGGCCCGACGGGGGTGGGCAAGACCGAGATCGCCCGCCGCCTGGCGCGTCTGACGGGTGCGCCCTTCATCAAGGTCGAGGCGACGAAGTTCACCGAGGTGGGCTACGTCGGGCGCGACGTGGAGTCCATCATCCGCGACCTGGTGGAGACGGCCATCCGCATGGTGAAGGCGGAGCGGATGGCCACCGTCCAGGACCGGGCGCGGGCGGCCGCCGACGAGCGGTTGCTGGACGTGCTGGTGCCGCCGCCCCGCCGGCGGCACCCGCGCTTCTCCTCGCCGTGGGAGATGCTGCTGGGGCCCCTCGGGGGCACGCCCCAGCCCAGCGAGCCGCCGCGCCCGGAAGAGGAGGAGGACTGGCGCCGGCGCCGGCAGGAGGTGGCGGCGCGGCTGCGCGACGGCCAGCTGGAGGACCAGGTGGTGGAGATCGAGGTCGAGGACCAGGCGCCGCCGATGGTGGACATCCTGGGCGGGCCCGGCCTGGAAGAGGTGACCCTCAACGTCCAGGACCTGCTCAAGGACTGGCTCCCCCGGCGCAAGCGGCGGCGCCGGCTGCCGGTGCGGGAGGCCCGGGAGGTGCTGGCCCAGGAGGAGGCCCAGAAGCTCATCGACATGGACCAGGTGGTGGCCGAGGCCATCCGCCGCACCGAGCAGGCGGGCATCGTGTTCATCGACGAGATCGACAAGATCGCCGGCCGGGAACGGGGCCACGGGCCCGACGTCTCCCGGGAGGGCGTCCAGCGCGACATCCTGCCCATCGTCGAGGGCTCGACGGTGATGACCCGCCACGGCCCGGTGCGGACGGACCACATCCTCTTCATCGCTGCGGGCGCGTTCCACGTCGCCAAGCCCTCGGACCTGATCCCGGAGCTGCAGGGCCGGTTTCCCATCCGGGTGGAGCTGCAGCCCCTGACCCGTGAGGACTTCAAGCGCATCCTCACGGAACCGGACAACGCCCTGCTGCGCCAGTACCAGGCGCTGCTGGCGACCGACGGGGTCGAGCTGGAGTTCACGCCGGACGCGGTGGACGAACTGGCGGCCATGGCCGCCCGCGCCAACGAGCAGGCGGAGAACATCGGTGCCCGTCGCCTGCACACGCTGCTGGAGCGCGTCCTGGAGCCCCTGGCCTTCGACGCGCCCGACGCCCTCCAGGGCAAGGTGGTGGTCGACGGCGCCTTCGTCCGCCAGCGGTTGGAGGGGGTGCTGCAGGACCAGGACCTGAGCCGGTACATCCTCTGACCCGGGGACCGCCGCGGCCCGCCGGGCGGCCGCCCGCACCAAGGAGACCGCGGCTGGAAAGGCGAACCGTGTCGAGAGAGGGACCCAAATCCAGGACCGGGGTCCCAAATTTTTTGTCGCCGATAGCAGGAATGACCAGTGGTGTGGAGAATCATGTCGACCAGCTCGGGTCGACAGGGATAGACAAATCTATAAACTTCGGGGGCGGGCGAGGCCTTGTGCCCCCGCCGGGCTCCAGGAGCGGTCGGAGCCTGGCGACGGCCCGCCCCCCGCGGCAGCGACAAAGGCACCCCTGCCGAAAGGCAGGCTCGCAAAGTCACGGGTCTACGGTCCCGCCCCGGCGGGACTATGACGGCCGGACTGCCGAACGCCGCGTGGTGGTTCTGTCCCCGCCGTCGTGGGCCGCCCGTGGTGCCGGTTGCGCCGCGGGCGGCTCGTCTTTTCGGAGCCCAAGCCCGGCCGGTCCGCCGGGCGGGCCGGCGGCGACCCGGGCCGGCGCGGGTGCCCGGTGCCCGGCGCAGGCGCCCGGTGCTCCCGGACCGGGCGGTGTTCGCAGCGGAGGGGGTGGGCCCATGTGGGGCGCCATCGACGACCGGCTGGCGGCGGCGCTGGAGGTGCTGGCCCTCCGTCAGCGCCTGCTGGCGCAGAACGTGGCCAACGCCGAGACCCCTGGCTACAAGCGCTACGACGTGGCTTTCGACCGGGCGCTGGCGCTGGCCTTGGAGGCGTCGGGGAGGGGCGCCGGCAGGGCGGACGGCTTGCAGGCGGCGGGCCGAGGCCCGTTGCCCCTGGCCGCCACCCACCCCGCGCACCAGCCGGGCCGGGGACCCGTCGGCGCGCTCTGGCAGGCGGTGTACCGCGAGACGGGGACGGCCCTGCGCAACGACGGCAACAACGTCGACCTCGACGCCGAGATGGCGCGCCTCGCGGAGACCGGTCTGCACTACCAGGCGCTGATCCGGCAGCTCTCCGATCGCATCGCCTTGTTGCGCACGGTCATCGCCGAGGGGAGGCGGTAGCGCCATGGGCGACGGCCTCTTCGGCACCCTCGCCATCGCGGCCAGCGGCATGACGGCCCAGCGGCTGCGGCTGGACCTGATCGCCAACAACCTGGCCAACGTGGACACCACCCGGGCCCCCGGCGGCGGGCCGTACCGGCGCCTGGTGCCGGTCTTCCAGGAGCGGGTGCGACCCTTCGCCGAGGTGCTGCGGGAGCGGGTGGCGGCGGGTCCCCTGGCCCGGGGCGCCGCCGGCGTCGCGCCGCGGGGGACGGGAGGAACCGGCCCCTGGGGCGGCGGCCTCGGCCCGGCGGGCGTGCAGGTGACGGCGGTGGTCGCCGATCCCTCCCCGCCGCGGCTGGTGTTCGACCCGGGGCATCCCGACGCCGGGCCCGACGGGTACGTCGCCTACCCCAACGTGGATCCGCTGATGGAGATGGTGAATCTGCTGGCGGCCACCCGGGCCTACGAGGCGAACGTGGCCGTCTTCAGCGCGGCTCGCACCCTGGCCCTGCGGGCCCTGGAGCTGGGCCGGGGCTAGGCGGCACGCGGGCTGGATGCAGAGCAGGAGGGATGATCCATGAGCCCATGGGGCGTGGGATGGGCGGGCGGCGTGGGGGCGCCGTCCGTCGCGGAGGGCCTGGCGCCGGCCGGCGGTGCCGCAGGGACGCCGGCAGGCGGCGCCGAGACGGCCGCCGGCGACGGTCCCCGCTTCTTGCGGGAGCTGGCGCGGGCCCTGGCCCAACTGGAGGGGACGGTGGCCGAAGCCGATGCCATGGCCCAGCGGCTGGTGACGGGCCAGGTCGACGACCTGTCCGCGGTCATGGTGGCCAGCGAGAAGGCGCGGCTGGCCGTCGAGCTCGCCGTGCAGCTGCGCAACAAGGCGCTGGAGGCGTACCAGGAGATCATGCGGATGCCCATCTGACGGCGGCCCGCGACCCTGGCCGGCGGCGACCGGCGGCGAGACGGCCGCATCGCCCAGATGCCCACCTGCAGCAGGTCCGCCGTGCCCGCCGCCGACGGCGAGCGGCGGCGAGGGCGGCCGCATAGCCCGCGCGCGGCGAGGGCGACGGGAAGGAGGCGGCGGAGGGCCCGATGCCGGTGACGCAACTGCGGCAGCTTCCCCAACAGTTCCTGGGCTGGTTCCGGCAGCTGCGGCCCGCGGCTCGTTGGACCGTGGTGGCGGCGGCGGGGTTGGCGCTGGCGGGCCTGCTGGCGCTGGCCCTGGCGGGCCGCGGTCAACCGCGATGGGAGCCGCTCTTCACCCGGCTCGATCCCTCCGACGCGGCCGCCATCGTCGGCCAGCTGGAGGAGCAGGGGGTGCCCTACCAGCTCGCGGAGGGCGGCCGGGCCGTGCTGGTGCCCGCCGCCGAGGTGGACCGGCTGCGCCTGGAGCTGGCCGCCCAGGGCCTGCCGCGGGAGGGCACGGTGGGCCTGGAGTTGATGGAGCGGATGCCCATGGGGGCCACGGAGTTCGAGCGGCAGGTGCAGTACCTGCGGGGCCTCCAGGGCGAGCTGGCGCGGACCATCGGCCGGCTGGAGGGCGTCGAGGCCGCGCGGGTCCACCTGGTCCTGCCGGACGACACCCCCTTCGTCGCCGAGCGTCGGCCGCCCAGCGCCGCGGTCCTGGTGCAGCTCAAGCCCGGCGCCGACCTCGGGCCCGAGCAGGTGCGCTCCATCATGCACCTGGTGGCCTCGGCGGTGGAGGGCTTGAAGCCCGAGGACGTGACCGTCGTCGACGCGACCGGCCGCCTGCTCTCGGCCGAGGTCGGTCCGGCGGAGGGAACCGACACCGCCCGCGCCGACGACCGCCTGGAGGTCGAGCGCCAGTTCGAGGCGGACCTGCAACACCGGCTCCAGACCCTGCTGGAACAGGTGCTGGGACCGGGCAACGTGGTGGCCCGGGTGAACGCCGAGCTGAACTTCGACCAGCAGGTGATCGAGCGGCACCTGTTCGAGCCGCCGGCCGACGGCGGCGAGGGCCTGCTGCGGTCCATCCAGGAGCTGGAGGAGACCTTCACGGGTCAGGGGGTCCCGGGCGGCGTGCCCGGCGACGCCAACATCCCCACCTATCCCCAGCTGGTCGGGGGCGAGGGCGAGTACCAGCGCACGGAGCGGACGGCCAACTACGAGGTCAACGAGGTGATCGACCGGCTCCAGGTGGCGCCGGGGGCGGTGCAGCGCCTCTCGGTGGCGGTGGTGGTCAACGGGCAGCTGACGCCGGAGCGGCAGGCCGCCCTCCGGCAGGTGGTGGCGGCCGCCATCGGCAGCGACCCGCAGCGGCAGGACCAGGTGGAGGTCGTCGGGATGCCCTTCGACACGACGGTGGCCGACCGGCTGCAGCAGTCGCTCGAGGCGGAGCGGCAGGCCCGCGAGGCGGCGCGACGGTGGGCCCTCTGGGCGGGCGCCGGCCTGCTGGCGGCCCTGGCGGTGGCGGCCCTGGTCGTGGCCTGGCGCCGGCGGGCCGTCCGCCGCGCCCGCGAGGAGGCCGAGGACCTGGTGGAGGGGGCCGGCACGGCGGTCCCTGGACAGGACGGGCTGCCGCTCCACGGGTTGCCGGCGGCGCGGGCCGGCGGCGCCGATGGGGTCCCGGCCTGGGCCGACGGGCGCATGGCGGACGCCGCGGTCTACGAGCAGGTCAGCGAGCTGGTGAAGAACCAGCCGGAGCACGTCGCCCAGGTGATCCGCAGCTGGCTGGCGGAGCGGTCGGCCAATTAGCCGGGCCGCCGACGGGTGCCGCGGGCCGATGGGCACCGGCCGCGACCCGGGCGGCGGGGTAGGGACGGGGGAGGCGACGGGCCTTGGCGCTTCCACAGGAGACGGTGCCACGGGAGATGGGCAGCGGAGCGACGGGTACGGCGGCTGGGCCGGCGCCGGGCCGCAGGGGGACGCTGGGCTCGGCGTCCGGGGCCGAGGGCAGCGGTCGCCTTGGGGCCGGAGGGCGTCGCCCGGCCGGGCCCCCCGCCGGGGGCCCGGCCGGGCGACGCGGCAGCGCCCCCGCCGGGGCCGGGGCGGCGGGCGCCGCCCCGGCCCCGGCGCAGCCCGCCGCCGGCGGACCCGCCCGCGGCGGGTCCGCCGGCGGGGTCGCGCCCGCGGCGGCCGGTTCGTCCGCAGCATCCGCTCCGCGCCCGCCAGGGGCCGACATCCCGCCTCGCCGCAAGGCGGCGATCCTGATGATCTCCCTGGGGCCGGAGCTGGCCGCCCGCGTGTTCCGGTACCTGCGGGAAGACGAGATCGAGCAGCTGACCCTGGAGATCGCCAACACGGACCGGGTCTCGCCGGAGCAGCGGCAGGCGGTGCTGGAGGAGTGCCGTGACCTCGCCCTGGCCCACGCCTACGTCGCCCAGGGCGGCATCGACTACGCCCGCCAGCTCCTGGTGCAGGCGCTGGGCCACCAGCGGGCGGCGGAGGTGCTCAACCGGCTGACCGCCACGCTCCAGGTGCGCCCCTTCGAGTTCGTGCGGCGCGCCGACCCGATGCAGATCCTCAACTTCATCCAGCAGGAGCACCCGCAGACCATCGCCCTGATCCTCGCCTACCTGCACCCCGAGCAGGCGGCCGTGGTCTTGAGCGGCCTGCCGCCGGAGCGCCGGGCCGACGTGGCGCGCCGCTTGGCCCTGATGGAGCGCACCTCGCCCGAGCTGATCCGCGAGGTGGAGCGGGTGCTGGAGCGCAAGCTCTCGTCGGTCCTGGCGGACGAGGGCACCGCCGCCGGCGGGCTGCAGGCGGTGGTCCAGGTGCTGAACAACGTGGACCGCGGCACCGAGCGGAGCATCATGGAGGTCCTGGAGGTCACCGATCCCGAGCTGGCCGAGGAGATCAAGAAGCGCATGTTCGTCTTCGAGGACATCGTCCTCCTGGACGACCGCTCGCTCCAGCGGGTGCTGCGTGAGGTGGACCTCAACGAGGACCTGCCGCTGGCCCTCAAGGCCGTCAGCGAGGAGGTCAAGCAGAAGATCTTCCGCAACCTGTCGCAGCGGGCCGTGGAGATCCTCCAGGAGAACCTGTCCTATCTCGGGCCCGTGCGCCTCCGCGACGTGGAAGAGGCCCAGCAGAAGATCGTCAACATCATCCGGCGCCTGGAGGAAGAGGGCGAGATCGTCATCGCGCGGGGTGGCCAGGATGAGGTCGTGGTCTGAGGTGGAACGCGGCGCCGCCGCCGCGACCGCCCTGCGCCGGCCCGCGGCGCCAGGGGCTGCGGGCGGCGGGGATGGAGGCGAGGGGACGGCCGTAGGCGGCCGCGGGCCGGCCGGATCGTCCCGGGTGGAGGTCGCCCGGCCGTGGACGCCCGGTGTTCTGGCCGCCGGCGGCGGCCGTCGCTCCCCCTCGGGGCGCCGGGCCGCGGCCGGGACGGTCGCGGCGGGTGGGGGCGACGGCCGGGGCGCGGAGGCGCCGGGCGCGGGGACCCGGGGGCGGGCCCAGCCCTGGACGCCGGCGCCGGTGGCCGCCGAAGACGGGGTCGGGGACCGGAGGGCGGACCTCGCGCCCGTCGGGGACGCCGCTCCACGGGGGCAAGGCCCGTCCCCTGGCGGGCGCGGATGGGACAGCCCGGCGGCGCCCGTCGCGCGCGGGGCGGAGGTGGCGGGGTGGGCCGCGGCGGTGCCTGCGGGGGACGGGGCGCGGGCCCGACGGCGGGCGCGCCGGTGGCTTGAGCGGGCCCGCCGGACGGCGACGGCCCACCTGGAACGGGCCCGCCGGGAGGCGGACGATCTGCGCCGGCGGGCCTGGCAGGAGGGCTTTGCCCGCGGCGAGGCCGAGGGCCGGGCCCGGTGGGAGGCGGCCCAACGCCGGCTGGAGGAACAGGTCGCCTCGCAGCGCCGCGACCTCGAGGCCCGGTACCGGCGGCTGCTGGCCGCCTCGGCGGAGCCCCTGCTGGAGCTGGCGCTGGCCATCGCGCGGCGGGTGGCGGGCCAGCAGCTGGCGGCGGATCCGACCGCCCTGCGGGCCCAGGTGGAGGAGGCCCTCGCCCGCCTGGGTGCCGAGGGGGCCCGGGTGCTGCTCCACCCCGAGAGCCTGGCGCAACTGGAGGGCACGGCGCCGCTGGCGCCCGGGGTGGAGCTGGTGGGCGATCTCACCCTGGCCCCGGGGGACTTCCGCGTCGAGAGCCCCCGCGGGCAGGTCGACGGGCGGGTGGCGGCCCAGGTGGACCGGTTGGGCCGGGTGCTGCGGGAGCAGGGGCTGGGTGCGGTCCCCCCGGTGGAGGGGGGCGGCCTGACGGGGCTCGGCGCGGGCGGCGAGGCGCAGGAGCCGGGATCCGGTGCGGCCTCCCCGCATGAGGCGGCGGCCCCTGGGGGCGGTCCCGGGCCCGTGGGGGCGAGTGCCGCGGGAGCGGCCATCCGGCCCGCCGCGGTGCCGCCAGCCGCGGCCCGGACCCCCGGTGGGGCGGAGGGGAGGGATCCGGCGTGAAGGCCGCGGCGACGGGGGAGCCCGCCGCCCCCCGAGGGGCCAGCCCCGCGGACCGGACCGAGCCCGCTGCCCCCCGGGCGGCCAGCCCCGCGGGCCGGACCGAGCCCACCGCCCCCCGGGTGGCCAGCCCCGCGGACCGGACCGGGCCCGCCGCCCCCCGGGCGAGCGGTCCCGCGGACCGGACCGTGCCCGCCACCGCCCACGGCGGCGGCCACCCGCCGGCGCTGCTGGACTGGGGGCGGCTCCAGGCCCTGGTGGCCGCCAGCGAGCCGCGGCCGTCCCAGGGGTGGGTGGAAGAGGTGGTGGGCCTGGCGGTGGAGGCGCGGGGACCGGTGAGCTCCCTGGGCGAGCTCTGCTGGATCCACCGGCAGGGGTTGTCGCCGGTGCCCGCCGAGGTGGTGGGGTTCCGGGGTCCCCGGACCCTGCTGATGCCCCTGGGCGACGCCCGCGCCATCCGGCCGGGCAACCGGGTCGAGGCCACGGGGCGCGGCTTCGTGGTGGGCGTCGGCGAGGGGCTGCTGGGGCGGGTGCTGGACGGGTTGGGCCGCCCGTTGGACGGCCTGGGGCCGGTGGCCGCCGAGGCTTGGTATCCCGCCGAGGCCGATCCGCCGCCGCCCCTGAGCCGGCGCCCCATTCGGGAGCCGCTCCCGGTGGGCGTGCGGGCCATCGACGCCCTGCTCACCTGCGGGCGCGGCCAGCGGGTGGGCATCTTCGCCGGCAGCGGCGTCGGCAAGAGCACGCTGCTGGCGATGATGACCCGCCACACCGCCGCCGACGTGGTGGTGGTCGCCCTGATCGGGGAGCGCAACCGCGAGGTGCGGGACTTCGTCGACCACCACCTGGCCGGCGCCCGCCGGCGCACGGTGGTGGTGGCGGCCACCGCCGACCGGCCCGCGCTGGTGCGGATCAAGGCGGCCCAGGTGGCCACCGCCATCGCCGAGTTCTTCCGCGACCGGGGCTGCCACGTGCTGCTGGTGATGGACTCCGTCACCCGCTACGCCATGGCGCTGCGGGAGGTGGGGCTGGCCGTGGGCGAGCCGCCGGCGACCCGCGGCTACCCGCCGTCGGTGTTCGCCGCCCTGCCGCGCCTGTTGGAGCGGGCCGGCACGGGGCCGCGCGGCAGCATCACCGGCTTCTACACCGTGCTGGTGGACGGCGACGACTTCACCGAGCCCATCGCCGACGCCGTGCGCGGCACCCTGGACGGCCACATCGTGCTCTCGCGCCAGCTGGCCGAGGAGGGGCAGTTCCCGGCGGTGGACGTGCTGGCCAGCGTCAGCCGGCTGATGCCGGAGCTGGTCGAACCGGCCCACTGGGCCGCCGCCCAGCGCCTGCGGCGATGGCTCGGCGCCTACCGCGAGGCCCGCGATCTGGTGGAGATCGGCGCCTACCAGCGGGGCAGCAACCCCGACGTCGACCGGGCCCTGGAGCGCATGGCGGCCATCCGCGCCTTCCTGAGCCAGGGGCGCGACGAGGCGTCAGACTTCCCAGAGGCGGTGGCGCGGCTGCACCAGGTGGCGGGCGGTGCACCCGAGGGCGAGGACGAGGCGAGGGCCGACCCGCGGGCACGGGCGACGGCGTGAGGAGCGGAGCGGCGCGGCGCGGGCGGCTGGGGTGCGGGTGCGTTCGCCGCTCCGTCCCGCATGGGCGACGGGGCCAGGGGGATGGCCCTGGCGCCGGATCGGGGAGACGGGGGGAGGGGATGGCGATGGCCGAGCGCGAGCCCTTTCGGTTGCGACGGGTGTGGGACGTCCGGCGGCTGCAGGCCCTGGCGCGGCTCGCCGAGTGGAGCCGGTGGCAGGCGCGGGCGGAGGAGGCGCGCCGGGAGGCGAGCCGGATGGAGGCCGAGCGCCGGCGGGCGGCGGGCGCCCTGGCGACGGTGGGGGCCTCCCTCCCGGCGGTGGAGATGGCCGCCCGGTGGCGAGAGGTCGAGGCCCTGGGTCGGCGCACCGAGGCGGCCCACGGCCGGGCCCGGGTGCTGGCCCAGGAGGCGGCCACCCGCCAGCGCGAGGCGCTGAACGCCCGGCAG
This sequence comes from Thermaerobacter composti, assembly GCF_033582035.1. NCBI lineage: Bacteria > Bacillati > Bacillota > Clostridia > Eubacteriales > Clostridiales Family XVII. Incertae Sedis > Thermaerobacter > Thermaerobacter composti. Next base: position 1,227,874 of record NZ_CP132508.1, read on the forward strand.
GAAGAACAGGCCTATCAGCGGCTCTACCAGCGCTACCGCGAGCGGCAACGCCTGGAGGCGCTGCGGCGGGAACAGGCCCGGGTCGACGAGGTCGCCGGGCGGGTGGCCGGGGGGAGGGGTCCGCATGGCGGCGGCTGGCGCTGAGGGGATCGGTGCCGCGAGCGGTCCGATCCTGGGGCCCGCCGCGGCGAGGGCCGTGACGCGGCGGGGGGCACCCGATCCCGCCCCTGGGCGGGCGGCGGGTCTCGGAGCCCGCGGTGAAGGGGGGGCGTTCCTCGATCTCCTGCGCGCCCGGACGCGGCGGGCCGAGGAGGCGGCGGAGCCGACCAGTGCCGCGGGACCGCCGGATCGCCGGCGCAAGGGGTTGGACCCGGACGACCGCGAGGCCGGCTCCGGCCCGTCCCGGGCCGCGGCCGCCGGATCGCGGGCGGCGGACGGCTGGGTCGGCTGGGCCGCCGCGCCGGGCGGGGCGACGGCCCCCGGGACGGGGCCGGCGACGGGCCCCGGCCAGGAGGGGCGCCCGGCGTCGGCGGTCGACGGGCGTGCGGCGGCCCCGTCGAGCCCTCCGGTCGACCGAGCCCCCGGGCCGGGCGGCGAGGATGGGGCTGCGCCTGGGGGCGGACCCGGGAGGCCGGACGCGGTGTCGCCGGACGAGCGACGACCGGCGGGCTCGACCCCGACCGGCGGCGAGGACGGCGCCGTCGGCGGCCCCTCCGCGCCGGGCGGGGCGCCGCCCGCGCCGGGGGCTGGCGCCGCGGGTGCGGAGGGGACGCCGGGGAGGGCGGGTGCCGGCGGGTCGGGGCGCGAGGGCCTGGGGACCTCCGGCGGGCCGCTGCCCCCGGTCCCGGAGGCGGGCGGGAGCCCGGCGGTCACCGCCGGCCCGGGGGGCGGTGGTGCGCCGGCCTCCGCCGGAGCCGGTGCCGGCCGCCCGATCCCGGGTGCGGCGGGGGACGCCGCCGTCGGCGTCGGCAGCCCGTCGTCGGGTGCTGGGCAGGACCCGGGCGCCCCTGGCGTCGCCGACCGCGCGGGCGGCACGGCCCCGGGGCGGGTCGAGGCCGACCGCGCGATGCCGGCGGTCGGAGCGCCTGGGGCGGGCGGGGAGGCGACCGGCGGCCCGGCCGGGGCCGCTACCGGGTCGGGGTCGCCCGCGGATGCCGCCGGCGAAGCCGCTGCAGGCGGCCCGGGCGACGGTGGGCGTCCACCCGCCGGGGAGGGCTCCCTGCCCTCCGAGCCCGCCGTGGATGGGAGGTCCTCCGCCCGGGAGGGCGCCGGCCCCGCCGGTTCTGCCGGGGGCGATGCCGGCGGGCCGAAGGCGGTCGGGAGGAAGGGCATGCCGGGGTCCTTGCCTGGCGGAGGAGGGGACCCGGCTCGCGGGGCGGGCGGGGCGGGACCCTCGCCATCCCAGGGCCATGGCGGCGTCCCGGCCGGCGGCGATCCGGGGGGCGGGTCCGTCGCGCCGGCGCCGTCCGGCACCCACCCGGCGGAGGCCGCGCAGGACGCGGCCGGGTTCCTCCGACCGGGGGGCGACGGTTCCTCCGCGGCCGCCCCGACCGGCGGGGTCTCGAGCGTGGCGCCCGGCGCGGACGCGGGGGGGATGCCGGGCCCCGGTGCCGCCGTCGACGCCGGCCGGTGGGCGCAGGCCGTGGCCCGCTGGATCGAAGGGCTGGAGTGGCACCGGAGCGGGGAGCGGCACGTGCTCCGGCTCCACCTGACGCCCGCCCACCTGGGGCCGCTGCACGTGGAGGTGGCCGGCGACGCCGGCGGGCTGGCCGCCCGCATCACCGTCTTCAACCCCGACGCCCTGGTGCTGGTCAACCGGCATGCGGACGAGCTGCGGCAGGCCTTGGCGGCCCGCGGCTACCCGCTGGCCAGCCTGGACGTGGGCCTCGGCGCGGCGGGCGACGAGGCGGGGCGGACCGGCGCGGGCAGGACGGGCGGCCAGGGCGGATGGCACCAGGACGGCGTGCCGTCGATCGGCCGGGCGGACCCCCCCGTCGGGGCGAGCGGCCCCCGAGCGCTCCCCCGCGACGCGCTGGGCGGCGTCGCCGGGTCCATCCGCCTGGACGTGCGGATCTGACCGCACCGGAGCGCGGGCCGGCGACGGCGGAGGCCTTGCCGGCCCCGACGTGGACGACGACGCGGACGACGAGAGGAGGTGGCGATGGTGTCGACCCTGGTCGCCAACTGGGCCGCCGCCCCCGCTGCGGCATGGACCGGCGAGGGATCCTCCGGATCCCCCGTCCGCACCGCCGCGACGACCACGGACTTGCGCTCCGGCGACGCCGCGAGACGGGCGGCCGGTCCCAGTGGTCTCGATCCGGACGCCTTCTTCCGGCTCCTGGCCGCGCAGCTGCGCTATCAGGATCCGCTCCAGCCCATGCAGGACACGGCCTTCGTGGCGCAGCTGGCCCAGCTCACCCAGCTGGAGGAGACCCGCGCCCTGCGGGCGGCGGTCTCCGGCCTGGCCGCGCTGCCGCTGCTCGGCCGGGCGGTGGCGGTGACCACCGCCGACGGCGAGCGGACCGGGACGGTCACGGGGGTCCGCCTCGACCCCGCCGCGCCGGGGCTGCTGCTGGACGGCGAGCCGCTGGCCTGGGCCGACGTGCTGGCACTGCGCCTAGTCCCCCAGGCCGACCCCACGAAGGAGGGTGAGGCGCCATGATGCGCTCGCTGTACGCCGCCATCTCGGGGCTGCAGAACCACCAGCTCCGGATGGACGTCATCGGCAACAACATCGCCAACGTGAACACCGTGGGCTTCAAGGCCTCCCGCGTGACCTTCAAGGAGCTCTTCAGCCAGACCTTGCGCGGGGCGGCGGCCCCCACCCCTCCCGTGCGCGGCGGGACCAACCCGATCCAGATCGGGCTGGGCACCACCCTGAGCGGAATCGACGTGGTACACCAGCCGGGCAACCCGCAGGTCACGGGGGTCAACACCGACCTGGCCATCCAGGGGGACGGGTTCTTCGTCCTCCAGGATGCCACCGGCGCCGAGGTCTACACCCGGGCGGGCGACTTCCGCCTGGACGCCCAGGGGTACCTGGTCAGCGGCGACGGCCTCTTGGTGCTGGGGTGGCAGGATACCGGTGGCAACCTACCACCGACGCGGGACGCCACCAACCTGGGTCCCATCCGGGTCCTCGACCCCGATGCGGACCCCGCGACGGAGCCCCGGGACGTCGTGGTCTCCTTCAGCATCGACACCGCGGGCGTCATCACCGGCACCTTCGCCGACGGCAGCACCCGACCCATCGCCCAGATCGCCCTGGCCACCTTCGCCAACCCCAGCGGCCTGCTGCGCGACGGCCACCTCTACCGCGAGTCCAACAACTCGGGGGTGCCCGACGTGGGGGCACCAGGCACCGGCGGCCGGGGCACCGTCCAGGCGGGGGCCCTGGAGATGTCCAACGTCGACCTCTCCCGGGAGTTCGTCGACATGATCGTCACCCAGCGCGGCTTCCAGGCCAACTCGCGGGTGATCACCACCTCCGACGAGATGCTGCAGGAGCTGGTCAACCTCAAGCGGTGATCCCCGCGGCGGGCCCCGGGGGCTCGGGCGCCCCGCTGCCCGGACCCAGGCCGCAGTGGACGGGCCCGACGGCCCCCGGGCGGCCGAACCCGGCCGGGCGGCGCAGCCGGCCGGCCGGGTTCGCCGACGCGCCGGATGCCACCCCCGCTGCGGGCGCAGGCATCGCGGGAGGCATCGCGGACCCGTCCCAGCCGACGGGCGGCGCGGGGGAGCAGGAGGGAGGAGCCCGGCCCTCTGGGTGGGGCGGGGGCCCCGTCGTCGGGTGCGGCTGGCGAAATCCGGTCGCCTGGTGCGGCCGGCGGAACCCCGTCCCCCGGTGGGGGTGGCGGAGCCCCGTCCCCGGCGCGGGTGGCGGAATCCCGTCCCCCGGTGCGGATGGCCGGCGAGGCCGCCGGCGGCCGGCCGCGGCGCCGCGGCCCGCGCCGGGCACCGGCAAGGCTGCGGCACGGGTCGGGGAGGAGGGGCGGTCCGGTGGTCCGGGTGACCCGTCTCGACGGACGGGAGCTGGTGGTCAACGCCGAGCTCATCGAGCTCTTGGAGGCGACGCCCGACACCGTCATCACCCTGTCCACCGGCCGGCGGCTGGTGGTGCGGGAGTCGGTGGCGGAGGTGGTGCGGCGGGTGGTCGCGTATCGCCGGCGGGTGGCCGTCGGCGGGGGACGGTTCGTGGCCGCCGCCCGTCTCCGCCGGGCGGGGTCGGGGCTCGGCGGGGCGGGGCGCCGTGGCGGCGCGGAGGGTGCCAACGGCCCGCCATCCCCCGAGCCGGTGGAGGGTTCCCCGCTCGCGCCGAAGGCGGCCCGGGGCCCGGGCGGGGCGGAGCGGTGCACCCGTGGGTGCGAGGACGGTGACGGTGCGTGAGAGGCAGGATCAGGACGGCGCTGGTGGTCGTCGTCGCCGCCGCCGTGGCGGCGGCGGGGACGTGGTGGGCCATGGCCCGGCAGGGTGCGGCGAAGCCCGCGGAGCCCGTCCCCGTGGACGTCTCCCTGGAGCCCTTCACCACCAATCTGCGGGACGGGCGGGTGGTCCAGGTGACCCTGGTGCTCCGCGTGGCCGGACCGGAGGCGGCGGAGGAGCTGGAGCACGGCCGGATGGCCGACGTCCGGCACCAGGTGTATCGGGTCCTGCGGGGGATGACCGCCCCCGACCTGGCGGGGACGGCCGGCATGGACCGCCTGCGGCAGGCCGTCTGGCACGCCCTGGCGGATCCGGCGGACGGGGCCGTGCCCGGCCAGGGTCAGGTCCCGGCGTCCGACGGGACGTCGGCCGCGGCGTCCCCTGCCAGGGGCGGGGCGGCCGCGGCCGGATCCCCGGGGGCCGAGGCCGGGGCGGCGGCCGGCCCGGGCGCCGGCGTGGGAGGGCTGGGCCTGCCGATCCGTGAGGTCCTGATCACCGATCTCATCGTCCAGTGAGGCGGGGAGGAGGGCCAGCGGTGACCCAGGGGACGGGGCGGAGGGCCGGGCGGCGGTCGCCGGTGATCCGGATCTACGACTTCCGCCGTCCCGACAAGTTCTCCAAGGAACAGCTGCGCACCCTGGCCATGGTCCACGAGAACGTGGCGCGCCTGGCCACGGGCTTCCTCTCGGGCCAGCTGCGCACGGTGGTCGAGGTGCGCGTGCTGGAGGTCGAGGAGACCACCTACGGCGAGTTCATCGCGGACCTCCCCAACCCCACGGTGCTGGCGGTGTTCAGCCTGCCGCCCCTGGAGAGCAGCGCCGTGATGGACATCGAGCCGTCCATCGCCTTCCCCATGGTCGACCGGCTCTTCGGTGGACCCGGGACCGGCACCGCGACGGGCCGCGGCCTGACGGAGATCGAGACGGTGGTCATGCGGATGATCCTGCAGGGGCTGCTGGAGGCGGTGGCCGAGGGGTGGGCGCAGCTGGCCCAGGTCCAGGGCGAGCTGGTGACGGTGGCGGCCAACCCGCTGTTCGTCCAGATCCAGGCACCCAACGAGATCGCCGTGCGGGTGGTGATGGCCGTCCGCTTCGGCCAGCAGGAGGGCGCCTGGCGCCTGTGCCTGCCCTATCCGCTGCTGGAGCCGGTGCTGCCGCGGTTGGCGGTCCACCAGTACTACGCCAGGGGCACGCGCAGCCACGCCGCCTCCCGGGACCGGTGGGCCGAGGGGCTCCGGCAGGTGCCGCTGCCGGTCAGCGTGGTGCTGGGGCGGACCCGGTTGACGGTCCGGGAGCTGCTCGCCCTGGAGCCGGGGCACGTGCTCCGGTTGGACACACCGGCCGACGGGCTCGTCGACGTGGTCGTCGCCGGCCGGCCCAAGTTCCGCGGCCTGCCGGGCCGGGCCGGCCCGAGGCTGGCCGTCCGGGTGGTGGAACGGGTGGCAGAGGAGGCGCAACAGGGCGATGGGCACGGGCGAGTGGGAGATGTTGTCGCAGGAGGAGATTGACGCCTTGCTCCGCAGCCTGGCCGAGGAGGGCGGCCCGGAGGCCGCGACGACGGCTGCGAGCGGACCGGCCGGCGGGACCGACCCCGGGCCCGGCCAGCAGGCGCCGCGCCCGGGAGCGGGCAGTGCAGCCGAGGGTGCGCCGGCCGCAGGGGCTCCAGCCCCGTCTGGGCCGGGCGCCGGGGCCCTTGTCGAGGCGGGGACCGGGGACGCCGACGCTTCGCCGGGGACCGCCGCGGGCGGCGCAGCGTCGGGGGGTGACGACGCCCCAACCGGCGAGGAGGCGGGCTCCGGCGGCGGCGCCGGCCGAGCCGGCGCCGCCGCCGGGGGGGCTGAGGCCCGGGCATCCCAGGGCCCGCCGGCCGACGCCGGCGGTCCGGGCGGGGGTCCGGCAGGAGGGACGGGGACCGCCGTCGGACCCGGTGCCGGTCGCCCGTCCCACGCCGCGGCCGCGGCCGCGGGCGGGCACGGCCGGTCCCCGCGGGTGGCGGCCGCGGAGTCGGCCGCGGCCGCGGAGCCAGCGGCGACCTCCTGGGAGGCGGGCGCGGGCGAGGCGGCGGAGGCGGCCTTCGAACCCTTCTCGCCGGCCGCCGGCCCCGGCGAGGCGGCTGCGGGGCTCGGTGGCGCGGGGCGTTCGGCCGCGCCGCGGGGGACGCTGGACCTCCTGCTGGACGTGCCCCTGCAGATCACGGTGGAGCTCGGCCAGACCCAGCGGACCGTGCGGGAACTGTTGGAGATGGCCCCCGGGACCGTGGTCGAGCTGGATCGCCTGGCCGGCGAGCCCGTGGATCTCCTGGTCAACGGCCGGCTGATCGCCCGGGGCGAGGTGGTGGTGATCGATGAGAACTTCGGCATCCGCATCACCGACATCGTCAGCCCCGGGGAGCGCCTGCGCCGGCTGCGGTGACCGCCGCCCCTCGCCGCCGGCCGCGGCCGCCGGGCCGCCGCGCCGGCCGGTGGTGGTCGTCATCGATCCCGCGGCCTACGCGCGACGTCAGGTCCGGGACCAGCTGGCCCCGCTGGGGTGCGCGGTGGTCGAGCTCACCGGCGAGGAGGACCCGGAAGCGCTTTCCGAGGCGCTGGCCCGGGCCCGGGTCGTGGTGGTCGAACCGGCGCCCCACGGGTCACGGGCGGGGGCCTGGCTGCGGCGGCTACGGGCGATCCATCCCGGGGCGGCGCTGGTGGTCTGCAGCGCCCTGACCACCCGTGCCGCGGTCCTCACCTACAGGGGGGCGGGGGCGGTCGACGTGGTGGCGAAGCCCTGGCGCCCAGAGCGGTTGCAGGCGGCCGTGGCGGCCGCCCTGGCGCGGGCGGGCGCCACGGGGCGGCCGACCCCCACCTCCGGCGGCGGGTCGGGGCCTGGGCCGGCCCTCGGCCGCGGGCGGCGGCCCGCGGCCGAGGGCGAAGGGACGGGGACGGCGGGGAGACCGGGGGGACGGGGGAGCCTTGTGGACCAGTCTGATCCAGTTCCTTCTCGCCTCGCTGCTGGTCATCGCGGTGGCCGCCTGGGGTAGTCGCGCCCTGGGTCGCTGGCTGCGGCCGCGGCCGGGCCCGGACGGCCTGGAGATCCGGGCGGTGGTGCCGCTGGGCGGGCGTCGGCTCCTGTGCGTGGTGCGCTGGCGCGGGGACGACCTGCTGCTGGGGGTCACCGATCGGGGCGTGAGCCTGCTGGACCGGCGCCCGGCCGGGGGGGACGAGCCGGCATGATCCCCCGGATCGACGTCACGCTGCAGCCGGCGGCCGGCCCCGAGGGGCTGGGGGTCGCCCTCCAGATCCTGCTGCTGCTGACCGTGCTGTCCCTGGCCCCGGCGATCCTGGTCCTGATGACGGGCTTCACCCGCATCGTGGTCGCCCTCTCCTTCCTCCGCAGCGCGCTGGGCACGCCCCAGGCGCCGCCCAACCAGGTGCTGGTGGGGCTGGCGTTGTTCCTGACGGTGTTCATCATGGCCCCGGTGTGGCAGGAGGTCTACCAGCAGGCCTGGATCCCCTACCGGGACGGGCAGATCGGCCAGGTGGAGGCGCTGCAGCGGGCGCAGCAGCCGGTGCGGGAGTTCATGTTCCGCTACACCCGGGAGCGGGACCTGGCCCTGTTCCTCGAGCTCTCGGGCCAGGGGCCGGTGGCCTCCCGCGACCAGGTGCCGACGTACGTGTTGATCCCGGCCTTCGCCATCAGCGAGCTGAAGACGGCCTTTCAGATCGGGTTCATGCTGTACGTGCCGTTCCTGGTCATCGACATGGTGGTCGCCAGCACCCTGATGTCCATGGGCATGCTGATGGTCCCGCCCATGCTGGTCTCCCTGCCGTTCAAGATCCTGCTCTTCGTCCTGGTGGACGGGTGGAACCTGGTGGTCCGCTCGCTGCTGGCCTCCTTCGGCGCGGGCGGCTAGGGGCCGCGGGGCGGGCCGGAGCCCGGTGGGCCCCGGTGCGGACGGGAGGCGGTGTTCGATGACGGACGCGACGGTGCTGACGGTGGGACGGGAAGCGCTGTGGACCGGCCTTCTGGTGGCGGCTCCCGTGCTCGGGCTGACGGTCCTGGTCGGCGTCGCCATCAGCATCCTCCAGGCGGCGACCCAGGTGACCGAGCAGACCCTGGTCTTCGTCCCCAAGATCCTGGCGGCGGCCGCAGCGCTGCTGCTGTTCGGGCCGTGGATGCTGACCACCCTGGTGCGGTACACGGTCCAGCTCTACCAGTCCATCCCCGGGGTGCTGGGATAGCGCCCCTCGCCCCGGCGTCCCCGACGGGTCGCCCCGCCCCGGCCGACGGGGTGGGTCGGCTCCGACGGGGGTCGATCTCGACGCGGACGACGCCCTGGGGACGGGCGCGCGCAGGACCCTGGCGTCGGCCGGGCCGGCCGCCCGCCCGGGGCGGCCGCCCGCGGGTCGGAGGATGCTCGGCGTGGAGGTGGCCCAGGTGGACCTCGCCAGCATCGCCACCAACGAGCTCCATCGGTTCCTCCTCTGCCTGGGGCGGACCAGCGCCCTGGTGGTGGCCTCCCCCGCCTTCGGCGGCGGGCTCGTCCCCGCGCCGGCCCGGGCGCTGCTGACGGTGCTGCTGGCCCTGGTGGTGTACCCCGTCATGCCGCCGGCCGAGCCGCCCGCCTCGGTGCTCGGCTACGCCGGCGCCCTGCTGGCCGAGGTGGCGGTCGGCCTCGCCCTGGGGCTGGTGACGGCGCTGGTCTTCGCCGCCGTCCAGCTGGCCGGTCAGCTGCTGGACCTGGTCACCGGCTTCGGCGTTTCCGGCGTGTTCGACCCCGTCTCCAGCCAGTCGCTGCCGATCCTGGGTCACTTCCTCTACCTGCTGATGTGGGTGTTGCTCCTCGCCACCGAGGGGCACCACGTGGTGATCCGCGCCCTGGCCGAGAGCTATCGGCACGTGCCCCCCGGCGGGGTGGGGCTGGCCGGCGGGGCGCCGGTGCTGATCGGGATGGCGGGGTGGATGTTCGCCACGGGCCTGGCCCTCAGCCTGCCCCTGCTGGCGGTGCTGGTGGCGGTGATGGTGGCCCTGGGCCTGGTGTCCCGGGCGGTGCCGCAGCTGAACGTGTTCATCACCGGGTTGCCGATCCAGGTGGCGGTGGCGCTGGTCACCCTGCTGGTGGGCCTACCGGCGCTGGGCGGGGCGATGGCGGACCTGGTGCACCCCATGGCCGACGCCCTGGCGCGGCTGTTGGAGGCGATGGGCCCGTGACGGCGACACAGGGCTCGCGGCCGATGCGCGCGACGGACCGCCGGCCGGTCGCCGGCGTGCGGCCCGGGAGGTCAGGACGGCCGCCGGCGGCTTCGCCGCGGCGGGCGATGGATCTCCAGCTGTTCGCCGGCGAGCGGGTGCTGCCCCCCTCACCCCGGCGGCTGCGGGAGGCGCGACGGCGGGGCGAGGGGGCCCGCAGCACCGACCTGACGGCGGCGCTGCTGCTGGTGGCGGTGGCGGCCCTGACCGGGGTCCTGGTGCCCGCATCGTCGCGGCCCATGGCCGCCCTCGCCCGGCAGCTGTGGGGCGCGCCGCCGGTGGGCGCCGCCGAGGCCTGGACGGTGGCCGACGCCGTGGCCCTGGGGCGGACGGCGCTGGTGGCGACGGTGGGCGCCGCGGCCCCCCTGCTGCTGGTCGCCTGGGTGGCGGCCGCAGCGGCCGGGCTCCTCCAAGCCCAGGGCCTCTTCCAGCCGGCGCTGGTGGCGCCGCGGTGGGAGCGCCTGAGCCCGTGGGCCGGCCTCGGGCGGCTGTTCTCCCGGCGGGCGCTGGTGGAGCTGGCCAAGGCGCCCCTGAAGCTGGTGGTCCTCGCGGCGGTCCTGGGCCCGGCCCTCGCCCGGACCGCGGGCTCGCTGCTGGTGGCCACCGGTGCCCCCGCCGAGACCCTGGTTCCCGCCGCCGCCCGGGCGATCCACGACCTGCTGTGGCGGGGGAGCCTGGCCTACCTGGTGGTGGCCCTGGCCGACTACGCTTACCAGTGGTGGGAGCACCAGCGCTCCCTGCGGATGACGGTCCAGGAGTGGAAGCAGGACCAGAAGGAGGCCGAGGGCGATCCGGTGGTGCGCCAGCGGATCCGGCAGCGGCAGCGCCAGCTGGCGCGGCGGCGGATGCTGCAAGAGGTTCCCCGGGCCGACGTGGTGGTGACCAACCCGACCCACGTGGCCGTGGCGCTGCGGTACGACCCGGCCCGCATGGGGGCGCCGGTGGTGGTGGCCAAGGGCCTGGGCGTCCTGGCCCTGCGCATCCGGGCGGTGGCGGAGGCCCACGACGTGCCCGTGATGGAAGAACCGGTCCTGGCCCGGGCCCTGTACCGGTCCGTCGACGTCGGCCGGGAGATCCCCCCGGCGCTCTACGTAGCGGTGGCCGAGGTGCTGGCCTTCGTGTGGCGGCTCAAGGGCCGTTCCGCCGCGGACCTGGCGCCGGCCCATGGCCCTGCGCCCCGGGCCGATGCCCCCCGCGCGGCCCGCGGCGCCGGGGGAGACGGGGGACGGCCCGGCACCCCCAGCGGTGGTGGCCGCGCCGGGGCCCGGGGCCGCGGGACCCCCGCGGGGCCGGGGCGTCCCGGCGCCCCGGCGGGGCCGGTTCGTCCCGGTACGGGGGAGGTGAGGTAGCATGGCGCGTCCCCTGACGGGGGGGAGGGCGTCGGGCCTGGCGACGGCGGGCCGCTGGCTGGCCGGGTCGGCCGACGCGGTGGTGGCGGCCTTCGTGGTGATCATCGTGGTGATGATGGTCGTCCCGCTGCCCACCGCCCTGCTGGACGTGCTGATCGCCGCCAACCTGACCTTCGCCCTGGTCGTGCTCCTGATGACCATGTACACCCAGGAGCCGCTGGAGATCGCCGTCTTCCCCTCGCTCCTGCTGCTGGCCACCCTGTTCCGGCTGGCGCTCAACGTCTCCTCCACCCGGCTCATCCTGCTCCAGGGCGACGCGGGGGCGATCATCCGGCAGTTCGGCCACTTCGTGGTCGGCGGCGACCTGGTGGTCGGCCTGGTGGTGTTCCTGATCCTCGTGGTGATCCAGTTCGTCGTCATCACCCGCGGCGCGGAGCGGGTGGCGGAGGTGGCGGCCCGCTTCACCCTGGACGCGCTGCCCGGCAAGCAGATGAGCATCGACGCCGACCTGTCGGCCGGGCTGATCGACGAGCAGGAGGCCCGCGCCCGCAGGCAGCGGGTGGCCCGCGAGGCGGACTTCTATGGCGCCATGGACGGCGCCAGCAAGTTCGTCAAGGGGGACGCCATCGCGGGCCTGGTCATCACCGCCATCAACCTGATCGGCGGGGTGCTGATCGGGGTGCTGCGGGACGGGAGGCCGGCGGCCGAGGCCCTCCAGACCTACGCGCTGCTCACCGTCGGTGACGGGCTGGTCTCCCAGATCCCCGCCCTGCTCCTCGCCACCGCCACGGGCATCGTGGTGACGCGGGCGGCCGGCGAGGACCACCTGGGCGGCGACCTGCGCCGGCAGGTGTTCTCCAACCCGCGGGTGCTGGGGGTCGCCGCGATCTTCCTGGTGCTCCTCGCCCTGGTGCCGGGCCTGCCCAAGGTGCCCTTCTTCGTCCTGGCCGCGGTGGCGGCGGCGGGAGCCCGGGGCCTGCAGCTCCAGGCGCGACGCCGGGCCGAGGAGGAGGCCGCGCGCGCCCGCCAGGAGGCGGCCGCGGCCCGCAGCGAGCCGGAGCCGGTGACCGCCGCGCCTGTCGACCCCATCGAGATCGAGCTGGGCTACGGGTTGCTGGGGCTGGCCGACGAGTCGCGGGGCGGCGATCTGCTGGCGCGCATCGCCGCCATCCGGCGGCAGATGGCGCAGGACCTGGGGGTGGTGATCCCGCTGGTCCGGGTGCGGGACAACGTGATGCTGGACAGCCACACCTACGTGATCCGCCTGCGCGGTGCCGAGGCGGGGCGCGGCCGGCTGCTCCCCGACCACTACCTGGCCATGGCCACGGGCGTGGAGACGGAGACCGTGGAGGGGATCGAGACGACGGAACCGGCCTTCGGCCTGCCGGCCCTGTGGATCCCCGCCGACAGCCGGGAGCGGGCCGAGCTGGCGGGCTACACCGTGGTCGACCCGGCCTCGGTGCTGGCGACCCACCTGTCCGAGTTGCTGCGCCAGAACGCCCACCGGCTGCTGACCCGTCAGGACGTGCGCCAGCTCCTGGACGGGCTGCGCCAGGTGGCGCCGGCCCTGGTGGACGAGCTGCAGCAGCACCTGGGCCTGGGCGAGATCCAGAAGGTGCTGCAGAACCTGCTCCGGGAGGGCGTGGCCATCCGCGACCTGGTGACCATCGGCGAGGCCTTGGCGGACCAGGCCCCCGTCACCCGCGACACCGACCTCTTGACCGAGTTCGTCCGGCACCGGCTGGCGGCCCAGATCTCCGAGTCGCTGCCCGTGCGGGACGGCCGGCTGCGGGTGCTGGCCCTGGACCCCGCGGCCGAGCAGGTGATCCGCGACGCCCTGCAGCAGACCCCCGCCGGCGGCCCGCCGGCCGTGCCCGCCGACTGGCTCGGCCGCCTGCTGCGGGCCGCCCAGGCGGAGGTCCGGCGGGTGGCCGCGCAGGGGGTCGAGCCGGTGGTGCTCTGTGCCCCGGTGATCCGGCTCCACCTCTACCGGCTGCTGGAGGCGGCGGTGCCGCAGCTGGTGGTCGTCTCCTATAACGAGCTGGTGCCCCACCTCCAGGTGGAGACCGTGGGGGTGATCCGCCCGTGAGGATCAAGCGCTTCCGGGCGCCGGACATGCGCACGGCCCTCGAACTGGTGCGGGCGGAGATGGGGCGCGACGCGGTGATCCTGCAGTCCCGGGCGGTGCGCGGTCGGGGGCTCCTGGGATGGCTGGGGCGCGGCCGCCGGTGGGTCGAGGTGACGGCGGCCTGGGACGGGGACGGGCCCCGGGCCGGACTCTCCGCCGGGTGGGATCGGGCTGCCGCCGCCGGGTTCGGTGCGGGCCGTCCGGCCGCCGGTGGGGTGGGGCGGCCGCCCAACGTCGCCGCCGGCGGGGACGCCGGCGGTTGGGACGAACCGGCCGCGGCGGTGCAGTCCGGCGAAGGGGGAGACCGAGGGCGCGGAGGGGCGGCGGGGGCGCCACCGGCCCGGCCCGCGGCGGCCGGGGCCCCAGCGGCGGTCGCGGCCCCGTCGCCGCAGGGTGCTCTGCCTGCTGCGCTGCCGGACGGCCGGGCGCGGCGGCTGGATGTGACGGTGGGCGAGGGTCCCCTGCTCCCGTCGCCGGCGGCCGCGGGGCGCGCCGCCGGCCCGCGCGGGCAGGCCCCGGCCCCCGCAGGGACGAGGGCCGCGTCGCCGGTCCTGCCGCCGCCCGCCCCGCCGCTGGCCGGGACGGTGGTGGTGGTCGGGCCCACGGGCGCGGGCAAGACCACGGTGGTGGTGAACCTGGCGGCCCGGGCGGTGCTGGACGAGGGGCGCGAGGTCGCCCTGCTGGCGGCGGACACCTATCGGCTGGGCGCCACCCGGGCGCTGGCGTCCTACGCCGAGCTGCTCGGCCTGCCGCTGGAGGTGGCGTACGCCCCCGGCGAGGTGGCCGCCTGGGCGAACCGGCAAGGCGAGCACGGCGGTGCCGCGGAGGGCGAGCAGGCCGACGCCCAGGTGGCGGGGGGCGAGGGCGGGGTGCGCGCCCTGGTGGACACCGCGGGCCGCAACCTGCTGCTGCCGGAGGTGGCCGCCGAGCTGGCCGCCGTGGTCGCCGCGGCCCGGCCCGACCGGGTGCTGCTGGTGGTCCCGGCGACCCTGGCGCCGGCGGAGGCGGCGGCGGTGGTCGCCGCCGGGCGCCGGCTGGGGGCGACGGACCTGGTGCTCACCAAGCTGGACGAGTGCCTGGATCCCGCGGCCGCCCTGGCCCGAGCCGCGGGGTGGGGATTGCCCCTGGCCCGGGTGGGACTGGGCCAGCGCGTGCCCGAGGACCTGGTGCCGGGCACCCCAGAGGCGCTGGGGCCGTGGCTGGCCCACGCCCGGCGCCGGCACCGAGGAGGAGGGGGCCTGCATGGCCACGACGCCGACCGGGTTGGCTGAGCGATCGCGCACGCTCCTGGTGGCCAGCGGCAAGGGCGGGGTCGGGAAGAGCAACCTGAGCCTGAACCTGGCCATCGCCGCCCGGCAGCTGGAGCGGCGGGTGCTGCTGCTGGACGCCGACGTGGGGCTGGGGAACGCCGAGATCCTGGCCGGTGTCAGCGCCCCCCGGCACCTGGGCGACGTCCTGGCGGGTCGGGCGAGCCTGGCCGAGGCGGTGGTGCCCGGCCCGGGCGGCGTCGACCTGCTCGCCGGCGGCCACGGCATGCTCGAACTGCCCCCCATCGACGGCCTGCGCTGGCGTCACGTGCTTGCCCAGGTGGCCCGCTACGGGTGGGATCTGGTGGTGATCGACGGCGGGGCGGGCGTGGGGGGCGCGGTGCGGCCCCAGCTGCTGGCGGCGCGGGAGGTGCTGGTGGTCACCACGCCCGAGCCCACGGCCCTGGCCGACGCCTATGCGGTGATCAAGCTGGTGGCGGGCCGGGACCCGGCCCAGGCTCCCCAGGTGTGGGTGGCGGTCAACCAGGTGCAGGGGGCCGCCGAGGGCGAGCGGGCCTTCGCACGGCTGGCCGCGGTCTGCCGACGGTTCCTGGGGGTCGAGCCCCGGTGCCTGGGCACCGTGCCCTTCGATCCCCAGTTGCGCCGGGCGGTCCAGCGGCAGGTCCCGCTGCTGCTGGCCGCACCCCACAGCCCGGCCGCCCGGGCCGTCGCCGCCATGGCGCGGCGCCTCCTGGGAGCCCCGGCGCCGGCGACGGGCGGCCTCTTGGCGTACCTGACCCGCCTGTGGCCCCGGCGCCCGCTGCGGGCGGCCTCGGCGCCGGGCGATTAGCGCCGGCCGCCGCCGGCGCCGCGCGGCCGGGAGGGGGACGGGGGGATGGGGGACGTGGAGCCGTTGCCCTTGGAGGTCAACCAGCCGGTGGAGATCGCCTTCGTGGACGAGCCGCCTGCGGGCGTCGGGGCGGGTCCCTACCGGACCCACGTGCTGGCGTCGGGGCCCAGCGGGATCGTCCTGGCGCTGCCCATGGCCCGCCATCGCTGGGTGGTCCCGCGGCCGGGCCAGGCGGTGAAGGTGGTCTACCGGGATCCGCGGGATCGCGGGTCGGATCGCGGGGTGTACGGGTTCGTCACCGTGGTGGTGGAGGCTCGCGTGGAGCCCGAGCCCGAGCTGCACCTGGCCCCGCCAGCGCGGGTCGAACGGGTGCAACGTCGCCACTGGGTGCGTCTCGACGTACGCCTGCCGGTGCGCCTGGAGCGGGAGGGCGATCCGCCGGAGGTCCTGAGCGGGCACACCCTGGACGTCAGCGGCGGCGGCGCGCGGGTGGCGGTGCCCAAGGCCCCGGCGGTGGGGGAGCATCTCCGGGTCGAGATGGGGTTCCCCGGCTGGGTGGTGCGGGCCACGGCCCGGGTGGTGCGGGTCGAACCGGGTGCCCCGCCGGCCGTCGGGCTGGCCTTCGTCGAGATCGACGGACGCCTGCAGGACCGCATCGCCGGCTTCATCCTCAACGAGCAGGCGCGGCGCCGCCGCCTGCTGGGGTAGCACCGGCGGCGGGACGGGCCGGGGAGGAGGGCCGGATCGGGCGAGAGGCGAGAGGCGGAGGGGGGACGGAGGGTGTCCGCAGAGCTGAAGCAGCGGCCTGATCGGGCGGAGCTGTGGCGCCGCTACCGGGCGACGGCGGATCCGGAGAGCTGGGAGGCGCTGATCCGGGAGCACCTGCCGCTGGTCAAGTACCTGGCCGGGCGGATGATCGTCCACCTGCCGCCGCAGGTGGAGATGGACGACCTGATCGGGTACGGCGTCTTCGGCCTGATCGAGGCGATCCAGCGGTACGACCCCGCCCGCGGGGTGAAGTTCGAGACCTACGCCTACACGCGCATCCGCGGTGCGATGCTGGACGGGCTGCGGGCCATGGACTGGGTCCCCCAGGGTCTGCGCCGCCGGGCCCGGGAGGTCGAGGCGTGCTACCGCCGCCTCGAGAGCCGGCTGGGGCGGCCCGCGGAGGACGCCGAGGTGGCGGCGGAGCTGGGCCTGACGACGGAGGAGTTCGCGGACCTGCTCCAGGACCTGGCCCGGACCACGGTGGTGTCGCTGGACGACGTGCTGCCCAGCGACGCCGACGACCCCGCGGCGGTGCTGGACCGGCTGGCGGATCCGGACGCCGCGGACCCCCTGGAGGCGGCCACGCTGACCGACCTGCGCCGGCGCCTGGCCGACGCCCTGAGGGGGCTCCCCGAGCGGGAGCGGCTGGTGGTGACGCTGTATTATTATGAAGGCTTGACGGTCAAGGAGATCGCCGCGGTGATGGGGGTCAGCCCCTCGCGGGTCTCCCAGCTGCACACCCGGGCGATCCTGCGCCTGCGGGCGCGGCTGCGGGTCGAGGAGGGACGCGGTCCATGAGCGTCGGCGGCGTCGACGGACCCCACCTCCTGCAGTCGGCGACGGCGGCCCACCGACTCCAGCGCCTGGGGGCGGAGACGGTCCGCGGGGAGGAACAGGCCCAGCGCTTCGCGGCCCTGCTCGGGGAAGCCCGGCGCCAGCAGCGGGTGGGCGACCTGACGGCGGCTTCGCCCGGCGGCCGCACCGGCCGGCGGGCGGGGAACGACCCTGGCCAGGGGGAGGAGGGCGCCGAGGTGCCGCCCTCCGGGCGGGATCGCCGGGGCCACCGGCGCGGCGGCTCGCACCCCGACCCGGAGGACCCGCGCGGGCGCCGCCGTCGGCAGCCACCCCCACCCCGAGGCGGCGGTCGGACCGGGCCGGCCGGCGAGACGGGCTCCCCGGCGCCCGGGCGCACCCCCGCATCCGGGCCCGACCCCCGCGGCGGTTGGGCAGGCTCCCGGCTGGTGCCGGAGGGGATCGCCCTCAAGGGCCAGCGACTGGATCGGACGGTCTAGCGCCGACGCCCGACCCGTCGGTAGCGCACCCGCACCCGCACCCTGATCATGGACGCCTGGGCGCGCCGCACCGGTGCTCGCAGCGACGCCCGACCCGCCGGCACCGCGCCCGCCGACGCTCCGCCCGCCCGTCCCCCGCCCGTCGGCGCCCTGCCCGCCAGGGCCCCGCCCGTCGGCGTCCCGCGCCCCGGCACCCCCGTCCGCGGCGCCCGAACGACCGCCTTCCGCCCCACGGCGCTCCCGGCTTGGACGTCGCCGCATAGGGCGGGACGAGGCTGGCATACTATGCCAGACGGGGGTGAGGCGGTGCGGGGCTTCTGGCTCGGGTTCGCCTGCGGGCTGCTGGTGGCGGCCCTGTTGGCCGGCGCGGGGGTGCAGCGGCTGGTGCACCGCGGCGTGACCGTGGAGGTCGCAGCCGCTCCCCTGGCGGCGGCCGCCGAGGCCGCGGTGGAGGAGACCCTGCGCCAGCAGCTGCCCGCGGTGATCGCCGCGCTGCAGCAGCGGCTGCCGGCCGCCGTCGCCGCCGAGCTGGCCGCCCGCCTGCGGGAGGCCGGCATCACGGTGTACGGCGTTCGCCTCGAACTCCCCCCCGATGCGGCCGCCGCCCTAGAGGGTCACCTCCGGGACGAACTGGCCCGCCAGCTGCAGGCCCAGCTGGACCCCGGGCAGCTGGCCACCTGGTCCGCGCCGTGGAGCCGGCGGCTGGGCCGCGACCTGGTGGACGGGCTGGCTGCGCGGCTCGCCCTCCAGCCGGTGCCCGTCCGACCGGTGGACCGCCTGCCCCTGGCGATCCCCGTCTACATCCGCCTCGAGACCGGCACGCAACCCGCCTTCGGCGCCGCCCTGTCGCGCCCCGCCCCGGCGGGGTCCGGTGCGGGCGGCGCACCCCAACCCGCCGCGACATCCCATCCTTGGGATCCCCAGCGCTTCGTCGCGCCCCACCTGCGGTGAGACCGCGGGCGCCGCGGAGCGGCGGCGCCCCGGGCCGTCCTCGACCCGGGCGCCCGCGCCGCCCGCGGGCGCCTCGCGTTGGCGCCCCGGAAGCCCTGTGATATACTACCGAACGGCTCGCGCCCGGAAACGGGCGGAGGGGGCCCACAGCGGCCGGGTCCCTCGCCCGTGGGCGGCGGGTACGTCGCACGCCTCCGGAGGGGCCGCGGCGGTGCCGGACGCGGGGCAGCGGGCGCGCCGGTCCCGCGGCCCGGTGAAGGGGGCGGAGGAGCAACCGAAGGAGGTGGGGCCGGTGCCGGTCGTGGCCATGAAGCAGCTGCTGGAGGCTGGCGTGCACTTCGGCCATCAGACCCGCCGGTGGAATCCCAAGATGCGCCCCTACATCTTCATGGAGCGCAACGGGATCTACATCATCGACCTGCAGAAGACCGTGCGCCTGCTGGACGAGGCGTACAACTTCGTGCGGGAGCTGGTCGCCCAGGGCGGCCGCATCCTGTTCGTGGGCACCAAGAAGCAGGCGCGCGACGCCATCGCCGAGGAGGCCACCCGCTGCGGGGAGTTCTACATCAACGAGCGCTGGCTGGGCGGCACCCTGACCAACTTCGTCACCATCCGCAAGCGCATCGACCGCCTGGTGGAACTGGAGCAGATGGAGGCGGAGGGCCACTTCGAGCGGCTGCCCAAGAAGGAAGTGGCGCGGCTGCTGCGGGAGAAGGCCAAGCTCCAGAAGTACCTGGGCGGCATCAAGGGCATGAAGGATCTGCCCGACGCCATCTACGTGGTCGACCCCCGCAAGGAGAAGATCGCCGTCACCGAGGCGCGCAAGCTGGGCATCCCCGTGGTAGCCATCGTCGACACCAACTGCGACCCCGAGGAGATCGACTACGTGATTCCCGGCAACGACGACGCCATCCGCGCCGTGCGGCTGATCACCAGCAAGATCGCCGACGCCGTGCTGGAGGGCAAGCAGGGCGTGCAGGTGGTGGAGGCCTGAGCCGCACCGGCGTCGGCTGGGGCACGGCGCGGTGGAGCGGCCGCGGCCGCCCAGGGCGGGCGCCGCGACCCCGGCCCGAGGGGGCGACGGGAAGGGAGCGAGGAAGGAGGCCATCCATGGCGGTCAGCGCGAAACAGGTCGCGGAGCTGCGGGCGCGCACCGGCGCCGGCATGATGGACTGCAAGCGGGCCCTCGAAGAGGCCGGCGGCGACATGGAGAAGGCCGCACTGTTGCTGCGCGAGTGGGGCATGGCGGCCGCCGCCAAGAAGGCCGGTCGCGCCACGGCGGAGGGTCTGGTCCACGCCTACATCCACGGCCAGGGCCGCATCGGCGTCCTCATCGAGGTGAACTGCGAGACGGACTTCGTCGCCGCCACCGACGACTTCCGGCAGCTGGTCCACGAGCTGGCCATGCAGGTGGCGGCCACGGCGCCGCAGTACGTCCGGCGGGAGGACGTGCCCGCCGAGGTGGTGGAGCGGGAGCGTGAGCTGTTGCGGCGCCAGGCGGAGGCCGAGGGCAAGCCCGCCCACATCGTCGATCGCATCGTCGAGGGGCGCCTGGACAAGTTCTTCAGCCAGGTCTGCCTGGAGGAGCAGCCCTACATCCGCGACGACTCGATCACCGTGGGCGACCTGATCAAGCAGGCCATCGCCAAGCTGGGCGAGAACATCCGCGTGCGGCGCTTCGCGCGCTTCGAGCTGGGCGGCGCCTGAGGGGCCGCCCCAGGCTGGGCCGTGGCACGGGGGGCGGGGAGCGTGGAGCATGGCGGGACCGAGGGAGGTCGAGCCCGCAGCCGAGGCGGTCCCGGGCCGGCGGCGGAAGCCCGGACGGCGGGTCGCGGAGGAGGCCGCGGCGCGCCTCCGTCGGGCGAGGTGCCGGCCCCTGCGGGTGCACCGGTCGGGGGGGTAGCCGGCGGCTGCGGCGCTGGGCGCCCGGCCGCGGTGGGGACGCCCGCTCGCGGGGCGGTGGGGGCCGGTCCGGCCCCGGCCGAGGCCGCCGGCCGGGGCGACAACGGGATGCCGCGGCCCCGCTACCGGCGGATCATGCTGAAGCTCTCGGGGGAGATGCTGGCCGGCGGCGGGTACGGCATCGACCCCGAGGTGGTCGACTCCATCGCCCGCCAGGTGCGGGAGGTGGTCGACCTGGGCGTCCAGGTGGCCATCGTTGTCGGCGGCGGCAACATCTGGCGCGGCGTGCAGGGCAGCGCCAAGGGCATCGACCGGGCGACGTCGGACTACATGGGCATGTTGGCGACGGTGATCAACGCCCTGGCGCTGCAGGACGCGCTGGAGAAGCACGGCGTCGACACCCGGGTGCAGACGGCCATCGAGATGAAGGAGGTGGCCGAGCCGTACATCCGGCGACGGGCGATCCGCCACCTGGAGAAGGGGCGGGTGGTGATCTTCGCCGCCGGCACCGGCAATCCGTACTTCTCCACCGACACCACGGCGGCGCTGCGGGCGGCGGAGATCGAGGCGGAGATCTTCTTCAAGGCGACCAAGGAGGACGGCGTCTACGACGCCGATCCGCGCCTGGACCCCAACGCCCGGAAGATCGACGAGATCGACTACCTGGAGATGCTCAACCGCGGTCTGCGGGTCATGGACTCCACGGCCACGTCGCTCTGCATGGAGAACAACATCCCCATCCGGGTGTTCGACCTCAGCGTCCCCGGGAACATCCGGCGGGCCGTGCTGGGCGAGAACATCGGCACCTACGTCAGGGGGGATCCCCGGTGATCGAGGACATCCTCCGCGAGGCCCGGGAACGCATGGAGGCCCGGGTGGAGAACTTCCGGCGGGAGCTGGCCACGGTCCGTGCGGGTCGCGCCACGCCCGCGCTGCTGGAGAAGATCCGCGTGGACTACTACGGCACGCCGACGCCCCTGCAACAGCTGGCGACCATCACCGCGCCGGAGCCGCGGATGCTGGTGGTGCAGCCCTGGGACAAGAGCGTGATGGGGGAGATCGAGAAGGCCATCGCCAAGTCGGACCTCGGCGTCAACCCCTCCAGCGACGGCCAGGTCATCCGCATCGTGCTGCCGCCCCTGACGGAGGAGACCCGCAACGAGCTGGTCAAGCGGGTGCGCAAGATGGCCGAGGAGGAGCGCGTGGCCGTCCGCAACATCCGCCGTCAGGCCAACGAGGACCTGGAGGAGCTGGAGGACGAGGGGTTCTCCGAGGACGAGATCCGGCGGGCCCAGGAGCGGGTCCAGGAGCTGACGGACCGGGCCATCGCCCGCATCGACGAGCTCCTGGCCGGCAAGGAGAAGGAGATCCGCGAGGTGTGAGGGAGCTCGGCGAGCTGGTCGGCCTGCCCCTGGCGGAGGCGCGCCGGCGTCTGGAGGGGGCAGGCCTCGTCGTCCAGGTGACGGTCACCGCCGCCCCGGACGAACCGGCCCGGCGCCGAGCCCGCCAGGTCGGGCCGCGCGCCACCCTCTGGCGGGTGGTGCGGGCGGAGTGGGCGCGGGCTGGGGCCGGCGATCCCGACGCGGGATCGCCCGGTCCGGACGGTCGGGCCGGATCCGGCCGGCGGGACGGGGGTGCTCCCCCCAGGACCGCCGGCGCTGGCGGCGCGGGGCGCCCGGCCTCCAGGGGGGCCGAGGGGGCCGGCGCCGCGGCGGTGGGGGGCGGCGGAGCGGTGCCCCGCGGCGGGGAGACGGACGACGGGGCGCCCGCGGCGGGGACGGACGGCGGGAACGCCGAGGGACCGCGGACGGTGCGGCTCGTGGTGGCCGCCTTCCCCCTGCCGCCGCTGCCGCGGGCCGACCTGGAGGGGGCCCTGGGGGAGGCGGCGCGGGCCAGCTGGGGGCCGCCCACCGCCGGAGAGGGCGGCGGGTCCGAGGGGCCGTGAGGCGTCCCGGCGGGCCGGGAGGCGACCGGGCGGCGGGTCCGGGGGTCGGGGCCGCCGGGTCGACCTTCGGGTGAAGGGGAGGAAGCCGGTGACCGATCCCGTCACGCAGCGAGGCCCGTCCGTGCCGCCACCGGAAGAGGCGGAGCTGCTGCGCCGCGTCGAGCGGGTCCGGGCCATGGGGCGGATGCCCCGGCATGTGGCCATCATCATGGACGGCAACGGGCGGTGGGCCCAGCGCCGGGGCTGGCCGCGGGTGGCCGGGCACCGGGCCGGGGTCGAGAGCGTGCGGGTGATCGTGCGCTTCGCCGGCGACATCGGGCTCGAGGTGCTGACCCTCTACGCCTTCTCCACCGAGAACTGGCGGCGGCCGCCCGCGGAGGTCCGGGCCCTGATGGGCCTGTTGGTGGAGCACATCCGCCGGGACCTCGACGAGCTCGACCGCAACGGCGTGCAGATCCGGGTCATCGGCGACCCCGAGGGGCTGCCGCCGACGCCGCGGCGGGAGGTGCTGCGCGCCGTCGAGACCACCCGGTCCAATGGCCGCATGATCCTGGTCCTGGCCCTGAACTACGGGGCGCGCTGGGAGCTGGCGCGAGCGGCGCGGCGGCTGGCCGCCAAGGCGGCGCGCGGGGAGATCGACCCCCAGGCCATCGACGAGGCGATGCTGGCCGCCCACCTGCAGACCGCCGACCTGCCGGACCCCGACCTGGTGATCCGCCCCAGCGGTGAGTGGCGGATCTCCAACTTCCTGCTCTGGCAGATCGCCTACAGCGAGCTCTGGTTCACCCCCATTGCCTGGCCCGACTTCCGCCCCGTCCACCTGGTGGAGGCCATCGAGGCCTACGCCCACCGGGAGCGCCGCTTCGGGGGACTGGGGCCGGGTGCCGGCCGCCCGGGGGGTGCCATGGCGCCGGGGGAGGCGCCGGGATCCTCGCCTCCAGGCCCACCCCGGCTCCGGCCGCCCGCCGACGCCGGGCAGGGCGCGGGAGGGACCGACGGCGGACGCGAGGACCCTGCAGGATGCGGGCCCGCGGACGCCCCGGGGCGGCTCCTGGGGCGGGGCGGCGCCGACCCCCGCGCCGCCCCGCCCCAGGCGGTGTCGCCGGGGGGCGACACCGGCGGCTGGCCGTGGGCCGACGGCGCCCCGGGTGACGGGGCGGGAACCGGGGCGGGACGCGGCGCAACCCGTGCCCCGGCGACGACGGGCGGCGGCCAGCCCCCGGCCGCGCCGGGCGGGGGTCGCCGGCCCGGCGGCGAGGCCGGAACCGAGGGACGATGCTGACGGCGCGTCTGGCCACCGCCGCCGTCCTGCTCCCGCCGGTCCTCGCCGCCGTCTGGTGGGGCGGTGGCGCCCTGACGTCGGTCCTCGGGGCGGTGGGCCTGCTGGCCGGCTGGGAGGCCGCCGGGCTGCTGGCGGAGGCCATGGCTTGGGCGGGCGGGGCGAAGGCCAGCCGGGCCGGGTGGCGCCGGCTGCGGGCGGTGGGCGCTGTGGCGGGGATCCTGCCGATGGGCGCCCTGGCGCTGCTGCCATGGCCGCCCGCGGCGGCCATGGCAGCAGCGCCGCTGGCCGCGGCGGTGGTGGGGGCGGCCGCCGCCGCCCCCACCACCGCCGGGGCGGGCTCGTCGGCGGGCCCGCTGGGAGGCGGGGCGCCGGGCCCGCTGGGAGGCATGTCGGCGGGCCTGCTGGGAGGCGGGCCGGCGGCCTCGCTGCGAGGCGGGGTGGTGGCGGCGGGGGTGGCCGCGTGGGTCGGGATCCCCCTGGCGTGCGCCCTCTGGCTCCGGCAGGCCGGGCCGGCGTGGCTGCTGGTGCCGCTGATCATCCTGTGGGTCCAGGACACCGCGGCCTTCTTCGTCGGACGGGCATGGGGGCGGCGGCCGCTGGCGCCGCGGATCTCCCCCGGGAAGACCTGGGAGGGCGCGGCGGGCGGCCTGGCCGGCGCCCTGGTGGCGGCGGCCCTTCTGGCGGGCCTGCTCGACCGCTCCGCCTTGGAGCTGCTGCCGGCGGCCGCCGGGACGGCGGTGGCGGGGCAGCTGGGCGACCTCTGGGAGTCGTGGTGGAAGCGGCGCGCAGGCCGCAAGGACTCGGGCTCCCTCTTGCCCGGGCACGGCGGCATGCTGGATCGGATCGACAGCCTGCTGCCGGCGCTGGTGCTGTTCGCCGCCTGGATGCGGCCGTGGCGCTAGGGCCGGCGGGGGCGGCGGACGCGGGCGGAGGCCGGCGGCGGGGGGATGGGCGGGGCCGGGCGGTCCGGATTGCCGATCCTGGGGCCCTGATCCAGGGGGCGGCGCCGCGTCGTGGCGGGCGGGGCGGCACATGGGGCGCCGGGGGCGCCGTGGACGTGATGGCGTGCCGGGATGGCCGGGGCGGCAAAGGGTGCGCCGGGATACCGTGGACGCGACGGTGGGGCGTGGCGGCCGTAGCGGCCGGGATGGCTGGGGCGGTACACGGGGCGCTCGGGGTGGGGTGCGAGCCACGCCGTGGCCTTCCTACGGTCCAGGGGACCCCGGCGGCCCGGCGGCCGCTCGGGGTACCGTCGGGGCGTCCGGGGTGTCCGTTGGGACGAGGATCCCGACGCCGAGCGGGCCTCGGGACCCGCCCTGGAGCGGACGCCTAGGACGGCGGCAGGCCGTGCCGGTGCGCCGGCTGCGGCCGGGGGCCGTGGCCGCGGCCGTACGGACGAGGCGCTGGCGTTCCGCGGTGCGTCCAGGTCCCGGGGCGTCGCGGCGCCGTCGGTGCCGTGCGGATGGGCCGTCATCGCGCCGCCGGCGCGACCGGCCGGCGACATCCGGGCCCCGGGCGGTGCCGCGCGGGGGGTCGGGGCGGGCGGCTCCGCGGGCGCCCCGAAGGAGGCGGAGGACGGCGATGGGCGAGGGACCGATGGGGGTCGTCATCCTGGGCAGTACGGGGTCCATCGGACGGCAGGCGGTGGAGGTCATCGCCGGCATGCCGGAGCGGCTGCGGGCGGTGGCCCTGGGTGCCGCCCGGGACGGCCGGCGGCTGCTGGAGCAGGTGCGACGGCTGCGGCCGGAGGCCGTGGCCCTGGAGGATCCCGACGCCGGCCGGGCCTGGCGGCCGGCCCTGGAGCGGGAGGGCGTCCGGGTCCTGGTGGGCCCGGGCTCCGCGGAGGAACTGGCCACGTGGCCCGGTGCCGAGCGGGTGCTGGTGGCCATCACCGGGGCCGCGGGCCTGCGCCCCACCCTGGCCGCCCTGCGGGCCGGGCGGGACGTCGCCCTGGCCAACAAGGAGTCCCTGGTGGCCGCGGGTGCCCTGGTGACGGCCCAGGCGGCGGCCGCCGGTGTTCGCCTGTTGCCGGTGGACAGCGAGCACTCCGCCCTGTTCCAGTGCCTCGCGGGGCGGTCACCCGCGGAGGTGGAGCGCCTGATCCTGACGGCCTCGGGCGGTCCCTTCCGCGGCTGGCGCCCCGAGGCCCTGCGGGACGTGACCCCCGAGCAGGCCGTGCGCCACCCCAACTGGTCCATGGGCGCCAAGATCAGCGTCGACTGCGCCACCCTGATGAACAAGGGGCTGGAGGTCATCGAGGCGCACTGGCTCTTCGGCCTGCCCGCGTCCCGCATCGGGGTGGTGGTCCATCCCCAGAGCGTGGTCCACGGGCTGGTGGAACTGCGGGACGGCGCCATGGTGGCGGTGCTGGCGCGGCCGGACATGCGCCAGCCGATCCAGTACGCCCTGTGCTATCCTGAACGTGGGCCCCGGCTGGTGGATCGCTTGGATCTGGCCGCCGTGGGCAAGCTGACCTTTGAGGAACCCGACACCCGCACCTTCCCGTGCCTCGCGCTGGCGTACCGCGCCCTGGAGACCGGGGGGACGGCGCCGGCCGTGCTCAACGCCGCCAACGAGGAGGCCGTCGCGGCCTTCCTGGCCGGCCGGCTGCCCTTCCCGGGGATCGCGGAGACCGTCGCGGCGGTGCTGGACCGGCACCGGGCGCGACCGGTGACGGGTCTCGACGACGTGCTGGAGGCCGACGCCTGGGCGCGGGAGGAAGCTCGAGCCCAGATGGCGGGGCCGCCGCGAACGGCCGTGGGACCCGGGGGCGCGGCATCGCCGCCGGCGTGACGGCGCGGCGTCGGGGGTGCGGGACGCCCGCGGACCCGACGGCGTCGGTGCGAGCCGGCGGAGCCGCGGGGCGGCTCGAGGTGCGCCAGCGGGCGGCGGCGCGGCGGCCCGCCCGCCGCGCAGGGGCCATGGGCCGGGCTGTGGGCCGGGGGCGGCCGTCCAGCGGGCGACCGCGCGGGAACCGGGGCGGTGGCCGGTCCGCCCCGCGGGGCGAGCCGGTGGGAGCCGGACGGCGCCCGCCCGCCGCCCCGGGCGATCCGCCGGGAACAGGGTCCGGGGCCCGGCCGGCCGCAGCGGGCGATCCGCGGGCATCCGGGCGGATCCCGCGGCAAGGTGTGGCGCCCCGCGCCCGGGCCGGTGGGGACGGCTTCGGGCCGGGCCCGCGAGGCCGCGCGGGACCGGACGCCGCAGGCGGTGCCTGCGGCGTCCGCCGTGGCGGGGCCGGCAGACCAGGCAGGTGGTGGGTCGGTGGCGCTCCTTTGGACGGTGACCGTCTTCGCGCTGCTCATCGTGATCCACGAGCTCGGCCACTTCTGGGCGGCCAAGCGCAGCGGCGTGCTGGTGCACGAGTTCTCCCTGGGCTTCGGTCCCCGGCTGGCCTTCGTCCGGCGCGGCGAGACGGAGTACAGCCTGCGGCTGCTGCCGCTGGGCGGGTTCGTCCGCATGGCGGGGATGCAGCCCGAGGAGGAGGGGCTCGAGCGGGTCCCTCCGGAACGCCGGTTCCTCGGGCGCCCCCTGGGCGATCGGTTTCGGATCATCGCCGCGGGACCGGTCATGAACGTGGTCCTGGCGGTGGTGCTCTTCACCCTGGTCTTCGCGGTCATCGGCGTGCCCGTCGCCCGACCCGTGGTCGGCGAGGTGGTGGCCGGATACCCCGCCGCCGAGGCCGGGCTGCAGCCGGGGGACCGGATCCTCACCATCGACGGTCGCCGCATCGCGTCCTGGGAACAGGTGGTGGCGGCCATCCAGGCGGCGGGGGGCCGCGCCGTGGAGCTCACCGTCCAGCGGGGCGACCGCGTGCTCACCGTGCGCGTCACCCCCCGACCCGATCCCCAGCGCCCGGGGGTCGGCGTCGTGGGGATCCGGCCCCAACTGGAGACCATGCGGACGGGGGTCCTGCAGGCCCTGGTCCAGGGGGCCGAGGCGACGTACCGCGTGGCGGCCGGGTTCGTCCTCGCCCTGGTGCACATGGCCACCGGCCGCGGCGGGTTCGACGTCATCGGGCCCGTGGGCATCGGGCAGCAGATCGGCGAAGCCGCCCAGGTGGGGCTGAGCCAGGTGGTGCTGCTGGCCGCGGTGCTGTCCGCCAACCTGGCCCTGGTCAACCTCCTGCCCGTCCCCGCCCTGGACGGCGGTCGCCTGCTGTTCCTGGCCGTCGAGGCGGTGCGGGGGCGGCCGGTGGACCCGGAACAGGAGAACCTGATCCACTTCCTGGGCTTCGCGCTCCTGATGCTCCTGGCCATCGTGATCACGTACCGCGACCTGGTGCGCCTGGGGGCGTCGTGACCGGGGCAGGGACGGGCGGCGACGCGCCGGCGCGTGCGCGTCGGGGGGTGCGGCGACTCCTGACCGGGCGCAACGGGCCGCGGGGTGGGTCCGGCGCCGCCCGGGGCCGGCATCCGCCGGCAGCGAAGAGGTTGCGGGGGAAGCCGGCAGGGGGACGGGGTGGATTCCGGTGCGGCGCCGCCGGGGCGGAGGAAGGAGCCCATGATGCAGATCGGCCCCAAGCCACGCCGCAAGACGCCCACCGTGTGGGTGGGGCCCGTGCCCATCGGTGGCGACCATCCCGTGGTGGTCCAGTCGATGACCAACACGGACACCGCCGACGTGGAGGCCACGGCGAACCAGGTGATCGAGCTGGCGCGGGCGGGCAGCGAGATCGTGCGGATCACCGTCAACCACGAGGAGGCCGCGGCGGCGGTGCCCCGCATCGTCGAGCGGGTGCGGGCCGCCGGGTTCTCGACCCCGCTGGTGGGCGACTTCCACTACAACGGCCACGTGCTCCTGACCCGCTTCCCCGAGTGCGCCCGGGCCCTGGACAAGTACCGCATCAACCCGGGCAACGTGGGCACCCGCCAGCGGGACCGCAACTTCGCCCAGATCATCGAGGCGGCGCTGAAGTACGACAAGCCGGTTCGCATCGGTGTGAACTGGGGTTCATTGGACCAGCAGCTGCTCACCGAGCTGATGGACGCCAACGCCCGCCGGCCCCAGCCGCGCAGCGCCCGGGAGGTGGTCCTCGAGGCCATGGTGGAGAGCGCCCTGCGGTCGGCGCGGCTGGCGGAGGAGCTGGGCATGCCCCACGACCGCATCGTCCTCAGCGCCAAGGTCTCCGAGGTCCAGGACCTGATCGCCGTGTACCGCGAGCTGGCGGCGCGGTGCGACTACCCGCTGCACCTCGGCCTGACCGAGGCCGGCATGGGGATGAAGGGCATCGTCGCCAGCACGGCCGGGCTCGCGGTGCTCCTGCAGGAGGGGATCGGCGACACGATCCGGGTGTCGCTGACGCCCACGCCCGGCGGCGATCGGGCGGAGGAGGTGCGGGTCGCCCAGCAGATCCTCCAGTCCCTGGGGCTCCGCTCCTTCATGCCCCAGGTCAGCTCCTGTCCCGGGTGCGGCCGCACCGCCAGCACCTTCTTCCAGGCGATGGCGCGGGAGGTGCAGGCCTACATCCAGCGGCGCATGCCCGAGTGGCGCCAGCGGTACCCCGGCGTGGAGGAGCTCAAGGTGGCGGTGATGGGCTGCGTCGTCAACGGACCGGGCGAGAGCCGGCACGCCGACATCGGCATCTCCCTGCCCGGCACCTTCGAGGAGCCCACCGCCCCGGTCTACGTCGACGGCGAGAAGTACACCACCCTGCGCGGCGACGACGTGGTGCCCCGCTTCCTGGAGATCCTCGAGGACTACGTGGCCCGCCGCTTCGGCGGGCGGGGCGGGGCCGGGGCAGGACGCCGCACCGGCGCGTAGGGCGCCCCAAGGGTCGGCGGGTGCGGGCGGTCGCCCGCCGGGCAAGCCGGTGGGCCGGGCCAACCGGGGGGCGGGCGGGCGCGTGGGCCCGGGAGGGCGCCCGCCAGGCGAGCCGGGGCTCAGGGTCGGCGCGGGCCGCCATGCGAGCCGGCCCGGGGGGCGCCCGCCGAACGAGCCGGCGCACACGGCGGGCCGCCATGCGAGCCGGCCCGGGAGGCCTCCCGTCATGCGACCGGGCGGGGGTGCCACCCGGCGGGGGTGCCAGGCCGCCCGGGCCGAGGGAGGTCGGAGCGAGGGACGGCGGAGCGCCGGCGCGGCCGCCGGGGGCGTCGACCGGGTTGTCGGCCCCGCGACGGGGGCCGCGGGGGCCGGGGCGGCATGGCCCAGGGGCGGCGCATCTTGTTCGGCCCCCCGGGACATGGTAGGAATAAGAGGAGAAAGGTGGCAGGACACGCCCCCTGGCGCGGGGCAGCGCACCGTCGCCCGGTACCGGCGGCGGGCGGCCGCCCGGGGGGTGGCGCGGGCCAGCCTTTCGTCCGCAGCGGGCGAAAGGCTTTTTTCACGCTTTCCATCAGCCCACGGGTGCGACGGGAGGCGGAAGCCATGCGGTGGAGCCGGCTGCTGATCCCGACCCTGCGGGACGACCCGGCGGAGGCGGAGATCGCCAGCCACCGCCTGATGCTGCGGGCGGGGCTGATCCGCAGGGTGACGGCGGGCATCTACGAGTGGCTGCCCCTCGGGCGGCGGGCGGTGGCCAAGGTGGAGGCCATCGTGCGGGAGGAGATGGACCGCAAGGGTGGGCTCGAGGTGGGGCTGCCCATCGTCCAGCCGGCCGAGCTGTGGCGGGAGACGGGGCGGTGGGCGGAGTACGGCGAGGAGATGTGGCGGCTCAAGGACCGTCACGGCCGGGAGTACTGCCTCGGCCCGACCCACGAGGAGATCATCACCGACCTCGTGCGGGCCACGGTGAGCTCCTACCGGCAGCTGCCCCTGCTGCTCTACCAGATCCAGAACAAGTACCGGGACGAGATCCGGCCGCGCTTCGGCGTCATGCGGGCCCGGGAGTTCGTGATGAAGGATGCCTACTCCTTTGACGTCGACGCCGAGGGGTTGGAACGCAGCTATCGGGCCATGGACGACGCCTACCGGCGCATCTTCAGTCGCTGCGGCCTGGTCTTCCGGGTGGTGGCGGCCGACCCGGGCGCCATCGGCGGCTCGGGCACCCACGAGTTCATGGCCCTGGCGGACTACGGCGAGGCGCTGATCGTATACTGCGATGCGTGCGGCTACGCCGCCAACGTGGAGAAGGCGACGAACCGGCTGGCCCCGCCGGTCGAGGAGCCCCCGCGGCCCTTGGAGAAGCGGCCGACGCCTGGGGTGCGCACCATCGCCCAGCTGGCCGAGGCGGAGGGCATCCCGCCCGCGCGGCAGATCAAGATCCTCTTCTACTGGGCGATCTACGAGGGACGCAAGCCCCAGCTGGTGGCGGCGCTGGTGCGCGGTGACCGCGAGCTCAACGAGGTCAAG
The DNA here is from genome assembly GCF_033582035.1 of Thermaerobacter composti. NCBI lineage: Bacteria > Bacillati > Bacillota > Clostridia > Eubacteriales > Clostridiales Family XVII. Incertae Sedis > Thermaerobacter > Thermaerobacter composti. Next base: position 1,258,525 of record NZ_CP132508.1, read on the forward strand.
CTGAAGAACGCCATGGGGGCGCTGGCGGTGCGGATGGCCGACCGCGCCGAGGTCCTGGAGGTGGCGGGCGTGCCCACGGGCTCGGCGGGTCCCGTGGGGCTCAAGGGGGTGCCCGTCCTGGCCGACGAGGAGGTCATGGCGCTGCGCAACACCGTCTGCGGCGCCAACGAAGAGGGCTACCACTACTTCAACGTCAACCCGGGACGGGATTTCACCCCGGACCGCGTGACGGATCTGCGGCTGGTCGGGCCGGGCGACGCCTGCCCCGAGTGCGGCGCGCCGATGGCCTCCGCCCGGGGCATCGAGGTGGGCCAGATCTTCAAGCTGTGGACGAAGTACAGCGAGGCGCTCCACTGCACCTTCAAGGACGCCGAGGGCCGGGAGCGGCCGATGGTGATGGGCTGCTACGGCATCGGCGTCACCCGTACGGTGGCGGCGGTGATCGAGCAGCACCACGACGAGAGGGGGATCATCTGGCCCATGTCCGTCGCCCCCTTCCACGCGGTGGTGGTGCCGGTCAACTATGCCGAAGCCGACCAGCGCGAGGCGGCCGACCGCGTCTACGGCGCGCTGCAGGAGGCCGGCGTGGAGGCCGTGCTGGACGACCGGGACGAGCGGCCGGGCGTGAAGTTCAACGATGCCGACCTGGTGGGGTTCCCCCTGCGGGTGACGGTGGGGCCGCGCGGCCTGGCCGAGGGCAAGGTGGAGATCGTCGACCGGGCCACCGGCCAGGCCGACCCGGTGCCGGTGGAGCAGGCGGCCGCTGAGGTGGCGCGGCGCGTCCGGGCGGCCTTAGACGAGTTGAACCGGCGCGACGGCTCCCTGGGCAAGCGGTGAGCCTCGCGACCGCGGGATCCCGCGCCGGCCAGCCGGCCCCCGCCCGCCCACCGGTCCGGGGTGCCCGAGGGGCCGCGCCCGGCACGCCCCGGGGGCGGGCGGTCGATCCGTGGCGCCCGGCACCGGGGCCGACGGCCAGCGGGGCGCACCGGGTTCCCCGGGGAGGAGGGGCGGCCGATGCGGCCGGAGGCGACGCTGCTGGATCTGCAGAACCTGGCGCTGTCCCTGGCCCTGGGCCTGCTGGTGGGCCTCGAGCGGCACCGGGCGGGCAAGGAGCTGGGCATGCGCACCTTCGCCTTCACCGCGCTGGCGGGGACGCTGGCCGCCTCGGCGGATCCACCGTACCGGCTGCCCTTCATGCTGGCGGTGCTGGGGTTCACCGCCCTGCTGGTGCTGATCAACAGCTGGCAGAACCTGCGGGCGCAGGAGAGCGTGGAGATCACCACCTCGGTGGCCCTGCTGCTCACCGCCCTCAACGGCATCCTGGTCGGGCGGGGGCAGATCTTCACCCCGGTGGCGGCCACCATCCTGATGCTGTTGCTGCTGGCGTGGAAGGAGGAGCTGGTGGGCTGGACCGAGCTGATCTCCCGGGACGAGCTCCACGCCGCCATCTACCTGGGCGTGATCACCTTCGTCATCCTGCCCGTGTTGCCGCGGGAGCCCGTGGACCCATGGGGCCTGTTCGACCTGCGCCGGGTGTGGCTGATGGTGGTGCTGATCTCCGCCATCGGCTTCGCCAACTACGTGCTGCTCCGCGTCTACGGGGCCCGGGGGGTCAGCTACACGGGCTTCCTCGGCGGCCTGGTCAACAGCACCGCCACGGTGGCCGAGATGGCGATCAAGGTGGGGGAGAGCCCCGCCCTGGAGCCCTTCGCCTTCCGGGGGGTGATGCTGGCCAAGGCGGCGATGTTCGTCCGCAACGGGCTGATCCTCGGGCTGTTCGCCCCGACGGCGCTGCCCTACGGCCTGTTGCCGGTGGGGCTGATGCTGGCGGTGGCCCTCGCCCTGGCGTGGCGCGCCCGGGTCGCGGCCGGCGAAGGGGTCCCGGCCGTGCGCCTCTCGTCCCCCTTTTCGCTGCGGGCGGCGCTGGAGTTCGGCATGGTGTTCCTGGTCCTCAACGTCGTCGCCACCCTGGGCCAGCGCCACCTGGGCAGTGCGGGCTTCTACGTGGTGAGCTTCCTCGGCGGGCTGGTCTCCAGCGCCTCCAGCGCGGCCACTGCCGCCAACCTGGCCGCACAGGGGCGGATCGACCCGGTCCAGGCCGCCTACGGCACGGTGCTGGCCTCCCTGGCCAGCGCCGTGATCCTCGTACCCATCGTCCACCAGGGGGCGCGGGGAACGGCCCTCGGCCGCCGGATCCTCCACACCATCGTGGGGATGGTTGTGGCGGGCGGGGTGGGCCTGGCCCTCAACCCGCTGTTCCTCCAAAGCAGCGGCCTCGGCCGCTAGGCGTCCGCCGGCGGTGGGCGCAGCGGGGGATCTGACCCCGCGCCCGGCGCCGCGGGAGGGGGGCTTGCGTCCCGCGCCGTCGGCGGGGGCCGGACCGGCGGTTCGGTCGGCGGCGAGCCGCGGGATCCGATCGCCTCCTGAAGCGCGCGGGGCCGTGCCCGCCCGTCACGCGGCGACCGACGGTTCCTTGCCGGGTCCTGGGCGCTGTGCTATACTCAGGCCAAGGTAGCGCCCCCGGGGCGCTGGTCTTGCTTCTGGGCAGGTGTGCCCGGCCGCGGTGGCCGGGCGGCCGTTGGGGACCCGGCGGGGCGCCCCGCCGGGCGATGCCGCCAACCAGCGATGGTCCCGGAAGAGTGGGTCCCGCGCCCACTCTTTTCGATCGTTTGGGGGCGATGTCGCGTCGGCGCGCCAGGGACGATGCCCTCGGGGAGGCGACACGGTGAGCAATCGCAAGGTCGAGGCGGCCGTGGAGGCCGTGGCCGCGCCCCTGGCGGAGGCCCGGGGGCTGGTGCTCCTGGACGTGGAGTACCAGCGCGAGGGGCGCCGCTGGTTCCTGCGGTGCGTGGTGGATCGGCCGGGTGGCGTGACCATGGACGAGTGCGCCGCCTTCAGCGAGGCCCTCGACCCGGTGCTGGAGGGTGTGGCAGGGCTCGACGAGGACGTGGTCGTGGAGGTCATGTCCCCCGGCCTCGACCGCACGCTGCGCAACGACCGGGAGTTCGCCTGGTTCCGCGGCCGGGAGGTGGAGGTGACCACCTACCGGCCGGTGGAGGGCCGGCGCCACTTCCTGGGCCGGCTGGAGGGGTTGGAGGACGGCGCCGTCGTGGTCACCGACGCGGAGGGCTCCCACCGCATCCCCCGGGACGCGGTCGCCAAGGCCCGCCTGCACGTCCGGATCTGACGGGCACCGGACGGTGGCGGCGGACGAACCCGCGGCGGCCGCCCACGGGCTGTGGCCGCGGTGGCGCGGCAGGGCTCGGCCGCGGGGCGGTGACCCGCACGGCGTGGCCGGTTCGTCCCGCCGCGTGGGCTCTCGGCGGGTTGACCAGCGGCGCCCCGTGGGCCTGGGCCCGAGCGCGGCCGGTTCGTCCCACCGGGTGGGGTCTCGGCGGGGGTCCCTCGCCAGGGCAGGGGGTCCGGTGTCAGGGGAAAGGAGGCGCCTGGCCGCCCATGAATGTGGAGTTCATCGAGGCGCTGGAGGATCTGGAGCGACAGCGGGGCATCGACAAGGACACGCTGCTCGAGGCCATCGAAGCGGCGCTGGTGGCCGCCTTTCGTCGCCACTTCGGCACCGCCCAGAACGTGGCGGTGCGCATCGACCGGGAGACGGGCGAGATCCGGGTGGTGGCGCGCCGCGAGGTGGTGGAGCAGGTGGAGGACCCCGCGACCCAGATCAGCCTGGCCGAAGCCCGGGAGATCGACCCGCGGTACCAGGTGGGCGACGTGGTGGAGCAGGAGGTGACGCCGCGGGCGTTCGGGCGCATCGCCGCCCAGACCGCCAAGCAGGTGGTCCTCCAGCGCATCCGGGAGGCCGAGCGCGACCTGATCTACGAGGAGTTCATCGCCCGCGAGGGTGACATCGTCACCGGCGTGGTCCAGCGGGTGCAGGGGCGCAACGTGCTGGTCGACCTGGGGCGCACGGAGACGGTGCTGTTCCCGTCGGAGCAGATCCCCGGCGAGCGGTATCGCCCCGGCGACCGCATCAAGGTCTACATCGTCGAGGTGCGGAAGACGCCCAAGGGCCCGCAGATCCTGATCTCCCGCACCCACCCCAACCTGCTCAAGCGGCTGTTCGAGCTGGAGGTGCCGGAGATCCACGACGGCATCGTCGAGATCAAGGAGGCGGTGCGGGAGCCCGGCGTGCGGGCCAAGGTGGCCGTCGACACCCGCGACGAGCGGGTGGACCCGGTGGGCGCCTGCGTCGGCCCGCGCGGCATCCGCGTCCAGGCGGTGGTGGCGGAGCTTCGGGGCGAGCGCATCGACGTGATCCGCTGGGCGGAGGAGCCGGAGCAGTTCGTGGCCAACGCCCTCTCGCCGGCCAAGGTGACGCGGGTGATCCTGGAGCCGGAGACCCGGGTGGCGCGGGTCATCGTGCCCGACCACCAGCTGTCCCTGGCCATCGGCAAGGAAGGGCAGAACGCGCGCCTCGCGGCCCGGCTGACGGGCTGGAAGATCGACATCCATGCCGAGTCGCAGGCGCAGGAGCTGCTGGCCCGGGCCGACGAGTGGGACATCGACGCGGTGTTGGCCGGCGTCGCGCGGGATGAGGGCGGCGACGCCGCCGGGGACGCCGGCGACGACCTGGACGACCTGTTCGCTCCCGGCGCCCTGGACCGCGCGCGGGAGGAGGCCGAGGCCGCGGCCGACGCCTGGGATCCGTGGGCGGACGAACCGGCCGGCGCGGCTGAGGACGCGGCTCGGGATGGGACCGCGGAGGACGAGGACGGCGCCGGGGAGGACGCCGCGGCGACGGCGACCGAGGAGGAGGCGGCCCGCGGCGGCGACGCCGCAGGCCGGGCGCCGGCCGCGGCGGATGCGCCGGAGGAGGGGGACGCCGCCGGCGAGGGCGGCGCCGACGAACCCGGCGAGGACGCGGACGGGGACGTCGAGGCCGACCAGCGAGGAGCGAGGTGAGGCGCCGTGCCCCGACACGTGCCGCAGCGGACCTGCATCGGCTGCCGGACGATCCGGCCCAAGCGCGAGCTCCTGCGGGTGGTGCGCACCCCCGAGGGGGAGGTGCTCTTCGACCCAACCGGGCGCAAGGCGGGCCGCGGCGCCTACCTGTGTCCCGATCCTCGGTGCCTCGAACGCGCCCTCAAGGCGCGGGAGCTGGGCCGCGCCCTCAAGACCGAGGTGGACCCGGCCACGGTGGAGGCGTTGCGGCGCCAGCTCGCGGCGCTGGTGGCGGAGGCGGATGCCGGTGGCGGTTAAGGGCGACCCCATGGGGCTGCTGGGCCTCGCCCGGCGGGCGGGGCAGCTGGCCGCCGGCGACCACGCCGTGCGCTTCGCCCTGCAGCGCGGCCGGGCGGCCCTGGTGCTGGTGGCGGAGGACGCCGGCGCCGCCTGCCGACGGCGGTTCGCCCACCTCACCAGCCGGGAGGCGGTGCCGATGGTCGTCTGGGGCCGCAAGGCCGAGCTCGGTGCGGCGCTGGGGCGCTCCCAGTGCGCCGTGCTGGCGGTGACGGACAAGGGGCTGGCCGCCGCCCTGCGGGAGCGGCTGCCCGCGGGGACCGGAGGAACGGGCGCAGAATTTGGGGGTGAGCCGTTTGTCGCGAAGCATCCGCATCTATGAGCTGGCTCGCAAGCTGGGTGTGCAGAGCAAGGAGATCCTGCGCATCCTGCACGACGAGCTGAACATCGACATCCAGAACCACATGAGTACGATCAACGACCAGGTGGCGCGCCGGATCACCCAGATTCTGCGCGGCGACTCCGGGCCCGCGGGGCAGTCGGGTGGATCGGGTCCGACCGGCGGTGCCGCCTCGCGGTCGGCCGGTGGCGCGGGGGGACGGGACGGCGCCCGCGGGGGCGGCGACGTCGCGGGCGCCCGGACCACGCCGTCGGGCGGTGGGCGGGAGCCGGGGCGCGCCGGGGCGTCTGGCGGCCCGGGAGCGGCGGCGACCGGCCGGCCCGCGGCCGGCGGGTCGGCGGCGGCCGGGGCCCGCGCCGGTCAAGGACCGAAGGCCGGGGCCGCCGGCGCCGGGAGCCCACGACCGGCGGCGCCGACCAACGGGGCCCCCGGGCGGTCCGCGGCGACGGACCGCCCGGGCGGATCGGTGGCCCGCCCCGCGATGGGCGCGGGCGATGGTGCCCGCCGCGGTCCCGCCGGGGGCCCCGCGACGGCGGCCAACGGTGCGGGTACGGGGAAGCAGGCCGGTCGCACCGGCGAGGCCGGCGCCGCCCCGCGCCCGGCGCCGGGGGCGGCGGGGGCGCGGCCGGCTGGCGCCCCCGCCCCCCAGGGACCCCAGGCCCCGGGGGCGGCGGGTGGCGCGCGCCCGGGCGCGCCGGCGCCCGGCGCGCCCGGGCGGAGCGCCCCGGCCGGGGCCGGCGCCCGGGGCGGCCAGGGTGCCCCGGCGCCGGCGGGCCGTGGCGGGCCGGCTGCGGCCGGTGGTGGCGGTGCGGGGGCGTCCGGCACGCCGCGGCGTGAGGAGCGCCGGGGCGACCGGGCCGCCCCGCGGCCCGGTCGCCCCGGGGACGGCCGTCCGGCCGGCGGCGGCCGGCCGGACGGCCGGGGCGCCGGCCAGCCCCAGGGGCAGGGCCGGCCCGCGGGACAGGGCCAGGGCCGGCCGGGCGGGGCCGGGGGGCCCCGCCCGGCCGGCGGCGCGGGGGCCCGCCCCGGCGCCGGCCGCGCCGGGGCGGGCCCGCGGCCGGGGGCTGGACGCCCCGGCGGCGGGCCGCGGCCGGGGGGCGGGCGGCCCGGTGGGGGCTTCGCCCCGCCGCGGCCTGCGGGGCGTCCCGGCATGGCAGGGCGGCCCGGGGCCGGCCGTCCCGGCGGGGGTCCGGCCCGGCGGGGCGGCAAGCGCAAGGAGAAGGAGTACGTCCGCGACGAGCGGGACTTCCTGGACGAGGACGACGAGGGCAAGCTCTTCGGCGGCCGCAAGGAGGAGCGCCGGCGCCGTCGCGCCCAGGAGCAGGCCACCCACGAGATCCGGCACGGCTCGCGGGTGGGCGGTGAGGTCACGCTGACCGGCGCCGTCACCGTGGGGGCCTTCGCCGAACTCCTGGGCGTCCCCCCGGCCCAGGTGATCCAGACCCTGATCGGCATGGGGGTCATGGCCGCGATCAACCAGGAGATCGACGCCTCGGTGGCGGCCAAGGTGGCGGAGAAGTTCGGCTTCACCGTCAAGATCCAGGAGCCCGAGCCCGAGCTGGCCAAGAAGCCCGAGCCGGCGGCGGAGGAGGACGACGCGTCCCAGCTCCAGCCGCGCTGGCCGGTGGTCACGGTGCTGGGCCACGTCGACCACGGCAAGACCTCGTTGCTCGACCGGATCCGCCAGACGCGGGTCACCGACCAGGAGGCGGGCGGCATCACCCAGCACATCGGCGCCTCGGTGGTGGAGGTCGGCGACAAGAAGATCGTCTTCCTCGACACGCCGGGCCACGAGGCGTTCACCGCCCTGCGCGCCCGGGGCGCCCAGGTGACGGACATCGCGGTGCTGGTGGTGGCGGCGGACGACGGCGTCATGCCCCAGACGGTGGAGGCCATCAACCACGCCCGGGCGGCGGGCGTGCCCATCGTGGTGGCCATCACCAAGGTCGACAAGCCGGAGGCCAACCCCGAGCGCGTGCGCCAGCAGCTGACGGAGTTCAACCTGGTGCCGGAGGAGTGGGGCGGCGACACCGTCATGGTCGAGGTCTCCGCCCACACCGGCCAGGGGATCCAGGAGCTGCTGGAGATGATCCTGCTGGTGGCGGAGCTGCAGGAGCTGAAGGCCAACCCCAACCGACCCGCGCGCGGCACGGTGATCGAGGCCAAGCTGGAGCGCGGCCGGGGGCCGGTGGCCACGGTCCTGGTGCAGAACGGGACCCTGCGGGTGGGGGACGCCTTCGTCTGCGGGACGACCTACGGCCGGGTGCGCGCCCTGTTCGACGACCGCGGCCGCCCGCTCCAGGAGGCCGGCCCCTCCACGCCCGTCGAGGTGCTGGGCGCCTCGGAGGTGCCCGAGGCCGGCGACCGCCTGGAGGTGGTGGCCGACGAGCGCGAGGCCCGGGAGATCGCCGAACGGCGCCAGGAGGAGCGGCGGCAGGAGGAGCTGCGGGCGGCCCGCGGCCTGACCCTGGAGCAGTTCGCCCAGCAGGCGGCCGGGGAGGCGGGCGAGCGGGAGCTGCGGTTGGTGGTCAAGGCCGACGTGCAGGGGTCGCTGGACGCCCTGGTGCCCGCCCTGGAGCGCCTCTCCACCGACGAGGCCTACGTGCGGGTGCTGCACACGGGCCTCGGCGCCATCAGCGAGTCCGACGTGATGCTGGCGGCGGCCTCGCGGGCGATCGTCATCGGGTTCAACGTGCGCCCCGACGCCAACGCGCGGCGGGCGGCGGACCGGGAGAACGTGGAGATCCGGACGTACCGGGTGATCTACGAGCTCCTGGACGACGTGAAGAAGGCGTTGCAGGGCCTGCTCAAGCCCGAGGTGCGCGAGGTTGTCGTCGGCCAGGCGGAGGTGCGGGCCACCTTCAAGGTGCCGGGCGTGGGCACGGTGGCGGGGTGCTACGTCACCGACGGCAAGATCGCCCGCAACGCGCGGGTGCGGGTCATCCGCGACGGCACCGTGATCTACGAGGGGCGCATCGCCTCCCTGAAGCGGTTCAAGGACGACGTGCGCGAGGTCGCCCAGGGGTACGAGTGCGGCGTCGGCATCGAGCGGTTCAACGACATCAAGGAGGGCGACGTGCTGGAGGTCTTCCAGGAGCAGGAGGTGGCCCGCGCCCTCTGAGGCGCGCCCGGGCGGGCGGCGAGAACACGGATCTGCTTCCCGGGATGCCACCGGAAGGCGCGGCGCCGGGACGGGCCGCCCGCCCCGGCGGCCCGGTGCCCCGGGGCCGGCCGGGGCAGCGCCGGCGCGGGACGGCGCCGCCCCGGTGTCGAGGCCAGCGAGGCGTCCTGGCGGCGCCCCGCGAGCGCCCGGGCCCGGGCCGCAGGGTGCGCAGGCGCCCCTGGGCCGCCGGGGCGGGGTGCCCTGGAGCGACCGGGGCCAGGGGGCATGGCCGCGCGAGGCCCGGGACGCTAGCCGATGGCGGGACGCCCGGAAGCCCAGCCTAGGGGGGCCCGACGCCCTCGGGCGCGCGCCCGGCCCACGGGTCGCGGCACCCCGCGTGCCGCGGCCGCGGCACGCGGGGCCCCCCATGGCCGGCGCACGGCGCCCGCCATGGTCCCGGTCGACCGGCGCGTGACCCCGCCGAGACGGCGGGCCGGGAGGTGGCGGCATGCCAGCCTTCGTTGGACTCTGCCGGGTGACGCTGGCGGTTCCCGGCAGCACCTCCCTGAAGGACAAGCGGCGGGTGCTCCGCAGCATCCTGGACAGGCTGCGCCAGCGGTACGCCCTGGCGGTGGCGGAGGTCGGCTCCCAGGAGGCGTGGCAACGGGCGGAGGTCGCCTTCGCCTGCGTCAGCAGCGAGGCCCGCCGCTGTGAGGCCATCCTGGAGGAGTGCCTCCGCTGGCTGGAGACCCGATCGGACATCGAGCTGCTGGAGGTCGACAGGGAGATCCTCTGACGGGGTGCCGCGGGACCCTCTCGCCCCGCGGGATGTCGATCCCGCGCCGGCCGCGGGGGAGGGCTGGGGCGCGGGGGACCGGCCGCGGGAAGCGCCGAGCACGGGGCGCGGTCGGGGAGGCCCTAGCCGCGGGGGGCTGCGGGGCCGGCGCAGCGCCCCCCGGCGCGGGCGGGCCGTCCCCTCCCGCGGCCGGCGGGCGCGGCCTTGTCGCCCGGGGCGGGAGGGGGCCGCGGCCGCGAGGCCCGCACGGTCATCCGGGCTGCCGCGTCCCGGCCGCATCCTGGGACCCGGCGCCGGGGAAGGCGGCGGTGGGGTGCGGCGGACCATGCGGGGGCAGGTGATGGGCGTGTCGGTGAAGCGCCGCGAACGGATCGCCGATGCCATCCAGGAGGCGCTGGCGGAGATCCTGCGTCGCGTCAAGGATCCACGGGTGGGCATGGTGGGCGTGACCGGCGTCGAGCTCTCCCCCGACCTCCGTCACGCCAAGGTCCGCATCAGCGTCATCGGCGACGATGCGGCCCGCCAGCGGGCCATGGAGGGCCTCGAGCGGGCGCGCGGGTTCATCCGCTCGGAGCTGGGCCGCGCCGTCCGGCTGCGCCACGTGCCCGAGCTGGACTTCCGCCTCGACGAGTCGGCCGCCTACAGCGTGCGCATCGCCCAGCTCCTGCGCCAGATTCGGGCCCAGGAGGCCGGAACGGCCCCGGCGGGTCCCGCGGGCGGTGCGGGCGGGGCGGAAGGGGACCGCGAGGCGACGTCGGCGGGGTCCGGCGCCGGGGCCGGTGGGGCGGACGGCGGTGGCGAGGGACCGAGGGGGCAGGCGGATGGTCGGTGACCGGGGAGGCGCCATGGGACCGGAGGGGGCTCGCGGGACGGCGTCGGGCGGGTCGGCCGGCCCGGCCGGCGAGGGCGGCCCGGAGGCGGTCGTCGGGCGCCACCCGGTCGGCGGCCGCCCCGATCCCCACACCCCGTCGCCGGCTGCCGTGCCCCCTCCAGGGGAGCGGCCGGTGACGGCGGCCGGGGCGGGCGCCGCGGCCGCGGCTGGCGAGGGCGGGGGCGGTGCCGACGTCCCGCCGGGGAACGGCGGGTTCGCCCAGGTGGTGGCGGCCCTCCGGGCCGGGCGCCGGTTCGCCCTCTTCCTCCACCTCTCGCCCGACGGCGACAGCATCGGTTCCACCCTCGCCCTGGGACTCGCCCTGGAGCGGCTGGGCAAGCGGACGATCTGGGTGGGGGCGGACCTGCCCGGGGAGGCCTACCGATTCCTGCCCGGCGGCGACCGCTTCCGCCTGTGGAACGAGGTGGAGGAGGACTGGTCGCAGTACGACGCGGCCATCCTGCTCGACTGTGCCGACCTGGACCGCGTCGGCCCGGCGCGGTCGGCCATCGAGCGCATCGGCCGGATCATCAACGTGGACCACCACCCCTCCAACCGCCGGTACGGCGACGTCAACTACATCGAACCCTCGGCGGCCGCGGTGGGGGAGATCACCGCGCGCCTGATCGACGCGCTGGGGGTGCCCCTGGACGCCGCCATGGCGTACGGGATCTACACGGCGATCCTGACGGACACCGGCTCGTTCCAGTACGAGAACACCCGGCCCGAGACGCTGCGGCTGGCGGCGCGGCTGCTGGAGCTGGGCGTCGAGCCCCAGCGGGTGGCCCAGTCGGTCTTCGAGCAGCGGCCGCTGCGCGTGCTGCGGCTGCTGCGGGAGGCGCTGGGGACGCTGGAGGTGGGGGCCGGGGGTCGCCTGGCCTGGATGACCGTCTCCCGCGCCATGATGGACAGGGTCGGCGCCCAGCGCGGCGACACCGAGGGCTTCGTCAACTACCCGCGCTCCCTGGCCGGCGTCGAGGTCGCCCTGCTCTTCGTCGAGGAGCCCGACGGGCGGGTGCGCGTCAGCTGGCGCTCGAGCCACGAGGTGGACGTCAGCCAGCTGGCCGCCCGCTTCGGCGGCGGGGGGCACGCCCGGGCGGCGGGGTGCACCCTGCCGGGTCCCCTGGACAAGGTGCGGGTGCAGGTGCTGCGGGACGTGGTGCGCCATCTGGAGGAACGGGCCGCATCCGGCGGTCCGGCGCCCGACGCCGGCCGCGGCGGGGTCGCCGGGCGGGAGGAGCGGCCGTGACCGCCGGGCGCGGAGCGGCGGGCGGCGTCCGGCGCCCCCGTGCCGCGACGCCGATCGAGGGGATCGTCCCGGTGCTCAAGCCGCCGGGCATGACCTCCCACGACGTGGTGGACGCGTGCCGGCGGCTCTTCGGGATCCGCCGCGTCGGCCACGCGGGGACCCTGGACCCCGCCGCCGCCGGCGTGCTGGTGGTGTGCCTGGGGACGGCCACGCGGCTCGCCGAGTACCTGAGCGACGCCGTCAAGGCGTACCGCGCCGAGATCTGGCTCGGCGTGGGCACGGACAGCCACGACAGCGAGGGACGGCTGACGGACCGGCGGCCGGCGCCGGCTGCGGACCCGGGCCTCGACGAGGGCCGCCTGCGGGCGGCGCTGGACCGCCGCCGGGGACCGCAGCTGCAGGTGCCGCCGGCGGTGTCGGCGGTCCACCAGCAGGGGGAGCGGGCCTACCGGCGCCATCGCCAGGGCCGGTCGGTGGCGCTCCCGCCCCGACCGGTGACCATCCACCGCCTGGAGCTCCGGGCCTGGTGGCCGGGCCCCTTCCCGCGCCTGCTGGTGGATGTGGTCTGCAGCAAGGGCACCTACGTGCGCGCCCTGGCCCGGGACCTGGGTGCCGACCTGGGCCGGCCGGCCACGCTGGCGGCTCTGATCCGGACCGCCCAGGGGCCCTTCGCGCTGGCGGACGCCGTCACCCTGGAAGACCTGGGCCGGGCCCTGGCGGCGGGCGAGGGACGCCGCCTCGTGTTGCCGCCCGCGCGAGCCCTGGCCTTCCTGCCCGCCTGGGTGCTGGACGACACCGACGCCCGGCGGGTGGCCCACGGCGGCCGGCCGCGGCCCCGCCCCCACCCCTGGGACGAACCGGCCGACCGGTCCGTCCTGGCGGCCGTGGCGGCGGGCGACGCCGGGGCCCCGGCCGCCAGGGCAGGGGCCCCGGGCGGGCGGGTGCGCTTGCTGGACGGGGGCGGCCGCTTGCTGGCCGTGGCCCGGCTGGAGCGCGAGGACGCCGGCTGGCGGGCGATCCCCGAGCGGGTGCTGGGCGGCGCGGCCGGTTCGTCCGCGCGACGAGACTAGGGGAGAGGGCATGGAGATCGTCCACGGCATCGAGAACTGGTCGCCGTCGGGGCCGACGTGCGTCGCCATCGGCACCTTCGACGGGGTGCACCGGGGTCACCAGGCCCTGCTGCGCGGTGCCGTCGCCGCCGCCCGCGCCCAGCACGCCGTGGCGGTGGCGCTGACCTTCGACCCGCACCCGCTGGCCGTGCTGGCCCCCCAGCGCCTGCCGCCGCTCCTCGGCACGCTGGAGGACCGGCTGGCCCTGTTCGCGGCCCTGGGCGTGGATCGCGCCCTGGTGGCGCGGTTCGACCGGCACCTGGCGCGCACCACCGCCGAGGCGTTCACCCGCGACGTGCTGGCGGGCCGCCTCCAGGCGCGGGCGGTGTTCGTCGGGTACAACTTCCGCTTCGGCCGCGACGGCGCCGGCACCCCCGCCGACCTGGAGCGGTGGGGCCGGCGGTGGGGCTTCTGGACCCATGTGGTGCCGCCGGTGCGCATCGGCCGTCAGGCCGTCTCCAGCAGCTGGATCCGCGGCGCCCTGGAGATGGGCGAGGTGGAGGCCGCCGCCCAGGGGCTGGACCGCCTCTACTCGGTGACGGGCCGGGTGATCCGGGGCGCGGGGCGCGGCGCCAGCCTGGGATTCCCCACGGCGAACCTGGAGGTGCCGGCGGGGCTGGCCCTGCCGGCCCCGGGGGTCTACGCCGTGTGGGTGCGGGTGGGCGGGGCGCTGCATCGCGGGGTGGCGAACTTGGGGCGCCGGCCGACCTTCGGCGGCGGCGAGCTGCGCCTGGAGGTCCACCTGCTGGACGTGGCCGTCCCGCTCTACGGGCAGCGGATCCGGGTGGGCTTCGTGCGCCGGCTGCGGGAGGAGCGGCGCTTCGCGGGGCCTGCACAGCTGGCGGAGCAGATCCGTCGCGACGTGGCCGCCGCCCGCCAGATCCTGCAGGAGCCGCCGACGGCGGACCCGCTGCTGGGCACGGCGACGCCGGGCGACTAGCGGGCCCGCGCCGGGCGGCGCGTCCCGCGGTCCCGGTGGGCGGCGGGCGGGCCGGCGCGCCCCCGCGACCCCGGTCCGTGGCGGGACCGGCGCGGCCCCGCGATCCCGGTCAGCGGGCGGCGGATGGGCGGGCGCGCCCGTGGGTGCCGGCCCCGTTTGCCAACGGCGCCGGACCGCTGTTACAATCGTTTCGACCTGGAGGCGGGCGCGACCGTCCTGCGGCCCTGGGCGGGGCGGTCGGACTCGGATCGGGCCTGCGGCGGCGATCCCCCGGCGAGGCCGGCCGTTCCTCCGGCGGCGGCGTGGCCGGGCGGGGATGCCGGGGCCCTTTGAAGGAGGAGCCGCGATGGCGCTGAGCCAGGAGCGCAAGCAGCAGCTGATCAGGGAGTTCGCGCAGCACGAGCAGGACACCGGCTCGCCGGAGGTCCAGGTGGCGATCCTGACCGAGCGGATCAACGAGCTGACCGAGCACCTGCGCCGCCACAAGAAGGACCACCACTCGCGCCGCGGCCTGCTCAAGATGGTGGGGAAGCGGCGTCGCCTGCTGCAGTACCTGAAGCGTCGCGACGCCGAGCGGTACCAGGCCCTGATCACACGCCTGGGCCTGCGGCGCTGAGTTCGTCGGCGAGAGCGGGCGCGCCGCCCGCTCTCGCCTTTGTCGGGAGGGAGGGCCAGAAGGCAGGCGATGGAGAGCCACGCAACGGAGGTCAAGAAGGTCTTCCGCACCGAGCTGGCCGGCCGCCCGCTGGTGGTGGAGATCGGGCAGCTGGCCCAGCAGGCCAACGGCAGCGCCCTGGTGCGCTACGGCGATACGGTGATCCTGGCCACGGCGACGGCCTCCAAGGAGCCGCGCCAGGGCATCGACTTCTTCCCGCTGCGGGTGGACTGGGAGGAGCGGCTGTACGCGGCCGGGCGCATCCCGGGCTCCTTCTTCCGCCGCGAGGGCAAGCCCAGCGAGCGCGCCATCCTCTCGGGGCGGCTGACGGACCGGCCGCTGCGGCCCCTGTTCCCCAAGGGGTACCGCAACGAGGTGCAGATCATCGTCACCACCCTGTCCTACGACGACGACTGCTCGCCGGAGATCGCCGGCATCATCGGCGCGTCGGTGGCGCTGGGCATCTCCGACATCCCCTGGAACGGCCCCGTGGGGGCCGTGGAGGTCGGGCTGCTGGACGGGGAGCTGGTGATCAATCCCACCGCCGCCCAGCGGGAGCACAGCCGGCTGGACCTGACGGTGGCCGGGACCCGGGACGCCATCAACATGGTGGAGGCCGGCGCCCACCAGGTGCCGGAGGCCACCATCCTCGACGCCATCTTCCGCGGCCACGAGGAGATCCAGCGCCTGGTGGCGTTCCAGGAGGCCATCATCGCCCAGTGCGGCAAGCCCAAGGCGCAGCCGCCGCTCTACGAGCCCGATCCGGCCATCGCCGTGGCGGTGCGCACGCGGTACGCCGAGCGCCTGCGGGCGGCCATCAACCACCCGGACAAGCAGGCCCGCGAGCAGGCGGTGGAGGAGGTCAAGAAGGCCGCCCTGGAGGAGCTGCTGGCCGAGTTCCCCGAGGGCGAGATGGACATCAAGCACGTGCTGGACGATGTGCTCAAGGAGATCGTGCGGCGGCAGATCCTGGAGGAGGGGATCCGCCCCGACGGCCGCCGGCCTGATGAGATCCGACCCATCCACGTGGAGGTCGGCCTGTTGCCGCGGGCCCACGGCTCGGGCCTCTTCCAGCGCGGGCAGACCCAGGTGCTGACCGTCGCCTCCCTGGGCGCCCCCGGGGACCGGCAGATGCTGGACACCCTGGGCCAGATCGAGGAGTTCAAGCGATACATGCACCACTACAACTTCCCGCCCTACAGCACCGGCGAGGTGGCGCCGCTGCGGGCCCCGAGCCGGCGGGAGATCGGCCACGGCGCGTTGGCGGAGCGGGCACTGGTGCCGGTTCTTCCCGACGAGTTGGAGTTCCCCTACACCATCCGGCTGGTCTCCGAGGTGCTCAGCTCCAACGGCTCCACCTCCATGGCCAGCACCTGCGGCAGCACCCTGGCGCTGATGGACGCCGGCGTGCCGATCAAGGCGCCGGTGGCCGGCGTGGCCATGGGCCTGATCAAGGAAGGCGACCGCTTCGTCGTGCTGACGGACATCCAGGGCATCGAGGACCAGCTGGGCGACATGGACTTCAAGGTCGCCGGCACCCGCGAGGGCGTCACGGCGATCCAGATGGACATCAAGATCGCCGGCGTCGACCGCGCGGTGCTGGAGAAGGCCCTGGAGCAGGCGCGGGTCGGGCGGCTCCACATCCTGGAGAAGATGCTGGCGGTCATCGACAAGCCGCGGCCCGAGCTGTCGCCCTACGCGCCGCGGATCATCATCATGCAGATCCCGGTGGAGAAGATCCGCGAGGTCATCGGGCCCGGCGGCCGCATCGTCAACCGCATCGCCGACGAGTGCGGCGTCAAGATCGACATCGAGGACGACGGCAAGGTCTACATCTCCGCCCAGACCCAGCAGGGCGGCCAGAAGGCCAAGGAGTGGATCGAGCAGATCGTCGCCGACGTGGAGGTGGGCAGCGTCTACCTGGGCAAGGTGACGCGGCTCATGAGCTTCGGCGCCTTCGTCGAGATCCTGCCGGGGAAGGAAGGGCTCGTGCACGTCTCCCGGCTGGCGCCGCAGCGGGTGCCCAGGGTGGAGGACATGGTGCGCCCCGGGGACACCGTCCTGGTCAAGGTCGTGGAGATCGACGACCTCGGGCGGGTCAACCTCTCCCGCAAGGACGCGCTGGCGGAGCAGCCGGAGAAGCGGCACATGGAGCAGTTGAGCGGACCCCGGGCCCACGACTTCGATCAGCCCGTGCCGGTCGGCGGTGGCCGCCGCGGGCCCGCGGGCCACAACGGGCGACCCGGCGGGCCGGGTCCCCGCGGGCGACGGCGCCGCTAGGCGCGGGATGGGCCGGGCCCGGCGCCGCCGGCGAGTGGTGGCGGGCGGGGGCGGAGGCCAGACGGCGGGAGGCCTCTCGGGGCGATGGGTGAAGCTTCCCTTGACGGGAAGCTTTTTCGTTGCCGGCCGCGGCCACGCGGCAAGGAGGGCTTGGCATGGAGGGGGCGCGAGGGATGACGGCGGGCACGGTGTCCACGCAGTACCGCGTCACCACGCTGCCCAGCGGGCTGCGGGTGGTGAGCGAGACGGTGCCGGGCGTCCGCTCCGTCACCGTGGGCGTGTGGTTCCGCACCGGTTCCCGGGACGAACCGGACGAGCGGGCGGGCATCGCCCACCTGCTGGAACACATGACCTTCAAGGGCACCGAGACCCGCACCGCCCGGGAGCTGGCCGAGGTGGTCGACCGGGTGGGCGGTCAGATCAACGCATATACCTCCAAGGAGGACACCTCCTTCTACATCCGCGTGCTCGACGAGCACTTCGGCCTGGCCATGGAGGTGCTGGCCGACATGCTCCTCCGCTCCCGGTTCGACCCCGCGGACCTGGAGCGGGAGAAGCGGGTGATCCTGGAAGAGATCAAGATGTACGAGGACGATCCCGAGGACGTGGTCCAGGACCTGGTGGTCCAGACCCTGTGGCCGGGCCATCCCCTGGGTCGACCGGTGATCGGCTGGGAGTCGACCGTGGCCGCCGTCGACCGCGCGGCGCTGGTGGACTTCTGGCGTCAGCACTACGAGCCGGGTCGCACGGTGATCGCCGTGGCCGGCCACGTCGAGCACGGGCGGGTGCTGGAGGAGGTGGAGCGCTGGTTCGCGGGCTGGCGGCGGACCGGTGCGCCCACCCGCCCGCGGCCCCCGGCGCCGCAGCGCGCCGAGGCGTGGCGCCAGAAGCCCATCGAACAGGTCCACCTGTGCGTCGCGGCGCCCGCCGCCGCCTACGGCAGCGACGACCTCTACCCCGAACTGGTGTTGACCAACATCCTGGGCGGGACGTCCAGCTCCCGGCTCTTCCAGGTGATCCGGGAGGACCACGGCCTGGCCTATTCGGTCTACACCTTCCACGGCGGCTACTCCGACACGGGGCTCTTCGGCATCTACGCCGCCACCAGCCCGGAGACGGCCGCGCGCGTCCTGGAGCTGATCGGGCAGGAGTGCCGCAAGGTGCGGCGGGAAGGGGTGACGGCGGACGAACTGGCCCGGACGCGGGATCAGATCAAGGCGAACCTGCTCATGGGGCTGGAGAGCACGGGCCAGCGGATGAACCGGCTCGGGCGCACCCTGTTGATGCTGGGCCGCGTGGTGACGGTGGAGGAAGTGGTGGCGCGCATCGAGGCGGTGACCGCCGACCAGGTGGTGGCGGCGGCGGAGCGCCTGCTGGACCCCGAGCGATGGGCTGTGGCGGGGACCGGGCCGGCCCCATCCATGGCCCTGAGGGAGGGGCTGGCATGAGCCGACGCGAGGGGCGGCCCCGAGGCGCGGCGCCGGGCGGCGTCGACGGGGAGGGCGGCCCCCAGGCGGCGGGCCCGCCCCCGGGGGCCGCGCCGGCTCCCATGACGGCCGGCGGGGTGCCGCCGGCGGGCCGGGAGGCGGCCGGCGTGGCGACCGCGGCCGGCGCCGCGGACGCCCCGACAGGTGGTGCTGCCGTGACGGTGGCCGTGCGGCGGCTCCACCCGCGGGCGCGACTGCCGGTCTACGCCACCGAGCTGGCCGCCGGGTGCGATCTCGCGGCCGCGCTGGATGCGCCGGTGGAGGTGCCGCCGGGAGGGACCTGCCGCATCCCCACCGGGATCGCCATCGCCCTGCCGCCGGGCTTCGAGGCCCAGGTGCGGCCGCGCAGCGGGCTGGCGGCGCGCCACGGGCTGACGGTGCTCAACGCGCCGGGCACCATCGACGCCGACTACCGCGGGGAGATCCAGGTGCTGCTGGTCAACCTGGGCAGGGAGACGGTGCGGGTGGAGCCCGGCGACCGCATCGCCCAGCTGGTGGTGGCGCCGGTGGCCCGGGCCCGGTTCGTCGAGGTCTCGGCGCTGCCGCCGACCGCCCGCGGCGAGGGCGGCTTCGGCAGCACCGGGCGGTAGTCGCCGCCGCGGCCGCGTCGGCGCCGGCGCCCGGTGGCGCGGGCGCCGCAGGGCGGCGCGGCGGCCGGCGGGACGCGCGTCCGCACCCCGCGGGCCCGTGCGGCCGGCCGTCGAGCCGGCGGCGGTCGCGCGCGGCTCCGCGGGCGTCCGCTCCGGGGCGGCGCGGCCGGCTGGCGGTGGCCGGCGGCGGTAGGCGGCGGCGGGCGGCGCCGGGCCGGGCGGGCGACGGGGATGGGATCGGCATGCGCTGGAGCCAGCTGGCCGGCAAGGAGATCATCGACATCACCCACGCCCGCCGGCTGGGTCGCGTGGCCGATGCCGACCTGGTCTTCGACCCGGCGACGGGCCAGGTGCTGGAACTGCGGCTGGCCGGGCCGCCCCGCCCCTTCTGGCGCGGCGGCCGGCGGATCCTGGCGGTGCCCTGGTCGGCCATCCGCCGCATCGGGGACGACCTGGTCCTGGTCGAACTGCCGCCCGCGCCGCCCGCCCCGTCGGAGGGCGGGGCGGGCGGCGCGGGGGCGCATTAGGGCCGCAGGCCGGGTGCAGGCTACCACCGGGTGCCCGGCAGCGGGCACCGGAAGGGGGTAGCACGCTTGGCCAAGACGGTCATCGGGTCCTTCGCCACCCGGCAGCAGGCCGAGGCGGCGGTGGAGGCCCTCAAGGCGCGGGGGGTCGAGGAGCAGGAGGTCTCCCTGGTCTCCCGGCGCGAGGGCGGTGAGGGCGCCCGCCAGGGCGAGGCGTCCTTCGCCAACCAGTCGCTGAGCGAGGGCACCGCCTGGGGTGCGGGCATCGGCGCCGGGGCGGGCCTGTTGGCGTCGGCCGGCGCCCTGGCCATCCCCGGGATCGGTCCCCTGGTGGCGGCCGGCCCGCTGGCGGCGACCCTGTCGGGCGCTGCGGCGGGCGGCCTGGCCGGCGGCCTGATGGACTGGGGCATCCCGGAGGCGGACGCGCGCGAGTTCGAGAACAAGGTCCGCCAGGGCCGGACCCTGTGCGCCGTGCGCTGCCAGGACGCCCAGGTCAACGAGGTCGCCCAGGTGCTGCGCCAGCACGGGGCGGCCGACGTCAAGACCCATCCCGCGACGCGCTGAACCGACCATCGCCCCCTCCGCCCCGTCGCCGCAGCGGCGGGGGCCGCCGGCTCGCCCGCGGCGCTCCGGGTCCCGCCCGGAGCGCCGCGGGGCCTTTGCGGGGCGTCGCAGGCGTTATAATCGAAGAGATTGGGACCCGAGCCGCCGCACCGGGCCGGCGTCGCGGCGCCCCTGGCGGGGAGGCGCGGCGTGCCTCCCGCCGCCGGCCGGACGGGTCGGCGGCCGCGGAGGGATGGGGCATGGTCCGCGTCATCGTGTGCGGCGCCACCGGCAAGACGGGCAGCGCCATCACCCGGGGGCTCCTGGCCGAGGCCGACATCCAGGTGGTGGGCGCGGTGGCCGCCCACGCGGCGCCCGACGTGGGCGTGGAGGTGGGGGCCGGCCCGACGGGGGTGCCGCTGGACACCGACCTGGCGGCCGTGCTGGACCGGACGGCCGCCGACGTGCTGGTCGACTTCACGGTCGCTCCCGTGGCGGAGCACCACCTGCGCATCGCGGTCGAACACGGCATCGCCCCCGTGGTGGGCACCACCGGGCTCTCCCAGGAGGCGCTGGTCGCCCTGGAGGACGCCTGCCGCCAGCGGCGGCTGGGGGCCGCCGTCATCGCCAACTTCTCCATCGGCGCAATGCTCCTCGCCCAGTTCGCCGCCCTGGCGGCGGAGCTCCTGCCCGACGCCGAGATCGTCGAACTGCACCACGATCGCAAGCGCGACCGGCCGTCGGGCACCGCCCTGCGCCTCCGCCAGCGGCTCGCGGCGGTGGCCGGTCGGGAGGTGCCCATCCACAGCGTGCGGCTGCCCGGGCTGGTGGCCCACCATCGGGTGGTCTTCGGCGGGCGCGGCGAGGTGCTCACCCTGGCCCACGACAGCTTGAGCCGGGAGTCCTTCGTGCCGGGCGTGCTCCTGGCCGTGCGGCACGTGCGCGAGCTGGCCGGGCGCGTGGTCTACGACCTGGAGGAGCTGGTGGCGTTGTCCGCGGAGGGCGGCGGCGAGCCGGGGCGGACGGCCCCGGCTCGCCGCCGGCGGGGGTGAGGCCGGTGGCCGGTGGGCCGCCGGCGAGCCCGGGCGGGCTCGCCGGCGGCCCGGCGACCCGCGGGGCCGGGGTGGGCGGCCCGGCGCCGGCCGCCCACCCCGGCAGGGCCGCCGACGCGGCGGAGCGCAGGGTCGTCGCGGTGGTCACCACCGACGAGCGGCAGGTGGCCTGTGCCCGCCACCTGGCCCAACGCGGCTGGCCCGTGCGGGTCTGGGGACAGCCGGTAGACGGGCTGCCGGGTGGGGCCGACCCCGCCGCCCTGGACGGCGCGGCGGTGGTGGTGGGGCCGGTGACGGGCCCGCCCACCGCCGGCCAGCTGGCGACGGCGGGCGCCCGCTGGCTCGAGCCCGGCGCCTGGCCGCTGGCGCGGGGCGTGCTCTACGTCGGCGGCCGGCCGGGACCGGCGATCCAGGCGGCGGTGGCCGCGGCCGGCGGCCGGTGCTACGACATCCTGGCCGACGCCGCCTTCGCCGAGGCCAACGCCTGGCCGACGGCGGAGGGCGCCGTCCTGCGGGCCCAGCAGCTGGACCGCCAGGTGGTGGGCGGGCGGCCGGCGGCGGTCCTGGGCTACGGCCGCTGCGGTCGCGCCCTGGTGCGGCTGCTCCAGGGCTTCGGCTGCCCGGTGACGGTGGTCGCCCGCCGCGAGGAGGCGCGCCGTGAGGCGGCGGCGACCGGCGCGGTGGCGGTGCCGCCGGCGCGCTTGGTGGAGGTGCTGGCGGCGGTCGAGCTGGTCTTCAACACCGTGCCGGCCCTCCTCTTGGGCGACGCGGAGCTGGCCGCCCTGCGGCCGGGGGCGCTGGTCGTCGACATCGCCTCCCATCCCGGCGGCGTGGACTGGGCCGCGGCGCGCCGCCGGGGGGTCCGGGCCCACCTGGAGCTCGGCCTGCCGGCCCGGTTCTTCCCCGTGACGGCGGGTCGCATCCTGGCCGACTGCGTGGAGCGGCTCGCGCAGGGCGTCCCCGGCGAGACCGCCGGCGGGAGCCCGCGCCCCGCGTGAGCCCGTGGCCTCGGCCCGCCGCCGGGCCCCCCGATGCCGGTCCATGCCCGCGCATCTGGACGCCGATCCACGTCCGCGCGCCCCTCCGGCCGACGCCGCGCGCCCGCCGGCGCCGGCCGCGGTCCGAGCCGTGGGCGCGGATCCGCGCCGTCAGGAAACCTGACGCGGACGCGCCCGAATCCGCCCCCTCCCGGTGACCCGCCGGGGGCCGGCGCCATATTGTGCCGATGAGCGGCCGGGCGCCCTGCGGGCGGGCCGGACGCCCGCCCGGCAAGGGCCCCGCGCGGCCCGGCGGCGGGAGGGATCGGCGGTGCTGAGGGGGCGGCGCGTGGGTTTCGCGCTGTGCGCGTCCCACCACAACCTGGACACCGTCCTCGGGTGGGTGGAGCGCTTCGTGGCCGCAGGGGCCGACGTCTACCCCATCGTCTCCCACTCCGTGGCCACCGTGGCCACGCGCCACGGGACGCCGGAGGGGTGGATCCGGCGGCTGGAGGCCATCACCGGCCGCGCGCCGTGGCGGACGATCCCCGAGGTCGAGCCCATCGGTCCCAAGCGGCTGCTGGACGTGCTGGTCGTCGCGCCCTGCACGGGGACCACGCTGGCCAAGCTGGCCAACGGGTTCAGCGACTCGGCGGTCCTCATGGCGGCCAAGGCGCAGCTGCGCAACCAGCGGCCGGTGGTGCTCGCCATCTCGACCAACGACGGCCTCGGGCTCAACGCCCGGAACCTGGCCACGCTGCTGAACGCGAAGCACGTCTACTTCGTCCCCTTCGGCCAGGATAATCCGGACGAGAAGCCGAACTCTCTGACGGCGCGCTTCGATCTGCTGCCCCAGGCGGTGGCGGCCGCCCTGGAGGGACGGCAGCTGCAACCGCTGCTTGTCACACCTTGAGGCACGGACAGGAGGTCGGGACGGGCGATGGGTTACCGCGTTGCCGTGGTGGGGGCCACGGGGCTGGTGGGGCAACGGTTGCTGCAGGTCCTGGAAGAACGCCGCTTCCCGGTGGACGAGTTGCGGCCGCTGGCCACCTCCCGGTCGGCGGGCCGGCGCGTGCGCTTCGCCGGTTCGTCCTGGGCGGTGGGCGAGGCCTCGGTGGCGGCCCTTGCGGGGGTGGACATCGCCTTCTTCGCCGCCAGCGGCGAGGTCAGCCGCCAGCTGGCACCCGAGGCGGCGCGGGCGGGCACCGTGGTGATCGACAAGTCCAACGCCTTCCGCATGGACCCGGCGGTGCCGCTGGTGGTGCCGGAGGTCAACGGGCACGCCCTGGCGCACCACCGCAACCTGATCGCGAGCCCCAACTGCTCGACCATCCAGCTGGTGGTCGCGCTGAAGCCCATCTTGGACCGCTTCGGCCTGGAGCGGGTCGTGGTCGCCACCTACCAGGCCGTCTCGGGGACGGGAGCGGCGGCGCTGGACGAGCTGGAGGCCGAGGTGCGGGCCGGCGTCGAGGGCCGCGCCCACCCGCCGCAGGTCTACCCCAAGCCCATCGCCTTCAACGTCCTGCCCCACTGCGACCGGTTCGAGGCGGAGGGCTTCACGCTGGAGGAATGGAAGCTGGTGCGGGAGACCCGCAAGATCCTGGAGCGGGACGACCTGCCGGTGACGGCCACCGCCGTCCGGGTCCCCGTACGGGTCGGCCACAGCGAGGCGGTGTGGATCCAGACCCGGGACGAGGCGACGGTGGAGGAGCTGCGTCGCGTCCTGGCCGCGGCCCCGGGCGTGGTGGTGGAGGACGATCCACAGGCGGGGGTGTACCCGACGCCCTTGGCGGTGGCGGGCCGGGACGAGGTGTTCGTCGGTCGCATCCGCCGCGACCCCACCACGCCCCGGGCCTTCTGGCTGTGGATCGTGGCCGACAACCTGCGCAAGGGAGCGGCCACCAACGCGGTGCAGATCGCCGAGGCGCTGGTGGGCGCGAAGGCCCGCGCCCGCTGAGGCGGGCGCAGCATGGTCCGGTCGGTCGAACCGGCCGTGGCCGGGCCGGCACCGGTCGCCGGGCCGCGGCGCGGGCCGCTCCCGTGCCGTCGCCGAGGGGCGGCGTGACGGGCGGCCGGCCGGGCGACGGGCCGGCCGCGGGGTGGATCGACCCCGCAGGACGCCTTCGGGGGACGATTCGGAGGACGAGGAGACCGTGCGCATCGTCGTGCAGAAGTTCGGCGGCACCTCGCTGCGCGGGAGCCGGGAGCGAGCGGCGGCCGCGCGCCACGTGATCGCCGCCGTCCAGGACGGGATGCAGCCGGTGGTGGTGGTCTCGGCCATGGGGCGGCGGGGGGACCCGTACGCCACGGACACCCTGGTGGACCTGGCGCGGGCCGTGCACCCGCGGATCCCGGCCCGCGAGCAGGACCTGCTGATGGCCTGCGGGGAGATCATCGCGGCGGTGGTCTTCGCCCAGGAGCTGCGCGCCCGGGGGGTCCAGGCGGTCGCGCTGACCGGGGGCCAGGCCGGGATCGTCACCGATGCCCAGTTCGGTGATGCCCGCATCCTGCGGGTCGATCCCGCGCCCCTGCGCCGGCAGCTGGAGCGCGGCCAGGTGCCGGTGGTGGCGGGGTTCCAGGGGGTGACGGAAGACGGCCGCGACATCACCACCCTGGGCCGCGGCGGCAGCGACACCACCGCCGCGGCGCTGGGGGTCGCCCTGCGCGCCGAGGTGGTGGAGATCTACACCGACGTGGACGGCGTCAAGACCGCCGACCCCCGCCTGGTGCCCGAGGCGCGCACCCTGAGCACCGCCACCTACGACGAGATCGTCCAGATGGCCCACGAGGGCGCCCGGGTCGTCCACCCGCGGGCCGTGGAGCTGGCGATGCGGGGCAACGTGCCCCTGCGGATCCGCAACACCTTCACCGACGACCCGGGCACGCTGGTCACGCGGCACTGGGAGGTGGACCAGGTCTGGCCCGACCTGCGCCAGCCGCGAGCCGTCACCGGCATCACCCACATCCCCGGCCTGACCCAGATCACCCTCGATACGGCGGCGGACGACGACCAGTCCCTCAACGTGCGGCTGTTCCGCGCCCTGGCGGACCGCGGCATCAGCGTCGACATGATCAACGTCTCCCCCCGGCGGAAGGCGTTCGTGGTCCGGGACGACCGCGCCGACGAGGCGCGGGAGGCGCTGGAGGCCCTGGGCTTGAAGCCGGAGCTGCGCCGCGGTTGCGCCAAGGTGACGGTGGTGGGGGCCGGCATGCACGGCGTCCCGGGCGTCATGGCGCGGGTGGTGGAGGCCCTCAAGGCGGCGGGGGTGTCGATCCTGCTGACGGTGGACTCCCACATGACCATCTCCTGCCTGGTGGACGGGGACGACCTGGGCCGCGCCGTGCGGGCCCTGCACCAGCACTTCGGCCTCGGCCAGCTGGCGCCGGTGCTCGACGGGCCCGAGCGGGCGCCCCGGGATGCCGGGGTCGGCGCACCGGCGGGCGCGACCGAGGGCTCGGCCCGCCTGGCGGGGACGAACCGGCCCGGCGCCCCGTGAGGCGCCGGCGGTGGGAGGCGGGACGGGGATGGCGGGCGGTCGGCCGCGCCGTGGGCGTGGCCGGAGGCAGCTGTGCGACGGACGGGGCGGACGGAGGAGGGGGGATCCGCGATGCCCGACTACGGCTCGGTGATCACCGCCATGGTGACGCCCTTCGACGACGACGGTCGCCTGGATGCCGCGCGGGCGGGGGAGCTGGCGCGACGGCTGGTGGAGGCGGGCTCGGACGGCATCGTCGTGGCGGGCACCACCGGGGAGTCGCCGACCTTGACCGACGACGAGCGGGCGGCCCTGCTGGCGGCGGTGCTGGATGCGGTGGGGGACCGGGTGTTCGTCTGGATGGGGACGGGCACCAACGACACGGCCGCGTCGATCCGCCTGACCCGCGCGGCGGAGGCCCAGGGCGCCCACGGGGTGATGCTGGTCACGCCGTACTACAACAAGCCGCCCCAGGCGGGCCTGCTGGCCCACTTCCGGGCGGTGGCGGAGGCGACCACCCTGCCGGTGATGATCTACAACGTGCCGGGCCGGACGGCGTGCAACCTCGAACCCGCCACCCTGGCCCGGCTGGTGGAGCAGGCGCCCAACGTGGTGGCCGTCAAGGAGGCCAGCGGCGACCTGGATCAGGTGGGCGAGGTGCGCAGGCTGCTGCCCCGTCCCTTCCGGGTCTACGCGGGCGATGACAGCCTGCTGCTCCCGGTGCTGGCCGTGGGCGGCGATGGCGTGGTCAGCGTCGCCTCCCACCTGGTGGCGGGGGAGCTGCGCCGCCTGGTGGACGCCTTCCGGGCCGGCCGGGTCGAGGAGGCGGCGCAGATCCACCTGCGGCTGCTGCCGCTGTTCAAGGCGCTCTTCTGGACGGCCAACCCGATCCCCGTGAAGACCGCCCTGCGGTGGGTGGGCTTCGACGCCGGCGGCTTCCGGCCGCCCCTGGTGGCGATGCCGGAGGAGATGGCCCATCGGCTGCGGGCCCTGCTGGCCGAGCTGGAGCTGGTGTCCGCCTGATGCCCGCCTGATGGCGGTGGACCCGGCGCGGCCGATCCGCGCCGCCGGCCTCGCGGGCGTCGGGGCCTGGCGGCGCCGAGGGCGGCCGGTGCCATCCGGGGTGCAGGGGGCGCGGGGGTGGCGGAAGGGCCGCGGCGCGCCTCACCCCGGGGCGCTGGCACCAGCCGCCGCGGGGGGTTGAGAACAGCTAGTGCGTTTCTTATCGTTTCTCGTCCAATGTCATCAAATCTTCGCATCCCCTTCCCTCCTCGGCCGGCTCGTTGTCTGAGAACAGATGTTCTGGTACGATGTCCTTGGATGATCTTGGGGGCTTCCCCATGCGTGTGTTGCAGGCGTACCGCTTCGCCCTCGACCCCACACCCCGCCAGGAACGGGCGTTGGCCTCCCACGTGGGCGCCCGCCGCTTCGCCTTCAACTGGGGCTTGGCCCTGGTAAAGGAGCGCCTGGAAGCCCGCGCCCGGGGCGAGGAGGTGGAGGTGCCCTGGACCCTCCCCGCCTTGCGGCGGGAGTGGAACCGGCAAAAGCACGTCGTCGCCCCCTGGTGGCGGGAGAACTCGAAGGAGGCCTATTCCTCCGGTCTGGACGGACTCGCCCGGGCCCTGCAGAACTGGTCCAAGAGCCGCCAGGGTGAACGCAAGGGCCGCCGGGTGGGGTTCCCCCGGTTCCGGAAGAAGGGCCGGGGCCGGGAGTCGGTGCGGTTCACCACCGGCGCGATCCGGGTGGACGACAAGAGCCACGTCGTGCTGCCCCGGATCGGGCGGGTGAAGACCCACGAGCCGACTACGGCCCTGCGCCGGCGCATCGAAGCGGGAACGGCCCGCATCCTGTCCGCCACGGTCGCCCAGGAGGGGGGCCGGTGGTTCGTCAGCTTCACCTGCGAGGTGGAGCGGCCGCCGGGCCGGCCCCGGTTCCCCTGGAAAGTCGTCGGCGTCGATGCGGGCGTCCAGCACCTGGCGGTCCTTTCGACGGGCGAGAAGTGGCCGAACCCCCGGTCCCTTGAAAAGGCGCTCCGAAAGATCGCCCGGTCCAGCCGCGCCCTGGCCCGGCGTCAGAGGGGCAGCCGGGGGTGGCACAAGGCCCGCCGCCGGCTAGCCCGGCTCCATGCGCGGGCCCGGAACCTCCGCCAGGATGCCCTTCACAAGCTGACCCACCACCTGGCGAGCACCTACGGCGTGGTGGTCGTCGAACAGCTGCACGTGGCGGGCATGATGAAGAACCGGCGGCTCGCCCGGGTGCTGGCCGATTCCGCCCTGGCGGCGATCCGCCGCCAGCTCCGCTACAAGTGCCCCTGGCACGGGGCGGTTCTGGTCGAAGCGCCGCCCTTCTATCCCAGCAGCAAGCGTTGCTCGCGGTGCGGTTCGGTCAAGCCGTCGCTGCCGCTTTCGCAGCGCACCTTCCGCTGTGAGGAATGCGGGCTCGTGCTCGACCGGGACGAAAACGCGGCGCGGAATCTCGCGGCCCTGGTGGCCGCCGTCGCCGGGAGTGGCCCGGAGACGCAAAACGCCCGTGGACGGGATGGAAGACCTGCCGCAAGGCAGGCGATCCCGGAGGAAGCGGGAAGCCGGCGCCGGCTCATCGCTGGGTAAGACCGGCACCGCCGATCCGCAAGGATCGGCTGCCTGAAACAGATGACGATGTTTCAGGTAACGGATATAATAGCGGCAGCGGATTCGGGTTCGGGATGCCACCGCGCCGTGGCGCGGGGGCATTTCTTTGTGTGCCGAAGGCGCCCCGCCGCCCGTCCTGCGGGCCGCCGCGCAGGCGGGGGCGGGGCATGGGGGCGGGCGGACGCGAGGCCGGCGGCCTCGCGTCGCGAACCGGCGCCCGCCGGCGGGCGCCGGGTTCCTCCTCCCAGGCGGAGCGGCCTGCATCGCCCCGGCCGGCCGTCCTGGGACGCGCGTGCCCCCGCCCCCGAAGGAGAAGGAGGTGGACGGGGATCGCGGCACAGGGTAAGGGATCCGCGGTCACGATCGTGCCGCTGGGCGGCCTGGGCGAGATCGGCAAGAACATGCTGGTCTTGGAGACGGAGCAGGACCTGATCGTCATCGACGCGGGACTGGCCTTCCCCGGCGACGACATGCCCGGCGTGGACGTCGTGATCCCGGACTACACCTATCTCGTCGAGCGACGCCAGAAGCTTCGCGGCATCTTCCTGACCCACGGGCACGAGGACCACATCGGCGGGATCCCCTACCTGCTCAAGGAGGTCCAGGCGCCCATCTACGCCACGCGCCTCACCCTGGGCCTGGTGGAGCGCAAGCTCGAGGAGGAGAAGCGAGCGCTGCCGCCCCGGTCGCGGGCCATCCGCCCCGGGGAGCGGGTCAAGGCCGGCGCCTTCACGGTGGAGCCGTTCCTGGTCAACCACAGCATCCCGGACTCCGTCGGGTTCGCCATCCGCACGCCGGTGGGCCTGTTCATCCACACCGGCGACTTCAAGTTCGACCAGACGCCCATCGACGGGCGGGCGGCGGACTACCACCGGCTGGCGGCCTACGGCGCCGAGGGCGTCCACGTGCTGATGATGGACAGCACCAACGCCGAGCGGCCCGGGGTGACGGGGTCGGAGCGCCAGGTGGGCGAGGCGCTGGCCGACGTGTTCCGCCAGGCGCGGGGGCGCATCCTGATCGCCAGCTTCGCCAGCCACCTGCACCGGCTGCAGCAGGTGTTCGACCTGGCGGCCCAGTTCAAGCGGCGCCTGGCGGTCATCGGGCGCAGCATGGAGAACGCCGTCGAGGTGGCGATGAAGCTGGGGTACCTGCGGGACAGCGGCGGCGTCCTGACCCCGGCGGACAAGATCGGCGACCTCGCGCCCGAGCGGGTCGTGGTGCTGATGACCGGCAGCCAGGGCGAGCCCCTGTCGGCCCTGGCCCGGGCGGCGACGGGCGAGCTGCGCCGCCTGGAGCTGATGCAGGGGGACACGGTGGTCATCGCCGCCAACCCGATCCCGGGCAACGAGAAGCTGGTGCAGCGCACCATCGACAACCTGTTCCGGCGCGGCTGCCACGTGATCTACGGCCCCCACGCCGGCGTGCACGTCTCGGGCCACGGGTCGCGGGAGGAGCTGCGGCTGATGCTCAACCTGACGCGGCCGCGGTTCTTCATCCCGGTCCACGGCGAGTACCGGCACCTCCTGCACAACGCCGAGCTGGCCCGGTCCGTGGGGATCCCCGATGGGAACATCCTCATCGGCGAGAACGGCACGGTCTTCGAGGTCACGGCCGCGAGCGCGCGCATCCGCGGTCGGGTGGCGGCCGGCGCGGTGATGGTCGACGGCCTGGGGGTCGGCGACGTCGGCAACGTGGTCCTGCGCGACCGGCGGCAGCTGGCCCAGGACGGCGTGCTGATCGTCGCCATGGTGCTGCACCGCGAGCAGCGCAAGGTGATCTCGGGCCCCGACCTGATCACCCGCGGCTTCGTGTACATGCGCGAGTCGGAGGACCTGCTGGCCGAGGCCCGGGAGCGGGCGGTCAAGGCGCTGAACGGGATCGACGAGCAGGACATCACCGAGTGGTCGAACATCAAGGCGGCGGTGCGCGACGCCCTGGGCAAGTTCCTCTACGAGCGCACGGGCCGACGTCCGGTGATCCTGCCCATCGTGTTGGAGGTGTAGCGACGGGCGGCAGGCCGGAAGGCCTGCCGCCCTCGTCCCTCCCCCTCGCGCCGACGGCCCGCCGCGGCGGTGGCGGCGCAGCGGCGCCGGGCCCGCGGCGTTGGCGCGCCCGTCGGGGCGGCCATACTAGGCGCGAGGAGGGAGGGATACCCTTGCCCGCACGGGACCCGCAGAGCCGGGCGACCCAGCCGGGGCCGCCCACCACCGTGCCGTACACGCCGACGCCGGCGCCGGTTCGTCCGGAACGACCCGAGGGCGACGGGGCGCGTGCCCCGAGCCCGCCCGCCATGGTGCAGGCGGCGGCCAACATCAAGGAGATGGGGACGGACCGCGTGCCCCAGTCGCCCCCCGACATCCACGTCCTCACCATCGTCGGCCAGGTGGAGGGCCACCTCCAGCTGCCCGCCCAGAACAAGACCACCAAGTACGAGCACATCATCCCCCAGCTGGTGGCGGTGGAGCAGAATCCCGCCATCAAGGGGCTGCTGGTGATCCTCAACACCGTGGGCGGCGACGTGGAGGCCGGCCTCGCCCTGGCCGAGTTGATCCGTTCGCTGTCGAAGCCCAAGGTCTCCATCGTCCTGGGCGGCGGCCACTCCATCGGCGTCCCCATCGCGGTGGCGGCGGACGTCAGCTTCATCGCGCCGACGGCCACGATGACCATCCACCCGATCCGGCTGACCGGCCTCGTCATCGGCGTGCCCCAGAGCTACGAGTACCTGGACAAGATGCAGGAGCGCATCATCCGCTTCGTCGTCGAGAACTCCCGCATCAGCCGCGACCGGTTTCGCGAGCTGATGTTCCGCACCGGGGAGCTGGCGCGGGACATCGGCACCGTGCTGGTCGGGGAGGACGCGGTGCGCGAGGGGCTGATCGACGAGGTGGGCGGCCTGGCGCAGGCCGTTCAGCGCCTGAACCGGCTGATCGCGGAGCACCAGGCGCGCCGGATGACCACGGCCGACGGCCCGGGGGCGCCGTGGACCGCGGGCGCGCCGCCCGCGGCGGGCCTCGGGGCCGGTGCGGCCCCCGCCCCGGGAGCGGGGGGTGCACCCGGTCTGGGGGTGCCGGATCCGGTGCCGCCGGGGACGGTCCCCGCGGCGCCTCCGGCCGGCTGGGGGCGAGGAGGGCCGGTGCCGGGGGCGCCGGGCGTTGCCGCCGGTGGCACCGGCGGGCGCCTCCCCGCGGCCGGACCCCGCGGGTCCACGATCGGCCCGGCGGAGGGCTCGGCCGGCGATCCCCGCGGCGTCCGCTGAGGGCGCCGCGGCGGCGACCGCGGCCGGGACCCAGGCATCCGGGGGTCCGCGCGGCGCCGCGCATCGGCCGCAAGGGGTGGGCCCGCGGCGGCCCCAGCGGGCCGGACCGCGGACCCGGGCCCCGGCAACGACGCCCTCACCCGGTAGGCTGAGTCGGCGGCGGCACCCTCATTCTCCGGCTCCGCCGCGGCCGCCGGTGGGGCAGGTCCGCCGCGGCGACGGACGCGACGGGGCCCCGAACGAGGAAAGGAGGGTCGCCGTGCTGCTCTACACCATCGTCCCGCTGCACCAGGTCCTGGAAGGGTGGGACCGCCCCCGCCCGGAGCCGGTGGAGGTGGATCTCGACGGCCGCACGGTCCTGGTGGAGCCGGACTCGCCCTGGGGCGGCCGCATCGTGCGGTTGCTCTCCGGCAATCCCGACGACTTCCTCGACCCGGCCTTCCAGCCGGGACGGCGCCTGTGGTGGTGGGGGCCCCGCTGACGGCGGGGCCCCCGGCCGTTACAATGGGGGAAGTGCCGTGGTGAGGAGGAGTCGGCGTGGAGCTGTCCCTGGGGAAGGCGATCCTGCTCGGCGTGGTACAAGGCCTCACGGAGTTCCTGCCGGTCTCCAGCAGCGGCCACCTGGCGGTGGCCGAGGACCTCCTGGGCGTCAGCCGTCCCGGCCTGACCTTCGAGGTGTTCGTCCACCTGGGGACCCTGGCGGCGGTGCTGGCGGTCTACGGTACCGACCTCTGGGCCGCGGCGGCCGGGTTCCTCCGCAGCGGCGGTGGGCTCTGGGGCTCCCCCCGGGGCACCGACGGGAGCGGTTGGACGGCCATGGATCCCGCCACGCGCCTGGGCTGGCTGGTGGTCGTCGGGACGGTCCCCGCGGCCGTGGCGGGGCTCGCGCTGGAGGATGCCATCGCGGCGGCCTTCGACGCGCCGACCACGGTGGCGGTGTGCTGGATCGTGACGGGCTGCCTGCTGTGGTGGGCGGCCCGACGGTCGCCCTCCGGTCGGCCCCTGGAGCGGGCGACGCCGCTGGACGCCCTGGTAGTCGGCCTGTTCCAGGCCCTCGCCCTCTTGCCCGGCATCTCCCGTTCGGGGAGCACGCTGGTAGGCGGGCTGCTGCGCGGCCTCCAGCGGGAGGAGGCCGCCCGCCTGTCCTTCCTGCTGTCGGTGCCGGCCATCGCCGGCGCCGCCTTGCTCCAGATGCCGGAGGTGGCGGCCGTGGCCACGGTCGACGGTTGGGCGGCCCTGCTGGCCGGCGCCGTGACGGCGGCGGTGACGGGCTACGCCGCCATCCGCTGGCTGCTGCGCTGGCTGGTGGCGGGACGGCTGGCATGGTTTGCATACTACCTGTGGACGGTTGCCATCCTCCTCTTGCTCTACCAGGGATGGCGCGGCGCGTAGGCGGGGTCGCGGGGGCACGGGCGGCGGCGTCGGCCGCGGTGCGCAGGGGGGCTGGTGGCGGTCTCGGCGCTGCTCGGCGCGGCGGCCTGGGCGGCGCGGTCGGCGGGTCGGGAGACGCGGTCGGCGGGTCCGGAGATCGGGAGCGCACCGCAGCCGGGCGCGCCGCGTCGGCGGGGGCACAGCGCCGCCCGTTGGCATGTCCGCAGCGCCGATCGGGGGACCTCGAGGCGGCGGGGCCGGGCGGCCGTGCGTCCCGCCCAGGGCGATGGGCACAGGGTCCGGGGGCTCGGGACCGGCGGTTCCCGGGCCCTCGCTGGCGGCCGAGCCCCAGGAGATCGGCGTTCCCGGCCGAATGGGAGTTCTTCGAGGAGGGACGGACGGTGGCCCGGCGCAAGGTGGGGCATCGCAGGGCGCCGGCGCGGCCGGACTCCGCCCGCCTGCGGTCGGAGGTGGCGGGCATCGTCCTGCTGGTGGCGGCCGCGGCGGCGGCGCTGGCGCTGGCCGAGGGTCCCGGGGCGGGCGGGGTCGTCGGCACGCAGCTGGCCGCCGGCCTGCGGTGGGTGCTGGGGCGGGCGGCGTGGGTGCTGCCGCCGCTGATGGCCGTGCGCGCCGTCGAGGCCCTGCTGGGCACCCCGGCGTCCCGCACCCGCCCCCGCCAGGCCGGCCTCGTGCTGGCGGTGGTCCTGGTGGCCGTGGCGGCGGCCCGTCCGTGCCCCGATCTCTGGTCGGCCACCTGTTTTCGCACCGGCGGCGGTCTGGTGGGCACGGTGGCGGGTTGGGCGCTGGCTCGCGCCTTCGGGGTCACGGGCGCGCTGGTGGCATGGGTGGCGCTGGGCGTGCTGGCCGTGCGGCTCATCAGCGGCATCCCGCTGGCCGCCATGGCCGCCGCCGGAGGCCGCGGCGTGGCGGCGGCCGCCCGGCGACTGCGTCGGTGGGCAGGGGAGACGTTCCTGGCCGCCGAGGCGGACGAACCCGCCGCCGGCAGCGCGGCGTCGACCGCGGCGGCGTCCACGGCGGCAGGCGGCGGGCCCGCCGCACCGGTGACGTCGGCGGGCGCGGGCGGCGGCCGAGGGGGAACCGGCCCGGACGCCGGGGCCGACCCGAGCGGCGAGGCCCGAGGCGGGGCGGAGGCGGGCACCAGGGGCCGGCCCTGGTGGCGGCGGTGGTGGGGTGGCCGCGCCCGGGAGGGCGCGGCCACCCCCGGCCCCGCGCCCGACGGGCGGGCTCTCTGGCGCGAGGCCGGGGCCGACGGCGACGGGGCCCTGGGGCTGCCGGGGCTCCAGCGCCTGGTGGAGCGCGCCCTCCAGGACGGCGGCCGGGACGGCCCGAGCCCCGGGGAGGAGCCCGCCGAGGCCGAGGAGCCGTCCGCCGGGGCCGCCGGGGCGGGCGCCCCGGCGGCCCCGCTGGGAAGCCCGGCCCGGACCGCTTTGGCCGAGGAGGGGCGCCATGCCCCGATGCAGGCCCACGGCCCCCACTCGCTCCACGCTCAGGGGGCCGCCCACGGGCCCGGCACCCCCCGGGCGGCGGGCGCGGCGCCCCCTGGGGAGCCTGCCGCCGGGGCCGCCCCTTCCCCAGCCGCGGATGCGGGTGCGGAAGGGGCTGACCTCGGGCCGCGGGCCGGTTCGTCCGCCGAGGGGGCGTCCGCGCGATCCGGCGCCGCGCAGGGCGGCCGCGCGGCCGCAGGGCGCGGGGGAGCGAGCGACGGGCCCGGCGCCCCGGCGTCCCCGGCGGGCCCGATGGCGCCCTCGCCGACCTACCGGCTGCCCCCGCTGGAGCTGCTCAGCCGCGGCCGGCAGGGGTCCGCCGCGCGCCGCCAGCGGGAGATCCTGGAGAAGGCGGCGACGCTCCAGGATACCCTGGCCAGCTTCGGCGTGCAGGCGCGCATCGTCGACGTGGCGGTGGGCCCGGCCGTCACCCGCTTCGAGGTCGAGCCGGCCCGCGGGGTGAAGGTCAGCAAGATCCAGGCGCTGGCCAGCGACATCGCCCTGAGCCTGGCGGTGCCCGACGTCCGCATCGAGGCGCCCATCCCCGGCAAGGCGGCCGTCGGCATCGAGGTGCCCAACCGGGAGGTGGTGGCGGTGCAGCTCCGGGACGTGCTGGAGACGCCGGAGTTCGCCCGCTCCCGCTCGAAGCTGACGGTCGCCCTGGGACAGGACATCGCCGGCCAGCCGGTGGTCACCTCGCTGGACAAGCTGGTCCACCTGCTGATCGCCGGCGCCACGGGGTCGGGCAAGAGCGTCTGCATCAACGCGCTGATCACCAGCCTGCTCTTCAAGGCGCGGCCCGACGAGGTCAAGCTCCTGCTCATCGACCCCAAGGTGGTGGAGCTCAGCGCCTACGACGGCATCCCCCACCTGATCGCGCCGGTGATCACCGACGCGCGCAAGGCGGCGGGCGCCCTGCAGTGGGCGGTCCGGGAGATGGAGCAGCGCTACGAGCGCTTCGCCAAGACCGGGGTGCGGGACGTCAGCCGCTACAACCTGCGCGCCCTGCAGCAGGGGGAGCCGCCCCTGCCCCTCATGGTGGTGGTCATCGACGAGCTGGCGGATCTCATGATGGTGGCCCCGGTGGAGGTGGAGGACGCCATCCAGCGCCTGGCCCAGATGGCGCGGGCGGCCGGCATCCACCTGGTGGTGGCGACGCAGCGCCCGTCGGTGGACGTGATCACGGGCGTCATCAAGGCCAACATCCCCTCGCGCATCGCCTTCGCCGTCTCGTCCCAGACGGACTCGCGGGTGATCCTGGACGGGGCCGGGGCGGAGAAGCTGGTGGGCCGCGGCGACATGCTCTTCCTGCCCGTGGGGGCCACCAAGCCCGTGCGCGTCCAGGGCGCCTACATCTCGGAGAAGGACCTGGAGGCGGTGCTGGCCTTCCTGCGCCGCCAGGCCCGGCCCGACTACGACCCCGAGGTGATGCGCGCGGAGGTGGAGGCCAGCGAGGGCCCGGCCGCCGCCGAGGACGACGACCTGTTCCCCCAGGCGGTGCGGGTGGTGCTGGAGGCGGGGCAGGCCTCCGTGTCCCTGATCCAGCGGCGCCTGCGGGTGGGCTACACCCGGGCCGGGCGGCTGATCGACATGATGGAGGAACGCGGCTACATCGGCCCGCATCAGGGGGCCAAGCCGCGGGACGTGCTGATCACCTGGGAGGAGTTCCGCCGCCGCCACGGCGACGGCGGGCTGCCGCCGGCGCCGCCCTCGGCGCCCGGCGCCGGCGCCCCGTAGGCGGCGTGTGGCCTCCTGCCGGCGGCCTCCTGCCGGCGGTCCATCGGCGGGCGCGCGGCGCCCGTCATCCTGCGAACGCGCGGCGCACCGTCCCAACCCTGCGCAAACCTGCCGGCCCCGCGAGCCGCCCGCGGCCGGGCGGGGCGGCCATACTACGGCCGGAAAGCGAGGTGAGGGAGGGTGCGCAACCGCACGTGGGTCTGGGTCCTGGTGGCGGTGGTGGTGGCCGCCGGCCTCTGGGCGGCCCTGGCGGGCGACCGGGGCCCGACGGCCAAGCCGGGCTCCGACCGCTCCAACGACAACCTCCAGCTGCCGGCCAAGCAGGCGCCGCGGGCCAAGGTCCCCGGGCAGCTCTTCATCCTCGGCTTCTACGACGAGACCGAGGAGGCCCGCGGCGAGGACATCCTCGCCACCCTGCGCCGCTACCGGGACCACATCGAGTACCTGTCGCCCTTCTGGTACAGCGTCCGCGCCGACGGCTCCGTGGTCGACCGCAGCGACCGCGACCTCCGCGACTTCGCCGCCCGCGAGAACATCAAGCTGATGCCGCTGTTCAACAACTACCAGGGCACGGACGCCTTCCTGACCGATGCCGCGGCGCGGCGCCGCGCCGTGGACAACATCGTCCAGCTGGTGCGGCGCCACGGCTACGGCGGCGTGCAGATCGACTTCCAACTGCTGAAGCCCCAGAGTCGCCAGGAGCTGACCACCTTCGTGCGCGAGCTGCGCCAGGCGTTGCCGGATGACAAGGCCATCACCGTCTCGGTGATCCCGCACCGCCACCAGGAGGACGCCACGCAGCACAGCAAGGACGCCTACAGCTACAAGGGGCTGGCGCAGTACGCGCGGCTGGTCCTGATGGCCTACGACCGGCATGGCGAGATGACCCGGCCGGGGCCGGTGGCGCCCCTGGACTGGGTCGGGGAGGTGATCGCCGCCGCGCGGGAGGACGGCGTGCCCGCCGACAAGATCTGGCTCGGCATCCCCGCCTACGGCTACGACTGGGCGGAGGGCGCCGAGCGGGCGGTGCCGGTCTCCCTGCGGGAGGTGCGCACGCTGGCGCGCCGGCACGACATCCGGGTGCAGCGGGACGACGACGGCATCCCCCACTTCACCTACGTGGACGAACGCGGCGTCCGTCACACCGTCTGGTACGAGGACGAGGTGTCGGTGGCGCGGAAGGTGCGCCTCGCCCGGCGCCACGACCTCTACGGCGTGGCCATCTGGCGGCTGGGGTACGAGGACGCGCCCTACTGGCGCATGCTCCTGCGCGAGACGGGTCGCACGGGCATGGACATGACGCCGGACCGCAACCGCCAGCGGGAGAGTGAGAACCAGGACCCCGAAGGGGACGCCGGCGACGTGCAGGAGGGCCATCCCGGCAACGTGCCGGACGGCGGCTGAGGTCCCCGCGGCCCTGGACCTTGCCCGCCCGGCGCCGCGGGGTCGCCGACGGCGCCCTGGGGTCGGGGGACGCCCTCGTCCCCCGACCCCAGGACGGCGGGGCCGCGCGACAGGGCGCGCAGGGCACCGGGGCGCCGGGACCCGGCGCGCCGGGCCCCATTCCGGCCCCCCGCCTGCCAGCCAGCCCCCGGCCCCAGGCGCGGCACCGCGTCCAGGGCCCGCCGGGGCTCCTACCACGCCCGCTTGGGCGGTCGCGTGACGCTCCACAGCCAGTAGCCCACGAAGAACACGAAGACCCAGGGCAGGACCCAGTTGCTCAGGAAGGAGAGCACGGCGACCATGGTCGGCCTCCTGTCTGCGAGGTTCGCTCCCATTCTAGCGAGCGGGCGGACGGGGCGGCAAGGTGCCGGGCGTGGCGGCCGGGGCTGCGGCGTCGGCGGCGGTGGCGCCACGGCCCCGGACCGCCGACGCGCCGGGGGAGGGGGCCGGGCCCGGCGGGCTGGGCAGGACGGCCGCATGCCGCGGCGGCTGGCCGCGCAGGACCCGCAGCACGTCGGCGGCCACCTGGGTCGCGACGCGCGTCTGCGCCTCCGCCGTCAGGCCGGCGACGTGGGGCGTCAGGACCACCCCGGGCAGCCCGCGCAGGGGATCGCACGGGCCCGGCGGCTCCAGCGCCCGCACGTCCAGGGCGGCGCCGGCCAGGTGGCCCTCGCGCAGCAGCCCGGCCAGGGCCCTCTCGTCCACCACGCCGCCGCGCCCCGTCACCACCAGCCGCGCACCCCGCTTGAGCCGGCGCAGGCGCGCGGCGTCCAGCAGCCCGCGGGTCTCCGGCCGCAGGGGCAGCAGCACCACCAGGTAGTCGGCCCAGGCCAGCAGGTCGTCCAGCGGCATCCACCGCACGCCCAGGCGCCGCCACCCGGGGTCCTCGGGACCGCGCCGCGGGTGGTGGGTGGCGACCGCCGCCACCAGCGGGCGCAGGAGCGGCACCAGGGCCTGCCCGATGCGACCCAGCCCCAGGATGCCCACGGTGCGGTGGGCCAGCTCCTCCCCCACCAGCGCCGGGCGCAGCCAGGTGCCGGAGGCGCCCATGGCGGCCGCTTCCGGCAGCCGGCGGGCCAGGGCCAGCATCTGGGCGAGGACGAACTCGGCCACGGCGCGGGCGTTGGCCCCCGGTGCGTAGACCACCGCCACCCCCCGCCGCGCCGCCGCCGCGCCGTCCACGTTGTCCAGGCCGGTGCCGAGCCGTCCCACCACCTTGAGGCGCGGCGCCCCGGCCAGGAGCTCCTCGTCCACCCGCACCTGGTTGCGGACCAGCAGCGCGTCGGCCGAGCGCACCAGCCGCCGCAGCCGGCCGGGCTCCCGCGGCCCGTCGGGCGCGTAGACGACCCGGCAGCCCCCCGCTTCGAGGGCGCGCAGCCCCTCGGGTGGGCAGAACTCGGCCACCAGGACCACCGGGCGCCCGGGCTCGGCAGGTGGCCGACCCGTCGCCACCGTCGGCGGGGGCGGGTGCCCCTGGGCCGCCCGGCCGCGTTCGTCCCGAGGAAGCGGCCCCTGGGCCATCGCCCTCACCCCTGGGGGAAGCGCACGGTCCGCAGGTCGGGTCGACCGAGCAGGGCCGCGCGCAGGGTGTCGCCGCGCAGGCCGTGGCGCAGGGCCTCCAGGGCCAGCACGTCGGCGGGCTGGACGTTGCCCAGGTTGACCGCGGGGCCGAAGCGCAGGATCAGATCCTGCTGCTGCTGGACGTGGGGCGCCTCAAAGATCAACACGTAGGGATCGGGTAGCCCTCCCACCAGCGCCTCCAACTCCTCCTCGTCGATCCGGCCGTGTTCGTCGTAGATCACGATGCCCTTGCCGGATTCGCGCGCCTCGACCACCACCTTCTCGACGCCGGCTTCGAGGTCGTCCAGCACCTGCTGGTGCAGGCGCAGGGTGGAGACGCGGTCGGCGGGGTGCTTCTTGCCCACCTCGCTGACGACGCCGAATCCCTCGGCCCGCAGGGCGCGGATCACCGCGCGCCGCACCGCCGGCGGCATGTCGACGGTGCCGTCGGAGACCTCCACGTGGGTGAAGCCGACCGCCCGCGCGGCCGCGACGAAGGCGGCGAACCGGCCCTGGGCCAGCGCGACCTCGAGGAAGGTGCCGCCGGGGTAGACGGCGATCCCCGCGTCCCGGATCCGCCGCACCTTCTCCTGGAGCACCGCCGGAGGGTAGCAGGCCGGGGTCCCGAAGGCCAGCTTCCAGTAGTCGATGCAGGGGGCGGCCACCGCCAGCAGGTCGGCGGTGGCGGCGGGGCCGAGGCCCTTGTCCAGGATCATGGTCAGGCCCCGCTGCCGGGGCTTGGGCGGTCGCCCCGGGAGGGGCGGGGAGACCGCATGGTGCCAGGGCTCGGGCAGGCTCATGGGGCATCCTCCTCCACCGTCCGGGCCGCCGTCCCGGGCGGCCGCGGCCCTTGCCACGCCATCCTATGGGCCTCGGGCCCGGACGGTGACCGGGGGCCGCGGGCGGCTCGACCGCCCGGGGACGGCTCGGCCCTCCGGCGGCGGATCGGCCGTTAGAAGCGGGGGCTCGCGCGCACACTACGGGCGGCGGGCCGGAGGCGGCCGGCCGGTGACGCCCTTGGACGCCACGTGGGGTGCGCTGCTCAGCAACCTGTTCTGGATCGTGCTCGTCCTCTGGACGGTGTTGCCCCTGCTCCGCCAGCGGCGGGTGACCGACCGGCGGCTGCAGGTGATCCGGCAGCTGGAGCGGGAGCGGGGCTCGCGGGTGATCACCCTGATCCACCGCCAGGAGTCCCTGAGCTTCCTCGGCATCCCCCTCACCCGGTACATCACCGTGGACGACTCCGAGCAGGTGCTGCGCGCCATCCGCTACACGCCGCCCAACATGCCCATCGACCTGATCGTCCACACGCCGGGGGGCCTGGTCCTGGCGGCGGAGCAGATCGCCGAGGCGATCCGCCGCCATCGCGGCCGCGTCACCGTGATGGTGCCCCACTACGCCATGAGCGGCGGCACGCTGATCGCCTTGGCGGCCGACGAGATCTGGATGGACGAGAACGCCGTGGTGGGCCCGGTGGACCCCCAGCTGGGCGGCTACCCCGCGGCCAGCATCCTGGCCGCCATCCGGCAGAAGGGCCCCGAGAAGGTGGACGACCGGACGCTGGTGCTGGGCGACGTGGCGCAGAAGGCCATCGCCCAGGTCCGCCAGACGGTGTACCGCCTGCTCCAGGACCGCCTGCCCGAGGAGGACGCGCGCCGCATCGCCGAGGCGCTGACGGAGGGGCGCTGGACCCACGACTTCCCCATCGGGTGCGACGAGCTGCGCGCCCTGGGGCTGGAGGTGCGCTGCGAGCTGCCCGACCTGGTCTACCGGCTGATGGAGCTCTATCCCCAGCCCGACGGGCGCCGGCCCTCGGTGCAGTTCGTGCCGGTGCCCTACGCCGAGCGCCACACCCGCTGACGCCCGGCGGGCGGATCACCGGCTGACGCCCGAGGGGCGGGTGCCAGGCTCCGGCCGCGGGCCGGCGGAGGCTTCGCCGGGCGGGGACCGATCCTGGATGGGGAGGCGATGGCGTGAGGACGGAAGGACCTGGCGATCGCGAGGGACGAACCGGCGGACCGCCCGGCGCCAGGCCGGGCGGCGCGGGCGCCCGGCCCGGGGCGGGCGCGGATGCGGATCCGGGAGCCCACCCGCGGCCTCCGAGGGGCGGTGCGATGGACGGCCCCGACGGCCCGGGCCGGGGAGCCGGGCCGCCGCAGGCGGCCGGTCCCGCGGATCCGCGGCGGGAGGCGGCCGGTCCCACGGATCCGCGGCGGGAGGCGGACGGTGCCGCGGATCCGCGGCGTACCGGCGGCGAGGCGGAGCCGGCCGGCGCCGCACCCGGCGGCCGCCGGCCGCCGGCGGCCGGAGCCGGGGTCGGACGGGTGCTCCAGGGCTGGTGGCGCCGCACGGCCGCCGGCGCCGGCCAGGGGTGGCAGGCGCTGGGCGGCTGGCGCGGCATCGCCCAGCGGCTGCGCACGGACCGGCGCTGGCAGGTGGGCGCCGTGGCCGTGGGCATCCTCCTTCTGATCCTCGCGACGCTGCCCGGCGGGGGATCGCCCCAGGGGCAGCCGCCCCTGCGCAAGCCGGCCGGGCTGATGCGGCCGGAGGTCCTGGGCTTCTTCGAGAACGGGTGGTCGCCAATCTTCGGCGACTCCTTCCCCTCGGTCCGGAAGCGGCCGGATCTCCTGGACAGCATCAGCCCCTTCTGGTACTCGATCCGCTCCGACGGCAGCCTGTGGCCCCAGGAGATCCGCCAGGAGGTCATCGACTTCGCCCGCCAGCACGGCATCCGCATGATCCCGCTCTTCAACCTGCTGCAGAGCGGCGGCAACGAGGCCGGGTTCCTCGTGGATCCCGCCGCCCGGTCCCGGGCGGTGCAGGCCATCGTGGCCGAGGTGCGCCAGCGCGGTTACGACGGCGTCAACATCGACTTCGAGCTGCTGCCGCCGGAGGCGGAGCCCCTGATGTCCGCCTTCATCCGGGAACTGGACCGGGCGCTGCCCACCGACAAGCGGCTGGACATCGCGGCGTTCCCCAAGGTGGACGTGGACCCGTCGGTCCACGGGGGGCACAACTGGCGGGTCTTCGCCCAGCACGCCGACCAGGTGATCCTGATGGCCTACGACCGCCACTACCTGGGCAGCCAGCCCGGCCCGGTGTCGCCGGCGGGCTGGGTCGAGGCCAACCTCAAGGAGATGTTGGACGCGGGGATCCCGGGCGGGAAGATCCTGCTGGGCGTGGGCGCCTACGGCTACGACTGGCCCGCCGGGGCGGGGCCGGGCAACGAGGCCCACTCGACGCCCGTCCCCCTCTGGCAGGTCAGGCGCATCCTCGACCGCCACGGCATCCGGCCCCGGTGGGATCGCGCGAGCCAGAACCCGCACTTCACCTACACCGGCGAGGACGGACAGCCGCGGGAGATCTGGTACCTGGACGAACGGGTCCTCCAGCAGCGCCTGGACATGGTCCGCAAGTACAGCCTGGGCGGCATCGCCATCTGGCGCCTGGGCTACGAGGACGACGCCTTCTGGAACGTCATCGAGCGGGCCTACGGCCCGCGCCGGAGCGGCGCCGGCCGCTGACGCGGACGCCAGTCCGCGCGGCGCCCCGCGCCCCGGCGCCAGTGCCGACGGGTGCCGCGACCGGCGCGGCATCGGCAGGACACCTCCGGCCGCTTCCGAAACTAGCTATGGGTTCACGCGCGGCGGCGGGCCCTCGGGGGCCCGCTCGGCGCGTTGCGGATGCGCACGGGGGTGGCGCCGTTGGACTTCGAGCTGTCGGAGCAGCAGCGCCTGGTGCGGGAGATGGTCCGGGACTACGTGGCGCGCCGGGTGGCGCCGGGGGCGGCGGAGCGCGATCGCACGGGGGCCTTCCCCGCCGACCAGTTCCGGGAGCTGGGCGAGCTGGGGGTGCTGGGCCTGCCCTTCCCCGAGGAGGTCGGTGGATCGGGCGGCGACACGGTCGCCTTCGCCATCGCCATCGAGGAGATCGCCCGCGGCTGCGCCGCCACGGCCCTGACGGTGGCGGCCCACGTGTCCCTGGGTTGCACCCCGCTGTACCTGTTCGGCAGCGAGGAGCAGAAGCGGCGCTGGCTGGCCCCGGCCCTGCGGGGGGAGTAC
Organism: Thermaerobacter composti; assembly: GCF_033582035.1. NCBI lineage: Bacteria > Bacillati > Bacillota > Clostridia > Eubacteriales > Clostridiales Family XVII. Incertae Sedis > Thermaerobacter > Thermaerobacter composti. The sequence goes on from NZ_CP132508.1 coordinate 1,301,336, forward strand.
GTGGCCGCCTTCGGCCTGACGGAGCCGGAGGCCGGCTCCAACACCGCCGCCATCCGCACCCGGGCGGTGGAGGACGACGGCGCGTGGGTGCTCCACGGCACCAAGGCGTTCATCACCAACGGCAGCCGCGCCGACTACGTGGTGGTCGCGGCGGTGACCGACCCGGATCGCGGCCGGGAGGGGATCAGCAACATCCTGGTCCCCCGGGGGGCGCCGGGTTGGCGGGTCGCGCGCCGGTACGAGAAGATGGGGCTTCACGCCTCGGACACCGCCGAGCTGGTCTTCGACGGCTGCCGCGTGCCGCTGGACCACCTGGTGGGGGAGCGGGGCAAGGGCCACGAGCAGTTCCTGCGCACCCTGGACGGCGGCCGCATCGGCATCGGCGCCCTGTCGGTGGGCATCGCCCAGGCGTGCCTCGACGCGGCGCTGGAATACGCCCGCTACCGTCGCCAGTTCGGGCAGCCCATCAGCAAGTTCCAGGCGATCCAGTTCAAGCTGGCCGACATGGCGACGGAGCTGGAGGCGGCGCGCTGGCTGGTCTACCGGGCGGCCTGGCTGCGGGATCGGGGCCGGCCGTACCGCCGGGAGGCGGCGATGGCGAAGCTGTTCGCGTCGGAGCTGGCGGTGCGGGCGGCCCTCGAGGCCATCCAGATCCACGGCGGGGCGGGGTACGTGCGCGACTACCCGGTGGAGCGGTACCTGCGGGACGCCAAGCTGATGGAGATCGGCGAGGGGACCTCTGAGATCCAGCGCCTGGTGATCGCCCGCGAGCTGGGGTGCTGAGGCGGCGTGGCGGGGCTGCCCCGCCGGGCTCCGATGGCGCCCGCCGGACCGCGGGTGCCGGCCGCGGGACCGATGGGGTGGGGACCGGGCGCCCCGCCCGGGGTCGCCGGGGCGATGGCCGCCTTCGCCGTGGCCCCTTCGCGGGCGCCTGGGGCGGACGGCTCCCGCACGGCGACGAGCGGACGGGTCCAGGGGGAGGGGATGGGCGGTGCGATGGCCGGAGCGGGTGACGGTGCGCGAGGTCGGGCCTCGCGACGGGCTCCAGGCCGAGGAGCGCGTGCTGTCCACCGACGCGAAGGTGCGCCTGATCGACGCGCTGACGGAGGCGGGGTTCCGGCGCATCGAGGTGACCTCCTTCGTCCACCCGGGGGCGATCCCCCAGCTGGCGGACGCCGAGGCGGTGATGGCCCGCATCCGACGGCGACCCGGCGTGGTGTACAGCGCCCTGGTCCCCAATCTGCGGGGCGCCGAGCGCGCCCTGGCCTGCGGGGTCGACGAGGTGACCCTGTTCGTCTCGGCCAGCGAGACCCACAACCGGCACAACGTGCGGCGCACCATCGCCGAGTCCCTGGCCGGGTTCGTCCCGGTGGCCGAGCGGGTGGCGGCGGCCGGCGTCCGGCTCACGGGCTACGTGGTCACGGCCTTCGGCTGCCCATACGAGGGGGACGTGCCGGAGGAACGGGTGGAGCGCATCGTGGCGGCCTACCGCGACCTGGGGGCGGTGGCCGTCTACCTGGGCGACACCACCGGCATGGCGAACCCCGCCCAGGTGTACCGCCTGTGCACCCGCCTGCGCGGGCGCTTTCCGGACCTGGAGCTGGGGCTGCACTTCCACAACACCCGCGGGGCGGCCCTGGCCAACGTGGTGGCGGGATTGCAGGCGGGCGTCACCGTCTACGACGGGGCGGTGGGCGGGCTGGGGGGGTGTCCCTACGCGCCGGGGGCCACGGGCAACGTGGCCACCGAGGACCTGGTCCACATGCTCGAGGAGATGGGGATCGCCACGGGGGTCGACCTGGATCGATTGCTGGCGGCGGCTCGTCTGGCCCAGGAGCTGATCGGACGGGAGCTGCCCGGCTTCGTCCTCAAGGCGGGCAAGCGCAGCGACCTGGTGCGGGCGGTGCGGGCGCGGGAGGCCGCAGGGCCCCAAGGGGGTTAGCTTGGCGAAGGAGGCGAGGGGATTCCCATGGGGTTCGACGGCGGGCACCCGCATCGGCGGCGGGCCGGCGCCGCGGCGCGGCGCCGGCGGGCGAGGCGGCAGGGTCTCCTGGCGGTGCTGGGACTCGTCCTCGTGCTGACGGTGCCGCTGGCCGGGGGGCCGGCAGGGCCGCAGGCGGCGGCGCAGGAGGGGGCGCCGGCCGCCGACGCCGCGGCCCCGGCCGATCTCCGGATCCAGGCGCGGTCGGCCCTGCTGGTCGACGCCGTCACCGGCCAGGAGCTCTACGCCCAGGACCCCGACCGGCGCGTGCTGCCGGCCAGCCTGGCGAAGATCATGACCCTCGACCTGGTCTTCCACGCCCTGGAGCAGGGCAAGATCGCCCTGGACCAGGAGGTGACGGTCAGCGAGGCGGCGTGGCGGCTCTCGGTGCAGGCGGGCATCGGCGGGCCCTCGGCCATGTTCCTGCGGGTGGGGGAGCGGGTCCGCATCGAGGACCTGATCCGCGGCGTCGCGGTGGCCTCGGGCAACGACGCCTCCCTGGTGCTGGCGGAGGCGGTGGCCGGCAGCGAGCAGGCCTTCGTCACGATGATGAACCGGCACGCCGCGGAGATCGGCCTGCAGGCGTCGCGCTTCAGCAACAGCCACGGCCTGCCGGGCGGGGAGCAGCACGTCACCGCGCGGGACATGGCCCGACTGGCCCTGCACGTGCTCGCGGCGCACCCCGAGATCCTCGAGTACACCAGCCAGAAGACCTTCACGTGGAAGGACTTCGCGCCGCAGCCCAACTACAACCGGCTGCTCTTCCGCGATCGGCGGGTCGACGGGCTGAAGACGGGGCACCTCGCCGCGGCGGGCTTCCACGTGGTCGCCACCGCCAAGGAGGGCGAGCGCCGGCTGGTCGCCGTCGTGCTGGGTGCGGCCAGCGACGCGCTGCGGGTCCGCGAGGCCCAGCGGCTGCTGGACTACGGCTTCCAGCAGTTCACCAACACCCGCGTCGCCTTCGGCGAGGAGGGCCGCCAGATGGTGCCGGTGTACAAGGGGGCCCGCCCTCGGGTCACCGTGGAGCCGGCGGCGCCGCCGGTGGTGACGGTGCCGAAGACCGAGGCCGGCGAGGTGCGCACCCGGGTCGAGCTTCGCGACCCGCTGGTGGCGCCGCTGGCGCAGGGGGCGCGGGTCGGGACCCTGACCATCGAGGACGCCCGCGGCCGGGTGCTGCGCACGGTGCCGCTGGTGACGGCGGAGGCCGTCCCGCGGGGCGGGCTCTTCCGCGTGTTCTGGGACAGCGTGCGGCTGCTCTTCCGCGACCTGTTCGCCTGAGGCGTCGGGGATCGGCGCGGGGCGGCGCGGCGCCCGGGCTCGACGGCAGGATGGGCAAGGGTGGAGGGATCGACGTGACGGTGACGGTGGCCGAGGTCGGCCAGCACGAGGGCGAGGCGGTGGAACTGGCCGGCTGGGTCTACAACCGCCGATCCAGCGGGCGCATCGCCTTCCTGCTGCTGCGCGACGGCACGGGCGTCATCCAGTGCGTCCTCAGCCGCGATCGGGTGGGCGACCAGGGCCTGGCGGTGTTCGAACGGCTGACCCAGGAGTCGTCCTGCCGGGTGCGCGGGCGGGTGCGGGCGGACCGGCGCGCCCCGGGCGGCTACGAGATCGAGGTCACCGACCTCGAGCCGGTCCACGTGGCCGAGGACTACCCGATCAAGCTCAAGGAGCACGGCGTGGACTTCCTGATGGACCACCGCCACCTGTGGATCCGCACGCCGCGCCAGAACGCCATCCTGCGGGTGCGGGCGGCGGTCATGGCGCTGGCCGCCGAGATCCTGGCCCAGGAGGGGTTCGTCCGGGTCGACGCGCCGATCCTGACGCCGTCGGCCCCGGAGGGCACGACGAACCTGTTCGAGACCGACTACTTCGGGGAGAAGGCCTATCTCTCCCAGAGCGGCCAGCTGTACATGGAGGCCGCGTGCATGGCGCTGGGGAAGGTCTACTGCCTCGGGCCCACCTTCCGCGCCGAGCCGTCCAAGACGCGGCGCCATCTCCTGGAGTTCTGGATGCTGGAGCCCGAGGCCGCCTTCTTCACCCACGAGGACAACGTGGCCCTGCAGGAGCGGCTGGTGCGCCGGCTGGTGCTCGGGGTGCTGGAGCGCTGTCCCCGCGAGCTGGAGACGCTGGGGCGCGATCCCGAGCACCTGCGGCGGCAGGTCGAGGGGCCCTTCGCGCGCATCGCCTACGACGAGGCCCTGCGCATCCTGGACGAACACGGCCTGACCCTGCCCTGGGGCGAGGACTTCGGCGCCCCCCACGAGACGGCGCTGAGCCGGCACTTCGGGCGACCGGTCTTCGTCGAGCGGTTCCCGACGCGGGTCAAGGCCTTCTACATGGAACCGGACCCCGACCGGCCCGAGGTGGCCCTGTGCGCCGACCTGCTGGCGCCCGATGGCTATGGCGAGATCATCGGCGGCAGCCAGCGCATCAGCGACCTCGACCTCCTCTTGCGACGGATCGACGAACACGGCCTGAGCCGGGAGGCGTTGGCCTGGTACATCGACCTGCGCCGCTACGGATCGGTGCCCCATGCGGGGTTCGGCCTGGGGATCGAGCGCACCGTGGCCTGGATCTGCGGGCTCGAACACGTGCGCGAGGCGATCCCCTTCCCGCGGCTGCTGAACCGGCTCTACCCCTGACGACGCGCCCGGGCCGGGCGTCGTCCGGCCGGCGGCGGGCGGCGGCCGGCTCCCGGGCGGCCGGGCGGGGCCCGGGGCGACGGCGGGCGGCCGCCGGACCACGGGATGGGGGCACCGCGGGCAGGGTCCGGGTGACCGGAGCCGGGGGTGGGGGGCGCGGGGCGCGACGGCCGCCGCGCGGGGGGATGGCAGGCGCGGGCACGGGGGTGATGGGGTGACCCTGGAGGAGATCGGGCGGCGTTTGCGGGAGGCCCGGGAGCGCAAGGGACTGACCCTGCACGACGTCCAGGTGGCGACGAAGATCCGGCGCAAGTACCTGGAGGCCCTGGAGCGGGGTGACGACGCCCAGCTGCCCCCGGAGGTGTACACCCGCGGCTTCATCCGGGCGTACGCCAAGCTGGTGGGGCTCGACGGCATGGAGCTGGCCCAGGCGTACAGCCGGTGGAAGCGGGCGCAGTCCGCGGCCGGCGCCGCGGCCGACGGGGCGGGTGCCGCCCCCGCCGGCGAGGGGGCGTCGGTCCCGACCATCGGGGACGACGGGGACCGCGATGGAGCGGACGCTGCCCCGTCGCGCCGCGCGGCGGGCGAGGGGCGGGTGGCGACGGACGCGGGCGGCGGGGCCCCGGCGGGCCGGGTGCCGCCACCGGAGAGGGGGCCGCAGGTGCCGGAGCCCTGGACGCCTCCGCCCCTGGTCGGGCCGCTGCCGCGCTCGGGCCGGCGATGGCGGCGCGGGGCCGAGGCGTTCGGCGGCACGGCCCGACGGCGCGTCGGTCCCTGGGCGCGCTGGGGGATGGCGCTGCTCGGTCTCCTGCTGCTGGTCGGCGCGGGCCTCTACATCGCCGGGGCGCCGTCGGCGCCTGAGGCGGGGCGACCGCCGGCCGGCTCCGGCCCGGCGGGGTCGGCACCGGGCACCCAGCCCGCCGTCCCGGGTGGCGAGGGCGGGGGCGAGACCGCCGGGGAGGGCGGGGCGGCGCCGGGGTCGCCGGCCGAGGAGCCCCGGGTGCCCCAGGTGACGGTGCGTCGCGAGGGCGACGACGTCTACTACACCATCGCCGGCGGCCCCGCGGGCCCGGCGGCGGGTGCCGACGGCTCGCCCCTGACCGTGACCCTGGAGGCGACCGACCGCGTCTGGGTGCGGGTGCGCGATGCCGAGGGACGGGTGGTCTTCGAGCGGCTGATGCAGCGCGGCGACCGGCAGCAGGTCGAGCTGGGCCAGGGGTTGGACATCCGCGTCGGCTATCCGCGCGGTCTGGCCCTGCGGGTGGAGACGGCGGACCTGGAGGTTCCCCCGGAGGAATCGCCGCTCAACCTGCACCTCGAGCCCGGCGCCGCAGCCGGGGCGTCCTGAGGCGGGCCCGGGCCGCAGTCCGGCGGCTCGGGCCGCGAGCCGGCGGGGCTTCACGGCGGTCGCGGCGGCCCGGGGGACGCCGGACCGCCAGTCCGCCGGGGGCGGCGACCCCGGCCGCGTCCGCGTGCGCGTGCCGGTCGAGGGTGCGCGCTGCGCCCTGCGCCGGTCTACGGCGCGGCGATCCGCCATACCCATGGGGCGGAGGCTGGCGGGGGAGGGACCGCCCCGTGATGCGACACGCCGCGATCCGCGACGGGCATCGCGACCCGTCAGGGTGGAGCCCTCGGCGGCGCACGCTGCGGCAGGGGTTGGCCGTCCTGCTGCTGACCGCGGTCCTGCTGGGCGGTGCATCCGCCGCCCCGCCGCGGGGTGCCGGGGCCGCGACCCTGTGGCCGGGTCACCCGGCCGTCGCCCCCGTGGAACCGGCCTTGGCCCCGCCAACCGGGCCCGCGGCCGGTGGCGGCGGGCCCGGGGCGGCGGGGCCGCCGGGCTCGGGGCGGGGTGCCGCCGTGCCCGCCCGGCAGGGCGCGCCGGGATCTGCGGCAACGGAACCCGGGGGCGCCGGTTCGTCCGACCCCGCGCGGCCGGGAACCGGGGCCTGGCGCCCTGCCGTGGGTGCGGGCGCGCTCGAGGGGTCCGCCGCCGCGGCCTTCATCGCCCCGGAGCGCGTGCCCGAGGGCGTGGCGCCGCTCTGGCGCCACCGGGTGAAGCCGCCGCCGGCCCCGGATGCGGCGGCCGCCATCGTGGTCGACGCCGCCAGCGGCCAGGTGCTCTACGCCCACAACGCCCACCAGCGCCGGCCGCCGGCCAGCACCACCAAGATCCTGACGGCCATCGTCGCCCTGGAGTACGGCAGCCTGGACGACGTGGTGACGGTCAGCGCCCACGCGGCGGCGACCGAGGGGTCCACCATGGACCTCGAGCCCGGGGAGCGCTACACGCTGCGCGAGTTGCTCTGGGGGCTGATGCTGGAGTCGGGCAACGATGCCGCCGTCGCCATCGCCGAGCACATCGCCGGCAGCGAGGCCGCCTTCGCGCGCCTGATGAACGAGACGGTCCTGCGCCTGGGCCTGCGGGATACCCACTTCACCAACCCCCACGGGCTGCACGACCCCGGCCACTACAGCACGGCCTACGACCTGGCGGCGATGACCCGCTACGCCCTGGCCAACCAGTACTTCGCGCGCCTGGTCTGCCAGCCGGAGAAGGTCCTCTGCCGGGGGGACGGGGACTGGGTGCGGGTCCTGAGCTCCACCAACCGCCTCCTCTGGTACCACGAGTGGGTTCGCGGCGTGAAGACCGGCACGACCGGCCCGGCGGGACCGTGCCTGGTCAGCTCCGGGGAGCGGGACGGGCGCCGCCTGATCGCCGTCGTGCTGGACTCCGGCGACCGCTGGGCCGACAGCCAGCGCCTGCTGGAGTGGGGCTTCCGCGCCTTCGCACCGGTGGCGGGCGGTCGGCAGGGCGAGGTCCTGGGCCGGGTGCCGGTGCGCGACGGCATGGTCGCCGCCGTCGAGGCCCAGTTGGCGGGGGATCTCGGTGCGCTGGTGCCGCCCGCGGTGGCGCCCCGGGTCCGCCGGGTGGTGGAGGTGGCCCGGGCGGTGGCGGCGCCGGTGGCGGCGGGTCAGCGGGTGGGCACCGCGCGCCTGGAGCTGGATGGGGTGACCCTGGCATCCCAGCCCCTGGTGGCGGCCGCGGCGGTCCCCCTGGCGCCCTGGTGGCGGCGCGCGCTGCCCTGGTGAGGGGGTCGGGCTGCGGGCCTCCGTCCTTGGTTGCCGGCGGGGGACGGGGACGGGGTCGGCGGCCTTGCGGGGCGGGCGGGCGCTGGGAGGGGAGAGGGTGTTCGTCACCCTGGGCCGGTCGGCGCGGGTCTGGCTGGTCGTCTTGGGGGGCCTAGTCGCGGTGCTGGCGCTGGGCCGGGCCGCCCTGCCGTGGCAGCGGGGCGAGCCGGTGGCGCCGGCGGCCCGCGCCAGCGGCGATCCGGTTCGGCCGACCAGCGGCGCCCCGGCGCCGGGCCCGGGCGCCGGGGCGCCGGGCGGCAGAGGGGTCGCCCTGACCTTCGACGTGCTGGAGGGCGACGCGGTGGTGGTCCAGGTGCTGGACGTGCTGGCCTGGCGCCGCGTGCCCGCCACCTTCTTCGTCACCCTTCCGTGGGCCCAGGGGCACCGCGAGCTGGTGCGGCGGATGATCGACGAGGGCCACGAGGTCGGCCTGCGCGAGCCACCGGCCGGGACCCTGCGCCGGGCCTCGGAGCCCCGGGGCCCGACGGGCGGCGCGGCGGATGCCGGGCGGTCCGCGGAGGCGGGGCGGTGGGAGCGCGCGGCGGCGGCGCTGGCCCGTCTGACGGGGAGGCCCGTCCGGTTCGTCCGGCCGGCCCTGGTGGGCCTATGGGCGGGGGAACGGGACCGGACCGGCGGTGCCGGCGCCGACGCGCCGGACGGCGGCGCCGGGCCGGGCTCTGCCGCCGGCGGGTCGCTGCGCGCGGTGCTGTGGACCCTGGACCTCCAGGATTGGATGAATCCCGGTGTGGACTACGTGGTCTATCGCGCCCAGGCGGCGCAGCCCGGCGACGTCCTGCTCCTCCAGGCCAGCGACTTCGCCCGGCAGACGCCGCGGGCCCTGCCCCGCGTGCTGGACGCCCTGGCCGCCCGCGGCCTCGAGCCCGTCGCCCTCCATCGGCTGCTGGCGCCGCCGGCCCCCGAGGGGCCGTCACGGCCGCGGTGGTGAGGCGCGTCGGCGGTCGGCGGGCTCCGCCCGGGAGGGCAAGCCGGTGCGCCAGGGGGGAGAGGAGCCCCGCGGGTACGAGCCCGGTGCGGACGCCTCGACGGGGTCGGTGCGCCCGGGCGGCGCGGGCGGGCTAGAGGGCTCGCGCCTGGGTGCCGTCGGGCCCTGCGGTCAGCCGCTGGCGCAGGTGGGCGATGCGCCGTTCCACCCGGGAGGGGGCTGTGCTCCGGGCGTCCCGGCTCGGCGCGGCCCGGGCCGCCGGCGGCGGCGGGAAAGCCGCCGGCGCCGCCGGCGGGGGGGCGCCGTCCCGGCCCCGAGCGGTGGCGGCGTCCTGCGCCAGGGCGGCCACCTCCGGCGGCCGGGGCGTCCCGGCCACGGGCAGCCGCCTTCGCCGCTCCCACAGCCGCTCGGCCTGATCCAGGCAGGCGGCCGCCCGCTGGCGCTGCCCTGCCCGCAGCCACAGCTCCGCCAGGTCGAGCCATGGCTCCACCGGTGCCAGCGGGTGGTGGGCGTCGCACAGGGCGGCCTGCACGGCGACGGCATCGCCCCAGCGCCGTTGCCGGCGGTAGAGGGGGACCAGCCGGCGGGCCACCGCCGCCACCGCCCCGCGGCCGCGGGCCAGGACCAGGGCGCGCTCGTACCACCGCGTCGCCACGTCGGGGTCGATGCGCTCCCACTCCCGCCCGGCGGCCAGGGCCTCATCCCAGCGGCGCGCACCGGGCGGCCCGGCCAGCAGCCAGCCGCCGAGCCACGCGGCGATGCCCACCAGCGAGAGCAGGTCCACCAGGTTGTGGCGCAGGACGGGAAGCAAGGGGTCCAGGGTCTCCGCCGCCCCGTCCCCCGCCGCCGGGACGGGCCCGCGCCGGGCGGGATCCGGCGCGCCGTCCCGCGGCCGTCCGGAGGCGCCGGTCGTCCCCGCAGGGTTCGGGGGAGGGGGCATCGGCGCCTCGGGGTGCGGGCCCTCCCGTCGACGCAGGAAGCGGGCGAAGCGCTCCGGGATCTCGGCGCCCTGGACGTCGCCCTGGCGCTGGACGCCCAGCAGCCGGCTCTCCAGCGCCCGCAGGTTCACCCGCTGCGCCGGCCCGGCCCACAGCCGGCGGGCCGGGTAGAGCAGGTCGAGGTGGCCGGCGGGTGCCGGTGCCGTCCGCCGGTGCCAGTGCCAGCGCGTCTCCAGCATGGGCCAGTCGAAGCCGCGGCCGTTGAAGGTGACCAGCCACGGGTGCTCGGCCAGCCGGCGCGCGATGGCGGCCAGCCAGGCCCGCTCCGTCTCGGGCTCCAGGTCCGGCACCAGGTACTGCTCGACGACCAGCACCGGCCCGACCGCCTCGGCGACGGCCTGATCCTCCGCGGCCCCGGGGCTCCCCGGCCCCCCGCCCGGCGTGCCGGCGCCCCGCGGCTCTCCCCCCCGGTCGCCGGTCCCCGCCCCGCCGGCGTCGAACCAGGCCAACCCCGCGAGGAAGGGGCGGTGGCCGGCGCCCACCGCCAGGCCGGTGGTCTCCAGGTCGAGGAAGAGGAGCTGCTCCACCGCGGCGGGCGCTGGCTGCCGGCTGCGGACGGGTCCCGCCACCGCGGCCAGCACGGCCAGGGAGCGGCGGAGGTCGCGATACCACGTGGCCGGGGTCCCGCTCCCGTGAGCGAAGGCGGCCGGGTAGACCGTGCGCCAGCACCAGGCGGTCCCCGCGGGCGTCGGCGAGGGCGTGAAGGGATGGCCGGGGCCGTCGGCGGCAGGCGGTCCCCCTGGGGCGGTCCCGTCCGCGGCACCCCCTGGGACCGGGACGGGCCCGGCCCCGGCGGCGAGGGTGGCCCCGGCTGCCGGGCTCGCTGTCACGGGCGTGCAGCTCGCCGGACCGGATCCCCCGGGCGCCGACCCGGTCGCCGGGGGCGCCCCGCCCCGCGAGCCGGCCTCCGGCCGGCCGCGGGCCTTGAGCACCAGTCGTCCCTGGGCGTGGAGCGCGCGGAGCTCCTCGAGCCGGCTCATCGCCGCTCCCCCTCGCCGCGGACGGCGCCGGGGCCCGGCGGGAGCGGGGCCGGGAGGGAGCCCGCCGCCGGGGGTGACGGCAGCGCGGCCCATCGTCGTCCGGCCGGCGGCGCCATGGCCTGCGGCGGGGCCAGCAGGGCCAGCAGCCGCCGGGCCGCCGCCTTCGCCCCCGGGCCGCTCTCCGTCTCCGGCCCCGTGCAGGCCGGGCACCCGGCCTCGCAGGGGCAGGCCGCCACCGCCTCCGCCGCCGCCTGCCAGAGCAAGGGCAGGATGTCGTACGCCTTCTCCGCCAGGCCGACGCCGCCGGGATAGGCATCGTAGAGGAACAGCGTCGGCCGGCCGGTGAAGGGCGAGCGCAGCTGCGCCACCGTGCCCAGGTCGCGGCGGTCGCAGAGCAAATAGAGCGGGGCCAGGTGACCCAGCAGATACGCCAGCCCCTGCAGGCCCGCCTGCAGCACCGCGGGCTCCATCCCCGCCGGTTCGTCCGCCAGGGTGACCCAGCAGGCGGTGGTGTGCATCTCCAGCTCGGGGAGGTGGATCCGGCCCCAGCCCACGTTCTCGTGGGTGAAGAGCTTGATCTTCTTGAACAGCGTCGCCCGGGCGATCACCGCCACCTCGCCCCGGGACGCCTCGCCGCCGGGCACCGGCCGGCTGGCGAAGCAGTCCAGCACCTTCAGGTCCACGGCCAGGTGGGCGTCGGTGTAGTAGTCCACCCGCACCGGTCGCACGTAGGCCTTGTTCTCGGCGAAGTCCAGCCGCTCCACCTGGTACTGCTCGCCCTCGTGGATGTAGATCGCCTGCTCGTGGACCAGCAGGGGCGCCGAGAAGCGGTCGACCTCGCCGATCACCCGGGCGCCGCGGCTGGTGTCGATGATCACCACGTTCTCCTCCGCCGCCGACCGCAGGCTGATCTCGTGGGCGGGGAAGGTGTCGCTGATCCAGTGCCACCGGTCGCCGGAGCGGTGCACCAGGCCCTGCTCCTCCAGGAAGGTCAGCACGTCGTCCACCGGCTGGTCGCCGAAGCGCTCCCCCGCCCGGAAGGGCAGCTCGAAGGCGGCGCACTGGATGTGGCTGACCAGGATGTACAGGTTGTCCGGGTGGATGAACGCGGCCTCCACCGGCTGCTCCAGCAAAAAGCGCGGGTGACGGGCGATGTACTGGTCGAGGGGGCTCGAGGAGGCGACCAGCACCGCCACGGCAGCCTCCTGGCGCCGCCCGGCGCGGCCGGCCTGTTGCCAGAAGCTGGCCACGCTGCCGGGGTAGCCCGCCAGGACCGCGGCCTGCAGGGAGCCGATGTCGATGCCCAGCTCCAGGGCGTTGGTCGCCACCACCCCCAGCACCTCCCCCGAGCGCAACCCGCGCTCGATCTCCCGGCGCTGGTTGGGCAGGTAGCCGCCGCGATACCCCCGCACCCGTTCGGACCGGTCGCCCATGGCGTGCCGCAGGTAGGTCAGGAGGACCTCCACCGCCAGCCGGGTGCGGGCGAAGACGATGGTCGGGATGCCGTTCTTCAAGAACCGCTCCGCCCAGCGCCGCGCCTCCTGCAGCACCCCCCGCCGGATGCCCAGCTGGGCGTTGACCACCGGCGGGTTGTAGACGATCAGGTGCCGCTCGGCCCGGGGCGCGCCGCTCTCGGCGATCACCCGCACCGGCCGCCCCAGGAGACGCCGGGCGTGCTCGCCCGGGTTCGCGATGGTGGCGGAGCACGCCACCACCCGCGGGCGCGACCCGTAGAAGGCGCAGATCCGGAAGAGGCGGCGCAGGACGTTGGCCACGTGGCTGCCGAAGACGCCGCGGTAGTGGTGGAGCTCGTCGACCACCACGTACTCCAGGTTCTCGAACAGGTTGACCCAGCGTGTATGGTAGGGGAGGATGCCCGCGTGCAGCATGTCGGGGTTGGTGATCACCACCTGTCCGGCGGCCCGGATCGCCCGGCGCGCCGCCTCCGGCGTGTCCCCATCGTAGGTGTACGCCTTGAGGTCGAGGCCGAGCTCGTCGATGGCCTGCTGAAGGGCGGCGTACTGGTCCTGGGCCAGCGCCTTGGTGGGGAAGAGGAAGAGCGCGCGGGACGACGGCCGCTCCAACATGCGCTGCAGCACGGGCAGGGTGTAGCAGAGGGTCTTGCCCGACGCCGTCGGGGTGACCACCACCACGTCGTCCCCCGCCAGGCTGGCCGCCACCGCCTCCGCCTGGTGGCTGTAGAGCCGGTCGATCCCCCGCCGCCGCAGCCAGTGGACGAGGCGCCCATCGAGGGCAGGCGGCGGGGGCGCGAAGCGGCCCGGTTGGGCCGGTTCCACCTCCCAGGCCTGGATGCCCGCCACCCAGGCGGGGTCGGTGCGCAGCTGCTCCAGCACCTGGCTCAAGGTCAAGGGCACGGGGGCCACCTCCAGCGAATACCCGTTCGCTGCCGGCGGGGGCATCCCTGCCGGGCGCGGGGTCGCCGGCGGCCCAGGCCCCGGGGGTGCCGCCGGGCCCGCCGCCCGGGCCGCCGCGGTGGGGCGCCGGCGAGCGCGCGGGAACGGGCAGCGGTCGGGCTGCCCTGAGGGCGCGCAGCCGGGCAGCGAGGCGGGCTGCGGCGAGCGCGTGGAGCCGGGCCGCGACGCGGGCCGCGGCGAGCGCGTGGAGCCGGGCCGCGACGCGGGCCGCGGCGAACGGCGGATTCGGGGACGCCGCCTGGGCGTGGTTCCGCGCCCGTGCCCGGCCGTAGGCGCGGCCCGGGGTCCCGACGGCGGCGCGGCGTGCCGGTCCGCCGCCGGCCGTGCCGTCACCCGCGGGGTCTCCCCGCCTGGCGGCCGGGGGAGGCATCCCCCGGCCGCCGGCGAAATCCCACCGGGGTGCGGCGATGGACCAGGGCGCCCCGGCGGACGGGGACCGACGCCACCGACGAGGGGAAGGGACCGCCCGGTGCAGATCCAGTCCTTGGAACGGCTGGAGTGGGTCTATCCGGAGTTCTTCGTCCACTACCAGCGCGACTTCGCCCGCGTGCAGTCGTTCTTCAACTACGATCCGTCCGACGAGACGGCCTTCGCGCGCCGCGCCGAGGCGCTGGCGCGGTCGCCCCACCAGCCCCCGCGGGAGGTGGTCGCCCAGGCGCTGGTGGCCTACAACGCGTCCCTGGATGCCGACGAGCCGGCGTTGGAGGTCGCCCGCCGGCTGGCCGACCCGCGGGCCCTGGTGGTGGTGGGCGGTCAGCAGCCGGGCCTGGCCACGGGCCCGCTCTACACGGTCTACAAGGCCGTGGGCATCCTGCGCTGGGCGCGCCAGATCGAGGCCGCCCTCGGGCGCCCGGTGATCCCGGTCTTCTGGTTGGCGACCGAGGACCACGACCTGGCGGAGTGCAACCAGCTCCACGTGCTGGACGAACGCGGCCGCCTGCATCGCCTGGCGCTGCCCCTCCCGGCTGCCGTCGCCGGCGGGCAGCCGCCCGTGGGCACCCTGCCGCTGCCGCCCGCCGCCCGGGCGCTGGTGGCCGAGGTGGCGCGCCTCGCCGGCGTGCCCGCCGATCATCCCGCCCTGGAGGTGCTGGAGGACGCCCGCCAGCGGGCGGCGACCCTGGGCCAGTGGGTCGGCCGTCTCATGGCCCGGCTGTTCGGCCGCGACGGGCTGGTGCTGCTGGACCCCATGGACCCCACGCTCCGCCGGCTGAGCCGGCCGCTGTTGCAGCGGGCCGTGGTGCGGCGGGAGGCGATCCACCGCGAGCTCGCCGCGGCGGCGGCGCGCCTGCGGCGGCGCGGCTACCCGCCCGCCCTGGACGTGGACCCGGCCCACGCCAACCTGTTCTACTTCGACGGCCGGCGGCGGGCGGCGCTGCTCTGGCAAGGAGGCCGGTTCCGTGATCGGCAGGGGCGCGTGGCGTTCTCCCCGGCGGAGCTGGCGCGGGAGCTGGAGTCCCGGCCGGAGGCCTTCAGCCCGAACGTGGTGCTGCGCCCGCTGGTCCAGGACTGGCTGCTGCCCGTGGTGGGCTTCGTCGTCGGGCCGGGTGAGGCCCAGTACCTGGCGCAGCTGCGCGACGTGTACCCCCTTTTCGGGCTGGAGATGCCGGTGCTGTTGCCCCGCCCCGGCTTCACGCTGGTCGAGCCCGCGGCGGTGGACCGGCTCCAGCGCTACCGGGCCACGGTGGGGGAGGTGCTCCAGGATCCGGCAGGGCTGCGCCGGCGGGTCCTGGAGGGGCTCGACCCCCTGGGCATCGACGCCCGCTTCGCCGAGCTGCGGCAACGGATCAAGGCGCTCTACGCGGACCTGCTGGACGACCTGGAGCGGGTGCGGCCGGAGCTGCGCGCCCTCGGCCAGGAGAACCTGGGTCGCATCCTGATGCAGGTGGACTACCTGCACCACAAGACGTGGCAGCACCACCGGCGCCGGCACCGGGAGGTGATGCGGGACCTGGACTGGCTGGAGGGCAGCCTGCGGCCCCTGGGCCAACCCCAGGAGCGGGTGCACAACGTCTTCCCCTACCTCCTGCGGTTCGGGGAGCGCTGGCTGCGCACGCTGCTGCGCGCAGCCGGCCCCGGCGGCCACCAGCTGGTCTTCCTCGATCCGCCCGCCCCGTCCCTGGCGGCCGAGCCCCGGGGGCCGGAAGCCCACCGAGCTCCGGTGGATGCGGGGAGGCCGGCGGTGGGGTGAGCATCCGGGGCCGCCCGGCGGGAGGCGCGTCGTCCGCGCGGCCGGTGTGGCCGGCGCCGGCCGGCGGCCCGTCCGCCTTCCGCTCGGTGCGCCGCGAGGCCGAGGTCGGGCTGGCGATCCGACGGTCGCGTTTCGTCGCCCACGTGGCGCCGGTGGACGGGGTCGCCGAAGCCCGGGCATGGCTGGAGGCGGCGCGAGCCCTCCACCCCCGGGCGACGCACCACGTCTCCGCCTTCGTGGCTGGGTTCCGCGGCGAGGAGCGCTGGTGCAGCGACGGCGGCGAGCCGCCGGGCACGGCGGGGCGTCCGGTCCTCGAGGTCCTGGAGCGCCAGGGCGTGGTGCAGGTGGCGGTCCTCGTCGCCCGCTACTTCGGCGGGACCAAGTTGGGGGCCGCAGGGCTGGTGCGGGCGTACGCCGACGCCTGTGCAGCGGGGCTGCGGGAGGCCGGGCTGGTGACCTTCCGCCGCGGGCGGCGAGGGCGCGTGGTCGCACCCTATGCGACCTACGGGCCGCTGCGGGCGTGGCTCCAAGGGCGGGGAGTCCGGGTCCTGGCCGAGGGATTCGGCGTGCACGTGACGCTGGAGCTCTGGGTGCCCGAGGACCAGGTCGCCGCCCTGGCGACCGAGGTGGCCGACCGTTCCGCGGGGGCCGCGCGCTGGGAACCCGGTCCGTGGGAGTATCGTGCGGCGGATGCCGTCGGCTGAGGGCGGGCGGCGAGGCCGGCCAGGCAGCCGGGAGGGGTGCCATCCCGCCGAGGCCTGGGCCGCGAGGGGCCGGAAGGCCCTGGCTCCGGGCGCGCGCTGAGGGGTGCTATAATGAACCTGCTTGGAAAGGGCTTGCTTCACCATTGCCGTCTGCGACGTACCCCCCGTCGGCGCAGCACCCGCTGGTTCATGCGGACTGAATAGCGTTCGAAGGGCTTGGTGCGGGCGCCGAGGAGCGTCTCGAGGCGGCCGACGGACGACGAGGTCGAAGCCATGTTTGGAAAGCCGTTGCAGATCCGCTGGGTGGCCGTCACCGCCGCGCTGACCCTGGGGGTGCTGCTGTTCGCCAACGTGCTGTACCAGGAGCAGGCCAAGGCGGCGCCGCTGGAGCGCGCGCTGGAGACGGTCCCCGGCGTTACCGCCGTGCAGGTCCAGCGGGAGGACGGACGGTGGCGGGTCCGGGTCCAGCTGGGGGCGGTCGACCTGTTGCCGGCCACCTACCAGGCCTTGCGGGAGCGGGCCGACCGCCACCTGGGGCCGGGCCGCTACGAGCTGGAGCTGGTGGACCGGCGGACACCCGAGCTGGAGAAGGCCTTCTACGAGGTCAGCTATTTCGTCGAGGAGGGTCGCAGCCGCGGCGACTACGCCCGGGCGGCCCAGCAGGTCGCGGCCGCCGGTCGGCGGCTGGGGCTCGACCGGGCTCGGCTGTACGTGGACGCCGAGTTCCTCTATCTCGAGCTGGCGCGCGGCGATGGCGTGCTGTACGCCGTCATGCCCTTGCGGCCCCCGCAGGAGGTGACCGGCCGGTGAGGGAGCGGTGGCGTGAGATCGCCCTGGGGGCCGGCCTGGGCGTGGCGGCGTTCCTGCTCCTGCGCCTGCCGGTGGGCCAGTGGCTGCCCCTGCTGCTGCTGGCGGGGCTTGTGCTCTACGTGTTCCGGATGGGCCTGCTGCCCGGGACAGGCCGCGGTCCGGTGGCCCATGCGGTGGAGGCCACCGGCGTCACCTTCGACGACATCGGCGGCCAGGCGGCCGCCAAGCAGGAGCTCAAGGAGGCCCTGGAGTTCCTGCGTCGGCCCAAGGAGGCCCAGCGCTTCGGCATCCGCCCCATCAAGGGTATCCTACTGGCGGGCCCGCCCGGCACCGGCAAGACCCTGCTGGCGAAGGCGGCGGCCACCTACACGGACTCCGCCTTCCTCGCCACCTCGGGATCGGCCTTCGTCGAGGTATACGCGGGCGTCGGCGCCCAGCGGGTGCGCGAGGTGTTCGCCGAGGTCCGGCGCCTGGCGCGCCGGCAGGGCAAGCAGAGCGCCATCCTGTTCATCGACGAGATCGAGGTGCTGGCCGGCAAGCGCGGCCGCCACACGTCCCACCTGGAGTACGACCAGACCCTCAACCAGCTGCTGGTGGAGCTCGACGGCATCCGGCCCGAGGACGACGTCCAGGTCCTGGTCATGGCGGCGACGAACCGGCCCGACCTGATGGACGACGCCCTCCTGCGGCCCGGCCGCTTCGACCGCATCGTGCGGGTGGAGCTGCCCGATCGCGAGGCGCGCGAGCAGATCCTGCGCATCCACATGCGCGGCAAGCCGCTGGCGTCTGACGTGGACCTCGGGCAGGTCGCCCAGGAGACCTTCGGCTTCTCCGGTGCCCACCTGGAGAGCGTGTGCAACGAAGCGGCGATCCTCGCCATGCGGGCCGGCGCCCCCGCCATCGCCATGGAGCACCTGCGCGAGGCCATCGAGAAGGTGATGATGGGCGAGCGGCTGGATCGGCGGCCCGGGGAGGAGGAGCGCCGGCGCATCGCCGTCCACGAGTGCGGGCACGCGCTGGTGGCGGAGATCCTCCGCCCGGGTTCGGTGGCCAGCGTCACCATCACCTCGCGGGGGCAGGCCCTGGGGTACGTGCGCCAGCGACCCGACGAGGACCGGTTCCTCCAGACCCAGGACCAGATGGAGGACACGATCTGCATCGCCCTGGCCGGTTCCCAGGCGGAGCGCCTGCTGCTCGGGCGGCCGAGCACCGGCGCCAGCGCCGACTTCCAGCAGGCCGTCGAGCTGGCCCGGCGCATGGTGGAAGACGGCATGACGCCGCTGGGGGTGGTGGCGCGGGACGTGCTGCCCCCCGCCGCCCTCCACCGGGCGGTGAGCCGCGTGTTGCGCCGGCAGGAGCAGCGGGCCCGGGCGCTGCTGGGCGAGTTCAGCGACGGGCTGCGGGCGGCGGCCGAGCGGCTGCTGGAACGGGAGCGGCTGACCTCGGCGGAGTTCCGGCGCCTGGTGGGGCTGCCGCCCCTGCCCCATGCGTCGGCCGAGCCGGCCGCGGGGGACGGACCTTCCGGCCGCGGGCGGGGCGAGGGGGCGACCGCCGGCGGCCAAGGGTCCGGGGATCGCGACGGCGGCGGTTCCGGCGTGGCGGACGAACCGGGTTCCCGCGGCCGGCGCCAGGCGCCGCGCGACACCGCGGGCGACTGAGGAGCGCGGGCACGGGAGCGCAAAAGCATGGTCAACGCCGAGATCGTCTGCGTCGGTACCGAGCTCCTGCTGGGCGAGACGGTCAACACCCATGCCGCCTTCCTCTCCCAGCGGCTCGCGGCCTACGGCATCGACGTCTACCACCACGTCACGGTGGGGGACAACCTAGCCCGCCTGGAGGCGGCCCTGCGCCAGGCCGCCGACCGGGCGGGCATCGTCATCGTCACCGGAGGCCTGGGTCCGACGGGCGACGACCTGACCCGGGAGGCCATCGCCCGCGTGGCGGGACGGCCCCTGGTGCTGGATCCCGCGGTCCTGGCCGGCATCGAGCGGTATTTCGCCGCCCGGGGCCGGCCGATGGCCCCGGGCAACCGCAAGCAAGCCCTCTTCCCCGCCGGCAGCCACGTGCTGCCCAACGCCCACGGCACGGCCCCCGGATTCGTGCTGGAGTGGGCGCCGGGCCGCTGGTTCGTGGCCCTGCCGGGACCGCCGCGGGAGTTGCGGCCCATGGTGGACGGACCGCTGGTGCCGTTCCTGCAGCGGTGGTCCCGGTCCGCGGGCGGGGTGCGCCTGCTGCGGCGGGTGCTGCGGGTGGCCGGCCTGGGCGAGAGCGAGGTGGAGCACCGCCTGGCGGATCTCATCGCCGGCCAGGGACCGGTGACCCTGGCCACCTACGCCAAGGACGGCGAGGTCCACCTGCGCCTGGCGGTCAAGGTGGCGTCGGCCGAGGGGGCGGCGGCCGCACCCGGAAGGAGCGTCCCCGCCCACCGGCAGGGGCCGGGCGCTGCGTCGGACGGACGGGCGGATGCCGACCGCGGCGGGGCCGGGGACGGCGCGGGTGCGCCGGGGACGTGGGCCGCGCCGGCGCCGGGCGGCGGGCCGGCGGCGGCTGGGGGCGGCGCCGGCGGCCGCGAGCCCCGGGTGCTGCGAGAACCCGAGGCGCTGCGGCAGCTGGACGCGCTGACCGCCGAGATCCGGCGCCGCCTGGGCGAGCACGTCTACGGGCAGGACGAGGAGACCCTCGAGCAGGCGGTGGGCCGCCTGCTGCGGGAGCGCGGCGAGACCGTCGCCGTGGCCGAGTCCTGCACCGGTGGACGCGTCGCCGACCGGCTGACCGACGTACCCGGCAGCTCCGCCTACGTGCTGGCCGGCGTGGTCGCCTACGCCAACCAGGCCAAGGTGCAGGCGCTGGGCGTCAGCCCCCACGACCTGACGCGGTTCGGTGCGGTCAGCGAGCCGGTGGCCCGCGCCATGGCGACGGGGGTCCGCCGGTTCTTCGGCGCCGACTGGGGCGTGGCCACCACGGGCATCGCCGGCCCGGGGGGAGGGACGCCGGAGAAGCCCGTGGGAACGGTCTACGTGGCGGTGGACGGGCCGGGCGGCACCCGGGTCGAGCGCCACCGCTGGGCCGGGGACCGGCAGGCGGTCAAGACCCGGACGGCGCAAGCGGCGCTGCTCCTGCTCTACCGCGCGTTGGTGCGCGCCGGACCCTCCGCCCGGGGCCGCTGACCGCGCAGCCCAGACCGGCCGAATCCCGGGGCCCCGGGCGGCCGTCCCGGCGCCGAGGCGCGGCCGTCGCCGCCCCGCGCCCTACGCGGCAGGGCCCGGGATCGGGTCCGGCCGGCGCAGGGGCCCGGGCGCGGGCGCGGCCGGCGCGGTGGGCGGGGTCCGGTACGGCCGGCGCGGTGGCCAGGGTCCGTGGTGGCAAGCCCCGGCGGCCGTGGGCGCCGAGGCTTGCCGCCATGTGCCAGGGGCCCCGCCGCGGGGCGTCCCCCCGTCAAGGGCAACGGTAAGGTGGGGATCGCGAGACGGGACGGCGGCATCAGGGTGGCCCCACCCCCCGCCGCCCCGGCGCGGACGAACCGGCCCTTGCGGGAGGGAGACGGGGATGGCGACGTCCGGCGGCCGGCCGTGGCCCCGGCGCGCGGCGCTGGGGGTGGCGGCCGTCCTCGCCGCGTACCTGGCCATGGTCGCGGGATCGGGCGCCCGGGTGGGCCTGGGGCCCTTCGAGGTGACCCTCGCCGTGCGGCCGTCCTGGCGCGGGCTCACCGAGGTGGCCGTGCCGCCGCTGGGCCGGGTGCGCGCCGTCACCCACCGCGCGCCCCTCGCCCTGGCGGTGCGGCTGGACACCGTCGACGTCGAGGCGCTCTCACGGGTGCTGGACCGCCGGGGTGCCCACGGGCTGGTGGCCGGCCTGCGCCGCCAGGTGCAGGGCGTGGCGCGGCGGTATGCCCTGCGGCTGGTGCTGCTGGCGGTGGCGGGGGGTGCCGCCGCCGGCGCGCTCCTCGGTCGGCGGTGGCGGCGGGCGATGGCCGCGGCGGCCCTGGGCTTGGTCACCGGCGGTGGCCTGGTGACCGCGACCCACGCGACCTACGACCCCGGCGCCTTCCGCCACGCCGAGTACAGCGGCGCCATCAGCGCCGCGCCGTGGCTCCTGGACGTCTTCACCCGCACGCCGGCCACCGTGGCGGCCTTCAGCGAGCAGATGGAGGTGCTGGTGGGCCGGCTCCACGACCTGTATCGCGGCATCGGCACCCAGGGCGCGGCGGTTCCCCGGGACGAGGGCCTGCGCGTGCTGATCGTCGCCGACCTGCACAACAACCCGGCCGGCGTGCGCCTGATCCGGGAGATGGCCGCCGCCTTCCGGCCCGACCTGGTGCTGGACGCCGGCGACGTGGCCGACTGGGGCACGGCGCCGGAGGCCCGGCTGGTGGCGGAGCTGGCGGAGCTGGACGTGCCCTACTACGTGGTCCCCGGCAACCACGACTCGCCCGCCTCCCTGGCCGCGCTGCAGGCCGCGACGGGGGTACAGGTGCTGGGGGACGGCCTCGTCACCCTGCCCGGCGGGCTGCTGGTGGCCACGAGCCGCGATCCGGCCAGCTGGCGCGCCTCGCCCGCCATGGGGAGTCCCGAGGAGATCGCGGCCCAGCGCCAGGCCCTGGCCTCCCTGCTCGAGGGCGCCCCGCGCCGGCCCGACCTGGTGGTGGTCCACAACCCCGCCGTGGCCCGCCGCTTTCTGGGCCGCGCCCCCGTGGTGGTGAGCGGCCACACCCACGTCCAGCGCGTCGAGGAGACGCCGCAGGGCCTGTTCCTCAACCCCGGTTCGACGGGCGCCGCCGGGTTGCGCGGCCTCATGGCGCCCCAGGAGATCCCGTACGGCCTCCTGCTCCTGACGTTGCTGCCCGCGCCCGACGGGGCGGGCTGGCGACCGGTCACGGTGGACGCGGTGGAGGTCTTCCGCCTCACCTCCACGGGGCTCACCCTGCAGCGCCACGTGGTGGACGGGAAGCCCGACGCGGCGGTGTCCGAGCGGGAGCGCCCGCCCTTCCCCCTGGAGGAGATCCCCGCCAGCGGATCCGAGGGGCGATGAGGCGCCTCGACGGGGACGAACCGGCCGGAGCGGAGTCGTCGCAGGATTCCCCGCGGTCATGTCAAACTATTGTTCGGTATGACGGGAGACCGACGCGAGGGAAGGACCGGCGCCGCGTCCGACGAGCGCTGGCGGCTCTTCATCGCCGTGCCGGTGACGGGTACGGCGGCCGGTGCGCTGCGGGCGTGGATGGCGGTCGGACGTCGGGAGCGACCGGGGCTGAAGTGGGTGGAGCCCGACCACCTGCACATCACCCTGCGCTTCCTCGGCGAACGTCCGGCGGCGGAGATGCCCGCCCTGGTGGCGGCAGGGGCGCGGGTGGCGGGGGCCGCGGCGCCGGTGGAGGTGGAGATCCGCGGCGTCGGCGGATTCCCCAGCGCCGAACGGACCCGCACGCTCTGGGCGGGGGTGGCGACCGGGGCCACGGAGCTGGCGGGGATGGCGGCGGGTCTGGAGCGCGAGCTCCTGGCGGTGGCGCCGGACCTCGACCCGTTGAGCCACCCCTTCACCGCCCATGTCACCCTGGCGCGGGTGCGGGCGAGCTGGATCGACCTGACGCGATGGCCCCACGCGGTCGCCGCGCGGGAACGGCTCTGGGGTCGGCTGCCGGTGCGGGAGCTGGTGCTCTTCCGCAGCCGGCTGCGACCGGGCGGTCCCGTCTACACGCCCCTGCACCGCTGGCGCCTGGGACGCTGAGGGGCGCTCGCCCGCGACCGCCGGCGTCG
This sequence comes from Thermaerobacter composti, assembly GCF_033582035.1. Taxonomy (NCBI): domain Bacteria; kingdom Bacillati; phylum Bacillota; class Clostridia; order Eubacteriales; family Clostridiales Family XVII. Incertae Sedis; genus Thermaerobacter; species Thermaerobacter composti. Next base: position 1,323,902 of record NZ_CP132508.1, read on the forward strand.
CGGGATTGACGTCCGCACGGTTCCGCGGTAAGGTGACCGTTGGAATTTTCAACCAGACCGTCAAGGCACGGGAGACCAGCCCCGGGAGCGGGGGCGAAGTCGCGGTCGGGGCCGGGAGAGCGGCGCGGCCGGGCATGGAGGCGAGGTCCATGATCGAGCGGGAACGGGCCCTGGAGATGGCCCTCAGCCAGATCGAGAAGCAGTTCGGCAAGGGCTCCATCATGCGGATGGGGGAGGCGTCGTCGCGCCTCAACGTCGAGGTCATCCCCACGGGGTCGCTGGCCCTGGACATCGCGCTGGGCGTGGGCGGCATGCCCCGGGGCCGCATCGTCGAGATCTTCGGTCCCGAGGCGTCGGGCAAGACCACCGTCGCCCTCCACGTCGTGGCCTCGGCGCAACGGGCGGGGGGCGTGGCGGCCTTCATCGACGCGGAGCACGCCCTCGACCCCGTCTATGCCGAGAACCTGGGCGTGGACGTGGACAACCTGCTGATCTCGCAGCCCGACACCGGCGAGCAGGCCCTGGAGATCGCCGAAGCCCTGGTGCGGAGCGGTGCCGTGGACGTCATCGTCATCGACTCCGTCGCCGCGCTGGTGCCGAGGGCGGAGATCGAGGGGGAGATGGGCGACGCCCACGTGGGCCTGCAGGCACGGCTGATGTCCCAGGCGCTGCGGAAGCTGACCGGGGCCATCGCCAAGTCGCGCACCTGCCTGATCTTCATCAACCAGATCCGGGAGAAGGTCGGCGTGATGTTCGGCAACCCGGAGGTGACCCCCGGGGGCCGGGCGTTGAAGTTCTATGCCTCCGTGCGGCTGGACGTGCGGCGGGTGGAGACGTTGAAGCAGGGCGGCGAGATGATCGGCATCCGCGCGCGGGCCAAGGTGGTGAAGAACAAGGTGGCGCCGCCCTTCCGGCAGGCGGAGTTCGACCTCATCTACGGCAAGGGGATCTCCCGCGAGGGCGACCTGCTGGACATCGCCACCCAGCACGGGATCATCGAGAAGTCCGGCGCCTGGTACTCCTACGGCGACACCCGGATCGGCCAGGGTCGAGAGAACGCCCGCGAGTACCTGGTCCAGCACCCGGAGGTGGCCGACGCCATCGAGCAGCGGGTGCGCGAGCTCCTGAGCCTGGGCGGCATCCGGGCGGCCACCGCCAGCGAAGAGGAGTAGCCGGGACCCGGCCATGGTCGAGGGCCGCGGGGGCGGACCCACCGGGCGCGACGCCACCCCGGGGGACGCCGGGGCGAGGACCGACGAAGCCGTCCGACGGGCTGTGGCGACGGCCCTCCGCTGGCTCGCGGTGCGGGCCCGCAGCGAGTGGGAGGTGCGCCAGCACCTGCGGCGCCACGGGGTGACGGAGGCGATGGTAGACCAGGTCCTGGCCCAGCTGCGGGCCTGGGGCTACGTGGACGACCGTCGCCTCGCGCTGGAGGCCGCGGAAGCGGCCCGGGTTCGCCATGTCGGACCCCGGCGGCTGCGTGACGAGCTGTTGCGGCGCGGGGTCCCCGAGGCGGTGGTGCGCGACGCCCTGGAGGCCACGTGGCCGGCCGAGGTCGAGCGGGAGGTGGCGTGGGAGCTGGCGCGGCGGCGCTGGGCCCGGTTCGTCGCGCCATCCCCTGGGGGTGACGGCCGGGAGCGGAGGGGGGTCGTCGACGCCGCCGGCAGCGCCGACGGCGAGGAGGGGGCCGGCGAGGGGCCTGACGGCCCGGTCGGCGATCGGCCTGCATCCGCCGGTCCCGCGGGCCGTCCCGAGGGGCGCGGGGGCGCGCGGCAGCGGGCCGCCGCCCGGCTCTACCGATTCCTGGTGGGGCGGGGCTTCGGGGCGGAGGTGGCCGAGGCGATCGTCCGACGGCTGGCCGAGGAGGACGGCGAGCCCGGCCGCCCCGCGTCGGCGGGGGACGGGCCGCGGCGGCCGTTCCCTTGACAGGGGTTTCTTGCAACCCCTAGAATGAATTATCGGGATCTCTCGAAAACGCGGCCACAATTGCGTAATCCGATGATATCCGGCGCAAAATCATGAAAACGCGGCGAAATCTGGGTGTCATGACAATCCGGTCGCCGGTCCCCGTCCCGACGCCCGAGGGGCGTGGGGCGCGGGTCACAGTGGTCAGCGCGCCGAGCCGGGTCCCTGCACTCGGCTTTTTTGTTAGGGGGCCGGCGGGCGCGTCGACCGCGGGCCGAGGGAGTGAAGGAGATGGTCGTTCCGACAGGCGTCTTCGTCCTCATCCTCCTCGCGACCCTCGTGATCGCCGGGCTGGCCGGCTACCTGGTCCGCAAGGTGGTGGCGGAGAGCCGCATCGGCTCCGCCGAGGCCCTGGCCCGACAGCTGATCGAAGAGGGCCGGAAGGAGGGCGAGGCGCGCAAGCGCGAGGCCCTGCTGGAGGCGAAGGAAGAGGTCCACAGGCTGCGCACGGACTTCGAACGGGAGAGCCGGGAGCGGCGGCAAGAGCTGCAGCAACTGGAGCGGCGCCTGCTGCAACGGGAGGAGGCGCTGGAACGACGGGCGCGCCAGCTGGACGAGCGGGAGGAGCTGATGCGGGCCCGTGAGCGCGACCTGGACCGGGCCGAAGAGCTGGTGGAGGAGCTGCGCCTGCGGCAGATGACGGAGCTGGAGCGCACCGCCGGCATGAGCCGCGACGAGGCGCGGGAGCTGCTCATGAGCCAGGTCCGGGAGGAGATGCGCCACGACCTGGCGGTGATGATCCGGCAGATGGAGGAGGAGGCCCGCGCCGAGGCGGACCGCCGGGCGCGGGAGATCATCGCCAACGCGGTCCAGCGCCTGGCGGCGGAGTACGTCCCCGAGCTCACCGTGTCGGTGGTCGAGCTGCCCGGGGACGAGATGAAGGGCCGCATCATCGGCCGCGAGGGGCGCAACATCCGGCACTTCGAGGCCCTGACGGGGGTCGACCTGATCATCGACGACACGCCGGAGGCGGTGGTGATCTCCTGCTTCGACCCGATCCGCCGGGAGATCGCCCGCATGACGCTGGAGAAGCTGATCGCCGACGGGCGCATCCACCCGGCGAAGATCGAGGAGATGTACGCCAAGGCCGTGGAGGAGATGGAGGAGCGCATCCGCCAGGAGGGCGAGCGCGCCTGCTACGAGGTGGGCGTGCACAACCTGCACCCGGAGCTGGTCAAGCTGCTGGGCCGGTTGGCCTTCCGGACCAGCTACGGCCAGAACATCCTCCAGCACTCCATCGAGGTGGCCCACCTCTGCGCCCTGATGGCGTACGAGCTGGGCGCCGACGTCAACGTGGCGCGGCGCGCCGGGCTCCTGCACGACATCGGCAAGGCGCTGGACCACGAGATGGAGGGCACCCACCTCACCATTGGCATGGAGATCCTGCAGAAGTATCATGAGTCGGAAGAGGTCATCCATGCCATGTCCTGCCACCACGGGGACTTCGAGGCGAAGACCATCGAGGCGGTCATCGTCACCGCCGCCGACGCGCTGTCGGCGGCGCGACCCGGGGCGCGGCGCGAGACCCTGGAGGCGTACATCCGCCGGCTGCGCCAGCTGGAGGAGATCGCCTCCAGCTTCCCCGGGGTGGCGAAGGCCTACGCCATCCAGGCGGGGCGCGAGGTGCGCATCATGGTCCACCCCGACCAGGTGGACGACGCCGAGGCGTACCTCCTGGCGCGGCAGATCGCCAAGCGCATCGAGCGGGAGCTCCAGTACCCGGGCCAGATCAAGGTGACGCTGATCCGGGAGACGAGGGTGACCGAGTACGCGCGGTAGCCACGGGCGGGGGTGCCGCGGCCGGCGGCCGCGGCACCCCCGCGGGCCGGCATGGGGTGCGCAGGCGCGCCGGGACGGCGGGCCCCCGCCCGCCGTCCCGGCGCGCCGTGGCATTCCCCCCGAGGGGGCTGGGGCGTGCGGCTGCTGTTCATCGGCGACGTGGTGGGCCGGGCGGGGCGCCGGATGCTGCGGGACCACCTAGAGAGCCTCATCGAGCAACACGGCATCGAGCTGACGGTGGTCAACGGCGAGAACGCCGCCGGCGGGTGGGGTCTCACCCCCGAGACCGCCGACGAGCTCTTCGCCGCGGGCGCGGACGTCATCACCCTGGGCAACCACTGGGCCGACCGCAAGGAGATCCTGCCCTACCTGGAGCGCAATCCGCGGGTCCTGCGCCCGCTGAACTGGCCGGGTGAGCCGCCGGGGCAGGGGGCGGTGGTGGCGGAGGGCCGCAGCGGGTGTCGGGTGGCCGTCCTCTGCCTGATGGGACGGGTCTTCGCCGACAGCCTGCTGGACGACCCCTTCGTGGCCGCCGACCGCGCCCTGACCGGCCTGGCGGGCCAGGCCGCGGCGATCCTGGTGGACGTCCACGGCGACGCCACCTCGGAGAAGCAGGCCCTGGCCTGGTACCTGGACGGCCGGGTGTCCGCGGTGGTCGGGACCCACACCCACACCCCCACGGCGGACGAGCGGGTCCTGCCGGGCGGGACGGCCGCCATCACCGACGTGGGCATGACGGGTCCGCGGGACTCGATCATCGGCTTCGAGCCCGACGGGGTCATCCGGCGGCTGCGCACCCAGCTCCACGTGCGCCTCGAGGTGGCCCGCGGCCCCCGGGTGCTCTGCGGCGTCATCGTCGACGTCGACCGGGACACCGGCAAGGCCAGGGCCATCGAGCGCATCCGCGTCGAAGACCCCGGCTAGGGGCGGCGCGGGTGGGATGGGAGGCGAGGGAACGGGATGCCGTACACGCCCTACGGCCCCATCGTCGACGCTCACGTGGACACCGTGCTGGATCTGGCCGCCGGCCGGCGCCGGCTGGGCGAGCGGTCGCCCGAAGGCCACGTGGACCTGCCCCGCCTGGAGGAGGCGGGGGTGGGGGTGCAGGTCTTCGCCCACTGGATCGAGCCGGCCTACAAGCCCCACGCGGCCCTGGTCCGCTTCATGGAGCTCTACGACGCCTTCCTGGCGGAGGTGGCCCGCAACGCCGACCGCATCGCGGTGGTCACGGGCGTGGACGACCTCCAGCGGACCCTGGCCGCCGGCAAGGTGGCCGCGGTCGTCGGCATCGAGGGCGGCGAGGTCCTCCACGGGCGTCTGGGCGTGCTGCGGCTGCTCCACCGGCTGGGGGTGCGGCTGGTCGGCCTGACCTGGAACGAGCGCAACGACCTGGCGGACGGCGCCGGCGACGGCCGCAGCGGCGGCGGGCTCTCGCAGCGGGGCGTGGCGGTGGTGCGGGAGATGAACCGCCTGGGGATGGTGGTCGACGTCAGCCACCTCTCCGACGCCGGCTTCTACGACGTCCTCGCGGTCTCCCGCCAGCCGGTGGTGGCCTCCCACTCCAACTGCCGCGCCCTGTGCCCCCACCCGCGGAACCTCAGCGACGACCAGATCCGAGCCCTGGCCGCCCAGGGGGGCGTCATGGGCATGAACTTCTACGCCCGTTTCCTGCGGGCGGACGGTCCGGCCACGGTGGACGACGTGGTTCGACACATCGAACACGTGGCCTCGCTGGTGGGGCCCGAGCACGTCGGCCTCGGGTCGGACTTCGACGGCATCGGGGAGACGCCCCAGGGCCTGGAGGACGTCACCCGGCTGCCCAACCTGATCGAGGCGCTGCTGCGCCGCAACTGGAAGGAAGACCACCTGCGGCTGGTCCTCGCCGAGAACTTCCTGCGGGTCTTCCGCCAGGTGTGGTCCGCGGGGGAGCCGGCCTATCCCGCGCCGGAGGAGCCCGACGTCGGAGGGCCCGGGCTGTGACGGCAGCCGGGTGCCGGGAGCGCCGGGGCAGGCCCTGGGCCGCAGGCTTGCCCATGCGGCGACCCCCGCGGCGCGGGGCGGGCGGCACCGGCCCGCGGGGCCGGGCGGCGGCACGGGCCAGGCCCGGCCGGAGCCGGGGGAGGGGGCCGGGCCGGGGCGCGGAACAGGGGAGGGATCGCATTGGCGCGCGCTGGCGTAGAGCTTCCCACAGTGGCCTTTCGCGTGGCGTCGGTGACCGAGGTGGACGCCGACGCCGTCGTGGTCAATCTGTTCGAGGGGGTGCGCGTTCCCGGGGGCGCCACCGGCGCGGTGGACCAGGCCCTGGGCGGGGCGATCCGCGACGCCATCGCGGCGGGTGCCCTGCGCGGCCGCCTGGGCGAGGCGCTGGTGCTGCCCACGCTGGGCCGGCTGCCCGCCCGCTGGGTGATCGTGGCCGGCCTGGGACCGCGGGAGGGGTTCGGGCGGGCGGCGGCCCGCACGGCGTCGGCCGCGGCGCTGCGCGCCGCCCGGCGCCACGGCTGCCGCGAGGTGGCTACCATCGCCCACGGCGCCGGGATCGGGGGCCTGGCGCCGCAGTTGGCGGCGCTGGCCACCGTGGAGGGGGCGCTGCTGGGCCTCTACCGCTACCGCCGCGAACGCAGCCCGGGCCGCCGGGCACCCGGTGCCGCGCCGGGGGACGGGGCGGCGGGCACGCCGGCGGAGGCGGGGGCGCCGGGCCTGCTGGGCGCGGCCGTCGACCCCACCGGGCGGCGCGGCGGCGAGCCGCTGGGTTCCGGCTCCGCCCAGGATCCGACGGACGAACGCGGCGTGGAGCGCCTCTGGCTGATCGACCGCACCGACGCCCAGCAGGCGGCCCTGGAGCGCGGGCTCGAGGAGGGCCGCGTGGTGGCCGAGGCGGTGATGGTCGCCCGGCAGCTGGGCAACCGGCCGGCCAACGACCTGACGCCGGCCCGCCTCGCCGCGGCGGCCCTGGAGCTCGAAGACCTCCCGGGCATCCAGGTCACCGTGCTGGACGAGGACGCGTTGCGCCAGCAGGGATTCGGCGCCATCCTGGCCGTCGGCCAGGGCAGCGCCCAGCCGCCCCGGCTGGTGGCCATCGACTACGTGGGGCCGGGTCGCGATGCGTCGGAGCCGCCGGACGCGGCCTTCATCGGCAAGGGCGTCACCTTCGACACCGGCGGCATCTCCCTCAAGCCGCGCGAGGGCATGGAGGACATGAAGTTCGACATGATGGGCGCCGCCGCGGTGATCGGCGCCCTCGACGCGGTGGCGCGGCTGCGCCTGCCGGCGCGGCTGCTGGGCGTGGTGGCGGCGGTGGAGAACATGCCCGGCGGGCGCGCCTTCAAGCCCGGCGACGTGATCACCACCTACGACGGCACCACGGTGGAGGTCAACAACACCGACGCCGAGGGCCGGCTGATCCTGGCCGACGCCATGGCCTACGCCCGCCAGCGCGGCGCGCGGCGGCTGGTCGACCTGGCGACCCTGACGGGCGCCATGGTCATCGCCCTCGGCGACCACGTGGCGGGCCTCTTCGCCAACGACGACGCCTGGGCGGCGCGGGTCCTGCGGGCGGCGGACGCAGCCGGCGAACCCCTCTGGCGCCTGCCGCTGGTGGCCGCCTACCGCCGCCGGCTGCGCAGCGAGTACGCCGACCTGCGCAACACGGGGGGCCGGGCGGCGGGCTCCATCCTGGCCGCCCTGTTCCTGGCGGCCTTCGCCGGCGAGACGCCCTGGGCGCACCTGGACATCGCCGGCGTCGCCTGGTCGGACCAGGTGGAGGGCGATCACGGCAAGGGCGCCACCGGCTACGGCGTGCGCACCCTGGTGGAGCTGGCCCGCAACCTGGCGGCGGGGGGACGGTCGTGACGGAGGGCCGCGGGCTCGCCGACGGGCCCGGGGGGGACGTCGGCCCCGGACGGCCGGGCCCGCGGGTGGACGGATCCGGCGAGGCCGCTGCCCGGGAGGGTGGCGCCGACCTGCACACCCACACCACCGCCTCCGACGGCACGGTGACGCCGGAGGAGCGGATCCAGATGGCCCGCCGGGCCGGCCTGGAGTACGTGGGCATCACCGATCACGACACCCTGGCCGGCCTGCCCGCGGCCCGGGCGGCGGCGCGGGCCGCGGGGATCGGCCTGGTCCCCGGGGTGGAGCTCAGCACCGACGTGGACCTGGGTAGCCGCCGGGTGGGCGTGCACGTGCTGGGGTACTGGGTCAAGGAGGACGACCCGCCCCTGGTGGAACTGCTCGCCCAGCGGCGGGCATCGCGGGAGCGGCGCCTGGCACGCATCCTGGAGCGATTGGCCCAGGTGGGCATCGTCCTCGACGAGGGGCGGATCCGGGCCCTGGCCCGCGGGGGTGCCGTGGGCCGGCCCCACGTGGCGCGGGCGCTGGTCGAGGCCGGCGTGGTGGCCACGGTCGCGGAGGCCTTCGAGCGGTACCTGACGCCCGGCAAGCCGGGCTACGTGCCCCGGGCGCCGCTGGCACCCGAGGCGGCCATCGCCGCCATCCGCGCGGCGGGCGGCGTTCCCGTGCTGGCCCACCCGGGCCTGCTCCCGGAGCGGTTGCACGCCCTGTGGCCCGTCTGGCAGCGCCACGGCCTGGCGGGCGTGGAGGTCTACCACACCAAGCACTCGCCGGAGCAGGCGGCCGCCTTCCTTCGGCGGGCGCGGGAACTCGACCTGCTGCCGACGGGCGGGTCGGATTGCCACGGCCCCCAGCCCGGGCAGCCGGCGCTGATCGGGCGCGTGCGCATCCCGGTGGAGTGGGTGGAGCGGCTGCGGGAGCGCTCGGCCCGTTGAGGCGCGGGGACCGGGGGAGGGGCGCGCGGCCGTGGCGCCGGTCGGCGGGGCCCGGGCCGGCGGCGCGTCCCCGCGCCGCGGCCGTCCCGCCCCCGCATGGGCTGGGGCGCGGATGCATAGACCTCCCCGCAGGGGGGGTCAAGCTCGATGAGCCGTTCCGCCCGATGGTCCGACCGCTCCCGGGGGTCGTCCCCGTCCGCCGCCGGGCGGGTCGGGGCGGCCGGTGCGGCGACCAGCGAGTGGCAGTATCGGGTCCTGCTCCTGGAGCGCCGGGTCGTGACGCTGCGGCGCAGCCGTCGGGTGCTGCTGGAGCTGCTGGCCACCCAGCAGGCGTACTACGAGGCGGAGGTCGACCGCCTGCGCCGGCGGGTGGACGAGCTGGAGCGGCAGCGCCAGCGCCTGCTGGCGTTCATCCGGCGGCGCCGGGTGCTGGTGGGAAGGGCGGCGGCGGAGGCAGGCGGCGCGCCGCCGCCGTGAACATCGACTCGGGTCCCGTGAAGCCGCAGAGCTCGCAGCGCACCGTCAGCTCGGGACCGCCGTCGGCGGCCGTCGCCAGGGTGGGGCCCGACCGCCACTGCTCCACCTGGCCGGTGTGGGGATCCTTGCGGACCGACCAGAGCACCGGCCAGGCCAAGTCGAAGGAGGCCCGGTTGCCGGTGCAACGCGGACACGCGTAGGGCGGTCGGTGGCTGAGGGACGCCAGCGCCGCTTGCCAGGGCGGGACGGCCCCCGGGGCGGCCGGTCCACCGGTGGCCCAGGATGCGGCCCCGGGCCCAGCGGCCTCGCCGGCGGCCCGGGATGGGGCTCCGTGGCCAGCCGCCTCGCCGGTGGCCCAGGATGCTGCCCCCTGGCCAGCGGCCTCGCCGGTGGCCCTGGAGGGGGCCCCGGCGCCAGGCGCCTCGCCGGTAGCCCAGGGCGCGGCCCCGTGGCCGGCCGCAGCGGCATCCGCCGGGACCCCGCCTGCAGCGGAGGCGGCCGTTCCACGCGCATCCCCCGCCGGCGGATCGGCCACCCGCGCCCCGGCGGCACCCGTGGTCGCCCCGTCGCCGCCGGTCCCGGCGCCCGCGGCCGCCACCGCGCCATGGCCTGCCGTCGCCGCTGGGCCCGCAACCCATGGGGATTCCCCACCCGCCCCGATCCCCTCGTCCACCGCCTCCGGCCGATCCGTCGCCCCGGCCGACGCACCCGCGCGGGGGTCGCCCTCCCCGCCGGCCGCCGGATCGGGGCCGGCGGTGCCGCCGGCCGGTTCGTCCCGGTCCACGACCATCACCTCCACCGGGGCTTCCCATCGGTCTACGCCCTAGGTTTCCCGCCGCCGCGCCGGGGCACGCGGGTCCCGGCGCCGCGGTGCCCTGGGCGCGAGGGCTGGCCGGCCCCGTGCCCCCGGCCGGAGCGTCCGCATTGCCCGGCCCGCGGCCCAGCGTCCATAATCAACAGAGGACCGAAGGAGGAAGCGAGCCATGGAGACCCTGCCCCTGATGCCCGGGCCGTCGGCGCGGGCCCTCGACTACCGCGCCCTGCAGGCCCAGTGGGCCGCCCGCTACGGCGCATACCGCGACGAGCAGGGCGTCTGGCGCCTGCCCGACGGCCGCACGCTGGCGGAGTCCATCTTCGGCAAGCCCCGGCCGGCGTACAAGATCCTGACCTGGGGCTGCCAGATGAACGAGCGGGACAGCGAGATCCTGGCCGGGCAATTAGAAGAGATGGGCATGGTCCCGGCGGGGCTGCTGGACGAGGCGGACCTGGTGCTGCTCAACACCTGCGCCGTGCGCGAGACGGCGGAGGAGAAGGTCTTCGGCACCATCGGCTACCTCAAGGCGTTCAAGCAGAAGAACCCGGAGATGATCCTCGGGCTGTGCGGCTGCATGGCGCAGGAGGAGGCCACCATCCGCCGCATCCAGCGGTACTACCCCCACGTGGACTTGGTCTTCGGCACCCACAACGTCCACCAGCTGCCCCAGCTGATCGAGCGGGTGCGGCGGGAAGAGGGCATGGTGGTGGACGTCTGGCAGGCGGCCGAGGGGGTGGTGGAGCACCTGCCCTCGCGCCGCGCCGGTGGCGTGAAGGCGTGGGTCAATATCATCTACGGGTGCGACAAGTTCTGCACCTTCTGCATCGTGCCCACCACCCGCGGCCGCGAGCGCAGCCGTCGCCCGGAGGACGTGATCGCCGAGGTGGAGTACCTGGCCGCGGAGGGGTACAAGGAGGTCACCCTGCTGGGTCAGAACGTCAACTCCTACGGCAAGGACCTGGGCATCGGCTTCGACTTCGCGGACCTCCTGGCGCGGCTCGACCGGGTGCCGGGGATCCGCTGGATCCGCTACACCACCTCCCACCCGCGGGACTTCACGGACAAGCTCATCCGGACCATCGCGGAATCCGACAAGGTGACCGAGCACTTCCACCTGCCCGTGCAGTCGGGGTCCAACCACGTCCTGCGCTGGATGAACCGGCGCTACACCCGGGAGTACTACCTGCGGCTGATCGAGAGGATCCGTACCGCGGTGCCCGACGCCTGCATCACCACGGACATCATCGTCGGTTTCCCGAAGGAGACCGAGGAGGACTTCCAGCAGACCCTGGACCTGGTGCGGCAGGTGGAGTTCGACAACGCCTTCACCTTCATCTACTCGCCGCGGGAGGGCACGCCGGCCGCCCGCTGGCCCCAGCTGCCGCGGGAGGTCAAGCAGGAGCGGCTGGAGCGGCTGATGGAGGTCCAGTACGCCATCAACCTGCGGAAGAACCAGCGGCTGGTCGGCCAGCAGGCCGTCGTCCTGATCGACGGGCCGAGCAAGAAGAATCCGCAGGTCCTCAGCGCCCGGACGCGGACCAACAAGCTGGTCCTGGTCCCCGGGGATGCGGCCTGGGCCGGCCGGTTCGCCCGGGTGGCGATCACCCGTGCCCAGACCTTCACCCTCGAGGGGCGGGTGGTGGAGCTGCTGCCCGACGACGCGCCGGAGATCGGTCGGCACGGCCAGTTCGCGCCCTACGTCGCCGTGGCGCAGGGCGCCTGACGGCGGGGTGCGGGACCGCGTCGGGACGTCGGTCCCAGGGCGGGGGGTGGCAGGCTGACGCCGATGGCGCAAGGGGATGCGACGCAGCGGGACAAGCCGGGCCGCGAGACGCCGATGATGCGGCAATACCGGCAGTGGAAGGAGCGCTACCCGGACTGCATCCTCTTCTTCCGGCTGGGCGACTTCTACGAGATGTTCGGCGACGACGCCCGGCTGGCGGCCCGGATCCTGGACATCACCCTGACCTCGCGGGAGACGGCCAAGGGCGAGCGGGTGCCGATGTGTGGGGTGCCCTGCCACGCCGCCGACCAGTACCTGGCCCGGCTGGTGGAGGCCGGCTACCGCGTGGCCATCTGCGAACAGGTGGAGGACCCGCGCCTGGCCCGGGGGCTGGTGCGCCGGGAAGTGGTCCGGGTGGTCACCCCGGGCACCCTCTGGACCGCCAGCGGCCCGGAGGAGGGGCGCTACGTGGCGGCCCTGGCGGTGCCCGAGGGCGGCCGCGGCAGCGGGCGCAGCCGGTGGCCAGGCGGTGGGGGGGAGGGCGGGGAGCCCGGCACGGCGGCGCCGCACCGCGGCTCCTCCCCCGGCCGGCCGCAGGATCCCGGTGCCGACTCGCGGTGGACCACCACGCCGGCGCCCGCCGCCGGCGTCCCCGCGACCCCGGCGGCGGCCGGCGACGGGCCCGACGGCCCACCGGTGCTGGGGCTGGCCTATGCCGACGTGTCCACCGGCGAGTTCGTCATCGCCCAGTTGGAGGGTCCCCAGGCGGTCCGCCTCGCCCTGGACGAGCTGGCGCGGCTGCAGGCGGCGGAGTGCCTGCTGGGTCCCGGCTTCGAGGGTCCCGGCGCGGCCCGTCTCGAGCGGGCGCTGCGGGAGCGGGGCTGCGCCTTGAGCCGCTTGCCCGCCGGCCCCTGGCGGGTGCGGGACGCCGAGGCGGTGCTGGCGGACCGCTTCGGCCGGGCGGCGGTCGACCAGGCCCGCGCCGCCACGGGCCCGGCGGCGGTGGCGGCGGGCGGCGGGCTGCTCGCCTATCTCCGCGAGACCCAGAAGGTCGACCTGGAGCACCTCCGGCGTCTGCGCACCGACCCCCTCGACCAGTGGCTGGCCATCGACGCCAACAGCCGTCGCAACCTGGAGCTGGTCCGGCGGCTGCGGGACGGATCGCGGCAGGGCACGCTGCTCGACGTGCTCGACCTGACGGAGACCGCCATGGGCCGCCGCCTGCTCAAGCAGTGGGTCGAGCGGCCGCTGGTCGACCGCCAGGCCATCGAGGCACGGCTCGATGCCGTGGAGGCGTTGGTGGCCGACCCGTTCCTGCGCAGCGACGTCCGGCGCCTGTTGGCCGGGGTGCAGGACCTGCCGCGGCTGCTGGGCCGCGTCGGCTATCAGCAGGCCAACGCGCGGGACCTGTTGGGCATCGCCCGCTCCCTGGAGCGGCTGCCGGAGCTGGCCGGGCGGCTCGATGGGGCGCTGCGGGGACGGCGGGCCGGCCGTCTCGAGGCGGTCAGGGCGGGCCTCGATCCCGACCTGGCGGCGCTGGCCCGGCGGCTGCGGGCGGCCCTGGTGGACGATCCGCCGACGACCGTGACCGAGGGCGGCCTGATCCGCGACGGCTTCCACCCCGAGGTCGACGAGCTGCGCCGGGCCATGCGGGAGGGGCGCGACTGGATCGCCGCCCTGGAGGCGCGGGAGCGGGAGCGGACGGGCATCAAGTCCCTCAAGGTCGGGTTCAACAAGGTCTTCGGGTACTACATCGAGGTCACCCGGGCCAACCGCCACCTGGTGCCCCCGGACTACGAGCGGCGCCAGACCCTGGCCGGCGCCGAGCGGTTCGTCACCCCGGAGCTCAAGGCCATGGAGAGCAAGGTCCTGGGCGCCGAGGAGCGCCTGGCCGCCCTGGAGCACCGCCTCTTCCTGGAGCTGCGGCAGGCGGTGGCCGCGGCCATCCCGCGGCTGCAGGCGGTGGCCGACGCCCTGGCGGAGCTGGACGTGCTGGCCTCCCTGGCCGAGGCGGCCGCCCGCTACGACTACGTGCGGCCGCAGATCGCCGCCGACCGCCGGCTGCGCATCAAGGCGGGCCGCCACCCCGTGCTGGACCGGGTGCTGGAGGGCCGGTTCGTCCCCAACGACATCGACCTGGACGGCCGCGAGGAGCGGGTCATGCTCATCACCGGCCCCAACATGGCGGGGAAGAGCACCTACCTGCGCCAGGTGGCGCTGATCGTGATCATGGCCCAGATGGGCAGCTTCGTCCCCGCGGCGGAGGCGGAGATCGGCCTGGTGGACCGGATCTTCTGCCGCGTCGGGGCCAGCGACGATTTGGCGTCGGGCCAGTCGACCTTCATGGTCGAGGTGGCGGAGACGGCGCTGGCCGTGCACAACGCCACGCCGCGCAGCCTGATCCTGCTGGACGAGATCGGCCGCGGCACCAGCACCTTCGACGGCATCGCCATCGCCCGGGCGGTGATCGAGTACATCCACGACCGCATCGGCGCCCGCACCCTGGTCTCGACCCACTACCACGAGCTGACGGGCCTGGCGGCCACCCGACGGGGCATCCGCAACTACCACGCCCGCGTGGTGGAGGACGGGGACTCGGTGCGGTTCCTGTGGCGCATCGTGCCGGGCGGGGCCGATCGCAGCTACGGCATCAACGTGGCGCGCCTGGCGGGGCTGCCGGTGGAGATCGTCGAGCGGGCCAAGGCGATCCTGGCCGAGCTGGACCGCCGCGCCGGGCCGCGCCAGCTGTCGCTGGCGGACCTGATGGCCTCCCCCGTGGCGGGCGCGGCGTTACGCGCCGCGGAGACGGGAGGCGGGTTGGCGGAGGCGGGAGGCCGGTCCGCGGAGGCGGGCGGCCAAGGGGAGGGCGCCGGGCGGACCCCCGCGGCTGCGGGCGCCGCGCCGCGGGGCGAGGCCGCGGCCGCCGTCGAACCCGCGTCAGACGAACCAGCGGCCGCCGGCCGCACCGCGGAGGGGCCAGGATCGGCGGCCGCCGCCGGCATGGCGGCCGCCGGCAGGGCGGGGAGCCCCTCGGCGGCGGCGCCGGCCGGCGCCGGCGAGGGCTGGGAGGCGGCCGGCGAGCTGGCCCTGGCCCGGGCCTGGCTCCATCGGTTGGCGAGCCTCGACCTTAACCGCATGACGCCCCTCGACGCCATGAACCTGCTGTACGCGTGGCAGCGGCGCCTCCGCCGCGAGCGGTGGACGCGGTCCGCCGAGGACGCCGGCAGCGCTGCCGGCCAGGAGGGAGCCCATGGGCAGGATACGGCGGCTGGATCCGCAGGTGATCGACCAGATCGCGGCCGGTGAGGTGGTCGAGCGGCCCGCCTCGGTGGTCAAGGAGCTGGTGGAGAACAGCCTGGACGCCGGCGCCCGCAGGATCCGCGTCGCCGTCGAGGCGGGCGGACTGCGGTCCATCGTGGTGGCCGACGACGGCTGCGGCATGGATCCCGAGGACGCGGTCCTGGCCCTGGAGCGCCACGCGACCAGCAAGATCACCCGCCTCGACGACCTGGTACACGCCGGCACCCTGGGCTTCCGCGGGGAGGCCCTGGCCGCCATCGCCTCCGTCGCCCGCGTCGAGCTGCTGACCCGGGCCGCCGACGCCGACGCCGGCTGCCGCGTGGTGGTGGAGGGGGGGACGCGGCGCAGCGTCGGCCCCTGGGCCAGCCCGCCGGGCACCCGCGTGACGGTGCGGGACCTCTTCTTCAACACCCCGGCCCGCCGCAAGCACCTCAAGGGGCTGGCGGCGGAGTTCGGCCGCATCGCCGACGTGGTCACCGCCCACGCCCTGGCCCGACCGGAGGTGCGCTTCGAACTCTGGCACGACGGCCGTCCGGTGCTGCAGACCTCCGGCAGCGGCGACCGCGCCGTCGCGGTGCTGGAGTGCTTCGGGCCCGACGTGGCGGCGGCCCTGATCCCCGTGGCCGGCCGACGCGACGGGTACCGGGTGGAGGGGTACGTGGGGGCGCCGCGGGTGGCGCGGGCCAGCCGGGCGTGGCAGTTCATCAGCGTCAACCGCCGGCCCGTGCAGGTGGCGAGCCTGCGCTTCAGCCTGGAGAACGCCTACCGGCACCTGCTGCCGGCCCGCCGGCATCCCGTGGCCGTGATCGAGGTCGCCGTACCCGGCGAGGAGGTCGACGTCAACGTCCACCCGGCCAAGCTGGAGGTCCGCCTCGCCCGGGAGCGCGCGGTGGCCGGCCTCCTCTACGAGGCGGTCCGCGAGGCGCTGGCGGACCGCGACCTGCTGCGACCTGGCGCCGGATGGGGACGGGAGGCCGAGCGGGCCGGGCCGCCCCGCCCCGGCGCCGGGGCCGGGCGGCCCGGCGCCCCGCGGTTCGTCCGCGGCGCCACCTGGGCCGGGGCCAGCGGGGCGGCCGCCGCGGGCGGGGAGGCGGGCGGCGGGGCGGGGGACGGCCAGGCCCTCCCGGCCTGCGGCCCCGCGGGGCCGCAGGCCGGGCGCGCTCCCGGGCGGGGCGCCGACCCGCCGTGGCAGTCGGCGGCCGCGGCCGCCGAGGGGCCCGGCCCCTACGGGACGCCGGCTCCGGTGGCGGCATGGGTCGAGGTCTTTGGCCGCCACGGGGCCCCCGGTGCCGGCGGCCCCGCCCCACCCGGCGAGGCGACGGCGCCGGCGGCCACGGGGCCGTGGCCCGCCGGACGGGCGGTCGCCGACGGCCGCGACCTCCTGCGGCACCTCCAGCCCCTGGGGCAGGTGGTGGGCACCTACCTGGCCTGCGCGGGTCCCGACGGCCTCTACCTGGTGGACCAGCACGCGGCCCACGAGCGCATCTACTTCGAGCGCTTCCTCCGGGAGGGCGACGCGCCGGGCGGCGTGCCGGCGCAGGTGCTGGCGGTGCCCGTGGTGGTCGACCTGCCGCCGTCGGAGGCCGCCCTGCTGGTGGAGCACGCCGCCGCCGTGGCGAGGCTGGGGTTCCGCGTCGAGCCCTTCGGCCCGCACGCCGTCGCGGTCCGCGCCGTGCCGGCGGCGCTGGCCGACCGGCCGACGGCGGCCCTGCTGAGCGATCTCCTCTCCCGCCTCTTGACCGAGGCGGTGCTGGGCGAGGGGGACGGCGCCGTCGCGGGTCGGGATCATGGGCCGCCGCCGGATCCGGGGGCGGGGGCAGCCCGGGGGCGGGTGCGGGCGTCGTCGACGGACGGCGCGGGGGACGGCGCGGGGGCGACGCCCGGGTCGGCGGGCACCCCCGCCTCCCTGACGGCCCTCGACACCGAGCGCGCCGCCCGCATCCTGGCCGCGTGCAAGGCGGCCATCAAGGCGGGGGACCGGCTCCATCCCCGGGAGATGGCCCAGCTGCTGGCCGACCTGGCCGCCTGCCGGCAACCATATGCGTGCCCCCACGGGCGGCCGACGGTGATCCGCCTCGGCGTCGAGGAGCTGGAGCGCCGCTTCGGCCGCCGCGGCGGAGGGTGATCCGGCGTGGACCCCTCGCCGGCACCGCCCCTGATCGTCATCGTCGGGCCGACGGCCGTCGGGAAGACGGAGCTCTCGCTGCTGCTGGCTGAGCTGCTGCCGGTGGAGGTGGTGTCGGCCGACTCCGCCCAGGTGTATCGCGGTCTCGACATCGGCACCGACAAGGTGGACCCGGCGGTGCGGCGCCGGATCCCCCACCACCTGATCGACATCCGCGACCCGGACGAACCCTACAGCGTGGCCGACTTCCGGCGGGACGCCGCGGCCGCCATCGCGGACATCCGCAGCCGGGGGCGCTTCCCCGTGCTGGTGGGCGGCACGGGGTACTACGTGACCGCCCTGCTCTTGGGGTACGAGTTCCAGCCGGTTCGTCCCGATCCGGCGCTGCGCCGGCGGCTGGAGGAGGCCTACGAGCGGCTGGGGCCCGAGGCCCTGCACCGGCAGCTGGCGGCCGTCGACCCCCAGCGGGCGGCGGCGATCCACCCCCATGACCGCAAGCGCCTGGTGCGGGCGCTGGAGATCTGGCATCAGACGGGCCAGCCGCCGAGCCGTTTCGTCCCGTCCCGGCGCGCGTCGCCGGCCTTCGACGCCCGGCTGTACGGCCTGACCGACCACCGGCAGCGGGTGTACCGCGCCATCGCCGCCCGGGTCGACCGGCAGCTGGCCCGGGGGCTCGTGGACGAGGTCCGGCGGCTGCTGGCGGCGGGCTACGGGCCCGAGCTGCCGGCCATGCAGGCGCTGGGCTACAAGGAGATCGTCGGGTACCTCCGGGGCGAGTACGACCTCGCCGAGGCGCGCCGGCGGCTGATCCGCAACACCCGTCGCTACGCCAAGCGCCAGTGGACCTGGTTTCGCCACCAGCTGCCGGGCGTGCGCTGGTTCCACCGCTCCCAGTGGTCGCTGCCCGCCATCGCGCGGGCCATCGCCGAGGAGGTGCGGGGGGAGCGGGGGGGAGGGTGACGGTGGAGCCCACCGTCCGCACCCGGTAGTCGGTCCCTTCCGTGGTGCGAGGGGAGGGTGACGGCGGCGCGCCGCCCCGGCGGCGCGCCCGCGGCTGGGGGCCGGGGGCCGCGGGCGACGCCGGCCGCCAAGTGGTCCGTGGTCTCGATGGGGCCGGGCGTCCAGCGCCTTGGCCGTGCTCCAGCCTGGCGAGGGCGGGGCGGTCTGCGGTCCCGAACCGGCCGGGCGTACAGCGGCTCGGCGTTCCCGTGCCCGAGCGTGGCGAGGGCGCAGCGGCCCGCGGCCTCGAGGCGGCCTGGCGTCCGCGGTGGCCGGCGCCGAGGCCCGAGGGTGGCGCCGACCGGGGGTGGGCGGGTCGGGCGGGGGCCCGGCGCGACCCCGACGTCATGGGCGAACCGGGCCGCCGGGCCCATCGGGCTCGGGATCCGCGGGATCCGGCGCCGCCCGGCCGCCCGCACGCCGCGCCGGCGCCCGCGGCCCCGGAGCTCCGCGCTGCGGGGCGACCTTGTCCCCCCGTGGGCGCCCGTCACCGCCGGCCGCCGCGGCCGCGGGGTCGCCGTCGCAGACGGGGCAGGCGCCGCGGACCAGGGCCTCGGCGCGCAGGAGGAGGGGGGCCTCCGCCCGTCCCAGGCGGTATCCTTCCCGACGGCCCCGCCGCCGGCCGACGGCGTAGCCGAGGGCCACGGCGAAGAGCAGGGCGCCGACGGCCGCCGCCCATGCCGTGGGCCCCTCCGGGCCCGCCGGCCGCGGGGCGGCGGCCATGCCCGCGGCGACCCATCCGGCCATGGTCTCACCCCTCCGGACGATGGCCCGGTGCGCCGGGGTCGGCGACGGGTGCGGCGGCGCCCTGGGGTGCGGGCTCAGGCTCCGCGACCCCGCGCGGGGCAGCTCCCGGGGCGTCCGGCCCGGCCCGCCCGGGGCCGCCCCGCCGCCCCAGCAGGCCGGCGGCCAGGGCCACGGCGCCCGTGGCGGCGGCCCGCACGGGATCCCAGGTCGCGGCCAGCCACCCCAGGGCGAGGGCGGTCAAGAGGGCTTCGCCGGGGCCCAGGCGGACGGCCCAGTTGCGCCGCGGCCCCGCCGCGGCCCCGACCCCGGGCGAGCCGGGCAACCCGGGCCGGACCGCCGCGGCCCGCCGTCCCGGCCCCCCGCCCGCCGCCGCGCCCAGGGCGCCCGGCGATCCGGCCCCCTCGCGGCGCAGGTCGACCCAGTCGTCCAGCAGCTGCACCGCGCCGATCAGGGCCAGAGCGGCCAGGGCGTCAGGCACACCTGCCGTCAGGACCGCCAGCGCCACCGCCAGGGCCGTCTCCTGCCACGCCCGCAGGCCGAGGGGGAGCCGCTGGCCGGCCCCGTGGGCCATGCCCCAGGCGTAGCTGGCCCAGAACAGCGACAGGGCGTCCCGCGGCGAGAGGGCGGCGGCCAGGGCGAAGGCGGCGAGGGCGTACGCGACCGCGGAGCCGCCGAGGGGGACCGCGACGTTCGGCTGCCCCGTCACGGCGTCCTCCTGCTGGTCGAGGACGTCGTCCATCAGCTTGACCGCGATCCCCGTGGCGACGACGGCCAGCACCCGGGCGGCCACGGGAGGCGCCCCCGGCGGCAACCACCCCGATGCGAGCCACCGCCCGAGCTCGGCCGTCATGTCCCCACCCCCGCCATGCCCCCACCCTCCCCGCGCCCCGACCCTCCTGCGGAGGGACGGGGCGCCCCGCCGCCCTCCGCAACCCGCCGCGACCGCCGTCCCGCGCCCGTGCCCGGTGACCGGGGCCGGGCGGCAGTCACCGGGTGCCGGGCGGGGGCGCCCCGGACCGTCGCCGCCTCGCGCCGCCCGACTCCCCCGCAGCCCTCCCGGCCGGGGCCGGCCGCAGCCCTCCCGGCCGGCGGCGCCCGAAGGCGGCCCGGGGTGCGGGCCGCGTCCTCACACGTACCGGGCCACGAACCGCCGCACCTCGCGGAACCCCGTCCGCTTCAGCGCCGAGATGGGGAACACGGGCCGCCCGTGGAAGACCCGGCGGATGGTGACGAGGCCCGCCGCGGCCGCGGGCAGGTCCATCTTGTTGGCCAGGACGGCGTAGGGCGCCCGCAGGGGCAGGTAGCGGGCGATCTGGACCTCCACCTGGGCGATGGCCGCCCGCCCCTGGCGTCCGACGCGGTCGGCGTCGACCACGTGCAGGACCGCGTCCGCCAGGCGCAGCGCCCGGAGGGTCTGCGCCACCGCGAGGCGCACGTGCCGGTCCTCGTCGATGCCGTCCACCAGCCCTGTGGAGTCCGTCAGCACGACGACCCGGGCCCGCTTGCGGGCGGGCAGCGACACCGCCAGCGACTGCAGGCCGCGGGTGGTGTGGGGCTCGTCCCCCACCAGCAGCGGCCGGTCGCGCTCCACGTGGCAGGGCCGGGTGAAAGTCCCGCCTTCCGCCGCCTGCACCGTCATCTCCGCCCGCTCGACCCCGAGATAGCGCGCGAAGTTCAGCAGGAAGAGGGTCTTGCCGGCGTTGGCCTGACCGATGATCAGGGCCGTCCTCACGGCCACCCCTCCCCGCGGCCGGGGGCCGGGTCGAAGTCCGCCGCGGTCAGGCGCATGAGCTCTTCCCGCCCGGCGCCGGGGCGCTCCAGCAGCCGCACCGCCTGCCGCCGGATGGCCCGTTCGATCAGGTTGCGCACGGTGCGGGCGTTGCCCGAGCGCTCGCCGAAGCCGGGCGGCAGGGCGAGCAGGATCTCCCGCAGGCGCTGCTCCGCGCCGGCATCCAGCACGTACTGGCGCTGCCCCGCCATCTGGTGGGCGATGGCCACCAGCTCCTCCACCGTGTAGTCCGGGAAGGTCAGGTGGATGGGGAATCGGGAGCGGAGGCCCGGGTTGGTCTGGAGGAACCAGGCCATCTCCTGCCGGTACCCCGCCAGGATCACCACCAGGCGCTGCCGGTGATCCTCCATCTGCTTGACCAGGGTGTCGATGGCCTCCTTGCCGAAGTCCTTCTCGCCGCCCCGGGCCAGGGAGTAGGCCTCGTCGATGAACAGCACCCCGCCCAGGGCCTGGTGGATGACGTGGCGGGTCTTCTGCGCCGTGTGGCCGATGTACTCGCCCACCAGATCCGCCCGTTCCACCTCCACCAGGTGGCCCCTCTCCAGGACGCCCAGGGCCCGGAGCAGTCGGGCCAGGATCCGGGCCACGGTGGTCTTGCCGGTGCCGGGGTTGCCGGTAAAGACCATATGCAGCGTCAGGGGTTCGTTGATCAGGCCGACCCGGGAGCGGCGCTCGCGCACCGTGACGTAGGCGCGGATCTCCCGGATCACCCGCTTGACGTGATGGAGGCCGATGAGGGCGTCCAGGTCGGCCAGGGCCGCCTCGATCTCCCGCTCGCGCTGCCGTTCGTCCTCGGTGACCGGCGGCGCCGGTTCCCGCTCGAGCCGATGCAGGTAGTCCACCGCCTGGGGCGGCGCGATGCGCCCCTCCTCGATCCAGCGCAGGACCTCGTCGGGCGACGACGGTTGCGGCGGCCGCCGCGGCAGCTGTCCGTCCCGGCGCGGTGGCATCCGTCCGTCCCGGGAGGGGTGGGGGAGCACGACGCGTTCCATGGAACCACCTCCGGCCGGCATCGTTCCAGTCTATTCCCCGGCAGGCCCACCGGTGCGGGACGGCGCCGGGGGCGCGGCGGGCGACGGGCCGCCGCGGGAGGGTCCGCGGGGGCGGTGGTAGAATGGCGATGGGACGCGGCCCGCGGTCCGCGGCACGGGGCCGGGCGGCGGCACGCCGAGGTGCCGGCGCCGGGCGCCGGGAGGCGATGCGGCCCGGCGAGGGCCGCGAGGCGCCGCCAGCCCGCCAGCGGGACGAACGCGGCCGCGCCCTGGGCGGTCCCGCATGCCCGCCGCCGGGAGGTGGCCCATGGGACGAGGACGCGAGCCGATGGAATCCGCCGGTGAGGAGGCCAGAGAGCCCATGGCGCCGGGCGCGCCTGCGACGTCGGCCGTTCCTGCGGCGTCGGCCGCGGCGGCGGCCGGGCCCCAGGACCCCCGAACGGCCCAGGAGCGCCGCGGCCCCGAGCGCGCCTTGCTGGTCGGCGTCGCCTGGGGGCGAGGGGGACGGCTGTCCTTCGACGAGCGGATGGAGGAACTGCGCGAGCTGGCCCGGTCGGCCGGCGCGGAGGTGGTGGGGGAGATCCGACAGCGCCGCGGTCGACCGGACCCCGCCACCCTGATCGGCCCCGGCAAGGTCCAGGAGGTGGCCGAGGCGCGACGCCGGCTGGAGGCCGACGTGATCATCTTCGACCGCAACCTGACCCCGGCGCAGCAGCGCAACCTGGAGCGGGCCATCGGCGGCAAGGTGATCGACCGGACCCAGTTGATCCTGGACATCTTCGCCGCCCGCGCCCGCACCCGCGAGGGGCAGCTGCAGGTCGAGCTGGCTCAGCTCCAGTACCTGCTGCCGCGCCTGGTGGGCATGGGCGAGGCGCTGTCCCGGCTGGGCGGCGGCATCGGGACCCGCGGTCCCGGCGAGACCCGCCTCGAGGTGGACCGGCGGCGCATCCGCCGGCGCATCGCCGAGCTGCGGCGCATGCTGTCCGAGGTGCGTCGCCACCGCGCCGTGCAACGCCGGGGGCGCCGGCGGGCGGGGATCCCGGTGGTGGCCCTGGTCGGCTACACCAACGCCGGCAAGACCACGCTGCACGCCGCCCTGGTGCGGCGCTTCGGAGAGGCCGCCGGCCCCGTGACGGCGGGCCGGGATCGCCTGTTCGACACCCTGGATCCCACGGTGCGGCGGGTCGTCTGGCCCGGCGTGGGTCCCGTCCTGGTGGCGGACACCGTCGGGTTCATCCACGACCTGCCGCCGCAGCTGATCGCCGCCTTCCGCGCCACGCTGGAAGAGGTGCTGGACGCCGACCTCCTGCTCCACGTGGTCGACGCCTCCCAGCCCCGCTGGCCGGTGGACGTGGAGACGGTGGAGGCCATCCTCGACGACCTCGGCGCGCGGCAACCCCGGCTCCTGGTGATGAACAAGATGGACCGGGTGCCGGGCTGGGGACCCGAGGCGAACCGGCCACCCGCCGACGGTCCCGTGGGTGGCGACGGCCGGGGGGCGCCGGGGGCCGGCCGGGATGCCGGTGCGGTGCGCCTGTCCGCGCGCACCGGCGAGGGGCTGGAGGCCCTGGCCGCGGCGGTGGCCGCCCTCCTCGAGCGGGGACGGCGGCGCGTGACGGTGTGGGTGCCCTACCGTCGCCCGGATCTGAGGGCGCGCATCCACGCCGCCGGCTCCGTCCTGGCGGAGGAACCCGGCCCCGACGGGTGGGCGGTGACGGCGCTCCTCCCGGAGGCGGAGGTGGGTCGGCTGGAGCGGTCCGGCTGCCGCCTCGTAACCGCCGCCGGCACCGCCGCCGGCGCCGCGGCCGGGGCGGAGGCCTCCTCGTGACGCGGGCGTCGGGGCCGCCGGGCGAGCGCACCGCGGGGGACATCCGGCTGCGTCGGCCCGATGGACGCCCGGCGGCGCCGGCCCGAACGCGACGGGCGCCACGGGCGCACGGCTGAAGGGAGGCGGCCCGGTGGGAGCGACGTCCATGCGGCCGGGGGAAGCGGGCTGGTTCGCGGCGGCGATCGGGGCGGATCCCGGCGGGGCGCCCTGGTGGCTGGGCGCCCTGGCCTCGCTGGGCATCGTGGTGGGCCTGCTGGGTACGCTGGTCCCCGTGCTGCCCGGCCTGCCGCTGGTGTTCGTCTCCATCGCCGGCTACGCCGTCGCGACGGGCTTTCGCGTCATCTCCGCGACGGCTTTGGGCGTCATGCTCGTCGCCACCGTGGCGGGGATGGCCCTGGAGTACGGCCTCGGCCCCGCCGCCGCCCGGCGGCGGGGTGCCAGCCGAGCCGCCTTCTGGGCCGCCATTCTGGGGGGCCTCGTCGGGGGCGTCACCTTCCCGCCCTGGGGCATCGTCCTCGGCCCGCTGGCCGGGGCGGTCCTGGGGGAGCTGCTGAGCGGCCGTACGTGGCAGCAGGCGCTGGCCGCGGGCTGGACCACGGTGGTGGGCCTGCTGGTGGGCTTGCTGCTGGAGCTGGGCATCGGGCTGGCGATGGCGATCTACTTCTGGACGCGCGTGTTCTGAAGGTGGACGCGCGTTCGGATTCTGAAGGGCGTGCCGGAAACCGTACGCACCGCGGCGGAGCGGCGGGCGCCATAGGCCGAGAAGGGCGCCGTTGGCCGGCAAGGTGGCAAGTCAGGCCGGCAAGGGGGCAAGTCAAGACGCCGCTTGCGCCAAGCCCACCCCCGCAGCGCCCGAGCCCGGTCCCCGACCGCGCCCTGTCCCAGCCGGGACCCGTCCCCGACCGCACCCGTCGGCCGAGCAGGGGCTCCACGGGCTCGGCTCATGCCATCCGGCGGAGCAGCGCCACCACCTTTCCCAGGACGCGGACGTCGCGGACCCGGATGGGCTCCATCGCCGGATTCTCCGGCTGCAGCCGGATGCCGTCGCGTTCGCGGTAGAAGCGCTTGACC
Organism: Thermaerobacter composti; assembly: GCF_033582035.1. Taxonomy (NCBI): domain Bacteria; kingdom Bacillati; phylum Bacillota; class Clostridia; order Eubacteriales; family Clostridiales Family XVII. Incertae Sedis; genus Thermaerobacter; species Thermaerobacter composti. Next base: position 1,348,295 of record NZ_CP132508.1, read on the forward strand.
GTCGCCTCGTCGTCCAGCAACGCGACGACGATGTCGCCGTTCTCGGCGGTGTCCTGGCGGCGCACGATCACGTAGTCCCCGTCCAGGATGCCGGCACCGATCATGCTGTCGCCGCGGATGCGAAGGGCGAAGACCTCGCCTTCCGGCAGGAGGTCGGAGGGGAGGGGGAGGACGTCCTCGATGTTCTCCACCGCGAGGATCGGCCGACCCGCCGTCACCTGACCGACCAGGGGCACCGCCACGGTGCGCGTGCGCACGCCGGCCTCGCCGCGCACCTCGATGGCCCGCGGCTTCGTGGGATCTCGTCGGATGTAGCCCTTGCGCTCCAGTTGGGCGAGATAGGTGTGGACCGTCGAGGTGCTCTTCAAGCCGACCGCCTCGCCGATCTCGCGCACCGACGGCGGGTATCCGCGCTCGCGCACGGACGCCTTGATGAACTCCAGGATCTCCCGCTGACGGCGGGTGAGTTCCTCCAACGCCGGCACCTCCTGCCATGGCCATCCGTCGCGTCGGCCGGGAGCCGGATCCCAGCGAGGGCCCTCGCCACGGGCCCCATGGGTCCTCGCCAGGGCCGGGCCGCCTCCTCGGTGCCCCCGACCGCCCCGCACGGCTGGTCCCCCGGAGCCGGGCCGGCCCGTCGGGGGACGTCGGGGGCCGCTTGCGGGCCGACCAGCGGGCCGAATATAGGTTCTGCAAACAGGCGTTCCATCCGGGTATTCGTGGCCGCCGACCCGATTCCTCCTACGCCCGGCTCGATTCCTGCTGCGCCCGTCGCGTTGCTGCACCCTGCGCCCGTCGCGTCGCCCAGCCGCCATGGTCCGCGCTGCCTACCCGCCGGCCGGCGGCCTCCCCTCCAGGGCGTGGCGAGAGGAGGCTTGACGAGGGAACACACGTTCCCTATCATGGGGGCATCGGCAAAACGGGTGTTCGGTCGAGGGAGGGGACGGCATGCTGGTGGGTCGGGCGCAGGTGCGGTGGGCGGACCCGGTGACCCGGGGGTCGGTCCGTTCGGAGGGCCGGGGGATGCGGACGAACGCGGCGCCGACCGCCACCGTCGAGGCCTTCGGCCCCGGCGGTGGCGGGGAAGGCGTCGACCGCCTTCGCCGGCGCGCCATGCAAGCGCCGGCGGTACGGCGGCGTCGGTACCGCTGGCGGGCGACGCGGCGCCCGGCGATGGTCGGCCTGGTGCTGATCCTCCTGCTGCTCGGGGCGCTGGGGCGGGAGAGCGAGCCGTCCAGCACGGCGCCGGTGCCGACGCCGATGGCGGCGGCCCGACTCGCCCGAGACGCGGGGCCCGCGTCCCGGATGGACCTGGCTGCCGGCATCGCGGCTGAGGGAGCCGCAGCAGGCGGTGACGAGGCCGCGGCCTCGCCGGTTCGCGGCCTGGGGGCGGTGGATCGCGTGGACGGTGACGGGGCCGTGCAGGTGGTGGTTCGTCCCGGGGACACCCTGTGGGAGGTGGCGCAACGGCTCGGCCGACCGGGTCGCGATCCCCGCGAGGGCGTGGCGGCGATCATGGAGGCCAGCGGCCTGTCCACGGCGGCGCTGCGGCCGGGGATGGTGCTGACGGTGCCGGCCGACTGGGTCGGCCGCTGACCGCCGGATCGAAGCCGGCGGCCGGTGGCAGCCGCCGGCCGCCGGCCGCTGCCGCCGGCCGCCGTCGGCCGCCGTGCACCGTTGGCGGGCAGCGGTCCGCCCGTGAATCCGCAGCGGTCCCCAAAGTGCGCAGCCCTAAGTTCGCATAAGTAGCATTATGTTAACTAACGCGTGGCGAGCCGACCTCCTCGCGCACGGCCGCCCTGGGTCGTGGGCCTTCGAGGGCACCCGCCACCCAGCCGACCGGCCGGCGCTGTTCATCAGCCTCGCCAAGCTGGCAAGCCGGAGCCGCTGGCCTTGGCCACCGGCGTTGGATCCGCGCGGCGCCGCGGCGCGGGGAGCCAACGTTACAGCGGCGACCCCCTACAGCGGCGACTCGGATCCGAACCGCGGCGGCCGCTTGGCGCGCAGCGAGGCCAGCCCTTCTTCGGCGTCCGGCAGCGTGAAGCCCAAGAACTCCAGGGCTGTGGACGTGTCGAAGATCGGGCCGGCCCACCGCAACCAGTTGTTGAGCGCGTACTTGGTCCAGCGGAGGGCCGTCGGGCTGCCCTCGGCCAGACGTCGGGCGATGGACAGGGCGGCCTCCCGGGCCTGCCCGTCGTCGACACAGAGCGACACCAGGCCCATGCGTTCGGCCTGCTCCCCCGTCAGCGGTTCGTTGAGGAGCAGGTGGTACTTGGCCTTGGCCATGCCGATCAGCAGCGGCCAGATGATGGCGGCGTGGTCGCCCGCGGCCACGCCCAGGCGGACGTGGCCGTCCAGCAGCCGGGCGCTGCGGGCCGCGACGGAGATGTCGGCGAGCAGCGCCACGGCAAGACCCGCGCCCACCGCCGGGCCCTCGATGGCGGAGACGATGGGCTTGGAGCAGTCGATCACGTTGTAGACCAGGTCGCGGGCCTCCTTCCACACCCGCACCCGCGTCTTCGGGTCCTGGATGATGGCCTCCACGAGGCGGAAGTCGCCGCCGGCAGAAAAGGCCTTCCCGGCACCCCGGACCAGGACCACGCGCACCGCGGGGTCTTCGTCCAGGTCGCGCCAGATCCGGGTCAGCTCCGAATGGGTTTCGGCATCGACCGAATTGAGGGTCTCCGGCCGCTCGAGCACCACCTCGAGGATCCCGGGCTCCGCCCAGGCCAGCCGCAGCCGTCCATACCGCGCCCACCACGCCGACATGGACCCTTCCCCTCCCCGCCCGTTCGTCCGCCGAATGCCGTCGGCGCCGCACGCGAGCCGTCGACCCGGCAAGTCGCCACGATAGGAAAAAGGACGGGGAGGAGTTCGGCCACCCGGTGGCCGAACTCCTCCCATCCCCCTCGACCTCGCGATGCCCGGCTCCTCCCCGCCGTCGCCCCGCGAATGGGCTCGGAGTCTCGCTTGCGGCCCGCGGGCCCCCTCACGGATCACGGTCGCGGAAACGCCGGCTGGTGCCCTCGCACGTCCGTCCCGCGACGTCCCAGGGGGCTCAGGGGCGCACCCGCAGGACGATCTTGCCGCGAACGCCCCCCTCCTCCAGCCGGCGATGGGCCTCGGCCACCTCCTCGAGGGGCAGGACGCCGTCCAGGGCGGGGCGCAATTGGCCGCCCTCGATCAGGGTCCGCAGTGCGTCCAGCTTGTACCGGGCCCGCTCGAGGAAGAGGCCGTGGATCGTCAGGTTCCGGAAGTAGGCCGGGCCCAGGTTGACCTGCCCGCCCAGGATGCTCACCACGCGGCCGTGGGGCCGGGTGACCTCGAAGCTCCGGCCCAACACGTCGCCGCCCACCGTATCCAGCACCAGGTCGACGCCCCGGCCGTTCGTCTCCCTTTGGACGACCTCGACGAAGTCCTGGTTGCGGTAGTCGATGACGCGATCGGCCCCGAGGGACCGGACGAACTCCATGTTCTCGGCCCGGGCCGTGGCGTAGACGAAGGCGCCCGCGGCCTTGGCGATCTGCACGGCGAAGTGGCCCACCCCGCCGGCGGCACCGTGGATCAACACGGTCTCCCCGACCCGCAGCCCGCCGCGGGTGATCAGGGCATCCCACGCCGTGCCGCCGGCCAGCGGCACCGCCGCCGCTTCCGTGTGGGACAGGTTCTCCGGCTTGCGGGCGACGATCTCCTGCCGGGCCACGTGGTATTGCGCGTAGCTCCCCGGCCGCCCGCCGAAGATCTCCGGCGTGTAGTAGACCTCGTCGCCCTCCTTGAAGTCCGTCACGCCGGGACCCACGGCCGCCACGACCCCGGAGACGTCGTAGCCGATGATGGCCGGCGGCTGGACGCCTGCCCACGTGCCGTTGCGCCGGATCTTGTAGTCCACGGGGTTGACCGAGGAGGCATGGACCTCGACCAGGACCTCTCCCGGTCCCGGCTCCGGGATCGGCACCTCCCGTTCCTCGAAGACCTCGGGCCCGCCGAAGGAACGGATGAACATCGCCTTCATGGTAGCGGCCATGATCTTCCCCCCTGCTCCGCTCTCCGGGTTGCCGACGCCTTGAGGCCCGGACGAGGGGGGCGGACGACCCGGAGGATCGTGCCCCACCCGTCGCCGGAGGCCTGGCCCGGCCCATCCCGCGGCCCACGCCCCGGTTCCCCGGCGATGGGCCCCTCCCACCGCGTATCCCATCGCCGGCAGCGTCGTCAAGGGATGGCCACCGCCCGCCGAGCCCTGGCAGGAGCAGGCCCTCCCCCTGAGGAAATCCCAGGGCGGAAAGGGGCGATGGCTACGAAGACCGGCGGACCCCCGCGGACCGGCGGCACCGGCGGCGAACCCGGCGCCGGGCTCGACCGCCGGCCCCAGCGGCGATCGGGGCGCCGGGCCGGACCGGCCGATGGCAGGCCCGACGCACCGGGGGCTCCACGCAATCGCTGGCTGCTTCTCGCCCTGGCCACCCTCCAGCAGGCGGGGCTCACCGCCGTGCGGTTCGGCATCCCCGTGGTGGCTCCCTTCGTCCGGGCCGACCTGGGGCTCTCCCTGTCCACCACGGGGATGGTCCTCGGCGCCTTCGACCTGGGCGCCCTGCTCACCTTCTACCTGACCGGCCGGCTGACCGATCGCTATGGCGAACGGCGGGTCATGGCCGCCGGGGCGGTCCTGACGGGGGTGGTCACCGCGGCCGCAGCCCTGGCGGGCCGCGGCCTGGGCGCGCTGCTGGCTCTGTTGGTCCTGGCGGGGACCGGCTTCCCGTCCAGCCAGGTGGCGGGCAGCCACGCCGTCGTCGGCTGGTTTCCCGTCCGCGAGCGCGGCCTGGCCATGGGCATCCGCCAGGCGGGCCTGCCGGCGGGCGGGTTCGCAGCCGCATTGCTGCTCCCCGGCCTGGCGAGCGGGTGGGGCTGGCGGGCCGCGCTCCTGATGGCCGCCCTGGCCTGTGCGGCCAGCGGGGTGCTGGTCGGGCTGGTTCTTCCCCGGGACGAACCCGGCGCCACCCGCGGGGCCACGGCGGACGCCGGCGTGCCCACCGCCGGCGGGACGGGCGGCGGCCGGAGCCAGCGGCAGCCGGCGGACGCCGGCGGGAGGGCCCTGGTCGGGTGGTTCCTCCGGCAGGCGCCCCTGGTGTGGGTGACCCTCGCCGCGTGTCTCCTGGCGGCCGTCCAGTTCTGCCTGACGGGCTACCTCCCCCTCTTCATGGAGGACGTCTTCCGCTGGTCGCCGGGGGCGGCGGGGCGGCTCCTGCTGGTGGTCCACCTGGGCGGGATGCTGGGGCGGCTCGCCTGGGGATGGGCGTCGGATCGGCGGTTCGCGGGGGAGCGGACGCGGCCCATGGCCGGGGCGGCCTGGACGGGGCTGGTGGTCGCCACCCTGCTCGCCCTCGTGGCGCTGGTGGGACGCCCGGAGGGGGGTGCCGCGGCGGCAGGGGCGATGGTGGTCCTGGCGGCCCTCGGCGGCTTCGGTTGCCTGGGCTGGAACGGGCTCTACACCACCGTGGTGGCGGAGTGCGCCGGGCGGCGGTCGGCGCCGGCGCTGGGCATGAGCATGACGGTGCTGTACGTCTTCACCATGCTGGCCCCGCCGCTGTTCGGCCGCGTGGTCGACGCCGCCGGCCACTACGCGGTGGCCTGGGGCCTGGCGGGCTGCCTGCAGATCCTCGGCCTCGGCGCGATCCGCGGCCTCGCCCGCGCCCTGAGGGGGCACCGACCGCCGGTGGCCGTGGCCTGAGGCATGGATGGGGCACCGTCAGCGCTGCCCGCAGCGGCCCGCGGCGATCCGGAGCGCCGAGCCCCCAGGTCGACGGCACACCCAGGAGGTGGAACGCGGTGAAGGTGGCGGTGATCAGCGACATCCACGGCAACGGGGCCGCCCTGGACGCGGTGCTGGCCGACATCGACGGCCGCGGGGTCGACGCGGTGTACTGCCTCGGCGACGTGGCCCTGCAGGGGCCGGACGCGGCCCGGTGCGTCGACCGGCTGCGGGAGCGGGCCATCCCCACGGTGCGCGGGAACACCGACCGATACCTGGCCCGCGGGGGTGGCGTGCCCAACCTGTCGCCGGCGGAGGCCGACGCCTTCCTGCGGCCGTGGCGCGAGATGCTGGGACCCGAACGGCTGGCGTGGCTGGGGGAGCGACCCGAGCGCCTCGAGGTGGAGTGGGAGGGGCTGCGCGTCCTGCTGGTCCACGGCTCGCCCCGCTCGGACGAGGAGCCGCTGCTGCCCTGGAACGGCGCCGGTGGAGGAACCGGCGGTGCCGCCGGGGCCGGGCCGGGTGGCGCGCCCGACCCGGAGGCGGAGGGACCGTTGGCAGGGGTCACGGCCGACCTGGTGCTCTTCGGGCACCATCACCGGCAGCTGGCCTGGCGCCAGGACGGGCGGTGGATGGTCGGCCCCGGCAGCGTGGGCATGCCCTTCGACGAGGATCCCCGCGCCGCCTACTCCCTCATCGAGGTGCGACCCACGGTGCGACCCACGGGCCGCCCGCCCGCCCTGGACATCGCGCTGATCCGCGTCCCGTACGACCTCGAGGCGGCGGTGGCCGCCCACCGGCGGGCCGGGCTCGCGGAGCACAACCCCCTCTTCCCCGAGCAGCTCCGCCAGGCGCGCCAGCAGCCGCGCCCACCCCGCTGAGGGGTGGGCGCGGCTGCTGCGGCCCGGGGCGTCGGCGCGGGATCTTTCCCAATATCGGGGCCGGATCGTGCCGGGACCCTGCCCGGATCGCGCCGAACCGTGGCCGGACCCGTGCCCGGACCGGCACCGGATCCTGCCCGGACCGGGCCCGGCCCCGCTCCGGGGCCGGGCCCGGTCCGCTGCGATGCCCCGGGCGGGTCCGCGAGCCGGCGCGCTTCCTAGCCTGCCTAGCCGATGTCCTCGATCTTGACCTCGTCGATCTGGGCCCGCTGCAGGCGGCCGCTGAAGTCGACGTAGATCGCCTTCCACTCGGTGTAGACCTCCAGCGCGGCCAGGCCCGCCTCCCGGTGGCCGTTGCCCGTCGCCCGCATGCCGCCGAAGGGCAGGTGGATCTCGGCGCCGATGGTGCCGTGGTTGACGTAGCAGATGCCCGTGGCCAGGTCGCGCATGGCGACGAAGGCGTTGCGCACGTCGCGGGTGAAGATCGCGCTGGAGAGGCCGTACTGGACGCCGTTGTTGATCGCGATGGCCTCCTCCAGGCTGCGGACCTTGATGATCGCCAGCACGGGGCCGAAGATCTCCTCGTTGGCGATGCGCATGTCGGGCGTGACGTCGGCGAAGATCGTCGGCTGGAAGAAGAAGCCCCGCGCCAGCTCCCCCTCGGTCGCCGGCCGGCCGCCCACCACCAGCCGCGCGCCTTCCTCCTGGCCCACGTCGACGTAGTAGGCCACCTTCTCCAAGGCGCGCCCGTTGATCAGCGGTCCCACGTCGGTCTGCGGGTCGAGCCCGTTGCCGAGGCGCAGCTTGGCCGCCCGGGCGGCCAGCCGCTCGACCACCTGGTCGTAGACCGCCTCGTGGACCAGGAGTCGGCTCGTGGCGGTGCAGCGCTGGCCGGTGGTGCCGAAGGCGCTCCAGGTCACGGCCTGCTCCACCAGGTCCAGGTCGGCGTCGTCCATGACGATGACCGCGTTCTTCCCACCCAGTTCCAGGTGGACCCGCTTCAGCTGGGCGCCGGCGACCTGGTTGACGTGCCGGCCCGACTCCACCGACCCGGTGAAGGAGATCAGGTGCACGTCGGGGTGGCGCAACAGGGCCTCGCCCACCGTCTCCCCGGGGCCGTAGACCAGGTTGAGCACGCCGGGCGGCAGGCCCGCCTCCTCGAAGATCCGCACCAGCTCGTAGGCCATCCAGGGCGTGTCGGTGGCCGGCTTGAAGACCACGGTGTTGCCGGCCACCAGGGCGGGCATGATCTTCCAGGTGGGGATCGCCATGGGGAAGTTCCACGGGGTGATGGCCGCCACCACCCCGATGGGCTCCCGCACCGCCATGGCGAACTTGTCCGGCATCTCCGCCGGCGTGGTGTAGCCCAGGAGGCGCCGGCCCTCGCCCGCCATGTAGTACGCCATGTCGATGCCTTCCTGCACGTCGCCGCGGGCTTCGGGCAGCACCTTGCCCATCTCCTGGGTCATCTTGCGCGCCAGCTCCTCCTTGCGCTCGCGCAAGAGCTCGCCCACCCGGTAGAGGATCTCCGCCCGGCGCGGGGCGGGCACCTTGCGCCACCTGGCGAAGGCCGCCTTGGCGGCGGCGACGGCCTCCGCCACGTCCTCCTCGGTGCCCACCGCGGCCCGGCCCAGCACCTCGCCCGTGGCGGGGTTGACGTTGTCCACGTACCGGCCCGAGCGCGGCTCGGTCCAGCGGCCGTTGATGTAGTTCCGGTAGACGGTCACGCCGCTCCCCCCTTAGGGCCAGAGTTCGCGGCCGGCGGGGGGCGATCCTGCGGCGGGGGCGGGTGGGGTGTCGCGCCGCGGCCGGCTCGCGGGGCCGCGCGGGCCGGCGCGGGGACCGGCCCGCGCGGCCCCTGCGCTGGGAACCGGCGGGGGCCGTCCTGGGTCTCACGTTCCGCCCGCTCCCGCCGCACCTCCAGCCGCCCCATGGGCGGCCCGTCCTGCCGGCTCCGCGGAGGCCGCCAGGGCCGCGAGGAGTTCGTCCACCGTCACCGGTCGCAGCCCCCGGGCGGCCAGGCGCTGCAGCAGTTCGGGCAACGCCTGCACCGTGCCCGGCTGGGTGGCGTGGAGCATCAGGATGGCGCCGTTGTAGGCGCTCGCCGCCACCCGGGCCGCCAGTTGGTCGGGCGGCTGGGGGGGCACGTCCTGGGCGCCGATGTTCGTCCACAGCAGCACCTGGTGGTCCTCGGCGTGGGCCCAGCGGAAGACGTCCGCCCCCCGCAGCGCGCCCGGGGGTCGGTAGTACAGCGAGCGCCGGCCCGTCAACCGGGCGATCAGGGCGGCCGTGCGCCGGATCTCGGCACGGGTGGCCGCCGCGCCCAGCTCCTGCGGGCTGCGATGGCTCCACCCGTGGTTCTCCACCTGGTGGCCGCGGCGGGCCAGTTCCTGGACCAGCTGGGGATGCTGCTCCATCTTGGCGCCCTCGAGGAAGAAGGTGGCCTTCGCCCCCGCGGCGTCCAGGGCGTCCAGCAGGGCGGGCCAGGTGGCCGGATCCGGGCCGTCGTTGAAGGTCACCGCCACGATCCCGCCGCCGGCGCGGTCCGCCGCTCCCCGGCGCCGGGCGGCGTCCCCCGCCCCACCGGATGCCGATCCGCGCCCGGAGGCGCCCGCTTCGGTGCGGTCTCCCGCGGTCGCCTGCGGGTTCGTGATCGGGCCGCCGCCGGGGCCGCCGGCTCGCGATCCGGACGAACCGGCCCCGCCGTCGGGCGGGTCGCCGCCCGCCCCGGGCGCGCGGGCCGGGATCCGCAACCGCTGGCCGGCGCGGATGCGCGCCGGGTCGTCCAGCCCGTTGAGCCGCGCCAGCTCCTGCACGCTGACCCCGTAGCGGCGCGCGATGCGGTAGAGGGTCTCCCCCCGCTGGACCACGTGGACCGTCGGCTGCGCCGCCAGCACCGCGTCGGGACGCCGGCCGGCCGCGGCCGATGGCGCCGGGGCGTGGGCGTCCCGGGCCTCGGTGCCCCGGCCGGCCGCCAGGGCGGTGACGTCCAGGGGCGTGGCGGACACCTCCCGCCACAGCTGACCGGCGCCCCACCCGGCCGCGGCCGCGATCAGGAAGGCGACCACCACGGGGATCCAGGGCTCGGCGCGCCGCGGCCCACCGGGCCGGGGCGCGCCCGCCCGCCGGGCGACGGTGGGACAGTCCGCCGCCGATGGCGCAGGCTCCCTCAGGTCGGAGGCCGTGCCCGACGCGGCCCCCGCGCGGGACGCTCGGGCCCGGGGTGGCTGGGCGGCGCCGGGCGACGACGGTGCGGAACGACGGGTGATCACGCCCGGCTGGCCTCCCATCGCCGTCACAGCAGCATGCCGACCACGCCGCCGATGGCGCCGAGGACGAATCCCAGCACCATGCGCGGTCCCAGGTGTGCCAGCGGTGATGCGTCCCCCGGGAACAGCCAGTGCCCGAGGACGCTGCCGACCAGCACGTAGAGCAGGCCGGCCGCGCCGCCGTGGAGCCACCCCTTGTGGTCCGCCCAGCGCGCGGCCACCAGGCCGCCGGCGGCGGTGGCCCCCGTCCCCAGGTAGTAGAGCAGGGCTTCGAGCTGGTATTCGTGCAGCGCGGTGAGGTACACCGCCAGGGCCAGGACGCCCGACGCCAGCAGCACCAGCACCAGGGCGACGGCGGCGCCGACGGCCGGCGCGCGGGCGTCGAAGGGCGGGGGCGTCCGGTACCGCTCCTTGACGTCGGCTCCCTGCACGATCCGATCCCCCCTCGCCGGGACGGGTGCCGACGGCCTCGCCGAGACGGCTGCCGACGGGGTGCGATCCCTACGGACAATGGATATGGCGGCGGGGATCGATGTAGAACGGCGGATCAAGGGCCGGGCCGGCGCGAACGCGCCGGCCCGGCCAGGCCGTGGCCCGGGGGATCGGAGGCATGGGGCGATCGGCGTACGACCGCGACGACGGGGTCCGTGGTCCCGATCCGGCGGACCGGTCAGGGTGCTGGACCCTGCCGGTGCCACCCCGATCGAGACCCGTTCGTAGCGTGGCCGGAGGCATCTGCCGCTAGCCTAGAAAAAACCGGCCGGCAAGGCGGCCGCGGGTCGAAGCCTCTCGGTCCGCCGCCGGGGCCAGGGGCCCGGCACATAGCCTCCCCGTCCAGGCGCCGGCCGCGGGTCGGAGCCTCTCGGTCCGCCGCCGGCGCGCCGGGCGCGGCGGCCCGGGCACCGGCCCGCGCGGGGGAACGCCCCGGCCCGTGGACGGGGAGCCGCCACCGGCCCGGGCGCGTCGCGCCGGCCACCGGCCCGTGCGCAGCGGCCCGGCCTCCGGCCCGCCCGGGGAGCGCCAACCGGCCCTGCGCGCGGGGCAGCGCCCGCCGATGCCGCCCGGTCCCCGGACGCCCTTTGGACATGACCGGTGCGGGCCCGTCGCCCTCCGACCCGCGCGCAGCCCGCCCCCGCGCGCAAGCGCCGCTCACGCGCGACGGGCGGGCGTGCCCGTGCGACCGCCGAGGCCGGCCTCCAGCTCCTCCATCCAGCCTTCCAGGTGGGCCAGGGTCCGGCGGTCCGTGAGCTGGAGCTGCAGGGGCGTGATGGACACGTAGCCGGCGCGGACGGCGCCGACGTCGGTCTCGACGGAGAGCGGCTCCTCCACGGGCTCGCCGGCCAACCAGTAGTACGGCCGACCGCGGGGGTCCACCCGCTTCTCGAAGCGGTCGTGATAGCTGCGCCGGCTCAGCACCGTCAGCGCCACGCCCGCCATCTGGGTCGTCGGCAGGGGCGGGACGTTGACGTTGAGCAGGACGCCGCGCGGGAGCCCCTTCTTGGCCACCATCGCGGCCAGGTGCGCCGTGAAGGCGGCGGCAGGGCCGTAGTCCGGGTCGTCCCAGGCGGCCAGGCTGACGGCGATGGCGGGCACGCCCATGATCACGCCCTCGATGGCCGCCGACACGGTGCCCGAGTACAGCACGTCGAAGCCGAGGTTGCCGCCGCGGTTGATGCCGGAGATCACCAGGTCGCACGGACCGGGGAGGACCGCCAGGAGGCCAAGCTTCGTGCAATCGGCCGGCGTCCCGTTGACCGCGTAGACCGGCGAGCGGGCCCCCGGGATGTCCACGGGGTCCAGGTACAGGGGCTTGTGGAGCGTGATGGCGTGCCCCGACGCGCTGCGCTGGCGGTCGGGTGCGACCACGTAGACCTCCCAGTCCGTCCGCTCCTCGAGGATGGCGCGCAGCGCCTGGATCCCCCGGCTGTAGACGCCGTCGTCGTTGACCAGTAGTACCCGCAACGCTGGTGCCTCCCAGCCTCTCGGGCTCCCGTCGCGCGCCGGCCCGCCGACGCCGCCATCCCCCGCGCCGGCGATCGCCGGTATCCGCCATGGTACCACATCGCACCGGCCCATCGCAGGCCCTGGGGCGGCGTGGTCCGAGCCGAAGGGGACTGATGCGGTCGTCGGCGGACGCCGTCCCCTGGCCGGGGCGCAGGCCCGCCGGGGGTGGGCCGCCCGGCCTCGTCATCCGGGCCCCTGCTGCCCGGGCTCGGCGGCGGGGCGGGTGCCGCCGGCACCGGGTCCCCGGGCGCGCCGGGAACCGGGGTGTCGCAGGTGGCAGGTGTCGTTGAGGTAGCGCAGCAGCGGCGGTCGACCCCCCCGCAGCTCGACGGCGGTGACGCTGGCGTTGTCGATGAGCAGGCGCGGGCGCAGGGTCAGCGGCAGGTCCAGCAGCCGGCAGAGCAGGGCCTTGACCGTCCCGCCATGGGCCACCACGGCCAGCTGGCGGAGCCCGGGCCGGGCGAGCCGCTCGGCGACGGCCGCCCACGCGCGCTCGCCCAGCTCCCGGAAGGTCTCCCCGCCCGTGGGCCGTCCCTCCGCCGGGTCCGCCCGGTACGCGGCGTAGTCGTCGCCGAAGCGGGCGCGGATCGTCGCCAGCGGCAGCCCCTCCCACTGGCCGAAGGACATCTCGCGTAGGCGGCCATCGGCCTCCAGCGGCACCGGCGGCCGGCGGCTCGCCGCCAGGGCGCGGGCCGTCTCAAGCGCGCGGCGGAGGTCGCTGGTGAGCACGAGGTCCAGGGGGGTGCGGGCGAAGCGCCGCGCCAGCTGGCGCGCCTGCTGTCGCCCCCGGGCCGACAGGGCCACGTCCCGCTGGCCCTGGTAGAGGCCGGCCCGGTTCCACGTCGTCTCGCCGTGCCGGATCAGATAGACGGTGATGCCCATCGCACCCTCCCGCCCCTCCTCGGGCGAGGAGACGCCGACCAACGGCGCGAGCCCGCCGGCGCGGGGCGACCCGCCGGTGCGGGCGCCGGCGGGGCCTCCGAGGGCGGTGCCGCCAGGGAGCGTCGGCGCCGGCGCCGTTCGCGGGCGGCGGGGCGGGGTCCGAGAGGAAGGTCGCGCCCGCCAAGGAATCCCCAGGGAGGAGGAGGTCGAGCCCCATGGCCCTGGAGATCCTCTGCACCGTCCCCCTCTCGCCGGAACAGGCGGCGCGCGTCCAGGCGGCGGCGCCGGGGGTACGGCTGCACCTCTTGCCCGGCCGGGTTCGTCCGGAACAGCTGGACGAGGCCTTCGCCCGCGCCGAGGTGGCCTTCCTCTTCGGGCGCGAGCTGACCGGCGCCCGCCTGGCCGCCGCCCGACGTCTCCGCTGGATCCAGTGTGCCTACGCCGGGGTCGACGCGATGCTCGGGGCGGTGCCGGAGCTCCGCTGGCACCCCGTGGTGCTGACCAACGCCCGGGGTATGCACGCCGCCACCATCGCCGACCACGTCTTCATGTTCATGCTCGCCTGGGCCCGTCGGCTGCCGGCCTACCTCGACCAGCAGCGGCGCCGGGAGTGGCGCCGTCTCCCCATGCGCGAGTTGGCCGGCGAGACCGTGGCCGTCGTCGGCCTGGGCGCCATCGGCCGCGAGGTGGCGCGCCGGGCCCGGGTGTTCGGCATGCGGGTCCTCGCCTGCCGGCGCCACCCCGCGCCGGAGGAGGGCATCGAGGCGGTGGTCGGGCCCGCCGACCTCCGCCGCATCTTGGCCCCGGCCCACTGGGTGGTGGTCAGCGCGGCGCTGACGCCGGAGACCCGCCACCTGATCGGCCGGGAGGAACTGGCGGCGATGCGGTCCGACGCCTTCCTGATCAACGTCGCCCGCGGCGCCGTGGTGGACGAACAGGCCCTGCTCGAGGCCTTGCGCCAGCGGCGCATCGCGGGCGCCGGCCTGGACGTCTTCGCGGAGGAGCCGCTTCCGCCCGACCACCCGCTGTGGACCCTGGACAACGTGCTCATCACGCCCCACAACGCGGGCGCCATGCGCGACTACACCGGCGCGGCGCTGGAGCTGTTCCTCGACAACCTGGGCCGGTTCGTCCGCGGTGAACCGCTGCGCAACGTGGTCGACAAGGAACGGGGCTACTAGGGCGTCCCGTCCGCGGCCCCACCCCGGGCCAGCCGCGCCAGGCGTCGAGCTCGCTCCTCCACCTCGTGCTCGACCCGTTCCAGGTCCACGGTGAGCAGCTCCCCGCCGTCCACCAGCACCTTGCCGTGGACCAGGACGGTGTCCACGTCCGACGCCTTGGCGGAGTAGACCACCAGGCTGGTCAGGTCGTGGCGCGGGCGCAGGTGCGGCGCCCGCAGGTCGAGGACGACGATGTCCGCCAGATAGCCGGGCGCCAGGCAGCCCAGGCGGTCGAAGCCCAGGGCGCGGGCCCCGCCCACCGTGGCCATGCGCAGGACCTGCCACGCCGGCAGGACGGTGGCGTCGTAGCGGCTCACCTTCTGCAGGCTGGCCGCCAGCCGCATCTCCTCGAAGAGGTCCAGGTGGTTCGTGCTGGCGGCGCCGTCGGAGGCCAGGCCGACCGTCACGCCGGCGGCCAAGAGGTCGGGCACCGGCGCGATGCCGCTGGCCAGCTTGCAGTTGGAGATCGGGTTGTGGGCCACCGCCACGCCGTGTTCCGCGAGGATCGCGATGTCGTCCGCGTCCACGTGCACGCAGTGGGCGGCCAGGGTCGGGTGCTGGAAGACGCCCAGGTCGGCGAAGTGGCGGATGGGGCTCTTGCCGTACTGGGCGCGGATCTGCTCCACCTCGGCCCGCGTCTCCGCCAGGTGGGTGTGGATGGGACAGCCCAGGGCGGCCGCCGCCTCGAGCACCCGGGCGAGGAAGGGCGGTGGGCAGGTGTAGGGGGCGTGGGGCGCCAGGGCGCAGCGGATGCGGCCGTCGCCGGCCCCCTGGAACGCCGCCACCAACGCCTTGCCCTCGGCCAGGGCCTGGTCGGCGCCGGGGGCCACGCCGATCAAGCCCCGGGAGAGGTGGGCCCGGACCCCGGTCTCCACCACCGCCTGGGCCACCCGATCCATGAAGAAGTACATGTCGGCGAAGGTGGTGACCCCCGCCAGCAGCGACTCGGCGATGGCCAGGAGCGTCCCCCAGTAGACGTCGTCCCCCGTCAGGTGGGCCTCGGCCGGCCAGATGTGCCGTTCGAGCCAGGGCATGAGGGGCACGTCGTCGGCGTAGCCGCGCAACAGCGACATGGCGTGGTGGGTGTGGGCGTTGACCAGGCCGGGCAGCACGGCCTTGTCGCGGGCGTCGATGCGGCGGGTGGGCTCCCAGGCGGGATCGAGCCCGTCCCGCGGGCCCACGTAGGCGATGCGCTCGCCCTCGACGGCCACCACGCCGTCTTCCACCACCTGGAAGGGGCCGTCGCCCTCGCCGGCGAACACCCAACCCCCTTCGATCAGCACCCGTGACGGCATCGCCGCCTCCTCCCTCCTCCCTCCTCCCCGGGTCCGTCCGCGCCGGATGCGGAACCCCGCGTCCCCCCTGCGCCGTCCCCGACCCCCCGGCGGGCGGCGGCCGGACCTTCCGGCGTGGTTCGGCGCCGCCTCGCGGTCCCGCCCCGGACGTCGGCGGAGCCGCTCCCGCCCCCGCGGATACGCCGGATCGGCCTGGGCGGCCGGCGGGGCGCGGGTCGCGGGGTCCCGTCGATCCGGCCCTCAGGCCGTCCCCTCCCGCCAGCTGGCGAGATAGGCCACCTGCTCCGGACGGAGCCGGTCGATCCGGATGCCGCGCGCCTCGAGGTGGAGCGATGCCACCTCGCGGTCCAGCGCCTCCGGCAACGGATGGACCCCCGGACCCAGCCGGTCCGCCTCGCGGTCGACCCACTCCAGGGCCAGCAGCTGGAGGCCGAAGGAGAGGTCCATGATCTCCGCGGGGTGCCCGTCGCCGCCCGCCAGGTTGACCAGCCGCCCGTCGGCCAGGAGGTGCAGCCGCCGCCCGTCGTCGAGGACGTAGGTGCGGACGCCGGGTCGCCCCTCCTCGACGCGTCGCGCCAGCGCCTCGAGATCGGGCTTGCGGATCTCCACGTCGAAGTGGCCCGCGTTGGCCAGGAGGGCGCCGTCCTTCATGCGGCGGAAGTGCTCGGCCACAAGGACGTCGCGGCAACCGGTGACGGTGACGAACACGTCGCCGAGGGCCGCGGCCTCCGTGGACGGCATCACCTGGTGGCCGTCCATCAGGGCCTCGTTGGCCCGGATCGGGTCGACCTCGCAGACGATCACCCGCGCCCCGAGGCCGCGGGCCCGCTCGGCCACGCCCTTGCCGCACCAGCCGTAGCCGCAGACCACGACGGTCTTCCCCGCCACCACCAGGTTCGTCAGCCGCATGATGCCGTCCCAGACCGACTGGCCCGTGCCGTAGCGGTTGTCGAAGCGCTGCTTCATGCGCGCGTCATTGGTGGCCACCATGGGGAAGGCCAGGACGCCGTCCCGCGCCATGGCCTGCAGGCGCAGGACGCCGGTGGTGGTCTCCTCGGTGCCGCCCCGGACGGAGCCGAGGCGGTCCCGGTGACGGGTGTGCAGGTGCGCCACCAGGTCGCCGCCGTCGTCCAGGACCAGGTGCGGCCCGAAGGCGACGGCGTCGTCGAGGAAGGCCGCGTACTCCGCGGGGGTGGCGCCGTGCCAGGCGTAGACCGCCACCCCCGCCTCGGCCAGGGCGGCGGCCACGTCGTCCTGGGTCGAGAGCGGGTTGGAGCCGCAGATCGCCACCTGCGCCCCCGCGCGGTGCAGGGCCAGGGCCATCCGCGCCGTCTTGGCCTCCAGGTGCAGGCAGATGGCGATCCGGCGCCCGCGCAGGCTCCCGCGTTCGGCCAGCCGCCGCTCGAGGGCGGCCACCACGGGCATGTGCGGTTCGACCCACCGGATCTTCTGCCAGCCGGATGCGGCGCGGCCGGGGTCGCGGATCCGGCTGGGCGGCGGGCTGGCGGCGGCCGTCACGACTGCGGCTCCCCCGACGGGTGGGGGCCCTGGGCCGCGGGGATGCGCAGCGGGGCCGGCGTGGCCGCGCAGCGGCAGGTGGGCGCGGCCGCCAGCCCGGGCAGGGCCTCGAGGATCAGCCGCCGCAGGTTGGCGCCGTTGGCCGCCATGACCTCCAGCACCTCCTCATGGGTCAGCGGCTGGCCCGCCATGCCCGCGGCGTAGTTGGTGACCATGGCCACCGTGGCGTAGCACAGCCCGGCCTCCCGCGCCAGCACCACCTCGGGCACGCTGGTCATGCCCACCACGTCGCCCCCCAGACGCTCGAACATGCGGATCTCGGCGGGCGTCTCGAAGCGGGGGCCCTCGGTGCACACGTACACGCCGCCGTTGGTGACCGCCAGGCCCAGGGCCGCACCCGCCTCGGCGAGACGGGCCCGGATCTCCGGGCAGTAGGGCTCGGTGACGTCGACGTGGACGACCCCCTGCTCGCCCCCCTCGAAGAACGTGGCGACCCGGTTCTTCGTGAAGTCCAGGAACTGGTCCACCAACACGAAGTGCCCGGGGGCCAGCGCCCGGCGCAGGGAGCCCACGGCCGCCGTGGCCACGACCCGTCGTACCCCCAGGGCGGCCAGGGCGTAGATGTTGGCGCGGTAGTTGATCCGGTGGGGTGGCACCGTGTGCCCGGCGCCGTGCCGGGCCAGGAACACCACCTCCAGGCCGCGGAAGGTCCCGATGCGGACCGTCGCGCGGCCGTAGGGCGTCACCACCGTCTCCTCCCGCACGTCCTCGAGGATCGCGGGGTCGTAGACCCCCGTCCCGCCGATGATGGCCAAGCGCACGGACCGGTTCCTCCCTTCGCCACCGTCGCCGGTCGGAGCCGAGGCTCCGGTGGTGCTGCCCGCCGCCTCTCCGCCGGCGCCCACCGCCGGGCCGGTCGCCGCCGGCGGCCCCCCACCCTCCCGGCGCATGGCCTCGACCAGGCGCTCCAGCGAGCGCAGCAGCCCCTGCCGATCCGCCGGCTCCAGGTGGGCCAGGACCCGCGCCAGGTAGGCGCGGCGCGCCTCCAGCACCGCGTCCATCAGCTCGCGGGCGCGGGGCAGCAGGCGCAGCCGGATCACCCGCCGGTCGTCGGGGTCGCGCACCCGCTGGACCAGTTGCTGCCGCTCCAGGCGGTCCACCAGATCGGTGACCGTGCTGGAGGCGAGATAGAGGTGCTGGCAGAGCTCCCCCATGGTCAGGTCCGGGTGGCGCATCAGGACCAGGAGGGCGTCGAACTGGGGCGGGGTGATGTCGAAGCGCTCCAAGATGGCGCGGCCGTGATGCCGGACCAGCGTGGCCACCGCCCGCAGGTGCTGCTCGGCGGCCGCGACCAGTCCGTCGCCGCGTCCCTCGTCCCTTCGGGTCATGGGTGGCCTCCGTGCCGCCGGACCGGGGCCGTTGGGGCGGGGCGTGCGCCGCGCTGCGCGAGGGCGCCACCGGTCCCACCGGCGCGGGTGCGGCCCTGGCGGCCGCGCCGGCGGCGGCGCCGCCGGTGGCCCAGCCCCCGTCCGGTCTCGCCTGCCCTGCGGTCGGGGATCTCAGCCGCGGTCGTACAGCCAGGCTTCCCTATGATTTTCCCAGTCCAGCAGCTCATCCTGCCGGAACCAGAGGTCGATCTCCCGTCGGGCGCTCTCGACGGAGTCGCTGCCGTGCACCAGGTTGAAGCCGATGTCGTTGGCCAGGTCGCCGCGGATGGTGCCCGGCGCCGCCTTGGCGCCGTCGGTGGGTCCGAGGAGGTTGCGCACCACGGCCACCGCCTCGCGGCCCTCCCAGACCATGGCCACCACCGGCGCCGAGGTGATGAAGCGGATCAGGCCCGGGAAGAACGGCTTGCCCTCATGGGCGGCGTAGTGGCGGCGCGCCAGCTCCTCGCTGACCCGCACCATCTTCAGCGCCACCAGCTTGAGGCCCTTGCGCTCGAGGCGTGCGATGATCTCGCCCACCAGGCCGCGCTGCACGCCGTCGGGCTTGACCATCACGAAGGTACGCTCCACAGGGCATCCTCCTTCGCTCGCGTCGGTCGCCCCCGTCCGCTGCCGGCGCGATGCAAGACCCCGGGGCGGTGCGGCGCCGGGCGGCCCGGACGCAAAAAAAGAAGTGCGGTCGAACCGCACTTCCGCCGCCCCGGCCGGGGTCCGCCCGTCACCAGTCAACCGGCGGCATCCCGGCGCAGGGCCACCGGCTGCAGCTTCGGGGTGTCGTGCTCGTCCAGGATGCCGCGCTGGGTCTCCGTCGCCGCGACGCGGCCCGCCCGCAGGTGCTCGAAGATGTAGTGGCACGCGTCCCACGGGTCGACGTGGTCGCCGCAGGTGAAGACGTCGATGGCGGCGTAGCCCAACTCCGGCCACGTGTGGATCGTCAGGTGGGACTCGGAGATCACCACGACCCCACTGACGCCCTGGGGGGCGAACTTGTGGAAGGCGACCTGACGAATCTCGGCCCCGGCGGCCAGCGCCGCCTCAACCATGATCGACTCCACCAGGTTCACGTCGTCCAGCACCGCCGGGTCGCAATCGTAGGCCTCGGCCAGGATGTGCCGCCCAAGCGCCCGCATGCGCCTCGCCCCCTTTTCGTGACCGAGTTTCACAACCTTTCCGCCGCCAGACGGCGTCAGATTTGGGAATCCAAAAGCACAAAAGCGGATTCCCCGGCTGGTCCCGCGAGAACCAGGATTCATTGTAGCAACCTGCCCCGCCGTGTCAACAACGGGGAGCCGGTTCGACCGGGCCCCGTCCCGGCGGGTCGGCCCCCGCCTCCCCCGCCACCAGGGCGAGGAGCAGGGTTGCCCCGTAGACCAGGGTGGTGGCGGCGGCCACGATCCCGCTGTCGTTCAGCACCAGGGCGGCCAGGCTACCCGCCCCCACCGCCGCCAGGCCGCGCACCGCCTCGGGTACCCTGCGCTCCAGCCGTCGGATCACGGCGGCGCGGCGATAGATGACGAAGGCGTAGACGAAGACCAGCATGACAAATAGGTAGCTCCAGTTGGTGTAGCGCATCAGCCGCAGGTTCATCGCCACCTTGCGGGCCACCACGTCCGCCAGCGCCTCCGGTCCCACGCCCCGCACCTGCTCCCACGTGGTCAGGACGTGACTCGCCCCCATGCCCATCTGTCGATCCAGCAGCGCCATCAGCAGGCCCACGCCGACGGGCACGGCCAGGAGGACCAACACCGCTCCCGCCCGCCGCCGCAGGGACCGGTGGGCCGCCAGGCTCGCGGCCAGGGTTGGACCGCAGGCGGCGACGGCGGCCGACAGGGCGCCGCCGAAGTTGCTGCCCTGCCGCGGATCGGCCAGCAGCAGCGCCACCGCCGCCAGGCTGAGGGGAACGGCCCGGGAAGCCGCGGCGGTGCCCCCGGCTGCGAGGCCGCGGCGGGACGGCTCCGGCGGCGCCGGGGCCGTCCCGCCGCCCGCCTCCCTCCCCCCGTGCTGGCGGCGCCGGCCTTCGGCCCAGGCCGCCGCGGCCACCGCGGCGGCACCGATCAGCACGCCCATGTACTCGTTGCCGAGGCCGTAGTAGCGGGCGCCGCCGATGGGCGAGTACCCGAAGGGCGTGAGCTGCGCCAACCATCCCCCCGCCAGGAGGTCGGCGACGACGACGGCCACCGTCCACGCGCCCACGGCCCCGAAGGCCGCCACGGGGTTCGCCGTCAGGCGCCGTGCGGCGGCGGCCGCGGCCAACGCCAGCCCGGCGGCCAGGACCACCGACGGCGCCCCCGACCACCAGGACCACCCCGGTCCCGTCGGCCAGGCCGGCAGCAACAGGTTGGCCAGGGGAAAGGCCGCCAGGGCCAGCAGCCAGCGGGACCAGCGCTCCAGCCGCCGGCTGCGCCGCCAGAGGGCCACCAGGGGTCCCGCGCACAGGACGAGGCCGGCGCCGACGAACAGGCGGATGAACGCGGCGCGCCGCTGGTAGTTGGCCACCATGGCCAGATCGAGCCGGTCGAGGGCGTCCAGAGCGCCGCCGGGGGACCCGGCGGAGGCTGCCGCCGGGCCGTCGCCGGGGGGCACCACCGCCCACGGCCGGCCCACCCAGGCCGGGTGGGGCGGTGCCCCCAGGTGGGCCGCGATGGACGGCGCCACGTCGGTGTTGACCACCAGACCGGCCCGGCGCGTCGAGGGGCTCGTCAGCAGGCCCGGCCCCGCCCCCCACGTCGCCACCGGCAGGAGGGTCTCCCCCGCGGCCCGCGCCTCGTCACGGGGCGCGGGGTTGAGCAGCACCAGTCGATCCTCCGGGCCCAGGGCCGCCTGGAGGGCGGCCAGGGCTCGCCCCAGGCGCGCGCCCGCGGACCGGCGCGCCGCCTCCAGTCCCTCCGGCGTCAGGGTGGGGGCCAGGTCTTCGAGGCGGCCCAGGTCGCCGGCCTCGATGACGATCAGCGACGCGTGGCGTCGCGCCGCCGCCCACCCCGTCAGCACCGCCTCCCAGCGCGTGCGCCAGCCCCCCGGGAAGGAGGCGTCGGGTTCCAGGGAGCGCCCGTCGATCAGGCCCAGGTCCACCCATCCCCGCTGGTCGGCCGCGATGAGGACGGCGCCCCGGCGGGCGACGGCCCACGGGCCCCCCGGCAGGTCGGCGTTGCCCAGCACGGCCACCGCCATGCCGGCGCGGTGGAGCGCCGTGGCCAGGGAACCCAAGGGGACGGGGTGGTCCAGGTCCTCGTTGGCCCGCCGGAGGGCCTGCCACCCCCAGTGGACCACCGGGACCAGCCCGTCGTCGGCGGCCCCGGCGGTCCGCGCCGCGCCCGCGTCGCCGGCGCGGGCGGCCGGGATCGCCGCACCCGGCCACGGCGCCTCCCGGGGCGGCCACCACCGGTCGAACAGGCCCGCGGCCGTCCCGGGTTCCAGCACCTGGTCCCCGGGCAGGACCCAGCCGGCGGTGGGACCGCTGACGGCCCGCGCGCCCGCTCCCAGGGTCAGGTAGCCGGCTTCGCGACCGTAGTAGCCGCCGGTGTGGGACGTCATCAGGCCGACAGCGGCGTTGCGCAGGAGCTCGCGCCAGGTGGGGTCCGCGGCGGCCAGCTGGCGGAGCAGGTCCAGGTCGAGGCCGGGTGCGGCCACCACCGTCACCGTCCGTCGGGGGGACGGCACGCCGGGCGGGTCCGCGGGGGCGACCCACGGTCTCCCCTCGCCGATCGCCAGGCGACCGGCGCCCCCCAGAGCGGCCGCCAGGCCGTGGCCCGCCGCCACCGTCGCCGCCACCAGCGCGAGGGCCACGGCCGCCACGGCGAGGGTCTTCGGGCCGGTGGCGTGGGCCCGGGTCCCTTCGGTCCGCGTCGCCCGCACCGCGTCGACCCCCTTGCGCCCTGGGCCCGGGGGGAGGCGCCTCACGCCCGGCGGTTGCGCCCGCGCCGCGGCGCGGGCGCAACCGCCCCCGGGGCCACCTCGGCGTAGAGCTGCACGTGTTGGCGGGCCACCTGGGCCCCGTCCGGCCAGCGGCTGGCGCGGGCCACCGCGGCCCGCGCCAGCCGCTGGCGGGCGCGCTCGTCCCGCAGCAAGCCGAGCAGCACGCGGGCCAGGGCGTGGGCATCGCCCGGGGGCACCAGGCGTCCGTCCACGCCGTCGCGGATCAGCTCCACCAGCCCGCCGGTGCGGCTGGCCACCACGGGACGCGCGGCGGCCATGGCCTCCGCCACCGCGAGTCCGTAGGCCTCGTGGCGCGACGGCTGGACGTAGACGTCGATGGCGCGCAGCAGGCGAGCCGCCCCCTCCCTCGGTCCGGCCCAGCGCACCCAGGGCTCGATGCCGAGGCGGCGGGCCAGCCGCCGCAGGCCGGGTTCGTCCGGGCCGGAGCCGACCACGACGCAGCTGACCGGGTGGCCCGCGTGGTGGACCAGGGCCACGGCCCGCAGGAGCACGTCGACGCCCTTCTCACGGCTCAGCCGGGCGACGGTGCCGACCACCGGACCCAGCTCTGGGAGTCCCAGGATTCGCCGGGCGCGCCGCCGCGGGAGCGCGGCCCGCCCGGGCCGCGCCAGGGGCGGCCTCAGCACGTGGACCTGGGGCGGCCTTCCGGGGGCCGCGGCGGCGATGCCGTGCGCCGCCGCCCACGTGGCCAGGGAGCGGGACACGGCCACCACCGCGCGACTGCGCCGGGCGACCCAGCGGGCCGCCTGGCGCTGCCACCACCCGCGCGGGAAGGTGTGCAGGGTGACGACCAGCGGCGTGTGCGGCAGGGCCAGGGTCGCCACCACCGCGGCCCGCAGGCCGTGGGCGTGGAGGAGGCGCGGCGGCCGGCCCCGGGCCAGGCGGCGCAGGCCGACGACGGTCTCCGCCAGCGCCCGCACCGCCGGCCAGGGGTCGGGGGCTCCGGCGGGACCGCCGCGATGCGCCGCCCAGAGGTTCCCTGGGGTGTCGGCCTCGACCCCGCCGGCGGGCTGGAGCCGCGGGGCGCCGACCAGGGGGACCACGGCCCAGTCGACGCCCACGGCCGCCAGGTGACGGCCGACGGTCTCCACGTAGGTGCGCAGGCCGCCGGCGGCAGGCCCCACCAGCCACCACACGGGGCCCGGCGGGACGGCCGGTTCGTCCGCAGCGCCATCGACCGGCATGGAGCTGGACCTCCCTGCCAGAAGATTGCCCCGCCCCGCGGGCGCTATACCCCGGCCGAGCTCGTGCCCGGCACCGGTGGCGGTGCGGGTTCCCCGGGGCCGTGGGACGCCGCGGACGGGCCCGCCGGGTGCCGCAGGGGCGGCGCGTGTTGCGGGATGCGGGGGGCCGTGCTAGAATGGCCTCGAGTCTGCGACGGGCTGTGGCGCAGCTTGGTTAGCGCGCTACCTTGGGGTGGTAGAGGTCCCCGGTTCAAATCCGGGCAGCCCGACCGACGAACCCCGCGGGTGCGGACCCGCGGGGTTTTCGCTCCCGGTGACCCGCGGGGCCCGCGGGTGGCGGCCCGCGGCGGTCCTTGCCGCCCGTCGCCCCCGGGCGGGATTCCCTCGGCCGCACAATTCCTTGTATAGTAGTCGATGAGATCGCGTTTCGATGAAAAAGAGGTGTTGCCCGTGGTCGAGGTCTACATCCCGACGCCGTACCGCTCCATCACCGGCGAGGCCCGCCTGCGGCTCGAGGCGGCCACCGTGAAGGAGCTCTTGGAGACCCTGGCGCAGCGGTATCCCGACCTGCGCCCGCGCCTGTTCGAGGGCGATCAGATCGCCCATCACCTCAACGTGTACGTCAACAAGCGCGAGATCCGCACCTTGCAGGGGGCGGAGACGCCGCTGGCCGACGGCGACGAGGTGGCGCTGATCCCCGCCATGGCCGGCGGCTCCGATGGCGGGTCCCCGGCGCCGCTGCTCACCGAGCAGCAGATGGAGCGCTACTCGCGCCACGTGCGCCTGCCCGAGGTCGGCGTCGAGGGCCAGCGCAAGCTGCTGGACAGCAAGGTCGCCATCGTCGGCGCCGGCGCCCTGGGCTCGCCGGCGGCCATCTACCTGGCGGCCGCGGGGGTCGGCACCATCGGCATCATCGACGGCGACCGGGTGGACGTCTCCAACCTCCATCGCCAGATCCTCTACTTCGACCACGACCAGGGTCGGCCCAAGACCCAGGCGGCGCGTCGCCACCTGGAGGACCTCAACCCCGACGTCCGGGTGATCGAGCACCGCACGTTCCTCAACGCGGAGAACGCCCTGGAGATCCTCAAGGACTACGACGTGGTGATCAACGGCAGCGACAACTTCGCCACGCGCTACCTGGTCAACGACGCCTGCGTGCTGCTGGGCAAGCCGCTGGTCGACGCCAGCATCCTGCGCTTCGAGGCGCAGGCCACGGTCTTCCTGCCCGGGCGCGGCTGCTACCGGTGCCTGTTCCCGTCGCCGCCGCCGCCGGGGATGGTGCCGAGCTGCGCGGAGGCCGGGGTGCTCGGGGCGTTGGCCGGTCACATGGGCACCCTGCAGGCGCTGGAGGCGATCAAGATCCTCCTCGGCATCGGCGAGACGCTGGCGGAGAAGCTGCTGATCTACGACGCCCTCAGCGCCAGCTACCAGATCCTGCACTGGCAGCGCAACCCCAACTGCCCGGTCTGCGGCGACAACCCGACCATCACGCACCTGATCGACTACGAGGCCTTCTGCGGGGTGCCGCTGCCGGGCAGCGCCCAGAGCCGCGCCAACGGCCGGGTGACGCCGGCGGGCCGCCCCGCCGCGGGCACCGAGGCCCGCGACGGCGTGGCGACAGGCCGGCCGGCTGCGGCGCCGGGGACGCCGGCGCCGGCCGGGGCGGCGCCCGCGACGGAAGCCAACGCCGGGGTATCGGGGCGTGCCGGACGGGACGAACGCGGCGCCGCGGCGGATCGGTCCGGGTCCGGGCCCGGGGGTGGGGCGGCCGCGCCCGCCGCGCCTGCTGCGACGGAGGCGCTCCCCGACGCCGGGCAGGGGCCGGCGGAGCTCGAGCCCGTCGAGGCGCGCCGTCTCATCGAGGGGGGCCAGGTCCAGATCATCGACGTGCGCGACCCGTGGGAGTACGAGCGCGACCACATCCCGGGCGCGCGCCTGGTGCCGCTGGCCCAGCTGGGTGCGCGGCTCGAGGAGATCGATCCCGAGCGGCCGCTGCTGATGGTGTGCGAGGTGGGCGAGCGCAGCCGCCTGGCGGCCGAGTTCCTCCACGAAGCGGGCTTCCCGGCCGTCTACAACCTCAAGGGCGGGATGATCGCCTGGCGCAACTACCGGCTGCCCGTCGAGGCGGGGTCCGGGCGGTGAGTCGGGGACCGGTGGGCGCCGGCATCGTCCCGGGGCGGGGCGACGAGGCCCCGCCCCCGCTGGTTCTTCCCCGGTCGCTGGTGGAGGCGATGCTCGCCCACGCGCGGGCCGAGGCCCCGCTGGAGGCGTGCGGCATCGTGGGCGGGCGCGGCGGCCGCCCGGTCGCGTTCTACCCCGCGCGCAACGCCGAGCGGTCGCCGGTGCGCTACACCGTGGACCCGGAGGACCAGCTGCGCATCTTCACCACGATGGAGGAGCGCGGCGAGGAGCTGTGGGGGATCTTCCACAGCCATCCCCACTCGGCTGCCTACCCCTCGCCCACCGACGTGCGCTACGCCTACTACCCCGAGGCCTACTACCTGATCGCGTCGCTGGCCACGGATCCCCCGGTGCTGCGCGCCTTCCGCATCGTGGAGGGGCAGATCGCGGAGCACCCCGTGGTGGTCGAGGCGGGCTGAGCGACCCGGGGCGGATCGCTGGGACGGGGGAGCCGCCGAGCCCGGGCGGGCTGGGCTCGGACCGCGCGTCCCCGGCTGCCCGCGCCGGAAACCCGCCCGCACCGCCGGCGCGGTCTTCCGCCGCCGGTGGGCGGACCGGGCACCGGGGCCTCGATGGTGCGCCGCCCGGGGACGGGCCGGGCTGGGGCATGTCGCCCCCGTCGCCGTGGGGCGGCGAGGGAAGCGGATCGGTGCCGCCGCGTTCGCCGGGCGGGGCGGCGGGGGACGGACGCGGGACGAGCGAGCCGCGCCAGGGCGGCCTCGCCGGGCGCTCCGGAGGGGGGCGCCGGATCCACGGGGCCGCGCGGGGGCGCCGGCGGCTGGAGTCGGCGCCGGTGGTGGCCCATCGGATCGCGTCGGCAGGGGCGGGGGCCCGTCGGCCGGGGCCGGCAGCGGCGGGTCCCCGTCGGCGTGGGGCGGGGCGTGGCTGCGAACCTGCGGGCCGGCGGTCGTAAGCGGCTGCTAGCCTTCGGGCCGGCGGTAGTACTTGACGCCGCTGTAGAGGCCCATGCTGCCGAGCCCCAGCGCCAGCCCCTGGATCAGGGCCTCGAACCACAGGCTCTGACCGGCCAGGGCGTAGCCGATGGCGAGGGCGGTGCCCAAGAGCAGCGCCACCGGGGGCGCCCACCGGGTGGGCATGCCCTGGCGCTTGAGGAGCTCGACCAGTCCGGCGATCAGGGGCACGGCCACCACGATGCCGGTGGTGTCGGGATCCACCCGCTCCATCCCCCTTCCCCACCCGGGACCCGACGGCGGCGGCCACGGTCGGCGGTGCGCGCCGATGGCGCCCGTCGCGGGACGGGCGGACCGGTCGACCGGGAAGAGCGGCCTCAAGAGCGGCCTCAGATGATGATGCAGATCAGGTTGCCGCTGCCCTCGTTGGCGATGCGCTCCAGGGCCTCGCGGATCTTGGCCTGGGCGTGCTCGGGCATCGAGCGGATCTTGTCCTCGATGCCTTCCTTGAGCAGCTCGTCCAGGGACTTGCCGAAGATGTCGGACTCCCAGATCTTGCGCGGGTCGTCCTCGAACTTCTCCATCAGGTAGTTGACCAGCTGCTGCGACTGCTTCTCCGAACCGATCATCGGCGCCACCTCGGTGCTGACCACGGTGCGGAACAGGTGCAGGGTCGGGGCGCTGGCCCGCAGGCGGACGCCGAACTGGCCGCCCTTGCGCACCAGCTCGGGCTCCTCGAACACCAGGTCGTCCAGGGCGGGCAGGACCACCGCGTAGCCGCGCTCGTCGGCCTCCTCCAGGCTGCG
This sequence comes from Thermaerobacter composti, assembly GCF_033582035.1. Taxonomy (NCBI): domain Bacteria; kingdom Bacillati; phylum Bacillota; class Clostridia; order Eubacteriales; family Clostridiales Family XVII. Incertae Sedis; genus Thermaerobacter; species Thermaerobacter composti. Next base: position 1,375,573 of record NZ_CP132508.1, read on the forward strand.
GCCGATGCGGTCGTACACCGCCTTCGCCTTGCTGAGGTCGCGGATCAGCCGCACCAGCGCCTCCTTGCCGCGGATCTCCATGCCGCCGATCTCGCCCAGCACCTGCCAGAACAGCTCCTCCGGCACGGCCACGTCGACGGTGGCCACCCCCGTGCCCAGGTCGAGCTCCTCCAGCTGCACCTTCTCCACGTGCTGGTACTCGGCCAGCTGGGCGATGGCCCGCTCCACGTCCCGCAGGCGTTCCACGTTCTGGACCGTGGCCTGGATGGCGTCGGCGTAGTGGCGCCGCAGCCAGAAGTCCGCATCCAGCTCCTCCACCCAGGCCGGCAGCCGCACCACCAGCTCGCGGACGGGGAACTCCAGCAGCAGCTGCTCCAGCACCACCAAAAGGTCCCGCTCGCCCACGCGGTTCAGGGCGATGGGGATCACCTGGACGTCGTAGTCGAAGGCCAGGGTCTCCGCCAGCTGGGCGGTCTCGGGCGAGAGGGGGTCGGCGGTGTTGAGCAGCACCACGAAGGGCTTGCCCAGCTCCTTGAGCTCGCGGATCACCTGCTGCTCGGCCTCGACGAAGTTCTCCCGCGGGATCTCGCCGAAGCTGCCGTCGGTGGTCACCACGACGCCCAGGGTGGAGTGCTCGGTGATGATCTTGCGCGTTCCGACCACCGCCGCCTCCTCGAAGGGGATGTCCTCCTCGAACCAGGGGGTGGTGACCATGCGGGGCCCGTCGGCCTCGGTGTAGCCGATGGCACCGGGCACGGGGAAGCCCACCGAGTCCACCAGGCGGACGCGCACCGTCAGGCCCTCTTTGACCTGGATCTCCACGGCTTCGTCGGGGATGAACTTGGGCTCCGCGGTCATGATGGTGCGGCCGGCCCCGCTCTGGGGGATCGCGTCCTGGGTGCGCTGCCGGTCGTGCTCGTTGGCGATGTTGGGCAGGACCAGCAGCTCCACGAACTTCTTCACGAAGGTGGACTTCCCCGCCCGCACCGGACCGACCACGCCAATGTAGAGGTCGCCGCCGGTGCGCTCGGCGATGTCCTGGAAGATGTCGTAACGCTCCACGCGCCTTCCCTCCCGATCCCGCCGCCGTGCCCGCGGCTCCGGCTGGTCGGTCGGCCAGCGGCCAGCCCCTGTCCGAGGCCAGTACCATGTATATGAGGGGTCGGGGGGGATATGTCGCGCGGTGGGACGAACCGGCATGCGCCCGTCGGCCGGTTGGGCGGTGCCGGGCGAGAAGGGCGGGGTGGCAGGGGCCCCCACGGCGCCCGGCAGGTGGCGGATCCCCTCGTGGCTCACCCCCAGGCGCCCGCGTCCCTGAGGGCGGCCAGCAGACGATCCGGCCGGTCGCGGAACCACGCCCGCCGCGCCGGGTCCGCGGCGGCCTCGTCGACCAGACGCGCCAGGGTCGCGCAGACCGGCGCCTCGAGGGCGAGGGTCTCCGCCGCCCGCGCCACCGCGCCGTGCAGCGCCTGGATCTCGGTGGGGTGCCGGCCGGCGGCCACATCCAGGGCGACGGACGGAAGCTTCCCCCCACGCCCCCCCGCCGCCTGCGGTCCCACGGTGCGGCGGAAGACGGGGGTGGGGAGCCAGCGGGTCAGCCGCGCGAAGAGGCGCACCGGGTAGCCGGGGAGGTCCACCAGGGCAGGCGCCACCCGCCCGGCCACCGCGACGGCCTCCCGCAGGCTGCGGTGCTCGACGGCCGCGGCCACCGGGTCCTGGAAGACCCGGTCCACCCCCCACTGTAGCAAGGCGCCGACGGCGTTCCCCACCAGGTTGAGCAGCAGCTTGGACCACTTCAGGGTCGCCGCATCCGGGGCCGTGACCACGGGCACGGCCAGTGTCGCCTGCCACTGGGACGCCAGGCCGCGGAACGTCAGCGCGGCGGTCCGGCTGGGGGCATCGCCCGCCCGCCCGGCGGGGTGGAACCGGCGGGGCCCGCCGTCCGCCTCGCCGGCGGTGCTGGCGGGGCCGGTTCCCGTGACCGGCGCCAGGCCGATGCCGCCCCGGCCGGCGTTGAAGATGCGCACCCGGTGGCCTTCCAGCGCCGCGCTGAGGGTGACGATGCCCGCGATGACGCGCCCGGCACCCAGCCGGGCGACCGCCCGCTCCTCCGCGCCGATCCCGTTCTGGAAGGTGATCACCAGGGGGGACGGGCCGCGATCCGGCCCCGGCCACGCGGCCGCCACCTGGGCCAGGGCCGCGTCGAGGGCGGGCATCTTGACCGTCACCAAAACGGCGTCGGGCGCCGAACCCGCCGTGGCCTCGCCGACCGACGCCACCACCGCGACCGGCAGCGGGCGCTGGTCGTCGGGTTCCCGCCGTGCCGTGCCGGAGCCGTGGCTCGTTCCCCCGCCGCCATCGCCTTCTCCCCCGGGGCGGGTGGGGATGGGGGCCGCCCCGGAGCGGTCGCGGGCCTTCTCCCCTGGCGCCGTGCCGGAGCGGTGCCGCTGGGGCGCGGCCCAGGGTGGCGGGTCGAGCACCAGTCCACCGCGCGCCACGGCCTCCAGCCGCCAGGGTCGTCCGACCAGGACCACCTGGTGTCCCCCGGCGGCCAGCAGGCCGCCCAGCAGACACCCGATGGCCCCTGCCCCGACCACCACCACCCGCATCCCCTACTCCCTCCGGGGGTCGATGCGCAGGGTGATGGGCAGCTCCTCCCCGCGGAGCAGCCGCCCCACGTTGGACCGGTGCCGGACGAGGACCACCAGGGCGGCCGTCACGCCGAAGGCCAGGTGGGCAGGCGGCGCATGCCAGAGGGCCATCCAGAGGGGTACGCTGACGGCGGCCGCCATCGAGCCGAGGGAGGAGTAGCGGCTGGCCGCCACCACGGCCAGCCAGACGGCGAAGGCCGCCAGGGCGACCCGGACGTCGAGGCCCAGCAACACGCCCAGGCCCGTGGCGACCCCCTTGCCGCCGTGACCAGCGAGCCAGATGGACCAGCTGTGGCCGGCCATGGCCGCCACGCCGGCCAGCACGGCCGCGACCTCGCCGGGGCCGACGGCGCGGGCCAGCATCACCGGCAGCGCCCCCTTGGCCGCGTCGGCCAGGAGGACCGCCGCCGCCAGGCGCGGTCCAGCGACCCGTAAGACGTTGGTGGTGCCGATGTTGCCGCTGCCATAGCGGCGGATGTCCACGCCCCGGACGGCTCGGACCAGCCAGAGGCCAAAGGGGATGGAACCCAGGAGGTAGCCCAGCAGGACCAAGCCTGCGACGCCCAGCCATGGCATTGCCATCTCGCGCTCCTCTCCCGCTCCCGGGCCATGGCCCCACCCGGCGCCGGGATCGGCGGACGGCGCCGCGGGACGGTCGGGGGGCGCCGCGGGCGATCCGCCGTGAAGTCGCCGGCAGCTTCCGCCGCCGGGGGCCGGGGACGACCGTCGGGGGCCATGCCGACCCGTCCCGGCCGCCGGCGGCGGCACGGCCGGCCGGGACCCTCGTCCCCGCTACTCCTCGTCCCTGTCCCTCCCCTTGCCCTTGCCCGGGGATCGGAACACCAGGCGCAGGGGCGTGCCGGTGAAGTCGAAGGCCTGGCGGAGGACGTTCTCCAGGAACCGCTGGAAGGAGAAGTGGACGGCGTCCGGGTCGCTGACCACGAAGAGGATGGTGGGCGGTCGGGTCGCCACCTGGCGGATGTCGTGGATCCGCAGCCGGCGCCCCCTGGCGGAAGGCGGCTGGTGGACCACCAGGGCGTCGTCCACCACCTTGCGCAGCACCGGCTGCGGGACCTGGCGCCGGTGGTTGTCGGCCACGCGCCCGATCCAATCCACCAGCCGGTCCAGGCGCTGCCCGGTGGCCGCCGACAGGAAGACGATGGGCGCGAACGGCAGGAAGTCGTACTCCCGGGACAGGGCCTCGCGGTACCGGTCGGCGGTGTCGGGCCCCTTGGTCACCAGGTCCCACTTGTTCACCGCCAGGACGCACGCCTTGCCCTCCTCCAGGGCCATGCCGGCGATGCGCTTGTCCTGTTCGGTGGCGGGATCGCGGGCGTCCAGGACCACGCACGCCACGTCGGCGCGGGCCAGCGCCCGCCGCGTCCGGACGGTGCTGTAGAACTCCACGTCCTCCTTGATGCGACTCCTGCGCCGCAGCCCCGCCGTGTCGATGAAGCGGAAGGTGCGCTCCCCGTGGCGCCACACCACGTCCACCGCGTCCCGCGTGGTGCCGGGGATCTCGCTGACCACCACGCGCTCCTCCCCCAGCAGCCGGTTGAGCAGCGACGACTTGCCCACGTTGGGGCGGCCGACGATGGCCACGGCGATCTCGGCGGGCTCGCCCCAGGCCCCGCCGTCGGCCTCGGCCTGCCCGCCTCCGGCCGCCGGCGCGGGATTGGGCAGCGCCCGCACCACCGCGTCCAGCAGGTCGCCCACGTTGCGGCCGGGTCCCGCCGCCACGGGGATGGGCTCGCCCAACCCCAGGCGGAAGAAGTCGTACTGCACCCCGTCCCAGCGGGGGTCGTCCACCTTGTTGACCGCCAGGATGGTGGGCTTGTTGGCCTGGCGCAGGAGGCGCGCCACGTCCTCGTCCGCGGGGGTGACCCCCGCCTGGCCGTCCACCACCATCACGAGGACATCGGCCTCGCGCACCGCGGCCTCCACCTGGCGCCGGACCTGGACGGTCAGCGGGTCGTCCCCCTCGGCCAGGCCGCCGGTGTCCACCAGGGTGAAGGCGCGTCCCGCCCAGTCGGTGTCGGCGTAGAGGCGGTCGCGGGTGACGCCGGGGACGTCGTCCTCGATGGCCAGCCGGCGCTCGATGATCCGGTTGAACAGGGTCGACTTGCCCACGTTGGGCCGTCCGACGATGGCCACGACCGGTTTCACGGCGGCGGATCCCCTCCCCGCCCGCCCCCATGATGCCAGCGCCGCCGTGCCAGCGTCAACGCGACCCGGTCCGTGGCCCCGGGACGGTCGACGGCCCGTCGCCGGCCGGGTTGCCCCCGTCGTCTGCCGGATGCCCGCCCCCCCTTCCCCGACCGCCGGCTCCCGTGGAAGCGCCGTCACCGCCGAGAAGGGCCATCAGGGCGGCCGTCAAGGCGCTGGCGGCGATGGCGTCGTACCCTGGGCCGCCGGCGACGGTGAACGCCAGCGGCAAGGGGGACCCGTTCAACCCGCCGCCTGCGGTGGCGGCGCCGGCCCACAGCCCCTGGGCGAGCACCATGCCGGCGGTGGCCAGCACGAGGCCCGCAGGGGGTGCCAGGGGCGCCAGGGAGGCTGCGACGCCGGTGACCACGCCGGCCGCCCAGGCGGGCGAGAGCCACGGCGGCGCGCTGCCCGGCAAGCCCTGCAGGAGGGCATAGGCGAGGGACGTGGTCGCCACGAGGCTCGCCGCGGCCCGGAGCCGCAGGGACGGCGCCAGGCCGGCGAACCACAGGGCGGCGCCGACCAGGGGCAGACCGGCGCCGCCGGGGCTGACGGCCAGCCCGCCGCTCTCGCCGACGGGCCAGAGGGGGATGCTGGCCACAAGCCACGCCCCACCCCACAGCGCCAGGCGACCCGGCGGCACCCCCAGCCGCCGCGCACAGGGAACGGCGTCGAGGGCCAGGAGGGCCACGGTCATCGCGATCAGCCAGGTCCCGGTCACCGCCACCACCCCGGCCTAGGGTTCCCCAGGGTCGGGGTGAAGAGTGCCGCCGCCCACCGGGGCCGGGGAGGACGGAGCGGAAGGCCTGGCTGATGCGGACGCCCTCAAGGCCCAACAACCGCAGGGCCCCATGCACAAAGGCCTCTTGGCGGACGAGCCACGCGGGCGAGCAAGCGCGCTGGACGGCGCCCTGGCCGGCCCGGCACGCAGCCGGCCGCGGGGAGACCGGCAGGGAGGCGCCACCGGCCAGCGGAAGCCGCCACGTCGGCCGGGGGATCCGCCATGCTGCGCGGGACCGCACGGGGTTGCGCAGGGACCGCACGGGCGCACGGCAGCATCGGGGGATGTCCGGTCAGCGGAGGGGGCGCGCCCACCCGGGCGCGCCCCCTCCACTGACGCGGTGGCTTCCCCGCCCGGTGGGGCGGCGGCCGGGCGCGAGCCCGGCCGCCGCCCCACCGGCATCGGCACGTCCCGCTGGCGCCCCGGCGCCCGCGCCGCCTGCCGACTCTCGGAGCGGCGTCAGGCCCGGTCCGCCGCCTCGTCGCCCGTCAACCGGTCGCGGGTCTCCTCCAACAGCTCGCCGAACATCTCGCCGATGGTGATGCCGCCGCCCTCCGACGCGGGGCCGGGTTCGTCCGACCGGGGCAGCGGGCGCTCCGGTCCGCGACGGGCCCGCTCGCCCCGCGGCCGGCGGGCCTCCGGGGGCGTCCGCATGCTCAGGCTGATCCGCCGCTCCTGGGGCTGGACCCGCAGCACCCGGACCTCCACCTCCTGGCCCTCCTGGACCACCTCCTCCGGCGACTCCACCCGGTGGTCGGCCAGCTGGGAGATGTGGACCAGCCCCTCCACCCCGGGTTCCAGCCGCACGAAGGCGCCGAAGGGGACCAGACGTACCACGGTGCCGCGGACCCGCGAGCCGACCGGGTACTTGCGCTCCGCGTCGTCCCACGGATCGGGCATGAGCTCCTTGAGGCTGAGGGAGATGCGGCCGCGCTCGCGGTCCACCCGCAGGACCTTGACCTGGATGGTGTCCCCTTCCTTCAGCAGGTCGCGGGGGTGGTCGATGCGGCCCCAGTGCATCTCCGAGACGTGGAGCAGACCGTCGACGCCCCCCAGGTCGACGAAGGCGCCGAAGTCCGTCAGGCCCTTGACCACCCCGGTCCGCACCTGCCCCTCCTCCAGGCTGGCCAGGGTCTCCTCGGCCCGACGGCGCGCCTCCTCCTCCAGCAGCTGCTTGCGCGAGAGGATCACCCGCCGCTTGTTGCGGTCCAGCTCGATGATCTTCGCCCGCACGGTGGTGCCCACGTAGGGGCTGAGGTCGGCCACGTAGCCCCGCTCCACGTGGGAGGCCGGCATGAAGGCGCGGACGCCGGCGTCGCACACCAGGCCGCCCTTCACCTGCTCCACCACCGGCACCTCGACGGGCTCACCCGCTTCGTAGGCGCGCCGCAGGGACTCCCACGCCTCCCGCTCCACGGCCCGCCGGTGGGAGAGCAGCAAGCCGCCCTCCCCCTTGTCCGTGAAGCCCAGCACCACCACGGGGATCTGCTGGCCGACGTGGTACACCTCGTCCGGTCGCTTGCCTCCCAGCAGCCGCAGCTCGTGGCGGGGGATCGTGCCGTCCGACTTGTGGCCCACGTCCACCAGGACGTGGTCGTCGGCCACCTGGACCACCGTGCCCGTCACCATCTGGCCGCGGCTGAGGCGCGTGGGCGCCAGTTGCTCGTCCATGGCCCCCCGGCCCTCGCCCGCCCCGGCGGATGCGGGGGCCGCGGCCTCGCTGGCCCCGGCGCCGCCGGCCTCCGGGCGACGCCCGGCGTCCTCCGGCGTTGCGGTCCCCTTGGCCCCGGGTCCGGATGCGGACCCATCCGGGCCGGCGGGACCCGACTCCCCGGCGGCGTCGCCGCCCTCCGCCGCGGGGCGGGATCCCTCCCCGGCGGCGGCCTCGGCGGACCCCGCGGTGCCCGCTTCACCCGCGGGCTGCCCGGCCGGCCGGTCGGCCCCCTCCGTCTCGGCGACGCCGGTCTCGCGTTCCACCGCGGCCTCGGCGGACTCCTCGGCCTCCTGTTGCAGCTGCGCCAAGGCCTCCGTCGCCCCCGCGGCGGCTTCGGCCGCCGCGGGGCCCAGCGGCTGGTCCGGCGCGGCCGGGCTCACCTCCTGTCGCGGCACGGCACCGGGAGCGTCGTCGTCCCGGTTGGCCGCCTGCGGATCGCGGATCTCGTCCATGCCTCGACACGACCCCCTTCGCACGGCTTACCCTGCAGGGACGCGGCGCCGCGCCGGCTCTCCCGCCGCGGGATCCTCGGCCAGCAGCGCCGCGACGGCCTCGCGCATCCTGTGCGCCACCGCGTCGATGGACCCCTCCCCCCCGCTCCCCTCGACCCGGAAGGGGACGCCGATGCGCACCCGCACCCGCCGGCCCGGGCGATACGGGCCGGCGATGGCCACGGGGAGCACCGGCGCGCCCGATTTGATGGCCAGCAGGGCGGCACCGGGCTCGAAGGGCCCGAGCCGACCCCGGCTGCGGCTGCCCTCCGGGAACAACCCCACCACGGCGCCCCGGTCCAGCAGGTCCAGGGCATGGCGCAGCGCCCACCGGTCGGGCTGCCCGCGGCGCACGGGGAAGGCGCCCAGGCGCCGCAGCACCCACGCCCCCAGCGGGTTTCGGAAGAGCTCGTGCTTGGCCATAAAGTGCACCTTCCGCGGCAAGACGGTGCCCACCAGCGGCGGGTCCAGCCAGCTGAGGTGGTTGGCGATCACCAGCAGCGGGCCGTCGGGGGGGACGTGCTCCCGCCCGCCCACCTCCCAGCGGCATCCCAGGGCGAACAGCACCCAGAACAGCGCCTTCCCCAACGCGTACAGCACCTAGTCGCCCTCCCGGCAGTACCGCAGGATCTCCTCCACCACCGCCTCCACGGTGCGGCCGGTGGTGTCGATCTCGATGGCGTCGGCGGCCCTCTTGAGCGGCGCCGCGGGTCGCGTCATGTCCTGCCGGTCCCGCTGGCGCAGGGCCTCCGCCACCTCTTCCAGGGTCACCCTGTGCCCCGCGGCCACCAGCTCGCGGTACCGCCGGCGGGCCCGTTCCTCCGGCGACGCGGTGAGGTAGACCTTCAGGTCCGCGTCGGGCGCCACGTGGGTGCCGGTGTCGCGACCCTCCAGGACGACCCGGCCCCGTCGTGCCAGCGCCCGCTGCACCTCGAGGAGCCGCTGCCGGACCTCGGGGATCGCCGCCACGGCCGACACCGCCTGGTCGACGCTGGGCTCCCGCAGCTGGGCGGTGACGTCGACCCCGTCGAGAACAACCTGCGGGGCCCCCTCGGGCCCCGTTGCCAGCGCGATGTCCGTTTCTCGAGCCAGCTGCGCCACCCGCTGCCGGTCCGCCGGGTCGATGCCGTGGCGCAGGACCTTCAGCGTCATGGCGCGGTACATGGCGCCGGTGTCCACGTACAGGTAACCCAGGGCTGTGGCGACCCGCCGGGCGACGGTGCTCTTCCCCGCACCGGCCGGCCCGTCGATGGCGATCACGCGCTTCAACGAGATCGGTTCCCTCCGGTTGTTCGACAGCGCCCGCTGGATTCCTTGTGCGGTCCGCCCGACCGCGGCAGGGGCCGTCCGCGCGGCCGCCCGGCGGCGGTGGGGCGCGCCAGGGCCCGCCGCCCGCGGTGCGCGGCGACGGTCGGCGCCGCCGTTCCAATCGCCCGCAATTATACCATGGATCGGTGCGGCGCCGGCCCCGCGTGCCGGCGGCCCCGCGACCGCCGGGACCGACCGGCCCGGTCCCGGCGCCCGCCGGTGCGGGCCTGCCCGGGCGCTCCGGCATGGCCCGGTCCCGGCGGATGGCCGCGGGGGCCGCGGGCGGGGTCCCGGCGGGAGCCCGCGCGGCGGCCGGCCGGCGCGGCCGATCGCGGGCGCCCGCCGGCTACGGCGCCCGCCATGCCAGCCGGACCGCCGTGCCCTGCGGTCCCACCCGCCACGTTGAACCCGGGGTCGGCGCGGCCAGCGGGCCGCTGGCGTGGGTGAGCACCACCTCCGCGCCACCGGCCTCGGCCCGCAAGGCCAGGCGGTCGCCCGGGCGGACCACCACCGGCCGCCTGTCGCCCGGCACCAGCCGGGCCAGCTCGACCCCGTTGAGGACCACCGCGACGGACGAGGGCCCCCGGTTGCCGAAGGTCAGGAGGGCTTGGGCCGACGGCGTCCGGCTTGCGGTCGGGTTCGCCCGGTCGGCGGTCGCCCCGGCCGGCGCTGGGCGGCTGGCGCCCCGCTCCTCCGCGGCGCCCAGGACCCCGGGGGATCGCGGCGCCTCGGTCGGCGGCGACGCCCCGGGCATGGTGGCGCCCGGGGTTGCGGAGGAACCGGTGGGCACCCCGGCGGGCGTGGCGTCTCGCCAGGCGGCGGGCATGCCGGACCGGTAGCCCCAATCCTCGAGGACGCGACCGTAGGTCTCGTAGGCCAGGGGACCGCGCCCCGCCATCAGCGACTGGACCACCACCAGTGCCACCAGGCCCGCCACCACCGCGCGGGTGAGGACCTCTTCCACGGTTGCGAGCCACGGCGGCCCGATGCGCGCCCCAGGGCCGCCCCCGGCGGGCGGCGCTTCGTTCGGGGCGGCCCGGGCGGCGTCGGTCGGCGGCCGCCGTCCCGACGGCGAGGGGGTGAACCGCGGCCGCGACGGCACGGGCCGGGGCGGCTGTCCGGAACCCATCGGGCCACCTCCCCGGAGGCCGCGGGCGGTTCCGCCGCGCCGGCCTCCGGGGGAGTCTATGCGTGCGGGTGAGCATCCTTGTGCGGCTCGGAGTGCGGCTCGGATGGGGGCACGCAGCCGGTCGGGGACGGGGCGCCCCGGCGCGGTGCGAGCGGTACGGGTTCGGGACGGCGCGGGGCCCGGGCTGGCGGGCGGCGAGGTGCCGGTGCCGTCCTCACTCCCACCCGGCGGCTTCCAGGGGGATCAGCCGGTCGAACACCGCGGGGTTGCCGACGTAGACGGCGGCGTCCACCGGGCCCTCGGCCGTCTGCACGGTCACGGTCCGGCGGAAGTAGTACGGCGGATCCTCGTCAGCCCCCTCGTAGTGGTCCAGGTGGCCGAGATCCGACCCCTGGATGGTCCACAGCACGCCGTGGACCCGATGGCCGGGGGCCGGCAGGATCACGGGGTATCCGCGGCCCGTGTCGTAGAGGCGATAGCCCTCCAGCACGGCGGGCATGGGAGGCTGCAGCCGGCGACCGACCAGCGCCTCGATGCGCCCGCGGCGGCGCAACGTCCCGTAGGCGAACAGCTTCACGGGGTCTCCTCCCTGGTCTCCTCCCGCTCCTCCAACAGCCCGCGCTGGCGCAGGGCATCGGCCAGTTGGCCGTGGAGCCGGGCGATGGTCCCGTAGAGCCGGTTCTCCTTCGGGTCGTAGCTTCCTCCCAGGGTGGCGACCTGCCCCAGGCTGGAGAAGAGCGCGTAGAGGTCGGCGCGGCACTGCCGCCCCAGGGAGGTGCGCATGGCCGCCTGCAGGAGCCACTTCCGATCCACGGGGGGCTGCCCGTCGGCGTAGCGGCACAGGAGGAGGAAGTGCTCGAGCCACTGGACGAACCCGGCCAGGAAGGCGAACGCCTGGCCACGGCGCAAGTTCCACGCCATCGAGGCGGTGCGCCGCCGCAGGGCGCGGTAGCGCCGCCGCACCTGCTGGCGGTACCATGCCGGCGGCAGCTGGCGCAGCGGCGCCAGCGCCGCCGCCAGCCGGCCGCCGGGATCCAGCACCGGCTCCGCGGCGCCGAGCAGCACCACCGCCGCCTCGGAGGGCCGGGCAGCCGCCTCGGCCAGTTCGTCCCAGCTCAACAGGGCCAGGTGACCGCCGCCCGCCCAGCCGGGCAGCCGGTGGAAGGACCCCGGACCCGTCGGGTCGCCGTGGGGCGGCAGGCGGTGGCGCAGCCGCGCGACGGCCGAGCCCGGACCGACGGCCACCAGGTCGAGGCGCGAGACCCGGTCGCGGTAGCCGGTGGCCCCGGAACCGGCCAGGGCCACGGCCCAGGCGGCGCCGGCCGCCGCCTGGGCCGTGGCGGCGGGCGAAGCGCCCGCCTGCGGCTCCAGCCACTCCCCCAAGATCCGCTGGGCCACATCCCGCGCCCGGCGGACCAGCTCCGCCCTGGCGATGGCCATGGCTCAACCCCCCGTATCGGCCCGGATCCCGGCGCCGGCCCGCCGGCTCAGCCCTGGCGGTACTGCACGCCGTAGCCGCCCCGCGGGTTGAGCCACTTGATGTTGCGGAAGGGGCAGCCGATGCGGCAGGTGCCGCACTCGACGCAGCCCTCGTACCCCACCAGGATCTTCTGGGCCTCGGGATCCCACTCGTAGACGTGGGCCGGGCAGAACTTGGTGCAGTACTGCTCCGGGCACTTGGTCAGGCACACGTCCGGGTCGATGATGAACAGGTGCGACTGCTTGTCGGCGTTGAACCGGTCCAGGTAGAGTTTGTCCTGGATGCTCATGGGCTTGGCGCCGCCCGAAGCCTGGGCGCCCTCGCCCGCCTGCGCGTCGACCGCCTTGGGGGCCGCCGCGACGGCGGCCGCAGCCCGTGCGCTCATCCGATCGCCCTCCACATGGCGTACAGGTCGTAGGCGATGCGCCAGAGCGGCCGCTGCTGGCGCACCATCCGGACGATCTTCGCCTGCTTGTCCCACTTCGGCGTGCTGTCGACGGTGAAGAACTCGCGCATCACCTGGCTCAACAGCTCGGGATAGTCCCGCAGGAACTGGGGGTTGGCGTCGAAGAACTCGTTGGCGTGGTTGTACTTCCGCAGGTCCTTGAGCACGTACGTCTCCTCGAGCCGCTGCTGGTAGCGGCACAGCACCCGGCTCGAGGTGTCGCCCTCCGCCAGGGCCTCCAGGGCGACCTCGCCGGCGATGCGCCCCGAGGTCATCGCCAGGTTCGAGCCCTCGCGGTGGATCGCGTTGGTCAGGCCGGCGGCGTCGCCCACCACCATCAACCCGTCCTTGAACAGGCGCGGGATCGCCTTGTAGCCGCCCTCGGGGATCAGCTTGGCGGAGTACTCGATCACCTTGCCGCCCTCGATCAGCTTGCGCACCTTGGGGTGCTGCTTGAGCCGCTCCAACAGGTCGTTGGGGTTCATGCCGCTGTAGACCAGGTGCTTGACCAGCACCCCGACCCCGAAGGAGAGCGACTCCTTGTTGGTGTACAGGAACGCCATCCCCAGCATGCCGGCGGTGGCGTCGCCCAGCATCTCCACCGTGGCACCCTGGCCGGGCTCCAGGCCGAAGCGGTCCTCGATCTTCTCCCGCGGCAGCTCGATGACCTCCTTGACCGCCAGGGCCGCCTCGTCCATCGCCCAGTCGTCGTGGAGGCCCGCCTTCTGGGTCAGCAGGTTGTTGACCCCCTCGGCCAGGATGACCACGTCGGCGTAGACCTCGCCCTCGGGCCGGCCCGCCACGACCCCGACCACGCGGCCGCGGTCGTCGTGGATCAGGTCGACCACCGTGGTCCGGGTGATCAGGGTCGCCCCGGCCTCCTCCACCTTCTTCGCGAACCAGGGGTCGAACTTGGCCCGCAGCACCGTGAAGTTGTTGGGCGGGTCGTCGGCCCAGCGCGGCGTGCGGTAGCCGAAGGTGACCGCCGCGTCCGGCGTGAGCAGCCAGTAGTTCTGCTCCACGATGGTGCGCTCGATGGGCGCCTCGCGCCAGAATCCCGGCAGCAGCTCGTCCAGCTGGTGCCGGTAGAGCACGCCGCCCATCACGTTCTTGGAGCCGGGGTACTCCCCCCGCTCCAGGATCAGCACGTTGGCGCCGCCCCGGGCCAGGACCAGGCCGGCCGACAGGCCCGCCGGGCCGGCGCCGACGATCACCACGTCGAAGCGCTCTGCCACAGCCATCCCTCCGTCAGGCGCCCGCCCGGGCCGCCGCGGCCGCGCCTTCCTGGGCCTCGCCGCCTCCGGCCGCGCCCGCCGACGCCGAAGCATCGTCCGCCAGCTGATCCAGCCGGCGTGCCAGCTCCTCCTGCAGCGCGGGGAGGATCTGGAACAGGTCGCCGACCACGCCGAAGTCGGCTACCTTGAAGATCGGCGCCTGGGGGTCCTTGTTGACCGCGACGATCAGCTCCGCGTTCTGCATGCCCACGGTGTGCTGGATGGCCCCGGAGATGCCGAAGGCGAAGTACACCTTGGGCCGCACGGTCAGGCCCGTCTGGCCCACCTGGTGCTCCCGGCCGATCCAGCCGGCGTCGACGATGGCGCGGGACGCCCCGACGACGCCGCCGACCACCTCGGCGAAGTCGAAGAGCAGCTTGAGGTTCTTCGGATCCTGGAAGCCGCGGCCGCCGGCCACCACCACGTCGGCCCGCTCCAGCTGGGCCTGGGGGTCGGGCTCGTCGATCACGCCCAGCACCTGGGTGCGCAGGCTGCGTTCGTCCAGGTCCACGGGGAAGCGGACGATCTCGCCGCTCCGCCCGGGCTGGCGCGGCGCGGGCTCCATCATCTTCGGCCGCACCGTGGCCATCTGGGGCCGGTGCTTCTTGCAGAGGATCACCGCCAGCTGCTTCTCGAGGAACGCCGGCCGGATCGCGTCCAGCAGCCTCGTTTCGGGGTCCACGTCGAGCTGGGTGCAGTCCGCCGTCAGCCCGGTCTGCAGCGTGGTGGCGATGGTGCCCGCCAGGTCGCGGCCCGTGCTGGTGGCGCCCAGCAGGAAGATCTCCGGCTTCACCTGGCGGATCGCCGGCGTCAGCACCCGGGAGTAGGCCTCGTTGCGGTAGACCGCCAGCGCCGGATGATCCATCAGGATCACCCGGTCGCAGCCGCGCTCCACCGCCTCCCGGGCGACGGCCTCCACCTGGTGACCGGCGACGAAGCCGATGAGCTCGACCCCCAGCTTGTCGGCCAGCACCCGACCGATGCCCGCCAGCTCCCAGGCGACGGGCGCCGCCTGGCCGCCGTGCTGCTCGATGAAGATCCCGACGCCGCGGTAGGCCTCCAGATCCGGCGTCCCGCCGGGTCCCGGCGCCGCCGCGGACCGCCGCTGGGCCGCGGCGGGTGCGGCGCCCGCCGCGCCGCCGCGCCCGCCGGCCGCCGGGGCGGCGGCCGGGGCCTGCTTCGCCATGGCTCCCTCGCTCACCGTCCTCCTCCCCTCCCTCCAACGGCGCTCAGCGATCGCCGGTCGAACCGGCCGCGCCACCCGCCCCCTGGGCCATGGCCGCCGCCATGGCGGCGGCGCGTCGGCTCTCCAACACCGCCTTGCGGAAGGTGGGGTGCGCCAGCAGCCGGTCGGCCAGCTCCCGGGCGGCCCGCCGCGGGTCGCTGCCGTCGATCATCACCGTGTTCCGCTTCCGCTCCGGCGGGGTGAAGGACTTCGCCACGATGGTGGGCGACCCCAGCAGCCCCACCTCGGTGCGGTCGAGCCCCAGGGTCTCGCGGTTCCAGACGATGGGCTTGTGCCGCGCCGCCCGCAGCATGCCGGGCAGGGAGGCGTAGCGCAGCTCGTTGAGCTCCTTCTCGACGGTCAGCAGGGCGGGCAGCGTCGAGCGCACCACCTGGCGGCCGCCCTCCACCTTGCGCTCGACCACGATGTAGCGCCCCTGGGGGTTGACCTCCCGGATGCGGATCACGTAGGTCAGCACCGGGATGTCCAGGCGCGCGGCGATCCCCGGCCCGACCTGCCCCGTGTCGCCGTCGATGGTCTGCCGGCCGCAGCAGATCAGGTCCACGGGCCCGAACTCGCGTTCGATGCGCCGGATGGCCTCGGCGAGGACCCGGCTGGTGGCGAAGGTGTCCGCCCCGGCCATCGCCCGGTCGCTGACCAGGATGGTGCGGTCGGCCCCCACCGCCACCGCCTCCTTGAGCGACTGCTCGAAGAAGGGGGGGCCCATGCTGACCACCGTCACCTCGCCGCCGAACTGGTCCTTGATCTGCAGGGCCGCCTCCAGGGCGTGGACGTCGTAGGGGTTGATGATCGAGGTCACGCCCTGGCGCACCAGGGTGCCCGTCTTGGGGTTGATGCGCATCTCGGAGCTGTCGGGCACCTGCTTGAGGCAGACCACCACGTGCATGCTCCCACCGCCCTTTCCCGCCCGGTGCTGCGCCGTCTCCCATCCGCGCGGCGCGGCCTGCGGGCTGGCCGGGTCCGCCCGGACGGCGGGGGCCGCCGCGCAGCGCGGCCCCCCGGTGGGGACGGCCGGCCTACTTTGTGATGCGGTTCACATGTTGGCCTAGAGATTACTCCTCCGTCACCGCCGAGGGACCCGCGCCGCCGCCCGCGGCTCCGTCCCCAGAGGGGTTCGCCATCGTGCCGACGAAGCCTTCACCGTGCAACTTCGTTTGCCTTGGTTTGCCACAACGTGCGATACCCGTCGGTTCGCCTCGTTCGCCACGACGTGCGATCCGTTGGCTCGCCACCCTCAATCACACTGTATGCCTCTTCGCGGTGGGTTTCAATGCGATCCCGTCTTCGCGTCCGTGTCACGTTCCGGTGGGTGCCCCCAGCGGTGAATCGGCTGTCAAGCCACCGGTGCGTGGACATGGGCCAGGTCGCGCAGCACCTGAACCCAGGGTTTGGTCGCATGCGGCCCGGTGAGCGCTGGGATGCGGGCACGCAGCCAACGGGCTGGGTCCTCCTCGAGCTGGCGCATCACGCGCTGAACGGCCTGGCGTGTCGCCTGCCGCACGCCGGGCGAAATCTGCAGGGGCCGGCCGCCGAGGACCGCGCGCCAGTGGGGGTCCACGCGTTCGCTCAAGAGCCGCGCCAAGTGGTCGGCGCCGCGTTCACTCCAACGCGCCCCATGCCGTTTCATCCGTCGTGCAAGGACGTGAAAGACTTCTGCTTCGATCGCCCCCAGCCGCGGCGCTTCCCCAGAAGCCACAATCCCGTCCCCGTGCTCCCGCAAGTAGCCGCGCAGCCGCAACAAGCGCTCCCGCGCCGGACCACGCCGCCCCCGTAGCGCCTGGCGAAGCGCCGACTCCACGCCCGCCCAATCCCCCGCTTCGATGGCCCGGCACACCTGGGCGTACGTCTCCTCGGAAGGCGATAACGCCTCCCGGAGGGCTCTCCGCAGGTGGAACGGATCCAGCCGGTAACACGCGCGGGGGAAGTACTGCAACCCCTGCTTGACCCAATGCGCCCCATCGCCTCCGAGGTAACAAGCCTGGACCGCGCTCAGATCCCAGTGCGTCCCCCAATAGGCGCTCGCCTGCTCCCAAAAGGCCGTCCCCGGCATCACCCCCGCCACGACCCGCCGCTCCCGCAGCGCTTGCCGGTTCGAACCCACGGCTTGCTTGCCTTCGTACGCGACCCCCAGCTTCAACACCACCGGTTGCCCTCGACCCCGCAGATAAACCTCGTCCGCTTCGGCATGCAGCTCGACGCTCCGGCGCCGGCCTTCCGGCACCTGGCCCTCCACGAACACCGACCGCCGCAGCCGCTCCGCCGCCTCCTTCAACCGGCGCCCCGCCCGTTGGGACGCCCGCCACACCGTCATCGCCCGCGCCGGTGCCTGCCCCGCCGTCAACTCCCGCAGGACCGCCGCCGCTCGGTGATACGGCATCTCCGTCGCGAGCCGCCGGCACAGCGCTTCCAGCCGCGGCGACAGTCGCCGCCGCGATTCCAAGCCCAGCGCTTCATCCAGCAAGAACACACCCTGGCCCGTCGCCCGGTCCCGGTAGTAACGTCGCTTCACCTGCAACTCGCCCAGCGGCGTGTCCAGGACCCGCTCCCGCGTATCCAGGCACTCATATCGGCTCGGGTCCCGCTCCTGCATCAGTCGCTCATCGATCCCGGCCAACACCCACTCCAGCAGCCGCAGTGTCAGCCGGCCGCTGAGCCGCTGAACGGCTTCCTCCAGTTCGCCAAACGATCGGTCCTCCGTCACCAGCTCCGCCAGTTCCCGCAATGTCTGGAGGAAAAGTTCGCGCACAGCGTGTATGCTGAGCATGGGGCCTCACCCTCCGACTGCCGCTGGGGAAGCCGTCCCGATGCAGGGACAGCCTCCGGGTGAGGCCTTTTCTATTTGCCTCGACCCTCACCTACCGAAACGTTACACGGACCGTCTTCGCCGTGGATCGGCGCGGGGACCCGCCGGTTTCGCGCCGCCGGCCTGGCGTCGCGCCTACAGGCGACGGCGCAGGCGCGGATCCGCGGGCGCGCCGGGGATGCGCCCGCGCTTGGCGACCGGCCGGCCGGCCACCTCTTTGATGTCCATGGTCATGTCCACCGGCGGCGCGGCGGCGACGTAGCTGCCGACGCCGAAGGCATCGGCGCCCGCGGCCTTCAGCGGCGGGATGCGCTCGGGGGTGATGCCGCCCGACACGAACACCTTGACGTGTCCGAAGCCGGCCTGGGCGAGCCGGGCCTTGACCTCGCGGACCAGGCCGGGGGTGACGCCGCCCCGCTCCGACGGCGTGTCGAGCCGCACCGCCGCCAGCCGACGGCCCATGGCCGCCGCCACCCGCACGGCTTCCACCGCCTCGTCCTGGAAGGTGTCCACCAGCACCACCCGACCCTCCTGGGGCGGGAACACCCGGTCCGCCGCCTCGGCCACCGTCAGCGTGTCGCCGACGATCAGCATCACCGCGTGGGGCAGCGTGCCCACGGGGTCCCGTCCCGCCAGCCGGGCGCCCAGGATGCAGCTGGCGCCGTCCATGCCGCCGACCACGGCGGCCCGCTCCATGACCGGCGCCACGGCGGGGTGGACGTGCCGGGCGCCGAAGCAGATCACCGGCGTCTCCCCAGCCGCCTCCTTCACCTGCCGGGCGGCCGTAGCCCACCCGGTGGCCGAGGCGAGCATGCCGAGCAGCGCCGTCTCGTACAGGCCGAAGGCGCCGTACGGTCCCTGGATGCGCAGCACCACCTGGCCGGCCTCCACCGGTTGCCCCTCGTCGGCGGCCCAGACCGCCACCGGCAGCCCGCGGAGAAGCTCCAGGACCTCCTCCACGCCGCAGAGGATCCCCGCCCGGTTGGCGAAGACGTCCGCCGTCACCGGCGTGTCCAGGGCCCCCAGGTGGCGGAGCACCTCGTAGGTCTTGACGAAGTAGACGTCGGTGGTCGCACCGCGCCGGATCTCCTCGTGGGTCGCCGAGTGCAGCCGCCTCGGGCCGGGGCGCACCGCATCCAGCGTCGCGAAGGAGTCGACGCGGCCCTGCGTCGCCGGGGCCTCGGGTTCACCGGCCGATGCCATGGTCGCCCACGCCTCCCTCGTCCCGGCCGCCCCTTGGGGCCGGGGCCGGTTCGTCCCCGTCCGCCGACAGGCCCGCCGCCTCCCGCAGGGCCCGGACCTCGGCACGGGTCAACGGCCGCCAGCGGCCCGGCGCCAGGCGGCCCAATCGCAACGGTCCCACGGCCACCCGCACCAGCCGCACCACGTCCCAGCCCACCGCCCGGCACATGCGCCGGACCTGGCGCTTGCGGCCCTCCCGCAACACCACCTCGACCCACCCGCCCCCGGGGCGCCGGCGCAGGATGCGGGCGGCCCGGGCGCGGGCCGGCCCGTCGTCCAGCAGCACCCCGTCCCGCAGCCGGCGCAGGCGCCGGGCCTCCAGCGGGCCGCGCACCAGCACGTGGTAGACCTTGTCCACCTCGTGGCGCGGGTGGGTCAGGGCGAAGGTCAGCTCGCCGTCGTCGGTGAGCAGCAGCAGGCCCTCGCTGTCGACGTCCAGCCGGCCCACCGGATGCAGACCCGCGAGCCCCACCCGGCGGCAGAAGTCGCCCACGCTGGGACGCCCCTGGGGATCGCGCAGCGTGGTCACCATGCCCCGCGGCTTGTGGAAGAGCACGTACCGCTTGCGGGCCAGGCGCCGGGGCAGATCGCCCAGAGGGCGCCCGTCGATGGCGATCACGTCCCGCTCCGGGTCCGCCCGCGTCCCCAGCACGGCGGGCCGGCCGTTGACGGTGACGCGGCCGGCGGCGATCCACGCCTCCGCCCGCCGCCGGGAGGCGATCCCGGCGCGGGACAGCAGCTTCTGCAGTCGCTCGGCGGGCACCGGTCAGACCTCCACGCGGAAGACGGCCTCCACCTCGACGGCGGCATCCAGGGGCAGCTCCGCCACCCCCACCGCTGAGCGCGCGTGGCGTCCGCGCTCGCCGAACACCTGCCCGAGCAGCTCCGAGGCGCCGTTGACCACCTGCGGCTGCCCGGTGAAGCCGGGGGCGCTGTTGACGAACCCGACGACCTTGACCACGCGCACCACGCGATCCAGCGAGCCGGCGACCGCCCGCACCACGGCCAGGGCGTTCAGGGCGCAGAGGCGCGCGGCGGCGTAGCCGTCGTCCGGCGTGATGTCACGGCCCACCTTGCCGCGGTAGAGCACCTGCCCCTCCCGCAGGGGCAGCTGTCCCGACACGTAGAGCCACCCGTCCTCCAGCACGCCGGGCACGTAGGCGGCCACCGGCGGCGCCACGGGCGGAAGCTCGAGGCCGAGTTCCTCCAAGCGGCGTTCGAAGGACAACGGACCCCCTCCTTCCCCTCCTCCCCTCTATATTGGCCTCCCCTGCCAGACCCGTCCACGGGCGCCGACGGGCGCCACCGGGGGCGGGATGGCGCCGGCCGGCTCGGTGGGCAGGCGGGGGGTCTCGCCAGGCCCGGCCGGGCTGCGGTCCCGGGCGGAGGGATGTGGCGTGCGCCGTCGGCCCGGAGAACCCCGCCCGCGGTCCCGCGCGGAGGGACGCAGCCCGCGGCGTCGGCCGGAGGAGCCCGGCCCGCAACGCCGTGGGGAGGAACGCAGCCGGCGGCGCCGTGGGGAGGGATGCGTTTCGGGGCGCCGGCCGGAGCGACGCGGCCCGCGGTACCGGGGGAGGGACGCGGCGCGGGACGCCGTGGGGAGGCACGCGGCCTGCGGCGCCGTGGGGAGGGACGCGGCGCGGGGCCCCGGGCGGAGGAAGCCCCCACGCCGTCTGCAGGAGCGCGTCGTGCGGCCCCGCCGGCCGCCGGGGCGCGCCTCCGCCGGTCGGCGCCCGCGTCCCCCGGCCGTCAGCCGAAGAGGGCGCGGACCAGCAGCACCGAGGTCAGGATGCCGACGGCATCGGCGATCAGGCCGACGGGCAGGGCGTGGCGCGAGGCGCGGATGCCCACGGACCCGAAGTAGACGGTGAGGATGTAGAAGGTGGTGTCGGTGCTCCCCTGCATGACGGTGGCGAGCCGGCCGATGTACGAGTCCGGCCCGTGCTGGCGCACCAGGTCGGCCATCAGGCCGAAGGCGCCGCCCCCGGAGAGGGGCCGGACCAGGGCGAGGGGGAGGACCTCCCCCGGCATGCCCAGGGGGCGCAGGACGGGTTCGGCCAGGTGGACCAGCAGCGCCATGGCGCCCGACTCGCGGAAGGCGGTGATGGCCGCCAGGATCGCCACCAGATAGGGGATGATCTGCACCCCGATCCGGAAGCCGTCCTTGGCCCCCTCGACGAAGGCGTCGTAGACCCGGACGCCGCGGAGGAACCCGTAGACGGGGATCCCCACCAGGAGGGCCGGGATCGACCAGGTCGAGAGGAGCTGGACCAGGTCCCAGACCACGGATCGCGCCCCCTCCGGCGCCCCCTCCCCCGGTCAGGCGGGGCCCGGGCCGGACGGGTCCGGCGGCGGGGCGGCCGGCGACGCGTCGCAGCGGCGCGGGGCGTCACCGCCGGGCCCGGAGGCTCCCGCGGCCCCGTCCACGGCCCCCGGGTGCGGGGCGTCCGCGGTGTCCGCACCGGGCGGCGGGGGCGGCACGGGGGCCAGGGGCCGCAGGAGCCGATCGGCCGCCAGGGCGGTCACGGTGGCCACGGTGCTGGCGAGCAGCGTGGGCCCCACGATCTCGGCGGGATTGGCCGATCCCGCCGCCGCCCGCACGGCGATGACGGTGGCCGGCACCAGGGTGACGCCCGAGGTGGTCAGCGCCAGGAAGGTCACCATGGCGTCGGAGGCGGCGTGCTTGTGCGGGTTGATGCGCTGCAGCTCTTGCATCGCCTTGAGCCCCAGGGGCGTGGCCGCCGGCCCGACGCCCAGCAGGTTCGCGCTGACGCTCATCACCACGGCCCCCAGGGCGGGATCCCCCGGCGGGATGGTCGGGAAGATCCGGCGCATCAGGGGTTGGAGCCCGCGGGCCACCGCCGCCACCAGGCCGGCTTCCTCGGCGATCTTCATCAGGCCGAGCCACAGGGAGGTGACGCCGAGGAAGCCGATGACCGTCTCCACCGCCAGCTGCGCCGAGGCCATGACGGCCTCGGTGACCTGCTCGACGCGCCCCGTGGCGGCGGCCACGGCCATCCCCACGATCAGCAGCCCCAGCCAGATCAGGTCGAGCACGCCGGTCCCCTCCCCCGTCGCCCGCGGGTCCGGCGGCTGGCGCGGCCGGGCTCCGGACCCCCGTCAATCCCTATGCGGCCGGGGGCGGGCCCATCCCGCCCGCCAGCGCTGCCGCACGACGGGCATGCGGCACGGCGGCACCGACCGTCGTGCCGCGCCGCGGGGGCCCGTCGCGCCGCGACGCGGGGCCCCTCTGGACGGGCGGCCGGCGGCCTCGCAGGCACGGACGCGGACCGTCAGCCCGCGACCGGGGCGGGGATCGTCGCCCGGCGACCGGCGGGCGGATCGTCGCTTCGCTACCGTCACCAGGCGCCGCACGGCCCTTACCGCGGCGCCGGCCCCCGGGCTCCCGCCCGGGGCGGGGAGGGCTACGGCCTGGCGCGGCGGGGCGGCCCGTCGGGCCGGTTCGTCCCCCTAACCGGAGCCCATCCAGGCCAGGGTGCGCCGGCGCACCCGTTCCATGAAGGCCGCCAGCTCGTTGCCGAAGCGTTCGAACCGCGCCGCCATCTCGGCGTCGTCCCGGGAGGAGAGGGTGATCTCGGCGATGCGCGCCTCGATGGACTTCTCCCGGTCCAGGCTGCGCAGGATCAGGTCGATCTCGCCGATCACCTGGCGGAACAGGTTGATCTTCTCGTCCAGGAGGCGCAGGATGTACTCCTCGATGGTGCGGCGGGCGTAGAGGTTGAAGACCCGCACGGACTCCGCCTGCTGTCCCAGGCGGTGGACGCGGCCGATGCGCTGCTCGACCCGCATGGGGTTCCAGGGCAGGTCGTAGTTGACCACGTTGCGGCAGAACTGCAGGTTGACCCCCTGCCCGCCGCACTCGGTGCTGATCAGCACCCTGGCCCCCCTGCGGAAGCGGGCCGTGGCGGCGTCCCGCTCCGCCGCCCCCATGGCCCCGTGGTAGACCACGGTCTCGATCCCCGCGCGGCGCAGGCGCCGGGCCAGGTAGTCCTGGGTGGCGCGGAACTCGGTGAAGACCACCACCGGCTCGTCCAGCCGGTGGATCAGCCGCTCCAGCATCTGGGCCTTGTGGTTCTCGTCCACCTGGCGGGCCAGCTCGCGCACGCGGGTCCAGGCCAGCGACTGCCACCCCTCGCTGCCCGCCAGCCGTTCCAGGGTGGCGCGCAGGGCGTGGGAGCTGGAGCAGACCTCGCGCTGCAGGGTGAGCAGCGGGAGCACCGTGCCGTGGTACAGCCGGCGCTCGGCGTACTCCTCGCGCACCGCCCGCAGGACGGCCTCGTAGAGCTCGCGCTCCTCGGGGAAGGGATCCAGCCCGACCAGCTCCACCTCCCGGGCCGGGAAGGGCAGGTCCAGCTCGGCCCGCCGGTTGCGGATCATCACCCGGGCCAGCACCTGCTTGAGCTGCTGCGGGTCCTTGGGGGTCCGCTTGTCCAGGAGGAAGTTGCGCCAGAACTCGCTGTAGGATCCGAAGAGGTCCGGCCGCACCAGGCTCACCAGGCTGTAGAGCTCCGTCAGGTCGTTTTGCAGAGGGGTGGCGGAGAGCAGCAGCAGGTAGCGGGTCGCGAGCCCGCGGACGAAGGCGTGGGCCTGGGTGTTGCGATTCTTCAGCTTGTGGGCCTCGTCCACGATCACCAGGTCCCAGGTGCGCGCCTGGAGGATGCGGCGCTGCTCGTCCCGCTTGGCCAGGTCGAGGGAGGTCACGATCCGCTCGGCGCGCTGGAGGGCCGCTCCCCGGGGGTTGACGGCCAGGGGCAGGGCGAACTTGTCCCGGAACTCCGCGGCCCACTGGCTGACCAGCGGCGTGGGAACCAGCACCAGCACGCGGCGGATGCCGTGGCGCGCCATGAGCTCGCGGGTGACCAGCCCGGCTTCGATGGTCTTGCCGAGGCCGACCTCGTCGGCCAGGATGGCCCGGCCCCCCAGGTCCTCCACCGCGCGCCGGGCGGCCTCGATCTGGTATCCCAGGTAGTGCACGCCCCGGCGCTCCCAGAGCCGTCGCAGCTCCGGCCAGCAGGCGAGGGCCATGCCCGTCACCTCCTCCGCGGGCCGGGTCCCGACCCGGGTCCCCAAGCCGCCGGCACCGAGCGTCCGCGGCCTACACGGGGCTGGGCAGCCGGTCCGCTCCCACGTCCAGGCCGAGCCGGCGGCAGGCCGGGGTCAGGGAGCGGCGGCTGGCCGCGGCCCGCGCCCAGAGATCGCCCACGGCGCGCAACCGCGCCGGCGCCGTGCGCAGGTTCCAGGCGGCGGGCTCGACGCCGCGCTCCAGCTCCTCCCACGTCACCGGCATGGACACCGGCGCACCGGGCCGTGGCCGGGGACCATAGACCGTGACCAGCGTCTTGCCCTTGCCGTTCTGCAGCACGTCCAGGTAGACCGTGGCCGGGGGTCGCCGGGCCACCGCCCGCACGGTGGTGACCAGGTCGGGCCGCAGCCGCTGGACCACCGCCGCCACCCGCCGTGCGAACGCGGTGACCACGGGATAAGGATGCTCCGGGATGACCGGGACGAACACGTGCAGGCCCGTGGCCCCCGACGTCTTCGCATAGGCGTCCAGGTCCAGGGCGGCCAGCACGTGGCGGACCAGGCGCCCCACCTCGACGGCCATGGCGAAGGTGGCCCCGGGGCCGGGGTCCAGGTCGAAGACCACCCAGTCCGGACGGTCGGGGTGCCCGATGGTGGACAGCCACGGATGGATCTCGATGGCCGCCTGCTGGCCCAGCCACGCCAGGGTGGCCGGTTCGTCCGCCAGGAGGAACCGGATGGTGCGGCCCTCCCGGGTTCGGTAGGGCCAGGTGCGTACCCACGGCGGCGTCCCGGGCGGCGCGTCCTTCTGGTAGAACCCCGGGGCCTGGGCCCCGTCGGGGTAGCGGGTACAGACCAGCGGCCGGTCGCGCAGGTGCGGCAGGAGATACGGCGCCACGCGCACCCAGTAGTCGATCAGATCCGCCTTGGTCAGCCCGGCGTCGGCCCAGAGCAGCCGGTCCAGGTGGGAGAGCTCCAGCGTTCGACCGGCCACCTGCACCCGCAGCCGTTCTCCCGGCATGGGATCGGCCCTCCCCCGCCTCCCGGCCGCGGGCCGCACGCCATACCCCGAGCCGGCGACCGCCTCGGCGCCGCCCGGCGCGGCCCGCCGCGGGCGGGCCGGGGCTGGGAAGGGGACGCCGTCACCCCCGCCTCCGGCCCGGGGATGCCGCCGCGGGGGCGCTGGGGCCGGCGTCAGCCGTCCTCTCCTCGCTCGCGGGGGTTCCCTCCGGGGAGGTCCTCCCCGCGCCCGCGGGGGCTCCCTCCGGGGAGGCCTTGCTCTCGCCCAAGGGGGCCGTCGCCAGGACCGTCCGGGTCGCGGCCCGCGGCCGGGTGACCCGCGTCGGCGGGCAGCCGGCAGTCCCGCGGCGCCCGGTCGTCGCGCCAGCGCCGGAAGACGGGGTGCCGCAGGTGCCCCTGGGGCGTCCAGTGCAGGTAGGCCACCTCGCACACCAGGCTGGGCTCGACCCAGACCACCGGCCGGTGACGGGCGCGCGCCGGCACCGTGGCGAAGGGGCAGGTGG
Source organism: Thermaerobacter composti (assembly GCF_033582035.1). Classification (NCBI taxonomy): domain Bacteria; kingdom Bacillati; phylum Bacillota; class Clostridia; order Eubacteriales; family Clostridiales Family XVII. Incertae Sedis; genus Thermaerobacter; species Thermaerobacter composti. The sequence goes on from NZ_CP132508.1 coordinate 1,400,908, forward strand.
CTCGCGGGCGGAGGCGTCCCAGCAGGTGGCGGATCGCCTCGCCGCCGAGGCCCGTGCTGACGTCGCCCACGTAGTGCAGCGCCCCGTCCGGACCGTAGAGCCCCAGGAGCAGCGTCCCCACCCCGGCCGCCCGGCCTCCGGGCACCACCCCGCCCACCACCGCCTCCAGCTCCCGTTCCGCCTTGATCTTCTGCCAGTGGTCGGTGCGCCATCCCGGCAAATAGGGGCTGTCCAGGCGCTTGGCCACCACGCCCTCCAGCCCCTGGTCGCGGACGCGGGCGAACAACGCCTCGCCCTGGCCCTCGACGCCGCGGGAGAGGGCGACGCCGGGCGCCGACCCCTGGGGGAAGAGGCGCTCCAGGCGGTGGACGCGGTCGGCCAGCGGGCGGCGAAGCCAGACCTCGCCGGCTAGTCCGAGGAGGTCGAAGAGGACGAGCACCACCGGGGCGATGGCGGCGGACCGGTCGCGGGCCGCGCCGGCCGCCGCGCGCACCCCGGCGGCCCGCCGTTGGAGGGCGGCGAAGGAGGGCCGCCCGGCCACCAGGGCGACGATCTCCCCGTCCAAGACCGCGGCCGCCGGCAGCAGGCGGTGGAGGCCGGCCAGCTCGGGGAATCGCGGCGCCAGGTCGTGGCCGTGGCGGGACTGGAGGAAGGTGCGTCCCAGGACGGGGTCGGCGAAGGCCAGGCAGCGATACCCGTCCCACTTGACCTCGAAGCGGTAGGCCGGCGAGGAGAAGGGCGCGGGGGCCCGGCGGGCCAGCATGGGCGGCAGCCGGCCCGGGCACCAGAGCTCGTGCCACGTCCGCGGGATGGGCGGCCCTCCGCCCGCCACGGCCAGCCCCCCTCTGGCGCGGCCCGGCGGCACGTCCGGCCCGACGGCCCGGCGGGCGACGCCGGCCGCCGGGCCGGGGCGAACCTCAGCGGACCGGGGCGCCCGCGCCCCGGCGGTCCTCCAGCTGCTCCAGGCTCGCCCGCAGCGCCTCCATGAGGTCGACCACCGGGGCCGGCTCGGGCGGCGCCACCACCGCCTCCTGCCCCTGAAGCTTGCGCTGGACCACCGTCAACAGGGCCTCCCGGTACCGGTCGCGGTAGCGGTCGGGATCGAAGCGGGTCGTCAGCCGGTCGATCAGGTGCAGCGCCAGCTCGAGCTCGCGGTCGTCCACCGCCCCGTCCCCGCCGGTGGGGGAGGCCGGGCGCCCGTCGGCCTCCCCCGGCCGCCCGGCGGCCGTCCCATCGATGGCGACGCCATCCGGCGGCGGGCCGCTCGGGGCGGCGCCGGGCCAGCCGTCGGGACGCAGGGGGGCGGAACCCGCAGCGGTCACGGCGGGTGGCCGCCCGGGCCCATCCGGCGCGGGGGCCGGTCCCCCGTCGGCCGGGCCCTCCGGCCCCGGTGCCCGCGCGCCGCCGGGCGCGACGTCCGCCCCCGCCGGCACCGACGTCTCCGGGGGGTCCAGGGCGGCGAAGGCCGGCAGCGCCTCCAGCGGCCGGATCTCGTCGGGATAGGCCATGGCCACCAGGGCCAGCGCCCGCTGGCGGAAGGTGCGCAGGCAGGCCAGGGTCTCCTTGTTCCGCAGGGCGACCTTGGCGATGGCCACGCGGCCCCGCAGGTCCATGGCCCGGCGCAGCAGGCGGTAGGCCTTGCCGCCGCCCTCGGCGGGCTCGAGGTAGTACGTGCGCTGGAAGTAGATCGGGTCGATGGCCTCGCCCTGGACGAAGTCCAGGATCTCGATGGCCCGGGCGGTGGGCAGGGGCAGGCGGGCCAGGTCCTCGTCGGTGATCAGGACGAACCGGTCGGGGGCGTACTCGTACCCCCGCGCCAGCTCCTCCGCGGCCACCTCCACGTCGCAGCGGGGGCACCAGCGGCGGTAGCGGATGGGCGTCCCGCACCGCTGGTGCAGCTGGCGGAAGCGGACCGCCTTCTCCTCCACCGCCAGGTACATGCGCACGGGGATGTTGACGAGGCCGAAGCTGATCACGCCCCGCCAGAGGCTGCGCACCGGCCATCTCCCCTTCCCCGCGCCCCGACCCCGGCCGGCATCCATCCCCGGCCTCTGCCGGTGCCCTCACCGCCCGGCCCGACGCCTGGCAGCCCGGCGCCCTCCGGCGCCAGCGGCGGCTAGTCCAGGGGCGGCGACTCGTCCCCCACCGCGCCCGCCGACCAGCCGGTTCGCTCCAGGGGGCGCGTGGCGGCGTCCCCGGGGCGCGCCCGGGATCCCATGGCGCCGGTGCCGGGGCCGGGCCGCTCGCCCTGCGCCCCGGCGAGCGGCGCCGCCGGCACGGCGGGCGACCCCGACGCCCCGGCGCCGGCCGCCGTGCGGCCGCCCGGGGCGGAGGCTCCGCCCGGGACCGTCCCGTCTCGTCCCGACCAGAAACGGCGGACCCGATCCAGGACCTCCGGGGCCGCGTCGATGATGCGGTCCAGGAAGGCGCCCTCGGCCACCGGGAGCAGCCGCACCCGACCCTGTCCCACCACGAGGAATCCCACCGGCTGGACGCTCACCCCCGCCCCGCTGCCACCCGCGAAGGGCCAGGCGGCGTCGCCCGCCTCGGTGCGCCGCGGCTCCCGGCCGTACTCGCCGCCACCGGCGACGAAGCCGACGGAGACGCGGGAGACGGGCACGATGACCGTGCCGTCCTTGGCCTCCACCGCGTCGCCGACGACGGTGTTGACGTCCACCATCTGCTTGAGGCTCTCCATCGCCGTGTGCATCAAGCCCTGGATGGGATGCTCGCCCAACCCCTCGACCCCCCTGCCCTGCAGCGCCGCCTGCGCATCCGACCCCGCCGGTCCCCGCGGGCCCCGCCGGTGGCGGGTGGGCCGTGGGGCCGTCAAGGCCGTGCGGCCGTCAAGGTTGCGCGCCCGGCCTCCGCGGCCCCCGGCGCGGGCCGGCAGCGGGGGCCGCCGGCGGCCTCCGGGAGCGGAGCGACCAGGCGGCGCTCATAGTCTCCCAAAGCGGCAGGCGGGCGATGCACTCCAGCTCCAGGGCCCAGGCGTGCCGGCCAAAGGCCGGTTCGACCCGAACGTCGACGGGGCCGGTGGCGCGACGCCCGGCGACGGCCGCGGCGGCGCCGGTCAGCGCCCAGAGGCTGCCGGCCAGCCAAGCCGTGGCCGCGGCGTCGACGACGCCCGCCACGATGCGCAGGGAGAGGCGCCGGATCTCCCAGCGGTCCCCGGCCAGGAGCCGTCGCCACGGGTGGCTCGCGGCCGGCCCGCCGGCGGCCGCCGCGCCCGGCGCCGGCCTCAGGTGGAGGATCCGCGTCCCCCGCCGTCGCCCGTCCCGGGCGGGTGGCCGAAGGGGGCCGACCCCGGGCAGGTGCACCGAGTGCCGGCGCCGCAGGGGGCCGGGGAGCCGGCCGGTGATCCAGGCGCGGTAGGCGAGGCGCGGCCAGCCGACCATGAGCGCTGCCGTCAACCGCCGACCGCGCCAGCGGACCCGCAGTCGCAAGGGCAGGAGGGGCCGGTGCAGGATCCAGCGCACGGCGATGGCCAGGGCGAGGGCAAGGGTGGCGGCGGCCAGCCCGGAGCGGCCCATGGGAGCACCTCCGGCCGCTGATATGAACGAGGCCGTCAAGCCCCGTCCGCAACAGCTGCGGTAGTCGGGTGAGTCCCGGGTATGCTTCCGACGGTTGGCACGCTGATATCCGCGGGTTGGTTACCGCATCCCACGCCATCCGTCGGGGGCTGCCTCAGACTAGGAGCGCGGGTCGACGAGGCCGTGCCTGCCGCATAGCGACCGTCGAGGGTTCCCCCGTACCGGTCCCGGAATTCAACCCGCCTACCGCAAAACTGCCTTCACCCCCACTCCTTACGCTGGTAGACCCTCACGCAACGGTCTGGTCGTCCTGCTGCTGCCTCTCTACCCAACAAGCAATCGCCCACATGAAGCCCAGCAATTCGCGAGCGACGGCGGTCACCGCGACGGCGTGCGGCTTGCCCCGCGCGATCATGCGCCGGTAGCGGCGGCACAGGCGCTCCTGCGCCTTCCACGCCATCCGCTGCACCTCTGGCGGTTGCCCCTCGTAGCGCTGCCGAATCTTCGCCTTGAGCGCCGGCGGGTGGCGGTAGGACCACGCCGCCTCCACCAGCACCCGGCGCAGGTGCGCGTTGCCCGTCTTGGTGATCGCACCGCGCCTGCGGCGTGCCCCGCTGGAATACTCGCTGGGCACGATCCCCGCGTACGCCATCAACTGCCGCGCCCGGGCAAAGCGTAAGAACGACCCGACCTCGGCCACCGCCGTCACCGCCACCACCTCGCCCACCCCGCGCAACGCCTGCAGAGCCTGAATCACCGGCGCGTGCACGCTGGCCGTGGCCTGCTCGTGGATCTCCGCTTCCAGGCGCTTAAGGCGCTCCTCGATCTCATCGATGGCGTGGACGTACTCCCGCAACACCCGCTGCAGGACCGGTTGCCCCAGCTCCAGCCCCTCCAGCCACTCCCGATACCGGCCCGACCACCGGCGCACCCCCTGCGGCGGCCGGATCCCGTGCCGGAGCAAGAACTTGCTCAGCCGGTGGCGTGCACGCAAAAGGTCCTGCTTGGCATCCTCCCGCGCCCGCACCAGGTCGCGCAGCGCCTCGTCCTCCTCGCCGGGCACCCACACCGGAGCCAGTTCGCCGGCCCGCAGCAGCTCCGCCAGACGCACAGCATCCCGGCGGTCGGTCTTGACCCGGTCCCCGGGGCGCGTGGGCGTCAGCGCCGGGGCCACCACGATGCACTCGATCCCCAGGGAGGCCAGCAAGCGCTGGAGCCCGTATCCGGTGGGCCCTGCCTCGTAGCAGACCAAGAGCCGCTCCTTGGGCCCCAGCTGCTCCATCAACCTGCGCACGGCTTCCGGGCGGTGCGGGATGGTACCCCAGTACCGCCCGCGACCGCCCTCGCGGTCCGCCACTCCGACCGCGATCGTGTCCCGGTGGACGTCCAGACCCACGAATTTCGTGATATTCTTCATACCACCGGCCCCTTTCGCATGTGGCTCTGCGCCTGGGACGCAGGCACGTCCAGCGTAACCCACGCACCTGCGAAACGGGGCCGGCCTCGTTCATTGTGACTAGGATGCCCCAGGGCCGGGCGTGGACGTCCCCCCATCGGGCGGGGTCCCCGGCGTCGCGCCGCGTTCGTCCAGCGACGGCGCGTCCGGCGGGACGAAGGCGCTGGGGGGCGGCAGCTCGCTCAGGTCCTTGAGGCCGAACATCTGCAGGAAGAGGGGCGTGGTCCCGTACAGGATCGGGCGGCCGGGCGCGTCCTTGCGGCCGACCTCGCGGATCAGCCCGCGCTCCAGCAGCGTCCGCAGGCCGGCCTCCGACTGGACGCCGCGGATGGCCTCGATCTCCGCCCGGGTCACCGGCTGGCGGTAGGCGACGATGGCCAGCGTCTCCAGGGCTGCGCGCGAGAGCGCCTGGCGCCGCGGCTGCAGGAGCTCCTCCACCGCGCGCCGGTACTCCCGCCGGGTCACCAGCTGCCAGCCGCCGGCCACCTCGACCAGTTCGATCCCGCGCCCAGGCGCCCGGCAGGCCTCGGCCAGCTCGGCCAGCGCCTCCCGCACCACCCCTTCGCCGACGCCCAGGATGCGGGCCATGCGGGCCACGGAGAGCGGCTCGCCGGCGACGAAGAGCAGGGCCTCCACGGCGCCCCGGATCGGTTCCACCGTCAAGCCGGCGTCCCCCCTGGGGCCGCCTCCTCCGCCGCCGGGGCCGCGCCGGTTTCGCCGCCGTTCTCCCGCTCCGCGCCGGCACCGCGCCGTCCGCCCCGCTCCTCCCCGCCCGCGGGCTCGGCCCGGACGCCCTCGGCGGGGTAGAGCACGATCTCGCCGAAGGCGCGGTCCTGCCGCACCCGCACCCGCCCCTGGCGGATCAGCTCCAGCAGGGCCAGGAAGGTGACCACCACCTCCAGCCGGGTGGCGCGGCCGGAGAAGCAGGCGCGAAAGGTGACGGGGCCCGCGGTGGCGGCCAGCAGCCGCAGGATGGCGTCCATCTGCTGGGCCACCGTCACCTCCTCCGGCTCCACCACCACCTCGGGCGTCTCGCGCGCGGCGGCGAGCACGGTGGCGAAGGCGCGGACCAGGTCCTCCAGGGTCACCCCCTCGAGGCCGCTCAGCTCGCCGGCCAGCGGTTCGATGGCCTCGGCCAGCCGCGGATAGCGTCCGCCGTGCTGCTCCGCCAGCTGGCTCAGATAGCGGGCGGCCTCCTTGTACCGGCGGTACTCCAGCAGCCGGCGCACCAGCTCCTCGCGCGGGTCCGGCTCCTCGGCGGCCTCCTCCTCCTGGGCGCGCGGCTCCGGCGGCAGCAGCATCCGCGCCTTGATCTCGATGAGCTGGGCGGCCAGCACGACGAACTCGCTGGTCACCTCCAGGTCCAGCCGGCGCATGGCCTCCAGGTGCTCCAGGTACTGCTCGGTGATGCGGGCGATGGGGATGTCGTGGATGTCGATCTCCTGCCTCTCGATCAGCTGCAGCAGCAGGTCCAGCGGCCCCTCGAACCGGTCGAGCCGTACGGTGTACGCCATGCCGACTCCTCCCCGCCGCCCGGGCCTCCGCCCGGGCCGCTCACCGGCCTCCCGCCACGGCCGCGGCCAGGCCCGCCAGGCCGTCCATCACCAGGGCGGCCAACGGGTGGAGCACCAGATCCAGGGTGTGGGTCACCAACAGCAGCATGAGCAACAGCCATCCGTAGGACTCCAGCGCATCGAGCCAGCCGCCGCTGCGCCCCAGGAGCGCGCGCAGGACCCGGGAGCCGTCCAGCGGCGGGATGGGGATGAGGTTGAACACCGCTAGGTAGACGTTGATGATGGCGACGTACCGCACCGCCACCCCGACCAGTCCCGTCGGCTCCCAGAGGTCCGCGATGACGAAGGTCGCGAACGCCAGGGCGAGATTGGTCGCCGGACCGGCCGCCGCCACCAGCGCCATGCCGGCCAGGGGGTTGCGGAAGTGCCACGGGTTCACGGGCACGGGCTTCGCCCAGCCGAAGCCGAAGAGCACCAGCAGCAGGGTGCCGATGGGATCCAGGTGGGCCAGGGGATCGAGGGTCAGGCGTCCGGCCGCCCGGGGCGTCGGATCGCCCAGGTGGTGGGCCACGCGGGCGTGGGCGTACTCATGCAGCACCAGCGCCAGGAGCAGGCCCGGCGCGGCGATCAGGAGTCCCAAGGGGTCGAACAGGCCCGACACGGGCAACGCTCCCCGCTCCGGACCGGCCCCAGGCGCGGCCCCCGCCGGCGCGCGGCGGCCGCGGCCGGCCCGCACTGGGGCGAAGCGCGCCCTTCGCATCGACGGCACCGCCCGGCCGGCCCGGCAGTCTGGCTCGAGTCTAGCCAAGGGCCGCGCCGGGGGTCAAGGTCGCGGGTCGCCGGTGCCCGGGCGCCATCCGGTCACGCCGGCTGGGGGCCGCCCGCCTCGCCCCCCTCCACCGGGCGGGGGAAGGTGCGCTCGCGGGCGACCCGCACCGTCATCGGCTGGCGCAGCAGCATGCGGACCAGCGCCCGGCCGTCGAAGGGCACCAGCGGCCACAGGTAGGGCACGCCGAAGGACCGCGTGCTGAGCAGGAGGACGAAGGACGCCAGGATGCCCAGCAAGAACCCCGGGACGCCCAGCGTCCCCGCCAGGATCAGCAGCCCCACCCGCAACAGGCGGAAGGCCTGGGCCAGCTCGACGCTCGGCGTGGCGAAGGTGCCCAGCGCCGCCAGCGCGATGTAGAGGATGGCCTCGTTGGTGAACAGGCCCACCTGCACGGCCAGCTGGCCGATGAGGACGGCGCCGATGATGCCGAGGGAGGTGGAGAGGGCTTCGGGCGTGTGGATCAGGGCCAGGCGGATGAGCTCGATGCCGACCTCGCCGAGGATGAACTGCCACTCCAGGTCGATGCCCGCTGGCTTCCGCGGGCCCAGGATGGCCAGCCAGTCCCGGGGCAGCCCGGTCAGGCGGTCCTTGTCCAGGACCAGGGCGACCCACAGGGCGGGCCCGAACCACGCCAGCAGCACCCCGGCGTAGCGGATCAGCCGCACCCAGGTGCCCACGGTGGCGTTCTCGTGGAACTCCTCGGCGTGCTGCAGGTGGTGGAACAGGGTGGTGGGCAGGATGATGGCCGACGGGCTGGTGTCCACCAGGATCAGGACGTGCCCTTCGATCAGGTGGACCGCGGCCACGTCGGGCCGCTCGGTGAAGCGCACCAGCGGGAACGGGTTCCACCAGCGCCGGGGCCCGACCAGGTGCTCCACCACGGCGGACTCGGCCATGGGGATGGCGTCGGTCTCGACCCGCTGCAGCCGCTGGCGCACCGCCTCCACCAGCCCGGGGTCCGCCACGTCCTTCAGGTAGACCAGGGCGACGTCGGTGCGCGAGCGTCGGCCGACGTGGACGACCTCCGCCCGGAACTGCGGATCCCGCAGCCGCCGCCGGATCAGGGCGGTATTGTAGACCAGCGTCTCGGTGAACCCGTCGTGGGGGCCGCGCAGCACCTTCTCCAGGGCCGGCTCCGCGATGCCCCGGCTGGGATAGGTGCGGACGTCGATCAGGTAGGCGCGATCGACGCCATCGACCAGCAGCGCCACGGGTCCCATCAGCACCTTCTCCACCACGTCGTCCAGGGTCTGGGCCGGATCCACCTCCAGGTAGCCGATGCCCTCGACGAACACCTGGGTGAACCACAGGCGGTCGTCCTCCCGGGCCGAGGGGTCGGGTTCGAAGACCGCCAGCGCCTGCATGATGCGCAGCAGCACGTCGGTCTTGACGAGGCCGTCGATGCCGATCAGCACGGCATCGCGGCCGGCGAACCGGGAGGGCTTGATCAGGACGTCGAAGCTCTCGCCCGCGCCCAGCACCCGCCGCAGGTACGCCAGGTTCGCCTCCAGCTCCCGTCGGATCGGGTGCCTGGACTCCCCGTGGTGGACGGCCGCGCGGATCGCCCCGGCCGCCCCGGCGGGTTCCGGTGCGGACGAACCGGCCCCTTCCCGCATGGCTCCGCCCTCCCCTCGCGTGCGTTCCCCGGCCGCCGCCGGCTTCGTCTGGCGCGTCGGTTACCCCTTCGGGTTGAACAGCAGGGCCGTCAGGAGGCCGCCGAGGATGGCCACCGTCAGGCCGAGGGCCGTCGCGCCGAGGCCGCCGGCCAGGATGCCGCCCAGGCCCCGGCTCGCCCCCTGGAGGGCGCCCTCGACCAGCGCGAACCCGAAACCCGGCAGCGGGATGGTCGCCCCGGCGCCCGCCAGTTCCACCAGCGGCCGGTAGAGGCCCAGCCCGCCGGCCACGGCGCCCAGGACGACGAACAGCACCATCACGTGCCCCTGGGTGAAGCGCGGCGGCGTCAGGTCCAGCACCAGCTGGGCCAGGGTGCAGAGAAGGCCCCCGACGACGAACGCCAGGAGATAGCTCACGATCCGTTCCCCCTCGAAGCGGCCTCGCCCGACGGGTCCCGGGCGGGGGCGCCGGGGGCGGTGCCGCCGGCCGGGGTGCCGCGGCCGTCGCCCGCGACGGGGCGACCGTCGGCGGGCGCGGCGTCCTCGACCTCCAGCGCCACCGCGTGGGCGACGGTAGGGAGGGTGTCCCCCTGCTTGTAGGTCGTGGTGCTGTGCAGGCAGCCGGTGCACACCAGCAGCACCCGGCGCAGGTCGCCCTGCTGCATGCGCCGGAGCAGGTACCCCGCGGTCACCATGCCGGAACAGGCCGTGCCGCTGCCTCCCGCGTAGACGCCCTGGGACGCGTCGTAGAGCATGATGCCGCAGTCGGCCAGCACGCCCTCGGCGTCGTACCCCTGTTCGCGCAGCAGTTCCACCAACAGCCGGTGGCCGTAACGGGCCAGGTCGCCGGTGACGATCAGGTCGTAGTCGCCGGGACGCCGGCCGGTGTCCGCCAGGTGCTGGCGGATGGTGTCGGCCGCGGCCGGTGCCATGGCCGATCCCATGTCGAAGGGGTCGGTCAGGCCCATGTCGATGACCCGGCCGAAGGTGGCATGGGTGACGCTCACCCAGCGCCCGGGGCGGCCGCGGGCGGGCCGATCCGCCGCGGCGTCCGCGGCTGGTGGCCGGCCGGCCTGCCCGGCGGCCGGCCGAGGGCTCGCACGGCCTGCCGTCGCCCGCCGCTCCGCCGGCCCGTCGCCGGGGCCAGGGCCCGGGGTGGCCGCCAGGACGGCCGCCGCCGCGCCGGTGGCCGTCCACTGCGCGGTGGCGGGCCGCTGGTTGCCGAGCTCCGTCGGGAAGCGATACTGCCGTTCGGCGGCGTCGTGGTGGCTCGACGTGGTGCACAGCACCCGCCCGGCGTAGCCGGCGTCGGCCAAGGCCGCGCCGAGGCCCAGGGCGGCGGCCCACGTGGCGCAGGCCGCGAAGAGGCCGAGGAAGGGGATGTCCAGCTCGGCCGCGGTGAAATTGGCGCACGTCAACTGGTTCATCAGGTCGCCGGCCAGATGGAGGTCGATGTCCGCCGGCTCCAGCCCCGCCTTCTCCAGGGCCAGGACCGCCGCGTCCAGGCACATGCGCCGCTCCGCGTGCTCCCAGGACCGCTGGCCCAGCAGGCGGTCGGGATAGGTCCGATCCCAGTAGGCCCCCAGGGGGCCCTGGGCCTCCTTGGGGCCGGCCACCGCGGCGGCGGCCAGGATGCGGGGGCGGCTGGGAAAGACCAGGGTCTGCTGTCCGGTGCGGCGGTCCTGGTGCCGGGGGGCCGCGCCGGGGCGCGGGCCGCGCCCCTTCTCCAGCAGGTTGGCGACGGCGGTCAGCGATGCCATGGATCGGTCCCCCTTGCCTTCCGGACCCGGATCACCGCGGGCGACCCGACCTCTCCGCCGCCCCGGGGCCCGCTTTCCCACCGCCCCGGGGCGATCCGGGCTCCCCACCGCCGCGGCCGCGCGGCCGACCCCGCGGCCGCGCCGGGCCGCGGGGTCGGCCGGGCCGGTGGCGCAGCGCCCGGGCGGTCCCGATTCGTCCCCGCGGCGCCTAGGGGGCCCCCAGGGTCGCCCGGGCGCCGCCCAGCCAGGTGGCCAGCCCGGCCACCACCGTGGCCGCGGCGATCCCGTAGACGATCACCGGACCCGCGATCTGGAAGATGCGCGCGCCGAGGCCCAGCACCCATCCCTCCCGCTTGAACTCCATCGCCGCCGAGCCGATGGAGTTGGCGAAGCCGGTGATGGGCAGGAAGGCGCCCATGCCGCCGATCCGGCCCAGGTCGTCGTAGACCCCCATGCCCGTGAGCAGGAGGCCGATCAGGATGAACACCGCCGCCGTCCAGGCGGTGGCCTCCGTGGCGGGGAGGCCGGCGTTCTTCAACAGGTTGAGCACCACCTGGCCGGCGGTGCAGATGGTCCCGCCGACGAGGAAGGCCATCAGCGCATTGCGAGCGATGGGCTTGGGGGGCAGGATGCGGCGGACGGCCTGCTGGTATTCCTGGGTCTGCTGCTGGCTCGCCTTGGCCATGGGTCTTCCCCGCGGAGCCGGCGCGGCGCGTCAGACGCCGCGCCGGCTGTTGTCGACCTTGAAGGCCACCTTGACGTTGGCCTTCCACTCCACGACGCGGCCGTTGTCGACGTTGGCCGTCAGGTTGCACACCTCGACGCCGGAGACGTGGTCCAGCGTGCGGCACGCCTCCGCCACGGCGTTGTTGACCGCATCCGTCCAGTCCTTGGTGGACTCGCCGACCAGCTCGATGACCTTGACCACGTCCGCCACGTCCATCCTCCTCCGTTGGCGCCCACGGGACCGCCACGGGGGACGAGCCCGCCGGGCGGCGCCGGGCCTGCGCCGTTGGGTCCGGGATTCCGCTGCTAGCCTTCCCGGGGGCCGCGGCCGCTATGCCGGGGCGGGCCCGGCGTCGCGCCCGGGCGCTGCCCCGGCGCCCGGGCGCGACGCCGCCGGGCGCGATGGGACGGCCGCGGCCCCGACGTCCTCGCCGGCCGCCAGCAGCCGGCGCAGGTGCGCCAGGCCCGCCTTCTCCAGGCGCGAGACCTGGGGCTGGGAGATCCCCAGGGCGGCGGCCACCTCCGCCTGGGTCAAGTCGCGGAAGAAGCGCAGCGTCAGGACCGTGCGCAGGCGCGGCGGCAACTGGGCCAGGGCGGCGCGCACCGCCACCCGGTCGCCCCAGTCCGGCTCGGCGGGTGCCGCCAGCCGCTGGCCGCGGGCGGCGGCGTCGGGATCGGCGCCCAGGGGCTCGTCCAGGGACAGGGGGCCCTGCGCCGCCTCCAGGGCGAAGGCGACGTCGGCCACGTCGCAGCCCAGCCGCGCCGCCACCGCCGCGGCGGTGGGACGGTGACCCAGCTCCTGTTCCATGGCCTCCGCCGCGCGGCGGATCGCCGTGACCCGCGCCCGCATCGCGCGGGTCAGCCCGGCCGGATCGTTGGCGCGCAGCCAGCGGCGGATCTCGCCGAGGATGGCCGGCACGGCGTAGGTGGAGAACTGGTAGCCGCGGTCCGGGTCGAAGCCGTCGATGGCCTGCAGCAGGCCCACGGTCCCCGCCTGGACCAGGTCGTCCAGGTCGTGGCCCAGGCCTGCGAACCGGCGCGCCACGTGTCGCACCAGGGGCATGTGCAGGGCGACCAGGCGCTCCCGGGCTTCGGCGTCGCCCTGGCGCGCCCGCGCCCACAGCTCCGCTTCCACCGCCCGCGCCCCCTCAGCGGGCGGCGCCGGCGTCGGCCGACCCGGAGCCGTCGCCGCGGCCGGCGGCGGCCTCCAGCTGGGACGAGGGCGGGGCCCCGCCGTTGGGGGCGCCGGCCGCCGGGTCCCCGGCCGCCGGTTCGTCCGGGGAGGAGGCCTGCTCCTTGGGGCGAGGCCGCTTGTAGAGGCGCACCGTGGTGCCGGCGCCCGGCGCCGACTCCACGTCGACCTGGTCCATGAAGGCCTCCATGAAGGCGAAGCCCATGCCCATGCGCTCGGGGTCGGTGGAGAAGGCGGGCTGACGCGCCTGCTCGATGTCCGCGATGCCGCGCCCGCTGTCGGCGACCTCGACCCACAGGCGCCGCCCGTCGTGACCGGCGCGGATGGTGACGACGCCCCGGCCGTGGCCGTAGCCGTGGACCACGGCGTTGGTCACCGCCTCCGACACCGCCACCTTGATCTCCTCGAGCTCGCTCAGGGTGAAGGGCAGCTGGGCGGCGAAGGCGGCCACGGCCACCCGCGCCACGCCGACGTTCTCCGGCCGGCTGGGCAGGCGCAGCTCGAGCCAGCGGGGTTCGGCGGCGCGGTCACCCATGGGGCCCGTCCCCTCCTCGGCGGGACCCGGCGGTCCGGCCGGCCGGTTCGATGGGGATGGGTGGGGGACCGCCGTCAGGGGACGACCGGGCTCGGCGCGGCTCATCGGCGCCCCACCTCCCCCGGCGCGCCCAGGGCGGCGGCCTCGTCCTCGTAGAGGGGGATCCACTGCGGGATGCCGGCCAGCTGCAGCACCGCCCGCACATGCGGCGGCGCTCCCGCCACACTGACCCGGGCGCCGTCCTCCCGGGCGCGACGGTAGCGCCCCAGCAGGGCTCCCAGGCCCGAGCTGTCGATGAAGCGGACCTCCTGGAGGTTGACCACCAGATGGTCGTAGGCGCGCCGACGGAGGGCGCGCTCGATCTCCTGCCGGAAGACCTCGGCGCCATGCTCGTCCAGGTCCCCGGCCAGGCGGGCGATCAGGGTGCGTCCCGTCCACCGGAGTGCGACGTGCAACGGCAACGCCTCCTATCGCCCTCTCTCCCCGTCTCCCCCCACAAGGGTTCGCCGCCGGGCCGGCGGTCCCTGCCGCACCCGGCGGCGCGTTCCCCATGCGTCCATCAGCGCATCGGCCAGGTCCACCCGAACAGCCGTGCCCAGAGCGCGGGCGGGCCCGCCCGTCCCACCGCCTGCGCCGCCACCACGGGCGCCGTGGCGAGGGTCCGGTCGCCGGCCCGGGCGACGACGCGCCCCACCGGCTGCCCCTCCGCCACCGGCGCCGGCACGGGCTCGGCCACCTCCACCGTCCAGCGCACCCGGCCGGCCTCGCCCCGCGGCACCGTGACGCCGAAGACCTCCCGGACGGTCACCGGGACCCCCAGGCGCCGGCCCTCGGCCACCCGCACCGTCCGCAGCGCCTGGCCCGGTTGGGCGATGGGCACGGAGTCGAAGGAGGCGAACGCCCAGTCCAGCAGCCGGCTGGCCTCCCGCCAGCGGGTGTCGCTCTCGGGCGCGCCGAGCACGACGACGATGAACCGGTCGTCGCCCTTGCGCGCGGTGACCACGACGGACGGACCCGACTCCTCGGTGAGCCCGGTCTTCAGGCCGTCGACGCCGTCGTACCAGGCCACCAGCTTGTTGGTGTTGGTGAGCCAGAACTCGCGATCGGTCCCCTTGCGCAACCAGTCCTCCCAGATCGAGGTGTAGCGCAGGATCTCGGGGTGGTGGTTCACCAGGTACCGGCTGAGGACGGCGATGTCGCGGGCGCTCATGCGGTTGCCGGGCCGGTCGGTCAAGCCGTGGGGGTCGACGAAGCGGCTCTGGGTGAGCCCGAGCTCGCGCGCCCGCTGGTTCATCCGCTGGACGAACCGGCCCACGTCGCCGCTGATGTACTCCGCCAGGGCGACACAGGCGTCGTTGGCCGAGGCCACCGCCACGGCCTTGATCAGGTCCTCCACGGTGATGCGCTCGCCCGCCTCGAGGAAGGCGGTGCTGCCCGGCGTCCCCTCCGCCCGCGGGCTGACGGTCACCTGGTCCTGGAGGCGGATCTGCCCCGCCTGGATCGCCTCCAGGGTCAGGAGCAGGGTCATCAGCTTGCTGATGCTGGCCGGGTGGCGCGGCTGGTCGGCGTTCTTCGCCCAGAGCACCTGGCCGCTGGCGGCGTCCATCACCAGCAGCGCCGCCGAGCGGGTGGGGAAGCCTGGGCTGCCGCCCGGCCTCTCGGTGTCGGGATGCGGTCCCTCGCCAGGGTCCGGCGCCGTCGCTGCCGCCACCGGTGGGACCGGCGCGCCGACCAGGGCCATCGCCAGCAGGAGGGTCGCGGCCATGCGGGCGGCGGCTCGCCAGCCCCGATCCCCCCGCCCGTCGCCGTACGGGCCCCGGGGCGGCGCAGGCCGCGGGCGCAGCACGGGCACCCCTCATCCCCCCTCGCGGTGGTTCGCGGTTCTGACGGGAGGTAGGCTTTCCCGGGGGAAGGTCCCTATGCGCCGGCCGCCGCGCCCGACGGTGGCGGGCGCCGCAGCCCGAGCGCGCGGGGGACGCGGGGCGGGCGCCGGCGGCCCGGCGGCTCCGGCTGCCCCTGAGGGCGGGGGTCAGGGGGCGGCGGGCGCCGGATCGCCCCGGGCCGCGTCGGTCAGGCGGTCCACCGCCCGGGCGGCGGCCCGGACCAGCTCCCGATCGTCGCCGGGCAGGAGGGTGCGGGGGTCGAGCCAGAGCACGTCGTCATGGATCCGGCCGATCACCGGCGGCTCGCCCTGGCGCAGCGCCGCGGCCAGGTCCGCCACGGCCACCCCCGGGACCGTCAGGCCGACCAGGGTGGTGGGCCATGGGACCTCCGGCAGGCTGCCGCCGCCGGCCTGGGAGTCGCCCGGCGCCACCGTCACCCGCGCTCGCGGGCCCAGGGCTCGGCGCAGGCGGGCCGCCAGGCGCCGGGCGACGCGGGCCAGTTCGTCCGGCGATCGGGACAGCATGGCCAGCACCGGGACGCGCCGGTACGCCTCCGCCGGATCCAGGTAGAGCCGCAGGGTGGCCTCGAGGGCGGCCAGCACCAGCTTGTCGCAGCGCAGGGCGCGCATGAGGGGGTGGCGGCGGAGGCGGGCCACCAGCTCCGCCCGGCCGACGATGATGCCGGCCTGCGGCCCGCCCAGCAGCTTGTCCCCGCTGAAGGTGACCAGATCGGCGCCGGCCGCCAGACTGGCCTGGACCGACGGCTCGCCGGCCAGGGGACGCCCGGGGCCGGCGGGCGGCGGGAACAACAGGCCGCTGCCGACGTCGTCCACCACGGGGAGGCCATGGCGCCGGCCCAGGGCCACCAGGTCCTCCAGGGGGACGCTGGCGGTGAAGCCGACGATGCGGTAGTTGCTGGTGTGGACCCGCAGCAGCAGGGCGGTCTCGGGCCCGATGGCCGCCTCGTAGTCGGCCAGCCGGGTCTTGTTGGTCGTGCCCACCTCCACCAGGCGGGCGCCGCTGGCCGCCAGGATCTCGGGGATGCGGAAGGACCCGCCGATCTCCACCAGCTGGCCGCGGGAGACCACCACCTCGCGCCCGGCCGCGAGGACGGCCAGGACCAGGTACACCGCGGCGGCGTTGTTGTTGACCACCAGGGCGTCCTCCGCCCCGGTGACGCGCCGCAGCAGGCTGCGGACGTGGTCGAGGCGCGAGCCGCGGCCGCCGGTGGCCAGGTCGTACTCCAGGGTGGAGTAGGCCCCCGCCACCTCCGCGACCGACGCCACCGCCTCCGCCGGCAGGGGAGCCCGGCCCAGGTTGGTGTGGAGGACGACGCCGGTGGCGTTGATCACGCGCCGCAGCGAGGGTCGGGCCACGGCGGCGACGCGGGCCGCCGTGGCGGCCGCCAGCTGGTCGAGGGCACGCGGGGGCGCGCCCTCCAGGCGGCGCCGGCGCTCCTCGTCCAGGACCCGGCGGGCGGACTCGGCGGCCCACGCCGCCCCCGCCCCGCGGGCGGCCTCCTGGACGGCCGGATGGGCCAGCAGGCGGTGGACCGCCGGCAGGGTGCGCAGGGTCGAGGCCGCCGCCGGCCGGCGGTCCGCCTCGGTGGCGCTCGCCGTCTCGCGGTCGTGCGGGCTCGGCACGTCAGCCTCCTCCCTCCGGGCCGGCCCCGGGCCCCGCGGCCGCCGTTCCGGCCTCAGGCGGGGTCGCCGGCGGCCCCGCCAGCCGCGGGTGGGCCCTGAGGTAGGCCTCCAGCAGGTGGTGGCGGGTCAGATGGGTGTAGATCTGCGTGGTGGTGATGCTGGCGTGGCCGAGCAGTTCCTGCACCGCCCGCAGGTCGGCGCCGCCCGCCAGGAGGTGGGTGGCGAAGGAGTGGCGCAGGGTGTGGGGGCTCACGGCCCGGCTCACGCCCGCCTGGCGCGCGGCTCGCCGCAAGAGCCGCCACACCCACTGGCGGCTCAGGCGCCCGCCGCGGTGGTTGAGGAAGAGGGCCCGCTGGTCGGGGCGGCGGCAGAGCCGGGGGCGGCCGCGTTCCAGGTAGACGCGGACGGCCTCCACCGCCGGCGCGCCCACGGGGACCACGCGCTCCTTGCCGCCCTTGCCGCGGCAGCGCACGAGGCCGTGGTCCAGGAGCAGGTCGTCCAGGTCGAGCCCCACCAGCTCCGACACCCGCAAGCCCGCGGCGTAGAGGAGCTCCAGCACCGCGCGGTCGCGCAGCCCGGCGGGCGAGGCCGGTCGCGGCAGCTCCAGCAGGCGCTCGACCTCCTCCACCGACATCACCCGCGGCAGCGGGCGGCCGGCTCGCGGCGAGGTCATGCCCTCGACGGGGTCGCGGGCGATCCGCCCCTCCCGGACCAGGTAGGCGAAGAACCCGCGCAACGCGGCCAGCCGCCGGGCCACGGTGGCCCGCGCCCGCCCGGCCTGGTGCAGGCGCTGCAGGTAGGCCATCACCAGGCTGCGGGTCACGGCCCCCGGGTCCGCCCCGTGCCCGACCGCGAAGACGGCGAAGTCGCCCAGGTCGCGGCGGTACGCCTCCAGGGTATGGGCCGCCAGGCCGCGTTCGACCCGCAGGATCTCCAAGTACTCCGCCATGGCCGCCGCCCACACGGCGGCGGGCGGCTCGGCCGCGGCAGCCTCGCCTCGTCCCGCCATGGGACGCCCTCCCCCCGCCTGCTGCGATGGCATGGGCCACCGGGGTCGGGGGCCGTCCGATCGCCCCGGCATCGCCCGACGCGGGGGATCGGCCGGCGCGCCCCTCGATCCCCGGGGCGCCTGGGCACCGGACGCCCGGGGCGACGCGCCTGGCGCATCCCCATGGCCGGGGCGGCGAGGGATCGCCCGCATCCACCGCTTCGGCCCGGGCCTGGGCGGCGCGGCCGCCGCCCAGGCCCCCTGTCCGCCGCGGCCCAGGGCTCCCGCCCCCCGGGGCCCCCCCGAGCCCGACCCCTACCGCCCGCCGGCGGCACCCGGGTGCGCCTCGAGGCCCGCTTCCTCCAGGGGTGTGTAGGGCAGGCGGTGGGCCTCCGCCACGGCCCGGTGGGTCAGGCGACCGCGGTAGGCGTTGACGCCGCGGGCCAGGGCAGGGTCGCGGCGCACGGCCTCCTCCACCCCCAGGCGGGCGAGGTCCAGCACGTAGGGCAGGGTGGCATTGGTCAGGGCCAGGGTCGACGTCCGGGGGACGGCGCCCGGCATGTTGGCCACGGCGTAGTGGACGACGCCGTGCCGCTCGTAGGTGGGCGCGTCGTGGGTGGTCACCCGGTCGATGGTGGCGATGGAGCCGCCCTGGTCGACGGCGACGTCGACGATCACCGACCCCGGCTTCATCGACCGGACCATCGCCTCGCTGACCAGCCGCGGCGCCCGGGCGCCGGGGATCAGCACGGCGCCGATCAAGAGGTCGGCCCGCCGCACCGCGTGGGCGATGTTGTACTCGTTGGACATCAGGGTGGTGATCCGGCCGCCGTAGACGTCGTCGAACCAGCGCAGGACCTCGGGCCGGACGTCCAGCACCGTGACGCGGGCGCCGAGGCCCAGGGCGATGCGGGCCGCGTTCCGGCCGACGGTGCCGCCGCCGATGATCACCACGTCCGCCGGCGGGACGCCGGGGACCCCGCCCAGCAGCACGCCGCGACCGCCGTGGGCCCGCTCGAGGAAGTGGGCCCCCACCTGGGGCGCCATGCGGCCGGCCACCTCGCTCATGGGCGTCAGCAGCGGCAGGGAGCCGTCGGCACGCTGGACGGTCTCGTACGCGATGGCCGTCACCCCGCGGTCCAGCAGCGCCCGGGTCAGGGCCTCGTCGGCGGCCAGGTGGAGGTACGTGAAGAGCGTCAGCCCCGGGCGGAAGAAGCGATACTCCTCGGGCAAGGGCTCCTTGACCTTGAGGACGAGATCGGCGGCCTCCCAGACGGCCTCGGGGTGGGGCACCAGCTGGGCCCCGGCGTCGGCGTAATCCTCGTCGCGGAAGCCGCTGCCCTCGCCCGCCCCCCGCTCGATCAGCACGGTGTGGCCCGCCTGGACCAGCGCGTGGGTTCCCGCGGGGGTCAGGGCCACCCGGTTCTCGTGGCGCTTGATCTCCCGCGGCACGCCGATGACGGCCATGCCAGCTACGCCTCCCCGTTGCGGTCGGGCCGCGGGCCGGCGCCTCGGCCCCCGAACCCCGGTCCCGTGGGCGACGGGCCGTGCCGGCGTCGGACGAACCCGGCCCGATCCGGTCGGCGGTTCCGGCGGCCCTGGCGCCGCGGTCCCCGACGCGGCGGTGCGGGACCGGCCCGGCGGGGCCCTTCCGCCGCCGGACTGCGACGCGATGGTAGCACACCCAGGGGCTACCGGCAAGGCGACAGCGCGGGCACGGGATGGCCGTCGGCCGTGCGGTGTGACCAGTCGGCGGGGCGGCTAGAAGACTAGAAGACCAAGCGCCGGGTCAGGCCGAGCAGCGCCGGCGCCACGGCGACCTCGACCCAGGCGGCGCCGAGGGCGAGGAGGGTCGCCAGCACCCCGAGGGCGAGGTACGGCGACCACGGCGAGGCCAGCGCGGGCAGATCGCGCCGGACCCGGCTGGCGGCCACCTGGACGGCCAGGCGGGTGGCGGCCGCGGCCACCAGGGCCAGGGCGGGGAGCTGCAGCAGGTTGGGGGGGAAGACGGCGGCCAAGGCCACCAGGAGGCCGCGCCACTGCCAGTGGGCGGTCATGGCCGCCACCGCGAAGCCCAGGCTGTAGCCATGCAGGAAGAGCACGCCCAGGGCGACGGGCAGTCCGAGGACCAGGAAACCCGCCGCCCAGGCGACCGCCACCTGGCGCAGGTTGCCGCCCAGGATCGTTGGCCAGGGTGCCGCGCCGGCCCCCGGTGCCGCCAGGTCGCCGGCCCCCGCCGCGGCCTCCGGGGGCGGCCCCGCGGCGCCGGGGGCGGTGGCCATCAGGTAGTCCAGGTATTGTCCCACCTGGGCCTGCTGGGCGGGATCGAGCCGGGCCACCTGCAGGGCCCCGGTGACGATCCCCGCCGTGAGGACGACCGCGGCCAGGACCAGCGCGGCCTGGTGCTGGCGGACGGCGGCCATCAGGGCGCGGCGCAGATATTCCAGCATGGAGGGGGCGTCCTCCCCGCGGTCCGCGGGCGGCCATGGCGGTCGTCGGCGTCCGCCGCCCGTCCGTACCACCCTATGCGCGGGTGGGCCCGTCCATGTGGCCCGGCGGACCGCCGCGTTCGTCGAGCAGCCCGCCGCCTTCGTCGAGTGGCCCGCCGTGTTCGTCGAGCAGCCCGCCGCGCTCGAGAATCAGGAGCCCCAGCAGGGTCTTGGCGTCCAGGATCTCCCCCCGCTCGGCCATGGCCATGGCCTCCGCCAGGGGCACGGCCCGCACGGCGATGGCCTCGTCCGGATCGGGGTGGCGGGCGCCGCGCTCCAGGTCCTGGGCCAAGAAGAGCCACTTGTGCTCGCTGGTGTAGCCCGGGGAGGCGAAGCAGCGCGCCAGCAGCCGCCACGTGCGGGCCCGGTACCCCGTCTCCTCCTCCAGCTCCCGCCGGGCGCCGGCGAGGGGGTCCTCGCCGGGCTCCCGCCGGCCGGCCGGGAGCTCCCAGAGCTCCCGGCCGGCCGGCAGCCGGTACTGCCGGACCAGCAGCACCTCGCGGGCCGCGGTGACGGCGGCGATCACCACGCTGCCCGGGTGTTCGACCCACTCCCGCTGGGCCTCGCGACCGTCCTCCAGGCGCACCGTCGCCCGCCGGAGGTCGAAGACCCGACCGGTCCACACCGTCTCCGTGTGCAGCGGCCTCTCCATGCGCCATCTCCTTCCGTCGTGGTGCGGGAGACCCCGCCCGGGGGCCCCTCCCGGGCGAGGGCTCCCCGCCCCGCCGCGCCCCCTCCGCCGGACGGTCCACCCCGGCGACGCCTGCGGCACCCCGCCACCGCGTGGGGGGCCCGGGGCGCTGGGCGCCCCGGGCCCCCCACGACCCCCCGGCTCCCCAGATGCCCCCGGCCGCGCCGATGCGTCCCGGCCGTCCCAGGGCCCACCCGCGGGCGCAAGGCGTCCCGTCCGCCTCGGCACGTGCCGGCTGCCCAAGTGCTCCCCGGACCCGCCGACGCGCCGCGGCCACCCCGGCGCGCCCCGGCTACCCCCACGCCGATCCGCCGCCCCGGTGCACCCCGGTATCCCCGGCGTGTCCCGGCCGGCGCGACCCGACCCGGCCGCGCCCACGCCGATCCGCCGCCCCCCTTGCTCCCCGGTACCCCCGGGGCGTCCCGACCCGGACCGGCCGACGCGGCCTGGCCGCCCCGGCGCGCCCTGCCGCCCCCACGCATCCCGACGCCCCCGCGCGCTCCGACTGCGCCCCCGGCGCGCTATCCTTCGCCGGGCGCCGTCGGCCGGGACGCCAGCACCGCCGCCAGGATGCCCGCGGCCAGGGCGGCCTGGAAGAGGGGCGGGTCGTCCTCCGCCCCGCGGCCCATGCTGGCCGTCTCCGGCCCCTCCCGGCACCACCAGCGCCAGGCGGCGGCGGTGGACACCTCCACCGGCAGCACCGTCGCCGCCGCCGCCAGCCGACCCAGGGCGTCGGCCGCGGCCTCCGGCAACGGCCGCGGCAGGGCGAGCCAGGCCGGGACGGCGAGCACCCCCATCACGCCCGCGGTGTGGTGGCTCAGCCCGCGGTGCCGGGGGCGCCGGTCGGCGGTGCTGAGGCGGGGCACCAGGACGGGACGCCCTCCCAGGGCGTGGGCCAGGGTCAGCGCCCACGCCTGGTCCACGCCCGAGTGGCCCAGGGGCTCGCCCGTCCCCAGGATGCCGGGACCCATCCCGACCACCGCCATGGCGGCCCCGCGGGCGCGGGCGACCAGCAGGGCGGAGGCCAGGTGGACCGCCTCGTCGTCCCCGCCGAAGGCCTGGCCGGCGGTGATCACTCGCTGTACCCAGCCCCGGGCCCGCAAGCGCGCCACCAGGCGGCTCACGGCCGCCGGCAGGGCGCCGCCGTCGGTCATCACGTAGGCCGCGGCCGGCCCGCCGCCGGCCCAACGCCAGCCGGCGAGCACCGGCGCCAGCTGGCTGTGGAGCTCCACCGCGACCACCGGCATGCCGGCGAGGCCGGCGGGCAGCGGCGCCAGCGCCTCCTCCGCCGCCGGCACCCGCACCTGCAGCGGGGTGTAGCGAAGCTTCATCGCCTCGCCCCGGCCCGGCGGCGGTCGGCGGCCGGGGATGGCGATGACGAGATCCCATCCACCCGTCCCGAGGCCGAGGTCGACGGCGGTGGTGTTGAGCCACACGCGGTCGCCCGGGGCCGCCGTGCCCACCAGGTCGGGGTAGGCCACGGCCCGCCGCCACTCGCCGTCCACCTGGACCAGCAGCTCCTGGCGGCCGCCGGCGACCGCCAGGACCCGCTCGACCCGACCCCAGCGGGCGTGGAGCACCCGGTCCACCTCCCCGCGCCGCGCCCGGGCGTGCACCCTGCGCGGCGGCCCGCGCCCCGTCGGCGGACCCGACGGCTACCGCTCCGACCCGTCCCCGCCGGAACCGGGCGCCTCGCCCAGCTGCACCTCCGGGTCGCCGCCGTCCTCGTCGGCCGCCACCGCCGCCTCCTGGCCGGCCTCCAGGTCGAGGGCCTCGTCCCCGGTCCCGCCGTCCCCGCGACCCTCGTCCGGCGTCCCGGCGGCCGCGCCGGCGCCGCTCCCGGCGCCCGTCCCCGCCGCACCGCCCTGACCCTCGGCGTGCACCCCCAGGGCCGCCGCCCGTTCCGCCGCCATCTGGGCCCGCATCTTGCGGCCCAGCTCCAGCAGCCGGTAGACGGGGGACTGGCGCACCCGGCGGTCCCGCAGCTCGATCAGCTGTTCGTAGACCTCGAGGAAGACCCGGGCCGCGGCCTCGACGAGCTCATCGCCTGCGGGGGCCGCGCCGGCCAGCCACGTGGGCTCCCCGGTGCGAAGGTTCGGGAGGGCGAAGAGCCCCACCAGCAGCTCCTGTCCGCCCACCGTCACCAGCTCGCAGTCCACCAGCTCCAGCTCGCGCTCGGGGGCCAGCAGCAGCGGCCGCAGGGCCTCCAGCACGGCCGTCAGGGCGGTGTGGGCCTGCTGCTTGCGGCGCGAGCCCCCGGTGGCCGCGCCCTGCCAGCGGGCGGCCTCGTCCCGCGGATCGCGGAAGGTCACCTCGATGTGGGTCTTGCCGGTGACGGCGTCGGTCTGGCTGACGAACCCGGCCAACTCGGGCCGCACCGGGTCGCGCAACGGGCCGAGGCCGCGGACCTGGGCCACGCTGACCTTCTTGTGGTCCAGGCGCAGGCCGAAGCGGGCCTGCAACGCGCTCTCGATGTCGCGGACGATCTGCTTCGCCCCGCGGTCCACGGTGGCCAGCACGTGGACGGCCTCGATGGCCCCCCAGTCGTTGACCGCCAGCCGCACCGCCAGGACGCCCGGCAAGCGCGAGAGCAGATCCTCGATGTCGGACCGCCGAACGGCGGGCCGGACGGCGGCACGCCCACCCCGGTCGCGGCCGCCCAGGCTCGGTCGCGGGCCGTCCGTCCGGGCGGCAGCCCGCGTCGGTGGTTCCGTCGCCATCCCCACGCTCCCTCCGCTGTCCTGTGGTCTGCGGACCTCCGGGACGGGTGCAGGTCCGGGGCGTCCCGGACCGCCCCCTCCGCTGTCCTGTGGTCGGCGGACCCCGCGCCCCGCCCGGGACGCCGGATGGGCCATGCCCTCGACGGCGCCGCCTACGGCGACCGGGACGGCATGTGCAGGCGGCGCAGCTGGGCGATGGCACGGATCCGCTGCTCCGCCAGCCGGTCGGCGGCCTCCGCCGTGGTGATCCCCTGCTCCCGGGCCATGGCCAGGATCGCCTTGACCTTGTCGTAGATCGTCGCCACGCGGGCGAAGGCCCGGTCGCGGTCATAGCCGCCCGGCCCGTACTCGTCGGCCACGTGGATGACGCCGCCGCCGTTGATCACGTAGTCGGGCGCGTAGAGGATCCCCCGCCGCGCCAGCTCCTCCCCGTGCCGGGGCTCGGCCAGCTGGTTGTTGGCGGAGCCGGCGACGATCCGGCAGCGCAGCCGCGGGATGGTGTCGTCGTTGAGGATCGCCCCCAGGGCGCAGGGGGCGAAGACGTCGCACTCCACGTCGTAGATGGCGTCGGGCGGCACCACCTGGGCGCCGAACTCCGCGGCGACCCGTTGCGCCCGCTCGGGGTCGATGTCGGTCACCACCAGGCGGGCGCCGGCCTCGTGGAGCAGCCGGGCCAGCTGGGCGCCCACGTGCCCCAGCCCCTGGATCGCCACCACCCGGCCCTGGAAGGACTCGTCGCCGAAGGCCTCGCCCAGGCACGCCTTCATGCCGCGGAACACGCCGTAGGCGGTGGCGGGCGAGGGGTCGCCGCTGCGGCCGGGGAGGCCCACCACGTGGCGGGTCTCCATGGCGACGTACGCCATGTCCTCGGCGGCGGTGCCCACGTCCTCGGCGGTGATGTACCGGCCGCCCAGCGAGTCGACGAACTGGCCGAAGGCGCGGAAGAGCATCTCCGACTTGTCCCGCCGGGGATCGCCGATGATCACGCTCTTGCCGCCGCCGAAGTTCAGGCCCATGGCGGCGTGCTTGTAGGTCATGCCGCGGGCCAGGCGCAGGGCGTCGACCAGGGCCTCCTCCTCCGACGCGTACGGCCACATGCGGCAACCCCCGAGGGCCGGGCCCAGGGTGGTGTCGTGGATCGCGATGATGGCCTTGAGCCCGGTGGCGCGGTCGTAGCAGAAGACCACCTGCTCGTGGCCCATGGCCTCCATCTTCGCGAAGACCAAGGCTCTCGCTCCCCCTCCCGGGAAGGGCACGGGTCAGGCGCCGCCCGGCCGCGGGTTCGCCGGGCCGCCACCCTGCGGACGGTAGACGGTGCGCAGGGCCGCCACCCCGGCCAGCCGCCGGCGCACCATCCACTCGGCGGCCTCCAGCGTGGTGATGGACCGCTCCCGCGCCACGCGGAAGATGGCCCGCAGCATGGGGCCGATGGCGGCCGTCCGGCGCATCACCCGGTCGCGGTCGAAGCCGTCCAGCTCGTCGGCCACCTGGATGAGCCCCCCGGCGTTGATCACGTAGTCCGGCGCGTAGAGGATCCCGCGGTCCTGGAGGGCCGCCGCGTGGCGCGGCTCCGCCAGCTGGTTGTTGGCCGCCCCCGCGACCACGCGGCAGCGCAGGCGGGGGACGGTGGCGTCGTTGATCACCCCGCCCAGGGCGCAGGGGGCGAAGACGTCGCACGGCTCGTCGTAGATGGCCTCGGGGTCCACCACCCGCGCGCCGTACCGGCGGGCCACCGCCCGGCTCCGGGCGGCATCGACGTCGGCCACCGCCACCTCGGCACCGGCCTCGACCAGCCGCCGGACCAGCTTGCTGCCCACCTTGCCGCACCCCTGGACCGCGACCCGGCGGCCCTTGAGGTCGCCGTCGCCGTACACCTCCTCGAGGCAGGCCTGGATGCCGACGAAGACCCCGTAGGCGGTGGTCTCCGAGCTGTCGCCGCTGCCCCCGTAGGCCGGCGGCAGGCCGACCAGGTAGGGCGTCTCCTGGCGCGCGGCGACGAAGTCCTCCGGGTTCGTCCCCGCATCGGTGCCCGTGACCACCATGCCGCCCAGGCTGTGGACGAACCGGCCCAGCGCGCGGAAGAGGACCTCGCTCTTGTCCCGGTTGGGGTCTCCCCAGATCACCACCTTGGCCCCGCCGTAGTTCACCCCCGCCAGGGCGGACTTGGCCGTCATCCCCTGGCTGAGCCGGAGGGCATCGGCCACCGCCTCGGCCTCGGTGGCGTACGGCCACATGCGGCAGCCGCCCAGCCCCGGCCCCAGGGTGATGTCGTGGATGGCCACGAGGGCCCTCAGCCCCGCCGCCGGATCGTGGCAGAACACCAGCTGGCGGTGGCCGCCGGCCGCCATGGCCGCGAAGATGGACACGCGCATCCCCCCGTGACGTCTCCCACCGCGGCGGTTCGCCGGGACCCGGCCCCCGGCGCGGGAGCGGGCCCGCGGCGCCGGGCCCGGCCGGGACCTGCAACTGCCGTGGCCCAGCCGGTTCGTCCGTGGACGCGGGCACCTGTGAGCAGAGGCCGACGCCGCCGCGTTGCAGTCCCGCCGTCGCCCAGCCGGTTCGTCCCTGGTTGCAGGCGCCACCCTGGCAGAATTACTCCTTCGCCCAGGGCGATCCCTGTCGGGGCGCGGCGGCGTGGGGACGGGTGCCGAGGCGGTCGAGCCAGCGCAGCGGACCGACCGCGTCGATGAGCCGGCTCAAGGGGAGGAACTCGGCGATGGCGTGCAGGACCACGAGCCCCGCCAGGGCGAGGCCGTGGGCGACGGGTGGGGCGAAGGCGACCAGGGCCCAGCCCAGGGCGGCCCCCAGAGCGTTGCTGCCGGCGTCGCCCAGCATGGCCCGCTCCTCCAGGTCGGGCCCCAGCAGCACCAGGGCGGCTAGGGCCAGGGGCAGGAGCGCCAGCGCCCCGGGGGGGAGGGCGGCGGCCATGAGGAGCCACGCCGTGAAGAACGCCTTGAGGGCGCGTCCCGGCCGTCGATCCAGGAGGTTCATGCCGTTGGCGGCCGCCGCGACCAGGGCCGCCGCCAGGAGGCGAGGCACCCACCCCCGGGTCGGCACGAGAACCCACGCCAGCAGGGGGACGGCCAACAGCTTCAGCCGGCCGCCGGTCCACCCGCGCCCAGCCCCCAGGTGGCCGCGCCAACCGCGGACCGGTTCGTCCCAGAGGTCGTCGATCAGGCCGACCAGGGTCGTGGCGGCCACCAGGCCGAGGAGCGTCGGCGCGGGGCCGAAGAGGTGCGCCAGGCCGGGCGGCAGGCCGCCCGCCGGGCCTGCGGGCGGCGGGACGTCCCGGTGCGCCGGGGCCGCTTCCGCGGACAGGCCGCCCGCACCGCCCGCCGGGCCCGCCGCGCCGGGCGCCGCCGGGGTCCACGCCACGGCGAGGGGCGGGGGGCCGACGGCCAGGGAGGTTGCCGGCGCCGCCGGGGAGAGCCACGCGCCCAGGGCGGCGGTCACCAGCGGCCCCGCCACCAGGGCGACGCCAAGGCCGGTGGTCACCGGAGCGCCGCGGTAGTTGGACCGGACCAGCCCCGCCTGCGCCAGCCGCGGGGCGACGGCGGCCGCCAGCGCCGCCGTCGCCGCCGCCACCGCCACCGCCAGCACCGCCACGCCGCCCGCGGTCACCGCGCCGCCACCCCCCAAGGCGTCCCCGCCTCGCGGCGACGCGCGTAGGCGGCCAGGGTCCAGGCGATGTGGCCCAGCTGTCGACCACGGTGGGCCAGGTCGGCGAGGTGCCATCCGGTGACGCGGTGCTCGATGGCCAGGGGGACCTCGACCACCTCGAGACCCGCGCGCAGCGCGGCCACGGTGAGGGCCACCTCGATGCCCCAGCCCGGGGGCACGGGATCGAGGCAGGCCAGCACGTCGCGCCGCAAGACGCGCTGGCCCGAGAGGGGAGCCTCCAGGCGCCGCCCCGCCAGGCGTTCCACGCCCCAGCGGGCGAGGCCGACGGCGGCGCCGAACCCCCGGCGGCCGGGGCGGCGGGGCGGCGCGGCGATCAGCATGTCGCCGCGACCCGCCAGGGCGAGGTCCACCAGCCGCGCCAGCTGGCCGGCGGAGCCGCCCAGGTCCGCGTCGGCGAACAGCAGCCACGGCGCCGTGGTGTGGGTCGCCCCCGCCAGCAGGGCGCGGGCCTTGCCGCCCCGCCGCGGCAGGCGGACCACCTCGGCGCCCGCGGCGCGGGCGGCGGCGGCCGTGCCGTCCGTCGAGCCGTCGTCCACCACCCAGATGCGACCCAGGTGAGGGCACGCCGCCAGGGCGCGGACCGTGGCGGCCACGGTCGCCGCCTCGTTGTGGGCCGGGATCACGGCCTCCACCGCCGGCCGACCGCCGGCGGCGGTCGGCCCGCCGGCGGGCACCCGGCGGGCGCCGGCGCCCGCGGCGGATGGCCGCCCGCCTGGGCTGGCGGGCGCCCTCGGAGCGCCGCGCCGGCCGTCCGCGGGCCTCACGACCCGTCGCCCTCCAGCCCCTGGAGCCGCTCCCCCTGGCCCGCCAGGGTGAGGATCAGGGTGACCTGATCGGCGGCCGAGCCGGCTTCCACCAGCGGCACGCCCGTCCGGGCGTAGGCTTCCGTCCGGCCGGATCTGGGCGGGGCGAGGCCGACCACGGTCAGCCCGGCGCCCTCCAGGGCGTCCAGCAGGGGGGCCAGGATCGCCTCCGACCCTCCGCCGGCGGCGTGGATCAGGATCACCGCGTCGGGCCGGGGCGGCCCGTCCCCCGGCGCCGGCTGCCAGGTCAGCCCGCCCACCGCGGCCAGGCCCTCCACCCCGGCGGGGGCGTCCGCCCCCGCGGGGAGCGTCAGGGCCGCCACCAGCGCCTGGGCCACGCCCTGCGCCAGACGTCCCGGATCGGCGCCGGGCATCCCCAGGGCGGCGGCCGCCACCTCCGGCCAGGGGCCGGACAGCCGGGCCAGGCCGGGGTCGACGGCGAGCCGCGGCCCGGGTCGCGCCGCCGCCGCCTGCAACAGGCGGGCGGCGTCCCGGGCCAGGGGGGCATCGGGGTCGCCGAGCACGACCACGGCCACCCGTCGGCCGCTGAGGCGCCCCTCGACCGCCAGCGAGGCCAGGGCCTGCTGGGCCTGGCCGTAGCGGGCCAGCTCGGCGCTGAGCCGCCGGTTCTCGCTGCGCAGGTGGGCGGTGTCCTGGCGCAGGGTGGCGAAGTCCCGTTGCAGGGCCCGGATCAGGGCCTGCTGGCGCTCCAGCAGGGTGCGGTCGTCGAGCAACCCCGCGCCGATGAGGATGCCGACGCCCAGGGCGAGGAACACCGCCACCAGGGTCACCAGATGATAGCGAAGCCCGAGGGGGCCTGCGCGTCCCACGACCACGCCTCCTCGCTGCCGGCTGCCGGGGTCCCTTGGGCGGCGGCACCGCCCGTCGGCTGCCGGGGTCCCTTGGGCGGCGGCACCGCCCGTCGGCTGCCGTGGGTGCGGCGCGCTCTCCGGCCGGGGGCCGCCGCGTCACCGCAAGCTGTGGCGACGGCCATCGCGGCGGGGTGCGGAGCGCTCTGCGCCCGACGACGACCCCGGGACCGCGGCGGCTCACCACCCCAGGGCCACCCGCGCGTGCAGCCACAGCAGCTCCACCCACGTGCGCAGCCAGGGGGATGCGGCGACCACGGCCGCCACGGGCACCAGGGCGGCCACCAGCAGGTGGACCAGGTGGCGCCCCGTCACGCGCGACCGATACAGGCGGCTGACGCCCTTGGCGTCCACCAGGCGGGTGCCGACCTTGAGCCGCACCAGCAGGGTGCTGGCCATGCCGGGGCGCCCCTTGTCCAGGAAGTCCACCAGGTTCGTGTGGGAGCCGACGGCCACCAGCAGGTCCGCCCCCGCCTGGTAGGCCAAGAGCATCGCCGCGTCCTCGCTGGTCCCGGGGGCCGCGAAGCGCACCGCCGGCAGACCGAGGGCGCGCAGCCGCGCCTCGCCCGGCGCCCGACCGTCGGGGTAGGCGTGGACCACCAGCTCGGCGCCGCAGGCCAGCGCCCGGTCGGAGACGCTGTCCATGTCGCCGATGATCAGGTCCGGCCGGTACCCCTCGGCCAGGAGGGCGTCGGCGCCGCCGTCGATGCCCACCAGCACCGGCCGCACCTCGTCGATGTACGGTCGGATGGCGGCCAGGTCGTCCCGGTACGACGGCCCCCGCGCCACCAGCAGGACGGGCCGGCCCGCCATGCGGGTGCGCAGCGGCGGCGGCTCCCAGCGATCCAGGATCAGATCCCGTTCCCGCCGGGCCCACTCCAGGGTGTTCTCCAGGAACCGGGCCAGCTCGCGGTCCAGGTTGGCCTGGGCGGCGGCCAGCCGCTCCTCCAGCCGCTGGCGCGTGAGGGGCGTGCCGCAGGCGATGACGCGCTCGCCGCACCCCACCGCGCCGTCCTCGACCCAGAGGGGGTCCCCGTCCTGTACCTGCGCGAGCAGGGCCTCGCCCAGCCCGTCCACCACCGGGATGCCGGCCTCCAGCAGGCAGGCCGCACCCGCGGCGGGATAGCGACCCGACAGGGTCTCGTCCGCGTTGAGCACCGCGCGGACGCCCGCGTCGATCAGCGAGCGCGCCGCCACCTCGTCCATGTCGCGATGGGCCACCACGGCGATGTCGCCCGGACGCAGGCGCCGCACCAGCCGCTTGGTGCGGCGGTCGACCCGCGCCGTGCCGGTCACGCGCACGCTCCCACCCCTCCGCCGCCCGGGGCGCCGGGCCGCTCCGGCCGGCGGACGAACCGCCGGGCGGGGCCCCGGGCCGAGCGGCGGTTCCGCCTCGGACCGGACGGCGGTTCCGCCTCCGGATGAGAAGATTTCCAAATCCGCGGAAGGCTACGCGCCAGACGATGGACGACCAGCGGCCCGCCCCGAAGCGCGAGGCCCCCCGGCGCGCCGACCGCGCGCCGGGGGGCCTCGGGGCGGCCTGCCGGCCGCCGCCCTGTCGCCTTCCCGGACCGCCGTGCCTTCCTGTCCCCGCGGAGCCCTGCCTGCCTCCTGGGGCTACTTCATGTCCATGCGCAGGCGGTCCGCCACCATGGCGATGAACTCGGAGTTGGTGGGCTTGCCGCGGTCCGCGTGGACCGTGTGGCCGAACAGGCGATGGACCACCTCCAGGTTGCCGCGGTTCCACGCCACCTCGATGGCATGGCGGATCGCCCGCTCCACGCGGCTCGGCGTGGTGTCGTACTTCAGGGCGATGGAGGGGTAGAGCTCCTTGGTCACCGCCCCCAGGAGCTCCACCCGGTGGACGACGCGCAGGATCGCCTCCCGCAGGTAGAGGTAGCCCTTGATGTGGGCGGGGATGCCGATCTGGTGGAGCAGGTTCGTCACCTCCACCTCCAGGTTGCGATCGCGCGCGCTGAGGGGGCTACGGCGGGCAGGGCGGGCGGGCGAGCCGGCCACCTGGCGGATGCGCTCGGCCAGCACCTCCAGGTCGAAGGGCTTGAGCACGAAGTAGCTGGCGCCGAGCTCGGCCACCCGGCGGCTGACGGCCTCCTGGCCGAAGGCGGTCAGCATCACCACCCGTGGGCGGCGCGGCAGGTCCATGGCGGCCAGGGTCTCCAGCACGCCGATGCCGTCCAGGTGCGGCATGATCACATCCAACAGGACCACGTCGGGCTGGACGGCCTGGATGCGCTCGATCACCTCCTGGCCGTCGTGGGCGACCCCCACGAGCTCCATGTCGCCCTGCTTCTCCAGGTAGGCGGCCAGGAGCTCGCAGAACTCCCGGTTGTCGTCGGCGATGAGGACGCGGATCGAAGTCGCCGAGGCGGCGGGGACGGGCTCGGCAACGGCGCCTGCGGCCTGCACCATGCGCTTAGATGCCTCCTTTGCTCCCCGGGGATCCCCCATCGTCTTTGGCGGGCCCGATGACAACTCCTGCCGTTCCGCCAGGAAAACTCGTCGACGCATTCCGACACGCGGACGGCATGGATTCGCCGCGATGCGGCATCCTGGGAATAGGCTTCGCCGGAGGCCCAGGGTTTCGGGGGAACGCCGCGGCCGGGGCCCTGAGGGGCCCCGGCCGCCATGGGATCCCGCGGCGGCGGACGCCGGTTCGACCAGCCCGGCCGCCTCCACCATGCGCTCCGCCAGGACGCCGTAGCCGCGGGTGGCGTCGTTCACGAACACGTGGGTCACCGCGCCCACCAACCGGCCGTCCTGGAGGATCGGGCTGCCGCTCATGCCCTGGACGATCCCGCCGGTCCGGGCCAGCAGCCCGGGATCGGTCACCCGGATCACCAGGTCGCGCCCGTCGCCGGACGCCGTCACCCGCTGGATCTCGACATCGAAGACCTCGGGCCTCTCCCCCTCCACCACCGTCACGATCTGGGCGGGTCCGGGCCGCACCTCGGAGGCCGTGGCCACCGGCACGGGCCGGGGCCAGGGGCCGGGGCGCGGTTCGACCAGGAGCCGTCCCGTGATGCCCACCGGCGTGTTGCGCTCGATGGTGCCCAGGGCCGGGGCCCCCGGCGCCACCACCCCGATCTTCTCGCCGGGGTGGCCTCGGCGCGACGGCTCGACGGCGGTGATCCGGGCGGGTAGGATCTGGCCCGACTCCACCGGCAGCGCCACCCGGGTCTCCGGGTCCGCCACCCCGTGGCCGAGGGCCGCGTAGCGACCGCTGGCCGGATCGTAGAAGGTGAGGGTCCCGACCCCCGCCGCCCGGTCGCGCACCCACACGCCGATGGCGTACCGCTGCTGGTCCCGGTTGTACACCGGCTGCAGACTGCGGCGGAACACCCGCTGGCCCCGTTGGACCTCCAGCTCCACCGGCTTCCCCTGCCGACCGGCCGCGTCGATCAGCGCAACGGCCTCCGCGTCGCTGTCCACGGCTTCGCCGTTGATGCGGAGGATCAGGTCGCCGGGCTCGATCCCCGCCTGGCGGGCCGGGTCCGCCGTGCGCCCGTCGTCCAGCGGCACCGGCGCGTAGTCGACCACCAGGACCCCGCGGGCGCGAACCATCACCCCCACCGCCTGGCCGCCGGGGATCACCTCGACCCGGGGGACCACCTCCACCGTGACGGGGCGCAGGGGCATCCAGCCGAAGAGGCTGAGCTCCACGCGCGCCACGCCGGGGCGACGGGCCGCCAGGCTCAGGGGCAACCGGGCCGTCCCCTCTCCCTGCCCGTCGACCTCGATCACGCCGGGCGGGTCCGTCCGCACCGCCACGGGCACCGGCAGACCCGGTCCGAGCCGCCGGACCGCCTCGGGCGCGAGCCGCACGCGGTCGGGAATCGCCACCTGCCAGCGGACCAGCAGCACCAGGGTCGAGGCGGCCAGGAGCGCGAGGGTCCCGGCCCGGACCTTGGCCCTCCGGGCACGCGCTGGATCCACGGGCATCCCCTCCTTCGCGTGGAGGGACCCCGTCCCCGCGCGCGGCCGGGCTCCTCCCCCAGCGCTCCGGTCCCGCCGGGCCGATCCCGCCGGCTCGACCCCGGCGGCCCGGACCGCCATGGCCGCATGGCGCCGGCTTGTCAAGGGGCGGCGGCGAGCGGCGGGCGCGCGGGCCCTCGTCCGCGGACGACCCCTCGCCCGGGTGCCCGCCCAGGGGTAGTTTCGGGACCTTCGGGTCGCGGGATGTTGCAGAAAGGCTTCAAGGCGTGGCAGCCAACCGCCCGCGCTGCCACCCCCGGGCCGGGCGCGGAGCCACGCGCAGCCCGGCCGGCGATGGGTGCCGCCGGCGACAGGATGGGGATGGCGGAGGGACGGGAGGGAGCGATGAAGGGCCCCGGGCAGGCCCGCGCCGTCGCGCCGCATGGTGCGGGACGACGGCGGCGTCGCCGCGCGACCCCGGCGTCAGGGCGGCGGGCACGCCCTAGCCCGCGCGCCGCATGGCGCGGGCGCGTTCGAGCAACAGCCGCGCGGCGTCGGTCCCCTGTTCGCCGACGCCGGTACCCAGCATGCGCGCCAGCTCGCGCAGCCGCTCTTCGCCCGTCAGTGGTCGGATGCGGGTGCGGGTGCGGCCGCCGCGGGTCTCCTTGTGCACGGCCAGGTGCCGATCCGCCAGCGCGCTGATGGGGGCCAGGTGGGTGACGCACAACACCTGGCGGTGCTCCGCCAGCCGCGCCAGGCGCTGGCCGACGGCCCACGCCGTCTCGCCGCCCACGCCGGCGTCGACCTCGTCGAAGACGACGGTGGGCACGTCCCCTGCGGCCACGTGCAGGCTGCGGAGCGCCAACATGACCCGCGAGCGCTCGCCGCCCGACGCCGCCCGGGCCAGCGGCCGCGGCGGCTCGCCCGGATTGGCGGCCAGGAGGAACTCCACCCGATCGACGCCCCGCTCGGTGAGGCGGACCGACCCGTCCTCCCACGGCACGCCGTCGGGGTCGGGCACGGTGCGGAAGGCGACGGAGAGGCCGGCGCCGGGCATGCCGAGGCTCGCCAGGATGGGGCGGAGCTCCCGGGCCAACCGTTCCGCCGCCCGGCGACGGGCCTCGTGCAGGCGGCGCGCCAGCCGGCCGCACTCCTCCAACAGCCGCCGTCGCTCGGCCTCCAGCGCCGCCGCCCGTTGCGCGGCGTCTTCGAGCTCGGCGATGCGCTGCGCCACCTGCTCCCGGTACGCCAGGATCTCCTCCACCGTCTCGCCGTACTTGCGCTTGAGGTCCTGCAGCTGGGCTAGCCGCTCCTCCACCTGGGCGAGGGCCGCCGGATCGTGTTCCACCGTGTCGGCGCGGGCCCGCACGTCGCGGGCGGCCTCCTCCACCTCGTACTCCAACCCGCGCACCCGCCGGGCCAGGTCCTGCAGGCTGGGGTCGACGGCCGCCGCCTCCTCCAGCGCCCGGGCGGCGGTGGCCAACCGGTCTGCCGCCGACGAGCCGGCGGCGTAGAGCTCCTCGTACGCCGCGCCAAGCTGCTGGGCGAGGCGCTCGGCCCCCGCCAGCAGACGCCGCCGGGCGGTCAGCTCCTCCTCCTCGCCGGGCGTCAGCCGCGCGCCGTCGATCTCGTCGCGCTGGAAGCGCAGCAGGTCCAGCTCCCGCTCGCGCTGGCGAGGATCCGCCACCAGCGCCTGCAGGCGCGCGCCCACCTGGCGCAGGGCGGCGACGCGCTCGGCCAGCTGCGCCCGCAGGCGGGCCACGTCCGCTCCCGCCAGGGCGTCCAGCCACTCCAGCTGCTGCTCCGGATCGAGCAGCGCCTGGTTGTCGCCCTGGCCGTGGATCTCGACCAGGTGCGCCCCCACCCGGCGCAGCAGGGCGGTGGTCACCGGCCGCCCGTTGATGCGGGCCGCGCTGCGGCCGGCCCGGGTGATCTCCCGGCTCAGGATCAGCCGCCCGTCCTCGTCGGGCTCCAGCCCGGCCGCGGCCAGGAGCGCCTGCAGCCCAGCCGGCGGACCGGGGTCGAGGACGAACACCGCATCCACCCGGCCCGCCGTCGCCCCTTCCCGCACCCGGTCCGGGCTGGCCCGCTCCCCCAGGGCCAGCCCCAGCGCGTCGATGAGGATGGACTTGCCGGCGCCGGTCTCGCCCGTGAGCAGGTTCAGGCCCGGGCCGAACGCCACGCGGGCCTCGTCGATCAGGGCGATGTTCTCGATCACCAGTTCCGCCAGCACCCGGTTGCCCCCCTGCTCTCGCGTTCGCAGCGCCACCACCGCTCACCGGGCCAGCTCGCGGAAGCGGTCGGCCACCAGGGGAGCGACCTCCCGCGACCGCACCACGACCAGGACGGTGTTGTCGCCGGCCACGGTGCCGACGATCTCCGGCCAGCCCAGCTGGTCGATGGCCTCCCCCGCCGCCGCCGCCGTGCCCCGCAGCGTCTTGACCACCACCAGGTTCTCGCTGGTGTCGATGTCCAGCAGGGACTCGCGGAACAGGCGCCGCAGCCGCTCCCGGCCCCCGGGCGCGGCGTCGGGCAGGGCATAGCAGTATCGGCCGTCGCCGGTGGGTGTCTTGATCAGGCCGAGCTCCTTGATGTCCCGCGAGACCGTCGCCTGGGTCGCCGGCATGCCGCGGCGCTCCAGCTCGCGCACCAGCTCCTCCTGGGTCTCGATGGGCCGCGCCTGGATGATCTCCAGGATCAGGCGCTGCCGCTTGGACTTCACCGGCGCCCCCCTCCTTCGGGCGGGGTGAACAGCTTGGCCCGCATGACCTCGTAGAAGGGCCAGGGGTGACGCCGCACCAGGCGCAGCCTGCGCCGGCCGAGGCCGGCGCGGAGGACGCCCCCGGCCGACAGCGGCCGCGTCTCCTGGCCGTCGGCGGTGACCGCCGCCTCGCCGTCCAGCAGCTCCACCGCCACGTGGCGCTGCGGCGCCAGGAGGAAGGGCCGCACGGCGAGGGTGAAGGCGCTCAGGGGGACCACCACCAGGCACTCCAGGTCCGGCGGGACGGCGGGCCCGCCGGCCGCCAGCGCGTAGGCGGTGGACCCCGTCGCCGTCGCCACGACGATGCCGTCGCCGGCGACCTCCGCCGCCAGCTGGTCGTCCACCCGGACGCGCAGCCGCAGCAGGCGGGCCGTCGCACCGCTGCGCACCACCAGGTCGTTGACGGCCCAGAGCGCCTCGCCGTCCACCATCCCCTCGAGGACGCGCCGCTCGTCCAGGACGAACCGGCCACGCAGCACGTCGGGCAGCACGTCCCAGACCTCCGCGGGTCCGAGCTCCGTCAGGAAGCCGACGCGGCCCAGGTTCACCCCGAGGAGCGGCACCTCCGCCGGCACCAGGCGCGCCGCCCGCAACAGGGTGCCGTCGCCGCCCAGCGAAAGGCCCAGGCCGCGCCCCCGCGGCCACCGGCCGGGGGGGCGCGGCGGGCCCTCGGCCGCACTGAGGTCGACGACCCGGACGCCCCGGCGGTCGAGCCAGGGGACCAGCTGCCGGGCCAGCGCCTGCCCGCTCGGCTTGGTGGCCACCACCGCCACCCACTCCACGGGTTCGCCGCCGGCGGCCTGCGTCCCGCCGGCGCCGGGCCCCGGCGCCTCCACCGCCGACCCCTCGGCGGCCGGGTTCGTCCCCTGGCGATCTCCATGGTATCCCATCGTCACCCGTTCCCGTCTGCGCCACCCGTCCCCACAAGCCGCTCCCGTCGGCGCCCACCGCCCCCACTGGGCGACGTTCCCACCGGGCTCGGACACGGCACCCGCCCGCGCGTCCCGGGGACTCCCCGCCCCGCGGGGTCCGCAGGGGCCGCCGCGCGACGAGGCGCGGCGGCCCGGTCGGGACGGGCCGTCGGGCGCCGCGCGGACGGCCGCCTCTATTTTCGTCTTCGCGCCCCTGCCCGGCCAAGCCGCCGCCGAGGCCCACCCACCGGTCGGCGACGCCCAGCGCCACCGGTCGGCTCACAGGCCGCCATCGGCCGGCGCGGCCGGGTGGCGACACCGCCGAGCGCCGGGTCGCGGGCGCATCCCCCGATCCGATCCCCCGCCTCGACGGCGCGCCTTCACGGCGCGACGGCCTTCCCGTCGCCGCCCGGGTCGCCGGACGGATCGTCCAGCGGCCGTACCCCGAGATCGAGCACCAGCGCCGCCAGCAGCGCCGCCCGGCGCGGGAGGGCGTCCAGGTCCACGTGTTCGTCCGGCGCATGGGCCCCGTCGCCGACGGCGCCCAGCCCGTCCAGGGTGGGGATCCCCAGCGCCGAGGTGAAGTTGCCGTCGCTGGCGCCGCCCACGGCCGCGCCCTCCACGGTCATGCCCAGCCAGCTCCCGACCGCCTTGGCGCGACGGAAGAGAGCCCGGTTGGCGGGGGTGAACTCCATCGGCGGTCGGCTGAACGATCCCAGCAGCCGCACGCGGGCGGCCGGGTGGACCGGCTCCCAGCGCCGGAAGAGCTCCTCCAGCCGCCGCGCCTCCGCCATGGAGGGCACGCGCACGTCCACCGCAGCCTCCGCCCGCCCGGCCACCACGTTGGGACGCAGCCCGCCCCGCACCACGCCGACGTTCACCGTCGTGCCGCGTCCGGGATCGGTCAGGGCGTGGAGCCGCAGCACCTGCCGCGCCAATTCCTCCACCGCGCTGACGCCGCGTCCGGGGTCGTTGCCCGCATGGGCCTCCCGCCCCTCGACGACCAGGCGGAAGTCGCCCACCCCCTTGCGCGCCGTCTTCAGGCGGTCCCCGGCCGCCGGCTCCAGCACCAGCACCGCCTGGTGCTGGCGGGCCAGCGCCTCGATCAGCGCCCGGGAGGTCCGGCTGCCCGTCTCCTCGTCGGCGGTCAGCAGCAGCGTCACCGGCGGGAGGACGACGGCCGTCCCGCCGGCCGCCCCGGCCGACCCGGCCTCCGCCGCCCCGGCCGCAGTCGCCCGCGCCGCCTGCGCCCTGGCCAGCGCGGCCAGGGCGTCCAAGGCCGCCAGGGCGATGACGATCCCGCCCTTCATGTCGAAGGCGCCGGGACCGTAGCCCCGCGCCCCCTCCCGGCGGAACGGGCGGCGGGCTGCCTCGCCCGGCGGCCACACCGTGTCGTAGTGGCCGAGGAGCAGCACCCCCCGGCGACCGGCTGCCGGCTCCTGCTGGCGGCCGGCCGCCGTCCCGTCGTCGGGGTCCCCGGCCGCGGCGGCGCCGCCGGGGTCGCGGGTCGCGGCGGGGTCGCGGCCGCCGGCGGGGTCCGCGCCCTCTGCGGGGAAGAAACGGGCGATCAGGTGGTCACCGGCCTCGCGCTGCCGCACGCGCTCGACCCAGGCTCCCCGTCGGGTCAGCTCGCCTTCGAGGAAGGTCGCCACCTCATCCAACGAGGGCTTGTGGTCGCTGGGCGAGTCGCGGTTCACCAACGCCTCCAGCAGGCGGACCATCGCCTCGCGGCGGCCGTCCAGCCACCGGGCGAGCCACGGGGCTGCGGCCGCCGCCGGCGACGCCTCCCCGCCGGCCGCCTCGGGCGCCGCCCCGCGGGCCCCCTCGCCGCGGTCCGCGCTGGAGGGATCGTCCATGGGATCGTCCATGGGGTCGTTCGTGGAGGCGATGTCCGGTACCATGGGTCGCTCACCCGCTCCGCCGCCGGGGCCCGTCGCAGGGTGGGCTGGGATCCGGCCAGCCGCGGCCGTCCGGCCTCCCGCTGCAGCTCAACAGCCCAGCAAGCGCTGCTCCCGCAGGAGCAACCGCAACCGGTCGAGCTCCGCCTCGTCGGGGCGGACCAGGGGCCGGCGTGGGTAGCCCCCGCGGTATCCCAGCATCTCCAGGGCGGCCTTCATCGCACCCAGCCCGAGCCGGGAGAGCAGCTCGTCCACCGCCGCCACCCGGCGGTAGACCTCGGCCGCCTCCGTCCAGCGCCCCGCGCGCCCGTGCTCGTAGACCTCGCAGCACTCGTAGGGGGCGACGTTGGCCGTCGCCAGGATGCCCCCGGCGGCCCCCGCCGCCAAACCGGCCAGCAGCGCCGTGGTCGACCCGACGAAGACCGCGAAGCCGGGGCCGCCCTCCCGCAGGAAGGCGATGGTCTGGGACGGCTGGCCCGAGCTGTCCTTGATGCCGGCGATCCTCGGGTGGGCCGCCAGCTCGCCCACGACGGCGGGCGAGAGGGCGACGCCGGTGTTCTGGGGGATGTGGTAGAGGATCACCGGCACGGGCGAGGCGTCGGCCACCGCCGTGAAGTAGTCCACCAGGGCCTCAGCGTCCATCTGTGCCTTGTAGTAGAAGGGTGGCCAGACCAGCAGCGCCTGGGCCCCGGCGTCGGCCGCCCGCCGCGCCTGTTCGACCGCCACGCGCGTGGCGTGGCCGCCGACCCCCGCCATCACCGGGCGGTGGTCGCCGCGGGCCGCCCGCACCACCGTCTCGATGACCCGACCCCGTTCGTCATCGCTCAGGTGGACGAACTCGCCGGTGGTCCCCAGGGCCACGTACCCGCGCAGCGGCGTCTGCCCGTAGAGCTCCACGTTGAACGCCAGCGCCTCCAGGTCGACCTCCTCGTCGGCGGTGAAGGGCGTCACCAGCGGCGCCCAGATGCCCGAGAGATCGAGGCTCACCGTCCCACCTCCTGACCCGCGCCCCGCGGGCTGCCGGCGCAGCCGCGCGCGGCCTCCGGGGGCATCTCTTCCATCCCGGCGCCGCCGGTCCCTGCGTCCGCGCCGCGGGTTCCGGCCGTGGCGGCCGTGGCGCGCCCGGGCACCGGCGGTCCACGGAGACGGGTCCCCTCAGGACACCACGCCGTCGATGCAGCGGCGGCGGGCCTCGCCAGCCAGCGCCGGCCGGTCCCGCAGCACCGCGGCCACCGGACTTCCATCGCCGCCGGCCGCCTGGCCCACCCGGTCGGCCGCCCGCGGGCTGCGCCAGAGGGCCAGGAACTCCCGGTTGCCGTCGGCGCCGCGGATCGGCGAGGCCGTGAGGTCGAGGAGCACAAGGCCGAGTTCGTCCGCCGCCGCCGTCACCTCGGCGAGCACCCGGCGGTGCACCCTCGGGTCCCGGACCACCCCACCCTTGCCCACCTCGGCCGGCCCTGCCTCGAACTGGGGCTTGATCAGGGCGACGACGCCGCCCCCCGGCACGAGGAGGTCCCGCGCCGGGGGGAGGATCAGGCGCAGGGAGATGAAGGAGACGTCGACCGTGACGAGGTCGACCCGCTCGGGCAGATCGCCGGGGGTGAGATACCGGGCGTTGACCCGCTCCATCACCACGACCCGGGGATCTTGGCGGAGGCGCCAGGCCAGCTGGCCGTAGCCCACGTCGATGGCGTAGACCCGCCGCGCGCCGTGCTGCAGTAGGCAGTCGGTGAACCCGCCGGTGGAGGCGCCGATGTCGGCGCAGACGGCGCCGCGCACCGCAGGGGCCAGGTCGAAGGCGCGGATCGCGTGCTCCAGCTTGAGGCCGCCGCGGCTCACATACGGGATGGGATCGCCCACCACCTCCACCTGGGCGGAGGGGTCCACCCGGGTGCCGGCCTTGTCGACCACCTGGCCGTCCACCCGCACCCGGCCCGCCAGGATGGCCGCCCGCGCGCGGCTGCGGCTGTCGAACCAGCCTCGCTGGACCAGCAGCACGTCGAGGCGTTCTCGGGGCAGGATCCCTCACCCCCTCCCCGACGGACGAACGCGGCGCATCGCGCGACCGCGGGCGCCGGTGGCGGCCCGTGCCCGCCGCCGGTGGCGGCGCAATGCCGGGTACAGGCGCAGGTGCGTCCATCCCTCCACGGCCTCGAGGGCGCGGCCGAGAGCCAGCAGGATCCGCCGGTGTTCCCGCAGGGCGAAGCCCTTGCCCGCCGCCTTGGCCCCCACCATGAGACCGGCCACCAGCGCCAGGACCAGCGGCGTCACCACCAGGTGGGTGCCGCGTCCGTCCAGCCACTCCCCCAGCCGCACGGCCACGGCCGCGCCCGCGGCGCCGGCGAGGGTGCCGGCCACGTCGCCGACCACGTCGTTGGCGAAGGCGGCCACGCGGTCCGCGTTGCGCACCAGGCCCAGGGCGGCCCGGGCACCGGCCCGGCGCTTGGCCGCCATGGCGTGGAAGGGTGCCTCGTCCGCCGCTGCCGCGGCCACGCCGATGATGTCGAAGAACACGCCCACGGCGACGATGACCGCCACGATGAGGACGGCCAGCGGCAGGTTGAGGGCGCGCACGGCCGACTCGGAGAGGGGGGAGGTGACCAGGGCGACGGTGAAGGTCAACAAGCCAAGCCCCACGCCCCGCCGCCATGCCGGGGCGTACCGTGAGGCCTGCGCACGCGTCAAGCCCATCCCTCCAGCGCGCGGCGCGGGCCCGCGAGGTCCGCGCGGGGCCGCGGAAAAGCAAAAGCGCCGCGAGTGGCGGCCCGCTGAGTAAACGTTGCGGCTTGAGGTCTAGCAGGATTTCCCGCTGGCCGACCGGGCCGTCGCCGGCCCGGCGGTTTCCCCTCGCACGGCCAGCCTGCCGCGTCGCCGTCGGCAGGGCTAGATTGCCACTTAGCGCGCACTGTAATCCCCAGCGGACCTTCCCGAACGGGAAACAGCCTAGGGGTTTTCCCCGACGGTCCCCGCGCTTCCTAGCCCGTTTAGCAGGCAGGGTTTCAGGGCAAGCCGGCCGGCCGGGGGCCCTCCGGCGCGGCCGGCCGCGGTGCCACCTCCACCCTGCCCACGCAGGGCGGGCTACGCTGCACACGGTCATCCCGCATGCAGGTTCGTACCCCACGTCGTAGCAGCCCGGTCGCCCGTCTGCCACGACCATGGGCCTCCGCGGGGTCAGGGTCCACGCCTGCATGCCCTTGCAGATCGCCCCGACCCCTTAACTCCCAGCAGCGACCCCCGACGGGGCGTCGGCAGCCGCCACCAGGAACTTCATCGCTGTGCCCATATGGCGGATTTTTAGGCCCGCCTTCAGAAGCGCGGGTGCCGACTAGGATACTGCGCCACCCGCGGCCGAAAACCCAACTCGACCCCCGTGCGTGGGGTCGAAGGTCTCGGTGCCGATCCCGGATCGTCCCGGCCGACCCCCACCCACCGGTCGACGGCCCCGGCTCGCGTCGTGCACCCACGGGGGGCCCGCCCCAGGGCGGCGATCCAGGGGAGCCGGCCATGCTCCATTGTAGCGCAACCGGCGGCATGTGGCCGGTGCCACGCCCGCCGGCGCGGCCGAGGGGACCAGCATAGCCGCCGCGGCCCGCCGCCGCAAGTCCCTTCGCCACCGGCTCCGCCATCTCCTTCCAGGACCGGCGCATCGGTAGCGGGACGTCGGTGACGGCGTCGGTGGGGATCCGCGCCTCGGCCTCGGCGCGCCCTGCTCCGCCGGCCTGCGGGCGTCAGCGCCGCCGCTGCAGGAGGCTCCGGGCAAGCCAGGCCAGGACGGCCGCCCGCTGGCCAAGGGGCTGCAGGCTGGCCACGGCCCGCTCCGTGGCCTCGGCGGCCATCCGGCGCGCGGCCTCCAGCCCCACCAGCCCGGGGACCGTCACCTTGCCCCGGCGCGCGTCGCTGCCCACCGGCTTGCCCAGCTCCGCCTCGTCCCCGGTGACGTCCAGGATGTCGTCCACGATCTGGAAGGCCTCGCCGAAGGCGGTGGCGTAGGCCGTCAGGGCCTCCAGGGCGGCGGCGTCGGCTCCGCCCAGTCGGGCGCCGATGCGCACGCAGGCGCAGAACAGGGCCCCGGTCTTGCGGCGGTGGATCGACCGCAGCGTCGCCAGGTCCACCGGCGCGCCGCGGGTGGCGGCCAGGTCGTCCACCTGGCCGCCGATCAGCCCCTGGGTCCCCGCGGCCCGCGCCAGCTCCGCCGCCACCTGCACCGCCACCGCCGGGTCGACGCCCCACCGCGGCAGGTCCGCCAGCACCTCGAAGGCCAGGGTCAGCAAGGCGTCGCCGGCCAGGATCGCCATCGCCTCGCCGAAGACCACGTGGTTGGCCGGCTGACCGCGGCGCATGGCGTCGTCGTCCATGGCCGGCAGGTCGTCGTGGATCAGCGAATACGTGTGCACCAGCTCGACGGCGGCGGCGGCGCGCTCCACGGCCGGCGTCAGCGCCGCGGGTCCGCCGACGCAGCGCGCGGCGGCCATCACCAGGACCGGGCGCAACAGCTTGCCGCCCGCCAGGGCGCTGTAGCGCATGGCCTCATGGATCCGGGCGGGCGGGACCTCCGGCGGCGGCAGCACCGCCTCCAGGGCCTGGCGGGCCCGTGCCGCCAGGGCGTCCACCTCCGCCCGCCATGGCTCGGCGGCGGCCCCCGGGTCCGTCACCGGTTGTCGCCCCCTTCCGCCGCCGGGTCGAGTTCCGGGGCGGGCACCAGGCGGACCGCGCCCGTGGCGTCCTCCAGCAGCCACTGGACCTGCCGCTCCATGGCCTCCAGGCGGCGGTGACACCGGCGCACCAGCTCGATGCCGCGCTGGAAGAGGGCCAGGGCCCGATCCAGGTCGGCCTCCTCCGACTCCAGCTGGCGGACGACGGCCTCCAGCTCGGCGAGCATCGCCTCGAAGGACGGCTCCGGCGCCATGGCCGCACCCCGCCGCGGCGCCCCGTCGGGGGCCACCCCGGCGGCGTCGCCGCCCCCGACGGCGGGTCGCGAGACCCCTTCGTCCCGACCCCCATCACCGGATGGCGACGAACCGGCTCCGCCGTCTGGCGGGAATGAACCGGCTGCGCCGCCGTCCCCCGCGGCGCCCCCTGGGCGGGCACGCGGCCCGGCCGGTTCGTCCTCGCTCCGCGCTGCCGAACGCGGCGCGGCGGGGGCCGCTTCCTCTTCCAGCCCGCGAGGCTCTTCGGGAACCATCACCCGTCCTCCCCTGGGCGAAGACCGTCCAGGATCGCCGTCGCCCCGCCCTCCGGGTCGACGCGCCGCACCTCCGCCTCCAGCC
This sequence comes from Thermaerobacter composti, assembly GCF_033582035.1. Classification (NCBI taxonomy): domain Bacteria; kingdom Bacillati; phylum Bacillota; class Clostridia; order Eubacteriales; family Clostridiales Family XVII. Incertae Sedis; genus Thermaerobacter; species Thermaerobacter composti. The sequence goes on from NZ_CP132508.1 coordinate 1,444,603, forward strand.
GGCCCCGCGCCAGCAGCACCTCCACCCGGTGACCCGGCCGGAGGTCCGCGGCGTCGGTGAGCACCCGACCCGTCGCGTCGCGCGTGATGCTGTAGCCGCGTCGCAGCACAGCCAGCGGGCTCAGGGACTCGAGCCTGCCCGCCAGGGCCTCCAGCCGCCGCCGCTCGCCATGGAGCCGCCAGGCCATGGCGCGGCGCAGCGCGCCTTCGATCTGCCGCAGCCGTCTGCGCCGGTCCTCCAGCTGCTGCGCCGGGTGGCGCAACCCGGGCCGCCGGGCCAGTTCGTCCAGCCGCCGCCGCGCCCGCTCCAGCCGCCGCCGCATCGCGGTCTCCAGGCGGTGGGCGAGCTCGGCCAGCCGCGCCTGCACGGGTCCCAGCTCCGGCACCACCATGGCGGCCGCCGCCGACGGCGTCGGGGCGCGCGCGTCGGCCGCCAGGTCGCAGAGGGTGACGTCGATCTCGTGACCCACCGCCGAGACCACGGGGATGCGGCTGGACGCCACCGCCCGGACCACGATCTCATCATTGAACGTCCAGAGGTCCTCCCGGGCGCCGCCACCGCGGCCGACGATCAGCACGTCGGCCCCGCCCCAGCGGTTGAATCGGGCGATGGCGGCCGCGATGGCCTGGGCGGCACCCTCGCCCTGGACGGGCACGGGCGCCACCACCACGCGCAGCCGCGGGTTGCGGCGCAGGGCGACCTGGAGGATGTCCCGCAGCGCCGCGCCGTCGGCCGAGGTGACCACGCCGAGGCAGCGGGGGAAGGGCGGCAGCGGGCGCTTGCGCTCCGGGTCGAACAGCCCCTCCCGGGCCAGCCGCCGCCGGCGCTGCTCGAGGGCCAGGAAGAGGGCGCCGAGGCCAGCCGGCTCCAGGGCCTCGACGTAGAGCTGATACGTGCCGGCCGGTCCGTAGACGCCGACGCGGCCGGCGGCCACCACCTCCAGCCCGTCCTCGGGCGTGAAGGCCAAACGGGCCGCGGCCCCGCGGAACATCACGCAGCGCAAGGTCGCGGCCTCGTCCTGGAGCGTGAAGTAGAGGTGCCCCGAGGAGTGGCGCCGGCAGCTGTTGATCTCGCCCCGCACCCAGACCCGCCGCAGGCGGAGGTCGCCCTCCAGGCGCTGGCGGATGCGGGCGGTCAGCTCCGACACGGTGAGGACCGCGCCGGTCGGGGCCCCTTCCCACGCCGATCCCAGGTACGGGGGGACGCCCTGCGGTCGCCGCTCCCCGCGGGGCGCTGGACCCGGTGCCCTCACGCCGTCGCCTCCCGCAGCGGCGGGCACGCCGCCAGGCTGTCCGGCGGCCGGCCCTCGGCGCGCGCCCACGCCGCCTCGACGGTATTGACCAGCAGCATCGCCACCGTCATGGGTCCCACCCCGCCCGGTACCGGGGTCACGCCGGCGGCCACCGGCAGGACCTCCGCGCGGCGCACGTCGCCGGTCAGGCGGCCGCCCTGCCGGTTGATGCCCACGTCCACCACCGCGGCGCCGGGGGCGACGTGGTCCGCGCCGATCAGGCCCGGGCGTCCCGCGGCCACCACGAGGATGTCCGCCTGCCGCGCGATGCGCCCGAGCTCGGGCGTCCGCGAATGGCAGACGGTCACCGTGGCGTCCTGGAGCAGTAGCAACCCGGCCATCGGCCGACCGACGATGGGGCTCCGCCCGACCACCACCGCATGGCGGCCGGCCGGCGTGACGCCGTAGGCGCGCAACAGCGCCAAGACGCCCAGGGGCGTACAGGGGACGAGCCGCGGCCGCCCCCGCCAGAGGGCTCCCGCGTTGACGGGGTGGAAGCCATCCACGTCCCGGGCCGGGTCGATCTCGGCCACCACCGCCTCGTAGTCGATCCCCGCCGGCACCGGCCACTGGATCAGGATGCCGTCCACGTCGGGCCGCGCATTCAGGCGGCGGACCAGGGCGACCACCTGCGCCTGGGTCGCGGTGGCGGGCAGGTGGTGCACCTCCGAGTAGAGCCCGGCCTCCCGGCAGGCCCGGGCCTTGTTGCGCACGTAGACGAAGGAGGCGGGGTCGTCCCCGACCAGCACCGCCGCCAGGCCGGGCGGGCGCCCCATCCGTCGGCGGAAGCGGGCGGCGCGGGCCGCGACCTCGACACGGATCCGGGCCGCCAGCGACCTGCCCTCCCACAGCTTGTCCTCGCCCAGCGGCGCCTCCCTCCCCTTCGCCCCGCCGGTGCCGACGGGCCTAGGGGTAGCCCGACTCCGCGCGCCCGTGGTCGGCTCATGCCCGTCGGCGCGGCCCTGCGACGGGTCGCCTCCATGCGGCTCCCCCAGCCCTGCCGCGGCCGGTCGCCCCCGGTGCCGCTCCCGCCGCCCTTCAGGGTTCGGTGGAGCCGCCCTCCGCCCCGGGCGCGGGGACCGGCGGCCCGGCCGGCTGCGCCTCCGCGGGATCCCCTGCCCCGGCATCGCCCTCGGCCAGCCCGCGGTCCCGCGCCAACTGGCCGAGGATGCCGTTGACGAAGCGGGCGGCGTCCTCGCTGCTGTACCGCTTCGCCAGCTCGACGGCCTCGTTGATCGCCACGGGGGGCGGGACGTCGGGTCGGCCGGCGTACAACAGTTCGTAGATGCCCAATCGCAGGATGTTGCGGTCCACCCGGGCCAGGCGGTCCAGGTCCCAGTCGCGGGCGTAGCGGGCGATCAGCCCGTCGATGTCCAGCCGGTGACGGGTCACGCCCCGCGCCAGTTCCGCGGCGAAGGCCAAGACCTCCTCGCCCGGATCGTACTCCGTCGCCGCCCACTCCAGCCCCGTCTCCAGCGGGTTGCCCGCCGCCTCCCACTGGAACAGCGCCTGCAAGGCGATCTCGCGCGCCCGCCGTCGCGGTCCTCCCGACCGTCCGCCGCTGCGCCGGTCCAACGCCTGCAATCACCTCCGGCCAGGGACCGTCCCTACCCGCCGCCCCTTGGACGGCTCCCGCGGTCCCCGGCACCCGACCGTCCCGCTCCGATCCCCCGGCCAACCCCCTGGCGCCGGCTCTGCGGCCGGCCGTCCACGGCCGTCCACGTCCCCTGTCGCCGGACCGCGCCGCGCCGACCGCGACCGGGCACCGCAGCCCTGCGCGCCCGCCCCTACGCCCGGCGGCTCCAGCGACCGGCCCAACGGTCCCAGAGCTCGGCCCAGTCCCCGTCGCCCTCGTCGACACGGGCGCCCAGCCGGTAACCGACCCACGCCAGGGCGAGGCCCAGCAAGGTCCACCCGAGGCCCAACCACTTGACCAGGAGGGCCAGGAGGAATCCGGCCCCTGCGCCGACGACCTTCCCGGCATGACGCCGCCAGAACCCGCGGCCCTCCTCCACGGCCCCACCGCCTCCCGGTCACTCCGCCCGGCGGGGACGCTCGCCGGCGAAGCGTTCCACCACCACCCGGACCTCCTTCACCCGGGCGCCGACCACGGCCTCCACCGTCTCCCGGAGCCGCGCCTGCAGCTGGGGGGCCACCTCGGGGATGGGGTGGTCCGGCAACACCTCGGCCCGCACCCACAGCCGCACGCCGTCCCGGTCCGCCCGCACCCGGGGTCGCACGTCCCGGACGCCCCCGACCTGCAGCCCGCTGCGCCGGGCCAGCTCCTCCACCGCGGCCAGGGCGGTGCGCACCTCGCCGAGCTCGGTGGCCGCCGAGAGGGCGTCGCGGGGCCGCGGGCGCAGGGCGTGGTAGACGACGTGCGCTCCGCTCAGGACGAACGCGAGCCCAACGCCGGCGACGTACCACCGGGCGGGGGGCGCGACGGCCGTCGCCCACGGGAGCCAGGGGAGCCAACCCGCTGCGGGCAGGAGGAGTCCCCCCACCACCGCGGCGACCGCGGCGAGGCCTACCATGGCCAGGACCGCCGAGTTCAAGACCGCCAACACCGCAAGCCAAGGGGCCATGGCGTGCCCCCTTCCGCCTTCCAGGCGGGACGCTCCCGGGCGTCACCGGCACCGCCCCGGCTGCCCCGGGCGCCGCTTCGCGGCGCCCGTCGACGACCCCCGGCCGGGAGGGGCGTCCGCGGCCGGGCGCCGGCGCCACCGGGCCGGCCCGGCGCGAATCCGGGGCCGGTCGCTACTTGGCCCGGGCCTCCGCCTCCCGCTGCGCCTCCGGGAACGCCACCCCCTGGATGTGGATGTTCACGCTGCGCACCCGCAGGCCGGTCATGGTCTCGACGGCACGCTTGACGTTGTCCTGCACCCGCTCGGCCACCTGGGGGATGCGGACGCCGTAGCGGACGATCATGAACAGGTCGATGGTGCACTCCCGTTCGCCGACCTCGACCTTGACGCCCTTGCCGAGGTTCTTCCACCCCAGCATCTCCGAGAGGCCGCCCACCAGGCCTCCACTGGCCATGCCGGCGACGCCGTCGATCTCCATGGCGGCGATCCCGGCGATGACGCTGACCACCTCGCTGGCGATGCGGATGTGACCGCCCTCGTCCTCCCCCGGGAGGGGGAGGAACTCGGCCTGCTCGTCCATGACGCCACCTCCCGCACCGGGCGGGCCGGCCCCGGGGGACCGCCGCGACGGTGACATTATACAGTGGCCGCGGCAACCGCGGCCAGCCGCCGCGGTTGCCGCGGCGCCCCTCAGCCGTTGCGCGTGACGATGCGGATCCCCTCGTAGCCGATGCCGGTCACCTGGCGGACGATGTCGGCGATCCGTGCCGCGTCGGCCTGGGCGAAGCGGTCGGCCTTGACCACCACGATCGCCGCCTGGTCGTAGACGAACACCACGGCGTCCTCGTAGCCCTTGCTGCGGATCAGCTGCTCGATCTGCTGCTCGACCCCCTGCCGCTGGGTCAGCTGGACCAGCGCCTGCTGCGCCTGCTCGCGGGCGCTGGCGCTGGCGTCGGGGTCGTTGGCGATGGCCTGGAGCTGCTCGATCTGGCGGTCGTAGATCGCCGTCCGCTGCACCCGCAGTTCGGCGAAGCTGCCGCCCTCCAGATCGGGGGTGGCCTCGCCGGGGAGCTGGGCGGTGCCCTCGCCCGTGGCCGCGCCCTCGGACGACGGGCTGGATCCCGCCTCGCTGCCCTCGAGGCCCACCGCGGCGCCGCCCTGCTGACCGAGGTCGACGCCGCCCGCGCTTCCCTCGTAGAGGGCGCTCTGGTGGTTGAAGTCGTCCCACTTGGCGGCGATGTACGCGAAGACCACCGCCACCACCAACAGGAAGACCAGGAAGCGTGCCGGCGAACCGGCCTGGACTTTGCTCATGCTGGGACCTCCCCGTGGTCGGCGGTCGGTGCCTACGGGCACCGCCGCCGGTTGTCGCACCCGCGGCTCACGGTCGCGACCCGTCCGCGGGCGTTCCGGCCAGCACCATGACGCGGTGCAGCGGCAGGTGCAGATACGTGGCCACCGCCTGGGTCAGGGCGGCCCGTACGCCGGGGTCGGCAGCGCCCTGGGCCACCACCAGGACCCCGGCGATCTCCACCGCGTCGACTTGGCTGATCAGGCCCTCCTCGTCCCCCCCTCCCAGGAGCAGCTGGCGCTCATCCCGCTGCTCGGTGATGGTCCGGCGGCCGCCCCCGGCGTCCTGTTCCTCGGTACGCCGCTCGGTGGAGACCCGATTGGACGCGTACTGGTACCGCGGCCCGCGGGCCAGGTGGACCTCGACCTGCACCCGGCCCGCACCGCGGACCTGGGAGAGGATGGCCTCCAGCCGGGCGGCCAGCTGGGCGGCCATCGGCTCCAGGGGATCCACGGCCGCCGCCGTGGCGGGAGCGGCCGGGCTGCGGGAGGACGTCCCCGCCGACCCCGGGGGCCGGGCGTGGGAGCCCAGCTGCCCCGCCACCAGGAGCCCGACCCCCAGGACCAGCGCGGCCACGAGGAGCAGCTGCTGGCGTCGCCGGGGATCGCGCCAGTCCAGGGTCAGGGCCAGGCCGGCCCGCCCGCCCTCACGGTGTGGCACCGGCATCACCTCCCTCCACGGCTTCGACCCAGACCACCCGCACCGCCGCCGGGGCGAGGTCGAGGCGGGCGGCCAGGGCCTGGCGGACCCGGGCCGCCAGCGACCGGCGCGCGGCCTCGCCCAAGGGGACGACCCGGCCTCCCGCCGCAGAGCCCAGGCCCGTCCCCGCTCCCTCCGCCCCCGCGGCGGCGTCTCGACCGGGCCCGATGGGCCCCACCCGGACCGGTTCGACCGGGCGGATGGCACCCGGCAGGGCCCCCTCCCCGTCCTCCGGGTCGGCGCCGTCGCGGGGGGATCCGGCCGCCGCGCCCCCGGGGCCCGGGGCCGCCGCCGACGGCCCGCTCCCCCCTTCCGGCCGCGGCAACCCACCCTGGGGCGCCGCCGGGACCTGCGGGTCCTGGTCCACCGCGGACCACGCGGGCAGGTGGAGGGTCAGCCCGAGGACCGCTCCCCACCGGGGCGATGCCGGGTCCGTCACCAGGTCGAGGTCGATGGCCAGCGGCTCCAGGCCCGTGGCGGTGCGCACCGCCTCGCGGATCAGCGTCACCAGCCGCTGGCGGTGGAGGTCGAGGGCCAGGCTGCGGGTGCGGTCCTGGGCCGCCGCGAGGTGGTCCGCGTCCACCCGCGGGGGTGTCCCCGGGACGCCGTCGGCGAGGGGGGCGGCGCCCGCGCCGGCCTGCTCCAGGATCCGCTCCCACGCGGGGACCAGGGTCGCCGGCTCCCCGCCCAGCCACGCCAGGACGGGCCGGATGATGGCCAGCAGGACCAGCAGCCCCAGCACCACCTGGACGTAGCGCCGCATCGTGCCCGCCGGCAGGGCCAGTTCCACCACGCCGGTGAGGATCAGGACCAGGATCACCTGGCGGATCCACTCGCTCAGGGCGCCCATGCCCGTCCTCCTAGCGCATCATCACGGCCGCGTTGCCGGCCGCCAGCATCACCGCCAGCACGACGAAGAACATCAGCCCGACCACCGCCGTCGCCGCGCCCACCAGGACCAGGTGATCGCCCATGGACTGCAGGGCGGCGGTGACGTGGCCGGGTCCCACCGGCTGGATGGCCGCGGCCACCAACCGGTAGACGAAGACCAGGGCCACCAGCTTCAGCAGCGGCAGGGCGACCAGGGCGAAGACGGCCAACATCCCCAGCAGGTTGACGGCGTTCTTGAGGAGCATCGACGAGGTGACCACCAGCTCCACCGAGTCGGCCAGCATCCCGCCCACGACGGGGACGAAGGCGCCCACCAGGTACTTGGCCGTGCGCAGGGCGATGCCGTCGGCCACGGTTCCCGCGGCCCCCTGGATCGCCACCACGGCGAGGAAGACGGTGCCCGCCAGCCCGAGGACGAGCAGGGCCGCCTGGCGCAGCAGGCGGGAGAGACCCGACAGGCTGGACCCGACGGGGAAGTGGCCGGCGATGTCCACCACGGCCGCCAGGAAGATCAGGGGCAGCACCCCCTGGCCGATGACCACGCTGGTGGACTGGGCGGTGGCCACCACCAGCGGATGCAGGATCCCCGCCGTCGCCAGGGCCCCCGTGCTGGCCATCAACGTCAGCAGCACGGGCAGGCTCGCCAGCAGGAAGTCCACCAGCCCCTGGATGGCCTTCTGGCTGATGGCCAGGGCGTCCCGGAAGCTCACCAGCGCCAGGGCGATCAGGGCCAGGTAGGTCACGGCATAGGCCGTCCGCGCCACCGCCTCGTTGTCGAAGGCGTTCTCGATGGCCTGGAGCACCGCCAGCAGCACCGCCAACACCAGCAGGCGCAACAAGAGGCCGCTGTTGGTCGCCACCTCGCCGGCCAGGACCCGCACCAGGGCGCCCAGCAGGTCGCCGGCATCCCAGGGCAGGCGGCCCTGGCGCAGGGCCTCGAGGGTGTGCTCCCAATCCAGCCCCGGCACCGCGTCCCCGACCTGCTGGCGGACGCGCTCGAGGGCCTCGAGGAAGCCGGCGGCGCCCTCCGTCGCCTCCCACTGGCGGCGGGCCAGTTCGTCCAGGTCGGCGGCCCCCGGCACCCCCTCCGCGGACGGCCCCCCAGGATCCCCGGACGCGGGCGCCCCGCCGCCGGTTCCCGGGCCGCCGCCAGGCGCGGGGGCGGGCGACGCCGTCGGCGCGAGCCGGTGGGCGGGATCGGATCCGGCCGCCGGCGCGGGCATGCCGGCCCCGGGGAAGGGGCCGGCTGGCGGGGGCGCGGCTCCTCCCGCCAGCGGCCCGTCGGCGCGGGGCAGCGAGGGGATGGCCGCCGCCTGGGTGAGCGCGCGGGCGGCGGCAGAGGCGGCGCCGGCGAGGAGCACGGACAGCACGGCGAGCAGCACCAGGAGCCCCCGGCCGGCGGCCCGGAGCCGGCCGCGGCCCGCGCGTCCCCCCCGTCCCGCGCCTCCCTGCCGGCATCGGGACGGGCCCCCCTCCCGGCACCCCGCGCCAACCCGCAGCCGGCCCACCCGCACTCCACCTCCCCCTGGATCACGCCGCCGGCAGCAGCCCGATCAACAGCTCCAGCACCGCCATGAGGATGGGCACCGCCAGCAGCAGGATGACCACCTTGCCCGCCAGCTCCACCTTGGCCGCCAGGGCGGACTCGCCCGCGTCGCGGCACAGCTGCGCCCCGAACTCGGCCAGGTACGCGACGCCGACGATCTTCAGCAGGGTGGCGGTGTAGCGGGCGTCCAGGTCGGCCCGGTCCGCCACCTCCTGCAGGACGCGGATGATGGCGGCGATGTCGTCCACCAGCAGGAGGAACACGGCCACGGCGGTGACGATGCTCAGCAGCAGCGCCCATTCGGGCCGCGCCTGCCGCAGGAGCACGAGCAGCACGCTGGCCACCAGGGCGATGCCGACCACCTGGGCGATCGTCATGGCTCTCAGCCCAGATCGAAGAGGCTCTGGATGGTCTCGAAGAGCTCGACGATGACCTGGACCGTCATCCACAGCACCACCGCCAGGCCGGCCAGGAGCACGGTGAAGGCGTACTCCTCGCGTCCGGCGGTCTTGAGCAGGGTGTAGACCACCGTGACGATGATGCCGATGCCGGCCAGGCGCAGGATCAGGTTGGGGTCGATCACCGCCAGGCCTCCTCCCTGCCGCGCCCCGCTCGGCGGGGCCCGATGACGGCGCTACAGCAGCAGCAGCCCGATGAAGGCCCCGACCAGCACCCCGCCGTACCGGTACAGGCGTCCCCAGCGCTGGTCCAGGTCGCGGGCCGCCGCCTCCGCGGCCTCGAGGCGCGCCATGGCCAGCCGCAGGTGGCGGACCTGGTCGTCCCGGTCGGTGGCCCCCAGGTAGGGGCCCAGCGCCCGCAACACCGCCACGTCGTCGGCGCCCAGCGCGGCGGACCGGGCCGCGGCCGCCAGGGCCTCCTCCCAGGCCGCGGCGGCTCCCAGGGAGCGGGGCGGGTCCAGGGCCGCCGCCGCCGTCGCGAAGAGGACCGCGGCGGGATCGGGGTAGAACCGCGCGATGCGGGCGAACGCCTCGGGGAGCGGTGCCGCGCCGAAGGCGATCTCGCTTTCCAGGGCCTGGAGGGCGGAACGCAGGATCCGCAACGCCGTCGGGCGTCGCGCCAGCTCCGCGGCGCGCAGCCAGCCCCAGGCCGACGAGGCGAGGAGCACCAGGCCGAAGCCAACCCACCCCACGGCGTCCCACCTCCGCGCGAGGGCCGTCACCCGCGGCGGCTGGACCGTCCATCCCCGGGGCCCCGGCGGCCGACCGCTCCCCGGGATGCGAATCACGGCGGCCTGGCGACCGGGGGCGCGATCCCGCCCGTCCCCAGCGGCAGCCGGCTCCAGCGGGCCGGGCCGTCGCGGCGGTAGACGGCCACCGGCGTGGCCGGCCGCGGCCTGCGCTCCAGCACCACCAGCCGCCGAAAGGCCCCGGCCAGGGCCAGGGCGCGCAGCTGCCGGCGCCCCCACAGGTCCTCCGGATCGCGAGCGTGGGCCGTGGCCACCACCGTCACCCCGGCGTGCACAGCCTCGGCCACCGCCGCCGCGTCCCCGGGGCCGCCCAGTTCGTCCGTGATCAGGACCTCCGGCGAGAGGGCCCGCAAGGCGAGACCGATCCCCGTCTCCTTGGGGCAGTGGGCGAGCACAGCCGTTCGCGGCCCGAGATCGAAGGCACCGCCGCCGGCCAGTTCGCCGCGTTCGTCGATCACCGCCACGCGGTGGGCCGCCAACCGTCCCGGGACGCCCCGGCTGGCCAGGCGGGCCAGGTCGCGCAGGACCGTGGTCTTGCCGCTGGCGGGCGGCCCGAGCAGCAGCGCGCTGGTCAGCCGGGGACCGGTGCGGCCGGGTTCCACCAGCCAGGGGAGCAGGGGGAGCGCGCAGCCTTCGACGCAGCGGGCGCGGCGGATCACGAGACCCCAGACCCGACGGAAGCGCTCGACGCGACCGGCGTCCACCTGCACCTCGCCGGCGAGGCCGACCCGGTGGCCCCCCGGCAGGCTGAGGAAGCCCTGGCGCGCCTGCTCCTGCACGGCGTACCAGGAACTGGCCGTCATGCGCTCGAGGCATGCCGCCACCTCCCTCGTCGTCACCGCCGGGGCCCGGTGCGGATCGCCCACCAGGCGGCCCCCGGCGTCCACGAAGCCCTCGCCGTCGGCCAGCAGCAGCCACAGGGGTTGCCCCGTCATGACCCGGATCTCGTCGATCCGGTCGCGAAGGGCGGCATCCACCCGCGCCAGGCGCTGGGCGAGGCTGGGGGCGAGGGACCGCTCCAGGACCGTCCACGGATCGTCGCCCCCCTCGCCCGCCACCGCCCGGTCCGGCGCAGCGGTCGACCCGGGCTGCGGGTGCGCCGGGTGCGCGGCGGGCCGGACGGGCGCGGTCCGGGAGGGCGCTCCCCGTCGCGGAAGGCCGTCGTCGGCGTGGACGGTCATCGGCTCGCCCCCTGTCCAACCTCGTTCCCAGGTATATGAGGGGCTTGACCGCTTTAACACCCCCAACGGCGCCGCCGGTGGAACGAAGCCGCCGGCCGCAAGCAAGCAGGCCGGACGCCTGCGGGCGTCCGGCCCGATACGCGGGCCCGGCGCGGGGGCCTTCGCCCCGCGCGCCGGGCCCGCTGTTCGTCGGCTCTTGCGCGTCCGGGCTCGACGGCAGCCCGGTGGCGGCGGGGAGGGAGCGGTCAGAAGGGGGCGACGGGCGCCGACGCCGTGCCGGCGGCCGCGCCGCCTGCGGCCGCCCGCGTCCCGCCCGACGGTGGATCCGCGCCGTCGCCGGCGGGGTGGGTCGCCTCGCCCCCGGCGCTCGCGGTCAGCGGCTCGTCCTGGTCGTCGGGGGCGGCGTCGGGGAGGAAGTCGTGGACCACCTCGCCGCAGTTGGGACAGACCCACTCGAACTCCTGCTCGCCCTCCTCGGGCTCCCGGTCGAATTCCAGCTCGTCGCGGGCCACGGCGTAGGCGGTGCCGCAGCGGGGACACTCCAGCAACAGGCCGTCCACCAGCTCCTCGCCGCCCGCCCGGCCGGGGCTCCCGGCGGCCTCGGCCTCGCCCCCGCGGCCGGCGTCACCCGCCGGGGCCGTCGACCGGGTCGGGATGCCGGAGTCGAACACCACGGCCCCCTCGAAGTCCGCGGGCGTCGGCTCCTCGTCCCCGCTGGGGTCGCGGACGGTCCCCTTCGGCGCCGCCGCACCCCAGTCGCCTTCGGCGCCGGCCTCCTCGCCCCCCACCGCCTCCTCCAGGTCGAACAGGTCCTGGTCGAGCTCGCCCAGGTACTCGCCCAGCTCGCCCAGCCGGCGGTCCAGCCGCTCCATCTCCTCGGCCATGGCGTCGAGCACCTCGAGGATGCCGGCCAACACCCGTCCCTCGGCCGTCTGGCCGGCCACCTCCAGCCCCGCCGCCAGGCCGCTGACGTACGCCACGCGCTGGCGCAACTGGCCCATGGCTTCGCCCCCCTTCGCGGCGTCCCAGCGCCCCTGGGCACCTGCCTAGAAATGTGCCCGGGGGACCGGCGCGGTACTCGCGCCGGTCCCCCGGCCGGTTCGTCCTCGCGGGGCCGACGGCCGAACCCCGCAACCCCGGGCGGCCCGAACCCCGCAGCCCCGGCGGGTGGCCAGTCCCCTGCCGCCGTCGCGCAACCCGGGACGCCGGCGCCGCTCAGGAGACGGGCTCCCCGGTCAGGAGACCCGCTCCACGTACTCGCCGGTGCGGGTGTCCACCCGGATCACGTCGCCGGTGTCGACGAAGAGCGGCACCTGCACCACGGCGCCGGTCTCGAGCTTCGCGGGCTTGGACCCGCCCTGCGCGGTGTCGCCGCGGACGCCGGGTTCGGTCTCCACGACCTTCAGGTCCACCGCCGTCGGCAGCTCGATGCCCAGGGTCTTGTCGCCCGTCTTCAGGACCTTGACGACCATGCCCTCCTTGAGGAACCGGACGGCGTCCCCGAGCTGCTCGCTCGCCAGCCCCACCTGGTCGTAGGTCTCGGTGTCCATGAAGAAGTACTGGCCGTCGGCCTCGTAGAGGTACTGCATGTCCCGCTTCTCGATGTGGGCCAGGGGGAAGCGCTCGTCGGGGCGGAAGGTGCGGTTGACCGTCGCCCCCGTCTCCAGGTTCTTGATCTTGGCGCGCACGAAGGCCTGGCCGCGTCCGGGCTTGACGTGCTGGAACTCCAGCACCTGGTGCACCTGTCCGTCGATGACCACGGCCATGCCGTTCTTGAAGTCACCCGCCTGGATCACGACCCTCGCCTCCCTTCCCGGCGGGCCCGTCAGGCCCCGCCGATCTCCAGCAGCTCCTTGCTGACCCGGGTCAGGACCTCGGCGCCGTCGTCGGTCACCACCACCAGGTCCTCGATGCGGACCCCGCCCCAGCCGGGGATGTAGATGCCGGGCTCCACCGTCACCACCATCCCCGGCTCCAGCCGCTCCTCCTCGGCCAGGGCCGAGAGGCGCGGCCCCTCGTGGACCTCCAGGCCGACGCCGTGGCCGGTGGCGTGCCCGAAGCGGTCGCCGTAGCCGGCCTCCTCGATCACCTGGCGCGCCGCCCGGTCGACCTCGGCGCCGGTGACGCCCGGCCGGATCGCCGCCAGGGCGCGTCGCTGGGCCTCCAGCACCACCGCGTAGACCTCCCGGTGGCGGGGCGTGGCGCGCCCCACCACCACGGTGCGCGTGCAGTCGGAGCAGTAGCCGTCGACCACCGCCCCGTAGTCCAGGGTGACGAACTGCCCGGCCTCGATGGGATGGGGCCCCGGCTGGCCGTGGGGCAGGGCGGAGCGGGGGCCGGAGACCACGATCAGGTCGAAGGCCGCCGCCGCGGCGCCGCGCCGGCGCATGGCGAACTCCAGCCGGAGCGCCACCTCGCGTTCCGTCAACCCCGGCCGCAGCCCAGCCAGCACCTCCAGCAGCGCCTCGTCGGCGATCCGCGCCGCCTCGCGGATGGCCGCCCGTTCGGCCGCGTCCTTGATGCGGCGCAGCTGTTCGACCCAACCGCCGATCCCCACCAGCTCGACGGACTCCGGCAGCGCCGCCCGCATCCGCTGCCACTCCCCGTACCGCACGTGCTCGGCCTCGAAGCCCAGCCGGCGGACCCCCAGCTCCTCGAGGCGCCGCGCCAGGTGGGGGTAGAGCTGGGGCTCGTGCCGCACCACGGCGAAGCCAGGGGCCTCCTGGGCCGCCTGCTCGAGGTAGCGGAAGTCCGTCCACAGCTCCGCCACCTGCGAGGTGATCAGCAGCCACCCCGAGCTGCCGGAGAAGCCGCTCAGATAGCGCCGGTTCGCGGGGGCCGCGACCCACAGGGCGTCGAGCCCCTCGGCGGCCATGCGCTGACGCAGGCGCTCGAGGCGCCGGGCCGTCGGGGCGGCCCGCTCCACGGTGACCGTCAAGGCCATCGCCGCTCCTCTCTTCGTCGCTTCGTCGCTTCGCGCCGGTCTCGGCCGGGCCGGGCCGCCCCGGGCGCCCGTCGGCGTCCGGGGCGGCCCGGCGGCGACCGTCCTCCGCGCGGCGGGTCGCCCGCGCCCCCGCCGCGGTGCCGCTAGGCGCGCAGCACGACCCGCACCGGCCGGTCGCCCAGCCGCCGACGACCGTCGAGGGCCGCGATCTCGATCAGGTAGGCGAAGCCCGCGACGCGGCCGCCCAGCCGTTCCACCAGCGCCGCCGCGGCGGCGCTGGTGCCGCCCGTGGCCAGCACGTCGTCCACGATCAGCACCCGATCCCCGGGCGCGATGGCGTCCCGGTGCACCTCGATGGCCGCCTGTCCGTACTCCAGCTCGTACGCCTGCCGGACCACCGTCAAGGGGAGCTTGCCCGGCTTGCGCGCCGGGACGAAGCCCTTGCCCAGCTGCACCGCCAGCGGCGCCCCGAGGAGGAAGCCCCGGGCCTCGATGGCCAGGATGCGGTCGAACTCCAGCCCGGCGACGGCCGCGGCCAGGGCGTCCACCGCCTGCCGGAAGGCGGGCCCGTGGCCGAGCAGCGGCGTGATGTCGAGGAAGGTCACGCCCGGCACGGGATGGTCCGGGACCCGGCGCACCCAACGCCGCAGCGCCTCGCCGGCCCCCTGGGTCGCACCACGCCCCGCCAGGGCGCCGTCGGCCGCGCAGCCCGCGACCGCTCCGCCCTCCGCGGGCGCCGGCCCCGCCGGCTCCATCGTCTCCGCCGCCACGATCCCTCAATCCTCCCCCTCCGGGCGCCACCGCAGCACCGGCCGCCGGGCGGCCAGCGCCTCGTCCAAGCGGCCGACCGGGGTGGTGTGGGGTGCCTGGCGGACCACCTCGGGCTCCTCCTCGGCCTCGCGGGCGATGCGCCGCATCACCGCCACGAACCGGTCCAGGGTCTCCTTGCTCTCCGTCTCCGTCGGCTCGATCATCAGCGCCTCCTCGACGATCAGCGGGAAGTAGATGGTCGGCGGGTGGATGCCGAAGTCCAGGAGCCGCTTGGCCACGTCCAGGGCGCGGATGCCGGTGCGCTCCCGCAGGTTGGACGCCGAGAGGACGAACTCGTGCATGCAGGTGCGGTCGTAGGGCAGTCGGTAGAGACCGGCCAGCTGGCGCATCACGTAGTTGGCGTTCAGCACCGCGTCCTCGCTGACCCGGCGCAGCCCCTCGGCGCCCAGCGCCCGGATGTACGCATAGGCGCGGACGAGGACGGCGAAGTTGCCGTAGAAGGAGCGCATCCGCCCGATGGCCTGGGGCCGGTCGTGATCCAGGTAGAACCGGCCCGTGGCCGGATCCCGCTCTACCAGCGGCGCCGGGAGGAAGGGCACCAGCTCCTCCTTGACGCCCACGGGCCCCGAGCCCGGGCCGCCGCCGCCGTGGGGCGTGGCGAAGGTCTTGTGGAGGTTGAAGTGGACAACGTCGAAGCCCATGTCCCCTGGCCGGGAGATGCCCAGGATGGCGTTGGCGTTGGCCCCGTCGTAGTAGAGCAGCCCGCCTGCCTCATGGACCAGCTCGGCGATGCGGTGGATGTTCTCGTCGAAGAGCCCCAGGGTGTTGGGATTGGTCAGCATCAGGGCGGCCACGTCGTCGTCGAGGACGGCCTCCAGGGCCCGGAGGTCGACGCCGCCCCGGGCGTCCGACGGCACCTCCACCACCTGGTAGCCGGCCATCGCCGCCGTGGCCGGGTTCGTCCCGTGGGCCGAGTCGGGCACGATCACCTTGTGCCGGTGCCCTTGCCCGCGGGCACGGTGGTAGGCGCGGATCAGGAGGATGCCCGTCAGCTCGCCGTGGGCGCCGGCCGCCGGCTGCAGCGTCGCCCGTGCCATGCCGCCGATCTCGCAGAGGGCGCGCTCCAGCTCGTACATCAGGCGCAGCGCCCCCTGGGCCAGTTCGTCGGGCACGTACGGGTGCAGGTCGGCGAAGCCCGGCAGGGCCGCCACCCGCTCGGCGACCTTGGGGTTGTACTTCATCGTGCACGAGCCCAGCGGGTAGAAGCCCGTGTCCACCGCGTGGTTCATCTGGCTGAGCCGCGTGTAGTGGCGGACCAGGTCCACCTCCGCCACCTCGGGCAGGCGGGGCGGATCCCGACGCAGCAGCTCCGCCGGCACCCGCTCCTCCACCGGACGAACCGGCACGTCCGGCGCGGGCCAGCGCATGCCGCCCCGACCGGGCCGGCTGTAGGCGAAGATCAGGGGCTCGGGCTCCGTGCCCACCGGCGTCGGCTCGTCCGTCCCCGCGTCGCCGGAGGGGCCGGCGGCGCCCGCGGCCCGGGGGGTCGTCGCGGCGGCCGCACCCGCCTGGGCCGCCGCCGGCCGCGACACCCCACCCCCGTCGGCGGGCTCGCCCTGCCCACCGCCTGGGACCGCCCGGTCGGCGCCCTGCGCCGACGGAACGGGCGGTTTGGCCTGCGGGCCCGCCGGGACGCCCTCGGCCCCTTGCGCCCCCGGCGGCACCGCGCCCCCAGCGCCCGGAACCGGCCCCTCCGCCGGCTGACCCGTCGTGGGTCCCGTGCTCATGCCCTCACCCCCCACGCCGCCACCAGGCCGTCCATCTCGGCGCGCGTGCGGCGCTCCGTCACCGCCACCAGCAGCTGGCCGCGGCGCGCGGGCTCCCAGCGGCCCAGGTCCGGCCCCACCAGGTAGCCGGCGTCCAGCGCGGCGGCCGCGGGATCGAAGCCCGGCCGCTGGCAGGCGACGACGAACTCCTTGAAGAAGGGCGCGCGAAAGACCCGCCGGAAGCCGGGCAGCGCCTCGATCCGCTCCGCCAGGTAGTGGGCCTTGTGCAGGCAGAGCTCGGCGAGCTGGCGCAGTCCCCGTGGGCCCAGGGCCGCCAGGTGGATGGTGGCCGCCAGGGCCATCAGGCTGTGGTTCGTACAGATGTTCGACGTGGCGCGGTCGCGCCGGATGTGCTGCTCCCGGGTCTGCAGCGTCAGGACGTAGCCCTCCCGCCCGCGGCGATCCACGGTCCGACCGACGATGCGCCCGGGCAGCCGGCGGACGTACTCGGCCCGGCAGGCGAAGAAGCCGAAGTGCGGCCCTCCGTACGCCATGGGCAACCCGAGGGACTGGCCGTCGCCGACCACGATGTCGGCGCCGTACCGGCCCGGCGCCTCCAGCAATCCGAGGCTGACGGGGTCGGCGCTGACCACCACCATCGCCCCCGCCCCCTTCGCCCGGCGGGCGATCTCCGGCGCCGGCTCCAGGCAGCCGTAGAAGTTGGGCTGCTGGATCAGCACGCAGGCGACGTCGCCCGCCGCCAGCACGCGATCCAGCGCCGCCAGGTCCGTGGTCCCCTGCTCCGGGTCCACCGGCACCACGGTGACGGGCAGAGCCTGGCCGGCGGCGTAGGTCTGGAGCACCTGCCGCGCCTCGGGATGGACGCCGCCCAGGACTACGATGCGCTCGCGGCGGGCGATGTTCACCGCCATGAAGGCGGCCTCCGCCAGGGCCGTCGCGCCGTCGTACATGGAGGCGTTGGCCACGTCGAGGCCGGTCAGCTCGGCGATCATCGTCTGGAATTCGAAGATCGCCCGCAGCGTCCCCTGGCTTACCTCCGGCTGGTAGGGGGTGTACGCCGTGGCGAACTCGCCGCGCCCCGCCAGGTAGGGCACGACCGAGGGGATGAAGTGGTCGTAGACGCCACCGCCGAGGAAGCAGACCTTGGTGGCCCCCGGGTTCGCCGCCGCCAGCGCCTCCAGGTGCGCCACCAGCTCCGGCTCCGTCAGCGCCGGCGGGAGGTCCAGGGGCCGCCCGAGGCGCAGCTCGGGCGGGATGTCCCGAAAGAGCTCGTCCACCGACGCGATGCCGAGGGCGGCCAGCATCGCCTCCCGGTCCTCGTCGGTGTGGGGGATGTAGTCGATGGCCATGCTCACCCTTCCCTGCCTTCGTGGCCCGCGGCCGCGACGCCGGACCGGCCCAGCCGGTTCTGCGCCGTCGCCGCGGGCATCCGGCCGGGGACGGGCCCGCTGCCGGCCGCCCCGGCCCGGTGCCGGCCCCGGGTGGCGGCCGGGGTCGGCCCGGCCGCCACCCGGGGCCGGATCAGCCGGTGCGCTGCCGATAGGCCGCCGCGTCCAGCAGGCCGGCCAGTTCGTCCCGATTCAGGATCTGGATCCGGACGAGCCAGCCCCGACCGTAGGGGTCCTGGTTGACCAGCTCGGGGTGGTCCGCCAGCTCGCCGTTGACCGCCAGCACCCGCGCCGAGACGGGCATGTACACGTCGGAGACGGTCTTCACCGACTCCACCACCCCGAAGGCCTCGCCCGCGCGGTACTCCGCCCCCACCTGGGGAAGCTCGACGAAGACCACGTCCCCCAGCTGGTCCTGGGCGTAGGCGGTGATCCCCACGACGCCCTGCTCGCCTTCCACCCGCAGCCACTCGTGCTCCTCCGTGTAGTACAGGCCGTCGGGCACCTCGTGGGCCACGTCCTCAACCTCCCCGCCGCCGGCGATAGAAGGGCGTCTCCACCACCTGGGCCGCGACCGCTCTCCCGCGGATCTCCACCGCCAGCCGCTGCCCGACCCGGGCCAGGGCGGGCGGCACGTAGGCGAGGGCCACGCTGGCCCCCAGCGTCGGGGCCACGGTGCCGCTGGTCACGCGCCCCACCGGCTCGCCGCGTTCGTCCAGGACCCGGTAGCCCGTGCGGGCCACGCCGGGTTCCACGAGCCGCAGGCCCACCAGCCGCTTGCGCAGGCCCTGCTGGCGCTGCCGCAGCAAGGCCTCGCGGCCCAGGAACGGTCCCTTGTCCCATTTGACGACAAACTCCAGCCCCGCCTCAAGCGGCGTCGTGTCCAGGTCGAGCTCCTGCCCGTAGAGGGGGAGGCAGGCCTCAAGGCGCAGCGTGTCCCGGGCGCCCAGCCCCGCCGGGACCAGCCTCTCGGGCTCGCCGGCGGCCAGGATCCCGCGCCAGACGGTGACCGCGGCGTCCCAGCTGAGGAACAGCTCGAAGCCGTCCTCGCCGGTGTAGCCGGTGCGGGAGATCATGCCCTCCCAGCCGCCGACGAAGTGGAATGGACGCAGCGCATCGAGGTCGACGTCGTCGGTCACCCGCGCGAGGATGGCCTGCGCCCGCGGTCCCTGCAGGGCCAGCAGCGCCGTCTCCTGGGTGCGGTCGGTCACGGTGACCCCCGGCCCGCCCGCATGTTCGCGGACCCAGGCCAGGTCGCGCTCGGTGTTGGCCGCGTTGACCACCAGCATGTAGCGCTCCTCGCCCAGCTGGTAGACCAGCAGGTCGTCGACGATGCCGCCCTCCGGGGTGCACATCACCGTGTAGAGGGCGCGGCCGGGCACCAGCCGCTCCACGTCGTTGGTGACGAGGCGCTGCAGCGCGTCCCGGGCCCCGGGGCCGGCGACCTCGATCTCCCCCATGTGGCTGACGTCGAAGAGGCCGGCCGCCTGGCGGACCGCCCGGTGCTCCTCGACGATGCCGGCGTATTGCAACGGCATCTCCCAGCCGGCGAAGGGGACCATGCGGGCCCCCAGCGCCCGGTGCTCCTCGTAGAGCGGGGTGCGGCGCAAGCCTGCGGCGCTGCTCGGGTGGCTCAACGGCACGCCTCCTTCCGTCGGCGCGCGGCCGCAACCGGCGCCGGACCGGGCGGTCCGGGCCGGCCGCCATCGGATGCCGCGGCGCCGGAGCCCGACAGCCATTCGACAGCCGCGGCCGCCTTTCCCTGCCGCCGGCCGCCCTCAGCGGGGGTCGAGCCGCTGGGCCCGGGCCAGGGCCTTGAGGACGATGTCGCGGTCGCCCGGCGCGAAGGCCTCGGGAGGCACGGCGGTCGGATCCACCCAGCGGACCTCGGTCACCTCGCCGGGCTGCGGCGTGAAGACCGCATCCGGCGGCACCCGCACCAGGAAGTAGAACCGCAGGGAGTGGAACGGGCGGTCGAAGAAGGCGAAGAAGTTCTCCGTGAAGTGGAAGAGCTCGATCGGCTCCGGTTCCACCCCCGTCTCCTCGCGGAACTCGCGGCGCAGGGCTTCTTCCAGGGACTCCCACGGCTCCACCGCGCCGCCGGGGATGTCCAGGCGGCCGGTGAAGGCCGACCGTCCCAGCAGGACCCGGCCGCCGTCGACGGCGACCCCGTAGACCGCAGGCCGGAACCGCACCTGGCGGGCCGGATAGCGGCGACGCTGGCCGTGGAGGGTGAGGCACTCGATCTCCGCCGGCGGTACGGCTCCCGTCATGCCCGGCCCCCCTTTCCACCTCTGGGTGTACACTTATGGCAGGAGGCGAGGGAGATGGAGCGGCAACGGGAGAAGATGGTCGCCCTGATGCAGCTTTCGCGCCTGCTGCCGCAACATCCCGGGCTGTTCATGCTCCTGGGGTTCCTCGCCGCGCGCCTGCAGCGCCTCCACTTCGTCGCGAACCCGGACCAGGCCGACCCCCAGGCCGCCCGCATCCTGCTGGCGACCCCCCATGCCCGCATCTGGACGGGGCGCTGGTTCCGGGCCTGGGTGGGCACGGCCGAGGTGCCCGATCCCGTGATCCTCATCTCCGTCCTCGCCGAGCGGGATACGGACATCTACCTGGCCCTCGACATCGGTCCGCGACCGGCCTGGCTCGAGGCCGTGTTGGCGCCGGCGGAGCCCCCTGCGCCCCCCGATCCCCGGGAGCGGCTGGAGGAGCTGCGGGCGCGGGTCGACCAGGCGCTGGACATCTACAACGAGTGTCGCCGGCAGCTGGAGCAAGGCGATCCCTCGCGCCGCGAGGAGCTGGAGTTCCTCCTCGACCTGGCCCGGCGCGAGGTGGAGGAGCTGGGCCGCGAGCTGCAGCGGCTCAAGCAGTCGCTGCCCGGCGACGAGGGGTGAGCCCGGGCTACGGGACGTGCCCGCGGACCGCGGGACGGGGACGGGCGGACCGGACCCGCAACGCCTCGTACAACCCGAGGATCCGCTTGAGGACCTGGTCGCTGTCGTACCCACGGGCCGCCTGCTGGGCGGCCCGTCCCATCTCCCGGCGCAGGGCGTCGTCCTCCACCAGCCGGCGGCAGGCGCGGGCCAGTTCGTCCGCCGAAGGGGCGACCACCAGGCCGGCCCGGCCTTCGCCCAGCACCTCCTCGGAGACCTCGCTGGCCACGGCCACCACCGGGAGGCCGGCCGCCATGGCCTCCACCACCACCAGGCCCTGGGTCTCGGTCACCGAGGGGAAGACGTAGAGGTCCGCGGCGCGATAGAAGGCGGCGATGCGATCGGGTGCGACGGCACCCGTCAGCCGGACGCGTCCGGACAGCCCCCAGTCGGCCACCGATCGCTGCAGCGTCTCCCGCAGGGGACCGTCGCCGACCAGGACCAGCCGCACCGAGGGCACGGCCGCGGCCAGGCGGCGGAAGGCCTCGAGGAGGAGGGGCAGGTTCTTCTCGCGGCTGAGGCGGCCGGTGTAGAGCAGCACGACGTCCTCCGGCCCCAGGCCCAGCTGGAGCCGGGTCCGGCGGCGCTCCGCCGGGTCGCCGGCGGCGAAGCGGTCCACCGGCACCCCGGTGGGCACCACCTCCACCGGCGAGCGGACGCCCAGCTCCTCGATCTTCCGGGCGATGGCCCGGGTCGGCGCGATCACCAGGTCGCAGGCGTCGCAGAAGCGGCGTACGTAGGCGTTGAGCGCCGGCACCAGCACGGCCCCGGCGCCCGGGGCATAGTGGCGCAGGTAGACGTCGTACCGGGTGTGGAACGTGAAGCAGAGCGGCAGGCCCAGGGAGCGAGCCGCCTGCAGGGCCATGCGCCCCATGACGAACGGCGTGTGGGTGTGCAGGACGTCCAGGTGCAGCCGTGCCACCGCCTCCCGGACCTGCGCCCGACGCGGGAGAGGGATGCGAAACGCCGGGTAGAGGGGTGCGGCCACGGACGGAAAGCGGACGACCCGCGCCTCCTCGGCGGGATCGGGATCGGCTCCCAGGCCCGTGGGGTAGCGGGGCCCGAAGACGTAGACCTCGTGCCCGGCCTGCTCCATGCCCCGGCGCAGCGTCTGGATCGACCGGACGACCCCGCTGATGTAGGGGGTGTAGCTGTCGCTGAACATCCCGATCCGCACCGGTGGACCGCCACCTCCCCTGCCGGCTCCGGGGCCGGGCTGCCGGCCCCGGGGCCGGGCCGCGATCCGGCCACCCCGACGGCCGCCGCCCCGCAGGTACGGCCGCGGTCTCGGCTGCTGCAGCCGGCCCTCTTGCGATCGGGGTCGCGAACGACGTCTGCCCCGCACCGCAGGTACGGCCGCTGCCTCGGCTGCAACGCGAGTCGTGGGCGCAGGCGATCGCCGAAGCCGCCCCGCGCCGCAGGTACGGCCGCTGCCTCGGCTGCAACCCCGCGACGGCTCCTGCCGTGCGGGCACCCCGCGAAGGGCCCCGCCTCGATTGCACCCGTCGAGCCGGCGGCGCCTCCACGGCAGCCCGGGACGGATTCGCCCCGGCTGCCCTCGCGGGGCGACCCTCGCCTCGACAGCAGCCCGGGAACGGCCCCGCTCCGGCCCAGGCCCCAGGAGGGCCCCGCTGTGCTTGCAGTCCCGAGACGTCTCGCGGCGCGACCCGAGCGCCGGGGAAGCGACCCCCGCCGGCTTCGGGCCACGGCCACGACCAGCATAGCACAGGTCCTGGGCCCGACGGCCGCAGGGAACCCGAGGCACCCCGCGCCGGAGGAACCGGCCGACGCCAGCGCGAGGGCCCGGTCCTGCCGTGGACGGATTCCGCACGACACGACGAGGGGAGCACCCTGGATGCCGGACCCGGTGCTCCCCTCGCATCGATCCCCGCCGACGGCGTCCCGGCGGGCGCAGGTGGCGCGTTGCGGCCTGCCCCGCGCCCAGGGGGCGCGGCCGCCGCAACCTCGGCGGCCGCCGCGGCGATGCCACCCCACGGGGCGGCCTCGGGCGGCCGCACCGCGTGACGGTGGATCAGGCCGTGGCCTTCTCCACGCGCCGCCGGCGCGGCGTGATGGCGACCCTCTCCACGGAGAGGTAGCACTTGGCGCGGTTGTTCCACTCCATGACGTACCGGCCCTGGCCGAACCCCTTCTCCGCCAGCAAGGCCAGTAGTCGCTTGTTATGCGTGCGACCCGTCTTGGGATTGATGTACCACGCGTCGGGATCGTCGGGGCTGGCCTTCACCAGGGCCAGCTTGCGCCCCTGCACGCCGAACAGCACGTAGACTCCCGGCTTCTTCCCGTTCTCCGACATCAGCTCCTGCCGGAGCGCAGCGGATAGGCTCACGGCGTTGGGCAGGATGTTCACGGCCAGTGCACCGGACGAACGCGCTTCGCGAACCACTCGCTTGCGAATCCACTCGATCGCCACCGTCATCACGCTCCTCTCGGATATTCACCGTGTATATTATACGTCCATTTCATCGAGAACAAGAGTCCCCTCGTATCTTTCTTGGCCATCGCGGATGCACTTCCCGCTGCCCATGGCTTGTCAACGCCTCCGGCTGGCTGTATGCACGCGCCGTTGCCTACGCCCTGCCACCGAAGTCGCATGGATGGCCCGGGGACGATCGCCATGCCCTCGCCGGGACGTCGACGGATCGCGGGAAGCTCCGGGACCACGGCGATGCCCACGGATACCCATGAAGAATGGCCCCAATGGATGCTCGGATGGGTACAGCGCGGCGATCCGCGGGTCCTGGCCCGCGCACAACGCGGAGAAGACGCCGGAGCAGTCGGCGGGATGAAGCTGCGCCCCGACGTGACGTGCGACAGCCTGGGATGACCCACTGGACCCGCGGCAGCCGGCGGCGACCGCATGATGACGAAAATGGTAGACAAGGCCGATGCATCGTGAGGTGAATCTGCAAAGCCGACAGGGGTGATCAGGGAAACCCGTTGAATGAAGGGCACGTCCTTGCGATGGACGATCCTGTGTAGAACCATGTCGACGCCCATCATGCGAAGCATGCTTCCATCATTCATCCTAAGGGCATGTTTCCATCGTGCATCCTAACCAAGTGCGTGGTTCCATCGTGCATCCTAAGTCGGTCATTCAATCTAAGGTCATCGACCGATGGGCTTCATTCCGATGCGCAGGGGACGACCCACCACGGGTGGGTAAGCCGGTGGATGAAGCCGGTGCACGTGCGGATCTCCCCGTGTCCGTACCGCCAGCGGGCCGTAACGCGAACGCGGTGAGAGTGTCGGATCGGATGCGGGCGGGGTGCGAAGGAAATGCGAAGGGGGAGGCGAGCGGTGGTCCACGCGAAGGATCACCGGGCGTCCGCCGTCGGCTGGATCGCCACGCTGGCGTCGGCGGCCACGCGGACCGAAACCGGGGATGGGCCCGGGATCCAGCCGAGCCTCACCGGCACCAGGACGCGGACGGCCACTGTCGGTTCGGTGAGGCGGCGCCCCGACCACGGATGGCGACGGGGCGCGGAGGCCGACGCGTTGATCACCACCACGTCGATCGTGCTCTGGGTGGCCATGGCCTCGCCGAAGGCGCGCCGCAGCCCGTCCTCAAGCCATCGTCGAGCGGTGGCTTCGGCTGCCGCGGTGCGCAGCAAGGGCTCGCCCCGGGCAAAGGCCTGTTCGTCGATCTCCTGGACCGCGGCCAGGCTCGCCATGTCCGCCACGGCCTGGGCTTGGGCCCGCACGAGGATCAGCCGACTCCCGTCGAGGACCAGTCCCACTGCGGCGATCATCACCGGTAGCAACAGCAGGAAGGTCGCGGCGACCGCACCCCGCTGCAACCGCTGCTCCTCTGCCACCGCCCTGCCGCGGGCAGCACCCCGCCGACTCCCGTGTTCCTCCACCGCTCAACCCGCTCCCTTCGCCAATCCGCTCCCTTCGCGCGGTCGCAGGACCGCCGCCGGGGTCCGAGGTGTCCGTTCCCGACCCCTGCTGGGGCACGGGAGCGGAGGCGGCGCGCCGGGAGGAGGGCGCGCGGCGGCGACGGGCAGGGGCGCGGGTGGTGCCTCGACGTCGCCCCGCCCCGGTCACCGCCGCGGGCGCCCTCGTCCCGCCCCTCGTCCCTGTGGCCCGCCCGTCACGCGTCCGGTGGGCGCAGCCGTTCGTTGCGCCCGTGCATCTCGATCTGCAGATGGATCCCGTCGCGCAGGAACGGCCGCACCACCGGCGTCACCGGTCGTACCACCGTTCCCAGTCGCACGCTCAGGACGCTTCCGTAGGCCGGTCGCCGGGGTTCGATGCGCACGTCCACCGTCGCCGGGTCGAGGCCACCGGCCTGCAACTGGCGCGCGATCACCTGCCGGACCTCCGCGGTGTCGCCGCCCTCCACGACGGCGCGCCGCACGCCTTCCCGCGCGGCCTGGACGAGGACGATCTGGCGGTTCAGGATCACCGCCAGGTCGAAGAACCCGAACACCAGGAGCGCCAGCAGGCCCGCGACCAGGGCGAACTCCGCCGCCACCGCCCCACGCTGGGCACGAGGTCGGCTCAGTTGCCCGCCTCCTCGAGGGCCGAGGAGATCTCGCTCAGCCGCGTGCGAATGACGTCGCCGAGGTCCGTCAAGGCCGTGATCAACACGATGACCACGAGGGCGAGTAGAAGTGCGTACTCCGGTTACTTTAGAAGCGGCCCGGACTCCGCCTCCATCTCTGAAGCCCCCCCACTCGGGCCGGATGTCCACCAGGCCAACCAAACCTTACGATTAGGGCAACCTACGCACGCACCGGTGGGGGGAATGCATGGATCTATAGCGAAAAGGGAAAACAACAGACCGAGCCCCGGCGCTAGGCTCGGTCCGTTGGTCCTTAGCTGCGCTTACGGCGAATGCGGATGGGCCAGCACTTCTTCCCGTACTCGCTGGCCCGCACAATCCGACCGTTCCGCGTGCGGAACCAGGGTCGGAAGATAATCTCTCCTTCGTCCGCCGGCCGGCGGACGTCCTTGTCAGTACGCTTCGGGCCCATAGGGCCTCACCTCCGTTGCGAGGTTCGACCCTTGCCAGGGCCCATCGGCCGCCGTACAATGGGGCTGCCAACTTGCAGATTTCTGCAAAGCCCCATCGTACGGGCACCGCCGGCCGATCAGGTAGCGGTTGCCACCTTATGGGCCCCGGCAAGGGGCCCCGTATCGTGTCTGCCCCATGGCCGTCACCCCGCCTTGGCGATGGTTTCGAGTTGGTCCATGTTTCCGATCGCAGGTGTTTCTCTCTTCGCGGCTTCGATGATGTTGCTGGCCATCTTGCCAAGCCAGAGCGCCAGCACAAGCTGCCCGCCCTGGAGCAGGCTCAACAGAACATCCGGCGATTCGACGACGTAGACATCGTTTCCGTCCGTAACGAGATAGTGCCGGGCAAGAACCTCGCTATTGGTAACGCCGTCCGGAGCCAGCTCTCGCAACCTCTCAACAGCCCGCCGCAGCTTTTGCAGGCTCAGCCCCCTTTCTCTGAGAATCGAAACGGTTTTCAGGGCCACCAGGTCGATCAGTGAGTAGATTCGTCGAGTCCCGGTCCCGCTGGCGTCCCGGATCGACGGCTTTATCAGCCCGGTCCGAGCCCAGTAGTCCAGGGTCTTGTAGTTGACCCCGGTGATCTTCGCCGCCTGCGGGCCCGAGAAACCGACGATCACTCGCGGCACCCCACTCCCCTCCTCCCAGGAAGCTGGCTCCGTTTGGCATTATAGCCTAGTCGAGTGTATTAGACAAGCATCCAGAAAGATAAAGGGGGCAGGCCGTATGACCTGCCCACCAACGCAAACGCATGCTCATTTAAGTGGTAAGGAACGTGCCCGTGACCAAACCTCGAACAGCAACCGATCCGAGGTGTTACCCATTCGCGTCCAGCGCCCGCTGGATCTCCCGCACGACCCACTCCACGGCCCGCCGGATCATCACGACCCCGTCCGCCCGGGTCAGGGGCTCGCTCGGTCGGAAGGTACCATCCTCAAACCCACGGACCGCGCCCGCCCGCGGCGCCCAGAGGATGTCCCCGGCTGCGCGGTGATCCGCCAGCATGTCGGGGAACGGGACCGAATTGGGTGCCGGCTGGGACACTGCCGCGGGGCCGGGTTTCGAGGCCGACTTCGGTACCGCCGCCGGCCCAACCGCCCACCACGCCAACCCGGCCCGCTCCACCACGCCTCGGGCAACGGACATCTCACCAGCGGCATCTCACCAGCGGCTAGGAATAACGGGCTGCTGCGGGTGGGCATGAAACCGATCTTGTCGGAACGCTCAACGGGGGGCCATTCCCTCATGGCTCTACCCACTTGCAGAGACAAGGCCGGCACAGGTTGCGCCGGCCTTGGGGGGTGGGGTGCCCTGTGGTTCGGCCGTTTCCCCCGGCGTAGGGTTCCCCGCCCGCCATCGGGCGATTGGGCCTTAGCGACGATCGGGCCAGCGCACCGTAACATGATTGTAACGACCCGGCCAGTGGCGGGAGTGGCGGCCGTGGTAAAACATGCCATGTTACGCCATTCTGGGGAGGCGACGCCATGAAGCCGGCTCGACGGCCCGCCGTCGCCGGGGTGCGGGCCCCAGACGCAGGGTAAGGACGACGAGTAGGCCATTGAAAGCGACTAGGTGCCTGCGATGGAGCCGCTGGGCTATCATCAGAACTGGAACGAGGCTGGGCGCTTCCCTCAGTCTACCAGCCCGCCGGATCCGCACAACACGTGGGGGTGGCACGGTTGGCAAGTACGAGCGGACCCGGTTTTCTGCAAAAGGTCGGCAAGTACCTCAAGGATCTAGAGGAGGAAGGTCGACGCCGGCAGGCCGAGCACGAACGAAAGAAGCGTGAGCGGGAGGAGGAGGAACGCCGGAAGCAGGAAGAACGTGAGAAGGCGGCCATTGCGGCACTCGGCATCGACCCAGAGGGCGCATTCCGGGCGGTCGGCGCTAATGGCGAGTTGGTTGTCACTCCGAAGAAGGTGGTGATCGTCCGCCGCGGGATTTTGCAGGGCCATCGCGGCAACAAGGAAATCGCGATCAAAAGTATTACAGCCGTCCAGCTAAAGCGGGCGGGAACGGTCTTCAGCGGTTACCTCCAGATTGCGTACTCCGGTAGCACCGAGAGCAAGAGCTATAGTATCTTCGACGCCGCGAAAGACGAAAACACCGTGATGTTCACCAAGGACCAGGAAGAAGCGTTCCTCCGAGCAAAGGAATTGATCGAGCAGTACCGAGAGCAGGCTGCACCAATGCCCCATCCAACGGCCACGACGAGCACGGCGGACGAGCTGGCGAAACTGGCCGACCTCGTGGAACGGGGCTTCCTGACGCGGGATGAATTCGAGGCAAAGAAGAAACAGCTCTTGGGACCATGAGGCGGTGGCAATGGCGGGAATGAGGTCCAAGCTCTTCTCGCTGATCGTGACCCTCTACACCGTGCTTTCCCTGGTCTCGCTGGGAGTAGGAGGAGGCATCGCTTTCGCTGCACTCATGTGGATTTCGGAAGCCATGACCTTTGGTCTGGATCAGGGTTAGTTTTCCTTTGAACCTGGAAGGCGGCCGCTCGGACGGGCGGCCCCCTTTCGTTCTCAATACCCGTGGAGGCAATCGCCTGGCTGCATTTCTTCCCGTCAGTGATGTGGCCAACCGAAGGCTCGGCAGGTTATGGGGTCGACCGAATGCGCCGAACCCATGGCAATAGCCCCTTCTATCAGACTGATCGTGCCGGAAATCCCGACACCATGCTGGTTCAAGGGGGGTTGCAGCAATGACCAAAGTGAGAGAGGCTGCCACGACGGTCCTGCTCCTTGTCCTCGCCGTTACGTCGATCTTATGGCTCCACAACCAGTACGTCCATGCCCAGCGTTGTGCCGACGCCTGGGCACTCGTGGGTGAGCTTCGGTCATATCTCCGATTCGCAGACATCGTGTTCTTCGACGATCTCTCGCACAATCCCCTTATGCAACACATCGCCAGAACAAGAGCGCAAAGTTACGGTATTAGCCTCCAGGACTACAAGCACATCCGGGCGATGCTGAACGAACTCGTGTATATGCTCCAGTCAGAGTGCGGCCTCGAACCGCCTCCGCCAGAACAATCCGAGCAATCACAATAAAAGCCACAGGGTAGGGCCGCGAAGACTTACCCTGTGGTGCACGGACGGTCGTTAGCCATCCTGCCTACTACTTGGGCTACCATTTTACCGCCACGCATTGCCGCGAAGCAAAGGGTCCTAAACCAGAAGAAGGAGGATCCGGTCAGCTAGGGCTCCTTCTGCTCTACGCTGTCCCACGAATCGGCGTCTAGGGGGAAAAGAAACACGGGGCGGCATCTGGACCAGCAGCCCAGGTGCCGCCCCGGCACATCCTGTGTGCTTAGCTTTGCACCGCATCAATCCACACCTCGAAGCCCGCCTTGCGGGCCTTTGCCGCCAGCGCTTCCGCATTCGCCCGGTTCTTGAACGCCCCGATTTGAACCCGGTAGACCACCCCCTTCCCGGGAGTCCCAGACCCCCCTCCAGGCTTCGCTGGTGCCGGAGTGTCCGGATCCTTGAATGCCTTGCCGAAGTAGCGGCAGATGCCGCGGGCGATGGCCTTGGCAATCTGCCGGGGCTGGGACATGATCCAGGCTGCGTCCGCCGGGTTGTCGTGGAAGCCGACCTCAAGGATTACGGCCGGCGCGACGGTGCTCCGCAGCTCTGCAAAGACCGAAGACGTTTTCAGGCCCCGGTCCTTGCCGGGGCTCAGGGGGGCCACCTCGTCATAAACGGCCTGGGCCAGTTTCCTGCCCTGCTCCGAGCCAGGGTAATACCAAGCCTCCGTTCCTTCCCCGCCCCCGGCGTTGGAGTGAATCGCCACGTGCGCGTCCGGCTGGTAGCGGTTGCTGTCGATGATGATGTCCTTCAGGCTCATCTCCGGCCGGTTGCGCCGCACGTCGAAACCGTTGGCCCGCAGGTAGGTCTCGACCAGTGCGCCGATGACCTGCATCCGCTGCTCCTCAGTGCCGTAATCGCCCACACCCACGTTGTGCTCCTGGACCGACGGGCTCAGGTAGACCTTAGGCATCGGGGTATCCCTCCTTCGCGCCACCGCGTTCTTTCAGCTGGCGCAGGAAGACCTGGAGCCCCTCCGGGACCGGGAGGCCGGCCTTCCCGGCGTTCTCGATGACCGACAGGCCCTCGTGGGCGAGGAAGAACCAGACCGTCGCCGTTCGCAGCACGGGGTCCGTGGTCTGAAACAGCGCCTCCCCGATCGGCATCACGCGGTCAAGCTGCGCGGCCAGGGCGATGATGGCGAACATCCCGACCTTTCGGACGCCACCCCGCCACATCTCCCGCGAGTCCAGGTCGCGGTTCACCGCAGCTGCCAGGAGGCCCATCAGCACATCGAGTGCGGTCACGATCAGCAAGACTTCCAGCACCGTGTCCCAGCCCCCCAGCAGGTAGGTCCCCATGGTCCCCACCAGGGTGATGGCCCCCTTGAAGCCCGTCTCGTTCACCTGGCACCCCTCCTTTCCGGCTCCGGCAAAAGAAAACCGGGACCGCCGCTGGCGATCCCGGGAAGACCTCCGCTCCAGGGATGGGGGGTACGCTTGGGGGAGTTGGAGGCCTCAACCCCCATCTTCGGGTACACCGCCTACCGGTTTAGGCGTGGCGGACCAGCATGGTCCAAAGCTGCGGGTCCTCAAGGCCCCCGCGCCACAGCGCCACCCCCTTCGCCCCATACTCATACGCTGCCAGGTCGGCCAGGTGCGCCACGCCCACCAGCAGCAGCATCGCCACCTTCCGGGCTAGGCCGTCGATGGCGGCGATGTCCTCGGGGATCGTGTCGACGTACCGGATCGTCGAACGCGAAGGGGTCCGGCGGCGGGTCGATCCCCCGCCTCCACCCCCAGCATCGAGGCGGACATAAGCCATGGGGTCAAGCCTCCTTACGCCCCAATCTTGTAGACCGTAACGTGCGTTGCCTCACCTTCGGGGGAAATGTTGAGCGTGCTGCCACTGTTCTGCCAGGCCATGATTTGGAACCAGTCGCCAGGGTTGAAATTGTAGATCGTGCTGACTTGCAAAGACGTGGTGGCGCTGTTTCCTGAATAGGCCGCAGAGACCTGGGTCTTCGCAATGGGGCTTCCATCTCTCTTGTAAATCCCCACCATGCGGAACCCGTTGGTGTTGGTTTCCCACCGAATGTTTGCAACGATCATGTACTTACCGCCGCTAGGGATGTAAATCTGGCTCTTGTCGGATTGGTTGGGGTTCCACATACCTGCCGAATTATACCCAGGTTGACGGCCTTCCCAGACGATTGGCGTGACAGTACTTGTTGGAATACTCTGGCCATTAAGTCGCTGAAGACGGACGGACGGTGGGATATCAACCGCTTCGACGTTCACGTACCCGGCCAGGTTCCGGGCATGACGCCACAGGGCCGATTCAGGATCATAGACCACGGGGTATGGGGCCACCACGAGCTGCACGCCGTCACACAGGACCGGCACATCGTTGCTGCTATAGATCTGAATCTCAAGGAAACTCGTCCCAGACGGGAGATTGCGGAACGTTGTAAAACCACGCCTCCACTTAAACTTCTCGCTCGCCGTGATTGGGATTGTCGCCCATCCAAGCAGTGCAATATGAGAAAACGTGGCGTCTACAGCATAAACATCGACGTAGACCGTCGTGTTGGTTGTGGTTGCGCCATAAGCAGCACAATGGGCTGAAACGGTGTACGGCCCCGCCAGACCAGCCGCGTGGTCGATCGGTACGTACTGCCTCCAGATATACTGGTTGGTTCCCCTCACAACGACGGCCTGGAAATCGAAGAGCGCCATCTGCGGGGCGTCTGTGCCATACGTCGAAAGGACCCGAGGGTTCACAGTCTTGTTCGGGCTTGGCAACGGTTGCCACCAGTAGATGTTACCCAAATACGTCTCGTCGACTTCAAATGTCTGATACGCATCGGCATTACCCTTGCGCGGGATCATCTCAAAGCTATGGTCGTTCACAAGGTTCGTCGTGGCAACGATGGACTGAAGCGTGTTCGATCGGCTTTCGCGCAGAAGGAAATTCGCGTCGACTACCGTGACGCCCGCATTATCGAGCCGTGCCCTCTCGTTGCCCGACGCATCCCGCACGATCAGCAGGCCATTCCCGTTCCCGCTCCCACCGAGTTCCGCCGTGCCGCCCCGGACGCGGTTGAAGAGCATCGTGCCGGTCTTAATCACCGAGGCGTCCAGCCCACTCGTCGAGATGTGGCTCGTCGTGATGGACCCGGCGGCGATCTTCTGGGCGGTCACAGCGCCTGTGGCGATGTGGTTCGTCTGAATCGCATTCGCCGCGATGTGTTCAGCGAGGATCGATCCGGCGAGGATGTGCGTCGATGTCACGGCGTCCGCAGCAATGTGTTCGGCCAAAACGGCCCCAGCCGCAATAGCGGCTGCACCCACTGCGTCGGCTGCAATTTCCCGGCCAGAGATCGCCCCGGCAACAAGCTTGTCCCCTGTGATCGTGTTCGCGGCAATGGCGTTCGCCAGGATCGACTCAGGGACGATCAGCGAGCCGTCCACTACCGTCGTGGTGGGAACGGTCAGGTGGATACCGTTCTTGTTCAGGAACACAATCACGTCGTCGTCGGTCAGGCCCGTCGGGTAGGTGTCCGAAGTCTGGAAGACGTTCGGGTAGTCGTAGTCCCACCACACGTACTTCTTGTTCGTGTAGCCATCTTGAACGGCGTAGTCCACACCCTTGTAGACAATATGAACCCCAGCCCAGCGGATGTAGCCGGGCTGGGGATCGTTGTCGAACACCTGCATCGGCATGTCGGCGAATCCCCCTTAGTAGAGCAGGTGGGTCGCCAGGTTCAGCTTGTTCGTCGCCACCGCGCCTGCACCGATCTTCGGCCCGGTCACGGCGCCGTCGGCAAGCTGGGTGCTCCCCACGGCACCGGACGCGATCTTGCTGCCGGTCACCGCGCCGTTCTGGATGTTCCCGGACGCCACCGCGTTGGTTGCCAGTTGGGAGTTGCCGACCGCTCCGTTGGCGATCTTCGTGCTTGTCACCGCACCGTTGGCAAGCTGCGTACTTCCGACCGCGCCGGAGGCAATCTTGACCCCGGTCACAGCGC
Organism: Thermaerobacter composti; assembly: GCF_033582035.1. Taxonomy (NCBI): domain Bacteria; kingdom Bacillati; phylum Bacillota; class Clostridia; order Eubacteriales; family Clostridiales Family XVII. Incertae Sedis; genus Thermaerobacter; species Thermaerobacter composti. The sequence continues at coordinate 1,477,281 of NZ_CP132508.1, forward strand.
CATCCAGGATGTGCGAGGCTGCAATGGCTGCGCTGGCAATCTCGCTCCCGCTGATCGAGCCGCCCACCACGCCCGCGCCGTGGATCATCTTCCCCGGGGCCATCATCAGGTTGAAGGTCCCGTTGTCGTTGATCCCCACCAGCACGTCATCCGGCCCCAGCGTGGGCTTCGTGTCGCTCGTCTGAAACTGGGTCGGCGTGGTCAGGGTCCAGTAGATGTACTTCTTGTTCGTGTTGCCGTCGGTGATGGTGTAGTCCGTCCCCTTGTAGACGACGTGACAGTCCGCCCACGACACGTAGCCTGCCGACGGGCTGTTATTCGTGAAGGTGTAGCCGTCCAGGATGTGCTGGCTCAGGTTCAGGTGGTGCGAAGACACCCGTCCCGCGTTGGCGGCCTCGTTCGCCAGGACCTGAATCCGGTAGCTGATGTCCTTCAGCAGGGACTGAAGTTCATCCTGAAGGACCTCCCGGACGATCTGGCGGACCTCCTCCGCCGTGGCGGCTCGCCGCCGGGCGGTCGTCTTACTCGCCGCTGCCATCCTGTGGGACCTCCTTCAGCCGAACCCGCTGGTTGGGCACGATCTCCGCTACGTACCGCTCCCAGCACCGCTCGTGGACGAAGCCCGCCACAAGCTGGCGGGCTTCCTCTCCGGTATACAGGTCTTCACCGCAGTACGCGCAGGTGCCGACCTTCTTCCGCTGCACGAGCCACCACACCCCCTGATCCCCCTCAGTAGAGCAGGTGGGTGCTCCAGCGCATTTTGTTTTCCGTGATGGAACCGATGGCGAGCTTGTCACCCGTGATGGCGCCGGGCGCGATGTGCTGGCCCTGAATTACCTGCTGGGCCAGGTGCTGGGCCAGGATGACCGCATTGGCGATTTGCTCCGAGGTGATTTGCCCGACCAGGGCACCAACTGGCAGTGGCACCTCGCCGGAGGCTACCGCCTGCTTGGCATCCTCCCTCGCCTGATCGGCCTTCTGCTGGGCGCCCTCGGGCGTTTCGGCCTTCACCTCCGCCGCCTCCGTCGGCGTGGCTCGCACCCACTGGTTGCCCGGGCCATCCCACCGCCGCCAGACGTTGGGCGTCTGCGACGTATCAAGCCAGAGCTGCCCGTCGGCGGGGTTATCGGGCGGGGTCGGCCCCTGGTGGACCGAGGCCTGTTTGGCGTCCCACTCACCCTGCTTCGCGTTGAGGCGCTTCTGCAGCTCCGCCACAACCTTGGGCAGCGTGATGACAAGCTGCCGGTACTGCCCCAGGGTCACCTTGTCGCGGCTCGGGTCGGTGTAGCTCCGTTCAATCTCGATGACCCGGGCCTCGAGGGCCATCGGCGGGTCCACGCTGGCATCGTGGATCGTCACCGTGTCTCCGAGCCGGACGGCCTCGTGCTCCAGCCCTGCAATGTGCTCCAGGACCGCCACCTCCACCTCGTAGGTGAAGCGCCCCTGAATGCGCTGCTGCAGGGCGTCCCAAGTTTTTTGCAGCAGCTCTTCGGGGTTGTCCTCCTCCGAGTCCTCGAACACACCGAACAAGTGGCGGCCACCGGGCAGGCCCCACCGCTCCAAGGCATCCGGGTCGCCCACCCAGTCCTGGCCCAAGGGCTTGTCCACGGGGTCGCCCTTGGACCGGGACCACTCCACGCTGGCAAAGGTCAGCCGCTGTCCCTTGTCGTCGCTCTTTCCGAGGCCGATCATCGCCGTGACCAGCTCGGTCGTGTCCTCCACGCGCTTGAGGCCCCGGATGTCCTGTCGGTACTCGAATCGCTTCCCCGTCACGCGGCCCCGCCGCTTCAGCATGTCAACGTAGCGGCCCACGATGCGGCCGTCCCTCCATTCAACCCGCCAGCGCAGCTCACCGCCGAACTCGGAGGCGATCTGGTGGAGCGTGGCCGTGACCGTCTGGTACTCCTCGATTTGGATGGTCTTGAGGCCCGCCCACTCCACCACGCCCGGCTGCCACCGGGTGCCCGCCAGGGCGTTCGTCAGGGCCTGCTCGGCCGTGATCCACGTCCAGGTCTGCGGCCGGACAATGGCCCCGTTCAGCTCCAAGGCAGCGTTCTCGCAGGTAACCCTGCGAATCCGCCGCCCCTCCTCCGCGTCCACGTCGTCCTCGACGATCTTGATGCGGAGCTGCAGGAGGTTGCCGTCCAGGTCCTTGAGCAGGACATACCCTTCCGGCTCGATGGCCTGGGCATCGGGGTGGTCCGCGGGCACGGCGAACTCATAGGTGACGGCCGCGTTCTCCAGCGTCTCCTTGTACGTGTCCTCCAGCAACGGGCAAGCAGAAGGGCCGTCGCCCAGGACGGCCCTCACGGTTTCGTAGCGGTCGAGAACCATCACCTGCATCACAACCACCGCTCTCGGTACGAGAGCTGTACGCTGACTGCCCCTTCCGGGGCCACGCCAATGGCGACCGGCTGCCCCGGCTGAAGGCTAAAGAACTCGCTGCCGGGGTCCAGCAGGTCGAGACGTGGTTCACCGTTCAGGTACACCGCATGGCGCTCGCAGTCGATCTCGATGATGTCCCCCGCGTCGGCGATGTACGGCACCTCTGCCGTGCCCAAGGGGTTGATCTTCTCGACGACCACCGTCCAAAAGCGGACGGTCATGGGCTGATGGGTGCTATAGGCGCCCGCATGTAGCTGCACCTGGGCGAGTGGGTTCATGTACTGGTTCATGCTGTCGACCCATTCCCGGTACAGACGGGTGTGGTGCTTGCCCGTGGTCTTGTCCACCATGGCGAAATAGGCGTGCCACCTGTTGCCGATCCGCCCGATGCGGATGAGACCGTCGAAGTCGTTCCAGACCCCGGCCTTCGCGCCGTGGGTGGGCTGGACGAAGTAATACCCGCCCGACAGGGCGCCAGCCCGGGCCTCGCCCCACATGTCCTTGACCCCGGAGTGCGTGTCCTTGAGCGCGATCTTCCCGAAGATGGCGTTGTTGACATCGAGCAGGTACAGCTCAGCTCGGCCCACGCTCTGCTTGCTGTTGGAGAGCTGCACGAACACCGTGACCCGAAAGTCCTGAATCGGGCCGCCAGCCACGCTTTTTTTCAGGGCCGGGCCGTGCCAGCCCGAACCGGAGCCGTAGGACGACGGCTCGAAATGGGTACCGGTGCTGACAAGGGAGCCGGTCACCGCCCCGCCGTCCACCTGCGTAGCGCCGATCCAGCCGGTCGTCGTGTCCAGCCCGTCCACGAGCACCTTCTGCTCCTTCGGGACCGGGGTCTCCTCGACGCCCTCGGGGCGCCCCAGCAGCACGTACTTGTCCGGGGTCGCAACCAGCAGGTACGTGATGGGCGCCTGGACGTTGACCGTAATCACCGGCCACGCCTCCGCCGTCCCCTGAGCGGTGACGATGGTCTCCCCGTTGATCGCCAGCGTGCGTTCTGGCCCATAGGCGAAGGGGTCCGAGGCGAAGAAGGGGATGGTGAACCGGCCATGACGGGCCACCATGTCCACGTCGATGGAGCCGGACACGCGGGCCATGTACGTCTTATCCGACTCGGTGTCCAGCACCAGCTCCCGCTCCCCCTTGGAGGGGTCCAGCCAGGCGGCAATGGCGCGAACCTTGGCACGTAGGTCCGCCTCCGAGCTGGCGATGACGAAGCACTCCAGCTCGATTTTCCGCCCCTCGAACCGGAAGCCGTAGTCCCACACACCGTGACGGCCCGGCACCTCCTGATGCCGATCAGCCGTCTCTGGCAGCAGGGGGAACGGGGAGCGGAGCAGGTACACGTCGAATGTGCTGGAGTGAACTCCGTCAAACGTGAAGCCCGGCGCGTTGGCCGGGCTGATCCCCGTCACGACGGCCATAGCATCCCCTCCGCACGCAGCGCGCGCGTGTACTCGCGCTGCATCTCCTCCATCATGCGCCGGAAGTCCCGTAGGTCGCGATCATTCCGCACCGTCAGGTTCTCGATCACCACGAAGGGCGCGTTCTGATTCACCGTCTGCCTACGAACACCGGCGGCCGCGGTCGCAACGCCGGTATGAAGGGCTGGGGCAGGCATGGCCATCACGGTCAAGCCAGCGAGATGATCGCTCGCGACCCGCACAAGGTCGCTGGCCCGGCGGAGGCCCTGCGCAAGGCCCTCGGCAATGCTCTCACCGTACTCGATCATGAGCCTGGACGGCGAACGGATCCCGAGAAGGTCCGCAATAGGCCCTGGCACCACGCGCTTCGCCCAGCCGGTGACCTGGTTCTTCAACCAGCCGCCCAGGCTGGCGATGCCGCGCCACAGGCCCTGGACGATCTGCCGGCCGATGTTGTAGAGCCGGCTGCCCAGGCTGGCCACGCGGCTGATCGAGTTCCAGACAAACCGGCCGAAGTCCGCCACGATGCGACCCAGCCACCGGCCGACGGTGCCGGCCATGCTGGACATGGCGCCGGCGACGCGGCTGGTGACGCCGGTGCCCCAGCTGGCGATTCGGCCGAGGATGTTAGATGCCCAGTTCCGGATCGTACCCAGCGTGTTGGACGCGAAGCCCTGGAACCGCCCGATCCACTGGCCCAGGTACTGGCCCAGCAGACCCGTAATTCGCCCGACGATCCAGAGCTGGAAGAAGCCCCACAAGGCCTGTAGGGCGCCGCTGACGATCTGCTTGACCGCCTCCCAGGCGCCGCGCCAGTCGCCCGTGAGGATGGCCGCGAAGAACTTGATGATGCCGGTGATAGCCCTCACGACGCCGGTGATGATGTTGACGGCGGCCGACAGGTAGTACCGCACCGTGCTCGCGATGGTCTCGAACACGAAGCGGAAGATTGCTTCGAGCCACTGCATCACCGGCTGGAGGGCCGGCTGGATCGCCCGCCACCGCTCGGTGATGTAGCTCACGAGGCTGGCCACCGTGGGTGCGATCACTGCCCAGGCCTCGCGGAACTTGGCCACCACCTGCGACCACAGCTGCAGCGTGAGGTCCCGGATCCCGCCGAAGTTCGTCTGCCAGGCCTTGTAGAGGAGGAAGGCGATCCCGACGAGCCCCATCAAGACGCCCGCAATGGGGGCCAAAACCGGCAGCACGCCGCCGATCGCCGTCGACATGGCGGTCCAGCCGGCTGCAATGGACGGCAGGGCGGCGAGGAGCATCAGCATGGGGCCGACCAGAAGGAGGAGCCCGGCCGCGGCGGCACCGCTGATGGCGATAAGGCGCTGCAAGGGGGCCGGCAGCGCGTTGAATCGCTCGACAAGCCCCGTCACGAGCCCGGTCAGCCGCTGCACGGTGGGGACGAGATGGTCGCCGATGTTGATGGCCGCACTCTCCAGGGCGCCCATGAGCTGCTCGACGGCCCCCGGGAGGTTGTCCATCATCGTCTCGGCCATGTGCTGCGCCGTGCCGTCGGCCTTCTGGAACTCGCGGGTCAGTTGCTCAAGCGGCTCCGGCCCGGCCTTGATCAGGGCCATCATGCCGCTCATCGCCTCGGCCCCGAAGATGGCCGACGCAGCCGCCAGCTGCTGCTCCTGGCTCAAGCCGCGGAACTTCGTGGACAGCTGGGCGATGATCTGGCTTAGCGGCAGCATCCGCCCCTGTGCATCGGTCACGGAGATGCCTAGCCGGTCCAGCCACTTCTTGGCTTCCTTCGGCGGCTTCGCGAGGCGGATCAGGGCCATGCGGAGCGTCGTCCCGGCCTGGTCCGCCTTGATGCCGGCGTTCCCCAGGATGGCCGCCGCGGCCGCCATCTGCTCGAGGCTCTGCCCCGCCGAGCGGGCCACCGGGGCGACGTACTTGAACGTGTAGCCGAGGTCGCTGATGGAGATCGACGAGGCGTTGGCCGCCGCAGCGAGGACGTCGGCAATGTGCGTCATGTCCTTCGCCTGAAGGCCGAATCCGCTCATCGCGGCGACCATGATGTCGGTGACCGCCGCGAAGTCCTCGCCGCTCGCAGCGGCCGCATTCAGTAGGCCGGGCATCGCGTCGATGATCTGGTTCGTATTGAACCCCGCCGCGGCCAGCACGGTCATGCCCTGGGCGGCCTCGCTGGCGCTGTAGACCGTCTTCGCGCCGAGGTCGATAGCCGTCTGCCGGAGACGCTGGAACTCGGCGTCGGTGGCGCCCGCCAGCGCCTTGACCCGGCTCATCTCCTTGTCGAAGTTGGCCGTGGTGCGGATCGCCAGACCAAGCCCGCCAGCGATCGCCAGGCCGGCGCCGGTCATCCCCATGCCGACGTCCCGGATCGTGTCCGAGACGTTCTTCATCCGGTCCTGGAACTTGGTGGCCGTCTCGTTCGCCAGGTTGTCGATAACGCCCCCGGCGGCTTGCAGCTGGGCCTTGGCCTTGGCGATGTCCGTCTGCAAGCGGTCGAGCCGCAGGCGGATCTCCGAATAGATACTGCCGAGGTTTTCCGCCACGCCAAGGCCCCCCTTTCAGGAGCGCGGCCCGCCCAGCCAGACGCGGGCGTCGACCGCCGGTTGCTTGCCCTGCTCGAGGTAGGCGAGGGCCAGGGCCGCGGCCACGTCGAAACAGTAGGCCTCGTAGCCGGACAGGCCGGAAAGAAGCGACGACGGCCGCAGCCCGAAGGCCTTGGCCGTCGCCACCAGCTCGACGAAGGCGTCAGGATTCTCCACGAAAGGACTCCAGCGCCTTGAGGTCCTTCGTCACCCACTCCAGGATGGCGAGCTTCTGCGTCAACGTCAGTGGCAGGATCTCGGTGATCTGCTCGTAGGTCGGCTCGACCAGGGCCTCCTTCGCAATGGCGTCGAGGGCCGGCATGAGCTTGTGCAAGTCGAGGTCCACCTCCGGCGCCGGAGCCGGCCGCGGGGGCTTGCCCTCGAAGGCCTCCTGCACCTTCACCTTCAGCGCGTTCGGCAGGAAGTTGTGCTGCAGGATCACGGGCGTCAGGTCGACCTTGCGGAGGCGCACCCGGATCGTGCCCTGCCCATCCCAGTCTGGCAGGTCGACGATCTCCCCACGGGCCCGCTGCCGGATCTCCTCCAGCGTGATGACCCGGTCCTCATCCATGCGGGTTCACCTCACTGCAGCTCCGCCGGCAGCTGCTCGACGAACTCCCACCGGCAGTAGGACTCGCCCGTGGCCGGGTTCTCGCGGGCCCGGATCTCGAACTCCGGGGTCCCCCACTCCTGGTCCTGGTGTTCGATGGACGGAGCGTAGCCGATGCAGAAGGGGAAGGTGTACTTGATGAACCCGTCCACGCCGCCGGACTTGTTGAAGTTCGCCACGTACAGTTCGGCCTGGAACGGCGTCCGCTGGGCCTGCTCCTCGATGGTGGGCGCCACGTAGCCGATGACCTGCTGATTGCCCGCCCCGTCGTCTTGCGTGAGCAGCTGCCCGCCGGCGATGATCTGGGCGGCCTGCGCGTCCATCCGGGCATCGGTCAGGGTGATGTTGACTCCGACCACCACGTCGTGCTCCTCGAACCGGGCGAGGACCCGGTCGCCCCCACGAAGTTCCCCGGACTCGCCCTCGACGGTTTCCGGCTCGACCGACGCGCTCTGCGCCGTCTTGATGCCGTGCCGCGTGGGGCTCGCGGGCATCGAACCGTCCGGGTTGAGCGGGGTCAGGACAAGCCCGCGAACGCCCTTGAGATACCCCGTCTTGGCCTGCGGAAGCGTCGGCATACAACGTTACCCCCTCTCATACAGCGACGCAGCCCGGAACCGAACCAGGCGGGCCATGAGCTGTTCTCCCGGCCGGCCGACATCGGTAAAGTCGTTCACGCCCGGGATCCAGGCCACTTCGTATCGTTGGCCCGTCTCGGGGTCCTCGACGTCGCGGCCGTTGAGCGCCCGGATCACTTCCTCGACCACCGCGTCGAGCTCGGTCCAGTCCGTCATGTCTCCGTAGACCCTGACCTCGATCTCGTCGTGGCCGGCATAGCTGATCCGCGTACTGGCCGTGCCCGGCACGATCTTGACCGTGGCATAGGGTCGCGGCTCCTTTCGGGCGTCGACCAGGAACGCCTGGTAGACGCGCCCCTGCAGGCTCGGCACGTTGTCGCGGAGACGGGCGATCACGGCCCGGCGGATCATGCCTTCCACTCCTCGTTCCGATCCCCACCCGGCCTTGCGCTCGCGTGTAGCGCCGCGACAGCCTATCCTCGCCACAGCTCCTCGAAGGACCGCTTGAGGTCGGCCTCGAACTTGCGCCGTGTCGGGCCGATGATCGCGTAGCGGCCCTCGTTGGCGAGTTCGAGATAGACGCCGTAGTGGACGGTGTGTCCCAGCCGGATGCGGACGGTGTGCCCATCGAAGCTGGCGCCGGCGAACAGGCCGTTCCGCGCGTTGCCCGTCCGGTCTTCCCAGGGCGCCTCGCGCTTCATGTGGGCTTCCATGCGGCCGGCCCAGTTTTGCGCCAGGGCGATGGTCGCCGCCCGCTGGCGCAAATGCCATGCGTCGAGGTTGCGGAGGACCCGCCCCAGCCCCTCGGGCATCACTGGACCTCCTCCAGCGTCGCCTGCTTGGCGAAGACCTCGCCGCCCAGCTTCCGCTCGATGACCCGCACCACGCGGAACGTCCGCCCGTCCGCCTCGAGCCGGTCGGTCGCTTTGAGGTCGGCGTCGTGCGGGGCCAAAAGCAGCCAGTCGAACACCCGCTGGGTGCCCGCCTCGGTCTGCGTCGCCTCCGGCTGAAGGTTCCGCGGCACGAGTCGGCCCGTAAAAGCCGGGAGGACGGTCTCCTGCTTGGACCGTCCCCCCGTTTCCTTCCGCGTGGAGGTGGTGCGCGTCACCGTCACCTGCACCGGGTTCTCGGCGATCAGCCGGGCGTGGGCGCCCCGCAGGGCCTTCAGCGTGCTCATTGGATCGCCCCCGTCCCCAGCACGTCCGGCGGCTCAAAGGCCAGCAGGCGGGAACCGACCTGCGGCGCCCGGGCCCGGAACCGCTCGGCCATCGCCAGGCAGTGGTCGCGGTACTCCTTCAACGAGACGAACCGGTGCGTCTCGTCGCCTGCGCGGGACTCCTCAAGGCCTCCGCGCTCCGACATCGCCCGCGCCGCCTTCCGCTCCCAGCACTCGGCCGCGGCTTCCTCGATGGAGCCGGCGGCCTCCAGGACCTCGTCAAGCTCCTCGTCGGTGAACCGCGTGTTCTGGTCCGAACCGCCGAGCGGGATGACCTCGTCGATCAGGCGTCGCAGTTTGGCCCGCAGCTCAGGCGCCGGCGTCACGGCGCGTCACCTCGCTGCCCTCCACCACGCTGCGCGACCGCCGTGCCGCCCGGTCCGATCCGGGCCTGGCCGGCCGGAAGTGCGGGCAGTCCCGTTTCATGTCCCGCGTGGCTCCCGTCCACCGCTGCCAGGGGAGTGCCGGGTGGCAGGGGTGGGCCGGTAGAAGGTCGGGTTCGGCACCGGGCGCCCACGGGTAATGGGCGCAGTCAGCGCAGCGGGCGGTCGTGGCCTTTGCCATCTTCACATCCCCCTCACGCCCGGCGTCGCTTTGCCCAGGCCTCTACCCTAGGGCAGCGCCAGTTCCTGCACCGCCTTCTCCGGCGAGCAGACCACGCCGCGCCGGGCCCGCCCAACGATGGCACCCTGGATCAGGCGCTTGACGTCCGCCTGGCCGGCATCGACGATCAGGTCGTGCTTGACGAGCTCGACGAAGTAGCGGCTGGGGTCGATGAGGTACGCCTTGCCCGGGTCGACGCCGGGGTAGGCGTAGGTCTTCTCGCCCACCGTCACGGAGTACCCGTCGTAGAAGATGAGCGTGTTGATCTGGCTGATCTGCGGGTAGATGGTCCCGCCGATCTGCTGCCGCTGCAGGGCCTGCTCGATGTCCCACTGCCGGCTGGAGTGGGCCAAGAGCACCGTCGGCCGGCGCGGGGATCCCGTGTCGGCGTCCTTGTCCTGCGAGGCGTCCTTGAGCCCCTGGATGATCGTGTTCCGGAGCTTCTCGAGGTAGGTGTTCCCCTCCGTGGACGCCGCCGTCTTGTTCTTCGCGGGGTAGTTGTAACTCACGATCGGGCCGAGGTGCAGGTGGTTGAGGAGCGCGTTGTACGCCTCCCCCATCGCCCGCGAGAGCTCGGCGACCGACCAGTCCTGCGAGTACTCGACGACATCCTCCGTCCACTCGAAGCCGGCCGCGTAGGTCACGATCGGTACCGTGGCCGCCGGGCCGACCTTCATGTCGCCGAACTTGACTTCCTCCCCTTCGAGGTGCTCGAGGAACACCACCCGGGCACCGACGAAGGGCCGGATCTCGATGTGCTGCGGGAAGTTCCGGTTCTCCCGGCGCCGGTAGATCGGCGTGTAGAGGAGCGGCACCTGCTCGCGGCCGAGTTCCAGGTCGAGGACGACCTTCTGGACGAGCTGCGTCAGGCCGCTCGCCGTGGTGATCATCTCGCCGACGGGCCGTTCGAGGTCGTAGACCTCCATCTCGCCGTGGACGATCCGCTTCGTCACGTGCTCGAGCCGCCCGCCGGGCGCGATGTACGGCACCTGCTCCTCGACGGTCTGCCTCCGGCGCTCGGCCCGCAGCGTCTCAAGGCTGATCACCTGGTAGGCCATCGGTTCTCCCCTCCATCAGGCCAGCGGCTCGAAGACGAACCAGATCACGTTGTTCGCGTCCTTCGCCTGCGTCACACGACCGACGCGCCGGTTCGCACCGGCTCCGTCGCTGGTCGTCAAGACCTTGTTCGCGGCGTCCCAGTACACGGCGTCGCCCACGGCGAAGGCGTCCGCCGCGTTGATCTGCGAGGTCTCGTACTCGGCCTGCTCGATGAGCAGGACCACCTGCTCGCCCTCGGCAGCGGTGTTGACCGCCAGGCCGAAGAATCCGGCCACCTCGGCGAACGTGTTGGCCTGCACCGTCCCGGTGCCGGCAGGCACCGTCACCTTGACCGAACGGCCGTCGCTGACCTTGCGCGCCATGGATGGCTCCCCTCCCGTCAGATCCGAACCCGCCGAACCACGAGCCCGTTACGCGGCGGTCGGCCGCCCCCGTCGGGGCCTGGTACATTCGGCGGTACCCACCCGGCGAATCCGGCCTCAAGGGCCTGGCGGACATCGTCCTGTTGGAGCATCTCACCGACGGCCTTGCGGATCGCGGCTTCGTCGGCGTTCTCGTCAAGGCGGGGCTCCACGAGCCGGCGTACCAGCGGGCGGGCCGCCTGGAGCGGAACCATCTCGCCTACCACCTTCTCGAGCAGCTGCTCCCGCTGAGCCTGACGGGCGGCCTGCTCCGCCTCGAGTGCCTGCTGGACCCGTTTCACAACCCGGTCAGGGTCGGCCCCTTCCATCCCGACCAGCCGGGCCATCTCGCCAACGGCCTTCTCGGCCGCCTGCAGCCTCGACCACTGCTCGCCGGCCAGGACCGGTGCCACGTCCTCCAGCTTCACGCCGAGCTCGCGGACCACGTCCTCGGCCTTCCAGCCCATCTCCCCGGCGATCTGGGCCACAGAGGGCCGATGCTTCCGCAGCTCCGCCAGCAGATCCTGAACACCCATGCCGTTGCCTCCTTCCTTTGGCTCCGCCGGCTGCACCGCCGGCGCCGTGATCGCGTCCATCTCGCCCATGGCGACCACGGCCGTCGGCATCCCGGCCCGCCCCAACGGCGTCCAGTCGATGCTCAGCGGCTTGTAGTCCACGACGTGCGTCTCCCCGCCCACCTGCCGCAGGGTGGGTACGCCGAAGATGCTGACGGTTCGCACCGCCTTGGCCCGAAGCCACCGCTTGAGCTTGTCCGCCGCGGGGTCGATCACGCCGCGGATGTAGGCCTTGCCGTCACGCCAGAGGGCCCCCACCCAGTGCGTCACCGGCTCGGGGAACTCGTGGTCGACGTCCTCCGGCTTCTGATGCCCCAGGAAGCCCGGCAGCCCCTGGCTCATGACCTCGCCAACGATCTGCTGCAAGGCTTGGGGCGTGTAGACCCAGCCGCGCTTCGAGCGGCCCGCCGGGATCTCGACGACGACTTCGAGCGGGTCCGGGTCGCCCGCCTTCAGGGCCTCCAGGTCCACCCAAGGCGCCAGCGGCACGTCCTCAACCCGGATTTCCCCCGACACCATCGCCGACAGGCGGACCGTTTCCCCCTCGGCACCCTGCCCGGCCGCTTCGCGCAAGGACTCTGGCGGCTCCAACTCGAGTTCCCGGTAGTGCCGGAGGAGGTGCCGGGCCGCGGTCCGGCGCTGCTCGGGCGTTAGGTTCGGCTCCGCCCGGGCACCGGCGAGCGCCTGAGCCGCGGCGATCACGCCGTTGCGGTTGAGCACCAGCGTGTCTCCCTGGATCTCGTGGTGCGGCCCCCAGCAGTCGGCCTGCGTCAGGTCGGCGTTCACCTCCGCCTTGACGACGGCGTACATCTCGCGCACGGCCGCCGCGGCGCCTTCCTCCTGCTCCTGGAGGGCCCGCTTCAGCCGCTGCCAGATCGCCGACTTATCCACGTCGCCCCAGGGCCGGTTGCTGGTCCTGTCACGGGCGATCCGCAGCGCCATGGCCTCACCCCCTTTCCGACCAAGCGAAAACCGCCGGCGCGAACTGGCCGGCGGCTAGCGGTATGTCCTGGTGGTCTGCGACAACACCTTGGGCGGGTCGGCGCTGCGCTCCGGGTGGATCCGCAGGGTCGGCTGCTGCGTCGGCTGCGGCTGCGGGAAGACCTTGGGTGCAAACTTGCCGTCCACGCCCCGCGGCACCCAGGTTTGGCTCTGCGGGCTGTACTGGCGGATGTGTCCGCTCATGGGGCCTCCCCCCTCCGGTGGACCGTCAGATGCAGCAGAACCTCCGGGTCCGTCCCGGCCCGCTCCCGAACCTCGCAGGAATGCAGCTTCACGCCGAACGGTAGGGTCGCCAGGGCCTCGCGGATCATGCCGGCGTAGTTCATCTCCGCGAGCGTCAGCGGCTCCTGGCCCGAGGGCACCGGCGGTGGCTCCATGCCCTTCGGCAACACGTCGCCCGGCAGGCCCCGCACGTTCCCACCTCCGAAACGAAGGCGCCGGGATGGGCCCCGGCGCCTGGTGCTTGGTGTAGCCTGTCTTCCGCCTCGTGGGCGGTCAGTCGCCAGCCGCTGCGGCCTGCTGCAGGTAGCCGGTCAAAAACTCGTCGAGCCACTCGGGCCACGCCAGGTCAATAGCCAAGGCCTTGTCTTTCAACGAGGCCAGGCGATTCATGTTCTGTTCGAACACCCGCCGTTCGCCGGTGGTCAGACGGCCCTCCCGGTAGGCCCGAACGAGATCCTCCACATCCGCAAGGAACTGGTCATGCCATTCGACGACGAAGGCGTACTGTGTCACGGGATGAAGGGTCTCCCAGTCCGCAGCATTCATCTCAAGTTCGTCGAGCCATCCCCGCAAGTTTCTCAGGGCGATCCGCTCGGCTTCTTCAGCCATTGGAGAGCACTCCTTTGCGGGTTTTGGACGATCTTGTTCCACGTCGACTGGTAGCCCGTCACCCAATGGCCAAATCCCGCACGATATTCAACGATCGTCCACGGCGCCCCTTCCGGCCCCTGCTTGCGGGACCGGCCGACGAAGCCAAGCTGCCGGAACACGCCTCCATACACGTTCACGAAGACGCCTGACCCTGGGTCCAGAATAACCGCCCGCAAGTCGTCGACGTACTCATCGAGACTTGTCCCCGGCGGCCATTCCTGTTGCACCACCACGTGCCGGAGATAGTGCGCTGCGTCAGACGGCAAGAGGTCGTGGCTTCGAATGATGCGTCCCTGCCACTGCAATCCTGCAAGACGCCCACCAGCTCGCTCCGCGGGGGCGGTGTTGAACCCCGCTTGCGCGGCTTCCTGCCGAAGGAAGCCGATCGTGGTGCTCGTGACGAGCCGCTGGCCGCTGATGATCTGGTCGATCAGAAGATCCAGCAGCCGGCCCCCACCACTCCCACCCGTGATCAGGGGCGGTCGCGGAAGAAACTCCCGGACTCCAGTGTACCACGCCTCCAGGTCCGGCTGGCTCTGCGGGTCCCGCAGCCATGCCCGAAGACGCTGGACGAACGCATCGGGATCTTCGTGCGCGGGCACCACGACGCACCTGCACCACGGGTGGGGCCGTTCGGGCTCTTCGCCCTTCGGCCAGAACCCGTTGCCGTTGTTTGCCGCGTAACGGTCGCAGACGTCGGGCACGGGGTGGCTCGCCGAGAGCCGCCAGTACACCCCGAGATAGGACGGGATCGCCCGCTGCGCCAGGATCGTGCCCTCGTGGAACGCGGTGTTGACCTCGGTCACCGCCAGCCGCAAGGCTTCCATGGAGAGATCCTTCGGCACCCGCAGGCGGCGGCGTGTTTCCGGCTTCAGGGCGGTCCGCACTCCGGGCTGCAGGTATCGCTGCACCTGCCGGGCCAGAACCCGAGCATCCTGGCCCCGCGTGACGCCGTCCTCGACGATGCGCCGGACCGCGTTCCGCGCTCGCTCGGCAATCCGCCAAACGCGGTTGGACAGCCGCAAGCCGTCGCCACGGGTCCGGCTGAGCAGAGCCAACACGGCCCGCTCGTTGATCGCGGCAAACATGCGCCGGACGGCCGGCGGTTCGTAAACCGGCGAAAGCACGTCCAGGGCCAGTTGCTCGGCCCCGCGGGTGGCTTCGCGGACGGAGAGCTCAATCCCTGCCGTGATCGCCTTCAGCAGCTGGTCGTTGAGTTCCCGCGCCCGGCGGTCCAGCAGGCGCTCCAGGGCCCGCAGGTGATGCTGCTGCAAGGTGCCCGACGCCACGGCCTCAAGGTCCCGGCGGACCTGCCGGGCCACCCGGCGGTAGAGCCGCCGGACCTCGGCCGTCGTTGCGGCCTCCCCCTTCAAGAACCGCTCGCGGGCCCGGAGGATGTACGCCCGCCATTCGGGGTCCGGCAAGCCCCGACGCCAATCCCCGCCGCTGAGGACGGCCACCGCTTACAACTCCTCGTCCTCGTCGGAGCCGCCGGCCGCGTCGAGTCCCTGACCGTCCTCCAGCCGGCGCAGGAGCAGCATCGTCCGGGTCACCCGCCGGCGCTCGTCGTCGTCGGCGTCGGGGTCCACCCAGGGGAGCATCGTCGGGACGAACTCGCGCAGGAACTCGGCCGCGGCGTCCTGCGACATCAGGCCGCTCTCGACCGCCTGGGCCAGGCCCTCGACGAGCGTCTTGACCGTGGTTGCGACTTCCGAGTCGTCCCTGGGGCTGATCTCCTCCCAGCCGATGTCCGCCTGGTAGGTATCAAGCTTGCGGCCCTCGATCGTGGACCACATCGCCAGGAACATGGACGCCAGCTCGCCGTACGGCTCCTCGAACTGGCCCCGCTTCCGGCGGATCTTGCGGGCCAGGGGCACCATCTGCTCGCTGACGGAGGCCTTGCTGCTGCTGACCGCGGTGCCGAAGGCGAACTCCGGCGTCTCGGACACGTCGACGATGCAGAAGAACAGGAACTTCAACAGCGTGGTGATGCCCTCAAGGCCGCTGTCCGCGGTGATGAAGGCCGCGTCGTCGCCCTCTTGCAGCAGGAAGATCTCCTTGTCCGCGAACCGCAGCCGGCCCGAGCGGACCTCCTCCGCGGAGAAGTTGTCGCTCAGGAACCGCTGGACGTCCTTGAGCTTGAACTTCGCCTTGGGCCGGGAGAACAGCCGCGACCCCTGAACCGCAAACAGCATGACATCGTGGTACGCCTTGACGAAGGGCTCCACCGGCTCAAGGTCCGAGGCACCGTAAAGCTCGGTCTCCTCCGCCTCGTTCTTGAAGTGCACGACCGGGATGAACCCCCAGGGGTTCGGCTCCGTCGTGTTCTGCGCCTGGACGTCGGCCGGGGCCCGGCTGTCGGCTTCGATGGTCCGGGTCTTGGGCGTCAGGATCTCGGTCACGGTGTACCGCTGGATCACCTGGCCCCGGTCGTCGGTCACCACGCCCGGGTAGCGGATGATGAGCTGCTGCCAGCCCCCGGTGATGGGGTCGACCACCGGCGTGACCCACTCGGGTGGGATCAGGCGTAGCTCCCAGTCCCCTTCGCCCCGTCCGAACCGGGGGGCGACCCGTAGGATCCTGGCAAACACGTCCCCGTCCCGAAGGGCGTTGCGGTTGATCCGGAACACCTTGCCCGTCCACCGGCTAAAGACCGCCTCGAGAGCCTGGTCGGCGTCCGGATCCGGATGGGTGAAGTGCGGTGTTCCCATGAAGCCGGCCGTCGTGTTGATGATCGGGCGGCAGAACCCCGCGCCGAGCTTGTACCGGTCGTCGGTGTTGCGGTACAAAGCCCGCGCCAGGCCGTAGTCGACCCGGCTGGAATCGAGCGTGTACGGCGTGAAGTATGGCGACGCGACGAACCCACCAGCCCGTAGGATGCTGATCTCGCCGCCGAGCAACCGGCGCCACCACGAGGGGCGGCGCCGGAGAATCGAAAGCCTGCTCATACCAGCGACGCCCCCCTGAAGAGGCTCCGGACGGATTCCGGGAGCGGTTCCCGGCCCGCCTTGAGCGGCCAGCAGGCGAGGGCCAGGGCCATCACGGTGTCGTCGTGATAGCCGCCCGTGGCCTCGGGCTTCACCCGCTGGCCGTGCCGCACGTTCCGGAAGTACCGCAGCTCGTCTCGCAACGCGGTCCACGACGCCGGCAGTCGCAGCTTCTTCTGCTGGGCCAGGACGACCAGGTTGCTGACCAGCTCGGCCCGGGCCCGCTCGCTGAAGACGAAGGCTTCGCAATTCCGGATCTGCTCCGCCACGGGCTCGCCCACGCCGGTGGCGTCGAGCAACACCCGGGCGTTGTACTTCGCCTGCAGCTCGTTGACGTGGGCGATCACGTCGGCGTACAGGCGACCCTGGTAGCGGTGCCACTCCGCCAGCCGGTAGGGCGGCTTCGTGACGTCCAGGACGAGGATCACGGTGTAGTCCTGGTACTTCGCCAGGTCGACGCCGATGGTGTAGCGGTGACCGTTCTTGGGCCCGCTCGCCGGGGCGTAGTCGTCGAACAGCTCCACGAGCAGCGACCAGGGGAAGACGGCCGTGTTGTCCTCCACGAATTCGGCCAGGAACTCGGTCCGCCAGACCAACTCCGGCACCTCGCGACGAGTGCGCTCGATGTCGTCCGCGTCGATCCGCGGGTTGTCGTAGATCGTGGCATGGAAGCTGCGGTAGTAACCCGTCGGGTCCTCGAGGCCCTGCTGGTAGAGCGTGTAGACGTAGTTCATCCCGTTCGGCGTCGTCTCGAGGCGCAGGCTGCCCTTGCGGTCCAAGACCATGGCCCGGATCACGTCCTGGTACACCTTGTCCTTGACGAAGGCCGCCTCCGTGATGGCGACGCCGTTGGCGCCCTTGCCACGGAGGTAGACGCCATCGCGGGCCGTCGACCGTCCGAGCAGCTGCGAGCCGGTGATGAACGTCGCCTCCGGGAAGGGGCTCCACTTGATCGGTCCCTTGAGCAGCCGGGCCAGGAGCGGGTTCTGCCCCGCCCGCTGCTCGAGCTCGGTGAAGTAGATCTTGGCCTGGTCGATGGACGGCGCGGTCACGTACCAGACGTGCCGGCGGTGCGTGACGAGCTGGTGCACGACGTCCACCAGGGTGATGGTGGACTTGCCGAAGCGCCGGCCGGCCACCTTCACCTGAACCCGCCCGCCGAGCTCGAGGGCCTGCACCTGCTTGGGCGAGAGGTCGAGCCCGAAGAAGACCTTGGCGAAGTACGCCCGGTCCCGCCGGGCCCGGTCCATGACCCGCTCCAGCCGCTGTCGCTGCTCATGGGTCAGCAGGATCATCCTCGCCCACCAGCCGCATCAGCACCTCGGCCAAATCGTCGGCCGGGGTCTCGCCCAGCAGCTCCTGCTTCGCCTTGGCGTGCTGGCGGAGCTCGGCGGCCGTGACACCGTAGAGATCGACCAGCGCCTTCGGCGGCTTCTCGTTCCGCTCCATGTACTCCTGGATCCGGCTGGCCGCGGCGGCATTAAGCTTGGCGCTCCGCTCGATGACCTGGTCGATGAGCTGGATGTCGGACACGCGCTTCGCGCCAGCCTGCTCGAGTTGCTGCTGGCTGGCCTCCCACTGGAGGAAGGCTTCCTCCCGGACATTGAAGTGCTCAACGAAGTGGTTCCGGACGGCAGCGAACGAGACGGTCCCCTCCAGCCGGCGCTGGATCTCCCGGAAGCTCGCGCCGTCCAGGTGCCACTGCTCGATCGCGGCGCGGCGCGGGTGATTGCAGATCTTGCACCGGGAGGAGTATCCCGCCGGCATAGGCGGTCACCTCCCGCCCAGGTGATCGGGTAGCTGATCAGCTGATCAGGGTGATCAGCCTAACAGCCCCTCCACTACATAGCCGCGGCGTGGGCGACAAAGTTACAGCGGGCTGGTGGGGTTCAATTGATCCATGCACCCACCCCAATGTTTGGTAAGTTTTTCTGGGGGGCTGAAGTGCCATGGACAAGTGGGTCGAGCAAGTGTCTTTGATGGTTATCGGCGGCGTTCTCACCGAGCTCGGACGACTCGGAATCCGGCGCATAGAGTCCTACCTAGCCAAACGGTCAGAGTCGTCGCCTACGTTATCGCCCGAGGAGGCCGAGGTCCTCTTGGCTCTGGGCATCCGAGGCGACGGTTGCGCCATTTACAGCCATCCCACCCTAGATCGCCACTACGGCGTCCTTTTGCACCGCGTTTCGCGCCGGCCTCTCGTGGATGTCGAATCTACCGAACGAGGACAACAGCTAGACCAGGCATTCTATCGCCTCCAGGACAAAGGGCTCATCGTTTGGGAAAGAAGGGCTCTGTACCGTCTGACTGATGCAGGACTTCGGGAAGTAGAGAAGCTCCAAAAGTCGCGGCGTTGGCGACAGCTGGTCAATCGCATGCGCGAACAACAATCGTAGTTCACCTAGCCCTCACTACATCGCAAGGGAATCGACTACGAGTTTCTGACGGGCGCGTTGGAGCAACGTCCTAACGGTACGTCGCGAGAGCTTAAGCATCCGGGCCACTTCCCGCTCCGAGAACGCCTCGCCGACCACGAGCACGAAGACCTCCCGCTCCATGGGGCTCAAGCGATTGAGCTCGTTCCAGAGGGCCGAGCGCATGGCCGCCCGCTCCCCCAGGCCGCGATCGGTGAACTCGCAGTAGACCGCCCGGACCCGGTCCAGCAGCGCCGGGTCGACGGGTACGACCCGCGGGTACGGCCCCCAGCGCTCCGGGGGCGGGTAGCCCGTCTCCATGTACGTGATGGTCCACTGCAGGTCGCGGATCATGCCCCCGATTACCTCACGGTCTCCGGGCGACTCCGCTAGCCGCCAGGCTCGCCGCGCCAGGCGCAGGCTCTCCCGGTACTCGGCGATGAGGTCCTGCAGGTGTGGGCGCACCCCGGTATCACCCCCGCACGAAGAAGGCCGGCCCGCCCGGATCTCTCCGGGTCAGGCCGGCCTCGGTCGCTCCGTCAGCCGGTCCCCGTCAGGCGATCTTCTCTTGTTCGACCACTTCGACGAGCACCGGGCGGCCGTCCTGGACCGTGACGACGACCCGCCCGTACCGCAGATTCCGTAAGGCCACCTCGACGCGGGTCAAGGCCTCAAGCCGGGCCCGCTCCTCGGCGGCCCGGCGGTTCGTCGGGGCCGCCACGTGTTCATCACGGCTTTCGGTCATCCCTTGTGTCCCCCTCTCCGGGCGCGACGCCCCGCCCCCTCCCATCCGGCGCCGGCCCCAGGTACATGCTGCGCGGCATCATCACGTAACGCTCTCCTTCGATCTCGATCACCGTCGGGCGCCCCTTGCGGACCTTGACCACCCTCGCCAGGGGCTGAAAGACGTCGCCGGGCTGGAGATCCCGCCACGGGCGCCACACTCGCATTCCACATCCTCTCCCCTCAGAATCCTCTCCCCTCAGAACGGGACCTCGTCGTCGTCGATCTCGCCCAAGTCGGCCGTCGAAGGCTGTTCCGACTCGCCCTGCCGGTCCCTCGGCTTGTCGAGGAACCGGACGTCCTCGGCCACGACCTCCGCCACCCGCCGGCGGCTGCCGTCCTCGGTCTCGTAGGACCGAACCTGCAGCCGGCCGCGGACGGCCACCAACCGACCCTTGGCCAGGTGCTTGCCGCAGACCTCCGCGAGCTGCCGCCACGTGACGATGTCGATGAAGTCGGCCTCCCGATCGCCCTGCTGGTTCGTGTACGGCCGTTCCACCGCCAGCGTAAACCGGCACCGGGCGTACCCTCCGGCCGTACTGGATTCCGGGTCGCGGGTGAGCCGGCCGATGAGAATTACGGTGTTCATTCAACCGCCCGCTCCTCTCCCTTCACGTGCCGCGGCTTGAGCCCCACCAGCATCTTGCTCCGGGAGTCCCAGCGGGCTTCTAACAACGTCCCGGGGCCAAACCCCCGCGCCGCGGCCGCTCGGGCGAGTTTAGGGCTCCGTATCGTTCCCCGGCGTACCGACCCGTGGTGGCGGGCCAGCTTATAGGCGTCGGGGCGGGTGCTGGCCCGAATCGCCATGGCCGCCTTGGCAAAGCCGACTTCGACACGGGCTCCGAGCAGCGCCATGGCTTCCTCGTCCTCGGTGCCCACGGTCACAGAGATCCCGTTCTTGTCGATCCGGACGAGGCTGCGCTCGGTCGCATAGATCTGGTCCCGGTGGACCCACTCAAACGCGGCCGGGTCGAAGTAGGACGTTGTCTCCCCGGACTCCTGTTGGATGCGCTCCTCCCACCGCCGCTGCAGTTCCTTGTCCCGGTCGGCGGGCGCCAGAGCGGTGCCGTCCAAGATGCCGACAGACGGCCCCTCCGGGATCCCCACGCGCTCAGCCAGCCCGCGCCGTGCCATCGCCCTTCCCCTCCTGGTCCTGGCGGGGCTCTCGACCGGCCCGGACGTCCTCAAGGATGGCAAGGAACGTGTATAGCGGCATGACGACGAGCCACTCCCTCCGGTCGGCCTTGAGCCCCAGCGCGTCGTGTCCCTCAAGCCACTTGTATAGTCGTCGGAAACCGGTCGCTTCGACCTTGGCCTGCCAGGTCAGCCCCAGCGCCTGGACGTCCCCGCGGAAGGCGCCACCGGCGGCCCCGGACAGGGGCACCCGCCGGCCCCCGAGCATCCGGGCCAGCTCTCGCTCGGCCCGGATGCCCTTCTCCCGGGGGCGACGGCCTCCCCTTGGTGCCACGTTCATCCCTCCTCGTCCGCTTCGGCGTCAGACGCCGCGTGGCAATCCGGGCAGTTTCAATCCTCACCCGGCCGAAAGACCGGGTGTGACGGGGCGCCGGCCGCCCTTAGCCCCGGCCACGGAGCGGAACCTCCCCGATGGCCTCGGCCAGGACGTTCCGCACGTCGTGCCAGTCGACGTCGAGGTTCGGTTCCGCCAGCACCTCGTCGATGGCGTTGAGGGCATACTCGATGGCCCGGATCTTCGGGTCGAGGGTCGCGTCCTGGACCGGCTGGAGGATGATCGAACCGCCCTCGTCGACGGCGAACGCCACATAGCTGCCTGGCGTGATACCGAGGTTCCGCCGCAGTTGGGCGGGAAGCACCAGCCGGCCCAACTCGTCGATGCGCCGCACGATGCCGGTCGCTCGCATGATGAGGATCCACCTCTCCTTTTGGGTTCTGGCCGGGCCCGCCGCCTCGCTAGAACGCGAGCAGCCGGGCCAGGTCGATGTACAGCCGCCAGAGCTGCCACCCAAGCCACACCACCGCGCCCAGGGCCAGGACCTGGGCCGCGATCCAAACCCACACCGCCGCTTTGAGTGCCCGCCCGAATTCGTTCATGTTGCTTGCCCTCCCAGGACGGTCTCAGGGGGAACGTGCCCCCGCCAGACGTCGTGAAGTTCGCCGGGATTCCGGCGCACGACAAACCGTGTCAGCGATGCGTCTTCCCGAAGGATCAGCCGCCGCTCTTGGGTCGGCACATCGCGGCTGTGACACAAGATCATGGGATACCAATGGGGAGTTGCCCGGGGTTTCCGCAGGACCGTTACCAACGGCAATGCCAGTTGCCGAATTGCGTAGGCATCGGCGCTGATCCGCCTTACGTGAAGTCGGAACCCCTTTTCGAAGGGCCGCGGCTTCGGCGCGTTGAGGAGCCGCTGGATGATGGCCGCGAAGTCCCGGCTCATCCCGGCCCAGACAATGATGTTGGGCTCCACCTCGAATACGAACGGGCCGTCGACCTTGATGACACCCGCCAGCTTCTCCTGAACAGCGTCAAGCGGAACGTGGGTATGGCGGTCAACCAGCTCGAAGACGGCCTGGTCCACCTGGCCGTCAGCAACGAGTTCCCGCCACCGCTGTTCCCACTCTGCGGGGAACAGAACACGGGGGTTGACGTCGTGTCGCATCGACTCTCCGCCTCCCACCTTGACGTAGCCGCACCGGCTACACACTGTCCTCGGCTAGCCTAGGTTGCGGAAGTTGAGCAACTTCCGCACAACTTCCGCAGTCCAGAAAGCCTTGTCTCATGCGGGTTTGCGGATGTTGCGGAAGTTGCGGATGTTCTGCATAACGTTCCACATATGCATTGATGCTCTCTACGCGCGCGCGCGCGCGCACGCGCTTTCTCTCAAAAAAACATCCTGCAACTTCCGCATGAACGATTTCGGACCCAAGAACACCGCGTCGATACTTGCTTTCTCGGTGCCCACCCCCTTTGCGGAAGTTTTGCGGAAGTGCTTTTCGTCGGGTAGTTATCCACAGCCAACGGGGCCTTGCGTGACCATGGTTTCTTGACCATTCCGCCGTATGCGGATGTGGATAACTCAACTTCCGCAACCCTGGCTGGACCCCGAAAAGGGGCCCAACTGGTCTAGACCACGGCCGAATTGGGACGTTTTGGGTGACGAAATCCGTCATTTAGCCGGCCTCCTTGTGCGAACCGGTGCGGTCGCCGGTGGCACGGTCCTTGAGCCACTGGGGTGCGTCGCGCCAGCGGATTTCGTACCAACGGCCCGAGGCAGGATCCCGGAGGGCGATCCACCCCCAGGCCGGCTGGCGGGCGTCGATGCCCCGCCACGGCGGCGGGGCCTTCTCACCCCGCAACATCGCCACGATGGCCTCACGATGCTGCCGGACCCGCAGCCGGTCCTCGTCCGTGAGCCGGCTGGCCGGGGCGATCAAGAGGCGATCGCCGTCGACCCGAAGCCGGAACCCTCGTCGGGTTAAGTCGCGCAGGACGGTGCGGGCGTCGCCGTCCACGTCAGAACACCTCCACGTCGTCACCGGCCTCGTCGTCGTCAAACGCGTCGGCATCGTCGTCCGTCCCGGCCCGTTCGCCGGCTTCGACCTTCTGGAGGCAGTACACCGCCTGGTTGAGGTGCCCGTCGCGGGGCATGGGGGCGATCCGGAAGTCGCCGATGATCCGCTCCCGCATTCGGGCGAGGGCCTTGCCCAGCCGGATCCGCTGGGACCGCTCCCCCTTGTCGCCGAGCACGGCCGGGATCAGCTCATGGTCCACGGCCAACTGCCACAGCTGCTCCACACGAACCGGCACGGGACCAAAGGCGTCCCACCACCGGTGGACGAAAGCGCGCCATTCGGCCATCTCCTCGTCGGCCTGGGCGTAGAACTGATCGAGGTTGCCGAGGAACCCGGGCACGCCGATGACGTCGAGGATGCCGCCCATCGTCCGGGCCCAGGCCTCGAAGTTGCCCAGGGTCTGGCCGCCCTGGGGCCGCCCGGCGGCGATCCATGCCTGGACGAGGACCAACGCGGCCCAGATGAGCTGCCCGCGATTGGCCTGGGCCCAGCCGCGCAGGTCGGGGTGGCGGAAGCCGGTCCGGCGCCAGGGCTGGTCGACCTTCGGGTCCAGGCGAATCCAGCAGGTCCGGCGGGCGATCTCGTTGCTGGCGGCGACGTTGTTGCCGGTGCCAAGCCAGACGACCCGAACGGGCAGCAGGACCATCCGGTTTCGCCCGAGGGTCCGGTCCGTCCAGATGGAGGCCGTCAGGGCCGCAGCCAGCGCCGAGGAGTCCAGGCGCCGGCGGATGTTGTCGATCATGACGAAGGTCGGGGCGTCGATCAGGGCGGACGTGATCCGCTTGCGCCACTCCTCCTCGTCGCGGCTTTCCGTCATCACGTGCGCCGGCCGGCCCGTGGCCGGGATCGTGATCGCGTCGGCCAAAAGACTGCCTCCGGACCCCGGCGCGGGCTTGTCGATCAAGTGAAGCGGCGTGGGCCCGTCGATCATCTCCCGCACGAACGGCAAGAGCAGGGCGCACAGAGCATGGGCCCGGCTCGCCTCGTCGACGAACGGGAAATCGCCCATGAGGTCCTCAAGGAGCAACGCTTTCGCCCGCTCGACGTCGTCCCGGCTGGGCTTTTCGGGTACGGCCGGGACCTCCAGCCCGGGCGCCTTGTGGTACCACAGCCAGGCGTCCGGGTTGTAGCCGGGCTCGGTGACCAGCCGGCCGGTCTTGCCGAAGACCGGGGCCTCCACGATCCCGCGGATCGGCGGGAAGGGAAGTTCGGCCTGCGAGAGGATGTCCTCGACGACGTCGCGGGGCGGGGAGACGATCTCGTAGCGCACGTTGCCCCGGGCGTCGGTCCGCTCCCGGCGCCAGTCGGCGGCGTCGGCCAGGTGGCCGCGAAGGGCCGGCTCGGTCACGATCTCCAGCATCGGAGCCCCCGTCTCGGTGGTGCGAAACCGGGTCAGGACGGCGCCCCGGACGAACAGGAACGGCGGGTCGTTGATGGCCTGAAGCGCCGCCAAGGCCTCGGCCCGCTTGTCGCGGAGCTCTCGGTCATTGACGACGATGACCGGGCGCTTGCCCCCGTCCGGAATGGAGCCGCGGAGGAGGCCCCGGCTCTTCGCAAGCTCCACCAGCCTGCCGCCTGCCATCAAGCCGGGACCTCCTTACGGGTGTAGTGATCCAGGATCGCGAGCGCCCGGTGCGTCGGGGCCCGGCAGAGGTGACGCGCCAGATCGAGCCCATGCCCCCAGATGTGGCAGCCCCCGCACCGGAACGCTCCCGTGTCGAGGTGCAGCTCGAAGCCCCCCGCGGCTCCACAAAACGGGCAGGACGTGGCCAACCGGCCGATGCCGGGCGGCACTCGCTGGCCGGTGTAGTCCGCCCAAAAGGCACCCCAGTCGATCAGCCGGGCGATGTCGTTCCAAGCCTTCCGGCCCGCCGCCCCCTGCGGCTTGTCGGCCGCCGGGCGCGGCTTGGCCTGGTCCTTCATCCAGAGGTCGCGGACAATGCGCTCGACTTCCTCGCGTGGCTTGGGCGGCCGGCAGCGGGCCTCGTTCCAGGCCTGCAGGAGCTCCACCGTCACCGCCGGGTCCACGCGCTTGCCGAGCAGGTGGCCGGCCAGCTGCGTCAGGGTCGGGTGACGGGCCCCCGGCTCCGCCCCCTCGCGGATGATCCGGGCCCATTCCTCCGGCGTCCGCCGGTGTCCCTCGCCTCCGCCTTCCGCGAGTTCCAACAGCCACCGGGGTGCAGGTGCCGGGGGGCCGAACGCCCACGGGTCCCGCCCGGGGAGCCAGGCGTAGACCCGGCCGGACGGGTGGACGGAAGGCGGCAGGACCATCTGCCGGCCGTCGGAGAGGATCTCGACGGTGCCGCCCCCCGCTTCAATGAGCCGGGACGGGATCCGGCCGGATTCGGGATAGCGGAAGACGAGCCGCCGCCCGCCGTTCTCCCGCCCGGTGCGGTAGGTCCACGTCGCGGGCAGGTCCGTCCCGGCCAGCCGGGTGAGAAGGGCCTCCCCGGCCGGGCCGTCGACGTCGACGGCGACGATGCCCGAGACCCGGCCGGTGAGACAGCCGATGTTCGCCCGCTCGGCGCCCGGCGCCTTGAGCCACCGCTCGATCTCCTCCGGCGACGGTACTCCGCGATGCTGCCAGCCCTCCATGTGGCGCCGGGCGAGCAGGTCGTAGGGCCGCTTGCCCGGCGACTTGCACCGCGGGTGACGGCAGCCGGGGCCGCACAGCGGGATCACCGCAAGACCCAGCTCGGCGTAGGCCAAGGCCGTCTGCAACGGGCTCTGCGTCATGACGCTCGCCTCCGGTAGCGCGCCCGGATGGCGGCCATGGTGAGTTCGTCCGAGGCCTCGCCCGCCGTCATGCCCGGCCGGGGCTCGATCCCCCACCGCCGCAGGGCGGCCAGCTGCTTCTCGGAGGCCGGCCGAAGGCGCCAGGACGCCGTGGCGAGGACGAGCCCCACGGCCTCGGCGCGGCGGACGTAGTCCTCGGCCAGGCCTTGGGCGAGCTCTTGCCAGACGGGCTGGGGCGTCAGCCGCTCGACGGGCAGCCGCCGGTCGCGGGGCACGAGCTCGACGACCCACTGCTCGGGCCCCACCTCGATCAGGGCGAGGTTGCCGGCCTCGCCGGCGGGCAGGCAGTAGAGGCCGTCGTCGACCTTCAGCCACCGGACGCGCTTGTGGAACTGCTGCCAGTCGGGGCGGAGCAGCGAGCGGAGGGTCGCCAGCTCCGTGCTCCCCGTGCGGGCCTCCATGGCGTCCATCAGGGCGTTGTCCTGCAGGGCCTCCGTGATCGTCCGGCCCTCGAGCTCCGCGTCGGCCGGCAGGCCGAAGAGGGCCGGGGCCTGGATCAGCGTGTGGCGCTCGGTGGCGCCGGCCACGTCGATGACGAGGCAGTCCTCCTTGCCGGGGTGCAGCCGGGTCCCGCGGCCGATCATCTGGAGGTACAGGGTTTTGCTCTTGGTCGGTCGGGCCACCACGACGCAGCTGACGCTCGGCTCGTCGAAGCCTTCCGTCAGCACGGCGCAGTTGCAAACGACCCGCGTCTCGCCGGTGTGGAGCCGGTGTAGGATGGCCCGCCGCTCGTCGATGGGCAGGTCGCCCGAGATCCACTCGGCAGCCACGCCCCGGCGCTGCAGGGCCTCGGCGGTCCGCCTGGCCTGGTCGACGCTGACGGTGAAGACGATCGCCTTCCGTCCCTCGCCGTGCCGCACATAGGCGTCGGCCACCGCCTCGGCCACGCCGGCTTTGAGAAGGGCGGCATCCAGTTCGCCCTGGTGGAAGTCGCCGCTCACGGTGTGCACGGCGTCCAGGTTGACGTTCAGCATGATCCGCAGGGGGCGGAGGTCGACCAGATAACCCCGCTGGATCGCCTCGAGCAGCTGCAGCTGGTAGACGATCCGCTCGAAGACCGCCCCCAGGGCCTTCTGGTCGCCCCGCTCGACCGTCGCCGTCAGCCCCAGGGTGGGGGGCCCGTCGTCGGCAAAGCACCGGACGCCGCGGAGCACCCGGACATAGGACGGGGCCGTGGCGTGGTGGGCCTCGTCGACCACGACGAAGTCGAAGCCCCGAAGCCGGGCCAGCCGCTGGGGCCGGCAGGCGGTCTGCACGCTGGCGAAGACGACCTGGGCGTCCGGCTCGTCCTGTTCCGCCTTGACGACGCCGGTCTCGGCCTCCGGCCAGACCGCGGCGATGGCCCGGCGGGGCTGCTCGATCAGCTCGTCCCGGTGGGCCAGCCAGAGGGTGCGCCCGCCCCGCTCCCGGGCGGCCGTCAGGGCCGTGATCGTCTTGCCCGTGCCGGTCGGCAGGTTGATGATCCCACGGCGGACGCCCTCCTCGCGGTGGGCCGCCCAGAAGGCGTCGATCGCCTCCCGCTGGTAGGGGCGCAGCTCAAGGGGCACGGTCCTCCCCCCCCTCGGCGGCCTCCCGGTTCCGGGCTCGCTGGGCCCAGGCGAGCACGGCGATGCCGGTGACGACGATGCCGACCGGGATCCACACGGCGCGGCTGTCGGCGGCGGACCCGCCCAGGAGCACGAGCCCGACCCCGAGGTCCTGCAGCCGCTCGGACCGGGGGCGGGTGAGGGGCCTCACGGCCCCTCACCTTCCGCGGCCCCGCCCTGGTCGAGGCCCATCATGCGCTTGATGGTCTCGCGCTTGTGCTGGTCGGTCAGCTCCTCGACCTCATCCGGCTCCGGCACGTCCTCCTCGTCGTCTTCATCCTGATCCGCGCCGAACAGGTAGTCCTCCAAGAAGCTGATGAAGTCGTCGGCCTGTTCCCGAGTCATCTGGCGCACGCTCGTAACCCCGTAGCGGGCCTCGGCCTGCGCCCGTGCGTCGGCCTCGCTCCAGCCGAGCGCCTCGAGGAGCTGCTTGATCCGCTGGGCCTGGGCCCGGGTGACCGGCTGGGCGGTCCCGTTCCGCCGCGGGCTGCTGCCGTTGGCGGCCCCCGCATCCGCCGCGGAGCGGGCCGGCACCGCCTGAGCTTGCGACGCGGTCGGGACGTCGACGACGTCCGTGGGCGGGTTGTCGGCCTGCGCCATCTCGTCGACCGTGTACACGCCACCCAGGGCCTGCGGGAAGGCCTTCCGCAGAGCCAAGGCCTCGGCGCACTTGGCGAGCATGACCTCCGGCATCGTCCGCCACTGCCCCGCCGGCTGGCCGTTCCGGTCTCGCTGGCAGTAGGCGTCGAACCGGGCGACGGCCCACACGGGTTCCTTGAAATCCGACCGCAGGACGCCAACCCGGGAGGCCATGGGCGGCTCGGCGGTCAGCCACACGTCGGTCCACTGCCCGTCCTTTCCGCACCAGTAGGGGCCGAGCTGGCCCGCATACTTGCCCGTCCGGTCGGCCGCCGCCCGATAACCGTCGATGGTGACGAGGATGACGGCCACGTCCTCGTAGGAGCCGTCCGGACGCCGCTGCCGGCGCTTGTGGAACGAGATTTGGCGGGCGAACGGATCGAGGCCCATCCGCTGTGCCGTCCAGAGGAACAGCTTGAGTTCGTCGTCGGTGGCCCCACGGGCGATGGTGCGCTTGATGAGCTCGATCTGCTCCCGGGTCCACCCGCCATGGGCCAGGGCCCCGTTCCCCTGGCCGGCCACCTGCACCGCCGCGGTCTCAGACATGGTTCACAGCCCCCTCCCGCACCGGCCGGACCGCCAGGGGGCTGCCCGGCACGACCCGGGCGACGAACACCTGCACCCCAGCGGGCGGCTCCAGGTTCGTGATGCTTTCCGCGTTGTCCACGAACACGGGGATCGGAAGCCCCGTGACGGTCCGGATGAGCCCCGCGACCTCGAGCCCGCAGCGGATCCGTTCGGAGGTCGACAAAACCGCATACGGCCGGCCGTCCCAGCAAAGCCGGAAGACGGGCCGGAGTTCGCCGGTCGACTTCACGACGTCGAAGAGCTGGATCGAGGCACGCTGGAGATGCTGCTGCAGGGCCGCCACCTGCAGTTCGGCCCGCTTGGCGACGTAAGCCGCCAGGGCGTCGGCCACGTGACGGTTGCGCCGGATCTGCTCCTCCAGGTCCGCGATGGCCTGGCGGGTCCGGTCGATGGCCTGGCGCGCCTCAGCCCGGCGCCGCTCGGCCAGCGCCCGCCGGTCGGCCTGAAGGCGGTACACCTGCTGCTGCTGCCGGAGCGCGTCGATCTGGCGGGCGAGGTCCCGCCGCTTCGCCTCAAGGGCACCCGCCCGCAGCCGCTCAAGCTGGACCTCAAGTTGCTTGAGCCGGGCCCGGGCCTCGCGCCCCCGGCGGATGACGGCGTCGATCTTGGCCTTCCGCTCCGCGTTCCGCCGCTCGATGGCGGCCAGCACCTGCCTCAGCCGCTCCTCCGGCAGCGGCTGGTCGCAGGTCGGGCACGTGCGGACGACCTCGGCGGGGTCTTCCATTTGTGCCTGGAGGGCCGCGAGTTCCGCCTTGGCCCGGGCAATCTCTTCCGCGAGGCGCCGGGCTTCGGCCTCAAGCGGGGCCGTGTCGGGAGCGGCCAGGGCCTCGTACTCGGCCACGAGCCGCTCAAGTTCGGCCGAGCGGTCCGGCTCGGTCACCTCCGGGAGCGGCTCCTCCGCCTGCTGCTCCAGGACGTCCAACTGGCCGCGGGCCCGCTCGATCTGCTGTTCCGCGTCCCGCATCTCCTGGCGGAGCTTCTTACCGGTTCCGTCGGGGTCACGCAGGTTGAGGCCGACCAGGAGCTCCGCATAGGCCGGCCCCAGGGCCTCAAGGACCGCCTCCGGCTGCGGTGGCGGGACGAGGGACGCGAAGAACTCCCGGGCCTCCCGGTCCGGCCACCCCGCGATGGCCGTCGGCCAGAACGCGGGCAGGAAGTACCGTGCGGGCGCCGCCGCGACTTCCACGTCCACCTGCGAGACCTTGCGGCCGTCGAGCCGAATCTCGCTGCCGCGACGGGTGCGGGTCCGGACGACCTCGTGCTCGCGGCCGTCGCCGCCGAGGAACCGGACCGCCACGGTCATCTCCTTGGCCCGCGGGTGGAGCAGGTTGTCCACCCGCGGGCTGCCCTCGAGGTTCGTGCCGTAGAGGCCGAAGACGATGGCCTCCGCCAGGGTCGTCTTGCCCGTCGCGTTGTCACCCGTGACCTCGACGCGGTCGGCGTCGGTGTCGAAGGTGACGGGCTCGCCGTGGTGGCGGAAGCCCGCCATGGAAACCGCAAGGATCCGCATTGTCGAGCCCCCTTGTCCTCGGCGATAATGGGGGCGGAGGTCGTTAGGCATCGTTGGCAGGGTGCCTATCAGGAATCGAAACGGCCTCCGCCCGTTGCGTCTTGCTCCTGTCGCCCGCTCCGGTCCCCAACCCAGCGGGCGACGTCTCTTCCAGGACCTCCTCACCGTGGTCCCAAGACCCCACCGGCCTCACCGCCTCCCCGCCCCGCCATCCAGGTCCGGGTCGAAGTAGGCGGCCAGGGCCAGGTCGCGCCACCGGAGCATCTTCCGAATCGCCGCCACCGGCATCCCCGCGCGATAGGCAAAGGCGAGCAGGGGCTCGTCGGCGTGGCGGCCACGCCAAGCGATCCGGAAGGTCTCCTGGCACCCGGTGCACTCCACCGCGAGGTGAAAGCCCACGGCACCAACCTGGGGCCGGTGCGTCAGCCGCAGGGTGTCGGCGCCACGACCGCAGAATGGGCACCGCGGGGTCGTCGTTGCCACGTTCATGCCGCTCCCTCCGGCTGCGGCGCAGCCGACCGCCGGCGATAGGCCTCAAGCCAGATGACCTTCCCTGGGGCTGGGGCCGGGGGGCGTCCGCGTCGCCGCCCGAAGCCACGCCAGCGGTACCGCTTGCCGCAGATCTCGATGACCAACGGACGTCTGCGTTCCTTCATGGGAAACCCCCTCACGCGCTGGCCTGCTCGTCGTCGTGCGGCCGGCTTGTGGCCACTGGTCTGGTCTCCTCGTTCTGGGCCAGGATGCGCCGGACGATCGGCAAGGCGATTGCCACGTAGCGGCGGATCCAGTCGTCCGGCGGATGGAGCACCACCCGCTCCTCTCCCGGCATCCCTCCCCTCCCCCTCACGCGGCACGAAGGTCCAGGTACAGCCGGACCACGGGATGTTGCTCAAGGGCCTCCGCCATCCAGGGCAGGCGCCCGTAGAGACGCACCGCCGCCGCGAGCACCTCGGGCGGGACGTCCAGCACGCCCCGCTCGTACTTGCTCAGGGTGGCCGGCGCCACGCCGAGCTCCAGGCTGGCCCGGGTCAGCGTCATGCGCCGGAAGACCCGGGCGAGCCGGAGACCCTCTCCCACCGTCACCGCAGGCGACACCCCCTTTCCGCGGGGATCCAAACATGGACGAACTTGATACGTGGCAGACCTGGGTTGTCATACCATCGTCGCGAGGCCGGGCGTCACGCGGAGTCTCGCGCCGTGCTACGGTCCTCCACGTCCAGCTCGAAGAGCTCGTCAAAGCCGACGCCGAGGGCCTCGCAGATCCGCTTGGCCACGGCGGGGCTTACGTTCCGCCGCCCGAGCTCGATTTGGCTCATGTAGCCGCTACTGACCCCAACGAACCGGGCGAAAGCTCGTTGGCTGAAGCCGGCCTTGACACGGGCTTCAACGAGGCGTTGCGTGCGGGCCCTGATCACGGATCCCCCCTCCCTCGTGAGCGGTGCTGACTTCTGTCAGCATTATAGAGCCATTCGCTAACGACTGCAAGCGGTTTTTCGAGCAAGCGGGGAGGAGGGCGGGAAGCGGATGCTAACAATAGCAAGCGTGAGGACGACGATGGATCCTCGGTCGATTGGGGAAAAGATTCGCCGGCTACGGGAGGCCCGCGGCTGGAGCCTGCGCCAGTTGGAGGCACGCTCTGGCGTGTCGAACAGCGCCATTTCGCTGATTGAACGGGGCAAGCGGATCCCCAACAGCGAAACGCTCCGGCGCCTTGCTGCGGCGCTGGGCGTCACCATCCGCGAGCTTTACGAAGATGACGGCGGTACGTGGAGTCCCCCGGCCCTTGCAGGGTTGTCAGCTCGCCTCCGAAGGGCCCGAGCACGCGCAGGCCTATCCCAACAGGAGGTCGCCAGCAAGCTCAACGTGACGCAGCAAGCGGTCTCAAGCTGGGAATCCGGCACCCGTAGGCCGGACCCCGACGTCCTGGTCCAACTTGCCAAGTTGTACCGGGTTCCGGTTTCCTATCTATTGGGAGAGCCGGAGCCGCCCGCCTCCGGCGGGGCTGCCCAGCGCCCCCGCGAACTGCCGCCGGGCGTGGAGGGGGTTCCGGTTCGGCTCGTACCGGTCCCGGTGGTAGGCCGGGTCCATGCAGGTGAGTCGATGCCGCCCACCGAGCACATCGAAGGCTACGAGTGGATGGCCGAGGACGACGTCCGGGGCGGTACATACTTCTTTCTTGTCGTCCGGGGCGACTGCATGGACGGCGGCCCCGCCCCGATCCGCGAGGGGTACCGGGTGCTGGTTCGCGTCCAGCCGGAGGTGGAGGACGGGCAGGTTGCCGTGGTCTTCCTCCCCGGCGAGGACGAGGCGGTCCTCCGCCGGGTCCGCAAGGCCGGGGAGCACGTGGTCCTGACCGCGGACAACCCCGCCTACCCTCCCGTGGTACTCCGGCCGGAGGAAGTACGGATCGTGGGGCGGGTCGTGCAGGTGACGTTCGAGCCGGCGGCGGCGCGGGACGTGTAGTGGAGTGGGGGTGATCCCTTTGTTAGCGATGAAGAGCCGAAATGTCCTTGCCGCGTTAGGAGTGCTTGTTCTTTTCCTCCTGGCCGGCTGTTCGGGGGATCCATCGACGGGTAATGCAACGCAGACCACTACGCCGGCCAACCAGGAGCCGGGCCAAAACGAAACGGCTTCTTCCTCCCACGACGAAGCATTGGGTACGCGGATTTCGGCTGAGGATCTTGGCGAAGAATGGCCTCTCACGGTCGACAGCGGTTACCTTCGCTGCGACCAGCAGGCCGTGATCTTCCACCACGACGGTGTCGATTATGCGGTGAATGGGACCGCAAAGAGTCGTGGTTTACCGCCTATCGATCCAATCTGGGCTGATGGTGATATCGCGGGCACTAAAAAAGACATCGGCCCCCTTATTCAACGTGGACTTACATTATGCGAATAGCCTATTCCGACAGCAATCGCGTACATAATGATGAGGTGATAGTGTGGATGCGTCAACGCCAGCGCGTCGAATGTATGTCTACTGTGACGAGAGTAGTCAAACCGCTGCTAGGTACATGGTCCTTGGGGCGCTGTTTGTTGAGGAGGATGCTCGCACGAAACTTGAACAGGCCTTTAGGGGGATTCGAGGAACTCAGCTAGCTAATGCGACCATGAAATGGGAGAAGGTTTCTGACAAATATTTTAGCGAGTATGAGCAATCTGCGCTATTGATTGCGAAACGAGGGCGAGTGGGAATGCTGGAGTACCACGCAATGACACTTGATACGACAAAGTTTGATCACGATACATACAATGCAGGCGATGACGAATTGGGATACTACAAGTTCTTTTTTAACTTACTTAAATGGCGGATGATTCGCCACAAAGGCGCGGTATTCTATGTGACTATGGATCGGCGGCATAATAGGAAAGCAGATAGACTGGAAG
Organism: Thermaerobacter composti; assembly: GCF_033582035.1. NCBI lineage: Bacteria > Bacillati > Bacillota > Clostridia > Eubacteriales > Clostridiales Family XVII. Incertae Sedis > Thermaerobacter > Thermaerobacter composti. The sequence goes on from NZ_CP132508.1 coordinate 1,510,825, forward strand.
AATTGAAATGGTATCTAAATCAGCACTTAGTGACCTACTGGTCCTACGAACCTGTTAAGTCAATCGTTGCCCGATCATGCAAAGAGGTGTTATTGTTACAGATTACGGATATCTTAACAGGCGCGGTAGCATATCATGCGAATAAACGAGACAATAAACCGGATGCTAGGCGAGCTAAGGTAAAACTTGCTCAAGCACTTGCGCGGGGCTTTGGTTTGCCGAGACTGGATGTGGACATGGGAAGTCATACGTTCTACAGCGTTTGGCATTTCAGGTTGGAACCACCAAGGCGGCGTACAGAGACTGGCTAAAAAGAACTGAGCCCCAGTACCTACTCCCGCTGCGAGCGGGCACCTCCGACGTCAGTCGGAGTATTCGATACTGGTGGCTCCGGCGACAGCGTAGCCTACTGCCGCCTCAAGGTCAAGTCCCTGCTTCCCCCAAATCGTCCCAAGGTGGCCTTGCCCACAATGGTTCGGGTGGCATTATATACCCGGGTAAGTACCGACGAACAAGCCCGAGAGGGTCATTCCATCGCCGCCCAGCGGGACCGCCTCCTCGCTTTCTGCCGCTCACAGAGCTGGGACGTGGCTGGTATCTACGCCGACGAAGGCCACTCAGGCGCGACCCTGGACCGCCCCCAGCTTGCCCGCCTCCGCGAAGACGTGCGGGCCGGCCGGGTCAATCTCGTCCTCGTCTGGAAGGTGGACCGCCTTTCCCGCCGCGTTTCCCACCTGGCCCAGCTCATCGACGAGTTCGACCGCCACGGGTGCGCGTTCCGGTCGGTCACCGAGCCCTTCGACACCAGCCACGCGGCGGGTCGGGCTTTCCTCCAGATGCTGGCTGTGTTCGCCGAGTTCGAGCGCGAGCTGATCCGGGAGCGGGTAACGCAGGGCATCCATCAGCGGATCAAGGCCGGCTACATCCACGGTCGCCCGAAGGCCCTGGGCTACGTGATCCCAGGCGACGGCGCGGTCTGGCAGGTCGACGAGCGCGAAGCCGCCATCGTCCGCTGGATCTACGACCAGTACCTCCGCGGCGTGGGCTCCATGCGGATCGCCATGGCCCTCAAGGAGGGCGTTCCCGAACTGCCCGCTGACGTGTTGCAGCGCGAGTTTGGGCACCTCAGCGTGGCGAGCCTGGCCGACCGCGTGCGCTGGATTCTCAAGAACCCGATCTATGCGGGATACACGACTCTCAACGGTACCCTTCTTCCTGGCCGGCACGAGGCCATCATCGAGCCCGGCCGCTGGCACCAGGTCCAGGAACTCTTCAAGAAGCGCCAGGTCTACGGTCCTCGGGGCCGGACCTCCCCGTACATCCTGAGCGGGCTCATCTACTGCGGCGCCTGCGGCTCGCCGATGTGGGGGTTCAGCCAGAGCAACAAGCCCCGGGGCCGCAAGCAGCCCAAACGGACCACCCGAACCGGTCGGTACGCCTATTACGTGTGCAAACAGGGTGGCACGATGGAAGGCCGCCTCCGCACGTGCCGCAACTGGGGCATCCGCAAGGAGCGGGTCGAGGCGGAAGTGCTGAACCGGATCCGCCAGCTCGCCCTGGCGCCCCAGGAGGTGGCAGCGGCCCTGCCGACGAAGGTGGAGCCCGAGGATGAAGACCAGCGCCGCCTGCGCCAGCTGCGAGCCGAACTTGCAGCGCTGCGGCGGCGCCAACAGAACCTGATTACCACGATCGAGCGGGCGCCGGACCTCGAGGACGCGCTGCTCGACCGCCTACGGGAGCTCGCCGACGAGCAGCGCCGGCTCCAGCAGGAGATCGACCGCCTCGAGGCCCGGGCCCAATCCCAGCGCCCGCCGGTGAGCCGCGAGGAGCTCGCCTCCCTCCTCGCCCACGTCGACGAGGTCCTCGATCACGCCGACCCGGACGAGTTACGGGAGCTGGTCCGCCTGTTCGTCCGCCGCGTGATCGTGATGCCGCGGCAAGGCAATGCGCCGAAGGAGATCAAGGTTGAGCTTTACCCCTTAACGGCCGAATGAGAAGCCCCTCTGGTACATCGACGATCTCCACCGTGGAACCCTCGCCAAGGCCGAGCCGCACCCGGCTTTCAGCCGGGAGTACCACCCGGCCGAGTTCGTCCACACAGCGGCGGTGGGCAAGGATTCTAAGGTTACCCGAGTACGCCAGCGCGTACTCTGCGGAGGCCGCCCCCCGCTGCTCCGCCAGCGGTGCCAGCCAGCGGCGCAGCCGGGGTGCGCGGCCCACACCCGCGGCCACCATGCGCAGTACCGTCCATACCACCGCTTCCGCCTCCTTGCCAGTCGGTGGGTCCGTGCCTCGGCCCGAGGTCGAACCGCCTCCCGCGGGCGTCTCCGAGGCACACCCAACGTCAGCCAACCCGCCGGTTGCCGGCCCCGCGACGGGCGTTCCTGGGATCTCACCCCCTTCCCCGGCGCTGGCGGTCCGGGCGGCCCCCACGGACGGCACCGGGTTCGGTCCGAGTCCATCGGCTGGGCTCCGGGCGACACCGGCTGGGTCCGCGGGACCGCCCATGGCCGCTCAGCGGTAGAGGCGCAGGAACTGCAGCACGTTGGGCAGCAGGACGACGATCAGGACCGGCGGCAAGAGCAGCCCCATGGTGACGACCGTCAGCCAGAAGGGCAGTCCGTCGGCCTGGCGCTGGAGCCGGCGAGCCGCCAAGGCTCGCATCAGGCGGATCTGGTCGTCCAGGGTCTGGGCGAGCGGCAAGCCCCGGGCCTCTGCCTCGACCAACGTCCGCAAGGCGACGGTCACCGCGGGGTCGGGGTACAGCCGTGCCAGCTCCTGGAGTGGCCGGCGCAGCGGCTCGCCGGCCCGCACGCGGGCGAAGGCCTCGCGGGCGTCGTCCACCAGGGGACCGTGGCCGACGTCGTTGGCCACCTCGACGGCCTGTCGCAGGCTCAGGCCCCCGCGAGCGGCCAGGGCGACGTCTTCCAACCAACCGGGCAACCCCGCGCGAACCCGCGCCGCTCGTCGCCGGCCGGCCGCCTCGAGGCACGCCAGGAAGACGCGCCGACCAGCCAGGAATCCCACCCCGGGCAGCAGCCACCACCCGGCATGGCGAAACCCGGTCGTCGCCGCCACGACCACGGCCAGGCAGGCCCCACTCGCGGCTCCCGTCCATGCGGCGACGCCCAGCGCGCGGCAAATCCACCCCAGGCCGTCGTCTCCGACGATCCGGTGCCAGCCGGCGCGCCGCACGAGCAGCACGAGGTCGACATCCGCAGGCGGACGGGCGGGCCACGGCCACCGCTCGATCCACGAGGCCCAGGCCGGTCGGGCCGGACGGGGGAGGCCACGGCCATCGATGCGGGTTCGCAGCCACCGCACCCCGGCGGGCAGCACGCCCGGTCCCCGGTGAACCGCCCACCCCGCCGCCGCCCCGGCCGACATGGCGACCAACACGGCCACGAGCCATCCCGTCACGGGGACCCCTCCCCGTCGCCGGTCAACGAGCCGGCCAACCGGCGCAAGAGGTGGATGCCCGTGAGCCACGAGGCGACGGCGTAGGCCAACCCCCAGCGTCCGATCGGGTCGTCCCACAGGGGTCGCAGGAAGGCTGGATCCAGCGCCAGCGCGTACGCCGTGACCACCACCGGCAGGCCGGCCAGGAGCCGTGCCGAAAGGCGGGCTTCCGCCGTCCGCGCCGCCACGTCCGCCCAAGCCAGCCGCTGCTCCCGCAAGCCCTGGATGACGGCCAGGATCGGACCGGTGGCATCGCCGCCCGTCCGTCGGTGGGCCGCGGCCACCGCCTGGCAGCGCCGGAGGGCGCGGAGACCGCTGCGGGCGTACCACATGCCCAGGGCTTCCTCCAAGGGGAGGCCGGCTCCCAGGGCGGCGACGAACGCACCCTTCGCCGGTTCGAGCACCGGCGCCGGCACCTCCCGGGCGGCCTCGAGCCAGGCCTGGCGCAGGGGTCGCCCTGCCTGGAGCTGGGCGATCACGGTCACCAGGACCCCTTCCAGGGCATCCGCCATCGCGTCCACCGCCTTCGCCGTGGCCGGCCGGTGCGGCCCGCTCGGTGCGTGCGATAGCGCGATCCCCAGCCGGTACCACGGCCCCCCGAGGCGTCCACCTAGCCCGGGACGTCGCCGGTGCCCGGTGCCGCGCTGGATGCCACCTGGCCGCCGCCACGGCGGAGGGTCCGGCAAGGCCGAGGCGGCCACGCCGACGGCCACCGTCACGGCCAGGGCGAAGGCCGTCGCCGCCTCAACGGATGTCGGCAGTCCAGGCATCGGCACGTCCCTCGCCTTCCGTCGCGAGCCGTCCCGTCGACGCCGCACGCGTCGGGTCCCGGCGCCACCGTTCGGCGTCGGGGTGGGGCTGGAGCGGGACCGGCTCCACCCGGCCCCCCGGCCGCACTGCCGCGATCTCGGTCACCACCCGGCGGCCACTTCGAACCCGTTCCTGGTGGACCACCAGGTGGATGGCCCGGCTGACCTGCTCCCGCACCAGCGAGGGCGCCCAGTTCTCCCCGGCCAGCAACACCAGCTGCTCGAGGCGGCGCAGGGCGTCCAGGGTGCCGTTGGCGTGGATGGTACACACCGATCCCAGGTGACCGGTGTTCAGCGCCTGCAGGAGGTCGGCGGCCTCCTCGCCCCGGACCTCGCCCACCACCAGGCGGTCCGGACGCATGCGGAGGGCGTTGCGCAGCAAGGTGCGAAGGGGCACGGCGCCCTGACCGTCCACCCCGGCCGGCCGGGCCTCGAGGCGCACCACGTGGCGATCGGGACCGAGGTCGATCTCCGCCGCCTCCTCCAGGGTGATCACCCGCTCCCACGGATGGGTGGCGGCCCGGAGAAGGGCGATCAACGTGGTCGTCTTCCCGGAGCTGGTCGCCCCGGAGATCAGCACGTTCCGCCGGGAGCGGACGGCGGCCGCCAGGAACTCCGCCGCGTCGGCGGTGAGCGTCCCCAGCCGCACCAGGTCGTCCAGGGACGGGCGACGACGGTGGAAGCGGCGAACCGTCAGCACCGGCCCGTCGACGGCCAAGGGGGGTACGATGGCGTGGATGCGATCCCCCGATGGCAAGCGGGCGTCGACGAAGGGGTGGGCGGGGTCGACCCGCCGTCCCAAGGGTGCGACGATGCGGTTGATCGTCTCGATCAGGTGGTCCGCGTCGCGGAAGCGGGCAGGGTAGGGCTGGATACGGCCCTCCCGCTCGACGAACACGCGTTCGGGACCGTTGACCATGATCTCGGTGACGGCGTCGTCACCCAGCAGGGCATCGATAGGTCCAAGCCCGACCATCTCGGCGCAGATCGCCTGGACGAGACCCGGGGCGGGCACCGTTCCCGCCGCCACGCCCGGACGGGCGAGGACCTGGGTCACGAACGCCTCCAGCCGTTGGCGCAATTCCGGTCCCGGCGGTTGGCGGAGCAGCTGGGGGCGTTCCCGCAGCAGCCGCTCGCGCACCGCCTCGACGAGCTCCAGGAAGCGCCGGTCGTTCCACGGCCCCGGAGGGGCGATCTCAGCCCGCATGGAAGCCCACCCCCCGGCGGCCCCCATCCGCCGGCGTCCGTACGTCGGCCCGCCAGCGGTGCCACAGGCGTCGCAGGACACCCTGACGCTGGGGACGGAGCGGGGTGCCCAGGATCCTCCCGAGGAGCGCGGTGACGGCCTCGGCGGCCGGATGGCCGGGTTGGGCCAGGCCAAGCGGCAAGCCGTCGGCCGCGGCCCGCTGCACCGCCTCGGGGTCGTCCGGAACCCAGGCGATCACCGGCCCGGCCAGGTACTTCTCCGTCTCCGCCCGCATGGCGTCAGCCCCGCGCCAGCGATTGACGACCACGGCCCATTCGCTCCCCGGGACGCCGTGGGCACCGAGCGCCTCGATCCAGAGGCGGGTCCGCCGCAGGGCCCCGGGCTCCGGGGTCGTCACCGCCAGGAGGACGCCGGGGGATCCCTCCGGCCACGGGCCGGTGGGGAACGCAGGAGTCGGCGGCAAGTCCACCACCACCACGTCGAAGGCGGTGGCCGCCCGTCGCAACAGGCGAGGGAGGGTGGGGGGCTCGATGAGTCCCGCCAGGTCCGGACGCGGCGGACCGGCCAGCACCCGCAGCCCCGACCGCGGGTGCACGAGCCACTGGTCGAGCCACCCTTCGTCGTCGCCGTCCAGCAAGGGCTGCAAATCGAGCACCGTTGGCCCCGGAGGTAGGTCCAGCGCCACAGCCGCGTCCGCCGCCGTCCAATGGGCGTCCACCAGCCCGCAACGCAAGCCGTGCACGGCCGCCGTCACGGCCAGTTCGCACGCCAGCCAGGTCCGACCCGCCCCTCCCTTGGCTCCGCCGACCATCACGAGGAGCCCGCCGCGGGCGGCAACGGGATCGCGGCGTGGGGGTGGAGGCACCGCCTCCCGTTGGTCGCGCGGAATCGACCCCGCCCGCCGCCCGGCCGTCGTCGGGTCCGTCGCCTGGGGCCGCGGGATCGCCACCCCGTCGGGCGGTGCCGCGACCGCGGGCGGCGGGCCGCCCAGGCCGGGCGGTCCGGGCGCCAAGGCCGGTTCCTCCCGGCCGTCGGCATCGGGGATCGCATCCAGGGAAGCCACAACCCGCACGCCCGGCTCGACACCGAGGAGGGCCGCAGCCGCCGCCTGCCAGACGTCCAGCGGTGCGCCGGGCGGGGCCAGCAGATACAGGTCCCCCTGCCCGTGCCGTTCGCGGATGATGCGCCCGCTGCGCAGGGCATCCGCCAGGTCCCCGGCCTGGACCAGCCACAAGTCCACCGGTCCACGGGGATCGGTGACCGCGTCGGCCGTCCGGGCCAGACCGGCGGGCGCCCAGCCCGGACGACGGGCAAGCCGTTCGATCTGCTCGGGACGCAACCCCACGCCATACCACCAGGTCTTGGGCTCCCCGGTCACGGGGCATCCTCCCCCTCGCCCACCCAGGCTGGGTCCACCAGCGGGATCGGCGCCGAACCCGCCGGCACATCCGCGCCGGACGACGTCTCCGCCGGTGCCGAGCCGGTGTCGACGTTCGCCTCGCCGCCGGGCTCCGGACCGACGTCTCCCCCGGTCGCGCCGGTCCCAGGGCCCTCCGTCCCCTGCGGCGACGCCCCGGGCTCGTCGACAGGCGGAGGCCCCGCGGTGCCGGGCGCCGGCACCGCGGTGGGGCGACGCAGGAAGAGGTTGTCCCAGGTGATGCCGCCGCTCCCTCCCTCGCCACCCGTGGCCGATGCCAGGGCCAGGTAGACGCGCCCGTAGGTGAGGGCGTAGGCCAGCCGCTCGGCCTGGTCGGCCGAGACCGCCAGCAGCACCCCCAGCGGCCGATCCTCCTCCCAGCGGCGGCCTTCCTCGTCCCGGACCTGAAGGACCGGCAGGTTCTCCAGCAGGGTCCGGGCTACGGCGCCGGATCCTTGACCGCCGACGAAGATCACGTCGACGCGGTCACCCGGCTGCACGGCGCCACCCAGCCCTTCTTCCAGCCGGGCCGGCACGAAGAAGGCGTGCTGGTCCCCCTGGAGGTAGAGGGAGAGGCCCGCACCCTCACCGGGCGCGACGTCCGTGAGGAGCAGGGGCTCGCCGGCTTCCACGTCGCGGCGCAACACCTTGCCCACCACGGTGGCCGGGTCGGTGACGGCCTTGGGGTGCACGGCGACGGCGGGCATCTGCGTGACCGCCACCATCTGGGCCTCCAGGGGTACGGGCGCCTGGAGGGGGCGGGTGGCCACCACCACCGGTGAGGACGCGGTGGCGTCCACGTAGAGGACGTACGCGCTGGCTCCGGCCAGCAACGCCACAGCGAGGCTGATCGCCGACCGCCACGACAGCCGGGCCACCGGGCCACCTCCTTCCATATAATGGATTCCACGACCCACCGTAGCACAGGGTCCTAGGAAAGTCAACTCTTTCCATTACAATATTTTACTGGTATCCTTGAGCTGGAGGTGGGTCACCGTGCAGGGAACGGGGATCCAGGAGGATCACGGGACGACGGCGGCCCAGCAGGCTGCAGCGAGGGAGGCCCGGCAAGGCGCGGAGAAGGAGTTCGCAGGAAGCGTCGCGGCCCGCGGGTCCGGGGACGGCAGCCGCGGCGAGGCGGGACCAGCCCCGTCGGCGCGGGCCGATCCGTCGACCTGCCGGTGGACGCCACCGCTGGCGCCCACCGCTGGCGATGGAGCAGCCCCGGCACCGGCGCGGCCGCATACCGCCCCGTCCGGCGGCGATGGCGGCCGTCCACGGGCTCCGGGCCGTCGGCGAGCGGGGCGGTGGGGAATCGGCGGGCGGCCCAGGGGGCGGTCCCGGCTGGCCGTCGTCCTGGCCGGTCTCGTCTTGATGTCCGTGCCGGCCCAGGCCGCCGGCTCGTGGTACGTCGACCTGGACGGCCACTGGGCCGCCGACGAGATCCGCGTCCTCTGGGAGGAGGGCGTCACCGACGGCTACAGCCGTCCCGACGCCCTCGGCCGGCCGCAGACCTACTTCCTCCCCAACGCGTATATGGAACGCGCCCAGTTCGCCGTGCTGCTGGCCAAGGTCATGGGACTGGCGCCCGACACCACCGGTCCGCCCGTCTACCCCGACGTGCCACCCGGTTACCGCGCGGGTGGCGATCTCGACGCCTACCCGTGGGTGCAGGCCGGCGCGCGGGCCGGCCTCTTCCCGGACGAACCCGGCCGACCCTTCCGGCCCGGCGACGTCGTCCGTCGCGACGAGGCGGTGGCGATGCTCGTCCACGCCCTGGAGCTGACCTGGTATGCCGAGCGCATGCCGGAGAGCCGGATCGAGGCCCTGCTCGGCGCCTACCGGGACGCCGACCGGATTCGCCCCGCCCTGCGCCGGGCCGTGGCGGCGGCCGTCGACTTGGCCATCGTCGTGGGATATGGCGACGGCTTCCTCCGGCCGGACCGCTCGCTGACTCGCGCCGAGGGAGCGACCCTGATCTACAAGTCCGCGCTGCTGCGGGTCGGCGCCGATCCGCCCTCCTTCTCGCCCGACGGCGACCACGTCCAAGACCGGACCCGCCTCGGCGCCCGCGCGCTGCTGAACCGCAACCAGACCGGCTGGGAGGTCCAGGTCCTGACGCCCGACGGTCAGCCGGTGCGCACCTGGTCCGGGCAGCGGCTTCCCGCCAGCTGGGACTGGGACGGCCGGGACGAGGGGGGCCGCCCGGTACCCGCCGGACTCTATCTCCTGCGTGGCGAGCTGGTGGCCCGCCAGGGCACGCGCTTCACCTCCGCCGTCGAACCCCTCGAGGTGGTCTACCACCGGTTGGTGGCCACCGCGTCGCCGGCCGTGGTGGAGGCCGGCGAACCGGTCCACATCCAGGCGCTGACAGAGGGGCCCGTGGTGCGCGTCGTCGTGCATCTTCCGGGGGACACGGCGCCGACCCCGATGGCGCGCACCGCCCCGGGGACCTGGGAGGCGGGCTGGACGGTGCCGGAGGACACCGAGCCGGGGAGCCAGGCCCTGGTGGTGGTCGCGGCCTTTCCGGAGACCGTACGGCGGGAGACGGTCTACGTGGACGTCCTGCCCCCGCTGTGGATCCAGGGCGCGGTGGCGCCGAACCCGGCCCGGCCGGGAGAGCCGGTGACGGTCACCGCGACGGTGCCGGCCACGACCGACGTCGTCACCCTCCACCCGCCGAACCAGCCCTCGATCCCGTTGCGGGAGGTCGGAGATGGACGGTGGACCGCCCGGTGGCAGGTTCCTCCCGATGCCGCTCCGGGCTCATCCTTGCCCCTCGAGCTGGAAGCCCGTCGGCGCGACCGACGCGCCGTCGCGCATCTGGACCTGGCCGTGGCCGAGGGGGCGGCGAATCGCGAGCCCGTGTTCCACCTGACCCATTGATCTGGCTGGACCGAAGCGGCCACGGGGTTGCCCCGAGGATCGGGCCCGCCGGCGGGTGGCGACCCCGCCGGGGTCGCCACCCGCCGGCGTCGCTGCAACCGGCACGGCGGCCGCCCCCGTACACCGAGCCATGGCACACCACGGCGCCAGGCGACGTGCAAGGCGCAGGCGCAAGGCGGCCTGGGGAACATAATCCGGTGGTCAGGGGTCGACCATGGTGCAGTGAGGCGGACGCTGCACGGGTGTTGAACGGTGGAGGGGCGGCGAGGTGCGGCCCCGCGGCCGCACCCCGCCGCCCCTGCAGCCCCTTCGTGGAAACCCCTTGGCCTTGGCGGGAACCCCTGGGTAGGAAGGGGATAGGCCCAGGCGCCACCGGCGGGGCACGGGTTCCGTGGCCTGCGGCGGCCACCGGCGGGGCACAGGCGCCCTCGCCCAGGGAAGCCCTGGGGAGCCACGGGCGCCGTCGCCCGCGGAAGCTCCGGTGGGCCACGGGCGCCGTCGCCCGCGGAAGCTCCGGTGGGCCACGGGCGCCGTCGCCCACGGGAGCGCCGATCGCCACGGCAACCCCATCGGGCCACCTGGCGACCGCCCCCAGCCCGGCGGCGATCGGCCGCCGTTCGCGGCCGGTCGCCGTACCACCGTGCCACCCGGTCCCGTCTCCAGGGCCCCAGCGGGGCGTATGCCCTCCCCGGGGTCTCCCCCTCGACCAAATCCCCCGGCGACTCGGCCTTGCCCTTGCCCCGATCCCCGGCGCCTAGACCTTGACCCAGCCCTCCCGGATCGCGTGGATCACCGCCTGGGTGCGGTCGCTGACGCCCAGCTTGCGGAAGATCGAGGTGATGTGGTTCTTGACCGTCTTCTCGCTGATGAACAGACGCTGGCCGATCTCCCGGTTGGAGACGCCCTCCGCCACCAGCTGCAGGACCTCGAACTCGCGGCGGGTGAGGGGCTCGGGGATGCCCCCGCCCAGGGGGGTCCACCGCTCGCGGCGGCGGGTTCCCAGCTGCAGCACGCGCGCCGAAAGGGTCGGGTGCACGTAGCCCTCGCCCCGGCAGCAGAGGCGCACCGCCTCGACCAGCGCCCGCGGCTCCACGTCCTTGAGCACGAAGCCGCTGGCGCCGGCAGCGATGGCCTCCAGCAGGTACTCCTCCTGATCGTGGATGGTCAGCACCAGGACCTGGGTCGACGGCGCGGCCGAGCGGATCTGTCGCGTGGCCTCGATCCCCGACATGTCGGGCAGGTTGATGTCCATGACGACCAGGTCGGGCCGAAGCTGGGCCGCGCGGCGCACGGCCTCGCCGCCGCTGCCGGCCTCCCCCACCACCTCGATGTCCGGCTCCAGCTGGAGCACCTGCCGCAGGCCCTCGCGGAGCAGCGCGTGGTCGTCAACGATCAGGACCCGAATCGGCATGGCCGCCTCCCTCCCTCCCCAGCGGGATGTCCAGGCGTACCCGCGTCCCCTGGCCGGGACGGCTGTGGATCTCCAGGCGTCCGCCCACCATCGCGAGGCGCTCCGCCATGTTGGCGAGGCCGAAGCGGTCCGCTGGGCGCGCGGCGGTGGGGTCGAAGCCGCGGCCGTCGTCGCTCACCTCGGCCCACAGCCGCCGCGGCGCGAGCTCCAGCCGCACCACCGCCTGGGTGGCGCCGGCATGCTTCCAGACGTTGTTCAACGCCTCTTGCACCACGCGGTAGACCGCGATCTCCACGGCGGGGTCGAGGCGCCGGATGGCGCCCCGCGTGACCAGCTCCACCGGCAGGCCCGTCCTGTCGACGAACCCCGCCGCGTACTGGCGCAGGGCGGGCACCAGGCCGAGGTCGTCCAGGACCATGGGCCGCAGGTCGAAGATGATCTTGCGGACGTCGTGGAGGCTCTCGCGGGTCAGCGCCTTGAGGCGCTCCAGCTCCTGCCGGGCCCGGTCCGGGTCGTCCGCCAGCAGGCGCTGGCAGACCTCGGCGCGGAGCGCCACCTGGGCCAGCATCTGGGCGGGGCCGTCGTGGATGTCCCGCGCCAGGCGGCGGCGTTCCTCCTCCTGGGCGCGCAGCAGCATCAACCCCACCTGCAGGCGTCGCTGCAGGTCCGCCGCCTGCCCCACCAGGCGCCCCAGGTTCCCGGAGAGCAGCTCGGCGGCGAGGCGGACGTGCTCCCCCACCTCGTCGGCTCGCCGCACCGTCGCCTCCAGGCGGCGCAGGCGCCGCTCCAGCTCGTCGCGCCGCTGGCGCAGCTGGGCCTCCCGCTCCTGGGCCCGGACCCAGTCCTCGTGGAGGCGCAGGGCCTCCTCGTACGCCTGGCGATAGGCCTCCTCGCCGAAGCGATGGAAGTGGCGCGAGATCTCCACCAATCGCAGGCGCGCCTGCTGCTGGCGGCGGCCCAGCTGGTCCACCCGTTCGATCAGGGTCGCCAACTGCTCCCGCACCGCATCCAGCTCGCGTGCGGCGTCGCGGTGCTCCTGGCGCGCGTGCTCCGCGACGGCGAGGACCTGTTCGCGGCCGCGCTCCACGGCGGCCAGGATCTCGCGCAGGATGCGGTCGAGGGCCAGGGGATCGAGGGGGCCGAGGGACGCCGCTGCCACCGCCTCCACCCGCACCACCGCCAACGGGCGCGCCAGCCCCAGGAGGGGAGCCGGCCCCGCCGTCAATCCGTCCATCCGGGTTATCGGCGGGGGACGGCCAGACGTGCAGACGCGGACGACGCCGGACCGTCACCGGGGCGCCGGGGATCGGCCGCATCCCGACGATGGGATTGGCCGGCCGCCCGCATCGGCGGGACGCGGCGCGCGAGGCGCCGCGGGCGCCCTCAGCGCCATGGCCGGTAGGCGTCCGCAGCGCGCCGGCCGGTGCGCGTCCGCACCGCCATGGCCCGCGGGCGTCCGCATCGCACCGGCCGGTGGACGTCCGCAGCCCCATGGGCCGCGCGCGTCCGCGTCGCACCGGCCGGTGGGCGTCCGCAGCCCCATGGCCCGCGCGCGTCCGCGTCGCACCGGCCGAGGGCTTTCGCAGCGCCATGGCCGGCAGGGTCCGCATCGCGCCGGGCCAGGGGCTCCCGCAGCGCGATGCCCGGTAGGCGCCCGCAGCGCGCCCGCCGGCGGACCTCCGCCCCGCCACGGTCGACGGACGCCCACACTGCGTCGGCCGGTGGGGCTAGGACCGCAGCACGCCGCGCTGGGCCAGGTGCCGGAGCACCCAGCGCTCGACGCGCCGCACCAGGCGGGTGCCGATGAATTCCTTGCCGGGAAGCGGCGTCACCAGGACGGTCACCATGCCGAGGCGGTTGCCGCCGAGGACGTCGGTGAAGATCTGGTCGCCGATGACGGCGGCGTGGGCCGGTTCGACCCCGAGGGTCTCGAGGGCACGCAGGAAGGCGCGGCGGCGGGGCTTGGTGGCCGCGTGCACCGCCGGGACCCCGCAGGCCCGGGCGAAGAGCTGCACCCGCGCCTCGAGGTTGTTGGAGAGGATGCAGGCGACGAACCCCTGGGCCCGCGCCTGGTCCAGCCAGCGGCGGAGGTTCTCGTCGGGCAGCGGCTGGTCCCGCCGCGCCAGGGTGTTGTCGAGGTCGAGGATCAGACCCCGCACGCCCCGGCCGCGCAGGTCGTCCCAGCGGATGGCATAGATGGATGGGACGACCAGATCGGGAGTCAGCAGCCGCCACAACCGCCGCACGCCCTGGGCTCCTTTCCGGTTCTCCGGACCCATTATACGGCACGCCTGAAACGGCGCGCCCAGCCGGTCCGCCACCGGGCGGAAGGGGCGGACGGGCGGGGCCCACGGCGCCGGGGCGATCCCGCCTGCGGACGAGCATGCGGCGCCGGTGTGTGGCCCGGTGGTGGACGGCGCCGAGGGGGCCGGTGTTGGGGGGCGACCGCTCAGTCGTCCTCCGCGTTCGGGCTGGACGCACCGCCGTCCCGCCGCGGGCCGGGTTCGTCCAGCACGCGGCGGGTCAACCAGCGCACCGCCCGCTTCTCGATGCGCGAGACGTAGGAGCGCGAGATGCCCAGGACCCTCGCCACCTCCCGCTGGGTGTAGCGGCGCTGGCCGTCGAGCCCGAAGCGCAGCTCCAGCACCCGCCGCTCCCGGGGGCCCAGCTCCCGCACCGCGTCCCGGATGCGTCCGGCCAGCAGGCGGCGGCCCACGGCGTCCTCCACGGCGTCGTCCTCCGCCGGCAACATGTCCATCAGGGTCACCTCGTTGCCCTCGCGGTCGACGCCGATGGGGCTCTGCAGGAACACCTCCCGCCGGTTGCGCCGGGTCGCGCGCAGGTGCATGAGGATCTCGTTCTCGATGCAGCGGGCGGCGTAGGTGGCGAGGCGCGTGCCCTTGCTCGGGTCGAAGGAGTCGACGCCCTTGATCAGTCCGACGGTGCCGATGCTGATCAGGTCCTCCGGGTCCTCGCCGGTGTCGTCGAACTTCTTGGCGATGTGGGCCACCAGGCGCAGGTTGCGCTCGATCAGCACCTCGCGGGCGCGGGCGTCACCGCGTCGCATGCGCTCCAGGTAGTGGGCCTCTTCCTCCGGCGTGAGGGGCTGGGGAAAGCTGCGGCCCGTCTGAAGATAACCGATCAAGTAGAGCAGACCGCGCACCAGGGCCGCCCCAAGGAGCAGCAGCCATCCGGGTCCCATGGCAGCGCCTCCTTGCCAACGGGTGGCGAGCCGGGCATCCGCCGCCGTGTGCCCGGCACCGCGCCCCCTGCGGCCCGCCGGATCGCCTGCGGACGAACCGGCCAGCACGAGGGGCACTGCCACGGTATGCACCGCGGCCCCGCGCCGTACCTGTCCCGGTGCGCCATTGGGCGTGATCGCGGAGATTGGGCATGCGCGGAAGGCCGGGTGGGCGGCCGCCGGCGGTGAGGGTCCCGGCCACGACCCCCTGGGGCCGCCTGCCGCCGGCGCCGTCGGCGCATCCGCACCCTCGGCGACCCGCTGCCTCCCCAGGGCCGGCGATCCGCCCGGACCTCAGCCGCCCCGCTCCTCCAGGGACTGGCGATAGGCCTGGACGTTGCGCTCGTGCTCCGCCAGGGTGCGCGCGAAGCGGTGACGGCCCGATCCGTCCGGGCTGAGCACGAAGTACAGGTAGTCGACGTCCGCGGGGTGCAGGACGGCCTCCAGGGACGCCCGGCCCGGGGACCCGATGGGACCGGGGGGCAGGCCCGGGTGGCGGTAGGTGTTGTAGGGCGAAGCCACCTGGAGGTCGCGGGCGGTCAACGGCCCCGAGGTCCGCCCCAGGGCGTAGAGCACCGTCGGGTCGGCGTCCAGCGACATCCCGCGTTCCAGGCGGTTGCGGTACACGGCCGCGATCAGCGGGCGCTCCTCCGCCACCCGGGCTTCGCGTTCCACGATGGACGCCAGGGTGACCACCTGGTGGACCGTGAGCCCCTGGCGCTGGGCCTCGGCCTGTTCCTCCGGACCGAAGACCTCCTGGAAGCGGTCCAGCATCATCCGCACCACCTGGTCCGGATCGGCGACGCGGCCGCGTTCGTCCACGGGCACCCGGTACGTGTCGGGGAAGAG
Source organism: Thermaerobacter composti (assembly GCF_033582035.1). NCBI lineage: Bacteria > Bacillati > Bacillota > Clostridia > Eubacteriales > Clostridiales Family XVII. Incertae Sedis > Thermaerobacter > Thermaerobacter composti. Next base: position 1,526,104 of record NZ_CP132508.1, read on the forward strand.
GTAGCCCTCCAGGGGCTCCTGGAGCGCGGCCCGCACCTCCCGATCCCGCGGCAGATAGGGCCAAGTGGCGGCTGCGCGGTCCAGTGCCGCGCGGAAGGCCGCGCGCTCCACCAGCCCCCGGGTGACCAGGTGGTCGACGATCTGCTCCACGGTCCAGCCCTCGGGGATGGTGAAGCGGGCGGTCAGCACCTCGCCTCGCGCCAGCTTGTCCAACACGGCCCTCGCCGCCATGCCCGGGCTCAGCCGGTAGACCCCCGCCTTGAGCCGGCCGTCCCGCCCCTGCGCGCGGGCCAGCAGCCGGAAGGCCAGCGGGTGCCGGATCAGCCCGCGGCGGTGCAAGAGCTCCGCGATCTCCGCCGTCGAGGCACCCTGGGGGATGCGTACCACCACCGCCTCGGACGAACCGGGTCGGGGCGGTTCCAGGGCATGGAGATAGGCACGGTATGCCCACCCTGCGGCGCCTGCCAGCAGGACGAGGGTCGCGGCCGCCACCAGCCCCACTCCCCGCCGCCCGAAGCGCTCCACCGCTGGCCCTCCCCACCTCCCGCCGGTTGGCCGGCACCACGGCCCCGGACGCAGCCCTTCGCCGGCGCGCCCCCGGGCCTACCGGCTGCCGCGCCGGGGGCCACCGGCGCCCTCGTCCCCCCGATCCGGATCCTCGCCCTCGTCCTCCTCGTCCAGCCCTGCGTCGTCCAGCGCCTCCAGGTCGCCGCCCTCTTCGTCCTCGTCATCCAGCTCGTCGTCCGCCAGGTCCTCGTCGCTCCACTCGGCCTCCTCCCACTCCTCGTCGTCGGGGCCGAGCAGCTCGTCGGCGTACGCCTCGTCCTCCTCCTCGGCGACCATGTCCTCCCAGGCCTCCGCCACGGCGTCCCACTCGTCGTCGTCCTCGATCTCCACCAGGACCGGGGTGCCGTCGTCCTCGTGCAGCAGGCGGAAGATGAAGGCCTCCTCCTCGTCGTCGGGATCGGCGACGATGGCGTACTTGCGGTCGTCCAGCTCCACCAGGTCGATGACCACGAACTGCTGCTCCTCGCCGTTCTCGTCCCGGAAGGTGACGATCCGGCGCTCCTCCGGCAGATCCATGCCTGCCCCACCACCTTTCTCCGCAGCTCCCCGCCGTCGGGGGTCGCCGGGGCGGGCCCCACGCCCGCGCCCTTCGCGGGGAGATTCGCTACCGTCGGGCCGTCGCCTGCGGGCCGCCTCCAAGAACCCCTGTAGGATGATGGTCGCCGCCATGCGGTCGATCACCTGCTTGCGCCGACGCCGGGACACGTCGGCCGCGATCAGCACCCGCTCCGCCTCGACGGTGGACAGCCGCTCGTCCCATAGGGTTACCCGGGGCACGCCCGCTTGCCGCAGGGCGTCGGCGAACCGCTCGGCGGCGTGCGCCTCCGGACCCCGTCGACCGTCGAGGCGGCGCGGCCAGCCGACCACGACGCCGTGCACGTCGTACTTGCGGACCAAGGCGGCGACCTGGGCCGCGTTCTCGGCGTCGGAGCGGCGGCGCAGGCTGGTCAGCGGGCGCGCCACGATCCCCTCCGGGTCGCTGATCGCCACCCCGATCACCCGTTCGCCGAGATCCAGGCCGAGCCAGCGCACGACCTCCTCCAGCCTCCTCCGCGCCGACCGAGCCGCCATCGCGTCGCCACGCCCTGACCGCGGGACCAGCGTCCGCCCCGGCCGCGGGATCGGCGCCCACCCTGGCCAGGCGCTCGGCCCACCCTGGCGGGGGGCCTCCGCCTCCCCCTGCGGCCACCGAGTCGCGTCCCTGGCGTGGCGGCGTCGCTCAAAGCCAGCGCGGCTCGCGCCGCCGGGGCGACAGCAACAGCAGGGCCGCCGCGCCGGCGACGAACCCGGCGATGTGCGCCCACCAGGCCACCAGGCTGACGTTGGGCGCGCCCAGCGCCGCCAGGCCGTTCAGCACCTGCAGGCCGAACCAGACCAGCAGGAAGACCCAGGCGGGCACTTCTGCTACGGTAATGAAGATAAACAGAAAGATCAAGGTGATGATCCGCGACCGGGGGAACGCCAGGAAATAGGCGCCCAACACGCCGGCGACGGCCCCGCTAGCCCCGATGGTGGGGATGGTCGATGAGGGGTTGGCCAGCACGTGGACGTAGTTCCCCACCACGCCCGTCAGGAGGTAGAAGACCAAGAACCGGCCGCGTCCGAGGCGGTCCTCCACGTTGTCGCCGAACACCCAGAGGAAGAGCATGTTGCCCAGCAGGTGGAGCAGGCTGCCGTGGAGGAACATGGCGGTCACCAGGGGCAGGTAAGGGGCGATGCCCACCTGCGGCAGCATCCCCAGGGGCGGGATGGCCGCCGGCACCACCCCGTACCGTTGGGCCAGGGCGGCGATGCCGGCCTCGGGCGTCGGCCCCGTGGTCCATTGGACGAAGAACACATAGACATTGAGGGCGATGAGCAGTACCGTGATCCAGGGAAAGCGCCGGGAGCGGATGGTGTCGCGCAACGGGATCATGGCGTGCTCCTTTCCAGCTCTCTCGCCGGCACCCCACCGGCGGGGTGCCCACCCCGGCGGCCGCTGCCGGCGCGGAGTCGACGGAGCATCGGCGGTTTGGAAGCGGGGTGATCGGTGATGACCCAGCCGATGGTGCCGTCGCCGCGTTCCCGCCCGCCCCGGCTGCGACGCCGGCGCGACCCCGGTCGCCCGGGAGCGGTCCGGGTCTTCGGACCCCGCGGCGGAGGAACCGTCGCCCAGGGTGCCATCCTCGTGCCGGAGCCCCCGGCGCGGCGAGGGCTCTGGGCTCGCCTCAAGGCCGAACTCGCCTACCTCGCCGGCCTGCGGCGCCTCTGGCTGGTCGTCGCCGCCACCGCCTTCGTGGTCGGCTTCCTCTTTGGCACTTGGTTCGGCCACGACCTGTCGCGGGTGGCTCACCTCCGGTAAGAGAGCGGGGAGGCCGGGGCGGCGCCAGCTCGGGCAGCCGCTTCCCGCCGGCGTCGGGCCGCGAGCGCCTTGGCGGCCGACACGCCGGGGATGTGGCGCACGGTCGGCGCGCGCCACGGCCGACCGTTCTTTTCGAAACGGATGCGGCGGGATGCGGCGATGCGCGCAGCCGCCCGGGCACGCCGCGCAGCCGTTCATCGGAGCCCGGGGCCCGCACCCCTCATCGGCCGCCGGGGCAGCGGCCGCCGCAGGGGGCGACCTGGGCGAGCCGCCCTAGGCCTCGCGGCGCCGGGTCCCGCCCCGCAGGGCCGCCACGTAGGCCCGGACCAGCTCGGCCAGCAGCTGATCGCGCTCCACCCGGACCACCAGCGCCCGCGCCCCCCGGTGGCTGGTGATGTACGCGGGATCGCCCGAGAGCAGGTATCCGGCCAGCTGTCGCACCGGATCGTAGCCCCGCTCCTCGAGGGCCTCGTAGACCGCGGCCAGCACCGCCGCGGCATCCGGCGGCGCATCCCCGCCCTCCCCCGCGGGCGTCGCCGGCAAGGGGGCTGCCCCGCCGTACATCGTCGGCTCGGCGTCGGCGACGGGCCTCCGGTCCGGTCCCGGTCCGCGGCCGGCCACCGGCGGCACCGGCTCCGCTCCTTGGTGCACACCTCTCGCCTCCGCTCCACGGCTCCCTGGGCTCCGGGCGGCGCCGAGCGGCCCGCGGACCGTTAGCCCTGGCCGCGTGCCGCCACGCCCGCCGCGCCCAGTTGCTCCAGCCACGACCGGCGACCCTGCTCGAGGGCCTCCGCCAGGCGGCCGGGCTCGCGGCCGCCGGCCTGGGCCAGATCGGGGCGGCCGCCACCGCCGCCGCCCACCCGGCGGGCGACCTCACCGACCAGGCGACCCGCGTGGAGCCCGCGCTGCTGGGCGCCCGGCGTCAAGGCGGCCACCAACAGAGCCCGGTCGCCCGACCGCGCCCCCAACAGCACCGCAGCCTCCCCGGCGCGCTGGCGCAGGTAGTCGGCGGTCTCTCGCAAGACCTCGGGGTCGTCCACGGGGAGTTCGCCCACGATCACCCGCACCCCTGCCACCGCCGGCGCCTCCGCCAGCAGCCGGTCGGCCGCCTGGCGCGCCAGGCGACCCTGCAGCCGGTGCACCTGGCGCTCCAGGTCGCGGTGGGCCTCCACCAGCGCCTCCAGGCGAGCGGGCAAATCGTCCACCGGTGCCCGCAGGGTGGCCGCCAGCCGCTGGAGCAGGTCTTCCCGCTGGCGCAGATAGGCCAGGCTCGACCAGCCGGTCACCGCCTCGACGCGCCGCACGCCCGCCGCCACGCTTCCCTCGCCGGTGAGCTTGAAGAGCCCGATGTCGCTGGTGGACGCCACGTGGGTGCCGCCGCAGAGCTCGAGGCTGTAGTCGCCGATCTGGACCACCCGCACCTCGCGGCCGTACTTTTCCCCGAAGAGGGCGATGGCACCCGCCTCCAGCGCCTCCTCCAGGCTGGTCCAGTACCAGCGCACGGGGACGGCGGCCAGGATCACCCGATTGACCTCGTCCTCGATGGCCCGGAGCTGATCCGGCGTCGGTGCCTCGAAGTGGGTGAAGTCGAACCGCAGCCGGTCCGGCGCCACCAGCGAACCCGCCTGGTTGACGTGGTCGCCCAGCACCCGCTTCAGGGCCGCGTGGAGCAGGTGGGTCGCGGTGTGGTTGCGCATGATGGCCGCGCGGCGGGCGCCGTCGACCCGGGCCCGGACCCGGTCGCCCACGGTCAACGTCCCCTCGGTGACGCGGGCCTTGTGGAGGATCCGGCCCCCGGGCAGCGGCTGGGTGTCGACCACCTGCAGGCGTGCGCCGGCCGCCTCCAGCCAGCCGGTGTCGCCCACCTGTCCGCCCCGCTCGGCGTAGAAGGGCGTGCGGTCGAGGATCACGCCCACCTCCTCGCCGGCACGGGCGCGCTCCACCGGCTCCTCGTCCTTCACCAGCAGCCGCACCGTCCCCTCGTCCTCCAATCGCTCGTAGCCGGTGAAGGTCGTGGCCGGTTCGTCCGCCAGGGCCTGGGCCAGGGGCGAGCCGGGGTCCCAGTCCGCCTCGACCTCCCGGGCCGCCCGGGCCCGCTCCCGCTGGACGGCCATGGCCCGCTCGAAGCCCTCGCGGTCGACCCGCAGGCCGGCCTCCTCGGCGGCGTCCTCCGTCAGGTCGAGGGGGAAGCCGTAGGTGTCGTACAGCACGAAGGCCTCCTCGCCGCGGATCACGCCGTCGCCCCGCCGCCGCGCCCGTTCGATCAGCTCGGCCAGGATCTCCATGCCCTGGTCCAGCGTGCGGAAGAACCGCTCCTCCTCCGCCCGGATCACGCGGGCGACGTACTCGCCCCGCTGGCGCACCTCGGGGTAGGCGTCGCCCATCACCTCGCCCACCGTGTCCACCAACCGGTGGAGGAAGGGCTCCCGCAACCCCAGGATGCGACCGAAGCGGACGGCCCGCCGCAGGATGCGGCGCAAGACGTGGCCCCGACCCTCGTTGCTGGGCAGCACGCCGTCGGCGATCAGGAAGGTGCAGGCCCGGGCGTGGTCGGCGATGACCCGGAAGGGGAACCCGCGCTCGCCGTCCTCGTACCGTCGCCCGGTCAGCTCCTCGGTGGCTCGGATCAGCGGCCGGAACAGGTCGGTGTCGAAGTTGGAGGGCACGCCCTGCATCACCGACGCGATGCGCTCGAGGCCCATCCCCGTGTCGATGGAGGGCCGCGGCAGGGGTTCGAGACGGCCGCTCTCGTCGCGGTTGAACTGCATGAAGACCAGGTTCCAGATCTCCAGCCAGCGGTCGCAGTCGCAGGCGCCGATGCCGCAGACCTCGGCATCGCAGCGGAACTCCTCGCCCCGGTCGTACACGATCTCGCTGCACGGCCCGCAGGGGCCGGTGTCGCCCATGGCCCAGAAGTTGTCCTTCTCCCCCAGGCGGACGATGCGGTGGGCCGGGATACCCGTGACCTCCTGCCACAGACGGAAGGCCTCGTCGTCGTCCCGGTAGATGGTGGCCCAGAGGCGGTCCCTGGGCAGGCCGAGCTCCTCCGTCAGGAAGGTCCAGGCGAAGCGGATGGCGTCGCGCTTGAAGTAGTCGCCGAACGAGAAGTTGCCCAGCATCTCGAAGAAGGTGTGGTGGCGGGCGGTCTTGCCCACGTTCTCCAGGTCGTTGTGCTTGCCGCCGGCGCGCATGCACTTCTGCGCCGTGGTCGCCCGCTTGTAGGGCACCTTCTCCTTGCCCGTGAACACGTCCTTGAACTGGACCATGCCGGCGTTGGTGAAGAGCAGGGTGGGGTCGTCCTTCGGGATGAGGGACGAACTCGGCACGATGGTGTGGCCGTGGCGCTCGAAGAACCGCAGGAAGCGCTCCCGGATCTCCGCCGCCGGCATCCCCGGCAGGCTCGCAGCCACCATCTCGCCACCTCCTTGGGGTTGGCTCGCCCAATCCGACGCTCCGACCGCGCCGCCCCGCCCCGGCCCGGGACACCGCCGCGAACCGCCCGGCCCGACGGCGCGGCGCAGGCCCGCCCGGGACCGGCGCGATCCGGCGCGCGCGAAAGAAAAACCGCCACCGGCCAAGGGCCGGGGCGGGCCAAGCCGCGGTACCACCCGAGCTTCACCCCGCCCTCGCGGGCGGGGCCTCCATGGGTCGGCGGGGGTCGCCCCGGCGGCGGGGCACCGCCGACCCGCGCGGTAACGGCGCGCCGCCGGGTGCACTTGGGGAGGGCCGCCGTCGGCCCGGCGTCGGGGACGCCCCTTCCCTGGGGTCCCCGTCCCTGGGATCCAGGGCGGCGTGGGTCGGGCCCTTGGCGACCTCCCTTGGTGCACCGGCTCCGGGAGGGCCTGCACGCCACCGCCCGAGAGCCTCGCAGCCGGGGGCTCCCTCTCTGGGGGGCGGGAAGGCGGCTTGGTCCCGTCATCGCCTGGGACCGGCCCGACGGCCAGCGGCCGGTCCCCATGGTCCCGATGGAATCACCCGCATTTTCCCATGTCCACCGGGGCCCGTCAACTCGCGCCGGGTCGTCGTCCGTGTCACGTTCCGGTGGGTGCCCCCAGCGGTGAATCGGCTGTCAAGCCACCGGTGCGTGGACATGGGCCAGGTCGCGCAGCACCTGAACCCAGGGTTTGGTCGCATGCGGCCCGGTGAGCGCTGGGATGCGGGCACGCAGCCAACGGGCTGGGTCCTCCTCGAGCTGGCGCATCACGCGCTGAACGGCCTGGCGTGTCGCCTGCCGCACGCCGGGCGAAATCTGCAGGGGCCGGCCGCCGAGGACCGCGCGCCAGTGGGGGTCCACGCGTTCGCTCAAGAGCCGCGCCAAGTGGTCGGCGCCGCGTTCACTCCAACACGCCCCATGCCGTTTCATCCGTCGTGCAAGGACGTGAAAGACTTCTGCTTCGATCGCCCCCAGCCGCGGCGCTTCCCCAGAAGCCACAATCCCGTCCCAGTGCTCCCGCAAGTAGCCGCGCAGCCGCAACAAGCGCTCCCGCGCCGGACCACGCCGCCCCCGTAGCGCCTGGCGAAGCGCCGACTCCACGCCCGCCCAATCCCCCGCTTCGATGGCCCGGCACACCTGGGCGTACGTCTCCTCGGAAGGCGATAACGCCTCCCGGAGGGCTCTCCGCAGGTGGAACGGATCCAGCCGGTAACACGCGCGGGGGAAGTACTGCAACCCCTGCTTGACCCAATGCGCCCCATCGCCTCCGAGGTAACAAGCCTGGACCGCGCTCAGATCCCAGTGCGTCCCCCAATAGGCGCTCGCCTGCTCCCAAAAGGCCGTCCCCGGCATCACCCCCGCCACGACCCGCCGCTCCCGCAGCGCTTGCCGGTTCGAACCCACGGCTTGCTTGCCTTCGTACTCGACCCCCAGCTTCAACACCACCGGTTGCCCTCGACCCCGCAGATAAACCTCGTCCGCTTCGGCATGCAGCTGCGCACTCCGGCGCCGGCCTTCCGGCACCTGGCCCTCCACGAACACCGACCGCCGTAGCCGCTCCGCCGCCTCCTTCAACCGGCGCCCCGCCCGTTGGGACGCCCGCCACACCGTCATCGCCCGCGCCGGTGCCTGCCCCGCCGTCAACTCCCGCAGGACCGCCGCCGCTCGGTGATACGGCATCTCCGTCGCGAGCCGCCGGCACAGCGCTTCCAGCCGCGGCGACAGTCGCCGCCGCGATTCCAAGCCCAGTGCTTCATCCAGCAAGAACACACCCTGGCCCGTCGCCCGGTCCCGGTAGTAACGTCGCTTCACCTGCAACTCGCCCAGCGGCGTGTCCAGGACCCGCTCCCGCGTATCCAGGCACTCATATCGGCTCGGGTCCCGCTCCTGCATCAGTCGCTCATCGATCCCGGCCAACACCCACTCCAGCAGCCGCAGTGTCAGCCGGCCGCTGAGCCGCTGAACGGCTTCCTCCAGTTCGCCAAACGATCGGTCCTCCGTCACCAGCTCCGCCAGTTCCCGCAATGTCTGGAGGAAAAGTTCGCGCACAGCGTGTATGCTGAGCATGGGGCCTCACCCTCCGACTGCCGCTGGGGAAGCCGTCCCGATGCAGGGACAGCCTCCGGGTGAGGCCTTTTCTATTTGCCTCGACCCTCACCTACCGAAACGTTACACGGACCGGGTCGTCCCGGCCCGGCGGGCGCCGGGGCCGGCGGCCGCGGCGGTCCCGGCGCCGCCCTCGCGGCGCGCCGGAGGGGACGCGACAGCGGGCGGGCAGGGGCTCGTCGACCGGTGGCGAACGGGATCGCCGAGGTGATGCGGGTGAAGCCCGGATTCGTGCCCGGCCTGCGGGCCGAGGTGAAGGCCGTCGTCGACGCCGGCATGCAGGCCGCCTTCGACGGTCGCGTCATCCACCCCCTCTATTCCACCTGGGCGCTGGTCCACCATCTGGAACACGCCGCCCGCCGGGTCCTGGAACCGTTCCTGGAGCCCCACGAGGAGGGGGTGGGCTACGCCGTGGAGGTCCGCCACCTGGCGCCGACGCCGGTGGGCGCGCGGGTGAGGGCGGTGGCGGTGCTGGAGGCGGTCGAGGGCAACCGGGTGGTGTGTCGCGTCGAGGCCTACAACGACCTGGAGAAGATCGCCGAGGGCCGGCAGGTCCAGGTGGTGCTCGACCGGGCCGCCTTCCGGCGCCGCATCGCCGAGCTGCAGCGCCGCCTGGGGACGGGCGGCACCGACGGGGGGGCGGTCCGCGGCCCGCAGGCGACGGGCGGCTAGGCGACCGTCGCCTACCGGGTGGGCGCCCGCCGGGCGGCGCCGACGGGGTCGTCCTGCGGGGACCTTCCGCCGGTGCCCCGTACGCCGACCCCGGTGACGGCCCGGGCCGCTGGGGGCGCAGCCCCCGGGCGCCCGGTCGTCGCGCCGGGCCCCGCCGGGACCGCCGCGGGGCGGGCGGCCGGGGGCCCGTCCCCGCCTGGCCGTCGCCCCCTGGGTAGCGTGCCCACGGTGCGGTCCCCGCCGGTCGCCGCGCGCCCTGGGCCGAGGCGGCGGCCGGGACCGGGCCCCACCACCCGTTCGAGACCACCGAATCCCTCGGGCCACGCCCACGCCAACAGGACATGGACCAGACCGGCCACGGGCACGGCGAAGAGCAGCCCGGGCAGTCCGAAGTGGTGGCCCGCCACCAGCAGCGCCGCGATCACCACCACGGGGTGGACGCCCACCCGGCGCCCCAGGATGCGCGGCGCCAAGAGGCTGTTCTCGACCCACTGGATCACCACCAGGGCCACGGCGACCCGGATCACCGTGGCCGGCGACTCCAGCGCCGCCATGGCCAGCACCGGAAGGGCGCCCACGATGGGACCGAAGTACGGGATCAGGTCGGCCAGCGCCGCCAGCACGCCCAGGACCGCCGCGAAGCGCAGGCCGAAGAGGGCGGCCGCCACCGCGACCATCAGCCCGACGAAGCCAGCCACTAGCAGCTGGCCGCGGATGAACCCGCCGATCACGTGGTCCACGGCCCGCAACAGCTCGAGCCAGCGGCGGCGACGACCGCGACCGAGGCGTTCCTGCGCCCACCCGCGCAACCGGGGGAGATCGGCCAGCAGGTAGAACGCCAGCACAGGCGCCAGCAGCAGGGGCGCCGCGCCCAGGAGACCCTGGACGAGGCCCTCGGTCCAGCCCTCCAGGCGGGCGGTCACCCACGCCTCGCCGCGGTCGATCTGGGCCAGAAGCGCCTGCCGCACGGTAGCCGGCAGGGTGGCCCGGGCGGCATCCTGGCGCACGCCCTCCACCAGCGCGCGCAGCTGGCGGGCGTAGTCGGGCAGCTGGCGGCCCAGGCGGTTCAGCTCGTCCAGGAAGCCGGGGATCAGGTAGACCACCGCCACCGCGGTCGCCAGGGTGATCAGGAGGTACAGCAAGAGGATGGCGCTCGTCCGGCGGAGCCCGTAGGCCTCCAGGAAGTCGACCGCCGGTGCCAGGAGGTAGGTCAGGACCAGGGCCAGGACGAAGGGCGGCCAGGTGCCCCGCAACAGGTGCAGGAGGACCAGCACCGCCGCGGCCGCGGCCAGGGCCCGCGCGACGCCGCGCCAGGGGACGGCACCCATGCGCCGGTCACCGCGCACCCCGGCGTCCCAGCCACCCTCGGACCCGGGGCCGCATCCAGCCCATCAGCTGCCGGGCTCGCCGCGGCCCCTCGTGGACCACCCAGTGCCGACCCCGTCGGCCCGCCCAGGTCAGCCAGCGGCCGGGGCGCAGGCCCGCCCTTTCCAGGACCGCCACGGCCAAACCGCCGAGCACCACGCCGACCCAGAAGCGGCGGCCCATGGCGTCACCCCTCCACCGGGGCGGACGCAGCCTCGGCGTCGGCCGCCAGCCGCACGCGGTTGCCCTCGGAATCCAGCAGGAAGCAGTCGACCTGGCCCGGACCCAACTCCTGGAACTCGATGCAGCAGTCCCAACAATACCACTCGTTCTGGCCGATGCGGCCCGTGGCATTGCCCCCGCAAACCGGACAGCGCATGGACCCGTCCCTCCTCGAGGTCGCCCTTAATCTGCGCGGGCGGGCCCAGCTCCATGCGGGGGCCATCAGCCACCGGCGCCGGCACCCACGGCGACCGCCGCGTCGCCCCCGTCCCCTTGGGGGAGCCTCGGCCCCGCCTCGGGGTCGTCGACCAGGTCCTCCGGGGCCACGGGATCCAGCACCTCGGCGATCACGCCGCCACCGGCCACGCGGTCCCCGTCGTAGAGGACCACCGCCTGGCCCGGCGTGATCGCCCGCTGCGGCTCGTCGAACCAGACCTCCACCGCGTCCGCGCGGCCGGCCGCCGGTCGCACCACCGCCGGGGCCTCGGGCGACTTGTAGCGCACCTTGGCGGTGACGCGCGCCTCCCCGTCCAGCCCGGGCCAGGACACCCAGTTGACGTCCACCGCCCGCAGCCCGCGGGCGTAGGTTGCCGTGTCCGGCCCGACGATGAGGGCGTTCTTCTCCGGCAGGATGCGCACCACGTACATCGGGCGATCGCTGCGGATGCCCAGGCCGCGCCGCTGCCCCACGGTGTAGTACGCCAGGCCGCGGTGGGTGCCGATGCGGCGGCCCCGCGTGTCGTAGATCGGGCCGGGCCGGATGCGGTCCCCCGCCCGTTCCTCCAGGAACCGGCGGTGGTCGCCGTCCTGGACGAAGCAGATCTCCTGGCTCTCCGGCTTGCGCGCCGTGACCAGGCCGTACGCCTCCGCCAGGCGACGGACGTCGCTCTTCGTGAAGCGCCCGATGGGCAGGAGGGTCCGCGCCAGCTGCTCCTGGGTGAAGGTGTACAGCACGTACGTCTGATCCTTGCGGCGGTCGGCCGACTTGCGCAGGACGAACCGGCCCACCGCCTCGTCGTACTCCACGATGGCGTAGTGACCGGTGGCGACGTAATCGCACCCCAGGGCCTCGGCCCGCCGGAGGAACTCGTCGAACTTGATGTAGCGGTTGCAGGCGATGCAGGGGTTCGGCGTGCGCCCCCGCACGTACTCCTCGACGAAGTAGTCGATCACCTTCTGCTCGAAGTCCTGGCGCAGGTTCATCACGTAGTACGGGATGCCGAGCCGCTCCGCGACCCGCCTCGCATCCTCGATGGCGCCGAGGGAGCAGCAGCCGCCGTAGCGCGCCTCGTCCTCGGCGGCCATGGCGGGCCACGTCTGCATGGTCACCCCGATGACCTCGTAGCCTTCATCCCGAAGCAGGGCGGCCATGACGGAGCTGTCCACCCCGCCGCTCATGGCCGCCAGGACCCGGCCCTTGCCGCCCCTGGCCACGTCGCCACCTCCTTTCCGACCCGCCGGGACCTGGTCCTCCTCGGCCCCGCCCGTAGGCACCACGACGGGCACAACGCCAACATCGGCGACCCGCCCATGGGCACCACGGCGGGCGCACCACCGACGCCGGCCCGGCCGATGCCAGCCTCAGGCGCCGGCCAGCCCCAGCGCCTGGGCTCGCCGGGCCCGTTCCACCACCCGGGGCAGGACCTCCAGCACCCGGTCGACGTCCGCCTCGGAGTTGCCGTCGCCGAGGGAGAAGCGAACCGCTCCGAAGGCTTCGTCCGCGGCGAGACCCATGGCCTGGAGCACGTGGGACGGCTCGGGCGTCCCCGCGCTGCAGGCCGAGCCGCTGGACGCGGCGATGCCCTCCAGGTCCAGCTGGATCAACACGGTGTCCGCCGTCACGCCCGGCAGGCCCACGTTGGTGATGTGGGGCGCCCGCGGTGCGCCCGCCCCGTGGATGCGGGCGTCGGGGATGCGGGCCCGGATGCCCTCCTCCAGACGCCGCTGCAGGCGCGCCAGGCGCGCGGCCCGATCCCTGCACTCCCTGGCGGCCAGCTCGGCCGCCACGCCGAAGCCCGCGATGGCCGCCGTGTTCTCCGTCCCCGACCGCAGGCGGCGCTCCTGACCGCCGCCGTCCAGGAGGGGCAACAGCTGCGTCCCCGCGCGAACGTACAGGGCCCCCGCCCCCTTGGGCCCGCCGATCTTGTGGGCCGACAGGCTCAGCAGGTCGACGCCCAGCGCCTCGACGTCCAGGAGCAGCACGCCTGCCGCCTGCACCGCGTCGGTGTGGACCAGCACGCCGCGCGCCCGCGCCGCGGCCGCGATCTCGGCGACCGGCTGGATCGTGCCCACCTCGTTGTTGACCAGCATCACCGAGACCAGGATGGTGTCGGGCCGCAGCGCCGCCAGCACCCGCTCAGGGTCGACGCGGCCGTCGCCGTCGACCGGCACGCGGGTCACCTCGAAGCCTTGCCGTTCCAGGGCGGCGCACGCCTCGAGCACCGCGGGGTGCTCCACGGCGGTGGTGACGATGTGGCGCCCGCGGTCCCGGTGGGCCAGGGCGACGCCCTTCAGGGCCAGGTTGTCGGCCTCGGTCCCGCCCGAGGTGAAGACCACCTCCCGCGGTCGGCAGCCCAAGAGCTCGGCCACCTGGACGCGGGCCTGGTCGACCACGGCGCGCGCGGCGCGCCCCTCGGCGTGGAGGCTGGAGGGGTTGCCCCACGCCTCGCCCAGCACCTCGACCATGCGCTGCCGGACCTCGGGCCGCAGCGGGGTGGTCGCCGCGTGGTCCAGGTAGACGCGTCCCGCCATCGCCACCACCTCCTTCCCGCCGTCGGGTTCCCGCCGATCCGACGCCGATCAGCCGTTCCGATGCCGCTCAGCCGATCATCAGATGTAGAACATGTATCCACCACGGCTGCGCTCCTCCGCCTGGCGCACCAGATCCTCCAGGGTCGTGCCCTCCAGCACCCGGGTGATGGCCTCCCGCACCGCCTCCCAGACCGGGTCGGCCACCGACGGGCTGCCCGTGGCCTCGCGGTCCGTCTCCGGGCCGATGGGCCCGTCCAGCAGGCGGACGACGTCCGCCACCGTGATCTTCTGCGGCTCCCGGGCCAGCACGTAGCCCCCCTGCGCGCCGCGCACGCTCTGGACCAGGCCGCCCTTGCGCAGGGGCGCCATCAGCTGTTCGAGGTAGTTCTCCGGCAGCTGCTGCGCCTCGGCCACCTCGCGCAGGGGGACGGGACCCTGGCCGTACCGGCGCGCCAGTTCGTACATCGCGCGCACGCCGTAGCGACCCCGTGTCGACAGTTGCATGGCCCACCCTCACCGAACGCCGCCGTCGGCGGCGACCGCCATCAGGGACAGGACGAGCCCGGCCGGTTCGTCCGGCCGGGCGTTCCAATTCCCACTGGCCTACTGGGAATTCCGACGCCATGCTAGCACGGCGCCCGCACGGTGTCAAAGCAACGGCCGCCAGTACCCGGCGGCCGCCCCCGGGCCCGCGGCGCGGACGACGCCTTCACCGCTCCAGGCGGAACCCGTGCGGCAGCAGCGCCGTGATGGGGAGCGGCGCGGGTTCGCCGTCCACCCACACCTCCAGCGCCGGGGCGTACTCGAAGAGGAGCTGGCGGCACGCGCCGCACGGGAAGGGCCGCTCCGGCCCGTCGGCGGCCACCACGAGCCGCGTGAAGCGGCGCTGGCCCTCGGAGAGGGCCTTGAACAGCGCCACCCGCTCGGCGCACATGGTGAGCCCGAAGCTGGCGCTCTCGACGTTCCCGCCGGTGAAGACCCGGCCGTCGGCGGCCTCCAGCGCCGCCCCCACCCGGTACCGGGAGAAGGGCGCGAGGGCCGTCTCCCGCGCGGCCCGCGCCAACTCCACCAGATGCCCCCAGCCCGCCGGGAGCGGAGCCGGTCCGGCTGGGGTGGCGGCGGGCGCCACGGAAGCGGTGCTCGCCGCGCCGGTCACCGATCCCGCCGCGCCCGTGCCCTCCACGCCGACCACGGCGTGGATCAGCGGCGGCGGCGACGCCGGTTCGTCCGCCAGGGTGAAGGCGGCCTGCAGCCGTTCCAGCGCCGCCGGCAGCCGCGCCCGGTCGTTGACGTGCAGCTCCACGAGCGGCTCCCCCGCCTCCACCCGGTCGCCCAGGCGCTTGCACATCACCAACCCCACCGCCGGGTCGATGGGATCGTCCTTGCGGGCCCGGCCAGCGCCCAGCACCATGGCCGCGGCGCCCACCGCCGCGGCGTCCATGGCCGTCAGGTAGCCCGCCCGCGGCGCCGCGAAGGCCTCCCGGTGACGCGCCCGCGGCAGGCGTTCCGGGTCGTCGACGGCGCGGGGGTCGCCGCCCTGGGCGGCGACCAGTCGCCGCAACATGGCCAGCCCGTCCCCGGCCTCGAGGCGCTGGGCCACCAGCCGGCGGCCGGCGTCGGGATCGGGCGCCTTGCCCCCCAGCCACACCATGTACCCGCCCAGGGTGAGGCACAGCTCGGTCAGCGCGGCGGGACCACGGCCCTGGAGGGTGGCGATGGCCTCCCGCACCTCGAGGGCGTTGCCCACGGCGCGCCCCAGGGGCTGGTTCATGTCCGTCACCAGCGCCACCACCCGCCGCCCCAGCTGGCGGCCGATCCGGACCATGAGATGGGCCAGCTCCAGCGCCCGGTCCAGGGTCCGCATCAGGGCGCCCGAGCCGACCTTGACGTCGAGGACGATGGCGTCCGCGCCGCCGGCGATCTTCTTCGACATGATGCTGGCGGCGATCAGCGGGATGCTGTCCACGGTGGCCGTGACGTCCCGCAGGGCGTAGAGGCGCTTGTCCGCAGGGACCAGGTCCGCGGTCTGGCCGGCGACGGCGATCCCGATGGATCGCACCTGGCGGATGAACTCGTCGCGGCCCAGCTCGACGCGGAACCCGGGGAAGGACTCCAGCTTGTCCAGGGTTCCCCCGGTGTGCCCGAGGCCGCGACCGGAGAGCTTGGCGACGGGGACGCCGGCGGCCGCCACCAGGGGCGCCACCACCAGGGTGGTCGTGTCGCCCACGCCGCCGGTGCTGTGCTTGTCGACCTTGATGCCCGGGATGTCGCGCAGGTCCACCGTCTCGCCCGAGAAGGCCATGGCCCGGGTGAGGTCCGCCGTCTCGCGGGCGTCCATGCCGCGGAAGAACACGGCCATGGCCCAGGCCGCCACCTGCTCGTCGGGGATGGTGCGCCGGGCGACGCCCTCGACCCACCACTCGATCTCCTCGCGGGTCAGGACGCCGCCGTCCCGCTTCTTCTGGATCAGGTCGTACGCCCGCACGCGGTCCGCCTCCTCGCCGTCCGGGGCCCCGCGGGCCGGCCGCCGGGCACCGGCCGCGCCGGTCCGCCCCATGGCGCCCGCCGCGGTCGCCCCTCCCCGGCGGCCGCCGCCCGGCGGCAACCCCACGGCCGACGGCGGCGCCGGCAGCCCCACGGCCCACCGCCGCCGCCTGGCTGCGGCGGGGCTCAGGCCGGTTCGTCCGGCGCCCCGGCCAGGATGGCCAGGCTGGCGCTGGCCCCGATGCGGTTGGCCCCCGCCGCCACCATGCGGCAGGCGGTGGCGTAGTCGCGGATGCCGCCCGCCGCCTTGACGCCCACGTCGGGCCCCACGGCCGCCCGCATGCGGCGCACCGCCTCCTCGGTGGCGCCGCCGGGCCCGAAGCCCGTGGCGGTCTTGACGAACTGGGCCCCGGCCTCCACCGCCAGCCGGCAGGCGAGGTCGATCTCCTCCGGGGTGAGGAGCCCCGTCTCGAGGATCACCTTGACCAGCGCGCCGGCTGTCCGCGCTGCGGCCACCACCCCGTGCAGGTGGTCGACCACCTCGCGGTGGCGGCCCGCCTTGAGCAGGCCGATGGGCTGGACCACGTCGAGCTCGCGCGCCCCCGCGGCCAGGGCCGCCTCGGCCTGGCGCGCCTTGTCCGCCGCGGCGCCGGCGCCCAGGGGGAAGTCGATCACCGTGCAGACCACGGGGTCCGCGTCCGCCAGGAGCTCCGCGGCCAGGGGCACGTAGACCGGGTTGACGCAGACGGCGGCGAAGCCGTGTTCCACCGCCTCGCGACAGAGCCGCTCGATCTGCTCGGGGGTCGCCTCCGGCTTCAGCAGCGTGTGGTCGATGATCGCCGCCAGCTGCCGCCGGCTCGGGGCGGGGCGGGCGGGGACGGGCGCAGGGTCCGGCACGGGCGAAGGGTTCCGGGAAGCACCGGTCATCGGCGGTCTCCCTCCTTGGGTCCTTGGGCGAGCGGGCGCGCCGGCGGCCGGGGCTGCGACGGGCACCGCCGCGGGGTCGCGGCGGCCCGCCGATTCGCCACGGACGCCCAGCGACCCCGCGTCGCGCCAGGCGCCATCGCCGGGCGGATCGCGCCCCGGCTGGCCTCCCCGGTTCGTCCCCCAGCGCGGGACCCAGCGAGGGCGTCCCCACGGGCGTCCCCGCGGCTCGGGCACCCCCGCCCTCCGCTTGGGCCCGGAGCGGAGGTCGCCGCACCGGTCGGGCCGGCGCGGCGGACGCTGGCCCCGCCCTGATGGAGTCTCCGAGAGCGCCCGCTGGAGCCCCCAAGAGCGCCGGCGGCTCGACCGCGGCGACGTGGCGCCGCTTGCACCAGCCCCGCGCGGCCGGAGCCCCGGCCCCCCGGCCTGCGGCACCCCAGGACCGGCTTGGCGCCCCCTGCCGCGACGGGCCGGCCCGGGCCGCGCCTCACGCCTTGGCCGGCGACGGACGCCCCGAGGTCGGATCCGGGTCGACGGAATGACCGGTCGACCCCTGGACCGGCGCCAGCTGGTGATGGCGGCGGCAGCGGGGCTCGTACGTCTCCTTCCCGCCGATCAGGATCACCGGGTCGTCAGGGGCGGCGGGCCGGCCGCCGATCAGCCGCTGGGTGAAGGTGGCCGGTTCGCCGCAGACCACGCAGATGGCCTTGAGCTTGACCACCTCGTCGGCCAGGGCCATCAGCTCGGGCATGGGGCCGAAGGGGCGGCGGGCGAAGTCCATGTCCAGGCCGGAGACGATGACCCGCAACCCCGCTTCCACCAGCTCCAGCACGGTCGGGACGATCCCTGGCGCGAAGAACTGGGCCTCGTCGATGGCGACCACGTCGACCGCCGCGGCCCGGGCCAGTCTCAGCACCTCTTCCGGCCGGTGCGCGGGCACCACGTACGCCTCCAGGTCGCGACCGTCGTGGGAGGCCACGGCGTCCCGCCGGTAGCGGTGGTCGAGATCCGGCTTGCAGAGCAGCACCCGCCGCCGGGCGATGCGGGCCCGCCGCACCCGGCGCAGGAGCTCCTCCGTCTTGCCGGAGAACATGCCGCCGGTGATCACTTCGAGGTAACCAGCCATGGCGTCCTCCGCTGCCCCGCGCCGCCCGCCGCGCCGGCGCGCGGCGGGCGGCGCGGAGGCTCGGGCCTACTCTTCGCGAGCCGCCGACGCCGTTCCTGCGTCCCGAGCCGCCGCCGCGGTTCCTGCGTCGCGGGCCGCGGGCAGGGTTCCCGCGGCGCCGGTGGCGGGCGGCGCCGCGGCGTCGCGGTCGCCGGCCGCCTCCGCCCCGCCGGTTCCGGGCACCTCGGCCCCGGCAGCCCCGAACGCCACCGCCTCGCCGGTCCCGGACGGCCTTGCGTCGCCACCCCGGGAGGACGTCTCCGCGCCGCCGGCCGCGGACGGCGCCTCCGGGTCGCCGGCACCCGCCCCCCGGCTGGGCCCGCGGTCCCGGCGGCGGTCCCCGGACGGGGGTGCGACGGCCGCCGACGGGCCGTCGGCGGGGCCGGGTTCCTCCGGCGCGGCCGTACGTCCCCCGCGGGCTGGATCGCGCGCTGCGGGGAACCGGCCGGTCGGTCCCCGGCGCGCCTCGATCACGGCGGCCAGCCGTCCCTCGTAGCCCTGGTCGCTGGGCTCGTAGAAGCGGGCCCCCAGGAGCTCGTCGGGGAGGTACTGCTGGCGCACGAAGTGGCCGGGATAGTCGTGGGGATACCGGTAGCCCTGCCCGTGACCCAGGGTCCGCGCCCCCCGGTAGTGGGCATCCCGCAGGTGGCGGGGCACCCCGCGGATCGCCTGCTCCTCCACCGCCTTCCAGGCGGCGTCGATGGCCTTGATCACGGCGTTGCTCTTGGGCGCGGTGGCCAAGTAGAGCACGGCCTCCGCCAGGGGGATGCGGGCCTCGGGCATGCCGACCTGCTCGACGGCGGTGGCAGCCGCCGCCGCCACCTGCAGCGCCCGCGGGTCGGCCAGCCCCACGTCCTCCGCCGCGTGGACCAGCAGCCGGCGGACGATGGTGCGCGGGTCCTCGCCGGCGTAGAGCATCCGCGCCAGCCAGTAGACGGCGGCGTCGGGGTCCGAGCCGCGGATGCTCTTGATCAAGGCGGACATGTGGTCGTAGTGCTCGTCGCCGGTGGGGTCGTAGGCCAGGGCGCGCCGCTGGATGGACTCCTCGGCCACGGACAGGGTGATGCGGCGGACGCCGTCGGCATCGGGCGGGGTGGTCAGCACGGCCAGCTCCAGGGCGTTCAGGGCCGTCCGGGCGTCGCCGCCCGCCACCCGCACCAGGTGCTCCAGGGCGGCGGGTTCCACCTCGACGCGGTACATGCCGAGGCCGCGCTCCCGGTCCTCCAGGGCCCGCCGCAGCAGCCGCCGGACGTCGTCGTCGGAGAGGGGCTCGAGGCGGAAGATCCGCGCCCGCGAGACCAGGGGCGGCACGCAGGCGAAGTACGGGTTCTCCGTGGTGGCGCCGATCAGGGACACCAGACCGCTCTCCAGGTGGGGCAGCAGGGCGTCCTGCTGGGCGCGGTTCCAGCGGTGCACCTCGTCCACGAACAGGACCGTGGACCGACCCTCCACGGCCTGGCGCTCCCGGGCCTCCTCGATCACCCGGCGCAGGTCGGCCACACCCGCCGTCACGGCGTTGAGCGGCTCGAAGTGGGCGCGGGTGGTGCGGGCGATGATCCGCGCCAGGGTGGTCTTGCCCGATCCCGGCGGTCCCCACAGGATGATGGAGCCCAGGCGGTCGGCCTCGATGGCGCGCCGCAGCAGGCGTCCCGGACCCACCAGGTGCTCCTGGCCGACGAACTCGTCCAGGGTGCGCGGACGCATGCGCTCCGCCAGGGGCGCCTGGCGGCGGGCCCGCTCCTCCGCCGCGCGGGTGAACAGGTCGTCGCGTGGGGTCTCCGGGTGCGCCGATCCGCCGGGATGCTTCCTGCGCGCCAAGGTGGTCGGGCTCCCCCTCTTCCGGGCCCGCTCAGCCCTCGGTCAGGATGCGGTGGAAGATCGCCAGCGCCCGGTCCGCATCCGCCGGTCCCACGTCCTTGTGGGTCACCCAGCGCAGGCGCCGGGCGTCGACGGCGTTCACCTTGACCCCGGCCGCGGCCAGGGCTCCCGCCAGCTCGTAGGCCGTCCGTCCGGTGGCCGCGACGTCGGCCATCACGATGTTGGTCTGCACCGCCTCCAGGTCCACGTGCACGCCGGGCAGGTTCGCCAGCCCCTCGGCCAGGCGGCGGGCCAGGGCGTGGTCGTCGGCGAGCCGGTCGATCATCTCGTCCAGCGCCACCAGGCCGGCCGCCGCCAGGATCCCGGCCTGGCGCATGCCGCCGCCCAGGGCCTTGCGATAGCGCCGGGCCTCGGCGATGAAGTCCCGGTCCCCGACCAGCAGCGAACCCACCGGGCAGCCCAGCCCCTTGGAGAGGCTGAACATCACCGAGTCGGCCGGCGCGGCCAGGCGGTCGGCCGGGACGCCCAGGGCCACCGCGGCATTGAAGATGCGAGCCCCGTCCAGGTGGACCTTGAGGCCGTGCCGGTGGGCCACCTCCGCCAGCGCGGCCGTCTGCTCGGCGGTCATCACCGTGCCGCCCCACCGGTTGTGGGTGTTCTCCAGGCACAGCAGCCGCGGCGGGGGGAAGTGGATGTTGGCGGGTCGGATCGCCGCCTCCACCACCGCGGGGTCCAGCACCCCGCGCCGCGAGGGCAGCGGCCGCACCTGACACGCGGCCCAGAGGGCGACGCCCCCCACCTCGTAGTAGTAGATGTGGGACTCCTCCTCCAGCAGGACCTCGTCGCCCCGCCGCGTGTGGGCGAGCACCGCCGCCTGGTTGGCCATGGTCCCGCTGGGGAAGAACAGGCCCGCCTCCTTGCCCAGCCGCTCGGCGGCCACCTCCTCGAGCCGCCGCACCGTGGGATCCTCGCCGTAGACGTCGTCGCCGACCTCCGCCGCGGCCATGGCGCGGCGCATGGCGGGCGTGGGCTGGGTCACGGTGTCGCTGCGAAAGTCGATGACCTCCGCCACGGAGCGCGTCGCCTCCTCGCCGTCCGCTGCTCCTGCGCCCCCTCGATCGAACCGGGGCGATGGATCGGGACCGCCTCCCGGGCGGTCAACAGTCGTCCCCTCACGTCGGGTGAAAGCCGCAGCGGGGACAGATCCACCCCCACGGCCGCCGCCGGAGGTCCGCACCGCAGGCGGGGCAGGCCGGGACGGGCGCGGCGGCGGGGTGGCGGTCGGCGCCAGCAGCCGCCCCGCCGAGCCCCCCCGGGGCGCGGGCGCGGCTGCCGTGGGCTGCCCTCCCGCCCGCACCCCCCTCCGGCGCGGGGTCGCCCGCGGCCGCCTTGCGGCCTCCGCCCGCCGGCGGCGCCCCGACCGCCCCGACCTCCTCCGGTCCCACGGGCGCTCCCTCCTCCGCGGCCCCCACGGATGCAACGCCGCATCCCTAGAGGGGGCGGGGCTGCGGCCCACCGGCCGCAGCCCCGCCCCCTCCCCTCGCCTCAGCCGATGGCCTTCCGGATCTCCTGCTCCAGCTCCTCCTTGGGCCGGAAGCCGACGATGCGGACCACGGGCTCCCCGCCCTTGAAGACGATCAGGGTCGGGATGGACATCACCCCGTAGCGGCCCGCGATGGCGCCGTGATCGTCCACGTTCAGCTTGGTCACCTTCAGCCGGTCGGCGTACTCCTGGGCGATCTCCTCGACGATGGGCGCGATCATCCGGCACGGACCGCACCACGGGGCCCAGAAGTCCACCAGCACCGGCTTGTCCGACTGCAGCACCTCGGCATCGAAGCGGTCGGCGGTGAGCTCCACGACTCCCGCTGCCATGGCCACGCCTCCCTTGTCCTCGGTTCGGCTGGGGCACGCCGGCTTGGCGGCACCCCCGCCACCGGCCGGCCAGGTCCGTCCGGCCGCGCGGGGACGTCGCCCCCGCAGGCGGGCCCTCGGCGGCGCCGGGCCGGGCCAGGGACCCGGCTCGCCGCGCCCCGCGGCCCACCGTCCCGCGGCCCGGGGCCCGGTCCGCCCCATCCGGCGGGGCCCGGCGCGTCCCCAACCGCGGGGTACGCCTCCATCATAAACCACCCCCGGCCGGCCGCCCAACAAGCCACCGACCCCCGAGCCGGCCGGGGAACCCTCCGGGCAAACAAAAACACGACACCCGCGTGTGCCGTGGCGGCGAGAGTCTTTGAACCCCTTCCCCCACAGGTGGGTGCCCTCCCACGACCGTCTTGCCCGTCCCCTGACCGTGGGGGCATGGACGCAGGCCGCGGAGAGCCGGGCTCCCTTGCTCTCGGTGTTGGATCAAGACCTTCGGCACGCCACGCGCACCGCAGGGTGCCATGCGGCTCCGCTCGGACCGACTCCATCCTAGCATGGCCCGGCGGCGGCCTTCAACGCCGCCCGACCGGGGGTTTCCACCGGGACGCGCCGGCGTTACCGCGCCTGGACCCGCAGATGCAGCTCTGCCAGCTGCCCGGGGTCGACCTCGGCCGGGGCGCCCGTCAGCGGGTCGACGGCGCGCGCCGTCTTGGGAAAGGCGATCACGTCGCGGATGTTGGACGTGCCGACCGCCAGCATGATCAGGCGGTCGAAACCGAAGGCGATGCCGCCGTGGGGAGGCGGGCCGTACTCGAAGGCCTCCAGGAGGAAGCCGAACCGCTCGCGGGCCTTCTCCGGCGGCAGGGCGATGGCACGGAACACCCGTTCCTGGACGTCCCGCCGGTGGATGCGGATGCTGCCGCCGCCGACCTCGACGCCGTTGACCACCAGGTCGTAGGCCTTGGCCCGCACCGCCGCCGGGTCCGTCTCCAGACGGTCCAGGTCGTCGTCCCGGGGCGCGGTGAAGGGATGGTGGCGCGCCACGTAGCGTCCCTCGTCCTCGTCCCACTCCAGCAGCGGGAAGTCGACCACCCACGCCATCGCCCACGGTCGGCGCCGGGGCCAGCCGAGGCGCTCGGCCAGGTCGAGGCGCAGCCTGCCTAGCGCCACCGACGCGCGCTCCGGCTGATCGGCGCACAGCAGCAGCAGGTCGCCCGCCCGGACGCCCAGCCGCTCGGCCAGGGCCGTCCGCTCCTCCGACGTGAAGAACTTCACCACCGGCCCGCGCCAGCTGGCGGGATCGGCCTGGGGCACCGCGACCCACGCCACCCCCGCGGCCCCGGCCGCCCGGGCGGCCTCGTCCAGCCCGTCCAGCTCCCGCCGCGACAGCGTCGCACCGCCCGGTGCCCGCAGGGCCCGCACCGCGCCGCCGGCGTCGAGGACCGCCCGAAAGGCGCGGAACCCGGTTTCGGCAAAGACGTCGCTGACGTCGGCAATGGCGGGTTCGTAGCGCAGGTCGGGCTTGTCCGTGCCGTACCGGTCCATGGCCTCCGCGTAGGACAGCCGCGGCAGGGGCAGCGGCACGTCCACACCCAGCAGCTCCCGCCACAGCTCGGCCATCATGCCCTCCGCCACGGCCAGCACGTCGTCCACGTCGACGAAGCTCATCTCCACGTCGATCTGGGTGAACTCCGGCTGCCGGTCGGCCCGCAGGTCCTCGTCGCGGAAGCAGCGCACGATCTGGAAGTAGCGCTCGATCCCGCCCACCATCAAGAGCTGCTTGAAGAGCTGGGGGGACTGGGGCAGGGCGTAGAAGCGGCCGGGGTACAGCCGGCTGGGCACCAGGTAGTCCCGGGCCCCCTCGGGCGTGCTGCGGGTGAGCATCGGCGTCTCCACCTCGAGGAAGCCCAGCCGGTCGAAGTACCGCCGCACCACCTGGTAGGCCCGGTGGCGGACCCAGAGGTTGTGGAACATCTCCGGTCGGCGCAGGTCCAGGTAGCGATAGCGCAGGCGCAGGGTCTCGTCCACGTCGCCGGCCGCGTCCAGCGCGAAGGGGGGCGTCTTGCTCGGGGCCAGGATCCGGAGCTCTTCCGGCACCAGTTCGACCTCCCCCGTGGCCAGACGCGGGTTCACCGCCTCCGGCGCCCGTCGGCGCACGGGACCGCGCGCGGCGACGACGAACTCGGCGCGCAGCGCCTCGGCGGCGCGCACCACCGCCTCGGGCGCCTCGGCCCGATTGATCACCAGCTGGAGCCGACCGGTGCGGTCCCGGATCTCGACGAACTTCATGCCGCCCAGGTCCCGCACCCGGTGGACCCACCCCGCCACCGCCAGGGTGCGGCCCACGTGCTCGGGCCGGACCTCGCCGCAGCCCAGGTCACGCCCCGTGGCGCCCTGGCGCCACGGGCGCAGGCTCGGCGCCGGAGCCCCTCCGGCCCGGGTTGCCTCCGCCATGCCGCTCATTCCCCCTCCACCTCCGCCGCGCCGCTGCCGGTCCCCGCGGCCGCATCCCGGCGGCCGGCGGCCGCCGGCGGGGCGTCCCCCGTCGCCCCGCGGCCGGACGACCCCCGGGAGGCGACCGGGGACGCAGCCGCGGCCTCCGCGCCGCCTGCCCCCGACGCCGCCTGCAGGAATCCGGCCAGCTCCGCCAGGGCGACCTGCCGCTGGGTCCCGCTGGCCATGTGCCGGACCATGGCCTGGCCCGCGGCCCACTCCGCATCCCCCAGGATCACCACGTGGCGCGCCCCCAGCCGCCCCGCCGCCCGCAGCTGGGCCTTGAGGCTCCGCCCCACGTGATCCATGTCGACGCCCAGACCCGCGCGCCGCAGGTCCTGCACCAGGCGCAGCGCCCGGGTCCGCGGCACGGCCCCCGTCACGGCCACGTAGGCGTCCAGCGCCGGCGGCGTCCCCGGCAGACGCCCCACCGCCTCCAGCGTGAGCAGCAGGCGCTCGAGGCCCATGCCGAATCCCACCCCCGGCGTCGGCGGTCCCCCCAGGAGCTCGATCAAGCCGTCGTAGCGACCGCCGCCGCAGACGGTGTCCTGGGCCCCCAGGCCGCCGTAGCGGATCTCGAAGACGGTGCGGGTGTAGTAGTCCAGCCCCCGCACCAGGCCGGGGTCCAGTCGGTATGCGATGCCCAGGGCGTCCAGCGCACCCTGGAGCGCCTCGAAGTGGGCCCGGCAGGCCTCGCACAGGTAGTCCACCGTCCGCGGCGCGCCCGCCTTGTGGGGCTGGTCCTCCGGCACCTTGCAGTCCAGCAGCCGCAGGGGGTTGGACTCCAGCCGGGCGCGGCAGTCGGCGCACAGTCGCGCCGCCCGCGGGCGATAGTACTCCAGCAGCGCCTGCCGGTAGCGGGGGCGACAGACGGGGCAACCGATGCTATTGAGGTGCACCGCCAGCCCCTCCAGGCCGAGCTCGGCGAAGAGGGTCACGGCCAGCGCGATGATCTCCGCGTCGGCCGTCGCCTCGCCGGCACCGAAGACCTCCACCCCGAACTGGACGTGCTGGCGGTACCGCCCCGCCTGGGGCCGCTCGTGGCGGAACATCGGCTGGATGTAGTAGAGCTTCACCGGTTGGGGACCGTTGTGGAGCCCGTTCTCCAGGTACGCGCGCACGGCGGCCGCCGTCCCCTCGGGCCGCAGCACCAGCTGCCGATCGCTGCCCGGCGGCGTCAGCACGTACATCTCCTTCTGAACGATGTCCGTGGTCTCCCCCACGGTGCGCTGGAAGAGCTCCCGCGCCTCCAGGACCGGCGTCCGCAG
Source organism: Thermaerobacter composti (assembly GCF_033582035.1). Lineage (NCBI taxonomy): Bacteria > Bacillati > Bacillota > Clostridia > Eubacteriales > Clostridiales Family XVII. Incertae Sedis > Thermaerobacter > Thermaerobacter composti. The sequence continues at coordinate 1,551,579 of NZ_CP132508.1, forward strand.
CTCCCCGAAGCCGAACCGCCGCGCCACGTCGCGGATCCGGGCCTCGAGGGCCTGCCAGCGCGGCGCCTCCAGGGGGGTGACGTCGTACGTCCCGCGGGGACGCTGGACGCGCTCCAAGGCCTTCCCTCCCCACCTCGACGGCTTGTCCCGGGTCACCTGGCAGCCGGAACCGGCGGGGTCGTCGGCGAGCCGGCGCCGGCACGCCCCCGGCGCCCCGCGCGGAGCCGGGCGGTCGGCACCGCGGCGATCCGGCGACCGGCGGACGAACCGGCGCGGTCCGGCGGCGCCGCCGCTCCCGCCACCGCCCCGGGGCCTGCCCGGGGTGCCGTCCGCGCCCCGCGCCCGGGCCACGCCCGGGGCGCCGGCTGCCGTCCACCCCGCGGGCGGAAGCGCCGAAGCGTCCTGCCGGCCCGCGGCAGGGGGCGCCCCGCCCCGGCCTAGCCCCGACTGTCCAGCCAGAGGGTGACGGGCCCGTCGTTGACCAGTTCCACCTGCATGTCCGCCCCGAACCAGCCCGTCTGGACGGCCAGCCCCCGCGCGGCCAGGGCCGCCGCCACCGCCTCGTAGAGCGGCTCGGCCTCCGCAGGCGGCGCCGCGGCGGTGAAGGAGGGCCGCCGGCCCCGGCGACAGTCGCCCAGCAGGGTGAACTGGGAGATCAGCAGCACCGCGCCCGCCACCTCGCGGACCGAGCGCTCGAAGTGCCGCCCGGCGGCATCGCCCTCCCCGGGGAAGATCCGCAGGTGGGCGATCTTCTCCGCCATCCACTCCACGTCCGCCGGCCCGTCGCCCCGCTCCACCCCGAGCAAAACAACAACCCCTCGACCGATGGTGCGAGGGGCTTGCCCGGCGGTGCGCACCGACGCCCGGGCCACCCGCTGGATCACGGCCCGCATGCCCGACCTCCGTCCCGCACCGGATGCCTTCCCTCGCCGTCCCCGCCGCCCCGCCGGCCGCGGCCGTGCCGCCCCGCGGGCCCGCCCGCCTCGGGCGGCTCGCGTCGCGGCATCGCCCGGCCCTCGCCTTGCGCCGGAGGGCGACCGGCGCGGCCCGCGGCTCCCGCCGCCCCTACCGCCGACCGATCCGCGCCCCCGGCCCGGGCCGCCACCGCCCGGCACGGCGGCCCGGCGCCCTGCTGCCCGATCCGCCCGCCGTCCCGCCCCCGGCCATCCGCCGGCGGCGACCCCGGCCGGACGGGACGCGCAGGGCTACCGGCTGGCCACCCGCTCCACCCGGATCACGTCCCGGACCCGTTCCAGCTGGCGCCGCAGCTGGTCGAACTGCTCCAGGTTCTGGACCTCCACCACCAGGTCGATGGTGGCGGTCCCGTCCTTGTGGGTGCGCGTCCGGGCGGCCAGGATGTTGCGGCGGGTGTCGGCCACCACCGCGGTGATGTCCGAGAGCAGGCCGACCCGGTCGTAGCAGGAGATCTCGACCGCCACCGGGAACGCCTGCCCGGCCACCTGGTCCCAGCTGACGTCGATCAGCCGCCGGTCGGCCTCCGGGCTCGCCTTGAGCATAGTGCAATCGGCCCGGTGGATCGAGACCCCTCGCCCTCGGGTCACGTATCCGACGATGGGGTCCCCGGGCACGGGATTGCAGCAGCGGGAGAACCGGACCAGGACGTGGTCGAGGCCGTCCACCCGCACGCCGGCCCGGGCCGCGGGCGTGCCACCGCGTCGGTCCGCGTCCTCCGCCGCCGGATCCGGCGGCGCCGCCCCGCCCTCCGCCGCGTCGCGGGCCTGCTGCCGCCGGTAGAGCTCCCGCAACCGGCCCGCCACCTGGCCGGCCGCCACGCCGCCGTAGCCGATGGCGACCAACAGCTCCTCGCCGTCGGGCAGGTTGTACCGGCCGGCCACCTCGTCCAGCCAGTCCTTACGCCAGACCTCCCGCACGGGCAGGCCGTGGGCCCTGAGCTCGTGCTCCAGCATGAGGCGCCCGCGCTCCAGGTTCTCGTCCCGCCGCTGCTTCTTGAGCCACTGGCGGATGCGGCTGCGGGCCGTGGAGGTGCGGACGAACTGCAGCCAGTCGGCGGAGGGGCCGCCGGATTGCTTGTTCGTCAGGATCTCGACGATGTCGCCGTTCTTCAGCCGATAGTCCAGGGGCACGATGCGGCCGTTGACCTTGGCGCCCACGCAGTGATGGCCGATCTCGGTGTGGATGCGATAGGCGAAGTCCACCGGCGTCGAACCCGCCGGCAGGTCGATCACGTCCCCCTTGGGCGTGAAGACGAAGACCTCGTCGGAGAAGACGTCGATCTTTAGCGACTCCATGAACTCCCGGGCGTCGCCCAGGTCGTTCTGCCACTCCAGGATCTGGCGCAGCCAGGCCAGCTTGGCGTCGAAGTCCTTGTCGGTGCGGCCCCGCTCCTTGTACCGCCAGTGGGCGGCGATGCCGTACTCGGCGGTGCGGTGCATGTCCCACGTGCGGATCTGGATCTCGAAGGGCTCGCCCTGGGGGCCGATGACCGTGGTGTGCAGGGACTGGTACATGTTGGACTTCGGCGTGGCGATGTAGTCCTTGAAGCGGCCGGGCAGCGGCCGCCAGATGGTGTGGACCACGCCCAGGGCCCCGTAGCAGTCCTTCACCGTGTCGACGATGACCCGCACGGCGATGAGGTCGTAGATCTGGGACAGGTCCTTGCCCTGCTCGTACATCTTGCGGTAGATGCTGTAGAAGTGCTTCGCCCTTCCCTGGATGTCCGCCCGGATGCCGGCCTCGGCCAGGCGCGCCTTCAAGGTGGCGATGATCACCTGGGCCAGCGCCTCGCGCTCGGCCCGCTTGCGCGGGATGCGCTCCGCCAGCTCCCGGTAGCGCTCGGGCTCCAGATAGCGCAGCGCCAGGTCCTCCAGCTCGCACTGGATCTGGGACATCCCCAGCCGGTGGGCCAGCGGCGCGAAGATCTCCAGGGTCTCGCGGGACTTGGCGATCTGCTTCTCCCGCGGCACCACCGACAGCGTCCGCATGTTGTGCAGCCGGTCGGCGAGCTTGATCAGCACGACGCGGATGTCCCGCGCCATGGCGAGGAACATCTTGCGCAGGTTCTCCGCCTGTTCCTCCAGGCGGGTGCGCCACTCGATCCGGTTGAGCTTGGTCACCCCGTCGACCAGCAGCGCCACCTCCGGCCCGAACTCCCGCTCCACCTGCTCCAGGGTCACGGGCGTGTCCTCCACCGTGTCGTGGAGCAGGGCGGCCACCAGGGTGGCGGCGTCGAGCTCCAGATCGGCCAGGATCAGCGCCACGGCCAGGGGGTGCTCGATGAAGTCCTGACCCGAGGCGCGCTTCTGGCCGTGATGGGCCGCCTTGCTGAACTCGAAGGCGCGGCGCAGCCACTCCAGCTCCTCCGCGCCCAGGTAGCGCCCCGCCCGCTCCAACAGGGCATCGGGCGTGATGGATGGCTGCAGCTCCACCGCCACGGGCCAGACACCCCCTTCCCGCGTGCGCTCGTTGCCGTCGGGGGCCCGCCTCTCAGCCGCCGGCCGTGCCGGCGGCGGTGCCCCCCGCGGGGCCGGGCCGGGTCCCGGCGCCGGCGTCTCCGCTGCGGCGTCTTATCACTTCATTGTAGCTCGGCGGCAGGGGCAAGGCCAGGGGATGGGCCAGCCCGCGCTCCGCCTCGGCCCAGCGGCCCGCCGCCAGGGCCGCCGCCACCCCGTCCAGCAGGCGGCGGCGGGCCATCCCTGTGCGGTAGCGCGGGCTGTGGTTGAGGTCGAAGGCGCGCCGGCCCCGCGGGGCCAGCGCCCAGGCCCGCTCGCTGGCGTCCACGGGCGTCAGCACGCCCGCCTCGCGCAGGATCTCCACCGCCGCGCGCACCGTATGCCGGGGCCACCCCGGCAGGTGGCGGGCCAGGGCATCCACCACGGCCGCCAGGTCGCCGGGGACCACGGGCCCGCCCACCGGCCCCCTCCCACGGCCCCCCGCCGCACCGCCGCCTGTCGCCGCCACCCGCTCCAGCGCCGCGTACACGCGGGTCAGCATCCCGCGATCCGGGTAGAGCTCCGCCGTCCAACGGCGGCGGCGCTCCACCTCCGCGGCCAGCCAGGCCGCGCGCTGGGCCGCGGCCGGCCGCACATCGGCGACGTGTAGGTCGACCCGTTCCTCCCCGCGGAAGGTGCCGACCCGCGGGCGGACGGCCACCTCCACCCGCCCCACCCGCCGGACGCGCTCGGCCAGGGCACCGAGTCCGAAGGCCACCGCGGATCCGCCTGCCCACTCCAGGCGCAGGTGCTCGCCCTCCTCGCCCACGGGGCGCGCCGCCACGGGTCCGAGGTCCACCAGGGCGATCACCGGCTCGGGATGGCCCTCGCCGAAGGGGGCCAATCGCTCCAGCTCGCGGACGGCGGCCACGGTCACCTCGTCCGGGCGCGCCACGGCGTCCACCTCCAGCAGCGGCACCCGGTCCTCCGGCGCCAGGTGGGCGCGGGCCTCCGCCGCCAGTCGCTGGCCGAGATCGCCCCATCGCGCCGCGGGCAGGGTGAAGCCGGCCGCCTGGGCGTGGCCGCCGAACCGGTCGAAGAGCTCGGCGCACGCCTCGAGCGCCCGGAACAGGTGGAACCCGGCGATGCTGCGGCCCGAACCGGTGATGCGATCCCCCTCGCGGCGACCCACCAGCGCAGGCCGGTGGAAGACGTCCACCAGCCGCGACGCCACGATGCCCAGGACGCCCTGGTGCCAGCGGGGGTCGGCCAGGGCGATGACCTCGCCGCCGATCAGCCCCTCCCCCCGCTCCAGCCGGGCCAGGGCCTGGCCGAGGGCCAGCTCCTCCTGCTGGCGGCGCAGCCGGTTCAGCTGCTCGACGGCTAGCGCCAGGGCGCGGGCGCGGGTCCTCGAGTCGGTGGCCAGCAGCTCGAAGGCCTGGGACGCCGATCCCATGCGACCGGCGGCGTTGAGCCGCGGCGCCAGGATGAAGGCCACGCCGTGGGCGTCCAGGCGGGTGTCGGAGAGCCCCGCCGCCTCGGCCAGCGCCGCCAGGCCGGGCAGGGGGCTGGCGGCCAGTTCCTCCAGTCCCCGCTGGACCAGGGTGCGGTTCTCGTCCTGGAGGGGCACCACGTCGGCCACCGTGGCCACGGCGGCCAGCTGCCACCATTCGGACGGGGCCGGTTCGTCCCCCACCAGCGCCTGGAGCAGCTTGAACACCACGCCTGTGCCACACAGGCCCCGCCAGGGATACTCGCTGTCCGGACGATGGGGGTTGACCACCGCCAGCGCCGGCGGCAGGTCGCCCTGCACCTGGTGGTGATCGGTGACGATGGTGTCGATGCCCCGGCGCCGCGCCTCCGCCAGGGGACCGTGGGCGGCGATGCCGTTGTCCACGGTGATCAGCAGCGTGGCACCGACGGCGTCCGCGACGTCCAGGGCGCCGCCGGGCACGCCATAGCCCTCCCGCAGCCGGTCGGGGATGTAGACCTCGACCCGGGCCGCCGGCTCGAGGCGTCGCAGGCCGCGGTACAGCAAGGCGGCCGCCGCGACGCCGTCGGCGTCGTAGTCGCCGACGACGAGGATGCCCTCGCCGCGGGCCAGGGCGCGGCGGATGCGATCCACCGCCGCCTCCATGTCCGGCAGCCGGAAGGGGTCCCGCAGCGGCGGGCCGCCCTGGAGCAGCTGCCGGGCCTGGGACGCGTCGGCGAAGCCCCGGGCGGCCAGAACCCGCGCCGTGAGGGGCGTGATGCCCAGGGCCTGGGCCAGCCGGGCCGCCGCCTGCGCCGACGCCGGGCGCACCCGCCACCGCCGGCCCAGGAGCGGCGGCCTCATCCCACGGATCCCCCCCGCCTGCCCTGCCGCCACCGGATCCCGTCCCCCAGGCCCCGGGGTCCGGCGCGAGACGGCACCCGGCCGTGCGCACCGGGTGCCGATTCGTGGGGTCCCGACACGTCCATCGCCTCCACAGGGTGGAGGCCTTCGACAGGGGGAGGGGGTTTCCTGCGTCGCGGCAGCGCTGGTCGCCACTGCTAGACGCCGCGGACGCGCTCCTTGCGCTGGGCCCGCTCGCGGTGGACGATGGAGACCAGGGTGTCGCGCTCCAGCTCGTCCACCACGTACAGCCGACCGCCCGCCGCCCCGACCAGTTCCCGGAGATACCGCTCGTTGGGCTGCAGGCCGATGCAGGTGAAGGCAATGCGACCGAACCGCCCCTGCCCCAGCTGGCGCGCGACCTGGACGGCGTCCTCCAGCGGGTTGGCGGTCCGGTAGGGCACCGTCGGGATGCCGTCGGTGATCAGCACCAACAGCGGGTTGCGGGCCCGGACCTGGCGCAGGTAGCTGGCGGCCACCTCCAGACCCTGGGCCAGGGGGGTCAACCCGTAGGGCTGGATCTGGCCGAGTCCCCGCTCGACGCGGACGGTGTTGCGGGTCAGCGGGACCTGGACCTGGACCATGCGCTCCTGGAAGGTGATCACCGCCACCCGGTCGCGGGTGGTGACCAGGAGCTGGTGCGCCAGGTCCTTGGCCGCCCGGATGCGGCTGCCCGCCATGCTGGCGCTGGCATCCAGCACCAGGCCCACGTCCACGGGATGCCGGCGCACGCGGCGGTGGAGGCGCAGATCGCAGGCCTGGAGCCGCAGCGGGAGCCCGCCCCGCACCAGGGCGGCCAGCACGGACTCGGCCACGGCCAGCCCGTCGCCCCCGGCACCCGGTTGCCAGGGGCGCACCGCGCGGCGCCGGACGTGGCGGCCGCGCTCGTCGTCGTAGACCGTCACCCGGCCGTGGCCCGGCCGCGCATCCGGTCGCGTCGGACGGACGCGCAACAGCCGCCGCAAGGCGGTGCGCACGGCGGCCGGCTCGTCCAGGAGCAGGCCCAGCAGCTGCCGGCCCCGGGCGGTCAACCGGTACTGCTCCCCCTCCTGCTCCACCAACCCCGCCTCTCGGAGTTGGTTCAGCCAGCGGCGCAGCTCCTCGTAGCTGGCGCCGGGCAGCTGCAGGTCGCGCCATGCCGCGCCTCGCTCCAGGCGCTCCAGCAGCGCCGCCGCCAGGTCGATGCCCGTCTCGCGCAGCCACCCCAGCGAGCGGGCCAGCAGCTGGTGCCGGACGGCCTCCCCTGCGCCCGCGGCCGGCAGGTCGCCCATCCCGTCGGCGTCGGCCGCCCCCTCGGGGTCCCCAGCGGACGAACCGGCAGCGGGTGCGGCAGCGGGCGCGGGGCCCTCGGGTTCGGCGTGGCCGCCCCGGCGGGGCGCCGGCCGCGACACCTCCCCGCTGCGGACCCCGAAGCCCTCCCCCACGGGATCCACGGGATGGGGCGGGGGCAGCACCGGCCCCGAGCGCCGGCGGCCAAGGCCCAGGCGGCTTGCGATCCCCTGCCGCGCATCGATCTCCAGCCCGGCGGCGTCGGGGTCGACCCCCCGTCCCATCGGGCCCCGCCCCAGCTCCCCGGAGCCGGGGGCATGGCCGTCGGCGCCGCCCCCGGCAGGCCCGGGGCGACCGGCGGTACCGGGCTCGCCCCCGGCCGCACCGGGCCGGCCGCCCGGGGTGGCACCCGGCCGCCCGTCCTCCCTTAGCAGCGAGTCCGAGGCGGTCTCGTAGTCGCTGAGGTCCAGGGGGGCACCGCCTCGCCCGGCCACCACCTCCACCGTCTCGACGCGGCGCAGCTCCAGGCCGGCGGCGAGGACCGCCTCCTCGGCGGCGGCCACGGCGTAGATCGCAAAGCCCCACAGGGCGCGGGGGAGGCCGATGGCCAGGTGGACGTGGTTGCGGTGGGCCAGGCGCAGGGAGAGCCGCCGGCCGTAGATCAGGGAGCCGGAGGCGCGGCCGCCGCCGGTGCCCGTCTGCAGGTCGACGAGATCGGGGATGCGTTCCACCGGCAGGCCCGCCACGCGGTGGGCGCCGGCATCGCGGGCGAAGATCCGGGCGGCGCGGGCCAGGTTGCGCGCCACCAGGCGGTGGTCCACCTCGCCGTCGGCGTGGAAGACGTCCACGTGGAGCACCTGGCCGGGGCGGGACCGCCCGTAGAAGACCCGGCCCGCGTCGGCATCCCGCAGCACCTGGACGACGCCCGGGCGGCCCACCACCAGCAGGTGCACGCAGGTGCTGGCGACGGCGGCCTCGCCGATGCCCGCCGCGCCCCGGGCCAGCGACTCGAGGAGGCGCGCGGTCAGGTCGGCCTGCCGGCCCAGCCGCTCGGTGAGGCGTTCGATGCCCGCGATCCCCGGGGTCACTGGGGGCCCCAGGACCGGAGGGCCCGGTCCCGCGTCAGCTCGAGCAGCGGCCGGGCGCGGCGGGGCGGGGTGGTCCCCGGCCGGGCGCCGGGACGCGCGGTCCCGGCGCCCGACCGGAGCGGGTCCGTGCCCATGGGGGTGCCGTCGGCGCCCGGCCGCCACGGGCCCGCGCCGGCCTCGGCCGTGGCGGGCGAGGCGGTGCCGGCCGGGCCCGGGCCGACCAGGGCGGAACCGGCCCCCCCGGGGCCCACGGGCCCCGGGGGGGCCGAGCCCTCGCCGCGGGTCCCGCCGCCGGCGGGACCCGCGGCCGAGCCGGTGCACCCCGGGGTGGCGCGGCCCGGGCCGCCGGCCGCCGGCCGGGCGGCCCGGACCAGCATGTCCCGCAGCCGGCCCCACACCCCGGCCGTCCCCCCATCCGGGCCCGCCGGCTCCCCGGAGCGGCCCGCCGCGGACCGTGCCGCAGGCTGCGCCGCGGCATGGCCTGGACCCGGAACGCCGGCCGCCCCGGCCGACGTCACGGCCCCGCCGCCGGGGACGGCACCCCATCCGGCGGCCCCGGTGGGCCAGGTCGCCGGCTCGCCGGTGGCCGGCGCCCCGACCGCATCGTCGGCGCCCGGGGCGCCGGCCCCGCCGCTGCTGTCGCGGCTCAGGAACTCCAAGACCTCCCCCAGCGCCCCGGCCTCCACGCGGTGGCGGAGGACGGCGGGCGCCACCTCCAGGAGATCCTCCCGCCGCACCCGGCGCCGGCCCGCGCGGGCGGCGTAGAGGGCGGCCGCGTGGCGCCACGCCTCCAGGGCGCGCAGGCTCTCCAGGCGGAACTGGACGTAGACCTCGGCCAGCAGCTCCAGCAGGGGCTCCGGGAACTGAGGCCGCCGCCGGGCCGCCTCCCACCAGCGCCGGTCCCACCTGTCGGCCCCGTCCCCGGACCCCGTCTCCGTGGCCGGCGGCTTCTCGAGCGGGCCCCCGCGCCCGTCCGCCGGCCCGGCGTCCTCGGCCGGCACGCCTCCCGGTCGACCATGCGGTCCCGGCAGGGCTCGGGCATCCGCGGCCGCCACGCGGTCCGTCCGCCCGTCACCCCCCGGTGCCGGCGCAGCGCCCGTCGCCCCGGCCCGCCCCGCCGGCCGGTCGTCGCCCGCTCCTGCCCCGGCGGCCTCCGCGACCGCCGGCCCCCCCGCGGGGTCGCCGCCGTCGCCCAAGGCGGCGGCGGTCGCCGTCACGCCCGCCGGTCGCGCGAGACCGGCGCCGGGCGACCGCTGGTCCCCCGGGCGCGCGCCCCCGGGCCCGGGCGGCGGCGCCCCCGTCGGGCATCCGCTGGCAGCCCCGGCCGACGGCCCGTCGGCGGCGGGGGCCGGCAGCGGGACCGCGGCCTCCGCCGCCGCCCGGGCCCGGGCTTCGCCGAGGAGGAGGATGCGCTTGACCAGCCACGGTTCGCCCGGGCGGCGCACGTCCAGCACCAGGTCGAAGCGGTCCGACAGCTGGCGGCGGATCTCCTCCAGCGGCCCCGGCTCCTCGTCGGGGTTGGAGGCCGCCCACACCGCCACCCGCACGGGGATCTCCACCGGGGGCAGGCCCGTCTCCTCGATCTGCAGCCGCCCGGGCTTGGTGCCCATCACGTCCAGCAGGCAGTCCGCCAGCTCCGGGGCCACGTCGGCCAGGCGGTTGATCTCGTCCACCAGCACGATGCCGCGGTGCGCCTGGGCCAGGGTGCCCGGCAGCAGCGCCGCCTCGGGCCGCTGGCCGTCGGTCAACCGGGCCAGGTCCAGGCTGCCGATGACGGTGCCCACCTTGGCCGACGGCGAGATCTCGCGGAAGGGCATCGGGATCCACTCGGTGCCGTGGGCGGCGATCCGCTCGGGGTCCCAGTGGGCGTGCAGGGGGCAGTGGGGGGCGCGCGGATCGCAGTTGTACGGGCAACCGCGGATCCGCTGGATGCGCGGCAGGATGCGGCGCGCGGCGCGGAGGATGGTGGTCTTGCCGGTCCCCCGCACCCCCTCGGCATGCAGGTGCAGCGGCTCGCCCCAGAGCTGGGCGATGATGGACATCTCCACGGCCTCGAAGAGCTGGCGGTTCCCCTCGTGCCGGATCAGCGACCCGTACTCCTGCATGCGGCCCCACCCCCGCCCGGATTGACCGCCCCCGGGGCCGGTCCGCCCGGCCGCCGCGCCGCGAGCCCGCCCGGCGGTCGCCATCCCATGGCCCGCCGGAGCGTCCCGGGCCGGGCGCCGCGGGCCCCGGCGCGCATCGCGGCGGGGCCCCGCCCCGGGCCGCCATCCCGCCGCGGACCCGCATCCTCCGTCCGGATCCCCGTCGCCGGAGGCCCCGCGAGCGAGCCCGCCCGGAGAACCGGCGGCGCAGGTTAGTCTGGCCGCCCCCCTCGCAAAAAAACCACCGGGCCCAGGGCCCGGTGGCAGCCGGGTTCTTCCGTCCCCGTGGGATGGGGGTGCTCCTTCAGTCCACCGCCCGCGCCGCCGCGCGCCGCCGGGCGGCCCGCTGGCGCAGCACGTACCAGAGGGGGCTGGCGACGAAGATCGAGGAGTAGGTCCCGAAGAGGATGCCGAAGAACAGCGCGCCGGCGAAGGCGCGGATCGTCTCGCCGCCGAAGGCGAAGACCGCCGCCAGGGCGAGCAGGGTCGTGGTGCCGGTCAGCAGCGAGCGACGCAGCACCTGCCGGATGGAGCGGTCCACCAGCTGGTCCAGGGGCTCCTTGCGGCGCAGGCGCAGGTTCTCGCGGATGCGGTCGAACACCACCACGGTGTCGTTGATGGAGTAGCCGAACACGGTCAGCAGCGCCGCGATGAAGGACGAGTCCACCTGCCACTGCAGCAGGGCGAACAGGCCGACCACCATGAAGACGTCGTGCAGCATGGCCAGGATGGCCGCCACGGCGAACCAGAACTCGAACCGGATCGTCATGTAGACGACCATCCCCACCGTGGCCAGGGCCAGGGCCAGGATGCCCCTCTCGCGGATCTCCCGGCCGATGGCGGGGCTGATGCTGTCGAACTGCTCGAGCCGGACCGGGCCGAGCCGCTCCTCCAGGGCGCGGAGGACCCGCTGCTGGGTGGCCTGGTCCACGGCGGGCGTGCGCAGCAGCGCCACCCGGTCGCCCTCGCTGAGCTGGACGACGGCGTCCTCCACGCCCTGCTCCGCCAGGACGGACCGCACCGCGCCCGCGGTCACGGTCCGCTCGAAGCGCAGGGTCCAGGCGGCGCCGCCGGTGAACTCCACGTTGTAGTTGAGGCCGCGCACGGCCCAGGCGATCATGCCCGCCGCCAGCAGGAGCAGGCTGAGGGCGAAGGCCACGCCCCGGGTGCGGACGAACGAGAACCCCTTCACCGCGCCCCACCCCGCACGCCGAACAGCCGGCTGGGCTGCCGGAAGAGCTCCGCGTCCAGCAGGTTCCGCAGGAAGAACCGGGTCAGGGTGATGGCGGTGAACATGCTGGCGACCACGCCGACGGCCAGGGTGACGGCGAAGCCTCGCACCGGGCCGGTGCCCAGGCCGTAGAGCACGGCGGCCGCGATCAGGGTGGTCAGGTTGGAGTCCAGGATCGCGGAGAAGGCGTTACGGAACCCCGCCTCCAGGGCCGCCCGGATGGTCTTGCCCGCCCTGAGCTCGTCCTTGATGCGCTCGTAGATCAGCACGTTGGCGTCCACCGCCATGCCGACCGACATGACGAACCCGGCGATGCCGGGCAGGGTCAGCGTGGCGTCGAGACCGTAGAGGGCCGCGGCGGTCAGCAAGAGGTAGACGCCCAGGGCCACCACGGCCCAGAACCCCGGGATCCGGTAGACGACCACCATGAAGCCGGCCACCGCAGCGGCGCCGACCACCAGCGCCTGGACGCTGCGCGCCAGCGAATCGGCCCCCAGCGTCGCCGAGACGGTGCGGTTCTCGACGATCTGCAGGTCCACCGGCAGGGCGCCGTAGCGCAGGGCCACGGCCAGGCGCTGGGCCTCCTCGAAGGTGGGGATGCCGGTGATCTCCGCCCGGCCGTTGGTGATCACGGCATGAACCTCGGGCGCCGAGATCACCTGCTCGTCCAGCACGATGAAGATGGGCTGGCCGAAGAACTTTCGCGTCGCCTCGGCGAACGTTTCGGTCCCCTCGGCGTTGAACTGCAGCTGGACCACGGGGCGACCAGCCTGGTCGGCCGCCACCTGAATGCCCCCGGCCACCAGCTGGTCGCCGGTCACCACCACGCTGCCGTCGGGGCCGCGGAACTCCAGGCGCGCCGTGCGCCCGATGGTCTCGATGGCCTCCTGCGGATCGTCCACGCCGGCCAGCTCGACCACGATGCGGTCCTCGCCCTGCCGCTGGATCACCGGCTCGGCCACGCCCAGGGCGTCTACACGGTTGCGGATGATCTCCACCGCGTCGTCGATCTTCTCCCGCGTCACCGGGTTGCCGGGCTTGTCCACCCCCTGGAGGACCACCCGCACCCCTCCGGCCAGGTCGAGGCCGCGGTTGATGCGGTCCTGCAGCCGAAAGTCCAAGAGCGTCCAGGCGGCGATGCCCCCCAAAAGCGCCAGGCTGAGGATCAGGGTCAGCACCGCCCGCGTCCTGCGGCGCCCGCGCATGCCGCCGCCCCTCCTCCTCCTCGACGGTTCCCGTCCGCCACAAGGGCTCAAAAAAGAGCGGCCCCGGCCGGCACCCACCGGTGGCCGCGTCCCGCCGTCCGCCGTTGACGGTGCGACCGTCCCCGCACCCTGGGGCGCGGAACCCGAAGGCGATTATACCACCGGGCCGTGGGCCGTGGGGGGAGGCCGCGGCGCACCCTCCCGCCGGCCGTCTGGGCCGGTGCGAGGCCCCTGGCCGACTGCAGCGGTGGCTCCGGGAGGGCGCACCCGCCCTCCGGCCGTCCGGGCCGGTGCGAGGCCGGCGCCGTCAGGGGACACACTGAGGACGGACAACGGCCGCGGCGCGGGAACCGCCCTCCAGGCCCGGGCGCCGACCCGCCGCGGCGGCCGTCCGGGGAGAGATCGTCGGGGCGAGGAGGTGGACCACCCATGCCACCGCAGGAGGATCGGGAGGGACGCGGACCGTCCCCCGGGCCGGCCCGCCGGGCGTCGTCCGCGCCGGCCGCCCCCGCCGGGCGCCAGCCTTCGTTCCAGCAACCGGCCCTGTTCGCCACCTTTCGGGACGTGGACGGCGCCCAGCGGGCCGCGGAGGCCCTGAAGGCCGCCGGCTACCGGGACGTGCAGATCGACCGGCTGGAACCGGTGCGGGAAGAACGCGGCGACCTGACGGACCAACCGATGCCCAAGACCCTGACCGGCGCCATGGATCGCGACCGCCGCGCGCTGGCGGCCATGGACCCCACCGTCAGCGGGCTCGCCGACGACGAACTGGTCGGCGCCATGCCGTACCTGATGGTGGTGCCGCTGGCCGACGGCCAGAGTCGGCAGCGGGCAGCCGCCATCGTGCGCCGCCACGGCGGACGGGTGTAGGCACCCATCAGGCGCCGGTCGTCGCCCGCGCCGCCGCGGACGCCGGCCGGCGCAGGGCGGGATGGGTGAAGGACAGCACGGCGGGGACCAGGAACAGCACCGAGATCGCTCCCATGGCGCCCGGGAGGGACCCCAGGGCCTGCTCCAGCCACCCCGCCAGCAAGGGGCTGACCGTCATCCCGACGTAGATCACCGCATTGCGGGTCGCCTCCACGCGCCCGAGGTAGGCGGGATCGGTGGCCTCCTGGACCCAGGCCACCTGGGGGGCGAGGAAGGCGGCATTGCTGACGCCCATCAGCACGTAGGTCGCCAACGCGACGGTGAAGTCCCGCGTCCCGGCGAGGATCACCAGGGCCAGCCAGGCACCCAGGTACCCCACGCCGATGACGACGTGGCGGGGCCAGACCTTGCCCCGGCGGGCGACGACGGCGTTCCCCGCGATCATGCCGACGCCCATGGCGGCCAACAGCACGCCCCACCGCTCGGGCGGCACCCCCAGCAGCATGGGGACGGCCTTCTGCAACAGGGCGTTGGCGCCGTTGGCGCCCCACGCGAAGCTGCCCATCAGCAGGAGGAGGGCCCACACCGTGCGGTTCTGCCGGTGGTAGCGAAGGCCGGCCAGCACGTCCCTGCCCACCCCGGCCAGGCCGCGGGTCGCGGGCCGCAGGCCTCCCAGGGCAGCCTCGTCCAGGGGCAGGTGGGCCAGCTGCCAGGCCGAGACCAGGTAGGAGAGCGCGTCCAGCCAGAAGGCCGGCGCCATGTACAGCACCGGATGCAGGGCGCGCCCGGCGGCGATCAGCGCGGTGGCGCCCACCGGGGCCAGGATGTCGATGAAGGAGCGGGTCGCCGAGTGGTAGGCGTTGGCCTCCAGCAGGGCATCGCGGCTCACCACCGCCGGCAGCGTGCTGCGCCACGCCGGGAAGAAGAAGGTGCTGGCGGTACCCACCACGAGGGCCGCCAGGTACACCTGCCAGAGCTCCGTCGCCCACGGCACCAGCAGCACGGCCACGGCGCGGACCAGGTCGCTGACCACCATCACCGTGCGCCGCGGCCAGCGATCGGCCAGCGCGCCGGCCAAAAGCCCCAGCACCGCCTGGGGCAGGTGCTGGGCCATCAGGACGAGGCCGATGGCCATGGGCTGCTGGGGGAAGCGGTCCAGCACCAGGGTGGCCAGCGCGACGGCGTTGAGCCGGTCGCCCGCCCAGGACACCGCCATCGCCAACCAGTACCGCCGGTAGGCTTCGAACCGCTGCAGCAGCTCGAAGAACCCGTAGGACTTCACAGCGTTCGCAGCGGGCTCGCCGGCGTCGCCGCGCGGCGCGCGGCCACGGGGCGCCTCCCCTCCACGACCCAAGGCCGACGCTCCTTCCTCCGCCGAAGGGCCGCCGCCCGTCTCTCCGCGCGGGTCCTGGCACTCGGTTCCTCTGGGTCGGCGGCACCGTTGCCATTCGATGTCGACCCAGGGACTTCCTACCTGGATCGGGTCGCATCTTCATCTCCGGGCTCATCGTCAGGGCCGCCGACCACCCGTCGCAGGTCGCCCTCGCGCCGCGTCCAGCGGCGGCGGTCGAAGTACTCCAGGAGGGGCAGCGCCCACTTGCGCGTCACGCCCAGCGCGTCCCGCGCCTGGGCGACGGTGAAGGGCCCGACCTGCCGCTCCAGCGCCACCAGGCGCCGCCAGGCGTCGACCAGCGCCTCGGGCGTGAACCACAAGCCGGTGTCCACGCGCACCACCCGACCCTGCCGCTCCAGGATGCTCAGCAGCCCCAGCGCGTCGGCGACGGGGACGCCGGCCGTCGCCGCGGCCTCCTCGGCGCTGGCCGGCGGAGCCAGCCCGCCCTGCCGATAGACGGCGGCGAGCCGCTCGAGGTGCTGGCGGTCGGCGGCCGTCCCGCCGGGTTCCCAATCGGGCAGCCGCAGCCGGTCGTCGTCGGCGGCCAGCACGCCGGCGGCGATCCACGTCTCCAAGAGCGCCTGCAGCCCCGCCCTCGCCTCGGCCTCCGGCACGGGCCGGTCGCCAGTCCGCGCATCCGCGGCGCCCCGGGCTGCACGCCAGAGGGCATGCAGCAGGGCGTCGCGGCTCATGCCGGCCTCCAGCGGGCGTTCCTGGTGGTGACGCTCCAGGGTGGCGCGCGCCTGCCGGGCCAGGGCCTCGGCCGCGGGCGCGGCCACCCAGTGGCCGCCGGGCAAGGAGCGGACGCGCCCCGCCGCCTCGGCGCGGGCGAGGGCCTGCTCGATGCGCCGCATGGGCTGACCCAGCTCCCGGGCCAGGGCGGTGGCGGGGCGCGGCAGCCCGGCCCGCTCCAGGCGGGCCGTCAAGCCGTCGGCCGGGTCGTCGGCGAGGAAGGCGGCCAGCCACCGGCCCGGCGCGTGGCGCCGCGACCAGACCCGGCCCACGTCGGCCACGACGCCGCCCCCGGCGGTGCGGGCCGGCGAGTAGGTGCGCACGACGAACCGGTCGCCGGGCGCGACGACCAGGGGTTCCTCCAGGCGGATCAGCGCCCAGCCCGCCTCGCCCGGCTGCCAGGGACGCACCGGCTCCAAGAGGCGCACGCGGCCCAGCACCTCGGCGGCGCCGGCATGGACCCGCACCCGCTCCTGGTGGCGCAGGGGCCAGGGCGCGCGGGGCAGCCACTGGAGGCGTACCGCCAGCCACCGGGTGGCCTCCAGGGTGCCGGGACGAACCAGGACCTGCCCGCGGTGCAGCGCCTGATGGTCCACGCCGACCAGGTTGGCCGCCACCCGCTGACCGGCCACGGCCTCCTCCACCTCGCGACCGTGGACCTGGAGGTGCCGGATGCGCGCGGTCATCCCTCCGGGCTGCACCTCGACCCGGTCGCCGACCCGCACCCTCCCTGCCACCAGGGTCCCGGTGACCACGGGACCGAAGCCGGGGAGGGTGAAGGCGCGATCGATGGGCAGCCGCAGGAGGCCGTCGGCATCCCGGCCCGGCACCCGTCGCGCCGCGTCCTCCAGGGCCGTCAGCAGCCGATCGAGGCCCTGGCCCGTCGGCGGCGCCACCCGGACCACCGGCGCCTCGGCGAGGAGGGTGTCCCGGAGGTGGGCCCGCACGTCCTCCTCCACGAGGTCGAGCCATGCCGGGTCGTCCACCAGATCCACCTTGGTCAGCACCACCAGGCCGTGCCGGACGCCCAGCAGCTGCAGGATGTCCAGGTGCTCGACGGTCTGCGGCATCACGCCCTCGTCCGCCGCGACCACCAGCAGCACCAGGTCCATCCCGTGGACGCCGGCGGCCATGTTGTGGACGAACCGCTCGTGGCCGGGGACGTCGACGATGGCGGCCGGGCGGCCGCTGGGCAGGCGGAAGGGCGCGAAGCCCAGGTCGATGGAGATGCCGCGCCGCTTCTCCTCCTGCAGGCGGTCGGTGTCGACGCCGGTCAGGGCGCGGACCAGGGTGGTCTTGCCGTGGTCCACGTGGCCCGCGGTGCCGATCACCAGGGGCGGCGGACCCGCGGGCGCGGAGGCCGCCGTAGTGCCGGCCTCCCCGGCGGCGGCACCAGACCGGGGCGCGGTCATCCCGCCGCCCTTCCCCGCGCCGGGGGACGCGCTGTCGCTCGGCCCGTTCATCGCACCATCGCCTCCGTCGCCTCCTGCCCCATGGCGCGCCCCTGCGCATGGCACGCCCGTGCCCGGACGGCCCACCCCGTTTCGTTGACAGGGCGCATCCCCGCCACTATAATGCCAGTTGCGGTTCGCGCGCCTCGACCGTCGGCCGCTGCGGGGCTGCCTCCCGCTCCGCCGGCGGGGCCGCGGGGCGTCGCGGCCGGCGGCGTCCCGGCGGCGGGGGCCGCGATCGTCCCAGCCGTGCGCGCCGGGGCGTCAAGACGGTGTTGGTTCGCCATCGCTGCGGGCCGTAGCGCAGCTTGGTTAGCGCGCCACGTTCGGGACGTGGAGGTCGCCGGTTCAAATCCGGCCGGCCCGACCACGTGCGCCGGTGGACGCGTCCCACCGGCACCGCCGCAGGGCCTCGCGGGTCCGACCCCCGCGAGGCCGTTGATGTCGCAAGTCGCAGAATTGGGTGACGACGGGACGGCCCGACCGGCACCGCATCGCGCGGTGCCGGTCGGGCCGTCCCGTCCTGGGGGGTTGCGCCCCGCCGCGGCGCCAGCGGCCGTTCGCCGAGCCGGCCGGCCGGCGCCGCCCCCGCCGGTGGCGCGGCGGTCGTCGCTGCGCGGCTCCTCAGCGCGGAGGGGCCGGGGCGGTGGAGGCATCGGTCTCCGCCGTCGCCTGCCCGCTGCTCCCCCCGGGGTCCGCGGGCGACCGGTCGTCCGCCGGCGAAGCGTCGGCTGCCCGGCCTTCCCTGCCGCCCGGCGCGGCCGCATCGGCGGCGACCGCCGGTGCCGGGGCCGGCGCATCGGCACCGTCGCCTTCCGCCGCATCATCCCCGGCCGCCCCCGAGCCGCCGGTCGGCTCGCCCGTCGCCCGGTCCGGCGCGGCCTCCGCCGCGCCCGACGCGGCGCCCTCCTGGGCCGCAGCGGCGTCCCGTGCCCCCTCGGCGGCGGTCCGCTGCGCCGCGATGGCCTGCCGCGCCGCCTCCAGCGTCGGCACCAGGTTCTCGTAGGTGCAGCGCCGGATCGCCTCGTCTAGCGACAGCCACGCCGCGTCCCGCAGCTCCTCGCGCTGGACCCGCAATCCCCCGTTCAGCGCGCGGACGAGGAAGTAGTGGACGGTCTTCTCCACCTCCTCCTCGCCGTCGCGGAACCGGTACCGCACCGAGGGGAGCGGCGCCTCGATGGCGCCGACGATCCCCGTCTCCTCCCGGATCTCGCGCAGGGCTGCGGCCTCCGGCGTCTCCCCTGGCTCGATGCCGCCCTTGGGCAGCGCCCAGTGCCCGTAGGCGTCCAGGATCATCAAGACCTCGACGGCGGGGCCGGATCCGCCGGGTTCGTCCCCTCTGGAGGCCGCGTCCGGGTCCGAGGCCGCCGATCCCGCGGCGATCGGCCAGGCCGGGGTCCCGGCGCGCCGGTACACCACGCCGCCGGCGGCATGGCGCTCGATCATCGTCGATCCCCTCCTACCCGCGGCTGGTTGGCGATCCAAAGGATGGATGGACCTCATGGTATAATGTTAGACGAGCCTGCCGGCTGGCAACCGCCGAGGTGAGCCCGGTGGAGGTTGGCAAGCGGATCCGGGAGCTGCGCCGGCAGCGGGGCATCAGCCTGCGCGACCTGGCACGCCGCTCGGGGGTGTCGAAGGCCTACCTCTCCCAGCTGGAGAACGACCCCGCCCGGAAGCCCTCGGTGGACGTGGTCCTCCGCGTCGCGGCAGCCCTTGGCGTCGGACTGGCCGATCTGGTCGGACCGGCGGCCGTCGGGCCGGCGGCGCCCCCGGCGCCTGCCGCCGCCGTGGCCTCTGCTCCGTCAGGCCCCGCGCCAACCGTACCCGCCGCGCCCGCCGCCGAGGGCGGCGCCAATCGCCCGACACCGGGGAGCGGCGGAGCCAGCCCCCAGCCGCCGCCGGAGGACGCCATCGCCCTCGCCGCTGCGTCCGCCGAGCCCCCGGGTTCTGCCGGCGTCGTCCGCGGGACGTCCGCCACCTACCGCCAGCCGCAGCCTGCACGCGCCGCGACGCCCCGTCCCCAGCCCGCCGGGTCCCAGCCGACCCCGGGCCCCGGCGCCCTCGATCCCGAGACCCTGCCCTGGGCGCTGCGGGTCTTCTGGCAGGAGCATCCCGAGGTCTCCGAGGCGGACATCCGATCGCTGGCCGCCATCACCTGGCATGGGCGCCGTCCCTTCACCCCGACCGACTACTGGGTGCTGCACCAGGTCCTCACCGGGATGACCCGGGGCCTCTGATCCGCCCGCAGGTCGCAGGGGCGACTCGGGCCGGCGGCGCCCGCCGAACGGCGGCTACCCCGCGCCTGCGGATCCCGCGGGACGCCACCGCTGCGGATCGCAGCCCGGGGAGCTCCGCCGGCCGCGTCACCGCGTCCCCTCGTGCTGCCGCGGGCTGCGGGCGGCGAGGCCCCACCACAGCCAGTCGAGATCGTCCGCGCGACCGCGTTCCCACAGGCCCAAGGCGGCCGCCAGCACGGCCGCCGCGGCGTCACCCGCCGCCGCCTCCACCGCTGCCCCCGGCAGCGCCGGCCGGCCCGCGTCCGGCCGCAGGTGCGGCAGCTCCACCTCGCCGCGACGGGCCCCTTCCACCAGGAGGCGCGCCAGTCCCTGGTGAAGGGCGGCCGTGACGGGACCCTGCCGGTCTTCCCCCCGCTGGCCCGCTCCGCGCGCCACGGCCGCGCCGGCCTCCGCCTCGCAGGCGAGCCAGGGGAGCGCATCGCGCAGCACGTCGCGAAAGGCCGCCCACCGCTCCGCCGCCGGGCGCCCGGGCGTCAGGTGGACGGGCGCCAGCCGACGGCCGATGACGGCGGCCTGTTCTTCCGCCACCGAGCGCAACAACGCCGCCTTGTCCCGGTAATGGGCATAGACGGTCCCCACGGCCACCCCGGCGGCCGCCGCCACCTGGCGCAGGCCGGTGCCGCGAAACCCCTGGCGGGCGAAGAGCTCCGCCGCGGCCTCGCGGATCCGGGCGGCCACCGGCGTACGGACGGCACCGCGCCGGTGACCCGGGTTCACCGTCGGTGCAGCCATGGGACCAGGCCGTCCCCGCCCGCCCCGGGTGGACGCCTCCGAGGCCCCGCCCCTCATACCGCCGCTTCCACCGCCTGGCCGGCTTCGGCCAGCAGGGCGCGGGCGATCACCATGCGCTGCACCTCGGACGTCCCCTCGTAGATCTGGGTGATCTTGGCGTCCCGCATCAGGCGCTCGACCTCGAAGTCCTGCAGGTAGCCGTAGCCGCCGTGGATCTGGACCGCCTCGGTGGTGACCCGCATGGCCACCTCCGAGGCGAACAGCTTCGCCATGGCGATCTCCTTGCTGGCGCGCCGGCCGGTGCGCACGCTCTGGTCGTAGAGCACGGCCGCCCGGTAGACCAAGAGGCGCGCGGCCTCGATCGCCGTGGCCATGTCGGCCAGCTTGAACTGGATGCCCTGGAAGCTGGCGATGGGCCGGCCGAATTGCTTGCGCTGGCTAGCATAGGCCACGGCGCGGTCGAGGGCGGCCTGGGCGATGCCCACGGCCTGGGCGCCGATGCCGACCCGGCCGTTGTCCAGGGTGGCCAGGGCGATCTTGTACCCCTGCCCCTCCTGGCCGATCAGGTTCTCGGCGGGCACCCTCACCCCCTCGAGGATCACGTCGGTGGTGGCGGAGGCGCGGATGCCCATCTTCTTGAACGGCTTCCCGAAGGAGAGGCCGGGGGTGCCCTTCTCCACCAGGAAGGCGCTGATGCCGCGGGAGCCGGCGGCCGGGTCGGTCACCGCGAACACCACGTAGATCTCCGCCACGCCGCCGTTGGAGATGAAGGTCTTGCGTCCGTGGAGCACGTAGTGGTCGCCGTCGCGGACGGCCGTGGTCTTCAAGGCGGCGGCGTCGGAGCCGGCGTCGGGCTCCGTCAGGCAGAAGGCCCCCAGCCGGTCCCCCCGGGCCAGGACCGGGAGCCAACGGGCCTTCATCGCCGCGCTGGCCCAGCGGTTGATCAGCTCGCCGACCAGGCTGTTGTGCACGTCCATGACCACGGCCGTGGCGGCACACGCCCGGGCCACCTCTTCCAGGCAGATGGCGTGGGCCAGCGTGTCCATGCCCCCGCCGCCGTACTCCTCGGGGATCATCATCCCCAGGTAGCCGTGCTCCGCCAGCCGGCGGACGTTCTCCCACGGGAACTCGCCGGACGCGTCGTAGGCGGCCGCCCGCGGCGCCAGCTCGCGCTGGGCGAACTCGCGCACCGCGCGGCGGATCTCCTCGTAGGTCGGATCCAGCAGCCACGGAGGTGTCGCCATCGCCCGCCCTCCTCGACGCCAGGCTCGCATCGCCCGCGACGCCCATCGCCACCACGCGGCGGCGTCGGCTCGGCCGTCCCCGCGGTCCGTCAGCCGCCCGCCGCCCCGCCGCGCGCCTCGACGGCGGCCCGGCCGCCACCACCCTCCGCCGGGTGCCCGTCCCTCGGGCCGCGCTCGTCCCGCAAGGCATCCAGCAGGCGTGCGGCGGCCTCGGCCGGCGTCACCCGGCGGCCGGCCACGGCGTCGGCGGCCGCCGCCCACGCCGCCGTGCCGTGGAGCCGCTCGGCGACCAGGGCCAGCAGTTCCTGGCGCAGCGCCTCCTCGGCCCGCCAGCGATCCCGCTGCGCGCCCGCCGGGCTCTCCGTCAGGTGCTGCCGGTGGCGGGCGACGGCATCCGCCAGCGCCGCCACGCCCCGCCCGTCGGCGGCCACCGTCTCCACGACCGGCGGCCGCCAGCCGGGATCCCGCGGCGCCCCCAGCTCCAGCATCTGCCGCAGCTCCTGCACCGTGCGGCTCGCCCCCGGCTGGTCGGCCTTGTTGACCACCAGGACGTCGGCGACCTCCAGGATCCCGGCCTTGGCCGCCTGGACGTCGTCGCCCAGCCCCGGGGCCAGCACCACCACCACGGTGTGGGCGTGCCGCATGATCGCCACCTCGGACTGGCCGGCCCCCACCGTCTCCACCAGCACCACGTCCATGCCGGCGGCGTCCAATAGGTGGATCACGTCCCCCGTGGCCCGGGCGAGGCCGCCCACCTGGCCGCGGGAGGCCAGGCTGCGGAAGAAGACGCCGTCGTCCACCGCCCCCTGGCTGAAGCGGATGCGGTCGCCCAGGAGGGCGCCGCCGGTGAAGGGGCTGGACGGGTCGACGGCGACGAGGCCCACCCGCTGCCCCGCGCTGCGCAGGTGGCGGGCCAGGGCAGCCGCCAGGGTGCTCTTGCCGACGCCCGGCGCCCCGGTCAGCCCGACCACGTGGGCGCGGCCGGTCTCGGGGTAGATGCGGCGCAGGAGCTCGCTCGCCCCCGGCCGGCGGTTCTCCACCCACGTGATGGCGCGGGCCAGCGCCCTGCGATCCCCCGCCAACACGCCGCGGGCCAGTTCCTCGGGGCCGGACGCGCGCATCACGCCCGGTCCCCCCGGCGCTTGCGCACCTGCTCGCGCGTGTAGGCGACGATCTCCTCGGTGCTCGAGCCCGGCCCGAAGACCCGCGTGACGCCGGCCGCGAGCAGCCCGGGGACGTCCTCCGGCGGGATCACGCCGCCCACCAGCACGACCACGTCGTCCAGGCCCACCTCCCGCAGCGCCTGGCACACGCGGGGGATCACGGTATTGTGGGCGCCCGAGAGGATGCTCAGCGCCACCACGTCCACGTCTTCCTCCAGGGCCGCCCGGGCGATCTGGGCCGGCGACTGGTGGAGGCCCGTGTAGATCACCTCCATGCCGGCGTCGCGATACGCCCGGGCGATGACCTTGGCGCCGCGGTCATGCCGGTCCATGCCCGGCTTGGCCACCAGCACGCGGATCCGCTGGCTCGCCGGCACCTCGCCGGTGGTCACCGGTTGCGTCTCCATGGCGTCTCCGCCTCGCTCCTGCGATCACGACCCGAGCCGGCCTCGGCGCCGCCCCGCGCCGCGGACGGACCGCCCCCCTCGGGCTAGAAGATCGCCCGATCGCGGTACTCCCCGAAGACCTCCCGCAGCGTGTCGCACATCTCGCCCAGGGTGGCATAGGCGCGGGCGCACTCCAGCAGGCGCGGCATCAGGTTCTCGCCGCTGCGCGCCGCCGCCTTGAGGTCGCGCAGGGCCTGGCTGACCCGCCGGTTGTCCCGGGTGCGGCGGATGTCCCGCAGCCGCTGGACCTGGTGCTCCTGGACCTCGTCGGGGACCCGCAGGATCTCCGGCTGCTCCTCCTCCGCCAGGACGTACTTGTTGACGCCCACCACCGTGATCTCGCCCGCCTCCACCTGCCGCTGGTACCGGTAGGAGGCGTCGGCGATCTCCCTGTGGAAGAACCCGGCCTCGATGGCGGGGATCACGCCGCCCAGCTCGTCGATGCGCCGGAAGTACTCGCGCGCCCGGCGCTCCATCTCGTCGGTCAGCCACTCCACGTAGTAGGAGCCGCCCAGCGGGTCGACGGTGTGGGTCACCCCGCTCTCCTCGGCGATGATCTGCTGGGTGCGCAGGGCGATGCGCACCGCCTTCTCCGTCGGCAGGGCCAGCGCCTCGTCGAAGGAGTTGGTGTGCAGCGACTGGGTCCCGCCCAGCACCGCCGCCAGCGCCTGCAGCGTCACCCGGACGATGTTGATCTCCGGCTGCTGGGCCGTCAGCGTGCACCCCGCCGTCTGGCAGTGGAAGCGCATCTTCCACGAGCGCGGGTCCTTGGCCCCGAAGCGCTCTCGCATCTCGACGGCCCAGATGCGCCGCGCCGCCCGCAGCTTGGCGATCTCCTCGAAGAAGTCGTTGTGGACGTTGAAGAAGAAGGAGAGCCGCGGCGCGAAGCGATCCACGTCGAGCCCCGCCTCGATGCCGGCCCGCACGTACTCGAACCCGTTGGCCAGGGTGAACGCCAGCTCCTGGACCGCCGTGGCGCCGGCCTCCCGGATGTGGTAGCCGGAGATGCTCACCGTGTTCCACTGGGGCACGTGGTCGGCGCAGAAGGCGAAGATGTCGGTGATGATGCGCATCGACGGGCGCGGCGGGAAGATGTACGTGTTCTGCGCGATGTACTCCTTGAGGATGTCGTTCTGGATCGTGCCCCGCAGCCGGTCGAAGGGCACGCCCTGCTTCTCCGCGGCGGCCAGGTACATGGCGAAGATCATCGCCGCCGGTCCGTTGATGGTCATGGAGGTGGACACCTGGTCCAGCGGGATCCCGTCGAACAGGATCTCCATGTCGGCCAGGGTGTCGATGGCCACGCCGAGCTTGCCGACCTCGCCGTCGGACATGGGGTGGTCCGAGTCGTAGCCCAGCAGCGTGGGGAAGTCGAAGGCGACGCTGAGGCCCGTCTGGCCCTCCTTGAGGAGGTACTTGAACCGCTGGTTGGTCTGCTCGGCCGTCCCGAAGCCGGCGAACTGGCGCATGGTCCACAGCCGGCCCCGGTACATGGTCTCGTGGATGCCGCGGGTGTAGGGCCACTGGCCGGGACGACCCAGCCGTCGCTCGTCGTCGATGGCGGGCACGTCCTCCGGGCCGTAGCAACGCTTGACCGCGATCCCCGAGAGCGTCTCGAACCGCGGGCGCCGCTCCCGACCCGTCCCGCCCGCGCCGGCCGCCCCCGCGGGGCCCGGCCCTTCGGCCGTGCCCCCGGTGCGGCCCGCGGCGCCCTGGCCGCCCGCCGCGCGGGGACGGTCGGAGGCCGCCTCCGCCCCCGTGACGATCCGGTCTGCCATCCCGGTTCACCCCTCTCCCTCGGCGAACACCGACCCGCGCCCCTCTCCGCGCCCCCAACCGCGGTCGGCCGCCGGCCTTCGCTCAACCCAGCCAGCGCGCCACCTCCGGCGCGTGGTAGGTGATGATGGCGTCCGCCCCCGCCCGCCGCATGGCCGTCAACGCCTCCAGCACCACCGCCTGCTCGTCCACCCAGCCCTGCCGCGCGGCCGCCTTGACCAGGCTGTACTCGCCACTGACATTGTACGCCACCACCGGCACCGGGAACCGGTCGCGGACGGCGCGGATCACGTCCAGGTAGGCCAGGGCCGGCTTGACCATCACCAGGTCGGCCCCCTCCTCCAGGTCCAGGGCCACCTCCCGCAGGGCCTCGCGCACGTTGGCGGGGTCCATCTGGTGGGTGCGCCGGTCGCCGAAGGCGGGGGCGGAGTGGGCCGCCTCCCGGAACGGGCCGTAGAAGGCGGACGCGTACTTGACGGCATAGGACAGGATCGCCGTCTCCTGGAAGCCGTCCTCGTCCAGCGCCCGACGGATCGCCCCCACCCGGCCGTCCATCATGTCCGACGGGGCGACCCAGTCGGCGCCGGCGCGGGCATGGGAGAGGGCCACCTGGGCGAGCTGCTCCAGGGTCGCATCGTTGTCGATGCGACCATCGGCGGTGAGGATGCCGCAGTGCCCGTGGCTGGTGTAGGCGCACAGGCACACGTCGGTGATGACCAGCAGGTCCGGCAGCGCGTCCTTGATCGCCCGGACGGCCTGCTGCACGGCGCCGTCCGGCGCCGCCGCCTCGCTGCCGCGTTCGTCCTTCGCCCGCGGCAGACCGAAGAGCAGCACGGCGCGGATCCCCAGCGCGAAGACCTCCCGGGCCCGCTCCACCGCGCGGTCGACGGACCGGTGCTCGACCCCGGGCATGGACGGCACCGGCTCCACCACGTCCCGGCCCGGGACCACGAACAGCGGGTAGATCAGGCGGTCGACGGTCAGATCCGTCTCCCGCACCAGGCTGCGCACCGCCGGGCTCGACCGCAGCCGCCGCGGGCGATGCACCGGAAAGGCCATGGCTTTTCACCTCGAGCGCGACGGGGGCCTACGAACCCCCGCCAGCCTCTAGTCCTTCGAGAAGGGCCGCGACCAATCCTTCCGCGGTGAACCGGGACGGCACCCGGTCGACGGGCAGGCCGAGGGCCGCCGCCCGCTGGGCGGTGCGGGGACCGATGCAGACCACCAGCGGGCGCCGGCCGCCGGGTCCCGCCGGTTCCCGATGCGGGAAGAACCGGCCGAGCCCTTCGGGCCCCGCCGCCTCCGCCAGGGCCTCGCAGGCCGAGGGGCTGGCCAGGGTGACCGCGTCGACGCGCCCGGCGCGCACGAGCTCCAGCAGGGCCGCCGCCTCCTGCCGTCGCAGCACCGTGCGGTAGACCACCGGCGCGCGCAGCACGGCCCCGGCCTCCACCACCGGGCGGGCCGCCGCCACCGCGGCCCGGTCACCCCGCGGCCACACCACCCGCTGGCCGGGCTGGACGCGACGGGCCAGTTCCTTCCAGAGACGGGCACCGGTGAACGCGGACGGGACCAGGTCGGCCCGAATCCCCACCGCCCCCTCCAGGGCACCCCGCGTCGCCTCGCCGACCACGGCGACCCGGGCACCGGCCAGCGCCCGCGCGTCGCCCCCCCGCGCCCGCAACCGCCGGGCCAGGGCGGCCACGCCGT
The DNA here is from genome assembly GCF_033582035.1 of Thermaerobacter composti. Lineage (NCBI taxonomy): Bacteria > Bacillati > Bacillota > Clostridia > Eubacteriales > Clostridiales Family XVII. Incertae Sedis > Thermaerobacter > Thermaerobacter composti. Next base: position 1,578,114 of record NZ_CP132508.1, read on the forward strand.
TCTGGCTGGTGAAGACCCACCAGCTGCCGCCGGGGTCGTCCAGCTCCGCGTCGAGCTCCGCCTCGCCGGGGGCCGGCTCCACGGCGATCAGTGGGAGCTCCAGCGCCTCGCCGCCCAGGCGGCCGACGAGCTCCGCCAGATCGCCGGCCTGCTCGGCCGCCCGGGTGACCGCGACGCGCCATCCCGCCAGCGGCGGCGCCGGCTGGCGTCCGTCCGCGGACCCGCCGCCCGTCGGCACCCCCGGTACCGGGATCACGCCGACCCCTGCCGCGGCCAGGGCCGTCCCCTCGTCCCGGCACGACCGACCGCGGACCAGCCGGACGACCCGCAGTCCGGCCCGCGCCCAGCGGGCCAGGCGCCCCGCGACGCGATCCGGCTCGAGCCGGCCGGCCACCGGCAGCCGGCCGGCCCAGGGAGGTCGTCCCGGCGCCGCCTCCGCTCCCGCTGGCGGCGTGACGAGCCAGAGGGCGGCGGTGGGCGAAGCCCACCGCTGGAGCGCCGCCTCCAGGCCGGCATCCGCCACCACGACCTCGGCGGCTCGGAGCAGCTCGCTGCCGCGGACGGTGAGCAGGCCGGGGTCGCCGGGCCCCGCCTCCACCACGTAGACCCATCCGGGCAGGCCCCAGAGCTCGCCGACGGCGGCCCGGCCGGGCGCGGCGACCCCTTCGGCGGCGCCGGCCGCACCCCGGTGGCCGCCGTCCGCAGCACCGCGTCCCCAAGGGGTCTCCGCGCCCTGGTCGCCCGGCATGCGCCCACCTCCCCGGTCCCGGCCCTCGCCGGCCCCGCCCGGCTCTGCCGCGCCTCGGCCGGCCGATGCCGGCATGGCGGCGCACCGCCCGCCCCGCCCCGACCGACCGCTCAGGGTCGCCGGCCGTCGCCGTCCCCGGCGGCCTCGCCCCCACCCGCCGCCGCCAGCACGGTCCGCGCCCCCTGGGCCACCAGCCGCTCGGCCAGCGCCCGGCCGACGGCCTCGGGGTCCTGCGCCGGGCCCACCACCTCGTCCTCCAGCCAGGGCGACCCGTCCCGTCCGGCCACCATGCCCCGCAGGCGCAGGCGGGATCCCTCGACCCGCCCCCAGGCCCCCAGCGGCACCCGGCAGGTGCCGCCCAGCTCGGCCAGGAAGGCCCGCTCCGCCCGCACCGCCAGCGCCACCTCAGGGCGGTCGAGCACCGCCACCAGCCGACGGGTCGCCGCGTCGTCCCGGCGGATCTCGACGGCCAGCGCCCCCTGGCCCGGCGCCGGCAGGAGCACCGACGGCGGGACGGGTGCGCTGATCCGATGGCCCAGGCCCAGGCGTCGCAGCCCGGCGGCGGCCACCAGCAAGGCGTCCCACGCGCCCCCGTCCAGGCGTCGCAACCGCGTGTCCAGGTTCCCGCGGGCCGGTTCGACCGCCAGGTCGGGCCGTCGGGCGCGGAGCCACGCCTGACGGCGCAGGCTGCTGGTCCCCACCCGGGCACCCGGCGGAAGGCGATCCAGCGGCCCGATCGGCCCCCCCTCCCCCTTCGCCGTCACGCCGCCGTCCGGTCCCGGCTCGGTCGCCGGCGCGGCCGCCCGGGACGGGTCGGCCGCGGCCGGCAGCACCAGGGCATCGCCGGGGTCCTCGCGCTCCGGGAAGGCGGCCAGCTCCAGCCCCTCGGGCAGGCGCGTGGGCACGTCCTTGGCGCTGTGGACGGCCAAGTCGATGCGCCCGTCGCGCAGGGCCTGCTCCAGCTCCTTGACGAAGGCGCCCGCCGTCTCGAGGGCGTAGAGGGGCCGTGCCCGGTCCCGATCCCCCTGGGTGGTGATGGGGACCAGCTCCACCGCCAGGTGGGGGTGGTGCCGGCGGAGGCGCTGCGCCACCCGCTCCGCCTGGAGCCGGGCCAGCGCGCTGGAGCGGGTGCCGATGCGCACCACCCTGGCGGCCACGCTCATCCCTCCCCCTCAGAAGACGTGGCGGGTCGACCAGTGCGGCCCCACCACCAGGTAGTTGAAGAGGATGACGGCGAAGCCGACCAGCGAAAGGTACGCCAGTCGGCGCCCCCGCCACCCCGCCACGGCGCGCAGGGTCAGGAGCAGACCGTAGAACAGCCAGGCGGCCAGGCTGGCGATCACCTTGCCGTCGCTGGCCCAGCGGTCGTCCCACAGCTGCCCGGCCGAGAGGGTCCCGCTGGCCAGCGCCAGGGTGAGCAGGGCGAAGCCGCTGCCGATCAGCCACCAGCAGGCGCGGTCCATCTCCTCCAGGGCGGGGAGGTGGCGGTAGAGGCGGCTGAAGACCTTGCTCCGCAGCTGGCGCTCCTGGAGGAGGTACATGGCCGCCAGCGCCGAGGCGAGGCCGAAGGCGCAATAGCTCAAGAGGGCGATGATGGCGTGGAGCCAGATCCAGGGTGCGCCGAAGGGGTCCCCACCCCCGACCCCGGCGACGGCCGCCGCCGACGCCGCGGGCAGGCCTTCATCGGCCGCCGCCACCGCGCCGGCCCTCCCCGGCCCGCCGACGGCCGCCACCAGCACGAGCAACGCCACCACGGGCGGCAGCATGAAGGCCCCCAGGGCCCGCAGCCCCAGCAGGGACTCCAGCACGAGCCCATTGAGCACCCATCCCCAGCCGAGGAAGAACACCGACCCCTGCGGGCTCAGGAAGGGGACGTGGCCGGTCGCCACCGCGACGGCCAGGAGGCCGGTGTGCACCGCCCACGTGACGCGGGCCAGCCAGCGCGCCGCGGCATCCCGCGCCAGGCTGCCCAGCGCCCAGGCGTACCCGCCTGCGGCGGCCAGGTAGCCGAGGGTCACGGCCACGTATGCCCATCCCAGCCAGCCCTGCACCGGCTCTCACCTGCCGCCCGTCGCGGACCAGCCCCCGCCGGATCACGGCCGTCCGATCCGCGCGTCCGCGCCGCCGGCGGCCGCGCGGGCGCCCGACCGCGGCCACCGGGGATCCGGGGCCTCGCCGCCCGCCGGGGCCATCCGGTGGGGGCCATCCGCCGGCAGGGGCCCATCCGGTGCGTCCCCCGCGGCGTCCGCCTCCCCGCCGGCCCGCGGCGGGGCTTGGCCGTCGCCGGCGGCGGGGGCGTGGGTGCCCGCCCCGCGGCGGCCGCGGGGCGCCGGTTCGTCCAGGGCGAACAGCTCGGTGAAGGCCTCCTCCAGGTACACCGGGCCGCGGCCGCCCGCCACCGCCTCCTTCAGGCGCACCATCGGATCGTTGAGCAGCTTGTTGACGATCAGCCGGGTGAGGCCGTCGATCACCTGGCGGTCGCGCTCGGAGAGATGGGGCAGCTTGCGCAGCGCCCGTTCCAGCTCCTGGCGGCGCATGGCCTCGGCCTTCTCCCGCAGCGAGCGGATCAGCGGAACCACGTTCAAGCTCTGCAGCCACCCCTCGAACTGGCGCACCTCTTCGTCCAGCATCGCCTCGACCCGGCTCGCCTCCTCCCGCCGCAGCCGGAGGTTCGCCTCCACCACCGCCTCCAGGTCGTCGATGTCGTAGAGGAAGACGCCGTCCAAGCGTCCGGCCGCCGCCTCGACGTCCCGCGGCACGGCGATGTCCACCAGCAGGAGGGGGCGACCCCGCCGGCGCCGCATGGCCTCCCGCACCATGGCGGCGGTGATCAGCGGGCGGGCGGATCCGGTGGAGGCGATCACCACGTCGCACTCGACCAGGGCCTCGGCCAGCCGCTCCAAGGGCAGCGCCCGTCCTCCATAGGCCGCGGCCAGCTGCCGACCGCGCTCCACGGTCCGGTTCGCCACCACCAGCCGGCAGCCGCCGTCCTCCGCCAGGCTGCGGGCGGCCAGCTCCGCCGTCTCCCCCGCACCCACCAGCAGGACGGCCCGCCCCTCCAGCTTGCCGAACACCTTGCGGGCCAGCTCGACGGCGACGTAGCTGACGGACACCGCGTGCTGACCGATGGCCGTCTCCGTGCGCGCCCGCTTGCCCGCCGCCAGGGCCTGCTGGAACAGGCCGTGCAGCACCTTGCCACAGGTGCCGGCGGACGCGGCCGCGTGGTAGGCGTCCCGCACCTGACCCAGGATCTGGCTCTCCCCGAGCACCATGGAGTCCAGGCCCGCCGCGACGCGGAACAGGTGGCGGGCGGCGGCCGCGTCTTCCCGCAGGTAGAGGTAGGCCTCCAGCTGCTCGCGCTCCATGCCCGCCCAGCGGGCCAGGGTCTCCTGCACCTGGCGGATCCCCTGGCCGTGGTGCTCCGCCGCGGCGTAGACCTCCACCCGGTTGCAGGTGGAGAGGAGCACCACCTCGTCCACGGCCGGGCGGGCCACCAGCTCCCGCAGCGCGGCCGTGGCCGCCTCCGCGTCGACCGCCAGCCGTTCCCGCACGGCGACCGGGGCCGTGCGGTGGTTCATCCCGACGAGAATCACGCCCATCGGACCCTCACGTCCCCGCGGGCCGCCGCCCCTCGTGGAGGCAGACGATGCCTGCCGACATCCGCCAGAACCGCACGCCCTCCAGGCCCGCCGCCGCCATGCGGGCGGCGAGCTCCTCCGCCCCCGGGAAGCCCCGCACCGACTGGGGCAGCCACGCGTAGGGGGCCGGTCCCGGCCCCCGCCAGCGGCGGGCCGCCCATCGCCCCATGGCCGGCACCACCCGCTCGAAGTACCAGCGGAAGGGCACCCGCACCCAGGGCCACGGGCTGTGGGAGAGCTCGAGCAGCAGCACCCGTCCCCCCGGCCGCGCGACCCGGACCATCTCCGCCAGGGCGCGGTCCAGGTCGGCCACGTTGCGCAGCGCGAACCCCATGGTCACCAGGTCGAAGCCACCGTCCGGGAAGGGCATGGCCAGGGCGTCGCCCTGCACCAGCCGGACCCGAGCCGCGAGGCCCGCCTCCTCCAGGCGGCGACGGGCGACGGCCAGCATGCCCGGCGAGAAGTCCAGCCCGGTCACGTGCCCCGACGGCCCCACCCGGCGCGCCAAGAGGGCGGTGATCTCCCCGGTGCCGCAGGCCACGTCCAGCACCCGGGCCCCCTCCAGGGGCAGCTCCTCCAGGCGCCGGGCCAGCCGCCACTTCCAGTACCGCCACTGGCCCAGGGTCATGAGCCGGTTCATCCGGTCGTAGCCGGGCGCGATGGTGTCGAAGAGCTGGCGGATGTAGGCGGCCTTCTCCGTCCCTGGTCCCGGGGCGGCGCCGAAAGCCCCCATGGCGGTCCCTTCCTCCTGGGTGGTGCGTCCCGCGCCGGGACGACCGGCACCCTCCCGCGCCGGCTCGGCCCGGGCCCGTCTCATGGGGCCGCGCTAGCGCAGGACCTCGCGCACCAGGTCGGCCACCTGCCAGGGCAGCGCGGCGACCCGGGCCCCCGCCGCCTCCAGGGCCTCGACCTTGCTCTGGTAGGTCCCCCGGCCCCGCTCGATGATGGCCCCCGCGTGCCCCATGCGCTTGCCGGGCGGTGCGTGCTTGCCGGCCAGGTAGGCGACCACGGGCTTGGACATGCCCTTGATGTACTCGGCGGCCTCCTCCTCCGCGGTGCCGCCGATCTCGCCCACCAGGACCACCGCCTCCGTCTCCTTGTCCTGCTCGAACAGCTTCAGCACGTCGATGAAGGAGAGCCCCACCACCCGGTCGCCGCCCATGCCGACCACGGTGGACTGACCGAACCCGGCGTGGGAGAGGGAGGCGGCGATCTCGTAGGAAAGGGTACCACTGCGGGCGACGATGCCCACCCGGCCGGGAGTGTAGATGGCATTGGGCATGATCCCGATCTTGGACTTGCCGGGCGAGATCACCCCGAAGGTGTTGGGGCCGACCACCGTGGCGCCCTTGAGCCGGGCCCGCGCCATGATCTCCATGGCGTCGTGCAGCGGCACGTGCTCGGTGATCACCACCACCAGCTTGATCCCGGCGTCCAGCGCCTCCAGGACCGCGTCCTTGGCGAAGGGCGCGGGCACGAAGACCACCGAGGCGGTGGCCCCGTGCTTCTCCACCGCCGCCTCCACCGTGTCGTACACGGGCACGCCCCGGACCTCCTGGCCCTCCTTGCCCGGCGAGACGCCCGCCACCACGCGGGTGCCGTAGTCCAGCATCTGGCCGGTGTGGAAGCTGCCCTGGTGGCCGGTGATGCCCTGCACCACCACCCGGGTGCGCTCGTCGATCAGGATCGCCATCTACCGCTCCCCTCCCCGCCGGGCCAGCTCGACCGCCTTGCGGGCGGCCTCGCCCATGTCCCGGAAGGCCTCGATGCCGTGCTCCCGGAGGATCGCCACGCCCTTGTCCTCGTTGGTGCCCACCAGCCGCACCACCAGCGGCACCGGGATGCCCTGCTGCTCCTTGACGGTGACGATGGCGTTGGCCACGTCGTCGCAGCGCGTGATGCCGCCGAAGATGTTGACGAAGATGACCTTGGGCCTCGTGGACACCAGCACCGCCATGGCCTTGGCCATGGGCTCCACCGCCGCGCCGCCGCCGGCGTCGAGGAAGTTCATCGCCCGCCCGCCGTACTCGGCCAGCACGTCGATGGTCGCCATGGTGATGCCGGCGCCGTTGGCCATGACGGCGATGTCACCGTCCAGCTCCACGTAGGAGAGCCCGATCTCCCGCACCCGCCGCTCCAGCTCCGTGGCCTCGCTGACCTCGGGCAGGTCCGGGTGGCGGAACCGGGCGTCGTCGTCGACGTTGAGCCGGCCGTCGGCGGCGATCAGCCGGTCGCCGGCGATCACCAGGGGGTTGATCTCTACCAGCTCGGCGTCGTAGTCGCGGAAGATCCCGTACAGCCGCGTCAGGATCTCGACGAACTGGCGGGCGACGGCACCCTCGAGCCCGAGCCGCCGGGCGATGCCGCGGGCGAAGTAGGGGTACACCCCCAGGGTGATGTCCACGGGCCGCTTGACGATGTCCTTCTCCGGGACCTCCTCGATGTTCACGCCGCCGTGCAGCGACGCGATGACCAGCGGTGCCTTGCGGCCGGTGTCCACGGCGATGCCCAGGTACAGCTCGCGGTCGATGGACAGCTTCTCCTCGACCAGCACCCGCTCGACGCGGTGGCCCCGCACCTCCTGGCCGAGCAGCCCGGCCGCCACCTCGCGGGCCGCGGCGGGCGTGTCGGCGAACCGGATGCCGCCGGCCTTGCCGCGCCCTCCGGCCAGGACCTGCGACTTGACGGCCACCGGCCCGCCGATCTCCGCGGCCACCGCGGCCGCCTCGTCGGGGGAGGCCGCCACCCGGCCCCGCGGCGTGGGGATGCCCCGCGCCCGGAAGACCTCCTTGGCCATGTACTCGAAGAACTTCAACGACGCTCACCTCACTGGGCGGTATTGGACGAACCGGCCAGGCGGGCGCGCACCGCCTCGACCCGGCGGGCCGTCGCGCGCCCCACCTCGGCGGGATCCCGGGGGCGCCGGGCCACGCCGCTGGCGGTGGCCGCCGCGGCCACCGCGGCGGCCACCGCCGGGGCCACCCGGGGGTCGCCGGCCGCGGGGATGATGTAGTCCGGCGCGAGCCGGTCCGGTTCGACCAGATCGGCGATGGCCCGCGCCGCCGCCAGCTTCATCGCCTTGTTGACCTCCCGGGCCCGCACGTCCAGGGCGCCGCGGAACACGCCGGGGAAGGCCAGCACGTTGTTGATCTGGTTGGGGAAGTCCGAGCGCCCCGTGCAGACCACCCGCGCCCCCGCGGCCGCCGCCGCGTCGGGGAAGATCTCCGGCGTCGGGTTGGCCATCGCCATGACGATGGCGTCAGGCGCCATGCTGCGCACCATGCTGGGCGTGACCGCCCCGGCCCGGGAGAGGCCGATGAACACGTCGGCCCCCTCCATCACGTCGGCCAGCTGCCCCTTGCGGCCGGCGGGGTTGCTGCGCTCCGCGATCCGCTGCTTGTACGGGTTCATCCCGTAGGGCCGGCCGGGGTAGAGGGCGCCGCGGCTGTCGCACAGCACCAGGTCGCGGGCGCCCAGATCCAGCAGCAACTGGCTGGTGGCGATGCCCGCGGCGCCCGCCCCGTTGACCACGATGCGCACGCGGTCCAGCTCCTTGCCCACCACCCGCAGGGCGTTGATCAGCGCCGCCGCGGTGACGATGGCCGTCCCGTGCTGGTCGTCGTGGAACACCGGGATGTCCAGCTCGGCCCGCAGCCGCGCCTCCACCTCGAAGCAGCGGGGGGCGGCGATGTCCTCCAGGTTGATGCCGCCGAAGCTCGGCGCCAGGGCGCGGACCACCTCGACGATCCGGCCCACCTCGCGGGCCTCGATGCACAGCGGCACCGCGTCGACGGCCGCGTACAGCTTGAAGAGGATCGCCTTGCCCTCCATCACGGGCAGGGCGGCCGCCGGACCGATGTCGCCGAGGCCCAGGACGGCGGAGCCGTCGGACACCACGGCCACCAGGTTGCCGCGGGCGGTGAGCTCGAAGGCCTCGTCGGGGTCGGCGGCGATCAGCCGGCACGGCTCGGCCACGCCGGGGGTGTAGGCCAGGCTCAGGTCGCGGCTGTCCCGCAGGGGCACCTTGCTGGCGATCTCGATCTTGCCGCGGGCCCGCCGGTGCAGGGCGACGGCCTCGGCGCGCAGGGCGTCGTCCCGCGCCGCCTCGTCCGCGGGGTCGGCACCGGCCCACCGCCCGGCGCCGACGCCGGCCGGCCCCTCGCCGCGGTCGCCGGATGCGCCAGCCTGCGGCACGCCGCGGGTCTCGTCGTGATGCTCACCCGCTCCGGCCACCGCGTGGCATCGCCTCCTCCACCGCCCCGCCCCGGCCCGCCGGGTCGCGCCCGGCGGGCCGGGGCGGGGGCACGCCTCCTCCCTCAGAGGTCCAGCTTGGCCAAGGTCTCGCGGACGTCCGCCGCCGAACGGGCGAAGGCCGCCCGCTCCTCGTCGGTGAGCTCGATCTCCAGGATCCGTTCGATGCCCTGGCCGCCGAGCACCACGGGCACGCCCATGAAGATGCCCGACTCGCCATATTCTCCCTCGAGATAGGCCGAGACCGGCAGCACCCGCTTCCGGTCGCGCAGGATCGCCTCGACCATCTCCGCCATCGCCGCCCCCGGGGCGAAGAAGGCCGAGCCCGTCTTCAGCAGGCGGACGATCTCGGCCCCGCCGTCCCGGGTCCGCCGGACCAGCTCGTCGATCTTCTCCGGCGGCAGCAGCTGCGTGATCGGGATGCCGCCGACGTGGGTGTAGCGCGGCAGCGGCACCATGGAGTCGCCGTGGCCGCCCAGCACCAGGGCGTGGACGTCCTCGAAGGAGACGCCCAGCTCCAGGGCGATGAAGGTGCGGAAGCGGGCGGAGTCCAGGATGCCGGACTGGCCCATCACGCGATGCTTGGGGAAGCCGGTGACCTTGTAGGCCACGTAGCACATGACGTCCAGCGGGTTCGTCAACACGATCAGGTAGGCATCGGGCGCGTAGCGGGCCACCTGGGCGGCGATGTCGCGGACGATGCCGGTGTTGACGTTGACCAGGTCGTCGCGGCTCATGCCGGGCTTGCGGGCGGCGCCGGCGGTGATGACCACCACCGCGGACCCGGCGATGTCGGCGTAGTCGTTGGAGCCGGTCAGGATCGTGTCGAAGCCCTCCACCGGGGCCGCCTGCATCAGGTCCAGCGCCTTGCCCTGCGGCATGCCCTCGACCACATCGACCAGGACGATGTCGGCCACCTGCTTGGTGGCCAGCCAGTGGGCCAGGGCGGCACCGGTGTTGCCCGCCCCGATGATGCTGACCTTGGGTCGCCTCAACCTAGCCTCCCCCTCCGTCGATGGACTTCGCCGGTGGGCCGGTGGTCCCACCCGTCACGAGCCGACGCCCGGCGGGCGCGGACCCGGCCCGCGGCCGGCGGCGCGCTGGCGGCCCAGCTCCCGCTCCAGCTCCCCCACCTTGCGCATGAGGCGCCCCACGTAGGCGAAGAGCAGCGCCAGGGCCGCCGTGTAGGCCCAAAACAAATAGATCAGCAGCCGTTGGTCGAGTTCGGGGGTGATCGGTGGCACGCCTAGCCCTCCTCGGTCTGGGCCCGCGCCCGCCGGTGGATCTCCTCGGCCAAGCGGCCGATGCGCACCCGCTGGCTCAACAGGAGGAAGAACAGCAGGGTGAAGGCGAGGACGGCGGACTGCAGCGCCAGGCGCATGGCGGGGTCGAGGCGCATATCCCCGCCCTGGCGCAGGACGGGGTGGATGGAGGTCCACCACACCGACGACATGTACACGATGGGCACGTTGAGGAAGCCCGCGATCCCCAGCACCGCCGCGTACCGGCCCCGGCTCGCCGGTTCGTCCACCGCCGCCCGGATCAGCAGGTAGCCCACGTACAGGAACCAGAGGATCAGCGTGGTGGTCAGCTTGGGGTCCCAGGTCCACCACACGCCCCACACCGCCCGGGCCCACAGCGAACCCATCACCAGGGTGATGGTGGTGAAGAGCACCCCCAGCTCGGCGGCCGCCGCGGCCAGCCGGTCCCACCGCGCCTGGGGCCGCCTCAGGTACGCGAGGGAGGCGACGAAGACGAGGGCGAAGGCCAGGAAGCCCACCCATGCCGTCGCCACGTGGAAGTAGAAGATGCGGTGGACGTTGCCCATCACCCGTTCGGGGGGTGCGTAGCGAAGGGCCATGTACAGCGCCCCGACCAGGGCCGCGTAGGTGATCAGCAGGAAGCCTGCCGCCCGGCGTGACATGGCTCGCCTCCTAGCGGGCTACCACATAGTCGAACAGCAGGGCGCCGGCGACCAGGAACATGGTATCATACACCGCCAGCCCTCGAAACCAAAGGGCCGCCTGTTCGGGAGACCCCGCCAGGGCCGCCCCGGCCGCCTGGACCGCCCCCAGGAGCACCGGGGCGGTCAGGGGGAAGAGCAGCACCGGCAGCAGCGCCTCGCGCCCCCGCACCGAGGCGGTCAACGCACCCAGGAGCGTGCCGACGGCCGCCAAGCCCGCCGTCCCCAGCCCCATGGCCAGGACGAACCCGGCCCAGTGGGGCGCCCCCTGGTACCCCAGCCAGGCGAGGACGACGGGCACCAGCGCCAGCTCCAAGAGCAGCAGCTGCGCCCCCTGGGAGGCGACCCGGGCCAGGTAGAGCAGGCTGCGGTCCACCGGCGCCAGCAGCAACCCCTCCAGCGTGCCGCGGTCGGCCTCCTGGGCGAAGCTGCGGCCGAACAGCAGCACCGCGGCGAAGTAGAAGGCCACCCACAACAGGCCCCCCATGAGGGGCGACAGCCGGTTGCGGTTGGGATCGAGGGCGAAGGCCAGGGACAGGCCCACCAGCAGGACGAAGGTCGCCAGCCCGAGCAGGCCCTCCCGGCGCCGCCACTCCTGGCGCCAGTCGCGGCCCATCAGGGCCGCCACGGCGCCCCACGCGGCTCGCACCGAAGGCCACGGGACCCCCGGGACGGGCCCTGGCCCTTCCGCGGGGGCCGGATCCGCCCGCGACCCGGCGGGAGGGACCGGTCCACCCGGGCGCCGGGCCGCCCGCGCCGCCCCCCTACCCCCCGCCTCTGGGGCGGCGGGGTCCCCCGCGGCGACCGGCTCGTCGACCTCCGCACCCGCGGCCGCCGCCCTTCCCCCGATCTCGTCGGCCTGGCCGCGCGCCCGGCGGCAGGGTGGCGGCCCTTCGGCGGCACCGCCCGCCCTCGAGCCCCCTTCCGGGCCGACGTCCGCCGACGCCCCCCCTGCCTCCAGCCACCCCTCCAGCGCCGACCAGTCCACCGACGTCGCCGCGGCCGCTCGGCCGCGGCCGCCGCCCAGCAGCAAGACCCGATCGGCCAGGCGGGCGGCGCGGTCCACGTCGTGGAGGACGACCACGGCGGTCCCGCCCGACGCGCGGTGCTCCTGCAGCAACCCCTCCAAGAGGCGGGCCGCGCCGGCGTCCAGGCCGGTGAAGGGCTCGTCCCACAACCAGAGGATCGGCCGGTGCATCAGGCACCGGGCCACCTCCAGGCGCTGGGCCAGCCCCCGGGAGAGCCACCCCGCCGGCCGATGGGCGACCGCGTCGAGCCCCAGCCGCTCCAGCAGGGCCGCCGCCCGCCGCCGGGCGGCGGCGGCCTCGATGCCGTACAGCCGTCCGAAGAAGACCAGGTTCTCCAGGGCCGACAGGTCGGGATGGCTCAGGGGGCGGTGCCCCACGTACCCGATCAGGTGCCGCCCCGCCGGGGCCGACGGGGATGCGGCGCGTCCGGCCACCCACACCTCCCCGCCGTCGGGCAGGAGCAGACCGGCCACCACCCGGAGGAGGGTGGTCTTGCCGGAGCCGTTCGGCCCCATCACCACGCCGATCTCGCCGGGGCCCACCCGCCAGCTCACGTCGCGGAAGACCACCTGCTCCCCGAACCGCCGCGCGAGTCCCCGCAGCTCCAGGGCACCGCCACGGGAAGCCCCCTCCGCGGCGCTCCCGGCGGGCACCAGAGCTCGAGCCGGCTCGCCGAGGCGCCCGCCCGCCCGACCGACCCGCCGCCCCCGGGCCGCCAGCTGGGCCGCAGGCGACGGCGACCTCACCCCGGGGTCACCTCCCGTGCGTCCCCTCGCGCATCGTCCCGGCGGTCGAGGACGGCGGTCGGCCCCCCGGCGGAGCGGCCGCCGCCGGCGCCATGGGCCGCGGCCGACGCCCGACCCTCCGCCGGGCGCCGCACCTCCGTCCACCGGTCCGCGCGGGGGCCGCCCCCTTCCGCGGCCGAACGGTCCGCCGCGCCCCGTCCCGATGCCGCCCACCAGCGCCGGGTGGCGACCACCGCCGCCGCCACCAGCCGGCGCCGCTCCGCCTCGTACGCACCGGTCGGGATCTCGCCCTGGGCATGGGCACGGTCCAGCTCCACGATGGCCTGGATCAGGGCCCGGCGCCGGCGCTCCCACCGGCCGGGGCTCCGCATCCAACGGACCGCGGCGACCCCCCCGGCGGCCAGCAGCACGGCCCCGAACCCTAGCGCCCAAGGGGCAACCTGCCGGCCGGGACCGGGCGCCGGGCGAAGGCCGGGAGGCCCGCCGCCCCCTGGCGCCGCCGCGCCCGGGGGGGCAAGGGTCAGCCGGTAGCCCCCCGCGGGGAGCGGCCCGGCGGCGAAGGCCGCCAGGTCCATGCCGGGCAGGCCCACCGCATCCCCCGCCACGGTGCCCGCCGGGCGCATGCCCTCACCCCGGACCTCCAGCTGATCCGCCACCGTCAGGACCACCAGCCGCTCGACGGGCGCAGGCAACACCAGCTCCAGGTGGCCCGGGGTGCCCTCCGGGTCCGCCAAGAGGACGTAGGCATAGTCCCGCGCTCCCTCGCGGCGGGACGGCGCCGGATCGACGAGGCGGCCGTCCTCCCACCGGAGGCCCTCCGGCAACGGCTCCGCGGGCTGGCCTCCAGCGATTGCCGGCAGGATGCGCGGTCCCGGCGCGGTCGGTGGCGCCGACGGGCGGGACGACGTCCCGGAGCCCGTGCCGGCGGTGGGACCTCCGCCGCTGCCGCCCGCCGCATGGCCGCCCTCCGCGCCTCCGCGCCACCGGGCGAGGAACAAGACGGCCATCCCCCGCCCCTCCGGGTCGGGCCGCAGCACCAGGGTGATCCGCTCCCATGGCGCCGCCCCGCCGTCCGACCCCTGGGCCCCGGCGGGGGCCGGCGACCCCGCCAGGATGCACGCGCCGAGGACCACCGCCGCCAGCGCCCGCTGCCACCGGCGGCCGGCGGCGTCCCGCGGCCGGCTGCGCCGTCCCATCCCCCGCCCGCCCGGTGCCCCGCGGCCCCAGGGGGGAGCAGGGCGAACCCCGATCCCGCCGGTCATCGGGCCGCCTCGGCACGCGCCGCCTCGTACTTGGACGGGCACATCACCATGACGCGATCGGCCACCAGCGTGTCCCCCTCGAGGCGTCCCTCGACCACCACGTCGACGCCGTCCTGCAGGAGATCCGGCTTGACGCCCTTGTAGACCACGGGGAGCGGACGGCCCGAGTCGCCGGCCATCGCGAAGGCCAGGGTGACGTCGTGGACGGACCAGGCCACCGTACCGGGTGCGACCCGGCCGTGCACCCGGACGAACCGCCCCTCCAGCTGGTCGGCGCGCCCCAGGGCTTGATCGACGGACAGGTAGTACGTCTTCGCGCTCTGAAAGCCCATTAGCGAGAGGTAGGCGATGCCGGCCAGGACCACCAGCACGGCCAGCCCCACCTTCACGCGCGCGGACACCGCCGTCACCGCCCTCGACAGGTCTTGCCACGGCCACCCGATTATAGCCCCAGCCGCCGTCTGCGAAACAACCGGTCGGTCACCCGAGCCGCCGGCTTGGTCCGGGCGTCCCGGGAGCGCAGCCTTGCGGCCAGCTGGGGCCGTGTCGGACGCGGTCTCGGCGCCCCGTACCCGTTCACGACCGTCCCCGGCGCCCTCATTCCTCCAGGTGCAGGGCGTGGACCTGGACGGTCTCGGTCACGCGGTAGACATGGCTCAGGGCCAGGGCCCGGCCGTGGATCCGGTAGTGGACCCGGACCCGGACGGCGCCGTCCACGGCGAAGGTGCCCGGTCGCCGCCAGCGCACGGAGAAGACGGGCCCCGGATCGTAGTCCACCTCCACCCGTTCCGTGAAGGGCGGGTTCTGGATCTCGGCGCGGAGACGATAGGTCGCCGGCCGCCCGACCACCCAGCGGCGGGGACCCTCCAGCGCCAGCTGGACCCGCGGCGCCTCGGGAGCGGCCGCCGGGAAGAGCCGCCACCGCGCCAGCTCCTGGGCGGCGGCCAGGACCGCGTCGTCGGCCAGGCCGGGGATCGCCGCCCCCACGGCCCGGGCGGCGGCGTCGGCGGGTGGCACCGTCACGTGCCAACGGTAGCGGATCAGGGGACGCCCCGTCCCGTCGTAGGAGATGGCCTCCACCGCGTAGCTCCCGGCGCCGGGGAAGCGATGGGGTTGCTGGACGATGGCGTGGTTCGGGTTCGGGTCGACCCACTGCGTCCCGTCGCCGAAGTCCCACCGCCAGAGGACGTGCCCGCGCTCGAGGGGCTGCCAGTGGGTGGTGCGACGGGTCGGCAACGTCACCTCGATGGCCGGGATCCCCGGGGGCAACTGGACGACCCCGTGGGTCGCCGAGGGCAGCGGCGGCGGCTCGCGCCGCGAGCGTGCGGCGTTCCCGCCCCCCCGCCCGCCGCGCCCCGCGCCGTCCGGCGCGGGCGGGCTCCACCGCGGACGCTCCACCGCGTCGGGTGGCTGCAGCAACCCTCCGAGCGCCGCCCCCGGCTCGTCCCCCAACGGGTCCGCGCCCGGCACCCAGTTGGGCGGTGGCGGGAGCCCGCGGCCTACGGGGACCCCGCCGGCCGGTGGCCCCGCTGCGTCGCCGTCTTCCCACACGACGCGCCACGTCAGGGCCCCCGGGTTGGAGGCGGTGGTGTCGCCACCGGCCTCGCCGGCAGGCCGCCCCGCGGCGGGTTCGTCCGGTTGGCCGATGGGTCCGGCATCGCCTCCCTCGCCGCCGAAGCGCACCTCCGTCAACGGCGGATCGGCCGGAACGGTGAAGACCCACAGCGAACCCTCCCGGCGCCCGGGCAGCCGGTACCAGTTGCCGGCGGCGTCGCGGCCGGCGGCCCAGGCGGCCGCCGGCGGCTCTCCCCCAACCGTCCCGATCTCCAGGCGCCAACGACCGGTCGTCGACACCGCCGTCCGCTGTCCAGCCGGCACCGCGAACCCCGCGGCGGTCGCGTCGACGGCGGTGCGCTCCCCGGTGCCCCCGGCAGCCAGGGCCGGGACCGCGCCGGCCGCGACCACCGCGGACATGGTCGGCCCTGCCCGCGGACCGCCGAGGTCGAGGAGGCCGGCGAGGCCGGCGATCATGGCCAGGACGCGGAGCCTGGCAACGCCTCGCGCGGGGTCCGCGCCCGCGGTGCGCATCCCCACCACCCCCGGGTCGGCTCCCGCGGGAGGGGTGGCCCTGGGGGTCGGCCCACCCCCGCGGCACCCGTCCCGCATCGGTCGACCCAAATCATACCAGATACAATCCATGAAATGGAATATCCAGTCTATAGATCGATCCCGGAGGGCCGTCCTCGGGGTCCTCGCCGGAGGCCCGGCGCCGCCGAAGCCGCCGGGGGGTGCTCGCCGGGATCGCCGGCGCTCCCTCCGGCGAGTCGCGGGCATCGCTTGGGGCTGCGCAGGCAGGGGTTGAGAACAGGTCGCAGGCGCCTTGCGGGAGCGGCGATCCCCTCACCGCCGGCGGGGGAGGGGCGAGGGGATCGCGGTCCGGAGGGGATGGCGAGAGGTCGTTCACTCCTCGAGATGGCGGGCGACGAACCCGGCCGCCGTCTCCGCCAGCTTGAGCTCCAGGGTGCCGGTGTCCCGCCCCGCCTCCCGCGAGGCGATGATCACCGTCCCCACGGGGTCGCCGCCCACCACGATGGGGGCGATGACCTCGCTGGCGAAGGGACAGGGCTTGTCGTCGTCGGCGCCCACCAAGGGGCCCGGGTGCCGGTGCCGGTCGGCGGTGAAGTGCAGGATCTGCCGCTGATCCATGGCCTGGTAGACCACCGATCCGATGGGCTTGCCCACGAACTCCTTGGGCGGGGCGCCGGCCACGGTCACCACCTGGTCGCGGTCAGTCACCATGGCGATCAGACCCGAGGCCTCGGCCAGGGATTCGGCGATGCCGCGGACCATGTCCTCGAGATCGGCGATGGCCGAGTACTTCTTGAGGATGACCTCGCCGCCCTTGTCGACGAAGATCTCCAGGGGGTCCCCATCGCGGATGTTCATGCTGCGGCGGATCTCGATGGGGATGACGATCCGCCCCAGGTCGTCGATGCGCCGCACCACCCCAGTGGCCTTCATGACGTCACCTCTTCTGCCCCGTGGTGTGGACGACCCCGGCCGGGGGCCCGGTCCGCGTTGCGCGTCCGCGGCGCATCCCGTGCAACCGTGGCAGTTCCACCATGGTCGCGCCAGCCGGTCCGCACCCGCCCGTCGCGCCGGCGTCCCGCCGGCGGCCCATCCGGCGGCAGCGCACACCGGCGGTGCATCCTGCGGCGGCGCGCGACGTCCCAGGAACCCGGCGACCGGCCGGGACCGGTGCCCTGCGCGAACGGCGGTCCGGGCACCCGCGAAGGGGAGCCGGCACCGGTGCCGTTAGTATGCAGTGGCGCGCGCGGCGCCTATTCGAGCCACCAGGGATGGTAGGCGGTGCACCAAATGCAGAGGAGGCGGCGGAGCCGCCTCCCCTGGGCGGGGTCACGAGCGCCTCGGCACCCGTTGGGATGGGAACCCGTGACCCTCGCCGTCCATACGTTGTCCCGGCGGGTCGGACGCCAAACCGGAAACTGCTGGCACGGGCGGCGGTCCGCCCGCGCGCCGCGGGCCGCCGTGGGCGGCCCGGTGGCCGCCGGCTGCCCCTCAGTCGACGGCCGCGGCGGGCCCCAGGTAGGCTCGGACCAGCGCCTCGACCACGCGGATGCGGTCGAGCCGCTGGGCCAGGACCCGCGCCCCGCGATGGGCGGTGATGTAGGCCGGCTCGCCCGTCACCAGGAAGTGGGCCAACTGGCGCGCCGGGTCGTAGCCCCGTTCGCGAAGCGCGGCCAGGATCGCCTCGAGGATCCGCCGCTCCTCCGCGTCCAGCTCCGCCGCGGCGGCCAGGGGCAGGACCGGCAGCTGCCGGGTCCCCTCCACCGGCGTCGGCGGATGGGCGGCGTCCAGGTCGCGCGACCGGTGCCCCGGCGGCCGCGTCTCCAACGGGCTCCGCGCCGTCGACCCCGGGCCCCACGGCTCACGCGCCGCCGCGTGCTGGTCGGCGCCCTCACCCCCGCGACCGGGCCCTTGCCCGCCGGCGCCCGGAGCGCCGCCGGCACCGTCGGCGGCCGGTCGACCGGACCCGTCGCCCCGGCCCGGGGCGGCCTGGCAGCCGCCCTCGTCGCGCTTCATCACGGCACGCCTCCCGCCGGTTCCTCCGCGTCCCCGAGGGTCAGAGCAGCATCTCGCCCGACTTGGGGAAGTACCCGGAGGCGATCAGCGCGTCCATGATCTTGTGGACCTCCGCGAACATCGGCTCCACGTCGGGTTCGTCGCTGCAGTCGACCTGCCACACGTAGACGGCGTACGCCTCGTGCACCGCCACCCGGCCGTCGGGCAGCACGGAGATGACGAACTTGACCTCCGGGATGTTGTCGTGCTCGATGTTCTCGAACAGGATCTGCTTGATCGAGTTGGCCAGCGGCGGGACCTGCTCGGCCGACGGCACGTCGAACACGTAGCGGATCTCGACGTCGACCGTCAGGTCCGGCTCCGTCTCCTTGTGGGTGCAGTCGTCCTCCTCTGCATGATACAGCCCGCAACTGCCCCCGTAGACCGTCTCCGCCGTCAGCACCGAGTCCCAGGTGAAGCTGATCTCCGCCCGGACCCGGTGCGGCGGCTCGTCCCCTTCGGGGACGCACACGAAAAGGCAGTGGCGGTCCATGGTCTGCGTCTCCACGTGATGCTCGACGCGCCGGATCTCGAGACCGGCCGCCTCCGCCGCGTCGAACAGCACGTCGCACAAATCCTCGTAGCGCAACATCGGCGGTGCCCCTTCCCGAGTTGGCGACTCCCCAAGGCACGAAGCCCCGGGCGGCGCCCCGCCCCGGGCTCCATCAACCAACTATAATAGATCAGCGCGGATGGGGGCAGCTAGGCCTGGAAGCGGCAGGCCGCGCCGCGGGCCGTGGACCCCGTGCCCTCCCGGGACCCGCGCGTCAACGGCCCGCCGGGGGCCGCCAGGGCCTCCCGGCGAGGGGGAGCAGCGCCAGCAGCACGAGGAAGGGCGCGCAGCCCCACAGCAGCAGGGGGTTGCCGACGAGCCGCGGGTCCCCCGCGCTGGCGGCGCCGGCGCCAAAGGCCGGCACGTCCAGCACGCCGAGGGAGACGGCATTCCCCACGACGAAGGCGCCCAGCGCGCCGACGACGGCGAGCGCGGCCCCGAGGAAGCCCCGCCCCCGGGACAGGTCCTCCTCCGGCAGGACGTCCGTCCAGAGCAGCCCCCACCGCTTGACGCGCTCGTAGAGGAAGCGCAGCAGCACCGGGCCCAGCACCGCCGGGAAGAGGAAGTTGTTGAGGGTGATCACGTTCCCCAGGACCGCGAAGGGCAGGAGGCGGAGGACCTCCAGGCCCCAGGCGATGACCGTGGCGCAGGCGATGGCGCTGATCAGGGTCAGCACGATGAACTCCACCACCTGCCGGGGATTGCGCATGGTGGGCTCTTCCCGGCTGCTGAGGGGGCCGAGCCAGCCCCAGAGGGCCCACGGGATGAGTCCGAGGAAGAAGTTGCCGACGAACCCGAACAGACTGCCGGGACCGAAGGTGCCGCCCACCATGTCCCCGATCAGGTTGCCCACGGCGGTCCCCCACGCCGCCGCGGGGCCGAAGAGCAGCGAGAGGACGGGCGGCAACACCTGGGCCACCCGGATCTCGGTGATGCCGGGGATCAGCGGGAAGGGCTTGAAGGGGATGAGCACGGCCGCGTAGAGGCCGGCGGAGAGCGCCGCGCCGTCAAGGCGATCATCCGCGAGTGCCGCCACATGGTGACCAGTTCCCTCACCGCCATCGCCCTCCTTCCGGCCGGGGAACGGGCTGGGCCGCTGGGTCGCCGCCGGTTCCCGGCCCCTCTCGGTCTTGGGGGCGCCCCTCAGTCCAGCGGACTGCCGCCCCCGACGAGCCCATAGAGCGCCGCCAGGATCGCCACCAGCGAGAGGACGGTGCCGACCCAGTCGGCCGGGCGGTAGCGCAGCTCCAGGTACTGGGTGCGCCGCGGCCGCGCCCCGAAGCCGCGGGCCTCCAAGGCCATGGCGAGCTGGTTGGTCGACCGCAGCGAACCCGCCAGCAGGGCACGACCAGCGGGAGGTGCTTGCGCATCCGCTGCAGCGGGTTGCCGGCGTCCAGGTCGTGGCCGCGGGCCCGCTGCGCCTCGGCGACCGCCACGGCGGAGGCCACGAAGGTGGGGACCAGGCGCAGGGCCGCCGACAGCGCGAAGGCGAAGGGGTACGGCAGACCCCAACGGAGCAGGCCGGCGACCAGCTCCTCGTTGCGGGTCGTCGCCAGGAAGAGGGCGGACGCGATCACCATGCTGCAGAGCCGGAGGCCGGCGGCCAACCCGAAGAGCCCGGCCTCACCCGCGCCGGCCCCCCACCCGTCCGCGCGGCCGACGCCGACGAGGGACCAGAGGACCGGCGGGAAGAGCAGCACGGTGACGGCCAGGAAGCGCACGCGCCGCAGGGCGGGCCCCGTCCGCGAGGCCACGGCGAGCCCCAGCAGCAGGACGAGCAGGCCCGCCAGCACACCCGGGCTGGCCGCGGCCACGGCCACGAGCAACACGGCCACCAGCGCCAGCAGCTTCGTCCGCGGGTCGAGCCGGTGCAGCAGGCTGTCGCCGGGCACGTACAGGTACGGGCTCACCGGTTGCCCACCTCCTGGGCGGCCGGCCGCGGGCCGCGCGGGCGCAGGGCGAGCATCCACTCGTCCACCGTCAGCAGGGGGACGCCCAATCGGTTGGCCATCCGCACCAGCTGGGGGGGCCGCAGGTCGGCGCGGCCCAGCTCCGCCTCCCGGGCGAGGACCGCGCGGGTCGGGCCGTCCAGGAGGATGCGCCCGTCCTGGACCACCACCGTGCGGTGCGCGTAGCGGGCCACCACGTCCATGGCGTGGGTGACCATGATCACCGTGTGCCCGGCGTCGTTGAGGCGCTGGACCAGGTCCATCATCCGCTCCCGCTCCAGGTGATCCAGGCCGGTGGTCGGTTCGTCCAGGATCAAGACGGGCGGGCGCAGGGCCAACACCGAGGCCACCGCCACCCGCTGGCGCTCGCCGCGGGTCATGCGGAAGGGGTCGTCGCCCTCGCGGCCCTCGAGCCCGACGGCCGCCAGGGCCTCGGCCACGCGCGTCCGCACCTCGCGCTCGGACAGTCCCTGGTTGCGCAGCCCGAAGGCCACCTCGTCGAAGACCGTCTCCGCGAAGAGCTGGTGATCGGGGTTCTGGAACACGTAGCCGACCGTGCGCGAGAGCTCCCGCAGGCTGCGCTGCGCGACGGACGAACCGGCCACCCGCACCTCGCCGGCCGTCGGTCGCAACAGACCGGCCAGGTGCTTGACCAGGGTGGTCTTGCCGCTGCCATTGGGGCCGACGACGGCCACGAACTCCCCCGCCCGCACGGTGAGGTTCACGCCGCGCAGGGCCGTGCGGCCGCCCGGGTAGCGATGCTCGAGATCGCGCACCTCGAGGATGACGGGACCGTAGCGGCTGGCGCGCTCCGCGTCCCGCTGCCGGAGACGCTCCAGGGCCTCCGGCTCCACGCACCAGCCTGCCGCGGTGAGCGCCTCCACCGCGGCCCGTTCGTCCAGCTCGGGGCGCAGCCCGAGCCGTTCCAGCAGGACGGCGGCGCCCGGCGGTTGCACCCCCATCCCCTCGAGCCACGCGGCCCGGGTGAGCACCTGGTCGGGCGGTCCGTCGGCCACCACGCGCCCCTCCTGCAGCACGACGACGCGATCGGCGGTGAGCGCCTGCTCCACCTCGTGTTCGGCCACCAGCACCGTCACGTCGCCCGCCCGCAGGCGCCGCGCCACGGCCAGCACCTCCTGCTTGCCCACCGGGTCCAGGTCCGTGATGGGTTCGTCCATCACCAGCAGCCGCGGCTGCAGGGCGAGGGCGGCCGCGACGGCGAGTCGCTGCTTCTGCCCGCCGGACAGGCTCGCCGGCTCCCGGTCCTCGTAGCCGGCCAGCCCGACCGCCTCCAGGGCTTCCGCCACCCGCCGGCGGAGCTCCGCGGCCGGCACGCAGAAGCTCTCGGGTCCGAAGGCGACTTCCAGGGCCACACTCGTTGCGAACAGCTGTCCTTCGAAGTCCTGGAAGACGAAGCCGACGTCTTCCGCCCACTCGCAGACCCGCCGGCGACGGGTGGAGACGCCGTCGATCCGCACCTCCCCGCGCATCTCGCCACGGAAGAAGTGGGGCACCAGGCCGTTGAGGCAGTAGCAGAGGGTGGACTTGCCGGCGCCGCTGGCACCGAGGACGACGGTGAACTCACCGGGACGCAACCCGAGGTCGACGTCGACCAGCGCCGGCCGGCTCTGGCCCCGATAGGTGAACGTCACACCCCGCAGCTGAGCGGTGGCTGCCGCCATTCGGATGACCGCCCCCGTCCGGCCGTCCGCGTCGTCCGGCGGATCCCTGGGGACGCCGGGAGGTCGGCGATGCCGGCCCCTCGATCGCCCCCATCTATGAATGAATACCCTCCCGTGAAGGGAGTCAACGGGAGAAATGCCGAACTTTTTGAGACAATTGTCAAAATAATATTCGATCCTGCGTTCCACAAGTGCGAGATGCCGTCCCATCCGCGAAATGTGTCCAATTTGATCGTGTTAGTGTGGATTTGGACCCGAGCATAGCGCGGGGCCTGCGCGCCGTCAACGGCGGCCCCGAAGGCCGCGACGGGGCCGGCCCGCCCCGCCCGGGGACCCCGGCCGGGTGTCGAGGCCGGCCGACCCCGGCGGGTCGGCCGGTTCGTCCCGAGGAGCGCGGCGTGGCCCACGGGAGGCGGGTCGATATAATACAACTGCTGGCAGGGGGCGCCCAGGTCGTGCCGCCCTGGCGGCAAGGAGGGTTCCCATGGCCACCGCAACCGAAGGGGACGCCCGTCGGCCCGTGTACCTGGACAACGCCGCCACCACCCGGGCGCGGCCCGAGGTGGTCGACGCCGTCGTCACCGCCCTCCAGGAGCGGTTCGGCAACCCCGCGTCGATCCACACCGCCGGCCTCGAGGCGGAGCGGCTGGTCAAGGAGGCCCGCTCCGTGCTGGCAGCGGCCCTGGAGGTGCCCGCCGACGACCTCTACTTCACCTCCGGCGGCACCGAGGCCAACAACTGGGCGCTGCGGGGCGTCCTGGCCGCCTACGCCCGCCGCGGGCGGCACCTGGTGACCACGGCCATCGAGCACTCGTCGATCCTGAGCACGGCGCGCCGGCTGGAGGCGGAAGGCCATCGCGTCACCATCGTGCCCGTGGACCGGCAGGGCCGCGTGGACCCGGAACGGGTCGCCGCGGCGGTCGCCGACGACACCGTCCTGGTCAGCATCATGCTGGTCAACAACGAGATCGGGTCGATCCAGCCCGTCGCCGACATCGTCCGGGCGGTGCGGGCCCGACGGCCCGACGTGCTGGTCCACGTCGACGCGGTCCAGGCCTTCGGCAAGCTGCCCGTGAAGCCCAGGGCATGGGGTGTGGACCTCGTCACCGTCAGCGCCCACAAGATCCATGGTCCCAAGGGCACGGGTGCCCTCTACGTGCGGCGCGGCGTCCGCATCCAGCCCCTGCTGGTGGGCGGCGAGCAGGAGGGCGGCCTGCGCCCCGGGACCCACAACGTCCCCGGCATCGCGGGATTCGGCGTGGCGGCGCGGCTGATCCTCGCCGAACAGCCGGAGCTGAGCCGCCGGATGCACGCGCTCAAGCTGCGGCTGGTCCAGCGGGTGCAGGCCGAGATCCCCGACGTGTACGTCAACGGTCCCGATCCGGACGAGGGCGCGCCCCACATCGTCAACCTCTCCGTGGTGGGGGCACGGGGCGAGGTGCTGGTCCACGCCCTGGCGCAGCGGGGGGTGTACGTCTCGACGGGCTCGGCGTGCACGTCCCGGCGCACGGCCCCCAGTCACGTCCTGCAGGCGCTGGGACTCCCCCCCGAGCGGCTGGACTCCGCCCTGCGCATCAGCCTCAGCCGCGAGACCACGGAGGAGGACGTGGAACGGTTCGTCGCCGCCCTGAAGGAGGCGGCGGCGGAGGTCCGGGCCGTGGCCGCCGTCCGCGGCCGGCGCTGACGGTCCCCGACGCCCCCGGGGCCCGCGGCGTGCTGGGGCACCGGCCCCGTCCTTCGGCGGCCGGGAGGCGACCGGGGAAGGCGCCGCCGGGGACCGCAGCGGGCGGGGCCGCGGGGCCAGGCCCGGGGCCGGCTGCACGCGGGGCTGCGCCTGCCGGGTCCGGCCCGCCGGCGAGGGGGCGGCGGGGACGGCCTGGGCCGTCCGGTGCGCCGTCGCGGCGGGCGCGCCGCCGGTCCGGTTCGCCGCCCGGAGAGGCGGGGCGACCGGGGGGGCAGACGACGAATCCGTGAGGAGGCGGACCTTGAACCAGCGCGTGCTTTTGATCCGGTACGGCGAGATCGGTCTCAAGGGCCGCAACCGGCCCCGGTTCGAGCAGGCCCTGGTGCGCCAGATCCGGCGCGCCCTGGCGCCGTGGCCCGAGGTAACGGTCTACCGCACGCCGGGACGGGTCTGGGTCGAACCGCCGGCCGACCTCGATCCCGCGCCCCTGCTCGAGGCGCTGCAGCGGGTGTTCGGCGTCGTCGCCGTCTCGCCGGCGGAGCGCGCGCCTCTGGACCTGGAGGCCATCGGCGAAGTCGCCCGACGGGTGCTGGAGGACGCCCTGGCGGACGCGACGCGGGCCGGCACCCCGCCCGGTCCCGCAGGCCCACCGGGGCTTGCCGCGGGCGATCGGGAAGGCGGCACCGCCGCGCTCTCCGCGTCCATGACGGCGGGCGGTGCCCCGGCCCCCGCCACCGGGGGAGGCCCCGCAGCGGCCCACGCCCCCGTGACCTTCAAGGTCGAGGCGCGACGGTCCAACAAGCGGTTCCCCCTGACGTCCATCGAGATCAACCGCGAACTGGGGAGCCGCCTGTTGGCTGCCCACCCCGAGCTCCGGGTGGACGTCCAGCGGCCCCAGATCACCGTCCACGTCGAGGTCCGCCACGATGGGGCCTACGTCTACGCCCGGTCGGTCCCCGGCCCGGGGGGTCTGCCGGTGGGCGTGACGGGTCGGGCGTGCGCCCTCCTGTCCGGCGGGATCGACAGCCCGGTGGCGGTCTGGATGGCGATGAAGCGCGGCCTGTCCGTCATCCCCGTCCACTTCCACAGCCCCCCGTTCACCAGCGAGCGGGCGCGGGAGAAGGTGGTCGACGTGACCCGGGTGCTGGCGCGGTGGGGCGGCCCGCTGCCGCTCTGGGTCGTCCACTTCACCGAGGTGCAGCGGGCCATCCAGCTGGAGTGCCCGCCCGAGTTGACCATCACCCTGATGCGCCGCATGATGTTCCGCATCGCCGAGCGCATCGCCGCCCGCGAGCGGGCTCTGGCGCTGGTGACGGGCGAGAGCCTGGGTCAGGTGGCCAGCCAGACCCTGGAGAGCATCCGCACCATCGCGGCGGTGACCACGTTGCCGGTCCTGCGCCCGCTGATCGGCATGGACAAGGCGGAGATCGTCGACCGCGCGCGGGCCATCGGCACGTACGAGATCTCGATCCTGCCCTACGAGGACTGCTGCACGCTGTTCGTCCCGGCCCATCCGGCCACGCGGCCCCGTCCCGAGCAGGCGGAGGCCGCGGAGGCCGTGCGTGACTGGGAGCCGCTTCTGGCGGAGGCGTTGGAGCGCAGCGAGCGGCTGGTGGTCGAACCGGCCGCCGGGGCCTTGGCCTAGCAGGGGGGGCTGGGACGGGTCTGGGGCTGGCCAAGTCAGGGCCAGGGCAGCCCAGGGCCGGGGCAGGGACCGGGACGGGGGCAGCGAGGGATCCGGGGCGGGATCGCGGACGGGGAACGGATCCAGGTTCGGCCGAACCGGCGCCATCGCCGCCCACCCCCTTCCCCCGCGCCGCGGGCCCATCTCGGGCGGGGACTGGGCCCGACCAGCGGGGAGCGTGCAGGGGCAGGGACAGGGACGCGCCACGCCAGGGACAAGGCGCGGCCAGGACCAACCAGGTGCGGGCGCAGGGGGGCCAGGACAGGGCGACGGAGGAGAAGAAGGTCAGGGTGGGGGCAGGACCGGGGGCAAGGGCAGGACGCCGGACGAGACGCGGGTCGGGGTTGGGACAGGATCAGGGGCAAGGGCCAGGGCGGCGGGAGCCAGCGTCAGGGTCAGGGTTCGGGCGGAACCGTAGGCGGGAAGGGCGGGCGGAACCTTGGGTGGGCGGGAAGGGCGGGCGGGCCGGGGTCGGCTGGACCCCGGCCCGCCCGCCCTACGCCTGGCCCTACGATGTGGCCACGCCGTCCCTGCCGCCCTTGGCGCCTCGGGACTCGACAGCGGCGCCTGGGGATCGGCCCGCGCCTCGCGGCATCCTCCTGCGACGGGCTTTCTAGCCCGTGCCGTTCGCCGAGCCGCCGGCCTCGGTGGCGCGGCCGCCCTTGCCGACCTCCGGGTGGGCTCGCGGGCGGCCGCGCCGGCCCCGCCGCCGGCCGCGGCGACGGCGCCGGCCGTCGCCGCGGCCGGCGGGATGCACCCCGTTGGCGGCAGCCGCCGCCTCCGCGGCGCCCGCCGGCCCGGCGGCCGGGCCCCCGGCCGGGGCCCGGCCGCCGGGCCGGGCCTCCGTGAGCACCAGGCCGTTGGTGGACGCCGCCGGCGGCCGCCCGTCGACCTGCCCCCCGGCCACCTCCTGGGTGGCGGCGGGTCGGGCCGGCCCCGGGCGGTACCCGCCGGGACCCTCCACCGTCAGCCGCAGCCCCTCTTCCAGGGCGCCCCCGAGGCCCAGCCGGTTCCCATGCCGATCGGTGACCACCAGCTTGCCGGCCACCGCGTCCTGGTAGACGGTCTCAGAATAGCGGAGCAGTGCATGGCGCACGCTGGCGCCGGGATAGACGTCCACCGGATGGTTGTTGACGAACACCCGCACGGCCGTCATCACCACCTTCCCACGGGCCCTCTCGCCCGGGCCGTGCCCTGTCGGAAATAACCTGTTCCGGCAATGCCCCCGGGTATCCGCCGCATCCATGCCGGCCCCGTCGGGCACCGCGCCGGACGCCGGGCCCCGGACGTCGCGGGTCCCGCAGCCCCCGCGGTCCCCGGCGACGACGCCCCCGGCCATGACGCCCCTCTTTCGACCGGCCGGGCTCCCTTCGAGCCCCGGCCGGCATCACCGGGCGGAGGCCGTCAGCGGCCGCCCCGCCGCCGGCGGGACCGACCCGGCGGCTGCCCGGCCGCGCGCAGGGTGACCGAGGGGTCTGCCCCCAAAACCGCCGGTGGAGGCGGCCGCCGCGGGCGTCGCCCCTCGGGTCGTCCCGTCGCCCGCGCCGGGGCCCAGGGGCCACCCGGGCATGCCCTCGGCCCGGTTCCGGTCAAAAGGCCTGCGCTCCATAGGCTTCGGCACGGCCGCCACCACGTCCTGCGCCCGGGGCCGGGCGCAGGGCATCGGCGATGGCCGCCCGCACCGCGGGGTCGTCCTCGCGCGCTCGCGCCTCGGCCAGTGCCCGCTGCGCGCACTCGCCGCCGATCCGGCCCAGGGCCCACGCCGCCAGGGCCCGCAGGTCCGGCCGGGGATCGTCCCGCAGCACCCTGACCAGGGCCGGCACGGCCGAACGGGCCGCCGGTCCCCGATTCCCGAGGGCGACCAGCGCATTCCGCTGCCACGTCTTGCGACCGCGCCACGCCCCGGTCAGCGAGCGGTAGCGCCGGCGGAACTCCGCCCGCCCCATCCGCAGCAGCGCCACCAGGTCGGGCCGGCCCGTCGCATCGGGCGGCCCATCGTCCGGGGCCGGGTCCCCGGCACGACGGGAGGCGTCGAGCTCGGGGCCTGCGGCCGCCTCCGCTGTCGGCGCCCGCCCACCACCGGCGCCTCCCGTCCGCGCCTGGGTCGGCGCGCCGGACGGCACCGGCGCGGCCGGGACCGAGGTCGTCCCGTTCCCCGCGCCTCCCGCCGGTGCCGTGTCGTCGGGCCGCAGCGCCGGGTGACCGGGGCCTGCAGACCGATTGTAGGGGCAGACCACCTGGCAGGCGTCGCAACCGTAGAGGCTCTGGCCCAGGGCGGCCCGTTCGTCCGGTGCCAGCATGCCCGGTTTCTGGCTGAGGAACGAGACGCACCGCCGCGGATCCAGCTGGCGCGGCCCGATGAAGGCCTGGGTCGGGCACGCCCGCAGGCACAGGTCGCAGTCCCCACAGGCGTCGGCCACGGGCTGATCGGGGGGCAAGGCGACGTCCGTCACCAACTCGCCGAGGAACACCCAGGAACCCCGGCCGGGCACGATCAGGCAGGCGTTCTTCCCCACCCAGCCCAGGCCGGCCCGCTCCGCCCAGGCTCGGTCGACCACGGGTCCGGTGTCGACCTGCACCGCCCAGCGGCACCCCGGGACCCGGGCCTCGAGCCAGCGCCCCAGCGCCTCCAGCCGCTGACGCATGACGTGCTGGTACGAGCGGGTCCGGCCGGCCGCCGCCACGTACCCGCGCAAGGGCGGACCGCCGTCCCCGCCATCCCGTGATCCCCCCGCGGCCCGCCCGTCGCGGCGGCGTCCCGTCCCGCCACCGGCCGCACGATCCCCGCCACCGGCCGCACGATCCTGGGCGGACGCGGGACGTGACGCCGTCCGGCGGCCGGGCGGGTCGTACGCCATGGCGACCGCCACCACCGAGCGCGCCCCGGGGAGCAACGTGGCTGGATCGGCGCGGCGCGCGGGGTCGGGGTCTTCCCAGGGAGTGGCCATGCCCCGTTCCTGCCGCCAGCGCAACAGGGCCTCGAGGTCGAGCAGGGGCGCGGCGGCGGCGACGCCCGCCGCCACGAAGCCGAGGCGCCGAGCCTCCGCCAGCAGGGCCGTCTTCAGCGCCGCCCTCGACTGGGCGGTGGCCTGCGCGTCCGCCACGGTGCACCGGCCCCCCCCACGACCATCGCAAGTCCATGATCGCCCCAGCCGTCGCGCACAAAAGGGCGGCCACCCACCCGGGTCGCCGCCCCGACCCCGTCTTTCTCCCATTGTACCGCCTACCGACTGGGGTGCCGACCTACCAGCGGGGACCGGCCGTGGGGAGGTCGCCCGCCAGCTGCTGCTCGGCCAGGGCGATCATCCGGCGGACCATCTGGCCGCCCAAGCGGCCGCCCAGGCGGCCGCCGATGGCGCCACAATCCCGGGTCGTCATCTCGCCCCAGCCCACCCGGCGGATGCGGTCGGCCAGGCCGAGCTCCTCGGCCACCTCCCACTTCTGCCGGTCCAGGGCCTCGTCGTAGGCGCGGGGCGAGATCGCCCCCGCCGGCACCAGCCCGAGCTCCTGGGCGACCTCCAACTTCAAGCGGTCCAGACCGGGCTCGGCCCCGGGGACCACCAGGCGGCCGGCGCCACGTCGTCTGGCCATGCGGGCACCACCTCGGCATCGGTTTCGGCCGCGAAAGACGGGCCATCCCTAGTTTGGGAGCCCTCGGCGCGGCGATGCCCGCGATATCTGGTGCCGTTGGGCGGGGCGGCCGGCCTGGGCGTCGCCGCCCCCCCACTCCCCTCGGGCCGGCCGCCCCTACTCGTCGTCCCCTCGCGCCCGTTCGCTGCCGTCGCGCGCGGTGGCGGCGCCCTCTCCCCGCGACGCGCGCCGCGGTGCCACCCTCTCCCCGCCTCGACTCACCCGGCCCCACCCTCGCCCCGCCCGGCTCGCCGTCGCGCGGGGAGACCACCGCCCGGCCCGTCCGCAGCCCGTCCTTCGCCGCGGCGCAGCGCCGGTTCGCGTCGCGCGCCGTGCGCGCCCGGCCTCCGCCAGCCCTTCTAGTCCGCCCCTGGGTCGCGGGGACGGAAGGCATACCACATCATCGGGTCGAAGGCGGCCACCCGCCGGCGCCAGCGACGTCGCGCCATCACGTGCCGGCGCCAGCGCACGCCGACCAAGAGCCCCAGCACCGCCGCCACGGCCAGGAGCGCCGGTTCCGCCCACCCCGCCAGCGCGTGCCGCGCCGCCGCCCAGGCGGGAGCGGCGGCGACGGAGGCGCCGCTGAGCAGTGGGATGCGGTCCACCACCTGATCGTCCACCCGCACCACTAGCGTGCCCACCCGCGTCCCCGCCGCCAGCGGCGCTCGCAGGGGCTCCGCGAGCTGCACCGCACGCTCCACCGCCGGAGCCGGTTCGTCCCGCGGCACCAGCCACCGCGATCCGTAGGCAGCCACCACGGGCACCCGGTCCCGCCGGCCGCCGTCCACCGGGACGCTGCCCACCGTCTCCCCACCCCGGACCAGCTGGAGCGGCTCGAAGTGGGCGAAGCCCCAGTCCATCAGGCGGGCCATGTCGCGGTACATGCCGGTCGGGTGGGCGCCCAGGAGCACGCCGATCAGCTCGACGCCGTCCCGCCGCGCCGAGGCCACCAGGGCGCCGCGGGCTGCGCGGGTGTAGCCGTTCTTGACCCCGGTGGCGCCCTCGTAGCGCCAGAGGAAGCGATTGTGGTTCTGCAGCACGCGCTCGGCCCGCTTCTCCGGCCAGGGCATGCGGTACTCGCGGGTGCCGACGATCCGGCGGAAGGTGGGGTTGGCCATGGCCACGCGGGCCAGGGTGGCCAGATCCCGGGCCGACGTGTAGTGATCACGGCTGGACAGGCCGTGGGGGTCGGCGAAGCGGGTGTGCCGAAGCCCCAGATCCCACGCCCGCTGGTTCATCCACCCGACGAACGTCTCCACCGACCCCGCCAGGCCCTCGGCGATGGCGACGGCGGCGTCGTTGGCCGAACGCAGCATCAGCCCGTAGAGCAGCTCCTCCAGCGTGCGGCGCTCCCCCAGGGCCAGGTACAGGCTCGAGCCCTCGACCCCGAAGGCGCGCTCCCCCGTGACGATCTCCTGCTCGAGGTCGCCCCGCTCGATGGCCAGCAGCGCGGTCATGATCTTCGTCGTGCTGGCCATGGGCATCGCCACGTCGGCGTTCCGCGCGTAGAGAACCTGTCCCGTCGCCCCGTCGACCAGGATCGCCGCCCGCGCGTCCTGGGGCGGGGGCGCGGGGACGGCGGACGATGGCGCCGCCGCCGTCTCCGCACGGCCGGTCGAGCCGCCCGCTTCGGTCCCCTGGACCGTCGCCGCGGCCGCCGCCGCGGCCCCAGCTTGACCGCGGCCCGGCGCCCCAGCCCCCTGCGCCACCGGGGTACCCCCCGGCAACGCCGCGACCAAGGGCGCCAGCGCCAGCGCGACCACCAGGGCCCACACCCCCAGCCGCCACGGTCCCTTCCCGGGGTCCCCCTCCCGTCCTGCGCCGCGGCTGCGACCGGAACCCGTCCAGGTCGCGCGGCGCCCGCCCCTGCCCGCACCCGACGACCGGCGCGGGCGGATCCCGGCCCTCCCCCCGATCGGGATCCGCCGGCGCCGGTGGCTTCGACCCGGCACCTCCCACGACACCTCCTTCGGCGAATCGCGCCCATCCGCTGCCCGGCGAGCCGTCGTGATCCGGCCCACCCTTCGCCGCGCTCCGGCGCATCCTTCGACACGCTTCGGCGAACCCGGCACCGGGCGCCCCATGGGGCGGCCCATCCGCGGGATGGTTGGGCGGACGGGCCGCGGGTTCCTGCTGCGCAACGGCACCATCGACGTGGCGAGCGCCGGCGCGCCGGACCCGCCGGCGCAGCGCGCGCCCCCGCCCGCCGCGGGGCGATGGCGTGCTCGAGATCCCGTGGGGGCGCTCGAGGTACCCCGAGGCAGCGGCGCGAGGAGAGGGACCGATGGCGGGGGCTCGGGCAACGCCGGTCCTCCGGCGCGGGCGGGCTCCCGGGGCGGGCTCCCGGGCCGGACGCCCGGGTGGCAGCCACGGGACCCGGCGGCTAGCGATTCGTCCGGCTTCGCCAGGGGCTGGCAGGAAGCGACGGGCCGGCCCGCATAGACTAAGGGATAACCGGCCCGGATCCCGTCCCGCCTGCCACGGGTCCGGGCGCCGACCCCGGATCCCCCACGCCGGCGGGGTTCGGGCCGCGGCCTCGGACCCCATGACGCCGCCAGGGGTCCGGGTCCCGTCGCGGGAGGTTGGCCCCATGGGCGGGCAGGGACAGCTGGCCATCTCGGTCGAGACCCATCCCACGGAGTTCCAACGCGTGCTGGATCAGGAGCGTCTGGTCTACACGGTGTTCCGTTCCCGCCAGCGCTGGGTGTTCCTGACGGACTTCGTGCCCCATCCGGCGGCCCAGGCGGCGTCCCGGTTCCTCCACACGGTGTTGCTCCCGGAGATGCTCCTGGAGCACCTGGACGCGCGCTACGGCACCGTCGACCCGGACGATCGCCTGACGGTGTGGCGGCAGAGCCTGCCCCTGCTGGAGCAGCCGCCCCTGGCCCGCGGCACGGCGGCCCTGCTGTTGCCCGAACTGGTGCAACACCGCCGGCTCAGCATCCTGGGCTGGCTGCGCTTCCGGGGGGAGCGGTTCCTGCGCGCGTTGGTGGCCGAACTGGCGCGGACGGGCCTGCAACAGCTGTGGCTGGAGCGGGCGTTGCGTCAATACCTGGGCGCCCTGCGCCCGGGCGAAGGGCCGCGGGAGCTGTGGGTCGAGGGCGTCGGTGCGCGGCTGGTGATCCGCGAGCCCGACGGCCCGCCCCTGTACCGCGAGTTCCTGCAGGGCCACCTGGATCCCCGCGTCCAGCTGGAGCGGGAGGACCTGGCCGTCGGCCTGTTGCGCGCCCTGGCGCCCCAGCGCATCCGCCTGCGCGGAACGCGGCGCGAGCTGGCGGAGAAGCTGCGCCAGGTGGGATTGACGGTCGAGGTGGAACCCGGCTCCGGCGGCGGCCCCCGGGGCTCCGGCGACGGCCGCCCCCACCCGGTCCAGCGCCGACGCCCGGCGCGCCCCGGCGCCGAGGGCGGCGGGGGATCCGCCGGGCGCTAACCGGCCCCTCGGCCGTGCCAGGCTGCTCCCGGGCAAGGTCCAGCCCGCCCCTCCACTGCAGCATACCGATCCCAGGCAAGGCCCCGATCCCGGGCCACGCCCCGATCGGCCATGGGCGGCGCCCATCCCCCGACAAGGCCTAGGATAAGGCCTCGACCGACCCGCGGCGGCGCCCGCCCCCGTCAAGGCCCCTCCCCCGGCAAGGCCTAGCCCGCCCCTTGGCCGCACCAGCCTCGGGCAAGGCGATGCACGGCCGCCCCCGGGGCCGCCTCAACCACCATCGCGCCCGCCGCTGGTTAGGCGCTGCCAAGGCCGGTTGGGCGCTGGAAAGCCGGTCGGGCACTGCCAAGCCGGTTGGGTGCTGCCAAGCCGCCTTCGCCCACACCAGGAGGTCACCGAGGAACCGGGACCCGCCGCCGGCGGCGTCCGGGTCCGCCATGGCGCCCCTCCTCCCCCCACAGCGCCCCGCCCCCGCGGCGGCGGCGAACCGACCGCCACCCATCGGCGGGATGGGCCCGGGAGCACGGACCCGCCGAGCCCACCCACCGACCCGCCGATGCACGACCCGCCCGCCTGCCCCCGGATGCGCGGCGCTCGCCCCGACGCGGCTGCAGCCCCCGGCGGCCGGGGCTATCGTCAGGCGGCCTCGTCACGGCGGTTCCAGATCCATGCCGCGCCCACCAGGTAGACCAGCCACTCCACGGGCGCCGGGCCGGCGGCCATCTGATCCCAGACGACGCGGGCGGCGCTGGCGGCGGCGACCACGGCCAGCAGCCGCAGCGGCTGGTGCCAGCGCCGCCAGCGCCAGTCGCGGCCCCACCGCCCGCCCCACGGCCATGCGCCGCGCCGCCCACCGGCCCGCAGCCAGACGGGACCCCGCGTCGACCGCCTCCCGGCCGTGCCCCGGCTCGCAGGTCGCGGCTCGATCACCAGCCGGCCGTATCGAGGATCGCGGCCGCCCGGCAGCACCCGAAAGCGGCGCCGCTGCTCCCGCTCGCACTCCGGGCAGTACCGGGCCCCCCGGTGCTCGGCCTCGAAGGTGCGACGGCACCGATAGCACTGGGCGAGATGCCTGGGGCCCATGGCGCTCCCCCCTGGCGCAACCCGGCGGATCGCGGACGGCACCGCGCCGGCCGCCCCGCCGCCCGACCGGCGCCACCCGTCCCGCACCCGTCCGTCACCTTCAGTTTAACCGCTGCCGCCGCGGGATCCTGCCACCGCGCCGTGCCCCTCGCCCGCCGCAGCCGCTACCGGCGGCCCCTCGGGCGCGGCCGCGATCCCCACGCGGTCCAGCGCGCCCCGATTCAGGTCGGGCAAGGGTAGGCGGTCGCCCCGCCAGACGGCGATGAGGTCGGCCAGCACGGCGCTGGCGGTGGCGTCGCCGCCGGCCCCCGGGCCGGCGAATCGGACCGTGCCCACGGGATCCGCTTCGATCAGGATCATGTTCTCGACCCCGGCGGCCTGCAGCAGCGGGTCGTCGGGGGGCAGCAGCTCCGGTTGGACGGTGAGGCTCGGCACCGCTCCCCGCCAGTCGGCGGTGGCGACCAACCGCCAACGGGACCGACTCTGGGCGCCGGACGCCGTCGCCTCCAGGGCCCGCCGGAAGGCCGGATCGTCCAGGCCGGTGCGGCGGACGCGGTTCCAGTCCACGGCTTCGCCCGTCACCAGCATCGCCAGGATCGCCAGCTTGCGGGCCGCGTCGCGGCCGGACAGGTCGTCGCTCGGGTCCGCCTCGGCATAGCCCGCCTCCTGGGCCGCCCGCACCGCCGCCTCCAGGGTGGCCCCCTGCGCCACCCGGGTCAGCACGTAGTTGCAGGTCCCGTTGAGCACCGCCCGCAGGCGCCGTACGCGGTTGGCCGCCAGGCACCGCAGCAGCGGGCGGATGATGGGCACGCCCCCGGCCACGGCGCCCTCGAAGGCCAGCTCCACCCCTCGGCGCCGGGCCAGGGCGGCCAGCTCCGCCAGGGATTCGGCCAGCAGCGCCTTGTTGGCCGTGATCACCGGGCGGCCGGCCTCCAGGGCGCGGCTCACGTACCGGCGGGCCGGCTCGACCCCGCCGATCAGCTCGATGACCACGTCCACCTCGGGATCGCGCAGCACCCGCTCGGGATCGGTGGTCAGCAGGGAGCGGTCGACCCGGATCGCTCGCGGCTTCTCCGGGTGGCGGACCAGCACCCACTTCAGCCGCGGCACGCCGCCGAGGCGCGCCACCAGCCACGGGGGTGGGCTGAGCAGCCGCCGCGCCACGGCGCTCCCGACCGTCCCCAGCCCCAGCAGGGCCACCGTCGGTCCCTTCACGGGCGCCCCTCCCCCACGGCCACGGCCGCCCCCTCTTCGAGACCGGCGGCGTCCTGGCCGGGTTCGTCCAACCAGTCCATGACCCGCTGGGCGACGCCCGCGGCGTCCACCAGGAAGCTGTCGTGGCCCCAGGGCGCCCGCCACACGTGCCAGGTGACGTCCTTGCCGGCCCGCCGCAGCGCGCGCACCAGCCGGCGCTGCTCCTCCACCGGGTACAGCAGGTCCGAGGCGATGCTGAGCACGTAGACGCGTCCCCGCACGCGGGCCACGGCCTGGTCCAGCCCCCCGCGGTCGCGGCCCACGTCGTGCAGGTCCATGGCCCGGGTCAACGTCACGTAGCTGGCGGCGTCGAACCGGCGCACCAGCTTCTCCCCCTGGTAGTGCAGGTAGCTCTCGATCTGGAAGCGGAAGCGCTCCGCCTCGTTGCGGGGCGCGGTGGCGTAGAGGCCGATCCGCGCCGCCACCGGGTCGTCGTCCGGCGGCACCGCGTCGCGGCCGAAGCGGGCCGCCCACTCGTCCCGGCCCCGATAGGTGGCCATGGCGATCATCCGGGCCAGGGCCAGCCCGCGCCGGGGCGGCCGCTCGGGCGGGTAGTCGCCGCCCTGCCACGCGGGATCGGCGAAGATCGCCTGGCGCTGCGCCTCGTTCCAGGCGATGGCGTGGGGCGACGAGGCGGGCGGTGCCGCCAGCACGGCCACGGCGTCGACCCGGTCCGGGTACGAAACCGCCCACTCCAGGGCCTGCATGCCCCCCAGCGAACCGCCGACCACCAGGGCCAGGCGATCGATGCCCAGGGCATCCAGCAGCCGGCGCTGGGCGTGGACCATGTCCCGCACCGTGACGGTCGGGAAGCGACCGCCCCAGCGCGCCTCCGGCACCTTCGGGTCCACCGGGCTGCTCGGGCCCGTCGAGCCGTAGCAGCTGCCGAGGACGTTGCTGCAGAGGACGAACCAGCGACGGGTGTCGATGGGGCGTCCGGGTCCCACGGCCGCCTCCCACCACCCCGGTCGATCCTGCGGGTCGTGGGCGGCGACGTGGGCGTCCCCGGTGAGGGCGTGACAGACGAGGATGGCGTTCTTCCGCTGGGGATCCCACCGGCCCCAGGTCTCGAAGGCCAGCTCGACCCGGGGCAGGCTGCCGCCCTGTTCCAGCGGCAGCGGACCCACCTCCAATCGGCCGCGACAGGGAATCACCGCGTCCCCCTCCCTCCCGCGCCCGCTCCCTGAAGGGGTTCCGGATAACAAATACCCCTCCCGAGAGGGAAGGGCCGAAAGGATCTCCGGCGCCCTCTCATCTCTCAGGACCCGTGCGGATCCTGCAGGAATTGGCACCTTACCGGCCGCCAAGGCACGGCCGGCGGTTGCCGGGCTTCATTGGGCCAGTCCCTCCGCCACTCTGGATAAGAGAGCAGACGCGCTCGGTTGTCATGACTGTTGAAAGTGATGCTACCACGGGCGCCCGGGCGGGTCAATCACCTGGAGCCTCCTCGGCACCCCGGGCCGATCCGGTTCGTCCGCAATGCAGCGGAGGTACCCCTCCACCGGCCCCGGCTCCACCGGTGCCGCCGCGGGATGGGGACGTCGCCGGGCCAGGAGCCGCAACACCTGCAGGCGACCCTGGCCGGCCCGGGCCGGTTCGTCCCGCCGGCCGGTCACGACGAACCGGCGGCGCAACCGCTCGAGGGCGGGATCGCCGGGGGGCAGGCAGAGCTCCCAGACCCAGCCCGCCGCCCAGGCCGCCAGTTGACTCGGCGTCCCCAGGAACCGCACGGTGCCCCGCTTCAAGACCAGCACGCGGTCGGCGACCTCCGTCAGCTCCCGCAACCCGTGCCCGCCCACGATCACGACCCGCTCCCGCGCCAGCAGGCGGAGGCGGCGAAACAGCTGCTGGCGGCCGCATTCGTCGAGGGCCACCGCCGGTTCGTCCAGGATCAGGATGTCGGGGTCGGCGAGCAGCGCCTGGGCCAGGAAGAAGCGCTGGCGCCAGCCGCGGGAGAGGGTCGCCAGCGGACGGGAGGCGACGGAGGCCAGACCCCACTCCTCGGCCACTTCGGTGACCCGCTCGTCCACCAGGGCGTCCGGGATCCCCTTGAGCCGGGCGAGGTAGCGCAGGGCCGCCGCCACCGTCTGGCCGGGATACACGCTCAGGTCCTGGGGCTTGTACCCCATCTGCCACCGGTAGGCAGCAGGGTCGTCCGCGATCTCCCGCCCCTGCCAGCGCACGCAGCCGCGGGAGGGCGGAAGGACGCCCGCGAGGACGCGCAGCAGGGTGGTCTTGCCCGCGCCGTTGGGCCCCACCACGGCCAGGATGCCGGGGCCTGCGCCCAGGCTGACGTTCCGCAGCACCGGCCGCCATCCGTAGCGCTTCTCCAGCCGGATCGCTTCCAGGTACACGCCACCCAGCTCCCGGGTCGGGGGCCACCAGCCCCGATGCCTTTCCGTCGGCGATGGCGATCCTTCAGCCCGGTTGGGCGGGAGTGGACACCGTCAGTCCCTTGGCGCGGGGGTGGTGGCAGGACGCGCCCCCGTCCGCACCCAAAGGAACGCCCAGACGACCGCCGTGACGGCCAGCAGCAGGACCTTGCCCTGCCACCAGGCGCCCGTTCCCGGCGGCGCCGCCAGGGCCCACACCAGCCCGCTCCCCGCGCCCGGCGGCGCCAGCTGCCGCCAGACCATCGCGGCCCAGAGGGTCATGGCCGCCGCCGGGCCGGTCACCCCGCCCCAGCGCAGGGACAGGACGAAGGCCACCGTGCCCAGGAACAGGAACGGGGCCAGCCAGGCCAACAGCAGGGCCGCGATGTGGACGCCACCGGCAGCGGCCGGTCCCCCCAGGTGCAACGCCAGGGTCGCCAGCGCCAGGAGGATCGCGTCGTAGAGGGTCACCAGGACGAACCGGCCCAACGCCAAGGCCAGCGGATCCACGGGACAGGCCCGTTCCGCCTCCCCCAGGCCGGTGCCCGACCCCCGGAACGCCACCGCCACCCCGCCCACGGCCAGCAGGGGTGCCACCCAGAGGAAGAACGGCACGGACTGGCGCGCCGCGGCCACCAGCAGCAAGGTGGCCGCGAGGGCGGCCGAGCCGAGCCAGAAGGACCGCCCCAGCAACGTGACCTGCGGGCGCAGGACGGCCAAGAGGCCCATCGCGCCGGGCATGCCCGAGCCACCGGTGGCCACCAGGCGCCGGCGGAAGCGCGGGCGGTCCCCGTGGGCCAGGACGGGGCGAAGGCTGTCCAGCAGCCGCTCCGTCATGGCCGGCGTGGGATGGGGGACCGCGTCCTGCGCCAGCCAGGCCAGCACGGTCTCCAGCTGCTCCGGGGACAACCCCCCGGGGACGTCGCCCAGCTCTGCGACGATGGCGTCCCGCAGGCGCCGGATCTGCTCGCCATCGACGGTCCGATCCCGCAGCCGGTCGCTCATCGCGGCCCGACCCCCTCGCGCCAACCGGTCCGGGAGCGCCGGCCATCTCCCGCCGCTCGGCCTCGCCCGCCCGTCTCCGACGGCCTCCGGTGGGGTCGATCGGGCCGGCCGGCCGGGGCGGCTCCCTGCAGCCGGGCGTGCAGGGCCCGCAGGCCGTAGTGCAGCCGCGACTTGACGGTGCCCACCGGCGTACCCAGGATGTCCGCGATCTCCGGCAGCGACAGGTCATGGTAGAAGCGCAGGACGATCACGGCGCGCTGGGCGGGCGGCAGCTCTTGGAGTGCCACCCAGACCCGCTGGCGCTGTTCCTTGCCCTCCAGGACCTCGGCGAGGGAGATGACCCGTCCCCGCGGCGCCTCGGACTCGGCCGACGGGATGCCGGTGTCGCCCCCCGCCACCTCCCGCCGGCAGGCGGCCTTTTGCCAATCGAGGATGCGCCGGGTCAGCACGCGGAAGAGCCACTGCTTCAGCGCACCGGGCTGCTGCACCGTATGCCCCTTCTCCAGGAGCGTCACGAAGGTCTCCTGCACCAGGTCCTGGGCGGCGTGGTAGTCCCGGGTGCACCGCCAGGCGTAGGCCCAGAGCGGCCCGTGATAGCGGCGGACCAGCGCCTCCAGCGAGCTTTGGCTCCCTTCCTGCAGTTGCCGCCAGAGCTCCCCGTCCGTGGGCTGCGCTTCTCGCGTCACCGCAGCCAGCGCTCCTCTCTGCGGAAGCCCAGCGAGGTAAGGACCGCCACCGCCACGGCACCCCCGACCAGCCATCGGCGGTTGGCCGCGTAGTCCAGCGCCAGCGGTCCCGCACGCAGGTACAGGACGCTCAGCGGGTCGACCAGCGTGCCGCTGGAGGCCAGGTCGGCAAGCCAGAAGGCGCTGGCCGCCATGATCCCCCATAGGCTCGCCCGTCCCAGCAACGTCCCCGCCAGGCTCAGCGCGGCCAGCCACAGGGCCGGTGGCACCAGCAGCACCAGCACGTCCGACGCTTGCCAGCGAATCCCCGCCGGCGCGACCGCCGCCGGGTGGGCCGGGTGCCAAGTCGCGGCGGCCGTTGCCGCCCAGGCCCCCACCGCCACCAGCCAGACGACACCGGCCGTGATCGTGCGCACGAGCAGCAGCCGCGTGGCGCCCCCGGGCAGCGAGAGCCGCCACGGGATGGTGCCCTCCTCCCAGTCGCGGCCGGTCACCGTCGCCGTGATGGCGGCGCCCAGCAGCGGGAGAACGAGTTCCATCCCACCCAGGACGAAAGGGGCCGTCAACGGCCCGTTGCGCTCCCGCCAGGCGAGGACCGCCGTCCAGGTGGCCCAGCTCAGGACGACGAGCACCGGCACATCCCGGTCCACGGCCACCCGCAGTTCGTAGAACCAGCGGCGGCGGTAGGGCCGCGAAGGACTTCGCGAACCGATCACCGCCGCTCCTCCTCCCCATGGAGCCGACCGGGTGCGACGCTCCGGCTCAAGCGTTCCCGTGCCTTGGCGGTGATGGCCTCGGCCCCCGGCAACGCCTCCACGGCCTGCAGGAAGCGCTCGATCCGGCTCTGCAACGCATTCGCCAGCGCAGGTCCCGGATCGGCCTCGGGCCCGGCGGGCTCCCGCACCGTCCGCAGGGCGGCCAGACCGGCCTCGACGAAGTGGCGATGGACCGCCCCCACGATCCGGCGCGCCGCGTCTTCGCCCACGCGGGCGGCGACCTCGTCCAGGGTGAGGAACACGGTCGCAGCCACCGGATCCACCACGTCCAGACCCTGCCGCACGCGGTCTCGCACATCGGGGAACGGCCCGGACCGCGGCGTCCCCTCCGCCGCCTCCTGCACCAAGGCCAACGCCTTGGCCCGGATGGCACGGGGGTCTCGAGCCTGGACCATGTGATACCGGACGTTGAGGAACTGGACCGTCCCCAGCTCCACCGACGTGAAGACCACCCGCGTACGGCCGCCTGGACCCGAGACCACCCGGACCGATTCCGCCAGCGGGGCGGCACCCAGCTGGCCGTCGCCTCCCCACCTAAGGGCCAAGGCTAGGGCGTCGGCCAGCCGCTGGCGGCCAGGATCGTCCGTCCCCCGATCCGCCGACGCGAACGACAACAGCTCGTGCTCCCGGACGACCAGCACACCGGGCACCACGAAGGGCTCGGGCACCTCCACCACCACCGGCCGGGGTGTGAGATCGGGGTGCCACCGCGGGGGACCGAGCCAACGGCGATGGTGGTCGACGCGCTGGGCGACCGCCTCCAGCAGCGGGTCCAGCGCGCGGACGTGGTACGGGTGGGCGTAACCTTGGAAGGAGCCGTGCTTCCTGCGGACATAGGTCGCCCCGAAGATCCGCAATTCCCCTGCCCGACCTGCCAGCTGCACCTTCCGGCGCCCGCCGGGAGCCACCGCCTCCGCGACGGACGGCACGTTGCCGATCACCGTGAAGCCGGCAGGCATGGTGACCGTCACGTCCCACCGGGTGCCGTCGGGCGGAGCGGCGAGATCCGGGTAGTAGAGGTGCTCCAGGACCGGCGGGCCGCCTGGGGTGAGCCGCCATGGGCGGTCCGGCCGGTAGTGACAGGTGTAGCGGACCCGGCCGCCGAAGGTCTCGCCCGGGGCCAGGGGAGCCGGCGGGATGAGCTCCGTTCGGCTGCCGGCCAGGGGGCGAACCGGATCCGGGGACGTGGCCCTGGGCGCCGCTCCTTCCACGACGCAGGTCGGTCCGAGGTGGACCGGGATGGACCGGAGCGGTGCCGCGCCAACATTGCGGACGAGCACGTCGGCCTGCGCCCGGTAGCGGGAGCGGTCCTCCTCCAGCTGGACCTGGAGCGTGAGGTGCTCCGCCACCACGGGGGCACGGTCCGCGGCGGGCGCTCCCTGTTGACCCCCGGCTGCCTGAGCCTGGGCGGGCTGCGGCACGTTCCGGAAGCCTGGCCCGATCACCTGTTGCCAGTCCAGATACGCGCGGCCCGCGAGGCCCGCAGCCAGGAGAAGCAGACCCGCGGCTCCGGCCAGCATCCACCGGCGGCGCGGCAAGCCGGCAGTCCCCGCCTCCCGGCGCGGGTGGTAGGTCAGGGCGGCCAGCACGAGCCCCAGCACGGCGAGATCCAACTGGACGAAGCGGCGCCAGAAGTTCAGCGGCTCGTAGGGATAGAGCCCGCTGACCGCCGACGGCTGCAGGAAGATCCCTCGCGGGGGTACGCCCGCCGGCAGGGCCGCCGCCGCGGCCGGCAGGTACGACGTCACCGGCGATGTGGGCATGGCCGTCAACGCCCACAGAACGGGCACGAGTCCATAGGTCAGCAGGGAGGACAGGGGCAAGGCGCCCAGCAGGGTACCGAGGGTGTGGAGCAGGCTGACGCCCGGCAGGAAGTGGCCCCCGTAAAAGGTGGCCAATATCGCGGCCTGCACCGGGGCGTCTCCCTGCGCCGCCTGGAAGAGCGTCGCCACCACGAAGAGCTCCAGGCCGGCCAGACCCCAGGCGAGAAGGCCACCCAGCCAACGGGCCGTCACCCACTCCGCGTTGGAGACGGGCAGACTGTCCACCCACTCCCTATCCTGGGATCCCCGGTCACGCCCCATGGCCGCCGCGGAGGCGAAGAGGACGATGAGGCCGCCAAAGGACAGGCCGTCCCTCAGCAGTTGCCAGGACACGTCCTGGCTGGTCAGGATCGGCGGGACGGGCGCTCTCAAGGGCAACCCCCAGAGATGCATGGCGGCCAGCGCCAGCCAGAAGCCGCCGCTGCGCAACCAGAGGCAGAGCTCCTTCCCCGCCAGAGCCAGGAAGCGGCGCCAGCGTCGGCCGCCCGGATGGATCGTCGGCGCCGCTGCGGATCCCCTCATCCCTCACCCTCCGCCAAGACACCGGACACCAGCCCCACGTAGGCGTCCTCCAGCGTCGGTTCGGCGGGAACGCCAAGGCCGCCGGGATTCTGTCCGGCCACCACCCGGGCGGCCACGCCTGCGCCCGCGGGCCGGACCTTGACCACCGCCATCTCGCCCGGAAGCCGCTGCAGCTCCGTCTCCGACGCCCGGACTTCCCATACGCGGCCCCGCACCCGGGACACCAGCTCCGCGGCGGAGCCGGCAAACAGGAGCCGGCCCTCCCTCAGCACCGCCAGCCGGCTGCAGGTGGCGGCCACGTCGGCCACCACGTGGGTGGAGAACACGATGGTCCGGGTCCGGCCGAGCTCCGCCAGCAGGTCCAGGAACCGCAGGTGTTCCTCCGGATCGAGGCCGGCCGTCGGTTCGTCCACCACGAGGAAGGGAGGGTCGGCCAGCAACGCCTGGGCGACGGCCAGGCGCCGGCGCATGCCGCCGGAATAGGTGCCGCAGAGGCGGTGGGCCGCGTCCAGCAGGTTGACCCGTTCCAGCACCTCCTGGACGCGCCGCCGCCGCACCGCAGGATCCTCGAGGCCGCGCAAGAGGGCCACGTAGTCCAGGAACTCCCGTCCCGTCAACCGGCGATAGACGGCGAACTCCTGGGGGACGTACCCCAGGAGCCGGCGTACGGCCTCCTTTCCACGGGGCAGGCGGTGACCGGCGATGGCGAGGGTGCCCTCGCTGGGATCGAGCACCGTGGCCAGGATGCGCAGCAGGGTGGTCTTCCCGGCCCCGTTGGGTCCCAGCAGGCCGAAGATCCCCGGCCCGATGGTGAGGTCCACCTTCTCCAGCGCGGTGACCCGGCCGAAGCGTTTCGCCAGCCCTCTCGCCTCGACCACGACGCCTCCAGTCCCTGGCTCACCGGCCATGGACGCACCTCCCTCCGCCGCACCTGCCGAATCATCGGACCGTTCCAAGGACGAGACGGGGCACCCATCGGTTCAAACGAGACAAGGGGGCAGGGCCCCGGGGGTCGGCACCGCGGTGGGAGAACGGCGCGTCCGACCGGGAATGGGGGGGACGACGCGGCGTGATCTACGATTTCGCTGTTGGATTGCCCATGTTACGTTGTCCATGGGGTTCGCTGGCTTTCACGGAACCCGTCGCACGAAGCCGGACGCTGGGTGAGGGAACCCCCATGGGAGGGGATCGGTCCCGTGGACCCAAAGTCCCAAGCCCAACTCCTCAAGGAGGCCTTCAGGAAGCCCCCGGGCCCGTGGGAGTGGTTGCTGGAGGGGTTAGCCTTTCTGGCGATGGCGGCCACCTGGGCCGTTGTTCTGGTGGCGTGGTCCCACCTACCCGACCAGATCCCCACCCACTTCGGCCTCGGCGGCGAACCCGACGCCTACGGCCCGCGTCGCTCGCTGTTCCTCCTGGTGGGCGTCCAGCTGGCCATCTGGGTCGGGATGACGCTGCTCATCCTCCTGGTACCCCGCGGAACCATCAACTGGCCTGGGGAGATCACGGAAACCAATGCGCAGCGCGTGGCCACGTCGATACGCGGCATGTTGCGGGGTATGAAGGCCTTCGTGGTCGTACTCCTCGGCTTCCTCGCGCTGGAGACGGTGCTCATCGGCCTTGGACGCCAAGCGAGGCTGGCCGATTGGCTCCTGCCAGTCGCGTTGATCTTGCCGCCCTTCATGCTGGCGGTCGGTCTGGCCTACGGCCTGTCGGGTCCGGAACCCGGCTACGGGCAGGGCACCGGGGGCAAGGGCGGAACTTCGGGGACCGCCGGGCGTCGATCCCCGGCGGTAGGCCAGCCCCGTCGAGGACGCCAGACCCTGTTCTGGAGCTTGGTGCTCCTGGCCCTGCTGGCGCTGGCCTCGTGGGCTCCCATCTGGATCGTGCAGGAGTGGGGATGGGCACCCGACCGATCCACCGCCCTGGCCGTCGGCACGATGATGGTGCTGGTGGGCCTTACCATGCCCTTCGTTCCGCCGAACCCGTGGATCGGGATCCGCACGTCGAGGACGCTCTCCGACAGGCGGGTGTGGGCGGAGACGCACCGGTTGAGCTCCCTGGTGTGGGTGGCCGGCGGGGTGCTGCTCGCAGCCATGGGAGTGGCCGGCTGGAACCCGCTGGTGGCCCTCATCGTCATCGTGGCGGCGGTCGTAGCCGTCTCGGCGGCCGTCTCCTACGCCGTGACCAAGCGGGTCCAGAGGCAGTGACATCCCGGCCCGCGGAGGCTGGAGTGCACGCCACCAGCTGCCCCCGCGAGGCTTGCCTGAAGCGGCGGCCGGCCGCCATTCCGACGACGGGTCCAGCACCGGGACGCATCCCCTCGCCGGGTCATCCCGTTCCCCGCGCACGTCCCCCAGGGAGACGGGGCGCCCGCCGGCTGAGCCACCGCTGGGTGCCCTCGGACGGATCCATGCCCTGGTGCTGCGCGGCGGATCGATCCACCGCCTCCCCCGGGCCGGCCCATGGCGCAGGGCGGCGCCCTGCCGGCGCGCCCGTCCCGCGGCCGCGGCCACGCCTAGGGGAGAGGTCGCCCCATTCCCCGGTCGGCCGCCGAGGGCCCGATGGACCGGGCGGGCCGCAGCCACCCGGGCACGTAGCTCCACGCGCCGCGCAGTCGGCGCCGGTGCTCGGCGGCCCGGGGGTCGTGGCGGTGGACCAGCCGCCAGAAGGCCGGTCCGTGGTGGAGGTGCACCGTGTGGCAGAGTTCGTGGATCAGCACGTGCTCCACCAGCTCCGGCGGCAGGAACAGCAGCTTGAGGCTGAGCCGCACGTGGCCCGCGGCCGAGCAGCTCCCCCACCGGGTCTTGGGACATCCGACGGACGAACCGGCCAGCCGGAACCCGCGTTCCCGCGCCAGCCGCTCCAGCCAGGGCAGGAGGC
Organism: Thermaerobacter composti; assembly: GCF_033582035.1. Taxonomy (NCBI): domain Bacteria; kingdom Bacillati; phylum Bacillota; class Clostridia; order Eubacteriales; family Clostridiales Family XVII. Incertae Sedis; genus Thermaerobacter; species Thermaerobacter composti. Next base: position 1,622,906 of record NZ_CP132508.1, read on the forward strand.
CCGCCCGCGCCCGACCGGCCAGCCAGCGCCGCAGGAACGGGGCCCACCCCACCGGCCCCCGGCGCACCAGGGGTGCCGGGATCCAGACCTGGCCGGCCAGCGTCAGGCCGGCCGGCACCGACCGGGCGTCGGCGAGCCCGTCCGTCGCGGCCGGCCGTCCGCGGGCGGCGTCCACGCCCACCGCCCAAGCCTCGCCCAGGGCTCGCAGCAGCAGCCAGCGCGGCAGGCCGTCGTCCGCGTCGAGGGCCGTGTCGGGCAGGGCCCCGGCGCGCCGCGCCTGCTGCTCGAGCCGACGCCGCGCCCGCCGGATCCAGGCCGCATGCTCGGCCACCACCTGGGGGATCCGCGGCAGGGCAAAGCCTCGCGGCACCACGACCACCAGGCCCTCGGCGGGGGACATCACCAGGCGCACCCGTCGGGCCCGGGCACTGACCCGCACCGTGTAGGGCGGGAGCGGGTCGACCCCCTGCCGCCGCAGCCCGTCGCCCTCCCCCGGCGGCCCGTCGCCCTCCCGCCGGGGCCTGCCACCGCACCGTCGGTCCCGCTGGGAAGCCTCCATCCCCTGGATCGCCCCCTTGCCCGGGCCGGGCGGGGCGCCCCACCCGGCCCGCGGGCACCCCGCCCGGGCAGGCGGCGGCGCCGTCGGCCATCGCCTCGGTCCCCTGGTTCGCGCCCTGCCTCTCCCCTCCTTGTGGACAACCGGCTGCCCGGGGGGCCCGCGGGCCCGGGAGGACGCCGCAGCCGCCGGTGCGGACGAACGACGCGGGTCCGGGGGCGTCGGCTCGCGGGAGCCGACGCCCCCGGACCCGGCGCATGGGACGGGACGGCGGTGGCATACATTGGTCGCGGGATGGGGCGGGCGGGGAGCGCCGGGGAAATCGCGGTCGACGGTCGTGGAGCCGCCCGCCGTCCGTCCCCGGGAGGTGCCACCGTGTCCGAGGGGTCCCCCGGTGCGGCCGCCCGCTCGGTCCTCGCCCTGCTGGTCTCGGCCGCCCTGCTGGCCGGCGCCCTGGGACTGCGCGCCCGCCCTGCGGAGCGGGGGGAGCGAGGAGCCGTGGCGGGCGTCGCCGCGATGTCCGGCCGACCCGTGGCCGATCGCGTCATCCGCCTGACCGAATACGCCTACGAGCCGGCGGTCATCGAGGCCCGGCAGGGCACGCGCTTGCGCCTGACCCTCATCAACGCCGGTCGGGAGGAGCACGAGCTGGAGATCGCGGGCTACGGCCTCGAGGTGGCGGGGCTGCGGCCCGGCACCCGCGTGCGCCTGATCTTCAACGCCGACCGTCCAGGCCGGTTCGAGCTCGCCTGCCACATGCCCGGCCACTACGAGAAGGGGATGCGCGGCGTGCTGGTGGTGCACCCCGTCGAGGGGACGCGGTGAGAACGGGCGCCCCGGGCCGGCCGGCGCCTCGCCGGGCCGGCGGACCCGGCCGCGGGAGGCCGCCGACGCGGCGGTGCTGCGACCCGGGAAGCGGTACGTGGCGGGCCGGGCGGGGAGCGAGGTCCGAAGGAGGCCCGGGGATGGTCGTCCCGCAGCGGCCGGGCCCCGCGGCGAGGACCCGCGGGCGCGCCGGAGGGGGCGGGGCTGCGCGGAGCGTCGCCATGGCCGGCCCCTTGCGCAGGCGGCGGGGACGAGCCAGGCGACGCCGCAGCGTGGTATGGTGTTCCCGGGAGGAACGCCCATGCACGCTGCCGAGCCCCTGTCCCAGGCCCGGGCCCGCACCCGCGTCCTGGCCGCCCTGCTGGCCGCCGGCGGCCGGCCCGTCTCCGGCGCGGCCCTGGCGGAATCCCTGGGGGTGACCCGCACCGCGCTCTGGAAGCACATCGAGGCCCTGCGCCGGCTGGGTTGGCCCATCGCCGCCCGGCCCCATCGGGGCTACACCCTCGATCCCCAGGCCGCGTCGCGGATGACGGCCCACCGGTTCGTCCCGGAGCTGCTGGAGGCCCGGCGCCTGGGCTGCCGCCTCGGGCACACCGTCCACTGGCTGGAGGAGGTCGGGTCGACCAACGACGTGGCCCGCCGCCTGGCGGAGGCGGGCGCCGCGGAGGGCACGGTGGTCCTGGCCGGGCGCCAGCGGGCCGGGCGCGGCCGGTTGCGCCGGTGGTGGTGGAGCCCGCTGGGCGGGCTGTGGATGTCGGTGATCCTGCGGCCGACCCTGCCCCCGGAGCGACTGTCCCTGCTCACCCTCGCCGCGGCCGCTGCCGTCGCCGAGGCCGTGGAAGGCCAGGCGGAGCGCCCGGTGGCCCTGAAGTGGCCCAACGACGTGCTGATCGACAACCGCAAGGTCGCGGGCATCCTGCTGGAGAGCGTCGCCCACCCCGACGGGGCGGAGTACGTGGTGGCGGGCATCGGCGTCAACCTGGACGTCGAGGGGGAGCCCGTGCCCGCCGAGCTGGAGGGCCGTCTCACGTGGCTCGCCCGGGAGGCGCCGCGACCCGTCAGCCGCAACGACCTGGCCGAGGCCATCCTCGAGCGCCTCGAAGCGCGGTACGGGCAGCTGCACCAGGAGGGGGCCGAGCCCGTGCTGGCCGCCTGGCGCGCCCGGGCCGCCTGGCTCGGCGAGCCCGTCCGCGTCACGCTGCCGACCGGCGAGGTGGTGGGCATCGCCCTGGACGTCGCCGCCGACGGCGCCCTGGTGGTCGAGCAGGCCGACGGCCGGCGTCGGCGGGTGCTGGCGGGGGACGTCCAGCGCCTGCGGCCCGCGGAGGCCGCAGGCGTGCGGCCCGTGGAGGCGGGCGCGCGGCCCGCGGAGGCGGGCGTGCGGCCGGCGGAGGCCGCGGGCGTGCGGCCCGCGGAGGGCGCGGGCGGCAGCACCGCGACCTCGCCGGGTGCGCCGCGGGGGGACGGGGCGCCGTGACCGGCGGGCAGCCGGGGGTGTCGGCATCGTCGCCCCCGGCGCCGGTGACGGTGGCCTGGCCCCAGCCGCTGGTGCCGGTGATCGTCCTCGGCCGGCTGAACCGCTTCGCCGTCGCCGCCCTGCCGGAGGCGGAGGTGCCCGACCGCGCTCCCGCGCCGGTCCCGCCGGCCGGCGGGACCGGCGCGCCGGCCGCCTCCGAGGCGGTGGGGGGCCGCGACGGCGCGGACCGGGACCGGCCGCTGCGCCTGCACCTGCCCAATTCGGGCCGCATGGCCGAACTGCTCGCACCGGGCACCCGCGGCCTCGCCCGGCTGGCGGCCGGCGACCCGCACCGGCGCACGGCCGGCGAGCTCCTCCTCGTCGCCTACCGCGGCCGCTGGGTCTCCGTGGACGCCCGCATGCCGAACCGGCTCTTCCTCGCGGCCCTGCGCGCCCGCGCCCTGCCGCCCTTCGCCGCCTACCGCCGTTGGCAGGCGGAGGTCCCCTGGGGCCGCGGCCGCCTGGACTTCCGCCTCGAGGACGCGGACCCGCCCGCCCCGCCCTGCCTGGTGGAGACCAAGTCCTGCAACCTGGTGGAGGGCGGCACCGCCCTCTTCCCCGACGCACCCACCGCCCGCGGCAGCCGGCACCTCGACGCGATGGCGGCCGCCGTCCGCCAGGGCTGGCGGGCGGCGGTGGTCTGGTTCGTCCAGCGGGACGACGCGGTGCGCCTCGCCCCCCACTCCACGGCCGATCCGGCCTTCGCCGCCGCCCTGGCCCGGGCCCGGGCGGCCGGCGTCGAGGCCTACGCCTACCGCTGCCGCGTGACCCCGGCGGCCATCGCGGTGCTCGACGCCATCCCGGTGCTCACCGCGCCGGTCGTTCAGGGCGACCCCTCGCCCTCGGCGTCGCCCGGTGCGGCGATGCGGTCGGAGCGGCGTTCCTCCTTGAGATAGGTGCCCTGACGGTCCCAGATGTCCTCGAGTTCCCGCAAGGCCGCCCGGACCCGGTCGGGCTGGGCCAGGGCCACCGCCGTGATCAGGGCGTTGATCAGGCTCAGGGGCGCCACCAGCGAGTCGGCGAAGGACGGCGACTCCGACCGCGCGGGGAGGACGATGCGGGCGTCTTCCACCAGCGGCGAGACCACGCTGTCGGTGATCAGGATGGTGCGGGCACCCCGCCGGGCCGCCAGGCGGAAGGCGTCGGCCGTCGCCCGGGCGTACCGCGGGAAGGTGATGCCCACCACCACGTCCTCGGGTCCGACGGCCATCAGCTCCTCCAGCACCGTGCCCGCCTGGGTGAGGGTGCGGGCGTTGCGCAGCATCAGCTGCAGGTAGTAGCCCAGGTAGTGGGCCAGGGCGGCGGCGCTGCGGTGGCCGACCACGTAGATCGTCCGGGCCCCCTGCAGCGCGGTCACCGCCTCGCCGAAGCGGTCCCGCGGCAGGGAGGCCAGGGCCGCCCGGATGTTCTCCATGTCGGTGCGCAACACGGTGTCGAGGATGGTCTCGGCCCGTTCGCCGCGTTCCTCCGCCAGCACGAGGCGATCGGCGGCCGAGAGGCGGGCCCGCAGCTCCTCCTGCAGGTCCCGCTGCAGCTCGGGGTAGCCACTGTAGCCCAGGGCGATGGCGAACCGCACCACCGTGGACTCGCTGACGCCCACGGCCGCCCCCAGCCGCGCCGCCGTCATGAAGGCCGCCCGGGGCTCGTTCTGCAGGATGAACTCGGCCAGCTGGCGCTGGGCTCGGCTCAACCGGCCAGCCTGCTTGCGCAGCCGTTCGGCAAAGCTTGCCATGACCGCCTCCCAACGCGGCGGGGCCGGCCCGGAGCGGGCCGGCCCCGCCCGATTCCCGTCCGTCCCCTCCCCCGACCTTACACCGACGCCGCCGGCTCGCCGAAGACGTCGACGGCGGCCTCCGCCGGCTCCGGCTGCGGCACGTGGTGGTAGTCGGTGGCGGGAACCCAGCCGCGGGCGATCATCGCCTCGGCCAACCGGTCGACGGCCACCATGTAGGCGGCCAGCCGCATCGGCACCGACTCCTCCACGTGGCAGCGGTACACCGCCTTGAACGCGCCCACCATCAGCCGCTCCAGCTGGCGGACCACCTGTTCCTCCGACCAGTAGTACTGCATCAGGTTCTGGACCCATTCGAAGTACGAGACCGTCACGCCGCCGGCGTTGGCCAGGATGTCGGGCAGGACGAACACGCCGCGCCGGTAGAGGATCTCGTCGGCTTCCGGGGTGGTGGGGCCGTTGGCGCCCTCCGCCACGATGCGGGCCCGGATGTGGGGCGCGTTCTCCTCGGTGATCACGTTCTCCAGGGCCGCGGGGACCAGCACGTCCACCGGCAGGCGGAAGAGGGCCTCGTTGTCGATGGGCTGGCCGCCCGGGAAGCCGCGCACCGTGCCGTTCTGGCGTCCGTAGGCGAACAGGGCCTCGACGTCGAGCCCGTCGGGGTTGTACACGCCGCCATAGGCGTCCACCACCGCCACCACGCGCGTGCCGGCGCGGTGCAGGTGGCGGGCCACCCAGCTGCCCACCTTGCCGAACCCCTGGATGGCGGCGGTCATGCGGTGCATGTCCAGCCCCAGGACGCGCGCAGCCTCGCGGATGACGATGACCACGCCCCGGCCCGTGGCCTCCCCGCGCCCGCGGGAGCCGCCCAGCACCACGGGCTTGCCGGTGATCACCGCCGGGTTCGGATGGCCGGTGAGGCGGGAGAACTCGTCCAGCATCCAGCCCATGACCTGGTCGGACGTGTTGACGTCCGGCGCCGGGATGTCGCGGTCCGGCCCGATGAACCCGGCCAGCGCCCGGATGTAGCCGCGGCTGAGTTCCTCCAGCTCGCGGCGGGACAGCTCCCGGGGGTCGCAGACCACGCCCCCCTTGGCACCGCCATAGGGCAGACCGAGGAGCGCACACTTGCAGGTCATCCAGATGGCCAGCGCCTTGATCTCGTCCAGGTCGACGCGGGGGTGGAAGCGGATGCCTCCCTTGGTGGGACCCAGGACGTCGCAATGCTGGGCGCGGTAGCCCTTGAACAGCTTGAGCCGGCCGTTGTCCATCCGCACCGGGATGGAGACCTCGATCACGCGGGCCGGCTCCTTGAGCAGCTCGTAGACGTCGGGACCCAGTCCCAGCCGGTCGACGACGGCGGCCAGCTGGCGCTGGGCAGCCCGAAGGGGCGAGTGGTTCGCCTCCGGCATGGCGCGTCGTTCCCCCTCGCGGGCGTCGGGCCTCGACCGGCCAGGGCGCCGGCGGGGAGCCCGGGCCTGCGCGACGGGTCCCGTCGGCGTCGACCGCCCTCGCCCGGCCCTACCCGGGCGAAGCCAGCTGGCGCCCGACCACCGCCGCACCCCGTCGCCATCCCCGCCGCCCTCCGGTCGACGGGAAGCGCCCCCGTTGCGGCCCGCCACCCGCCCAAGCCGTGGTGGGAACCGCTGCCCTCGACACCACCGGTATGCCGGTGGCCTGCAGACCGGTTCGTACGGGCAGCAACGTGGAGCAAGTCTTCCGTCCAGCATTATACGTCGTTGCAGGATCGCCGTCACGACGGCGGATCGATCTCCCGCGAGCCCGCCGGCGGCGGCCAGGAGATCGCGTCCGGGCCGCCGAACCAGGGAGCGGAATCCATGCGCGAGGGGGATGCGGCCATGGGGAGCCTGCGCATCGAGGTGCCCGAGCGGTACAACTTCGCCCGCGACACCGTGGACCGCTGGGCCCAGGACGCCGACCGCCGCGCCATGCTCTGGGTCGACGACGACGGCACCGGTCACCCCTTCACCTTCCGCCACTTCGCCCAGCGCTCGCGCCGGGTGGCGGGCCTGTTACGGTCCCTGGGCGTGGGCCGGGGGGACCGGGTGGTGGTCGTGCTCGGCCGGGAGGTGGCGTGGTGGGAGGTCATGCTGGGGCTCATCCGCCTGGGCGCCATCCCCGCGCCGGGCACCACCCTGCTGACCGCCCGCGACCTGCTCTACCGCATCCAGCGTACCGAGGCGGTGGCGGTGATCACCGACGCCGAGGGGGCCGCCCGCGTCGACGCGGTCCGCGACCAGTGCCCGTCCCTGCGGGTGGGCATCGTGGTGGGCGGGACGCGGCCGGGCTGGATCGGCTACGAGGAGGCGGTGGCCGCCGCGCCGGCCGACGAGGGCGAGGTCACCCGGGCCGACGATCCCATGTTGATCTACTTCACCTCGGGCACGACCGGGTATCCGAAGATGGTGCTGCACGACCACAGCTACCCCCTCGGCCATCGCGTGACGGGCGAGCTGTGGTGCGACCTCAAGCCCGGGGATCTGCACTGGAACGTATCCGACACCGGTTGGGCCAAGGCGGCCTGGTCCAGCCTGTGCGGCCCGTGGGTGGCGGGGGCCGCGGTGATGGTGGACCGCAAGCCGGGGAAGTTCGACCCGCAGCGCACCCTGGCCCTGATCCAGCGGCACCGGCCCACCAGCCTCTGCGCGCCGCCCACCGTCTACCGGCTCCTGGTGCTGGAGCCCCTGGACCGGTACGACCTCTCGAGCCTGCGTTCGTGCGTCTCCGCCGGCGAACCCCTGAACCCCGAGGTCATCCACACCTGGCGGGAGGCGACGGGCGTCACCATCCGCGACGGGTACGGCCAGACGGAGACGGTCTGCATGGTCGCCAACTGGCCCGGCCTGCCGGTCAAGCCGGGTTCCATGGGCACGCCGGCCCCCCACGCCGAGGTGGCCATCGTCGACGAGCAGGGTCGGGTGCTGCCGCCGGGGCGGGAGGGCGACATCGCCATCCGGGTGGAGCCCGAGCGCCCGGTGGGCCTCTTCCGCGAGTACTGGAAGGACCCCGAGGGCACCGCGGCGCGGCGCGTGGGGCCGTGGTACATCACCGGCGACCGCGGCATCGTCGACGAGGACGGCTACTTCTGGTTCGTGGGCCGGGCCGACGACGTGATCATCAGCGCCGGCTACCGCATCGGCCCCTTCGAGGTGGAGAGCGCCCTGGTCGAGCACCCCGCGGTGGCCGAGGCGGCCGTGGTGGCCAGCCCCGATCCCGTGCGGGGCAGCATCGTCAAGGCCTTCGTCGTCCTGGCGCCCGGCTACGAGCCCAGCGACGCCCTGGCCGTCGAGCTGCAGGAGCACGTCAAGCGGGCCACCGCCCCCTACAAGTACCCGCGCGAGATCGAGTTCGTGCCCGACCTGCCCAAGACCATCTCCGGCAAGATCCGCCGGGTCGAACTCCGGGAGCGGGAGCGCCGGCGCAAGGCGCAGGCGGCGGCCGGCGGCCCTGCGAGGGCGGGCCAGCCCGCGGACGAGCCCGGCGCGCAGGGCTAGGGCGGCCGGCCCGCTCCCCTGTGCGCCCCTCCCCGGGCAGGACGCCGCGTGGGGACCGCTGTCGCCGGGGGCCGCGGCGGCGGGTCGTGGGCGCCCGCCGCCGCGGCCCTTCGCCCGATGCCGTGTCCCGGGCCGGGGGCCGGTTCGTCCGGACGAACCGGCCCCCGGCCTCGGCCCATCGGCGTCCCCCTCAGACGGCCAGCGGCCCGGCCTGGCCCCGGAACGCCTGCTTGTACCGCCCGAAGTCCCACCGCCGGAAGAACCGGGTGGCCGCCTCCCGGCCGGCCTCGTAGAGCCGGCGCCGCGTGGTCAGGTCCAGCTCGAAGTCGGTGGTCCGCACCCCCAGGGTGGGGACCGCGATGGTGCGGGCGGCCGTGTGGGCGTTGGCCAGCTCCTCCCGGGCCTCCAGGGCGGTGCTGATCAGCGCCACCAGGTAGCCGAGGGGTCCGTCGAAGGGCACGGCCTGGTCGACCGGGTCGGCGAGGCGAAAGCCGAAGGTCGGCCAGGGCGGCACGCCCTCCACGTCGAACAGCCACACCGGGAAGTTGGCCACCAGCCCGCCGTCCACCAGCAGGCTGGTCGCCGGTCCCGTCGGCGTCGGGTAGACCAGCGGGACCGGCTCGTAGAAGTAGGGCAGCGCCGCGCTCATGCGCACGGCCCGGGCCACGGGGAAGTCGCCGGGCTCGAGCCCGTACGCGGGGAGGTCCCGCGGCAGCACCACCATGCGCCGGCGGGTGACGTCCGCCGCCACCACCTGGAGGCGGTAGCGGAAGCGCGGGTCCTCGCCGGCCAGGGCGGGCGGCAGCTCCAGGTCGCGGAAGACCCGGACCCCCTTGCGCGCCAGCAGGTCCTCCAGCCACGCCTCCAGCGCCTTGCCCTCGTAGATCCCGTTCTCCAAGAGCAGGCTCAGCAGGCCGCCGGCCAGCGGGATGCGGTCCAGGGCGTCCCGGTCGCGGAACCGGCGGAAGTCGACGGTCTCCATCAGCTGGCGCATCTCCGCCGGCGTGTAGCCCGCAGCCCGCAGGGCGGCGACGATGGCGCCGGCGGAGGTCCCGCCCAGGTTGACCCAGCGATAGCCGCGCTCCTCGGCCACCTCCAACGCCCCCACCAGGGCGATGACCCGCACCCCGCCCCCGGAGAGGACGGCATCGGCATTCACGGGCAACCCCCCTCGCGTCGCGCTGCGCTCCCACCCGTCCCGCCGCCGTCGCGACCGCGGCACCGCGACGGGGGGCGGGACCCCTGGGCCACCCTATGCCGGAGCCGGCCGAGCCGGTGACCCCACCGGTGCAGGCCACCGCAGGAGCGCTCGCGCCGTCCAGCCTCGGGCCACCGCGGGCGCGCTCGTGCAGTCCAGCCCCAGGCCGCCGGGGGCACGCGCGCAGTCCAGTCCCGGGCCGCCGACGGACCCCGCCTCCACCGATGCAGGCCGCCGCCAGGATCGCCCCCGCAGGTGCAGGCCGCCGCGGACGCCCGCCACCCGCGGTGCACGCCGCCGGGATCACCCCCGATGGGGCAGGCCGCCACCGGGACCGCGCTCCCGCCGGTGCGCGCCGCCGCAGGGACCGCCCCCGCCGGTCCAGCCGGCCGCCGGGATCGCCCCTGCCGGTGCAGGCCGCCGTCCGGACCGCTCCCCGCTGGTCCACGCCACCGCCGCCGGGATCCCCGCTGCCGGCACCGCCCCCGCCGGTGCACGGCACCGCAGGGATCGCGCCTCCGCCGGTCGGCCCATGCCCGCCGGCCGGGGGGCGAACCCGGCCCGCCGGCCCGCGGGCCGGGTGAACGGCCCACGGGCCGGAAAAGCTAACCCACGGCCAGGAGGTGACCGCGTTGGGGCTCTGGTCGGCGTTGCGCACGCGGCTCGGCCGCCGCGACCCGGGCGAGGGGTCCTCGTCCGCGGCCCGCGCCCGTCGCGGCGGAACCGGCGAGGGGTCCGGGCGACGGCGCCCCTTCCCTGCCACCGCCGGGGAGATCCGGTTCGACGGCCCGGCGGGCTGGTGGGCCGTGGCCAACATGACGCGACCGCCGGACCCGGCCGCCGCGCCGCGGCGGGACGCGCCCCCGACCCGGTCCGACCCGGCGTCCCCTCGCGCCCTCAAGCTGCTGCGGCGCCACACCCGCCGCACCCTGGCCGCCATCGACGCGCTGCTGGACCATGCCCGGGGGGCGCCCGGGGCCACGCGGCATCCCCGTGCCGCCACCCGCGACGACCTGCGCCATGCCCGTCGACAGCTCGCCTACTACATCGGTCCCAGCGATGACATCATTTACCGGCCGTTCCGCTTCGGGCCGTTGGCGGGGCTGGTGGTCTACGCCGACGGCGTCGTCGACCCCAAGTTCGTCAGCGAGGCCGTGCTGGAACCCCTGCAGCGCCTGGCCGCCGTCCGCGGGGCGGCCGCCCGGCCCCCTGCGGGGGCTGCCGACCCCGCGGCGGCCGAGCCGTCGGCATCGCGGGCGCCGGGATGGCGTCCCCCGGCCCGCCGGCCCGGGCGCCCCCGTGGCGGCGCGGCCGGGGCGGCCCGCGGGCCAGCCGGGCCGCCGACCCCGGCGGCCCGGCTGGCCCGGGAGCTGCGCCAGTCCATCACCATCGCCACCGAGGTGCGCCGCACCCGCTCCTACCGCCGCGCGGCCCAGGCCGTGGTGGAGGGCAAGGCGGCCCTGGTGGTGGCGGGCGTCCCGGACATCCTGACCTTCGGCGCCGAGGGCTGGCCCAAGCGTCAGCCCGACGAGCCCGAGTCCGAGCGCACCATCCGCGGGCCGCGGGAGGGCCTGGTGGAGACCCTGTCGGACAACCTGGCCCTGATCCGCCGCTGGATCCGCGACCCCTCCCTGCGGGTGCGGAAGCTCAAGCTGGGCCGCCGGACCCGCACACCGGTGGCCATGGTCTACATCGAGGACGTGGCGCCCCAGGCCCTGGTGGACGAGGTGTGGGAGCGCCTGCAGAGCATCGACGCCGACGCCGTCATCGAGAGCGGCACCATCGAGGAGTACCTCACGGGGCGGAAAGGGTCGATCTTCCCGTTGGTACAGGCCACCGAGCGCACCGACAAGGTGGCCGCGGCGCTGCTGGAGGGCCGCGTCGTGGTCCTGGTCGATCGCAGCCCCTTCGGCCTGTTCCTCCCCACCTCTCTGAACGAGCTGTATCAAAGCCCAGACGAATATTACGTCAACTTCTGGCAGGGCTCCGCCGTCCGCTTGCTACGGGTGGTGGGCCTATTCATCTCGCTGGCCTTCCCGGGGCTTTACATCGCATTGGTGGGGTTCCACCCCGAACTCGTCCCCACGAAGCTGGCCCTGGCCACCGCCGGGATCCGCCAAGGGGCACCGATGCCCGCCGCGGTCGAGCTGGTGGTGATGGAGCTGCTCTTCGAGCTGTTCCGCGAGGGCGGCCTCCGCCTGCCCGCGGCGGTCGGGCAGACGGTGGGCATCGCAGGCGGCGTCGTGCTGGGCACCGCCGCCGCCCAGGCCGGGTTCGTCTCCGGGATCGTCATCGTGGTGACGGCAGGCACGGGGATCGCGTCCTTTGCCATCCCCAACTACTTCCTGGGGTTGACGTGGCGCATCCTGAAGTTCGTCTTGATCGGCCTCAGCTCCACCTTTGGCCTGACGGGGCTGATGGCCGGTCTCCTGCTGATCGCGGCACACCTGGCCGCCGCCGAATCGGCTGGCGCACCGTACACCACGCCCTTCGGTCCCTTACGGCCACGTCGGCTCCTCAGTGCGGCCCTGCGCCCGCCGCACTGGGAGAAGGACGCCTCCCAGCGTCCCTGACCCCATGCGGGGGCGCGGCCTCGCGGCAGGCAGGGCAGGCGGCTGACGGTGCTCCCGTAGGTCCCGTACCGCAAGACCCGTTTGACACCCTTTCCTGGTCCCAGGGGTGGAGGATCGCAGAGGAGGTGTGCTCGACTGGTGCCGCGCAGGCAACGCGAGCGGGATGGGCAGCCCATCCGGCCGCCGGTCCGAGCCGGCGCCCCGCGCCGTGCCCGGCCGTCGGCCAAGCACCACGGCATGTGGATGTCCTCGCGCGGCCTGGCCGCCCTCCTATTCTTCACCCTGTTCCAGTTCTCCCTCCTGGATGGCCCGATGTGGCTCGCCCGAGCCGCCGATCGCTTCGGGTGGCTTGCACAAGTCCTCGGTGCCCTATTGGGCTTGGTCGTCGTCCTCGCGATCCTCGACCTGGCCGCACGGTTTCCGGGCCAGACGGTCTACCAGTACGCAGGTGCGATCCTCCCGCGCCCGGTAGCCTTCGCAGCCAACGGTGCCTTGCTGTCGTACAGCCTCCTCTTCCTCGGCTACTTCCTGCGCCAGTTCGTCGACGTGGTGCAGACCTACCTCCTCCCGCGGACGCCGTCGTGGGCCATCGCGACCCTGGTGGTGGCGGGGATCGTGCTGGTGGTGGGCCTGGGGCCGCTGGCGTTGAACCGGCTGGCGCAGATGCTCCTGGTGCCGGTGTTGGCCGCAGCCGGGACCATGTTCCTCTTGTCTCTGCGCAATGTGGATCCCCTGCACCTCCTGCCGCTGTGGCCGGTGCCGGCGACCGTCCTCGCCGCCGCCCCCACCGCGGGGTTCGCGCCCTTCATCCCAATCAAGCACCTGACGGTCCAGCTGGCGACGGTGCGCGATCCCCGGCGCCAGGTGCGCACCGTGGTGGGCGTCTACCTCGGGGTGGCGGCCTTCAAGGTGGCGGTCACCGCCGCGACCCTGGCCACGTTCAGCCCCCGGGCGGTGGCGCTGATGGGGTGGCCGACGCTGGAGGCCTTGCGCATCGTCCAGGTGCCGCTGGCGCTGCTCGAGGAACTCGGCCTGCCCGGCCTGGTGGTCTACCAGGTCGTGCTGTTCGTCTCCAGCGCCGTGTACTTCGTCACCGACTACATCGGGCTGCCGGTGTGGCTGGGTCTGGGTCCCCGGGCGATGCCCTACCTCCTGCCGGCCCTGGCCGTGGGCGCGCTGGCCGTGGGCCTCTGGCCCCAGGACCAGTCCCAGATGGACGCCCTGCGGCGCGTCGTGGTCTACGGCGGCCTGTACGCCGCGGCGGCCTACCCCTTGCTGCTGTGGGCGGTGGCCCGCCTGCGGCGCCTGGGGGTGGCGCCGCCATGAGGCCCCATCCCGGGGGTGGCCGGCCATCTCAGGGAGCCCCTTGGAGGTCCGGTGGCCGCAGGGCGCCGGCCTGGGACCGCCCCGGGGGAGGCCTGCTGCTGAGGCCCGGGCCCAGGCGGCCTGGCGGGCGGGGCGGGGCCGCGGCCCGTGCGGGGGCGGCCCCGCCGCCGACGCCTTGCCGGGCGGAGGTCGACCCCGACGGCCTGGCGGGCCGGGTCCGTGGCCGGCGGGCGGCGCGCCGGCGGGCGGCGGCCCTGCTCCTGCTGGCCGCGTTCCTCCTCGCGGGTTGCTGGGACCTGGAGGAGATCGACCGGCGGACCGTGGTGCTCGGCCTGGTCTTCGACCTGGCACCCGGCGGCGGCTGGCGGATGCTGGCCACCGTCCCCGATCCCCGCGCCCTGGTGCCCTCGGGCGGCACCGCCATCGGACCCCAACCGGAGGAGCCGGCCTACGTGGTCCTGGAGACCCGCGGGCACACGGCGACGGAGACCCTGGCGGCGCTGCGCGACGTCACCAGCCGGGATCTGTTCCTGGGGCAGCTCATGGTGGTCGGCGTCAGCGACCGGCTGGCCCGCCGGGGCATCGGCCCCCTGCTGGAGTTCCTCATGAACGACACCGACATCCCCCGCGCGGCGTGGTTCGTGGTCGGCCGGGGCGATCCCAAGCGGGTGATGACCATCAAGCCGCCGCAGCAGACCTTCCCCGAGTTCTACCTGGACGACGTGTTGCGTGCCCGCAGCAAACCCGCAGGGGTGCTGGGGCTGCCCTACTGGCGGCTGTGGGTGACGACCCTCAACCCGGGGCGGGACGCGGTGGTGCCGCTGGTGGAGGGGGGCCCCGAGGGCCAGATGCGCGTGGCCCGGGCCGCCGTCTTCCGCGGCCAGCGCATGGTGGGCGTCCTGAGCGCCGAGGAGACGCGCCTGCTGGCGCTGACCCGCGACGCCCGCAACACCGCCTGGCAAGTCCCCATGGGGCGGGGCCGCAGCATCAGCCTCCGTCCGCTGGGCGTCTGCGCCGACATCGTGCCCCTCTCGCCGGCGGCGGACGGCTCCCCCCGCTTCCGCTTCGACGTCGAGGTGAACGCCATCCTGATGGAGGCCCACGGCTTCTCGGGCCCCCATCACCGCCTCTTCGAGCGTCACGCCACCACGGCCCTGACCCGGTCCGTCCGGCGGCTGATCGACCGGCTGCAGCGCCTGGGCGCCGACCCGTGGGGCTTCGGGGAGCGGTGGCGGATCGCCCACCCGGATGCCTTCGCCCGGCAGCCCTGGCACAGCCAGTGGCCCCGCGCCGAGGTGGACGTCCAAGTCCGGGTCAACATCAGCCGGGGCGGCGCGTTCCACTGACCACTGAAGCCCCCCGATTGGCCCGGCTCGGTCGGACCTCTTTGCCCGGCTCGGTCGGACCTCTTTGCCCGGCTCGGTCGGACCTCGGGCACCCCACGGGTCAGCCGGACGCCCGGGCAGCCGGACGCCCGGGTCGGCCCGCCGTGCCCCTGCATCGCACCTGCCGCCTCCGCCCACCTTTCCCGGGCGGGGCCGATGTGCTATGCCGGTATCGGAATTGGTTCGTTCCCCGAAGGATCGGTGGCCGCCCGCGGACCGCCCCGGTGGGACGTCGCCGTCGCCGTGGTCGGGCGTGGCGGCGTCGGCCAGACGGTGCGGCGACATCGGGGTCAGGCTCGACTGGCGCCGGGCGCGGGCGGTGAGGGGTCGGAGGCAGTCGGCGGCCCGCCGCGCCCGTCGGCGTCCTCGGCAGGTCGACCCGCCGGTGCGCTGGCCGTCGGGCGGGTCGGCGGCGCGCCGCGCCCGTCGGGTACGCACGCAGCCCTCGGACCGGGTGAGGTCGACACCGGAGGAGCGCGATCGCCATGGAGCGGCGCGGGTCGTGGACAACCCACCGCGGGGAGGCCGGCGTCGGGGCGGCGCAGCCGGACGCCGCCGAAGGAGCCAGCGGGGGCGCACCGCCGGTGGCGCCGGCGCGGGCCTCGGGCCGTGCCGGTCTCCCAGCGCGGCGGCCCGGGTCCTGGGAGGGGCGGCCCCCCTTGACCCGCCGGCAGCTGCGCGACACCCTCTGGCGGGTCAACGTCCTGGCCGCCCTGACCTTCGCCGTGGTCACCATGTCGCGGCCGCTGTTCTCGGTGTTCGCCGCCCGAGAACTGGGAGCCGGCGCCACGGGGCTCGGGGTGGTGGCCGGGACGTATGCCCTCGTGCCCCTGTTCCTCTCCATGCCGGTGGGCGGCCTGGTGGGTCGCTGGGGCGAGCGGCCCTTGCTGGTGGCGGGAGCGGCCGGCCTGGCGGCAGGGCTCCTGGTGGCCGCGGCCAGTCCCGCGCTGCCCTGGCTGGTAGCAGCCGCCCTGGTGGCGGGCATGTCCCAGATGCTCCTGGTGGTCTGCACCCAGACCCTGGTCACCAGCCTGGGCGAGCCCCGGGAGCGCGAGCAGCAGCTGGCCTGGTTCACCACCGCCACCTCCGCCGGCCAGCTGGTCGGTCCCCTGGGGGGCGGACTGCTGGCGGATCGGGTCGGCTTCCGGGCCACCTTCGCCGTGGCGGCGGCGCTCTGCCTGGCCGGCGTCCTGCTGGCGCGGCGCGTGTACGCGCCGCCGGCGGCCGCGGCCCCCATGGACCTGCGCACCCAGGCGGGCCGGGCCCGCGAGCTGCTGGCCCTGCCCGAGATGCGGCTGGCCATCCTGGCCGCCTTCTCGTTGATCTTCTCCCTGGGCGTCAACCAGTCGTTCTACGCGGTGTACGTCACCCAGGTCTTGGGGTTCAGCACGTCCACCCTGGGGATGCTGCTGGCGGTGCGCGCGGTCACGGCCCTGGCCGTCCGCGCCTACATGCGGCCCCTGGTCGCGTGGGCGGGCGGTCGCTTCCGCGTGCTGTTCCTGGCCATGGTCGCCGGGGCGGCGGCCCTCGGCGTCACACCGCTCCTGCGCGACGTGGCGTCGCTGACCGTGGCCGCCGCCCTGCTGGGGATCGCCACCGGGCTGACGATGCCCCTCAGCATGCTGGCGGCGGCCAACTCCGTCCCCACCGCGGAGCGCGGCCTGGCCATGGGGGTGCGTCTGACGGGCAACCGGCTGGCGGAGCTGACGAGCCCGCTGCTCTTCGGGCCGGTGGCGGATTGGGTCGGCCTGGGTCCCGCGTTCCACGCCGCCGGGGTCCTGCTCCTGGCGGCCGCCCTCCTCTCCCTGCGCTGGCGCCACGGGCTGGACGACGCCGACCGGCTGGCCGGCGCGGCCTCTCCGTCCGGCGCCGACGAGGACCTCGCCGGCGGCGGCCCCCTGGAGGGCCGCGGGGCGCGACCGCCCGTCCACCGCGCGGGAGACTGAGGGGGCGGGCGGGAGACTAGGCAGGGGAGGACTGCCGCCCCGCAAAACCGAAATTGGCCCGACGGGGCCGGGCGGACGGGACCATCGTCACCGCCGCGTCCGCGGGACGGCGGGCGGACGGCCCGGTCCGGTGTCCCCACGCGGCGCCGCCGGAAACCGATGTCCGACTTCGCGGCAGGAAGGGGATGTGGCATGACCCAACCGAACCCCGCCGGCTTGGAAGACGTGGTGGCGGGCACGTCGGAGATCTGCTTCATCGACGGCAAGGAGGGCCGCCTCCTCTACCGCGGCTACGACGTCCGCGACCTGGCGGAGCACGCCACCTTCGAAGAGGTGGTGTACCTGCTGTGGCACGGCCGGCTGCCGAACCGGGCGGAGCTGGACGCCTTCGTCCAGCAGTTGCGCTCGCAGCAGGCGCTGCCCGGCCAGGTGCTGGAGCTGATCCGGCACATCCCGCCGGCCACCCACCCGATGGCGGCCCTGCGCACCGCGGTCTCGTTCCTCGGCACGCTGGATCCCGAGCAGGACGACCAGTCCCGCGAGGCCAACCTGCGCCGGGCGACGCGCCTGGTGGCCCAGTTCCCCACCCTGGTGGCCGCCATCGAGCGGGTGCGCCAGGGCAAGGAGCCGGTGGCACCCCGGCGCGACCTGTCCCTGGCGGCCAACTTCCTCTACATGTTGCGGGGGGAGGAACCCAGCCCGCTGCACGCGGAGGTCATGAACGTCGCCCTGGTGCTCCACGCCGACCACGAGCTCAACGCCTCGACCTTCGCGGCCCGGGTGGTGGCAGCCACCCTGTCCGACATGTACTCGGCCATCACCGCCGCCTTGGGCGCCCTCAAGGGTCCCCTCCACGGGGGAGCCAACGAGCAGGTCATGCGCACCCTGCTGGAGATCGGCTCGCCCGAGCGGGCCGAGGCGTGGGTGAAGCAGGCCCTGGCCCAGCGGCGCCGCATCATGGGCTTCGGGCACCGGGTCTACAAGACCGAGGACCCGCGGGCCACCATCCTGCGCCGGCTCTCGCGCAAGGTGGCGGAGGCGGCCGGGGAGCTGCGCTGGTTCGAGATCTCCCAGGCGGTGGAGCGGGCGGTGGCGGCGGAGAAGGGGCTCCATCCCAACGTGGACTTCTACAGCGCCTCCACCTACTACGTGATGGGGATCCCCTTCGAGCTGTACACGCCGATCTTCGCCGTCAGCCGGATCTCCGGGTGGACGGCCCACGTCCTCGAGCAGTACGCCAACAACCGGCTGATCCGACCGCGCGCCGAGTACACGGGCCCCACCCATCGGCCCTGGGTCCCGCTGGAACGGCGCTGAGCCGCGGGCCCGGGCGACCGGCCGCCCTCCCCGCGGGGCGCGCCTCCCCGCACCGCACGGGAGGCCGCGGGGGGCGGCAGGGCGGCGGATCGCGGCGGGGGACGATCCACTGCGGCGGATGCGGGCGGCCGCCAGGCCGCCCGCATCCGCCGCCGCGTTTCCCGCGGGCGCGTCGTCCCTCAGGCGCCGGCCGCCGCCGGTTCGTCCGCCCGCTCCGCAGGGGACGAGCCGGCTCCCGGCCCCGACGACCCGCCCGGGAGCAGCGCCACCTGGGGCACGCCGAGGCGCGGATGGGGCACCACCAGCACCGGGCAACCGTAGACCCGGCCGAGCACGTCGGGCCGCATCACCTGGGCCGGCGGCCCCGCCGCCACCACCCGGCCGGCCTCCATGAGTACCAGGCGCTGGCAGTAGAGGGCGGCCAGGTTGAGGTCGTGGAGGACGGCGACCAGCGTCAGGCCCAGGCGGCGGCGAAGGCCATCCAAGAGGTCCATGATCTCCACCTGGTGGCGCAGATCCAGGTGGTTGGTCGGCTCGTCCAGCAGCAGCACCGCCGGCTCCTGGGCCAGCGCGCGGGCCAGGAGCGCCTTCTGCCGCTGGCCGGCGCTCAGCACGTCCAGGGGCCGATGGGCCTGGTCGGCGAGTCCGACCCAGGCCAGCGCGCGGGCCACCGCCTCGCGGTCCCGGGGTCCCTCCCAGCCCCAGAGCCCCTCCAGGTGCGGCGTCCGCCCCAGCGCCACGTACTCCGCCACGGTGAGCCCGGACCCCGGCCCCGACTCCACGCCGGCCACGGCCAGCCGTCGCGCCCGGGCGGTCGGCCGCCACGCCGCCAGGTCCGTGCCCTCCAGGCGCACCCACCCCGCCTGGGGGCGGAGGTAGCCCGAGAGGGTGCGCAGCAGCGTGGTCTTGCCCGACCCGTTGGGGCCGGCCACCGCCAACCACTCCCCGGCACCGACCTCCAGGGTCACCCCGTCCAGCACCGGGGTCGCCGCGTAGCCGACGCGCACGCCCCGCACCTCCAGGGCGAATCCCATCCGCCCACCTCCCCACCCTCGGGGACCGTCGCCGGCACCGGCCCGCCGTCCCGGCCCGTCCGGCGGAGCGCAGGTCGCCGCGAGCCCCGCCCCGCGCCCCCTCACCGCGGCCCGGACGCGACCCTCCCTCATCCCAGTCCCACGTCCCGTCCCGCGGCATGGCGCCGCAGCAGCCAGAGGAACCAGGGCGCCCCGGCCAGGGCCGTCACGACGCCCACCGGCAGCTCGGCCGGCGCCAGGGCCAGCCGCGCCACGGTGTCGCACAGGATCATCACCGTCGCCCCGGCCAGGACGGCGCCGGGCAACAGCCGCCGGTGGTCGGCGCCCACCATCAGCCGCACCGCATGGGGGACGATCAGCCCCACGAAGCCGATGACGCCGCTGACGCTGACCGCCGTGGCGGCCAGCAGCGAACCGGCCACCAGCAGGCGCCGCTTCACCGCCTCCACGTCGACCCCCAGGTGGTGGGCGGGTTCCTCGCCGAGCCAGAGGGCGTTGAGCGCCCGCACCTGGCTGGCCAGGATCCCGAGGCCCAGCGCCGCCGCCACGGCCAGGGCCTCCACGTCCCGCCAGCCCGCGCCCGACAGGCTGCCCAGCAGCCAGAACACGATGGGTCGCAATCGCTCGCCGCTGAGGAAGACCAGCAAGGACACCAGCGCGCCCAGCAGCGACGCCACCGCCACCCCGGCCAGCAGCAGGGTGCCGACGGCCAGGCGGCCGCCGACCCGGGCCAGGCGGCTGACCGCCACCACCGCACCCAGGGCGCCGACGAAGGCGCCGGCGGGGACCAGCCCGAAGCCGATGATCCGCACCAGCGCGCCCGCCACGCCGCCGAGCCCTCCGGCCGCCGGCCCGGCCGCGCCGCCGGGCGGCCCCTCCGCCGCGCCCGCCGCGCCGGTGGACAGCCCGAGGAGCACCAGGTAGGCGAGGGCCGCGCCCAGCGCGCCGCCGCTGGAGACGCCCAGCACGTAGGGGTCCGCCATGGGATTGCGGAAGAGGGTTTGGAAGGCGCTGCCCGCGGCGGCCAGGGACGCCCCGACAAGGGCCGCCAGGAGCACCCGCGGCAGCCGGATGTCCACCAGGATCCGTGCCGCCGGGGCCACCTCCCCGCCCGCGTCCCCCGCGAGGGCGCGGGCCGCCGCGTCCAGCAGCACGCGCACCACCTCGGCCGGCGGCACCGCGACGGCCCCGAGCCCCGTCGCCAGCAGCAGCGAGACCACCAAGGCCAGGGCCAGGCCGGCGAAGACGCCGGCCCCCCGGCCGGGAGGGCGCCCCGCGCCCGGCAGGCGGGCCGGACCCGGCCCTCCCGGCCCTCGTCCAGGACCCGTCCCGTCGGCCTCGGCCCTCGCCCCGCCCTGCGGCATCGCCGATCGTGCGGCCCGGCCCAGGGGCCGCTGCCTTCTCCCCTGAAGCCGCATGCCCCCCGCCCCCACCGGACCCCACCGGCGCGGCCGGCACCCCCCTGGCGCGTCCTCGGCCGTCACTCGCCTCCCTGGAAGCGGTCGGGGTAGAACCAGCGAGCCAGCTGCTCCAGCCCCTCGACCAGGCGCGGCCCCGGCCGGCTGATCACCGCGTCGTCGATGGCGTACACGCGGCCCTGCTCGACCGCGGTGATGCCCTCCCACCCGCGGCGGCGCTTGGCCTTGAGCTCCTCGTAGGAGGTCTTGAGCGAGGCCGGCACCACGATGACCCGGGGGTCCTGCCGCACGACCTCCTCAAGGCTGATCTGGGGCCAGGGCTGACCGGTCCCCTTGGCGACGTTGATGCCGCCGGCGGCCACGATGACGTCGTGGATGAACCCGCCCGGCCCCACGGTCATCAGCGGGTCGTTCCAGACCTCGTAGAACACGCGCACCCGCTGGTCCTCCGGGATGTCCGCCACGCGCTGGCGCACCGCCTCGATGCGGGACCGCATGTCCTCCACCACCCGGCGCGCGCCCGCCTGGGCGTCCACCAGCTCGCCGATGCGCAGGATGCGGTCCAGCACGTCGTCCAGGGTGGCCGGCTGGATGACCACCACCGGGATGTCGAGCTCCTCCAGCTTCGCGACCTGCTCCTCGGTCCCGCCGATGGTCAGGGCCAGGTCCGGCTCCAGGGCCACGATCTGCTCGTAGTTGGTGTCCGTCAGGCCCCCGACCTTGGGCAGCTCCTGGACCTCCGCGGGGTAGTCGCTGAAGGAGTCGACCCCCACCACCCGGTCCCCGGCGCCGATGGCGAAGAGGATCTCGGTGTTGCTCGGCGCCAGCGAGACGATGCGCTCGGGCCGCCGCTCCAGGGTCACCTGCCGCCCGGCGTCGTCGGTGAGGGTGTAGGGGTAGCTCGTCCGCGGCGCCTGCTCCGTCGACGCCTGCCCCTCGCCGGCAGCGGCCGGGGACGAACCGGCCCCGGAGCCGCCGGCCCCTGCGCCGTCCGGCGTCGCCCCGCCGCCACCGCCGCAGGCGGTCACCAGCAGGGCGACCAGCAGGAGCAGCGCCACCAGGGCCCCACCGCGTCGCGGCCCGCCGCCTCGCCGCGTTCGTCCCGCCCAGAGCCCTCGTACGAACCGTGCCATCATCCGGTCCCTCTCCCCTCGTCCCCGTCTCCGTCGGCACCCGCCCGGGGCGCCGACCCGGCCGCACCCGGGTCGCCCGCGCCCCTCGGCGGCGGGCGGACGGATCCCTCCGCCAACGGCTCCCTGCTCAAACGAAAAGCCCCGGCCTTGGCGTCAGAGCAGGCCGGGGCGACGTCCCCGCACGTGGGCGCACCCGGTACGTACCTCCTTTCCGCCGAAGGCGTACGTACTCGGTCCAGGCAGGTCTCCTGGCTCCCGGATCACCGCCGGGCGCCCGGCCTTCCCGCAGCCCTGCCCGCTGGGGCAGCGGGCCGCAGTGGCGCACGAGGGGCGCCGGCTCCCCGGTCACAGTGGCGGGACCGCGCCGGATTCGCACCGGACTTCCCTATTCTCCCTCGCCCGCGGCCGCGTCGCGCCGCACCCTGGGCCGCCGCGGGACGGGGCACCTGGACCGCCACGGGATTCGGTTGTCCGCACCCATTCTACCCCATCGCGGGGGCACGAGGTAGCGGCCGGTCGCCGCGGATGGGCGGCGGTGACGCGCCCTTCCGGACGCGGGACGGGCGGGGGCCCACCCGCGCCCCGGCGTGGCCGCGGCCGCGGGCGCCCCCGGCTCGGCCCAACGCGGGCGTCGGCTACCGGCGCGCCCGCAGGTACTGGCGGGGCCAGGCGATCTCGGCCCCGAGCTCCCGCGCCGCCCGCAGCGGCCAGTAGGGCTCCCTCAGCAACTGGCGCGCCAGCAGGACGACGTCGGCCTGGCCCGAGCGGATCACGTGGTCCGCCTGGGCGGGCTCGGTGATCAGCCCGACGGCCCCGGTGGCGATGCCCACCCGGCGGCGCACCTCGGCCGCGAAGGCGGCCTGGTAGCCGGGCCCCTGGGGGATGGGTTCGGGAGGCGGCACCACCCCACCGGAGCTGCAGTCCACCAGGTCGACGCCCCGCTCCTTGAGGGCGGACGCAACGGCGACGGTGTCGTCCAGGGTGACGCCCCCGGGCGCCCAGTCCACGGCCGAGAGCCGCACCCAGAGGGGCCGGTCGGAGGGCCAGACCGCCCGCACCGCCTCGACCACCTCCAGCAGCAGGCGCATGCGGCCGCGGAGGTCGCCCCCGTACCCGTCGGTCCGCCGGTTGCTCAGCGGGGAGAGGAACTGGTTCAAGAGGTAGCCGTGGGCGGCGTGGATCTCGATGAGGTCGAACCCGGCCTGCAGCGCCCGGCGGGCGGCCGCCGCGAAGGCGTCGACGATGGCCGGGATCTCCTCGATCCCCAGGGCGCGCGGCACGGGCCAGTCCGGGGCGAAGGGGATCGCCGACGGCGCCACCGCCGGCTCCGGCCCCACCCCCTTGTTCGGGGACCACGCCTTGCGGCCGGCATGGGCGAGCTGGATGCCGACGGGCACCCCCTGGGCGTGGCAGAAGTCGACGATCCGCCGGAGGGGTTCGACGTGGTCGTCGCGGTAGAGGCCGAGATCGGCCTCGCTGATGCGCCCGCGGCCCTCGACGGCCGTGGCCTCGACCACGATCAGCCCGACGCCGCCGACCGCCCGGGTCCCGTAGTGCACGAAGTGCCAGTCGTTGGCCCGGGCGTCGGTGCCGGCGCTGTACTGGCACATCGGGGACATGACGATGCGGTTGCGCAGGGTCAGCCCGCGGAAGGTGATGGGATCGAACAAGCCCGCCATGGCTCCTCACCTCGACGGGGCCATTATCGGCCCGCCGCGGGTCGGCCTCAACCCCCGGCGTTCGGGGCGGCTCCACCGGGGCCCCGAGGCTGCGCGCCGGCGGCACCGGGGGCCGGCGGCCGCCGGCGGTGCGGCCGCCGTCACCGGCCCGGCGCGGTGGCCGGAAGGGGCCCGGGAGGGAATCCGCGGCCGACGGCCAAAGTAGGGGGACGGAAGCGAGGTGTCGCCGGTGTCGGACGAACCGGGAACCGCCCCGGAACCTCCCTCGGGCGACGCCGCCGGTCCGGCGCCCGCCGCCCCGGCGCCCTACCTGCCCCGCGGGGCCCGGGGCCCCGGGATCGACCGGCCGGTCCTGCCCGAGGCCACCTACCGACGGCGGCAGGACGCGCTGCGGGCCGCCGCCGCGGCCGCGGGCCTCGATGCGGTGCTGGCGGTGGGCCGTGCCTTCTACGAACGCGGCGGGGACGTGGCCTTCCTCTGCGGCCACCACGCCCCCGCCCCCACGGCGGCGGCGGTCCCGGGGTACGAGGGCTGGGGGCAGTCGCTCCTGCTGGTGCCGCGCCGCGGCCCGGTGGTCCTCATCGCCGACGCGGCCCGTCCCGAGACGGTGGTGGCAGACCGGGTCGATCTCACCCCCGCCCATCCCACGGCCCTCCGCACGTGGATCCAGCGCCTGGGGCTCACCGCAGGCCGCATCGGCGTCGCGGGGACGGACCTGTGGTCCTGGGCCGCCTTCCGGGCGGCCGCCCAGGCCCTGCCGGGCGTGGAGTGGGTCCCCGCCGACGCACTGGTTCGCCGGGCGCGCCGCGTCAAGGACCCGGAGGAACAGGAGCTGCTCGCCCGGGCCGCGGCGGTGGCCGATGTGGGGCTGGCCGCGGCCCTCGAGGTCCTGCGCCCCGGCCTCTCGGAGCAGCAGCTGGGCGCCGCGGGGACCGCGGCCGCGCTGGCCGCCGGCGCCGACTTCGTACGCTACTTCCGGGTGCACGCCGGCGCCTGGTCCCTGCTGAGCTTCCGCTGGCCCCAGGCCACGGACCGGCGGGTACAGCCGGGCGAGGCGGTCGCCTTCGACATCATCGGCGCCTGCCAGGGCTACCAGTTCGACGTGCTGCGCACCGCGCTGCTCGAGCCGGTTCATCCCGAGCTGGAGCGGCTGGCCGCCGCCACCGCGGCCTGCCTGGAGGCGGTCCTCGCGCGGTGCCGGCCCGGCACCCCGGTGGCGGCCCTGCTGGCGGCGGCGGAAGAGGCGGCCGCGTCCTTCGGGCTCGCCGGCCACCTGGCGCCGCTGCTCGGCCACGGCATCGGCCTCGAGACTGTGGAGGAGCCGCTGCTGATGCCCGGGGTGGACGATCGCCTGGAGGCGGGGATGGTCCTCTGCATCGAGCCGGCCCTGCGCGTGCCAGGGCTGGACGGCTACAGCATCGAGGAGATGGTGGTGGTCGAGGCCGCGGGGCCCCGCATCCTGACGCGGACGCCGCGACGCCCCCGCGCGGGCGGATCGCCGGGGGCGGCGGCCGCCGGCTCGTGAAGGGGACCGACGGCCGCCCGGCCGGCCGCGCACCCAGCGCCTGCCGCCGCCGAGCGCCCGAGCGCCCCCAGCCCGAGGGGGTCCGCCCGCGGGGTTCGGCGAGCCCCCGGCGGCGACGGTGGTCGGTTCGGCCGGCCCTTGGACCGTCGGTTCGACCTTGGCCGCCGCCGCGACGGGAACGCCATCGGCTGGGCTTCCACAGCGACGGGAAAGGGTGACGATTCCGTGGCGACGACGGTTCCCGCCGGCCTCCTGGAAGGCAAGCGGGCCCTGGTCTTCGGGGTGGCCAACAAGCACAGCATCGCCTGGGCCATCGCCCGCGCCCTGGATGCGGCGGGGGCGGAGCTGGCCATCGCCTACCAGGACCAGCGGCTGGGCGAGCGGGTCCAGAAGCTGGTTCCCGAGCTCCGGCGCCCGCCCCTGCTCCTGGAGTGCGACGTCGCGTTCGACCCGCAGATCGACGCGGCCTTCGCCACCGTGGCCCGGCACTGGGACCGGCTGGACGTGCTGGTCCACAGCTTGGCCTACGCTCCCAAGCAGGCCCTGGAGAACCCCTTCGTGGAGACCACGCGCGAGGACTTCCGCATCGCCCTCGACGTGAGCGCCTACTCGCTGGTGGCGCTGGCCCGGGCGGCGCGGCCGCTGATGAAGGAGGGCGGCTCCATCCTGACCATGACCTACTACGGCGCCCAGAAGGCGGTGCCCAACTACAACGTGATGGGCGTCGCCAAGGCGGCGCTGGAGGCGTGCGTCCGCTACCTGGCGGCGGACCTGGGTCCGGCCGGCATCCGGGTCAACGCCATCTCCGCCGGCCCCATCAACACCCTGGCCGCCCGCGGCGTGCGCAACCTGACGGACTTCATCAAGACCCACGCGGAACGCTCGGCCCTGCGGCGCAACGTCACCCAGGAGGACGTCGCCCACGCCGCGCTGTTCCTGGCCAGCGACCTGGCGGCCAGCATCACCGGCGAGGTGCTGTTCGTCGACGCGGGGTACAACGTGATGGGCGTGTGAGGGGGACGGACGGGCGCGTGAGGCGGGACGGACGGGCAGGGGCGGCGGGACGGCGCCCGCCGACGCCCGGGCGGGAGCTCGGCGCGCCGGGGCCCGTCGGCGCCGCAGCCCGTCCCTTGGCGGCCGGTGGGCCCAGCTCCACCGGCCGCCGGCGTTCGGGCGACCCCGGGCCGAGGCCGGGGCCGCGACGACGTGGGTGGCCGGCTTGGCTGGCCCGTGCCGGTTGTCGCCGCCGCTGCCGGCTCCCGGCGCCCCTATCGCCCCGCCTGGGCCAGGCCGGTCCCCGGTGCCGCAGCCTCCCGTGGCCGCCCGCGCCGGACGAACCGGCCCAGCCGGCGCAAGCCGTCGTCCAGCAGGCTGTAGGCCACCGGCACCAGCACCAGGGTGACCAGGGTGGAGAGCAAGAGCCCGTAGATCACCACCACCGCCAGCGG
Source organism: Thermaerobacter composti (assembly GCF_033582035.1). NCBI lineage: Bacteria > Bacillati > Bacillota > Clostridia > Eubacteriales > Clostridiales Family XVII. Incertae Sedis > Thermaerobacter > Thermaerobacter composti. The sequence continues at coordinate 1,649,032 of NZ_CP132508.1, forward strand.
CCGCAGCAGCTCCGACGAGGCCCCGGGCAGGTAGGCGAAGGGCACCAGCCCCAGGTTGGTGGTCAGCATGGTCATCAGGATCGGCCGCAGGCGCACGGGGCCCGCCTCCAGCAGGGCGGCGTCCCGGGCGAGGCCGCGTCGCCGCAACACGTTGGTGTAGTCCACCAGGACGATGGCGTTGTTCATCACCACGCCCACCAGCATCAAGAAGCCCAGCAGCGCGGTGACGCCGATGGGGAGCCGGTGCACCGCCAGGCCGGCCACGGCGCCCACCACCGTGGGCGGCAGGCAGAACAGGATCACCAGCGGGTGGAAGAAGGACTCGAACTGGGCCGCCATGATCAGGTAGACCAGGAGCACCGCGAGCACGATGGAGAGCCCCAGCGAGCGGAAGGTCTCGGCCATCTGCTCGGCCTCGCCGGCGACCTCCCACGTCATGCCCCCCGGCCAGTCCATGGTGGCCAGCTCGCGCCGGAGGTCCGCGGAGACCACCCCCAGCGGTCGGCTCCCGTCCAGGTGGACCGCCACCGTCACCTGGCGGCGACCGTCCTGCCGGGTGATGGCCAGGGGCGCCCGTTCCTCGGTCACCGCGGCCACGTCGCCCAGGCGCACCACCTGCCCCGTCGCCGAGCGCAGCGGCAGGTGCTCCAGGGAGCCGTAGCGCGCCTGCGCCTCGTCGGCCAGCATCAGGCGCACGTCCCACTGGTCTTGCCCCGTGCGCACCCGGGCCACCGTCATGCCCCCCAGCGCCGCGCGCAGCGCCACCTCCACCTCCTGGACGGAGAGCCCGGCCCGTGCCAGGGCGTCGCGGTCGGGGCGGATCACCACCTCGGGTCGGGTCTCCCGCAGGCTGCTCTCGGCGCCGGCCACGCCGGGCACCCGGCGGACCCTTTCCACCACCTGGTCGGCGACCCGGGCCAGGACGTCGGGGTCGTCGCCCGCGATCTGGATCTCCAGCTGGCTCAAGCCGGCGCCCATGACCGACGACTGCACCGTGGCCTGGATCTCGGCGCCGGGGATCGCGTCGAGGTCCGCCCGCACCGCCCTCAGCACGTCGAACACCGAGCGATCCCGCTGCTCGACGGGCACCAGCACCGCCACCACCGTCGCCTCGTTGCCTGCGGCCGCCGCGGTGCTGAAGGCGCCACCGGTGGCGCCGACGGTGGTCACCACCCGGTCGACCTCCGGCACGGCCAGCAACCGCTCCTCGACCCGCCGCGCGACCGCGGCCGTCTCCTCCAGGCGCGTCCCCGGCGGGGTGCGGACGGCGACCTGGATCTCGCCGCTGTCCGCCTGGGGGAGGAACTCCGAGCCGAGCTGCGGCGCCCCGACCAGGCTCGCCGCGAACGCCGCCAGGGCCACCGCCATGACCAGGCCGCGGCGGCGCAAGCTGGCCGCCAGCAGCCGGCGGTAGGCCGCCTCCATCCGTTCGATGGCCCGGTGGAAGCCGCGCAGGAAGCCCACGGGCTCGTAGTGGGCCCCCAGCACCCGGGCAGCCAGCATCGGCACGAAGGTCACGGCCCCGAAGAGGGCGGCGGCATGAGAGAAGATCACGGCCAGCGCCAGGGGCGTGAACAGCTCGGCCGCCAGGCCGCCGATCAACAACATGGGGAAGAACACCGCTCCCTGGGCGATGGCGGACGCTGTGACCGCTGCGGCTACCTCGGCCGTCCCCTGCTCGGCCCCCACGGCGGGCGGCGTGCCGCGGAGGCGATAGCGGTGGATGCTCTCGATGACGACGATGGCGAAGTCCACCAGCGACCCGATGCCGATCAGCAGGCCGCCGAGGGAGACGATGTTCAGCGTCTGGCCGGCGGCGGCCAGCATGGCGAAGGAGCCGATCACCGACACGGGCAGCATCAGGCCGACCACCAAGGTGGTCCGGCCGTTGCCCAGGAACAGGTAGAGCACGGTCACGGCGATGACGGCGCCCAGCAGCCCGTGCTCGGCGACGGTGCGCACCGACTCCTCGATGAAGTCCCCCTGGTCGAGGATGGGGCGCAGCTCCACGCCGGGCGGCAGCTGCGGGGCCAGCCGCTCCAGCGCCCGCTCCACCCCGCGGGAGACCGCCAGGGTGTTGCCGTCGGTGGCCTTGAGGACCTGGAGCTGCACCACCGGCTTGCCATCCAGGTAGGCCAGCTGCGTCGGATCGGCCAGGGCCTCCTCGACCTGGGCGACGTCGGCCAGCCGCACCGCGGCCCCGCCGGGCGTCGGGATCACGGCCGCGGCCACGTCGCGGGCGCTGGTGTACTGCGCGTCGAGGCGCACCGCCAGCTCCGCGCGGCCGCGGTCGACGGCGCCCGCCGTCACCAGCGCGGCACCGCCCCCCAGGGCGCGCGCCACCAGGGCGGGGTTGAGCCCGTAGGCCTCGAGCCGGGCGGGATCCAACCGCACCCGGACCTCCCGCTGGCGGACGCCGACCACGGCCACCGAGGCCACCCCGTCCACCTGCTCCAGGGCGGGGGCGATGCGGTCTTCCGCCAGCGCCTGCAGCTGGCCGGCGGGCAGGTCGCCGGTGACGCCCACGGTGACCACGGGGGCGGCGGCCGGATCCAGCGTCAGGACGCGGGGGCTGTCGGCGTCCTCCGGCAGCACGCCGCGAACGGCGTCGATCCGCTTCTGCACCTCGAGGACCGTGAAGTCCAGGTCGACGCCCCAGTCCAGTTCCAGGATCACCAGGGCGGATCCGGGCTGGGCGATGGATCGCACGCCCTTGACCCCGTTGACGGTGCTGACCGCCTGCTCCAGGGGCTCCACCACCCGCGCCTCCAGCTCGGCCGGGGCCGCGCCCGGGTACGAGGTGGCGACCACCACCACCGGCAGCTCGAACTGGGGCAACAGGTCGACGGGCATGGCCGGCAGCAGGAAGGCGCCCAGCAGGACCAGGGCGATGACCAGGACCGAGACGAACACCGGCCGGTGCACGGAGAAGCGTGCGATGCTCAAAGGCGACCGTCCTTTCGTCGCGGCTTGGCGGCGCCGCGGGCATCCGGCGCCTGGGGCGGGCGCCGGCCGACGCCGGCGACGACGTCGCCGGCGTCGGCCGGCCGGCTCACGAGGGCGGCACCACCCGCACCCGCTCGCCGCCGGCGAGGCCGTCGGCGCCGCGGGTGATCACCCGCTCCCCGGGCTGCAGCCCCTCCAGGATCAGGGCCCGTTCGGCGGTGACGGTCCCGTACCGCACCTCGCGCCGCTCGGCGCGACCCCCCTCGACGACGAAGACCGTGCCGCGGCCGGGTTCGTCCCCCTCCTGCAGCGCGTCGACGGGGATCAGCAGGCCGCGGGTGCCGCCCTCCATGGACAGCCGCACGGTGGCGGGCTGCCCGGGGGCGGGCCACCGGGCGCCGCTGGCCGGTTCCAGGTCGACGGTCAGGGTGTAGGCGCCGGTGCGGGCGTCGGGGACCCGCGTCTTGCTGCGCACCCGGCCCGGCCAGGTCTGCTGGCCCACGACCACCTCGACCCTGGCGCCGTCGTCCACCGCGTCGTAGAGGCCGACCGGCAGCTCGGCCGCCACCTGCACCGGGCCGGGGTCCACCAGGATCACCAGCGGCTCCGGGGCCTGGGGGGAGGCGAGGGTGCCCACCTCCGCCGCCACCGCCGCCACCACGCCGTCGACGGGCGCCGTGACCCGGGTCCGCTCCAGCTGCTGGCGGGCCAGGGCCAGGGCGGCCTCCGCCTGGTCGACCTGCGCCCGGGCCGCGGCGGCGGGATCGCCGCGGCGCGCCAGCTCGCGGGCGCGACGGGCCGCGTCGAGGCGGACCTTGGCCGCCTCCAGGTCGAACTCGGCTTGCCGCACCGCCGCCCGCGCCTCGGCCAGGGATGCGGCCAGCTGGCCGCACCCCGTCGCGGCGCCGTGGGGCCCGGCCGCGCCGGGTGCGCCGGCCGGCGCGCCGCCCGCGGCCGCTGCGCCGGCCGGGGGCGCCGTGGGTGTCCCCGGGGCGGCCCCGCCGGCGCCGTCACAGCCCAGGGCCTGCCACTGCCGCTCCAACGCCGCCAGCGCCTGCCGCGCCCCGTCCAGCTGGGCGGCCGCGCCCTGGTGGGCGAGCTGCGCCTGGCGGTATTCGGCGTCGGCCTGCAGTCGCTGCCCCTCCGCGCCTTGCTCCGCCTGGCGGACGGCGGCCCGGGCGGCGGCCAGGGCCGCCTCGGCCTGGCGCACCTGGGCCTCGGCCGCGGCGGCGTCGAGCTCCACCAACACCTGGCCCTTGCGCACCCGTTGGCCCACCTCGACGTGGACGGCGGTGATCGGCCCCGCCACCTGGGGCCGGACCGGCACCTCGGCCCGGGCCCGCACCCGGCCGGGCAGCTCCACCGGCTGGGCCAGGGTCCCGGGGACGGCCTCGGCCACCTCCACGGGCACCGCCGCGGGCGGTTCGGATCCGCCCGTGCCGGCCGCGCCGTTCCCCGCCCGGGTCCCGCAGGCGCCCAGCACCAGGGCGGCGATCACCAGGGCCGCCGCCAGGTTCCCCCGACGGCGCAGGGTTGGGGACGCGTGGTGCGCGGTCATCGCCCTCCGGTCTCCTTTCCCATGGCCTCCGTCCGGCGCGAGGCGCCGGCGCCCGTCCGCTCGGCATCGCCCGCCGGGTCGCCGGCCCTCGCCCCGGCCAGGTAGGTGTCGACGGCCGCCAGGAGCCGTGGCAGCAGGCCCGGCGGCGCCCCGCTGTGGTACCAGGCGGCCAGCCGCGCCAGCACGATCCCCTCGATGTCCAGCGCCACCTCCTCCGCCGGCCGCCGGTCCGTGATCTCGCCCCGCCGCTGGCCGCGGGCGCAGAGGTCGGTCACCAGGCGGTGGAGCAGCTGGGAGGCCCGCTCGGCCCCGCCCCGCCGCAGGTTCTCGATGCACCACAGCCAGATCACGTCGGGGTGGATCTGTTGCGTCCACTCCGCCAGGCGGGTGAGCAGGCGGTGGAGCGCGGCGCGCAGGGGGAGCCCCTCCGCCCCGGCCAGCTCGCGACGCAGGGCCTCCAGGCGCGGCGGGAGGGCGGCCAGGGCCAGGTCCTCCTTGGTGGCGAAGTAGTTGTAGAAGGTCCCCTTGGCGACCCCGGCGGCGCTGGCGATCTGGTCCACCGTGGTGGCGGCGAAGCCCTGGGCGGCCAGCAGCCGCATGCCCTCCCGCAGCAGGGCCTGGCGCACGGCCTCCCGCTGGTGCTGGCGCAGGCTCAACGGGATCCCCTCCCCCGCGGGGATCGGCGGTGCTTCTCCCGGGAATGACCGCGGTCATGATCTGACCCGGGTCATCTCGACGGACCCAGCGTACGGATCCGCCGCCCCGCCGTCAAGGGGGGGACGCCGGCCGCCAGGCGGTGGGCGGTGGGTCAGGCGAGGGTTGAGAACAGCTAGTGCGTTTCTTATCTTTCTCGTCCAATATCATCAAATCTTCGCATCCCCTTCCCTCCTCGGCCGGCTCGTTGTCTGAGAACAGATGTTCTGGTACGATGTCCTTGGATGATCTTGGGGGCTTCCCCATGCGTGTGTTGCAGGCGTACCGCTTCGCCCTAGACCCCACACCCCGCCAGGAACGGGCGTTGGCCTCCCACGTGGGCGCCCGCCGCTTCGCCTTCAACTGGGGTCTGGCGCTGGTGAAGGAGCGCCTGGAAGCCCGCGCCCGGGGTGAAGACGTGGAAGTGCCATGGACCCTCGCCGCCTTGCGGCGGGAGTGGAACCGGCAAAAGCACCTCGTCGCCCCCTGGTGGCGGGAGAACTCGAAGGAAGCCTACTCCTCCGGTCTGGACGGACTCGCCCGGGCCCTGCAGAACTGGTCGAAGAGCCGCCAGGGCGAACGCAAGGGCCGCCGGGTGGGGTTCCCCCGGTTCCGGAAAAAGGGCCGGGGCCGGGAGTCGGTGCGGTTCACCACCGGCGCGATCCGGGTGGACGACAAGAGCCACGTCGTGCTGCCCCGGATCGGGCGGGTGAAGACCCACGAGCCGACTACGGCCCTGCGCTGGCGCATCGAAGCGGGAACGGCCCGCATCCTGTCCGCCACGGTCGCCCAGGAGGGGGGCCGGTGGTTCGTCAGCTTCACCTGCGAGGTGGAGCGGCAACCGGGCCGCCCCCGGTTCCCCGGGCGGGTGGTGGGCGTGGACGCGGGGGTGAAGCACCTGGCGGTCCTTTCGACGGGTGAGAAGTGGCCGAACCCCCGGTCCCTTGAAAAAGTGCTCCGGAAGATCGCCCGGTCCAGCCGCGCCCTGGCCCGGCGTCAGAGGGGCAGCCGGGGGTGGCACAAGGCCCGCCGCCGGCTGGCCCGGCTCCATGCGCGGGTCCGGAACCTCCGCCAGGATGCCCTTCACAAGCTGACCCACCACCTGGCGAGCACCTACGGTGTGGTGGTCGTCGAACAGCTGCACATGGCGGGTATGTTGAAGAACCGGCGGCTCGCCCGGGTGCTGGCCGATGCGGCCCTGGCGGAGATCCGCCGCCAGCTCCGCTACAAGTGCCCCTGGTACGGGGCGGTCCTGGTCGAAGCGCCGCTGTTCTATCCCAGCAGCAAGCGTTGCTCGCTGTGCGGTGCGGTCAAGCTGTCGCTGCCGCTTTCGGAGCGCATCTTCCGCTGCGAGGAATGCGGCTTCGTGCTCGACCGGGACGAAAACGCGGCCCGGAATCTCGCGGCCCTGGCGGCCGCCGTCGCCGGGAGTGGCCCGGAGACGAAAAACGCCCGTGGACGGGATGGAAGACCTGCCGCAAGGCAGGCGGTCCCGGAGGAAGCGGGAAGCCGGCACCGGCGCATCGCTGGGTAAGACCGGCACCGCCGATCCGCAAGGATCGGCTGCCTGAAACAGATGACGATGTTTCAGGTAACGGCCTGGGTCGAGTCGATGACCGCCGGCGCCGGCTGCCCCCGGAGGGCCTGCCCCGGAGGCCGGTTCGTCCGTCCCCGGGGAGGCGGGGACGGGAGGCTGGCGGGCCGAGGGCGACGGGCCTCGAGCCGGCCCGCCGGACCTTGCGGGGGAAGGCCCCGCTGTGGCCTCTTCGCGCCGGGGCCGCTGGAGCAGGGCTGGCGACCCGCTCGACCGGAGCCTCAGGCCCCCGACCCACCGAGAGCGCCAAGGCCCGACCCTCCCCGGCCCCCGGGGCCCAGGGGCGCGGGCCCGCGGCGGCCCAGGACCCGGCGCGAGGCCCGGTGCGGGGCCGGGCGGCGGGCTCGGGCCGCGTGCCGAGGGCGGGGGCGCGCTAGCGGTCGACCTCGCACAGGACGATGTCGAGGCTGCCGATGATGGCCGTCATGTCCGCCACCAGGTGGCCGCGCGCCATCAACGGCAGCAATTGCAGGTGCACGAAGCAGGGCGATCGCCAGTGGGCGCGGTAGGGCATCACGTCGCCGCTGGCCGCCAGGTAGAGGCCGATGATGCCGCGCGGCGACTCGACCTCGTGGTAGACCTCGCCCACCGGGCGCAGGGCCCGCGGGAGCTTGGCGATGACGGGCCCGTCCGGCAGCCGGTGCAGCGCCTCCCGGGCCAGGCGGATGCTGGCCCGCACCTCCTCGACCCGCACCTGGTTGCGCGCGTAGACGTCCCCGCCCTCGGCCACCACGGGGCGGAAGCCCAGCTCGTCGTAGGGGACGCCGCGGTCCTGGGTGCGCAGGTCGCGGGCGACGCCACAGCCGCGCAGGACGGGCCCGCTGGCCTGCCAGGCCACGGCCTGCTGCGGGGTGATGACGCCCACGCCCCGGGTGCGGCGCACGTAGAACTCGTTGGCGAAGAGCAGGTCGACGTACTCCGGCCACGCCTGGCGCTCCATGTGGTCCAGCCACCGGAGGGCGGCCTCCACCCAGCCGTCGGGGACGTCGTTGCGCAGCCCCCCGATGCGCATGAACTGGGGGAAGAGCCGGCCGCCCGAGAGCTGCTGGACCAGCATGTAGTACATCTCCCGGTCGCGCCACGCGTAGAGGAAGGGGGTGACCGCGCCGAGATCCAGGCCCATGGTGCCGATCCAGAGGACGTGGCTGGCGATGCGTTCCATCTCGCACAGGGCGAGCCGCAGCCACCGCGCCCGCTCGGGCACCTCGACGCCCACCAGCCGCTCGATGGCCTCGCAGATCAGCTGCTCATTGTGGAACGGCGCCAGGTAGTCGTTGCGATCGGCGAAGGGGACGTTCATCGCGTACGTCCGGTACTCGGCCTGCTTCTCCCAGTTGCGGTGCATGAAGCCGATGTCGGGCTCGGCGTGGACGACGGTCTCCCCCTCCAGCGTCAGCACCACCCGCAGGACGCCGTGGGTGCTGGGGTGCTGGGGTCCCATGCTGAGGACCATGTGGCGGCCCTCGTCGTCCAGGTAGCGGAGCTCGAGGCTGGCGTCGCCCCGCGGATCGGGCAGGGCCGCGGTGTACGCGGGGTCGCGGGCGAGGATGGTGCTGCCGGAGCCCCCTGGTCTGCCCTGCGGCATCGCGGTGGCCTCCCTCCCTGGCAGGCGAGGGCCGGGGGGCCCCCCCCCGCCCCCCGCCATGGCGCCCTGGCATCGGGCCGGGTCCGGCCGTTAGCCTTTCCCGGCCGCCTGGCGGCCATGCCGGGCGGCGCAGGGCGGCGGCCGGGCGGTCCGGCCCGCCGCGGGCTGGATGCGCTAGACTGGTGCCCGTGGGGCGGGACCCGGGCGGCTGGGGGCTCCCCCGACCCCCCGGGCCCGCAAGACCCCAGGACCCGCAAGTCCCCCGGGACCCGCAACGCCGGGTCCCCGGCTCGGGGAGGGTGCGCCCGTGACCGCCGACGTCCCGACCGCCGACGCCGCCGACCCCCTGGCCGCCGTCCCCCTGGGGCCGGTGGTCGAGGCCGCGTTCTTCCGCCGACCGGCCCCGGAGCTGGCCCCCGCGCTCCTCGGCCTCGAGCTGGTCCACGAGACGCCCCAGGGGTTGGCCAGCGGCATCATCGTCGAGGTGGAGGCGTACGCGGGGCCGGAGGACAAGGGCGCCCACTCCTACGGTGGACGACGCACCGCCCGCACCGAGGTGATGTTCGGGCCAGGGGGCCACGCCTACGTCTTCTCGATCTACGGCATGCACTTCTGCTTCAACGTCGTCGCCGCCGAGCCCGGTCAGCCCCACGCGGTCCTGGTGCGCGCGCTGGAGCCCCGCCGGGGCCTGGCGCTGATGGCCCGTCGGCGCCGCCAGGCCGGCGACCCCCGCCGCCTACCCCCGCGGGTCCTGACGGGCGGCCCCGGCCGGCTCTGCCAGGCGCTGGGGATCACCCGCGCCCAGTACGGGCTCCCCCTCTTCGACCCCGCATCCCCCCTGCGGCTGCACCGGCCCAACCCGCCCTTCCCCGTCGGGACCGTCGCCCGGGGCCCGCGGATCAACATCGACTACGCCGGCGAGTGGAGGCGCGTACCCTGGCGGTTCTGGATCGAGGGCAACCCCCACGTGTCGCGACCGTAGCCGGTCGGCCCCCGCTCCTCACGACCCGGGAGGGCCCGCCGCGGCCCGGGCCGCGGCGCATCCCCCGCTCCCGCCGCCCCCATCGCTCCCCATGGCGACCAGCCGCCGTCGCGTCCAGGATGTTCTGGGGCCGCAGGCCGGGGCGCCGGCAGGAGTCGGTCCGCCGGCGCGGAACCTGTCCATGGTCTGCGCCTCGGGTCGGGCGGCCGGCAGGCGGGGTGCGATGGCCAGTCGGCGCGGGGGCCGTGGTCGGGCCCTGGTTCGACGAACCCCGGCGGTCAGGCCCTGGTTCGACGAACCCCGGCCGCGGCACGTCCGCCCAGGGCACAGCCAAGGTTGCGTAGGGGGTTTGGGCATGCGCAGACGACCGCAGGGTCGGACCGCAGGGCTCGCCTTGCTGCTGGCCGGAGCGCTGGTGCTCGCCGCGTGCGGCGGCGGAGGCGGCGACGGCCCGTCGCAGGGCGAACAGGGCACCGGGGAAGCGGAGCAGCCCCGGATCCGCGTGGGGCTCGTCTACGACGTCGGCGGCCGGGGCGACCAATCCTTCAACGACATGGCCTACGCGGGCCTCGAGCAGGCCAAGGAGGAGTTCGGCGACCGCGTCGAGGTCCAGGACGCCGAACCCGACGCCGGCGGCCAGAACCGGGAGGACCTGCTGCGGACCTTCGCCCACCAGGGCTACGACCTGGTGATCGGCGTGGGGCTGCTCTTCACCGATCCCATCACCACCGTCGCCAAGGAGTACCCCGACGTGAAGTTCGCCATCGTCGACTCCTGCCCCGAGGAGCCCCTGGACAACGTGGCCTGCCTGACCTTCAAGGAGGCCGAGGGCTCGTTCCTCGTCGGGGCGGCGGCGGCGTTGAAGACGCGGACGAGCAAGATCGGCTTCGTCGGCGGGATGAAGAGCGCGCTGATCGAGCGCTTCGAGGCCGGCTACCGGGCGGGGGCGAAGTACGTCAATCCCGACGTGCAGGTGCTGGTCGACTACGCCGGCACCACCGGCGAGGCCTTCAGCAACCCGACCAAGGGGCGCGAGCTGGCCCTGGCCCAGATCCGGCAGGGCGCCGACGTGATCTACCACGCGGCGGGCGCCACGGGCAAGGGCGTGTTCGAGGCCGTCAAGCAGGAGGGCAAGCTGGCCATCGGCGTCGACGCCGACCAGTCGCTGACGGCGCCGGACTACGCCGACGTGATCTTGACGTCGATGGTCAAGCGTGTCGACGTCGCCGTCCTCGACGTGATCCGCTCCGTCGTCGAGGGCGACTTCCAGCCGGGGCTGCGCCAGTACGGGCTCAAGGAGGGCGGCGTGGGCTACGCCCTCAACGACAAGAACCGGCCGATGATCGAGGACATCACCGCCCAGCTGGACGAGATCAAGCAGAAGATCCTGGAAGGACAGATCCAGGTGCCCGAGCGACCCGGCGACGTCTGAGCCCGGACCCGGGCGGGGCAACGGGCGCAGGCACGGGCAGGGGACGGCGCGACGGCCGTCCCCTGCCCGTGCCCGGCGACCCACGGCAAGGGCAGCGCGGGGAGGTGCAGGGGTGGCGGACGCCGAGTGGATGGTGGAAGTGCGCCACATCACCAAGCGATTCCCCGGCCTGGTGGCCAACGACGACATCAGCTTCGCCGTGCGCCGCGGCGAGATCCACGCCATCGTCGGCGAGAACGGCGCCGGCAAGTCCACGCTGATGAAGATCCTGGCCGGCCTCCATTCGCCCGACGCCGGCGAGATCCGGCTGGAGGGCCGCCCGGTCCGCCTGCGCGGCCCGCGGCACGCCGCCCAGCTGGGCATCGGCATGGTCCACCAGCACTTCATGCTCATCCCCCGCTTCACCGTGACCGAGAACGTGGTGCTGGGCAGCGAGCCCGGGGGCCGGGCCCGGCTCGACCTGGCGACCGCCCGCGCCCGGGTGGAGGCCCTGGCCCGGCGCTACCGGCTCGACGTCGACCCCGACGCGCGGGTGGCCGACCTCTCCGTCGGCCAGCAGCAGCGGGTGGAGATCCTCAAGGTGCTCTACCGCGGCGCCCGCCTGCTGATCCTGGACGAGCCGACGGCGGTGCTGGCGCCCCAGGAGGTGGAGGAGCTCTTCCGCCACCTGCGGGCGCTGCGCCAGCAGGGCGCGACCGTCCTCTTCATCAGCCACAAGCTGGATGAGGTGCTGGCCATCGCCGACCGCATCACGGTGCTGCGGCGCGGCCGCGTGGTCGGCACCGTGGAGGCCCGCGCCGCCACCAAGGCGCAGCTGGCCGAGATGATGGTCGGCCGGCCGGTGCTGTTCCGCGTCCAGCGGCCCGAGCCGGCCCGGCAGGACGAACCGGCGCCGCCGCTGGCCCTGGAGGGGGTCACCTGCCGCGAGGGCGGGCGGGCCGTACTCGACGGGGTGAGCCTGACGGTCCGCGCGGGCGAGATCTACGCCGTCGCCGGCGTCGAGGGCAACGGCCAGGCCGAGCTGGTGCAGGTGGTGGCGGGTCTGCGCCCTGTGGACGGCGGCCGGCTCCGGCTCTTCGGCCACGACGCGGCCGGCTGGAGCGTGGCGCGACGGCGCGCGGCCGGACTGGCGGTGATCCCCGAGGACCGTCAGCGGCAGGCCCTGGTGCTGCCCATGACCCTGTGGGAGAACGCCCTGCTGGGCAGCCATCGCGATCCCCGCTGGCGGCGCGGCCCGCTGTATCGGCCCGCGGCCATCCGGGCCCAGGTCGCCCGCCTGGTCGCCGCGTACGACGTGCGGACGCCCTCCCTGGATGTCCCCGTCGCGGCCCTCTCCGGTGGCAACCAGCAGAAGCTGGTGCTCGCCCGGGAGCTGGAGCGCGGACCCCGGCTGGTCGTGGCCGCCCAGCCCACCCGCGGCCTGGACGTGGGCGCCATCGAGTTCGTCTGGGGTCAGCTCCTGGCCGCCCGGGCCCGAGGCCTGGGCATCCTGCTGATCTCCGCGGACCTGGAGGAGATCCTGGCGTTGGCCGACCGCATCGGCGTGCTGGTCCGGGGGCGCCTGGTGGGCGATGTCCCGCGGGACGAGGTGACCCCCGAGCGGCTCGGGCGCCTGATGCTGGCGGGGGGTGAGACGGCGTGAACCCCTGGGTCCGGGCCTCGCTGTCCGTCGCGGTGCCCGCGGTGGCGGTGGCCGTGGCGGGGCTGATCGGGGCCGTGGTCGTCCGAGTCACGGGCGGCGACCCGCTGGAGGCCCTGACGGTCATGCTGCGCTACAACCTGGCGAGCGCGGACAGCCTCGCGGGGGTGCTCTCGCGCATGACCCCCCTGATCTTCGCCGGCCTGGCCGTGGCCACCAGCTTCCGCGCCGGCCTGTTCAACATCGGCGTCGAGGGCCAGTACCTGATGGGGGCCTTCACGGCGTCGCTCACCGGGGTGTACCTGGCCGGCCTGCCGCCGGCGGTCCACCTGCCCCTGACGGTCCTGGCGGGCATGGCGGGCGGCGTCCTGTGGGCGTGGCTGCCCGCCGAGCTCCGCGTGCGGCGGGGCGTCCACGAGGTGATCAGCACCATCATGCTGAACTTCGTCGCCGCCTCGCTGCTCCTGTGGCTCATCGGCGACGTCTTCCGAGATCCCGTCCAGGGCGGCAGCACGCCGCGGGTGCGCATGCCCGAGATCGCACCCGGCGCCCGGATCCCGCGCATCCACGGGCTGGCCGAGGCCCTGGGGATCCACCTGCGTCCCTCCGTGGCGCTGGACTGGTTCTTCCCCGTCGCCCTGGCGGTGGCGGGCGGCTTGTACCTGCTGCTGTGGCGCACGCCCCTCGGCTTCGAGATCCGCGCGGTGGGGCTCAACCCCGAGGCCGCCCGGGCCGCCGGCATCCCGGTGGAGGCCACCCTGCGCAGGGCGTTCCTCCTGAGCGGCGCCCTGGCCGGGTTGATCGGGCTGTCCGACCTCCTCGGGTACTTCGGATACCTGGACATCGACTTCCCCCGCGGCTACGGCTTCACCGGCATCGCCGTGGCCCTGGTCGGCGCCAACCACCCCGCCGGCGTCATCCTGGCGTCCTTCCTCTTCGCCTTCCTGCAGCGGGGCGGCCTCGGCGTCCAGGCGCTGGCGGGGGTGCCGCGGGAGGTGGTCACGGTGATGGAGGGCACGATCATCCTGACGATGCTCGTCGTCGCCGCCGCGTGGGGACGCTGGCTGCGTCGCTGGGAGCGGGCCCGCACCCTGGCCGGTGCCCCGGGCCGTCGGGAGGCGGTGGATCCGGACGAACCGGCACCGCCCCGGTCGGCGGCGCCGCCGGCGCTGGGGGAGGGGGGAGACCATGCCGGCGCCTGACGGGACCGCCGCCCTGCTGGCCGGCCTGCTGACCCTCCTGGCCGGCACCCTGCGCCTCAGCCTCCCCGTCCTGATCACCAGCGTGGGCGCCACCTTCACCGAGCTGGGCGGGGTCGTCAACATCGGGCTCGAGGGCATGATGCTCGGCGGCGCCTTCGCCTCGGCCTGGGCCGGCACCGCGTGGGGTCCGGCGGCCGGCATCGCCGCGGGGATCGCGGCCGGGGGCCTGTTGGCGCTGGTGCATGCCCTGGCGGCGGTGCGCTTCCGCGTGGACCACATCGTCAGCGGGGTGGCCGTCAACCTGCTGGCCGCCGGCCTGGTCCGCATCGGCAGCTACCAGGCCTTCGGCACCGCCACCACGTCGGGGCGGGTCGAGGGCCTGCCGCCGCTGCAGGTCCCCTACCTGGGCCAGGTCTCGCCGCTGGTGGTCGTCGGCTTCCTCCTGGTCCTCGGGGCCTGGTACGTCCAGCAGCGCACGCCCTTCGGGCTGCGGCTGCGCGCCTGCGGCGAGAACCCGCTGGCGGCCGACACCCTGGGGGTCAACGTGGAGTCCCTGCGGATGGCGGGCGTGATCCTCAGCGGCATGATGGCGGGCCTGGCGGGATCGTACCTGGTGGTGGAGCTGAACCACGTCTACGTGGAGGGCATGACCCAGGGCCGGGGCTACGTGGCGCTGGCGGCGATGATCTTCGGCAACTGGACGCCCGCGGGCGCCGCCCTGGCCTCCCTCCTGTTCGGCGCCGCGGAGGCGCTGTCGATCCAGGCCAACGTGGCGATCCCCTACCAGTTCCTCGAGATGGTGCCGTACGTGGTCACGCTGCTGGTGCTGGCCGGGGTCGTGCGCCGCTCCACGCCGCCGGCGGCGGTGGGGACCCACTACAGCCGCGACGACGACTGAGCGGTGCGACGATGCCTGGCGCCTCGGGCCCGCCCCGCCCACGCGCGGAGGGGACCGCCGGTGGCGGTCCCCTCCGCGCGAGACAGGGGGAGTACCCTGGGGGGTGGACCATCGCAGCCGGGAGACCGGGCGCATCGGCCCCGCCGGTCCCGGCCGCTCACCCATAGGGTTTCGCGCGGGCGCGGCCGGATCCGGGGGTCGCCGCGGTGTGGCGCCGCCGGGTCCCCCGGCCGCCGGGCCGCGGCGCGGATCGAGCCGGCTCCAGCGCGAGGACCGCCCCGGGGGCAGACCGCGCCCCCTCCGGCGAGACGCCCCCGGGGCCGGAGGCCCTGCTGTGCTATACTTAGTCTTTGCCGCCGGCGTTCGGGCGCTCGGCCGGCGTTGGCGGGCGCCGCCGGACCGGCCGGCTTCGCCGGCAGGGCCCGTGGCGCACCCCTCGGGAGACGGGGCAACCGGAAAGGATGGACCCCTTGGGCAAGCGCACGGCCTTCCTGATCCGCCTGATCCGCCCCTACTGGCACCGGTACGCCCTGGGCATCGGCGCGCTGATGGCCACCGATGCGCTCCAGCTGGCCATCCCGCGCCTGGTGGGCGCCTTCACCGACGCCCTCGACCGCGGCGCCCTCGACCTGCCCGGCGCGGTGCGTCACGCCGCCCTGGTGGTCGGCCTCGCCGTCGGGGTGGGCATCTTCCGGTACCTCTGGCGGATCTACGTCTTCGGCACCTCCTGGCGCATCGAGCAGGCGATGCGGGCGCGGCTGTTCGGCCACCTGCTGACGCTGTCGGCCAACTACTTCAACCACCACAAGACGGGCGATCTGATGGCCCACGCCACCAACGACCTGCAGGCGGTGCGCATGGCGCTGGGGCCCGGCGTGCTGATGCTGGCCGATTCGCTGCTGATGAGCACCGGCACCCTGGCGGTGATGCTGCTGACCATCGACTGGCGGCTCACCCTGCTGGGGCTCCTGCCGCTGCCCCTCCTGGCCCTCTCCTCCTGGGGGCTCGGCCGCGCGATCCACGCCCGCTTCCGGCGCGTGCAGGACATCTTCAGCGACCTGACCGACCGCGTCCAGGAGAACCTCTCCGGGATCCGGGTGGTCAAGGCGTTCTCCCGGACGCAGGCGGAGGAGCAGGCGTTCGCCCGCGTCAACCGGCGCTACCTGGAGGCCAACCTGCACCTCCATCGCGTGGATGCCGCCTTCGACCCGCTGATCGAGTTCCTCACCGCCCTGGGGTTCGTCATCGTCCTCGGGTACGGCGGTTCGCTGGTCCTCGACGGCGTGATCAGCTTGGGCGACTTCGTCGCCTTCGTCAGCTACCTCGGCATGCTGGTGTGGCCGATGCTGGCCATCGGATGGGTGGTGAACCTGCTGGAGCGCGGGGCCGCGTCCATGGAGCGGATCGACGCCATCCTCGCCGAGAGGCCGGAGATCACCGATCCGCCGAGGCCCGCCCCGGTCCGCCGCCTGCGGGGGCGGATCGAGGTGCGAAACCTCACCTTCCGTTACCGACCGGACCTGCCGCCGGCCCTGGAGGATCTGACGGTGACGGTGGAGCCGGGCCGGACGCTGGCCCTGATCGGTCGCACCGGGTCGGGCAAGAGCACCCTGGCCAACCTGCTGGTGCGGGTGTACGACCCGCCGGCGGGCACGGTGTTCATCGACGGCGTCGACGTGCGAGAGATCCCCCTGGCGGTGCTGCGGCGCGACATCGGCTACGTGCCCCAGGACCACTTCCTCTTCTCCAAGACCATCGCCGAGAACATCGCCTTCGCCCCCGGCGACTGGAGCCGGGAGGCCGTCGTGGCCGCCGCCCGGGATGCCCAGGTCGAGGAGGACATCCGCCGGTTCCCGAAGGGCTTCGACACGCCCGTCGGCGAGCGGGGCGTCACCCTCTCCGGCGGCCAGCGTCAGCGCATCGGGATCGCCCGGGCCCTGCTCAAGGATCCGCCGATCCTGATCCTCGACGACTGCCTCTCGGCGGTCGACAGCCAGACGGAGGCGCGCATCCTCGCACGCCTGCGGGAGATCATGGCCCGGCGCACCACGATCCTGATCTCCCACCGGGTCTCCACCGTCCAGCACGCCGACGAGATCCTGGTCCTCGACGGCGGCCGCGTCGTCGAACGGGGAACCCACGAGGAGCTGCTGGCGCGGCGCGGAGAGTACTACCGCCTCTACCGGCGCCAGCGGCTGGAGGAGCAGATCGCCGCCGAATAGGCCCGGTGGCCGCATCCTCCGCCCCGCGCCGCAGCCCTAGGGGCCGGCCCGCGGTGCGGGGCGGCCGTCGGCGCCGGCAGGATCGCACGGCCGCCGGCCGGGATGGCCTGCCGGTCGTGACCGGCTCGCCGGCCGCCGGGGCGCGGCCCGCCGCGACGGATCGCGGCGAGGGCCGCACGGACCGCGAATCCCAGGGGGAGCCGGCAGGACCGCGGGTCGCCGGGGGACCCACCAGGCCCGGGGACCGCGGCGGGGCCGGCCGGGACCGCGGACCGGGGCCCGCCTGGGCGGAACGGACCCTCGGTCCGCAGGCATCAGGGAAGGGGAACCATCGAGGCCCATGGACGAATACCGCGAGGAGGAGCACCTCGGCAAGCTCTACGACGGCCGCCTGATGCGGCGCCTGTTGGGCTATGCCCGTCCCCACCTGGGGTGGATCCTGCTCAGCATCCTCATGCTGCTGCTGGTGACGGCGGCGGATCTGGCGGGTCCGTTGCTCATCCGGACCGCCATCGACCACCACCTGCGGGCGGCCGACCGCCCCCGGATCGCCCTGAGCCCGGCGGCGATGGAGCGCCTTCCCGCCCGGCTGCGCCGGGAGGCGGTGGCCTTCGAGGGCCGGTTCTTCCTGCGGGAAGACCGGCTGCCCGCCGACTTCCTGCCGCCCGCGCAGCGGGCGGCGGCCCGCTACCAGGTCCTGGCGGCCGCCGACGGCCAGCACTACCTGGTCCTGGTGGGGGACGAACCGGTCACCGCCCCGGCGAGCCAGCTGCGGGTGTCAAGCCGCCACGGCGCCACGGTGCTGGTGGTCCCCCGGACGGCGGATCCCGCGCCATCTGGCGGTGCGGGCGCGCCCGACGGCACCGTCTCGACGCCCGGCGCCGCCGAGGGCGGCGCGGCGCGCCTCCTGCCGGCCCGCCTCCTCAGCCGGGCGGAGCTGCACGAGCTCCGCCAGCCGGAACGGGCCGCGGTGGTGCGCCTGGCGGGGCTGTACCTGGCCCTGGCGGCCGCCGCCTTCGGGCTGGCCTACGCCCAGGGGTACCTGCTGCAGCGCACGGCCCAGCGCATCGTCGCCCACATCCGCGCCGAGGTGTTCGGCCACCTGCAGCGCATGTCCCTGGCCTTCTTCGACCGCCACCCCGTGGGCCGGCTGGTCACCCGGGTGACCAACGACGTCGAGACCCTGAACGAGATGTACACCAGCGTGGTGGTCAACCTCTTCCGGGACCTGTTCGTCCTGGTGGGGATCGCCGGCATCATGCTGGCGTACAACGCCCGGCTGGCCCTGGTGGCCTTCGCCGTGCTGCCGCTGGTGGCGCTGGCCGCCGCGGTCTTCCGCACCCAGGCCCGCGCCGCCTACCGGCAGATGCGGGTGCGGCTGGCCCGCATCAACGCCTTCCTCTCCGAGAACATCGCCGGCATGCGCATCATCCAGGTGTTCCGGCGCGAGCGCGAGCAGTTCGCCGAGTTCGAGGCGATCAACCATGCCTATCTCCAGGCGAGCCTGCGCCACGTCACGGTCTTCGCCGTCTTCCGGCCGGTGATCGACTTCCTCTCGTCCCTGGCCCTGGCGCTGGTCATGGCTTACGGCGGCGCCCAGGTGCTGGGACGGGAGCTGCCCCTGGGCGTCCTGGTGGCGTTCATCCAGTACGTCCAGCGGTTCTTCCGGCCGATCACGGAGCTGGCGGAGAAGTTCAACATCCTGCAATCCGCCATGGCATCGGCCGAGCGCATCTTCGGCGTGCTGGACACCCCGCCCGCGGTGGTCGATCCGCCGCGACCGCGGGTCCCGGCGCGGGTGCAGGGGGCCGTGGAGTTCGATGGCGTCTGGTTCGCCTACCGCGACGAGGAGTGGGTGCTGCGGGACGTCTCCTTCCGGGTCGAACCCGGCGAGACGGTGGCCTTCGTGGGCCACACCGGCGCCGGCAAGACCTCGATCCTGAACCTCCTGGTGCGGTTCTACGACGTCCAGCGCGGGGCGGTCCGGGTGGACGGCATCGACGTGCGGGAGTGGCCCCAGGAGGAGCTGCGGCGGCACATCGCGGTGGTGCAGCAGGACGTGTTCCTCTTCACGGGCACCATCCGCGACAACATCCGGCTGTGGAACCCCACCATCTCCGACGCGGACGTGGAACGGGCCGCCCGCCTGACCCGCGCCGACGAGTTCATCCGCAAGCTGCCGCGCGGGTACGACGAGCCCGTGACGGAGCGCGGCGCCACCTTGTCGGCGGGCCAGCGGCAGCTGCTGGCCTTCGCCCGCGCCCTCGCCTACGATCCCGCCATCCTGGTGCTGGACGAGGCGACGGCCAGCATCGACACGGAGACGGAGCAGCTGATCCAGGAGGCCCTGCGGCAGCTGACCCGCGGGCGCACCACGCTGATCGTCGCCCACCGGTTGTCGACGATCCAGCACGCCGACCGCATCATCGTGCTCCACCGCGGTCGCATCCGCGAGGTGGGCACCCACCAGGAGCTGCTGGCCCGGGGCGGGCTGTACCACCGGCTCTGGCTGCTCCAGCATGGGGAGCACGAGGGCCTTCCGGCCACCGGGGGCACGGCCGGCGACGGGCGCGGCGAGGCGGTCCGCCGCCCCGCGGGCCGTCGGGCGGCGGGCGGCAGTCCCGACGCCTGAGGACGCATCCCGACATGCTGTCCGTGGCCTCCCCCGTCCGTCGGCGGGACGCCGTTCCCGCCAAGGCCGGGTCGGCCGGCGCGAGGACGCCGCCGAGGACGGCGGGAACCGTGCCACCGTCCGGGAACCCCGGACGAACGAGGTCCAGCGGCCAGCGGCAGCCTGCCGGCGGGATGGGTGGGACGGGCGACGGCCCCGCCGTCCGGGGCGCCGGCGGGATCGGGGGAACAGCCGCCCCATGCGGACGCCCTGCCGGCAAGGCAGGAGGGCACGCAGCCCGTGGCAAAGCCTATGGCGATCCGCGAACCGGGTGGACGGCCGCCGGGCGACCCAGGCCGAGATCGAGCGCGGCAAAGCCGATGGGGATCCGCGAACCGCCCCCGGCCGCCGGCCGGGACGGCGACGCCCGGCACCGCCGGACGCAATCCGGCACACCCTGTCCCAGCAGGGAGGGATGGCCGTGCGCGGCGACTACCGGCAGAACCACGATCCCATCGCGACGGCGGTGCGGCCGGCTGCCCCCGCACCCCTGGACGGCCCGCCCCTGCGGGTGGCGGTCATCGGGGACTCCGGGGCCATCCCACCCAGCCTGCGGGACGCCGCGCGGGCGGTGGGTGCCGCCCTGGCCCGGCAGGGCGCCGTCGTGCTCACCGGGGGCCGCGACGGCGTCATGGCCGCGGTCTGCCAGGGCGCGTGGGAGGCCGGCGGCCTCACCGTGGGCATCCTGCCCGGGGACGACCCCCGCGAGAGCAACGCCTGGCTTCACGTGCCGCTGACCACGGGCCTCGGGATGGAATGGCGCAGCATGGTGCTGATCCACGCCGCCGACAGCGTGGTCATGATGGGAGGCGGCAACGGGACCCTGGGGGAGCTGTCGGCGGCCTACCTCAACGGGCGGCCGGTGGTAATCCTGGCCGGCAGCGGCGGCTGGTCCGATCGGATCCGCCAGGTCCTGGTGGAGGGGCGGTACCTGGACGGGCGACGCACCGTGGCCATCGAGTTCGCCACCACCCCCGAGCAGGCGGCCGGCCGGGCGGTGGCCCTGGCCCGCCAGTTTCGCCAGCGCCACTTCCCGGGGCCGGCCCGCTGGCGGGGGCTCGGCGAGGCGGGCGGCGGCGCCGGCGATGTGGTGACGCCGGCCTGACGGCGGCGCCGCGGTGGCGCCGCCGAGGCGGCGGAGGACGGGGCCGTCCCGGCGTGCCGGAGGGCACCGTCCCGCAGCTGCGACGCAGCCGCCGGCGCGTCGCAGTGGGGTCCCGGTGGGGGACGCTCAACGCCGCCGGAACTCGAAGCTCCGCCGCATCGGGTTGT
Organism: Thermaerobacter composti; assembly: GCF_033582035.1. Taxonomy (NCBI): domain Bacteria; kingdom Bacillati; phylum Bacillota; class Clostridia; order Eubacteriales; family Clostridiales Family XVII. Incertae Sedis; genus Thermaerobacter; species Thermaerobacter composti. The sequence goes on from NZ_CP132508.1 coordinate 1,669,726, forward strand.
AGATCGGACGCAGGTGGGCGTACAGGCCGGGGAGCGGCTGCGGCTCGGACATCGGCAGGATGGCCCCGGCCTGCAGCAAGCGGCCGAGTTCCTCCATCCCGATCCGGCGGAGCTCCGGTCCGCCCTCCCAGAGGAAGCAGTTGCGGTCCCGGTCCTCGACGATGGTCATGTCGTTGCGGTGGAGGAACCGGTAGACCGCATAGTACTGGGCGCGGAAGAAGGGCTCGTCGTCCCGCAGGGACGACGCCTCCAGGATGCTGCCCCAGCCGAACAGGCGGTGCAGGATGGTGTCGAACATCGAGCGCACCTCCCCGGCCGCGCGTGGCGGCCCCCGGGCCGCACCTGGCGAGGGGTTCGTCCCCTGGAGGCGCTCTCCTGCTGCGCCACCCCGCCGCGACGGCATCCCCGGGGTGACCGTGGGGGGACGGGCGGCCGGGGTCGGCGGCCCGCCAGGCGAGGCCAAGGGCGAGGTGACGGAGGCTGGCACCGCGACGCGAGGAGGTCTGCGTCGGGATGGGTCGAGGAGGGAGCTGCCACCCGATGGCGACCCGGCACTTCACGGTGGTCGACACGCCCGTCGGCCCGGTGCGCATCACCTGGACCCCGCGGGGCGTCTGCGGGCTCGAGCGGCTGGACGGGGAGGCCCCGTTGACCGGCGCCCGACCGGGGCGACGGGCGCCGAGCTCCCCCGGACCGGACGGGGACGGGGCGGAGGCGCCACGCCGCGACGATACGCGGCGGGCGGCGTTCCAGGCGCTGCTGGACGCATGGTTCGCCGGCGCCGACGTCCAGGTCCCCGTCGACCTGGAGGCCGCCGGCCTCAGCCCCTTCGCCCGGGCGGTGCTGGACCAGGTCCGCCGCATCCCGCGCGGTCAGGTGCGCACCTACGCCGCCATCGCCCGGGCCCTCGGGCGACCGGGGGCCGCCCGCGCCGTGGGCAACGCCGTAGCGGCCAACCCCGTCGCCCTCCTGATCCCCTGCCACCGGGTAGTGCGTGCCGACGGCCGCCTCGGCCAGTACTCCGGTGGCGGTCCGGCGATCAAGGAGCGGCTCCTGCGCCTCGAAGGGGCCTGGCCGCCCCGTCCCTCCCCGGGGGCGCCGGGGAGGGACGGGGCGGCGTGAGGGGTCCCGCGGCCCGGCGTCCCCGGACCGGCGGGGGGCCGCCCGCCGGCAGCCAGGCGCCCACCGCAGGCCGCCGCGGGAGCGGGCGGCGCCTGGGCGTCCGCGGGGCAGCCCGGCGCCCGGGGACGGCCGTCGCCGCCCTGGGCCTGGCGACCGTGGCGGCGACGTCGCTGCCGGGCGGGGCGCCATCGCCCGCGGCGGCCGGCGCCGGGTCGCCGGCCGCCGACCCGACCCTTGCACCGCCGGTCGCGTTCCTGGCAGGCGTCGCGATGCTGGTTCTGGGCTGGGCCCTGTTGGTGGAACCGGTCTGGCTGCGACGCCGGGCGTTTCGGCTGCCGCTGGCGGGCGGGCCGCCGCGGCCGCTGCCCGCGGCGCGCGGAGGCCGCCCCGTCCGCCGCGGCCTCCGGCTGGTCCACCTGACGGACCTGCACGCGCCCCTCTATCGCGTCGACGAGGGAGCGCTGCTCGACCAGGTCGCCGCCTGGGATCCCGATGCCGTGGTCGTCACCGGCGACCTCGCCGAGGGCCCCCACCTCCCGGCCCGGCGCGGCGTCGACCTCCTGGCCACCCTCGCCCGGCGCTGGCCGGTGTACCTGGTGCCCGGCAACCACGACCACCTCTACGGCTGGCCCGCGCTGCGACGCGAGCTGGAGGCGGCGGGCATCCGGGTGCTGGTCAACCGCGGGGTGGTGCTCCGCAGCGGTGCCGTGGCCGTCTTCCTCGCCGGGGTCGACGACCCCCACACGGGCCGGGATCGGCTGGACCGGGCCCTGGCCGGCGCGCCCCGTGACCTGCCGGCCGTGGTGCTGGCCCACGCCCCTGCCGCCCGGCTCCGCCAAGAGGCGGCGGCCCGCCGCGTGCGCCTGGTGCTGGCGGGACACACCCACGGGGGGCAGGTCCGGCTGCCCCTCGTCGGCGCCCTGTGGATCCCCGGCCAGGGTTGGCTGCCCCGCTACGACCGCGGCTGGTTCGACATCGGGGGCACCTGGTGGTACATCGCCACCGGCCTGGGGACGCCGAAGCCGTGGGTGCGCCTGCTGTGCCGCCCCGAGGTGGTGCTGGTCGAACTGGCCTGACGTCAGGCCGCCCGCCAGGCCGCATCGAAGAAGGCGAACTCGAGCTCCATGGCCGTCCGATACAGGGCGGCCACGTCCTCGACGCCGGGGTGCCAGCGGTCCAGCAGGGCCTCCAGGCGCCGGGCCAGCCCTTCGAAGGCAGGGCTCCCGTAGGTGGTCACCCACTCGCGATACGGATTGTCGGGTGCCACCCGATCGGCCAGCGAGCGCCCCAGGTAGGCGTACAGGCGCATGCACGGGGTCATGGCCGCGGCGATGGCCCCCAGCGGCCGCGACCACGCCACGTCCAGGACGAAGCCGGTGTACGCCCGCGTGGCCAGGGCCGGGGCCGGCCGCAGGTCGACCCCCCATCGCGCGGCGTAACCCTGGTGCAGGCGGAGCTCGTCCAGCACCCCCTCCAGGAGGTCGCGCAGGGCCGTCATGGTCTCCAGGTCAGGCGCCTTGGCCAGGGCGAGGGCGTAGGCGCGGGCGAAGGCCTCGAGGAAGTTGGCGTCCTGCCCGACGTACCAGGCGAAGCGGTCCCGGGGTAGGTCGCCCCGTCCCAGGCCCTGGACGAAGGGGTGCTCGAGGCACCGTCGCGCCACGTCCAGGTTCTGCCGCCAGAGCTGCGCGGCCAACCCCGTCCCGCCGCCGTCCCCCGACGCCGGGGGATGGGCCGTCCCCGGATGCATCGCGGATCCCTCCCGTCGCCTTCCTCGGCGGAGTTGCCCGCCTGCGGGCTCCACGGCCGCCCGACCGCCGGACCGGCTGCCGGTCCGACCGCCGGACCGGTCCCGCGACGCTAGCGCAGGTGCGCCGACGCGAGCAGCACGACGGCGGCCAGGCCCAGCAGGAGGCCGGCATACCCGGCTTCCCGCCAGCCGGCCGTCAGCGTCCGATAGAACGTGCGCCTTCGGCTCCCGTCGAAGCCGCGGGCCTGGAGCGCCACGGCCACCGCCTCCGCCGCCCGCACCGCATGGACCAGGAGCGCCAGGCTGTACCGGTAGGTGGCCTCCAGCCGACCCCGCAGCCCCCGGCCGGCGAGCCCGCGGACGCGGTAAGCCTTCCGCACCCGGGCCAGTTCGTCCTGGAAGAGGGGGACGAAGCGCAGGGCGGCCAGGAGCCCGTAGGCCCAGCGGGGGCTGAGCCCGCCCTGCTGCACGAGGCCCAGCACCAAATCCGCCAGGCCGGTGGTCCGGACGTACAACACCCCCAGCGCTCCGACCCCCAGCAGGCGGAGTCCCACCACCAGCCCGTGGTGCAGCCCCTCGGCCGTGAAACGGTACCACAGCACCTGGGCCACCACGCGCTGGCCCTCCCCGAAGGCGCCCAGCGTCCACACGCGCGTGGCGGCGACCACCGCGAAGGGCGCCATGGCGACCAGCCACTGGCGGACCCCGATGCCCCCGCCCAAAAGTCCGAGGACCACGGGGACCGCCAGCAGGGCGGCCAGCGTCGCCGGGTCGTCGGTGGCGAGCACCACCCCCGCCAGGACCAGGTGGGCGCCCAGCTTCCACACCGGGTGGACCCGGCCGACCCAGGGGGTGCGGTCCTCCCGCCGGGTGGGCGCGGGTGCAGGGCTTCCGCGGGCGATGCCCTGGGGTCCTCCCTGCCCGACCGCGACCGCGGACCTCCCCTTCGCCCCGCCGTCCGCTCCCGCGGACCCCGCCGGCCTCGCTCGCCCCCCAGACGGCGCAGCCCGCAGCGGGGGCGCGCCGGCGACCGCGATGCCGTCCGCCGCCGGATTCGCCGCCGAAGCCGGCAGGGCGCGTCCCTGGGGGGCAGGCGCCACGAGGCCGACCGCCGCCAGGCGGGCCGGGTCGTCCAGCAGGGGCGCGGGCGGCCCGTCGTAGAGGAGACGGCCGTTGCCGAAGACCAGCAGCCGCGTCGCCACCGCCCCCGCCAGCTCCAGGTCGTGGGTGGCCATGACCAGCGTCGTCCCCTGCCGGTGGAGCCGCACCAGTTCCTCCACCAGGGCCGCCGCCGTCCGGGCATCCTGGCCGAAGGTGGGCTCGTCCAGGAAGAGGACGGGTCGCGGCACCACCAGCATACTGGCCACGCTGAGCCGCCGCTTCTGCCCCTGGGAGAGGGTGTAGGGGTGCGCCCGGGCCAGGTCCGCCAACTCGAACCGCGCCAGCAGCGCCTCCACCCGGTTGCGCAGCTCCGCCTCGGGCAGGCCCGCCAGCCGGCCAGCCAGGGCCACCTCCTCGTAGACCGACTCGGTGACGAACTGGTGCTCGGGGTTCTGGAAGACGAACCCCACCCGCGCGGCCTCGCCGCGGCCACCCGTGAGCTCTGGCGCGTGGACCACCCGTCCCCTGGCGGGCGGATGGAGCCCCGCCGCCACCTGGAGGAAGGTGGACTTGCCCGCTCCGTTGGCCCCCAGCACGACAACCCACTCGCCGGCGGCGATGGTGAGACTGACGTCCTGCCAGACCACCCGACGGCCGTGGGCGGCAGCCGCGGCCTCGAAGCGAACCAGGGGAGCGCCCCGCCCCGGCGCCCACGCCGCGCCCGCCGCCCCCGCTCGCCCCTCTGCCACCGTCTCCGTGCCCTTTTCCGCCGCCGCCCGGGGCCGCTCCTCCGCCCGCCGCACCCCCTCCCCGGCGGTGGGCGCCGGCGTCCCCGTCCCCCGGGCGGTGGACCGGTCCGCCGACGGCGGGGGGACCCGGGCGCCGTCGCCCCGGGCCGGCGGCGCCTCGCGCCAGCCCGTGGCCCCCGTGACCACCGGCCGCCAGAAGGGCCCCCAGCTGCGCGGCCGCCAGATGCCGTAGGCCTCGATCTCCGCCCGATGTCGCCGGAAGACCACCGCGGGCTCGCCGTCGGCCAGCAGACGTCCGCCCGGGGCCAGGAGGACGACGCGGTCGACCCAGTCCACCACGCCGTCCAGGTCGTGCTCGATCACGAGGACCGTGTGCCGGCGCGGGAGCCGCTGGAGGGTCTCCAGCACCAGGGCCCGGCCCGCAGGGTCCAGCTGCGCGGTGGGCTCGTCCAGCACGAGGAGGTCCGGCTCCAGGACCAGCACCGCCGCCAGGGCCAACCGCTGCTTCTGGCCCCCGGAGAGGGCCTGGATGGGGTGACCGAAGGGAAGGTCCAGCCCCGCCGCCGCGAGGGCCTGCGCCACCCGCGCCGGCATCTCGGCGGGCGGCACGCAGCGGTTCTCGAGGCCGAAGGCGACCTCTTCATCCACGGTGAACATGCAGAACTGGGCCTCGGGGTCCTGGAACAGCACGCCCGCCCGCCGCGCCGGGTGCAGCTCGCCCGTGACCCGGGCCTCGATCACCGACGGGATGAGGCCGCCCAGCGCCAGGGCCAGGGTGCTCTTCCCCGAGCCGCTGGGCCCCAGCAGCAACACGCGCTGCCCCGCCGGGATGGCCAGCGTCACGTCCCGCAGGGCCGGCTCCCGTCGATCGGGGTAGCGGACGCTCAGCCCACGGCAGGACGCCGCCGGGGCCACCCCCGCCGGGTCGACCCCTGCCGCGCCCTCCCCGCCTACCCGGCCGGCGGGCCGCCGGCCGGCGGACGAGGACGGCTCCACCGCGGCCGTGGCGCGGGATGGGCCGACCCCGCATGCGGTCGAGCGCGCCGCATCGTCCCACGGCATCGGCTGGCACCTCGCCTCATCCGGCCACGCCGGGGCCCTGATCCTGCCGGCCGCGCACCACCGCATAGGCATTCAGGGCCCCGGTCCGCACCAAGCCGTCGACCAGCACCTTGCCCAGCAGGCCGGCGACCACGGCGCCGCTCAGGAGCCGCACCGCCGCAGCGGCCACCAGGGTTCCGGCGCGCATCCCGGTGAAGTAGCCCGTCAGGGCGTCGAGGGGCAGGCTGCCCACCGCCGCCAGGGCGCCGGCCAGCGCCAGGGCGGGCAGGTCGAACCGGCGATAGCGGAACGCGGCCAGGGCCACCTCCGCGCCGAGTCCCTGCAATCCGCCGTAGAGCAGCACCCACAGCACGTCGGGGCTGCCCAGCGCCAGTTCCCCGGCCGCGGCCAGGAGCTCCGCCCAGAAGGCGACGCCGGGCTTCTGGATGATGTAGGCCGCCACCGTGCTGGCGATGAACCAGACGCCGTAGGTGAGCTCCGCCACCACCGGATGGACCGCCCGGGCCACGTCCCACAGCGCCCAGGCGTTGATGTACAGGACGGAACAGGCCGCGGCCACGAAGGCCAACATGACGATCTCGCGGAACTGCAATCGGCGGGACGAACCGGCCATGCGCAACGCCCCCTTCGCCGTAGCGGTGCGGGACCGGGGGCTCGCGGGACGGCCGGCGGCAGGGCGGCAAGGCGCCGTGGGTCGCCGGAGGACGCCGAGGAACGAAAAACCACCTCCGGCAGGAGGTGGTGCTCGTCATGCCGTCCAGGCGGCCATGCGGTACCTTCCTCACGCCGGTATTACCCGGATCGAGTCCGAAGGGTAGCGCCCCTGCAGCCTGCGGCTGCCGCGCTTCTCAGCCCGTAGCGGGCACCCCCGGTACCGACATCCCGTTGGATTGTCACCTCGATCATAGGCCGCGCGGTCCACCGCCGTCAACGCCGGGCGCCCGCACGGCTTGACCTGGAGCCCGCCGGGCGGTCCCGCTGCCGGCGGGTGGCCCCGCGCCACGCCCGCGCCGCCGGCCCCGCCCGCGGCCGCCCCCCGCAGCCCGCGTTCTGGCCGAGGGGTTCGCGCCACGCGATGGGACCCCAGCAGCCCCGCCCGCGGCCGCCGCCACCCCTCAAGCCCCTGGTGCCGCTGGTTCCCACCGCACCCGACGCACCCCACGCGACGCCCCCCACCCCGGCCGGGGACCGCAAGGGCCCGGCGTCGACGCACCACCGGCAGGCCTCAGACCGCGGTCATCCCGCCATCGACGGCCAGCACCTGCCCGGTGATGTACAACCCCGCTTCGGAGGCGAAGAGCAGCGCCGCTCCCTGCAGGTCCCGCTCGCCACCCAGGCGCCGGAGCGGCACGGACTGCTCGATCACCGACCCGTACTGGGCCAGGATGCCCCGGGTCATCTTCGTCGGGAAGAACCCCGGGGCGATGCAGTTCACCGTGATCCCGTGCTCCGCCAGCTTGGCCGCCAGGTCGCGGGTGAAGTTGATGACGCCGGCCTTCGCCGTGTTGTAGGGCAGGGTCTGCATCACCCGGGGATCGCTGCCCCGCAGCCCCGCGATGGAGGCGACGTTGATGATCCGGCCACCGCGGCCCTGCTGGATCATCACCCGCGCGGCCTCGCGGCTCATGTAGAAGGTGCCGTGCAGGTTGGTGCGGATCACCTTGTCCCAGGCCTCCAGGGGGATGTCGAAGAGGGGGGCGCCCCAGGTGGCGCCGGCGTTGTTGACCAGGATGTCCAGACCGCCGAAGGCGTCCACCACCCGGCGGACCGCCGCGACCACCTGCTCGTAGTCCGTGACGTCGCAGCGCACGGCCAGGCAGCGGATGCCCTGGCCGCGCAGCCGCTCCTCCGCCTCGCGCAGGCCCTCTTCCTTGCGGGCGGTGATGGCGACGGCGGCGCCCGCCTCCCCCAGCCCCTGGGCGATCTGCAGGCCCAGGCCGCGGCTGCCCCCCGTCACCAGCGCCACCTTGCCGTCGAGGCGGAAACGGTCGAGCACGCCCATGGGTGGACCTCCCCGTTGCGAGCGCCGGCCCGGCCCCGTCGACCGCGGGCCGGTTCGCCGGCGGCCGGTCCGCGTCCGGCGGCCGGCCCGCAGCGGCACCTCACACCGCGATGGCCCCAGCCCGGAAGTCCGAGGCCCCCATCTTCACGTTGACCAGGGCCGGCTTGCCCGCGGCCAGGGCCCGTTCCAGGGCCGGGCGGACGTCGTCCGGCCGCTCGACCCACTCGCCGTGGCCGCCGAGGGCGGCCACCACCTGGTCGTAGCGGGCGTAGCTCAGGGCGGTGGCCACGGCCCGGTCGGCGCCGAAGAGCTGGACCTGCAGTCGGCGGATCTGGGTCCACGCGGCGTCGTTGCCCACCACGGCGACGAAGGGCAGGTCCTGCCGCACCGCCGCCTCGTACTCGAGCAGATCCAGGCCGGCGGCGCCGTCGCCCAGCAGGACCACCACCGGCTCGTCGGGCCGCAGGACCCGGGCCGCCAGGGCGAAGCCCATCCCGACCCCCAAGGTCCCCAGCGGGCCGGGGTCCAGCCAGCCGGCGGGGTATCGCCGCGGCCGCACCACCTTGGCCGCCGTGCCGACGAAGTCGCCGCCGTCGCCGATCACCGTGGCCCCCGGCGGCAGGGCGGCGTCGATCTCGGCGCACAGCCGCAGGGGGTCGACCGGGACCGCGTCGCTGGTCAGCCCGGGCCGCATCCGGGCGGCCCTCCGCTCCTCCGCCTCGCGCAGGCGGTCCAGCCACCGTCGGCGCTCGGCCGGTTCCTCCGGATCGAGGCCGGCTTCCAGCAGCTGATCCAACACCGTGCCCGCATCGCCGACCAGGCCGACCTCCACGTCCCGATTGCGGCCGAGCTCGCCGGGATCGAGGTCGATCTGGATCAACCGGGCCTCGCCGTGGATCGCCCTGCCGTAGTCGACACGGAAGTCCAGGGGCGTCCCCGCCACCAGGACCACATCGGCGTCGGCCAGGGCCTCCTTGCGGCAGAGCTGGAAGAACCCCGCATCCCCCGGTCCCAGCACGCCGCGGGCCATGCCGTTGGTGAACACCGGGACCTGACCCGACTCCGCGAACCGCGCCACCGCCCGGGGATCGGGGGACCAGTGGACCTGGCTGCCCACCAGCGCCACCGGTCGCCGGGCACGGCGCAGCAGGGCCGCCGCCCGCTCCACCTCCCCGGCGTCGGCTGGCAGGCGCGGGCGGTCGGGGACCGGGGCGGGGAAACGCACGGCGTCCAGGTCCACCTGGGCGAAGATCACGTCCAGCGGGATCTCCACGTACACGGGGCCGGGGACGCCGTGGAGGCTGCGCCGGAACGCCAGGTTGAGGACCTCCGGCAGCCGCTTGGGATCCTGGACCTGCACCGCCCACTTGGTGATGGGCCGCACCACCCCCAGGTGGTCCATCTCCTGGAGGCTGCCGCGGCCCGCGTGCTCGAGGGGCCCCTGGCCCCCGAGGATCACCACCGGCGACTGGGCGCGGTGGGCGTTGGCGATGGCGGTGACGGCGTTCATCACCCCGGGACCGGCGGTGACGGCGGCGACGCCGGGTCGGCGCGTGATGCGGGCGTAGGCGTCGGCGGCGTAGACCGCCGCCTGCTCGTGGCGGACGTCGACCACCCGGATGCCTTCGTCCAGGCAGCCGTCGTAGATGGGCATGATGTGGCCACCGCAGAGGGTGAACAGAGCCCGGACGCCCTCCCGGGCCAGGGCCCGGGCGACGACGCGCCCGGCATGCACGTGGGCCACGGCCATCCCCCCGACATCGTGGTCCGATGCCGGCATCGCAAGCCTCGTGGCCCGCTGCCGGCATCGCAAGGGCCCGGCATCGATGCGGCGGACCGGGGCCCGCGGGCGGACCCGCCATCCCGGTGCGACCGAAACCGCGCACCCTGGTGCGGCCGGCACCCGCGCATCCCGCGGCGACCAACCGGTCGGTCGACGCGGCGGCCGATCATGCCGACCCGTCATGGCCTCAGGCGGCGTCGCCCTGCGGCTAGAGCGGGTGGCGGTCTCGGCCCGCCCCGGGCGACCTCGCTCCTGCCGCCGGCCGCCGTCGACAGCCGCCGTCGACAGCCGCCGGCGCCTGACGCCGCCGCTGCCGGCGCCGTGGTCGCCCTGGCGCGGATCCCCGTGCCTCGCTAGGCCCTCGCCTCCGATGGGCCGCCGCCGGAGGCCAGGCGGGCCTTCTCCTCCTCCACCAGCACCCGTCGCAGAACCTTGCCCACCGCCGTCTTGGGCAGCTCCCTGCGGAACTCGACGAGCTTGGGCACCTTGTAGGCCGCCAGCCGCTCGCGGCAGAAGGCGATGATCTCGTCGGCGGTGACGGAGCGGCCCGGCCTGGGGACGATGTACGCCTTCACCGTCTCGCCGCGGTAGGGATCGGGGACACCGGCCACGCAGCACTCGGCCACGGCCGGGTGCTCGTAGAGCACCTCCTCCACCTCGCGCGGGTAGACGTTGTACCCCGAGGCGATGATCATGTCCTTCTTGCGATCGACGATGTAGAAGTACCCGTCCTCGTCCATCTTGGCGATGTCGCCGGTGTAGAGCCACCCGTCCCGCAGGGTCTCCGCCGTCTCCTCGGGCCGGTTCCAGTAGCCCTTCATCACCTGGGGGCCGCGAATCCGCAGCTCGCCCACCTCCCCCGGCCCCAGCACCCGGGTGCCCGTCTCCACGTCGACGATCTCGGCGTCGGTATCCGGGTAGGGGATGCCGATGCTCCCCGGCTTGCGCAGGCCGCGGACCGGGTTGGAGTGGGTGACCGGCGATGCCTCGGACAACCCGTACCCCTCGACGACCCGGGCACCGAACCGCCGCTCGAAGGCGTTCATGACCTCCAGCGGCATCGCCGCGCCCCCGGAGTTGCAGAACTCGATGGAGCCGACCCCGTACTCCTCGGCGTTGGGGTAGTTGTTGACCGCCACGTACATCGTGGGCACGCCGGGGAAGAAGTGGGGCCGGGTCGCCCGGATGATCTCCATGACCTCGGACAGCTCGAAGCGCGGCACCAGGATGAGCTCGTACCCCGAGGCGAGGCCGTAGTTCATGCACACCGTCATGCCGTAGGAGTGGAAGAGGGGCAGGATCGTCAGGATGCGGCCCTCACCGACCTTCATCCGCTCCTCGGCCGGGAACCAGTGCTGGGTCTGGACCACGTTGGCCACCAGGTTGAAGTGGGTCAGCATGGCGCCCTTGGAGCGGCCGGTGGTGCCGCCGGTGTACTGCAGGACGGCCACGTCGTCCCAGGGGTCGATGGCCACCGCCGGCGGCTCGCCGGCGGCGCCGGCCAGCAGGTCTTCGAAGGACTTGGCCTCCGGCCCCGGCTGCACGTTGCCCAGCAGCCGCGCCACCAGGATGTGCTCCAGCCGCAGGTCCCCCAGGGCGGCCTGGACCGTCGGGTACACGGCATCCGCCACGATCAGGACCTTCGCGCCGCTGTCCCCGATCAGATGGGTCAGCTCCCGCGGCGTGTAGAGCGGGTTCACCTGGGCGACGATGGCGCCGAGGCGCAGGGTGGCGTAGTAGGCGATCACGTACTGGGGGCAGTTGGGCAGCATGAGCGCCACCCGATCCCCCTTGGCCACCCCCAGGGCCGCCAGGGCCGCGGCGCACCGGTTGACCCGCGCCCACAGCTCCCCATAGGTCATGCGCACCATGTAGTACCGCAGGGCGGGGAGGTCGGGGTGCTCCCGCGCCCGCTGGGCCACGAGCTCGTGAAGCGGTACCTCGGGGTAGTCGAGATGGGCCGGCACGTTGGCCGGGTAGTGCTTGAGCCACGGCCGTTCCGCCATGTTCGCTCCCCCTCTCGCGGTGCGACGCCCCACCCGGAAGGCTCCATGGCGAGATTCGCCGCAGCCGGGTGGAACCCTGTCTCGGTGAGGCGGGTTCCTCCGCGGCCTCGTGCCCGTCGGACGAACCGGCCCCCGGCCCCGGGGCCGAGGGCGGTCGCGTAGAGGCCCCTGGACCGCGCCGGCCGGCGCCGCCCCGTGGTGCCCCCTCGGCCCCCGCAGCCGAGGGCCGCCGCGGGCACGCCGCAGCCGCGGACGGCGGCCCCAGGGCCCCGGCGAGCGTCCGACCCCGCGACGGGCGCACTACGGACGCGGCGACGGCCTGGCTCCCGCCGTGCGGGGTTCGTCCGCCCGGTCGGTCTCGCCCTCGGGGCGGGGTTCGCCCGCAGGGCCGCGTCCATCGGCGGGCGGCGGTTCGCCCGCCGAGGGGGGTTCGTCCGCGGGACGGCCCTCGTCCGCACGGCCGGGTTCGTCCGGCCGGGGGCGCAGGATGGCCAGCGGCGCCTGCTGGTCCGTGTTGCCCCAGGGGTTGGCGCGCATCACCTCGACCACCGCCTGGCGGTCGACCCCCGGGCTCGCCCCCACCACCTCCGCCCGGCCGAGGTCGTTGGCGTCCACGATGCAGACGCCGATCCCGGGGCCCAGCGCCCGCGCGAGACGGTGGGCGACCCCGTCGGGGTCGGCCGGCGGCAGGACGATGTGCTTGTCGAAGGGCGGCAGCGTGCCCATGACGTCGTCGATGACCCGGGCGTAGTACCCCGCGATGCGATAGAAGTCGCCGCTGCGGCGCAACAGGACCCGGCTGATCCCGCCGACCAGGAAGGCCAGGCCCACCCGCCACCGCCCGGTGTGCTCGATCACCGCCTGGAGGGAGTGGGGCGACGAACAGCTCCCCTCCTGGTCGATGAACCGCGACACCAGGCGGGCCAGGATCCCCGGGCGCAGCTGCTCCGGCCGCACCAGGCGGCCCTGGGTGATGGACACGATCTTGGTCGAGACCGCCACCACGTCGCCGGGCTGCAGCCGGCCCCGGGTGTAGCGGGTCACCACCTCGGCGAGGTCGTGGGCGGGGGTGATGATCTCGGTGCGGATCACCTCGACCGCGAAGCGGGGCCGGTCGCCGGCGCCGGCCCCTGCGCCCCGGCCGGCCGAGGGGGACGAACCCGGCCTGCGGGCGGCAGCGGGCGCCAGACGGCGCCGGACCCTCAAACCCGGGGCCACGGTCGACCCCTCCCCTCGCCACCGCGGGCCGCCGCCGGGCGGGGCGGGCCCGCGGCGCGGCCGCCGGCGGCGGCGATCGGGCCGGCGGTCGCGGATCGCCCGGTGACGATGCCGGCCGGTGGGCGGGCGGCCAACGCCCGCCCACCGGCCGTCGGCCTGCGCCGCAGGCCCGCGGCCGCGGCCTGGCCGGGACGGGCCGCGGCCAGGGGCAGGCGCACCTCGGTCAGCACCCACCGCAGGGGCGTGCGCCCGATGCACCCGTGGCGGACCACCAGGCCGAGCTCCTCCAGCTGGGACAGCCGGTCGATGACGTCGTCGGGCCCGAAGGCCGCCAGCTCCACCTCCAGGGGGACCAGCTGGGCGGGCTCGAGCAGGGCGGCACTCCAGTACCCCGTCTCCTGCACGCCCGGCCAGAAGAGGGCGACGGACCACCGCAGCGGGGCCGCCCAGCGGCCCAGGAACTCCGGCCGGATCAGGATCTCGTAGAGCATGCCCTTCTGCCGCCCGCGGTTCACCATGGGCAGGCGGAAGCGGACCAGCCAGCAGCCGGGTCGCCGCTGGATGCCCAGGACCTCCACGGCCCCTGCCTCGCAGCGCACGTCGGCGTCCCCCTGCCGCCGCAGGTAGGCCGCGAGGCCCGCCGGGGCCGCAGCCAGGCCGGCCAGGACCCATGCCAGCCAGCGCAAGGGGCTCCCTCCCTGCGCCGCGCTCGGCGATCCACCGTCCCGGCGGGACGGGCGCCCTCGAGTGGCGGGACCGTTGCCCCGGCGCGGCGCATCCGCACCATATGCGCCGGGGCCGGGGGCCGTCACGCCGGCACCGGCGCCCGAGCCGCAGGCCCGCGGCACGACGGGAGGGCCCCGGCCGGGGCACCCCTCCCCCCAGGGTCCGGGACGGACCCGCGGGGGCGGTGAGGGTGTCCGGGGCCGTCACCCGCGCCGAACGGCGGCGGGGCGGGGTCCCGCGGGAAGCGGCCCCCGGGGGTGCCCCGCCGCCGGCGCCCCGCACCGGCCGCGCGTGCCGGGGCGGGCCGACCCGCCGGGCCGGCACCCCGGCGGGTCGCGGTCCCCTACCGGTCGCGGAGATCCGGCGCGGGCTCGGGGCCCACCTCGCCCCGTCGATGGCGGATGACGCCGCGGACGATGGCCTCCGCCAGCTGGCGGCGCCGCTCGGGGTCGTGGAGGAAGGCGCGGTCGTGGGGGCTGTCGACGAAGCCGAGCTCCACCAGCACGCCGGGCATGCGGGTCAGCCGCAGCACCCGGTACCGCCCGGTCTGGATCTCCCGGAAGTTGGCCGGATCGACCTTCTTGAGCTCGTCCTGGACGAGGAGGGCCAGCCGCCGGCTCTCCTCCCGACCGGGGAAGTAGAAGGTCTGGGCGCCGAAGCAGGAGGGATCGGGGAACCAGTTGACGTGGATGCTGAGGAAGTAGTCGGCCCGGTTGGCGTTGGCGATCTCGATGCGGGGATCGAGGTCGAGGTCCTCGTCGCGGGTCCGGGTGAGCAGCACCCGCGCCCCCTGCTCGCGCAACAGGTCGCGCAGCAGGAAGGAGAAGGCCAGGGTGATCTCGCTCTCGACGGTGTTGGACGGCAGGTGGCAGGCGCCGCGGTCGACGCCACCGTGGCCGGGGTCGACCACGATCAGGGTGCCGGCCAGGGGACCCCGCGCGGGCGAGGCGGCCATCCCCGCCACCCGGGCGAGGGCCAACAGGGCGAGGAGGGCGAGGACGAGCCCCGGGGCCCACGGGCGGCCACCCCGGCCCGAGCGCCGTGGGGCGCCCACGCCCGCCCCGGGCGCCGGCCCCGCTCGCACCCCCCGGTCCGGGCCCTCCCGGCGGCGGGAGAGCAGACTTCCCCATGCCGGGCAGCCCAGCCCGGTGCGCCATGGGGCGCCGCCCGCCTGGGCGCTCCAGGCGGGCGGCGCCCCGACGCGCCGTACCCCGCCAAGGTCGCCGCGGTGCAAGGCTGCCTCCTCCCAGCGGGGGCGTGCGCCCCCGGGAGCCCGGGCCCGGGGCGGCGGGCGATGCGCGGGTGAACCGGCATCGCCGGGCCGGCCTCCCGTCGGCCGGCCTGTGGGCGATGGCGGTGGCCGTCGGCCTGGGCGTGGCCCTGCCCGCGGCGGACGGCTTACGGCGGCCGGCGGCGGCCCTCGGCCCGGGGCGCTCCGGGCGGCTGGCGCCCGCCGCCGGCCGGCCCCCGCCGGCGCGCCGTCCCCGGCCGATCCTCCCCGGCGCCGGCCCCGCTCGGCGGTCGCCGCGGCCCTCCGGCCTGTCCCGCCGGCCGCGGGCACCCGGGTCGATCGCGCCGGGCCGGCCGAGCCGCCGGCGGCCGGGCTCGGCGGTGGCCGTGCCGTGAGAGGCGGTGCCGGCGTCCCCGGCGGGGGCCCCGGGGGCGGTAGGTCCCGCCCCCGGGGCCCCGCCGGCCGGGCGACGCCTAGGCCCCGTACCAGAGGACGCAACCGGCGAAGACGCACCCGCACCGCGCGACCACGTGCTCCACGGAGCGCACCAGGATCTCCCGCGGGCGCCCCCCACGAACGGCGAAGCTCTCCTCCACCATGCGGCGGATGGTGGCTTTCACCTCGCTGGCACTGGCATATGCGGTGTGCTCCATGATCATGCCGAAGCGGCCGGGTTCGTCCCGTCCCACGGCGACGGCCGCGGCGATGCGCGTGCCGGGCTCGGCGGACACCAGCCGACCGTAGGCGATGGGCACCAGCGCCCCGGGGGGTAGCGCCAGCCGCTCCAGCGGCTGGGCACCCGGCGGGAGGATGCTGGAGACCTTGACCAGGTTGACGTTGGCCACCCCGGCATCCAGCAGCGCCGCATCGAAGGCCGTCAGCGGGGTCTCGCCCTCGGCCCGGCCCGTCACCAGGGCGAACCGGTTGGGAATGGGCAACACCATGGGCACCTCCCGGCCGTTCATCCGCCGCACCGGGCACCGTCGCGGCCCCCGCCCCCGCCGGCGTCCGCCCCGCGGTGCCGGGACCCGGGGCCCGGGGCCCGGGATCCTTCCGGCCCGATCCCGACGCCGGCGTCGGGCGCCAGCCCCCAGGCGGCCGCGGACGCCACGGAGCCCCCGGGCAGGTGGGCCCCAACCGTGGCCGACCCGGCGGGGACCGCCGCCCGTCGCCTTCCCGGCCGCGGCCCTCCTCCGGCGCAGCGGCCGCGCGGGCCGCGTAGGCCGACGACCCGGTGCGAGACCAGGGCATCTCTCGGCCCATGCTATGGCCGGGTCGCCCGGGGGGTGCACGGCCGCCCGGGGCACCGGACGGGTGGGAGGTCCCGCCGTGGTGGCTTCGCGGCTCCGTGGCGACGTGGCGGCTCCGCGGGGGGATCGCGGGGTCGCCAAGCCGGTTCGTCCACAACCGGCGGCCGGCTCATCCCCAGGAAGAGCGGGCTTATCCCCAATGGACCCCGCTGTTATCCCCAGGAATCGACACTTGCCCACAGCTTGTCAACAAGGAGCGACACGATCTCCCAAGAAGGGACAGCCCATCAGCGGCCTGCACCACCGGTCGGCCCCCCGGACCCGGGTCGCCCCGAGGGGAGGGCGGGGCGACCCGTCGTCCGGGGGAGGGACCGGGTCCGCCCGGATGGATCCTGCCGCTTCCCACCGGAGGTGGACGGTCATGCCGTCCCCGCAACCTGCCCGCCGGTCCGTCGACGTCGACCCGGTCGCGCACCGGGCCGCCCAGGTGGAGATCGAACGTCTGCGCCGGATGCTCTACCGCATGGCCCGCCGCCACGGCTGCAGCGATCCCGCGGTGCTGGATCTCAGCCGGCGGCTGGATGCCCTGATCGTCGGCTGGTACCGGGCCCACCGCGGCGGCGAGGCGCCGCACCCCGGCCCCGCGACCACCGCCTCGTGATGCCTCGCCACCGCCTCGTGATGCCTCGTGATAAAATCCAGGACATGGACCACCACGACATCCCCCGGGCGGAAGCGAGACGGGAACGACCCGACCTCCCGGACCGCGGGGACGCTGCCCCCGGCCCCGCGGCCCTGGACCGCATCGACTGGGAGGCCTTTCGGCTGGTGGCCGTCGACCTGGACGGGACGGCCGCGGGTCCCGATGGCCGGGTCAGCCCGCAGGGGCTGCGGGCGCTGGCCGCTGCCGAGCGCGCGGGCCTCCACCCGGTCATCGTCACGGGTCGCGCCCTGCCGGCCGCCATGGGGGTGTGGCTCCGCGCCGGGCTGAGCCGTCCGGTCATCGTCTGCGGTGGAGCCCTGACCGCATGGCCCACGGCCGGCCGCCCCCTGCGGGAACGCCCGCTGGATCCGGCGGCGGTCCAGCGCGTGCTGCGGTTGGCGCGGGAGCTGGACCTCATCCCGTTCCTCTACGGTGCCGACGGCATCGTCACCGACCGCCCCAGCGCCTGGCGCGACCGCCTGGCCCACCTCAACGAGACCCCCATCCCCGTCGATCCCGACGGCCTCACGCCCGTGGCCTCCGACGGCCTCACGGCGGACGAACCCGGCCCGGTGTCCGATCCAGCCGGGGGACCCGCGGCTCCGGCCCAACCGCCGGCGGATCCGCGCCACGGGCCGGCAGGGCTTGCGGCGGGGGCGGCGGGGGCGGCGGATCCCGCCACCCCCGCCGGGGGGCCGCGGGGTCGGCCGGTCTACAAGGTGGTGCTGGCCACGGACGCCCAGCGGGCGGCGCGGGTGCGGCCGGCGGTGGAACGGGGCCTCGCGGACCTGGACGCCTGCTGCGTCGCCACCCTGCCCGGCCTCCTGGAGATCGTCCGCCCGGACGCCACCAAGGAGGCCGCCCTGGCGGACCTTTGCCGCGTGCTGGGCGTGCCGCGGGAGGCGGTGATCGCCATCGGCGACGGGGAGAACGACCTGGGCATGATCCGGTGGGCGGGGCTCGGCGTGGCGATGGCCAACGCGCAGCCGGAGGTCCGGGCGGCGGCCCGACTGATCATCGGCCATCACGCCGACGACGGCGTGGCCCGCTTCCTCGAGGCGGTGGTGAGCCGGCGGCAGGCCCGGTGAGGCGAGGGTGCGGTCGCGGGGGCAGCTGCGGGCTGCGCCGGGACCGCGCCGGCCCGGAGGCGCGCCGGTCGTCCGGCCCAGCCCGCGGCTGCCCGGCCCGGTGCGGCTCGTCCCCCGAGCGGAACCGCTGCCCGTCGGGTTCGACATGGATCGGTGACGGCGCAGCGGTCCGCGGCCGCTCGTCCGCTGCCCTGCAGCCCGGCCCCCGGCCGCCTGGCGACCCGGCCGACAGGAGTCGGTCAGGCCCGGCGCCGGCAGGGCGCCGGGACCGGGGCGGCCAGGCACGACGCCGGCAGGGCGCCGGGACTAGGGCTGCGAGGGGGCGGCCCGTGCCGGCACGGGCCGCCCCCTCGCGGCAGGAAAGGAGGCCGCGGCGTGCGCATCCCCGACCGTGGATCCCGCAGCTCCGCCCCATCCCCCGCCGGCGATGTCGTGACCGAGGCGGGGCCGGGGCGGGCGTGCCTCGCGTCCGCCGCCCGGGCCGCGGGGGCCCGGGATTGGCGGCACGAGACGGCCGCTGCCCGGGAGCTGGCGGTGCGCGTGGCGATGGGCCGGCGACCGCCCGACGTGTGGTTTCGGGGCGGTACGGTGCTCAACGTCTACACCGGCCGGTGGGAACCGGCCGAGGTGTGGGTGGCGGGAGCCCGCATCGCCTACGTGGGTCCGGATCGGCCGACCGTCGGCCCCGACACCCGGGTGGTCGACTGCCGCGGTCGCTACCTGGTGCCCGGCTACCTGGAGATCCACGCCCACCCCTTCCAGCTGTACTCGCCGCGGGCCCTGGGGGCCGCCATCGCCCCGCGCGGGACCACCACGCTGGTCAGCGATACGCTGCTGCTCGGGCAGATGCTGGGCCGGCGGTTCCCCGCCGTCCTGGACGCCGGGCTCGTCGCGCCGGTCCGCGACCTCTGGGGACTGCGGGTGGCGCCCCAGTCCGTCACCCCGGCGCCAGGTGGGCCGGCCCGCTCCGACCTGGAGGACCCGGACTTCGCCGCCGCGTACGGCATGACGGCCGCCGAGGGCATCGCCCTCCTGCAGCATCCCCGGATCGTGGAGATCTTCGAGTGGACCCGGTGGGCGGACACCCTGCGCCGGGAGGCGCCCCTCCCCGCCGTGCTCGCCGCCGGCCTCCAGTGCGGCCTGGCCGTCGACGGTCACGCCCCCGGGGCGTCCCACCGCACCCTGGCCGCCCTGGCCGCCGCCGGGGTGGGCGACTGCCACGAGAGCATCCGCGCCGACGAGGTGCTCGCCCGCGTGCGCCTCGGGCTCTTCGCCATCCTGCGCCACAGCTCGCTGCGACCCGATCTGCCCGCCCTGATCGCCGCGGCGCGGGAGGCCTTCGCCCAGGGCTACGGCCATCGCCTGGCGCTGACCACCGACGGTCCCACCCCGGCCATGGTGGAACGGGGCTTCCTCGACCTGGCCCTGCGGGTCGCCATGGAGGCGGGGCTGGAGCCGGATCAGGCCTACCGCATGGCGACGATCAACCCCGCCACGTACCTCGGCCTGGACCGATACCTGGGCGCCATCGCCCCCGGCCGCCTGGCGGACGTCAACGTGCTCCAGCATCCGGAGGACCCCGTCCCCCTGGCGGTGTGGATCGACGGACGGCCGGTGGCCCAAGAGGGGCGCTTGGTGGACGAACCGGCCCCCCTGGACTGGGACGCGCTGGGCCTGGGCGCCCGCCGCGTCGCCGTCGGCGCCGAGGCGGTGCGGGAGGCGTTGCGGTTCGCGGGCGCGGGCCACCGCGGGCGGCGCGTGCCCCTGCCCGTGATCCGCCTGGTCGACGCCGTGATCACGCGGTGGGAGACGCGCGAGGTCGAGGTCGACGCCGAGGGGATGCCGGTGCTGCGAGCGGAGGACGACCTGCTCGCCGCCCTGCTCTTCGCGCCCACCGGCGGGCGGGTGACCCGCGCCCTGGTGGCGGGGTTCGGGAGCGGGATCGAAGGGCTAGCCTCCACCTACACCATGGCCGGGGGGATGCTGGTCCTCGGCCGCCGCCCGGAGGCCATGGTGCGGGCTGCGGCCGGCGCCGCCGGCGGCGGCATCGTCCTCGTGGAGGGGACGCGGGTGCTCTTCCACCTCCCCTTGCCGCTGGGCGGGTTCCTCTCCGACCTCGACATGCCCCAGCTGGCCCGCCGCTGCCGCGAGCTCGAGGCCCTCCTGCGCGAGCGCGGCTACCCCTACCACGACGCCATCTACAGCCTGCTCTTCCTCTCCGCCGATCACCTGCCGGGACCTCGGTTGACGCCCGCCGGCCTCTGGGACGTCAAGGGCCACCGCCTCCTGGCACCGGCCGTGACGGCGGCGACCCCGCCAGGATCCGTGTGAGGCGACCCTCCCGGCGCGACCTCACGCCGGCTGGCCGGGCCGGGTGGCTCGCACCCGCCGGCGCAGCGCCTCGCCCCGCGGGCCGCGAGGGGCGTCGCGCGGCTCGCGGTCCGCGAGGGGCGCAGCCGCGGCGACCGGGCGGCCCCTCACGCGTCCGCGCCGGCCCGCAGACGGATGGCCGCCGTGACCGCCTGCTGGCAGGGCGTGTCCACGCCGTGGCGCTGCCCGTAGCGCACCACGGTCCCGCACAGGGCGTCGACCTCCACGGGTCGCCGCGCGGCCAGGTCCCGCTGCATCGACGAGGTCATCGCGGGGTCCATCCCCATCGTGGTCGCCATGACCTGTTCGAAGGCGTCCGCCGGCAGGTCGACCCCGGCTGCCCGCGCCACCGCCACCGCCTCCCGGACCATCCGCTCGTAGACCTGGCGTCCGTCGGGATCGCCCAGCACCGCGCCCAGCGGCCGGTTGGCGACGGCCGTCATGCCCCCCATGGCCGAGATGAAGATCAGCTTCATCCACATGTCGGCGACGATCTGGGTGGAGATGCGGTGCGGGATGCCGGCGGCGGCGAAGGCGGCGGCGATGCGCTCGACCCGGGGGGTGACGCGGCCGTCCAGCTCCCCGAAGGTGATGTCCCGCCGCGGGCTGGTCTGCCGGATCCGGCCCGGCTCCACCAGGGCCGTCTCGATGTGGCACAGGCCGCCCAACACCCGCTCGCGACCGAAGCGGCGCTCCAGCACCTCCAGGTGGTCCACGCCGTTCATCAGCGGCAGGATCGCCGTGTCGGCCCCGACCAGGGGCTCCATCTCGTCCAGCGCGCCCTCCAGGCTGTAGGCCTTGACCGCCAGCAGCACGAGGTCGGCGCCCTGACCGGGCGCCACGGCCAGTTCCTCCGCCAGCCGCACCCCCCGGTCGCTGGCCACGGGGCGGATGCTGAACCGGCCGTGGACGCTCTCCACCGTCAGTCCGTCGCGGCGCATGACCCGCAGGTGGCGTCCCCGGGCGAGGAACCCCACCCGCGCCTCGTGCAGCGCGGACCCGGGTTCCGCCCACTCGGCGGCTCGCGCCAGCAAGGCGCCGAAGTAGCCGCCGACGCCACCGGCGCCGATCACGGCGATGCGCACGATCTCACCCCCATACGCGGAGCATGGCCCTCCCCGCCGTGGCGACCGGCCGCACCCGGGACGGCGTCGGCCCTCCCCTCCGTGGCGACCGGCCGGACCCCGGGACGGCGTCGGACTGGCCCGCCGACCGTCGGGACGGCCGCCGCTTCGGCACCATCGCCATTCGCACGGGATACGGGTCCCGCCCGCCGACCGGGGGACGACCGCCCTGACGACCGCCGCGGGCGACGGCCCCTCCCCCGGCGGGGCCGCGGTCCCCGACCCGGCCGGCGCCGTCCGATCACGCAGGCAGCCGGTCGACCACCGGATTGCGCAGCCGTCCCAGGCTGGTGATCTCGATCTCCACCACGTCGCCGGGCCGGAGGAGGCGCGGCGGGTCGAAGCCCATGCCGACGCCGCCAGGGGTCCCGGTGGCGATGATATCCCCGGGCTCCAAGGTGATGCCCGCCGACAACGTGGCGATCAGCGCGGGGATGTCGAAGATCAGCTGGCGCGTGTTGGCCTCCTGGCGGAGCTCACCGTTCACCCAGGTCCGCACGTCCAGCTCGACGGGCCAGCCCACGGCGTCCCGGTGCACCAGGTACGGGCCGGTGGGGCAGAAGGTGTCGAGGCTCTTGCCCAGGTGCCACTGGCTCGTGCGGCGCTGGAGGTCGCGGGCCGTCACGTCGTTCAGCACCATGTACCCGAAGACGTGTTCCCGTGCCCGCTCGGGGGGGATGGCGCGACCCCGCCGCCCGATGACCACCGCCAGCTCGCCCTCGTAGTCGACCGCCTCCGTCACGCCGGGGTGGGTGTAGATCGGGTCGCCGGGACCCGCGATGGACGACGCCGCCTTGCTGAAGACCACCGGGTACCTCGGGATGTCGCGACCGCTGATCTCGAAGACGTGGTCGCGGTAGTTCAGCCCGATGGCCATGACGTCCTTGGGCGGCCGGGCGATGGGGGCCAGCAGGCGCACCGCCTCCGCCGGGTGCCAGAGCGGGCGGGCGGCCGGCTCGCGGCCGTCGGCGCCCTCGCCGCCCGGCAAAGCCGCATCGTCCCCCGCCGCCTGGGCCCGCTGCCACCACTCCCGGGCGGCCGCCACCGCCTGCTCGCCCAGGGCGATCCAGGCGACCATGTCGGCGGGGACCTCCGGCCCGCCCCACCGGGCCCGGGCGGCGGCCAGGTCCAGCACCCGCCGCAGACGGCCGCGCTCATCCACATCGGCCAGACCCAGGGCGATCCGACCCGCTCGTTCGAACCGGACGAACCGCAACCGGCATCCCTCCCGTCGGCGTCGCATCGGCGCAGCAGGTGACGCTAGGGAATTCCCGGCGGCCGGCGACGATCCTGCAAGCGGCGAGGCGGGGTGCCCGCGCCGAGAGCACCCCGCCTCGCCGCTTGGGCCGGTTCGCCCGCTGGCCGGAAGCGCTACCGCTGCGGCCGTCCGGTGGCGCCGGCGGCCGCCCGAGCGCCGCGCCCCTGCCCGCGGGCTTCGCCCGCCCGGTCCTTGCCGTGGGCCGTGCCCCGCACGCCCGGCGTCGGCCGTTCCGGCCGTCGGTCCCCGTCGTCGGGGGCCAGCCGCGGCGACGCGTGGTCGTCCCGCCCGGCCCCGGAGGTCCGGGGGGCCGGGGCAGCCGCTCCGGCGTCCCCGGCGGGCGCCTTCCGCGATGCCGTCCCGTAGTTCACCGCGGCGCCCCGGCTCGGGGTGCCGGCGGCCGCGGGCTGCGCGGGCGTCGCGGAGCCGCCGGCCGGTTCGTCGGCCCGCGGCGCCACCGCGTCCGGCGTGGCGTCCGATCCGGCCGGGTCGGATCCGTCGTCCTCGGGTTGGCCGCGATGGGCCGCGGCGATCCACCGGCCGGGCTTGAGGTCCCGGCGCTCGATGCCGTACAGGGCCAGGAGCTGGTTCAACCGACGGCCGAAGGCCTCGAGGCGAGCCGTCGTCCCCTCCTCCTCGCCGGTGTCCGCGGCGATCGCGGTGGCCGCGCCGCCGGCCGCCGTCATCCCTGCCGTGCCGGCGACCGACCCGTCCCCCGCACCTTGGCTCGCTTCGCCGCCCGTTCCCGGCGCCGCGCCGCTGTCCGGCAGCGGGGCCGCACCCTCGGCGGCCGGCAGGGAGGCCGACGGGTCCGGCTCCGGCGCGGCGGCGCCGTCCGCGTCAAGGGCGGCCAGCTGGGTGGCGACGTCCATGGCCGTCAGCGCCTCGCCCTTCGCCAGCCGCACGGCCTGGGCGACGGCATAGAGCAGGGCGATCTGGCCGTAGCCGTAACCCTGCTCCCGCAGGGCGGCGATCGCCTCGGGCTCCATCATCGCCACGGAGCCCGCCACCAGCTGGGCCTCGGCCGCCGCCTCCAGCGCCTCGTCCAAGGCGCTCCCGGAGCGATCCCCCTCGGCCCCGCCCGCAGACACGGCGCCGTCCTCGGGGGCGGCCGCGCCGGCGTCCACGGCCCCTTCGTCCCCCTCGGCCGGGGCCGGCTGGCCGTCGGCCCGATCGCTCACGGGGGAGACCGCCCCCGGGGCCGCCGCGGTCCCGGTCCCCGCGCCGGCCGCGGCCCACCCCGCCGTGCCGTCCGCTTCCGGCCCTGCGGCAGCGGGCGGGGTCGCGTCCGTCCCGCTGGGCGACTCGCCCGCGGCCGCGCCGACGCGCTCGGGCAGCTGAGCGACGCGGGCGACCGCCGCCTCGAGGGCCTGGACCGCGCGGGCCGTGTCGGCCCCGTTGGCCGCGGCCTCCACCAGTTTCGCCTGGGCCAGCCGCAGGTAGGCGACGACCTCGTCCGCCAGGCGCTGGAACCACGCCGAGTCCGGCCCCAAGCCCGCCATCGCCTCCGCCCGTGCGGCGGCGAACCCCGCGGCCAGGGCGGCCTCGGTCGCCGGGTCGCGGCTCGCCCAGAGCCGCACCCGTTCCACCGCCGTTCGGACGTAGTGCCCGACGGCGACCACCCACGCCGGTTCACCGCCGTTCCCACCCGGCTCCGCCGTACTCGCCAGGGCGACCCCCGGCACCGCGGCCGAGGCGATCACGGCGCCGAGCAGGAGCGTGGCCAGCCACCGGCAGGCCGGCCTCACACCGTGCCATCGTGGCACATCATCACCTCCTGCCACGGTCTGCTCCGGGAACGGGCGGACCGGGGCCCCTCGCCGCGGCGGCCTCCGACGAGGGGCCCACCTGCGCTGGCCGTCCAAGGGGGCCATGCAGGCCCCGCCCCCGTTCCCGTCCAGCGCCCCCGTTCCCGTCCAGCCAGATCTTCGGATCGATCCGCGCCAGGTTTGGGGGTCCCACACCCGAATATGGGGGGCCCCGCTCGGGGAGGCCCGCTCGAGGTCCCGAGGGCGAGGCGATCGTCTTCCGCCGGGGGGATCCCGCCGCGGCGGATCCGGCCCCGCCGGCGGTCCCCGTCGCCGGCCCTGCCGGCCCCGCCGGCCCCGAATGCTTACTTTGTCTATCGGCTTCGTTGACCCCACGTGGCCTCACGGGTACAATCGCGGTTGAATCGGCAACGGGGAGGCGCAACCATGCAGCTCGGCTGGTCGACTCTGCTGGCCCTGGGTGCCGCCTTCGGCGTGGTCTACGGCTTTCTGCTGCAGCGCGGCGACTTCTGCTTCACCTCGGCGTTCCGCGATCTGTACGCCTTCCGCCACACCCGCGTCCTGCAGGGCATCCTCGTGGCCGTGGTCGTCACCACCCTCGGGTGGGGCCTGGCGATGACCGCGGGATGGGCGACGCCCGACCGGCTCTGGGTGCCGCCCGTCGGTTGGAACAGTCTGCTGGGCGGCTTCCTGTTCGGCGTCGCCATGTACATCGCGGGGGGGTGTGCCTCGGGGACGCTGTATCGGGCGGGCATGGGATACGGCCAGTTCTGGCTGACCCTGGCGGGCATGGGGGCGGGCTACTACGCCTTCCTGCGCCTCTTCCCCGACGTGCTCGCGCCGCACTTCTTCGAGCCGCTCGCCATCACCGGACCGGTGACCCTCTATCGCCTGCTGCCGTGGCCGCCGCTGATCACCGCGGCGCTGGCGGTGGCGGTGCTGCTGGCGGCCATCGCGGTGGTGGCGGGTCCGGCGTCCATCGGCCGCGCCGTGGCGGGGACGGCCGCGTTCTTCCGGCAGGGTCCGGCGGCGCTGCTGCGGCTGCGGTCCTGGGACACCCGGGCGGTGGGGCTCTTGCTGGGCCTCGTGTCCACCCTGCAGTTCAGCCTCTGGACCATTTGGGGGATCACCGGCCCGGAGACCCGGCTCGTGGCGGTGGCCTGGGGGGCGCTGGACGACCCGGCCCGCGTCGCCGCCAACCCCTATGTGGCCAACCTGTTCCGCGACTACCCCGGGCTGGTGCCGGGGCCCGAGGAGCTGCTGATCGTCGGCATCATCGCCGGTGCCGCCCTCTCGGCGCGACTCAACGGCACCTTCCGCTGGCGCCGGCCCCGGCTGCGCCGGCTTCCCAACGCGCTGGCGGGCGGCTTCCTGCTGGCGTTCGCCTCGCGCCTGACGCCGGGGTGCAACGTCGGCAACCTCCTGAGCGGCCTGCCCGCCCTGTCCCTGCACAGCCTGCTGGCCACGGTGGGCATCGCGGCCGGCATCTACGCCGCGTGGAAGGTGGCCCACCTGCGGCAGGCCGCGGCGGTGCGGTCGTGCGGGGTCGAACCGGCGTCCACGCCCGCCGAAGGCGCCGCGACGGCCTCGCCCTCGGCGGTGTCGTGAGCCGGCGGCCGGGTTCGTCCGACGAAGGCAGGCGCCGGCCGGCGGCCTGCCCGGCGCGCGTCGCCGCCCGCCGCTGGCGGTCTCCCAGCGACCCGAGCGCTTCCGGATGCTCCGGATGCGAGGCGGAACGGAGAGGAGGATGACCGACCATGGCCCTGTTCAAGCGCCCCAATCTGGAGCAGGCTCGCCAGCGCCTGGCGGCCCTCAGCGGCGCCAACCTGGTCGACCGGGTGGGTGGGGACGCCCCCATCGCGGTGGACCGCGAGATCGACGTCACGGGCGAGATCTGCCCCTACCCGGTGGACGCGGCCCTCGAGGCGCTGGCCGCCATGACCCCGGGCCAGGTGCTGGCCGAGCTGACGGATCACACCATCTCCACCCACACCGTGCCCGCCGCCGTCGAGCGCTCCGGCCTCGGCGAGGTCTTGCGGATCGAGGAGAAGGAGCCGGGGCTGTACCGCATCCTCATCCGCCGCCGTTGACAGCGCGGCCCGGTGCCCCGGCCGCCGGGACGGCGGGGCCGCCCGCCCGAGGCAGGACGAACCAGAAGCGCGCACCCCTGCCCGGCGCCGAGGCAACGCCGACCCGTCCGCCGTGGGCCTCCACCAGGGCGCGGACGATGCTGAGTCCGAGGCCCGCTCCCCGGCTGCGGGCCGCCTCGCGGCCCCGGTAGAAGGGCTCGAACACCCGCGGCACGTCGGCGGGGTCGATGCCGGGGCCGTCGTCGGCCACCTCGACCCGCACGCCCTCGGGGACGGCCGTGGCCGTCAGGGTCACGTGGCCGCCCGGACCGGCGTGGCGGGCGGCGTTGTCCACCAGGTTGCCCAGCACCTGGGCCAGGCGGTGGGGGTCGGCCTCCAGCCCCACGCCCGCGAGGGAGGGGTCGATGCGGGCCGTCCAGCGGGCGCCGCGCTCCCGCACCAGCGCCGCCAGGGCGGTCTCCCGCTCCTGGAGCCACGGGCCGACCGCGAAGCGCGCCAGCCGCAGGTCGAGCTGGCCCGTCTCGATCTGCGCCAGCTGGAACAGGTCGTCGATCAGCCGGCCCAGGCGCTCGGCCTCGGCCACGATCTGGCCGGCGTGGCGCGCCGCGTCGGGCCCGGGCGCGACCACCCCGTCGCGCAACGCCTCGCCCAGCCCGCGGATCACGGTCACCGGGGTGCGCAGCTCGTGGGAGATGGTCGCCAGCATGGCGCGCCGGAGGGCCTGGGACCGGCGCAGCTCCTCGACCAGGGCCTCGATGCGCTCGGCCATGTGGTTGAATCCGGCCGCCAGACCGGCGACCTCGTCACGGCCGGCGACCTCCAGGCGTCGGGAGAGGTTGCCCGCGGCCAGCGCCGCCGCGGCCTCCTGGATGGCCGCGAGCCGGCGCACCAGCCGGTATCCCACGGCCCATCCCGCCGCCAGGGCCACGGCCACCGCCACCCCGGTCCCCAGCACGATCCAGGTGCCCAGCTGGCGGCGGACCCCCACCAGTTCCCGCAGGGGGCGGAAGACCACCACGGCTCCGAGGGTGCCCTCCCCGCCCGGGGTCGGGATCGGCGCCACGGCGACCACGGCCGGCACGTTGGCGAGGACCTCCCGCACGCCGTAGCCCGGCACGCGGATGCCCGAGATCACCTCGGGGGCCAGCCGCCACCCGCGGAGATCGCCCGTCAAGGTGGCGGAGTTCCACCGGATCTCGCCGGCCGGGTCGACCACCAGGACCTCCCCGTCCACGTACAGGCGCGAGAGGCGGACGGCGGCCAGGTCGGCCAGGTAGGTGGCCGGGCGGCCGGGGAAGGCCTGCACGTCCAGGAGGGCCACCACGCTGCGGGCCTGCCGCAGCAGCACCGGACCGAGGGCGTGGACCATGGCCTGCTCGGCCACCCTCGGCGCGCCCACCAGGAGCAGCAGTGCCACCACCGCGAGGATGGCGGCGTAGATCACCCCCAGCCGCCAGGCCAGCCGCACCGCCTCACCTCCCGGGCCTCGTCCCCGCCCTGGGCGATCCCGGCCCTGTCGCCTCACCGGGGCGTCCTGGACCGGGCGCACCCGCCTCCCCCTCGGGGTCGAACCGGTAGCCGACGCTCCACACCGTCTTCAGGTAGCGCGGCCGCTGGGGATCGGGCTCGATCTTCCGGCGCAGCCGCTGGACGTGGACGTCGACGGTACGCGTGTCGCCGGCGTAGGCGAAGTCCCAGACCCGCTCGAGGAGCTGCTGGCGGGTGAACACGCGGTGGGGATGGGTGACCAGGAGGGCGAGGAGGTCGAACTCCTTGGGGGTGAGGGGCACCTCGCGACCGTCGACCCGCACCCGCCGCGCCGCCAGGTCGACGGCGCACGGGCCGAAGCGGACCACCGCCGGCACCGGCGACCGCGGTCCCCGGGCGGCGCGGCGGAGCACCGCCCGCACCCGGGCCACCAGCTCCCGCGGGCTGAAGGGCTTCGTCACGTAGTCGTCGGCGCCCAGCTCCAGGCCCAGCACGCGGTCGGTCTCCTCGGCCCGGGCGGTCAAGCACACGACGGGCACGCCCTGTTCCACCAGCTCGCGGCAGAGGTCGAGGCCGTCGCCGTCGGGGAGCATCAGGTCGAGCACCACCAGCGCCGGGGCCTCGCTGCGCAAGGCGGCGCGGGCGCCCGCCAGGCTGGCCGCCTCCCGCACGGCGAACCCTTCGCGTTCCAGGTAGAGCCGGCAGATCTCCCGAATGCCCGGCTCGTCGTCGACCACCAGGATGCGCTCCGCCGCCACCCCCGCGCCCCCTCTCCCGGCTCGCGGGCGCCGCCCCACCCCCTCCGCGGCGCCGCCCGCCGCCCGATGCGCCCCGGCCCGCGGCGGGGCGAGCGGAAGGGCCGGGGCAGCCGCTCCCGCGAGGCCGATGGGATCCCCCGCACCCGGCGCCGGCGACGGGGAGCGTCGCGCGCCCGCCGCGCCCCGCGGACGCGGGGCCGGGTTCATCCCGGCACACCGGCCGGTCAGAGCCGATAGCGCTGCTCCTTCCACGGATCGGCCTCGTCGTGGTAGCCGCGGACCTCCCAGTAGCCGGGCCGGTCTTCCCGCAAAAGCTCGAAGCCGCGCACCCACTTGGCGCTCTTCCAGAAGTAGCGGTGCGGGACCAGGAGCCGCACGGGGTAGCCGTGCTCGGGTGTGAGGGGCTTCCCTTCGTACTCGAAGGCCAGGAGCACGTCGTCGCGATACAGGTCGTCCAGCGGGATGTTGGTGGTGTAGTCGGGATCGGCGTGCACCAGGACGAACCGGGCCTCCGGGCGAACGCCGGCCTCCTCGAGCACCCGGGCCGCCGGGACGCCGCGCCACCGCGTCCCCAGCTTGCTCCAGCGGGTTACGCAGTGGATGTCCACCACCACCTCCCGCGTCGGCAGTCGGCGAAACGCCTCCCATGTCAGCGTCAGCGGCCGCTCCACCTCGCCGAAGACGCGGAAGCTCCAGTCGCTCAGGTCGTCGCGGTAGCGGGGCACGACCCCCGTGTGCAGCACGGGGAACTTTTCGGTCACCACCTGGCCCGGCGGGATCCGTTGGCGCAGCGAGGCCTCCGCCATGCTCACCACCTCCTCGACCGCCCCGGCCCCTGAAACCCCCTGGGACGCACGGCCCCGACACCTGGCGATGGTGGCCGTGCCCTGCCGCCCGGTGGACGCCGGCCGGGTCCCCTCCCGCGCCGGACCCCGTCCCGGGGCGCTGCCTCGGCGCACCGCCGGGGTCGGGCGGCATGGTCCCCTGCGGGTCCCGGGCCTCGGGCGGCTGCCTCGTACGGCCGCATGGTTCGGCGGGACGGACCCCTTCGGGTCCGCGGGAGCCCTGCGCCCGCTGGTTAGTCTCCCCCGGCCCGCCCGGGCCGGGCCGTCCGCACCCACCCGCACCCGCGGCCGGGGGGATCGCGGCAGGGCCGGCGCCCGTCGCATCCGACGCGGCGATCGGCCGCTCCAGTCCGGGAACGATCGGCCGCTCCGGGCCGGGAACGCCACCGGCATCCAAGGCGTCGGTCGCCGCGGCGGGCCCTTCCGCCACGTCCCCCGCCGCCTGCCGGACGAACCGGCGGCGGCCTAGTCGCGGCGCCGCGCCCTCTGCAGCTGGTGCCGGAGGACCTGGTAGGCGATCCAGACCGCGGCGGCGTCGTCCAGCCAGGACAGCGGTGGCAGCCCCGGCAGCAGATCCGCCGGCCACAGCAGGTACAGGGCCGCCAGCAACGCCACCAGCCGCGGTCCCGTCCCCGCCCGGGGATCCCGCAGGAACCGGATGACCTCAAGCCAGTCCCGCCACCCGGGTCGCGGGCGCCGCCTCCATGCCCTCGCCACGGCCGCAAGCCCCTTTCGGCCCGGGCCCCTGCGCCCCTGGGACCCTCACAGGCGCCCGGACCGTACGATGGCCCACAGCAGCGCCGCCGTGGCGAGGGCCAGGAGCCCGACGCCCACCTCCAGGAAGGGGAACCGCAGGACGGGTTCGCTCCGACCCAGCAGCGCCCCCGCCACCACCAGCGCCGCCATCAGAATCGTAAAGGAAAGCAGGAGCACGCTGAAGGCCAGCCGGTTAACGAGCCGGCTCAGGCCCTGGTGCAGCTCCGCGCGTTCCACCACCTCGACCTTGAAGACGGGGCGGCCCGCCCGGGCTGCGGCCAGCAGGGCGTGGAGCTGGACGGGCAGGTCCAGCAGGGGCTCGGCCCGTTCCTCCCACCGGTCCAGCCAGCGCCGGCCCACCTCCGCGGGCGAGAGATACTGGCGCAGGAGGCGTCGACCCAGGGGGCGCGCGAGATCGAGGACCGACAGCGCAGGATCGATGGCCCGCACGACCCCTTGCAGGGACAGCAGGGTCTTGCCCACCAGGGCGAGATCGGCGGGCACGCGCACGCGGTGCCGCCGCAAGAGGTCGAAGAACACCGGCAGCAGCTCGGCCAGGTCCAGCTGGCCCACCGGTACGTCCAGGTACCGGTCCAGCAACAGCTCCAGATCCCGGCGCAGCCGACGCCGGTCGGCGTCGGGCGGGATGGTCGCCACCCCCTCGACGGCCGCCAGCAGCGCCCCCGCGTCCCTGCGCCACAGGGCCACCACCGCCGCCGCCAGCTGGCGCCGGGTGGTGCGGTCCAGCTGACCGGCGACGCCGAAGTCGACGAGCCCGATGCGACCGCCAGGTAGCAAGAGGATGTTCCCGGGGTGCGGGTCGGCGTGGAAGAAGCCGGTCCGGAAGAGGGGGTCGAGCACGGCGTCCACCACGGTCCGCGCCACGCGACGGGCCGCGTCGGGCGACAAGGCGTCCAGCTCCAGCAGCTTGGTCCCCTCGAGGCGCTCCAGGGTCAGCACCCGGGGCGTGGTGTACTCCCAGATCACCGCGGGGATGCGCACGTCGGGCCGGCCCGCCAGGGCCCGGGCCAGGCGCTGGGCATTGCGGCCCTCGCCCACGAAGTCCAGCTCCGCCCGCAGGCTCGCCGCCAGCTCGGCGGCGATGTCGCGGAACGGGTAGAACGCCGCCCAGGGGCTGTAACGCTCGGCCAGGTCCGCCAGGTCCATGAGCAGCGCCAGGTCCGCCTCGATGGTGCGGCGGATCCCGGGCCGCTGAACCTTCACCACCACCGGGCGGCCGTCGGGCAGCTGGGCCGCGTGGACCTGGCCGATGGACGCGGCCGCCAGCGGGCGCGGCTCGAACCGGGCGAAGAGCTGGTGGATCGGCCGGCCCAGCTCCCGCTCGATCTGGGCCGCCGCCTCCTCGTAGGGGAACGGCGGCACCCGGTCCTGCAACCGCTCCAGCTCCCGCAACACGTCCGGCGGCACGAGGTCGGGGCGGGTGCTGAGCACCTGGCCGAGCTTGACGAAGGTGGGCCCGAGCTCCTCCAGCGCCCGCCGCAGATGGAGGCCCAGGTTGCGCTCCCGATCCCAGGCAGCGGGACCGGCCCGAGGGCCGGGAGGCGGCCCACCGGGGGGCGGGGACGGCGCTGCCGCCAGCTGCGACGACCGGCCGCCCGGGCCACCCGCTGCCCCGGCGGCGCCGCTCTCGACCGGGCCGCCGGCCGCGGGCCCCTCACCCGCGGCGGAACCCAGCGCCTGGGCAGCCCCTGCAGGGTCCCGCCCGCCAGCGGCGGCGTCCCGCGTCGGGTGGGCGGGCATCTCCAGGGGAGGGGCGCCGCTCGGCCCGGGACGACGTCGGCTGAGCCATCCCCACGGTCGCGGCCGGCCGAGGCGCGGCAGGCCCGCCTGTTCCACCAGCGCCGTCAGGCCGTGGCGCGCCAGGACGGTGGCGATCTCGCGGTATCGCCGCAGGTGACGCAACCGCTGGTAACGGTGATAACGGCCCGTGGCCGCCACGCCGATCCCCCCTTCCCCCCGCGCGGCGCTCCGCGCGGCGCTCCGCGCCCGCGCCCATGGGAGAGCCTGCACCTCTGGGTGAGGCTGTCACCCCGGGACCATTGTAAACGGCCGGGCGGTCCGGGAGCCGACGGCGCCGGCCTCCGGCGGGCCTCAGCCCGCCGGGACCAGGTCCAGGTACCAGAAGCCGTCGCGCCACACCCGCCGGCCCCGGCGGAAGGCGACGGGCCGGCCGAAGCCGGGGCCGTCGTAGACGAAGGTGTGGAACTCGCCCCGTTCGCCGCACGGGTCGACCCCACGGGGCAGGTCGGCGAGGAACTGGCGGTCGTACTCCCGCCCCAGCCACTCCGGCCCCAGGTGGCGCGGGTCGACGCAGACCACCACGGCGCGCAGGCCCGCCGCCACCGCCCCCAGGGCCAGGGCCGCGGGATCCTCCCCCCACAGGGGGAAGAGCGGGCGGAGGCCGGCCCGGGCCATCTGCTGCTCCCGATAGGCACGGACGTCCGCCAGGTAGAGGTCCCCGAAGGCCACCGCACCGATGCCGCGGCGCGCCAGCTCCGCCAGCGTCCGCGCCATGCGGCGCTCGTACTCGGCGTTGGAGCAGGGCTGGGGCAGCGGCACCTCCCACAGGGGGAGGCCCAGGGAACGGGCCTGGGCCGCGATCAGCTCCCGGCGCACGCCGTGCATGCTGATGCGGCCGTTGGTCTCGTTGAAGGTGGCCAGCAGCCCCGCCACCCGCACCCGCGGGTCGGCCGCCAGGCGGGCCAGGGCCAGGGTGGAGTCCTTGCCCCCGCTCCAGCTCAGGGCCACGGGAGGAACGCGGCGGCGCCCCGCCGGGTCGGCCGGCGCAGCGCCCGCCCCTTGCGGATGGCGGCCCGGCCCGCGCCCATGGGCCATCCCGCCTGGACGCCCACCGCCTTCCTGCCCGGTCGCAGGCCCCCTCCCGGCATCCCAGCGCTGCCGGGGAGCGGCGGCCTGCCCACGCCGGCCTCCTCGTTCCTCCGCGACCGCAGAGGGCGCGGCCTGGTCCCCTCGGCCCACCTCCGCGTGGTCCATTCGGCCCACCTCCCTTCGTCCCGGCGACCCGGCAGGCACGGTGCGCGAGGGCCGGCCCTCCCATCGGGCAGGGCCCGGTCCGTCGGGGGATGGGGCGTCCTCGCCTGGGGCACCCGGGAGGCGCGGTGGGCTACGCCCCGGCGACGCCCAGCCACCCCGCAAAGGCGACGGCGTAGAGGAGGGCGCCCTCGGCCAGCTCCTCCACCGGGATGAACTCGCCCGGGGCGTGGGCCAGGTCCGGGCGGCCCGGACCGAAGATCACCGTGGGAATGCCCGCGCGCACCAGGTAGCGCATGTCGGTCACCGCCACCGTGCCGGCCTCCGGGGGGTCCTGACCCGTCACCGCGCGAACCGCCGCCCGCACCACCTGGACCACGGCGGCGTCCTCCGGCGTCTCCGCGGGCTCCGCCCAGCGCCAGCGGGTGATGGTGGCGGTCACGCCCGGATGCCGCCGCAGCACCTCGCCGATCAGCGCCTCCACCTCCCGGCGCACCCCCTCCTCCGTCTCGCCCGGCACCGCCCGCCGGTCGACCACCAGGTCACACCGCTCCGGCACCCGGTTCGGGCTGTCGCCGCCGCGGATGCGCCCGACGACGGCAGTGGGCGGCCCCAGGAGCGGGTGGAAGACGTCCCCCACGTGCTCCTCGAGGGCCAGCACCAGGCGGGCGGCCGCGGCCACGGCGCTGGCGCCCAGGTGCGGCGTCGCCGCGTGGGCCGGCCGCCCCCGGAGTCGCAGGTGGATCCACGCCGCGCCCCGCTGGGCCCGGACCAGGTGCAGGCGGGTCGGCTCGCCCACGATGGCCCCGTCCGCCCGCAGCAGGCCACGGCGGGCGAGCCAGCCCGCCCCGTGGCGACCCATGGCCTCCTCGTCGGCGACCAACGCCAGGACCAGGGTGCCCCGCCGCGGGCCACCCAGTCGGGCCAGGGCAGCGGCGGCGCCCAGGGCCGCGGCGACCGGTCCCTTCATGTCCACCGCCCCGCGGCCGTAGAGGCGCCCGCCGTCGAGGACCGCCGCGAAGGGCGGGTGGGGCCAGGCGCTGGGGTCGCCGGCCGCCACCACGTCCAGGTGCCCGCACCACAGCAGGGTCGGTCCCGGCTCCGCACCGGGGCGGCGGGCGATCACGTTGACCCGACCCGGCCGCGGTTCGTAGGTGGTCACCGCGAAGCCGTGGCGCTCCAGCCACGGGATCGCCACGGCGGCCGCCCGGGCCTCGCGGCCCGGCGGGTTGACCGTGACGGCGCGGATCAGGTCGCGGGCCAGGTCGACCACCGCCTCCCGGGGAAGGGCCGCGGCCAGTCGCGGGACCAGGGCGGCCAGGCCGTCGGTTGGCCCACCGCCGGCCGCCGGGGGTCTCCCCGATCCTGCGGTCGGCCCGTCGCCGGCTACCTCCGTGGGCCCTGCGCCGCCGGTGCCCTCGCCGCAGGGCTGGGGCACCGCCGGCGGGATGCCCCTGGCCGGCGGGAACCCGCTGGTCGGCATGGACCTCACCTCTCCGTTCCACGGCTCCGCAGCCGCCGGGACGCGGGCCGCGGCGGGCTGCGGGAGACGGCTGCAGCGGCGGTGCTGCGCAGCGGAGGCTGCTACCGGTGGCGAC
Source organism: Thermaerobacter composti (assembly GCF_033582035.1). Lineage (NCBI taxonomy): Bacteria > Bacillati > Bacillota > Clostridia > Eubacteriales > Clostridiales Family XVII. Incertae Sedis > Thermaerobacter > Thermaerobacter composti. The sequence goes on from NZ_CP132508.1 coordinate 1,704,582, forward strand.
CGCGCTGCGGCTCGCCGTTCGGGGACATGGGCAGCGGCGCCTGCTGCGCCGCGGAGACTGCTACAATGGGGACCGCGGATCGCGGGACCCGGAGGCGCATCCCGGGCCGCCCCCGCGCCGGGGCGGCGGTGGCCCCCGCCCGCGGGGCCCGGTCCCACGGAGAGGAGGACGCCCGTGCGCACCGCGCCGGCCCGCCGCGGGCTGCCAGCCTGGGACGAGGGGCTGGCGGCGCCCGCCATCCCCGATCACCTCGCCATCCACGATAACGCTCTCGCGGACGCCGTGCTCGACGTCCGCCAGCCCTTCGGCCCCGGGCGCGGGACGTCCGCCGCCGCCTGCCCGCCTGGAGTCGCGCCGGTCGACCCGGCGGGGGACGCGGCCGGGCCGGTTCGTCCGGAAGAACCCGGCCCAGGGGCGGGGCCCGCCCCGGCCCACGGCCCGGCAGGGGTCGCGGCCGACCGCCGTCCCCTGCGGATCGGCATCAGCTGCTACCCCTCCTCGGGGGGCAGCGGCGTGGTGGCCACCGAACTCGGCCACCAGCTGGCCGCCCGCGGCCACCAGGTGCACTTCATCAGCCACGACGTACCCTTCCGCCTGGACCTGACGCGGCCCGGGATCCACTTCCACCCGGTGGAGGTGCCGTCGTACCCGCTCTTCACCTACCCGCCCTACGACCTGGCCCTGGCGAACCAGATGGCCGCCGTGGCCGAGACGTGGGGGTTGGACCTGCTCCACGTCCACTACGCGATCCCCCACGCCACCGCCGCGTACCTGGCGCGGGCCATGCTGGGCCCCGGCCGCCCCCTGCGGGTGGTGACGACGCTGCACGGCACGGACATCACGCTGCTGGGCACCCACCCCTCCTTCCAGCGCATCGTCGAGTTCAGCATCAACCGGTCCGACGCGGTGACGGTGGTCTCCCACCACCTGCGGGAGGCGACGCTGGCCGCCTTCCGGGTGGAGCGGCCGCTGGAGGTGATCCCCAACTTCGTGGATCCCGCGGTCTTCCACCCGCCCCTCCACCGGGACGACCCGGCCCTGCGTCGCGGCCTGGCCGAGCCGGGCGAACGGGTCCTGGTCCACGTGTCCAACTTCCGCCCGGCCAAGGACGCCCCCACGGTGATCGCGGTCTTCGCCCGGGTCTGCCGGGAGGTGCCGGCGCGGCTCCTGCTGGTGGGCCACGGTCCCGACGTCGACCGCTGCGCCCACATGGCGCGCCAGCTGGGCATCGCCGACCGCGTGCGCTTCCTGGGCGAACACGCCGACGTGGCGCGGCTGCTGGCGGCCGCCGACCTGTTCCTGCTGCCGTCGCGGCAGGAGGCCTTCGGCCTCGCGGCCCTTGAGGCCATGGCCTGCGGCGTGCCCGTCGTCGCCGCCCGCACCGGCGGGCTGCCCGAGGTGGTCGAACACGGCAGGACCGGCTATCTGCTGCCGCCGGGCGACGTGGAAGGCATGGCGCGCTGCGCCCTCGAGCTGCTGCGGGATCCCGACCGGCACGCCGCCTTCGCCCGGGCGGCCGCCGAGACGGCCCGGCGCCGGTTCGCGGCGGAGGCCATCGTCCCGCGGTACGAGGCGCTCTATCGCCGCCTGCTCGCCACCGCGCCCGCGAACGCCACCCCGGGGCCGGGGGGCACCGCCCCTTCCCCGGGGGACGGCGCCCCCTCGCCGGGGAGGGTCGCCGCAGGGACGGACACCCCTTCTGTTCCGGGCCGCGATGTGAGATAATAGCACCATCCTGGTAGCTAGGAGGCGTGGCATGGCGGAAGCATACACGGTCGGCGACATCGTCGAGGGCACGGTGGACGGGATCACCGGATTCGGTGCCTTCGTCAAGCTGCCCGATGGGCGGACCGGCCTGGTCCACATCTCGGAGGTCGCCCACGGGTGGGTCGAGAACGTCAGCGACCACCTGTCGGTGGGCGACACGGTGAAGGTGAAGATCCTGCGCATCGACGAGGCCAACAACAAGATCGCCCTGTCCATCAAGGCGACCCAGCCGGCACCCCCCGACGGCGGGCGCCGGCCGCGGCGCGACAATCGCGACTTCGAGCGGAAGTTGGCGGACTTCCTCAAGCAGTCCGAGAAGAAGCTCCGGGATGCCCGCCTGGAGCGCTGGTAGGCCCACCCGCACCCCGGGCCACCGGCCATGGCGCCGGCGGCCCCTTTGTTTTCACGCCCCACGTCGCTGCGCGGAGGCGCGCCGACGGCTCCAGCGCGGCAGCGGCGTATGCGGTGGCCGCCCCCGTCCCCGTCCCGCGACCGGCCGGGCCCGGCGGGCCGGGCCCCCGCGGTCCGATGGGTTCGCCGGGTTTTGAGCCCGTCCCCCGCCGCATAGCCATGGTGGCGTGAAGAGGGGACGGGATCGGCATGGGCGGCATCCTGGGCTCCACCCTCTGGCTGACGGCCGGCAACCTGGCCAACCGCTCGCTGGGGCTCCTCTACCGCCTGCTGCTTGCGCGCCTCCTGGATCCCGCCCGGCTGGGCCTCTTCCAGTTGGCCATGTCCCTCTACTTCTCCCTCCTGACCCCCGTGGTCGCAGGGCTGCCCGACGCGGTGGCCCGGGTCACCGCGCGCAGCGCGGGCCACCCGCTGCTGCCGCGGGTCATCGCCCGCACGGCGACGCTGGCGGTGCTCGGCGTGGCCGTGCCGGCCCTGGTGCTGCTCGGGACCGGCTGGACGCCGCCCGGCCCCGGCTGGGACGAGGCGCGCCGGGCCGTCCCCCTGGCGCTCTTCCTGCCGGCCGTCGCCCTGGCCGCGGCCTCGGCGGTGCTGCGCGGCCAGTTCCTGGGCGACGGCCGCGCCGCATGGATCGTGGTGGCCCAGCTGGTGGAGCAGCTGGTGCGGGTCGGCGCCCTCTTCCTGGCGGTCCGCCCCGGGTTCGTCCTCCCCTGGTCACCCCTGGGGTTCCTGGTCGGCCTCCTGGTGGCCGGGGAGGCGGTGGGCTTCCTCGCCACCGCCCTCGCCCACCAGGCGGTGCGCGCCCCGGCCACCCGCCCGCGCCCGACGGCTCCCGACGCGGCCGCCTCCGCGACCCCGCGAGGACCGGCCGCCGACGGGCCCCCGCGCCTAGGAGAGGTGCTGGGTCTCGCAGCCCCTGCCACCGTGGAACGCATCCTCCTCTCGGCGGGACGGCTGGTGGAGGCGACCCTGGTGCCCACCCGGCTGGTCCAGGTGGGCCTCACCCTCGACCAGGCGCTGGCGGTCTACGGCGAGCTGGGGAGCCTGGCCGCGCCCCTGCTGCTGCTCCCCACCGTCTTCAGCGGCGCCCTGGCCGCCGCCATCGTCCCCGCCGTCGCCCAGGCGGAGACCGATCCCGCGCGCCTGCGCCAGCAGGTGCGGCGCGCGGTGGCCGTGGCGCTGCACCTCGGGGTGCTGGCTGCCGTGCTCTTCCACCGGGAGGGCGCGACCCTGGCGGCCCTGCTCTTCCCAGGGGCCGTGGGCGGCGACTACCCCGGCGCCGGCCACCTGATCCACTGGGTGGCACCGGCGGCGCTGCTACTCTACACCGACCAGGTGGCGGCGGCGGTGATGCGCGGCCTCGGCCGGCCGCTGGAGCCCATGCTGGTCGACCTGACCTCGGCGGCCGTGCGCGTGGCGGTGATCGCGGGGGGCATCCGGCCGGCGATGGACCCCGAGGCGGCGGTACGGGTGGTGTGCCTGTCCCTGGTGGCCGACGTGGCCGTGGCGGGATGCGGCAACCTGGCCTGTGCCCTGTGGCGCACGGGGACGCGGCCGGACCTGGTCGGTTGGATCGTGCTCCCCGCCTGCGCCGGCGTGGCCGCCCTGGGCATCCTCGACGGCGTCGGTCCGCTGCTGGGCGCGGCGCTGCCCGGCCGCCTCCTCACCTGGACGGCGGCTGCCCTGGCGGTGGCGGCCATCGCCTGGGTCGCTGCGGCCCCCGCCCGACCGGGGCGGCCCCCCGTGCGGGCGTGACCCCGGAGGGACGCCGACCGCCTGGGCCCGGGGGGCGTCGCCCGCCTGGGTGACGCGGACGCGCGCCGGGCGACCGGGAGGCGCTGCGCGGCACCAGGTCGCGCGCCGGGCGACCGGGACGGGCTCCGCGTAACCAGGACGCGCGCGGGGCGACCGGGACGCGCTCCGCGGAACCCCGTCGCGCGCGACTGGGAGGCCCCGGGACCCGACGGTGTCCTGAGGGGCCGGACGGGGGGCGGGGGGCGGCGGGCCTCGCCACCGGCCGGGTGCGGCCGCGGAGCGCATCGCCTTGCGGGGCGCGAAGGGATCGCTCCCCCACGTGACAAGGGGCCCCCGTGCACCAGGGTGCGCGAGGCCATCTTCACCGCCACGGGGACGCCGAGGTCGCCCTCACGCCACGCCGGGCCCTCGGGGCTCGTGAGGATCCGGACGTGCACCCCCGGCCCTGCCGCAGGGCATGGATCCGGTCGACCGATGGCGAACTTAACGGCGGTGGTTCCAGGTGGTGGGGACCGCCAACACCGCTACCGGGGGTGAAGGGCGTGCGCGTGGCGCTGATCGCCCACGACAAGAAGAAGCCGGAGCTGCTGGAGTTCGTCCGCCGCTATCGGGACGTCCTGGCCCAGCACGAGCTGGTGGCCACAGGAACCACGGGGCGCATGGTCGCCGAGGCCACGGGCCTGCCGGTCCACTGCTTCCTGTCGGGGCCCCTGGGCGGCGACCAGCAGATCGGGAGCGAGATCGCCGCCGGCCGCATCGACGTGGTCTTCTTCCTGCGCGACCCCCTGACGGCCCATCCCCACGAGCCCGACGTCTCCGCGCTGCTCCGCCTCTGCGACGTCCACAACCTGCCCATCGCGACGAACCTGGGCACGGCCGAGGCGGTCATGGCTCACCTCGCGCGGATGAGCGCGGCCCGTGCCGACGAACAACGGCAAGGAGGCGGGGACCGAAGCCCCCGCCTCGGGGTGTCCTGAGTCGAGTCCGGCCGTCGGGCCCAGGCCGTGCGGTCACGACCTGCGGCCGGCGCCGGTCGCCGTCAGGTTCCCCGTTACCGGGTCTGCTGGCCGGGGATCTGCTGGCTCACCGGCGGCAGGGTGCCCTGCTGCGCCAGCTGTTGCTCGGCCAGCGCGATCATCCGCCGCACCATGTGACCGCCCACGGCGCCCGTCAGACGGGTGGGCATGTCACCCCAGTAGCCGTCCTGGGGAACCTGAATGCCGAGCTCCTGCGCCACCTCATACTTGAAGCGGTCCAGCGCCGGCTCCGCACCGCGGAACAGGGCGCGGTTCCGCTGCTGACCCTGGGCCATCGTCGCACCTCCTTCGCGGCTTCCTAGAGGGCCGTCGTTGCCCGAGGCAGTCATAGCATGAGGACGCCCCACCGCCTTCATGCTGCCAAGCTCAGGGTCCTGCGCCGGCATCCGGTCCCCCCGCCCACTTCGTGACGGGCCCCACCGCGCGCAGCGACGAGGACGAACCGGCGACGCCGCCGGCGCGCGACGGCCGCCCTGGGACATGCAGGCATGCAGGCGGGCGTGCAGGCGAGGCGCGAGGCCGCGGGTGCGGCGAAGCCTTCGCTCCGCGATGGTTGGAAGGGTGTGGAAAACCTGCAGGAATCGTTGCGCTGCCCTGCAAAGTTGCATGGGCGGTTGCCAAGGGGCTATAGTACAATACCTTTGCGACGAAGCGCGAAGGGCGGCTTCCGCCGAATCCCGCTAAGGAGGCAGCGTCCGTGAGCAATGAGCTCACCTGGGTGGTAGGCGGCCAGCAGGGCGAGGGCATCGACACGACGGGCGAGATCCTGGCGTCGGCGCTGAACCGCCTCGGCTATCATATCTTCGGTTATCGGACCTTCGGGTCCCGGATCAAAGGCGGTCACACCAACTATCGCGTTCGCATCGCGCAGCGGCCGGTCTACGGCATCGCCCCCCAGATCGACGTCCTCGTCGCCTTCGACCAGGATACCATCAATCGCCTCGCCGGTGAGATGGCCCGGGGAGGCGTCGTCGTCTTTAACGGCAAGGGCGGCCGCGGCAAGCTGCCGCCGGGCGTCCGGGACGTCCGTCTGGTGGAGGTCCCGATGCTCGAGCTGGCCCGCGAGCTAGGGAACCCCATCATGAAGAACATGGTCGGCGTCGGCGTCTCGGCGGCGCTCCTCGGCCTTGCCGTCGAGGACATCGAGCCCGTCGTCGACGAGCGCTTCGCCGGAAAGGGCGGCAAGCTGGTCGAGGCCAACAAGGCCGCGTTGCGCCGCGGCTACGAGGCGGCCCTGGCCGCGCTGGGCGAGACGGGCGACCGCCTGCGCCTGGGTCCGGCCGACGGCCGGCGGCGGTACCTCATGACCGGCGACGAGGCGGCGGCCTTCGGCGCCCTGGTGGCAGGCTGCCGTCTGGTGGCGGCCTACCCGATCACCCCCGCCTCCGAGATCATGCACTGGATGGTGAAGAAGCTGCCCCAGTACGGCGGTGTCGTCGTCCAGGCGGAGGACGAGATCGCGGCCATCAGCACGGTGATCGGCGCGGGCTACGCCGGCGTGCGCGCCATGACCTCCACGTCGGGGCCGGGCTTCTCCCTGATGCAGGAGGCCATCGGCTACGCCGGCATGATCGAGGCGCCGTGCGTCATCGTCAACGTCCAGCGCGCAGGTCCGAGCACGGGCATGCCCACCAAGCACGAGCAGTCGGACCTGTTCGAGATGGTGATGGGCTCCCACGGCGACCTGCCGCGGATCGTGCTGGCGCCGGTGACCATCGAGGACTGCTTCTACGCCGCCGTCGACGCGTTCAACCTGGCGGATCGCTACCAGACGCCGGTGGTCCTGGCCATGGACCTGGCGCTGGGGTTGAGCAAGCAGACGGTCGACGACATCGACTTCAGCCGGGTGCGCATCGATCGCGGCGAGATCGCCGTGCCCGACGACCTCAACTGGGACGGCGGCGACTTCAAGCGCTACCGGTTCACCGAGACCGGCATCTCGCCCCGGTCGCTGCCCGGCATGCCCGGAGGCCTGCACCTGGCGACGGGCCTGGAACACGACGAGACCGGCCACATCACGGAAGACCGCGGCAATCGGGTGCGGATGATGCAGAAGCGCCTGCGCAAGTTCGCCGCGGTGAACGGGATCGAGACCGTGCGCTACGAAGGGCCCGAGCACCCCGACGTGCTGCTGGTGGGCTGGGGCGCCAGCTACGGAGCCCTGCGCGAGGCGCGGGAGGCGCTGGGCGCGCAGGGGCTGTCGGTCGGTCACGCCCACATCCGCCTGCTGGCGCCGTTCCCCGTGGCGGCGGTGGCGGACCTGCTCGGCCGCGCGAAGCACGTCTTCGTGGCGGAGAACAACGCCCTCGGCCAGCTGGCGGCGCTGATCCGCCAGCACGTGGACAGCGCGGACAAGGCGCGGCTGCGGACCATCAACAAGTACGACGGCACCCTCTTCCTCCCGGGTGAGATCGTCGAGCCGGTCCTGGAGGCGGTCTCGCCCCTGGCCACCGCGGCCAAGGAGGTCGGATGAGCGATGGCGACGGTCGTCCGTACGCCCAAGGACTACCGGACCAACGCGGCACCGTGGTGGTGCCCCGGCTGCGGCGACTTCGGCGTGCTGCGCGCCCTGCAGGAAGCCGCCGCAAAGCTGAACCTGGCGCCGGAGAACGTGGTCCTGGTGGCGGGCATCGGCTGCTCGGGCAAGATCGGCGACTACTTCCGCTCCTACAGCGTCCACACGGTCCACGGGCGCACCATGCCCGTGGCCATGGGCATCAAGCTGGCCAACCGCAACCTGACGGTGATCGCAGCCGGCGGCGACGGCGACGGCTACGGCATCGGGCTGAACCACTTCATCCACGCGGTGCGCCGGAACATCGACATCACCTACATCGTGATGGACAACCACATCTACGGGCTGACCAAGGGGCAGTTCTCGCCCACCAGCGCCCAGGGGTTCAAGACCACCTCGTCCCCGGCGGGGACCGCCGATCGCCCCGTCAAGCCGCTGCAGCTGGCGCTGGCGGCGGGGGTCACCTACCTGGCCCAGGCCTTCTCGTCCTACCCGGACCACATGGCGGAGATCATCGCCGAGGCCATCCAGCACAAGGGCTTCTCGCTGGTGAACTGCATCAGCCCGTGCGTCACCTACAACAAGGTGAACACCTACGACTTCTACAAGGAGAACCTGGTCAACCTGGACGAGGACCCGGACTACGACCCGCGCAACTACGACCTGGCCGTGGACACGGTGCGCAAGTACGACGAGCTGGTGATCGGGCGCATCTACATCGACGACAGCCAGCCCACCTACCAGGATCTGTTGCCGGGCTACGCCGAGGAGCCGCTGGTCCACGCTCGGCTGGAGTACGAGCCGGAGCACTGGCGGGCGATCCTGAAGGAGTTCGCGTGAGCGCGGCCCGGCCGGCGGCGGTCCCGCGCGATCTGGCCACGGAGCGCGGCGGCGGGTCCGGGGCGTTGACGACGCCTGTCCAGCGGCGGTCCAGCGGTCGGACGGCTGCGGAGCGCGCGGGACGGCGGTGACGCGCGGCCCGCGACGCGCAGGGTCCCGAAGCGCCGGGGAGGGGACGGAGCGCGGGGCACGAACCGCGGCCGGGACGGCCGCGAGGGCCCGGGGCCTCCACGAAGGGCTCCGGGCGCGCGCGGCCCAGGACCCGGACGGCCGGCGGTCCGGGAGGGCCAGCACGCCCGAAGGCCCGGGCCGTCGCCGAAGCCCACGGGAGGGGCACGGCCAGGTCGGCCGCGACGTCCGGGACGTCGACCGGGCCCGCGGGACACGGCCAGGTCGGCGGGGACGTCTGCGGCGTCGAGCAAGCCCACGGGACGGGCCCGTCCACTTGGCCGCGCCCCGGAGACGGCGACGAGGCGCCCGGCACCGGGACGGACGGGTCGGTACCAACAGGGGCTGCGACAGGCGGTGAGCACCCCGCGGCGACGGTCGCCCCGCGGGGCGACCGTCGCCGCGTCGGCCGCGCGGGGGTCCCGGTCGCCGCGGCGACCGGGACCCCCGCCCATGTGGGCGGCCGCCGTCTGGCACCTCTCCACGGGCCGTCCACGGGGCCGACGAGGCGCCGACCGCGGCCGCCCGCCGGCATCGCTCGACGAGGCCGCCCACCGCGGCCGGCGGGCCGTCCCCGGGGTTGACCGGCCGTCCACGTCGGCCCTCCGACGCCTCGCGGCGCCGCCCTCGCGGTTCGCCGCCGCCCGGAGGCATGGCGCCCGTCCGTCGGGTACAATACGAGCGGACCGCAGGGACGAGGGGCGCCCCGTCGAACCGCATCGGGGCGCAGCACGCGCGCCGCGCGCCGACGCGAACCGTGGCTCGCCCGGGGCGCGGCCGCCGCGGCCCGGGCGAGGGAGGTGCCGGCCATGCCGGTCCACACCCTGGACGACCTCCAGAGCTACCTCGACCACGCGCGACGCAAGGTCCTCGGGCTGGCCGACAGGGTGCCGCGGGAGCTCTGGAGGTGGCGGCCGGCTCCCGATCGCTGGTCGGTGCTGGACAACCTGGAGCACCTCGTGCTGACGGAGCGCTTCTGCGGCGATCTCCTGGAGCGGATGCTGGAGCGGGCGCGCCGCGAGGGGCGCATGAGCCGCGGCCTGCCCATCCGGTGGGTCGACGCCCGGCCGGTCATGCTCGACGCCGAGGGCAAGACCTACACCGCCCCCGTCTGGGCCGAGCCCCGCGGACGCTGGGACGAGCAGGAGGTGGCGGAGGAGCTGGCCGCCTCCAGGCAGCGGCTGGAGGCGATCCTCCGGGACCTCCCCCGGTATGACGTGGAGCGGGTGATCGAACCCCACCCCCTCTACGGCTGGCCCTTCAACGCCGCCCAGTGGGTCCACTTCGTGGGCCTGCACGAGAACGTCCACGCCCGCCAGCTGGAGCGCATCGCACGGCCCTGGGCCGAGGCCGGCCCAGGGCAGCGGGATCGTCCCGCGCGGTAGGCATGGCCCAGGGCGGTCGCCGCCCCAGGCCCCCGGGGTGCGGCCCCAGGCCCCCGGGGTGCGCGCCACGGTCGCCGCCCCGGCCCTCGACGATGCGCAGCACACAGCGGGCACCCCCAGGGCCCCGGGGTGCGCGCGCCGGTTCTCGCCTTCCCCAGCATGCTCCCCGCCGGGAATGGGCGGCGTGCCACGGCACCGCGCTCCGCCGACCCGGAGCGCGCCAGCGCTGCGCGCCAGGCCCCATCCCCTGGTGTGCCCCGGGCCGGCACGGGTTCCGGCCCGGCAGCCTTACGCCGCCCGCCTCTCCCCGGACGTCCGGCGTCGCGACGGGCATCGCGCCGCGCAACCCGGCGGCGCGGCCCTACTGGGCCCGCGGCTCCCCAGGGTCGCCGCGCGCTGCCCGGTGCGCTTGCGGCCCGCCGGGGCGGGGTTCGCCGGCGGGCCCCGCCCCGCCGGCGAACCAGGCCCATTGCGGGGTCAACCAGGGGGCCAGGGCACCGGCCACGGCCATCGCCCACAGCTGGGTGCGGTCGATCAGCCCGCGGGTGAACAGCCCCACGGCGCCCGGGCCGCGGCCGATGCCGGGCTGTCCGCTGAGCCGCTCCAGCAGCGGCCCCAGCTCCTCCCCCGCCAGGACACCCCGGACCACCGGCGGCGGCAACGGCATGCGCAAGCTCCACGCCACGCTCTCGTGGCCGTTCCGGTCGCGGGCGCAGCCGGCGCTGAGCAGGTAGCCCTCCCGGTCCACCCCGCCCTCCAGGCCGATGGCCAGGTCGGCGTCGGGCTCGGCCGCCAGGGCGTTGCGCGCCCGCTGCCGCGCCCCGGCCTCGGTCTCGGCGGCGCCCACGGGCTGGGCCGCGACCCCGCTGGGCACCGCGCGGGCGACGACCTGCGTCCCCGGCCACGCCGCCTGCACGATCCGCCGCACGGCCTCCACCTTGGTGGGGTTCGTCGACCCCACCACCACCCGGCGCGGTGCGGCCGGTTCGTCCAAGGGCGATCCCTCCCACGCTTGGGCTGCTCCGGCCCTGGGTGCGCGGGCATCCCCTGGGGCGCTGGCGGCGGCCCGGACCGGAGCCACCATGGCGCGGGTCCCGCCCGCCCTGGCCGCGCCGGCGTCGCTTGGGGTGCCGGACCCCGCCGCACCGGGCCCCTGGCGCATGGCGGATGGTGGCCGCGCGTTCCCCGTCGGCCTCGAGGCGGTCCGGAGGGTCCCGCTGCCGGAGGGTCCCGCTGCCGCACGCCCGCCCACCGCAGCCGACCATCGGCCGCCCCCAGGCGCCCTCCGACCCCCGGCGTCCTTCACGGCCCCCCGCCGCACCGGGTCAGTCGTCATCCAGGGAGATCAACCCGTGGCGGATGGCGTACTTGGTCAGCTCCACCGCGTCATGCAGGTCCAGCTTCTCCATGATGTTGGAGCGGTGGGCCTGGACGGTCTTGATGCTGATGAAGAGCCGGTCGGCGATCTCCTGGTTCGTCAGTCCCTGGGCGATGAGCGTCAGCACCTCGGTCTCCCGTTCGGTCAGGCCGTCGACGCGGCGCGGTCGGCCGGTGGGAGCCTCCTTCGGTCGGCGGCCGGCGCCGCTGACCACCTTGGCGGCGACGTCGGGGTGGAGGATGGTGTGCCCCTGCACCACCGCCCGCAGCGCCGAGACCAGCTCCGTCGCCGCCGAGCGCTTGAGCACGTAACCCGCCGCGCCCGCCTCCAGGATCGGGAAGATGTACTCCTCGTTGTCGTGCATGGAGAGGATCAGGACGCGGGTCTCCGGTCGCTCCTTGAGGATGGCCCGGGTCGCCTCGATGCCGTTCATGCCCGGCATGCCGATGTCCAGCAGCACCACGTCCGGCCGGAGGCGGCGAGCGAGCTCCACCGCCTCCCGGCCGTCGGCGGCCTCGCCGACCACCGCGATGTCCGGCTGGGCCTCGAGCAGGGTGCGGATGCCGTCCCGCAGGATGGCGTGGTCGTCGGCGACCAGCACCCGGATGGGGCGCGGCCCGCCTCCCTCGCCCCCGCTCCCTCCCGCGGCGGGTGACGTCCCCCCGGAGGCGGGGCCGGCGGCACCCCCCGCCGCGGCCTGGGCGACCTGTGTCCGCGGACGGTCCGCAGCGCCGGCGCCATCGCCCGGCGACCTCGGGCGCCCACCGGGACCGGCCGCCGCGCCAGCCGACGCCGCCAGTGCGGCGGCGGCCCCCGGCGTCCGCGGCGCCGCCGCGTTCGTCCGCGACATGTCAACGTCCCCGCGGAGCCCCCCGCGCCCGCTCCCGTTGATCTCAGGCATGACCCATGGCCGCCTCCTCCCTGCTGGTGCCCTCTTCCGTCGCCTCCGTGGCGCCGTCCAGTGGGATCCACACCCGCAGCCGCGTCCCCTGGCCGGGCCGAGAGTGCAGCTCCATGCGGCCTCCCACCAGGGCGGCCCGCTCCCGCATGCCGAAGAGGCCCAGACCCCGCCCGGGGTCGGGGCCCACGCCGGGGACCACCTGCCGCGGGTTGAACCCGACGCCGTTGTCGCGGACCTCGGCGGAGACGCCGCCGGGCTCCCGGCGCAGCAGCACCTGGGCCCGGGTGGCGCGGGAGTGCTTGAGGATGTTGGTCAGCGCCTCCTGGATGATGCGGAAGAGGGCGGTCTCGATCTCGTCCCGCAGCCGACCGTCGAAGCCGTCGGCCACCAGCTCGACGTCGATGCCCGCCGGTTCCAGCACGTTCTGCACGTACCAACGGACCGCCGGCACCAGGCCGAGGTCGTCGAGGATGGTCGGCCGGAGGTCGAAGGTCAGCCGGCGGATCTCCTCCAGGGTGTCGCTGGTCAACCGGCGGATGAACTCCAGCTTGCGGGTGACGTCCTCGGGCGCCTGATCCCCCAGCCGCTCCCGAAGCAGGTCCAGGTGGATCAGCAGCGAGGTCAGCACTTGGCTGGTCTGGTCGTGCAGCTCGCGGGCGATGCGCTTGCGCTCGTCCTCCAGGGCGCGCAACACCTGGGACGCCGTCGCCCGGCGGTAGTCGTCCAGCCGGTCCAGCATCTCGTTGAAGATCGCGCCCATGGCCGCCACGTCGGGGTCGCCGACGATGGCCGGCGCCCGAGCGTGGAACTGGCCGGCGCGGACGTCGTCCATGATCTCGCGCAGGCGGAACAGGGGGAGGAAGGCCACCCGCAGGATGACCCAGTTGATGCCCAGGCTCACCGCCAGCCCGACGGCCAGGAAGACCATGATCACCACCGTCAAGGCCTGGTCCTGGAGCCATCGTTGGACCAGCGGGAGCTGGCGAACGTGGACGGCCAGGGCCGCGGCGCCCACGCCCGTGACCACCAGCAACACCGCGTTGGCGATGAGCACCTTCTGAAAGATGTTCAGCCGGTTGTGGATGGCATAGATCCAGCGCATCCGCGCAGCCTCGCCCATGGCGGGGCCATGATACGCGCCGGCGCACCCTCCGTCCATCGGGCCCGGGGCCGGGTGCCCCCCGTCCGGTCGCCGGCCGGCATCGGATGCCCCCCCGGTCGCCCCCGGTCCCCAACCGATGGCGCGACGGCGCGCGGTGGCGCCGGCCTCCGGCCTCCCTCGCCGCCCCGGCCCCTCCGTCGCACCGGGCTCCGGGCCGGCGAGCCGCGGCCGATCCGATCCTGCCGGACCGCGGCCCCACGTCCGACGCAGATCCCGCCACCGCCAGCATACGGCCGGCCGCGCGGTCCTTCAAGGCAAAGGCCGGTACGGGCCGTCGTCACGGCAACGCCCGGTACGGGCCGCTCCCTGAAGCGCCCCCGACACCACCAGCGGCTGACGACCACCGAACCGGGCGCGCACCGCCCCCGCCGCCGGCGGGGTGCCCGACGGCCTCGACGGCGCCGGAGCCGCGAAGCCTCCCGCCCCCTGCCCGCCGGCCGCCCAGCGCCCGGGCGGTCTCCCGGCCGTCACCCGCCGACGCCCCGCAGCAGGGCCGCATAGGTCACGACGCCCACCACCACCGTCAGCGCCATGCTGCGGGTCGCCAGGGCCACCACCGCCGCAGGCAGGGCGGCCGCCAGCCGCGGCCCGAGGCCCGCCGGCGGCTGACCCCAGGTGCTGGCCAGGTCCGGGGCGACCAGCGCCGCCATGACCGCGATCCCCACGTAGCGCAGGGCGCCTTCGACGGCGCGCGGGAGCCGGACCCGGCTGAGCCCGAGCAGCGGCAGGCACCGCGGCAGGTACGTGACGAGCCCCATCAGGAGGAAGGCCCCGAGCAGCGACTCGCGCACCGTTCCATCCCCACCCCCACCGCACTGCCGACCAGCGCCGCCGCCAGGACGCGCCAGTGGGTCCAGCCCAGGGCGCCCACGGCCAGGGACACGCCGGCCGCCACCGCGGCCACCACCAGGCCGCGCCCGGCTCGGTCACCCAGCTGGAGCGCGATCAGGGCCAGGAACATGGCTGGGAGCGCATAGTCGAGTCCCCAGGCGCCCAGCCCCTCCAGGGCGCCGCCGATCGCCGCGCCCAGCCACGACGCCGCACACCAGGAACCGTATGCCGCCACCTCGAGGCCCATCAGGTAAGGCCAGGGCCGCGGGACCCGGTCCAGCGTGGCCTGGGCGACGGCGAACACCTCGTCGGTGAGACCGAAGGCCGCCACGGCCAGCCGCCCCCAGCGTCGCTCACCCAGGCGCGGGGCCAGGGCGGCGCCGAACAGCACGTGCCGCAGGTTGATCAAGAAGGTGGTGGCCACCAGGGCCGCAGGGGCCGCCCCCGCCGCCACCATGCCCGCGGCGGCGAATTGCGCAGACCCGGCGAAGACCACCAGCGACATGGCCAGCGCCTCGGCCGGCGTCAGGCCTGCCTGCACCGCCACCACGCCGAAGGCAAGGCCGATGGGGAGATAGCCGGCCACGATGGGGAGGCCCGCCCAGAGACCCCGGGCAAAGGCGCGCGTCGCCTCGGCCTCAGCCCATGCCGGCCGGCGCAGGGCGCTCCACGCCCCCGGTCGTCCCTCGCTCCGCTCCGCCCCCCGCTCCATGGCGGCTCGACGCTCCACTCGCCCAAGTTCGCTACGCATGGGATAGGGATACCACGCCCGTCCGGCCCTTCCTCCCGCTAGGCTGCGACACCGGCCCCACCAGGCTGCGACACCGGCCCGGCGGGCCCGGCCGATGCCGCCCCGCCGGAGGTGCCCGGGTCCATCGGCTCCCCGGGTGGCGATGCGGGCCGCAGCCGGACCCGTGCCCACCACCCGCCCGGGCGGGCCGGTTCGTCCACCGCCCCTCGCCGGGGCGGGGGCCGCGAAGCAGCGCCTCGCCGCCGTGTCCCGACCCCGAAGTCCGGTGCCGTCGGCAGGGACGGTCCCATGGCGACGCCCCGGGCGAGCCTCGGCCGCCTCGCGACGGAGTCACCGGGTGATGGATGCTATACTGGAAGCGAAGCCGCAAGCGGAGCCCGCATGGACGCGCCATGGGCGTCCCGGGAGAGGGGAGCGGCGATGGTGGAGTGCCCCGACTTCCCCGCGGAGGAACTGGCCGCCGTGGAGGCCCGTCTCGGCCGCCCCCGTACCATGGCATGGCAGGGCGAGGTGGGGCCGGAGGAGCTGGCGCTGGTGCGATCCAGCACGCGGCGCGGCCGGCATCACGATCTGACCTTCTTCGCCTTCGATCCCGCGGGACGCGTGGCCGCCATCCGCAAGCCGTCCTTCCCCCCAGGCGTCTACCGGGCGCCCAGCGGCGGCGCACGCCCGGGCGAGCCGTTGCTCGACGGCCTGCGCCGCGAGGCGTGGGAGGAGACCGGGCTGGACATCGAACCGACGTGCTACCTCCTGCGCGTCCGCGCTCGCTTCACGTGCGGCGAGCAGTGGGAAGACTGGGTCAGCCACGTCTTCGTGGCCCGCACCGCCTCGACGCGACTGGATCCCCAGGACCGCCGGGAGATCGCCGAGGCGCGCTTCGTCACCGTGGAGGAACTGGCGGGCCCCATCCGCCAGCGCATGTTGGCCACCGGCCGCGGCCTCTTCCGCTACCGGGTGGCCCTCACCGACGCGACCCTGGCGGCCCTGGCCCAGAGTGGCTGCCTCGCCGACCCCCCGGGAGCGTGATGGCTGCCGGTGTCCCCCTCCTCGCCGCCATCGAACCGCGCCACCGCGCCCTCCCTCCCCGCACCCGCCGAGCTGGTGCGGGCGGTGCTGCGCGACGCCGTGTGGCGGGAGGCGTGGCGCTTCCTGCGCCGCCACCTGGACCGCTATGTCGAGGAGATCGTCACCGTGACCCAGGTGCCGGCGCCCCCCTTCGGCGAGGAGCCGCGGGCCCGCTACGTGGCGCAGCGCCTCGAGGCGCTGGGCCTGGCCGTGCACCGGGACCCGGCGGGCAACGTGTGGGCCCCCTGGCCGCCTCCCGCGCCGGCGCCCGCGCTCGGCGCCCCGCCACCGGTGGTCATCTCCGCCCACCTGGACACGGTCTTCCCCGCGGGCACGCCGCTGACCGTCCGCCGTCAGGGACGCCGCCTCTACGCCCCCGGCATCGGCGACAACTCGACGTCCGTGGCGTGCCTCCTGCTCCTGGCCGAGGCACTGGGCACGGCGGGGTGGGCGCCCCGGGTGCCGGTGGTGTGGCTCTTCAACACCGGCGAGGAGGGCCTCGGCAACCTCCGCGGGATGCGGGCCTTCCTGGACGGCTGCGCCGTCCCGCCGGCGGCCATGCTGGTGCTGGACGGCGGGCTGGGCATGCTGTGCTACCGCGGGGTGGGCAGCCGGCGTCTGCGGGTGACCTTCACCGGCCCGGGTGGCCACAGCTGGAAGGACTTCGGGCAGCCCAGCGCCATCGTCGCCGCCGGCCGGGCCTTGGCTCGGCTGGCCGACCTGCCGGTGCCGGCGGCGCCGCGCACCACCTGGAACGCAGGGCGCATCGAGGGCGGGACGTCGGTCAACGCCATCGCCGCCACCTGCCGCCTGGAGCTGGACCTGCGCTCCGAGGACGGCGGGGCGCTGGCGGAACTGGAGCGGGCGATCCGCCACGCCCTCCAGGCCGCCGCCGAGGACGAGGGGACGGCGCTCACGGTGGAGGTGATCGGCGACCGCCCGCAAGGGGCCCTCCCCGCGGACCACCCGCTGGTGGAGCTGGTGCGGGCGGCCATGCGCGCCAGCGGCGTGCCGGCCCACGACCTGCCGGCCAGCACCGACGCCAACCTCCCCCTGAGCCGGGGGATCCCGGCCGTCACCTTCGGCGTCCGGCACGGCGACGGGGCCCACACCGTGGACGAGTACATCGACCGGGCGGGGCTCGACCGGGGCCTGCGCCTCGCCCTGCTGGCCCTGCTGGCCACCGTCCGCTGGGTGGAGGCCATCCACGGCGTCGTGGGACCCGGCCGCCCCGCCGCCCACCGGCCCACGGGTCCGCGCCCCCGCCGCCCGGACACCCCGGTGCCCGGCGACGCCCGCGGGCGCGAGCCGCCGGCGAGCGACGCGGCCAGCCCGTCGCCGTTCCCCAACCCCGACGCGCGCCAACCGTCGCCAGATCCGGGCGCCCCCTCGCCGCCCGGCGGCCCCGATGGGCGCGAGGCGGCGTCGCCGCCCCGCGTGGGACGGGGACGGCCGGGGGAACAATAGGGCCGAGCCCACGGGCGGCCGCGGCCGAAGGCCGCCCGGGAGGAGGCCTTCCCGGTGACGCGGTTCCTCCTCGAACCGGTTCCCTACGTGGTGCTCGGGATCCTGGGGCTGGTCGCCCTGGCGGGGATGGTGGCGGGGGTGACGGCCATCGTCACCGGCCGCAGCAGCCTGTTCCGCCTGCGCAGCCGCGGCGCCGGGTGGCTGGTGGCAGCCCTCTCCCTGGCCATCCTGTCGCTGGCGGTGTGGATCGGGTGGGAGCCCAACGCCGCGGGCGGCGCCGCGGTGTTCACCAAGCCGCGCTGGGACGCGGGGCCGGTGCTCAGTGCCGACCTGCAGGCCGCGGTGACTCCCTCCAACCGGGGGGAGAACCGCAAGGTCTTCGTCCAGCAGGGTCCGGAGGACCACCGCGGTTCCCAGGCGGCCAGCACCACCCTGCTGGTGACCCTGCGCGCCAACCGGGCTCCCACCAAGGCGGCGCTGAAGGCCGGCATCCTCGAAGACTGCCGTCGCATCGCGGACGTGGTCTTCGCGCGGCCGGAGTACCGCAAGTGGCAGGCGGTGTCGGTTGGCGCCACCTACCCCACCACCCGCGCCGGCGAGCAGATGGTGGCGGCGGTGACCCTCACCCGGGCGGAATACCAGCGGGCGGCCCGGGACGGCCGGCTCGAGCCGGACGAACTGGCGCGCTTCGGCACCGTGACGTGGCTTCCGCCCCTGGGACCGGGTGACACCCGCGGGGTCGGCGAGCTGCGGCTCGGGCGCTGACACGCGCGGCGCCGACCCCGCCCGCCCGGGGCCCCGCCCTTCGGGCCGTGGTCGGCCGGCGGCCTCAGGTCCGGTCGAGATACCGGCCGATCAGCTCCTCGAACTCGCGCTGGGTCTCGGCGATCACCTCGTCCCGGCGCTCGGCGTAGTGGGGTCCCTCCGTGGCCTTGACCTCGATGTTGCTCAAGATCACGGCCTGCAGCTCCCGGAGGAACTCCACCACCACCTCGGGATCCACCGGGCCCCACTCGCCGGCGTCGAGCCGGTCGAGGAACCGCCGCAGATCGACGCCCTCCATGGAGACCTCGTAGTAGAGGTCCATGAGCGCGCCGGCGTCGGCGATGCGAGTCCCGGCCGCCGCCGGCTCCCGTTCCGGCCGGCGCCCGCCGTCGCCACCTCGGTCGTGGGCCGCAGGGTCCTGAGGGGCTCCCTCCGCGGACCCGCCCTCCCGCGCCCGCGGCCGGTCGACCCCGCCGTCGCGCGGGGGCCTTGGGCCCTGGTCCTCGGTCCGTCCGTCCACAGGTCCTCCTGCCTCCTTTGCCGCGACGGTGCACGACGCTAGCCGCGACCGTGCCCCACGCCGGCGCCGATGATGGCCCCGGCGTCGTCACGGATCCCCCTCGGCCCGGGGGCTTGCCTGGCCGGCCCGCTCCGCCGATGCGCGGGCGCGGCGCCGGTGGAGCAGCCAGCAGAGGCCGTAGCCGGCCTCGTAGAGGACGATCAGCGGCACCGCGAAGAGCAGCTGGGTCACCAGATCGGTGGTGGGGGTGAGGAACGCGGCGATCACCAGGGCGGCCAGCAGCGCGTACCTGCGCAGGTGCACCATGAAGGGAGGCGTCAAGAGCCCGATCTCGGTCAGCAGCGCCACCGCCACCGGCAGCTCGAAGAGGAACCCGAAGGACCAGACCAGCCCGGTGACGAAGTCCACGTAGGCCTGCACCGACACGGTGCGCTGGATCGGCCCGGCGTTGAACCCCAGGAGAAAGTCCAGGGCCAGCGGCACCGCCACCAGCAGGCCGAAGGCGATGCCCGCCGCGAACAGGACCAGGGCCGGCAGCGCGTACCAGCGGACGTAGCGCCGCTCCGTCTCGGTGAGCCCCGGCCACACGAAGCGCAGCGCCTGGTAGATCACCACCGGGGACGCCAGCCCCACGCCCAGGAGGACGGCGATGCGCAGGGTCACCAGGAACGCCTCCGCCGGTGCCAGCGCCACCAGCCGCACGTCGGGCCCGCGCTCGATCAACCACCCCAGCACCGGGCGGGCGTAGACGAACCCGATGGCCGTCCCGCCGGCGATCGCCAGGGCGGAGTAGATGAGGCGCAACCGGAGCTCGCTCAGGTGGCCGACCAGGGACGGCCAGACGCCGCCGCCCCCGGTCTCCGCCTCCCCAGGTCGGTGGCCCATGCTTCAACCGGCCGACCCCTGCCGCCGCTCCCCCCGATCCTCCGCGGGCGCGACGCCGGACGCCCCCGCGTTCCCGCCCTGCGCGGCCGCAGCACCGGCCCCTGCCACCTCGCCGCCCCGGGGCGTCGCTGCGCTCCCCCCAGCCGCATCGCGCTCCCCGGCACCGTCTTGCAGGTCAAGGGCCGGGTCGTCCCGCCGCACCCCCCGCCCACGGGCCGACGGCCCCCCCGTTGCCGCCGGTTCGTCCTCGTCGATGCCGCGCATGGCCGACCGAAACTCGCGCATGGCCCGCCCCACCGCCCGCCCCACCTCGGGCAACCGCGCCGGCCCGAAGATGACCAGGGCCACCGCTGCGATCAACAGGATCTCCGGCAGACCGACCGAACCCAATGGACGGCACCTCCTCGCGTCCGCCCCCGGCGGGAAGGGCGCCCGCCGGCGGACGGGGCGCCGCCTCGTCCGCCGGTGCCGCGACCCGCATCCCGGCCCCCTGTCCCCGCCGTGGCGCCCGGCTGGGGCCGCGCCGTCGCGACGGCCGCAGCGCCCGACCCCGGGACCTGAGGGCATCGCGGGCCGCGGCCCGCCGCGCCCGGCCTTGCGCCGTGCCCCGCCGTGCCGCGCGGTGTGGCCGCACCGCGATCCGGCTTCCCCACCGGCTTCGCCCCTTCCCGGCCGGCTTCGCCGCGTTCGCCGCTCCCCCGCCGGCTTCGCCGCTATTGTATCGCTGCATCGCAGGGCTCGCACGCCGGGGTGTCGGCCCCCGCGCATGGGCCGCAGGGCCCGCTCATCCGCCCAGCCAGAGCCAGAGGGCGAACAGCGTCGCCCCGCCCAGGATCAGCTGCACGAAGAGGACGTCGCGCCGGGCCAGCTCCTCGGGCGGGGGCTGGGGCTGGGCGGTGACCAGCTCGAAGAAGGTCCGACGGCCCCACAGGAAGCCGGAGTAGTTGAGCGCCGCCAGGAGCACGGCGATCACCTCGACGGCCAGCGCCCGGCCCAGGGTCTCCCGCCGGAAGGGACCGGGCGCCAGGGCCACGACGGCCGTCGTCAGGATCGCCAGCGCCCCCGCGGCCCCCACCGGCGCCAACCACCGCAGCCAACGGGTGCCGGCGCCCGACCGCCGCGACCCGGGCGTAGCCGGCGGGCCCTCCGGGGCGTCGGCCGGCGCGGCGCCGGACCCTGCCCGATCCGGCACGCCCCCACCCCGACCCGGGTCCCGGCGGGCCGGGTGCTGACCCTGCGCGTCGATCACCACCCGTCGCACCTCCCTGCGCCGGTGAGCCGGATCGTTCGCACCGCCCCACCCCCGTGAACCGGGTCGCTGGCACCGCCCTGCACCCGCCCTCCGGATCCCTGCATCGCCTGGTGCCGGCGATGCGGGCGTGCGCTCGCGGAAGGCCACCGGCCGTCCGCCCTCTCGGCGTGCCGGCCCGGAGACCATCCCCGGACCGCCGGGGTCGCGCGCACCCGCCCCCGAGGTCGGCCGGGCGCGTCGACCCGCCGGGCTAGGGCCGGTTCGTCCGCCGGGGCGGCCCACCGCCGTGCCGTCCCACGACGGCGTCTTCCGCAGCCCGCTGCGAAGGCTCCGCCCGCCACCCCTGGGATGGCGGCTCGCCGCCGGCCCGGGTCGCAGCTCACCGTCCGGCGTCGCCACCGGGAGCCCGGTCCCCCGGCTCACCGTCCGCCATCGCCACCGGAGACCCCGGGTCCCGGCTCATCGTCCGGCATCGCCACCGGCGGAGATCCGCATCCCGGCTCAGCGTCCGCCGTCGCCACCGGCGGCCCGGTCCCCCCCGCGCCCGGCGCCGCCGTCGGCCGCCGGGGTCCCGCCGTGTAGGAAGTACACGGTATCGAGGCCCACCTGCTGCGCCACCTGCCGGACCTCGTCCCGCCCGACCTCGTGCAGCCTGGCGATGGCCGCCTCGGGGTCCTCGTCGTGGCCGTAGACCAACGACTCCAGGGCGGTGCGGATCACGGCCGCCGGCTGGTCCTGGTCGGAGCGCAGGCCGTTGACCAGGGAGCGACGGGTGGCCTCCAGCTCCCGGTCGTCGATCCGTCCCGCCGCCATGTCGTCGATCTGCCGCAGCATGATGGCCTCGGCGTCGGCTCGCCGCCGGGGGTCGATGCCGGCCATGGCCAGGATGAGCCCCTTGCCCCGCACCAGCCGCGACCAGGCGGAGTAGGCCAGGCTGGCCCGTTCCCGCACGTTCATGAACAGCTTCGAGTGGACGAACCCGCCCAGGATGCCGTTGTACATCTCCAGCGCCGGCCGCAGCGGGTGGTCGAAGCCGATGGGCGCGCGCAACCCCAGCACCAGCCACCCCTGCTCCATGGGCAGGGTCTCCTCCACGCGGCGCGGCTCGGGTCGCGGCCCCCGGATCACCGGCGGCGGCAGCTCCAGCACCTCGCGGGGCCCGCCGCCCCGGGCCGCCCAGGCCTCCGCCACGGCCTCGACGACGGCCCCGGGCTCTACCGGACCGGTGACCAACAGGTCCAGGGGCGCCACCGCCCGCACCCGCCGATGGAGCCGCACCAGGTCCTCGCCGTCCAGGGTCGCCAGGCGGTCGGGATCGCCCAGTTCGCTGATGCCGTACGGCTCGCCCGCACACAGGTGCTCCACGCAGTGGCGGAGGGCGTAGGACGCCTTGTCGTTGACCAGGGCGCGGATACGCTGGATCTGCGCCGTGCGCTCCTCCTCCACCCGCTGGGCGGGGAAGCCCTCTCCCTCCAGGTACGGCTCCGCGAAGACCTCCAGCAACAGCCCGAGGGCGCGGCGGGCCAGGGCCTCGCCGGGCCCCGCGGCTCCCGGGACGAACCGGCCCGCCGGCCACGTCAACGTCAGGGTGGCCAGGTGCCGGTCGCCCATCTTCTCGACGCCGACGCCCAGATGGGCTCCGTACAGGTCGGCCAGCGCCCGTTCCAGCGACGGCAGGTCGGGATGGCGCCGGGTCCCGCGGCGCAGCAGCCGGGGCAGCAGGGCGAAGGGGCTGGCGGTCTCGGCAGCCAGGGGCATCTGCCACGCCAGCACCGCCGTGACCCGCTTGAAGCGCGGATCGGGGCGCACGTGCACGCGCAGGCCGGGGAGCTCGTGCCGGGTGAAGCCGGCGGTCCGTCCCTGGGACGCGCCCATCAGGCCACCTCCTCCTGGGGCAGCACCGCCGCCCGCACCGTCCGCCGGGGGTCGGCGTGCTCCCGCAGCCAGCGGGTGGCGGCGTCGGCGTCCAGTTCGTCGAGGATGGTGAGGCGCCGGTAGAGGTCCCACCCCAGGAAGCGATCCGCCAGGAAGCCGTGGGCCAGTTCCTCCGGCGAGTCCAGCAGCGCCAGGAACTCGCCCATGGCCTTGCGCCGGACCGCCTCGAAGAGATCCGGGTCGATGCCGTGGCTCAAGGCCTCGCCCAAGCGCGCCTCGCAGGCGTTGGCGAAGGCATCCGGGTCGGCGGTCTCCCCGCCCACCTCCCAGTGGGCGGCGCCGGGGACCACGGACAGGCCGTACCAGTACCGGTCGGTGATCACCTGGCGCCGGTACTGCTCCTCGTACCACGGCGTCAGCCGCCCGAACAGCGCCTCGGCCACCAGGTCGCCGAGGACCGCCGCCCGCAGGCCGCCCTCGTCGGGCGGGAAGGGACCGAATTTGATCCCCCACTGGACGTAAGGGCGCGAGACGCCCATCCGCCGCGCCGTCTGCGGGCGCGCCAGGTCCGGGCCCTCCGCCGGCAGGCGCCGCTCCGGTCGCGGTCGCGGCGGGATGCCTCGCCGCCCGAGGTCCTCGGCGACCATGGCCACGACCCCCTGGGGGTCCACGTCGCCGACGACGCAGACGGTCATGTTGGCGGGATGGTAGGCGGCCCGATGGATGGCCTCCAAGAGCTCGGGCGTCAGGGTGGCGATGGACTCGGGCGAGCCCAGGATCCAGTCGCGGACGGGGTGGCGGCGGTACATCGCCTCCAGGAAGTCGTAGTGGAGCCGGATGAGCGGGTGGTCGCGGGCCGTGGCGATCTCCTGACCGATGATCCCCTGCTCCTTGGCCACGCTCTCCGGCGTGAAGCGCGGGTCCTGGACGTAGTCCAGCAGCAGCTCCAGGCATGCCTCGAAGGGCTCCACGACGGAGAAGAGGTACACCGTGTAGAAGGGGCCGGTGTAGGCGTTCATGCTGGCGCCCAGCTGGGCGAACCGCTCCAACACGCTGCCCTCGGGCTTGTCGAACAGCTTGTGCTCCAGGAAGTGGGCCGCGCCGGGCGGCACCTCGACCTCCCGCCCGGTGGCCGGATCCCGCAGCACGCGGTCGATGCTGCCGTAGCGGGTGGCGTAGGTGGCATACTTCTTGCGGAAGCCGGGCTTGCGGATCACCACCACCTCCGCGCCCGGGGCGACCCGCGCCTCGAACAGCCGCTCGTCGAGGCCGGGGACCTGTCGCTCCACCACGTTCACCGCCGTTCCGCCCCCCTTCGGCGTCTCCGAGGTTCAGAATACCGCCGCCTGCGGCCGTGGATACTACGCCCGGCCGAGGACGACCCGCATCGCGGCCCGCGCCGGCGGGAGGCGACCACCGCCCCCGCGACGGCAGCCGACCAGACCAAAGGAGGGGTCTCCATGCCGGTGACCGACCAGTTCCAGCAGTTCACCCAGGAGCTCGCCCAGCGCATCCAGGCGGCCAAGCAGGCCGGCATGTCCCAACAGGACATCAAGGCGCGCGCGCAACAGATCGGCGACTGGCTGGCCCAGGAGGTGGCGCCGCGGACGCCGGAGCAGCGTCTCCTGAAGGAGATGTGGCAGGTCGCCAACGCCCAGGAGCAGGAGGCCATCGCCAGCTCGCTGGTCAAGCTGGTCGAGCGCCAGCCCCGGGTCAGCGGCTGAGGGCCGGCCGCCGGCGCGCCGGCCGCGGCGTGGCCCGGGCGCCGCTCGGGCCCATCGCATCTTGCCGTGCCACGGCCCCGGGTCCGCCGTCAGCCGGCAGCCCGCATCCCGCAGGACTGCCGGATGATCAGCCGCGGGGCCAAGCGCACCGGCTCGGCCCGCCTCTCGCCGGCCCGCTGGGCGGATCGCGCTCGTTCCGCCAGCGTTGCGGCCGCCTGGCGGGCCAGTTCGTCCAGCGGCGGGACCACGGCCGTCAGCCGCGGCCGCAGGGCTCGGGCCAGGGGTCCATCGCCGTAGCCGACCAGGGCGACGTCGTCCGGCACCCGCCGACCCATCTCCTCCAGCGCCGCCAGCGCCCAGGCCGCCAGCTGCGGCGAGGCGGCGAAGAGAGCGGTGGGGGCGGGTTCGTCCGACCACCACCGGCGCAAGGCGGCGGCCACGGCGTCCGCGTCGGGCAGCACCTCCGCGACCCGCTGGGCTGGCAGCTCCCGCCCGTTGTGGCGCAGAGCCTGCCGGAACCCCCGGAGCCGCTCGGCCGCGGCTGGCGAGGCGCCCGCCGGGCCCAGGTAGGCCACCTCCTGGTGCCGGAGGTTGACCAGGTGCTTGCCGGCCAGATAGCCCGCCCGGTAGTTCTCCACCAGCCAGGTGTCCAGACGACTCCCGGGAAGCGGGCGGCCCGCCGCCACGGCCACGCGCTGGGCGACCGCGGCCGCCAGGTCGGGGCCGGCGTCCCGGGCCGGCACCAGGAGCACCGGCTCGTCCATCGGCAAAGCGCGAAGACAAGCCAGCTGCTGGGCCGCGTCATCCGCCACGGGCCAGACGGCGACGCGCCACCCCTGCCGTGCCAGGGCGGCGACCAGCGCCTCCGGCAACCCCTCCTCCTCGCCCGCAAGGCACGGCGTGACCAGATGGACCGCCGTCCCGGCGGCGGCCGCTGCGCTCCGCACCGCGCAACCCTCCCTCGCTCCCCTCGCCGCGCCACCGTCCGGGCGGGACAGGCCGTAGCCCGCACGCCGGCCTCCTCCGCACGCCGGGCTCGTCCGCAAGCCGGGCCGGACCGCATGCCGGACGGGCACGCGGGCCGGGTGCGTGCGCCCGCCGGGGCTGGACCGCACGCCAGGCCGGACCGCATGCGGACGGGCATGCGGTCCGGGCTCGTGCGCCCGCCGGGGCTGACCCTCACGCCGGACGGGTCTGCGCGCCGGGCTGGCCGCACCGTTCCCCACCGACCGGCCCAGGGGCTGCCCGGCCCCTGTCGGCGGCCATCCCGCCCCTCGCCCCATAGCCCCCGGACCGAGGCAACCCTCGCGCCGCGGCGTCCCTCCAGGCTCCGCCGGGCGGCGCCGGACGGCCCCGGTCCGCGGCTTCGCCTTCACGCCCGCAGCGTCCTGGCCCGCGCCGGCGGACGTCCACGCCATCAGCCCCAGGTTAGCCCACGGCGCACGCAGGGGACAACGACCCGACCGCAACCCTGGACGGGCGGAATAATCGCTGACAGCCCCCCATATTCCTGGTACCACGAGAGGAGGGTGCGGGTATGGAGCGACTCAATCGCCTCTGGGTCGTGGTCGCCGTCCTGGTGGTGGCCTTCATGGCCTACAGCGTGGGGGGCTGGCTCAACAACGTCCAGCAGACGATGACCGCCGTCGACGACCTGATGGTCCGCATGACCCAGCTGGAGGCCCAGCAGGCCGAGATCTCCGCCGCCCTGGCGGGAGACGGCCAGCTGGCGGCCGGCTGGGACGACCAGGCCGCCGGCGACCAGCAGCCGGCCACCGGCGAGCCGCAGGACAGCCAGGGCCAGACGGAGGAACCGGCCGAGCCCCAGGCCAGCGCCGGCCAGACGGCGACGGTCACCACCCAGTACCTCAACGTGCGCGCCGAGCCGACCCAGGACTCCACCCGGATCGGCACCCTGGCCCAGGGGAGCACCGTCCAGGTGCTGGAAGAGCAGAACGGGTGGGCCCGGGTGCGCTACCAGGCCAACGGGCGCACCTATGAGGGCTGGGTCGACGCCCGCTACCTGCAGCGCTGACGCCACCGGTGCGGGCGGCCGCCCGATCCGGGCGCGCCGCCGCGCCCGGGCGAGCTCGAGGGGTCAGAGGCCCGTGCCCCGCCGCCACCGGCCGCGGTGCCGGGCGCGGTCGCCCCACCCGCCCCGTCGGACGAACCCGGCCCGACCCTGCAGGGCGTCCTCCCCGCCCGTCGCCTCGGGACCGTCGCCTGACCCGACCGGCCCACGACCCGGCCCCCCACGGCGAACCGCATCCCGCCGCAGCCCATGGCCCGCGGCCTCGCCAGGAGGCCGCGATCCCCTTTCCGGCGGCAGGACCCACGACCCCCCTCGCCTCGGCCCCGGCCCCGGGGGAGGGGCCGGGACGGCCCGTACGGCGGCGGGGGCGGGGCGACCGGTCCTTCGACCGCATCAGCGGAGGCGCCGGGACGCGGGGACCGCCCGAAAGGCGGCGGGGGCGGTGGCGGGCCGTCCGCCCGCCACCGCCCCCGCGGTGGGCCCTGTGCCGCCCCGGGCGCCATGGCCCCGGGGCGAGCCCCGGCTCAGGCCGGCTCGGCGGCGGCCAGGGCATCCTCCAGGGTCACGAACAGGTCGTCGATGCCGAAGGGCTTCTCCAAAACCCAGCGCACCCCGAACTCCGAGGTGATCTCGTCCACGCCCACGCTCCCCGTCATCAGGATGACGGGCACCTGCCGCAGCTGCGGATCGCGCCGCAGGGCCCGCAGCACCTGGGCGCCGTTCATCCGCGGCATGACCCAGTCCAGCAGGATCACATCGGGCCGCATCTCCCGCGCCAGCTGCAACGCGGTCCCGCCGTCGGCGGCCAGGACCACCTCGTAGCCCTGCTCCGTCAGGGCCAGCTGCAGGAAGGCTCGCACCGCGGCCACGTCGTCCGCGACCAGGACGCGGCGCCCGACCGACTTTCGCTCCGATGGCACCCCCTCACCCTCCCCACCCGGCCCACCGTGGGAATGACGGTCACGGCCTGCCGCCGGGCCCGTCCACCTCCGCTCCTCGGGCCGGGAACGGCTTCGTCCATACACTCTTGGGATACCGTCGCCTGCTGGCGATTCCTGCCGATGTCGAGCGAAAGACAGGTTTCGACACCCCGGCCGGGCGCGCCGCCGACGCGTCAGACCGGGTGGACGGGACAGTGCCGGGCCGGCCACTCCCGGCGGCGGTTCTCGTAGAGGGCGAAGCGCCGGGCCAGTTCCTCCCGCAGCCGACCGGCGGGGACCACCTCGTCGACCACCAGGTCCGACGCCATGCGGTAGATGTCGATGTCCCGCGCGTACTCCCGCCGCTTCTCCTCGACGAAGCGCCGGCGCTCCTCGCCTTCCAGCCTGGCGATGTGGTTGTAGTAGACGGCGTTGACCGCCGCCTCGGGTCCCATCACGGCGATCTGCGCCGTGGGCAGCGCCAGGCAGGCGTCGGGCTCGAAGGCCGGCCCGGCCATGGCGTAGAGGCCGGCGCCGTACGCCTTGCGCACGATCACGGAGATCTTCGGCACCTCGGCCTCGGCCACGGCGGCGATCATCTTGGCGCCATGGCGGATGATGCCCTGGCGCTCCACCGCCGAGCCGATCATGAACCCCGGGACGTCGGCCAGGAACAGCAGCGGGATGTTGAAGGCGTTGCACAGCCAGATGAACCGCGCCGCCTTGTCCGCCGAGTCGACGAACAGCACCCCGCCCCGCACCCGCGGCTGGTTCGCCACCACGCCGACGACCCGGCCCTCGATGCGGGCCAGGCCGGTGATGATCTCCGGGGCGAAGAGGCGCTTGATCTCGAAGAAGGAGCCTTCGTCCACCAGCCGCTCGATCAAGCGGTACATGTCGAAGGGGACGTTGGCGTCGGCGGGGACGATCTCCTCCACCGCCGGCCCGGGGGCCGGCGGTCGCGGCTCCCCGCGGGGCGGCCGCTCCTCCCAGTGGCTGGGGAAGTACGAGAGGTAGGTGCGCGCCGCGGCGATGGCCTCGTCCTCGCTGGCCACCAGCACGTCGCCGCAGCCGGAGACGGTGCAGTGCATCCGCGCGCCGCCCATCTCCTCCAGCGTGACCCGCTCGCCGATCACCATCTCCGCCATGCGCGGCGAGCCCAGGTACATGCTGGCGTTGCCCTCGACCATGATGACCACGTCGCAGAAGGCCGGGATGTACGCGCCGCCCGCCGCCGACGGGCCGAAGAGCAGGCACACCTGGGGCACCACGCCCGACATGCGCACCTGGTTGTAGAAGATGCGCCCCG
Organism: Thermaerobacter composti; assembly: GCF_033582035.1. Lineage (NCBI taxonomy): Bacteria > Bacillati > Bacillota > Clostridia > Eubacteriales > Clostridiales Family XVII. Incertae Sedis > Thermaerobacter > Thermaerobacter composti. The sequence goes on from NZ_CP132508.1 coordinate 1,733,297, forward strand.
CGCCCCGGCGCCCAGGGAACATCTCCACCTGGTCGGTGATCCGCGCCCCGGCGCTGTCCACCAGGTACAGCATCGGGATGCGCCGGCGCAGGGCCTGTTCCTGGATGCGCAGGATCTTCTCCACCGTGCGGGCGCCCCACGAGCCCGCCTTGACCGTGGAGTCGTTGGCCATGACGGCCACCGGCCGACCGCCGATGCGCCCCAGGCCCGTGATCACGCCGTCGGCGGGCAGCTCCTCCGCCAACGCGTTGGCCAGGGTGCCGTCTTCGACGAAGCTGCCCGGGTCCAGCAGCCGCTCGAGCCGCACCCGGGCGAACAGCTTGCCCTGCTCCCGGTTCCGCTGGTGGTAGCGCTCCGGCCCGCCCCGCCGGACGGCCTCCAGGCGCTCCAGGAGCTGCCGGTCCAGATCCCCGGTCCCACGGCTCATGGACTCCCCTCCCGCGACTTGCCGGGCCGGCTCCCCCGCCCCTCCCGCGGCGCGGCCGTCAGGTCTCGAGCTCGATCAGCACGTCCCCCTGGTTGACGAAGTCCCCGGGCTTCACCCGCACGCTCCGCACGGTCCCGCCCGCCGGGCTCGTCACGGGGATCTGCATCTTCATCGACTCCAGGATCACCACGTCCTGACCGGCCTCCACCGCCTGCCCCTCGCGGACCAGCACCTCCTGGACGATCCCGGCCATCTCCGCCTGGATCTGCACCGTCGCTCCCTCCCGCACGGCGTCGAACCCGGCGTCAAAAAGACAAAGGGCCGGTGCCTCGGCACCGGCCTCGCCCCGCTCAGCGCGAGTAGAACTCGACGATCAGCGACTCCTCGACGTCGACGGGGATCTCCTCGCGGCTGGGGACCCGGAGCAGCGTGCCCTGGAACTTCTCGGGCTCCACGCTGACGTAGTCCGGCGCCCGCTGGGCGTTCTCCAGGCTCTCCTGGATCAGCGGGATGCGCCGGCTCTTCTCCCGCACGGCGATCACGTCGCCCGGCCGGACCTGGTACGACGGGCGATCGACCTTCCGCCCGTTCACCTGGATGTGCCCGTGGACCACCAGCTGCCGCGCGGACCAGATGGTGGGCGCGAAGCCCATGCGGTAGACCAGGTTGTCCAACCGCGTCTCCAGGAGCTGCAGGAGCCGCTCCCCGGTGTTCCCCTTGGCCCGCTGGGCGCGCTCGAAGTAGCGCCGGAACTGGCGCTCCAGCACCCCGTACATGAAGCGAAGCTTCTGCTTCTCCAGCAAGCGGCGGCCGTACTCGCTGAGCTTCTGCCGCCGGCCCGGCCCGTGCTGGCCGGGCGGGTAGGGCCGCTTCAGCGCGGGGCACTTGGGCGACCCGCAGAGCGGTCGGCCCACGCGCCGGCACATGGCGTGCTTCGGGCCCGTGTAACGTGCCATCCAACCGACCTCCCGAGATGCCAGCAGCCAAGCGCTATTTTAACCCATCGCCCCGGCGAGGGAAGAGGCACCGGGACGAACCCGGCCGCCGCGGCGGGCGCCGCTCGCCATCCCGACCCGCGGCGGCCTCTCACGCGCCGCGGAAGGTGGCCACGTGGCCCCGCCAGCGCTGGGCCTCCTTGTAGATGCAGCGGTTCATCACCACCGCCAGGCCGCCCTCGGCCGCGATGCGCGCCGCCTCGGGGCTGACCACGCCCTCCTGCAGCCAGAGGACCCGCGCGCCGCGGGCGACGGCCTCCCGCGCCACCGCCGGCGCGTGCTCCGGCGCCCGGAACACCACCACCACGTCCACCGGCCCGGGCACCGACGCCAGGTCCGGATAGGCCCGCTCCCCCAGGATCTCCGTGGCCCGCGGGTTGACGGGCACCACCTTGTAGCCCATGCGCTGCAGCTTCCGGGCCACGCGGTAGCTGGGCCGCCCCGGATCGGACGACAGGCCGACCACGGCCACCACCCGCGGCCGCGGGCCGCCGGGTTCGTCCACCTGCGAGCGACCGACCACCTCCCGGATCACCGCCTCGTCGTTGAGGCGGGGCACGGCCACGCCGTCGGCGACGGCCCCGTCCGCCGACGGCAGGCCGGCCGCCAGCCGCAGGGCGCGGTCCAGGTCGGCCTGGAGGTCGGCGAGCCCCTCGATGCCCACCGACAGCCGGATCATGTCGTCGGACACGCCCGCCGCCCGGCGCTGCTCCGGCGTCAGCTGCTGGTGGGTGGTCGAGGCCGGGTGGATGATCAGCGACTTGGTGTCGCCCACGTTGGCCAGGTGCGACCACAGCGCCACGTTGTCGATCACCTTGCGCCCGGCCTCCAGACCCCCCTTGACGCCGAAGACGATCATCGCGCCGAAGCGTCCCGGGCGCAGGTACTTCTGGGCCAGGTGATGGGACGGGTGGTCGGGCAGGCCGGGGTAGGCCACCCACTCCACCGCGGGGTGCTCCTTGAGCCACAGCGCCAGGGCCAGCGCGTTCTCGCAGTGGCGGTCCATGCGCACGTGCAGCGTCTCCAGCCCCTGCAGGAAGAGCCAGGCGTTGAAGGGGCTCAGGCAGGCGCCCACGTCGCGCATCATGTGCACGCGCAGCTTGGTGACGTAGGCCAGGGTGCCGAAGTCGTTCCAGTAGGAGATGCCGTGGTAGCCCGGATCCGGTTCCACCAGCCGCGGGAACTTGCCGTTGCCCCAGTCGAAGCGGCCGGAGTCCACCACCACGCCGCCGATGGAGGTGCCGTGGCCGCCGATCCACTTGGTGGCCGAGTGGACCACGATGTCGGCCCCCCACTCGAAGGGCCGGCACAGGTAGGGCGTCGCGAAGGTGTTGTCGACGATCAGCGGGATGCCGTGCTCGTGGGCGATGCGCGCCACCGCCTCCACGTCCAGCACGTCCAGCTTCGGGTTGCCGATGATCTCGGCGTAGATGCAGCGGGTGCGCTCGTTGATGGCCCGGCGAAAGTTCTCCGGGTCCGACGGGTCGACGAAGCGCACCGTGATCCCGAGGTCCTTGAAGGTGTTGGCGAACAGCTGGTAGGTGCCGCCGTAGAGGCTCGAGGAGGCCACCACCTCCTCGCCCGCCCGGGTGATGTTGGTGATGGCCAGCGTCGTCGCCGCCTGGCCGCTGGCGGTGGCCACGGCCGCCACGCCGCCCTCGAGATAGGCCATGCGCTTCTCGAAGACCTCGGTGGTCGGGTTGCTGATGCGCGTGTAGATGTTGCCGGGTTCGTCCAGGTTGAAGAGCTGGGCGGCGTGGTCGGTGTCCTGGAACACGAACGAGGTGGTCTGGTAGAGCGGCACCGCCCGCGAGCCGGTGGCGGGGTCGGGCGCCTGGCCCGCGTGCACCGCCAGGGTCTCGATGGAGTACTCGCGGAAGGGGTCACGGCGGTCGGTCACGGGGATCCCTCCTCCTGGTCGACCAATGCGGTTCCCCATGGGGCGGCGGACTCCTGCCGCAGGCCGGCCTGGGCCCGCGACGGCGGCTAGGGCCGCAGGTCGCTGCGGATGAGGGCGAACACCTCGTGCCGGCTGGCCACGTTCTCGCGAAACAGGCCCCGCACCGCCGAGGTCACCGCATAGGACCCGGGCTTCTGGATTCCGCGCATGGTCATGCAGAGGTGCTCCGCCTCGATCACCACCACCACGCCCCGGGGGTTCAGCCGCGCCTCGATGGCGTCGGCGATCTGGCAGGTCAGGCGCTCCTGGAGCTGGGGTCGGCGCGAGGCGACCTCCACGGCGCGGGCCAGCTTGCTGAGCCCCGTGATGCGGCCGTTGCGCGGCAGGTAGGCAACGTGGGCCCGTCCGTGGAAGGGCAGGAGGTGGTGCTCGCACATCGAGTAGAAGGGGATGTCCTTGACCAGCACCACCTCGTCGTGGTCCGTCTCGAAGAACACGGTGAGCTCGTCGGCGGGGTCGCGGCCCAGGCCGCTGAAGAGCTCTTGGTAGGCCTCCGCCACCCGCCGGGGGGTGTCCACCAGACCCTCGCGGGTGGGGTCCTCCCCCACCGCCTCCAGGATCTCGAGAACGGCCCGCTGGATCCGTTCCAGGTCGAACTCCTCGGCGCGTCGCGGCATGGGGCGTCTCCTTTCCGGTAGGATCACCGGCCGGCGGCGCCGGGCCGCCCGCGGCGGAAGCCGGCAGGCTCCGCGGGTCCGGCCGGTGGCCCGCGTCCAGCGGCCCGTCCGGCTTGCCCGGCGGGGTCGTCCAGCCGGCTCGTCCGGGCGGCCGCGCGGTACGCCCCCATTGTAGCCGAAGGGGGGCTCGCCAACCGGCCCCCGGTCGCGCCGATGGGTACGGGACGGGGATGCGCTGCGGGTGGAAGGCCGCCACGGTCCGGGTCCTGGAGGCCGGAGGCGGTGCGGCACGCGGCTCGCCCGGCGGATCCCGCGGGACTCGGCCGGGGCGGACGCGGCCGCGGCCGGGCTGGGCGCCACTGCCGGCGGGGGCGGCCAGGCTGGCGCGTCTCCCGGCGGGGGCGGCCGGGCTGGCGCGGCTACCGGCAGGGTGGCCAGGCTGGGCGCGGCTCCCGGCAGAGCGGCCAGGCGGCCGCGGCTCCCGCAGGGCGGCCAGGCTGGGCGCGGCTCCCGGCAGGGCGGCCGGCCCCCTCGGCCCGGCTCACCCGCCGTGGATGCGGGCGACGCACCACAGCACCAGGGTGCCCAGCGCCGCCTCCAGCATCAACAGCCCCACCAGCCAGCGGGCGGCCGCCGGGAAGCGGTCCATGCCCCGCGGGTCGCGGAGCATCGCCGTCACCCCGAAGGCGATGGCGCCGCCGGTGAGCAGCATGCCGGCGGCGCCCGCCATCTTGGCCAGCAGCAGGCGCCCGTAGAGGGTGGCGGGGAGTCGTGCCAGCGGCCAGGGCAAGGCCAGGAGCCGCGCGATGCCGGTGACGACCACGGCGACGGCCGCCAGGGCGGCCAGGCCGTGGAAGCGCCCGATCAGCTGCAGCCACAGCCGGCGCCGCAAGAGGGGCGGCTGGCCGGCCAGCACGGGTACCACCACCAGGAGCTGGTAGAACACGCTGCCCAGCCAGAGGACGGCTCCCAGGTCGTGGACCCAGACCCACCAGGTCCGCGCCACGGCGGCACACCCCCTGCGTACCCTACGTGGGGCCGCCAGGGGGAAGAACGTCCCATGCCGCGCAGCCCCGGGCTGCACCGCAGAACCGCCCGTTCCGCCGAGCCGAGGGCTCACCGGGCGCGCCCGGGCGGGCGGCGCGGCCGCCCGCCCGGGCGCGCCGGTCATGACGCCGGTGCGGTGCCAGGCCGTGGCGGCCAAGGGCGGACGGTCAGCTCCTCGCGGTCGCCGTACCGCACCAGGTCGATGCACAGGACGGCGCGTTCCGCCTGCTCACGGTCCGCCTCGCCGTACCAGTCGCGCACGAAGTCCTCCACCAGGGGGTCGAGGTAGACCTCCACCGTGGCCATGTCGGGCTGTGCGTCCGTTGCCGGCGCCGTCGCCGCCCCGTCCGCAGCGGCGACGGCGGGGCCGGCCAGGGGCACCGTCACCGCGCGAAACCCGCCCTCGGGCGGCGGGCCCAGGCGCACCTCCGGAGGCAGGTTGGGCGAGCAGCAACCGGCGACCAGGAACGCCTCCACGGTCAGGGTGCGGTCGAGCTCCGGCCGCCGCTTCAGTTCGCGGGCGGCGTAGGCCGCGGCGGCCGGGGTGATGGTCACGCGCACGGATCGCCACCTCCCCCCGCGGCCGGGGCCGCCGGCGGTGCCCGACGGCACCCGCCGGCGGCCCCGGCCGGCGTGACCCGCCTACCCTGTAGTACAATGTTTCCTGGCAACCGTGTCGATCGTCCACGACGAAGGAGCGTGCAGGGCGATGGCCACAGCGACGCCGACCCTCCCGCGGCCCCAGGAGGTCCCCCGCGACCGGTTCGAGCAGGAGGTCCTGCAGCACAGGGGCCAGGTCCTCGTGGAGCTCTGGCGACCGGGCAAGGATACCCGGTTCTTCACGCAGGCGCTGGTGGAGCAGGCCCAGCGGCACCCCGACGTCAAGCTGGTCCGGATCAACGTCGACGAGTACCGGGACCTGATCGACGAGTACCACCGGCGCCGTGCCATCAACCAGACCTATGACCTCGCCCACGTGCCGGGCGTGGCCCTCTTCCGCAACGGCAAGCTGATCACGACGATGAAGCCGCTGATCGTCAACTCCCATCCCGACCTGATCACCGACAACGTCCGCCGCCAGCTGGACGTCTTCCTGGCCAAGTTCGTCGAAGACGTCAAGACCTCGGTACCCACGGACGAATCCGACGCCCCCGGCGGCGCCGGGGCGGCCGACGACCGGGACGCCAAGGTCAAGGCCGCCCTGGAGAAGGCGGCACGGCTGAAGGCGGAGCGGGCCAAGCAGCGAGCGGCTTCGGGCGACGGGGCGGGCGCGCGGCCGGAGGCGCCCGGTGGCGGCCCGGGGGCGGGGGCGAAGGCCGCCGCGGCCGGTGGGGCCGCGAAGGACGCCCGCGTGCAAGCGGCGCTGGAGAAGGCGGCGCGGCTCAAGGCCGAGCGGGCCCAGCGGCAGGCGGCCAGCGCCGGCACCGCCGCCGCAGGCGGGTCCACGGACCGGCCCGCGGCGCCCCCCTCCACCGCCCCGAAGGCCACGTCCACCGAGGGTGCGGCCGCGGCCCCGGAGCGCCGGCAGGCGGCCGCCCCGGGCGCGAAGGCCGAGGGCGCAGGCCAGGGGACTGGAGCGGCGCCCGAGGCTGCCCAGGGCGGCGGCGAGCCGCCGGCCGACGAGGACCGGTCCTCGTAGGCGCCGGGTCGTCGCCGCCCGGCGGCGACGACCCGGCGCAGGCGACGGCGGGGCGGGGGCGAGGATCCGCCGATCCTCGCCCCCGCCCCGCCGCGTTCCTCCCGGCCGCCTCGCACCCCGGCCCGCCCCTTGGCGTGCACCGCCGCATCCCCCAGCCCACGCCCCACGGCGGCTCAGTCGATGCGCTCGTAGGCCGGGATCGTCAGGAACTCGATGAAGTCCCGGCTGAGGGCCACCAGCTCGAACAGCTCCCGGGCCTCGTCGAAGCGGCCGGTGCGGAAGAAGTCGTCGCCCACCGCCTGCCGGATGGCCTCCATCTCCTCGTCGGCGATCCGCCGGACCAGGTCGGCGGTCACCGTGGGCCCCCCGTCCAAGCGGGCACCGTGATACGTCCACTGCCAGACCTGGGCGCGGGCGATCTCGGCCGTGGCGGCGTCCTCCATCAGGTTGAAGATGGCGGCGGCCCCGTTGCCCCGCAGCCACGAGGCCAGGTACTGGATGCCGACGCTGACGTTGTTGCGCAAGCCGGCCTCGGTGATGCGCCCGCCGGGCACCCGCACGTCCAGCAGGTCGCGGGCCGTGACCTGGACGTCGTCCCGCTGGCGGTCCACCTGGTTGGGCCGCTCGCCCAGGACGCCGTCGAAGACCTCCATCGCCACGGGCACCAGGTCGGGGTGGGCCACCCAGGTACCGTCGAAGCCGTCCCCCGCCTCGCGGACCTTGTCCTCCCGCACCTTGGCCAGCGCCACCTCGTTGACCTTCGGATCCTTCCGGCTGGGGATGAACGCGGCCATGCCGCCGATGGCATGGGCCCCCCGCCTGTGGCAGGTCTTGACCAGCAGCTCGGTGTAGGCCCGCATGAAGGGCACGGTCATCGTCACCTGGGCGCGGTCCGGCAAGAGGAAAGCGGGATCGTGCCGGAACTTCTTGATCACGCTGAAGATGTAGTCCCAGCGCCCGGCGTTGAGCCCCGCGGCGTGGTCCCGCAGCTCGTAGAGGATCTCGTCCATCTCGAAGGCGGCCAGGATCGTCTCCACCAGCACCGTGGCCTTGATGGAGCCCCGCGGGATGCCCAGCGCGTCCTGGGCCAGGTTGAACACGTCGTTCCAGAGCCGCGCCTCCAGGTGGCTCTCCAGCTTCGGGAGGTAGAAGTACGGCCCGGAGCCCTTCTCCAGCAGACGGTGGGCGTTGTGGAAGAAGTAGAGGCCGAAGTCGAAGAGGCTCGCCGACACGGGCTCGCCGTCCACCAGCACGTGCTTCTCCACCAGGTGCCAGCCCCGCGGCCGCACCACCAGGGTGGCCACCCGCTCCCCGAGGCGATAGTGGCGGCCGTCCGGGCTGGTGTACTCGATGGTGCCCGCCACCGCGTCGATCAGGTTGATCTGGCCCTGGATGCAGTTGTCCCACGTGGGGGTGTTGGCGTCCTCGAAGTCGGCCATGAACACCCGCGCCCCGGAGTTCAGCGCGTTGATCATCATCTTCCGGTCCACGGGGCCGGTGATCTCCACGCGACGGTCCTGCAGGTCCCGCGGGACCGGGGCCACGCGCCAATCCCCCTCCCGGATGGCACGGGTGGAGGCCAGGAAGTCCGGGCGGGCCCCCGCCGCCAGCTCCTGCTGCCGCTCGGCCCGCCGCTGGAGCAGCCGCTCGCGCACCGGGTTGAACTCCCGGTGCAGGCGGGCCACGAAGGCCAGCGCCTCCGGCGTCAGGACCTGGTCGTACCGTTCCCGCAGCGGTCCCCGCACCTCGATGCCGTCCAGGGCCGCCATGCCCATCCCTCCCCGTCGCTGGGCCGCCGCCGGTCACCTCTCCACCGGCCGCAGCCGTCCCCCGCAGCGCATCCCCCTGGTGCACGCCGAGCCCGCCGGGCCCACGGGGCGACGGGGCCGCCGCCCCTGGGGCCGGGCGCCGCCAGGCGCCGCCGGCCACCGTCGCCCGCCGCCCGGCGCGCGTTGCGCACGGCGATCCCCCGCGGCCGCCCCGCCCTCGGCCTTCGCCGCCCGTCCCGCCGTCCCTGCCGGAGGCGGCCAGCCGCCGGTCTCGGGGGGTGGACGACCTCGCCGGCGCCGTGAGCGGAACCCGTCCCGACAAGGCCGCTGCGGCCGGTCCCTCCGCGCCCCTGGCGTCGGGGCCCCCAGCCCTGCGCCCCGTCCCGCCGCCCGCGGCGAGGGCCCGGCGATCGGCGTCGCCGGGCCCCCTGGCCGGTTCTTCCGCCGCGGCCGATGCCGCGGTGGGCCCTGAAGCGCTACTGACGTAAAGCCCCCTCCCCCGGTGCCCCTGCCGGGCGTCGGTCGGGCCCGCACCGGCTCGGTGCCGACGTCACGCCCGCCACAGCTGGCCCAGGACCTGCTGCGCCGTCTGGTAGACGAAGAAGGCATAGAAGAGCGAGAGCGCCACCAGGCCCAGGCGCGCGAGCCATCCCGGCCGCAGCTCCGGCGGCAGGATCCGGGTGTTGAGCCACAGCAGCGTCAGCCCCCCGACCACGAAGGCCACGCCGGCCATGTTGGCCACCAGCAGCACCAGGGTCAGGGGGTTGTAGGCGAACAAGAAGGCCAGCCAGACCGTGACCACGGCCATGATGAGGTAGTAGACCACGCGGATGTCGTCCCGCGTCCAGCGCCCCAATCCCAGCGACCAGACCAGGTCGGTGAGGTGCCGCACCACGGCGTCGGTGGCGCTGAGCTGGGTCCCCCACAGGACCCAGAAGCCGATGAGCAGCACCCAGACCCAGCCGAGACCGCCCAGGAAGCGGGAGACCGCCTCGGCCTGGATGGCCGCCACGTCGTAGGTGCCCTTCAACGGCGTCCCCGGCGCGATCAGGCCCACGGCCAGCAGCACGCACAGGTACATGCCCAGCAGGCAACCGCCGAGGTACAGCGTCCACTGCTCCCACCGGCTGTACCGGAGCCATTCGCGGAACCGCGCCAGGCTCTCGGCGGTCAGGTCGAAGATCTTCCCGGTGGTCGAGACCTGCACCTTGCGGCCGCCGATCAGGGCGGGGATGTACCCCACCTGGCCGCCCATGCCCCAGCCGCGGTCGCGCATCCAGTTGGAGGCCGCCATGTTGAGCACGCCGCCGGTGGCCGCGTAGCCGGCGAACCCGCCGATCAGGGCCCAGTCCACGCGGCCGCCCTCGCCCGAGGGCAGGAACCCGAACTGGAAGAACCCGGCGGCGACGCGGCCCCACCACTCCCAGGGCACGAGCCAGAGGTCGAGGACGATCAGGCTGGCGAAGATGAAGACCACGGCGAAGGTCGAGACCCGCGTCAGGGTCCGCTCGACCCGCGTCCCGAAGGCGACCACCAGCATGACCAGCAGCATCGCCAGGATGCCGTAGACCAGGACCAGCCCGCGATCGGCGTCCGCGGGCAGGCGCCCCAGGTGCAGGGCGGCCAGCGCCGTGGCCGACGAGGCGGCCCACCCCGGGGACACCGAGAGGATGCAGATCAGCGCCCAGACCGGTCCCCAGAACCACCGGCCGGGCCACAGGCGCATCAGGCCGGGGATGACCGACTCGCCGGTGGCCAGGGTGTAGCGCTGGCACTCCAGGTTGAAGATCGTCTGCAGCACGGTGGCCACGGTGACGATCCACAGCAGGGCCGGGCCGTACTGGATCACCGTCCGCGGCCCCAGCAGCCACTCGCCGCTGCCGATGGAGATGCTGATCAGGATGGCGCTGACGCCGACCATCCCGAGGAAGTTGCGCAGGGTGAAGGGAGGCGGCGCTGGAAGCTCGCCCACCTCCATGGCCGGGCCGAACCCCATGGGCACGGTGCGCACGGCCTTCGCCACGGTTCACCCCTCCCGTCGCGGAGCGTCCACCCCCGCCGGCAACCCTCCAGTCGCCGCTCCGCATGCCCCGGGCACCCACCGCCAGCGGGGGCGGGCGTCCCGGCCCCGCCAGCGATCCGCCAACCCGGTGCGCATGCCACCGCCCCCGACCACCGGTCCACCCCCCTGCGACCGGCGGGCCGGGGCGTCCATCCCGCCCGCGCCGGGCTCCTCGCCGCACCCTGCGGCGGGCGCCCGGCGGGCCGACTCCTCCGCCCTCCGCGTCGGATCCCGCCCCGGTCCGACGCGACGCCCCCCGCGCCGCCGCCCCGGCGCGCCATCCCCCCTCCCCTCCTTCGGGGGCGAACCCGCCCCCGGCGGCTCGCCCCTCCCTCGCCCGACGATCTGACCCGCCCCCATCACCCTTATGACGGGACCGGCGTCCCCACCACCTTCCCCGGATTGAGGATCCCCAGGGGATCCAGCACCGCCTTGAGGGCGCGCATCAGCTCCACCGCCTCCGCCCCGTGCTCCGCTTCCAGGTACTTGACCTTGCCCATGCCGACGCCGTGCTCGCCGGTGCAGGTGCCGCCCCGGGCCAGGGCATCGCGGACGATGCGCTCGTTGACCGCCTCGGCCCGCCGGACCTCGGCCGGATCGTCGGGGTCGACCATGAAGGTCACGTGGTAGTTGCCGTCGCCCACGTGCCCCAGGATGGCGGCCTCGAGGCCGTGTTCCTCCGCCACCCGGCGGGCGAAGGCGACGGCCGCCGGCAGCTGGGAGAGGGGCACGCAGACGTCCGTGGCCATCATGCGGCGACCGGGAGCCGCGGCGGCGATGGCCAGCGCCGCCTGGTGCCGCGCCTCCCACAGCCGCTCCCGGGCGGCCGGCTCGGTCTCGAAGGCGAAGTCCACGCCCTCTTCCAGGGCGGCCAGCTCCTGGGCCAGGGCCACCTCCTCGCGCACCGCGGCCTCGGTCCCGGCGAACTCGAGGAACAGGGTGGGCCGCTCGGGATACCGCGTGCCCTTGTACGCGTTGACCGCCCGGATCGTCGGGGCATCGACCAGCTCCACGCGGGCGACGGGCACGCCGGCGCGGATCAGGGCCACCGCCACCCGCGCCGCCGCCTCCACGCTGGGGAAGCTGGCCCGGGCGGCCAGGACGAACTCGGGCAACGGGTAGATGCGCAGGATGGCCTCGGTCACCACCCCCAGCGTGCCCTCGGACCCGACGAAGAGCGCGGTCAGGTTGTACCCGGCCGACGACTTCACCGCGCGGCTGCCCGTGCGGATCACCCGGCCCCCGGCGAGGACCACCTCGAGCCCCAGCACCTGGTGCTTCATGGCGCCGTAGCGCACGGCGTTGGTGCCGCTGGCGTTGTTGGCGATCATGCCGCCGATGGTGGCGTCGGCGCCGGGATCGACCGGGAAGAACAGGCCCTCGCGGGCCAGACGCTGGTTGAGCCGCGAGCGCGTCACGCCCGGCTGCACCCGCACCAGGAAGTCCTCGGGGCGGACCTCGAGGATGGCGTCCATGCGGGTCATGTCGAGGCTGATCCCGCCCGCCAGGGGCACCGTGTGCCCCTCGAGGCTGCTGCCCACGCCGAAGGGCACCACGGGCACCCGGTGCCGCGCCGCCCATTCCAGGACCGCCCGCACGTCGTCGGTCGACTCGGGGTAGACCACCGCATCGGGCAGGCGAGGCCGGTGGTAGCTGAAGTCGTGGCTGTGGTGCTCGCGCACCGCCTGCCCGGTGCCCACCTTGCGGGGGTCGCCCAGCAGCGATCGCAGCTCGTCGAGTTGCGTCGGCGTCGGCCGGTTCAGCGACGGTGCCGGCACCCCCCTCCCTCCCTCCATCGACGGCCCGGCCCTTCCGGCCTGGACCGATCCTTGCGCAGCGCCCGCATGGCGACGGTACGCCGGCGAGCCGCTCCCCACCCGGCGCCGTCGCCCCCGGAGTCGCCGCGGGGCGCCCTGGTGAGGCCCGGCGTCCCTGGATCCGCGGGACCCGCCGGCCGCCTCAGCCGTAGGCCTCGGCCAAGACCTCCACCGTGTGGACGACGGGCAGCGACAGGCCCTCCCGTTCCAGCCCCTGCCGGATCTGCACCAGGCAGCCGATGTTGCCCGTGGCCACCGCCTGGGCGCCGCTGCGGCGGATGCTGGCCACCTTGCGCGCCTGCAGCCGCCGGGCCAGGTCGGGATGCTCCAGGTTGTAGGTGCCCGCCGATCCGCAGCAGAGGTCGGGCTCGTCCAGCTCCACCAGCTCCAGGTTCGGGATGGCGGCCAGCAGCCGCCGGGGCGCCTCCCGAACCCCCTGGCCGTGGGCCAGGTGGCAGGCGTCGTGGTAGGCGACGCGGCGGGGTGCCGGCAGCGGCCCCGGTGCGCGGGGGCCCAGTTCGTCCAGGAACTCGGCCACGTCCCGCACCCGGGCGGCCAGGGCCCGCGCGCGCTCCTCCGCCGGGTGCCCGGCGAAGAGGTGGCCGTACTCCCGCATCGCCGAACCGCAGCCGGCGGCGTTGACCACCACGGCGTCCACGTCCGCGGGAAAGGCGCGGAGGTTGCGGGCGGCCAGGCGCCGCGCCCGCTCCAGGTCGCCGGCGTGCAGGGGCAGGGCCCCGCAGCAGCCCTGGACCGGCGGCACCACCACCTCGACGCCGTTGGCCGCCAGCACCTGGGCGGTGGCGCGGTTGATCCGCGGCGCCAGGACCTGCTGGACGCACCCGACGAGCAGGGCGACGCGGGCCCGGCGACGGCCGCGGGCGGGGATGACGCGGGGCAGCGGGTCGGGCGGAGGCACCCGGGGTGGCGCCAGCTCCAGCAACGCCACCAGCTGCCGCAACAGCCGCCGGAGCGGGCTGGAAGCCTCGGCCGCTCCCGCGGCGGCCACCGCCGGGGCGAACCCCGCCGCGCGATCGACCGATCCGGGGGCGACTGGCGAGCCCGCCGCTTCGCCGCCCGCACCCCCGGCGGCGGCCGTCCCATCGGCGGCGCCGGCCGTCGGCGAGTCACCGGCGACGGCGGCCGCGGACCCCCGGGGCTCGGCCGCCAGCCGCCCCAGGGCGCCCCGGAGACGGGGCCCGACGGCCGCCGCCAGCCGCACCGCGCGGCGGAACCTCCGGGGATCGGTCAGCGTGGCCAGCAGGGCGAACCGCAGCCACCGCTCCGTCCGCGGCCGGGGGGCCTGCGCCTCGCGCAGGGCCCGGAAGGGGGTCAGCAGCTCGCCGTAGCGGACCCCGGAGGGGCACGCAGAGACGCAGGCGAGGCAGCCCAGACAGCGGTCCACGTGGGCGGCCACGCTGCCGCCCACGGGGATGCGCCCCTCCAGCGCCTCCTTCATCAGGTAGATGCGCCCGCGGGGCGAGTCCATCTCCTCGCCCAGCAGCAGGTACGTGGGGCAGGCGCTCAGGCAGAAGCCGCAGTGGACGCAGGCATCGACCGCCGCGGCCATGGCGGGGCCGGCGGGCCCCAGGCGGTCCACCGGGATCTGGTGCTGCACGGGTCAGCCCCCTCCCCCGTTCCCGTCGTCGCCGTGCCGTCGCGGCCGCGTCGGGGATCGGGCCCACCGGCGCGGGGCTCAGACGCCCTCCTCCCACGGAAGGGGCGGCAGGCGGCCGTGGGGATCGAAGACCCGCTTGAGGGCCTGAGCCACCGCGGTGCCGGCGGGCGGCACCAGGTACCCGCCGGGCCACGGGCCGCTGCCCGCCCAGAGCAGGGCCGGCACCGCCGCCGCTCGCAGGGCCGGCAGCAACGCCTCCCAGGCCGGTTCGTCCGGGAAGAGGACCCACGCCGCCGTGGCCGCCTGGCTGTGCAGGCGCCGGGCGCCGTGGCGGTCGAGCAGCGCGTCCAGCTCGGGCATCAGGGCCGGCCGGCTGTAGAGCCGCAGCAGGGGGCCCCCGTCCGCCCGGCCCGCATCCCGCCTCCCCGCCCACGCCAGCTCCCGCAGGGCGGTCCAGAGCCGGCGCTCCGCTGCACCCGCCAGCACCTCGGCCGCCGGGGGGCGACCGGTGGCCTCGCGCACGCATTCGATCACCCGATCGGCCCAGCCGCGGAGGATGGTCGCGGGACCGCCGATCCGGACCAGGAGCAGGTAGGCCGACCCCGCCGGCTCGGTGGGCGCCGCGGGGGCGACCTCCGCCGGGAGGAGCCCGTCGAGGACGCCGGGCGCCGCGACCTCGAGGGCGTGGGGCTCCAGCGGCGAGCGGTAGAGGGCCCGCAGGGCGGTGGCGGCCTCGGCGACGTCGGGACAGGCCAGGACCACGGTGAGGAACTCCTCGGGGCGGGGGAAGACCTTGAAAGTCAGCTCGGCCAGCACGGCGAACCGACCCATGCTGCCGCAGAGGAACTTGGGCAGGTCGTACCCGGCGGCGTTCTTCACCACCCGTCCCCCCGCGCGCACCACCCGCCCCTCGCCGTCGACGCAGGTGACCCCCAGCACGAAGTCGCGGACGCCACCGTACCGCAGCCGGCAGGCCCCCGAGACCCCCATGGCCACGGTGCCGCCCACGGTGGCGCCGGCGTCGACCAACAGCGGGTCGAAGGGCAGGTATTGCCCGTGCTCGGCCAGCAGGGCCTCCAGGGCGGCGACGGGCGTCCCGGCGCGGACCGTCACCGTGAACTCCGCCGGGTCGTACTCCACCACCCCCGCCAGGCCGGTGGTGTCCAGGACCAGGACGTCATCCGCGGCCCAGGGGTTCGCGGCGTCCCGCCCCCCGCCGGCCGGCGGCGCCGGCGCCGCCTCCCAGGACCGCACCTTGGTGCCGCCACCCCGGGGCAGCACCCGGCGGGCCTCGCGCACCAGGCGGGCCAGCTCCTCGAGGGAGGCGGGCCGGACGACGGCCGCCCGCTCCGGCCCCCCGTCGGGCCGCCCGGCGGCGGTCACCGTCGCTCCCCCCTGCGCCCGCCGGCCGCCGCCACCGGATCGCCCGGCCCGGCCCCGCGGCCGCCCTCCGCCGGTCCCCGGGACGCCTCGTCGCGCGGCGCCGGGCCGGCAGCAGTGCCCCGTGCCGGCGCCGGTTCGTCCGGGAAGACCTTCCCCGGGTTCGCCAGCTCGTCGGGATCGAAGGCGCGGCGGATGCGACGCATCAGGTCCAGGGTCACGGGATCGAACAGCCGCGGGAGGAAGCGGCGCTTCTCCAGCCCCACGCCGTGCTCGCCGGTGATGGATCCCCCCAGCTCGATGCAGGCCTCGATGATGGCGGCGGCCAGCTCCTCCGCCCGCTCCACCGTCTCCGGCGAGCGGTCGTCCAGGAGGATCAGCGGGTGGAGGTTGCCGTCGCCGGCGTGGAAGACGTTGGCCACCCGCAGGCCGTGCCGCGCCGCCAGCGCCTGGATGCGGGCCAGGGCCTCCCCCAGCCGGGTCCGGGGCACCACGCCGTCCTGGACCAGGTAGCCGAGGCTGATGTGGCCGACGGCGGAGAAGGCGCTCTTGCGCCCCTTCCACAGGCGCATGCGCTCGGCCTCGTCCCGGGCGAGGCGGACCGCCTGGGGCCCCGAGCCCTCGATGACCGCCATCAGGCGCCGGAGGTCGGCCTCCACCTCGTCCCGCGGCCCGTCGAGCTCGACGATCAACACCGCGCCCGCGTCCCGCGGGTAGCCGGCGCCGACGGCGGCCTCGGCGGCCTCGATGGCCAGGCGATCCATGATCTCCATGGCCGCCGGCAGGAGCCCCGCGGCCACCACCGCGCTGACGGCGTCCCCCGCCTGCTCCAGGCGCTGGTAGGCCGCCAGCACGGTCCGCACCGCCTCCGGGCGGGGCAGCAGCCGGACGGTCACCTCGACCACCACCCCGAACTGGCCCTCGGCGCCCGTGAAGAGCCCCGGCAGGTCCGGGCCCGCCACGTCGAGGCTCGCACCGCCCACCTCCACCGTCTCGCCCGTGGCCAGCACGACCTTCATGCCGAGCACGTGGTTCGCGGTCATCCCGTACTTCAGGCAGTGGGCGCCACCGGAGTTGAACGACACGTTGCCCCCGATGGTGCAGATCACCTGGCTCGAGGGGTCGGGCGCGTAGTAGAGCCCGTAGGGGGCGGCCGCCTTGCTGATCTGCAGGTTCACCACGCCAGGTTCGACCACCGCCAGCCGCTGGTCAGGATCCAGGTGCAGGATGCGGTTCATGCGGTTCAGGGCGATGACGATCCCGCCGGGTACGGGCACCGCGGCTCCGGAGAGGCTGGTGCCGCTGCCCCGGGCGACGAAGGGCACGCCGTGCTCCCGGCACAGCCGCACCGTCGCCGCCACCTGCTCCCGGGACGTGGGCAGCACCACCGCCAGCGGCCGGGCCCGGAAGACCGTCAACCCGTCGCACTCGTAGGCCGCCAGCTGGGCCGGGTCCGTATGCATCGCCCCCGGCGGGTAGAGTCGCCGCAGTGCGGCGAGGAAGGCCGCCGTCCGCCCCGCCTCCATGGCCATCGCCCCCGCTCCGGGGTTCGTCGTCTCGCCGTCCGCCTTTGGGGGGATTCGCAATCGGTGGCGTCTCGCTTTAGGGATTCTTATTCCTTGTGATCGACCGAGTTCCTGGTGCCGCCGCGGCGCTCGGCTGGTGCCGCCGCGCCGCGCGGCGGCCGGTCGGTGGCCCCAGGGCGGTCCGGGCAACAGCCCTGGCGGACGAACGCGGCCCTGCGGCGCCGGTAGGAACGGGGTCGTGGGGCCGCGAAATCAGCGACGGCGATCCGGCACCGGCGCGGGAGACGGAGGCGGTGCCGTGGCCTGGCCGCGGCGGAACGGGGGCGGTGCCGTGTTCGACGGCGACGGCATCCGGGTGCTCCAGCAGGTGGCGACGCCCGGCCTCGATGCGGTGGCCCAGCTTTTCACGTACCTGGGCAGCGAGTACTTCTACATGCTGGTCCTGCCCTTCGTGTACTGGTGCCTGGACCGGCGGCGCGGCCACCAGCTGGCCTTCCTCTTCCTCGCGTCGATGTGGCTCAACGGGTTCCTCAAGGAGCTGGCCAACCTGCCGCGGCCCTCGGCCCTCTTCGACGGGGTGCGCGTGCTGGTGCGGGAGACGAGCCCGGGCTTCCCCTCCGGCCACGCCCAGGGCGCCATGACGTTGTTCGGCTACCTGTGGCTCGAGTACCGCGCCCGCTGGTGGCGCGCGCTGGCGCCGGTGCTGATCGCCCTGATCGCCTTCTCGCGGCCCTATCTGGGCGTCCACTACCTGGGGGACACCCTGGGCGGACTGGCCATCGGGGCGGCCGTGATGGCCGCCTTCCGCTGGGGGTTCCGGCGCGGCCTGGGCGGGGCCTGGCCGCGCCGCCGCAAGCGGGTGGCGACCGTGGTGGTCCCCCTGCTGCTCCTGCCGCTCTGCGGCGAGTCCGTCGCCTACCAGACCCTGGGCTTCCTCATGGGGTTCCTGGCCGGCGACCTCGACGCCTTCGCGGCCTTCCCCCTGCGCACCCCGGCGCCGGCGCGGGTGGCCATCGCCCGGTGGGTGGTGGGCATGGCCGGCTTCGCCGCCCTCTATGCCCTCCACGGGGCGCTGATCCCCAACGGGCTGCCGGAACTCCCCGGCTACGCCTTGCTGGGCCTCTGGGTGACCGCCGGGGCGCCCTGGTGTTTCCACCGCCTGGGGCTGGCGGGCCCGTCGGCGCGGACCGCGGCCGCAGGGAGCCCGGCGGCGGGGCCGGGCGATGCTCCCACCGGCGCCGGGCCGGCCGGGTCGGAGGGCGCCGATCCGGTCGGGCTCCTCGGCGCGTCGGGCCGCCCGATGCGCGGCGGCGGGCCGGCCGGCGGGCGACCGGCTCAGCGGCTGGGGCGGCTCGCCCTCGGATTGCTGGCCGCCGCGGTGGTGGGCAGCGTCCTCGCCCGGCCGCCGGTGCCCCGGGAGGCGTTCGGCCCGATGGCCGGGCCGTCCCCCGACCGGCCGCTGCCGCTGGTCATCGCCCACCGGGGCGGGGATCGGCGCCCCGAGAACACGCTGGCCAGCTTCCGGTACGCCGCGGCGCTGGGCGCGGACTGGGTGGAGCTGGACGTCCACCGCATCGCCGACGGCGCCCTGGTGGTGCTCCACGACGAGACCGTCGACCGGACCACCGACGGCTCCGGCGACGTCCACGCCATGACGCTGGAGCAGGTGAAGGCCCTGGATGCCGGGTACCGCTGGACGCCCGACGGCGGCCGCACCTACCCCTACCGCGGCCGGGGGCTGAGGATCCCCACCCTGGAGGAGGTCCTCGCGGCGCTGCCCCGCCAGCGGCTGCTGATCGAGCTCAAGGACGACGATCCCCGGCTGGCCGAGGACGTGGCCCGCACGCTCCGGGAGCACGGCGCCACCCGGCGCGTGATGGTGGCCTCCTTCCACGACCGCACCCTGCGCCACTTCCGCGCGGTGGCGCCCGAGGTGCCCACCAGCCTCGCCAGCGGGGAGGCGCTGCGGTTCGTGGTGGCGCAGCGGCTCGGCCTGACGCCCTTCCTGCGGCCGCCGGGGGTGGCGTTGCAGGTGCCCGAGTACCACGGCCCCCTCAAGGTCTTCGCGGCGGGACTCGTCCGTCTCGCCCACAACCGCGGGCTGGAGGTCCACGCCTGGACGGTCAACGACCCCCGCAAGATGGAGCAGCTCTTCCTCGCCGGGGCCGACGGGATCGTGACGGACCGGCCGGACCTGGCCCTGGCGGTGCGGTCCCACCTGTTCGGGCCCCCGGGCGCGGGCGGGGCCGCGGACGCCGGCCGTGCGCCCGCCGGGGGGCGCCGGCCGCGGCCGGGGCTTCACCCGGATCCAGGCTCCGTGGGCTCCACCGCCTTCGCGCCGGTCGGCGCCGTCCGCGACCGCGCAAGCAGCCGCTGAACCGTGGCCCCCACCAGCCGATCCCGCAGGCCCGTGGGCAGCCAGCGCAGGAGGCGGATCTGCCGGGCGTGGCCCGGCGGCGCCACCAGGTAGCGGGACCGCGGCCGCCGCGCCGTGAGGGCGTGGACCACGGCCTCGGCCACCACCTCGGGCGCCAGACCCCGCCGGGCGTTGCGCTCGGCGACCCGGGTCATGGCCGCCACCGCGGCCTGGTAGACGGGGGCCGCATCCGGTGGCGGCGGGAGCAGGGAGCGCCGGGCGACCTCCACCGAGCGGGCCCAGATGGGCGTGGCCACCGCCGCCGGCTCGATGAGGCACACCTGGATGCGCCAGGGGGCCAGCTCGATGCGCAGCGCGTCGGCCAAGGCCTCCAGGGCGAACTTGGAGGCCGCGTAGGGACCCATGAAGGGCAGGGCGACCAGGCCGGCGACGGAGCCCATGAGCACGAGGCGCCCCCGCCCGCGGCGCAGGGCCGGCAGCAGCGCCCGCGTGACGGCCACCACGCCCACCACGTTGACCTCCAGCTGGTGGCGCCACACCGCCTCGGGGACGAGCTCCACCGGCCCGGCGGCGGCGATGCCGGCGTTGTTCACCAGCCCCTGCAGCCCGGCCGCCCCCGTCCATCGATCCACCGCCTCGGCCGCGGCCCGCACGTGGGCCGGGTTCGTCACGTCCAGCAGGACCGGTTCGACCGCCGGCCCGGCGGCCTGCCGCAGGGCGCGGCCGTCGGCCTCCCGGCGCACGCCCGCCAGGACCCGCCAGCCCCGCTGGGCCAGGGCCAGGGCGGTGGCCCGGCCGATGCCGCTGCTGGCGCCGGTGATCAGGACCGTGGGCACCCCCCATCCCTCCCGTGCCGCACCGGCGGGCCCCGCGCCCCGGGTCCATCCGAGGTCCCTAGGTGGTGGCGGCGCGGTCCGCCAGGTCCTGGAGCGTGTCGGCCACCAGCGACCGCACCAGCTCCACCTTGAACCCGCTTCCGGCCAGCGGCCGGGCCCCTTCCACGGCCCGCTCCCCGGCCTCCCAGGCCGTCGCCCCGTCGAGGGCGCGCCCCCGCAGCCACGCCTCGACGGCCTCGAGGCGCCAGGGCTTCAGGGCGACGCCGCCCAGCGCCAGCCGCACCGCCCCCACCACGGGACCCGGCGCCCAACGGACCCAGGCCGCGAGGCTGACCAGCGCGAACTGCCACACCCGCCGATCCATGACCTTGCGGTACGTGCTGGCGGAGGGCTCGGCAAGCGGTGGCAGGACCACGGCCGTCACCAACTCGTCGGGCCGGCGGACGGTCAGACCCGGCGCCCCGGCCGTCGGCCGGCCGGTGAAGTAGGCGTCCACCGGCACGCGGCGCCGCGTGATGCGCCCCGCTTCCCACCGGGCCAGCTCTACCTCCGCCCCCAGCGCCGTCAGGGCGACGGCGGGATCCGAGGGATGGACGGCCCCGCAGCCCTCCCCGGGCTCCCCCGGGCCGTGGCCGAAGATGGCCTGGAAGGGCGCCGCCGCCTCGGGCGCCGCGCAGCTGCAGTGGTCGTCGCCGGCGAAGCGGCACGGCAACCCGCTGCGGTAGTGCCAGCAGCGCACCCGCTGCTCGAGGTTGCCGCCCAAGGTCGCCCGGTTGCGCAGGGCCGGCGTCGCCGAGGCCGCCGCGGCTTCCGCCAGCGCCTGGTACGCGGGCGGCAGGGCGCCGGCGCGCGCCAGCTCCGAGAGGGTGACCAGGGCGCCGATGCGCCACCCGCCTTCGGCGTCCGGCCCCATGCCCTGGAGGGCGTCGAGGCGCCCGATGTCCAGCAGGCGCGACGGCTGGCGCCGATGCCGTCGCCACAGGGTCAGGAGGTCGGTGCCGCCCGCCAGCACCACGGGCCGCGGGTCCCCCGTCGCCGCCGGACCCCCGGCGAGGACGGCCAGGGCCTCCTCCAGGGTTCGCGCCCGCGCGTAGGCCGGGGCGCCGGCGGCCGTCCCCGACGGATCCGGCGGGACGCCGTGCTCGGCAGCCGCCATCCGGTCCGCCTCCGTGGCCGTCCCCCGCTCCGAGCCCCGTTCCGCCCTCACCGGCCCTCACCTCCTCCAGCCGCGCCGCCGTCCGCCGGGCGTCGGGGTCGCCGGCGCCCGTCGGGCCCGATGCCGTGCCGCCGGAGCAGCTCCAGCACCCGCGCCCGGGTCAGGGGCAGCTCCCGTACGGGGATGCCCGTCGCGTGGTAGAAGGCGTTGGCGATGGCCGCCGCCGTGGGGATGATGGGCGGCTCGCCCGCCCCCTTGACGCCCAGGTTGTTGCCGTGGGGGTCGGGGTCGTCGGTGAAGGCCACGTGCAGCCGCGGGACGTCGGCCACGGTGGGCACCCGGTAGTTCTCCAGGTTCGCGTTGAGCACCCGGCCGCTGACGGGGTCGACGACCCGCTCCTCGAACAGGGCGAAGCCCAGGCCCTGGATCATGCCGCCCTCCATCTGGGCCGTGGCCGTCAGGGGGTTGACCACCCGCCCGATGTCGTGGACCGCCCACAGGTCCAGGACCCGCACCTCGCCGGTGGCGGGGTCCACCTCGATCTCGGCGAACTGGGCGCCAAAGGTGTGGATGGCGTACTCGTCGGGGTTGGGACCGCGGCTCCCCCGGCCGGTGATCACGTACTGCCCCAGGGTCTTGCCGAGCTCCGCCAGGTCGACGCCGCGGTCCGGGGCGCCCCGGACCTGCACCCGTCCCGGAGGAACCAGCTCCAGGTCGCGGGGGTCGGCCTCCAGCAGCCCCGCCGCCAGCTCCACGACCTGCCGCGCCGCGTCGGCGGCCGCGGAGCGCACCGCCGGGCCCACGGACGGCACCGTCATGCTGCCGGCACTGATGGGCGCGTAGGGCCCGCCGTCGGTGTCGCCCAGGAGCACCCGCACCCGCTCGATGGGCACGCCCAGCTCCTCGGCGGCGATCTGCGCCAGCACCGTGCGGGTGCCGGTGCCGATGTCCTGGCTGGCCGTCACCACGGTGACCGTGCCGTCGGGGTGGATGCGCACCTCCGCCTGGGCCGGCGGCCCGCCGGCGCCGCCCCAGATCTGGCTGGCCATGCCGATGCCGCGCAGCTTCGGCCGGCGGGCTCCCGCGCGGACCGAAGCCGCCGCCGGCGTCGCGGGGCCGCCCCCTGCGAACCCGTCGGCCCGCTCGCCCCGGTCCGGCGCGGCGAGCGCCCTGCCCGCCGCGGCCGCGCCGGCGCCGCCACGCCCCGGCCCCGGGGCCGGTTCGTCCGCCCCGGTCCCCTCCGCCGCCGAGGGACCCAGCGGCGGCCGGCGCCGCTTCGCCTCCCATCCCGCCATGGCCGCGCCCAGGGCGTACGCCTTCCGCAGCCCCTTGGAGGAGTAGGGCCGACCGCTGGTGGGGTCGACGTCGGTGTGGTTCCGCAGGCGCAGCTCGATGGGATCCAGGTCGAGGCGCCGGGCCAGCTCGTCCATCAGCACCTCCAGGGCCACGGTGCCCTCCACGTACCCGGGGGCGCGGAAGGCCGACGCCGGTCCCGTGTTGGTGTGGACGGGCACCTCCACGGTGCGCACGTTGGGGCAGGCATACAGCTGCCGGGCCGGGCCGCCGATGGCCCCCGGGCTGCCCATCGCCCCCACCGCCGCGTAGGCCTCCAGGTCGATGGCCACCAGCCGGCCGTCGGCGGTGGCGCCCAGCTTGAGGCGCTGCAGGGTGCTGTGGCGGTTGCCCGCCGCCAGGTTCTCCTCCTCGCGGTCCAGCACGCACCGCACCGGCCGGCCCAGCTGGCGGCTGAGGATGCCGGCCAGCACCGTGTACTTGTGCAAGCCGTTCTTGCTGCCGAACCCGCCGCCCATGTGCTCCTTGACCACCCGCACCCGGTGGACGGGCAGGCCGAACAGCTGGGCGAACCGGTCCCGCACCCCGAAGATGTGCTGGGTCGAGTCGTAGATGGTCACCTTGTCGGGCTGCCAGTCCACCACGCTGCCATGGGTCTCCATGCAGTTGTGCAGCTGCACCGGGGTGCGGAAGGTGCCCTCGACCACCACCGCCGCCTGGCGCAGGCCGGCCTCCACGTCGCCGCGGCTGTAGCGAGCCGCGCGGTCCCAGCGCACGTTGCCCTGCGGACGAACCGGCGGCGCGTCGGGCTTCATCGCCTCCTCCAGGTCGACCACGAAGGGCAGCGGATCGTACTCCACCTCGAGGGCCGCCGCCGCGGCGCGGGCCGTGGCCAGGTCCCGCGCCGCCACCACCGCCACCTCGTCGCCGTGGTACCGCACCACCGGGTTGAGGACGCGGTCGCCCTCCCGGCCCCAGGGGATGGGCGGGCAGTTCTCGTGGGTCAGCACCGCCAGCACCCCGGGGATGGCCAGGGCGCGCTCCGTGCGGATGGCGCGGATGCGGGCGTGGGGGTAGGGGCTGCGCACGATCACCGCGTGGACCATGCCGGGCAGGCGCACGTCGTGGGTGTAGCGCGCCCGTCCCGTCACCTTCTCCCAGGCGTCGACCCGGGTCTGGGGCCGGCCGACGTAGCGCAGCGCGGCCCCATCGGGCAGGGGGCCGGCGGGATCGTCTTCCACCACGACGTACCGCTCCTGGACCCGGCCCTCGAACTCGAACCGGGTCTTAACGAGCCGGGGCACCCCGCGTCCCCCCTTCCCCGTCGGTGGCGCCGTCCGCGGAGCCGTCGTCCCCGCGGCGGCTCGCCGCCGTCTCCGCCCCACCCGCCATCGTCGCCGCCGCCCGGAGGGCCGCCTTGACGATGCGCGGGTAGGCGCCGCAGCGGCAAAGGTTGCCCGCCAGGGCCGCCTGCACCTGCTCGGGGGTCGGCCGGGGCTCCCGGTCCAGCAGCGCCTTGACCGCCATGATCTGACCCGGCGTGCAGAAGCCGCACTGCAGGGCGTCCTCGGCGACGAACGCCTCCTGCACGGGGTGGAGCCGGTCCTCCCGCGCCAGTCCCTCCACCGTCTCGACCCGCCCGCCGTCGCAGGCCGCCGCCAGCACGAGACAGCTGTAGACCAGCGCTCCGTCGAGGATCACGCTGCAGGCGCCGCAGTTGCCCTCCTCGCAGCCGATCTTGGTCCCGGTCAGCCCCAGGCGGTCCCGGAGGAACGTGGCCAGGGTCTCCGTGGCGGGCACCTCGCCCACCCAGGTCTCGCCGTTGACCTCGAGCCGGACCGCCACCGACGGGTGGAAGGCCGTCGCCGGCAGCCCCGGAACGGCGCCCTGGGGGCTGCGGCCGCCCGCCCGCCGCGGTCCCCCGCCTTCCGCCCCCGGTCCGTCGGGCCGGCCGTCGATCCGTCGCTCCTCGTCGCGCAACGTAGGCCATCGCCTCCCCATCGCCGCCGTCCCATCCCGCGGGCCGGCCGTCGGTCCCGGCCCCGCTCGGCGGCTCGCGACCCTGCGGCGGGGCGGCCCGCCCGCCGCGACGCCTGGGGCAGGCGGCCCATCGCGGGCCGGGCCCTCGCCCCCTGCCCCAGGCCGCCTGCCGGCCCGCCGCCCCGCGGCGCGCCGCCGCGACGCGCGCCTTTTCCCCGCGGGCCTGCCCCGGCGTCTCGGGCGCGGACGCAATCGGCATCAATCGCCCGCAGCGCCGCCACCTCGGCGTCCGCCAGAGGATGCCCGGCCCGGTCCGCGGGGCGGCCTCGGCCCGCCCCGCGGACCGGGCCGCCGCCTACCGCCCCTGCGCCGCCGGCTACCGCCCCTTCCACTGGGGGGCGCGCTTCTCCAGGAAGGCCTGCATGCCCTCCTTCTGGTCCTCCGTCGCGAAGAGGCTGTAGAACAGCCGCCGCTCGAACTCCAGCCCGGCGCCCAGCGGCGTCTCGTAGGCCTGCAGCACGGCCGCCTTGGCCATCTGCACGGCCAGGGGCGGCATCCCGGCGATGGCGTGGGCCAGGCGCAGGGCCTCGGGAAGGCACTGCTCGTCGGGCACCACCTTGGTCACCAGACCCCAGGCCTCCGCCTCCCGGGCCGGGATCATGCGTCCCGTGAGGATGGCCTCCATCGCCTTGTACTTGCCCGCCACCCGCGTCAGCCGCTGGGTACCCCCGGCGCCCGGCATCACGCCGATCTTGATCTCCGGCTGGCCGAACTGGGCCGACTCCCCCGCCACGATCAGGTCGCAGCCCATGGCCAGCTCGAACCCACCGCCGAGGCAGTAGCCCTGGACCGCGGCGATGACGGGCTTGCGGATGCGCCAGAGGCGCTGCCAGGTCCCCAGCAGGTCGTCGCCCGTCACCTCCGCCAGGCCCTTGTCCGCCATCTCGGCGATGTCGGCGCCGGCGGCGAAGGCGCGCTCGTTGCCCGTCAGCACCATGCAGCGGATGGCGGGATCGCGGTCGAAGGCGCTCAGGGCGTCGGCCAGCTCCTCGATCAGCGCCCGGCACAGGGCGTTCAGCACCTTGGGCCGGTTGAGCCGGACGATTCCGACCGGCCCGTCGGTCTCGACCAGCAGGTATCCGTCGCTGCGGCTCCGCCCATCCCCCGTCGCGGTCAAGGCGGCTCACCTCCGCCCCTTCATTCGCCTGGGAAGAACCGGTTCCCTGCGTACGCCTCCGTCGCCCCTCGGCGGAACGGACCGCGGCTCGCCGGCGCCCGTTCTGCTATCATGAGCAAGGCGCCTTACGCCGGGGCTCCCACGCCCTCCAGCGGCGTCCGGCGCGCCCGGTCGGCCGGCGTCCCTCGGCGCGGGCCGCCGGGGGTCGCGGCCAAGGCGCGCCCCGTCCCACCCATGCGGGGAGGAACGACCCGTGAGCACCGGCAAGCGCGAGCGCAACGCACCAGCAAACCCCGCACCGGGCGCCGCCGGCCTCCCGCCGGAGGCGACGTCCGATGGCGCCGCGCCCGGTGGGGCCCCCTTCCTCGAGGCCCTCTTCGGGGAGGTCGGGACGCGGGCCGGTTCGACCGACGACGGCGCGGGTGCCCCGGGCACGCCGTCCACCGGGACCGCCGCAGCCGGCGCCGCCCGTCGCCCGACGATGCCACCGGGGACGGGCCCGCGGGCACCGTGGACCTTCCTCCCCCGCACCTGGCTCGAGCCCGCAGCCGGCCAGTCGAGCCCCTGGCGCACCGAGGAGGGTCTGTCGCCGCGGCCCCTGACGCCCTACTCCGCCGCCCTGTGGCAGGAGACGTTGCCCCCGCTCACCGCCCGCATCAGCCGGGACCTCTCCCTGCCCAGCGACGGTGTCGACCTAGCCGTGGACGAACACGGCCGGCTGCTCGGCCGCCCGCACCCGGTGGGCCGTGCACCGGGGGTCTTGACCTGGCGGGCCGCCCGCCACGGCTGGACGGCGGGCCGCCAGGCGGCAACGCTGGTGCGCTGGTGGGATGAGGCCGGCCCCCGCACCCTGCTGGCCGACGCCGGCGAGCTGCGGCTGCGGGTGATCCCCCTCGAGCGCCAGGACCCCAGCGATCCCGCGACCGCCCGGGAGTGGCGGCGGGTGCTGGAACGCTGCCGGGAGATCTGGCTGACCCACCTCGACCGCATGCTGCGGCTGGAAGCGTTGGCCACCTTGAGTTTCTGGCAGCTGGAGGCGTTGCTTGACGCCTTCCGCCTGCCGGGGTCGCCGCGGGCCGCCGACCTGGTCCCCGTGCCGGGGGTGGTCGCCGAGATCCCCCAGCGCCTCTGGCACCTGGCCGCCCGCGGGCGGGAAGACGCGGCGGTGACCGCCGTCTTCACGGAGCCACCCTATCATCCGCGCCTCTCCCGCCTCGCCGCCGGGGTCCGGCCAGGGCTCGACCGCTCGGCCGCCGCGTCCCCGACGCAGGTCGCGCACCCTGCGCCCTTCTTCGCGCTCTGGCACCAGTTCCTCGAGCGTTACGGCTACGTGGCCTGGCCGGCCGCCGAGCTGGCGGCGCCGACCTGGGCCGAGGACCCCGAGCCGGTGCTGGCCCTGCTGGCCCGGTTCTTCCACGACCGCCGCCTCAGCCCCATCGCCGACGAGATCAACGCCCGCAGGCGCCAGCAGGCCCTCGAGGCGGCCATCGCCCGCCACCTGGAGCGCCGCCCCCTGGACCGCGGGCGCGTGGCGGCGACGCACCGGCTGGCCGAGGCCACCGGCCGGGCGGCCGCGGAGATGGGCTACCACATGCTGGTCCTGCGCTCCTGGTGGCGCCGGGCGGTGCTGGGGGCCGGCCGCGCCCTGACCGCCCGGGGCCTGTTGGAGGAACCGGCCGCGGTGTGGCGGCTGACCCCGCACGAACTGGAGGCTGCGCTGGCGGCCGCCGGGACTCGGGGGACGCCGGGCAGCGGGCCGGGCGGCGGCCCCGACGATCCGCCGTCCGCCGCCTTCGGAGCCGACGGGATCGAACACGGCCCCACTCACGGGGCCAACGCCGACTCGCCCGCCGGCGGCGTCGACGCCGCCGGCGGGACCCGGCAGGGGTCGACGGGCACGGGCGGCCGCTCGCCCGCCGACGGCCCAGGAGGCCGGCGCGGCGCCGAGGGCGACGAACCGGACGACGCGCTCCGGGAGCAGGCCCGGCGGCGTGCCAACGCCATCTTCCGCTACGCCGGCCTCGCGTACTTCGCGCTCCTGGCCCTGATCCCGGTGATCATGGCTCGCCAGGGCGTACTCTGGATCGGTCTCGTGGAGATGGCACGGCTGCTGGTGGAGGTCGTGCTGATCTTCGCGCCGGTGGCGGCGGTGGCAGCGGCGGTCCTCCTGGGCCGGCGGCGCAGGAGCGGCCGCGGGGACCGCAACGCCAAGGCATGACGGCCGGCGACCCCTGGCTGCCGGCGATCCGCTCCGCTCACCGCGGCGCCAGGTGCCCGCTCCGCTCGAGGCCCGCCCGCACCAGGTGGGCCAGGCTCTCTTCCTCCAGCCGGCCGATCATCTGCTCCAGGGTCGGCCCGGCGCATGCCCAGTTGTCCTTGGCGGAGTCGTAGCAGTACAAGAGCCAGCCCTCGGGGCAGTGGTAGATCTCCACCCGCCCGGGCCGGGTGAAGGGTTCGATCCGCGCCACCAGGTCGCCGGTGAAGCGCAGGCGATCCCCCAGCGCGGACACGTCGGGCGCGACCCGCCGCACCTCCGCGACCACCGTCGCCGATGCCGGGTCACGGGCCGGATGGGAGAGCTGCACTTCCTGCGGTTCCATGGTCTGCCGCTCCTTCCCCGACCTCCGCGCGGAAGAACCCGGTCAGGATGGCGGCCAGCCGCTCGAGCCCCTCCACCAGCCGCGGGCCGGGCCGGCCGAACAGGGCCTCGGGCAGCGGCACCACCCGCCCCTGCCGCACGGCCCCGAGTCGCTCCCACCCGGCGCGCGCCGCCACCCGCCGGGGATCCATGTGCCCTTGCAGGGTCCCGCACCAGCAGAGCAGGATCGCGTCGGGCTCCCGCTCCAACACCGCGCCGGGGTCGACGACCCCGCTGGTGCGGTCGAGGTCGGCGAAGATATTCTCCCCGCCCACCATCGCGGCCATGTCGGTGAACCAGCTGTGCCGACCCGGCGTGATCAGCGGCCGCGGCCACCACTCCAGGAACAGCCGCCACGGGCGCCCGCGGCGAGCGACCAGGGCCGCCATGCGGCGGCGGACGGCCGCGGCCCGTTCCTCCAGCTGGCGCACCAGGCGCCGGCCCCGCGGGCCGCAGCCGGTCGCGTCGGCCACCGCCTGGATCGAGGCCAGGACCTCCGGCCATCGCCGGGGATCCAACACCAGGTGGGGGAGGCCGCGGCGGCGCAGGGCCTCGACGTTCCGCTCCATGCCGGGGACGCTCAGGGAGGCGAGGACCAGATCGGGCTTCAGGGCCGCCACCCGGTCCACGTCGATGGTCAGGTCGGGACCGACCCGCGGCAGCTGCGCCACCTCGGGCGGGTAGTCGGAGTGGTCGTCGACCCCCACCACCTGGGGACCGAGGCCCAGGGCGAAGGCGATCTCGGTGTTGCTCGGCGCCAGCGACACGATGCGCATGCGCACCCCTCCCCCGCCGTCGGCCGGCCGCTGGCGCTGCGGGCCGGCGCCTCGGGCTCCCCGCCCATGCCGGCACCGCCGAACCGCCCCAGCCCCTCCGTCCCGCCGCCCGCGCCGGCCGTGGCGCCGCCCGGCCGCGGGCCGGCTCCCCTCATCCGGCCAGCTCCAGCTGGGGGGCGATGCCCCGCAGCGCCTCGATGACGTTGGCGATGTGCTGATCCAGCGGCACGCCGAGGTCCTCGGCGCCGCGGATCACGTCCTCGCGGTTCACACCGCGGGCGAAGGCCTTGTCCTTGAACTTCTTCTTCACCGACTTGACCGTCAGGTCGGCCAGCCCGTTGGGGCGCACCAGGGCGCAGGCGATGACGAAGCCCACCAGCTCGTCCACGGCGTACAGCGCCTTCTCCATGCGCGTCTGGCGCGGCACGCCGGTGTGGTCGCCGTGGGACAGGATCGCCCGGATGATCTCCTCGGGCCAGCCCCGCTCGCGCAGGATCTCGGCACCGCGGAAGGGGTGGTCCTCGAGGGACGGGTATCGGTCGTAGTCCAGGTCGTGGAGCAGGCCGGTGATGCCCCACTTCTCCTCGTCTTCGCCGTAGAGGCGGGCGTAGTAGCGCATGGCCGCCTCCACCCCCAGGGCGTGTTTGATCAGGTGGGGGGACTTGGTGTACTCGGTCAAGAGCTCCCAGGCAGCCTGCCGATCGAAGGTCTGCTGCGTCGACTCGGCCATCGCCATCCCTCCATTGCCAACCAGCATAGCGCGAAGGAGGGTTGGGGGCTAGCCGCCGATGGCGTACATCGCCCGCGGGGGCTTGACGAACCCCTTCTGATCGATCAGATGCCCGCGCCACTTGACCCAGACGGCCCGGCGGATGGCCGCCGCCAGGGTCGCGTCGTCGGCCCCGCCGCGCAGCAGCTCGCGCAGGTCGAACTCCTCGACGGCGAACAGGCAGTTGCGGATCTTGCCGTCGGCCGTCAGGCGGATGCGGTCGCAACTGGCGCAGAAGGGCTGGGTCACCGAGGCGATGATGCCGAAGGTGCCCCGCCCGTCGGCGAAGCGGTAGAGGCGGGCGGGGTCGGCGGGGTCGTTGTTCACCGGCTCCACGGGTGCGATGCGCTGCGCCTGTTCGAGGATCTCGGCGGCGGTGTAGACCAGCTCCCGGGTCCACACGTTGGAACCGTCCAGGGGCATGAACTCGATGAACCGCACGGTGAGCTCCACGGGCTGTTCCCGGGCCCAGCGCAGGAAGGTCTCCACCTCGCCGTCGTTGATCCCGCGCATCACCACCGCGTTGATCTTGATCGGCTCGAGGCCCGCGGCGGCGGCCGCGGCGATGCCCTCCAGGACGCGATCGAGCTCGTCCCGCCGCGTGAGCTGGCGAAACCGGTCCCGGTCCAGGGAGTCCAGGCTGATGTTGATGCCGCTCAGGCCCGCCGCCTTGAGCGCCGCCGCCTTCTGGGGCAGGAGGAACCCGTTGGTCGTCATGCTGACGGACCGGATCCCCGGGATCCGCACCAGGCGGGCGACCAGCTCCTCGACGCCGGGCCGCAGCAACGGCTCGCCGCCCGTCAGGCGGATCTTCTCCACCCCCATGGCGGCGCAGAGGCGCACGACCCGCTGGATCTCGTCGAAGGTCAGGATCTCCTCGCTCGGGATCCAGGGGATGTCGCCCTCCGGCATGCAGTACACGCAGCGGAAGTTGCACCGGTCCGTCAGCGAGATGCGCAGCTTCCGCACCACCCGGCCGAACCGGTCGACCAGCGGGCCGGTGGTGGGCATCCCCGGCGGCGCCGGGTCCGTCGCCCGGCTGACCACCGTCCGCACCGCCGCGGCGGCCGGTTCAGGCCCCCCCAGTGTCATGGGCTCACCCCCAGGCGGGTACGGGGCCGGGTTCGTCCGGTGAGGGATCCGGCCCCCGACCGCTCCGTCCCTTCCATTCGGAGACCATGGGGGCGGTTCCTGTCAACCGGCTCCCGCCGGCTCCGCGTCCACCCAAGATCCGTCCGACCTGCACCGGTCGCGTCCCACCGGAGGGGGCGTTCACGCCTCCGGGACGACAACCCCTCCCTTCAGGCGGACCACCCGCTGGAAGGCCCTGGCCAGGCCGAGGTCATGAGTGACGAACAGGACGGTCATGCCGAAGCGATCCGCCAGGTCGTGGATGAGGCGCATCACGTCGCGTTCGGAATCCTCGTCCAGGTTCCCGGTCGGCTCGTCGGCCAACAGCAGCGTGGGGTGGTTGATCAGGGCCCGGGCGATGCAGACCCGCTGCTGTTCCCCGCCGGAGAGTTGGGCGGGCAGGTGGTTCAAGCGGTGGCCCAACCCGACCAGCTCGAGCAGCTCCCGGGCCCGTTCCCGGGGATCGTAGTCCACCTTCCAGGGCACGCAGGGCAGCATGACGTTCTCGAGCGCGGTCAGGGTCGGGATCAGGTGGTATTGCTGGAACACGAACCCGACGTGCTGGAACCGGAACC
Source organism: Thermaerobacter composti (assembly GCF_033582035.1). NCBI lineage: Bacteria > Bacillati > Bacillota > Clostridia > Eubacteriales > Clostridiales Family XVII. Incertae Sedis > Thermaerobacter > Thermaerobacter composti. The sequence continues at coordinate 1,764,862 of NZ_CP132508.1, forward strand.
GTGCCAGATCGGCAGGCCGCGTCGCGGTCACGTCGACGCCGGCGGCGCTCACCCGCCCCTCGTCGGGTGGCTGCAGCCCGGCGATGATGGAGAGGAGCGTGGACTTGCCCGACCCGGAATGGCCCACCAGGGCCACCTTCTCCCCCCGCTCGAGGACCAGGTCCACCCCCTTGAGGACGTCGACCTGGGTGTCACCGATGCGGTAGGACTTGGTGAGCCCCTCCACCACCAGCGCCTTTTCGCCTGCGGGCCCCTGCGGGTTCCCGTCGCGGCCCACCCCAGGTGCCAAGCCCGTTCGGTCGTTCACATCGACGGCTCCTTTCCCCATTCCGATTCCGACCGGTCGCGAGGAGCCGGTCCTGCGCCGTCCCCGGACCCGGATTCCCGTCGCGAGGTTGCCGGCGACGCCGCGCGGTGCGCACCGCATCACCGGATGCCGCCTGCTGCGATCAGCGCCACGGCGGCTCCCAGAAGCGCCAGCACGCCGGCCCAAAACGCCCACCGCCACCACCGCCCGTCCGGCAGCACCTGTCCGGCCTCCACCCCCGCCAGCGCCTGCCAGCCCCACGATCGCAGTTCCACCAGGGCACTGAGCCACCCCGTCAGCGCCCCGAGCCCCACCGGCACCAGCCACACCCACAGCGCCGTCCGCCAGGCTTGCAGGCCGCCGGTCCCATACAATAGCCCGACCACGCCCATCCCCAGCAGGTCGCCTGCCACGCCCGCCAAAAGCCCCAGCAGCGCTCCCTCCGCCACCATCAGCCGCCCGATCCACCCCCGCGGCCACCCCAGCGCGTGCAGCAGCGCCCGCTCCGCCCGGTGGTCGATGGCGTTCTGGCGGATCAGATCAAAGGCCGTCACCGCCGCCACCGCCAGCGCCACCACCCCGATGGCGTACTGGATCGGCCCGACCTTCAGCGCCGCGTATTCGCCCGTGATGGTCGTGTACAGCACCCCCCGCAGGTGCAGGGCGATGTGACTCAAGAGCAGGATCAGGCCCGTCGGCAGGGCCACGGCGAGCCCCGTCAAGAGCGTCCGCCCCGGCCGCCCGAACAGGCTCGCCACCGCCAGCGGCACGATCCCACTGCCCGGCAGCACCCGCCGCCCCGGCGCCACGTCCCCCCACCGCAACGCCTCCCCGGGCGCCACATCCCGCACCGCCCACCCCGCCGCCACCATGGCCGGCAGGTACAGCACCGGCCCCGCCAGCAGGATCAAGCCCACCGCGCCCGCGGGCAGCCCCCCCATCGCCGCCGCCAGCGCCGCCATCAGCCCCACCGCGCCACCGAGCAGCGCCTGTTCTCCCACCGCCAGCCGCCCAAGCGCCCGCCCCGGCCAACCCACCGCTGCCGCCACCCCCAGCTCCCGCCGCCGGGCGGTGACCCCCGTCAGGGCCGTGGCGACCGCATACAGCAACCCCACCACCAGCGCCACCACCACGAAGGCCCCGTGGCCAAACTCCGCCTGCTCCACCGCCGTCACCGCACCCGACAGGTCGAGCCACACGTCTTCCACCCAGCCCAGGGCCGGGTGACCGTTGGACTCCGGCACCTCGATTAGCACCCGGGCCGGGGCCGCTCCCATGGTGACCCGGGCCACCAGGCCCGTCTGCTCCTCGATCGTCCGCGCGATGTCCCGCGCCCGGGCGATGGTCTCGGGGGAGATCTGCTCGCTGCCCTCGATCTTGACCCGCACGGCGTTGATGGCGTCCTCGCCCTCGATCTTCAGGGCCGCCTCCAGGGTGGTGACAAACACCGGCGGGGAGGTCAGAAAGTCGGTGGGGGTGAGCCCGCCCTGGACCGTCTGTGGGGGATTGACCGGCCGCCCCTGGGGATCGAGCACCAGGGTCGCCTCGGCCGGGCGGTAGGTCTCCAGCGGCCGGCCCTTTGCGTCTTTGCTGACCGCCAGCCGCTGGGGGTCGAAGTAGCCGACGACCTCTGGGAAGATGGCTGCGGCCGACCGGTGCGGGAGTTGAAAGGAGCGGTAGACGCGCCCGAAGGAGGCTTTGCGGGTGTCCGTGATGCGGGGATCGACCTCAATGAATCGGGCTTGCCGCAGGGAAAAATAGTTCCGTTCATAGTAAGCGTTGACAATCCTTGAGGAATCCCACGCCTCGCTTAATGGTGTGGCGTCCAGGCTCCGCAGACGGACCGCCCGGGGCCAGCGGGAGGGAAAGGGGCTGACGGTATCGTCGTAGGGCAGCAAGGTTGTCCGGCCCAGTAGACCGCGCCACCGGACATACCCCTCTCGCCAGTAGGTCATGTCGTCGTCCTGCCAACCCGCCCCCAGACTCGCGCGGATGATGTCGAGCCCCTCATGGACCACCCGGAAGGCGACGTCGACCGGTCGCCCCTCGGGGCCCATCCGTTCGACCACGAATTCGGCCCGGACGCCATCCAAGGCCCGGGTATTGACGAGAACCGGGATGTAGAAATCTTGACCGACCCGCACCTTGCGCAACTGGGCCAGCTCTTGCAGGAGATTCGGATCGTCGAATCGCAGGTTCGTCTCCTTCACTTCCTCGATCGGAATGGCCAGGCGGTCTTCGCTGCGGACCGCATCCGAAGGAGCAAAATAGCGACCTTCCGTGATCGCCTGGTCCATGCCGAGCAACGCCGCTTCCGCCCCGGGATCGACCCCTACCAGCAAGACCGGTGCGGGCGCCACGGCGTACGCTGGCTGGAGCGAATCCCAATCCGGCGGAATCCCAGCGGCGTAGTAGTCGCTGATCCCGTCTGGAGCCCCCACCGGCAGCACGCCGTTGTCGCTCGCCGCCACCCACGTCGTCCGGGAAAAGGACTCATTCAATCCAGCCCGGTCGGAACGGACCGTTTCCGTCACCCGGTAGACCCCCGGCGGCCACCGGCGCGGTGGCGATACCGGCCCCTCCGGATCATACCGGGGGAAGAACTTGCCCGGCCCCAGCTCGATGAATCCCACCACCGCCAGGGGCGCCGCCAGCGCGACGCCCGGAATGTGCCGGATCGCTTCGACCTGTTCGGGACCGATGCCCGGTGTGAGGTTCAAGAGGTCATTGGGGGGCAGGAGGTCCGGCAGCGGTTCACCGTTCGCTCGGGGCGCGTACACCAGGATGTCATAAGGAGCGCGGGCCGACTCGGAGTACACCTCGACCACGGTCCCCATCACGGAACCGGACAACAGGGCGATGACCGAGAGGCCCACCCCCAACACCAGCGCCCCGATCATCGCCAGCGCCAGCCGGTCCCGCCGCCCGCTCCAGAATCGCCAGGCCATCATTCAACCCCCGATCACCGTTAACCAATCAATGGGCAAAGGTGGGGGCGCGCCCAACCCCCACCTTGCCAACGCGGCGCCCCAGCACGGTCGATCTTCCGCTGATGCCGCCGGATCGCATGGTGTTGGCGCACCACGCCCTCGCAGAACGGCTCGAGAAGGGCGTCGTCTTCGCCCACCACCGCGACGGTGGACGGGCCCATATCCGGCCCAACCACTCCCTCGCCAATCCGCTGTTGGGGCATACGGAAGGCCCTCACAGATCAACTGGACATAAAACCGGTCGCCGTTGGCGAACTTGCGGCGCACCAGCCGGACGAACTGCAGCCGGCAACCGAGGGCATGGGCCACGCCGGGATCGCGCAGATCAATGATGGCGGGGAGGACAAGTCCCTTCCCCTCGACCGCCCCGTCCCGCCAACGGATGCCGGCATGGTTGGACTTCCCTTCCACCGCGTCCATCGGTAAATGCGCGACGACCGCTCCTTCATGAGCCGCACCAGCCGATGAATTCCGAACTGAGGATCCACTTCGGCAGGGAGGTTAACATGATCTGGCATGACTTCCATCGCGGTAATGTCATCCTGTCGTTCACGGCCACTTCGCGGAGGATGGCTTTCAGGCGATCATCGACTCCATCAACCAGAACCCGCCAACGGTACGTCGGGCACCACACGACATGATTTTGGCAGGAATACGCTACATTGCGGTTCGATTTGAATCTCCATCGGTTTTGCGCCCTCAGCTTTGGCAGAAAAACTCTTCACCACGAATACGGGAAATCCTGCCACAAGGTGACAAGAACTTTTCGACAAAAAACGACAGACTTCACGCGTGATACCTAGTGACCTTTGTCACGGTAGAGCCAACTGTGGAACGCTTGGTCAAGTTCAGCCCAAGACTTCCCCGTCACCTCTTCGATGGCCTCGATGGTGGCCCTGCTGCGCTCGTCAAAGGTCGCCGGGCCGGTCATGCGCGGGTCCGCCGGCTGCCGCGCCAGAGCCTCAAGCACCCGGGCCAGCGTCCCCCGCCCCTGCTCCTCTTCCAAGTAGGCCACCAGCAGCGCCGCCGTGTCCGCCACCCGGTTCCATTGCTCGGGCGGCAGGTCTAGGCCGTTCTGATAGCGGGGCAGATCGGGCAGCGGCAGCGGTCCGCCCGCCTCCCGCAGGCTCGAAACGAGAGCTGCCAGGTCCCGGCCGGTGAGCCGGTCCGCCACGTACCGCCCTACTCCCTCCCGCAACCACTCGGAGGCGTGGTTGTGGCTCATGTCCATCGCAGCCTTCTGGCCCAGTAGGTAGGCCAGAAGCTCCTCTGAGGGAATGTGGTTTCCCGCGACCCGCAACGGCTCGCCATACTCCACCCACGGTGGGATGCCGCGTTTGGTTCCCAGGTTAGGGCCTAGCAACCGGTGCAGGTGGTCCGGTGTCGCGTGCCATTCCAGAACCAGCGGAGGAGATGGGGTCGGCTGTAGTTCCCGTTTCAGCCTTGTCGCGACCCGCCCCGCAGCCCTCGCGGCCTCTTGGGCAGATTCCTGCGGGATCCGCTCGTGGTGCCAGACCACCACTCCGGCATGCTCAAGGGCCTCCAGGTTGAGCCCGTGCTCATACCAGCGGTCGTCCCGCTTCACCCAGACCGTGCCGACCAAATAAACCTGTGAGGCCCCCGGTTCCTCGGGGTCCACCACCTAACACGCACCGTGACAAGCGCAGAGCGCTCCCCGAGCAACGTCACGTCCTGCGGCTCCATGTTCACCCGGCTCCGTGGGTGCGCCTGCTTCCAGAGTTGCAAGTCCTCGAACCAGTGTCGTTTGACCATTCGGTACGCCGGCGCATCGGGATCGACGGTATCCAGAAAACCTGCGAGATCTCCTTCCGATGCGGCTTCCGCCTGCGCCTCCAGCCGGGCGATGATGTCCTGCACGACCTTCCCTTCAGGTTGAGCGGTATCCGCGGTGAGTGCGCCCGCGGCGGCGCGGTGTCTCCACTCTGCAAAAGCTCTCGGTACGGTCAGGACCAGAATGGTCCCGAACGCCGCGAGGGCCACGGCGAGCGAGGTCCAGCGGAGGGCCCGCCCACCCCACAGCACCTGCCGGGCCTCGACCCCCGCCAGCGCCTGCCAGCCCCAGGACCGCAGCTCCACCACGGCGCTGAGGAACCCCGCTAGCGCCCCCAACCCCACCGGGACCAGCCACACCCATGCCGCTGTTCGCCAGGCCTCCATGGCCCCGGCCCCGTACAGCAGCCCGACCATGGTGTAAAGACCGAGGGCGGGGAACGACCATCAACCCCGCCCCCGCTTTCCGTTTCTTCCGAGGAGGTTAGCAGCGCGACAGACAGCCATAACCACATTTTTCGCAGCAGACCTCGCCAGTACGGCTATGCAGTACCGGACGCAGCCATACCGTGTCAACGAGTCACACCAACGGTCACACAGTCGGACGCTGCTACAGATGGGGTAGCTGGGCACTACGGCGTCGCCCACAAGTAGCGAGCCGAGACGCGCGAACAGGCTTACCCGATTCACCCCCTTCCCTCGAATACCAGAACCCCGGCCGCTTCGCGGGTTCGGCCCTCCAAGGGTCGTCTCGACGGAGCCGCTTCGGATTCAAGATTTCGTAACTCTTCACATTCGGCAGCCGTCGGGGGACGCCTCCCGCCGCAGCACTGAGGGAGGGGAGCCCTATCGCCCGGGGCGAGGAGCCAGACGCGGCGGGCCGGTGGGGATCTGGCGCCCGGTGTGATCGATGTAGTAGGGCCCCTTGTGCAGGAGCTGCGAGACGGGGACGATCTCGTACCCCTCGGCCTGCAGCCGGCGCAAGATCTCCGGCAGGGCGGCGGGCGTCGACTCCGCGTTGTTGTGGAAGAGCACGATGGATCCGGGCCGCACCAGCCGCGTCACGCGGTGGACGATCTGCTGCGGCGTGACGTCCATCCAGTCGAGGGAGTCCACGTCCCACTGGACGGGGATGAGCCCCATGGCCTCGACCACGGTGATCACCCGGTCGTCGTAGGCGCCGAAGGGCGGACGGAACAGCCGGGCCTCGAAGCCCGTGGTCTCGCGCACGGCGCGCAGGTTGTCCTCCAGCTCGCGCCGGATCTCGGCGTCGGAGAGGGTGCGGAAGTCGGGATGGGTCGCGGAGTGCAGCCCGATCTCGTGCCCCTCCCGGGCGATCATGCGGGTCTCCTCGGGGTACTTGCGGATCCACATGCTGACCAGGAAGAAGGTGGTCTTGACGTGGTGCCGGCGCAGGATCTCCAGCAGCTTCGGCGTCTTGTCGGCCCCCCAGGTGGCGTCGAAGGAGATGGCGATGCGCTTGCGGTCGGTCTCGACGCTGTAGATGGGCAGCTTCTTCTTGGCCGGCGCCCGCGGGTCGGTGACGGCGAAGCGCGGCACCAGCGGCGCGGGGCCCGCGGGGGAGACCATCTCGTCGGCGGGGGTGGGAGCCGCCACCCGAAGCGCCAGGATCAGGACGAACAGGCCGGTCAGGAGGCCGCCGGCGAACCAGCGGCGTTCATCCCGATACACGGCGGTTCCCCCTCCGGGGCCTTCGCTCCCGGGGCGGTCGCGGCACCCCGGGAGGCGTCCCTTCATGCCTATGTGCCGCCACGCCGGGCCATGCTAGAATGAACGCGTTGCGGCCCAACCGCCTCCGCGCCGATCGCGTCGGGGTCGTCGCCGGTGCCGCGGGCGGGACCGGCGCGGATGGCGCCACCGCAGCCGTGCGACGGAATGGGCGGGAGCAGGACGGCTGGCCGGGGAGCGAGGCGATGGGGAGGCAACCGCCGCTGGCGGGGCGCGACGACCCCCGCCTGCAGGAACGCTACGAGCAGCTGCTGACGGCGGCCGCGGAGGAGTTCGCCACCCGCGGCTACCACCAGACCACCGTCAAGGACATCGTCGAGCGAGCCGGGGTCGCCACGGGCACCTTCTACCTGTACTTCGCCAACAAGGAGCAGTCGTGCGCCGCCCTGATCGAGCGGCTCTACGGCCGCGTCCTGGCGGAGGTGGTGGCGGCCCGGGCGGGCAAGCGCACCAAGCTGGACAAGCTGGCGGCCTCGATCCGCGCCGCCCTGCAGGTGTTCGGCGCCCACCGCAACCTGGCCCACATCGCGCTGGTCCGGGCGCCGGGGGCCCACCCCCTCTTCGACGAGCTGCTGGCCCGCATCCATCGGGAGCTGTGGGACCTGGTGGCCGAGGACATCGCCGAGGCCATCGCCGAGGGGCTGCTGCCCCCCCAGCGGGCGGACCTGAGCGCCCGCGCGCTGATCGGGGCGCTGTACGAGGTGGTGATCAGCTGGCTGCAGGCGGAGGTCCCGGCCCGGCTCGAGGAGGCCGTCGAACCCCTGGTCGCCTTCTGCCTCCGCGGCCTGGGGGCGGCCTGGCCGCCGCCGCGCTGACCGCCGGGTCGGCGCCCCGCGAGGCGCCGGGTCGGCACCCTCAAGCCGCCGGGCCCGCGCCCTGGGAGGCGCAGGGTCGGGGCCCGTAAGCCGGCGGGCCCGCGGCCGTGCGAGCCGGTGCCGGCGCCCCGCGCCGGCACCGGCCTTCGGGTCAAGGCCTCACGGTCGTCCGGGAGCGGGTCCATCGCCCCCTGGCCGCTCTGCGGATCGACGCGGCGCCGGCGGGCGGTGGAGCGGGGCCGCCCGGCGCCCCGACCCTCGCCGGGGCGGCCCCTTGACGGGCGCCGCCGCGGCGTCCCCCAGCGACGGACGCCTACCCGGAGCGGGCGACGCCCCACGGCACGATCCCCAGCAGCAGCAACGCGGCGATGATCGCCGCCACCCCCACGTAGGCCCATCCCACCCCGCGGGCCAGGCGGCGGCAGCCCGGGTCCAGCGCCGGGGACCGGGCCTCCACCTCCAGGAGGAACAGGCCGCAGACCAGGAAGATGGCGGCCGTCACCGGCTCGGCGACCTCCGCCACCAGCGCCATCGTCGCCATCCACGGCGTCACCGGTCCACCCCTTCCTGCCGACCCGGGGCGCTGCGGCCAGCATCCAGGCCGGAAGCGCCCCGGGCGTCACCCGATCCGGGGCTCGGCGCCCGGTCCGGGGTCCGCGGGGTGCTGGTCCCGCTCGTCCCCACGGGCCGGCGGCTATCCTCGGCGGCCCGCCTACCGGATGGTCAGCCCCGTCCGCCGGACCCGGACCACCACCTCGACCCGTAGCGGGAGCGCCTCCGCGGCCTGCCGGAGCACGGGCTCCGGGCGTCGCCACAGGGACGGCTCGGCCACCCGCAGCGCGCGCCCGACGCCGAGGGGGTCGGCGCGCAGGCGGCGCGCCTGCCGGACCACCGCGTCGACCCGCCTGCCTAGGTCCCGCTGGGTCCGGGTCTGGATGCGGTGCATGGTGGCCGGGTCGCTGAGATCGACCCCGCCGGCCCGGTGCTCGGCCACCCGACCCTCGATGAGGAGTCGCAACGTCGCCTGCCGGGCCCCTGCCGGCCCGGCGATGCGCAGGCGCGAGTCCACGTGGAAGATGTCCAGGATCAGGCCGCCGGCCACCGCCTCGCGGATGGGTACGAACAGCGTCGTGCGCCGCGGGCTGCCCATGGCCCACATCAGGTACCACGCGTCGGGCGGCCGCAGCACGGCCCGCATCCGGTCGTCCTGGAACACGCCGAGGCCCTGCAACGCGATGCCGGCCTCCGTGCCGCGCCCGCGCCCCAGCACGGACACCACGGGATCGATCCCCGGCTCGGAGACGTCGGTGAGGAACCGGGAGAGGTCGACGTTGGGGGCGCGGCCGGTGCGAACCAGGTCGTCGATCATCTGGCTGAGGTAGAAGGCGGCCGTGCTGTCCTGGGCCATGGTCATCGTGAGGACGTCGTGGGCCCGCCCCTCCACCACCGCCAGCGGGATCAGCCGGCGGATCTCCGGGTTCTGCACCAACATCTCCAGGTGCTGGAGCACACCCTGACGGGCCAGGTCCTCCCCCACCAGCACCACCCGCACGTGACCCAGGAAGATGTCGAAGCGGGCCCCGTCGCGCATGGCGGCCAGGGCCTCGTGGACGGTGTCGCCGGTGCCGGTCAGCACCACCTTGGTCTCCCCCGCCGCCGGCCCGCGCTGACCGGGTTGGTTGCCGCTGATCCCGGGGCGGGCGGCGGTGCCGCCGGGCACGGTCACCTCGAGGCTGAGCAGGATGCGGCCGCCCGGCGCCCGATCGAGCCCGACGCCGAGCACGATGGCCCGATCCTCGACATCCCGCGCGTCCCAGCAGCCCCCCACCAGCAGGGCGACGGCGACGAGCCACGCGGCGGCCAGCCGACCGACGATCCTCCCCCCGCCAGGCCCGCCCGGACCCGGCGCGGTCCGCCGGGCCGCCACCGGTACCGGCTGGCGGGGCGGCGCGTCGGCCCGCCCCCGGGGCCGTCGGCGGGCCACGGCCTTCACACCCCGCGGCCGCCGGGACCCGGCCGGACGGGGGCGGCGCCGCGGAGGTTCGGGACGGCGGGCCGGGTTCGTGGTGCCGGCGCGGATCGGTGGCGCCACCCGCGCAAGGCGGCCACCGTCCACAACACCAGGGGCGCGGCGATCTCCAGGACCAGGCTGGCCCAACCGAGGACCATCAGCACCTGGGCCACGGCGGCGAAGTTGGGCGGCAGCAGCGCCACCACGTAGAGGACGGGCAGGGCCATGGGCGCCAGCGCGCGGTGCTCCTCGAGCCCCAGGAGTGCCTGGAGCGCCTTGGCCGCGGCGAACAGGCCGGGCCCGACGGTGGTGAAAACCGCCGTCACCCAGACCGCCAGGAACGCCGACTCGAGGCGCTCCAGCACCCGCCCCGGGATCTGGGTGACCTTCACCAGTTCGATGGTCGGCCAGGTGATCCGCTGGACCTCCACGGTGCCGAAGGTGGCCACCGCGGAGAAGACCACCATGCTGTAGATCAGCCCCACCGTACCCGCCGCCAGCCAGGGCAGGCGGCGGCGCGGCCGGTCTTCCAGCTCCGGCAGGAGGAACAGGTAGATGCCGTACCCCGAGTAGGCGAAGAGCGAGTCGGCCATGCCTCCCAGCACCGATCCCAGCCCCAGCCCCAGCTGGGGGCGGACGTAGATCACGTTGGCGCGCCCCATGGTGGCCAGGGCCAGCACCACCAGGGTCACCAGGAGCACGGGGAAGGTCAGCTCGATGGCCCGCATGATGGTGACGGTGCGGTGATGGACCAGGTACACCGCGGCCAGCAGCATGGGCAGCAGGATGGCCTCCACCGGGGTATTGCGCAGCACGTTGGCGTTGACCACCTCGGCGAAGGCCCGGGCGATCACCGCCGCGAACGCGAGGTAGAAGACGAAGTAGCCGCCCAGCAGCACGCGCGTCGCGCCGCGCCCGATGAGCCCCTCGAGGCCACGCTCCAGGCGCTGCCGCCGCATCCACGGCGCCAGGGCGTTGAGGGCGGCCAGCGCCACGGCCACGGGCACGGCGCCCAGCAGCGTGGCGAGGACGCTGTTGGGACCCGCCTTGGCGGCCACCTCGCGAGGGAGCGTCAGGATGCCGACGCCGATGACGATGTTGACCACCACCGTCAAGGCGCCGCGTACGGTGACGGCCTGATCCGTGCGCATCGCCGCCTCCCCTCGTCCTCCGCCGGCCCGCCGGGGCGCCGTGCGCCCTTCGGCCGGGCCACCCCCGGCCGCCTCCCGCCCCGGACGAACCGGCCCCCGGCCGGACCCGCTACGGCCGCGTCGCCCCCTCGCCGCGCTGGACCGCGGGCAGGGGCGCCCGGATCAGCGTGTCCCGCAGCTCCCGCAGCGACCGCGGCGGGGTGTACGGATACAGGTAGGGGATGCCGAAGGACTCCAGATCCGCCAGGTGGACCACGATCAGGAGCAGCCCGATGACCACGCCGTAGAGCCCGAACACCGAGGCCGCCAGCATCAGCGGGTACCGCAGGATGCGCAGGGCGATGGCAGCGCTGTAGGTGGGCGCGGCGAAGGAGCCGATGGTGGTGACGGCGACGACGATGACCATGGCCGGGCTGACGAGACCGGCGGAGACGGTCATCTCGCCGATGATCAGGCCGCCGACGATGCTGATGGCGGGCCCGATGGGGCCGGGCAACCGGATGCTCGCCTCGCGCAGGATCTCCACCGCCGTCTCCAGGAGCAGCGCCTCGCCGATGGCGGGGAAGGGCACGCCGCCCCGCATGGCGGCCAGCAGCACCGCCAGGGGCGTGGGGATCATCTCGGGGTGGAAGGACACGAAGGCGATGTACAGCGCCGGCATCAGCAGCGCCAGCGCCATGGCCAGCAGGCGGATCAGGCGGATCAGGGTGGAGATCAGCCAGCGCTGGTAGTAGTCCTCCGGCGACTGGTACAGCTGGTTGAACAGCGCGGGACCGACCAGGGCGAAGGGGCTGCCGTCGACGAAGAGGGCGAAGCGGCCCGCCAGGAGGTTGGCCACCACCCGATCCGGGCGCTCGGTCTCCATGAGCTGGGGGAACGGGGAGTGGGGGCGGTCTTCCAGCCACTGCTCGAGCTGGCCGGTGTCCAGCAACGAGTCGCTGCGCACCCGGGCCAGCCGGCGTTCCACCTCGGCGATCAGCGGCACCGGGGCGATGCCCTCCAAATAGAGCAAGCTCACCCGGGTTCGCGCCACGTCCCCGAGGCGGTAGACGCGCACCACCAGCTTGGGCGTGACCAGCCGCTGCCGCACCAGGCCGACGTTGACCTCCGTGTTCTCGACGAACCCGTCCCGCGGTCCGCGGACCAACCGCTCGGCGGCCGGCTCCTCCACGGCCCGCTGGCGGAACAGCCGCACCTCGAAGACCCACACCTGGGCGAAGCCCTCCAGGCAGAGCACGGCGTGCCCCGTCAGCAGGCGGGTCACCGTCTCGTCGAGCCCGGGCAGGGCCTCGGCCTCGTCGCTGAAGCGCCACCAGGTGGGGTCGGGCGCCACCTTGCGCGGCCCCTGGCGCAGGTACTGGTCCAGGTCTTCCACCAGGCCCTTGAGCCGCTGGGTGTCCACCAGGGGCTCCAGGAAGAGCAGCGCGGCCACCTGCCGCCCCCGCCGCCGGAAGAACCGCACGTTCAGGTCGGCCGTGTGGTAGAGGGCCGCCCGCAGCCGCTCCACGTCCACGGCCACCGAACCGGTGAAGCCCCCGGTCATGCCGGCCCGGGCGGACGATCGCAGCTCCTGGACCAGGTCCCCGAGCCGCTCCGCCAGAGCGGAGGAGAGCCGCTCCAGTTCCTGAACCTGCTGGGCCACCTGGGCCCGCCGGCGCGCCTCGGTCACCGGACACCGCCACCCCCCGGCATGCCATCAGCATGCGCCGGTGGCAGCGGCCCCATTCCGGCCCAGCCCGCCAGGGAGCGACGCTCGGGGTTGCCGGGGTCCGACGCCTCCGCCCTGAGGCCGCAGCCGGTCCGCGCTTCGCCGGTCCGCGCCATCGCGCGTCCCCGGCACCGCGGCGGGACGGGGGATCGGGTCCGGATCGGGTGCCAACCTCCCAGGTGGACCGCATCACCCCCGGCCGTCCACGGGTGCCCGGTCCGGGACGGCTCGCGCCCGGCCCGGAACCCCGGGCGCCCGGTCGGCCACGAGCAGGGCACGGCACGCCAGGCCAGGCCTCATGCGGGCCCCTCGGGCAGCTCGCGGAACAGGTTGGCCATCTCCAGGGCGGCCAGCGCCGCCTCGGCCCCCCGGTCGCCCGCCCGCAACCCCGTGCGGTCGAGGGCCTGCTCCAGGGTCTCGCAGGTGAGCACCCCGAAGATCACCGGCACGCCGGTGGCGAGGCCCGCCTGCATCAACCCCTGGGCCGCGGCACCGGCCACGTATTCGAAGTGGGCCGTCTCCCCCTTGAGCACCGCCCCCAGGGCGACGATCGCGTGGTAGCGCCGGGTCGCCGCCAGGCGGCGGGCCGTCACCGGCAGCTCGAAGGAGCCGGGCACCCAGACCACGTCCACGGCCTCGGCCGGCACGCCGTGGCGGCGCAGCGCCTCCTGGGCGCCCGTCAGAAGGGCCTCCGTGATGGGGCGGTTGTACCGTGCCACCACCAGCGCCAGACGGATCCCGCCAGGGTTCAGCCTTCCCTCGTAGACCGCCATGGCTCCTCCCCTCCGCTCTCCGCAGCGCCTTCCGCGGCCCGCGCCACCCCGGCCGCGTCCGGGGCACCCGCGCCGGTGCCGGCGTGCAGGTCGACCTGGACGGTCGGCGCCGCCTCCTCGAAGGGGGCCCCCGGTGCGGCCGGGAACAGGCGCTGCTCGGGGTCCTCCGGCCCGGGTTCCCCGGCCGGTTCGTCCGGTCCGCCGATCCAGTGCCCCAACCGGCGGCGCTTCGCCAGCAGGTAGCGGCGGTTCTCCCGACGCCACACCGGCGGCAGCGGCACCCGCTCCACCACCCGGATGCCGTAGCGTTCCAGCTGCGCCAGCTTGTCCGGGTTGTTGGTCAGCAGGCGGACGGCCTCGACGCCCAGGGCGCGGAGGATCTGAGCCGCCGCGGCGTAGTCCCGCGCATCGACGGGCAGGCCCAGGGCCTGGTTGGCCTCCACCGTGTCCAGGCCCCCGTCTTGCAGCTGGTAGGCCTGAAGCTTGGCCACCAGGCCCACGCCCCGTCCCTCCTGTTGGAGGTACACCAGCACGCCCCGGCCCTCGCGGGCGATGGCCGCCAACGCCGCCTGCAGCTGGTCGCCGCAGTCGCAGCGCAGCGACCCGAAGACGTCACCGGTGAGGCACTGGCTGTGCAACCGGACCAGGACGGGCGCCGGGTCGGTGCCGGCAGGGCGCGGCGCCGGATCCGATGGCGCCGGTGCGCCGCCCGGGGTCATGGCCCCGGAGCGCCCGTCCGGCGCAGGGAGACCCCCGGCGCCCTCCGGGTCCTGGGACGGGATCGGGCCCTCCCACCCGAGGGTCAGGGCGAGGTGGACGGCGCCGCTGGGGCCGTACTCGAAGGCCAGCAGCCGGAACGGGCCGTACGGGGTGGGCAGGCGGGTGGCGGCCACCGGCCGCACCAGGCGCTCCCGCCGCACGCGGTAGGCGAGCACGTCGGACACCCGCACCCACGGCAAGCCGTGGTAGGCAGCCCACGCGACGATGGCGTCCGGCCTGGCCGCCTCGCCGTCGGGCCCCAGGATCTCGCAGATCGCCGCCACGGGCTCGAGTCCGGCCAACCGCATCAGGTCGACGGCGGCCTCGGTGTGGCCGCGCCGCTGGAGGACGCCCCACGGCCGCGCCCGCAAGGGGAACACGTGACCCGGACGGACCAGGTCCCCCGGTCGGCTGGCCGGATCGGCCAGGACCCGCAGCGTCCGCGCCCGGTCGGCGGCGGAGATGCCGGTGGTGACGCCCTGCCGCGCGTCGACCGAGACGGTGAAGGGCGTCCCCATGGGATCGCCGGGCGGATTTACCATCAGGGGGAGATCCAGGGCCTGGCAGCGTGCCTCCGCCATGGCGGCGCAGATCAGCCCCCGCCCCCACTGCAGCATGAAGTTGACGTGGGCCGGGGTGGCGTGCTGGGCGGCCACCACCAGGTCGCCCTCGCCCTCCCGGTCGGCGTCGTCGAGCACCACCGCCATGCCGCCCGCCCGCAGCGCCGTCAGGGCCGCCTCCACCCGGGCCACGGGATCGCCGGCGCCCGCGCCGTCGGGCGTCGCGCTCGAGCACGGGCCGGGGCCGGCCGCCCCGTGGCCGTCCGGCGCCGCGTCGTCCTCCGCGCCCCCGGTCCCGCGCCCCCGCGGGCCGGCGCCGCCGGCGCCGGCGCTCACCGCATGCCACCGCATGAGATAACGGGCCAGGCCGTCGACCTCAAGGTTCACTCGGTCCCCCACCCGCCGCCGCCCCAGGGTGGTGCGCTCCAGGGTGTGGGGGATCAGGGCGACGGTGAACCGGTTCCCCTCGACGGAGACGACGGTCAGGCTGACCCCGTCCACCGCCACCGAGCCCTTGGGCGCGAGAAAGGGCACCAGCGCCTCCGGCGCCTCCACCGCCATCCGCACCTCGCCACCGTGCCGGGCGACGGCGCGCACCGTGCCCGTCCCGTCGACGTGGCCGTGGACCAGATGGCCGCCCACCGGCTCTCCCCAGCGCAGGGCGGGTTCGAGGTTGACCACGTCGCCCGCCCGCAGATCGCCCAGGGTCGTCCGCCGCAGGGTTTCGGACACCGCCGTAAAGGTGAGCCGCCCGCCGTCGGCCGCCGTCACCGTGAGGCACACCCCATTGACCGCCACGCTGTCCCCCGGGCGGGCGCCGTCGAGAAACGGCGCCTCGACCTCGAGCTCGACGCCGCCGTCGACCCTGCGCACCGCGACGCACCGACCGGTCCCGGCGACGATGCCCGTGAACATCCGGTCCACCTCCTCCGGGTCTCGACCCGCACCGGGCGTCCATCCGTCGGATCCGGCCCGCACCCCGCCACGCCCCTCAGCGTGGGCGGCCGCCTCCGGCCGGGCCCGCCGGGCCCCCGGCCGGCGCAGGGACCCCGGGGCCTCGCGCCGGTCCCGCCGGCGCGGGGTGGACGGCGGAGCCCGGCGGCGCCGCTCCCGGTCCGGGCGCGGCGCGGTCCTCCAGGGTCACGGGGTCGTTGAGGTAACCGCCGACCAGCCAATCTCGCCCCAGCCGGCGGGCGGACACCCGCGTCAGGACCGGCGCCTCGTCCATCCGGTCCACGCCCTGCCCGCCGATAGGCCCGGGGGCGGCCTCGCCGCCGACCAGCTTGGGTGCCACCAGGGCCACCACGCGGTCCACCAGCTCCGCGCCGAAGAAGGCACCGTGAACCGTGGCGCCGCCCTCGACCAGCAGGTGGACGATGCCCTCGGCGGCCAGCGTTCGTAGCAGGTGGGGCAGGGACACGCGGCCGTCGGGGCCGGCGGGGATGGTCAGGATGCGGGCGCCGGCGACTTCGAGGCGCCGGACCCGCTGGGCCGGGGCGGCCGGGGTGACGGCCACCCAGGTCGGAGCCGGCGAGCGGCGGACCACCTGGACCACCCGGGCGGTGGGGGGCGTGCGGGCATGGCTGTCGAGGACGATGCGGATCGGGTCGCGGCCGCCCGGATGCAGCCGGACGGTGAGCTGCGGGTCGTCGGCGAGGACCGTGCCCACGCCGACCAGGATGGCGTCGACGCGGTCCCGCAGGCGGTGGACCCACCGGCGGGCCCGGGCCCCGCTCACCCAGCGGCTGTCGCCGCGGACGGTGGCGATCCGCCCGTCCAGCGTCATCGCATACTTGGCGGTGACCATCGGTCGACCCAGCCGGCGGTGGACGATGTACGCCTCGTTCAGCCGCCGGGCCGCGGCCTCTTCCAAGCCCACGGCCACGTCGATGCCGGCGGCGGCCAGGACCGCTATGCCCTTGCCGGCGACCCGCGGGTCCGGGTCGGGCATGGCCACCACCACCCGGCGCAGGCCGGCCGCGATGAGGGCGTCGGTGCACGGCGGGGTGCGGCCGTGGTGGCAGCACGGCTCCAAGGTCACGTAGAGGGTGGCCCCCCGCGCCTGGGGCCCGGCCATGCGCAGCGCCTCCACCTCGGCGTGGGGCGCACCCGCCCGCCGGTGGAAGCCCTCGCCGACCACCGTCCCCTCGCGGACGACCACGGCCCCGACCATCGGGTTCGGATGGGTCCGGCCGCGGGCTCGGGCCGCCAGCTCCAGCGCCCGCCGCATGAACGCCCGGTCGGCGGGCGTCCAGGCCTGCGGGCGGGCCGCCGCGCCGGCCGGCACGCCGGCCGTCCCGCCGTCCGCCGGCGGCTCGCCGTTCCCGCCGGCGGCGGCGGCAAGGGGCACATCCATGGACCTCAACTCCCTCGCAGCGGATGCGGCATGCACCGGGCGGGGCAAGGGTGGGGAGACGGGGAGGGAGGGTGCTGCCGGGACGCCCGCCGCCGGGCGCGGGGCGCCCGCCGCCGGGCGGCGGCCCCTCCTTGGACACGCGCGCATGCCGGCACCCGGCGACGCCGAGAACCGCCCGGGCACCACCAAGACGGAAGAAACCCCGCGGCACCACCAAGACGGAAACCGCCCCGGGCACCACCGGGGCGGGACGCAGGCGGGTCCTCGACTGGCCGAGCGACGCGGACAGCCGCGGCCCCTGCCTCCTTCTCCCGTCCGGACTATACCGTCGGCGCCGGGATCGCACCGGCTCCTGCCCCGGGCGGCGTCGACCGCGCCGCCCGGCGGCTCGCGGGCTCGTCGTGGCGCCACGGGCGCCACGCATCACCGCCGGTCGGGAATTGGTGCCCCGGGGAACCGACCGCATGCCGGTCCCCGGTCACCTCACCCTGCCCCGAAGGAGACACGGACTGGCCAACGACCTCTGGGATTGTGACGCCGTTCACAAACGTCTGCTTCAATGCTGTTCGCGGCCGACCGCCGAACTCCTGCCGACCCCGCCCCCCGTCCTCGATCGCGATGGCGGGATGGCGGGAGCCGGTGAAGCCCGGCGGCCCGAGCCGGCCCAGCCCGGCAGCCGGAGCCCGGCCTCGACCGGCGGGCCCTTCGCGGCGCGGTCCCTCCCGAGACGCCGGCCGCTGCCGGCGAGCCGGCGGATGCCGGCGTCTAGCCCCTCGCGGCGGTCGGCCCGTCCGGGCCCGGCACGTCGAGGGTGATGTCGCGGCGGAACTGGCGACCCGGGAAGTCGATGCGGGCCACCGCCTCGTAGGCCCGGCGGCGCGCCTCCGCCAGGGTGGGCCCGCGGGCCGTGACGCCGACCACGCGGCCGCCGGCCGTCACCCAGCGGCCCCCCTCCCGCCGCGTTCCCGCGTGGTCGATCCACACCCCCGGCAGCGCCGCCGCCTCCTCGAGGCCGGTGATGGGCAGGCCGCGGGCCGGTTCGTCCGGGTATCCCGGGGCCGCCAGCACGACGCACACCGCCGCGTCGGGCCACCACGTGGGGGCCGCGGCGGGCAGGCGGCCCGTCGCCACCTCCCAGCACAGGGCGGCCAGGTCCGTGGCCAGCCGCGGGATCAGCACCTGAGCCTCGGGATCGCCCCAGCGGCAGTTGAACTCCAGCACCTGGGGCCCCGCGGCGGTCAGCATCAGCCCGGCGTACAGCACGCCGCGGAAGGGACGGCCCTCCGCCGCCAGGCCCGCCACCGCGGGCTCGAGGATGCGCCGGCGGATCTGGTCCAGAAGCTCCGACGTCACGTCGGGCACCGGCGAGAAGGCGCCCATGCCGCCCGTGTTGGGTCCGCGATCGCCGTCCGCGAGGCGCTTGTAGTCCCGGGCCGGCGCCAGCGGGTGCACCCGTTCGCCGTCGGTGATCGCCAGCACCGAGACCTCCCGGCCCTCCAGCCGCTCCTCGATGACCACCCGCCGACCGGCCGTCCCCAGGGCGCCCTGGCGCATCAGGCGGTGGACGGCGGCCCGCGCCGCCGCCGCGTCGGCGCAGACGAACACACCCTTGCCCGCCGCCAGCCCGTCGGCCTTGACCACCCACGGTCCGGGGTTGCGCCGCAGGAAGTCCTCGGCCTCCGCCGGGTCGTCGAAGACGCGCCCGGCCGCGGTGGGGATGCCGTGCCGGGCCATGAAGGCCTTGGCGAAGGCCTTGCTGCCCTCGATGCGGGCGGCCGCCTGCCGCGGTCCGAAGACGGCGATGCCCGCCGCCTCCAGCCGGTCGGCGAGCCCGGCCACCAGCGGGGCCTCGGGGCCCACCACCACCAGGTCCACCCTCCGGGCAGCCAGCCGGCGCACCGCGTCGTCCAGGTCCAGCGGATCGCCGCCTAGGCATTCGACCCCCGACGCGGCCATGCCGTCGCTGCCCGGGAGCGCCAGCACGCGCTGGACCCGGGGGCTGCGGAGCAGCGCCCGGGCCAGGGCGTGCTCCCGCCCACCGCTGCCGACGATGGCGACGCGCATCGCAACGCCCCCCAATTCTCATTCCGGCACCGCCTGGGCCGCCGGTGCCGCGATGCTCGCTCCTGCCGCGCCGGGCCCGGCTGCCGGTGCCAGGGGTGGCCCTTCCCGCGCCGGGCCCGGCTGCCGGTGCCGGGGTGCCTCTTCCAGCGCCGGCCCCACGCCGGCCCCGGGCCGGCGGGCCCGGGGCCGGCGGCGGCCGCCTCCGTGCCGGAAGGGGCGGCCTCAGTGCCGGAAGTGGCGCCGGCCGGTGAACACCATGGCGATGCCCGCGGCGTCGGCGGCGGCGATCACCTCGCGGTCCCGCACCGAGCCGCCCGGCTGGACGATGGCGGCGATCCCGGCGGCCGCCGCCCGCTCCACCGCATCGGGGAAGGGGAAGAAGCCGTCGGAGGCCAGCACCGCCCCCCTCGCCCCCGTGCCCGCCTGCGCCAGCGCCTGTTCCACCGCCCGGACGCGGCTGGTCTGGCCGGCGCCGATGCCCAGGGTCTGCCAGCCGCCCTCCGGGTGGGCGGCCGCCACCACGATGGCGTTGGACCGGCACGCCTTGACGGCCCGCCAGGCGAAGTCCAGGGCCTCCCATTGGGCGGCGGTGGGCACCGCCCGGGTCACCGGCCGCCACGTGGCGCGGACGTCCCGCGGGATCGGGGGGTCCGCCTCCTGGATCAGCCAGAGGGGACCGCCGCCGCGCACCTCCCACGCCGCCACCCCCGACCCCGACGGCGTCCCGACCGGCACCCCGCCTCCGTCCGCCGCCAGCACCCGCAGGTTCCTGCGCCGCGCCAGGATCGCCAGCGCCTCGGAGGGGACGGCCGGCGCCACCACCACCTCGAGGAAGACCTCGGCCAGCACCTCGGCCGTCGCGGTATCCAGGGGCCGGTTGAAGGCGACGATCCCGCCGAAGATCGACTCCGGATCGGCATCCCGCGCCCGCCGGAAGGCCTCCGCGGGGGTCGGCGCGGCGCCGACGCCGCAGGGGGTGGCGTGCTTGACCGCCACCGCCGCCGGCCGATCGAACTCCTGCACCGCCCGCCAGGCCGCCAGGGCGTCGAGCCAGTTGTTGTACGACATCGGCTTGCCCTGGTGCTGGACGAACCCGGCCGCCGGCGGCCGGTGGTCGGCGGTCCGCCCGGGCGGGGCGCCGGCGGGAGCCGCCCGCAGGGCCGCGGGCGGTCGCACGTGACCCGCCCCGGAGACGGCGCCGGCCGGCGCCTGCTCCTCCGCGGGCGCACCGCCGGGGCCGGCACCGGACGGGTCGGGCGCCGCTTGGCCCTCCGCGGGCGCCCCGTCCGCGCGGGCACCGTCGTCGGAGCCGGCCGGGGCGTCGACGGCGGCCGGCTCCGGGACCGCCAGCCGGTAGAGCGCCGCGCGCTGGTGAGGGTTCTCCCCGTACCGCAGCACGGCCTCGAGCCGCAAGGGCAGGACCAGCGGGTCGGGCCACCCCGCCTCGTCCCGGGCCTCGCCCTCGCCGGCCAGGACGGTCGCGATCAAGGCGTCGTAGAAGGCGGTGTGGCGGAACGCCTTCACCGCCAGCACCCGCCGCAGGGCGCTGGGCACGCCGTCCGCCCGCCCGAGGGCTTCCGCCACCCGGGGGTAGTCGGCGGGATCCACCAGCACGACGACGTCGGGCCAGTTCTTCGCCGCCGCCCGGATCAGGGCCGGCCCGCCGATGTCGATCTGTTCCCGCAGCGCCTCGCCGGCCGCCCCGGTGGCGGCGGCTTCGGCGAAGGGGTACAGGTTGACCGCCACCAGGTCGACGGGGACGATCCCGTGGTCCTCGAGGGCGGCCATGTCGTCCGGGCGGTGGCGCCGGGCCAGGATGCCCGCGTGGATGGCCGGGTGCAGGGTCTTGACCCGGCCGTCCAGCAGCTCGGGGAACCCCGTCACCTGCGCCACGGGGATCACCGGCAGGCCGGCCGCCGCCAGCGCCCGGGCCGTGCCCCCCGTGGAGACCAGATCCCATCCCCGTTCGTGCAGCACCCGGGCGAACGCGACGATGCCCGTCTTGTCGGCGACGCTGAGCAGGGCCCGGGGCCGGCGCGCCGCAGCCGCCCTGGCCCCCGGGGCCCCGGCGGCGGGGCCGGGCCGGTCCCCCGTCTCGGCCGTCCCGGCCGCCACGCCCCGATGGGCCCCTTCCGTGGTGCGCGTCCCTCGGATCAACGCCATCGACCTCCATCGCCGGCCTTCCAAGGTGGCCTTCCACGGCCATCCGGCCCCTGCGCCCCGGCCTCCCGCCACGGCCGCCCCGCGGGCCCCAGGAGCCGCACCCGCCGTCCCTCGACCCGGACCCGTCCCGTGGCGACCAGCCGCACGGCCGCCGGGTAGAGGCGGTGCTCCACCGCCTGGATGCGGCGGTGCAGGGTCGCGGCGTCGTCGCCCTCCAGCACGGGCACGGGGGCTTGGAGCAGGATGGGCCCGGTGTCCACCCCCTCGTCCACGAAGTGGACGGTGCACCCCGTGACCTTGACCCCGTGCGCCAGGGCCTGCTGCGGGGCGTCCTTGCCCGGGAAGGCCGGCAGCAGCGAGGGGTGGACGTTGAGGATGCGGTTCCGGTACGCCGCGACGACGGCCGGCCCCAGGATGCGCATGAATCCCGCCAGCACCACCAGATCCGGGCGCCAGCGCCCCAGCTCGGCGAGGATCGCCCGGTCCCAGGCCGACCGGTCCCCGACGGCGCCGGATGGGCCGCCGTCCCGCCGCCCCCCGGTGCCACCGCCGCGGGCGTCGGTCCGCCCCCCGGTCTCGCCGGGCGCCCGCGGGCCGCCGGGCCGGACCCGGCCGCCGGCCTGGGCCTGGATCGGCGCTCCCCTTCCGGACGAACCGGCCCGGTCCGCGGCCGCCATCCCGCCGTCGGGCCGGATCAGCACCGCCGGCTTGCCCGCCGCCCGGGCCCGGTCCAGCGCCCCCGCCCCGGGACGATCCGACAGGACCGCCACGATGCGGCCGCCCAGGCGCCCCCGCCGCTCGGCGTCCAGCAGCGCCTGCAGGTTCGTCCCGGCGCCCGAGGCCAGCACGACGATCCGGCACGCGTCGGCAGGCGCCAAGCCCCTCATCCCCCGGCGACCGGATCCGCGCCCGGTGGCGGATCGAAGGTGACGCCCCGCGGCCCGGCCGCGATCCGCCCGATCACGGGCACCTCCTCGCCCAGCACCGCGGCCGCCGCGCGGGCCGCCGCCGGCGCCTGGGCCTGGGGCACCACCACCGTGAACCCGATGCCCAGGTTGAACACCCGCGCCATCTCGCCCCAGGCCACGGGGCCGCGGCGCTGGATCCACCGGAAGAGGGGCGGGACCGCCCAGCGCCCCCAGTGGATGACGGCCCGGCACCCCTCCGGCAGCGTGCGCGGCACGTTGCCCGGCAGCCCGCCACCCGTGATGTGGGCCATGGCGCGCACGTCGAACTCCGCCAGCAGCCGCCGGACCGCGGCGGCGTAGATCCGGGTCGGCACCAGCGCCGCCTCGGCCAGGGTGCGGCCCGTCCCGGGCAGCGGGTCGTCCCAGCGGGCGCCGGCGGCCGCCACCACCTGCCGGATCAGGGAGAACCCGTTGCTGTGGGGACCCGAGGCGGGCAGCCCCAGGATCGCGTCGCCCGGCTGGACCCTGCGCCCGTCGACGAGGCGGTCCGCGGCCACCCATCCGACGGCGAAGCCCGCCAGCTCCATGCCGCCCGGCGGAAGCAGCCCCGGCATCGCCGCCGTCTCGCCGCCCAGCAGGGCACAACCGACCTCGCGGCACGCGTCGGCCATGCCCCGCACCACCCTCGCCACCCGTTCCGCGTCGAGCCGCTCCACGGCCACGTAGTCGAGGAAGAAGAGGGGCTCCGCCCCGTGGACCAGCAGGTCGTTGACGTTCATCGCCACCAGGTCGCGGCCGATGGCCTCCAGGGCGTCGCACTCCAGGGCCACCGCCAGCTTGGTGCCGACGCCGTCGCAGGTCGCCGCCAGCAGGACCTGCCCCTCCCACCGGAAGAACCCGGCGAAGCCGCCCAGGCCGCCCACCACCTCGGCCCGGCGGGCCCGGGCTGCCTCGCGGGCGATGCGGCCGACGACGGCCTCCGCCGCGTCCAGGTCCACGCCGGCGCCCCGGTAGGTCAGGGCGTCCCTCCCCTGCCCGGCGTGCCGGTCCGTCACGGTGCACCCCTCCCGGATCCCCTGGCCACCGGCCGGCGTCGGTCCTTGCCGCCCGGGTCCAGCGGATAGGCGCCGGTGAAGCAGCCGAGGCAGAGGTTGGCCGCGGGCCGCCCCGTGGCGGCCACCACCTGCTCCAGCGAGAGGAACGCCAGGGAGTCGGCGCCGAGGGCCCGGCCCACCGCCTCCGGCGACCGGCCGGCGGCCAGGAGTTCCCCGGGCGTGTTGGTGTCGACGCCGAAGTGACACGGGAAGCGGTAGGGCGGGGCCGTGATGCGTAGGTGGACCTCCCGGGCCCCCGCCTCCCGCAGGGCGGCCACGAGCCAGCGGGCGGTGGTGCCCCGCACCAGGGAATCGTCCACCAGCACCACCCGGCGGCCCGCCACGACGTCGGGCACGGGTCGCAGCTTCAGCCGCACCGCCTCCTCCCGGGACCGCGCGTCGGGACGGATGAAGGTCCGGCCCGCGTACCGGTTCTTCACCAGCCCGAGCTCGTGGGGCAGGCCGGCCGCCTCGGCGTAGCCGGCCGCGGCGGGCAGGCTCGAGTCCGGCACCCCGACCACCACGTCGGCGGGGGCGGGATGCAGCAGGGCGAGGCGCCGCCCCAGCTCCTTGCGGACGGCGTAGACGCTGCGCCCGCCGAAGCGGCTGTCGGGCCGGGCGAAGTAGATGTACTCGAACAGGCAGAAGGCCTCGCGCGCGCCGCCGCGGGCGGCCCGCCCGGGCAGGGGGCCCCGCGCGAGGTCGCGCCCGTCGGTGATCCAGATCCACTGCCCCGGCGGCACCTCGCCCTCGACCCGGCCGCCCGCCGTCTCCAGGGCGCAGCTCTCCGACGCCACGGCCCAGGCGTCGCCGACCCGTCCCAGCACCAGGGGGCGGATGCCCCAGGGATCCCGCGCCGCCAGCAGCCCCCGGGGCGTAAGGACGACCACGGCGAAGGCGCCCCGCACCGCCGCCAGGGCGCGGAGCAGGGCCAGGGGTGGGAGGGGCGGGCCCTGGTCGGCGCCGGTCGCCTCCCCCGCGGGCGTCCCCGGGCGGGCGGGCCCCCCCGCGCGGCCGAGCCCGGCCAGCCGCGCGGCCACGTGGCCGATGATCTCGCTGTCGGCGGTGGTCGCCAGGGTCACGCCGCGCCGAGCCAGCACCTGGCGCCAGCGGACGCCGCCGGCCAGCTGGCCGTTGTGGGCCAGGGCGAAGGCATCGAGACCGCCCGCCGCCACCCCGGGGAAGACCAGGGGCTGGGCGTTCCCGGGCCCGGGGTCGCCGGCGGTGGCGTAGCGCACGTGCCCGATGGCGGCCGCCGCGCCCGGCGGGCACCAGGGGTGATGCCGGGGATCGGGGAAGACCGTCCCCACCAGGCCCGCCGCCTTCCGGACCACGAGGCGCCCGTCCGGGGTCAGGGCGGCGACGCCGGCGCTCTCCTGCCCGCGGTGCTGCAGGGCATGGAGCCCCCGGACGGTCCAGGCCACCGCCTCGGGATGGCCCCAGATGCCGATGATGCCGCATGCCTCCCGCGGGCCGGTTCGTCCAGAAGGCATGGCAGCGCCCCCTCCCACACCGTCCAGAGCTCCGCCACGGGGTCGTCCAGCCAGGTGCGGCCGCCCGCCCGCACCGTGAGCCGCCCTCCCGGCCCGGTCACCGTGCCCAGCAGCCGGCACGGGACGCCGAGCTCCGCCGCCCGGCGCGCCAGCGCCTCCAGGGCTGCCGGATCCACGGCCGCCAGGGCGCGGGCCGGGCCCTCGCCGAAGAACACCGCATCCCACCGACCGGCGGCGGGCTCCCCATCCCGATCGGGGAGGGTGACCGCGACGCCCAGGGCCGTGGCGCCGCCGTCGCCCCCTGGGGGGATCGGGCCGCCGGGGAACGCCATCTTCGCCAGGGCGACCAGCAGGCCCCCTCGCCCGACGGGCCGCGCCGCCACCACCCACCCCTGGGCCACCGCCTCCTGCAGCAGCTGCTGGAGCCGGCGCTGGAGCCTCCAGGGGACCTCGGGCAGCGGACCCTCGACCCGGCCGTGACACCGCTTGTGGTATTCGCTGCCGGCCAGGTGACCGGCCAGCGAGCCCAGCAGGGCCACGGCCAGGCCGGGCTCGGGGAAGAAGCCGCAGGCCCAGCGGCCCGGCGGCGGGATCGCCCCCACCACCCCCACCGCCACCGTCGGGTCGATGTCCCGACCCGCCGTCTCGTTGTACAGGCTGACGTTGCCGCCGGTGACCGGCAGGTCGAGGGCCCGGCACGCGGCCGCCAGGCCGTCGATCAGGCCGGCCAGCTGGCCGTAGACCGCGGGCCGCCGGGGATCGCCCAGGTTGAGGCCGTTGGTCAGCCCCAGGGGCCGCCCACCGACGCAGCTCACCCGCAGGGCCGCCTCGGCCACCGCCAGGGCCGCGCCCCGGTAGGGGTCGACGGCCGCCTGCCGTCCCGTCCCCGCCATGGCCACCGCCAGCAACCGGTCGCTGCCGGGGACCTCCAGCACCGCCGCCGGGCCGGCCCCCGGTCGGAGCCGGGTGCGGCCGCCGACCAGGTGGTCGAACTGGGTGTACACCCAGCCCTTGGCGGCGACGGCCGGAGAGGCCAGCAACCGCCGCAGGGCGGCGCCGAGCGCCGCGGCGTCCGCCAGGTCGGGGATCGGGGCGGAGCCTTCCCCTTCCAGCCGGGTGGGCGGCCCCTCCCGCGGCCGGTCCTCCGGCGACGCCGGGGACCCGGGCCGGGACCCGAAGGGCCCGCGCCGATGGTTCACCGGCGAGCCGCCAGGGTCCCCCGGCAACCCTCGGCCGACCGCCGGCAACGGGCGATGGCCAGCGGGGGAGAGGCCCCGGGCCGCGGTGGCCCCGGGGGAGGCCTCGCCATCGGCGGCGACCGGGGCGACGGCGCCCGCCGCCGGGCCGTCGGCCCTCTCCGCCGCTCCGGCGGACCCGCCCGGCGTCGCCATCACCTCCCGCGGCCCGTACACCGGGGCGCGCCGGGTCAACAGGTCGACGGGGACGTCGGCCACCCGCCGGCCCCGGTGCCGGACCCGCAGGCGCCCATGCCCCTCCAGCCGGCCGACCGTCACCGCCGGCAAGCCCCACCGGCGGGCGATGCGGCGGACCCGGGCCACGCGGGCCGGTTCGACCACCGCCAGCATGCGCTCCTGGGATTCGGCCAGCAGGATCACGTCGGCGGGCAGGTCCGGCTCCCGGAGGGGCACCCGGTCCAGGGTGAGGGTCGCGCCGCACCCCGCCCGGGCCGCCAGCTCGGCCGCCGCCGCACCGAGGCCGCCGGCGCCCAAATCCTGCAGGGCCGCCACCAGCCCGGCTTCGACCATCGCCAGGCACGCCTCGATCAGCACCTTGCCGGCCAGGGGATCGCCCACCTGCACCGCGGGACGGCGGTCGTCCCCGTCCCCGCCCAGGCCCGCCGAGGCGAAGGTCGCCCCATGGACGCCGTCGCGGCCGGTCGGGGGGCCGATCAACACGAGCCGCGCCCCGGGTCCGGCCGCCACGCCCCGCAGCAGCCGGTGGGCGGGGGCGACGCCCACGCAGAGGACGTTGACCAGCGGGTTCGTCCGGTACCCCGGCTCGAAGAGCAGCCGGCCCCCGACCACGGGCACGCCGGTGCAGTTGCCGTAGGCGGCGATGCCCGCCACCACCCCCCGGATCAGCCGCCGCGCGGCGTCGTCCGCGGGGTCGGCGAAGCAGAGGAAGTCCATCAGCGCCACCGGCCGGGCCCCGGCGGCCAGCACGTCCCGCAGGATGCCCCCCACCCCGGTGGCGGCCCCCTGGAAGGGCTCGACGAAGGACGGGTGGTTGTGGGACTCGATGCGGAAGACCACCGCCGTGCCGTCGCCCAGGCCGACGGCGCCCGCGTTCTCGCCGGGCCCCAGCAGCACCTGGGGACCGCGGGTGGGCAGGCGGCCGAGGAGCGGCCTGGAGTGCTTGTAGGCGCAGTGTTCCGACCAGAGGACGCCGATCAGCCCGAGCTCCACCGGGTTCGGCTGCCGTCCCAGCAAGGCGCAGGCCCGCCGGTACTCGGCCGCGGTCAGCCCCACCGCCTCCCAGGGACGGCCGACGGCGCCCTCCATCGCCAGGGCATCGCAGCGATCCAGGGGATCGGGATCGCGGGGGCCGGGGCGTCCCTCGGTCCTAGCGCCCACGGTCTCCACCCCCTTCCCGCCGCCCCCGACCCCTCCCGTCGCCCCCGGGGCCGTCCAGCGCCCGCGGCGGCAGCGGCGGTCCCGACGGAACCCGGGGCGCCGCCCCGGTCGGCGCGGATCGCCCTTGGGGGCGGGCCGGGGCGCGACCCCCTGCCGCCCGATCCGACCGCCGGCCCCCCGCCTCCCGACCCGACCACTGGAGCCCCTCCACCCGACCCGAGCACCGGGCCCCCGCCGCCCGACCCGACCGCCGGGGCTCCGCGGCCCGAGCCGACCGCCGGAGGGTCCACCAGACCTCGGCCTGTTCGGCCCAGGCGGCGAGGAGCGCGAGCCCGTCGCAGGCGCCGCTCCCCGCCACCGCGGAACGCGAGGCCGGTCCGTCCCCCTCCGCGGGTCCGCCGCCGGCGCGACGGGTTCGGGCCGGCCTCCCCGCCGCGCCGCCCGGCGCCTCCGCCGGCCGCCGCTCGGGATGGGGCATGAGGCCGACCACGTTGCCCGTCGCGTTGCAGATGCCCGCTATGTTGGCCACCGAGCCGTTGGGGTTGGCCGCGGGGACCGGCCGTCCCGCGCCGTCAACGTAGCGCAGGATCACCCGCGCACCGCGGCCCGGCACCAGCCGGCCGTCCGGTTCCTCCCCGACGTAGGCCCCCTCGCCGTGGGCGATCTCCAGGCGGACGACCCGGCCGGGAGGGAGCCCCGCCGTCAGGGCCGAGGGCCCCTCGATGCGCACCCACACCGGCCGGCACTGGAACCGGAGCTGCCGGTTGGGCCGCAGGGCGCCCGGCAGCAGGCCGGCCTCGCACAGGATCTGGAATCCGTTGCAGATGCCGAGCACCGGCCCGCCGGCCGCGGCGAAGGCCCGCACTGCCTCCATCACGGGCGTGCGGGCGGCCAGGGCCCCGGGCCGCAGGTAGTCGCCGAAGGCGAAGCCCCCGGGCAGCACCACCCCGGCGAAGGCCCGCAGGTCCCGCCGGCGATGGTCCACGATCTCCACCCGCCGGCCCAGGTCCCGGGCCAGCACGGTGGCCACGTCGACCTCACAGTTGGAGCCCGGGAACCGCACCACCGCCAGGCGCACGCAGGATCCCCCTCACCCGCCGGCTGCACCCCTCGCCCGCCGCCGCGGGCCGGCCCGCCCGCGCCCCCTGCCCGGCGCAGCCGGCGCCGCCGGGACGGGGCCGGGCGTCGGCCCCGCCGCCCCCGCCGCGCCGGCCGGCCCGGGCGTCGCCGCGGGTCGAGCGGTGGCCGGTTCCACCCGCACCCGGAAGACCTCCAGCACGGGGTTCGCCAGCAGCCGCTCCGCCATCGTCCGCACCCGGGCCTCCGCCGCTGCGGCCGTGGGCGCCGTCAGGTCGAGCTCGATCCGCTTGCCCACGCGCACTGCGGCCACTTCGCCGAAGCCCATGGCCCAGAGCGCCGACCGCACCGCCTCCCCCTGGGCGTCCAGGGAGCCGGGGCGCAGGTCCACCTCCACCACCGCGCGGAAGAACCGGCCGGGGCCAGTGGGCGATGTGGCGCCGTCCCCCCGCGTGGCCTCCCCCGCACCGGCGCCCGCCTCGCCGCCTCGGGCGGCGCCGGCGGGCGGGATCCCCCTCCCCGGCCGCCCCGGCTCCACCGGGACCCCCTCCGCCCTCGCCGCCAGCCGGGTCCGCGCCCGGGCTCCAGACCCGCTCATCCCCTCGCCTCCAGGCGCCGCCACACTTCGGCGTAGGCGTCCGCGACGCCGCCCAGGTCGTGGCGGAAGCGGTCCTTGTCCAGGGGTTCGCCCGTCGACCGGTCCCAGAGCCGGCAGGTGTCGGGCGAGATCTCGTCGGCCAGCAGGATGTCGTCGCCGCTGCGCCCGAACTCCAGCTTGAAGTCGACCAGGATCAGGTCGCGCTCGGCCAGGTAGGGCCGCAGGATGCGGTTCACGGCCAGGGCCAGTGCCTCGATCCGGTCCAGCTCCTCCGCGGTGGCGATCCCCAGCAGGCGCACGTGGGCGCGGTTGATCAAGGGGTCGCCCAGATCGTCCCGCTTGTAGTAGAGCTCGAGGACCGGCTCCTCCAGGACCTGCCCCGGGGCGAGCCCCAGGCGGCGGGCCAGGCTGCCGGCGACGACGTTGCGCACCACCACCTCGAGGGGAATGATCGCGACCCGCCGGGCCAGCAGCTCCTGCTCCCCGGCCACCGCCACCAGGTGGGTGGGGACGCCGCCCGCCTCCACCACCCGGAACAGGTGGGCGGCGATGCGGGCGTTGAGGCGCCCCTTCTCGCCGATGGTGCCGCGCTTGCGGCCGTCGAAGGCGGTGGCGTCGTCCTTGAAGTAGATGCGCACCAGACCCGGGTCCGCGGTGGCGTAGACGACCTTCGCCTTGCCCTCGTAGAGGCGCTCGCCCCGCGGGGGGATCTGCGCCTGCGGCAACGCCATGGTGCTCCCCTCCCTGTGGGCGGCCGGCCGCAGCCGGCCGCTGCATCCGATGCCGCGGCATCCGCTGGACCGCGTCCTCGGTCGCCGGCGCACGCCACCGGGCGACGTGGGCGGGCGGCGTGGGCCGACGCGGCCGGGCCGGCCGGGGCAGCGGTCCGGCCCGGGGCGCGACCGGGCGGTCGAACCGGCATCACCCGTCGCCCGTGGCACCCCCGCCGTCGCCGCCCGCCGGCCCCTGGCCGGGACCGTCGCCGGCGGCCGCCTCCCCGCCCGGGCCCGTGGCCGCGCCGCCGGTCGCCCCGGCGCCGCCGGGTCGCGGGGCGGCCCCGCCGCCCCCGTCCGGCAAGAGTCCCGCCCGGCGGAAGATGAAGTCCACGTGGCGCAGGTACGGCTTGGGATCGAACAGGGCCTCGATCTCCGACGGGGACAGCACCGCCCGCACCCGCGGGTCCTCCGCCACCAGCTGGCGGAAGGGCCGCTCCCCCTGCCAGCCGCGCATGGCCAGCTCCTGGACCAGGGCGTAGGCCTCCTCGCGGCGCAGGCCGCGTTCGACCAGCGCCAGGAGCACCCGCTGCGAGAAGATCAGGCCGCCCGTCCGCTCCAGATTGGCGGCCATGGCCGCGGGGTAGACGTGGAGGTCCCGGACGATCTCGGTCAGCAGCGCGGTCATGTAGTCGGCCAGGATCAGGGCGTCGGGCAGGACGATGCGCTCCACGGAGGAGTGGGAGATGTCCCGTTCGTGCCAGAGGGCCTGGTTCTCCAGGGCGCTGACCAGGTAGCCGCGGATCACCCGGGCCAGGCCGGAGATGCGCTCGCACTTCTCGGGGTTGCGCTTGTGGGGCATCGCCGACGAGCCCTTCTGGCCGGCGCGGAAGGGTTCTTCCACCTCGCGCACCTCGGTCCGCTGGAGGTGGCGGATCTCTATGGCCATCTTGTCGTAGGTGCCGGCCAGGATCGCCAGGGCGGCCAGCAGCTCGGCGTGCCGGTCGCGGGCGACGATCTGGCTGGAGACCGTCTCCGGCTCGAGGCCGAGCCGGCGGCAGACGTAGGCCTCCACCCGCGGGTCCACGTGGGCGAAGGTGCCGACGGCGCCGGAGACCTTGCCCACCGCCACGGCCCGCCGCGCCCGGGCCAGCCGCTCCAGGCCGCGGCCCAGCTCGGCGTACCAGAGGGCCAGCTTGACGCCGAAGGTGATGGGCTCGGCGTGGACGCCGTGGGTGCGACCGACCATCACCGTGTCCTTGTGGCGGCGGGCCTGCTCCCCCACGACCTCCCGCAGGGTGCGCACCTCGGCGAGCAGCAGGTCGACGGCCTGGACCAGGTTGACCGCCAGGGCGGTGTCCACCACGTCGGAGGAGGTCAGCCCGTAGTGGACCCAGCGGGCGTCGTCGCCCACCTGCTCGGCGATGGCGGTGGTGAAGGCGATGACGTCGTGGTGGACCCGGCGCTCGATGGCCAGGATGCGCTCCACGTCGATGCGGGCCCGCTGGCGGATGCGGGCGGCGGTTCCCCGGGGCACGGTGCCGAGCTCCTCCCACGCCTCCAGGGCCAGGAGCTCGACCTCGAGCCAGGTGGCGTACTTGTGCTCCAGGGTCCACAGGCGGCCCATGGCGGGCCGCGTGTAGCGCTCGATCATGGGGCCACCGCCCGCCCGGTCGCGGCGGGCGCCTCGCCCTCCTGCCCGGTCGCGACCGCTGCCTCCCCCGCCCGCCCGGACGCGACGGGCGCCTCACCGTGCCGCCCGGTCGCGCCGGCTGCCCCTGGAGCGGCACCGCGACCCGGCCCGCGGGCCCCTGCGGCGGACGAACCGGCCACGCCCCCGGGCGATGCCGGCCGGTCAGCGGCCGCCCCGGCCGGGTGCGCGGCGTGGACCGTCCCGATGCCGGCCGCGGTCGGGGCGGCGTCCGCGGGCGGTGCCGCGGTCGGCACACCGTCGGCCTGCCAGGCGGCGGGATCGCCGGGCGGCGTCACGGCCGCCGGGATCTGGGCCAGCTCCGCCTGGAGCCGCCGATCGGCCTCCGCGACCCGCGCCTGCATCCGCCGGCGGTAGGCCGCCAGCCGCTCCCGCAGGCCGGGATCCTTGAGCGCCAGGATGCGGGCGGCCAGCAGGGCGGCGTTGGCCGCACCGTCCAGGGCCACGGTGGCGACGGGCACGCCGCGCGGCATCTGGGCGGTCGCCAACAGGGCATCGAGCCCCCCCGCCGCCCCGCCCTGCAGCGGCACGCCGATGACCGGCAGCAGCGTGTGGGCGGCCACCACGCCCGCCAGGTGGGCGGCGCTGCCCGCGGCGGCGATCAGCACCTCCAGGCCCCGGTCGGCCGCCGAGGCGGCGTAGCGGGCGACCCGGTCGGGCGTGCGGTGGGCGGAGGCCACGGTGGCTTCGAAGGGGATGCCCAGGTCGTTCAGCACCTCGAAGGCCTGGCGGAGGATGGGGAGGTCGGAGTCGCTGCCCATGAGGATGCCGACCCGGGGGATGCGGCCGCCGGACTCGGCGTCCTGGGTCGGTGGGTTCGGCGTCGCTTCGGCTGCCACGGCCGTCCCTCCTCGTGGCGATCTCGTGCCGATCTCGTGGCGATCTCGTGGCGACCGCGCGGCGACCTGTTGGCGATCGGGTCCCCCTCCCCCCGCCCGCCGGGCGCGGGACCTCGGGCCCGCCGATGCCGGCGGCCGGGGATCGCCGCCGCAGGGTCGCGTCGCGGGGGACGCGAAAAACGTTCGTCCTCTACAACACGTTTTCTTGTCACTTACGATTTCATCGGCACCAGTATCGAATGTCAATCCCCAGGATTCGCGAAGAATGTTCGGATTCACCTTCCCACCCCGCCCGCCGGGGAGGAGCGGGCCATCGGAAGAGGAACCCTGGGATTGGCGGCCCCTGGGCCGAGGGCCCGCCCAGGGCCCCGGGTCCGCCGAGGGCAGGCCGCCGACGGCGGCCCGCCCGGAAGGGATCGCGGAGGGAGGCACGCTCATGCTCGTCGTGATCAACCGCATCTGGCCGGAGCCCGGGAGCGAGCGACGCCTCGAGGAGGCCTTCGCGCGCGCCCCTGCCATGAAGGATGTGCCCGGCTGCCTGGGCTTCGAGTTCTGGCGGCGGCAGCCCGCTGCGCCCGCCGGCCACCCCGGGCAGGCCGATCCGACCGCCGCGGCGCCCGACGCCGGGCCGACCGGGGAACCCCGCCGGGCCGAGTACCTGGTGGTCACCCGGTGGGCGTCCCGCGAGGCCTTCGAGGCGTGGCGGCGCAGCCCCCACTTCCAGCACGCCCACCGCGACCCGTCGGCCTCCGCCGGTGCGCGCAGCGAGCTGGTGATGTACGAGGTGCTGCGCCAGGCCTGAGGCCGCGGCCGGCAGCCCGCCTCCGAGCCCGGCCGCCGTTGGCCGTTGACCGTCGCCCGGGGCGCCCCCATAATCGGGATGAGGCAAATAGCAAGTAAACCGATGGGGATTTCAGGACAACGGGACAACGGGCCGATGGGAATCCCAGGCCGCCGTGCCGCCCTCGGCCCGCCCCCGAGGAGGGATCGCCCGTGGGCGACGGCATCCCGGTGCCGCTGGTCCGCGCGAACCAGGCCTTCATCATCCTGACGGCCGTGCTCAGCTTCGCCTTCCAGTTCCGCGCCGGCGCCCTGATCGGCCTGGCGGTCCTGCTGCTGCCGCTGCTGTTCGGACCACGCGCCCACCTGGTGTTCCGCCTGGCCCGGCCCCTGGTGGCCCGCCGGCTGGCGGACGCCGAGCGGGAGGACCCGCACGTGCAGCGGTTCAACCAGAGCCTGGCCGCCCTCTTCTTCGCCATCGGCGCCGCCGGCCTGTACCTGCTGGATCCCGTGTGGCCCCGGTGGGGCGCCGTGGTGGGATGGGGCGCGCTGCTGGCCGTGGCGGCGGTGGCCTTCATCGCCACCCGGGGCTTCTGCCTGGGCTGCACGATCTACTACCAGCTGGTCCGACGCGGGTGGATCCGCCGGCCCGGCTCGACGCCGGTGGCGTGAGGGACGCCGACCGTGGCCCGGGCCACCCCGCCGAGCGTGACCCGGGCCAACCGGCGAGCGTGACCCGGGCCACACGATGGTGACTCGCCCGATCGGGCAGGACTTGACAGCGGAGCCGAAACCGCCCATAGTAGTCGGCAAACCGCGGCGGAGTCGAAGCCGCCGACCCGGCGCCCGAGAGGCGCCTTGCCACCTGACACGGGCCACCCACGGCCCCCATCTGGACCAACGGCGTCGGGGAGGACGAGTACCCGGCCACCGGCCGGCCAGAGAGCGGGACCTGGCGCTGCGAGTCCCGTCCGGCGGTGCCGCGGGAAGATCCCCTCCCCGGTCGGGCAGGGATGGCCGCATGGCCGGCGTCCCCCCGGCCCGCCGCCGCCCGAACGGGCACGTAGGCCCCGCGACCCGGCCCGGCCGCCGGGGAGGCTCCGCACGCTTCGACGCTTCCCGGGTCGGGCCGTCGCCGGCGGCCGGGCCGTGCCCCAGTAGACGCGGCCGGGTTCTCCCGTTAGCGAGACAGGGCATCGCTCGTCGACCGTCGGACCCCGGAACCGGGGGCCGGCCCGACCGGCCGCCGGCCTCGCCGGTTCGTCCGGACGGGTTCGCGGGGTCGGCTTCTCGGCTTCGCGGCGGCTAGGGCCGCCGGCCGAGGGCCCGGGCGGCGAGCCGTGCCCGGCGAGGGGACCATCCCGTCGCGCCGGCACCCTTCCCAGCCCGGGGTCGCAGGCACGGCGGCGAGGGTCAATGAGGGTGGTACCGCGGAAGGCGACGAAGCCCCCGTCCCTCGGGACGGGGGCTTTTCCATTTCCGACCCCCCGGAGGTGAGCCCCATGGGCGACGTCATCCTCTATGACACGACCCTGCGCGACGGCACCCAGCGCGCGGGGATCCACCTGACCCTGGCCGACAAGGTGCGGCTGGCGCGCAGGCTGGACGCCTTCGGCATCCCCTACGTGGAGGGCGGCTGGCCCGGGTCGAACCCCAAGGATGCCGCCTTCTTCCGGGCCCTGCAGGACCAGCCCCTGGAACGGGCCCGGCTCGTCGCCTTCACCAGCACCCGTCGCCCCGGCCGGCGCGTCCAGGACGACCCGGCCCTGACCGCCGCCCTGGACGCGGCCACGCCGGCGGTCTGCGTGGTCGGCAAGGCCTGGGACCGGCACGTCACCGTCGCCCTGGGCACCACCCTCGCGGAGAACCTGGCCATGGTCCGGGAGACGGTGGCGTTCCTCAAGGAGCACGGCCGCGAGGTGATCTTCGACGCCGAGCACTTCTTCGACGGCTTCGCCGCCAACCCGGACTACGCGCTGGCGGTCCTCGCGGCGGCCGACGCCGCCGGCGCCGACTGGCTGGTGCTGTGCGACACCAACGGCGGCAGCCTGCCCGAGGCCATCGCCCGGGCGGTGCGGGCCGCGGCCGCCGGTGTGCGCGCGCCCCTGGGCATCCACTGCCACGACGACGCCGGCCTCGCCGTAGCCAACTCCCTGGCCGCCGTGGCGGCGGGGTGCCGGATGGTCCAGGGCACCGTCAACGGCTACGGCGAGCGCTGCGGCAACGCCAACCTGCTCACCGTCGCCGCCAACCTGGAGCTCAAGATGGGCCGCCGCTGCCTGCCGCCCGGCGCCCTGGCCGGCCTCACGGCCCTGAGCCGGTTCGTCAGCGAGGTGGCCAACCTGCCCCATCGCGAGGAGGCACCCTACGTGGGCGCCAACGCCTTCACCCACAAGGCGGGCATCCACGTCTCCGCCCTCCTCAAGGAACCGGCCCTCTACGAGCACGTGGAGCCCGCGCGGGTGGGCAACGGGCGCCGGGTCCTGGTCTCCGAGCTGAGCGGCCGCGCCAACCTCCGCTACGTGCTGGGCTCCGACCTGGACGAACCGGCTCTCGCCCGTCTGCTGGAACGGATCAAGGAGCTCGAGAACCAGGGGTACCAGTTCGAAGGGGCGGAGGGCACCCTGGCCCTGCTGGCCTGGGAGGCGCGCCAGGGGGTGCCGGAGGCGCGGCAGGCCGTCGGACGCCCCGGCGCCGCCGAAGGGATCGTCCCTCCCGGCTCCGGGCCGGATGCCGACGGGGGAGCACCGCCCGACCGCCCCGGCGCACCGGGGAAGGGGTCGGGTGCGGACCCCGCCGCGCCCCCCGGGCGCGACACCCGGGACCGCCGGCAGGCGGCGACGGCAGGTGTCGCGGCCGGGATCCCCTTCGTCGTCGAAGCCTACCGCGTGACCGCCGCCCACGAATCCGGCGTCGGCTCGCGGGCGGAGGCGACCGTCAAGGTCCGGGTCGGGGGCCGGGTCATCCACACCGCGGCGGAGGGCAACGGCCCGGTCAACGCCCTGGACGCCGCCCTGCGCAAGGCGCTGGGCGAGGCCTACCCGAACCTGGGGCGGGTCCGGCTGGTGGACTACAAGGTGCGGGTGCTCGAGGGCGACGCCGGCACCGGCGCCCGGGTGCGGGTGCTGGTGGAGTGCACCGACGGGCAGGCGCGGTGGGGCACCGTCGGCGTCTCGACCAACATCGTCGAGGCGTCGTGCCAGGCCCTGGCCGACGGCCTGTGCTGCTACCTGCTGGGGTTGCATGCGGCCGCGGCGCCGCCTGCCGCTCCCGACGCCGCACCGGCCCTGGATCCGCACGCCGCATCGCCCGTCGGTCCCGACGGCGCGCCATCGGCGGGCCCGGATGCCACCCAGTCCACCAATCTCGACGACGCACCGCCCGCCGGTCCGGATCCCGCACCGGCCGTCGGTCGCGAGGGTTCGGACGCGCCGCAGCCCGCCGATCGGGGCGGCGCACCGCCCAACGCTCTAGAAGGTGCGCCGCCCGCCGGTCTGCACGTCGCGTCGCCTACGGCATCGGGCGCCGGGCCCTCGCACCTTGCTGACCCGCGCCCTACGGCCGCTGAAAGCTACGGGTCCGACGCCGCCGGTTCGCCGGGGCGGGCGAGCGGCCCGACCCCGGGCGCGGCGGGGCGGCCGGCGTAACGGCGACGGGCGAGCCGCCCCGACGGGCGTGCAGCCGACGGCGAGCCCCGCTGGGCGGCCCCACGGAGGGGCTGTGACGCCGACGCTCGCGGCCCAGGCCGGCGGGACGCCGCTGGTCGCCGCTGGGCGGCCCCACGGAGGGGCTGTGACGCCGACACCACCCCCGCGCCCGGGCGCCGCGCTCCGCCGCGGCAGGCCGCCGCCGGCCGCCCTCCCGCCAGGACGAGGCGGGCGCCGCGTCAGACCGCGGCGCCCGTCTCGTCGCAGGAGCGGGGCTGGCCGGCCTCGTCCCGGGTGCGGAAGGACTGGCCGCACCCACAGGTCTGGACGGCGTTGGGGTTGTGGATCGTGAACCCCGAGCCCGACAGGGACTCCACGTAGTCGATGCGGGCGCCCTTGAGGAAGCGGGCGCTCATCGCGTCGACCACCACGCGGATGCCGTCCTGCTCGATCACCTGGTCGTCGTCGTTGCGCTGCGAGTCGAAGGCCAGGCCGTAGCTGAAGCCGCTGCACCCGCCGGGCTGGACGAACACCCGCAGGGCCAGGTCGTCCCGCTGGCGCTCGGCCAGGAGCTCCTTGACCTTGCTGGCCGCTTCCGGCGTCAGCGTGATCACGGTGTCACCTCCCGGGCGGCGGGGCGGGGCCGGTTGCCGGCCCCGCCCCGCCTTCCCTTCCAGCATAGCACAGCTCCGGCCCGCCGCTCGCCGGCGGCCACGAAACCCGGGGCCTCAGACGAACTGGGCCTCCAGCGCCTCGTAGTCGTCCGGCTGCAGCTCCAGCGGCCGACGCGCCAGGCCCTCCTCGGGGAAGCCGGGCAGTTGCTCCTCGTAGGTGGGCTTGTCGGCCTCGTAGATCACGCCGATCACCATGCCGCCGGTCTCCATCACCTTGCGCAGCGCCGCCTGCCGGTCGTGCCGGTCGTAGTCCGGGTCCTCGTCCAGGTTGACGAGGCGCTCCTTGAAGTAGTCGTAGGTGTTCAGCTTGTTGAAGGTCACGCACGGGCTGAACACGTTGACCAGGGAGAAGCCCTTGTGCTGGATGGCCTTCTTGAAGACCTCGGCCATGTGGTGGATCTCGCCGGAGAAGGCCTGGGCGACGAAGCCGCAACCCTGGCCCAGGGCCAGCTCCAGCGGCCGCACGGGCTCCTCCACCGAGCCGTAGGGCGACGTCTTGGTCTTCATGCCCTTGTCGCTGGTCGGCGCCAGCTGGCCCGTGGTCAGCCCGTAGATGTGGTTGTCCATGACGATGTAGGTCAGGTCCACGTTGCGTCGGATGGCGTGGATCACGTGGCTGAGGCCGATGCCGTAGCCGTCGCCGTCGCCGCCCGCGGCGATCACCGTCAGCTCGCGATTGGCTAGCTTGACGCCTTGGGCGATGGGCAGCGCCCGCCCGTGGATCCCGTGGAAGCCGTAGCTGCCGAAGTACTGGGAGATCTTGCCCGAGCAGCCGATGCCCGAGACCACCACGACCTCCTCCGGCTCGAGCCCCAGGTCGGCGACCGCCCGCGTCAGGGCGTTGAGGACGCCGAAGTCGCCGCAGCCCGGGCACCACGTGGGCCGAGCCGCCTTGAAGTCCGCCACCTTAGCCATGGAGCAACACCTCGCGTGCCCGGGAGTAGATCTCGCTGGCCAGGAACGGGTCGCCGTTGAACTTGCGGCAGCCGTGGAGCTTCTCGTGGAAGCCCACTTCCCGCTGCAGATAGCCCGCCAGCTGGCCGGTGTAGTTGTTCTCCACCACCAGCACCCTGGGCGCGGGCGCCAGGTAGCGCCGGACCTTCTCCTTGGGGAACGGATAGAGCGCCCGCAGGTGCAGGTGGCCGACCTTGTAGCCGTCGGCCTCCAGGCGCGCGACGGCCTCCTGGATGCGGCCGATGGTGGAGCCCCAGCCCACCACCAGGAGGTCGACCCGGTCGGCCGGTTCGTCCCCGTAGTAGTCCACGTAGTCGCTGAGATCCAGGCCGTCCAGCTTGCGCATGCGCTTCTTCATCTGGATCTCGCGGGTGGAGGTGTCCTCGATCTCCTCGGTGCCCGCCTCGTCGTGCTCGTTGCCCAGGGCGACGAAGCGGCCGTTGCGCATGCCGGGCAGGCTGCGGGGCGAGATGCCCGACTCGGTCACCAGGTACCGCTTGTAGGCGCCCCGCTCCATGGCGTCGAGCTCCTCCTGGCTGATGAGCGCGCCGCGGTCGATGCGCACCCGGCTGTAGTCCAGCCCGTCGATGGACTGGCGCGACATGCCGAGGGAGAGGTCGCTCACCAGGTACACGGGGCACTGGTAGCGCTCCGCCAGGTTGAAGGCCTCCACCGCCATGTAGAAGCAATCCTCCACCGTCGCCGGGGTGAGGACGATGCGCGGGATCTCGCCATGGGTGCCGAAGATGAGCTCGTTGAGGTCGCTCTGTTCTGTCTTCGTCGGCAGGCCGGTGGACGGGCCGCCCCGCATCACGTCCACCACCACCAGCGGCGTCTCGGACATGCCCGCCAGGCCCACGGCCTCCTGCATCAGGGAGATGCCCGGGCCCGAGGTCGAGGTCATGGCCCGCACGCCGGCGTAGTTGGCGCCGATGGCCATGTTCACCGCGGCGATCTCGTCCTCGGCCTGGACCACCACGCCGCCGTACTTGGGGAAGTTCTTGAGGAACCAGTACATGATCTCCGTGGCCGGCGTGATCGGGTAGGCCGCCAGGAACCGGCAGCCGGCCGCCAGGGCGCCGAAGGCCAAGGCCTCGTTGCCGGAGATGAACAGGCGCCGCCGCACCTCGGGCCGCCGGGGCAGGGTGGCCACCTGGCCGATCTCCCGGGCGCCGTACTCGAAGCCGCGGCGCAGCGCCTCCATGTTGAGCTCCACCACCTGGTCGCCCTTGGCCCCGAAGCGGGCCTCGATGGTCGGCCGGAACTCCTCCACCGGCAGGCCCACCAGCGCCGCCGTCACGCCCACGGCGACCATGTTCTTCATGATCGGGTTGCCGAGCTCGCGGGCGATCCTCGTCAGCGGCACGCCGTAGACCCGCACCTGCCGCTCGGCGGGGACCCGGGCCTTGAAGGCGTCGTCGTAGACGATGACGCCGTCCCGCACCAGCTCGTGCAGGTTGTGGTCGATGGTCTTCTGGTCGAAGGCGATGAGGATGTGCAGCTCGTCGCCGTGATGGCGGATCAGGTGGTCGGCGGCCCGCACCTTGTAGTTGGTGTGGCCGCCCTTGATCAGCGACATGAAGTGCCGGTACTGGTAGACGTAGTACCCCAGCCGATTCAGCGTCTGGGACACGATCTCGCCCGTGCTGTCGATGCCCTCGCCCTGCTGGCCGCCCACCTTCCAGTTGAACTCGCCCATCAAGGTCTTGGGAGCGCCCGTTGCAGGACGCTGCAGCTCCTTGGCCACGGCCCTCACCCCTTTTCCCTACCGTCAGTATACAGCAGTTGGCGATGACGCCATCGGCTCCTGCCGCCGGCAGGCAGTTCGCCGACGTTTCGATGCCGTTCACCACCCCAAACCGTCCGCTGGCGCCACCCCCTCCCCCAGGACGAACCGGCCGGGCGGGAGGCACCCGCGCCCGGCAGCCCCTCCCGCCCGGTCCCGGTCGCAAGGCGGCGGGCATGGGACTTGCAGGGGGCGGCACGCGGTGCAGGATCGGGGGCACCCGCCTTGCACGAAGACGCGGGGCCCGGTTCGCACCGGGCCCCGCCATCGCCTCGCCATCGCCTGGCCGGTTCGTCCCGCGCCTCGCGGGCTCCTCCGTGCCGGGCCGGTTCGTCCACCGCCCGGCGGGTGCGGCCGATATCAGGCGCGTCAGGTCAAGGACAGGATCAAGCGGTTGGGGTCGTCCACCGTCGCCCCCTGGGTGATCATCTCCACGATCTTCTTCCGGGCGCGCAGGTCGCCGATGAGCACGGCGCCCACCAGGCGCCCCTCGAGGAAGAACAGGCGCTGGTACTGGCGGCTCTCCCAGTCCACGTGGGAGACGGCCTCCACCTCCGGGTGGTTCTCCGGCGTCGCGCCGATGGCCGTGATCTTCGAGTCGAACAGGCCGCTGGAGTAGACGGGCACCTCGCGGTAGGGGCGCCGGGCGCCCGCCATGTTGGCCGCCGCCACCCGCCCGTGCATCATGGCGTTGTTCCACGTGCCCATCTGGTTGTGCCGGCCGATGAACACGTCGAAGAAGCGGGCCACGTCGCCGGCGGCGAAGATGTCGGGGACGTTGGTCTGCAGGTACTCGTCGGTCACCACCCCGCCCTGGATCTCCACGGCGGTGCCCGCCAAAAGCTCCGTATGGTAGTCCAGGCCCAGGCCGCAGCCCACCATGTCGGCCTCGATGGTCTGCCCGCCGGTGGTGGTGACCGCCTTGACGGTGCCGTGGGCGGCGTGGACCGCGGCGACCTCCTCGCCGTAGAGGATCTCCACCCCGTGCTCGCGGGCCAGCCGGTCGACCAACCGGCCGCCGTCCTCGTCCAGGATGCGGCGCAGCCACCGCGGCCCGCGGATCAGCCACACCACCTCCAGGCCCCGTCGCCGGAAGCCCTCCGCCAGCTCGTAGGCGATGAAGCTCCCCCCGACCACCACGGCCCGCCGGGCCGTGGCCAGCCGCTCCACCATG
The DNA here is from genome assembly GCF_033582035.1 of Thermaerobacter composti. Lineage (NCBI taxonomy): Bacteria > Bacillati > Bacillota > Clostridia > Eubacteriales > Clostridiales Family XVII. Incertae Sedis > Thermaerobacter > Thermaerobacter composti. The sequence goes on from NZ_CP132508.1 coordinate 1,806,101, forward strand.
GCCCGCGTGTCGTCGAGGGTCTGGAAGTAGTAGACGCCGGGGGTGTCGGCGCCCGGCGCCGGCAGGTGCCGGGGGCGGCCGCCGGTGGCCACCAGCAGCCTGTCGTACGGGAGCTCCTCGCCGGAGTCCGTCACCACCACGCGCTCGTCGGGGTGGACGGCGACGACCCGCGTCGCGAGCCGCAGGTCGATGCCCCGCTGGGCATGCTGCTCGACGGAGCGCATGAAGACCTTGTCCTCGGAGACGGTGCCCTTGAGGTAGTGGGGCAGGGAGACCCGGTTGTAGAGCGGGTAGGGCTCCGCCGCCAGGAGGGTGACCCGGCCGTGGGGATCCAGCCTCCGCAACGTCTCGGCGGCCGTGGTGCCCGCCACGCCGTTGCCCACGATGACGTAGCGCTTCGAGTCGGCCATCGACGCTCCTCCTCGCCGCCCCCGGCGCCCGCCCGGGGCGGCCCGCCGCGGGCGAATGCCACATCCATTATGTTGGTCCGCGGTGGGGGGCGCAACCAGCCGCCCGTCCCAAGATGCCGACCGGCGCGGTCAGCCCCGGCCCGGTCCGCCCCCTCCTGGCCCGGTCCGTCGCCGCCCCCGGCGACAGACCACCGGCGGGGCACACCGCCCGAGCGGGGTCCGCCGCCCGTCCGGCCACCCGGCCGTGCCGTCGTCGCCGGCAGGAAGGCGGTCCGGCCGGCGCGGTCCCGGCCGCCCTCAGGGATGCAGGATCTGCGAGAGGAACCGCCGTGCCCGCTCGTGGACCGGCTCGCGGAAGAAGCGGTCGGGCGGCGCCTCCTCGAGCACCATGCCCTCGTCCAGGAAGACGATGCGGTCCGCCACCTCCCGGGCGAAGCCCACCTCGTGGGTCACCACCAGCATCGTCATGCCCGAGGCGGCCAGCTCGCGCATCACGTCGAGGACCTCCTTGATCATCTCCGGGTCCAGCGCCGAGGTGGGCTCGTCGAAGAGCATCACCTTGGGCTGCATCGCCAGGGCGCGGGCGATGGCCACCCGCTGCTGCTGGCCGCCCGAGAGCTGGGCGGGGTACTTGTGGGCGTGCTCGGCGAGGCCCACCCGGGCCAGGAGCTCCAGGGCCAGCTCCTCCGCCCGGCGCCGCGGCCAGCGGCGGACCCACACGGGCCCCAGGGTGACGTTCTGCAGCGCCGTCAGGTGGGGGAACAGGTTGAACTGTTGGAAGACCATCCCCACCTCCCGCCGCACGGCCTCGATGCGACGCGGGTCGGGGCCGAGCTCGATGCCGTCGACCACGATGCGGCCGCGCTGGATGGGCTCGAGGGCGTTGATGGTGCGGATGAAGGTCGACTTGCCCGAGCCCGAGGGACCCATGATCACCACCACTTCGCCCTGGCGCACCTGGAGGCTGATGCCCTTGAGCACGTGGACGGAACCGAACCACTTGTGCACGTCCTCGCAGATGACCATGGGCGGCGCGGCCACGGCGGCCCCGGTCCCCGGGCCGGGACCCGTCGGCTCGCGCCCGCGCGGCCCGTCGGATCCGGGGGTCGCCGACCCCGCCCCTGTCATCCCGGTCCTTGCCAACGGTCGCACCTCCGTTCCCCGATGCCCGCCGTGCCCGCCCTCCGCCCCGCCCCCACCGCCGCCCCGGCCACCGGATCCACCGTCGACCCGTCCGAGCCCCGCGGTGCTCCGTCGCCGCGGCCCCCCAGCCCTTGGGGGGCGGCGGGACCCCGACCGGGTGGACGAACACGGCATCCCGCTGGGGCCGGTTCGTCCGCACCGGGTCCGTCCGGCGGTCCGGCGGCCCTCCGTCACCGCTCGCCCAGGCCCAGCCGTCGCTCCAGGCGCCGGCTGGCCAGGGACATGCCGTAGCAGAAGACCCAGTACACCGCCGCCACGAAGGCGTACACCTCCACGTGGCGGCCCAGGTAGGCCGGGTTCGAGAGCACGCTCTGGGCCACCCCGACGAACTCCAAGAGGCCCCAGACCGCCACCAGCGACGTGTCCTTGAAGAGGCTGATGAACTGGCCGACCAGGGCGGGGATCACCGCCCGCAGCGCCTGGGGCAGGACGACGAGGAACATCGCCTGCGAGCCGGTCAATCCCAGCGCCTGGGCGGCCTCGATCTGGCCCCGCGGCACCCCTTGCAGGCCCCCCCGCACGGCCTCGGCCACGTAGGCGGCGGTGAAGAGCACGAGCCCCGCCGCCGCCCGCGTGACCAGGTCCGGCCGCACCGAGGGCGGCAGGAAGAGGGGCAGGGCGGTCATGGAGAAGAACAGGACGACCATCAGCGGCGTGCCGCGCACCAGCTCGATGTAGGCGATGGCGAGGACGCGGATCACCGGCAGCGAGCTCACCCGACCCAGGGCCAGCGCCACGCCCAGGGGGAAGGACAGCGTGATGCCGGCGACGGCCAGCACCAGGGTGAGCACCAGGCCGTAGCCCGTGCCCGCGCCACCCGTGCGCGGCACGGACAGGACCAGGGCCACGGCGGCCGGCACCAGGACCACCCACGCCCCCACCACCCCCATCTGCCAGCGCCGCCAGCGCGTCGGGCCCACCCAGGCGAGGCCGCTGAGCACGACCAGCAGCGCCAACACCCCGAGGGCCACCCCCACCCGCCACAGCTGTTCGCGGGGATAGGCGCCCACCAGGAGCAGCAGCAGGTTGTCCCGGACCACGGCCCACTGGGCGCGGCCGACGGCCCACGCCACCACGGCCCGCGCGGCGGCGATGAGGATCGCCAGGGACGCCGCCGTCAACACGCCGTGGTACCAGGTGGCCAGCAGGTTGGCGCGGATCCACGCGGCCAGCCGCCGCGGCCACGGCGCCTGGGACGGCGGGGACGCCAGGGGCGCGGCCTCGCCGGCGGCCGGCATGGCCTCCACGGAGGCCGCGCGCAGCGCCGGTTCGTCCATTCACGCCACCCCCCGCCGCAGCGAGCGGTTGTACAGGTTCATCAGCAGCGACGTCAGCAGGCTGAAGGCCAGGTACGTGGCCCCCACCATCAGCAGGACCTCCAGGGTGCGGCCGGTCTGGTTGACGATGGTGCTGCTGACGTTGAGCAGGTCGGGGAAGGCGACGGCCATGGCCAGGCTCGAGTTCTTGATCAGGTTGAGGTACTGGCTCGTCAGGGGCGGAATGATGATGCGCAGCGCCTGGGGGAAGACCACCAGCCGCTGCACCAGCAGGGGCGGCAGGCCCAGGGCCCGGGCCGCCTCCCACTGTCCCCGCGGCACCGCCAGGACGCCGCCCCGCACCACCTCGGCGATGAAGGCCCCGGTGTAGATGACCAGGGCCAGCAGCAAGGCGCAGAACTCCGCCGAGAGCACCAGGCCGCCCTGGAAGTTGAACCGCGCCAGCTGCGGCCGGTCCAGGACCACGGGCTGGCCGGGGGCCAGGACGACGGCGGCCAGCAGCGAGGCCGCCACCAGCGCCACCGCCACCAGGCCCGGCCGGGTCTCCCGGCCCTCCTCCACCCGCCGCCGCAGCAGGGTGCGGTACGCCACCGCCGCTGCGATGAGGCCGGCCGCCACCAGGGCCAGGGCGGCGCCGAAGCCGGGCCCGGGTCGCGGTGCGGGCACCACCACCCCGCGGTTCATCAGGAACACCGGGCCCGGCAGGGCCACGGCCTGCGCCGCCGGCGGCAGGGTGTAGACGATGGCCCCGTACCAGAAGAAGAGCTGGAGCAACAGCGGGGTGTTGCGGACGACCTCCACGTAAAGGCCTGCCATCAGGCGCACCAGCCCATTGGCGGACAGGCGGGCCAGGCCGGCCGTCACCCCCAGGACGGTGGCCAGCACCACCCCCAGCACCGAGACGCGCAGGGTGTTGACCAGGCCGGCCAGGAAGGCCCGCCCGTACGGGTCCGAGGCCTGGTACGGGATGGACGTCTCGCCGATGGCGAAGGAGGCGGGATGCCGGAGGAAGTCGAATCCCGGGGTGATGCCCAGCTGCTGGAGATTCCGCTGGACGTTGCCGGCCAGGTAGGCCCCCACCACGACGACGGCCGCCACCACCGCAGCCTGGATCAGCAGCCGTCGCCGGCGGATGTCGCCCACCCCGGCCCGCACCGGTCGGGTGGGCCTCGTCGCCATGGACCCCCCTCCTTCGGATGCGGCGGGGGAACCGCCCGGTTCCCCCGCCGCCCAGGACATCCGGCCCTCCGGGACCCTCGGGGATGGCGCGACCCTCGGGGACCGCGCGGCGCCGCGTCCGTGCCCTCGTCAGGCGCCGGCGGCCGGGATCACCGGAAGGGCGGCGCGTACAGCAGGCCGCCGTTGGTCCAGAGTTCGTTGAGCCCGCGCTCCAGCTTGAACGGCGTGTTCGGACCCAGGTTGCGGTCGTAGATCTCCCCGTAGTTGCCCACGTGCTTGATCACGCGGTAGGCGAAGTCGTTGCTGAGGCCGAGCCCCTTGCCGAGCTCGCCCTCCACCCCGAGGAAGCGGCGGATGTCGGGGTTGTCGCTGTTCTTGAACTCGTCGACGTTCTGGGAGGTGATGCCGAACTCCTCCGCCTGGATCGTGGCGAAGACCACCCACTTGACCACGTCGAACCACGCCGAGTCGTTGTTCTTGACGGCCGGCCCCAGGGGTTCCTTGGACAGCGTCTCGTCGAGGATCACGTGCTCGTCGGGGTTCGACAGGGTCGCCCGCCGGCCGGCCAGCTGCGACTTGTCGCTGGTGACGGCGTCGCAGCCGCCGGATTCGTAGGTCGCGTAGAGCTGGTCGACGTCCTCGAAGGTCTTCGGCGTGAAGCTGGCGCCCAGCGCCCGCATCCGATCGGTCAGCACCATCTCGTTGGTGGTCCCGCTCAGGACGCAGATGGTGGCGCCGTCCAGGTCCTTGAGGTCCTTGACGTTGCGGTCCTTGCGGACCATGATGCCGCCCCCGTCGTAGAAGGTGGTCGGGGCGAACTCCATGCCGTTGACGGTGTCGCGCCCCAGGGTCCAGGTGGTGTTCCGCATCAGGACGTCCACCTCGCCGGACTGGACGGCGGTGAACCGCTCCTGGGCGCTCAGGGGCCGGAACTCGACGGCCTCGGGGTCGTCGAACAGCGCGGCCGCGATGGCCCGGCAGAAGTCGGCGTCGAAGCCGGTCATCTTCCCGCTCGGGTCGAGGTAGCTGAAACCGGGCAGCTGCCCGTTGACGCCGCAGATCAGCTTGCCCCGCTGCAAGACCACCTGCAGCCGGCTCTGGCCGGCCTGCGAGCCCTCGCCACCGCCCCCGGCTCCACCCGCTCCGGAGGAACCGGCCGGTTGCGAGCCGCCGCTGGAACACGCCGTGGCCACCACCGCCACGGTGGCCACCAGCGCCGCCGCGAACCGCCGCACGCGTCGAAACGACAAAAAGACCACCCCCAGAGAGCTGGGACGTCGCGGAATCCGCGGGCCGGGGGTCACGCCGCGGCCCGCCATCGCCGGGATTCGGCGACGACTCTAGCGTTTCGCCAGCGAATCGGCGAACCCTGCCGTCCGCGGGGCGTCCCCGTCGTGCGCCGGGGCGGTCGCGGTCGCGGATCCCCCGTCGTGCGCCCGGGCGGTCCCCCTCGCGGATCCCCCCGTCGTGCACCCGGGCGGTCCCGGCCGTGCCACGACGGCGGTCCGGGTCGCGCCGCGCGGGCGGTCCCGGTCGTGCCGCGCGGGGTCTCGGATCCCGCCGTCTCCGGCCGGGGTCGTGGCCACGGATCCGGTTGCGCGGGGGTCGCGGCCACGGATCCGGTCTTGTATGGGAGGCGGCCGCCGTGTATAAATAAGCGAAAACAGCCCATCGACGACGGCGATGAGGGGGCCCAGGGGCGGCCCCGGTCCGGTGCAGAGAGCCGGCCCCGGCGGCTGGGAGGGCCGGCCCGGTCCCCGCCCCGACCCACCCCCGAGCCGTGCGGCAACGGCCGCAGCGAGTTCGGCGGTGGGGCGTCTAACCCGACGCCCGCCGACCCCGGTGCGCACGGCCCGAACCGCACCGGCGCCCGCCCGTTACGCGGGCAAGGGGACGCGCCCAGGGGCGCGTCCCTCGAGACCGGTCGCGGCGGGGCGGCCCGCACGCCCTGGCCCGCTGCCCGCTGCGATCCGGTGAAGCAAGGTGGTACCGCGGTACCCCCGCCCTTGCCCGGCGGGGGTTTTTCCTTCCCTGCGCCGGATCGGCCCCAGGGACGGGTTTCGCTGCGAGGAGGTGGCGATCGGTGGCCCAGTCCGATACGACCGTGGCGCTGATCGGAGCGGGCAAGATGGCCGAGTGCCTGATCGCCGGGTGGATCGAGGCGGGGCTGGCGCCCCAGGCCATCGCGGTGACCAACCGGCGCAACGACCAGCGCCTGGCCGAGCTGGCCGACCGCTACGGCGTGCGGACGGCCCGGGACAAGGCGGCGGTCCTCCAGGGGGCGCAGGTCGTGGTGATGGCCGTCAAGCCGGTCGACATGGCCACAGCGCTGGAGCAGGTGGCACCCCATCTGGGGGCCGAGGTCGCCGTGGTCTCGGTGGCCGCGGGCATCCGGCTGGAGGCCATGGCGCGGCGCCTGCCCGGCCAGCCCCACCTGGTGCGGGCCATGCCCAACACCGCCAGCCGGTTGCGGCAGGCGGTCACCGCCCTTTGCGCCGCCCCCACCTGCAGCCCCGCCGCCTTCGACCGGGTGCGGTGGCTGTTCGACCAGGTGGGCACCACGGTGGAGGTCGGGGAGGAGGCCTTCGACGCCGTGACCGCTCTCAGCGGCAGCGGACCGGCCTATGTGTACCTGCTGGTCGAGGCCATGCTGGAGGCCGCCCGCGACCTGGGCCTGCCCGACGGGGTCGCCCGGGACCTGGCGGTGGGGACGGTGGTCGGGGCCGGGAGCATGTTGCGGCACACCGGCCTCTCGCCCGCCGAGCTGCGCCGCCAGGTGACCTCGCCCAACGGGACCACCGCGGCGGCCATCGCCGTCCTGGAGGAGATGGCCATGCCCGCGGCGGTCCGCCGCGCGGTGAACCGCGCCGCCGCCCGCTCGGCGGAGCTGGCCGCCCTGGTCGCCGACGACGGTCCCGACCACGCGAGGGCGCGCGCCGCCGCCATGGGGAGCTAACCTCCCGTCGGCTGGACGGCGCGCGACCCCGGGGCACGGAGGCCCCTGCCCCCTGCTCCCGCCCCGTCACCCCCTCCCCCACGGCGGCCCCTGCCGGCGGGCGCCCCCCGTCGCCAGGCTCCGGCGGGCCGCCAGCCGGGTCCCTTGGTGGAGGGCGGTGTGGGGCCGCCACCGGGGGCCACCTTGGTGTACCATGAGGGGGAGCGCGAGGGGCGGTCCGCGAGGGCTCCAGGCCCATCGCACCCCCGGCGGTCGGACGTGGCGGGGCCGCCCTCCCCCGGGAGAAGCGAGGCGGTCTCCCCGCGTCGGCTGGACATGGGGGTGACCGCCCGCCCAATCCGCTGTGGGGCCCACACGATCCGCGGTGGAGCCCGCCCGCTCCGCGGTGGAGCCCGTCCGCTCCGCGGTGGAGTCCGCCCGTTCGCGGTGGAACGGAGGCGGGTCGCACCCCTGTAGGCCTGGGGGAGCGGGGCCGCGGTCTGGAGGGAGGGCGGGCCGGCCGGCGCCGGCCCACCCGTCGCCGCCACGGCGGATGAGGGGACGGTCCCCTCGGGGGAGAAGGAGACGGGACCCGGCGAGGAGGCAGGAGGATGGTCCAGCGGCTGGACGAAGCGGCGATCCGACAGCGGCTGGCGGCGCTGCCGGGATGGGAGCGCACCGGCGACGCGATCCGGCGCACCTACCGGCTGGCGACCTTCCGCGATGCCGTCTTCTTCGTCAACGCGGTGGCCGCCCTGGCGGAGGGGATGAACCACCACCCCGACGTGGACATCCGCTATCGTCAGGTCACCCTGACCCTGACCACCCACAGCGCCGGCGGGCTGACGGACCGGGACTTCGAGCTGGCGGCGGCCATCGACCGGCACACCGCCCGCTGGCGGGGGGCCGGGGAGGCGGCGTCCGCCCCATGAGGGCCTGGCGGGACCGTCGGGACGCGGCCCCGGGCGCCGGGGGCGGGAATGGGGCGCCCCCCTCCATCGCCGCCGAGGGGACGCCCGGGTCGGCAGGGGCACCGGCGCGGCGGGCCGCCCCGGCGTCCCCACGGGAGGACGTGGCCGGGCCGACGGCGCCGGTCGCCGCCGGGCCGACGGTGCCGGCCGCCGCCGGGCCGACGGCGCCGGCCGCCGAACACCCCGACGACGCCATCCCCTTCCGCCGGCACGTGGGCATCCGGGTGGTGGCCGCCGCGGAGGGTCGCGCCGTGCTCGTGCTGCCCGCCCGGCCCGAGGTGGGCAACCGGTTCGGCAACGTCCACGGGGGCGCCCTGGCCACGCTGGTGGACGGCGCCATGAGCAACGCCATCCTGTCGGCGTTGCCGCGCGGTGACCGCATCGGCGGCACCATCGAGCTCTCGATCCGCTTCCTCGAACCGGCCACCGGCAGCGTCCGCGCCGAGGGGCGGGTGCTGCGCCTCGGTGGCCGCATCGCCTTCGCCCAGGCTGACTCTGGGACGAGCGCGGGCGCATGGTGGCCACGGCCCAGGGCAGCTACGCCCTGCAGCGGCGGCCTGGGGACGAACCGGCCACCCGGCACGCCCAGCCGCCCGCGCGCAGGGCCGGCGGCGGTCCCGGCGGCGAGCCGAGGGGACCCGGCCCCCGCGGCCCGACCCGCGCCGCCGTCCCGCCCGCGTCCCCCGACGTCGGGCCCCATCCGACGAACCCATGAGGCGGTGAGACCGGTGGCGGCAGCCGGCGCGCCACCGGTCGCGCCCCACGGAGGGGTTGCCCTTGTCGTCGTCGACCCGTACCACCCCACCCGCGGCACCGGATCTCCCGCGGGAACGTCGCACCGAGGTGCGGCTCAAGCCGGGGCGCGAGGCGCCCCTGCGGCGAGGCCGCCTCTGGGTCTACCGCACCGACGTCTACACGGTCAGCGACGACGCGTACGACCCCGGCGACGTGGTCCGGGTGGTCGACGCCAGGGGCCGGTTCGTCGGCAAGGGTTACATCAACCCGCGCTCGATGATCTTCGTGCGCTTGCTGACGACGGACCCCGACGAACCCATCGACCGGGCCTTCTTCCGGGGACGGCTGGAGCGGGCCCTCGCCCTGCGCCGTCGCCTCGAGGCCGCGCACCCCGACACCGACAGCTTCCGGCTGGTCTTCGCCGAGGCGGATCTCCTGCCCGGGCTGATCGTCGACCGGTTCGCCGACGTGCTGGTGGTGCAGACGCTGGCGCTGGGGATCGATCGGTGGCAGCCGGTGCTCGTCGACCTCCTGGCCGAGCTGGAGGCCCCCCGCGGGATCTACGAGCGCAACGACGTGCCGGTGCGGGAGCTGGAGGGCCTGCCCCAGAAGACCGGCTTCCTCCACGGTCGCTTCGACCCGCGGGTGACGATCCGCGAGAACGGCCTGCCCCTGGTGGTCGACGTGGCCGAGGGCCACAAGACCGGGCACTTCCTCGACCAGCGGGACAACCGGGCCGCCCTGCGGCGGTACGCGGCGGGCGCCCGGGTGCTGGACGTCTTCTGTCACACGGGCGCCTTCGCGTGCCATGCCCTGGCCTACGGGGCGCGGGAGGTGGTGGCGGTGGACGCCCACGAGGGGGCCCTGGCCCTGGCCCGCACCAACGTGGAACGGGTGCGCCGGATGCTGCGGGACCGGGGGGCGGCGGCTGCGTCCCCCGGGTCCGGCGAGGGCGGTGGGGCCGACGCCACCCGGGCTGGACGCGGACCGGGCGACGCCCCCTTCGCCGCGGCCGACCCCGAGGCCCCGGTGTCCTTCCACCACGCCAACGCCTTCGACTTCCTGCGGGCGCGGGCGGCCGACGGCGATCGCTACGACGTGGTCGTCCTCGACCCGCCGGCCTTCGCCAAGAACCGCCAGGCCCTGCCGGGTGCCTACCGCGGGTACAAGGAGATCAACCTGCGGGCCATGAAGATGCTGCCGCCCGGGGGCATCCTGGTGACCTGCTCGTGCTCCTACCCCATGACCCGCGACCTGTTCGAAGCGATGCTGCTCGATGCGGCGCGGGACGTGGGGCGCCGGGTGCGGATCCTCGAGCGGCGGGGAGCCGCACCGGACCACCCGGTGTTGCTGGGAGCCGGCGAGAGCGACTACCTCAAGTGCTACGTGCTCGAGGTCTGGTGAGGCCGTCCGCCGGCCTTGGCGCCGCGGATCCCGGACCGGCCCGGGGCGCCTAGCGGGCGACCCGGGTGCGCCTAGCGGGCGAGAAGGTCGCGCAGGGCCGGTTCGACCTCGGGGAACCGGAAGCGGAAGCCCGCCTGCTGGGCGCGCCGCGGCACCGCCCGCTGGCCGCTGAGGAGCAGGGCATCGGCCATCTCGCCCAGTGCCAGGCGCAGGGCGAAGGCCGGCGCTGGCAACCAGGACGGCCGGCCCAGCACCCGGCCGAGGCTGCGGGCGAAGTCCCGGTTCCTCACGGGGTTGGGGGCCGTGCCGTTGAAGGGGCCCTCCAGGCCCGGCCGCTCGATGAGGAAGACCAGCAGGGCCACCAGGTCGTCCAGGTGGATCCAGGGCATCCACTGCCGGCCGCTGCCCAGCGGCCCGCCGGCGCCCAGCCGGAAGGGGAGGACCAGCCGCGGCAGGGCGCCACCCTCCCGCGCCAGCACCAGCCCCGTGCGCACCAGGGCCACCCGTACGCCGGCGACCGCGGCCTTGCGGGCCTCGGCCTCCCAGGCGACGCAGACGCGGCTCAAGAAGTCGTCCCCGGCCGGGGTCGCCTCGTCGACCACCTCGTCGCCCCGGGGCCCGTAGTAGCCCACCGCCGATCCGCTGACCAGCACCGCCGGCCGGGGCTCCGCGGCCTCGATGGCCTGCACCAGGGCGCGGGTGGCCTGCAGGCGGCTCTCGCGGATCCGCTGCTTCTGGCGCGGGGTCCACCGCCCGGCGGCGATGGACGCACCCGCCAGGTTGACCACGGCCGCGGCGCCGGCGACGGCCTCCCACCAGGGCGGCCGGGGCTCGCCGGGGCCCACCGGGGCCGCCGTCCAGGCGACGTGCCGCAACCGGCCGTCGCCCACCCCGGCCCCGCCACCCCCGGCGACCCCCGAGGCCGCCGCCGACCGGGTCAGCACGATCACCTCGCGTCCTTCCCGCTGGAGCCGACGGGCCAGGGCCGACCCGATCAGGCCCGTCCCGCCCGCGATCACCACCCGCACCCTTCGTCCCCTCCTCGAACCCGTCCCCCCGCCACCGCCCGCGGGGCCGCCGTCGGCGACGCCCCGTCATGGGTGGTTCGTCGGCGGTTCGTGCTGGGGGTTCGCCGCGGGGCCAAAAGCCCCTGCCCTGGCCCCCTGCGTCGTGCGCGTGAGGCCGAACCACCCGCGGAATCGCCCAGTCCCGTCACCATTCCACGGCGATAATTAAGATTTCTAATTTGTATCTTGACATCATTAAATATAGAGTTCACGATTGTCGCGTAAGCCCATGCCCGCGAGGAGGAAGCCCTGTGACCGACACCCCCACGCACGCGCGTATGGGCGCGCCCGCACCGGCGGACGCGCCCGCCGTTGCCACGCCGACCCGCTACGAGCGCCCTCCCCATGCGGGGGCGCCATGCGGGGAGGTCCCGGCGACGCCGCCCCCACCGACCCCACCGCCCGCACCGACCCCGCCGCCCCCGCCGAGCCCTCCGCGCCCCCAAGGCCCGGCAGGCCCAGGCCCGGCCGCCCCCTCCCTCTGGCGCCATCGGCCCTTCGTCGTCCTCTGGCTGGCCCGGATCGTGTCCGTGGCCGGGGGCATGGCCAGCATGATGGCCATCCAGTGGTGGATCCTGGAGAGCTCCGGCTCCGCCCGGTGGATGGCCGGCGCCAATGCGGTGGTCACCCTGGTCATGGCCGTGGTGGGGCTGCCGGCCGGCGTCCTCGTCGACCGCTGGCATCGGGGCCGGTTCTTCCTGGCGCTGGAGATCGGCCGCGGGCTGGTGATGGCCGCCCTGGCCGTCCTGCTCTTCACCGGCCGGGCGACGATCCCGACGGTACTCGCCCTGCTGGCCCTGGATGCGGCGGGGTTGGCGCTGTTCATGCCCCTGAGCAGCGCCATCTGGCCGGAACTGGTGCCGGCGTCGCAGCTGGCGGCGGCCAACGGCCTGGTGGCCACGGGCGAGAGCATCGGGCGGATCGCCGGCCCCGCCGTGGGCGGCGTCCTGGCCAGCCGGCATCCGGGCTGGGCCGCCCTGGTGGACGCCGTCTCCTACGTCGTCTCCGCCGGGGCCATCGTGGCGGCGGGCGCCCTCGCCTGGAAGGCCCCCTCCACCAAGGCGAGCCCGGCCGGGGCGACCGGCGGCGGCCCCGCCGGCGGCCGCACCTTCGCCGCCCAGTTCCGGGAGGGATGGACGGCCGTCTTCGGGCGGCCCGACCTCGGGCCCTTCTTCATCCTGGTCTCGGTGCTCAACCTGGCCTTCAGCGCGTCCTTCGTCCTGATCCCCGTGGTCGTGCAGAGGGTGCTCCGCGGGGGGCCGGAGGCGCTGGGCTGGCTCGAGGCGTCCTTCGCCGTCGGCGCCGTGACCGGCGGGGTGCTGGCGGGAGCCGGCCGGGTGCCACGGCGGTCCCGGGCGTGGGTGCAGCTGGCCGTCCTGCAGGCGGTCCTGGGTACCGTCATCGGCTCCTGTCGCTGGCTGGGCGTCAGCCTCGTCGCCGGCTGGATCTTCGGCGTGACCAACGCCCTGGTCAACGTGGCCGCGACGACCATGCTGCAGGAGGCCGTGGCCCCGGAGCTGCGCGGGCGGGTGTTCGGCCTGCTGTATACCGTCGCCATGATCCTGCAGCCCGTGGGGCAGATGGCCGGCGGCATCCTGGCCGATCGCGTGCCCGTCCCCGCCGTCTTCGCGGCGACGACCGCCCTGACAGTGCTCGCCCTGGCCGCCGCCTGGTGGCGGGCGCCCGCGATGCGCACCCTGCTGGACCGCACCGGTTCTGGAGGCCGGGGTACGGCGCCGCAAGCCACCGGGGAGGTGAGCCTGGGGTGACGCCCCCCTTCGAGGTGCCCGCCCGCTGTCCCCATTGCGGCCACGACCTGGAGGTCCGGGAGGTGGCCTGCCCGGCCTGCGAGACCCAGATCCGCTCCCGCTACCGCCTGAGCCCGTTCGATCGGCTGGACCCGGAGCAGCGGCGCTTCGCCCTGCTGTTCCTGCGGGCGGCCGGCAACCTGCGGGAGATGGAACGGCTGCTGGGCGTGTCGTACCCGACGGTGCGCAAGAAGCTCGACGAGGTCATCGCCGTCCTCGGCGGCCCCGCCGCGGCGTCCGGCGGCGAGGGCGGGGCCGGTTCGTCCGACGGCGCCTCCCCGCGCGGAGGAACGCGGCAAGCCATCTTGGAGCGGGTGCGCCGGGGCGAGCTGACGGTCGACGAGGCGCTGGTGCTCTTGAGCCGGGTGGCTTCCGGGGAGGCCGGTCCCTCGCCCCGGGGGGCGGGACCCGTCCCCGGCCGCCCGGACGGGGGGGAGGAACCGCGATGATGGCGCAGACGACCGGCTCCTGGCCGGTGGAGGGCATCCGCCGGGTGGAGATCCACGGCGGGCGGCTGGCGGTTCGGGTCCGTCCCGGTCACCCCCTGGCCTGGGACGGGCCGGCCACCCTCGTGGCCCGGCGCGAGGGCGACGGCCTGGTCCTGCGGACCCCCCACCCCCGCCGCTGGGCCGGCTGGATCGGACCCGCCGAGACGTTGACCCTGACCCTGCCCCCCGCCGTCGAGGTGCTGGTGGTGCGCTGCACGGGGGATCTGGACCTGCGGGATCTGGACGTGGAGGCCGATCTCCACCTGCGGGCCGGCGACCTGCGGGCTTCGGGCTGTCGCGGCCGCTGGCGCATCCGCACGGGAGCCGGGGACGTCACGCTCATGGCTCAGCGAGGGGAGTTGGACGTGCAGACCGGGGCCGGCGAGGTGACGGTCCGCGGTGGACGCCTGGACCGGCTACGTATCCGCACCGGCGCAGGCGACGTGCACCTGGACGCGGAGATCGCGGTGCAGGCCGAGGTGAGCACCGGCGCCGGGTCCGTCGACCTCCGGCCCCGCAACCAGGGGTCCGCCCGCGTCCAGGCCCGGTCCGGGTTCGGCGACGTGATCCTCGACCTGACCGGCGTGCGCGGCGGGCGCGTGGAGCTGCAGACCGGCGCCGGGACGATCCACCTGCCCGGCGGCATCCACGTGGGGCGGCGGGGAGGGCTGGGCCAGCGGGTCGTCGACGCCCTGGGCCCCGGGGACGGGGCCATCGAGGTCACCACGGGAGCGGGCACCATCCGCGTGGTGGGTTACGGCGCCCAGCCCTGGGGGCAGGGCTCCGTTGCCCAGCACCCGTCCCCCGCGGCCACCCCGGGAGGTTCGGAGCGGGCTGTCGAAGGCGGCGGGGGGCCGGCCGGGGAGAGCCGCGGGGAGGGGGACGGTGGGCCCGGTGCCCCCCAGGGCGAAGACGCCGGCACGGGACGACCCGCCGGGAGCATGGCCGCACCCTATCGCCACCCGCGCCAGGTGCTGGAGGCCCTGGCCCGCGGCGAGTTGACGGTGCAAGAGGCCGACCACTGGCTCCGGGTCCTGGAATCGTCCGGCGGAGCGCCGGCCCCGGGGCAAGGCCCGGGGGCCGGGGGCCCCGAAGCGCCGCCGGACCGTCCGGAGTCCCCCCGGGACGCCGGAGGCCCCGCCGACCATGGCTCCCCTCCCCATGCATAGCCCTGGAAGCCCGTGGGCACGTTGGAACCGGCGCCCCAACGGGGGGCCGAGCCCACGCGCGCCCACCGGCGACGGTGGGGCGCCGGGAGGTGCGTCCCGTGCACGTGCTGATGTTCGACCCGGCGAGCACCACCTGGCACTACGGGTACGTCCCCGGTGCCGCCCGCACCCCCACCCAGGGGACCCTGCGGCCCGTCAGCGCCACCCTCTGGTTCGGCATCGTGCTGTCGCTCTTGCGGGGCGCCGGCTACGCCCTGCCGGCGGTCCCCGGGGGCGACACGGCGTCGGTGCTGGTGAGCTGGGACCGCGAGGGCAACGCCTCCATCTTTCCCTTGGGGAAGAACGCCGCCGACCGCTGGACGGAGCTGGGCCACGTCCTCCACCGGGTGGCCCAGGCGCTGATCGAAGACCCGGAGGCCTGGGAGACGGCGGTCATCGAGCCGGAGGGGGACGGCCAGGGTTGACCGCGATCCGGAGCACCCGCCGCCGGGTCACCGGCCGCGGACGCGGCGCCGGCCCGCCGGCGCGGCGCCACCCGGCTCAGGCGCGGTCGCCGGCGACGGCCCGCCGCAGGGTTGCGATGAAGGCGGTCGCCGCGTCCACCACGGCGCGGGTGCGGTGGTCCCCGTCGGGTGCGTCCGCATCGGTGATCCGCGCCGCCTCCTCGATGCGCTCCACCAGCGCCGATCCCACGATGACCCCGTCGGCGTGGGCGGCCAGCGCCCGGACCTGGTCCGGTCCCGAGACGCCGAAGCCGACGACCACCGGCCGCTGCCCCGCCGCCCGGACGCGGTCCAGCCACCTGGGGAGCTCCGCGGGCAGGTCCTTCCGCGCACCGGTGACGCCTGTCACCGAGACGCAGTAGACGAACCCACCGCGGCCTGCGACGGCCCGGCGCACGTGCTGGGGCGAGCTGGTCGGGGCCACCATGGGGATCAGGTGCAGGCCGGCCGCCCGAAACGCCGCCTCCACCGGCCCTCGTTCCACCAGCGGCAGGTCGGGGACGATGACGCCGTCGAAGCCCGCCGTCGCCAGGGGGGCCGGTTCGTCCAGCAGGCCGCGGGCCAGCAAGGGATTGGCATAGCTCAACAACACCACGGCACCTGCCACGCCGTCCGTCCGCAGGCCCCGCACCAGGTCCAGGACGTCCGGGAGCCGGACCCCCTGCGCCAGGGCATGCTGGGTCGACCGCTGGATGGTGGGGCCGTCGGCCAGGGGATCGGAAAAGGGCATGCCCAGCTCGACCACGTCGGCGCCGGCCTCGAACAGGGCGGGGACCAGCCGGCGCGTGGCGTGAAGGTCCGGGTGCCCCGCGGTGACGTACACGATCAGGGCGGCCCGGCCCTCGGCCCGGGCCCGGGCCAGGGCATGGTCGAGGCGGTTGTTGGGCTCGGCCACCCCGGCACCGGTGGACGCGGAGGAGGCAGGCGCCGTACCGGCTGCCCCGGCGCCGCCGGCGACCGCGTCGGCGTCCCCTGCCGCGGGGGTGGCTGCTCCGGCAGGGGCCTCGGGGCGCAAGGACCTTGGTGCTCCGGGGCTGGCGCCCCCCACCCCGGCGGGGGCGCCGGCGGCGGCTCTCCCGGATGCTCCGACGGCTGTGGGGGGCCAGGGATTTGCTGGGTTCACCGGCCTTCCTCCCTTCCCGTAGGCGCCGTGGGCGCCGGGGGCCCCGCGGGCTCGGGGTCGGCCGCGCGGCCCCGCAGCCGCGCCACCTCGGCCACGTCCTTGTCGCCTCGCCCCGACAGGCACACCACCACCACGCTGCCGGCCGGCAGCTCGGGCAGCAGCCGCCGCAGGTAGGCGATGGCGTGGGCGCTCTCCAGGGCCGGGACGATCCCCTCGGTCCGGCATAGCAGCTCGAAGGCCGCCAGCGCCTCCTCGTCCGTCACCGCCTCGTACCGCGCCCGGCCGGTCGTCTTGAGGTAGGCGTGCTCGGGCCCCACGCCGGGATAGTCGAGACCGGCGGAGACCGAGTGGGCCGGCTGCACCTGCCCGTCCTCGTCCTGCAGGAGGTAGCTCAGGGCGCCGTGCAGGATGCCCGGACGGCCCGCCGTCAGCGAGGCGGCGTGGCGCTCGCTGCTCAGGCCCTCGCCCGCCGCCTCGACGCCGATCATGGCCACCGTCGCATCGTCCACGAAGGGATGGAACAGGCCCATGGCGTTGCTGCCCCCGCCCACGCACGCCACCAGCACGTCGGGCAGGCGGCCCTCCCGCTCCAGGACCTGGGCCCGCGCCTCCCGGCCGATCACCGCCTGGAAGTCCCGGACCATGCGCGGGTAGGGGTGGGGACCCACCACCGAGCCGATGATGTAATGGGTCGTGCGCACGTGGGTCACCCAGTGGCGGATCGCCTCGTTGGTGGCGTCCTTCAGCGTGCCGGTCCCGGCCGTCACCGCCCGCACCCGGGCGCCGAGGAGCTCCATGCGGTAGACGTTGAGCCGTTGCCGCCGCATGTCCTCCGCGCCCATGAAGACCTCGCACTCCAGGCCCAGCACCGCCGCCGCGGTGGCCGTGGCCACGCCGTGCTGCCCGGCCCCCGTCTCGGCGATCACCCGCCGCTTGCCCATGCGCCGGGCCAGCAGCGCCTGGCCCAGGGCGTTGTTGATCTTGTGGGCGCCGGTGTGGTTGAGGTCCTCCCGCTTGAGGTAGACGCGGACGTGCGGGTTGCCGCAGGCCGCCGCCAGCCGATCCGCCCGGTAGAGGGGGGTGGGCCGGCCGCAGAACTCGCGCAAATACCCGTCCAGCTCCGCGCGGAAGGCGGGATCGGCCATCGCCTCCTCGTAGGCCTGCGCCAGCTCCTCGAGGGCCGGGATCACCGTCTCCGGGACGAACCGGCCCCCGAAGGGGCCGAAGTAGCCCCGCGCGTCGGGGACGGCGGCGCCAGTGGGCGCATCGCCCCCCTGCGCTCCCGGGCCGCCGGGGACCGTCCTCGCCGCCTGGCCCACCGGCGACCGCCCCCGCGTCTCCACGTCTTGCCTCGCCATGGCCTCTCCCTCGCTCCCTGTCGGACCGCCGCGGCGTCAACGCCCCGCCGGCCGCCGCGGCGCGCGTCCGGCCCGCCGCCGGATCCCGTCGCTTGGCGCCGCGGGCCCCGTCCACCGCCCGGGCCCCGGCGCGCCCCCGTCGATGCGCCTGGCATCCCGCGGCATCCGGTTCCTCGGCCCGGGGACGCGCCAGCGACACGCCAGGTGCGCCGGGCCAATGGGTCGATGCGCCGGTCGATGCGCTGGTCGATGCGCCGGAGGTACCGCGGCTCGCGGTTCGCCGACCTCGCCTGCCTCCCGCCGCACCCCGCGGAGCGACGTCCCGCGGGGCCCCCACGCGCTCACCCGCCCGCGGGCGGGGGGACGCAGGCATCCCCGCCTCGCGCCCGCGGACCCGCCCCGACCCCGCCGGCAAGCGATCCGTCCCGGGATGCCCCCGATCCCGCCGCGACGCCTCCCCCCGTCCGGGGCGCCGCCGCCCGCGCCGCCGCGACGAAGCGGGCGATCCGCTCGGGATCCTTGACGCCCCGGGCCCGCTCGACGCCGCTGGAGACGTCGACCCCCCAGGGCCGTACGACGCGGATCGCCTCGGCGACGTTGCCCGGATCGAGGCCCCCGGCCAGGATCACCGGACGGCGGCGGGCGAGGCGCGCCGCCGCCGCCCAGTCGGCGAGCCGTCCCGTCCCGCCGCGGCGGCCGGGCGCGGCGGCGTCCACCAGGACCCGGTCGGCGCGGGTGGTCAGGGCGAGGGCCGGAAGCGGCGCGGCGGTGCCATGGTCCGCGACCCCTGGCCGCGGGACGGGCACGGCCCGGATGACGCCAAACCCCCGTTCCTGCAAGGCCGCCACCACCGACTCCGGCTCATCCCCGTGCAGCTGGATGTGGGTGAGGCCGACGTGGCGCGCGACGGCCACCATCTCGGTCACCGGCGCGTCGACGAACACGCCCACGCTCGCCGGAGCCCGCGCGCCCCCATCCCCGTCTCCCCTCGCCACCCTGCCGCGCACCGCCGCGACGATCCGCGCCGCGCCGTCGGGGTCGATCCGCCGGGGACTCGGCGCGAAGACGAAGCCGAGGGCATCGGCACCCGCCTCGACCGCCGCGAACGCGGCCTCGGCGTCGCGGATGCCGCAGATCTTGATCCACACGGGGCCCGCGTCCGCGGGGCGGCCGGGCGTGCCCTCTCCCAGCGGCGTCACCGCGCCGCACCCCCTCCGGCCGCCGTCAGTTCGCGCAACCAGCGGGCGGGGTCGCCGCTGCGCATCAGCGCCTCCCCGACCAGGACCGCATCGGCGCCGAGGGCATGGAGCTCCATGGCCCGCTGCGGGGTGCCGATGCCGCTGGCCGCCACCCGCACCACCTCCGGGGGCAGGAGGGGCGCCAGGGCGGCGAACCGGCCGGGATCGATGGCGAAGGTGTCCAGGTCGCGGTGGTTCACGCCGATCAGCCGCGCCCCGGCGGCCAGGGCCGCCTCCACGTCCCGGCGGTCGTTGACCTCCACCAGCGGGTCGAGGCCCAGCTCCTCGGCCGACCGCACCAGCCGCCCCAGCTCCCGCCGCGGCACGATGCGGGCGATCAGCAGCACCGCGTCCGCCCCCGCCAACACGGCCTCCAGGAGCTGGTATCGGCTGAGGACGAAGTCCTTCTGCAGCACCGGCCGCCCCAGCGGCCGCACCCGGCCCAGGTCCGCCGCGTCGCCGTGGAAGTGGTCGGGCTCGGTCACGACGCTCAGGGCCACCGCGCCGCCGGCCACGTAGGCCCGCGCCTGGCGCACCGGGTCGAACCGGCCCCCGCCGGCGGGGGCCAGCCGCCCGGCGGCGGGGGAGGCCCGCTTGATCTCGGCGATGACCGGCGGCGTGGGCCGGCGGCGTCCGCCCTGCAACACCGCCGTCAGGCTGCGCCGCGGCTCGCGGGCCAGGACCTGCTCCACGGCCCGCTCCAGCGCCGCCTCCGGCCGGCGGGCCTGGCGCTCGGCCAGGCGCCGCTGCACGCTGGCGACGATGGCCGCCAGCCGGCCCGCCCCGTGGGCACCCGCGGCGATCCGTCCGGCGCCTCCCGCCGCCGCTCCGGCCGCGCCGGCGGCTCCCGTCCGCAGCGACCCGTGGGCCCGCCCGGTCATCCTGCCACCTCCCCCGCCGCCTCCGGCGCCAGCTCCTGCGTCCGCCGCACCCATGCCTGCAGCTTGGCCAGGGCCGCCCCGCTGTCGATGGTGCGGGCCGCCACCGCCACCCCCTCCCGCAGGTCCGCCACCCGGCCGGCCGCCAGCAGCGCCCCGGCGGCGTTGAGCAACACCGCATCCCGGTAGGCGCCGGGCCGTCCCTCCAGGACCTGGCGGGCGATGGCGGCGTTGTGCGCGGGGTCCCCGCCGGCGATGGCCTCCAGCGGGTAGACCGGCAGGCCGGCGTCGGCCGGCTCGACCCGTCCCAGGGTCACCGAGCCGCCTTCCACCCGGGCCACCACCGTCGGGCCGCAGACGGACATCTCGTCCAGGCCGGGGGCCCCGTGGACCACCAGGGCCCGCTCCACGCCGAGGTCCACCAGCACCCGCGCCACCGGCTCCACCAGTTCCGCGGCGTAGACCCCGAGCAGCTGGTAGCGGGCGCCGGCCGGGTTCGTCAGGGGACCGAGCAGGTTGAAGATGGTCCGCACCCCCAGCTCCCGCCGCGGCCCGGCGGCGTGGCGCATGGCCCCGTGCAGGCGCGGCGCGAAGAGGAAGGCGATGCCCACCTCGTCCAGGCACCGTCCCAGGGCCGCGGCATCGAGGTCGAGCCGCACCCCCAGGGCCTCCAGCACGTCGGCGCTGCCGCAGCGGCTGGAGACGGAGCGGTTGCCGTGCTTGGCGACGGGCACGCCCGCCGCCGCGACGACGACGGCGGCCACCGTGGAGATGTTGAAGGTGTGCCGGCCGTCCCCGCCGGTGCCGCAGGTGTCCATGACCCCCTGGCGGCGGGTGCGGACGGGCGTGGCATGCCGCCGCATGGCGCGGGCCGACCCGGCGATCTCCGCCGGGGTCTCCCCCTTCATGCGCAACGCGACCAGGTAGCCGGCCACCTGGGCGGGCGTCGCCGCACCGGACATGATGACGTCCATGGCGGCCTCGGCCTCGGCCGCGGTCAGGTCGCGCCCGGCGAGGACCTTGGCCAGCGCCGCCTGCAAGGCGTTGCGGGCGGGCGCCGACGGCGCGGGTGCAGCCGACCGGGCCTGGCCGCCCGGGGAGGCCGGCGGCGGTCCGCCTGCGGAACCCGGCAGCGGTCCGCCCGGGGGACCCGGCGGCGTCGACCCCGGCCCCGTGGCCTCGCCGACCGATGGCATGGTCTCCATGGGCATCCCCTCCTTGGCTCGTGGCGGCGTGCCCGGCCCTCCGCGGCGGCGCGGCCGCTCAAGCCGCACCGCCCGGGCCAGGCTGAGGAACCTCGCCAGGATGGGCCGCCCCAGGGGCGTGAGCACCGACTCGGGGTGGAACTGCAGCCCGAAGAGCGGGCGCTTTCGGTGGCGGATCCCCATGACCAGCCCGTCCTCGGTCCAGGCGCAGATCTCGAGCTCGGGCGGCAGGGAGGCCCGTTCCACCACCAGGGAGTGGTACCGGCCCGCCTCCAGCGGCGAGGGGAGGCCGGCCAACACCCCCGTCCCGTCGTGGTAGACCGTCCAGGCCATGCCGTGCACGGGCTCGGGCCCCCGCACCACCCGGGCCCCCAGGGCGGCGGCGATGGCCTGGTGGCCCAGGCAGACGCCCAGCAGGGGCCGTCCCGGGTCCAGCCGCCGCACGACCTCCACCGAGCAGCCCGCCTCCGCGGGGGTGCAGGGGCCCGGGGACAGCACCACGGCGTCGGGATCGCGGTCCTCGACCCCGGTGGCGTCGATGGCGTCGTTGCGGAAGACCTCGACCTCCGCACCCAGCTCGGCCAGGAGCTGGACGAGGTTGTAGGTGAAGGAGTCGTAGTTGTCGATCACCAGCACGCGCAGGCCCTCGCCGGGTCCCTTCACGCCGTCCGCCCCCCCTCGCCGGAAGCCCCTGCCCGGGTCGGACCCGCCGCGGCCGTGGGCGCGGCCCCGCCCGGCTCCGGCGCCCGGCTTGCGCGTCCCTCGAGCGTCCCCGCCCCCGGCTCCACCACCTGGGCCGCCCAGGCATCGCCCGGCGTCGCGCCGGGATCCGGGGCGATGGCCTCGGCGCCGGCCCCGCCGGCCGCGCCCGCGCTGACGGCCGGCGCGGCGGCCAGGCCCGTCAGCGCCACCTCCAGGGCGCGCAGGCCGGCCCGCGCCTTGGCCTCGGTCTCCGCCCACTCCGCCTCGGGCCGGGAGCCGGCCACCACGCCTGCGCCCACCTGCAACAGGCCCCGCCCGCGGTGCAGGACCAGGGTGCGGATGGCGATGCACATGTCCAGGTCGCCGTCGTAGCCCAGGTAGCCCACGGCGCCGCCGTACGGTCCCCGCGCCACGGGCTCCAGCTCGTCGATGATCTCCATCGCCCGCACCTTGGGCGCGCCGGTCAGGGTCCCGGCCGGGAAGCAGGCGGCCAGGGCATCCACCGCGTCGCGGCCCTCCGCCAGCTCGCCGGTGACGTCCGAGGCCATGTGCATCACGTGGGAGTAGCGCTCGACGTACATCAGGCGCTCCACCCGCACGGTGCCCGGCCGGCACACCCGCCCCAGGTCGTTGCGGCCGAGGTCGACCAGCATGGTGTGTTCCGCCCGCTCCTTCGGGTCCGCCACCAGCTCCCGCTCGAGCTCGCGATCCTCGGCCTCGGTGGCCCCCCGGCGGCGGGTCCCGGCCAGCGGCCGCGTCAGGGCGCGCCGCCCCTCGACCCGGACCAGCAGCTCGGGGGAGGCCCCGAGCAGCGTGGTCTCCCGGTCGAACCGCAGGAAGAACATGTAGGGGGACGGCGAGACCACCCGCAGGGCGCGGTAGAGGTCGAGGTCCGACGGAGCGCCCGGGCCGCCCGGCCAGGGGAACTCCAGGCGCCGGGACAGCACCACCTGGAAGACGTCGCCGGCGCGGATGTACGCCTGGGCCTGGCGGACGGCGGCCAGGAAGGCGTCCCGGTCCACGTTGCTGCGCACCGCCAGCCGAGGGCCGAACCCGCCGCCGGCCCCGGCCCCGCCGCCGGTCTCCCCCAGCAGCAGGGGCGACCGCGGCGGCAGGGGCTCGGCGAGCCGTTGCAGGGCGACCTCCAGCCGGCGCGATGCGGCCCGGCGGGGATCGCCTGCCGCGGGCAGCAGCGGCGCGATCAGCCGCAGCCGGTGGGTCCGATGGTCCAGGGCGGCCAGCAGGGCGCACTCCATGAACCGAGCCACGGGCAACAGCGGCTCCGCCGGCGGGCGACCCGGCAGGCGCTCGAGGAAGCGCACGGCATCGTAGGCCACGTACCCCACCGCTCCGCCCGCGAACCGGGGCCCCACCCGCAGCGACCGGCGGGGGACGAACCGGCGCAGGGCGGCGAACGGGTCGGCGGGGCCCGGCACCACGTCCACCACCGCCGAGCCGGGTTCGTCCCGGTGGTAGACGGCCGAGCCCGCTCCGGTGCAGATCAGCTCCCGGAGCAGCATCGCCCCCACGTAGGAGAACCGCCCGGAGCGCTCGCCGCCACCGAGGCTCTCCAGGATGAAGCCGGGGCCGTCGCCGGCCAGCCGCCGGAACAGGGTCACGGGGGTCTCCTGGTCCAGGGCCAGCTCGACGACCATGGCACCGAGGACGCCCTGCATGGCGACCGCCTCCCTTCGGCTTCCGTCACCGCCAGCGGCGGGGTGGGACCGTCCGCAAGAAGCGCACGGCGCCTTCCGTCCGGGGACGGAAGGCGCCGTTCCGCGGTGCCACCCCAATTAGGCCCACCGCCGCAAACAAAAAACCCCTTCGCCTTCGGGGCGAAAGGGGGGACTTCCGCGGTGCCACCCGACTTAGGCCGGTGGGCCTCACTCGTTCGGGTACGGGCGCAAGGCCGATACCCTCCCCCGGATCACGGTGGGGGCTCCGGCAGGGCCTACTGGCCGTCGCACCGTCCCCTCCGGGCGCCCCGCGACCCCGCCCGATCGGTTGGGGATTCCCTCGACCCGGCTGGACCCGGGATCCGCGCCGCTGAACCCGGGACCGGGGATCCCCGTCGGCTCCCCCGCGGGGTGGGAGCCCTCTTGGTGCCCCCTGGCCGGGGGACGGACGGAGGACGGCGTTCGGCCTGCGGCTTGCGGGTCCATTCAGCGTGCCCTCTGGCGGACCGGCCTCGCACCCTCCCGGACGAACCGGGCCGCCGGCTCGCTGGCCGCCGGTACACGCCTACTCGTCCCGCGCATCGCCTTTCCCGCGTTGGGCTGTTGCCACGGATTCTAAGCCGGCATACGACCGCTGTCAACGGGGCGGGGGCTCGCGGGGCCGGGGGCTCGCGGGGCGGGGCTTCGACCAGCGAGCCCACCGAACCGCACCCTAGGCCGCCGCCGCGAAGCGGGCGGCGGATCGCCCGCCGCACCGAGCCATGACGCCGGCGCGGCCATGACGCCGGCGCGGCGGACGCTGCTCCCGCGGCGGCCGCCGAGGGGGCCGCAGTTCGCACCGCCTGCCCGGGGCATGACGGCAGAGCGGCGAACGCTGGTCCGGCCGCGACCACCAGGCGGGCGGCGGATCGCGCCGCTTCCCCGGCCCTGCCGTGCACCGGCTTCACGGACCGCGCCGCTCGTCGGGGAACGCCCCCAACACCACCGGCACCTGCAGGTCCCGGCCGTCGCGGTTGATGTGGAGGGTGACCCGATCGCCCACCCGCTTCTGGTCGAGGTATCCCACCAGTTCCGGGACGTCCCGCACCGGCTGTCCGTCGACGGCGACGATGACGTCGCCGCCCATGGGGACCAGCGCGCCGTTCACCCGAACGTACCGCGCCGGCTGCAGCCCCGCCCGGTCGGCCGGCCCGCCGGGCACCACCTCCACCACCTGCACGCCGTGGTCGACCGCCAGGCCGCGCTGGCGATGGCTGTCGGGGTCGACGGCCAGGCCGCCGATGCCGAGCCAGGGGTGCTGCACCGTCCCGCCGGCCAGGAACAGGTCCATCTCGCGCTTCAGGATGTTGATCGGCACCGCGAAGCCGATGCCGATGGAGCCGGGCGACGGCGAGGTCGACAGGATCGCCGTGTTGATGCCGATCACCTCGCCGCGGGCGTTGACCAGCGCTCCCCCGGAGTTGCCGGGGTTGATGGGCGCGTCGGTCTGGATCACCTCGCGGATGATGCGGCCGTTGGGCGCCTCCAGGTAATTGCGGTGCAGCCCGCTGATGACGCCCGTCGTCGCCGTCTTCGGCAGCCCGAAGGGGTAGCCCACCGCCATGACCGGCTCGCCCACCTTGAGGGCGTCGGAGTCGCCCAGCCGCGCTGGTCGCACCCGGTCGGGGGGAAGGTCCGCCTGCAACAGCGCCAGGTCGTGGCTGGGGTCCTGGGCCACCAGGCGCGCCTCGACCTGGGTGCCGTCGTCGAGGACGACGAGGAGCTGGGAGGCACCTTCCACCACGTGGAAGTTCGTGACCACGTGGCCCTGCTCGTCGATCACGACCCCCGACCCCGAGCTCTCCTCCTCCACGATGCCGAGCCAGGGGTTGATGCCCCGGGCCGTGCGCACCACGCGGACGACGGAGGGGGCGACCCGCTCGTAGACCGCGGAGAAGTCGACCACGGTGCCGCCGGCCGCGATGGGCGGCGAGGCGCTGGGCGGCGCCTCTGCGGCCTCCCTCCCCGTCCCCGTCGGCGAGCCGCCGGTCCCCACGCCGCGGTCCGGCGCCAGCGCCAAGGGGCCCGCCGTCACCGCATAGAGGACCAGTCCGCCACCCAGCAGCCCTCCCAAGAGGGCCGTGGCCAGCCGCGACCACCACGCATGCCGCCCCGCGGGGCCGGCGGGCCCGCCCGGGGACGCGGCCCCGTAGCCGCCGTCCTGCCCGTACCCGCCCGGTCCGTCGCCCCCCGGGCCGCCACCGGCAGCCCCGCCGTGGTGACCGGCGCCGGCGGCGCCGGTGGGCCCCGCCGGATCGGCGCCCGGCGGTGAAGCCGGTGGAGCCCACGGGGTCCCCCTTCCCGCGGGACCCTCGGCGGCCGCCATCCGCAGCGGGCCGCCGTCCCGGCGGCCTGCGGGGGCGTGGGCCGCCTGCGCGGAGGCCGCGCGGACGACGCCCCCGCCGATGGCGTCGCC
The DNA here is from genome assembly GCF_033582035.1 of Thermaerobacter composti. NCBI lineage: Bacteria > Bacillati > Bacillota > Clostridia > Eubacteriales > Clostridiales Family XVII. Incertae Sedis > Thermaerobacter > Thermaerobacter composti. The sequence goes on from NZ_CP132508.1 coordinate 1,831,885, forward strand.
GCCGGGGACCGGCGCGGGATCGTCATGGAGGTCGTCAACTGGGGCGAGCCCGCGCCCGCTGCCGGGCGCGGGCTCGAACACCACCCACCCGCCGTCCGGACCGTCGGACGCCGGGCGCGGGCGCGGGGCGACCCGATCCCATCGGCCCTCCCTCCCCGCGGGTCCGCCGGGCGGGTCCCCGGAGGGCCCAGGGCGTGCCGAGGGCCCGAGGCCAGCGGAAGGCTCCGAGCCTGCGGAGGGTTCAGTGCCCGCGCAGGGTCCGGCGCCACCGGACGCATCGATGCGGTCGTCCTTGCCCATGGCCTTCGACCCCTTCCACCATCCGCCTCGCGTCGGCGATCCGCGGTGGGGGCGCGGGCGGGGCGAAGTCGCCGGCCGCCGTCGCGGCCGCTCCCCGCGCCCGGCGCCCTGGGGCCGGGACGCGGCGGTCCCGGCCGTCGGCGTCGGCATCCACGCCCTCGCGCCGTGTCCCGTACCGGGTCCATTGTAACCCCGCGGGGTTCGTTGCCTGTGACGAAGGCGTCGCGATCCTGTAAACGTTCTGTAAACTCGTGCCGTCGACCCCTGGCGTCTGCCGGGCGGAAGCCAGGCGGACGGCCGTCGGTCCACGGCGCCCGGGGACACCGCCCGGGATCCGCGCGACAGACGGCGGGGGCGGCCCGGCACGGCCGGGCCGCCCCCGCTCGCACGGACCCCCGGCGCGGGCGGCGTGGGCGGCGCGGGCGTCAGTCCCCCGACGCGGCCGCCGTCCCCGCCGCCGCCCGTCGCGCCGCGGCGGGCGGTCGCGCCACCAGCGGCAGCAGCAGCGCCACCAGCATCGTGACGGCGATCACGTACAGGGCGGTGGTGTAGGTACCCGTCACCTCCCGCACCCGGGCGATCATCAGCGGACTCGGGATGGCGCCGAGACCCCACGCGAGCAGCATGATGCCGTAGATGCTGCCCGCGTACCGCGGGCCGAAGTAGTCGGCGCTCCAGGACGGCATCGTGCCGAAGCCGCCGCCGTAGCAGAGGGCGATCAGCGCGGTGGCGGCGACGAAGAGCCAGGGCGTCTCGAGGGAGGGCAGGAGCGCGAACAGCGCCGCCTGCAGCGCGAACATGGTGAGGAACACGGCCCGCCGACCGATGTAGTCCGAGAGCGCCGCCCAGAACATCCGGCCCAGGGCGTTGAAGATCGAGATCGTCCCGACCACGACGGCCGCCGCCTGCGTCTCCGTCATGCCGACGAGCTCCTGCCCCATGGGGGACGCCTGGGAGATGATCATGATGCCGGCCGAGACGTTGAGGAAGAGGATGACGAACAGCACCCAGAACTGCCAGGTGCGCAGCGCCTCCTGCACCGTGAAGTCGCGGGACGCCCGGGCGGCCTGCTGCCGCGCCGAGGGCTGCCAGCCCGGCGGCGCCCATCCCTCGGGCGGGTTGCGGAAGAACTGGGCGGCCGCCACCACGACCACCAGGTACACCAGGCCCAGGGTGAAGAAGGTCGGGGCGATGCCCCGCGTCTCGAGGCTCGCCGCGGCGTAGGGGCTCATGACCAGGGCCCCCGCGCCGTACCCGGCCACCGCCAGTCCGGTGATCAAGCCGCGCAGGTCGGGGAACCACTTGACCAGGGTCGCCACCGGCACGATGTAGCCCATCCCCATGCCCAGGCCGCCGACCACCCCGTACCAGAGGTACAGCTCCCCCAGGCTGTCGGCGGTGCCCGTCAGGGTGTAGCCCAACCCGTAGACGACGCCCGCCACGGTGGCCACCAGCCGCGGCCCGCGCCGGTCCATCAGCAGGCCGCCGATGATGGTCCCCACGCCGAGGAAGGCGATGGACAGGGTGAAGGCCAGGGTCACCTGGGACCGGGTCCACCCGAAGGCCTCCATCAACGGTCGGACGTAGACGCTCCATCCGTATACGGCGCCCAGGCAGAGCTGCATCAGGATGGCGGCCACCACCATGACCCAGCGGTTGGGCACCCGTTCGTCCGCCGCCGTCGCCATGGCACACCCCTCCCTCCCGTCCCCCATGGGACGAAGGCCGCGTCCCCACCCGCCCCGGGACCCGCTGCGCCGGGCCCCGTCCACCGGCACGGGCGCCACGGCCGCAGGTGCCGAGCCTGCGCCCACCGCCACCGGGTCCCCGCTGGCCCCGCGGCGGGGCCCCGGGTTGACGCGCCCGGTCGCGAGACCAACGCCACCCCGCCCCGAAACCGCAGCCGGCCCCGGGCCCTCCAGCCGATGGCGACCGACGTGGTGCGGGAGAGGCCACGGAATCGCACCGCCCTGCACCGGACCCGCGGCGCCGGGCCCCCGGCCGCCGCGGCGCGCCGGCGGCCCGTCACGGGGCCGCCGGCGCGCCGTGGGCCGGCTCGGCCACGGTCGCCGGCTCCCGCAGCGGGATGAGCTCGCAGATGGCGTTGTAGTCGGGCTCGCCGCAGTAGGGGTCGCACACCCCCGTCGGGATCAGCACGTTCCCCTCCGGCCAGTGGACCTGCAGGTTCCCCGGCCGGATGCGGCTGATCCGCACCCGCCCCCGGTACTCGCCGTGGTCGGAGCGCAGCAGCACCGGGTCGCCGTCCTTGAGCCCCAGGCGCTCGGCGTCCTCCCGCGCGATGAAGACGTCGTCCCGGCGCGCCCCGGTCAGGGGGTCGACGTCGTCCCACACCATGCTGTTGAACTGCTTGCCCCGCCGCGTGCCGACGCGGAACTTGCCCTCCGGCACGTCCTGCTCGGGCAGTTGCGCCACCACGAAGTGGGCCTTGCCGTCGGGCGTGTTGAAGCGGTTCCCCGCACAGAGCAGCGGCCCGCCCCACTGGAACTGGTCGCCCTTCCGCCTGAGGTGCTGGATGCCGTCGTACAGCGGGACGGTCCGGGCGATGTCCTCCCGGATCTGGTGGGTGTTCTCGTAGCGGATCAGGTGCGCCCGCTCGGGGTCCACCCGCTCGGCGATGCGCACGGGGATCTCCCACTCGGGCCGCGCCTCGCCGATGCGCCGGCCGGGGATCTCCGGGCTGAAGATCACCCGCCGCTCGGTGGAGGTCTGGGTGACGCCGCCCGGCGTCTCGTAGCGCGTCGCCGCGGGCAGGATCACGTTGAGCTCCCCGGGCTCGAGCAGCATCATCGGGTTGATCACGATGTCCTGGAAGATCTTGACCGGCACCCGCTCCAGGGCCGCCCGCACGTAGGCCGGGTCGGGCAGCGTCTCGAGGAAGTTGCCGCCGGCGGAGTACAGCACGTCGATCTCGCCGCGGTACATGGCGTCGATGGCGGCGGTCGCCGTCAGGCCGGGCTTCGCCGGCACCTCGAAGCCCCAGATGGCCTTCATCGCCGCCATCGTCGCCGGATCGCCCACCGGCCGTCCCATGCCGTAGGTGTTGGGCACGGCCCCCATCTCCGCGCCGCCCTGGACGCCCGAGTGGCCGCGGATGGGCATCAGACCGCAGTGGGGCTTGCCGATGCGCCCCAGCGCCAGGGCGAGGTTCGAGATGGCGAACACGTTGTGGGTGCCGTGCCGGTGCTGGGTCACCCCCATGCTCCAGACGGTGATGGAGGTGCGGGCGGAGGCGTAGAGCTCGGCGAACCGCCGCATCGCCGCCGCCGGCGCGCCGGCCGATCGCTCCAGTTCCTCCCACGACAGCTCGCGCAGGAAGGCGGCCAGCTCCGCGAAGCCCGCGGTGTGCTCCCGGATGAAGGCGTGATCGAGGCGGTCCGTCTCGATCAGGTGCTTCAGCGCCCCGTTGAAGAAGGCCACGTCGCCGCCCTGGTTGATCTGGAAGAACTCGTCCATGATCCGGGTGCCGAAGAGGGCGCTCTCCACGCTGGACGGGACCCAGTAGCGCTCCAGGCCCTCCTCCCTGTACGGGTTGACCACGGCCACTCGCGTGCCGGCCTTCTTCGCCTCGTAGAGGTACTTGGTCGTCACGGGCTGGTTGTTGGCCAGGTTCGTCCCGACCAACACGATCAGGTCGCAGCCGATCCAGTCCTTGTATGACACCGTGGTGGCGCCGTAGCCGATGGTCTTGGCCAGGGCCGAGGTGCTGGGCGCGTGGCAGATGCGGGCGGCGTTGTCGATGTTGTTGGTGCCCAGGAACCGTGCCACCTTCTGGAAGGCGAAATAGGCCTCGTTGGGCATGCCCCGCGAGGTCATGTAGAAGAACAGGCGATCGGGATCGCGGGCCACCGTCGCCCGGATGCGCTCCGCCACCAGGTCCAGGACCTCGTCCCACGAGACCCGGCGGTAGCCCGGCTCGCCCTTGCGCCAGACCATGGGATAGGGCAGCCGGCCCAGCTCCCGCAGCTCGCGGCTGGTCTCGCGGCGCAGGGCACCCGGGTCTTCCAGGATCCGCGGGTCCACCGCCGGCATGGTGTTGAGCCGCAGCATCTTCAGGCGGATGGTGCACAGGTGGATGCCGTCGATGGTCCAGTCGCGCATCCCCGTGGTGCCCAGCGAGCAGCCGTCGCAGCAGCCGTCCCGCAGGATGCGCCAGGCGTAGCCCAGCTGGTCGCGGTTCTCCCAGATGGTCTTCAGGATCTCCTTGTAGTGGTTGGGCCGCTGCTCGCCCAGACCGTACGGTCGCAGCCCCGCCCAGTGCCGCGGGTCGAACCGGCGCCGCCGCGGCGCCGCGCCCCCACCGGGCCCGGCGGCCGGACCCGAGGCCCCATCGGTCGACCGCTGCAGTTCGGCGGCCATGCCGCTCCCTCCCTTTCCGCGCCTCTTCCGCGCCTCCGGCTCCGGCCCTCCGGCGGCCGCGTCGGCCGCCGGAGGGCCTTTGGACGCCTGCTGTCCCTCCGTCCGTCACGGCTTGGGCGCCGGGGCCGTCGGCCGCGGCGCCCGGTCCGCGCCCCCCTCGCCGCAGCCGCCCCTTGGCCCCTCGCGGAACGGCTCGGCCCCCCGCGACCCACCCCCTCCTCCGGACCCGGCCGCGAGCCAGCGCGCCAGGGCGGCGGCCGCCGCCTCCAGCTCCCGGGGACCGAAGCCCGGGCGCAGTCGGGCGACCACCTCTGCGCGCGGCGGCACCTTGGCCTCGCCCACCACGACCTCCGGCCAGCCGGCCCCCGCCCCACCCTCCACCAGGACCAGGTCGGGCCGGGCCCCCAGGAGGTGCTGGCAGGCGTCGACGAGCCGATCCACCCAGCCCGTCCAGGCGATGCCGCCCGTCCCGGCCCCGCTGCCGGGAGCGTCGGGCTGCGAGGCCCCGGCGTCGCCCGGGTGCGGACAGCCGGGGGCAGGCACCGCCGGGTTCAGCCCGGACGCCGGCGGTCGGGCTGCGCTGGCACGGGGGTGCGCCATCCCCTCCGCGGCCTCGCCGTCGCCCCCCGCGGTGCCGCCGTCCCGTGCGGTGCCGGTGCTGGCCGGTGGGAGCGGCCCGGCCCCCGCCGGCCTCACCCGGGCCGGCACGGGCCCGGCAGGGTCCGGACCCCATCCGCCGTCGGCGTCGCCCGCCGGCCGCAAGAGCCGCAGGGCCGACTCCTCGGGGCCGATCAGGGCCACCGCCACCGCCCCCGCCTCGGCCAGGCGCTGGCTGTCGCTGCCCCGCCGGTCGAGGTCGAAGCCGTGGGCGGCATGCTTGACGGCCAGCACCCGCACCCCCTGCCGGGCCAGCTGGGCGATGAGCCCGGCCGCGGCCTGGGTCTTGCCGCTGCCCGAGCGGCCCGTCACCGCCACGACGGGCGGGCCGGGCCGCGGGGCGCCGGTCCTGGGAGCAGGCGGCCGCCCGGCGTCAGCGGGACCCGGCTGCGCGCCGGCGCCCGGCTGCCCCAACCTTTCCTCCCCGGGCCCGGCTGTCCCGGGCCCGGCGGTCCCGCCCGGTTGCGACCTCGCCGCCTCCCCCGGGTCCGGTTCCCCGTCCCCACCGGGTCGGTCCGGCCCGCCCCCGCCCATGGCCCGGGAGCCCGGCACCGCGGCGCCCTCGCGTGCCCACCCGGCCGGGACCGCGGGTGGGGCGAACCAGTCGGGCCACGCCCGGTCCTCGGAGGCCTCCAGGTCGAGGGCCCAGACCGCCTCGCCGGGCCGCGGCGCAGCGCCACGGCCCGGGTGGTACAGCAGCGCGTCGCTGCCCGCCACGGCCTCCAGGCGACCCATGGAGGGGACCAGGGGTTCGACGGCGCCCCCGGCGCGGTCGAGACGGGCCCAGACCAGCCGCGGCCGGTCCCCGGCCTTGGGCCACGGCGCCGCCAGCCGGGCCCGGACCGCCGGGCGCACGATGGTCCGCTGCCCCGCCAGCCGCAGGAGGAAGGGGCGCACCAGGACCTCGAAGGCGGCGAGGCACGAGGCGGGGCTCCCGGGCAGGCCCAGCACCCACACGGGGCCGAGCCGCCCCGCGAAGAAGGGGCCGCCCGGCTTGACGTCGATGCGCCCCAGCAGGCGGCGGGCGCCCAGGTCGAGCCACGTGCGCGCCACCCGGTCCCGCGGCCCCACCGAGACGCCACCGGTGGTGATCACCACGTCGGCGCCGCTGGCCGCGGCCCGGCGCAGGGCCGCGGCCAGCGCGGCCGGTTCGTCCGGCACGATGCCGCCCGTCTCGACCTCGAGCCCGAGGGAGGCGATGGCGGCGGCCAGCGTCAGGGCGTTGCTGTTGGGGACGGCCGCGGGGTCCGTCCCGGGCGATCCGCGGCCGGCGGGGACCAGCTCGTCCCCGGTGGCGAGCAGGAGCACGCGGGGACGGCGCCAGACGGTCACCCAGCCGATCCCGGCGGCCGCCAGCAGGCCCGCCCGCCGCGGGGTGATCCGGTCCCCCGCCGCCACCAGCCGCTGGCCGGCCAGGACGTCTTCCCCCGGCGGCGCCACGTGTCGCCCGGCGGGCAGGGGGACCGCCACCTCCACCCACTCCCCGGCGGCGTCCCGGACCCGCCGGGCCCGTTCCGTGGGGACCACCACGTCGGCCCCGGGCGGCAGCAGGGCCCCCGTGCTGACCTGCCAGGCCTCCCGCGGCCCGACCCCTCCCGTCCCGCCCGCAGCGGCGGCATCGGCCGCCTCCCGTGCCGATCCCGCCCAGCGCCGCCCCGTCAGGCGCAGGCGCACGGGCCGGCCGGGTCCCGCCCCCGCGAGGTCCGCGGCCCGGCAGGCGTAGCCGTCCATCATGACGCGCGGCGCCGCGGGCACGGGCCCCGGGGCCGTCACGTCGACGGCCGCCACCCGACCGGCCGCCCGGACCACCGGCACCCGTTCGGTGCCCAGGGGGCCCGCCGCCTGGATCAGCGTGGCGAAGGCCTGTTCCAGCGAGACCATGGCCCGTGACCCCGCCTTCCCGCCGCCGCCCGTGACGATCGTTGTGTCGAACCCCGTCCCCGAGGCGCTGGCCCGCTACCCGCCCGATCCCGACGTCCCGGCCGCCGCGGCCGCCGCCGGGTCGCCCACCCGTGTGGCCCCGGTGTAGACGTTGAAGCGATCCCCGCGGGCGAAGCCGATCAGGGTCAGGCCGAACTCCCGGGCGGCGTCGCAGGCCAGGCTGGACGGGGCCGAGACGGCCACCACCACGGGGATGCCGGCCACCACCGCCTTCTGCACGATCTCGAAGCTGGCCCGCCCGCTGACCATGAGGATCGTGTCCGTCAGCGGGGTCCGGCCCTGCAGGAAGAAGTGGCCGATCAGCTTGTCGGTGGCGTTGTGGCGGCCCACGTCCTCCCGCAGCGCCAGCAGGCGTCCCTCCAGGTCGAACAGGGCCGCGGCGTGCAGGCCGCCGGTGCGGTCGAACAGCGCCTGCTGACGCCGCAGGGTCTCCCCCAGTGAGGCGATGACCTCCGGCCGCAGCACCGGCCCCGTCGGCTGGGGGAGGGCACACGCGCCCCGGCTGTGGATCGCCTCCAGCGACGCCTTGCCGCACACCCCGCAGCTCGAGGTGGTGTAGAAGTTGCGCTGCAGGGTCCGAGGTTCCACCTGGACGCCTGGCCGCAGCCACACGTTGACGATGTTGTACTGTTGCTCGCCGTCGACGTCGGGGTCGGTGCAGTAGCTGATGGCCGCGATCTGATGGGGGTCGTCGAGAAGGCCTTCGGTGAAGAGGAACCCGCCGGCCAGTTCGAAGTCGTGGCCCGGCGTGCGCATGGTGACGGCCACGCGGACCGGTTCGTCCCGTCCCGCGGGCCGCAAGCGGATCTCCAGCGGCTCTTCCGTCACCAGCACGTCGTCGGCCCAGCGGGCGCGGCCCTGCTGCCAGCGCTGCACCCGCCGGCGGACGGTGCTGGTCCGCACCGCCTGCACCCCACTCCCCTCCCCCAGCCACGCCAATGCCACCCCGGCGGCCCCGCTGCAGCCGGACCCGCCACCCGCGTCGGCCCGCCGTCTCCGCCGCCCCGCCGCCCGTCACCGATGGCCGGGCGGATCTCCGCTCCGAGGGGCGGCGATCTCCGCTCCCGGGTCCCGTCGCGGCGGCGGTCCCTCTCCGGGGCCTCACCGGGGGTGATGCGAACGGCGCCCTCACCACAAGTTTACCAAGCCGAACCATTCCCACCAAGGGGAAGCGGGGATCCGTCCGCGTCCCGTTCCTCCGCGAGCCGGCGGATGCCGCGCGGAGCGACCTGGCCCGTAGCCGGCCGCACCCGCTCCCTGCTGCGGAACGCCGCGGGGGAACCCCTCGGTTGGCCAAGCGCCGGCGCGGGACGAACGGGCCGCCACGGCCCAGGGCACCGTCCGCGGATGCCGCGGTCGCCCCGCAGCCTCCGGACGCCGCCGCCGCGCAGCCCGCAGGAGGCCGAGACGCCCGCGGCGAATCAAGGGCTGCAGGCTGTTCGTCCCCCGCCGGACCCGCCCCCGCAGCCCGCCGCCGGCTGCGGCGATGGCCGTCAGGAGGCCCTGCGCTGCATGGGGGGAGCCGCCGTGCCGGCCTCCCGAGCGAAACCGCCCGCCACCCGACCCGAACCGCAGCCCGACGCCGAGGGCGATGCGCCCCAGCCGGCCCGGGCCCTGCCCGTCACCGGCCTCGTCCTCGCCGGCGGGGAGAGCCGGCGCATGGGGCGGGACAAGGCGCTGCTGCCGACGGCCAGAGGGCCCCTCCTGCTCCACGTGACCCGCACCCTCGCCACCACGTGCGCCGAGGTGCTGGTGGTCGACCGGCCCCCGGGGCGCTACCGTCACCTGGGCTTGCCCGTGGTGCTCGACCGTCTCCCCGGCCGCGGACCCCTGGCGGGGCTCCATGCGGGGCTGGAGGCCATGCGCCATGCCTACGGCCTGGTGGTCGCGTGCGACATGCCCGGTCTGACGCCGGCCGTGGCCCGCTTCCTGGTCCAGCGGGCGCTGGAGGCGGAGCGGCGGGGCACCCCGGTGGACGCCGTGGTCCCCCTGCGCCGGGGCCGGCCGGAGCCCCTGCTGGCCGTCTACGCCCGCCGCCTGGCGCCCGTGGCGGAGGCGCTGCTGGAGCAGGGTCGTCCCCCGCTCCGGGCCCTGCTGGCGGCTCCGGGGGTGCGCGTGGCGTGGGTGGACGAAGCCGAGCTGCGCACCATCGACCCCGATCTCCGCTGCCTGGTCAACCTCAACACGCCCGCCGACTGGGCGGCCTGGCGCCGCGGCCAGCTCCCCCCGGACTCCCCCGGGCCCGCGGGTTCCCCCGGAGGGTAGCGGGGACGGGCCGAGCCCGCTCCCTTCGCCGCAGGCGGCGCCGAGCGCCCCCTTGACCTCCCCGTCCGGCGGCAGATCCCCTCGGACCGCCCACGCACAGCCCCCGCGCCCCCCTCGACCGCACCGCGCTGTGGCGCGTCCCCGCCGACCGCCCGAGCCGCAGCCCGCGCGCCCCCTCGACCGCCTCTCCCGGCGACGTGTCCCCGTCGACCTCCCGTCCCGCGAGGCGGTGGACGCCTGCTGTCACGCCGGGAGGTTCGACCGCTTGGCGCGCGGAACATTCCCCGACGGGGGATACGCCGCCCGCCGCGCGAGCCCGCGCGGCGGGGGCGGCCGCGTCACGGGAGGGATCGCCATGATCTGGGACCGGGATGTGGAGACGGCGTCCCGGGACACCTTGCGGCGCCTGCAGCTGGAGCGCCTGCGCGCCACCGTGGAGCGGGCGTACCACCGGGTCCCCCTCTTCCGCCGGCGCATGGAGGACCGGGGCCTCGCGCCCGACGACCTCCGCCACCTGGAGGACCTGGCCCGGCTCCCCTTCATGACCAAGCAGGACCTGCGGGACCACTATCCCTTCGGCCTGTTCGCCGAGCCCCTCCAGCGCGTGGTCCGCATCCACGCCTCCTCGGGGACCCGCGGCAAGCCGACGGTGGTCGGCTACACCCGCCACGACCTGGAGGTGTGGGCGGAGTGCGTGGCCGGCTGCTTCTGCATGGCGGGCGGCGAGCCGGGCCACGTCCTGCACAACGCCTACGGCTACGGGCTCTTCACCGGCGGGCTCGGCCTGCACGCCGGCGCCGAGCGGGTCGGGGCCACCGTGGTGCCGGCCTCCGGCGGCCACACGGCCCGGCAGATCCTGCTGATCCAGGACCTGCGCCCCGACGGCATCGCCTGTACCCCCTCCTACCTCCTGAACCTGGCCGATGCCATGGACGAACACGGCATCGACCCGCGGTCCACCAGCCTGCGCTACGGGATCCTCGGGGCGGAGCCGTGGTCCGAGTCGATGCGGCAGCAGCTGGAGGCGCGCCTGGGCATCGACGCGGTGGACATCTACGGGCTCAGCGAGGTGATCGGGCCGGGCGTCGCCAACGAGTGCCGCGAGGCGAAGGACGGACTGCACATCAACGAGGACCACTTCCTGCCCGAGGTGGTGGATCCCCAGACCGGCGAGCCGCTGCCGCCCGGCCAGTACGGCGAACTGGTGTTCACCTCCCTCACCAAGGAGGCCTTCCCCGTGATCCGCTACCGCACCGGCGACATCGCCGCCCTGTACCCCGAACCGTGCCGGTGCGGGCGCACCCTGGTGCGCATGAGCCGCATCAAGGGGCGGGTCGACGACATGCTGGTGGTGCGGGGCGTCAACGTCTTCCCCTCGGAGGTGGAGTACCAGCTGCTCAAGATCCCCGAGCTGGCGCCCCACTACCAGCTGGTGGTGGACCGCGGCCGGGCGCTGGACCGGATCGAGGTCTGGGTGGAGCCGGCGCCCGCGGTGACCGGCGCGTGGGGCGGGTTCGACCCCGGGGCCGAGGTCGCCCGCCGGCTGGAGGCGCGAGTGGCCGACGTGCTCGGCGGGGCCCTGGGCCTCCAGGTGGACGTGCGGCTGGTGGCGCCCGGCTCCATTCCCCGCAGCGAGGGGAAGGCCGTGCGGGTGGTCGACCGCCGCCAGGTGAGCCCGTGACCGCGGATCCCCGTCGTGGGCCCCACGGTTCGGCACCCGGGCCGCCGCCGGAGCCGCCACCGCGGCCGGCCCGCGCGGGGGGTCAGGCGCCCCCCGACGCGCCGGGACCCCACCAGCCCCGCCCGGTCGGCGCGGGGACGGGGGCGCCGGGCCCGGCGGAGACGCGGGAGCCCGCGGTCCCCGCGGCCGTGCGGGAGCGGATCGCGGCCGACCCCTTCTGCCGGCTGCTGGGCATCCACCTCGAGGCCCTGGCGCCCGGCTATGCCCGGCTGTCCATGACGGTTCGTCCGGACATGGCGAACTTCCACGGCGTGGGGCACGGCGGGGCGGTCTTCACGCTGGCCGATGCGGCCCACGCCGCCGCCTCCAACAGCCACGGCGTGCCGGCCGTGGCCCTCCACGTGGGCCTGCACTACGTGGCGCCCGCGCGGCCGGGCGAGCGGCTGGTGGCCGAGGCGTGGGAGGAGGATCGCGGACGGCGTACGGCCCTGTACCGGTTGGCGGTGCGGCGCCATCCCGACGGCCGCCTGGTGGCCGCAGGGCACGGCCGGGTCTTTCGCGAAGAGCCCGGGGGCGGATCGCCACCGCGGCTTGGCCCCGGCGCCGGCCCCCTTGGCGCCGACGCCGGCCCAGCGGGTGCGGCTCGCCCAGGACCTTCGCGCGATGACGGGGAGGCGCAACGATGAAGGCCGTGCTGGTTCGGCAACCGGGGGGTGCGGAGAACCTGGTGCTCGGCGAGGTGCCGACCCCCGCCCCGGGTCCGGGGGAGCTGCTGGTCCGGGTGCGGGCCACGGCCCTCAATCGGGCCGACATCCTGCAGCGGCGGGGGCTCTATCCCCCGCCGCCCGGCGCCAGCCCCCTGCTCGGCCTGGAGGCGGCGGGCGAGGTGGCGGCGCTGGGCGAGGGATGCGAGGGGTGGCGCGTCGGGGATCGGGTCTTCGCCCTGCTGCCCGGCGGCGGCTACGCCCAGTACGTCACCGTACCGGCCGCCATGGCCCTGCCCGTTCCCCCCAACCTGAGCTTCGAGGAGGCCGCGGCCATCCCCGAGGCCTTCTTGACTGCCTACCAGACCCTCTTCTGGATCGGGCGCCTGCGGGCGGGCGAGTGGGTGCTGATCCACGCGGGCGCCAGCGGCGTCGGCACCGCCGCCATCCAGCTGGCCCGCGATGCGGGCGCCCGGGTGGCGGTGACGGCCGGCAGCGAGGCGAAGCTCGAGGCCTGCCGCCAGCTGGGCGCGGAGGTGGCGCTGAACTACAAGCTGGGCCCCTTCGCCCCCGCCCTGCGGGAGGCCGTCGGCGAGCGCGGGGTCGACCTGATCCTCGACTTCGTCGGGGCGCCCTACTGGGAGCAGAACCTGGAGTGCCTGGCGACCGACGGCCGGCTGGTCCTGATCGCCACCATGGGCGGCGGGGTGGTGGACCGTTTCGACCTGCGACGGCTGATGGGCAAACGGCTGCAGGTGACGGGCACCACCCTGCGCTCCCGCAGCCTGGAGTACAAGGTCCAGCTCACCCGGGAATTCGCCGTGCGGGTGCTGCCCAAGCTGGCCCGCGGGGCGATCCGCCCGGTGATCGACCGGGTCTTCCCCTGGGATCAGGTGCGGGAGGCCCACCGGTACATGGAGCGCAACCTCAACATCGGCAAGATCGTGCTGCGGGTCGATTGAGCGACGGGGCACGGGGCATCGCGACGCCAGGCCACCCCGGCCATCCATCGGCCCCATGGCTCGCGGATCGGTGGAGCCCCCGGCGGATCCGAGCCCGTGACGGTTCCCGCCGGGGGCCCTCTCTTTCGTGTCCAAATCCGGACGAGCAGGCAGGAATCCTGGCGAAGGCCGCGAATAGGCGATGTCAATCTCCCGGGAGAGAAACGGTGTTTCGCATAAGGAAACTGCGGGCCGGCCATGCGGCGACGACTCCCCGGCCCCGCGGCCGTGCGGGCCGGGGGGACCCCGGCGGCGGGCCGGCTGCGGCACCGTGCTGGCGGCGGCATGGCGGGGTGGCCGGGCGGCAGCCGGCGCGCCGCGGGATGCCCGGAGGCGCCGGATGCCGGGCCGGATGCCGGGTCGGTCAGGGGGCGTCCCGAAGCGGCGAGCCGGGAGCCGGTCCCGGCCGGCCACCGGTCCCGGCCGGTTCGAGCGCCGGACGGAGCCCGATGGGAGGTGAGGGCGGCGGGACGCACGACCATCCAGTCCCTGGGGCGGGCGCTGCGGTTGCTCCAGCAGTTCTCCGCCTCGGCCCCCGAGTGGGGCGTGGGCGAGCTGGCGGCGGCCACCGGCCTCCCCAAGGGGACGGTGTCGAAGATCCTGGCCACCTTCCAGGAACACGGGTACCTGTTGCAGGATCCCGTCACCCGGCGGTATCGGTTGGGGCCAGCCTTCCTGGTCGCCGGGCGCATCGCCGAACAGGGGCTCGACGTGGCCCGGTTGGCGATGCCGCTGCTGCAGCGGATGACGGACGCCAGCGGCGAGACGTCGGTGCTGATGTTGCGGGCCGGCTGGCGCAGCGTCTGCGCCGCCAAGGTGGACAGCCCCCACCCGGTGCGGATGGCGGCCGAGGTCGGGCGGTTCGCCTCCCTGCACTCGGGGGCGTCCAACAAGCCGATCCTGGCCCACATGCCGGCGGAGGAGATCGACGCCTACCTGCGGTCGCCGTACTTCGTGCGCCGCGGCCCGCGCACCATCACCGACCGCGACCAGCTCCTGGCCAACCTCGAGCAGATCCGCCGGCGCGGCTACGCGGAGAGCGACTCGGAGGTGGAGGTGGACATCCAGGCCTTCGGCGCCGCGGTCTTCGACGGGCTGGGCCAGGTGATCGGCGCCGTCAGCATCGTCGGGCCGCGGCAGCGCCTGGGCCGGCGCCCGGTGGGGGCGATGGTGGCGGCGGTGCAGGCGGCGGCCCGGGAACTCAGCCGCCTCCTGGGGTGGCGGGGCGCGTGGCCCGCCCCCTGGCCGCCCGCTGCGCCGACGCGGCCGAAGGAGACCGAACCCCGGGACGCCGCCCCCGCCATCGAGGTGGATCACCAGGAGGGAGAGGAGGTCACGGCGCCATGAGTCGGACCACGGCGTGGAGGGAGGGACCCGAGACCATGGGACCGCGGGCACCGCGGCTCCCCGCGGGAGGGCAAAGGGGCCGCGGGACCCTCGTCGCCACCCACCGCGATCCCAGCCGGCCCGGCCGGGGCCGGCGCTGGTTGGCCCTGGTGGCGGCGGCCCTGCTGCTCCTGACGGGCTGCGGCAGCGGCGCCACCGGCGACGGCGGCAGCGGCCCGCAACCGGCCGGTTCGTCCGGAGGAACGGGCGCGGCCGGCGGCGGCACCATCACCATCGGCATCAACGCCGATCCGCCGAACCTGGATCCGGCGATGTCCAGCGCGCTGGTGGACCGCTACGTCCAGAACAGCATCTTCGACAAGCTCTACGATCTCGACGAGAACCTCCAGGTGGTGCCCGAGCTCGCCGAGTCGCTGCCGGAGATCTCGGACGACGGCAAGGTGTACACCATCAAGCTGCGGCAGGGCGTCACCTTCCACGACGGGACGCCGGTGGACGCCGACGCGGTGGTCTTCAACCTCAAGCGCTACCTCGATCCCGACTCCGCCCGCTACAGCGAGCTCTCCGCCGTGGAGCGGGTGGAGAAGGTGGACGACTACACGGTGCGCATCGTGCTGAAGCAGCCCTACAGCCCGCTGCTGTACACCCTGACGGACCGGGCGGGCATGATCGCGTCGCCCAAGGCGATCCAGGAGAAGGGCGACCAGTTCGCCCAGCACCCGGTGGGTTCGGGCCCCTTCATGTTCGAGAGCCGGATCAAGGGCGACCAGATCGTCCTGGTGAAGAATCCGAACTACTGGAAGGAGGGCCTGCCCAAGGCCGACAAGATCGTCTGGAAGGTCGTCACCGACGACAACGTCAAGGTGGTGAACCTCAAGGCGGGCCAGCTGGACCTCATCGACACCGTGCCCGCCCAGGCCCTCGCCGACCTGCGGTCCAACCCCAACCTCAAGGTCGACATCGGACCCGGCCTGGGGTTCCAGGGCATCTACCTCAACACCCAGCAGGCCCCCTTCGACAACCCCCACCTGCGCCGGGCGGTGGACCTGGCCATCGACCGGGCGACCCTGGTGCGGGTGGTGTTCCAGGAGACGGCGGATCCCGGCTACGGCCCCTTCCCGCCGTCCAGCCCGGCCGCGGCCGCGTCCGGCGAGCCGCCCCAGCGCGACCTGGACGCGGTGAAGAAGGCGCTGGAACAGGGCGGCCACCCCGACGGGTTCCGCTTCACCCTGAAGACGGCCACCGGCCCCGTCACCCAGCAGGTGGCCCAGGTCATCAAGGACATGCTGGCCGACGCCGGCATCGAGATGGAGATCCAGCAGGTGGAGTTCGGCAGCCTGCTGGACGACACCGACAACGGCAACTTCCAGGCGGCCGCCCTGGGCTGGAGCGGCCGGCCGGATCCCGACGGCAACATCTACCCGTGGCTGTACACCGACGGCAGCCAGAATGACTCCCGCTACAGCAACCCGGAGGTGGACCGGCTGCTGGATCGGGCGCGGCAGGTCCTGGACATGGACCAGCGGGTCGAGCTCTACCGCCAGGTCATGGAGCAGGTCCACCGCGACGCGCCCTACATCTACCTCTACTACCCGAAGAACGTGAAGGCGTACTCCGCCAAGGTGCAGGGGTTCGTGAACTACCCCGACGGCATCATCCGCACGGAGAACCTGACCAAGGCGCCGTGACGCCTGCGGGGTGCGGGGACCGACCGGACCCGCCGGGCCGCCGGTGCCGGCGGTGAGACCGGCGGCGGGGCCGGCGGTGAGGCCGGCGGCGGGGCCGGTGGTGGGGCCGGCGGTGGCGATGGCGGTGGTGCCGGCGCGGCGGTTGACGGGAGCGCCGGCTCTGACGCCGGATGCCCGCCGCAGCGCCGCATCGTCGCCGGCGGCGAAGGGGCCGCCCGCGGCGGCGAGGGACCGCCCGCAGCCGCGGCGGACCCCCCGGCCCCAAGGGGTCCGGCGCCCTGCACCGCGCGGGCCGGTGGGGGCGGGAGGACGGCCTCCCGCCCCTGCCCGGCGGCGGGGAGGTGAGCCCTTGCTGCAGTTCGTGGTCCGCCGCCTGCTGCTCAGCATCCCCGTGCTGATCCTGGTCACGCTGCTGGTGTTCATCCTGATCCACGTGGTGCCGGGCAACCCGGGGCGCGCCATCCTGGGCCCCGAGGCGTCGCCCGAGGCCGTGGCCGCCTTCAACCGGGCCCACGGTCTCGATCGGCCGCTGCACGTCCAGTACCTGACGTGGCTGGCCGGCGTACTGCGGGGCGACCTCGGCCGATCGCTGGTGGACGGCACGCCCGTGGCCACGCTGATCGCCCAGCGGCTGCCGGCCACGGTGGAGCTGGCCGTCGGCGCCATGCTGGTGGCCGCCCTGGTCGCCATCCCCGCGGGCATCCTGGCCGCCACGCGCCGCGGCACCGTGGCCGACCACGCGGGCACGGTCCTCGCCCTGGCGGGCCTGTCCGTGCCCCAGTTCTGGCTCGGGCTCATGCTCATCCTGTTCTTCGCCGTCCGATTGAACTGGCTGCCCGCGTCGGGTTACGTGCCGTTGACCGTCGACCCGGTGCAGAACCTCAAGACGATGATCCTGCCGATCGTCGTCACGGGCCTGCGGGAGTCGGCGGTGCTGATGCGCATGATGCGGTCCAGCCTGCTGGAGGTGCTGCGGCTGGACTACGTGCGCACCGCCCGGGCCAAGGGCCTCGGCGGCTGGGGCGTGATCGTCCGCCATGCCGCCCGCAACGCGCTGGTCCCCGTGCTGACCGTCAGCGGGCTGCAGCTGGCCGGCCTGCTGGGCGGACTGGTGATCACCGAGCAGATCTTCGTCATCCCGGGGTTCGGGCGGCTGATCGTCGACAGCATCTTCAGCCGCGACCTGATCACGCTGAAGGGCGCGGTCCTGGTCGCGGCGTGCCTGGTGGTGGCGGTGAACCTGGTGGTCGACATCCTCTACGCGTGGCTGGATCCGCGCATCAAGGTGACGGGAGGGAGCCGGGCATGAGCCTGCAACCGGAGCCGGTGCCGACCCCCGTCCCCGACCCCGGCGGCCAGGGGATCGCTCCCGCCGCCGGGACCTCGCCCGCTCCGGGGTGGCGCCGCACGGTGCGCCGGTTCGTCCGCCACCGGCTGGCGACCCTGGGGGCCGCGGTCGTGGTGCTGCTCGGGCTGGTGGCGCTCCTGGCGCCGGTGCTGGCGCCCTACGATCCCGAGGAGCCCGACTACGGCGCCGTCCTGCAGCCCCCGTCGGTCGCCCACCCGCTGGGGACCGACGAGCTGGGCCGGGACATCCTCTCGCGCCTGATCTACGGGGCGCGGGTCTCGCTGTTGGCCGGGCTGATCTCCGTCGGGCTGGCCCTGGCCATCGGCCTGCCCATCGGCCTGGTGGCGGGCTACTTCCGCGGGTTCTGGGACGAGTGGGTCATCATGCGGCTGACCGACGCCCTGATGGCCTTTCCCTCGCTGGTGCTGGCCCTGGCCATCGCCGCCGTGCTGGGACCGAGCTTCGGCAACGCGATGATCGCCATCGGCATCAGCCTCGCCCCCACCTTCATCCGCCTGGTGCGGGGGCAGGTGCTGGCGGTGCGGGAGCTGGAATACGTCGAAGCGGGGCGGGCGGCGGGCGCCGGCCACCTCTGGCAGATCGGACGGCACATCCTGCCCAACATCCTGAGCCCCGTGCTGGTCCAGGCGACGCTGAGCCTGGCGTCGGCGGTGATCAGCGAGGCCAGCCTGAGCTATCTCGGGCTGGGCACCCAGCCGCCCAACCCGAGCTGGGGCTACGATCTGCGGACCGCCCAGGGGTATCTCGCCGTCGCGCCGTGGATGGCGTACTGGCCGGGACTGGCCATCTTCGTCACCGTGCTGGCCTTCAACCTGCTGGGGGACGGGCTGCGGGACCTGTTCGACCCTCGCCTGCGCACGTGACGCCCCGCCCGCGCCAGGGGCAGGGCCGGCCGGGCGTCCCCGACGCAGCGCCCCACGAGGGCGGCCGGGGCCACGGCGTGGGGACGGCCGGCGGCCGCCGGCCGGGCCGCGGGCGCCGCCCGCACGCCGGGGGCCGGGGTCGCCGTGCACGGCCGGAACCGGCGTCGGAGGGGGGCGGCGGCCGCCCGCCCGAGGGCATGCCAGGTCCGCCCGCGGCCCGGGTCCGTCCGGGGGGCGGTCCTGCTCGGAAGGAGGGACGAGGGTGCCGGTGTCGTGGGAGCGCTTGTGGCAGCTGGCCGTGGCCTTCGGGCAGAGCGGCCTCCTGGGGTTCGGCGGCGGTCCCGGCGTCGTGCCCTTCATCAAGGAACAGGTGGTCGACCGGTATCACTGGATGGACGAACCCGGCTTCGCCGAGACGCTGGCCTTGGGCAACGCCCTGCCCGGGCCCATCGCCACTAAGCTGGCCGCCTTCATCGGGTTCAAGGTCGCGGGTCTCCTCGGCCTGCTGGTGGCCACCACCGCCGCGGTGGCGCCCACCGCCATCGCCATGATCGCCCTGGTGGGCCTGTTCCAGGCCTACCGGCACTCGCCGGCGGTGGCCGGGGCCCTCAACGCCGTCAAGCCCGTGGCGGTGGCGCTGATGCTCCAGGTGGCGTGGGATCTGGGCACCCGCTCCTTCCCCGGCGCCGCCACCTGGATCATCGGGGCCGTCAGCGCCGTGCTGCTCTTCGCGGGAGTCAACCCGGCGCTGGTGGTGGCGCTGGCCCTGGTGACCGGCGCGGTGCTCCGGATCTAGCGCCGGTTGCCGCTGGGGCACCGTCGGGGACGGCGGTGCACGGAGGAGGCGCCCGGGGTGGCGGTGCGGGACGGAGCCACCGTGCCCCCCGGCCCCTCCCCGGATCCCACCGTCGAAACACGCATCGTGAGGTGAGCGCCATGATCGATCCCGCGCTGACGTCGGATCCCGGACGCCCCGTCTGGGCCCGCAACGGGCTGGTGGCCACGGGCCAGCCCCTGGCCACCGCGGCGGGCCTGGCGGTGCTCGCCCGCGGCGGCAATGCCGTCGACGCCGCGCTGGCCGTGGCCGCGGTGACGAGCGTCACCATGCCCGAGATGTGCGGCCTGGGGGGCGACGCCTTCGCCCTGGTCTACGACGCCCGCACCCGGACGGTGACGGCCTTCAACGGCAGCGGCCCCGCGCCGATGGCCGCCACCGTGGAGCGATACCGGGCAGCGGGCCACACGGAGATGCCCTTCGAGGGCTGGTGGTCCGTCGCCGTCCCCGGCGCCGTCGGCGTCTACCTGGAGATGCACGCCCGCTTCGGCTCCAGGCCCCTGGAGGAGCTCTGGGCGCCGGCCATCCGCTACGCCCGGGAGGGCTTCCCCATCGATGCCCGCCTGGCGGCCAACATCGCCGCCGGCGCGGACAAGTTGGCCCGGGATCCCGAGGCGGCAGCCGTCTACCTGGCGGCGGGCCCCCGGCCCCGACCGGGCACCATCTTGCGCAATCCCGACCTGGCCCGCAGCTTCGAACGGGTCCTCGCCGGGGGCGCCGAGACCTTCTACAAGGGGGAGCTGGCCCGGGCCATCGGCGACGCCTCCCGGGCCGCCGGCGGGCTCTTGACGGCCGAGGACATGGCCACATTCGAGGTCGAGGTCTACCGGCCGCTGGTCACCACCTACCGCGGCTATCGCGTGTTCGAGACGGCGCCGCCGTCCCAGGGTCTGATCCTGCTGGAGATGTTGAACCTGCTGGAGGGCTTCGACCTGGCCGGCAAGTCGCCCACCGATCCCGACGTGGTCCACCTGCTGGTGGAGATCAAGAAGCTGGCCTTCGCGGACCGCAACGCCTACCTGGGCGATCCGCGCTTCGTCAAGGCGCCGGTGGACCGCTTGCTCAGCAAGGCGTACGCCGCCCGCCGCCGGCGGGATCTGGACCTGGAGCGGGCCAACAACGCCCCCGCGGCCGGCGAGGTGGACGGCGACACCACCTCCTTCGTCGTCGTCGACGCCGAGGGCAATGCGGTCTCGTTCATCCACAGCATCTCCGCCCTCTGGGGGGCGGGCGTCATGGCGCGGGGGACCGGCATCCTGCTGAACAACCGCGCGGGGCGCGGGTTCGTCCTGAGCGAGGAGCACCCCAACGGCCTGGCGCCGGGCAAGCGCACCATGCACACGCTGAACACCTACCTGGTCACGCGGGCGCCGGCCGCGGCGGATGCCGACGGCACGCCGGCGCCGGCGCCGGCCACGGCGGGATCCCGAGCGGCGGACGCGCTAACCGCGGGCGGTGGTCCCGCGACCCCCTCCGCCGGCGCCCGGGCCGGCGATGGCGGCGCCGGCAGCGACGGGCTGGGCGACGGTGAGCTGGTGCTGGTGGGCAACACGCCCGGCGGCGACGGCCAGCCCCAGTGGAACCTGCAGGTGCTGGTCAACGTGCTGGACTTCGGCATGGACGCCTATCGCGCCGTGGCGGCGCCGCGCTGGACCAGCTTCCCCGGCACCGACCCCATCAGCCTCAAGGCGCCCCTCGAGCTGCGCCTGGAGTCGCGCTTCCCGGCCGAGACGGCCGCCGAGCTGCTGCGGCGGGGCCATGTGCTGCGGGGCGTCGGCCCCTGGGCGGCCGGGGGATCCGCCATGCTGATCCGCGTGCTGGATCGCGGCGTCTACGAGGGTGCGGCGGACCCCCGGGACGGCGGCGTCGCCCTGGGGCTGTGAACCGCGGGTTCCGGTGACCCGCAATTCCGTCCGGAGGGTGCGACCCGTTCCGAGACTCGAAGGGTGCGCCGGGTGCGCCCCCACGCGGAGGGCGCGACCCGGCCGCGGAGACGCGGACGGTGCGCCCCCGGCCCAAGACCCGGGGGCGCGACCCCGGTCCACGAGGAGGAGGTGCGACGGCGTGACGGAACGGCCTGGCCAAACCTTGGCGCCGGAGCGGGACGAACCCGGCGGACCGGCTCCGCACGGCCGCGACGCTCCCGCCCGGGCTCCCGGGCGGTCGGCGCCGGAGGCGCCCGGCGCCGGTGCCCCGGCGCCGGTGCTGGCCGTCGAGGACCTCTGGGTCCGCTTCGAGACCGAAGACGGGCCCTTCGACGCCGTCCGCGGCGCCACCTTCCAGATCCGGGAAGGCGAGACGGTGGCGCTGGTCGGCGAGAGCGGCTGCGGCAAGAGCGTCACCGCCCTGTCCATCATGCGCCTGCTTCCCGAACCCCAGGCGCGGATCCGTCGGGGGCGGATCCGGTTCGAGGGCATGGACCTGGCCCAGGCCGGCGAGCGAGCGATGCGGCGCATCCGGGGCAACCGGATCGCCATGGTCTTCCAGGAGCCGATGAGCAGCCTGAACCCCGTCTACACCTGCGGCGAGCAGGTGGCCGAGGCCATCCGGGTGCACCGCCGCTGCAGCCGGCGCGAGGCCCGGGCCCTGGCCCTCGAGGCCTTCCGCCAGGTGGGCATCGCCGACCCCGAACGGCGCATGGACCAGTTCCCCCACGAACTCTCGGGGGGTCTGCGGCAGCGGGTGATGATCGCCATGGCCGTCGCCTGCCGGCCGCGCCTCTTGATCGCCGATGAGCCCACGACGGCGCTGGACGTGACCATCCAGGCCCAGATCCTCGACCTCTTGCGGGCGCTGCGCGACCGGCTGGGGACCAGCATCCTGTTCATCACCCACGACCTGGGGGTGGTGGCGGAGATGGCGGACCGGGTGGTGGTGATGTACGCCGGCGAGGTGGTGGAGGAGGGGCCCGTGGGCGCAGTCTTCAAGAGGCCGCGCCACCCCTACACCGCGGGCCTGCTCCGCTCCATCCCCCGGCGGGACACGCCGCGCAAGGCGCCGCTGCCGGCCATCGAGGGGGCGGTCCCCCACCCCTCCCGGCGGCCGCCGGGCTGCCCCTTCGCCCCCCGGTGTCCCGAGGCCATGCCGGTGTGCCGTAGCCAGCCGGCGCCCTGGGTCCAGCTGGAGCCCGACCACGGCGCCCGCTGCTGGCTGCACGCGCCGTCGGTCCAGGAGGTGACCGCGCCGTGACCCGTGCCCCAGCCCTGGGGGCCGCGCGACGGGCCGCCCACCCCGGCGGCTCCCCACCCCCGGCCGCGGCGGCGGCCGCGGGGGCGTCGGGCTCGTCGACGCCGCTGCTCGAGGTGCGCGACCTGAAGAAGTACTACCCCATCCGCCGCGGGGTCTTCGGGCGGGTCGAGGGGTTCATCCGCGCCGTGGACGGCGTCTCCTTCGACCTGTACGAGGGCGAGACGCTGGGGCTGGTGGGCGAGAGCGGCTGCGGCAAGACCACCACCGGGCGCACCATCCTGCGCCTGGTGGAGCCGACCGGAGGCCGGGTCCGCTACCGCGGCCAGGACATCACCCGCCTCCCGGCCCGGGTCCTGCGGCGGTTGCGGCGGGAGATGCAGATCATCTTCCAGGACCCCTTCGGCTCCCTGGACCCGCGGATGACGGCGGGCCAGATCGTCGCGGAGCCGCTGGTGGTCCACGGGGTGCCCCGCCGGGAGCGGGAGCGCCGGGTCGCCGAACTGCTGGAACGGGTCGGCCTGACGGCCCAGGACGCCCGCCGGCTGCCCCACGAGTTCTCGGGCGGCCAGCGCCAGCGGCTGAGCATCGCCCGCGCCCTGGCCCTGCGCCCGCGGCTGGTGGTCTGTGACGAGCCGGTCAGCGCCCTGGACGTGTCCATCCAGTCGCAGATCCTGAATCTCCTGATGGAGCTGCAGCGCGAGTACGGGCTGACCTATCTCTTCATCGCCCACGACCTCAACGTGGTGCGGCACGTCAGCGACCGGGTCGGCGTCATGTACCTGGGGCGGCTGGTGGAGCTGGCCGACGCCGACGAGCTCTACGCCCGGCCCGCCCATCCCTACACGCAGGCGCTGCTGTCGGCCATCCCGGAACCCGATCCGGAGCGGCGGCGGGAGCGCATCGTGTTGCGGGGCGACGTCCCCAGCCCCGCCCGGCCGCCCAGCGGCTGCCGCTTCCACACCCGCTGCCCCCTGGCGCAGGACCGGTGTCGACGGGAGGAACCGGCCTGGCGGCCCATCCGACCCGGCCACTGGGTGGCGTGCCACTTCGCCGAGGAGGCGATGGGGCAGGCCAGCTGACGGCAGTCAGTCGTCGCCGGCGGAGGCGGGCGCGGGGCGGGAGGAGGCGCCGGCCGGCCCGCGCCCGCCGGCACGCCGGCCGTCGAGGGCGAGGAACAGCAGATTCAGCAGGATGCCGGCCACGGCGGCGGTGGCGATGGCAGGGAGGCGCACGCCCCCGACGGGGATGTTGCCGCCCTCGAAGGCGTTGCCGCCGATCCCGATCACCAGGATCACCGCGCCGATGGCCAGCTGCCGCGGGTCGAACAGGTTCACCCGCTCGGCCATCATCAGCGCGATGCCCTGCATGCCGATGACACCGAAGAGGTAGATGGCCAGCCCCCCGGTGACGAACTCGGGGATGGTGGCCACCAGGGCGGCCAGCTTGCTGAAGAAGCCGAGGGCCATGGCGATGACCCCGGCCGCCACCAGCACCGCCGTCGAGTAGTTCCGCGTGATGGCCATCAGGCTGTTGTTCTCGCCGTAGTTCGTCCCCGAGGAGGCGCCCAGCAGCCCGTGGACCACGTCGGCCAGGCCGTCGAGGACCAGGTTGAGGCCGATCAGTTCCTTGATGCGAAGCGGCGGCCGCTGCATCTCCTCGGCCAGGCGGTCCACGTAGAGGCTGATCTGGTAGAGGTGGGCCGTGCTCTCGGGGATCGTGGCGATGGCGACGGGGGCGATGGCCAACACGGCCTGCCACGCGCCGGGGGCGGTGAAAGCCGGCAGCTGGAACCGCGGCACCGCGAACCAGGGCGCCTCGCGGACGGGGGTGAGGTCCACGTAGCCCATGGCCGCCGCCAGGGCATACCCGCAGGCGGCCCCGAGCAGCACCGGCAGCATGCCCCACAGGCCGCGTCCCTGGAGGTAGACGGAGAACAGGATGGTGAGCACCAGGGTGGCCAGCGCGATGCCCCAGTGCTTGGAGGCCATGTCCATGGCCGTCTTGGCCAGGGCGATGCCGATGACGACGGCCACGGCGCCCGTGACCGCGGGCGGCAGGATCCGGTCGAGCCGCGCCTTGCCAGCCCGCTGGATCAGCCAGCCCACGATCCCGTTGACCACACCGGTGGCCACCACGCCCACCTGGGCGACCTGCAGGCCGCCCCAGCTGGCGTCGGCCACCGTCTTGACGGGCGCGATGTAGGCGAAGCTGCCCCCGTAGTACAGGGGGATGCGCCCCCGCGAACCGAGCACCGCCACGATGGTGGCCAGCCCCGAGGCGAAGAGCGTCACCCCGACGTCGAACCCCGTCAAGATGGCCACCAGGACGGTAGCGGGGAACATGGTCAGGACGTGCTGGAAGCCGAGGCTCACCAGGGCCCCCAGGGGTGGACGATCCTGGGGGAGGTATCCCATCACCCGGCCTCGATTCGCCTGCACCACGGCAAGCCCCCTTGGCGTCACCCGGTCGATTCTCCCGGTCGTCGCTGCCGGTCCGCCCCTGGCCTTCGGCGCCGGGGCGTCCCCTGCCCGGCCGCGTTCCCGGCGCCACGGGCGCCGGGAACGCGGCCCGCGGACGGCCCCGCCGCCCTGCTCCCCTGCGGACGCACACCCTCCGCGCCATTCGCGATGGCCCGTCCCCTTCCTCCTCCGCCGCCGCGTCTTCCTCCACCGCAGGGCCGGCGTCAGTCGCCGGCTCGCGGCGGCGCCGGGCGCCGGAAGCGCGGGGGCCGCTTCTCGAGGAAGGCCCGGACGCCCTCGCGGAAGTCGTCCTCGTCGATGTAGTACGGGACCGGCTCGCCTGCCGGGTCGGGCGGCGGCGCCGGCTGGGAGCGCAGCACCGACCGCTTGGCCGCCCGGATGGACGAGGGCGACAGCGCGGCGATGGTCTCGGCCAGCCGCCGGGCGAAGGGGTCGACCTCGTCGTGGGGCACCACGTGGGTCACCAACCCCAGCGCCCGCGCCTCGGCGGCGCCCAGCAGCCGGCCGGTGAAGAGCAGGTCCTTGGCCTGGTTGGGGCCCATGAGGGCCACCAGCCGCTTGGTGAACTCCGGACTGAGCATGATCCCCAGCCGTGCCACCGGCATCCCCAACCGGGCGCGCTCCGACGCCACCTGTAGGTCGCAGGCGCAGGCCAGCTCGAAGGCGGACCCCAGGGCGTAGCCGCCGATGGCGGCGATGACGGGATACGGCAGGTGCTCCACCTTGCTGATGGTCTGCTCCATGGTGAGGAAGCAGCGCCGGACCTCGTCGATGGTCATGGTCGCGAACTCCTTGAGGTCCGATCCCGCCGAGAAGGCGCGCCCGCCCTCACCCCGCAGGATCACCACCCGCAGGCCGTCGTAGTGCCGGGCCTCGTGGGCCAGGTCGTCCAGGATGGACCCCAGCTCCCGCCACGTGGCGAAGTCGATGGCGTTGTGCTGTTCGGGACGGTCGATGGTGACGGTCACCACGGCGCCGTCCTCGTCGACCCGCAGATGGCCCATCGCCCCACCCCCTCCCCGGCCCCGCGGGGGACTCCCCGCCGGCGTCACGGGGCGGATGCCCCCGGTCGCGGGATGGATTCCCCCGGCGTCAGGGGCGGATGCCCCGGCGGCAGGACGTCCCTCCGGCCTCGGGACGGGCGTGCCCCGTCGATTCCCGGGATGGATTCCCCGCCGGAGGCAGGCGGTCCTTCGCCGCTTCCCGCTCCCGCCCCGGCGGCGCCGCCGGGGCGGGAGCGGGAAGCGCCCCTTCGGCCCCGGCGCCGCGGGTCCGCCTGGCGCCGCGGGTCCGCCTGGCGCCGCGGGTCCGCCCGGCGCCGCGGGTCGCCGCGGCGCCGTCCGGCGCCGGGCGACCCGCGC
Source organism: Thermaerobacter composti (assembly GCF_033582035.1). Classification (NCBI taxonomy): domain Bacteria; kingdom Bacillati; phylum Bacillota; class Clostridia; order Eubacteriales; family Clostridiales Family XVII. Incertae Sedis; genus Thermaerobacter; species Thermaerobacter composti. Next base: position 1,857,943 of record NZ_CP132508.1, read on the forward strand.
GGGCCTTGGGCCGGGCCCGGCCCGCGGGCGGCGCCCCGGCCCGTCAGCCGGCCCCCACCGCCTGGCCCTGGGGGCGCTGGGCGCGGCCCCCCGCGCCCAGCGCCCCCAGGCCGAACACCGCGGCGGCCGCCAGGCCGAGGGCGGCCATCGTCGGCCACAGCAGCCGCGGCCCGCCCGCGCCCAGGAGCGCCCCGCCCACGGCCGGCCCCAGCGTCCAACCCAAGCCGAACAGCAGGCTGGCGGCCGCCTGGTAGCGTCCCCCCTGCCCCGCCGGTGCCATGGCGGCCACGCTCGCCTGCAGCAGCGGGGTGAACAGGATCTCGCCGGCGGTCAGGGCGACGAAGGCGAAGAAGAACGGCGCCACGGGCCGCGCCCCCAGGATGATCAGGGCGGCCGTCGCGTAGAGCAGGGCTGCCGCCACCCGGCGCGGCCGCGCGTCGTACCGCTGCGCCCAGCGGGTCACCGGGTACTGCAGCGTCGCGATCATCGCCCCGTTCAGCGTCCACAGCCAGCCGTACCAGGGCACCTCGCCGAAGCGCCGGTGCAGGTCCAGCGGCAGGCTGGAGCTCATCTGGCTGTAGATCAGGTTCATGGCCAGGGCGCCCACCGCCAGCTGCCAGAAGGCCCGGTACCCCAGGGGCGGGAAGAAGCCCGCCACCGAGCGCAGCGCCCGCCGGCCCCACCCCCCGCGGCCCACCGTCGGGCGCGGGGCGCCGCGGGGGGCCGCGTTCGTCCCGGAACCCGATGACCGTGCCGCCGTGACCGCCCCCCCTTCCCGCCGGGCCGGCACCCACCGCGCCACCACGGCCGCGAACACCAGGAACGAGACGCCGTCCAGCAGGAAGATCAGCCGGATGTCACGGTCCACCACGTAGGTGCCCAGCACGGGCCCGACGGCGATGGCGGCGTTGGACAAGAGGTTCAAGATGCTGTAGGCCTCTTCCCGCCGCCGGGGCGGCACGAGCAGCGCCGCGCCGTGCAGCAGGGCGGGGAAGGACCCCCACACCATCGCGCTCATCGCCGCGTAGCAGAGCGCGAAGGCCCACGGGCTCGGCGCCCACCCCGCCGCCACCACCGCCAACCCGGCGCCCGCGAGCCCGCCGACCACTACGGGCTTGAACCCCAGCCGGTCCGTCAGCCAGCCCGCCGGGAGCCGCGCCAGCAGCGAGCCCACCCCGGCGGTGCTTATGATGACGCCCACCTGCTCCGGCGGCAGCCGGTGCACCTGCTGGAGGAACATCGCGATGAACGGAAAGAAGAAGCCGTCGCCCAGCGCGCTGACGAACCGGCCGGCGGCCAACGCCCAGAAGGCACCCGGCATGCGCATCGCCTCTCCCCGCGGATCCACGGCGGCGCCAGCCCGCTTCCCGTCGGGTGGCACCCCCACCCGGCGCGGAGCGCCGGGCGCCGCAGGCCCCGCCCGTGGCCACAAGCCCCATGGTAGTGCAAAGGGGCCCGCCGACCAACGGGCGGGCGGCCCGCCGCCGTCCCGTCGCCGGGGGTCCCGGCCCCGGCGGCGCGAGCGGGACGTCGTGGAGCCACCGCCGACAGCCGGGCGCAGGCGGTGATCGTGGAGGCGATGGACCGGCGGCGCGACCGGCACGTCGTGGAGCCACCGCCGACGCCGCGGCCGGCGCCACGGCGGGCGCCGGGGTATAATCCCCCTCCGTTTCGGCATCCTGACCAATGCCACGCATTGGGGAGGGTTGCCCATGTCCACCGACCACGCCCGGTCCCGAGCCCTGGGATCGTCGCGCCATGGCGGGGTGCGCGGAACCGCGGACGACGGTGCCCCGGCGTCCGCCCTGGCCACGGCCGTGGGCGGCGCACCCGGCGGGGACCGCCCCGTGCCGGGGGCGCTGGACCTCAGCCTCACCATCGGCGGCGACGCCGGGCAGGGCGTGGAGTCCAGCGGGGCCGGCTTCACCAAGGCGCTGGCCCGCAGCGGCCTGCACGTCTTCAGCATCACGGACTACCGCTCGCGCATCCGCGGCGGCCACAACTTCTACCAGATCCGCGTCGCCGACCGGCCGCTGTACTCCCACGCCGACCCCGTCCACGTGCTCATCGCCCTGACGGAGGAGACCATCAAGATCCACCTGGACAACCTGGCCCCCGACGCGGCGGTGATCTACGACGAGGGCTTCCGCCACGTGGACGCCGAGGCGCTGCGCCGCCACCACGTCCGGCCGCTGCCGCTGCCGCTGGCCGAGGTCGCCAAAAAGCACGGCAGCAAGGTGATGATGAACACCGCCGCCCTGGGCGCCGCCGCAGGGCTGATGAACTACAACATCGAGTACCTGGAATCGGTCATCAAGGAGAACTTCGCCAGCAAGGGCGACCGGGTGGTGGAAGCCAACCTCAAGGTGGTGCGGGAAGGCTGGAAGCTGGCCCGGGACGCGGCGGGCGACTTTCCCTACACCCTGCCCGACCCGGGAGGCCGGCCGCGCCGCATGGTGCTGCACGGCAACCACGCCTTCGCCCTGGGCGCCGTGGCGGCCGGCTGCCGGTTCGTCGCTGCCTACCCCATGACCCCCGGCACCAGCCTGTTCGAGTGGATGGTGGCCCACGCGGACGAACTCGGCATCGTCACCAAGCACGCCGAGGACGAGATCGCCGCCATCTGCATGGCCATCGGCGCCGGCCACGCCGGCGCCCGCAGCATGATCGCCACCTCCGGCGGCGGCTTCTCCCTGATGGTCGAGGCGCTGGGCATGGCGGGCATGGTGGAGGTGCCGGTGGTGCTGGTGGTCTCCCAGCGCGGCGGTCCCTCGACCGGGCTACCCACCCGGACCGAGCAGGGCGACCTGCTGTTCGCCATCCACGCCTCCCAGGGCGAGTTCCCCCGCATCGTGCTCGCGCCAGGAACGGTCGACCAGTGCTTCGAGACGGCGGTGCGGGCGTTCAACTTCGCCGAGCACTACCAGACGCCGGTGATCGTGCTGCTCGATCAATTCTTGTCGAGCCACCTGCGGTCGGTGGACCCCGACGCCTTCCGGTGGGACGACGTCCGCCACGACCGCGCCACCACCTGGACCCACGAGCAGCTGGACCGCCTGGACGGCCCGTACCTGCGCTACAAGGACACCGACGACGGCATCTCGCCGCGGGCCATCCCCGGCCACCCCAAGGCGGTCTACGCCATCACCACCGACGAGCACGACGAGGAAGGCCACATCAGCGAGGAGATCCGCAACCGCCGCCAGCAGATGGAGAAGCGCATGCGCAAGCTGGACACGGCCCAGGCGGAGATGCGCGGCCCCACCTGGTACGGCCCCGAGGACGCGGACCTGACGCTGATCTGCTGGGGCTCCACCTACGGGCCGTGCCGGGAGGCGGTGGACCTGTTCAACCGGGACAAGGGCGAGGGGGGTCGCCTGAACCTGCTGCACTTCACCGACCTCTGGCCCTTCCCGGTGGAGCGGACCCTGGCCGAGCTGCCCAAGATCCGCCGGGCCGTGGCCGTTGAGCAGAACTACACCAGCCAGTTCGCCCGGCTGCTGCGCATGATGACGGGGTTCGAGGTCCACGCCACGGTGAACAAGTTCGACGGACGCCCCATCGCGCCCCAGGAGATCCTGACCCAGATCGAAGGGGAGGTGCCGGTCCATGCCTGAAGACCAGGAACGGGGCACGGGCCACGGGATGGCCCCCGGCGTGCCCCCGGCCGTCTCGGCCGGACAGGGTGGCCAGCCCACAGGCCCCCACGCCGAGGGGACGGGCGTCACCGGCGCAGCCCCCGGCGCTGGGGAGGCCGCCGGCACAAGCCCCGCTGCCCGGCCTGGGAAGCCCGGTGGGACGAACGCGGCCACCGGGGCCGCCAACGAGTTCCACGGGGCGGTCAAGCGGCCGGCCTCGCCCCACGGCGGCGGCTGGGGCAGGGCGCAGCGGGTCGACCCGGACCGCGGAGCCGGCCGCGAGGGGGAGGCTCCGCCCATGGGGGCGGACGGTGCCGAGGCCGGCGGCCCGGGCCGGGCCGACGCAGGGCGCGCGGACGCCGCCCACCCGGGATCCGGTGCGGCCGCGGCCTTCGGCGGCCGGCCGGCCCAGGACGGGGCCGGGGGCGACGGCCTCGCGCGGGCCGGTTCGTCCGGAGAGGGGAGGGAGGGCGACGGGCCGGCGGCCCAGGTCCCGCCCGCCGCGTTCCGTGGCGGCGAGGCGGGGGGCACCGGCACCGGGTTGGGCGGGGCGCGGGCTGCCGCGGGGGGAGCCCGCACGGGCGCCCGCGCGGCCGTGGCCGACCGGGCGGAGCGGCTCACTGTCAAGGCCTACGCCAGCGACCACCGGCCCACCTGGTGCCCGGGCTGCGGCGACTTCGGCATCCTCACCGCCCTGAAGAAGGCGCTGGTGGACCTCGAGATCTGGCCCCACGAGGTGATGATCGTCTCCGGCATCGGCTGCGGCAGCAAGCTGCCCGACTACATCCACGCCAACGGCTTCATGACCATCCACGGCCGGCCCCTGGCGGTGGCCACGGGCATCAAGCTGGCCAACCCCAGGCTGCACGTCATCGTGGTCCACGGCGACGGCGACGGGTACGGCATCGGGGGCAACCACTGGCTGCACGCCATGCGCCGGAACATCAACCTGACGGACATCATTGAGAACAACCAGATCTACGCCCTGACCAAGGGGCAGTACTCGCCCACCAGCGAGCGCGGCTTCAAGACCACCACCTCGCCCACCGGCGCGCCCGAGGACCCCGTGCTGCCGACGCGGGTCGCCTTCGCCGCCGGGGCGAGCTTCATCGCCCGGGGGTTCGCCGGCCAGCCCAACCAGCTGGCGGACATCATCGCCGCCGCCATCCGGCACCGCGGCTACGCCCTGATCGACGTGCTCCAGCCCTGCGTGACCTTCAACAAGCTCAACACCTACGACTGGTACGCCGAGCGGGCCTATTCCGTGGAGGAGGAGGGGCACGACCCCACGGACCCCGAGGCGGCCTGGGCGAAGTGCAACGAGTGGGGCGACCGCATCCCCATCGGCATCCTCTGGCGCAACGACAAGTCGGAGCCCTACGAGGAGCGGGTGCCCGGGCTCCCCGTAGACCCACCCATCGTGGAACGCCCGCTGGACGAGCTGGGCGAGGAGGGGCTGGAGCGGCTCAAGGCCGAGTTCTTCTGAGTTCTTCGGAGGAGGCGTCCTTGGCGTGGATGCGCGGGAGATCTACCAGGCGGTACAGCGGCGCGGGCGGATGGGATCGTCTGAGGAGGCGGCGGCCGCCACCCGCATGACCCTGCAGAGCATGGCCCAAGTGCTGGGGCGGCAAGCCGCGGGCGCCCTGGCGGCCGCCCTGCCGGCCGAGCTGGCGGCCGAACTGGCACGGGCACCGGACCGGCCGGACCCGCTGATCGACCGCCAGGTCTTCGTAGGGCCGCTGGTCAACCACATGGACACCGAGTACGGCTACGACCAGACGGTGGGCGGCCTGGATCTGGTGGCCGCGTACATGGACGACGACGCCGCCACCCGGATGCAGGCGGTCTTCGCCACCCTCAAGGAGCGGCTCGATGCGGGCACCCAGCAGGCCGTGCGAGCCGCCCTCCCTCCTGAGATCCGGGACTGGTGGGACAGCGCCTGAGCGGCCTGCCAGTCAAACAAGAATGCCGGGACCTGTCGGCCTTGGCGGCCGACAGGTCCCGGCGTGGCGGTTGGGCGATTGTGCCGTCACGTGCGGTTGCCATCAGGCGCTTTCGACGTAGCGCTCCGGATCCTTGAGGAAGGTGGCCTTGCAATGGGGGCAACAGAAGTAATACTGCCGCCCCTCGTATTCGGCCACGTGGCGGGTTTCCCCGGGCACGACCTCCATGCCGCACACCGGATCGCGAGCGACGGCGGGAAGTTCGGCCTCCTTTGCCGCCCCGTCTGACGCCGCCCTTGACCCGGATGCTGCAGCAGCCACCTGCGTTGCAGCGCCGGTCGAGACGGGCCGGGAGGCCGTGTGGGTCGTGGAAGCCGCGGGTTGCTCGGCGGCTCTCTCCGCGGCGCCCGCTGCCGTACCGGCACCTTCGGCCCCGAGTCTGGCAGCGACCTCATCGCCGACGACCATCCCCGCGTGGGCCCGCAAGCGGGCCCGCCGCTGCCGGATGATGTCGGCCAGGATGGAGACGGCGATTTCCTCCTGGGTGACGGCCCCCAGGTCCAGGCCGGCCGGATTGCGGACCCGCTCCAGATCGGCGGCCGGCACGCCCGCCCCGGCCAGCACCTCCTTGACGGCCGCCGCCCGCTTGCGGCTGGCCACCAGCGCCACGTAGGGAACGCCGGCCGCGAGCCAGCGCTGCAGGCACTCCTCGTCGAAGTGCCCCATCGTCGCCACGACGGCGTACGCTTCCGGCACCGGCTCGAAGTCCTCCAGGGCATCCACGGAGATGGCCCGCCCGCCGGGCACGGCAGCTTCCGGCGGCGCCTCCCGGCCGTACACCAGCACGGGCTCGAAGCCCACCATGGCGGCCATCTGCACCAGAGCGTAGGCGAGGGGCGTATCGCCGCACGCGATCAGTTGGGGCGGCCGAACGAAGGGCTCGATGTATACGTCCACCTCGCCGCCGCTGGGGCAGGTCATGGCGACGGTGACGACCCGGGCGTCCCCCTCCCCGCCGGCCGCTCCGGGTTCCTGCCCCTCGTCGCTCTCCTCGGCGGTGGCGGCATCGGCCGGTACGTCGACACGGATCTGGATGAGGCGCGGCTGCCCGTCGGCCAGCGCCGCCAGCGCCTGCCGCCGGACGATGGACTCGGAGCAGCTGCCCCCGATCCAGCCCTCGATACGACCGTCCGCGGTGATCAGCGCCTTGTCCCCCGCTCTGGACGAAACGGGGGGACGTCGCCGGATCACCGTAGCCAGGGCGAAGGAATAGCCCCGGGCCCGCAACGCCGCCGCCCGGGCCAGAACTGCGTCAGGTCGCCCCGCCGTTCCCACTTCCACCGGATTCAGCCCCCCCGCCAGCGCCACCCGTGCCGGTTGAGGCGGAACCCGCCTGATCCTCCAGGTTGGCCCGAATCGTGGCGAAGAGCTGCTCGGTGATCTTGCGGGCCTGGTTGTCCAGCAGCCGGCCGCCCACCGTGGCCAGCGGCCCGCTGACATCCGCGTCCGCTCCCCAGCGAAAGCGGGTCGCGCCCTCCCCCGCGGGTTCGAGCTCGATGCGTGCGGTCAACTGGAGCCCGCTCCCCATACCGCTCCCCCGGAGCCGCAGGCCGCCGCGGCGTGGCGCCTCTTCCGGCTGCAGCTCCACCTCCATCTTGAACCGGCCGCGCACGGGGCCGACCCCGATGCGCACCACGGCATCGAAGTGACGGTCATCTTTGACGTTCAGTTCCTGCAGATCGGGCAGGCAGTGACCGACCTGGCCGGGATTGTTGATGAACGCCCAGACCTTCTCCTGCGGGGCCTCGATGGTCAGTTCACCGTCGTAGTGCAGGTGCAATGCCGTCTCTTCCCCCTCTACGGATGATGTGGCTGCGGGGCGGGACACGGGCCCGCCCCGGAGGGCCGCCGGCCGGCCTGCCGGCGGCCCTCCGCGAACCCGCCTCACTCGATCCCGTGCTCGCGCAGGATCTTCCAGATCTTCCACGGCGTGATGGGCATGTCGATGTGGCGCACGCCCAGGTGGGAGAGGGCGTCTACCACCGCGTTGACGAAGGCGGCCGGAGAGCCGACGTTGGGCGACTCGCCAACGCCCTTGGCGCCGATGGGATGGTGGGGCGACGGCGTCACCGTGCGGTCCGTCTCCCACTTGGGGGTCTCCATGGCCGTGGGCAGCAGGTAGGTGGAGAAATCGCTCGACAGGTTGTTGCCGTTCTCGTCGTAGACGATCTCCTGCATGAACGCGATGCCGAAGCCCTCGGTCAGCCCGCCGTGGACCTGCCCTTCCACCACCATCGGGTTGATGACCGTGCCACAGTCATCGACCGCCACGAAGCGGCGCACCTTGACCTGCCCGGTGCCCTTGTCGATGTCCACGACACAGATGTACGCGCCGTTCGGGAACGTCAGGTTGGGCGGGTTGTAGTAGTAGACGGCCTCGAGGCCGGGTTCCAGTCCCTCGGGCGGGTTGGTGTAAGCGGCGAAGGCCACCTCCTGGAAGGTCACCGACCGCCCGGGCGCGCCGGCCACGTGGAAGCGGCCGTTCTCCCAGACCACGTCCTCCTCGGACGCCTCCAGCACGTGGGCGGCGATCTTCCGTGCCTTGTCCCGCACGCGGCGTGCCGCCATGGCCGTGGCAGCGCCGGCCGTCGGCGTGCTGCGGCTCGCGTAGGTGCCCAGGCCGTAAGGTGCCGTATCGGTGTCGCCTTCTTCCACCAGGACGTCGTCCACGGGAATCCCCAGTTCGTCCGCGACGATCTGGGCGAAGGTGGTCTCGTGGCCCTGGCCCTGGTGCCGCACGCCGGTCCGCACCAGCACCTTGCCCGTGGGGTGCACGCGGATCTCACAGGAGTCGAACATCTTGATGCCGGCGATGTCGAAGGTATGGGCCGGCCCGGCACCGACGATCTCCGTAAAGGTGGATACGCCGATGCCCATCAGCTCGCCGCGCTTCCGCTTCTCTTCCTGCTCCTTGCGGAGATCCCAGTACCCGATGATGTCCATCGCCTTCTTGAGCGTCTCGGCGTAGTTGCCGCTGTCATAGGTCCACCCCAGCGGCGACGGGTATGGGAACTTCTCCGGCGGGATGAAGTTCTTCAGGCGCAGCTCCACCGGGTCCATCCCCAGCTCGTCGGCCAGGACATCCATGGTCCGCTCGATCAGGTACGAAGCCTCGGTCACCCGGAAGGAGCAGCGGTAGGCGACACCGCCGGGCGCCTTGTTGGTGTAGACCGCGTCCACCTCGACGAAGGCAGTCGGGAAGTCGTAGGACCCGGTCACGATGCTGAAGAGACCGGCTGGGAACTTGGACGGGTTGGCCGCGGCGTCGAAGGCGCCGTGGTCGGCGATGGTCTTGACCCGCAGCGCCTTCACCCTGCCGTCGCGGTCGGCGGCGATCTCGCACGTCATGTGGAAGTCGCGGGCGAAGTGGGTGCTCTGGAGGTTCTCCGTCCGCGTCTCCACCCACTTGACCGGCCGGCCCAGCTGCAACGAGCCCACCACCGCGCAGACGTATCCGGAGTACACCGGCACCTTGTTCCCAAAGCCGCCGCCCACGTCCGGCGAGATCACCCGGATCTTGTGCTCGGGCAACCCGGAGACCAGCGCCAGCAGCGTGCGATGGGCATGGGGCGCCTGGGAGGTGACGTAGAAGGTCAGCCGCTCCGTGGCCTTGTTGTAGTCGGCGATGCAGCCGCAAGGCTCCAGCGGCGCGGGGTGCACACGCGGGTAGGAGACCTCCTGCCGCACCACCACCTCCGCCTCGGCGAAGGCGCGTTCCGTGCGGTCGCGGTCGCCGACCTCCCAGTGCCAGATATGGTTGGTCTTCTGCTCCCGGTCCTCCCGCAGGATGGGCGCGTCGGGCTCCAGGGCCTTGAACGGGTCGACCACCACCGGCAGCGGCTCGTATTCCACCACCTGCGCCAGGGCGTGGGCGCCGTCGAAGGCCGCCTCGCGGGTCTCGGCGACCACGGCCGCCACCTCCTGGCCCTGGAAGAGCACCTTGCCCACTGCCAGGACCATCTGCTTGTCGCCGGCCAGCGTGGGCATCCAGGCCAGGCCGGCCTTCTCCAGGTCCTCCCCGGTGATCACGGCGACGACCCCGGGAACGGACAGCGCCGCTTCCTTGGGGACCGCCTTGACCCGCGCGTGGGCGTAGGGGCTGCGCACGATCGCCATGTAGAGCATGCGCGGGAGCACGATGTCGTCCAGATAGCGGCCGGCGCCCTGGATGAAGCGCGGGTCCTCCTTCCGCTTTACGGGCTGGCCAAGAACGCGCTCGGCAACCGCCATCGGTCAGTTCCCCCCTCGCGCCTGCGGCTCCGCGGCGACAGCCACGTCCTCGCCAGCTGCAGCGGCCGGGGTCTCCCCCCGGAGCTCCGCCGCGGCCTGCTGGACGGCCTTGACGATGTTCTGGTACCCGGTGCACCGGCACAGGTTGCCGGAGATGGCGAACCGGATCTCTTCCTCCGTCGGGTTCGGATTGCGCTGCAGCAGGGCGTAGGCGGTCATCAGCATGCCCGGCGTGCAGTAGCCGCACTGGAGCCCGTGCTGATCCCAGAAGCCCTTCTGCAGCGGGTGGAGCTGGCCGTCCTGGGCCAGGCCCTCCACCGTCATGATCTCGCTGCCGTCCACCTGCACGGCGAACACCGTGCACGACTTGACGGGCCGCCCGTCCAGGATCACGGTACACGCGCCGCAACTGGTCGTGTCAGGTATGACAAGATGGCGTGGGCCGGTAGAAGGAGTCCAATTCTTCCCGGCCGTAGGGAACGGCGGGGAGGGCAAGGCTCGTGCGTGTCGTGCCCACCCGTTGGGGTGAAGGCTTTTGTGTGCGGGCCACCCTCCCCGACCGTCCCGGCTGGTGACGAGAGAGCGCTGCGCCCAACGCTGATACCTGAGCGCACCGGCCGGGCACCACGAGTTCTTGCGGAGGGGAACGCCCGTGGCACAGCGGATCCTCGCGGTGGGGATTGACCCCGCGAAACGGACCCATCATGCCGTGGCCGTGTTGTACCCAGACCGGGTGGTGCTGGACGAAGCCATTCCCAACGAACCGTCGGCGTTTGCGCGCCTTGATGACAAGGTCACGCACTTGGCCCGTCAGTACCGTGCCCGGATCGTCTACGGCGTCGAGGATCACCGCCGGTACGGCCAGGCTCTGGTGGAAGCTTTGCAGGCGCGTGGGCGGACGGTGCGGGTTGTCAACCCCCTATGGACGCATCGCCAGAAGGATTTCTACGGCCAGGATAAGGATGACCGTGTGGATGCGCGGGCGATCGCGGCCGTGGTGCTCCGCCGGGGCGACACCCTGCCCGACGCCACGGAAGCAAGTCGTTTGGCGACATCCATCCGGGAAACGGCCCGTATGTTGCAGGATTTGGCGCGGCAGCGGACCCGAGCGCTCAACCGGCTCCACCGGCAGTTGTCCGACACCTATCTGCCCGCCTACGAGACGTTCTTCGGCAAGCTCGGACGGCCGTGGGCGCTCCGGTTCTTTGCCCGCTTCCCCGTGCCGCAGATGCTGCGCGGGTTCACTCCCGAAGCGCTGGCCGAGGTGCTCGAGGAGTTGGCAGGCGGCAAAACAGGACCGGTGCGACGCCACCGGCGTCGTGAGCAACTCCAGCAGCGGGCCGCCCAAATCCTGACCGCCACCGCAGAGCTCCAGAGCCGGCCCTGCACCCTCGTGCTGGAATTGAAGGCCGAGCTGATTCGCCAGCTGTGCCAGGAACTGCTCCTGATCCACGAGCGGACGCTCCGGCTCCGCCGCCTGCTGCGGGAACAACTCCTCCCGGCCACCGGCCAGCAGCTTGAGACCCTACCCGGCGTCGGCGAGATTGTGGCAGCCACCATCCTGGGTGAGGTGGGGGACATCCGCCGCTTTCGCAACCGACACGCCTTCGCCAAGTACAACGGCACCGCCCCCGCGGCCCACAAGAGTGGCGGTCGCGAGCAGCACCGCGCTCGTCGTGCGTGCAATCACCGGCTCAAGCGCGCCCTGTGGCTGACAGCTTTTGCGGCAGTGCGCCACGACCCTTTGGCCAAAGCCTATTACGAGCGCTGCCGCCGACGTGGACTGTCGAAGATCGAGGCCATCAAACGGGTGGCACGGCGGATGTCGGACATCATCTACGTCATGCTCCGCGATCAGATCCCCTACGATCGAACGCGGGTCGAGGCCTCCATCGCGAGACGGCACCAGCAAAACCAGCAAAACGTAGCGCCGGAAACCGGTGGCAGCGCTGCCTGAGGCAACGTGGCAAAGCCTTACCGGTCCCCGGCCGGTCCAGTCTACGGGATGCTGGGCTACGCTGCAAGCGCCACAGGAGCCGGATCTTGACAGAGAGCGCCAAGGAACAGCAGGTCGACCTCCAGTTGCAGGATGTCCGCCACGCTCCAGTAGATGGCCTTCTGCAACGCCTCGCCGGCCGCCACCAGCAGGTCCATAGCCCGGTAGAGGTGATGGAGTTCCACCCCTTCGGTGCCCGGCAGGACCACCTCCTTCTGCAACCACTCCCAGGTCGCCAGCTTGCTCGCCGGTGCCAGCGCCCGGTTGGCCACCATGGCGAAGAGGGCGCGTTCCACCGGCAGGCGCACGCGCCGGTCGGCCACCGCCTCCTGGATGGCCTGGGCGATGCCCAACTCGTGCCACAGCCGGTCCAGCACCCAGCCGCCGCCCAACGGCCGGCTCGATCACGTCCCGTCACTTCTGATGGACGTCAAGCCCTCGCCGGGCGGAACCCCTACTCAGGAAGCTCGCTGCAGCTTCTCTCCTGAGCGCAAGGCTGTGCTCTGACCTGCCTCAGCCCAGCTACGAAGCATCGCCCGGCGGATCACCTCCCCATCGGCAGGTCGATGGCGCACGAGTCGCTGCAGGCCAACCAGCTTGCGTTGCACTGTGGCCGGCTTTTGCGCCCGGTACGGCTCGCCCGTCTGCAGCATCCGCCACGCCACGATCAAGAGCTTGCGTGCCAGCGCCACAAGGGCCTTCTTGGTCCCTTTCTTCGCTGCGAGGCGGCGGTAGAACCGGCCCAGCTCCCCCTGGTCATGCCGGGCCACGCTCCAAGCCGCCTCCACAAGCGCCCGCCGCAGCAGCCGATCCCCGTGGCGGCTGATGCGCCCTCGCCGGTCCCGTTCCCCCGATTGGTCGACCGAGGGGTCGAGCCCCGCGTACCGCGCCACCTGCTTGGGACCACGAAACCGCCCGGGATCGCCCAACTTGGCCCAGACGGTGGCCGCCGTCAACAGCCCCACGCCCGTGACGGTCAGCAGCAGCCGGACCTCGGGCACCTCCGCGACCTGCCGGGCGATCTCCGCCGTGAGCACCTCCACCTGCGCCTCCAGCACCTGTGCGGCCTCCAGCGTGACCTGCACCGCCAGCCGTTCGCCCGGCGGCAGCGGTACGCCCTCCATACGCTCCAGGAGGACCGCGGGGTCGGCACCCCGGGGGACAGCGATCCCGTGGCGGCTCAAGGCAGCCCGCGCCTGGTTGAGCAGGGCCCGGCGCTGGCTGTCCAGTCGTTCCCGTGTCTTCAGCAGCCGGCGCACCTGCCGCAGGGGCTGGGGCGGAACCCATACGGTAGGTACGATGCCCAGCGCCGCCATCTTCGCCAGCCGCGCGGCGTCCACGCGGTCTGTGTGCCGCCCTGAACCCAGGCGCTTCAGCTCCACGGCGTTGGCCACCAGGACTTTACCAGCGTGGGGCGCCAGGGTATCGTAGATCTCAAAGGCATTTCCGGTGACCTCGAGGGCGACGACCGCTTCGCGGTCCAGTTCGACCACCAAGGCCGTCCACGCCTCGGGCGTGTTGGGGAACCGGAAATGCCTTTCTTGCTGCCCTTCGGGCCGATCGGGCCGGAACTCGCAGGCGTGCACGTAGCGCTTGTGCACATCAAGCCCGATGTAGCGCGGCATGGGAACCCCCTCCCGCCCGGGTGATTCTCGGAGCGCAGACGGCGGTTTTTCCTTCGACCGCGTACGCATGCATTCACTTCTCCGGGCTGACCGGACGCCTCACGGTGCCCATGCGGGCGATGCGCAGAGGGGGCCGACCAGACAAGAAGGTCGGGCTCCAAGCCCATGACGGGACACGGCGCGCCCTCTGCTCTGCGCTCCGCGACCGCCTCCGCTTCGAGTTGGTTGATGTCAGGAACCCTGCACCATCTCCTCCAGGTTGTCCCTTTCCGCAGACGGGTCCGGCGTTGGCGCAAGCTTCGCCATCGATTCGGGACTGAAGTCCTTTCGGGAGGCGATCCACTCGTCGTGCTGCTCTTCGAGGACGGTGCCCAGGAGTCGCAACGCGGCAGCCACGTTCGGGAAGATCCCCACGACATCACACCGTCGCGCCAGTTCCCGGTTCAGGCGTTCCAGGACATTGGTCGAGTGGATCCGTCGCCAGTGTTCCGCCGGGAAGGCCATGTAGGCCAACACGTCGTCCTCGGCATCCCGCAAGAAGGCCGCCACCTGAGGGTACCGGGAGCCAAGCTCGTCGGCCACCTGCTGGAGCCGCTGCCGAGCCGTGACCGCGTCCGGCTGGGCGAAGATGCTGCGGACCTGGGCGGCCACCGCCGGCTGGGCGTGCTTGGGGACCCGGGCCAGGAGGTTGCGCATGAAGTGGACCCGGCACCGTTGCCAGCTCGCCCCCGTCAGCACCTCGGCAATGGCCCGCTTCAGGCCCTCGTGGGCGTCGGAGATGGCGAGCCGCACGCTCCGCAGCCCCCGCGCCACCAGGCTCCGCAGAAAGGCCTGCCAGAACGCGTACGTCTCCGCCGCCCCCACGTCGAAGCCCAGCACCTCTCGCTCGCCGCTCGCCTTCACCCCAACGGCCACTACGGCGGCCATGTTCACCACCCGGCCGTCCTGGCGGACCTTGATGGCCTTGGCGTCGAGCCAGAGGTAGGGGTATTCGCCTTCCAACGGGCGGTTGCGAAAGCGCTCCATCCGCTCGTCCAGTTCGGCACAGAGCCGAGAGACCTCGCTCTTGCTGACCCCATCCAGCCCCAGGGCCCGCACCAGCTCGTCGACCTTCCGGGTGCTCACCCCGTGGACGTAGGCCTCTTGAATGACGGCCACCAGGGCCTTCTCGGCGCGCCGGCGACGCTCCAGCAGGCTGGGGAAGTAGGACCCCTTGCGGAGCTTGGGAATTTTCAGCTCGATGGAGCCGAGGCGGGTCTCCCAGGGGCGGACCCGATACCCGTTCCGGTAGGTCTTGCGCGTTTCGGTGCGCTCGTACCGTTCGGCGCCCACAAGCTCGCTCACCTCAAGCTCCATGAGCTTTTGGGCCAGCCAGCGAAGTCCTTCGCGCAAGGCATCGGCTTCGGGCTCGCCTTGGTGTTTGCGCAAAAGCTCGAGAAGTGCCATCTTGAAGTCAGCGGTCACCGGTGGCTGCCCTCCCTTCAAGCGGTCTTGTCCAACCCGAAGGGGAGCCACCGGTGACCTCTTTTGTCAAGGGTCACCAGGGCCGGCCGGTCCGGCCCCGAACTTTTACACTACCACCTGGGACTCTAGCGCCGGCTCTCGACAAACCGCAGCGGGACATCGCCCTCCTGCGCCTGGCGCTGGAGGGCCTCTTCGGGGGAGAGGAAGCGTTCGATGCTGCGGATCAGCCGCTGGAGCTGTTGGCGGTCCACTTCCTCTTCGCGGCCGAAGGACCACAGCACCTTGGCTTGCGGCCGGCCCGTTTGGGGATGCCGGAAGTTGTGGGCCAGTTGGACGTAGCGGACGATGGAGCCATCTCGATTTTTGCGCTGCACGGTACGGATATACATCCCTACGTATTACGACGTCTATTCCTAGTGATCCTGCATTGGATCGCAATTCGTGTGCCTACAGGATTCCCGTGTGTGCCGCGCCTGAAGCGTCAAAAAACCGCGCCGTGGCGCGGTTTCGGTCAAGACATGTGTCTTCGAAGTGTCAAACTCGGGCCGTGGCACCACCAAGAATAGGCGGCCGGGGGCTTCGTTCCACCTCGGCCGCGGGGGAAGTGTTACGGTCTTGCGAATGGGCGGACACGCCAGTGGGTTCACCACATGACCCAGTTCGCATTCCGCTGTTCGCTGACCGTCTGTTTTCGTGATCGATCCTCCTCAAACACCTCATCTCGATGCTCGTGCTCGAGATTCCGGGAATTTCCCGACTGCCACACCATCGACCGGGCAACGGCCGCTGTTTCGGTCACTCGCTGTTCACTCCGCTGTTTCCGTTCGCAGAACGGCCACGTCGCGCGGCGCCAGAACCAATTCGTCAGTCACCACCTCGTTGGTCAACAAGTTTCGATATACCCCATGCGCTCTAGGTAGAGAAATCCGCTGCGTCTGTTCGGTATGGTTGAGCAGGAACCAGTAGGACCGCCCGGCTTGCGTGCGCCGACAGGTCGCCTCGACGCCGGAGGGAACCTCGAGTACAGGCTTCACACCTGCGGTTTCAGTTAAGGCTTTCAGAAGACCGGCGATGACAGGGTCCTCTGGCCGTGTTCCTACGTACACTGCTTGTCCTCGACCGTATCGGTGCACGGTTATGGCAGGGTAACCGGCATAAAAGTCTTCCGCGAATTCGGCCAGGACCTGCGCACCCTCGAGGTGGATGATGTCGGCCCATAGGTCGGCGGTGAACCGCTCTGGTACTATCGCTGATTGCTTCGGGGATACCACGGTCCGCCGGCACGTCACTCTTTGACCGGGGAGAAACGGATCGAACTCCTCTACCCAAATGCCCAGTACGTCCTTCAACAACGCAGGATAGCCGCCGAGATAGACGCGATCGTTTTCGTCGACAATGCCCGAGAAGAAGGTGGTCAGCAGGTAGCCTCCACGTCGCACAAACGCTGCCAGATTGGCCGCCGCATCTTCCGTCAACATATACAGCGAGGGCGCCAGCACCAGTTTGTAGCGTGACAAATCCGCCGTAGGCGGTACGAAGTCGACGGCGATGTTACGCTCGAAGAGGGGCCGGTAGTACCGGAGCAGTTCATCTAGGTAGCGGATGTCCCGGCTGGGCTTGGAGTCCAGCTCCAACGCCCACCAGTTGCTCCAGTCGAAGGCAATTGCTACCTCTGCAATGATGCGGCTACCTAACACTTCGTCTAACCGCTTCAATTCCGCACCGAGCTGTGCAACTTCCCGGTATACCCTTGTCTTTTCCCCCGCGTGCGGTACCATTGCGCCGTGGAACTTTTCTGCACCCGCTCGTGAGGCCCGCCACTGGAAGAAGAGGATGCCATCGCTTCCGTGCGCCAGAGTCTGGTAGCTCCACAGCCGCATGATGCCGGGCCGCTTCAGCGGGTTCTGCGGCCGCCAATTAACCTGACTTGGCGTTTGTTCCATCAGTATAAAGGGTTGCCCTTTCTTTAGGCTGCGCATTAAATCGTGTGACATCGCCGCCAGTATAGGCACACCCGCGGTCGGCTCGGGATAGCTGTCCCACGATACCAAATCCATGTGCTCTGCCCATGCGAAGTAATCAAGCGGCTTGAAAAAGCCCATCAGATTAGTCGTCACCGGCACATCCGGCGTGATTTGTTTGAGGATCCGACGTTCCGCGAGGTAGCAAGCGAGCAGGCTGTCCGACATGAACCTCGCATAATCCAGCTGTAGCGCGGGATTCGCATACGTCGGTGTATTGCGTGGAAGGGGAATTTCGTCCCAGTCATAGTAAGTTTGGCCCCAGAATGCGGTTCCCCACCGCTCGTTCAGCACGTCAATATGGCCGTATCGCTGTCGCAACCACTTTCGAAAGGCTGCTTCGCAATTCGGACAGAAGCAGCGCGAGATGTGGCAGCCGTACTCGTTGTGAACGTGCCACATAGCTAGTGCCGGGTGGTCCTTGTAATGTTCGGCGAGACGCCGTACCAGACGTTCGCTGTACTCACGGTAGACGCGGCTGTTTGGGCAGTAGTGTTGGCGCGATCCGTGCGAATACCGCACGCCGTTCTCGTCCATCGGCAACATCTCGGGATACCGAACGGCCATCCAGGCCGGTGGAGAGGCCGTTGGCGTCGCCAGGTTCACATAGATACCGTGTTTCCACAGCAGATCGATAATCCGATCCATCCAATTGAAATCGTAGCGATCCGGCCCCGGCTGCAGTAAGGCCCAACTAAAGACACCAAGGGTGACAATGTTGACCCCGGCCTGTTTCATCAGGCGGACATCTTCCTTCCACACTTCCTCGGACCACTGTTCTGGATTGTAATCTCCGCCGAATAGGATGTGCGGCACCTTGTACTTCCATTCCATCGATCCCCTCATCCTTTCTGTATCATTCATTCACCTGCAGGGTCTCAACCGGATTGCCATAGATCTTGATCGACGGCAGGGCACGTCCGCGGAAATCAAACAGCGTCAGGTTGTCGTTGGGCGTCCCCGCTCCCGGTTCCCAACCAACTCCCGGAATCCACTCCGGTTCCCAATAGAATATGCCGGCTCCGCGATCACCTGGAACTTGGGCCAGAATCGATAGCAGGTCATTGACAAACGAGATTTGTCCTCTGGGCGACGCTGGGTATCCAGCGGGCAATTGGCTCTCCGTCCAAACGAAGTTGGGCGTGTCGTCGCCGTTTTCCAGCGTCCACGGGTACTGAGTCTCTACAATTATTATGTCTTTGCCGTAGCGTGTGGCCAGGTCGTTCACGTTCTGCCGTAGGTCGCTCAACGACCCATGCCAGAACGGATAGTACGAAAGCCCGATGATGTCAAAGGGAACATCCTCCGCTATGATGTGGTCAAAGAAATTGCGGCAAACCTTGTTGTTTCCACCCTGGTCAATATGCAACATTATGCGCGGGCGATGGTTCGGTGGGCTCCCTTTAATTGCTCCTCGGATCCCCGCTTTCAGGAGAGCGACGAACGAGTCCCAGCCCTGGTTTCCCTCCACCTTTCCCAAAGGCCAGAGGATGCCGTTGGTGATCTCATTCCCTATTTGCACCATGTCGACCGGTGTACCTTGCGCTGCAAAAGCGGCAATGACCTGGCGGGTATAGTTCTCCACTGTCCGTTCCAAGGTAGTAAGGTCCTGCCCCTGCCAAGCACGAGGGATAATCTGCTTACCTGGGTCCGCCCAGAAATCAGAGTAGTGAATGTTCAATAGCAATTTCATACCCGCAGCCTTGATGCCCTTCGCCATCGCCAAGTCACTGGCGAGGTTGTTGTAGCCCCCAGGTGGATCAACCCAGAGACGCAGGCGGGCATAGTTGGCTCCGTGGCGGCGCATGATCTGATGAGGGGGAAGAACCTGACCATCGAGATCAGTGAACTTATTGCCTACCCGCTCTTCCTCTAGCTCGAAGGAGAGATCCGCTCCCAACGCCATCGACCGAGTGTGCCGATCGACTCCGAACAGGCGAAATTCTGCGACCGTCGGCACTTTCCCGTCAGATCCGATCACCGTCAGCCGCACGTATCGAGCGTTCGCCAAGTTCTTCGGGAGCGGAAAAGCCACAGGCTGCCCCGCTGGGAGCGAACGCTTCTGTAGGGATGGCACCACCTGCCAATGACCCGGTCGGTCCGCTACCGCCACGGAGACGGTCGCGTCGCTGTTCTTGCCCAACGTCAGGCCGATCCCTCCAAGGTGACGCGGGCGGTGCAAGTCGACAATCAATTCGCCACGGTTTTGCCCCGGTGACCAAGAGGTTGCTGCGTCCCCATCCGTGGCATTTACCGCGGGTTGGTTAGGACTCGACGACGACGCCGACACAAAACTGCTCAGCGCCAAGTTGACGAGTAGCTGCCTGGTTCTTGGGTGCGGATCAGGGTTGCCACCACGCTTATGCAATGCCCGACCAGCCCAGGCCGAAGTTGGTCCGATGACCAATCCCAAGCCGATGAACACCAACAGTGTAAAGATCAGCCCTGCCCTCGCCCATACGCCCACCCATCGATCCCTCTCTCCACACTTTATCCTCATCCTTTCACAGCCCCCCCATAAATTCCAGAGATGAAGTATTTCTGGAAGATCAGAAAGAGAATGAGGATCGGCAGGATGCCGATGGCTGCCCCGGTCAACACCTCCCCGTAGTCAACCACCTGCCCTGGCGCGACCAGCAGTGACAGGAATACCGGCAGCGTAGTACTCGACGGATCTTGCAGGATGACCAACGGCCAGAGGAAGTTGCCCCATTGCTGCACGAAACTCAGAATGGCCAGCGCGGCCAGTTGCGGGTACACAGTGGGAAGGATGATGCGATGAAAGATGCCTACCTCCCCGCACCCGTCGATACGTGCGGCCTCAACCAATTCAGTTGGCACGTTCAACATGTTTTGACGCATGAAAAATACGCCAAACGCGTTGGCCAACGCTGGCAGGATCACCGCCTGGGGTTGGTTGACCCATCCTAAGCCGGTCATCATCTCAAACAGAGGTATCAGCGTAACCTGAAATGGGATCATCATCGTCAACAGAACCATAGAGAACAATAGGTTCTTTCCCGCAAATTCAAACTTGGCGAACGCATAGCCCGCCATCGCCGACAAATAGACGGTTACAATAGCGAACACCAGCGCAATGAAACACGTGTTCCACAAAACCCTCCAAAACGGTCCACTCGCCTCCAGCCCCCGTAAATTTTCAAGAAAATGGCTACCAGGCATTAGTAGCGGTGGCACGCGGAAAATCTGAGTATCGTCCAGTGTGGTAGCAATGAACATCCAGTAAAACGGGTAGACCGACACAAGCGACGATGCTACCAAACATAGATAGGTGACAATCTTAATGCTGAGGCTGGTGTGACTCATCACCACTCCCCCGCCCTCGATATCCGGATCTGCAGATAACTGAGTACGGCCACAATGGTCGTCAAGACATATGCGGCAGCCGAGGCATGGCCGAACTGAAAACTTTGAAAAGCGAATTGATAGATGTACATGACAGGCGTCATTGTCGCGTTTGCCGGACCCCCATGGGTCAAAAGATATGGCTCCGTGAACAATTGCAAGGTACCTATAGTCGACACGACGGCGCAGAACAGAAGAATCGGTTTGATCATAGGGACGGTTATGCGAAAGAACCGAGCCACCCGGCCCGCGCCGTCCATCTCCGCCGCCTCGTTGATGCTGTCCGGGATGGACTGTAATCCGGCTAAAAGTATGATGGCGTTGTAGCCGGTCCAGCGCCAGGTGAGGGCTATGATGATGGCGATGCGCGCCCACAGTGGCGAGTGCAACCAGTCGATGCCCGAAATGCCAACGAGACCCAAGATGTAATTTAAGATTCCATATTGTTTGTTAAACATGTAGGAGAATACTATCGAGTATGTTACTGCATCGATTAGCACAGGAAGAAACACTGCAAGTCGGAAGAAAGGTAGACCTTTGATGAATTTCGCATTAAGCGCCACGGCCAAAAGCAATCCCAGAAAGAGCATCACAGGCACCTGGACCCCAAGAATGATGGCCGTGTTCAATAGAGATTGCCAAAATGCGTAGTCCATCAACAAGTTTCGATAGTTGCTTATACCTACCCAGTTGGAGACACTGCCTTCGGCAGAGGTGAACGACAAATACAACGACTTAACAATCGGGTAGATCAGGAATATCGCGAAGATGACAACAAACGGTGATAAAAACAGGTACGGAGCGGCCTGCTTGGCTAAACGCGAGCGTTGGAACAACGCTCTCGTTGGTTTCGGATGAACGTAGAGGACCGACTTAGCCACGGCTATACACCTGCCCCGTGCCCCAGGTTGTCGGCACGGTGGCGGACAACGCGCTGTCCGCCACCGTGCCACGCGGGGTGTCTGCGTCTAGTTACTCAACGGCAATCCGGTAGCCCTGGAAATGGCCAGTGCTGCCGTCTTTGTCGCTTCTGCAGGGTCGGTCCCGTTCAGGACTGCCTGCTGCATATCCTTCAGCGGCTTTGTCGCATCCAGCATAATGGGCCCGTGGTTCATCGGAGGAACCTTCTTTGCCAGCTCCGCAAAGAATGGATAGATTGGCATACCGAAGTAGTCAAAGTTCTTCTTGAAGGCATCAGTCTCGTATATCGGTGTATAAGCGGGGAACAAGCCGTACTCAAGCATCACGGTTTGACCTTCGATGGTGGCAAGGCAGTACTCTATAAATTTCCATGCGGCGTCCGCATTTCGGCTTTGCTTTGTAATTGCAAGCACGGAGCCGCCCAGGTTTGCCGCACGGTTGCCGCCTTCTGTGAATGCCGGCATCGGCCTGATTCCCCACTTGCCCGACTGATCCTTGACCGCATGCATTAGGGTTCCTGCATACCAGACCGGATACACGACTGTGGCCATCTTGTTGTTGTTGAGAGCCGTGATTTGACCATTCCAGTCCTTGAAGTTCATCAAGATACCAGCATCTTTCATCTTTTTAAGCATGGCTAGGGCTTCCTGTGCTTCCTTGGAGTGCAAATTGATTTTTCCATCTGAAGTGACGTAACTCCCGCCGAGCTGACTAAACAACATCTCGAATGGGTCAAAGTCGTTATCCCCGTAGCCCCACATCGCCACATCCGGGAATTTCTCCTTCAGTTTTCGGCCAGCGGCGATGAAGTCGTCCCATGTGTTGATAGAGTCGGGATCAATGCCGGCTGCTTGAAACATGTCCTTGCGGTAGTAGAGGGCCACAGGGCCGATGTCCCACGGCACTCCGAAAACCCTATCGTCTTTAGTCACTGACTCCCAGGTTGACGGAATGAAATCGGATTTGATGTTCTGGATCCTGTCGGTGATGTCGACGAACGCTCCCGGGAACTTTTTAAGAAATGCCGGAAAATCTCGCTCTTGTATCTGCACGATGTCCGGTGCATTGGATCCTGAGGCCAATGTCGGCATAATCTTTGTATAGCCCGGATCTACGTACTCGATATTTACCTTGATGTTTGGATACTTCTTGTTAAACTCAGGGACCGCTGCTTTGAGGGCGTCCGCGGCGTCGTTCCAAGCAGCTACCCTGATGGTTATCGCTTCCGTGGTACCGTTGTTCCCCGAACCCGACCCGCACGCCGTCATCAACAGGGCACAGATACATAGCGCGGCAAGGACCAAAATAGCGGGCCTTGTCATCTGTCTCCCCTCCTTTAGGGAAATTGAGGCCATCATCTTCGTTACAAACCGCGCCAATCGTGATCACGGGCGCTTCCCAAGCCGGCCCTTGGTCACACTGCACCGGACAACCGTCGTAGCGCTAGGGCGGCCGCTCCCATGACGCCGGAACGATCCCCCAGTTCTGCCCGTACAATGGAGACCGCGCTTAGCGGAACCTCCCACACGCGGCGTCCTACCGCCTGGCGCACCAGCTCGAGAAACGGTTCACCTGCGAGCGACACACCTCCTCCGACGATAATGCGTTCGGGATTGAACAAGTGAATAGCTCCGGCCAACCCGATAGCTAAGTACTCAGCAGCCTCTGTTAGGACTTCCCGGGCAAGATCGTCACCTTGGGCAAACGCAGCCGCCACGTGCT
Source organism: Thermaerobacter composti (assembly GCF_033582035.1). NCBI lineage: Bacteria > Bacillati > Bacillota > Clostridia > Eubacteriales > Clostridiales Family XVII. Incertae Sedis > Thermaerobacter > Thermaerobacter composti. The sequence continues at coordinate 1,880,929 of NZ_CP132508.1, forward strand.
TGGCCGTCACGCGATCAACAGCACCGTCAACCAGAGTCCAAAGAGAAGAGCGTACACCTTCACGCAGTCGCTCTTGTGCGCGGCGAGCAATGGCTCGCCCGGATGCGTACTGCTCTAAACACCCCCGATTGCCGCACCCACACGGCAACCCCTCCTTCTCCACGGTGAGATGGCCAATTTCACCGGCACTCTCCGTCACACCGACATAGAGCTGGCCGTCTAGGACGATACCTGCACCGACCCCCGTGCCCAGAGTGACGCAGATGAAGTTCCGCAATCCCCGTCCAGCTCCAAAGACGTGCTCGCCCAATGTTGCAACACGGACGTCGTTATCAATCCAGGTCGGAACGCCAAACCGCCGGTGAAAGTACTCGGCAACATTCACGTCGCGCCAACCCAAGTTTGGGGATATCCGCGATAGACCTTGCGTACTTGAAACCAGTCCCGGCACACCTACTCCGATGCCAGCCAACCTAGATCGACCAGGCAACTCCGTCAGGAGGCGTTCGACTTCTCGCGCGATTCGGTCAAGAACACCGTCGGGTCCGTCTACTGCCCGCGTCGGAATGACCCGTTCAGCCACAACATGTCGCTTCGCATCAGCTGCTGCTAACACGACATTGGTTCCTCCAATATCGATCCCCATCACCAGTGGTTCCATGGTCCATTTCCCTTTCTCCGGCAGACCTGCCACCCACGAAAGCCACTCTTACCTTCTTAGCCCATTCTTCTACATCGGCGGGATCTACGATACCGCCTTCTGGGTGCTCAGCGTTGGACGCTGCCAAGGCTGTGGCCAAGCACAAGGCTGCCTCTTCGTCCCGATCCTCCACTAAGGCCATTGCGAGACCTGCAACCATAGCGTCTCCACACCCAACGGTATTAACGGCCTTAACGGTCAGTGCCGGAGCGTGCCACACGCCACGAGAGGAGCAAAGCACAGCGCCATCCTCGCCCAGTGAAACCACGGCCCACCCACCTGTTTTCCGTTGAAGTTCCTGCGCTGCCCCTAATGCATCCGCCACACTACTACATGGTCGCCCCCACCAGGCTTCCAACTCGGCACGGTTTGGCTTGACAATGTCGGGATGTGCGCATAGCGCTGTTGCAAAAGCCTCTCCACTGGTGTCGAGCACAGTCCGCTTACCCGCACGCCTGACGTCGTCTACCAGGACACGGTACGTTTCCAGCGGTAGCCCTGGTGGCAAACTGCCAGAGAAGACGACAACTTTGGACTGATCGAGAAGTGACGCCAAGTGTGCACGAAATTTCTCTAAGTAATGCTCGTTCAGTGTAGGTCCCGACTCGCGCAACTCTGTAATCATTCGATTGTCAGGATCAACGATGGTTAGGCACAGCCGTGTCTCTCCATCAACCCAGACGAAGTCTGAAGCAATCTCCATCTCCTCCAGCGCTGACTGAACCCAACGGCCATTGTGACCTGCCAAAAAACCAGTGGCCCGAACGCGAACACCCATAGTACGCAACACCCGGGTCACATTGAGGCCCTTTCCGCCTGGAAGAGCACGAACCTCTTGCGCTCGCCAGACACTGCCCTGCTTAAAACCTGGTAAAGTATATGTCTTGTCAATTGCGGGGTTGAGGGTAACCGTGAGAATCACCAGTCGGTCACTCCTGTATCATCTTGTCTTTGAGGAGGTCAATGATCGCTACAGGTGTTGGGTCTAGACCCTGGCGAAGCGCTGCGTAAAGGGACACCCAGTCGCCAAGACACACCAGGGAAAATAGACGCGCCAGCCGACTTTGTCCCTGGCTCTCGACCACGCGGACTACCCCAACACGGTCGCGTAGCATCTGTGCGGAGATCTCCTGGCGACGCGTGGTCCTCAAGTCATCTTCCACATCGCGGAGGATGGTGACATGAAACTGCCGTAGGAGGTGACTCGGCCCATCCCATCCCACTGCTTCATCATGGTGCAGGTGCGGAATGACATTGGCAAAGGCCATGACCTTGCTATTCTCAGCCAATTGATTCTTCCAGCGCAAAGCCACCGCACCAGTTAATGGATCTGATCCATAGATGAGCGGAATGCGCCCTTCTAGTTCCAGCGCGATCTGTTTAGCCTCATTGCGATGCGTTGGCACCTCCAGCGCATACCGCTCCGCGAGTTCCTGCACCAAGGCAATTGTTTCTTCGACCTCGTTCGAACGATCATCAATTAGTCCCCAATAGGTCAGCAGGGCGAGGAGAGGGAAGAATAGATACCCCACAGCAATGCGCGGCATCAAGCCGCCAGGAATAACACAAACAGGTATCCCCGCTTCTTCAGCTTCCGTCTTCAGCCTTCCGCCGGCTGTAACAGCCACCACCATCGCTCCACGCCGCCTCGACTCCCGAAAAGTCGTCAAAATTTCTTCTGTATTACCCGAGTGAGACACAGCAATGACCAGTGATCCATCGTCCACGTATGCAGGAAGTCGGTAACCCTGTACTAGTGTGAGTGGTACAGGCAATGCATCCCATAGATAGGCTTCGAGGAGGCGCACGCTAGCCGCCGAGCCTCCACCGGTGGCAAGCACCACCACCTCGTGCAACGGACGCCGCAACGGCGGCGGCACAAAGCGCTGCCCGAGGGCCCACCCTTCAGCGAACTGGGAAGCATACGCTCGAGTCGTTTCTAGCGCGCGAGATCCATCTAGCTGCTTCAATGTGGATACATCATCGAGCGGAACCCGCACGCTTCGTCACCTCCGAACCATCCGCTTCGTGGAGGTATCGCCACATCTCCGGTGCGCGGTTAACCGAACCACACCAAGCCAATTTCTCGGCGACCACAGCCTTGATGGCCTCCTTCGCTGCCTCCATGAAGCGGCGTGGGTCGACCTCATTGGAGTCAACCAGTACCTTACGAATCGCCTCAGCTGCCCGCAACTTCACCTCAGTTCCCACATTCACCTTGCGGATGCCGTTCGCCACGGCTCGTCGCACTAACGCCTCGGATAGGCCCGACGCCCCGTGAAGCACGAGAGGCACGGATACCCGCTCGTAAATACGGCGGAGTCGATCGAAATCTAGATGCGGTTCACCCTGGTAGAGTCCATGAACCGTACCAATTGCCACAGCCAAAGAATCAACGCCGGTTATCTTAACAAAGCGAGCTGCTTCGTCCGGATCGGTATAAATGGGATGTACATCGATCCCCCCTTCCTCCCGGCCGCCAATTGGTCCAAGTTCCCCTTCCACTGGCACGCCGACTGCATGAGCAAGCTCCACAATACGTCTCGTACGCGCTATATTTTCCTCGAAGGTCAACCTCGAACCATCGTACATCACCGACGTATAGCCTGCACGCAAACACTGCAATATGGTTGCTTCATCTTTCCCATGATCCAGGTGTAGTGCGACGGGCACTCGCGACTTGGTTGCTGACTCCCTAACAACGGCGGCCAATTCTTCTGCTCCTGCGATCCGCACTGTCGCCGGTGTTGTTTGCAAGATAACTGGAGCATTAGCCTCTTCTGCCGCTTCAATTACAGCTCGTATTGTCTCTAAGTTGTAGACATTGCACCCTAACACTGCGTATTTCCCTTCGCAGGCTGCGGCCAACAGAGATGTCGTCGTGACCAATGGCATGAATTAATTCCTCCCGACCCACATAGTCGGATTTCTTACCGACCGGATTTCCACGAAGTTGAATTGGAAAGCTATAAGCACTAGTGCCGAGCAATTCGATGATCGCCGCCCCCAGCAGCACTTGGCATGACGCCCAACCTATTCTCAATGTTGCCTCAGGGAGTAAAGGTTGACCCACGTGTCCTTGGGTCGATTCTAGGCTCATCGGTCGACGGCTAGAACCCTTGCGCCAGTACATCAGATACATGCTCAACACCGGTTAATAGCGCAACAGAACATGTGGAAAGAGGTGGACGTAACCGCGAGCAGCACGTGGGTTCACGTAACCTACGACGTCGCCTCAGTTCTCACACCGTTACGGCCGGCGGCGCCCGGATGGCCTGCTCGGTCTCCGCGTCGAACAGGTGCAGGTGACCGCCGTCCAGCGCCAGGGGCAGCCGGTCGCCGGCGCGCACCTGCATCCGCGGGTCGGTGCGCACGGTCAGGTTGTGGGGACCCGCGCTCACGTACAGGTAGGTCTCGGCGCCCAGCGGTTCCACCACCTCGACCGTTGCCTCCAGGCGCCCCTCCGGCAGGTCACGCACGCGCTCGGGATCGGTGATGACATGCTCGGGCCGCACGCCCAGGATCACCGGCCGGCCCGCCTGGCCGTCGAGGTGGGCGGCCGCGTACTCGGCCAGCGCGCCGCGGATCGGGCAGCGGATGGCCTCGTCGGTCTCGAACCAGATGTCCTCCCCGTCGCGCCGCAGCGTCCCGCGCACCAGGTTCATGGGCGGCGAGCCGATGAAGGTGGCGACGAAGACGTTGGCCGGCTCGGCGTAGAGCTGGTGCGGCGTGGCCACCTGCTGTAGCTTGCCGTCCCGCATGACGACGATGCGGTCGCCCAGGGTCATGGCCTCCACCTGGTCGTGGGTGACGTAGATGGTGGTGGTGCCGAGGCGCTGGTGCAGGCGGGCGAGCTCGGTGCGCATCTGCACCCGCAGCTGGGCGTCCAGGTTGGAGAGGGGTTCGTCCATCAGGAACACCTTGGGGTCGCGGACGATGGCGCGGCCCAGGGCCACACGCTGGCGCTGGCCGCCGGAAAGCTGGGCGGGCCGCCGCTTTAGCAGGTGGGTCAGTCCCAGGGTTTCGGCCGCCTGGCGCACGCGGCGATCGATCTCGTCCCGCGGGAACTTGCGCATGCGCAGGCCGAAGGCCATGTTGTCGTACACGGTCATGTGGGGGTACAGGGCGTAGTTCTGGAAGACCATGGCCACGTCCCGGTCCTTGGGCGGGACGTCGTTGACGGGCCGGTCATCGATGTAGATCTCGCCCTCCGTCACGTCCTCGAGTCCCGCGATCAGCCGCAGGAGCGTGGACTTGCCGCAGCCCGAGGGTCCCACCAGCACCAGAAACTCGCCGTCTTCGATGGTCAGCGAGATGTTGTCCACTGCGACGGTGTGGCCGAAACGCTTGGTCACCCCTCGCAACTCGACCCGTGCCACGGATGGCCCCTCCTCTGTCTCATACCACAATTACCTCCTTACCCATGGATCGCAGACGCTCCACATCCTTAGCTGGCGCTTTGTCATCTGTGATGACAACATCTATGTCCTGGACAGTTGCAATACGGGAGAAAGTAACCTTCCCGAATTTCGTATGATCTGCGACCACTATAGCCATCCGTGCTGACTGTAACATTGCTTGATTTACTGTGGCCTCGTCCATGTTTGGCGTAGTAAGGCCATATTTTAGGGACAAACCGTTTACCCCGAGAAACACTTTATTGACGTATACCCCTTCCAGGCTCCGCACCGCGAGGGGACCCACGAGAGCCAGGGATCGTTCTCGGAGTTGTCCCCCAGTAACCACGAGCCGGATTCCTGGGCATGTAGCCAGCGCATTCACCACCGACATCGAGTTGGTCACTACTGTTAGACCGTTACGGTTACGGAGTAACCGCGCAATCGCTGCGGTGGTTGTGCCAGCGTTAAGAGCAATAGCGTCTCCATCTCCAATCATGCTGGCCGCTGCCTCGGCAATCCGCCGCTTCTCCTCAGCCTGTAGCGCCTCCTTAGCAGCAATCTCAGGCTCCTCCATGAGGCTGCTGGTAAGCAGGGCTCCTCCGTGCGTACGCGTAACCAGGCCTTCGTTTTCGAGCCTGTCCAGGTAACGGCGAACGGTCACTTCCGAAACTCCCAGGACAGCGCTCAATTCGGCCACGGTTGCATACCGTGACGTGCCCAAGTGCTGGAGGATAGCCTGTTCGCGCTCGTTTCGCGACACTACGACCACTCCTGCCAAGAGCTAGTATTCGGTTTCGAAATCAAAACTCCTCCTGCCGAACGTGTACGAGGACGAAATTCATGGTTAAAGTCCCGGGTAGCGGTGGACTTTCCGGCTAGGGTTTAGGCGTGGCTGGTGGCCGTTGACAGCAGCGGTCACCGGCGGCTTCCCTTCGGGTTGGACAAACCCGAGCACGAAGGGAGGTCGGACCACCGGTGACCGCTGACTTCAGGATGGCACTTCTCGAACTGCTGCGCCAGTACCAGGGCGAGCCCGAGGTCGACGCCCTGCGGGAGGGCCTGCGCTGGCTCGCCCAGCAGCTGATGGAGGTCGAGGTCAGCGAACTCATCGGCGCCCAGCGCTACGAGCGCACCCCGTCGCGCAATTACGTACCGAAACGGGTACCGCCCCCGGCGCTGGGACACGCGCGTGGGCACCATCGAGCTGCAGATCCCGAAGTTACGCCGCGGCAGCTACTTCCCCAGCCTCTTGAAGCCGCGGCGGCGCGCGGAGCGGGCCTTGCTGGCCGTGGTGCAGGAGGCCTACGTGCACGGGTGAGCACGCGCAAGTTGGACGAGCTGGTCCAGGCGCTGGGCGTCGGGGGCTTGAGCAAGAGCGAGGTCTCCCGCATCTGCGCCGAGCTGGACGAGCACATGGAGCGCTTTCGGAACCGGCCGCTGGAAGGCGAGTACCCCTACGTGTGGCTGGACGCCAAGGCGGTGAAGGTGCGGCAAGACGGACGGGTGGTGAACATGGCGGCCGTGATCGCCGTGGGTGTGCGGGAGACAGGGGAACGGGAGGTCCTGGGGTTCGACGTGGGCGCGGCCGAGACGTACGAGTTCTGGCTGGACTTCCTACGTCGCCTGGTGGCCCGGGGGCTGAAGGGCGTGCGGCTGGTGATCTCGGACGCCCACGAGGGCCTCACGCGAGCCATCGGTGAGGTGCTGGCAGGCGCCACGTGGCAGCGGTGCCGGGTGCACTTCATGCGGAACCTGCTGGCGCGGGTGCCCAAGCACGCCCAGTCCATGGTGGCAGCGCTGGTACGGACCATCTTCGCCCAGCCGGACCGTGCCTCGGCTCGGCAGCAGCTGGAGCAGGTGGCGGCAAACTTGGAGCGGCGGTTCCCCCAGGTGGCGAGCCTGCTGCGGGAGGCAGCGGAGGAGGTTTTGGCCTACATGGACTTCCCGCCGGAGCACTGGCGGGGGATCCACTCGACGAACGTCCTGGAGCGGCTGAACCGCGAGCTGGCGCGGCGGTGCGACGTGGTGGGCATCTTCCCGAACGTGGCGGCGGTGCTGCGCCTGCTGGGTGCGCTGCTGGAGGAGCAGCAGGACAAGTGGCTGGTGCAGCGGCGGTACTTTAGCCAGGCGTCGATGGCGAAGCTCAAGGGCGGTGACGCGTTGGGGAGTGACTCGGTGAGCGCCTTGGCCGTTGCAGCGAGGTAAGCCCATGGAACCCGAGGGGGAGCCGCTTTTCCACCACTTGCCGGGACACGGCCAAAGCAAGATCCGGCAACCCTCGAGCGGTTTATAGCCAGCCAATTGATCGTTTGCAGCCTGCAGTGCATCAAGCTCCGCCCGGAATTCCCGCACCATTTGCCGGCACGCCTCGGCGATGCTCCGCAGGACCTGGCGCAGCCGGTCCCGTTCGGCTTCGGCCCGTTCGGCCCGGGCTTCGGCCTCGCGGACCAGCTCCTCGGCAAGCTCCATCGCCTCCACAGATGCATTGAATCGCGGGTACCGGGCCATTTGCTGGCGCCACGCTGCCGTGTCCTTGAGCCACTTTGCCCAAACCCTTTCCCAGGCAGGATCGTCAAGGTCATGACCCATGGCCCACATAAGACCCAGGGCAAGACCTTGCTTGGGACGGCGTTGCACCATTGCGACGACCGTGGCCGGATCGGGCCGGCCCGGCGATCGGGTCCAGTGCCGGGTGATCTCCGCGATGAGACGGGTCAACAGGCGGTGCGAGCGGACCGCACGTTCCCAGAGGCGGTCCCGCAGATCGCCCCGGCGGGATGGAAGTTGCAGGGGTACCCGCTGGAGCAAGAGCAGAAGGCTCGCCTGATCGAGGACTTCAAGGGCGAGATGAAGGCCCCCCACCTGTTGGATGGCGGGAGGCACGTGGTCCTGTGTGTCCGGCACAGCAATCCCTCCTCCGAGGCGTGATCACAGTGTTGGCGTGGAACCAGCAGGGATGGGCGTGGTCGCCGGCGCCGCGGGCGCAGTGCGCAACACAACGGTGCGGGCAACCATGTCATGGAAGCCCTGCTTCCGAGGTTCGAAGGCGATGCTGAGATAGCCGATGCCGAAGCTGAACGCGTTGAGAAAACGCCCGAAATGACGAACTGTGGCACGACCAAAACCAATGCACTGGCCCTTCTCGTCCGTCACACGCAGTCCGAGCGCTCGCTTCCCAAGCGTGGCCTGCGATAATGACGACTCTAAAGAGCCTGTTTCACTGATCCTGACGAGATCAGAACTGGGGGAACGTACCGGGTCGATTCGGCCATGTCCCGTGGGCTGACGGTCAGGACGGGGTAGGCCGGCGGCCCGGTCGTTACCCTTCTACGCCAACGCGGCCGCCATCCAACCAAAGGGTGAGGATGCGGACCCCTTCGTTACCTTCCGCCAGAGCTTCAGCAAGTTATGGGTCAGGCAGAGCAGCTTCCACTCGCTGTCACACGCCGCCAGACCCCGACGGAGGAACCGGTCGGCGCCTCGCACGGCCTTGATCTGCCCGAACACGGGCTCCACGGTCTGGCTGCGCTTGGCGTAGATCGCCTGTCCTCGCCGGGTCCGCAGCTTGCGTTCCATCCGCTCCCGCAGGCTCAGCCCCTTGGGGATGCGGCCTCGCGGAGGGGGTGCATCCTTCCAGGCTTGGCGCTGCTTCCACTCCTTGCTCGTCGCCAGGAAAAGTTCCGGCCCCTCGACCGGCGCCTGCTTCACGTTCGCCTCGCTCCAGTACCCTGCGTCGGCCACCACGGCCCGGATGGGTTTGTCCACGCCTGCTGCCTGGAGGTTGGCTTGCGCTTGTTGGAGCATCGGGTGCAGTTGGCCGACGTCGTTGGCGTCCTGCGTCACCGCCGCGGCCACGATGAGCTGGTCTTCGCTCACCACCGCCTGGGCGTTGTACCCTTGCACAAAGCCCTGCCGGGTCTTCATGATCCGGCTGTCCGGGTCCGTGACGTTCGCCTTCGCCGCCGGATCCACCGAGGGATCCGGCGCCTTCGGCTTGCGCCCCCGCCGCTTCTTGCCGGTCGCCTGCTCCTGCGCCTTCCGCTCCTCGATGCGGGCCTGCTGCCGGGCGGCTTCCCGGGCCGCCTCGTCCTCCAGCCGCCGCTTGCATGCCTTCAGCCGCTCCAGCCGGCTCGCACGGTGGCGCAGCTCCTCCGGCAACGCGTCCCCACGACGCCCGGAGCCGTACCGCTCATCTTCTTCCCGGTCCGTGGCCTCCGCCTCCCGGAGCATCTTCTCCACTTCCTGGCGAATCGCATCGTAGGTTCGGTTGGCCGCCAGCGAGGCGTTGGCCTTGACTTTCGTCCCGTCCAGTGCCACCACGCCGACCTTCCCCAGCCCCGCCTCGCGGCACAGCCGCAGCACCTGCGTGAACAGCTCGGCCAGTTCCCGCTCGTGGCGCTGGCGGAAGCGGGCAATGGTCACGTGATCCGGCTTCTGGTTGGCGGTGATCACCCGGAAGGCCACGTCCTCGAGGCACAGCCGCTCGATCCGCCGGCTGGACCGCTCGCCGACGCAGTAGGCGTACAGCAGGAGCGTCACCATCATGGTGGGGTCGTCGCTCTCCCCGCCCCATCCGTCGGCGCGGTACTTGCTCCGAAACGCCCGCAGGTCCATCTGCTCGACGGCGTCGATTAGAAACCAGGCCAGGTGGTCCTCGGGCAGCCCGTCGCGAAGGCTCGGTGGGAGCAGGTACAGTTGGTCACGGTTCACCGGGCGAAAGTTGTAGGCCATAGGGACACCTCGGGCGATGGCGAATGCGAACCAATGGCCTCACTTAAACCCACGTGGGTGCAATCCTGTGGAAATACCTGGGTTCGTGAAACAGGCTCTTCACCGAAGGACGTAGGTCGCCAGGAGCCGCTGCACGTAGTAGATGTCCAGGTCGCGGTGGAAGGTCTTGACCAGCGGCTCCCGGCTACCCGCCAGCCAGATCTTCAGCTCGGCCTCCAGATCCAGGTGGCCCGCCGTCTCGACGGCGAACCGGTTGATGCTGCGGTACGGGATGGACAGGTACTCCACCTTCTTGCCGGTCAGTCCCTGCTTGTCGACCAGGATGAGGCGCTTGTTGGTGAAGATGAAGAGGTCGCGGATCACCTGGTACGCGGCCTCGATCCGCTCTCCCTCCGCCAGCAGGATGCGGTATTCCTGCTGGACCCGGTCCAGGTCGGCTTCCCCGGCGTGGCCCATCATGCGGCCGATCCAGCTCACGGGCGGCTCCCTCCCCACGGCGTGCCCCGGGCCGCGCCCCGTCAGCCCCGCCGCCGGCACCGGCTGCGGACTCGGTCCCGCACAGCCGGGTTCGTTTCTTATACATTAAGCGTATACGGCAAGGGGCCGGGGCTTGACCGGCAAGATGCCCGCATCACCGGACGGGTCTGCCCTCGCCACCGGCCATGCCCCGCCCCGGGAAGGAGTGCCCATGCGAATCCGGCCCGGTCAGGTCGTTTCCCACCCCGAGCTGCCTCTCCGCGGTCTGGTGCTGGCGGTCCGCACCAACCCCGCCTGTCGTCCGCTGGGAGAACGGCGTAGTGGAAGAGCTCGATGCCCTGCGCTGGGGTCCCCTGGAGGACGCCCCGGACGAGGAGGACCCGCACGGCGGCTGACCGCCCGGCGCGCCGCCCGCGCCGCCGCCATACCCCGCAGCCAAGGCCCACCGGACCTCGCCCCGGCAGGGCTCGGAATGGCCCGGTCGAGGCACCCTTCGGCAGCATGTCCTCTTGTGACGGCCATCACGGCACCGGCCCCGAGCGATCTCCTAGTCTAAAGGCGACATCCGAACCGGGACGGACCTGGCGCCGCCGGGCCGCCACAGCCGCACCCGGCGCACCAGACAGGAAAGGGAGGCAATTCCCATGGGCGTGCGCGTCTCCCGCTGGACCCTCCCCTACTTCGCCGCCGCCCTGACCTGCTTCGCGACAGCTCAGGTGGTACTAGCCCTGGGCTGGGCTTATCCCGTCGCAGGCCTGAGCGCGCCGGCCACGCTAGCCACCGTCCACCTGCTGACCATCGGCTGGCTCAGCCTGCTCATTCTTGGCGCCCTGCAGCAATTCGTTCCCGTCATCACCGGGCGGTCGCTGGCCAGCGACACGGCGGCGGCCTGGGCGCTGGGCCTCGTGGTATCGGGTCTGGCGGGCATGGTGGTGGGCTTTCTTTCCCTGTTCGGCGGCCCGCTGGCCGGGGTCGGCACCGGCGTGAGCGGAACGGTCCCGCCGCCAGTGGGGGCCCAGCAAGCCGTCGCCCCGGCGGGGAGCGGCGGCCCGCTGGCCGTCGCCCTGCCCCTGGGCGGCACGCTGGTGCTGACCGGCTTCGCCGTGGCCACGGTGAATCTGGCCATCGGCCTCTGGCGCGCCCGACCGCTGGTGCTGCCGGCACGCTTTGTCGCTGTGGGTCTGATCTTTCTGCTGCTGACCGGTGGCCTGGGCGTACTCCTGGCATGGATCCTGGCCCATCCCCAGGGCGTGGTCCGGCACCTCGGCGCACCCCTGGTGGCCCGGCTGCTGGGGCGCGGCCTGCCCCTGCACATGGTTGCGGGCATCGGCGGCTGGTTCACCCTGACAGCCATGGGCGTCGCCTACAAGCTGCTGAGCATGTTCACCCTGGCGCCGGAAGATCGCGGCCCCGCCGGCCGCTGGGTCCTGCGCCTCAGCGCCACAGGCCTGCTGCTGGCCTGGCTGGGCGGCCTGGCTCACCTGCTGCTGGCGGGAACGGCGGGCGGGACGGCCGCAGGGACCGGGGCCGCTGGTGAAGGACTGGCCGGTCTGGCGCAGGTGCTCTCCGGCCTGGCCACCGCCGGATGGGTCGCGGCCGGCGTGGGGGTGGTGATCTACCTCTGCGACATGCGCCGCCTCTACCGGCAGCGGCGGCGGAAGGTGCTGGAACTCAACGCCCGCTGCGCTCCCTGGGCCTTCGGCGCGCTGGCCGTGGCCATGGGGATGCTGGCCGCGGGCGCCCTGACCGGCCGGTTGGCTGCGGTCACACCGGCGCTGGCCTACCTGCTGCTCTTTGGCTGGCTTTCCGGTCTTGGCCTGACCCAGCTGTACAAGATCGTGCCCTTTCTCACCTGGCTCGAAAAGTTCGGGCCGCGCCTCGGCCGGGGACCGGCCGTCCGCGTCCAGGATCTGGTGAACGAGCGCCGGGCGCAGCCCTGGTTCCGGCTCTACTTCGCAGCGGTGGCGGTGGCGACGGTTGCGATACTCGCCGGCTGGGACGACCTGTGGCGGGCCATGACCGCTCTCACCCTGGCCAGCACGCTGGCCATCGCGCTGGAGCTGTGGCGCGCCCGGCGGGCCGAGCCCAGGCCCCACGGGGCACCGGTTCCTCCGCCCTGGCTGGGGGAAAGGGGGCGTACCGGCGCGAGTACGGCGGGCACGATCCCGCGACCTGACCCGCGAACCGCCGCCGGCGAGGGCTTCCCTGGGCAACCCGTGGGGAAACGGGCCGGCGCAAGCCGGCCGGCGGGAGGGAGGTGGACGGCGTGGCCGAACCCGTGGTCACCGAGGATGACATCCGGGAAGCGTTGATGGACGTCATCGACCCCGAACTGGGGTTCAACATCGTCGACCTGGGGCTGATCTACGGCATCACCGTCGACGACGGCAAGGTCCACATCGTGATGACCATGACGACACCCGGCTGTCCGGCGACGAACTACCTGCAGGAAGGCACGCGGGAACGGGCGCTGGCGGTTCCCGGGGTGAAGGACGTGGAGGTCCAGGTGGTCTGGTCGCCGCCCTGGACACCCGACCTGATGAGCGACCGTGCCAAGCGCTTCTTCGGGCTGATCGAAGGCTGACCGGCCGCCTGCCTTCCCCGGCAACCCCGTATGGCGCCGCCGGAGCCTGCATCCCGGTTCGCCCGCCTGCACGCGGCCGCTGGAAGAGCCCAACGGGCCGGGCTCCCATTCCAGGACCCGGCCCGTTGCGCTGCTACCGGTCCGACGGCAAGATGCGCCTCTGGTCGGTAGGCTGCGGTCGTTCCCCTAACGCTCGGGGCGCCAGAAAGTGACGCGCCAGGCGCCGTCGGGCCCCCGTTCGGCGCGGTGCTGAAAGCCCTTTCGCTTCATGACCCAATACAGGGGCACCGGCTCGAATCCCACAATCAACACGAAGGGCTGGCCCGGCTTGAGGCGGGCCACATTGGCCATGATGTCCCGGAACGGCTCCTGCCGCCGCGCGAAATAGGGCCGGACGTCCATGACCAGGGGCTCCACCGCTTCCTGCACGGCTTCTTGCCCGCTCGGGTTGCCGGGGACACTCACCTGCTCCCCGTCCTGCGCTGCCGCCCCTGCCTGCTGTTGCGGCCGCTGCGCCCGTCCCCCCACAGGCCCTCCGTCCGAGCCGGAGCCGGCGGATAGGCTACCCGTCGCCGGGGCTCCTCTGGCGGGTTCAGCAGGCACAGGCGCCAGGCCGTCGCCGTCCGGCGCAGGCGCCGCTTCGGAGCGCCAGATGCGGATGATCACCGTGCCGTCGTCCTGTTCGGCCATGGCGTACGCAAAGCCGCGCTCGTCCAAGTGGGGCAGGAGGAACATGGGCTTGCGGTCGTTGTGGGCCTGCAGGACCTGGCCCGGCTGAAGCTGGTCCAGGGCCGACAGGATCCGCACCATGGGCTCCGGCGGCTGCAACCCGCGGTTGTCCAGGGTCAGGGCCGGTTCTGCCGGGGCCGGCGGCAGCCGCAAGCCCGTTTCGGGCCTCCCGCCGGCCGCCGGCAAGCCACCGGCGGCCGGTCCTGCGGCTTCGCCGGCGGGCCCCCGGCCGGCACCCTTTCCCTTGCGGAAGAACATGCCCCCCACCTCCTCGTCTCCTCATCGCGATGGTGCCCGACCGGACGGCCCGCCGGCTGTGACGGTCATCACCTCCCCGGCCCCCCGTCACCTGCCGCGTCCGGTGACCCCCGTCACAGCCCGGCCCGCTCCCGCTGGGGCAGCGTAAAGGCGGAGGGAACCCGGAGGTGACGAGCGATGCCGGTTCCGACGCAGGCCGCAGATTCCCCGGTCCTGGTCCGCGGCGCCGCTCCCGCGCCGGCACGTTCCCCGGCTGGCGCCGGCAACGGTGTCCCGCCGCACCAGGCCAGGATGGCAAGCCCTGCCGCGTCCCCGGGTCCCGTCGCCGGGGAGACGGACGATGCTTTGCTGGGGCGCTACGTCAACCGCTATCTGTTGCCACGGGTGGCGCTCACGGTCATCGGCCTGGCCTCCCTGATCGGCGTCTACCTGACCCTGCGGATGCAGGGCGTGCCGCTGTGGTTGGTCCTACCCCGCTGGTCGGGTTTGGTGGGCCTCGGAATTCTGGCCGGTGGCACCATGTGGTGGTCCCGGTTCGTCGTGCCCCGCGACACCCAGCCCGCGGCCGTGGCGCGGTTGGCCGTCGCCCAGGCCCGGCACTACCGGCCCCTGGCAGCCGGCGCGCTCGTCGCAGCCCTGATGGGTGGGGGCGCCTGGGCGGCCTGGATGGGTCCCGTGGCTGCGACCCGCGGCTGGCTTGGGTTGTGGTTGCTGGTGATTGCCCTGCACGGCACCCTGGTGGCTGCCACCCTGGCCCTGCTCAGCCGGCCTGATCGGGAAGCGCTGGAGGCCCGGCGCCAGGCCCTGGCGGTGTTGGTTGCCGCCATCGCCCTGCTGATCACCATGGCGGTGCTGGATGCCGCCCTCACCTTCGGGGCCTACTGGCCGGCCTGGACCTTGCGCGTGCTCCACCTGGGGGCCTTCGGCCTCTGGCTTGGTGGTGCCGTGTGGAACATCTTCGTCGCCGTGCCTGCTGCCCGGGATGAACTGGCCTTCGCCACCGTGGCCGCCTCGGCCACCCAGCTGGAACGCTTCCGCAAGCGGGTTCGGATCTTCCTGCCGCTGCTGCTAGTCAGCGGCTTCGCCCAGGCGGCCGCCTATGCCGGCTGGAACCCGCTGGCCTGGACGGGGAGCGGGGTGGGCCAGCTGGCGCTGGTCAAGCTGGGGCTGGTGGCGGTCCTGTTCGTCATCTTCATCACCTGCCCGCTCTGGCGCGCCTGCTCGCCGATCAAGGGGATGTGCGACCTGGAGGAACTGGCCGGTCCGGCAGCCGGCACGGCACCGGGCGGCCAGCCAGCGCCCGGGCGCGATCATCCGGGACGCCTCACCGGGGCCACCGTGGAGGGCGCGGTAGCGGCTGCCCCGGTCCGGCGCCTGGACCGGCGCGGCACCGGGTGCGCCGGGTTCGTCCACGTAGAAGAAGCCCTGGCGGCCATGGCGCCGGGCGAGGTGCTGGAGCTTTTGAGTTCCGATCCCATCTCGTGGTGGGAGCTTCCGGCGTGGCTGGAGGTCCACGGGCACCGGCTGCTGTTCCGGGAGCGGCGCCGGATGTGGCCCTGGCGGTATTTCCGGTTCCTCATCCAGCGCGGCGCGTAACCGCCGTGCCGGGTCCCGCAAGCGGGTTTGATGGATCGAGCAGCCGCCCGCCGACCCCCCGGTGGGCGGCGCCGCCTTGCCGCCTCGTGCCGGCCTCCAACCGGGCGCCCGCCTGCTACCCTGTTGCCTCCGTGCCCCCCGTGCCGCATGATGAAGCCATGGAACACCTTGCCACCCACAGTGGATTAGGTTAGATTCGACGGCCTCCGGCTTCCTGTGGGGGGCGCGGGCTTCCGCGCCCCGGGGTCGGCTCGGCCCCATTCCGGAAGTGCACGCCCAGCCAGCGTAGGGCGGGGGGCTGGGGTGCACAGTAATGCTGGCGGCCGCGCCGACAGGAGGGTGACGATGGCACGCGACGTTTTCCCCGAGATCCATGAGCCTGCGCCCGTGCGCTGGCTGTTGGCCCATCCCCGGGCGGGCTGGGTGTGGCTCGTTCCCCGCCTGTGGCTGGGGTGGCAGTGGTTGCAGGCCGCCCTGGGCAAGCTGGGTGATCCCGCCTGGACAGGTCCCCAGGCCGGCGCGGCCCTGCAGGGTTTCATCCAGGGTGCCCTGCAGCGCGCCGGGGGTCCCCACCCCGAGGTGACGGGCTGGTACGCCCGCTTCCTCCGCGACGTGGTCTTGCCCAACGCCGCCTCGTGGGCCAAGTTGGTCGCCTACGGGGAGCTGCTGGTGGGCATCGCCCTGCTGGCCGGCATGCTCACGGGGATTGCGGCCTTCTTCGGGAGCTTCATGAACTTCAGCTTCATGCTGGCCGGCACGTCCAGCAGCAACCCGGTGATGTTCGCCATCGCCACCGCCCTGGTACTGGCCTGGCGGGTGGCGGGATGGATCGGTCTGGATCGGTGGCTGCTCCCCCTTCTCGGGACGCCGTGGCAGCCGGGGCGCGCCTTCCGGCGCTAGGAGCGGCCACCACGCCGCGTCGACGACCGCGGCGCCCGTGGCCCCACGGGGACCCTTGCCCTGCGGTTGCCGGCGGGGGGAGCGGAGGCTGGTCAGATTGCTGTTCGTCGCGCTCCTCCTGGCCGCGTGCACGTTGAGCGCGGCACTGTGCATCGAAGCCTTGGGCGCCCGTCTGAGAATCCGGCGCCTGGGCGACGCACCCATCGGCCATCGCCCGCACTGGCCACGGGTGTCCATCGTCGTGCCGGCCCACAACGAGGAAGCCCATCTGGAACCGGCCGTTCGCTCCCTCATGGCGCAGGACTACCGTTCCTCAAAACATAGGCATTTATTGCATCCGCCTATGACGCCGGGCGAACGGTGCTCCCGACGATTCGCGCCGGGGGATCGCACCCCGGACCCCAAGCCAGACCATCGCACCCGGGGCCGTGCGGCCTTGAGGCCGCCGGTGCCCGGGTGGATCGGGGTTCCCCCCGACCTGGGGCGTCCTCGGAGGACCGCTGATAGAGCTGGTGCGCCCGCTGGCCGCGCACCGACGGGGCGATGCGCCGCCAATCGCTCCAGACGTGCCGCCCTCGATTCCTCGCGGGTAGAGGGCGGGCGGTTCCGGAGCGCAAGCGCTCGCCCAAACCCAGGCCCCGGCGGGCGATCGCCACCGCCGCGGCCGCGTGGGGCGACAGCCCGTACCGGGCCATGAACTTGACCTTGCCGATCACGCTGGTGAAGGCCGGGTTGACGCGGAGCACCTCCACGCCTTCCCGGGCGGCCCGGGCCATGAGCAGGGCGGAAAATTTGCCGTAAGCAAACGCGGACAACTTGCGGGCGTATCGCTTGTCCTCTTCTCGAAGACGGGTCTTCTTCTCCCGGAAGTCCAGGTGCTCCACCACGATGGGCTTGCCGGCGCCCTTGGCCCATGCCACCAGGTCCGCCACCGCATCGCCCAGGATGGCCTTCACCTGCTCCCGGCGCTTGCCTTGGAGCGGAAGTCGGATGTCGCGCGCCGCCACCGGGTTGCCGAAGCGGTCGACCTCCGCCACGGCCAGCCGGTCGGGATTCAGATCGGCACCAAGGGCGCCCGCCCTCCGCGATGTCGTGATCGGGGCCGCGGGCCGTTCGGTGGTGGCGAAGACGTACCAGGCGCCGTTCTTCCGGACAAAGCGGTAGGAAATCGCTTGCCCGGACGCGAGGGCCGCCAGGATGACATCCTGCCCATAGGGGAAACGGACGCCCTGCAGCCAAACATGCCGCCCGAAGCGGCCGGCCAGGGCGTTGGGCAACCGAAGGCGTAAGCGGTCGCCCAAGAGCGAACACGTCTGGTTGCCGCTCCTCTCGTCTTTGGAGCCGAGGCAGAAGAAGCTTTGGCTGCGGGCATCGCGCCATGCCTTGCGCCATGCGTCGTGGGAAGCGAACCCATTCGCCTCCAGGTGGAACTGCCGGTGGAACAAACGCCGCGAGCCAAAGCAAATCGGCGGCGATCCCGTCCGGGCTTTTGCCGCTGCCAGGCGGGCGCGCAGCATCGCCAGCCGCCGCTTCTTCTGGTGCAGCCGAAACCGGACCCGACGCCGGCGCGCCGCCCGCTCTTGGGGCGAAAGGGTCGCCCAGCGCCCCTTGCCCGAGGCCAAGGCTTTCGCCTGCTTCTGGAGCTTGGCGATGGCGCGTTCGGTGGATTGGATCTGCCCGCGCAGGTGCGCCAGATGGTGCCGATGGGCTTCCTCCGCCGCCTTCACCTTGGCCTTCAGGTCGGTGGCCAGAGCGTTGAAGTAGCGGGCTGTGATGCCGTCGCGGGCAATGGACTCCCGCTTGCATTCGACAAGGGGACGCTTCCGCACGTAGAGATCGACGAACAACCGGCGCAGCAGGCGACCGTACAGGGCGGCGAGGGCGTCCAGGGCCGGGTAAACCGACCGGTCATGGATCTTCGTCTGGAAGGTCGCCTGCATCGGCCCGATCATCCTCCTTTTCCCAGGATACCAAACGTATGTTCCGTCTGCAAGCCAAATAGGGGGGACGGGTCGGAAGTGGGGGGAACCGTTATGCGAAAGGTTCGCCTCCGGCTGATAACAGATGACGATGGAATGGTAAGCAGCTACGAACCCCGACCTCGAAATCGTGCTCGTGGACGACCGGTCCGAGGACCGGACCGGGGCTCTTCACCCTGCTGTTCGTCGCCTCGGAAAGACCCCATCGGGTCCGGGACCCGAGATGCAGGCACGGGGTCGGCGTCGGTGCGTTCAACCTGATCCGGCGCGCGGTGTACGAGGCCATCGGCACCCATCGTGCCATCGCGCTCCGTCCGGACGACGACCGGCAGCTGGGCCGGCAAGTGAAACGCCACGGCTACGCCCAGGAGCTGCTCGTCGGCGGGGAACGGATCCGCGTCGCCTGGTACCAGACGCTCGGAGAGGCGCTCCGCGGCATGGAGAAGAACACGCTTGCAGGGATGGACTACCGCTGGGACATCGCGGTGGTCGGGCTGGCTGCCGTGGCTCTGGCGACCCTGTTCCCATGGACGGCGCTGTTCTTCGGCGACGGGTGGATCCGCTGGACGGCGGCCGCCGCGATCATCGCCATCGCGGCCGGCTACCTGCTGGCAAACCCGCCCCCCTTGTGGCGCGGTCTTCTCGTCCTGCCCGTCGGGTCCGTGGTGCTGGTCTACGGTTTGGCGCGGGCGCTGGTGATCACCGCCCTCCGGGGCGGCATCTACTGGGGTGGCCGGTTCTTCCCCCTTGAGCAATTGATGAGGCAAAATACCACGTACGACGCCTCGCTGTGACGTGCCGGTACCGCCCCAAAGGGGCGCCGGCGTCCAAGGGTCGTCAGCAGCAAGATGCAATCGCCGATACCGTTCGCGTCTCCACCCTCCCCGGAGGAGCGGTTTGCCCGCTAGCCCTCACCGGCTCGACCAGCTTCCCCTGTGACCCCCATCACCGACCGCACCCGTCCCTGGCGCTACGCTGGAACCAGACGGGCCCATGGCCTGCGAACAGGAGGAACCTGGCCCATGAACAAGCGCGACGTGTTGCAGCAGCTGGTCCGGGTGCGGCTGGACGACGGCAGCCACCCCCTAGCGGACGGCCGCATCCAGGACGTGCTCATCGAGATGCACGGCGAGCGGGCCCACGTAGCGATCCTGATCGATGAGAACTGGGACGGCGGCTCGCCGCCGGCCGACGCCCAGGAGCGCTTGCGGCAAGCGGTGCTGGCGATGCCGGGGGTCGCGTCGGTGCGCATCGTCCCGCGGCCGCGCCCCCGCGCCCGGGGGGTGACGGTGCCCGGTGCCGCGCCCGCCCCTGGGGGTGGCGACGCCCCGACCCGGACGCTGCCCGAGGGCCTGCAGGGCGCCCGCTTCGTGGCCGTGGCCAGCGGCAAGGGCGGCGTCGGCAAGTCCAGCGTCAGCGTCAACCTGGCGGTGGCCCTGGCCCGGCGCGGCCTGCGGGTGGCCATCCTGGACTGCGACATCTACGGCTTCAGCGTCCCCGCCTTGATCGGCCTGGAACGGTCGCCCGCCCTGGACGACAATCGCAAGGTCATTCCCGGCCACGGCCACGGCGTCGACGTGATGTCCATGGACTTCTTCGTCCAGAACAACAGCCCGGTGGTGTGGCGCGGGCCCATGCTGGGGAAGGCCCTGCGCCAGTTCCTGTTCGACACCGCGTGGCACCATCCCGACGTGGTGGTCCTGGACCTGCCCCCGGGCACGGGCGACATGGCCCTGGACGTGCAGCAGCAGTTCCCGCCCATGGACGTGCTCATCGTCACCACCCCCGACCCCTTCGCCGCCCGCGTGGCCGAGCGCGCGGGCTCCATGGCCGTGAAGATGGGCCACCGGGTGATGGGCGTGGTGGAGAACATGGCGTACCGGGAGTGCAGCGGCTGCGGGCGGCGCGAGTACCTGCTGGGCCGGGGAGGCGGCGACGCCGTGGCGGCGGCGCTGGGCACGCAGGTGCTGGCGCGCATCCCCATGGAACCCCCGCCGCCGGGCCTTCGCACCGACGGCCTGTTCCCGCCCGCATCGGCCGCGGGGCGCGCGTACGAGGAACTGGCCGCAACGGTGGCCGCACGACTGGGGTTGAACCGGCAGGACGCGGCGCGTCCCGCCGGGCGTTCCCGCTGACGGCTCGTCGACGGCTCGGGCCGCGGGCGTGGGCGGCTCGGGTCGGACGGAGGACCCTGCTCCCGTTCAACCTCGCGCGCGGGCCGGGGCCACCACCCCCGGCCCGTGCTGTACCGGGTTGCCCTCTCGTCGGGCGACCGACCTGCGGGCAAATGCCTGTGCGGTGGAAGCGCCGACGCAGTTCCTCCGCCGGTTTGTGGATTGACCGGTTTGTGGATTGACCAGGCTGACGCCGCGGAACTTCGACGGCGCCGGCCATCCAGGCCGGCGCCGCGGTTCGCCAGAAGGCCATGAGGCAAGCTTCAGAGTCCCGTCCGAACCGCCCTACTCCTCCACCTGCAGCACCTGGATCAGGCCCAGCATGTTGCCGTGCGAGTCCTCGACGTGGGAGATGATGTGGCAGTGCCAGACCCACGTTCCGGGACGGTCGAAGTTCACCAGCACGTCGTAGGTGTCGCCGGGCATCATGTCCAGGGTGTTCGCCTTGATCGGCTGGGGCAGCGGCTGGCCGTCCTTGGCGATGATGGTGAAGTCGGCCCCGTGCAGGTGCATCGGGTGCACCAACTCGCCGATGTTCATGAGGCGGAAGCGCGCCGTCTCACCCAGCTTGAGTTTGATGACCGGCGTGTGGGGGAAGGACTTGCCGTTGATGACGTACCCCAGCTGACCGTCGCCGATCATCAGGCTGTATTCCTTGTCGTACTTCCAGGGTTCGGGCCCCTTGGGCTCGACGATGAACGTCCCGTACAGGCCCAAGCCCTTCTGCTTCATCGTGTTGAAGTGGGTGTGGTACATGTGGGTCCCCGCCGGCTTGGCCACGAATTCGTAGACGAACCGGCCGCCGGGCGGGATGGGGTCCTGGGTCACCATGGGCACGCCGTCCATCTTGTTGGGGACCGCCAACCCATGCCAATGGACCACCGTGGGCTCGGGCAGCTGGTTCTTCACGATGATCCGGACCCGGTCGCCCTCCTTCACTCGGATCTGGGGACCGGGCACCGTCCCGTTGAAGGTCCAGCCCTCGTACTCCTTGTCGCCCACCGACCACTTGACCGGCAGCGCCGTCAGCTCGAAGACCTTGACGCCGTCCTCCACCCGGTACTTGGCCAACTGCTGCCCCTCGGGCAGTGGCTGCTGGCCCTCGGAGCCCGTCCCCGCCGGGTAGATCGTGTAGTCCGCCGGCGCGGCCGTGCTCCCGGAGCCGTGGCCGGCCGCGGTCTGCCCCGTGCCCGCGGCGTCCCCGCTTCCGGCCGACGCACCGCCCCTCGCCGGGGCGGCCGGCGCCTGGCCGGATCCGAGGGCGCCCACCTGCGGGGCGACCGCCCAGACCACCAGGCCGACCACCACCGCCCCGGCCAGGAGCCACCATGCCTTGCGCTTCCGGTCCGTCTTGCCCCGCGTCATGGCGCACCGACCTCCCGGTGCCATGGTCGCAGAGCAAGCTGAGCGACGGTTGAGCGAAACCTGAGGGCTAGCTGAGAAAGCGGCTACGCCGGAGGAGCCGCGTCCCGGGGGTGCCGAGGCAGCGGATCGACGCTGGCGAGCGGATGCGACGGCCAAAGGCACCGCCCCGGGGTGCTGGCGTGAGCCATGGCCGCCAGTCGGCCGTGGCCGCAAGGCGTCGCGGCCCCCTGCTCGGGGACTACCGCACGAGCTGTACCGCCAAGAACACGACGATCAGGGCCAGAATGGCCGTCACCCGAGCCAGGCGGCCCGCCCTGCGGCGCAGTCGCTCGGGATCGCCGCCGGCGCGGGCCGCCCGCTCAGCCGCCGGCCCGGCGACGAAGTCGTGCATGGCGGTGAGCAGCATCATCAGGGACACGGCGAGGAGCTTGGCGCCCAGGATCCGACCCCATGGCGTCTGAAAGAAGCTGCCGTCCATCACGTTGGCCAGGGTGGCTCCCCGAGCCGCCATCTGCACGGCGCCCGTGACGGCCAGGATGGCCAGGGCGGTCCACCCCACCACGCGGAAGCGGCGCCCCACGTCGGCGAAGAGCCGGGCGCGTACGTCGGCCGGGTATCGGCGCGACGCCGGCACCACCACCAGGCTGAGGAACAGGATGCCGCCGACCCAGACCATGGCCGCGAGGACGTGGACGAAGACCACGAGCTCATAGCCCCGCATGCCCGGTTCGCCCTCCCCCTGCACGAAGCGCATCGGCTCTGGTGCCCAGCACGTCTCGGTCCCGGATGGACGGCGGGGCGCGGTCGCACGGCCCGCCCTGGCGTGCGGCGCCCGACCAGCCCCGCCCCGACGCTGTTCACCCACGCTACCGTACCACGCCGCCCCGGCCCAGCTGTGACGGCCATCACAGCCCCGTCTGCCCGGCCAGCGTACGCTGGCCCCAAAGCGCCGGTTGCCACCGTCGAAGGAGGGGGAGCCCCATGGTCCCACGGGATCCGGACGCGGCTGCGCGCATCCGCGCCCACCACGAGGCCATGATGCTCGCCGTGGACCAGCGCCAGGAGGCACTGATGGCCGCCGTGCGCCACGGCGAGCCGTATCGCCCCGCCCTGGCCGAACTGGCGCGCTACGCCCGGGAGGAGGTGCTGCGCCACGCGGCTGCCGAGGAGGCGACGTTGTACGTGGCGGCCACGGGCCGACCGGCGGGGCGGGCGCTGGTGGCCGCCCTGACCGCTGAGCACGGCGCCATCCGCGCCGCCCTAGAGCGGCTCGAAGGCGCGCGCGATGCCCTCGAGGCCGTGGCCGCGGCCGCGGCGTTGGCCGCCCTCTTCAAGGGTCACGTCGCCAAGGAGAACGACGTGCTCTTGCCCATGCTCCTGGAAGAACCGGCCGTCGACCTGGCGGGGCTCCTCCAAGGGATGGAGGGACGCCTGGCGGCCCCCGGCGCCACCGCTGACGGCGGCTGCCCTCAAACCCTCGACCCGGAGAGGGTGGGGCAGGACCCGGCCGCACGGACGGACGGGACGGAGTCGGGCGAACCGGTAGGGAGGGTCGGGCGAGCCGGCACGACGTCTACGGACTTGCCCAAGCCCACGGATCCGCCGGAAGGGGCGCCCGAGCTCGACGTGCGCGGCTACCCACCGGCCCAGCGCCACCCGGTGATCTTCGCAACGTTCCACGCCCTGGAA
Source organism: Thermaerobacter composti (assembly GCF_033582035.1). Lineage (NCBI taxonomy): Bacteria > Bacillati > Bacillota > Clostridia > Eubacteriales > Clostridiales Family XVII. Incertae Sedis > Thermaerobacter > Thermaerobacter composti. The sequence goes on from NZ_CP132508.1 coordinate 1,904,511, forward strand.
CCCGGCCAGGCCTTCATCCTGGTCAACGACCACGATCCGAAGCCGCTCTACTACCAGTTCGCGGCGGAGCACGCCGGGCGGTTTGAATGGGAATACCTGGAGCGCGGTCCCGCGGCCTGGCGGGTTCGTATCGGCAAGGTCGCAAGCGGCGGCCAGCCTGACGCCCCAGGTGCCGGAGGGCCTGGTGGACTCCCCTAGGGCCCGAGAGGGCTGAGAACAGCTAACGCGCTGCTTATCATTTCTCGCCCAACGTCATCAAATCTTCGCATTCCCTCCCCTCTGTTCCTCGGTCGCCCTTTAACATGGAACATATGTTCTGGTATGCTGTCCTTGGATGATTTTGGGGGGCTTGCCCGTGCGTGTGTTGCAGGCGTACCGCTTCGCCCTGGACCCCACACCCCGCCAGCAGCGGGCGCTGGCCTCCCACGTGGGCGCCCGCCGCTTCGCCTTCAACTGGGGCCTCGCCCTGGTGAAGGAGCGCCTGGAAGCCCGCGCCCGGGGTGAAGACGTGGAAGTGCCATGGACCCTCGCCGCCTTGCGGCGGGAGTGGAACCGGCAAAAGCACGTCGTCGCCCCCTGGTGGCGGGCGAACTCGAAGGAAGCCTACGCCTCCGGGCTGGACGGGTTGGCCCGGGCCCTTCAGAACTGGTCCAAGAGCCGCCAGGGTGAACGCAAGGGCCACCGGGTGGGGTTCCCCCGGTTCCGGAAGAAGGGCCGGGGGCGGGAGTCGCTGCGGTTCACCACCGGCGCGATCCGGGTGGACGACCAAAGCCACGTCGTGCTGCCCCGGATCGGGCGGGTGAAGACCCACGAGCGGACTACGGCCCTGCTCCGGCGCATCGAAGCGGGAACGGCCCGCATCCTGTCCGCCACGGTGTCACGGGAAGGGGGCCGATGGTTCGTCAGCTTCACCTGCGAGGTGGAGCGGCAACCGGGCCGCCCCCGGTTCCCCTGGAAAGTCGTCGGCGTCGATGCGGGCGTCCAGCACCTGGCGGTCCTTTCGACGGGCGAGAAGTGGCCGAACCCCCGGTCCCTTGAAAAGGCGCTCCGAAAGATCGCCCGGTGGAATCGCGCCCTGGCCCGGCGCCAGAAGGGCAGCCGGGGGTGGCAACAGGCCCGCCGCCGGCTGGCCCGGCTCTATGCGCGAGCCCGAAACCTCCGCCAGGATGCCCTTCACAAGCTGACGCACCACCTCGCGAGCACCTACGGCGTGGTGGTCGTCGAACAGCTGCACGTGGCGGGCATGCTGAAGAACCGGCGGCTCGCCCGGGTGCTGGCCGATGCCGCCCTGGCGGCGATCCGCCGCCAGCTCCGCTACAAGTGCCCCTGGCACGGGGCGGTTCTGGTCGAAGCACCGCCCTTTTACCCGAGCAGCAAGCGGTGCTCCCGGTGCGGCGCGGTGAAAACATCGCTCCCGCTTTCGCAGCGCATCTTCCGCTGCGAGGAATGCGGGCTCGTGCTCGACCGGGACGACAACGCGGCGCGGAATCTCGCGGCCCTGGTGGCCGCCGTCGCCGGGAGTGGCCCGGAGACGAAAAACGCCCGTGGACGGGATGGAAGACCTGCCGCAAGGCAGGCGGTCCCGCAGGAAGCGGGAAGCCGGCACCGGCGCATGGCCGGGTAAGACCGGCACCGCCGATCCGCAAGGATCGGCTGCCTGAAAACAGATGACGATGTTTCAGGTAACGGGTCCGCGAGTCGGCCCGAACCTGGGGCGGTGACGTCCGTCACCGACGGCGGTCGAGGGCATGGCTATCATCGAGGTGGAGGTGAGTATCGTGATCTACGTGATCTGCGAACCCTGCATCGGGGTCAAGGACAAGTCTTGCATGGAGGTCTGCCCCGTCGACTGCATCTACGAGGGCGAAGACCAGTGCTACATCAACCCCGACGAGTGCATCGGCTGCAGCGCCTGCGCGGCCGTGTGCCCGGTGGAGGCCATCTACGACGAGGACGAGGTGCCGGAGCAGTGGAAGGACTACATCGAGAAGAACCGGCGGTTCTTCGAACAGTGAGCCACCGCCCGTGACCCACCGCCGACCCGTCGGCCGTGAAGGCCCGTGGCGGTCCCTGGGGGGCCATCCCCCGACGGGATCGAGCGGGATCGAGGCTGCAGGGCCCGCCTGCGTCCCAGTCCTGCGTACCTGCGGGTCGGTGGTGGCCCTCTGGCGGGACGGGCGGGCGGTAGAGCGTGGGCCCGCGCGGTCGCCCGGCGTGACGCCGGGCGACCGCGCGCGTTCTCCGCGCGTCGTCAAAGGGCCACGAACGGCACGGCGACCCCGCTGGCAATCCCGGCTTTCGACGCGGCGCCTGCTGGGTGCCGCCGCGCGGCGGGCCCGACCCCCTTCTGCCCCTGGTGGCCGATGCAGTCACCGCGCCGACGAATCCTCAGGGTGCGGTCAGGACCGCCTCAGCCGAAACTCAGGATCCTCCCCCAGCATCGGAAGTGAGCACCGCACCGCGCTCCGGACTCGACGCGACCCGGCCCACCCGCGTGCGGATTCCGGCGGGGCGGAGCGGTGCGCGACCTCCGAAAGGGGAGGGACCTCCCATGGCAGGTCCAGTGAGCGGCCCCCAGGGCCTCCCGGCACAGAGCAGGCGGCGTAGGCGCGGATTGCTGGCGCTGCTTCTGGCTCTCAGCATGGTGGCGGTGACGGCCTGCGGCAGCAGCACCGCCGGCGACAGCAACCAGGGGCAGGCGGGTTCGTCCGGTTCGGGTACGGAGCAGGCCCAGCAGGTCGAACCGGCTCGCGCCGATGCCAAGGTGGTGGCCGCCGATCCGACGGCGGTACCGGAACCGGTCGGCAAGCGGCCGCCCAAGACGGTGCGCATCGACCTGGAGGCGGTGGAACTGGACGGCCAGCTGGCCGACGGCACCACCTACACCTACTGGACCTTCAACGGCCAGGTGCCCGGGCCCATGCTGCGGGTGCGGGTCGGCGACACGGTGGAGCTGCACCTGAAGAACTCGCCCCAAAGCGGCCAGATCCACTCCATCGACCTGCACGCCGTGAACGGGCCGGGCGGTGGTGCGGTGGCGACCCAGGTCAAGCCGGGTGAGGAAAAGGTCTTCACCTGGAAGGCGCTCAACCCGGGCCTGTACATCTACCACTGCGCGTCGCCCCACATCCCGACCCACATCGCCAACGGGATGTACGGCCTGATCCTGGTGGAGCCCGAAGGTGGCCTGCCGCCCGTCGACAAGGAGTTCTACATCGTCCAGGGCGAGATCTACACCGACCTGAAGCACGGCGAGAAGGGCCATGCCGGATACGACTATGAGGCCCTGCTGGACGAGGAGCCCAACTACGTGGTCTTCAACGGCGCCAGCGCCTACTGGACGGGGGAGCGGGCGCTGAAGGCCAAGGTGGGCGACCGGATCCGGATCTTCGTCGGCAACGGCGGCCCGAACCTGATCTCCAGCTTCCACGTGATCGGCGAGGTCTTCGACGCCGTCCACGACCAGGGCGCCACGGAAGCGGTGCACAACGTGCAGACCACGCTGATCCCCGCGGGCGGCGCGGCCTGGGTCGAGTTCACCGTCGACGTCCCGGGCACCTACACCCTGGTGGACCACTCCATCAGCCGGTCCATCGACAAGGGCGCCCTGGCCCAGATCGTGGTGGAGGGCGATCCCAACCCGGAGGTCTTCGACGCCCCGGCGACCAGCCCGGACACCCACTGAGGCATCGCCCTCGGTCGAATCGCCACCTGGGATTCGACGGCTTGTGCTGCCGGATCCCAGGCGGCGCCGTTCAGCCCCCGTCCCGGTCCCGCGAGCGCACCCGCCAGCGGCCGCTGGGGTCCTTGGTGATCAGTCCCTGGCGCTTGAACTCGCTGATCACCCGGCTCACGCTCTCGCGGGCGGCCCCCACCAGCGCGGCGATCTCCTGATGGGTCAGCTGGTCGCCCATGTGCTTGACCAGCACCTCCAGCACGCGGGTGCGCAGGTCGCGCCACACCAGGCTGCGGATGCGGTCCTGCAGGTAGCGGATGCGCTCTTCCTGGGCCACCAAGAGGGCCATGGCCAGGTCGCCGTGCTCGCGGACCAGGCCAAGGATGGCCTCCCGGGTGACCACCCCGACGACGCCGTCCTGGATCACCTCGGCCGTGGCCGGATAGCCTCCGCCGGTGAACAGCCCGACGGCGGGGAAGAGATCGCCAGGTCCCAGGAGGTGCATGATGTACTCGCGGCCGTCGTCGTCTACGGTGACGATCTTGACACGGCCGCTGCGGAGGAGGAACACGGCCTGCACCGGTTCCCCCTCGCGAAACAGCACCTCCCCGCTGCGGCACGCGCGCCAGCGCAGGTGTTCCGCCACCTTGGCGACCAGCTCGGCTGGAACCCGATCGAAGGGGTGGATGCGCTGGAGGGCCGTGACCACGGCCTCACGGGACCGGAAAGCGCCGCCGCCGGCCGGCGCACCGACACGATCCATGGCGATCCTCCCGAGGAGCCTCCCGTCCCCTGAGTTTTCTCCCCGCAGCCGCGTTCCTCCCCCATCCGCCCTGCAGGAACCGACCGACAGACCCGGGCACGCCGAGGGGGACCGCGACGTTCGGCTGACCCGTCATGGCATCGCCACCGCGGGGACCGGCTGGAACCGCCGGCCACGCCCTCGGCCGGCGGGTGCGATGGGGGTCCGTCGGGGAAGCCGGGTCGAGCCGCCCCGACGGACCGGGACGCCCGTGGACGGGGTCTGTGACCGTGGCTACTGCAAGCCAGGACCGATGCGGCACAATGGATGCGACACAAGGGTGCGAGGCGAGGACGTCAGAGGTGAGCACGATGCCGCGGGAGTCGGAGGGGAGCACCCTATCGCGGGAGGAGGCAAAGCAAGCCGCTGCAGGCCGGCGCGGCGCCGAACGACCCGACGGGACGCCGGCCGCCGGCGGCCGACGGTCTCCCGGCCCCCGGCCAACCGCACCGACGGAGGGCGCCGCGGCCCGCGCGCGGGCAGACCGCCGCTGGCCGTGGCGACCGTTCTTCGATCTGGCCGTGGCCGCGGCGTTGGTGCCCGGCTTCCTCCTGGGCGGCCTGATGGCCGCCGCCGCGTGGCGGGGCTGGTCATGGGTCCATGCCTACCCCGCCCTGGCCCAAGCCCACGGCCACGCGCAGCTGGTCGGCTGGGGCGGCGCCCTGATCCTTGGCGTGGCCTTGCAGTTCCTGCCGCGGCTGAGAGGGAGTGCCCTGGTGCAGCCCGACCGGGTGCCCCTCTGGTTCGGCGCGCTGGCCGCCGGCCTGGGGATGCGCGTCGGCGGACAGGCGCTGGCCGCGCTGGTGCCGGCCGCGGCGCCCGGGGGCCTGGGCATCCTGGCGGCCGGGGCGGTCCTGGAGCTCGTGGCAGCGGCCGGCCTGCTGACCCTGCTGGCCCGCAGTCTCGCAGCCGGTCCCCCCCTCGGGCAGAAGAAGGCCTTCGGGCAGGTGGTCCCGCTGTTCGCCGTCGCCGCGGCCAGCCTCCTGGCGGCGCTGGCCCTGTGGGCGGGGGCGGCGCTGTCCACCGTGACCCCGGCCGGCATCGGCTTCGGACTGGGGTCCGGCGTCCGTCACGCGGGAGGGGCCGTCCCGGATGGGTCCGTCGCCGCGGGGAGGGGCGGCATGCCGGGTGCCGCCGTCGGTGCTGCCGTGGCCGCCACCCTGCCCGCTCCCGTCGATGCCGCGGCGGTGCGCCTGGCCTTGTTCGGCTTCATCGGCGCCACCTCGGTGGCCATGTCGGCCCGCCTCTTCGGCCTGTTCTTCCGCGTCCAAGCGGCTCGCGTGCCGCTCCTGGGTGCCGCGGCGGGAGCCTTCGGGGCGGCATCGGTGCTCGACGCCGTCCCGGGCGCCATGGCGCTGGTCGGCGGCCGAGGGGCGCCGCCCGCGTGGGGGGCGCTGGCCGACCTCGCCTGGGGAACGGCCCTGCTTCTGGGCACCGGCGCGGTACGGATCTTCGAGCGGCGGCTCTCGTTCCCCGGAGACAAGGGTCGGTACCGGGTGTGGCGCGATCCGACGGCGGTGGCAGCCCTCTTGGCCTACGTCTGGGCGGTGGTGGCGGCCGCCGTCCTCGTCGTCCGCGGACTCGACGGCCTCGGCATCCCCCTGACCCCCGCGACCCCGCCCGCCGACGCCGCCCTGCACGCCGTCGGAGCCGGCTTCATGACCCTGCTCATCATGGCGGTGGCCCCCACCATGCTGCCCGGCTTCGGCGGGGGGCGGCTGCGCGACCCCGGCCTGGTGGCGGCGGCCGTCGCCCTGGCTGGTCTGGCCGCCGTCTTGCGGGTGGCTCCGGGCCTGATCCAGACGGTGGACGGGCGGGCACCCGCCTGGAGCACCGGGGCGATGGCCGTGGCGGGCGCCGCCGGTGCCCTGGCGGTCGTCCTGCTGGTGGTGACGCTGTGGAGGAGCTGGCGGATCCGTTACCTGAAACATCGTCATCTGTTTTCAGGCAGCCGATCCTTGCGGATCGGCGGTGCCGGTCTTACCCAGCGATGAGCCGGCGCCGGCTTCCCGCTTCCTCCGGGATCGCCTGCCTTGCGGCAGGTCTTCCATCCCGTCCACGGGCGTTTTTCGTCTCCGGGCCACTCCCGGCGACGGCGGCCACCAGGGCCGCGAGATTCCGGGCCGCGTTTTCGTCCCGGTCAAGCACGAAGCCGCATTCCTCACAGCGGAAAACGCGCTGCGAAAGCGGCAGCGACGGCTTGACCGCACCGCACCGCGAGCAACGCTTGCTGCTGGGATAGAAGGGCGGCGCTTCGACCAGGACCGCCCCGTGCCAGGGGCACTTGTAGCTGAGCTGGCGGCGGATTTCCGCCAGGGCCGCATCCGCCAGCACCCGGGCCAGCCGCCGGTTCTTCAGCATGCCCGCCACGTGCAGCTGTTCGACGACCACCACACCGTAGGTGCTCGCCAGGTGGTGGGTCAGCTTGTGAAGGGCATCCTGGCGGAGGTTTCGGGCTCGCGCATGGAGCCGGGCCAGCCGGCGGCGGGCCTTTTGCCACCCCCGGCTGCCCTTCTGCCGGCGGGCCAGGGCGCGGCTGGACCGGGTGATCTTTCGGAGGACTTTTTCAAGGGACCGAGGGTTCGGCCACTTCTCGCCCGTCGAAAGGACCGCCAGGTGCTTCACCCCCGCATCCACGCCCACCACCCGCCCGGGGAACCGGGGGCGGCCCGGTTGCCGCTCCACCTCGCAGGTGAAGCTGACGAACCATCGGCCCCCTTCCCGGGCGACCGTGGCGGACAGGATGCGGGCCGTTCCCGCTTCGATGCGCCGGAGCAGGGCCGTGGTCGGCTCGTGGGTCTTCACCCGCCCGATCCGGGGCAGGACCACGTGGCTTTGGTCGTCCACCCGGATCGCGCCGGTGGTGAACCGCACCGATTCCCGCCCTCGGCCCTTCTTCCGAAAACGCGGGAATCCAACCCGGCGGCCCTTGCGTTCACCCTGGCGGCTCTTCGACCAGTTCTGCAGGGCCCGGGCGAGTCCGTCCAGACCGGAGGAATAGGCCTCCTTCGAGTTCTCCCGCCACCAGGGCGCGACGCGGTGCTTTTGCCGGTTCCACTCCCGCCGCAAGGCGGGGAGGGTCCAGGGCACCTCCACATCCTCGCCCCGGGCGCGGGCTTCCAGGCGCTCCTTCACCAGGGCGAGGCCCCAGTTGAAGGCGAAGCGGCGGGCGCCCACGTGGGAGGCCAGCGCCCGTTCCTGGCGGGGTGTGGGGTCCAGGGCGAAGCGGTACGCCTGCAACACACGCATGGGGAAGCCCCCAAGATCATCCAAGGACATCGTACCAGAACATCTGTTCTCAGACAACGAGCCGGCCGAGGAGGGAAGGAGATGCGAAGATTTGATGACATTGGACGAGAAACGATAGGAAACGCACTAGCTGTTATCAACCCCGCAGGCCACCGGCAGGCCGAGCGGCCTTGAGCCGACCGCGACGTGCGACGATCGAACGGCCGTCCGGACACGGCTTCACGGCTCGAGCGGTCCGTCGGGACCCCACCCGACCTTCCCGCCTCCCCCCGGCCTTCCGGCCTCCCACCCGGCCTTCTCGCCTCCCACCCGGCCTTCCCGCCCTCCCTTCGATCCGGACGCCCGGGCGCCGCCCCTCACCCACCCCCGGCTCGCCCGTGGGCACCTGCTACCCCGACGGACGCACCTTCTACCCCGACGACCGCGGCATCCAATACCGGGGCCCAGCGCAGGGCGCGCCACAGGAACCCCGCCGCCAGGACCAGCGCCACCCCCTCCGCCAGCAGGCCGTGGCCGGACTGGGCCAGCGTCACGGCGCCCGCATTGACGGCGAAGTGGACGCCCACCGCCGCCGCCCACAGGATGGCCCGGCCGCGCACCCACGCGGCCGCCACCAGCACGCTGAGCCCCACGTGCAGTGCCAGGGCCGCCACCCGTTCCACGAAGGCCAGCGCGGGCGCCGCGAACCCGCCCGCCAGGACGGCCTCCCGGGCCTGGCGGAGTCCGGCCGCCGCCTCGGGAGGCAACCCGAAGGGCGCCCCAGGCCGGTCCCCACCGGCCGGGCCGCCCATGCCCTCGGCCCACGGCAACAGCCACAGGGCGATCGCCGTCGCCAGCAGGCTGAGCCCGACCAGGACCGCGGACTCGAAGCCGCCGTGGCCGAGGCCCATGGCCACGGCATCGGCGGCCCGCGGCCGCCGCACCACCAGCCGGTAGGCCACGTACCGCCCCGTCTCCTCCCACAGGGCGGCCGTCAGCGAGGCGAGCAGCGCCGTGGCCGCCACGCCCCATCGCGCCGTGGCCCAGGCGTTGAAGGCCGGCAGCCACGGCAAGCGCAGCAGGCCTTGAAAGACCAGGAAGGTGGCAGCCCCGATCAGCGCCACCCGGGCGCGCCACCCCCAGCGGCGATGGCCCAGCCAGAACACGACGGCGGGGAGCAGGATGGCCCCCGCCCCCGCCAGCCCGTACATCAGCGCGATCGCGCGCAGCCGATCGTCCACCGCGGTACCCCCCGTGGACCGCCTTGGACCTCCATCCCTCCGCGACGCGGCGGAGGCTGCGGAGCCTCCGCGACCCCATCCCGAGCCGCCGGGACCGCTTCCACCCCGGTCGACCCCGTCGAACCGCGGTCCCGACCCGTCAACCCAGGTTGACCCAGACGCTCTTCACCTCGGTGTAGTGCTCCAGGGCGTACCGCCCCATCTCCCGCCCGATGCCGCTCTGCTTGAACCCGCCCCAGGGGCTGGTGGCGTCCAGCAGGTTGTAGCCGTTGATCCACACCGTCCCCGCCTTGAGGCGGTGGGCCACCTTGATAGCCTTGGCCACGTCCCGCGTCCAGATCCCCGCCGCCAGCCCGTAGGGCGTGTCGTTGGCCCGGCGCACCACCTCGTCCAGGCTCTCGAAGGGCAGCACCGTCAGGACCGGCCCGAAGATCTCCTCCCGGGCGATGGTCATGTCGTCCCGGCCCAGGAACACCGTGGGTTTGACGAAATAGCCCGGCCCCGCCTCGGGGTTCGGCTCGCCACCCACCAGAAGCTCCGCCCCCTCGGCGCGGCCCCTTTCGATGTAGCCCAGCACCCGCTCCATGTGGGTGCGGCTGATCAGGGGCCCCATCTGGGTCATGGGGTCGATGCCCGGCCCCTGGCGCAGGCGGCCCGCCCGCTCAGCGATGGCCCCGACCACCCGATCGAAGTGCTCCTTGTGGACGAACAGGCGAGAGCCGGCGCAGCACACCTCGCCCTGGTTGAAGAAGATGCCCATCATCGCTCCGGCCACGGCGCTGTCCAGATCCGCGTCCGGGAAGACGATGTTAGGGGACTTGCCGCCCAGCTCCAGGGTGACCCGCTTGAAGTCCCGGGCCGCCGCCGTCATGATCTTGCGGCCGACGGCCGGTGAGCCGGTGAAGGAGATCTTGTCGACCCCCGGATGCTCCACCAGCGCCCGGCCGGCCGGCTCGCCGTAGCCCGGCAGGACGTTGACCGTCCCCGGGGGGAAGCCGGCCTGGCGCACCAGCTCCGCCAGCCGCAGGGCCGTCAGGGGCGTCAGCTCGCTGGGCTTGAGCACCACCGTGTTCCCCGCGGCCAGAGCCGGCGCCAGCTTCCAGGAGGCGATCAGCAGGGGGAAGTTCCAGGGCACGATGGCCCCCACCACCCCCACCGGCTCCCGTCGCGTGTAGGCCAGGTACTCGCCGGGGAAGGACACGGGCAGCGTCTCCCCCGTCCACTTGGTGGCCCAGCCGGCGAAGTAGCGGAAGTGCTCGACGGCCAGGGGCACGTCGGCCATGGTGGTCTCCGTGACCGGCTTGCCGGTGTTGAGGGACTCCAACTGGGCGAACTCCTGGGCGTTCTCCTCCACAAGGTCGGCCAGCTTCCAGAGGAGCCGCCCGCGCTCCGCCGGGGGCAGCTTGCCCCAGCTGCCTTCCAGCGCCCGCCGGGCCGCCTGGACGGCCAGGTCCACGTCCTCCTCCCCCGCCTCGGCCACCTCGGCCAGCGGCTCGCCCGTCGCGGGGTCGGTCACCGTCAGGTAGCGGCCCGAGCGGGGCTCCTGCCACCGCCCGCCGATGAAGAGCGGCTTGGGCGAGCTCAGCCACTGCCGCAGGGCTGGAGCCACGAAGGGAAGCTCCAGGGTCTGCGACCGGGACGAACCCGGCCCGCCGGCCCCGGCGGTGCCGGCCTCCCCCGGTACGGCCCGCGGGTCGGCGGCGGCTGCACCCGCGGCCGGGGACGCGGGTGCGGGCTCCGCCTGGACCCCCGCGTGCGCTCGGAACGTCCTGGCGGCAGCGCCCCCGGTGCCGGGGCCCCTGGCCGCGACCTCGCCGGCCGCAGCGCCCCCGGACGCACCCCTCGCCGACGCCGCCGCGCCTTCGGGGCCGGTGCCGCCCGCCGGCGGCACCGGCCCCCCGCGCTCCCGAGAGCTCATGCGCCGGACCCTCCTCCGCCGCCCGCAGCCGGGCCCCCTTGGGCCCGCGCCTCGGCTCGTCCTGGGCCGCTTCCCGTGGTCGCCGCCGGCCCCGCGGGGCTCCCCGTGGCGGCCGGCGGGCCCCCCGCCGGATCGCCGGCGGCCGCGCCGGGTCCGTCCGGATCGCGGGTCGCCTCCTCCACCTGGTCGGCGGCCAGTCGGTAGACCTCGGCCAGGGACTTGCCCCGGGCCTGCTCGATCCGCCGGGCCCGCAGGCTGAACTGCTTGATGGCGTAGTCGATGAACTCCTTCTGGTCCACCTCGAAGGGGTGCTGGTCACCGTAGGCCGCGTAGATCTCGTGGGTCACGCCCAGGGCGTAGGGCAAGAGGTGGTTGAGCCGGCGGTCGATGACGTGCCAGATGGCGTCGTCCGCCGCCACCAGCCGCTGCAGCAGGAAGACGCCGTAGGCCAGGTGCCGGGATTCGTCCCGCTGGAAGTTGCGGATGCCCTGGATGAACCCGGGCATGACGCCCTGGCGCTGCAGGGTCCGGTAGAAGGCGTAGTAGCCCGTCTCGGCCAGCACGCCCTCGACGATCAGGTTGTAGGTCACCGACGCCTCCGCCTGGGCCGCCGGCGACGGGTCGTCCAGCAGGCGGTGCATCGCCCGGGGCAGCTCCTCGTAGAAGATCTTGCGATAGCTCGGCGTGTGGTAGTGGTGCAGGTCCGCCCCCGCGACCCCCGCCACCTCGTCAAGGAACCGGCGCATGAACTCGGTGTGCTTCGCCTCCTCCCAGAGGAAGGTGGTCAGAAACATCTCCTCCTCCAGCCGGCCCTCGCGGGCGATGACCATGATCAGGGGCAGCAGGTCGAGGGTGACCGACTCCTCCCCGGCGGCGAACAGGGCGACCAGGCGCAGCAGCGCGTCTTTCTGGGCGTCGTTGAGGAGCTTCCAGTCCTCCTTGTCCTGGCTGAGGTCGATGGACCGCGGGTCCCAGGTGCCGAACCGCTTCGCCTTGTGGTAGAGCCGCATGGGCGGCAGGTCGTGGTTCAGGCCCCGGCCGCTGGTGGTGACGAAGGCGTCGTGGCGCGCCTCCACCGTCCCCGGGCGCCCGCCCGCCGCTCCGGACGTCGCCGCACCGGACATGGGCATCCCCTCCCGCTCGTGTCGTTCTCGCCGCGATCCGGCCGACGGATCGCCGGCGAGGGTCCACCCCCAGGGACCCCCCGAAGGCTCGGAAGAGCCGTCGCAGGCCGCGGGTCGCCGAACCGCCCGGCGCCCTGTCGCGGCACCGGCATCGAGGACCCGCCCTCGGTCGTCTCCTGGAGCCCATCCGGGTCAGCCTGCCACCCGGCCCGCCCCGGGACCGGGCGCTCCCCTCAGGCGTCGGGGATCAGCACCACCTTGGTGGCCTCCCGGCTGTCGAACATGCGGTACCCCTCCACCGCCTCGGTCAGGGGCAGCCGGTGGCTGATGATGACCTCCGGGTCGATCCGGCCGCCGGCCACCAGGGCCAGGGTGGCGTCGATGTCGCGGTGGATGTTGGCCAGGCCGATGCGGAAGGCGATGTCCCGGGTCAAGCTGGTGGCCAGGGGGAAGGCGAAGCTCTCGACGGTGGTGACGCCCACGGCGACGATCCGCCCACCGCCCCGCACCAGCTCGAAGGCCAGGGCGACGGTCTTCGGCCCGCCCACCGCCTCGATGACCACGTCGGCCCCGAGACCCCCCGTCAGCTTGTTGACCTGGGCCACGGGGTTCGTCTCGCTGGCCACGACGGGCACGGCCCCCAGCCGCTCGGCCAGCTCCGCCCGGTCCCGCAGGAGGTCGATGGCCAGCACCCGTGCGGCTCCCTGGGCGAAGGCGCTCTGGACGGCCATCAGGCCGACGGGCCCGCAGCCGATGACGGCCACCGTCTCGCCCGGCTGGAGGTGGGCGTTGCGGACGGCGCCGTAGGCCGTCGTCAGGATGTCGCCGCAGAACAGGGCCTGTTCGTCGCCCAGTTCCTCGGGGATCGGCCGCAGGTTGACGTCGGCGTGGGGCACCCGGACGAACTCGGCCTGGGAGCCGGCCAGGTTGCCGAAGGCCACGCCGTAGCCGAAGACGCCGTACTCCCGGCACTGGTTGTAGGCGCCCTTGCGGCACATGGCGCAGTGGCCACAGGCGGTGTGGAAGGTCCCCACCACCCGGTCGCCGGCCCGGAAGGCCCGGACGGCGGGGCCGGCCTCCACCAGCACGCCGGTGAACTCGTGGCCGCAGACGAAACCGGGCACCATGCCGGGGATGTGCCCGTGGTAGATGTGCAGGTCCGAGCCGCAGATGGCGCAGCGGGTGACCTTGACGATGGCGTCGTCGGGCTGCTGGATCGCGGGCTCGGGTACCTCCTCGAGGGCCACCTGGCCCACGCCGCGGTACGTGACCGCCTTCATCTCAGGCCCCTCCTCGCTCGGCCGCAACTCCTCCTGCCCCGCCGGGCCGCGGCCGCGATCTCGCGCCCGCCCCCCGTCGCGGCCGCCGGCCGCTGGACCGCACCCCGTCGCCACCCGACGGGATGCCGCCCGCACCGCGCCGGCGGATCCGGCCGCACGACCGCGTCGTGCCCGACGGCCGCATGGTGCCGACGGCCGCGTCGTGCCCGGCGGCCACGTGGTGCCCGACGGCCGCAGGCACCGGCGGCCGCGTGGTGCCGACGGACCGCCGCATCCCGCGGCCTCAGGCCACCCCCTCGGGGAACTCCGTCTCCACCTGCTGGGCGGAGTTGACCAGCTCCTTGGCGGCGATGACGTACCCCGAGAGCACCCCCATGTCGCCCTTGAGGATCTTGAGCTTGCCGCGCATCATGGCCGCCAGCGGATCCAGCTCGCCGTCCATCACCTGCTTCCAGGTGTAGGCGTCGGCGCTGATGATGTAGGGCACGTTCTCCAGGTCCGCCTTCGTCCCCACCCGGGCATCGCGGCACTCGCCCTTGTACAGGTCGAGGATGATGGCCCGCTCCTCCTCGATGCCCAGGGACGGATCGGCCTCGAGGACGAAGGCCAGCGGCCACTCCCAGGTGCGGGAGGCCTCGCGATAGTTGGCGTTGGCGTTGATGCGCTCCTTGTAGGCCTTGGCCCACTCCTCGGTGAAGGCCTGGAATGCCATCCGCATGATCCCCTCCGGTCGTCCTAGACGTGGACGCTTATTGCCATCCGCCACAGCGTATCGCGCCTTGGTGCGTCCGGTTCCCCGGCGGAAGTGGCTCGGACGGTAATGGATGGGCCCGCAGCCGTCCGGCAATTGCCAGCCGTTGATCAGGCGCACGGTAACGTGCTTCTCGTCATCGCTTTTCGCCTAGGGAGCCTTTCCACGCAGCACAACCAGCCTTTGCCGCGACCTGGCTCACCAGGATGTGAGCGACCTCCGGTTTTAACACCCCCTTCGCCATGTAGAGCAAGAACGCGTCGGCAATGGCCTCGGGTGACAATGGACCCCCGCGACGGTACCAGACGGTCACCCAATTCATGGCACCAAAGCCAAAGAGACGCAAAAGCCGTAAGTCCACCCCGGGCTGGAACAACCCGGCGGCGGCTCCCTCTTCCAAGGTACGATCCCAGAGCCTCTCGTAGTCTTCCTGCGCCTTGGCGACCCGGGCTGCTGCCTCCGGACTCAAGTAGCGGTTTTCCTGGAGGATCACGGAAACGAAGTCCTGATTCTCCAAACACGCAAGCAGGTGGGCACGCAACCCCAGCCAAATCCGTTCAGCCAAGGCCGGGCCGCCCTCTGCCATGGCTGCCTCGACCCGCCGGTGTACCATCTGGATACCGTGCAACATGACTTCCAACAGGAGCTGGTCTTTGTTGTTAAAGTGGTAGTAAAGGGCCGCAGGGGTGACTCCCAAGGCGGCGGCCAGATCCCGCATGGTCGTGGCGGGATAGCCCTGCCGTGCGAACAAGCTTGCCGCGTGCTGAAGGATGGTCTCCCGCTGCGGGGACAGAATCTTGCTGTGGGCCAACGTCGTCCCCCCATTCACTGGGGTTGAAGATCCTAGCCTGGCGCTCTTACTAAACGTTTAGTAGGTTGCTTTCTGCATTCTTCGCCATGAGACGACGACTTCCTTTCGGTCACCCGCGAAAAGTTATGCATGAAGAGGTGAAGATAACCGTGGCAACTGGTCCCGCCGGGGTCATCGTCTTGGCGGCTGGACAGGCTACACGCATGGGCCGGCTCAAACAATTGTTGCCCCTGGGCAATCGCCCTCTGGTTGAGTGGAGCATCCAATCCGCCCGGGAGGCACGGTTGGGGCCGATCGTGGTTGTCCTGCACCCGGCGGTGGCCGCGGCAGGCATCCCTCGTCACCCTGACCCGGTGGTGCATCCCGTAGTGAACCCCTGGCCCGAGCGTGGCCAGGGCGTTTCCATCCGACTGGGACTCAGGGCACTCTTGCAGACCGAACCCTCGCTCGAGGTGACCCTGGTTGTCCTCGGCGACCAGCCCTTCGTCTCAGCCAACGTGATGACGGCCCTTGTAGAGGCATTTCGGGAGGCAGCACGTAACGCTGTCGCGTGCCGAGCAGCCGGAATGGAGTCTGCTCCGTCAGTGCCGGTCGGCGCACGACCCGTGTGGAACGGCAAGCCAGGCCATCCGGTGCTTCTCAGCCGGCCACTGCTGTCCGAAGCCTTGGCCTTCCCGGTCACCGACGGCATCAAACCCCTGCTAGACCACCATCGAGAGCGAATGCTGTTCTGGCCGGCACCGGGCCCGGAGGTAATCACGGACATTGACACGTGGGAAGATTACTACATAATTACTAGGCGACTGCAGTCGGGGGAACACCACCAAGCCTCGGGGGAGCGCCGGTGATGCCACCCCCCTCCTATTCGCCAGGCTACACGGCCGGCTCCGGCTGGACGCCCCTTGCCCCGGCTCCTGCCCGGGACGAGGGCTTGTGGACCGCCGTACTCCTTGTGGTCTTCGGAATCGCTGCCTGGGGTACCGACTTCCCTTGGCTCTTCGCGTGTGCGCCGCTCCTTGTGTTCGTCAACTACCTGGCTCGTGCACGGTTGGTGTACCTAGCTGGTCCGGACCGTTTCGTCGTCCAAACGCTGATCGGGCGTCGGTCACTTCCTTACACAGCCGTCCAGAAAGCGGAATACCTGGAACTGAGCGGTGGACTGCGGCTCGTCGCAACCTTCATGCCAGGATACGTGGTCGGTTGGGTCTACCTGAGCGGATTAGGACGCCAGTTGCTCTTGGGAAGTACGGACCGGGGACCTGCCATCCGCCTCCACACCGAGCGAGGGACCATGATCATCACCCCGCACGACCCGGTGGCTGCGCTCGCGGTGTTGGACGAGCATGGTATCCCTCTAGATGCTCCGCGTTGGGTTCTCAAGGAGGTTCGCCGCTACCGGCGGAGGTAACGATCGCGAGTCCAAACGATACCGGCCGCACATCCGCCGCCAGCCCTAAGGCAACCACCCATGGTGGCCAGATGATCATCCGCCAGCCGTGTCACACCCCGGCTTAGGAGCCCAAAAAAATTTCGAGGTGCTGGAAGGATGAAGTGGGAAGGCGTCGAATGTTACGCGCAGCCCAATAAATAAACGTTTATTAAGTAATGAGCCACAGCCACCCTCAGTGGTCACTGCAGTGCTTCTCCCATCTTGCACCGCGGTACCGTACCCTTCCGGTCCCAGGGTGGTGCGATGGCCATGGTGAGCGCCCCCAATGGGGACGCCGTGGGGTCCGCCGTCTTCTCTATATCGGCCACCACTGGACCCTGAGTTCCGTGCTTGAACGAGGGCTTATTCCACATTTGAAACGGACTCCTGGACGCCGCGAAAGGGGGTGCAGCCACTGGCGTCCTCAAGGAGGTGAAAGCGGGAGAAACAGCACACGCCCAATCCTTGGCTGAAAGAGCCCCATTGGAGCGCTAACGAACCTCCGGCCGACTCAGAAAAAGGCGTGGGGCACTTCGGCGTGTCCCGGAATTAGGGGGGAGCGTCCCATGACTGCCACTGCAGCGTGGATGAACAGGAAGCGGTTCTTGGGGGTCGCGGCCGCCGGCTACCTCGCCTTGGCGGTTGTACTTGCCACACTGTTCGCTACGGGAACGATCTTTGCGGCGTTCCCGCTCGCGGGCATCGGTGGCTTCGTCGTCGCTGCAGAGCGCATCGAGGGCGACGTGTTTAAGTTGACGCCGGCCCTCGGCGATACGTCCGAACAGCAATTTTGGCCCCAGGGCGCCGTCCAGCTCAATGAGGTTCGAATCGACGGTCTCAATCTTTCTAAAGACCTCAATATCGGTAGCTTGCGGGCAAAGGTCGAAATCTTAGCCAGTGGCAGAGTGGTAGGGCATGGTGTGACGATGAACATTTCGGGGATGCAGGCTGCTCAGGCCGAATTCGACAACATGAAAATCGATGAGACGTTCTCCAGTGACGTGTTCAAGAAAATCGGTCTATCCGCCGACTCCATGACCTTGGTTCAGCCAGCCATCAACACCCATCTGCTCACCACGAACTCCATTACATTACCTGGGATGAAGCTAAAGATCCGGTTCTTCAACGGCGACCAGGAACTGGGGGGCGACTTCTGACCACCCAGTCCAACCGTCGATAAGGCTGTTGGTCATGGCGGCCCCGACCGGCCGCCATGACCAACGCCTTCCTTCGGTTTGGGGGGTAGGGGGAGCGTCATGGGGCGGAGGATCTTAACCGCCATGGAATGTGCCCTTTGTGGTGCCGTTCTAGGGATGGGATTCACTCTCTTCCTCTTTCGACGCCCTGTGGGGGACTTCAGCTGGGGCTTGGTTGCCGGGGGCGTAGGCGGTGGTGCACTCCTCTATGTGTTGACCCATCCAGAGGGGGCGCCTCGACGGCGGGACACGGCCATTCTGGCTGTGGCCTGCTTGGTGCCTGGCCTGTTTCTCGCTGACCATCTTCGCACCGACCTCTCCCCAGCCCTGGCCGCCACCCTCGGGTTGCTGTGGAGCGGTCTCTGGTGCGGGCTTGCCGCCTGGTTTCAGGCCCGGCTGGTGGGTGCGGGGTGGTATACCCGTTACCACGGCGAACTGGCGGTCGTCCTGGCATGCAGTACAGCCGGGTCCGTCGCGGGCCACTTCCTCGCACGAGGGGTTGGCGGTGCGACCTCGCCGTGGGGCGAGGGCCTGCACTGGGTGCTCCCAGCCCTTCTCGCGGTGACGGCCAGCCTCATCCCCGGTGCCGCGCTCAGCCGCCAGCCGTACCGCCCCGTTCTAGGCAGCCTGCTCGGCTTCATTAGCGGCGGCCTGGTCCTGTGGTTTGGAGTCCAGGTGGCGCCCATGCTGTTTCTTCCAGGAAGTGGGCTCCTCTGGGCCGGCACGGTAATTGGCATCGCCATCCTGGTTGCCGCCAGCCTGCCGGTGATCTACCCCAAATCCGCCTTGGTCACCGGTCTCATCATGGTCGGGCTATCCATCCTGTCCTTTATTGGTGCGACCGGTGGCCTGCTCGTCGGTGGCCTGCTTGGTATCCTCGCCGGCGCGATGTTCGCCTCCTGGGAGGGACAGCCCCATGGCCTGGGCGTCGCACGGCCTATACCCCGAGGACAGGAGACAACCAGTGTGGTGACGGCTCTCGGCAACGACGAGGAACCGGCCGAATCCCCCGTCGCCGAAGAACAGTCCCACGAGGCCAGCGGATGAACCCGCCGAGAAGGGGTGAAGCCTTTGGTTCGTCGCCATCTTCGGCCATCATCGGGCCCACGCACTCTCCTCCGGCGAATGCTTCGCAGGTGGCTGGCGGCCTCTCTGATCGCGATCGGCTTGTTGGCCGTGTTGTCCAGCATGAGCCTCCACGCAGGGAGTTCGCAACCTGGAGGTTCCGACCCTGCGGCACCTCCCGCCGTAACGCAGCCTGGAGGAGAAGGGCCTGGTTCCACCAGTGGCGCCACCATGCCGGACGCACCCGCCGACGACGAAGGCACAACGGATGAGGGTCCCGGCGACCAGCCCGCTCCACCGGCGACCGGCGACCAGCCTCCCCCTGGCACCGCTGAGTCCGGCAGTGGGAGGGGCGGTGATCCGAGCACCGACCCAGGCCGTGAGCCAGGTGAGTCGGCCGATCCGGAGGCGGAAACGCCCCCACCTTCGGGCGAACCCGGCGGAGCCCCCGGAACGCCAGAGAGTCCCGGCGAGAAGCCGCGGGACATCGATGAACGAAGTGGTGCGGAGGAGGACTTCCAAGGCAGGGGCATCGTGCAAAGGACGTCGGGACCGTTCCCGTCGGAACCCGCGGTCGGGGGGTTCGTCATCGAGGTGAGTCACCTTTCCGGCTCGAACCTCTTCGTTGACAAAGAGTTCGATGACACCGCAGAGCTGGAGCGGGCACCCCAGGCCCGCATTCGGCTACGCGACGTCGAATTGCGGGGCCTAAACCTGTTTAAGAACCTCACCACTGACGACGGCATGCCGTTTCACCTCCGCATCGAAACCGCCAAGGGCGCCGAGGATACGGCGCGCGTCGAGGGCTGGATGGAGGTGCGCGTTTCCGAACTCTATGCCAAGCGACTGAAAGCGAAGGCACTTGGCATCGTCCCCATCACCCTCACCGATTATTGGACTACCGAACCCGAGAACGATCTGTTGATTCGTCTCGCCGGCCTGCTCGGTCTCGTCAACCTCGAAGCCGATACCATGAAAGTCAACGCCCACAAGATGCAAGTCCGCTTCGACAAGATCGTCATTCCCAACTTGGTTCTCACCGTGGGGGAGGGTCACCTCTCAACGGAAGTCGAGTAGCGACCCGCGGTAGAGCTGGCCGAGCCCCGGGCGGCACGTGCCGGGTCCAAGTGTCGTAAACGCCTTCGTAACCGCGAAGAACCTCTGCCAATGGGGCGCTGCGTAGGCCGCGTTGGCCACGCGGCCGTTCCGGCAGCTAGGGGGGGTTCCATGGTCATGGCCACCCAACCCCCGCGGGAGGCGCCCGCCCAGGCGGGCCGGCGGCTCGACCTGTCGGCGCCCTGGTGGTCCTCGCCGCGGTGGGAGGAGGAGAAACGGCGCATCCGAGGGGAGCTGGCCGCCCTGGAGGCCCGCATCACGCCGCGCCGGCGCTTGCGGGCGGTGATCCGGACCCTGGCGCGCCACGGCCTGCTGCACCTGGTGCAGGATCGGCGCGCCGTCACGCCATCGGCCGGCGACGCCACCCACGGCCGCCATCCCCGCCGCGACCCCGACCGACGCCTGCGCCAGATCGGTCGCCGCCTGCGCCTGGCCTTCCAGGAGCTCGGCCCGACCTTCATCAAACTGGGACAGGTGCTGGTGACCCGGCAGGAGCTCCTGCCCGACCCCATCACCGCGGAGCTGGCGCAGCTGCTCGACCGGGTGCCGCCCATGCCCTTCCCGTACCTGGCCGTCGTCCTCGACGAGGAGCTGCCCGACGGGCTGCAGACCTTCGCCTGGATCGACCCCGAACCCATCGGCTCGGCCTCCCTGGCCCAGGTCTACCGGGCGCAGCTTCGCGACGGGCGCCGCTGCGCCGTCAAGGTGATCCGGCCGCTGGTCGACAAGCTGTTCCAGACGGACATCGCCAACATCGCCAGGCTGGCGCGGCGCCTGCAGCGGCTGCTCCCACCGGCGGTCGCCGCCTCGTCCGACCTCCCCGGCCTGATCCGCGACTACTACAGCAGCGTGCAGAGCGAGCTGGACATGCGCATCGAAGCCCGCAACACCCGGGAAGGCCGCGAGCTGGTGGAGGAGTTCGGCACCCTGGCGGTGCCGGAGGTCTACCTGGCCACGCGGCGGGTGCTCGTCACCGAGTACGTGGACGGCTGGAACATCAAGGACTTCCCGGTGGACTTCTTCACCTTCGAAGAGCGCTTCGAGCGCATGATCGACCTGGCCCACCTCTACATCAAGGAGTTCCTCAACGGTCGCTACCATGCCGACCCCCACGGGTCGAACCTGATGGTCTGCCGCCACAGCAAGAAGGTCTACGTCATCGACTGGGGCATGGTCGGGCGCATGGACGCCCTCCACACCGAGGCGATCTTCCGGCACCTCCTGCACATCCGCCTCAATCAGGCGGAAGACGCCGCCGAGGTGATGCTGGACGTCTTCGAGCCCACCCCCTACACCGACGTGGGCCGGCTCAAGGACCAACTGCGCTCGCTCTACATCCGCTACGTCGACACGGAACAGGCGGGGCCCCACAACTGGGGCCATCTGCTGGTGGAAGAGATCCGCATCGCCATGGACAACCACTGTCGCATCCCCACCGGCCTCTCCCTCTGGGCCAAGGGCTGGTCCGCGGCGGAGGGGACGGCCCGCTGGCTCTGCCCGGAGATCAGCTACCACACGGTCGTGGAGTCGGCCGACGTCCAGATCCTGCGGCGCCTCCTCGCCCGCCGCTTCAACTACCGGGCCAACGCCGCCTGGATCGCCGAGGCCTCGGAGCTGGTGGCCACGCTGCCGCGGCGGCTGAACAAGATCCTGGAGCGGGCGGCGTGGAACGACTTCAAGGTGCCCGTGGAGGCGCGGCTGAGCGATCCGGCCCAGAGGGCCCTCGATCGCATGGTCAACCGCGCCACCCTCGGTCTGCTGGCCGGCACCTTCTTCCTGGGCGCCGCCCTCCTGGCGGCCCTGGGCGGCGGCACCTGGGACCGCATCCCGGGCCTCGCTGCGGTCACGACGGTGGCGCTGTGGGGCTCGCTGGGGGTCGGGGTCTACACCGTCTGGCGGATCCTGCGGTCGAACAAGGCCTGAGCGAGAGGGGTGACGCCCATGTCCCCACAGGGCAAGGCCGGCCGACCCACGGCGTCGGCCGTCCGTGCCAGGACGGAGGGTCCCGCGGCACGCGGGAGGGCGCTGGGTCCCGTGGAGCGGTGCGGGGCGGGGGGCCCCGCCGAGCATGGGCGGGCGGACGCTCCCGAGGGGGCGGGTCGCTACGGCGCTGCGCCCTTCGGTGCGGGGCCCGAGTTCCTCGAAGGCGAGCACGCCGGACCGGCATGGGCCGGTGCCGCACCATCCGGTAGCGGGCCCCGGTCCCTGCGGGGCGAGCACGCAGGCCTGGAATCTGTGGGCGCCGCACCAGGCGGTGCCGTGGCGGGGGGCGTCACGGCGGCGGCACCCGCCGCCCGCGGGGCCCGAACGGCGCTGGCGGGAAGCCCTCCAGGCGCGGCCACCGGCTCCCCGGCGGAGGCGCTTGCCGTCGCGCCGTCCCGCGGATTCCGCGCGTGGAAGAACCAGCGCCCCTTCTGGGGAGCCACCCTGAGCCTGTTGGCCGGCCTGGCGATCCTCTGGATGCCGCTCCACCTGTTCCCCTTCGCGTTCCTGCCCGACACGCTGATCTTCTTGGGCTATCTGTTCTCCGGACTCGTCATCGCCACGGCCGTCGCGGGCTACCTGCTCCCCTCCGCCTCCACCTACCTGGGCATCCTGGTCATCCTGTTCTCCATCGTCTCGATCTTCGGCGCCCTCGGCGGCCTCTTCGTCGGCACCCTGCTGGGCATCCTGGGCGGCTCGCTGATGGTGGCCTGGCAGCCGAAGGCGGCGACGGCCCCGGCCGCGCCCGCCCCGGGTGACCCGGGATCCGCTCCCACGCCGGCCGCGGCCGCCCTGGGTGACCCGGCACCCGCTCCCGCCTCGCCGGCGCCCGCCCCGGGTGACCCGGCATCCGCTCCCGCCTCGCCGGCGCCCGCCCCGGGCGGCCTCGCACCCGCTCCCGCCTCGCCGGCGCCCGCCCAGGGCGGCCCGGCGTCAGCCGGTTCGACCCCGGACGGCCCGGCATCCGGCACCGTCTCCAGCGGTTCCGGATCCAGGCCCGCCCTAGGCGGTCCCCGGTCCGGCCCCGCCCCTGCGTCGGGCAGCGCTGGGTCGGGCCCTGCCTCGGGCAGCCCCGGGTCCGGCCCCGCCCCGGACGCCTCCGGGCCCGACCTTGCCTCCGGCGGGCCGGGATCCGGCTCTCCCGGCGGCCCCGGGTCGGGCCCGACCAACGGCGGCCGGGTCTCTGACCCCGCCGTTCGGCCGACATCGCCCCCTGCCGCGGACGGCCCGACCCCTCCCGGCTCCTCGGGCGCCACGGCCTCGGCTGTGGGCGCCGGGGCCTCGGCGGCGGGCGCCGGATCGGAGGCTCCGGCGCCGGCTGCGCCGCCGTCGCCGGCCGAGCCGTCCGCGGGCCCCGCGGCGCTCGAGGCGCTCTGGGACCCGCCGACCCGCAGCGATCCAGACCCCGACGACGAAGGGGCCGACTGGCGCCGCTGGTTCCAATGAACCAGGGGTGGGAGGAGGTGATCTGATGGCGCTCTTCCGACGCAGGGCGCGCCCCGCCGGGGAGCGGACGGATGGGGCGCCCGCGGGAGCGGACCCCGCCACAGAACGCCCGACGGGCGCCGCCCGTCGCCCCGTCCCCGCTGCGCCCGAGGCGGAGGGACGGGGATCCAGCGGCTCCCCGTCGCCGGGACCGGTCGGAGGCGAGGGAGAGCCGTCAGAGCCGTCGCCGGACGCCCCGTCGGCGACCCACGGCCGCCCCATGACCATGGAGGAGCGCATCCAGGCCTTCTTCCGGCAGAGCGGCGGCCCCAACAACCCCCAGATCCCGAAGCTGGTGGAGAAGCACCTGCTCTACGGCAAGGACCACGGCATCCCCGGGTACCGCGAGACCTTCGCCGACGCCTTCATCGACGCCGTGGTCGGCGACCCTTCCCTGCTGCTGCTCTACGAACGGGTGCAGCGGTGGCGGGCCGAGCGGCAGCGGGAACGCCGGGACGCGGCCCGGGCGGCCCCCGCCGCGACCGATCCCGCGGTGCTCGAGCGGCTGGAGCGCCTGGAGCAGGAGGTGGCCCGCCTTCGCCGGGCCGTCGAGCGCCTGGGCGCCGCCCCGTGAGGGGGCGGCGCCCAGGGGCCCGGCGGGGACGGTGCGGCACCCTGGCGCCGGGAGGGGCGACGGCAGGCTGGAGAGCGCTCAACGGCTGCGAGCGGGGGGCGCGCCCCCGGGGGTCGCCGGCGCCCCCATCGCCGGGCCGCGACCGGACCCCTGCCCCAACGCCCACCACCGGCGGACGAACGCAGCCACCGCCCCCGCGCCGGCCCACGCCCGCACCGCGCCGGGTGGGGCGGTCTGCGGGGAACGCGCCGAGCCGTCGGTGGCCGGCACGCGGGCGGACGACTCCCCTGGGTCCCCGGCCGCGCCGCGCCCGGCCCCGCCGGTGCCCCCTCCGTCCTGCGCCCTCCCGGCATCGGCTCCGTCCTCTGCCCCGTCGGCGCCGCCTTCGTCGCGCGCCGCGCCGCGGGCTGCTCCGACCCGGGTCCGGCCGGGGTGCCCCTCGTCCTGGATCCGTCCCGCGGCCGCTGCGCCCCGGGCCCGGCGGAGGGCCGGTTCGTCCCGGGAACCAACCCCGGCGGCCGCCGGTCGCGCCGCGCCCTCCGGCGCCCGCCCCGGGATCGCTCCGGCCCGAGGGCCGCGGCCACGGCGGCCGCGGCCGTCCTCTCCACCCTCGTCTTCGGGCTCGGGCGAGAGACCCGCCAGGCTGCGGGCGATGGCCGCTCCCAGGCGGGCGTTGTTGAGCACCAGGGCACGGTTGGCCGCCACCGTCCGCCCGCCGCTCAGGGCATGGAGGCGCTCCAGGAGGTACGGCGTCACGGCCTTCCCCTTGATCCCCTGGGCGGCGCGGTCGGCCTCGGCCTGGGCGAGCCACCGGGCGAACTCCCGGTCGTCCAGGGCGTCGCCGGGCGGGATGGGGTTCGCCACCAGCACGGCGCCGGGCAGTCCCAGGGCGCGCCGAGCCCGCAGGACGGCCGCCGCCTCCGCCGGCGAGTCGATGCGGGCGTCCACCGGCAGGCCGGTGGAGCGCAGGTAGAAGCCAGGGAACTCGTCGGTCCCGTACCCCAGGACCGTGACGCCGTGGGTCTCCAGGTACTCCAGGGTCGCGGCGACGTCCAGCACCGTCTTGGCGCCGGCGGAGACCACCACCAGCGAGAGGCGGGCCAGGGTCGGCAGGTCGGCGGAGACGTCCAGGGTCTCCTGCCAGCCGCGATGGACGCCGCCGATGCCGCCGGTCACGAAGACGTCGATCCCCACCCACGCCGCCACCTGGGCGGTGGACGCCACCGTGGTGGCGGCGCTGCGCCCCAGGGCGCAGAGGACCGGCAGATCGCGGATCGTGGCCTTCGGCAGGTCGGGGCTGCGGGCCACCCGCTCGAGTTCCGCGGGGCTCAGGCCCACCCGCAGGCGCCCGTCCAGCACCGCCACCGTGGCCGGCACCGCCCCCGCCCGGCGGATCGCGTCCTCGACCTCCAGCGCCGTCTCCAGGTTGGCCGGGTACGGCATCCCGTGGGCGACGAGGGTGGACTCCAAGGCCACCACCGGGCGGTCCCGGCGGAGGGCGTCGCGCACCTCGTCGCCCAGCTCGAAGTGGGGGGTCGTCATCCTCGCGTGCGCTCCTCCTCAGGCCGGGGGTGGATCGGGCCCGGCCGGTCGCGGAGGAACCCGGCCGACCGGCCGTAGCGGACCGCCTGCACCTCGGCCAGCAGGCTGCAGGCGATCTCCTCCGGCGTCTCCCCCCCGATGTCGAGGCCCACGGGCGCGTGGATCCGGTCCAGCTGCTCCGGCGTGGGCACCACCCCGCGCTGGCGCAGCTCGGCCAGCAGGCGCTCCGCCCGCCGCCGCGGGCCCAGAAGACCAATGTAGCGCACCGGGCTGCCCAGGACCGCCTGGAGGAAGCCGGCGTCCTGCAGGAAGTTGTGGGTCATGATGACGACGAAGGTGCGATCGTCCAGGTGGACGTGGCGCCGGAGATCCTCGGGGTGCGTGCGGACCACCCTCCGGGCCCGGGGGAAGCGATCCGGCCGCGCGAAGGCCGGCCGGCTGTCGACCACCACCACCTCGTAGCCGAGGGGGGCCGCCGCCTCGACCACCGGGACGGCGTCGTGGCCCGCGCCGCAGATCAGCAGCACGGGCGGCGGCAGCACGGCTTCGATGAAGAAGTCGCCGGCGCCGCCGACGGAGAGCGTCCCCGTCCGCCCTCGCGCCAGCCACTCCCGCGCCGTGCGGACCACCAGGTCATCGAGCTCGGCAGAGCCCAGGGAGCCCTCGACGCAGCCGTCCCGGACCACCAGCGCCCGGGGCGGCAGCGCCGTCCGATGGGGTGGGCCGCCGGCGAGCGGGGCGCCCGACCGGGCCGCCCCCTCCTCCGCGCGGGCCCTGTCGGCGTCGCCGCCCTCCGCCGCGAGGGCCCTCGCCGCATCGCTTTCGGCCGGCTCGCTGGTGGGCCTGGTGACGGGTCCGCCGGCGGGCTGGTCGTCGGTGGGGTCACGAGGCGGCTGGCGGGAGAGGGCCTCCTCGCCGCTCCCACGGCCCGCGGGTTGGCGGGCGGGAGCGGCCGGCCTCTCGACGGTCGATCCGCCGCCCGGTCCCGGCGGCGTCGTCGCACAGGACGCGTTCGCCCCACCCCCGGCCGGGACGGCCGTCCCACCAGGGGTTCCGGGCTCCGTCGCCCCCAGCGGCGCCGCCGCCCCCACCGGGTCCCGCGGTTCGAGGGGCGGGAGCGGGATCACCGCCGCCAACCGCTCCCCCGCCGCCCGCCAGGCCACCAGCTGCCCGTGCCAGGGCTGCAGGGGCTCGATCAGCACCTCGACCGCCCCGTTGCAGCCCAGCCCCAGCCCCCACAGGGCGTCGTCGTCGGCCGTCATGTCGTACGCCACCCGGCGCGGGCGACCGATGGCCATGACCTCCCTCGCCACGGCGACCACGTCGCCCTCCAGGCACCCGCCGCTCAGGCTGCCCACCGGATCGCCCCCGTCCGGGATGAACATGCGGGCGCCCTCCCGCCGGTAGGTGGATCCCCGCGTCCGCGTGATGGTGGCCACCGCGCCCCCGCGGCGCTGGGCCAGGGCGGCGGCGATGGCGGCCGTCACCGCATCCATGGCTTCCCCCTCCCGGCTCCGCGTCGCACCGGCGTCGGTCGCGGGCCGCCGCGATCCGCCCTCGCCGTGCCGAACGTCCCGGCGGCCCCGCTCCCATCCTCGCGTCAGCCGCGGCGGACCGCGGCCAGGACCCGCTCCAGCTCCCCTCCGCCCAGGCGCTCGACGTCCTCCACGTCTTTGATGACGCACCCCAGGGTCGCCTGCACCGTCTCCTCGTCCAGCTCGTCCCGGTGCAGGGCCACCAGGGCCCGGGCCCAGTCCAGGGTCTCCGCCACACCGGGTGGCTTGTTCAGGCCCATGGTGCGCAACGCCTGGACGAACCGGACCACCTGTTCGGCGAGGCGCCGGTTGATGCCGGGCAGCCGCGCCTCGACGATGCGGGTCTCCTTGGCGAAGTCCGGATAGCCGATCCAGAGGTAGAGACAACGGCGGCGCAGGGCCTCGGAGAGCTCCCGCACCCGGTTCGACGTCAGCACGACGAACGGACGGTGGCGGGCCCGGATGGTCCCCAGCTCCGGGATGGTCACCTGGAAGTCCGCCAGGACCTCAAGGAGGAAGGCTTCGAACTCCTCGTCGGCCCGGTCCACCTCGTCGATGAGCAGCACCGGCGCCCGGTCCTCCCGGGTGATGGCGTCCAGCAGCGGCCGCTTCAGCAGGAACTCCGGCGAGAAGATCTCCGCCTCCCGCTCGGCCACGTCCCGCCGGTCGCCCTCCTGCATGCGGATGCGCAGGAGCTGCCGCGGGTAGTTCCACTCGTACAGGGCCGCCGCCGCGTCCAGCCCCTCGTAGCACTGCAGGCGGATCAGGTCGGTCCCCAGCACGTCGGCCATCACCCGGGCGATCTCCGTCTTGCCGACGCCCGCGTGGCCCTCGATGAGCAGGGGCTTCTCCAGGCGGATCGCCAGGTGGATCGCCGTGGCGATGGGGCGGTCGGCGATGTAGCCGCGTTCTTCCAGCTTGGTGAGGATGTCTCGGACGGCCTCGTGCACCCCCGCGTCCCCTCCTGCCCTTCGGCCGGCGCCGCGGCGCCACCTCGGTCCGGGTGGTCCCGCGCCGGCCCGCGATCCCTCGGAAGGCCATTCGCCACCGGGCACCCGATTCCCCCCGTGGGGCCCGATTCCCGTTGGCATCCCCCGGCCAGCAGGAGAACGGGGCCCCGTCCATAACTTATTAACTGTAACTAAGGATCTGGGGGAGGGCGTCGGTCCACCATGGGGCGGCGCAAGTCCGCGCCGAGCCAGATCCCACCAGCTCCCTCGGGGCGGCCGCAGCTGCTGCGCCTCCACAACCGGACGTTGATCCTCTCCCTGCTGCGGGAGCGGCCGATGTCCCGGTCCGAGCTGGCCCGGCAGGCGGGCCTCGCCCTCCCCACGGTCTCGCGCCTCGTCGATCAGCTGATCCACGACGGACTGGTGGTGGAGGGGAAGAAGCAGGCCACGGGCGGTCGTCACGCGACGGAGCTGCGTCTGCGCGCGGAGGCTGGCTTCGTCCTCGGCGCGGAACTGGGTCGCGACCAGATCCGCGTGGTCCTCAGCGACCTGCAGGGGCAGCTGCGCGCCCAGAGCGAGCGGCCGCGCGGCGAGACGGCCGAGGAAGACGTGGCCCACCTGGCCGCCATGGCCGGCGCCCTCCTCGACGAGGCCGGGATCGACGCGCGCCGCCTGACGGGGATCGGCGTCGGCGTCCCGGGGCCCCTGGATCCCGCCGCCGGCACCGTGATCCAGCCGCCCAACTTCCGGGGGTGGTCGTACGTCCCCCTGCGCCAACTCCTGCAGCGACGGTTCCGGGTCCCGGTCTGGATCGAGAACGACGCCAACGCCGGCGCCCTGGCCGAGTTCGTCCTCGGCCACTCCCACGTCCGGAACATGGTGTACGTCCTGGCCGATGCCGGGGTCGGGGCAGGGCTCGTGCTCCAGCGCCAGCTCTACCGCGGCGCGGGAGGTGCCGGCGAGCTGGGGCACTGCCCCGTGCAGCGATCGGGCCCCCGCTGCCCGTGCGGCCGCCGGGGGTGCGTGGAGGCCATCGCCTCCACGGATGCCATGGTCGCCCGGTACCGGGGGCTGGTGGGCCGCAGCGGAGACGACACCGCGCCGGCGCAGGATTTCGCGGCCCTGGTGGCCGCCGAGGCCGCCGGCGACCCGCGGGCGCGCGCGGTGCTGGATCGAGGCGGGCGCGCCCTCGGCGCAGGCCTCGCCCTCCTGGCCAACCTGCTCCATCCCGAGGTGATCGTGCTGGGCGGCCGTTCGGTCCAAAGCCCGTCCTTCCTCGCGGCCGCCCAGCGGGAACTGCGGCGTCGGCGTTTCGGCACGGGGGAGGTGATGGTCACCACGACGCGGCTCGGCCGCGCGAACGTGGCTCGGGGTGCCGCCCTGCTGGCCTTGCAGGGGCTGTTCCAATCCCCGTTCACGGCGTCCTTCGCCCCAGGAGCCGACGAGCCGCCCGCGATGGAGCCGGGCAGCCATCCGTAGGTCCACCCGCCCCATCGCGGCACAAGGGGCGCGGTCGCCCCGGACCCCGGCAGCCGTCCGCGGGGCGCACCCCGGCGCCATGGGCGTGCCGGCGTCGTGCGGGGACGTCGTCTGGCACCGTCGTCGTCGGAAGGTTCCTCCCTGGAGGACAAGCCTTGTCGGGCTGGAGGTGGAGCAAGTGCACCGCGTACGCGTCCGGTCGTTGCGGGTCCTGGTGGTGCTGCTCGCCCTGCTGATCGCGGGGTGCTCGAGCCAGCCGGAAGGAGCGGCACCGGGCGGCACCTCGTCCGGAGACGCCGCGCAACAGGTGTCCATCACCTTCTGGACGGCGCCGAATCCCACCCAGGAGAAGTTCTGGCGGGAGATGGCCGACGCATACATGGCGGAACACCCCGACGTCAAGATCGAGGTGGCTCCCATCCCCGAGAGCCCGAGCTCGGAAGCCGGGATCCTCACGGCGCTCTCCAGCGGCACGAAGCTCACGGCCTCGGAGAACGTCTTCTCGGGATTCGGGGCGCAGCTCGCCAGCAACGACGCCATCGTGCCCCTTGACACCCTCCCGGGCTTCGAGGAGCTCGTCCAGCAGCGCAAGATGGACGGCCTGATCGAGGGGTGGCGCTTCGCCGATGGCCACATCTACATCCTGCCGATCTACAGCAACGCCATGCTGTACGGCTGGCGCATGGACATCCTGAGGGAGCTCGGCTACCAGGAACCGCCGCGCACGTATGGCGAGATCCTGGAGCTGGCGGAGAAGCTGCGGTCCACCGACGGGGACAGGTTCCTGCTGGCGCGCAAGGTGCTGATCGAGCCCCAGGCCTGGTGGGAACGGTGGTTCGACACCTTCACCCTCTACTACGCAGCCAGCGACGGGAAGCCGTTCCTCGAGGGCAACCAGCTGGCGGCGGACGAACGGGCCTTCGTGGAGGTGCTGCGGTTCTACGGCGAGCTGGCCAAGCGGGACGCCATCCTGACCCGGGACGTCACCGACCCGTTTGAGACGGGGGTCGCCGTGTGGGCACCCATTGGCCCCTGGACGCTGCCGTACTGGAAGGAGAAGTATCCCGACCTGAAGGTGGGTGAACAGGTGGTCTTCACGCCGCCGCCCGTCCCCGACGGGATGCCCGCCGGTGCCGCCACGAAGACCTTCGCCGACGCCAAGGGGGTCGTCATCTACCGGCATGCCAGCGAGGCCGAGCAGCAGGCCGCGTGGGAGTTCATCCGCTGGGTCTTCAGCAACCCGGAGAACGACGTGAAGTGGTTCGAACCGACCAACATGCCGCCGGCCCGGGGTGATCTGGCGGAGAACCCCGCCTTCAAGGACGTCATCGCCCGGACGCCCGGACTGGAGGCCTACGCCAAGGCCGTGCCGACGGCGGTCCCGCCGATGGCGCACCCCAACTTCGAGGAACTCCACCGCCTCATCGGCGAGCAGGCGCTGGCGCCGGTCGTGCAGGGGCAGAAGAACCCCGAGCAGGCGTGGCAGGACCTGAGACGGGCCATCGAGGAGGCGATCCGGTGAGCCGGGCTGGTGGAGGATCGGTCCGCCGTCACCGCGAGGTACGGGGCTGGCTCTTCGTCGCCCCGTACCTCGCCTACGTCGCGACCTTCTTCCTGTTCCCGATGGTCTGGTCCCTGTTGCTGGCGTGGACGGACTGGAACCTGATCAGCCCCGTGAAGCAGTGGGTGGGCCTGGAGAACTTCATCAAGGCGGTCCAGAGCCCCCAGGTGCACGCCGCCTTCGTCAACACCTACCGCCTCATGGCGGTGTTCGTCCCGGTGGCGCTGGCCTGGTCCCTGGGGCTTGCGCTCCTGCTCGATCGCATGCCGCGCGGCTCCGCCTTCTTCTCCGTCGGCTACTTCCTTCCGTACCTGGCCAGCGGCGTGGCCGTCGCCCTCGTCGTGCGGGGGATCGTCGCCTACAACAGCCCGGTCAACGCCGCCCTGCGCCAGCGGCTGGATCTGGACATCGCGTGGCTTCAGGACCCGATCCTGGCGTTGGTCATCATCGCCCTGCTGATCGCCTGGAAGTTCTCCGGGTACTTCGGATTGATCCTGCTGGCGGGGCTCCGGGGCATCTCCCGCGACCTGTACGACGCCGCCGCGCTGGACGGGGCGACGGGGTGGAAGCGATTCCGCTTCGTCACCCTGCCCATGCTCTACCCCGCAGTCAGCTCCGTCCTCATCCTGGCCATCGCCCTCACCTTCGGCGTGTTCACGGAGCCCTACATCCTGACCAAGGGCGGGCCGGATCTCGCCACCCACACGTGGCACCTGGAGATCTACAATCAGGCGTTCACCAGCTTCCGCGCCGGGTTCGCCTCCGCGGTCGCCGTCCTCTCGGCCCTCGCCACCTTCGCGACCATTGGGCTGGTCCGGTTGGCACTGCAAAGGTGGGGGAATCGCTATGACCCGGCCTAGGCGCAGGGCGCTGTCCCTGGTCTTGCTCTACGCCGCGGCCACCCTGGCCCTGGTGGTGGCGGTGTTCCCCTATGCGTACCTCCTCCTGCAGTCGCTGGCACCATGGGACCAGGTGGAACGCCGGTGGATCCCCTCCGAGTTGACGTTGCGCTCCTACGTGTGGCTCCTGCAGGGTGGCGAGGCGTCCCTGCCGCGGCCGTGGCTGCGCGCCTTCTTGAACAGCATCGTCGTGTCGCTGGCCGATACCGCCACCAGTCTCCTCTGCGGGATGATGGTCGGCTACGCCCTCTCCAAGATCCGCTTCCGCGGCGCGCGAGTCGTGTACAACTTCCTCCTGTTTCACATGTTCTACCCGGGCATCCTGCTCCTGGTACCCACCTTCCTGATCATCCGCGCGCTCGGGCTGTACAACACGTACCTGGCGATGATCCTGCCGAAGGCCATCCACCTGTGGGTCATCTTCATGTACACCAACTTCTTCATGCGGGTTCCGGAGGAACTGCTGGATGCGGCCCGCGCCGACGGGGCCAGCGAGTGGACCATCCTGTGGCGCATCGCCGCGCCCCTGACCGGTGGCCTGACCACCATCCTCGGCCTGTTCGTGTTCACGGAACGCTGGGCCGAACTGCTGTGGGACCTCCTGGCGGTCCGGGACGAGCACCTGATGACGCTGAACGTCTTGTTGGCCAGCATGCAGGGTCCGTATGGGACCTATCCCGGCCCCCTCTACGCGGCCGCGGCGCTGTTGACGTTGCCCATCGTGGTGCTATTCCTGGTGTTCAGCCGGCGCTTCCTGGTCGGCGTATCCTACATCTTCCGTTGAACCTGGCGAAAGGGCTTGAAAGGGGTTGGACCGCGTGCTTCGGCTGCCCGATCCGCGACAGGCGACCGCATACCTCCTGGGCCCCTTCACCAAGCACCCGGGCAACCCGATCCTGGCCCCGCGGGGCTCCACCTGGGAGGCCAAGGACGTCTTCAACCCGGCCGCGGTGGTGAAGGACGGGCGGGTCTATCTGCTCTACCGGGCCGAAGACCACACGGGCCCCGGCCAGTGGAACGGGACGTCCCGCATCGGCCTGGCCGTCAGCGACGACGGCATCCACTTCGAGCGCTACCCCGATCCGGTGCTGGAGCCGACGGAGCCCTACGAGCTCCCCGGGGGCTGCGAGGACCCCAGGCTGACCTGCATCGAGGGGCGGTATTTCCTGACCTACACCGCCTTCGACGGGGTCACCGCGCGCCTGTGCCTGGCCACCTCCACCGACCTGATCCACTGGGAGAAACACGGCGTTTTGTTCCCCGATTGGCAGGGCGACACCGGCCGGGTGTGGTCCAAGTCCGGTGCCATCTGCCCGGAGAAGATCGGCGACCGCTACGTCATGTACTTCGGCGACACCTCCATCTGGATCGCCACCTCCCGGGACGGCTTCCACTGGGAGCCGGAACCGGAGCCCGTCCTCCGGGTCCGGCCTGAGGCGGGGAACTTCGACACCCTGCTGGTCGAACCCGGCCCGGCGCCGCTGGTCACGGACCGGGGCATCCTGCTGATCTACAACGCCGCCCACCGCCTGGCCGAGGCCCACCTGGTCCGCCGGGACGGTGGCGCCGGAGGGCTCCAGGCTTCCACCGCCGCCGGTGGCGGCGCCGGTGCCGCCCGAGACCGGGACCCGGCCGCCGAACCCCCGGCGTACGGCGGTCCCGCCGGGTCGGGCTACGTGCGCTACGCCGCGGGCCAGGCCCTGTTCGACCTGCGGGACCCGCGCAAGCTGCTGTGGCGCTCGGAGCGGCCGTTCCTGGAACCCGAGACGGAAGCCGAGATCCGCGGCCAGGTGGACCACGTGGTGTTCGTGGAGGGCCTCGTCCATCACCGGGGCACCTGGTTCATGTACTACGGCATGGCCGACTCCCGCATCGGCGTGGCCACCTACACCCCCGCAACCTAGGGTCGGGGTCGTCCCGCGACCCAGCCGTCCGTCGATCGAAGAAGGCCAGGCCCCGGGCTTCGGGGGTGGCCGCGGACGGGGGATGGCCCCGCAGCCGTGGGATCCCCCCGAGGCCCGAGGCCGAGGAGCCGTGGGCCGTCGAGGTGAACGCCATGGAGGGTTCGCGTCAGCCCCTGGGCCGCCGTTTCTTGCTGGGCGTCAACTACTGGCCGAGTCGCCAGGGCGTGGCGATGTGGGCGCGGTGGGATGCCGACGCCGTGCACCGCGAGCTGCGGGCCCTGGCGGACACGGGATGCCAGGTGGTCCGGTTCTTCCTGCGCTGGTCCCACTTCCAGCCCGAGGAGGATCGCGTCGATCCCGTCGCCCTGGAACGGCTGCGGCAGTTCTGCGACCTGGCCCACGCCGTCGGCCTGGGCGTCATCCCCACCTTCTTCACCGGCCACATGAGCGGCGAGAACTGGGACGTTCCCTGGCGCCAGGGTCGGTGCCCCTACACGGATCCCGGCATGCTGCGGGCCCAGGTCCGCCTGATCCAGGCGGTGGCCGAGGCCATCGGCGACCATCCGGCCCTGCGGGCGTGGGACCTGGCCAACGAGCCGGACATCTTCGTGCGGCCCCCATCCCCGGACGCCGGGTGGCTGTGGTGCCGGCTCCTGTACCGCGAGCTCAAGGCGCACACGCCCCACGTCCCGGTCACCCTGGGCATCCACGTCACCTCCCTGGCGGACGACTGCGGCCTCCGCCCGGAGGACATCGCGGAGGCCGCCGACTTCGTGTGCATGCACCTCTACCCCATCTACTCCCCCTGGTGTCCGGACCCCGCGGGCACGGTGCGGCCCAACCTCCTGGTCCCCTTCGGCGACCGGCTCGTGGCGGCCATGGCCCGTCGTCCCGCCCTGGCGGAGGAGTTCGGCAGCACGACCCTGATGATGTCGCCCACGCTCCACGGCCGCTACGTCAGCGCGGTGCTGGCGAGCCTTCTCCTCCACGGCAGCCTGGGCGCCCTGGCCTGGTGTGGCCTCGACTTCGCCTGCGCGGAGGAGCTTCCTTACGACAGCACGCCGTACGAGGTGGCCTTCGGAATCCTGGACGCCCAGGGGCGCCCCAAGCCCGCGGGGGAAGCCTTCGGCCGCTTCGCCCGGTTGCTGCGGCGACTGCCGGACGATCTGACGCCCGCTCCCCGCCCGGCGGCGATCCTGCTGCCCGAGCGCTACTACGACAACGCCGATCCCGACATCACGCCGGAACGCAACTTCGCCGTGCTGTTCAACGCCTTCGTCCTCGCCCGCCGGGCCGGCCTACCGGTGGCGCTGGTTCGTCCCGACGACGACTGGACCCCCTACCGGCTCTTGATCCTGCCCTGCGTACCCCGGCGCAACAGTCTCTCCAACCGGACGTGGAACCGGTTGCGCCGCTGGGTGGAGGCCGGCGGCACCCTCTACCTCTCCTACGATGGGGCTGCCTTGCCCGGCATGGACGACGTCTTCGGGATCACGGTGCTCGACGCCCATCCGCGGGAGGCGGTCCACGGACCCGGGCCGTGGGAGCTGCTCCTACACCCGGCGGCCTGCGATCCCGACGCCCTCCTCGAGCCGGATCCACGGGCCGGGGATGCCCGGCCCGTGGCCCGGCTCGTCCCGCCCGCGCGTTCCGCTCCCCGCAAGCGGCTGCTGGCATCGCCCACCGGCGCCCGCGTGATGGGGTGGATTCGACCGGTCCGCCCCGGCGGCGACGGCGATGCCGACCGCGACCTCGTGACGTGGGACGAACCGGCGAGTTCGGACGAACCGGCCGTGTTCGTCCACCGCTACGGTCGGGGGTGGGCGGTGCTGGTCACCGATCCGCTGGAGTGGATCCTGGCATGCATGCCGGGGGCATATGGCGCCGGCCGCGGAACGGGCTCCGAGACCGGGCGCCCGGCCGACGCCGCGGCAGGGGGCCAGGCGGCATCGGCCTCCCCCGCCGGGGTACCGCGGGCATCGGCGTCGGCGCCGGCACGATCGACGACGGCCGCCTGGCCGATCGCCTCCCCGGCGGCTGGGGTGGCGCCGGCATCGGCGTCGGGGGTCACAGCCGTGCCCCAGGGCGAAGGCGGCGAGGTGGGGAGCGGCCCCACGTCCCTCCAGCAAGGCGGGGGGGCGTGGGGGAGCGTGAAAGATGCCGAGGGACGGAGCTCCCCCCGTTCGCGGCCCGGGACCGGTCCCCTGGGGCCCGAGCAGGTCTACCGCTTGGCCGCTGGGCTGGCCGGCATCGTCCCGGAGTGGGAGGCGGACCATCCCGACGTGGAGACGGGGGTACTGGTCCCCGGCGCCGTCGACGGTGGGCACCAGGTCGGCGAGTCCAATCCGGCCGGCCCGCTGGCGCCGGGCATCATCCCATCCCCTGGAGGACAGGTGGCGTCCTCGGCGGTGCCGGATCCATCCGCGGCGCCGGCGGCCCGATACCTGGTGGTGGTCAATCACCGCCCCGAACCGGTGACCGTGACCTTGTCGGGCCGAGGACCGGCGGAGCTCATCGACGTCGAGACCGGTAGCGTCCTGGCGTGCCGCCCGACGGGTCCACGGGAACGCGGACGACCGCGCTGGCAGACCCCGCCCTGGCGGCTGGAGCCCGGGGGGTGGCGGGGGTTCCGCATCGCTGGGGACGCCCTCGCCGCGGCT
This sequence comes from Thermaerobacter composti, assembly GCF_033582035.1. Lineage (NCBI taxonomy): Bacteria > Bacillati > Bacillota > Clostridia > Eubacteriales > Clostridiales Family XVII. Incertae Sedis > Thermaerobacter > Thermaerobacter composti. The sequence goes on from NZ_CP132508.1 coordinate 1,940,720, forward strand.
GCCCCGTCCCGTTCGTGAGGCGATGGGGTGCCGTTGTGAGGCGTGGGCGGCGGCGACGCCGTGCGATCCTTCGGGGCCGTACGATCCTCCGGGTGGGCTGGCAGGCTGCCGTGCCGTCGGGTGGGGACCGGGTACGTCCCGCGGCCGCGCCGTCGGGTTCCCGTACCGCGGCGTGGGGGCACGGGGCACGGATAGAGAACCGGCCTGGGGGACGGCGGTGCCGCGAGGGGCCGGGCCCGGGCTGCTGCGGCACCGTGAAAGACCGGGAACCTTCCCTTTGAGCCTTCCCTTTCAGGAGGGCCCTTTCAAGAGGGAAGGCGGCGGGCGCGGGGCCGGTTCGTCCGACGAAGCCGGTGCACGGCCCACGCCTGCCGCCGCAGCTCCTGGGATAGCTGCACGAGGCTTTCGAGGCTGTGGGCCGGCGCCAGCACGTCGACATACGGGAGCGCAACCTGCATGCCGCGCGCGAGGGGCTCGTAGCGGGGATCGCCCGCCAGCGGGTTCAGCCAGATCAGGGCCCGCACCCGCCGCCGGCAGGCTCGCAATGCCCGGTCCAGCAGGCCGAGATCGCCCCGATCCAGCCCGTCGCTGATCACCAGCAGCACGGTGTCCCGGTCGAGGAGATGGCCATATCGATCCGCCAGCCTCCACAAACCCTCCCCCAGCCGCGTTCCACCCGACCAGTCCGCGGTGACGGCCGCCGCCCGCGCCATGGCCGCCTCGGGTCGCGGCGTGCGCAGGACCGTGGTCAGGCGGGTGAGTCGCGTCCCCACGGCGAAGGTCTCGACCCGCCCCCCCTGCTGCTGCAGGCCGTGGAGGAAGTGCAGGAAGAGCTGGCTGTAGACGTCCATGGACCCCGAGACGTCCAGCACGGCCACGAGGCGCAGCCGGCCCGCACGCCGCCGCCGGCGCGGCCACTGGAAGAGGTCGCCCGCCTTGCGCGCGGCCTCGCGCAGGGCCCGCCGGCCGTCGATGGCGCCCTTCCGTGCCCGGACGAACCGGCGCGACGGCCGCGTGGCGAGCCACCGCCCCAGTTGGGAGGCGGCCGCCATCACCAGGCGGCGGTCTTCGTCGTGTAGCAGCTGCACGTCCCGCCGGGTGAGCACCGCGAGGGGGCTGTAACCGCCGGGGCTCCCCCCTGCCCGGGCCTGCCAGGCGCGGCTGCCGTGGGAGGAACCGTCGGCCTCGACGCCGGTGCCGGCCCCCGCCGACGCGGCCGCGGGCAGCACCGCCAGGATCAGGTGCAAGCCCAGATCCTGCACGCTGTCGGCACCAGGTGCGCGGGGGTGGTCGGGATCGCCGTCGGTGGCACGGGAGCCGGCGGCCTCGGCCGTCGGTCCCGTCCCATCGTCCGGATGCCCCGCCGGGTCCCCACCGGCCGGTTCGTCGCCCGCCTCCGCCGCGGAACGGGAGTCGGAACGGGCGTCGGGATGCCCGGGAGACGATCGCGAGGACGCCGACGCCGCCTCCGACAGCGGGTCGCGGTCGGGAGGATGGGAGTCGTCCGCGGGATCCCCATGATGGCGGTCCCCCACGGGGTCGGAGGTGGCGGACGTCGCGGCAGGCCGCCGACGGGCCAGCCAACCGGGAAGCCGCTGGCGCACCGGATCCCCCCAGAAGAAGGCATCCAGCTCCCGCTCCAGCACAGGGAGGTCTTCAGGCCGCCGGGCCAGGACGAGGCGCAAGGCCGATCGCACCTCGGCCGGGTCGCCCAGGTCCACGTGCTCCAGAGCTGCCAGCGCGTTCACGGCGTCGGCCGGGCTGGTGGGGAGCCCCATGGCCCGCAGGCGCCGGACCAGGAGGATCACGTGGTCGCGCAGGTTCTTCGTCGGCGTGTCTTGGCCGTTTGGCGTGTCCATGCCGTGCTGCGCCTCTGATAGGGACCGTGGGTACATCGCATGAGCACCGGCGGCGTTACATCGTTTTGCGGATGCACCCTGTGATGGGGGCCGCGGGTGCGGCACGACCCCCTGGTACGATGGCCCTGCCCTCCTCACGATCGGCGGTGCCCCTCGGGCGGTGCCGGAGCCTTGGCACCGCCTCCGCACCACAACCACGAGCCCGCCCGTTTCAATCCTCACACAGCGCCCGGGCCAGGGCAAGGCGAGGCCGGGATGCTGGCAATCTACCGTCAGCCGGCGGCACCAAGCCTGTCGCCAGGTGCAAGAATTCGCGCACGGGACCAAAAACGGTCCACGTGGAGGTGGCCACGGGCGGCAAGTTTCAATCCCCACCCGGCCTTTCGGCCGGGTGTGACGATTCTGTACCCGCATTTGTCACACACGAGCCAGGAGTTTCAATCCTCACCCGGCCTTTCGGCCGGGTGTGGAGCCTGTTTCACTGATCCTGACGAGATCAGAACTGGGGGAACGTACCGGGTCGATTCGGCCATGTCCCGTGGGCTGACGGTCAGGACGGGGTAGGCCGGCGGCCCGGTCGTTACCCTTCTACGCCAAGCCCGCCACCGTACATTCAAAGGGCAAGGTGGCGGATCGCTCCCTGACCCTCCGCCAGAGCTTCAGCAAGTTATGGGTCAGGCAGAGCAGCTTCCACTCGCTGTCACACGCCGCCAGACCCCGACGGAGGAACCGGTCGGCGCCTCGCACGGTCTTGATCTGCCCGAACACGGGCTCCACGGTCTGGCTCCGCTTGGCGTAGATCGCCTGCCCTCGCCGGGTCCGCAGCTTGCGTTCCATCCGCTCCCGCAGGCTCAGCCCCTTGGGGATGCGGCCTCGCGGAGGGGGTGCATCCTTCCAGGCTTGGCGCTGCTTCCACTCTTTACTCGTCGCCAGGAACAGTTCCGGCCCATCCGCCGGTGCCTGCTTCACGTTCGCCTCGCTCCAGGACCCCGCGTCGGCCACCACGGCGCGGATGGGCTTGTCCACGCCCGCGGCCCGCAGGTTGGCTTGCGCCTGCTGGAGCATCGGGTGCAGTTGGCCCACGTCGTTGGCGTCCTGCGTCACCGCCGCGGCCACGATGAGCGGGTCTTCGGTCACCACCGCCTGGGCGTTGTACCCTTGCACAAAGCCCTGCCGGGTCTTCATGATCCGGCTGTCCGGGTCCGTGACGTTCGCCTTCGCCGCCGGATCCACCGAGGGATCCGGCGCCTTCGGCTTCCGCCCCCGCCGCTTCTTGCCGGTCGCCTGCTCCTGGGCCTTCCGTTCGTCGATGCGGGCCTGCTGCCGGGCGGCTTCCCGGGCCGCCTCGTCCTCCAGCCGCCGCTTGCACGCCTTCAGCCGCTCCAGCCGGCTCTGGCGGGAGCGCAGTTCCTCCGGCAACTCATCCCCACGGCGCCCGGGGCCGTACCGCGCATCTTCTTCCCGGTCCGTGGCCTCCGCCTCCCGGAGCATCTTCTCCACTTCCTGGCGAATCGCATCGTAGGTTCGGTTGGCCGCCAGCGAGGCGTTGGCCTTGACTTTCGTCCCGTCCAGTGCCACCACGCCGACCTTCCCCAGCCCCGCCTCGCGGCACAGCCGCAGCACCTGCGTGAACAGCTCGGCCAGTTCCCGCTCGTGGCGCTGGCGGAAGCGGGCGATGGTCACGGGATCCGGCTTCTGGTTGGCGGTGATCACCCGGAAGGCCACGTCCTCGAGGCACAGTCGCTCGATCCGCCGGCTGGACCGCTCGCCGACGCAGTAGGCGTACAGCAGGAGCGTCACCATCATGGCGGGGTCGTAGCTCTCCCCGCCCCATCCGTCGGCGCGGTACTTGCTCCGAAACGCCCGCAGGTCCATCGGCTCGACGGCGTCGATCAGGAACCAGGCCAGGTGGTCCTCGGGCAGCCCGTCGCGAAGGCTCGGTGGGAGCAGGTACAGTTGGTCGCGGTTCACCGGGCGGAAGTTGTAGGCCATAGGGACACCTCGGGCGACGGAGAATTCCAATCCATGGCTTCACCTAAACCCACGTGAGGGCAATCCTGCGGAAATACCTGGGTTCGTGAAACAGGCTCAAATGCCTTCCCTTTTGCGCGTCCACCTGCCATTCGCAGCCGTGGACGTACCGTTTGTGAAGGTCCAGCCCGAAATACCGTGGCACGGCGTGGCTCCCCCTCTCCCGGGCTCTTGGGGCGCAGACGGCGATCGCAGCGCACTCACCTGTCCAGGCTGTCGGCCGAAGCCGCGCCCATGTAGGCGGTTCGCAGGAGGGGGCCGCCCAGACAACTTTACGAGCTCGAAGCCCACACCACCGCCGGCCGTCCCTCCTGCCTGCGCCCCGCCAAATGGCCGCCTACGAGTCTGGGAAGAACCTTCCCCTGGCGGCTGAGCTTGTCCTTCCGCCCACTGGGGGCTTGTACTTCGATCATGCCGACAACTTTTCGATGAGCACGCACATCGTTTCAATGCCTCACTCGGCATTCCTTGCTCTTCAACGCGGGGGATTCTGGCGGACGAGATGGGCATGGGCAAGTTTCAATGCCTCACTCGGCATTCCTTGCTCTTCAACAAGACCAGCCCCGAGGGGCGCTACATCCCCCTCGAGGTTTCAATGCCTCACTCGGCATTCCTTGCTCTTCAATTCGAACCGGGCATCCAGACGGTGGCGACGTGGCTGGTTTCAATGCCTCACTCGGCATTCCTTGCTCTTCAACTCCCCCCTACTTCACCAGGATCGTTTCGCCGTCAAAGGTTTCAATGCCTCACTCGGCATTCCTTGCTCTTCAACTCGGCGGCTCGTGGAGTGGTGGTCGCGAACCAACCACAAGTTTCAATGCCTCACTCGGCATTCCTTGCTCTTCAACCTCCGACTGTGCTGAAGATGAGTTGATCGCTGAAATCGTTTCAATGCCTCACTCGGCATTCCTTGCTCTTCAACCTCGGCGACAAGGCCGTGGGCCGGCTGTATGGCGTGGTTTCAATGCCTCACTCGGCATTCCTTGCTCTTCAACGGCATTGACCCGTTGGGCTTGACCCAAACGGACTACGATGTTTCAATGCCTCACTCGGCATTCCTTGCTCTTCAACCAGTACAAGCTCGGCCAGCAGGCGACCGTAGATCTGGTTTCAATGCCTCACTCGGCATTCCTTGCTCTTCAACGTGATCGCCTGCTTGTCACTCGGGCTCGTCTGGCGGGTTTCAATGCCTCACTCGGCATTCCTTGCTCTTCAACGTAGCAGGTTAAGGAATCGCCGCCGCGCCATCTTTCCGTTTCAATGCCTCACTCGGCATTCCTTGCTCTTCAACGTGATCGTCGCGCATGCGCCAACCAGGGAAATCGGTAGTTTCAATGCCTCACTCGGCATTCCTTGCTCTTCAACCAGGTCGATCACGGGCCGGTTAGGGTCCGGCTCCGGCCAGTTTCAATGCCTCACTCGGCATTCCTTGCTCTTCAACGCGAACGCCCAAGTGGATCGTCGTCCACGACACGGCGGTTTCAATGCCTCACTCGGCATTCCTTGCTCTTCAACGGACAGACGGCAATCGGCCCTCCTTGACCCACCGGTAGTTTCAATGCCTCACTCGGCATTCCTTGCTCTTCAACCCGTCCAGTTGACGGCCACCATTCCCGCCGTGTACCCGTTTCAATGCCTCACTCGGCATTCCTTGCTCTTCAACGCGGAGCGGGAGCGGCCGGACGGGCGAAGACATCTACGGTTTCAATGCCTCACTCGGCATTCCTTGCTCTTCAACTGGCAGAGCGGCCGGAGCGGTGGGTGGTCTACTACGAGGTTTCAATGCCTCACTCGGCATTCCTTGCTCTTCAACCGGTTAGACCGGCCTCGCCGGATGCTCCTCCTCTACCGTTTCAATGCCTCACTCGGCATTCCTTGCTCTTCAACCCTTGGGGTCGTTTTTGATCCGGATCGCCATCGCGGGTTTCAATGCCTCACTCGGCATTCCTTGCTCTTCAACCGGTTAGACCGGCCTCGCCGGATGCTCCTCCTCTACCGTTTCAATGCCTCACTCGGCATTCCTTGCTCTTCAACCTGGTAGGTAGCGCCTGAGACTGTCCTCGATAACTTGTTTCAATGCCTCACTCGGCATTCCTTGCTCTTCAACCCCGGAGCAGGCCGACGACCTGGCGCAGTACCTGGAGGTTTCAATGCCTCACTCGGCATTCCTTGCTCTTCAACGCGAAACTGCCAGAACTTACGCCGCCCCATCGTCGGGTTTCAATGCCTCACTCGGCATTCCTTGCTCTTCAACTGGAGCGGGACCCGCTGACGGGCGAGTGGCGGTACAAGTTTCAATGCCTCACTCGGCATTCCTTGCTCTTCAACCGCTCGCGCCCGCTGGGTACGTATTCCCCACTCAGCCTCGAAACCCTGCGCTGCCAGCCGGTCACGCGCCCCACGTTAGCCGATCCGATCCGGAGCCTCACGATCCCCTTCCCCCACCCCAGACCAGACCGCGAGCACCGCGCTCCCCGCAGGGGTCCCCGGTCATCCCTGCAGGGGCTCTGGCGCGACGGCCACGGCCTCTTGCACCGCAAGAGCCTTCTCCCGCAAGGGTTCCAGCTCCCGGCCCGTGCCGCGAGCGCCTTCCGGCAGAATGGGGACCGCTTCGCCGCTCGCGGACCGGGCTCGCCGGTGCACCCCACAAGACCAACGATGGGGACGGCCCGAGCATCACGAGGACTCGGCGCACCCCACCGCTACGCGAGGTAGATCCGCTCCGGCTCCGGCTTGGGGGAGCCGATCGTCTCCACCTTGCCCAGGCAGGACGCACAGAGAGGGTAGATGCGGAGGCTGTCCTCGTCCGGTTTGATCTGGCTGAGGAGGCGCGCCCTCAACAGGACCAGCTGCTTGTCCGTGAGGTGACACTCGAAGACGCTGTACTGGGTCCAGCGGCCGAATCCGCGCAGGATCTTGTGGATACGGGTGCGCCTCCGGTCGTCCGGGATGTCGTACGCGATCACGTAGAAGCTCTCCGGTGGCCTGCCGCCCGCCATGTGGATCCCCTCTCCTCACCGGACCAGGAAGGGCCGGTACTGCGGGATGTCGCCCGTGAGGGCCTTGGCCAAGAGCCGTGCCTGCAGCTCCAGGCACCGCCGGTAGGTCGCCTTGTACCGGAAGATGGGATGCTGCACCTCTGTGTCTAGCCGCTCTTCGAATTTCTGCAGGAAGATCCTGCGGCCCTTATCGGTCAGCCTGTAGGCTCCGAACTCTTCGCTGAAGTCGTCGGGCTGTAGCATGCCATTGTTCAGCACAGTGAGCACCACCGAATCCACAATGATCGGCCGAAACTCTTCCATGAGGTCGAAGGCCAGGGCTGGTTTCCCGTACTCCGCACCGTGGAGGTACCCCACATAGGGGTCGAGGCCCACCAGCTGGACGGCCGCGGCCACCTGGTGCATGAGGAGCACATAACCGTAGCTGAGCAGGGCGTTCACCGGGTCCGTCGGGGGCCTCTTCGTGCGCCGCTCGAAGCTCCAGCCCCCCGCCAGCAGGCGGCCGAACGCACCGAAGTACGCCGCGGTGCCGGCGCCCTCCAGGCCCATTAGGGTCCCCTCCACCGTCCCGGCCTGGGGCGCCGAGGGGTCCGGCGGGGCGGCAGACGGGTCCCGCTCCAGGGCGGCCACCCGATCCATGAGCTCCTTCAACGTGGCTGCGGCTGCCGCCACATTGTCGTCCTCACGCTTCCGGTTCGCGCGCAGCAGCAGGGTCCGCATGTTGGCCAGCTTCCCGTATACAAAGGAGCGCGCCAAAGGGAACGCCCGCTCCGGGGCGTCATGGGCGCGGTACTGCTCCAGGCGGACGACGCTGTTCTTTGAGAACTCCGGCGACAGCCGACCCCGGAAGCGCCCGTCCGCGCTAAGGAAGCAGATCTCCGCCCTCTGCTCCAGCAGAGCGGCCAGCGCCGCCCCCGTCACCGTGCTGTCCCCGTGGATGACCACCTGGTCCACCTTGATCAGCGGCACGCGCACGGACCGCCTCTCGGTCCCGCGCTGGCGGTCGGCCGGCACGTCGACGATCAGCGTGTCGCCGTCCTTGCGCACGAGCGAGCGCGGCTCCGTTACGTAGAGCGTCGCCATGGCTCACAGCTTCCCCCCGCGCCGCCGTGACCCGCCGCCTCCTCGCGCAGCCGGCGCACCTCGCGCGGCAGGCAGACGGGCTCGAGGCTGCAGTCGCGGCACTTCGCCCGGTGCGTGAGCGGAGGCGGCAGCGCGCCTGACTCGGCGAGCGCCCTCGCCTGGACGATCGCCGCCTCGGTGCGGGCGCGTAGCTTGGCGTCCAGCTCCACCACCTGGCGTCGGCGAGATCCCCAGTAGAACACGGCGCCGCGCGGCACCGGCCGGCCCGTGCGCTCCTCCAGGCACATGGCCTGGGCGCAGAGCTGGATGTGGTCGTTCAGCCAGCGTCCCATGCGGCCGTGCTTGTACTCCACGGGCAGGAGCACGCCGCCCCGCACCTCGACCAGGTCGGCGAAGCCGGCGATCCTCAGGCGATCGGACCAGACGTATACCCTGCGGTGCACGCGCGCCTCACCCTCGCTCTCCACCCCGCCGGCATGGACGCGTTCGTGTTGCAGCATGCCCTCGAGCACCGGCGCGTTGTGCTCCATCTCGCCCAGGACGTACATGTAGTAGAACCTGCGCGGGCAGTAGGCCCACTGGTTGAGCATGGATATGGGAAGGTAGTCGGTACCGTCACGCGGGTTCATCGTGGCACCCTGCTCCGTGGGAGGCATCGCCCGCGACCTCCTGCCGATCGCCCGCGCCGTGCCCCTCGCCGCGGCGCATCCCTTCCTCATCGGCCAGCCGCCGGACCTGGCCCATCCCCATCGTGGTGCGGTAGCCGACGCCCGAGTAGAAGGCCAGGTCGGCCAGGACGTCGAGGATCCTCGCCTCCGGCGCGCGCGGGGAGTCGAGCAGCCGGTAGGTGATGCGACCCACCGTACCCACCTGAAGGTGTTCCTGGTAGCGGTACATGCGCGTCGCCAGCTCCATGCGGCTGACCACGACCGCCTGCGCCACGTACTCGCGTAGGGTGGGGTCGATGCGGCCGAGCCGCTCTCCGAACCAGGCGTTCCAGGACGCGACGAGGCTCCCGAAGAAAAGCGCCGGCGCCGGCAAGACTTCGACCCGCCTCCCTCGCTCTCCTCCGAGGCTCCACGCGGTGGGAGAGGCCAGCTCGAAGGAGAAGGTGACCGGTGCGTCGTCGGCCGCCGCTTCCCGGTCGTGCTCCTCTGACGCCGCGGGCGCCGGTGCGGGCGGCGCGCCAGGCAGGCCCATGCGGGCCGCCAGCGCCTCCGCCGTGGTCCACCCGGCCCAGCGATGGCTGCCCGGGCCGTAGCGCACCTCGCTGATCATGAACGATCCGCTCCCGAGCCGCAGGCGCGGCTGCACCGATCCGCGCAGGAGCGCGGAGCGGAAGCTCTCGAACACGGGCTGGGCCAGGAAGGTGAAGCGCAGCCAGCAGGTCCAGCCGGCCGGCACTTGGATCTCCCCCCGCCGTGGTTGGGGCAGTCCGCGCAGGGGGCCGATGGTGAAGGGCTTGCGACCGCGGGCGTCGTGGAGCCACGCCGCCAGCCCGGGGTCGACCCCCCGCACCATGTCCAGGAAGGCAGCGTGGGCATGGTGCCCCTGCGTGGCAGGCAAGACCGCGGGCCCGTCCGCGGTGAGGAACACCACGCACGAGTACAGGTAGCTCACCTCCCGCGGGCTTGCGGCGCGTGCCGCGAGCGGATCCCACGCCGACACATACGTCACCCCCTAGACGATCACCGCGTCGCCGCGCCCCGGGCGCCACGCGAGGCTGTCCAGGAAGAACGCGTTCTGGTTGAACGCGATGCACCAGGGCTGGGAGTACGCGCCTCCGCCAGGGCGGAGGGGCCGCAGCTCGTACACCGCGAAGAGCGGCGGGAGGGCCCGTCCGAGGCGGACGCTCGCGGGGTGCACGTCCATCACCCAGGCGACCACCCGCTTGCGGCGCAGCGTCCGGTTGAGCAGCCGCAGGGGCACGGCCGGCTCCGTGTGGACCTCGAGCGCCTCGAGGACGGTCACCTGTCCCCTCTTGCCCGCCAGCTCCTCCTCGGGGATCTCGAACCAGACCCGCCGCGGCTCGGCGAGCAGCCCCGTCAACCGGAAGTAGCCCCACACGCCCAGGAGGTCGTCCTCGCGTGCCTGGACCAGGCGGCCGAAGCGCCGCTCCCTGGCCAGCTCTGCGGCCCACTCGGGGTGCTCCCTCGCCAGCCGGTCGAGCTCGGCTTGGTAGGCGCGCTCGTCCAGCTCCTCGAAGACGCCGCGCCGCAACAGGAAGATGAGGTCGTAGCGCTTGGCCGGGCAGCCCGGGTCCTCTCCCCGCACATCAAGGATCGCGGCCTCCAACCCCGCTCCCCGGAAGGTCAGCAGGGGGGCGAGCACCCCTGCCTCGGCGAGCCGCCGGCGCTTGCACATGGCCTTCCCCGGCGAATCCCCCGTCACCGCCCGGATCACGTCGCCCAGCCGGCCCTCGATGCGCGGCAGGTCGTCCGGCTGGAACATGCTCCTCACCAGCTGCATCGCCTCGGCCATGGGGACCGAGCCGTACCGGCCGAGGTACCCCCCGAACTCCTCCGGCCGGCGGTAGGCCTCCTCGATCAGGTCGCGCAGCGGCTCGCGGCCGAGTTCGACGCCGGGGGGCAGCTTGGCCGCGAGGTACTCGTAGACGTAGCCGGGCACGAGGGCGATGGCCAGGTTGGGGATGGGCCTCCCCTTCTCGTGGCGGCCGATGCGGCCCAGGCGCTGGAGGAAGCTGCTGGCCGTCCGCGCCTCGAAGACCAGGCAGTCCTTCTCGAAGGCGTCCTTGAAGTCGACGCCCACCTCGATGGTCGACGTGCCCACCGTGGCGCGCCGGAGCAGCGCCTCGGCCCGCATCGCCTGGCTGCTGAGCCCGTGCGCCTCGCCCACCTCGTCGGGCCCGAGCTCGCTGCGCAGGCGCTGGGCTACCGCCACCGCTGCCGCCACCGAGTCGAGGATGAAGAGGAAGCGGGCCTCCGGGTAGCGGGCGCGGAAGGCGCGCAGCTGGTCCAGGGCCTCCTCGAGCTGGTCCAGCACCTGCCAACGCTCGAGCTCCGCCGGCATCACCCTGAGGGTGACCGCCTGGCCGGCGCAGCGGGCGTGGGGCCCCTCCGCCGGCACCGCCTCGATGAGCCGCACCGGGAGGCCCAGCCGGTCCCGCAGCATGGCCATGATGTCGGGGTCCGGCGTGGCCGAAGCGAACACTACCACGCGCCCCAGGTCCGGCTTGATCGCGTGGAGGGCGCCCACCAGGAAGGCGACCTCGGCCCGCTGCTTGACCGAGTAGAGGTGGAACTCGTCGAAGAGGAACAGCCGGTACCCGCCGAGCACGCTCCACAGGCGTTGGGCGAGGGGGCGCGGGCCCGGGTACAAGCCGAACGCCACCTGAAAGAGGATGTCCGGATTGGTGAGCACCACCCCGCCCCAGTGGAGTAGCGTCTCCAGCGTCTCGCCGTGGCGCTCCAGCTCGAGCTCCACCTGCCACCGCTCCAGGGCATCGCTGTCCACGCGCAGGACGGGCCGGGACCCTTGCCGCCGGTAGTGGGGTTCGAGGGCGCGCGCCTGGTCGGCCAGCAGCTCGTTGGTGGGATAGATCCCGATGGCCGGCTCGCCCAGGCGGATGCTCGGCGCGTACGCCGCCAGGGTCTTCCCGCTGCCGGTGGGCGTCACGAGGAAGATGCAGAGCGACGTCCGCTCCTCCAGCGCGGCCACGGCGTGGCGGTCGGCCTCCCACTGGTGCGCGTAGGGCTTCAGGCCCGGGAGCCAATCGTCCACCTCGACCTGCGCGTACGCGACAGGGGGGATCGAGACCTCCACCACTGGACCGCTCACCACCCTGCGATGCTCACGTCCCCGTACGGGCGAGGAAGCGCATGCCAGCGGGCAGCACCACCTGCAGCCCCTCGAACCGCGCCACGTAGTGGTCGCCGTCGAGGAACTGGGGATCGGCGATGAGCTTCGTGGGCAGCGTGGCGGGGTAGATGGTGCACGACACGGGCTCCGCCGGTAGGTCGCGCCAGTTGAGGAGCAGACCTGAAGCGGCCTCGCCCGCCGCGGCCCGGTCCCGCAGCACCGTAGCCGTGTACGGGCCCCGCCGCTGCATCACCTCCTCTGCCAGGCTAAAGCGCACCCTCGCCTTGCCCAGGAACTTGCCCAGGCGGACGTAGACCACCCCGCTCCCTCCCAGCGCCCGCAGAGAGGGCAGTCCCGCCCACGCGTCCGGCCGGGCCGCGAGGACGTAGAACTCGAACGAGCTGCCCGGCGCGAGCACGCGCGCGAACCCCCAGTCGGGGTAGCCGAGGGACTGGGGCTTCTTCCCGAACCCGTACGCCTCGCGGACGGTGTTCCACTGGCTGAGGCGGTACGACGTCCGGATGGGATGGGCGGGCGTGAGGTAGAGGCCCCGCGCGTTGAGCTCCGCGAGCTCTCGCGGGTAGTCTGGCCGTTGCTCAAGGCATCCGTAGGGCGAGCGCGCGAGGCGCAGGGCATAGGCCAGCGCGTAGTTGTGGATGAAGCGGCCGGTCTCGTACACCTTGCCGCGCTCGACCGTGGCGAAGAAGACGTAGTCCAGCAGCTCCAGCACTGCCCGGAAGACCTGCATGCCTCACTCCGCACCCTTGCCCAGGGCGAACTCGCTGGACCTGGTGTTGAGCCCCTTGAGGAACGCGGCGAAACGCTCCCCGTCGCGGCCGAGGCCGCGGACCTCGTCCAGGATCTGCGCCAACCTCTCGCCCGTCACCCAATGCAGGCGTCCCGCAATCCCGGAGCTGAGCTGCTCGATCACGGCGGGTAGGTGGCGCTCGAAATCCTGCCGCGAGAGGGGATGCGTAGCCAGGTCCATGCCCTCGTCCACAAACGCGTCGTAGAATGCCTGAGTGAGCTCAAGGTTCGCGAAGAGCTCTACGTCGGAGAAGGCGATGGCCATGATATGATTCCTCACGAACCCCTGCCTAGATGCTTCCTTGCCATACCTCGTCGTGTGAAGGATGTTGGAGATGACGTAGACGAACTCGTCGAGGGTCAAGTCTACGGTGGTCACAATTGCCGGAAGGAAGATCTCGGGCATGGTGTGGTCGAATTCCGTGATCGTACCGGAGGTCTGCTCCTGCTCGTCGATCACGTTGAACTTGATGCCCTTCTGGATCAACGGGTACGGCCGCACGCTGAAGCACGAGTCGGTGAGCACGCGGGACTTGCGCGAACCCTCTCCCTCCACCGCCGCATAGCCGTAAATGAGGCAGTCGGGACAATGGGTGCAAAGGCCCTCTGTGAGGTAGCAGTCCGCCACTACATCATCTTTGCTTACCGTCTTCGTACGCTGAGCTTCATCCACCGCCTCGGCACCGTAGATCACGTCCATCAGCTCCCCCCCTTTCCTGACAAAGGCGTGGGGGAACACCCCGTATTGTCGCATGAGCGCCTTGCCGGTGCGCCGCTCGGGTGCCACCTGCTTGCGCTTGAACATCACCAGGCGGTCGGCCGGCTCGCTTCGGCGCAGGCCTGCGCGGGTGCGCTCGGTGTCCTGCTGCTCGCCGCCCTCCGTGGTGAAGATGGCGTAGGACTTGGTCTCCCGCAGCAGGACGATGCTGGCGAAGCGGCCCTCGGGTGCGCGCGGGATCTGGGGCGCGAAGAAGCCCGCATACTCCTCCAACGCCTCGATGCCGGACAGGCTCATCGCTCTGCCACCCCCTAGAGCAGAGTTATGCCTCGACCTCGGCTTGTGCCTGGCGTTCAGCCCTGAGCCGGGTATACTCCTCCCACTTCTGGGGGAGGACTCGATCGATGTAATAGTACACCCCATCCGCAAGGCCATTCTCGAGTTGCGTGAAGCGACTGAAAGAACCTTCTGCTTGACGCAAGTAGACCTCATCGATGATCAGCTCGATGAGCTCCCAGACCTTTGCGTTCAGATCCCCTCCCCACGGCCTGATGATGCCGCGGTACCTCGTGTCCCAGCGCCGCTCCATCGCTTTGTAAAGCCTTCCTGCGGCACGCCACTTCAACTCCGCCAGGCTCTCCGCCGGAGGCTCCCCGCCGCTCAGAGCCAGGCGCCGCAATTCCGGGATTTTGACGAACTCCTCCCGGATGGCGCGGATGGCCTCGCGAAAGACGAGCTCGTAGTTGTGTACCTTCCCCCGGCCGAACTCGCGGTAGGGCAGGCGGATCTCCAGCGTCTTCTCGGCGATGCGGGACACCAGATCCATCGCCTCACCTCCCAGGTGATCCAGCAACACCTCGCAGGCCCTCGCCAGGGGCGGGGGCGGCGATGCGCCGTCGTTCAGCCTCGCGTACTCCTTGTAGAAGCGGGCGCCGGCCAGCGGCTCGGCGACCAGCGCGCCCAGCCGCTCGGCCACGTGCTTGTCCTTGGTCGGCGGGCCGCCGGCCCTCCGGACGTCGCAGGTCACCTGCCAGAGCGCCGCGCACAGGTCCAGGGCACGCTCCAGGCCCGAGCGGCCGCCGCCCTCGCGGCCGAAGAGACTGATGCTCTCGACCTGGGACCTGAGCTTCGGGTCCTGCTCGTTGCCCAGCAGCTTGGCCACCGCCGGCGGCGGCGAGTCGAGCGTGACAATGGGCTTGAGGGCCTCGGGATCGGACAGCGGCAGGAAGGGGCGCTCGGTGACATATACTCGGCTGCCCGTGAGGGCCGCGATCACCGCAGCCGCGAAGGTGGCCTTGGCCCATGCCTCGGTCCGGGTGGGGATGCGCGCGTCGTCCCGCTCCCCCTGGCGGACGGACCGCTCCCACGGAACGAGGAGATAGTTGGACTGGGTGAACACTCCGGTGGTCAGCAGCCGGTCCCCGAAGGGCCCACCCCGGGCGATGCGGTCCGCCTCCCGCTCGAGAACCTGCACCACCGTGTCCATCCAGTCCGGGTCGAGCGCTCTCCGCTCCAGCCAGAGCCGGGGCAGCCCCGGGGAGGCCTCGCCGTAGTCGCGCACCGGCAGCGAGGTGACCTGCTGGAGCGGACGCAGCAGCCGGCCCAGCACCGCGGCGTGCTCCGGCGTGAACGAGTACGTGGGCAGCAAGTAGAGGTAGATGCGGTAGGAGACCCTGTAGTCGGCTCCGGCCGGGAGGGAGAGCCCCGCCAGCCGCCGCAGCATGAACTCCAGGTGGCACACCGGGCACCAGGGCCGCGGCTCCTCCGGTGCCCTCTGGGCGGGTAGAACCCGGTTAGAGAAGACCTGCCCGAAGTCCCCGAGCACGTCGGTACGCAGCGGCTGCACGTGCTCGCTGACTCGGTTGCAAAGAGAACACAGACGCCTGCTATGGCCCTTACGTTTGGGTGCGGCATAGTGCTGCATAGGATCGCTGGCAGAGCGGGCCTCCGGCACCCAGGAGAGGACGAGGTGCTCGCCGAGGTACTCCCGCAGGTCGGGGGCAAAGCCCAGCTGCTCCACCACCGCCCTGCGGCCGGCCTCCAGCTCCCCGTGCGGGAGGCGGGCCAGGACCCGTTCGTGCAGGCGCTGCAGCACCTCCGGCACGTCCGTGGCTTCGGCCGGCCGCGCGGTGAACGCGCTCCCCTTGAGGAAGTGGTAGGCCGGGACGATCACGTGCTTGCCCACGCCACCGCTCTCGAAGAGCTGGAGGTCCTCGCGCAGGGCCGAGGACACGTCGGCCGGCAGATCGAAGGTCTCCTCGTACCAGCCGACGCGGTCGAGGCCCGGCGCGAGCGCCTTGAGGATGGCGTCCAGGTAGAGCAGGTACCGGCGCGCGAGGGACCAGCGCTCGTTGAAGCCCCGCGACTCCGCGCGGGAGACCCGGAAGCGCCCCTCGAACCCGCTGGTCCATCCCTTGGGTGCGCTCTTCTTCCTGCCGATCTTCTCGATGTCCTCATGCACCGCCTTCGGGTCGGGCTTCGTTCTCTGCGTCTCCTCGAGCACGATCTCCAAGAGCACCTCTACCCGCGCGAAGGCGTAGACGTAGGGCTGGAAGTCGTACTTCTCCCGACGCAGCCCTTCTGCGGCGGCCGACTTCTGCTTGTCCTCAGGCGGCGTCACGTGGCGCAAAAGCCGCTCCGCTAGCGAGTCCACGAACTCCACGAACGGAGTCCGTGCGATGTCGCGCTGCTCCTTGGGCCCCACGTACAGGGTCCCCGTGGGGAAGAAGAGCAGGGGGTAGAGGCCCAGGCCTCGCGCCTCCTCCGCCACGGCCGCGTGGATCAGGTTGGTGAGCACCCCCCGCACGTCCCGCAGCTCGTGCCAGTACAGCCGCCACCCCGTTGCGACCTCCGGCGACAGGGCTTTGAGGTACCCGCCGAGAGAAGAGGCCGCCTCCCTGGGATCGATGCACGAGGCCATCGCATCGGCGATGCGGACCAGCAGCCATTGCCGCCCTGCGCCGGGGCCGGCAAGCAGGAGGTCGCCCTGGTGGCGGCTGAGCTTGCTCACGTTGGCGGCCCGCAACAAGTGCTCGTCGACGGGCCCGGCGAAGGAGCCGAGCCCCAGCGCCTCCCACTCCTCGGCGAGCCGGGTCAGCGGGATGCTGAACTCGGAGGTACCCAGGCGCTCGAGGTCTCCCAGCTTGTGCACGTCGTGGATGGTGTACAGCGCCAGCACCCGCCGCAGCGTCGCCTCGTCCAGACCCGGGATTGCGATTCCTGCCTGCTCTAGCCAGCCCAGTAGGCGGAGGAGGCCGAAGACGCCGTTGAGCACGTGGACGAGGAGGGACTGCTCGGGCAGGTGGGCGTAGTCGGGCCCTCCCTTCGCGAGGCGGAGGTGGTAGCCCCGGCGGTACATCGCGGGCAGGACCTGACCCAAGTAATCCGGCAGGGTCTCGGCGACCCTCGTCATCCAGGCCTACGCCCCCTCTCGGTCCGAGCCTAGACCTCCGACCTGACACCTGCTGTCAGGTTCGAAATGAATAGCGTGTTAGTAATCGCCGTCGATGTCGGGCTCCCTCGCGGCTGTTGCTCCTTGATAAGACGCAGTGTGGGCCTCATGCCGGAGGGGAGAACCCCCCTCGCTTCAGCAGGTCGCCATGGCTTCCCCTCGGCGGTCCATCGCTTGCTTCCCGTGGCGCCAAAGCTTCAGGAGGTTGAAGGCTGCCGAGGTGAAGAGCCACGCGAAGCGATCCTTCGAAAGCCCGCGGAGCAAGAACTGCCGAAGTCCCATCGCCTCTTTGATGTGTCCGATGGCGGGTCCCACGGAACACTGCCGCAGTTTGTAACGTTTGCACCCTTGGACTGTGCGCAGGTTGCGCTGCAGCGCCTGGAGCAAGCCGTATATGAAGACGTGGGCTTCCGGGTGCTTTCTGCGAACCAGCAGCCCGACCACTGGACGCTCGCGAACTTCCGGCGCCGGCATCATGAGGCCCTGGCCCGGCTGTTTGTCCAGTGGTCTGCGTGGCCCAGCAGGCGGGTGACCGTGGACGCGGAAACCCACGTCATCGTGGCGGCTGACCCGACGAATCAGGCCGCCGACGCGCCCCCTTTGGTGCGCCAGCTGGAGCAACTCGCGAAACTTCTTCGCGTTCATGGCGTTCGAGGATTTCGACATTTTCGTCCAAACTACCGCCAACAGCCTGGTTTATGCAGCTTTATTCACACGGGTTACTAGACCATAGAGCAGGCAGGCTCCCCAGACGGCATGGGGCACGGGCGAAGCAGGCCTCCCCGCTTGGACGCCTCGGAGATACCGTTGGAACTCGGGGTTGAACTTCCCCAGGTCGTGCAGCAACCCCACGAGGTACGCCACATCGCCCATTCCGAAGGCATCGGCAAAGGAACGAGCCATCTCTGCGACGGCCACCAGATGCTCCACAAGCGGATGCCAGCGACCCGAAGGGCCAGGAGAATGGGCATAAAAATCCAACGTTGCCCCCATCGACCACCGCCCCCAGCCGGTACCCCGTGGTTCGCTGTGAATCTCGCATCTGGTCAGAGCTGCTCAGAACTATTGATGAACCTACACCCGGATCACCGAGGTAACCCCACCGCCTGGGGGCTCATCACGTCCGTGATGTCCAGCAGCGTCTGACGTGCCTCCTGAGCCTGCGCCAGCAAGGGTCGACCCAGGCGAACCAGGTTCTCGATCAGCACACCGCTCCACCTCCAGCGCTGCGCCGTCACTGGAGACTGTGGCGTCCACAGGCACCTGCCGGCTCTGCCGCGCCGATTCCACCTCCCCCGCTGTGCGGCCACCGGAGACCGCGGCGTGTGGAGCCGCCCCGCCCTCGGCCGGTCCATGGTCCGGGTCGGCAGCTGCGGCCGCCCCATTCCCCGGCTCCCCAGCCCGAGCCGAACCGCCGCCGCGTCCATCCTGCGGCGTGACGACCGGATCGCACAGGCCAAAGCCTTGCGCGTTCTTCGACCCGAAGCCCGCCTCGAGCCCCAGCGCGATGAGCGCGGGGTCGCCGTCGATGAGGAACCGGCCGGTGAAGCCCTTGATCACCCCGTGGCGAAAGCGGGTCACGTGGCCGCGGGCCCGGCCGCGCCAGCGGATCTGCACCCCCGCCCCCTCGTAGGCCCGACCGGTGAAGGCCTCCCACTTGCGGACCAGGTTCTCGGCCACGAGCCGCTCGAACTCGCCGCTGCGCGGTTCGAAGAAGTAGGTGAAGCGACTCCCGTCGGGACGGTGGACGGTGCTGTACACCGTGATCGGCGTCCGCGCCCGCAGGGTCAGCGGCGGGGTGACGGGCGGCAGCTCCTCGCAGTGCACCGCCGCGACCTCGACCTCCTGGGTGCCGAGGCGAAGCGCCCCGCGCTGCAGGGCCCGGGATGCCGCGGCGTGGATCACGGGCACGTAGGGCGAGCTCAAGGTCAGGCGCACCCGGCCCGTGAACCGGATGACCTTGTTCGTGGGGTTGGCGGTCGTGGAGGAACCGGCCGACGCCGGGTTCGTCCCACCCTCATGCGGATGGGTGCGTTCGATGGCGTACGCCCCCTCCAACCGGGAGAAGGTGAACAGTTTGTAGCGGCGGGCCCCACGGGTGAAGCCCTGGTCGTGGAGGAACGCGGCCACCTCCGTGCCCGCCAGCAGGTGGTAGACCAGGCCCTGCAGGATGCTGTTGTAGTGCAGCGGCAGGACCAGCTGCCCCGCCACGGGCCGCAAATCGAAGACCACTCGCATGCGGGACCCCCTCCCCCGTGGGGATCGTCCAGGATTCGTTTCGTCAGGCCCCGTTTCGAGCCAGGCGCTCCCTCTTGAGTCGCCGTAACCCCGGGAACCGCGGGACGACGCCCGCCGCAGATGCCGTCGGGGGCGCAGGCCCTTCCACCGGAGAGCCCGGACCCTGTCCGCCGGGGCGCAGGCACTTCCATCGTAGCGTCCGGACCCTGTCAGAGGACGTCATCGTGCGAATACCTTGCAGGGGGGCCGTCACCGACCCGCGTCCAGGCTGCGTCCGCCATGGGCCTCCGTCTGCGGCTCCCGGCGGTCGGCATGGACACGCCGGTACTGGGCCAGCATCGCCTCGGCTTCGGCGGCGATGGCCTCCCGCAGCGAGGGCGGCGCGAGCACCTGGGCGCTCGCGCCGAACTGGAGCAGCCAGCGCATGATCTCGTCGGTCCCCAGGACGCGGAAGGAGAGGACCAGCGACCCGTCCGGCTCGTCCCGGGACTCCTGGCTGGGATGCCAGATGCGGCCCCGCATGTAGCGGGCCTGCTCGGGTCGGAACCGCACCACCACCTGCTGCCGCTCGGCACCCCGCTGCAGCCGCCACGCCTCGCCGAAGTACGTCTCGGGGGAGAAGCGGTCGGGGGTCGGGGGAGGGAAGGTCTCCTCGAGGACCTCGAGCTCGCGGATGCGGTCCACCGCAAAGGTCCGGACGGCGCGCCGCCACCGGCAGTAGCCCGCCACGTACCACGCCCCGTCGTAGTAGCGCAGGTGGTAGGGCTCGACCAGGCGCACCGTCTCCTGGTCGCGGGAGGCGGTGTAGTAGCGCAGTCGGACCACGCGGCGGGCCCAGATGGCCTCCCGCAGGCGGTTCAGGCGCCGGCCGACCGCGCGGGGATCCCCGCGGGCGGGCTCGAAGAAGAAGGACACCTGGCTCGTCAGGGAGGCCAGATCGACGGTCACCTGCTCGGGCAGGAGGTGGGGAAGCTTCTCGAGGAGGGCCTGAAACGGCTCCTCGAGCCCGTGGGCGCGCACCGACTCCAGCGCTTGCAGCCCCAGCACCAGGGCCAACGCCTCGCCGGCGCCGAGGCGCATGTCCCGCGCGGCGAAGGTCGGCGTCCACTCGGGATCGGTCAGGTAGAACCCCTTCCGCCGCCGGTCGAACTCCAGGGGCGCGCAGAAGTCGTCGCGCAGCAGCTCCAGGTCGCGGTGGATGGTCCGCTCGCTCACCTCCAGGTCGCGGGAGAGGGTGTGGGCGTTGGGATACCGCCCCTGCTTCACCTCACGGACGATGTACATCAACCGGAACAGCCGGGACCGCTGCATGGTCCCTCGATCCCCCCGATCCCAGGACTCCCCATCGGGATTCGGAAGTTCCAAGGGATGGGGGCGTTTTCCTGCCGAACCTTGGCTTCGGTCGCCCGCTTCAACGCCCGGGGGCGAACATCAGGCGATAGAGGGCCCGCGCGTAGATGCGGGTGCAGCGCATCAGGTCATCGATGCTCCAGTGCTCGTCGGGCTCGTGGGCCAGCTCGCGCTGGCCGGGGAACAGCGGGCCGAAGGCGACGCCGTTGCGCAGCACGCGGGCGTAGGTGCCCCCGCCGATGGCCAAGGGGCGGGCGTCGCGGTCACCCGTCTCGTCGCGGTACACGGCCAGCAGCTGCTGCACGATCTCGCTGGTCTCCGGCACGTGGTGGGGCGGCATGTCCTCGCGGGATTCCACCCGCCAGCCGCTGTCGGCCAAGGTGGCTGTGAGCCGCTGGAGCAGCTGGGCCGCGGAGGTGGTGACGGGATAGCGAACGTTGCAGTCGGCGTAGATCACCGCCCCGCCGCCCCTCGCCCGGGACGACGCGGCCCCGGCCGCCGACGCCTTGGCCCTGGGCGCGGGGGACGAGCCAGCTGCCGCCTCATCGTCCGTGCCCACCAGGCGCACGATCCCCAGGTTGACGGTCAGCGGTCCCGAGACGGCGTCGGTGACGGCGATGCCGAATCCGGAGCCGTCGGTCCGGGCACCGGCCTCCGCCAGGAATCCGAGGTCGGACGAACGCGGCAGCGCCGGCCCCAGCACCCGCACCAACGCCCCCAGCAGCCCGGCCACGGCGTTGATGCCCTTCTCGGGGTGCATCGCATGGGCCGCCGCCCCGCGCGCCTCGACCACCAGGCGATGGTCGGCGACCCGCGCCTCGATCCGGGCGCGCCCCGGTCCGCCGCCATCCTGCAGGCGGCGGGCCAGCTCTTCCAGGGAGGGCGCCCCGGGGCCTGCGACGACCAGCTCGGCCACGGCGTGTTCGGGGACCACGTTCACCCGCGTTCCGCCCTCGAGCCGGACCAGCCGGGCCCTCCACCGGGGCCGCGGGGCCGCCCCGGCCCCCGGCCCGTCGGCCGCTCCCTCCGCCTCCCGACCCGAACGCGGGACGCCGCCGCGCCCGCCCTCACCGCCGGCGCCGCCGTCCCTCGCGCCCTGGGTAGGGATGTCGGGGGCCACCCCGGCCGGGGCTCCCGCCGACGCAGCGCGACCGGAGGCGGCCTCCTCCAGGGCACCAGCCGCCCCGTCGGCCGGTTCGTCCAAGGGATCCGCGCCCTCGCCGGGCAGCTCCAAGCTCAGCCGGAAGGTCCAGATGCCCTTCTCCGCGTGGACCAGGGGGAACATGGCGTCGGGGCTGAAGCCCAGGGCGGGCTGGGGCTCGCGGGCGAAGTAGTACTTGACGCACTCGAAGCCCGACTCCTCGTTGCCGCCGACCACCAGGCGAGCGCGCCGCGCCGGGCGCCGCCCGGCGGCCAGGGCCAGGTCGGCCACGGCCTTCATGGCGTACAGGGCGGCGACGGTCGGCCCCTTGTCGTCCACCGCGCCGCGGGCGTAGATCTTGCCGTCGTGGATCTCCGCCGCATAGGGCGGGTGGGTCCAGCCGCTCCCCTCCGGCACCACGTCCACGTGGGCGAGGATGGCGATCCACTCGTCCCCCTCGCCGATCTCGGCGTCGATGGCGTAGCCGTCCACGTTGCGGGTGCGGAAGCCCAGGGCCTCCGCCCGGCGGCGGACCCACTCCAGGGCCTCCGCCACGCCGGGCCCGAAAGGCTGACCCGGGGCCGGTTCGTCCTGCACGCTGCGGATGCGGCACAGGGCCTGGACGGCCGTCACCATCTCCTGGCGATGGTCCTGGAGCCACCGGTCGAGCTGGGCCACGAAGCGCGCCTCATCGGCGTCGCGGCCGGCCCCGCCGCCTGGACCGGCGCCGCCTTGGTCCGCGGCGGCGCCTTGCCGGGTGCTGCCCCCGCCCCCGGCATCCTCGCCGGCCCTGTTGCGATCGTCCTTGGCACGGGTGTCGCCTTCGCCTGCCACCGTCGCACTCCCCTTCGCCGAAGCCGGGTCGTGGGACCCACGGTCGCCGGGACCGCATCCCGGGCGGTCGGAGGCCGGGGCCTCAGACCCCGTTCCGGGCCGCGGCACCCACTGCCCCGCGCGCCCATCCCCCGCCCCTACCCCGCGTGCCAGAGCACGCGACCGAGGAAGTCCCGCGCCCGCGGGTGGCCCGGGTCCCGGAAGAACCGGTCGGGCGGGGCGTCCACCAGGATGCGCCCCTCGTCCATGAACACGATGCGGTGGGCCACCTCCCGGGCAAAGCCCATCTCGTGGGTGACCACCACCATGGTATACCCCTGCCGGGCCACGTCGAGCATCACGTTGAGCACCTCGCCGGTCAGCTCGGGGTCCAGGGCCGAGGTGGGCTCGTCGAACAGGATCACCTTGGGCCGCATGGCCAGCGCCCGGGCGATGGCCACCCGCTGCTGCTGCCCGCCCGAGAGCCTGGAGGGCCGGTGGTGCATGCGATCGGCCAGACCGACCCGGGTGAGCATCTCCCGGGCGATGCGCTCCGCCTCGGCCCGCGGCATCCGCCGCACGGTGACCAGCCCCTCCATGACGTTCTCCAGCGCCGTCATGTGGGGGAAGAGGTTGTACTGCTGGAAGACCATGCCGATCTCCTGGCGCTTGCGGTTGAGCTCGGCGGCGGACTCCTCCACCCAGCGGTTGCCCTGGCGACGCCGGCCGATGGGCTGGCCGTCCACCAGGATCTCCCCCTCCTGCACCGGCTCCAGGTAGTTGATGGTGCGCAGGAGGGTGGACTTGCCGCTGCCGCTGGGGCCCGCGATCACCACCACCTCGCCGCGGCGGATGGTCAGGTTGATGTCCTTGAGCACGTGCAGGTCGCCGAACCACTTGTTCACGCCGCGGAACTCGATCATGGGCGTCTCACTCATAGTCCTTCAGCTTCCTTTCCAGCCACGCGCCCAGGGTGGTGAACAGCGTCGTCATCACCAGGTAGTAGAAGGCGGCGTAGCCGAAGAACCACATGCCCCGGGCGGTGGCGTTGGCCAGCTGGCGGGAATAGAGCATCAGCTCCTCCATGCTGATGATGGACACCAGCGACGAGTCCTTGAGCAGCGTGACGAACTCGTTGACCATGGGCGGGATCATCCGCCGGTAGGCCTGGGGCAGGATGACCCGGCGCATGGCCTGGCCGTAGCTCATGCCCAGGGAGCGGGCCGCCTCCATCTGCCCCTTGGGGATGGATTCGATGCCCGCCCGGATGATCTCCGCCAGGTACGCCCCGGAGTTGATGGTCAGGGCCAGCACCGCCGCCGGGAAGGGGTCCAGCACCACGTCGTACTGGGTCAGGCCGAAGTAGATGATGTAGATCTGCACCAAGAGCGGCGTCCCGCGGATGACCCAGGTGTAGAACGACCCCGCGCGGCGCAGGATCCCGACGCGCGAGAGCTTCATCAGGGCGACGACCAGCCCGACCACCAGGCCCAGCACGATGGCCACCGCCGTGAGCTGGAGGGTGGTCAGGGCGCCCTGGACGTAGATGGGCGTGACCCGCTGGATCGCGCCCCAGAAGCCGAGATCCACCAGTCCCTCTTGCGGCATCGTGCCCCCGTCCTTCCCCGGCGCCCGAAACCGCACGCCGGCGCCGCGGAATGCGCGCGCCGGCGTGGGAACGGAGCCTTGTCCCACTGTTGCAGCCGCCGCCTCGGCTGGGCTCGCGGGCCGGCCTGGGCCCGGATCACTGGCCCCCGAACCACTTGGCGTAGATCCGGTCGTAGGTGCCGTCCTGCTTCAACTCGTCCAGGGCCTGCTGGATGGCCTGGACCAGCTCGTCCTCGCCCTTGGGCACGGCGATGCCGACGGGTGCGGTCTCGAAGGGAACCCCCACGTACTCGTACTTGTCGCCCTCGATGTTGGCGTAGTACCGGGCCACCGGCTCGTCCAGGATGGTCGCGTCGGCCCGGCCCGCCGCCACCTCCTGGAGGGCGTCGGGGAAGTTCTGGAAGGTCTTGACCGTGGCGCCCTCGATGCCCCGGGCGACCTGTTCGTTGGTGGTGCCGATCTGGACGGCGATAACCTTGCCCTTCAGGTCATCCAGCGACTGGATGCCATCGGGGTTGCCCTTGGGGACCACGATCATCTGCCCCATCTCCAGGTACTGGACGAAGTCGGCGCTCTTCTGGCGCTCCTCGGTAATGTTCATCGAACTCATCACGGCGTCGAAGCGCCGCGCCTCCAGGCCGCCCAGCAGGCCCTCCCACTCCGCCACCTCGACCCGGTACTCCACGCCCAGCTTCTCGGCGATGGCCTTCCCCAGGTCGATGTCGAACCCGATCAGCTCGCTGGGGTTCTCCGGGTTGGGGAACTCCATGGGCGGGTAGGCGCCGTCCGTGGCGAAGACCATGTACCCCCGGGCCTTGATCTCGTCGAGCAGCGACGCCTCGCCGCCCCCGCCGGCGGCATCGCCGGCGTCGCTGCCGGCGCCGTCGCCGCCCCCCGTGCCGGCCGCCGGCTGCCCGGCCCCGCCGCAGCCGGCCGCGATCAGCAGGACGGCCAGCAGGGCCAGCGCCATCCAGCCGCGACGGCCACGCCCCTTCCTACGCCACGCTGTCAACACGTTCTCCCACCTTTCTCAGTCGAAACGCATAAAAATGGAGCCAACGCGTTTGAAAATAAGAATTCGCGGTTCGTCCGTCAACTCCTTGAGGGAGCCCCTGCCCGGAGGGAGCATCGCGCTGCCACCCCCAGAGGGAACGCCGCCCGCCCGGCCGAATAACACGGCGACCCGCCCCGGCGGCCCCGTTCGCCTCCGGGGCGCACGGCGGGCCGGAGCCCGCCGTTCCGAGGAGGCATGTCCGTTGCAGGTGGAGATCGTGGTGGTCGGCGCAGGCATCGTCGGGCTCGAGGTGGCCTGGCACCTCCGCGAGGCGGGCATTCGGCGCCTGGCGGTGATCGACCGCGGTGCCGCGGGGCGCGGCGCCACCGCCCACGGCGCCGGCCTGCTCTCCCACTTCGCGTGGAACCCGCTGGACGCCCGCCTGGTGCGGCGGAGCGCCGAACTGTACGCCAGCCAGCAGGCGGAGCTGGGCGGGTCCTTCTTCCGCGTCACGGGATCGTACGTGGTGGTCGGGGCGCCGACGGAACCGGGGGCTGCCGCAGCCTCGGCCGACGGGGACGGGGAAGGCACCCGGGTCGGCCCCCGCGACCCCGGCCAGGGCGGCGACGCCGCCCGACATGCCACCGGCCGCGGCGGCCTGCCCCCGACGGGGGCCGTCGGCGATGCGCCCCAGGGCCGCACCGCCCCCGCGACGGAGGAGGTGATCCGGCGCCTCAGGCGCCGCGTCGCCATGCTCCGCGCGGTTGGGGTCGCCGTGGAGGCGGTGGACCCGGCCGCGGGGATCGCCGCCGTGCCCGCGTGGAACTGGGACGACATCGCGGCTGCCTGGTTCCTCCCCCACGACGGCGCGTTGCTACCGGGCGATGGGGCGCAGCTCCTCGCCCGCCGGCTGCGACAGCGGGAGGTCAAGGTCCTGGAGGGCAGCCCGGTGCGGGAGCTCGCCACCGGGAGCGGGCCCGGCGGCCCGGCGGTGGCCGGCGTCCACACCGCCGAGGGGCCGGTGGCCGCCGACGTGGTGGTGGTCGCCGCGGGCGTCTGGACGCGATCGCTGCTGCGGACGGCGGGCCTGGACGCCCCCATCAAGCCCTACCGCACCCAGCTCTCCCTCTGGGCGCTGCCGGAGGGGATCGATCCCGACGACGTCCCGCCGCTGCACGACGTGACGGGGGCGTACTACTGGTTGCCCCGCCAGGGCCTGCTGGCGGTGGGCGACGGCACCGGGCTGGTGGAGGAAGACCCCGACGCCTTCCGCCGCGACCCCGACCCGGAGTTCCTCGCGGCCAGCCGCCGGCGGCTCGAACACCGGATGCCCGCGGCCCGCGGCGCGGAGGCGGTGGGCGGCTGGGCCCACCTCTGCGACGCCACCCCGGATCGGCGGCCGCTCCTCGGTCCCTACGGGGGCGTCGCCGGCTTGCACCTGGCGGTGGGGTTCAACGGGTTCGGCGTCATGCGGGCGCCGGCCGTGGGCGAGCTGGTGGCCGCGTTTGTCCTGGGGGAGGAACCGGCGCTGGGCGGCGAGCCCGTCGCCGGCATCGAGTCGCTGCGGGCGGACCGGTTCGACGGCTTCGTGGACTTCCCCATCGGCCAGGGATTCAATACGGTGGACGCGGACTGACGCGCCAGACGGTGGACGCGGAACCGAGACCAGCGCAGCGGCCGGGGCGCGCTCCCCGGCCGCGTTCCCCGATCCCGCCGCCAGCACCGCGGAACGCCCGGGGAGCCCCGCCGCCATTCGTCGGTGCCGAACCGAGCCACGTCAACCCCGACCCAGCACCGCGGAACGCCCGGGCAGCCCCGTTGCCATGGACCCTGGACGGACCCCTGCGCGGCGCAGCGGCTGGGCGGAGACGGGCCAGCGTACCGCGGTGGCGCCCGGCGACGGGCGCGGCACGCCCCTCGCCGGCCGCCGCGCCCCTGGGGGCCGTCGGGGCGGTGCGGCGCGGCTCAAGGGGACCGGCGGGACGGTGCGTGCGGCCCGCGGCGCTGGCGGCCGAACAGCACGCGGCGCGGTACTTCGCCAACGCGTCGCCCGTGGGCCGGCGGGTTCAAGGCGGCCCTGGATTCCGCCGCCTCCACGAGCTGCCTCACCCGCTCGAGGCCCACCGGGACCGGCGGGCGCAGGGCCGCGCCGGTGGACCGGCCTCATGGCGGTGCCCAACCGTGGCGCCAGGAGATGGGCACGAGGCGGTGAGAGGGGGACGGGACGGTGGAAATGGGCAAACCCGGCCCACCGGCAGGAACCCGGCCCACCGATCGGTAAGCATTGAAGCGATCCGCGTCCCCGGCAGCACGCCGAGGGCCGCGAACGATGGGGCGGGCGGCCGGCGCTCCGCCGGCCGCCCGCCCCGCAGGACAGCGTCGGCGGCAACCGATCCGCCCTTGCCCGACCCTGGCCTGCGGCGCCCGTGGCGCCCGCGGCGGCGCACCCGGCGAGGCACACCCCGCGGGCCGCCGCACTTCCCCGTGGGGGCCACGGCTTCCCGACGGGGGAGAGGGCTTCCCCACGGGAGCTAGCACTTCTCGATCGGAGGCCAGGGCCTCCCCAGGGGGCCCCTCGCCCCCGCCGGGAGGGCGACACCCCGCACGGTCGGGCAGGGTGTCGGACGCGGTGCCGGCCCAGGGGGGACCACGGCGTGAACCAGTCAGGCCCGGCGTCGGCCACATCGGCCACCGCCCGGCAGGAAGGCGCGATCGACCTGTCGTGGTGCCGGGCGGAGTTCCCCGCCCTGCAGCGCACCGTCGGCGGTCAACCGGCGGCCTTCCTCGACGGGCCCGGCGGAACCCAGGTCCCGCAGGCCGTGATCGACGCCATGGCCACGTACCTGGTCGAGAGGAACGCCAACACCCACGGCGCGTTCCCGACCAGCCGCGCCACCGACGAGACCATCGCCGCGGCCCGCGCGGCGATGGCCGACTTCCTGGGGGCGACGCCCGCCGAGGTCGCCTTCGGGCCCAACATGACCACCCTGAACTTCAACCTGGCGCGGGCCATCGGTCGCACCCTGCGACCCGGCGACGAGATCGTGGTGACGGAGCTCGACCACGACGCCAACGTCAGCCCGTGGCTGGTCCTCCAGGAGCAGGGGGCGGTGATCCGCTGGCTGCCCGTGGACCCGGCGACGTGCACGCTGGACCTGGATCGCCTGGGCGACCTCCTGGGGCGGCGGACGCGGGTGGTGGCCATCGGCTGGGCGTCCAACGCCGTCGGCACCGTCAACGACGTGGCCCGGGCGGTGCGCATGGCCCACGAGGCGGGCGCCCTGGCGGTGGTCGACGCGGTGCACTACGCCCCCCACGGCCCCATCGACGTCCGCGCCATCGGCTGCGACTTCCTGCTGTGTTCCGCCTACAAGTTCTTCGGTCCCCACGTCGGGGTGCTCTACGGGCGGCGGGCGGCCTTCGAGGCCCTGGAGACCTACCGCGTGCGACCCCAGTCTGCGGCGGCCCCGGAGAAGATCGAGACCGGTACCCTGAACCACGAGGGGCTGGCGGGGCTGACGGCGGCCGTCGACTTCCTCGCCCGCCTGGGGCAGCGCTACCTCGACGCGTTCCGCGACGCGGTGGGCGGGGCCACCGGCCGGCGGGCCGCGATCCTCGCCGCCATGCACGCCATCGAGGCGTACGAGGCGCCGCTGGCCGAGCGGCTGCGCCGGGGCCTGGCGACCCTGCCCGGCGTCAAGGTCTACGGGCCGCCGGAGGGCCATCCCCGCACGCCGACGGTCTCCTTCACCGTCGCCGGTCGCCACCCGGCGGAGGTGGCGCGGTTCCTCGCCGAGCGCGGCCTGTTCGTCTGGGACGGCGACTTCTACGCGGTGACGCTGATCGAGCGGCTGGGGCTCAAGGCGTCGGGCGGCCTGGTGCGCGTGGGCCTGGCGCCGTACAACACCGCCGCGGAGATCGAGCGGCTGCTGGAGGCCATGGAAGCGCTGGGCCGAGGAGGATCCGGATGAGCGGGCGCGACGATCGCGGCGCGGGCTCGGGCGACCGCGGTCCAGCGGGCCCGGAGGACCTCGGCGGCCTTGGCGCCGGGAAGCGCCGCCCGCGCGGCGGACCGGTCCGCCGGCGGCGCCGGCTGCGGCGGTACCGGTTCGTCCCCGTGGACTTCGACACCTTCACGGCGTGGGCGGACCGCATCGTCCGCCGCCTGCCCCCGCGCCTCCTGGAGGAGCTGGAGGGCGGGGTGCAGATCGACCCCGCGGCGCGGCGCATTCCCCAGGATCCGCCGGGCGTCTACCTGTTGGGCGAGTACATCACCGAGCCGTACCTGGGCCGCTTCATCCGCATCTACTACGGGTCCTTCGAGCGGGTGCTGGTGGACGAACCGGCCGAGGTCTGGTTCGACGAACTGGAAGAGACCATCCTCCACGAGCTGCAGCACCACATCGAGGCCCTGGCCGGGGTGGACTGGCTGGGGCTCGAGGACCTGCGCCAGCTCCAGCAGCTGTGGGAGGACGCCCGGCGCGGCGCGCGGGAAGCGGGCGATGGCCCCGCCGCGGCGAACGGCGACGAGGGCGGCGATGGCGGCGTTGGCGGCAGGGATGGGCGCGGCGTGGGGCACAGCGGTGGCGGCGGGGACGACGTCGGGGCGGACGGCGGCGGGGGCGGCCGCCGGTGAGCCGACCGCCGCGATGCGGTCGCCGGCCCGTCGTCGGGCGTGGAGCCGTCGCCGGCGCGACGGCTCCGCAACGGAGTGGACGGCGCGATGAACGACCCGTGCGCCGACGGGCGCGAGGCGACGCCACGGAGGCGGAGGGGGAGGAGCGGGCGGTGAAGGGCCGTCGAGGACCGCTGGTGGGCATCCGCGTGCTCGACCTCTCGCGGGTGCTGAGCGGACCGTACTGCACGATGATGCTGGCCGACTTCGGCGCCGACGTGATCAAGGTCGAGCGGCCCGAGACGGGCGACGACACCCGGGGCTGGGGGCCGCCCTTCATCAACGGCGAGGCGGCCTACTTCCTCGCCGTCAACCGCAACAAGCGCAGCGTGGTGGTGGACCTCAAGGCGCCCGAGGGCCGGGACCTGATCCGGCGGATGGCGCGGCAGTGCGACGTGGTGGTGGAGAACTTCCGCCCGGGCACCGCCGCCCGGCTGGGCATCGGCCCCGACGACCTGCTGCGCGAGAACCCGCGGCTGATCTATGCGTCGATCTCCGGATTCGGCCAGGACGGCCCCTACCGCGACAAGCCGGGCTACGACGCCATCGCCCAGGCCATGGGCGGCATCATGCACGTCACCGGCGAGCCCGACCGGCCGCCGGTGCGGGCCGGCGTGGCCATCGCCGACATCGGCGCCGGCATGTGGGCCGCCTTCGGCATCCTGGCCGCCCTGTGGGAGCGGGAGCGCTCGGGCCGCGGCCAGGTGGTCGACGTCTCCCTCTTCGAAGGGCAGATCGCCTGGCTGACCTACGTGGCGGGCAACTACTTCGCCACGGGCCAGGTGCCGCGGCGCTACGGCTCGGCCCACCCCAACCTGGTCCCCTACCAGGCCTTCGCGACCGCCGACGGCCACCTGATCGTGGCGGTGGGCAACGACAGCCTCTGGCGCCGCTTCTGCGAGGCGGCGGGCCGGCCCGACCTGGCCGCCGACCCGCGCTACGCCACCAACGCCGGGCGCGTGGAGCACCGCGAGGAGCTCCTGCCGGAGCTGGAGGCGCTGATGCGCAGCCGGACCACCGCCGAGTGGCTCGAGCGCCTGGACCGGGCCGGGGTGCCGGCGGGGCCCATCCTCAGCATCGCCGACCTGGCCCGCGACCCCCACGTCCGGCACCGGCAGATGATCGTCTCCCTGGAGCACCCCCGGGCCGGCGTCATCCGGGTGACGGGGATCCCCGTGAAGCTCTCCGCGACCCCCGGCGCCATCTACGCGCCGCCGCCTCTGCTGGGCCAACACACCGACGAGGTGCTGGAGGAGTTCGGCCTCGCGGCCGACGAGCGGCGGCGGCTGCGGGAGGCCGGGGTGATCGGGTGAGCCTCGAGGGGTGATCGCGCGCCCCTCGAGGCTCCGGCAGGAGAGGGAGGTGTGTGGGCGCTGCCACGCGAGCCGGTGAGGGCGAAGCCTTCCTTCGAACTGGCCGTGGAGTCCCTCTGGGACGTGGTCGATGCCGCACCGGAGCGGATCGTCGAGCGGGGGCGCGAGTACGCCGAGGGAGGACGCGTGCTGGACCTGGCGTGGGGGCCGGAGCTGACCCTCCAGGCCCGGGTGGCGGGGACGGCCAGCACACCGTACCGGGTGATGGTCTGGTGGGATCCCCTCTCCAACGGCTGGGAGGCCTCCTGCTCGTGCCCGTTCGAAGGGTGGCCCTGCAAGCATGTGGTGGCGGTCATCCTGCGCTTCATCGACCGGGTCGAGGAGGGGGAGCCCATCCCGGCCGGTGTGGCGACGGATCGACCGGCGGCACCGAACGCCGTCGCACCGGGGCCGGTGACGGCCCCAGAACGGCAGGAGCCGACGGTTCCGCGTCACTCGGTGCAGCACAGCCCGGCGCTGCACACCCCGCGTGACCGCCGCGCGACCCCGACGCCCGGCGCCCCTTCCAAGTCGGGCACCCCGACCACCCAAGGTGTCCCGGCGACGGGCGGAACCGGCAATCGGGGGTGGCGGGCCCAGGTGGACCGATGGCTGGAACGCGCCACCGCCGGCTCCCCAGCGGATCCCGTCGCGGGACCCGGCGGTCCCGGCCTCCACCGCGGCCTGCCGCAGCCCGGCACGGACCAGGTGGTGGTGCGGGTCTACTTCTTCCCCGACGGCCTTCGCCTCGCCATCCACCGGGCCCGTTGGGGCAAGCAGGGCCTCGGCAAGGAGCGGCCGCTGAACTTCGACCCCTTGGCGCCGTGGCTGCCCTCGCCGGCCGGTCCGCTACACCGCCTGCTCTTCCGGATGCTGGAACACCCCGTCCCCCATCCGCGGCGGCCGGGGTCGGCGACGTACGACCCGCTCTACGAGATCCCGCCCGGGATGGTCGACCTGTGTCTGGAGCTCCTCGGCCGGTTGCCCTTCGTGTTCGCCGGCGACGGGCGCGAGCCGCTGCGCATCGAGCACGAGCCCTACCGGGTCGAACTGGCGCTCGTGCCGGCAGGGGACGACCTCACCCTCACCACCCGCTGGTTCACCGCCGACGGGCGTATCTGGTCGCCGCCCGCCGGCAGCATCGGCATCCCCGGGGAGCGCTACCTGTGGGTCCAATGGGGGCCGATCCTGCGGCCCGTGCTTCCCGCCGGCGACGTCGCCCTGCACCTGGACGTGGCGGCCCGCCCCCTGACCGTTCCCGCCACCGAGGCGCCGGACTTCATCGGTCGGTACCTGCCGCGGTTGCAGCCGCGGGCGCGGATCCACCTGCCCGAGGACCTGGCTCGCCGCATCCGCGACGGGAGGCCCCGGCCCGTGGTGCTGCTCGGCGAGCAGGAAGGGGCGCTGACGGTCGAACTGGCCTTCGCCTACGGCCAGGGGGCGCCGCTGGTCCGCCTCGACGAGGACGAGCCGGCCCTGGTGCCGGAGGCGCCGGCTTCGCAGGACGCGGGATCCGCCGGCCCCTCCGCGGGCGGGGCCCGGGGATCGGCCCCGCTGGATTCGGTCGCCGTCTGGCATCGCCGCCGGCGCGACCTGGAACGGGCGGCATGGGAACAGTTCGCGGCGACGATGGAGGCCATCGGCGCCCCGCCCGGACCGGACGGCCGGGCCCTCCTCTTCGGGGACCGGGCGCTGGACTTCCTGACCGAGACCCTCCCGCGCCTGGCCGCCCACTGGGAGGTCCGGGGGCAGGAGCGGCTGGTCCGGTTCCGCGTGAGCCCGAGCCCCCTGCGCTCCCGGGTGCGGGTGACCACCGGGATCGACTGGCTCGATCTCGACGTGGCCTTGGAGACCCCGGAGGGGTCGGCGGGTTGGGAGGCGCTGCTGGAGGCGCTGCGCCGGGGCTCCCGCTACGTGCGGCTGGATTCGGGGGTCATGGCGCGGCTGCCTGAGGCATGGCTGCAGCGGCTGGGCGTGCTGGCCGAGCACGCCCCGGCGCGCGGCGGCGGTCGGCGGCGGACGGCGGCCGGTGAGCCGGGTTCGTCCGGAAGGGCACCGCTGCGCCTCAGCCGCTGGGCCTTCGGCGTCGCCGCGCACCTGCTGGAGGCGGCGGACCGGCGCGAGGTCGACCAGGGGTTCCGTCGCCTGGCCCAGCTGCTGGAGGGCTTTGAGGGGATCCCCACGGTGCCGCTCCCCCAAGGCCTCAAGGCCCGGCTGCGGCCCTATCAGGTCCGGGGCTACCACTGGCTCTGCTTCCTGCGCGACCACGGCCTGCACGGCATCCTCGCCGACGACATGGGCCTCGGCAAGACCTTGCAGGTGCTGGCCCTGCTGCTGGCCGAGAAGGAGGCGGGCCGGACCGCACCGCCGAGCCTGGTGGTGGTGCCCACCTCCCTGGTCTTCAACTGGGTCGAGGAGGCGCGCCGGTTCGTCCCGGACCTGCGGGTGCTGGCCCTCACCGGACCGCGGCGGGCGTCCCTGTTCCGCGCAGCCGGCGAGCACGACGTGCTCATCACCACGTATCCGCTGATCCGGCGGGACGTCGACCGGCTTGCGGAGCGCGACTACCACTACCTGATCCTGGACGAGGCCCAGCACGTGAAGAACCCGGACACCCAGACCTGGCAGGCCCTGCGCCGCATCCGCGCCCGGCACCGGCTGGCCTTGACGGGGACGCCGGTGGAGAACCACGTGCTCGACCTGTGGGCGCTGTTCGAGCTCCTGATGCCGGGCTACCTGGGCCGCCGGGACGCCTTCCTGCGCCGGTACGCGACGCTGGAGCCGGCGGCGGTCGCCCACGGCGCGGCGCTCCAGCCGGGGCACGCGGGCGGAGCGCCGGCCCCGGGTGGGCCCGCGGACGGGCAGCCCGCCGCCGACGAGCCAGGGGCCGGACCGCCAGGCGGGGCCGGACCGCGGGCCGCGCCGGTTCGTCCGGACGAACCGGGTCCCACCCCCGACCCGCGGGTCGCCGAGCTCCGGCGGCGGGTCTTCCCCTTCATCCTGCGTCGGGTCAAGGAGCAGGTGACGCGCGACCTGCCGCCGCGCACCGAGGTGGTGCAGTACTGCGAGCTCGCACCCGGCCAGCGCCGGCTGTACCGCGAGCTGCTGGCCGCCTACCGAGCCCGGGTGTTCGCAGAGGTGGAGCGGGCCGGCATCGCCCGCAGCCGCATGACGATCCTCGAGGCGCTGCTGCGGCTCCGGCAGGTCTGCTGCCATCCGGCGCTGCTGGACCTGCCCGGCTCCCGCAACGCGGGCTCCGCCAAGCTGGACGCCTTCCGCGAGCTGGTCCAGCAGATCGTGGGCGGCGGCGGCAAGGTGCTGGTCTTCAGCCAGTTCACCCGCATGCTGGACATCCTGCAGCGGGAGCTGGACCGCCTGGGGCTGGGCTGGGAGCGCCTGGACGGGCGGGTCCGCAACCGCGAGGCGCGGGTGCGGCGGTTCCAGGAGGGCGACGTGCCGGTCTTCCTGATCAGCCTGAAGGCCGGTGGCACGGGCCTCAACCTGACCGCCGCCTCCTACGTGATCCACTACGACCCGTGGTGGAACCCGGCCGTGGAGGAACAGGCCACGGACCGTGCCCACCGCATCGGCCAGGACCGGCCGGTGTTCAGCTACAAGCTGATCACCCGCGGCACGGTGGAGGAGAAGATCCTCCAGCTCCAGGCCGAGAAGAGGGCCCTGGCCGGGGCGCTGCTGACCAGGAACGGCAAGCTGGGCAAGGACCTGACCCGCGAAGACCTGGAGTTCCTGCTGGCGCCGGATTGATCGCCGGCGGGCCGTTCCGGCATGGTGAGACCGGACGGGCACGGGACGGGAGCGGCGGCATCGCCACGTCCCCGCCCCCGAACCGGGAAGGACCGAGGGTCGTACGGCCAGCCGGACGAACCGGCTGTGCCTGCACGGTCGGACACGCCGGCTCGCGGCGGGGACGACGGGAAGGACCGGCCCGTAGCGGGCGAGGGAGGGATCCCGGCGGCATGAGCAAGCGTGTTGACGGCGTCCCCCACGCCGGGAAGGCGGCCGCAGCGGCATCCCCGGCGGCGTCGAGGACGGGCGAACCCGGTTCGGATGCCTTCCCGGTGCCGCCTGACGTCCGGCGGCGCCGACGGCGGATCGCCCTGGCTGTGGCCCTGGTACTGGCCGCCGCCTCCCTGGCGGGGGTCCGGTCCATGGGGCACATCTTGGCCGCGGCGCCGGCGCCGGGCAAGCCTGCGCCCGACTTCACCCTGCCCCAGCTGGACGGCCCGCCGGTGCGGCTCTCCGACCTGCGGGGCCGGGTGGTGGTGCTGAACTTCTGGGCCTCGTGGTGCGCCCCCTGCCGCGAGGAGACGCCGGCCCTCAAGGCCTTCTACCAGCGGTACGGCGACCGGGTGGCCTTCTACGCCGTCAACGTCGCGGAGCCCGTGGACACCGTGCGCGCCTTCCTGGCGGAGTTCGGCGCCACCTACCCCGTGCTGCTGGACCGGGACAAGACCGTTTACCGCCAGTATCGGGTCACGGGGTACCCGGAGACCTTCTGGATCGACGAGCAAGGGATCGTGCGGATTCACTGGCGCGGCCCCATGACCCTGGCCGACATGGAACGGCTGTATGAGGAGACGCTGGCGGCCGGGACCGCCCAGGGCGGTGCCCCCTCGGCCGAGTGAGGCCCTCGCCCCCTGCTCCTCATCCCCCTGCCCCCTGCCCCTCATCCCCCTTCCGGTCTCCCCGAAGCGCCGACCTTCCTGACGGCGGACCGGTTCCTGGGGTGCCCCGCCACACCGTCCTCCAACCCGACCTGCCCGTGATCCCCACCATGGACCGAAGCGCCCCCATGCCTCCGCCCCCACACCGCGCCCTACCGACCCCGGTCTCGACGACCCGCTCGTGCCCCGCCCTCGGCCGACCCGCTCGAGGGCGTCGCGACCGCGCCGAATGGGGCCGAAGGGCTCCGGTGGGGGCCGATCCGCGCCGACCCGGGCCGATCCGGGGATCGACAGGCGGGATCATGGGGCGTCCGCCCCGATCGGGGCGGATGCCGTCACGCCACCTCGTAGCCGGCCTCCTCGACGGCCTTCCGGACCCGGGCGTCGTCGAGATCGCCCTCGTAGGTCACCGTCACGCGGCCGGTGGCCAGGTCGACGTCCACCTCCTGGACGCCCGGCACGCCGGCGATGGCCTTCTTGACGGCCGCCTTGCAGTGGTCGCAGGACATGCCCTTGACCTGGTAGACCCGCGTCGCCATGCCATGTCGACCTCCCTGTACCATGGTTGCCCTCACGGGGCCGGCCTCGATACTCCGGCATCGATACTCCGAGGCCCCATGGATACCCTGAGGGGGTATCGTCGTCTCTATCCTAGGCTGCCGCTCCCGCGCCGTCAAACATCGGCGCCGCCGACCCCCTGCCGTCAAAGACCGCGGCCTCCTCCACCCATCCTTGGGCTGAGAACGGATCCGTCGCTCGTCGTCATCGCGTGCCATGCCGGCGGTTGTTCGCAGGGCCTTGCCTCCGCCGCCGGCCCGTTGCATGGGAATACATGTTTTGGTACATTGACACGCACATACCCCAAGGGGGTATGATCGAGCCGAACGCTTCGCGCCGTACGCTTGGACGACCGACGACGCCCCTGCGTCGGGACGAACGACCCCGGCGACACGGCGGAGCCGACGGGAGGGGATCCTGTGAACGGGGACGCCGACCAGCCGATCGCCGGACCGCCGCAGGCGTCGCCCCCCGACCCCGGCCGCCCTACGCTGGTGGACGGGGCGGCCCGCGGTCGGGGATCGCGGCGCATGACGCCCCACGCGGACCGCAAGAAGCTGCTGGATCGCCTGCGCCGCATCGAGGGCCAGGTGCGCGGGCTGCAGCGCATGGTCGAGGAGGAGCGGTACTGCGTGGACGTGCTGATCCAGGTGGCCGCCGTGCGGGCCGCCCTGGACGCCGTGGCCCTGCAGCTCCTCGAGCAGCACACCCACCACTGCGTCCAGGACGCCGTCCGCAGTGGCGACGGCGACGCGGCCATCGACGAGGTCATGGCGGTGGTGCGGCGGCTGCTCCGCACCTCGTGACGGGCCGCACCCCGTCGGGCTTGCATCCGATGCGCCACATCGACGCTGACTCCGGGTCGCCTGCGACGTCCAGCGGCACCGTGCCTCAAGAGGGGAGGCGGTCCCCATGACGGATGGGCGTGTGCTGAAGGAGCGTGCCCGCACCGAAGCCGGTGTCCCGCATCCGCAAGACCCGGGTCGCGGTCCCGGTGCCGTGGCCGGAGGCGGTGGTGGGGAGGGCGGGCCCGACGACACCGACGCCGGTGGAACCGCGGCCGCCGTGGCCACGGTCGACGTCACCCTGCCCGTGGAGGGCATGACCTGCGCCGCCTGCGCCAACCGCATCGAGCGAGGCCTCAAGCGCCTGGATGGGGTCGCCGACGCTGCCGTGAACCTGGCCACGGCCCGCGCCTGGGTCCGGTTCGACCCCAAGCGGGTGACGGTGGCCGACATGGCGGCGCGCGTGCGCGACCTGGGCTACGACGTGCCCCTGCAGCCGGTGCGCCTGACCATCCGCGGCATGACCTGCGCGGCCTGCGTCAACCGGGTCGAACGGGCCCTGCGCCGCGTCCCAGGCGTGGTCGAGGCGTCGGTCAACCTGGCCACGGGGACCGGCGCCGTGCGGCTCGTCCCGGGCACGGCGACGGTGGCCGACCTGGTGGGCGCCGTCCGGGCCGCCGGCTACGAGGCGGAGCCCGTCGACGAGGGTCGGGGGGCGGGCGACGAAGCCGAGGCCGCGCGCCGCCGTGAGATCCTTGGCTGGAGGAACCGGTTCGTCCTGGGGGCGGTGCTCTCCCTGCCGCTCCTGCTGGCCATGGCGGCGCACCTCTTCCGGTGGCACGGTCCGGCCTTCGCCCTCTTGCAAAACGGGTGGCTGCAACTGGCCCTGGCCACGCCCGTGCAGTTCTACGTCGGCTGGATCTTCTACCGCGACAGCTACTTCAACCTGAAGAACCGGAACGCCAACATGTCGGTGCTGGTGGCCCTGGGCACCACGGCGGCCTACGCGTACAGCGTGGTGGCGCTGCTCTGGCCGGGCCTGGGCACGACGGGACTCTACTTCGAGACCAGCGCCATCCTCATCACGCTGGTCGCCCTGGGCAAGTACCTGGAGGCCGTGGCCAAGGGGCGCACGTCGGCGGCCATCGAGAAGCTCCTCGCTCTGCAGGCGCGGGCGGCCCGCGTGATCCGCGACGGGCGCGAGGTGGACGTCCCGGTCGAAGACGTGGCCGTCGGTGACGTGGTGGTGGTGCGGCCCGGCGAGAAGATCCCCGTGGACGGGGTGGTGCTGGAGGGCCGCTCCGCGGTGGACGAGTCGATGCTCACCGGCGAGAGCCTGCCCGTGGAGAAGGGGCCCGGCGACGAGGTGATCGGCGGCACGGTGAACACCACGGGCTCCTTCAAGTTCCGTGCCACACGGGTGGGCCGGGACACCGCCCTGGCCCAGATCGTCCGCATCGTGGAGGAGGCGCAGCTCTCCAAGGCCCCCATCCAGGCCTTCGCGGACCGGGTGTCCAACGTCTTCGTCCCGGCGGTCATGGCGGTGGCGGCGGTGACCTTTGCGGGATGGCTCGTGGCGACGGGCGACCTCACCCGGGCGCTGCTGGCGGCCACGGCGGTGCTGGTCATCGCCTGCCCGTGCGCGCTGGGTCTCGCCACCCCCACGGCCGTGATGGTGGGGACGGGGCGCGGCGCGGAGAACGGCATCCTCTTCCGCGGTGGCGAGCACCTGGAGGCGACGGCCACCCTGGACGCCATCCTGCTGGACAAGACGGGGACGCTCACCGTGGGCAAGCCGTCGGTGACGGACGTGGTGGTGCTGGAGGCGCTGGAGGCGCTGGATGCCGGTCCGGGCGTTGACGGCGACGTGGTCGAGGATGCGGCCGAGGATGCCGGCGAGGCCCCCGCCGGTGCCGGCGCGGGCGGGGACGCCGTCGCAGCCGGTGATGCAGCATCCGGTCGCGGCGGGGCCGGTTCCTCCGACCTGGATGCCGCGCAGCGGGCCCTGTTGCGGCTCGTGGCGTCGGTGGAACGGGCCTCCGAGCACCCGCTGGCTGCCGCCATCGTCGAGCGGGCCCGGGAAGCCGGCCTCGACCTGGACGAACCGGAATCCTTCGAGGCCATCCCCGGGCACGGGGTGCAGGCGCGGGTGGCCGGCCGTGAGGTGGTCGTGGGCAACCGGCGGCTGATGGAGGCCCGAGGCGTCGCGGTGGACGCCGCGGCGGACCGGCTGGCGGCCCTGGAGGAACAGGGCAAGACGGTCATGCTGGTGGCGGTGGACGGCCGCCTGGCGGGCCTCATCGCCGTGGCCGACACCCTCAAGGAGACGGCCCCCGAGGCGGTGGCCGCCTTGCACGAGCTGGGACTCGAGGTCTGGATGATCACCGGCGACAACGCCCGCACGGCCCGCGCCGTGGCCCGGCAGGCGGGGATCCCCGAAGAGCGCGTCCTGGCCGAGGTGCTGCCGGCGGACAAGGCCGCCAAGGTGCGCGAGCTCCAGGCTCGCGGCCGCAAGGTCGCCATGGTGGGCGACGGCATCAACGACGCCCCCGCCCTGGCGGCGGCCGACGTGGGCATCGCCATCGGCACGGGCACCGACGTGGCCATCGAGACGGCCGACGTCACCCTGATGCGGGGCGACCTGCGCACCCTGGTGGCCGCCATCGAGCTCAGCCGGGCCACCCTGGCCAAGATCCGGCAGAACCTGTTCTGGGCGCTGATCTACAACACCCTGGGCATCCCGGTGGCCGCCCTGGGTTACCTGAGCCCGGTGCTGGCCGGCGCGGCCATGGCCCTGAGCTCCGTCTCGGTGACGACCAACTCCACCCTGCTCAAGCGTTTCGATCCCATGCGGCGCTTTCGCCGCGAACCGTGACATCGGCCCCTTGCCCCGATGGCGACCCAACCGTGGGCATGCCTCTGGGTTCGTGCCGTCGCTAACTTTGCGCCGGGCGCCGAGCCACGCCGAATGCCTGGGGTTTGACGGGTCCGCCCCCGGCAAACTCGAATCGCTCAAGTTCCTCGAAGGCGAAGCCTGCGGCGGCGATCATTTCCGTCGTCCGCCGGTTGGGATGGCATCCAGCGGCGACGAAGCGCCACAGCGGAGTCACCCGGTCCTGCCACCGTGCAGCCCGTTCGTCCGCCGACCGCACGTGCTCAAGGAATCGGAAGGTTCCTCCCGGCCGCAGGACCCGGAAGACCTCGCGCAGCGCCCGTTCCGGATCGGCCACGCTGCAGAAGACGTGGGTGGCCACCGCCGTGTCGAAGGATTGGTCCTCAAAGGGCATCTCCTCCGCCGGTGCGGCAACCAGTTCCAGGGGGATGCCCAGGCGCCGGGCCCGCGCCGCCGCCCGCCGGCGCATGTGGGGATCGGGTTCAAGTCCGACCAGCCGCTCGATGTGCTCCATCCGGTAAAACGGCAGATTGAGGCCCGTGCCCACGCCGATCTCCAGGACGCGGCCGGTCGCCTCACCCACCACGCGCCGTCGCCAGGGATCGATCATCGGCGCCGCCGGACGCTGGATCAAGTCGAACACGGCTGCGAACAGCGGATGTCCCGCCATGGCGACTCCCTGCCTTCTGAGGTCATTTGGCCTGGCTCATTCCTGTGGGCCGGCTTGGCAACGGCGTTCGTGGTCTGGCCCGCCGCCTCCCTTCCTCCCGGCGCACTTCATCGCGCCATCCGTAACTCGGGTGCGGCGGTCCCTGCGGACGCCGGGCTGCCGCCCGGAGCCCCCCTCCCCCCGGCGACCATGGGCACAGACCACGGATGGGATCAACGACCGCCGCCGCGCATATGGCGTGAGTAGCGGTGCCGGCAGGCCGCCGGGCGAGCAACCACCCGTCGCCGCGAGGGGCCGTTCCCGGGACCGGCGCACCCACACCCCCGTCCGCTAGGGTCGGAGGTGACGTTGTGCTCAGCTCCCCCTTGTTCCAGCGCTCAGCCTGGGCCGGGTTGATCGGGAGCTTCCTCGACCACGCCTTGTCGCTGCACGGGTTGCTCTCGACCCTGCTCACCTTGGTGGCACCGCTGACGGTGCGTCCCGCGGCTGAGGAGGAGCATGCGGCCATGACCCTAGCCGGGCTTGGCGCTCTCGCCGGCAGCGCCCTGGCGGTGGCATCGACGACGTTCATGGACCTCTGGTCCGGAATGCCGTTGCACGGGCTCTCCGCGAGCGGGATGATCACCATGGGCGCCTCCATGGGCGGCATGCTGGGGGGCGGGTGGCACCTCTGGCGGTGGCGACGTCCGCGCTCATCTTAGGCTACAGGCAAGTGATTCCATATGGCCGGGAACCGCCCAGCGAACCCGGGTTCCACCTAGCCTAGCCATACACCCGCCCGCTTTCCAGCCAAGACCGGCACCCCCGTCCGGCGTCGCCGGTCCTGGGTGCCTTCAGGCCCTGCTGCCTTGACCTTCGAGCAGGCTTGAAGGTTTACACTGGCGGCGAGGTGGTTCCCATGGCGACACTCCACGTCCGGGTCGGGGGCATGCATTGCTCCCTCTGCACCCGGTCGATCCAGCAGGCGCTGCGCCGCCTGGACGGCGTCGACGACGTCCGCGTCAGCCTGGCCCACGAAGAGGTCCTCGTGCGCTACGATCCCGTTCGGGTGCCGGTGGCGACCCTCACGGACACCTTGCGCGACCTGGGTTTTACCGTACGCGATCCCGACCGCAGCGACGTGTTCGCCGAGGAAGAACGAGAGCTGGCGCGAGCCCGGCGCATCGCGGCCGCCACGGGCAGCCTGGTCATCGCGGCGACGGCGCTCATGGTCGCGAGCCGCTGGGGTCAAGTCTCTCCCGGCCTTCATGCTGTGATCCCGGGGGCCCAGGCGGTCCTCGCCCTGCTGGCCTCCGTAGGCCCGGCGCGCTTCGTGTACCGCAACGCGTGGCAGTCGCTGCGGCGGCGGATCCTCAACCAGGACGTGCTGGCGGCCGCGGCGGCCCTGGCCGGACTCGTTGGCGGAGTCGCCGGGCTGGCCGACCCGCGCTTCCCGGGCGGTGCCTTCTTCGCCGCCACCACCTACATCCTGGCCTTCCACGCCGTGGGGGGTTACGCCTCGGTCCTGGTCCACGTGCGGGCGTCCCAGTCGGTCCGCCGGCTGCTGTCGCTACAGCCCGCAACGGCCCGGCGCCTGGATGAACGCGGCAACGAGGAA
This sequence comes from Thermaerobacter composti, assembly GCF_033582035.1. NCBI lineage: Bacteria > Bacillati > Bacillota > Clostridia > Eubacteriales > Clostridiales Family XVII. Incertae Sedis > Thermaerobacter > Thermaerobacter composti. Next base: position 1,982,846 of record NZ_CP132508.1, read on the forward strand.
GAGGTGCCGGTGGACGAACTCCGCCCGGGGGACCGGGTGCGCATCCGGCCGGGGGAGCGGATCCCGGTCGACGGGCGCATCCTCCACGGTTCCACCGCCATTGACGAACGCCTGGTCACCGGCGAGCCGGTCCCCCGCGACTGCCGGCCAGGCGACGAAGTCGTCGGCGGCTCCATCAACCTGACGGGCGGGATCGAGGTGGAGGTGACCCGCACCGGCGACGACTCGTTCCTGCACCGGGTCGCGCGCCAGGTGGCCGAAGCCCGAGCCATGAAGCCGGGGATCCTGCGCCTGGTGGACCGGGTGCTCCTGGTCTACGTGCCGGTGATCTTCGCCCTGGCCGCCGCCGGCACGCTGTTCTGGCTGCTCGTACCGTGGCTGGCCGGCGGGCGGCCGGACGGGGTACGGGCCGCCTATGCCGCCCTGGGCGTGCTGGTCATGGGGTATCCGTGTGCCCTGGGCATGGCGACGCCCCTGGCCGTCGTCCGGGCGAGCGGCGAGGCCGCGGCCCGCGGAATCCTCATGCGCTCCGGCGAGGCCTTTCAGGTCTTCCGCCTAGTGGACACGGTGGTGTTCGACAAGACGGGAACCTTGACGGAAGGCAAACCCCAGGTGGTGGCCGTGGCGGCGGCCAAAGGGTTCATGCGGGTCCAACCCGGCGCTTCCGCACCGCGTGACCCGGAAGCGCAGCTGCTCACCCTGGCCGCTGCCGCCGAACGCCTCTCCGAGCATCCTTTGGGCCGGGCCATCGTCGACGCCGCCGCCGGACGGGGGTTGGATCTCCCCCAGGCCGAAGCTCTCCGGGCCGAACCGGGGCGGGGCGTCGTCGCCCGGGTGAACGGACAGCAGATCCTGGTCGGCAACCAGCGACTTCTGCATGAGCAGGGGATCCAGCAGGATGAGGCCACGGCGCGTTGGGTGAAGGGTCAGCACGAACTCGGGCGCACCGTGGTGTACGTGGCCGTCGACGGACAGCTGGCCGGCGCCATCGCCCTGGCCGACCGGCCGAGGGAAGACGCGGCTGCGGCGGTTGCGGCCCTGCGCCGGCAGGGACTGCAGACCGTCATCGCCAGCGGTGACCACGAGGGCGCCGTCGCCGCGACGGCCCGCGAGCTCGGTGTCGACGTCTTCCACGCCCGCCTCCTGCCGGAAGACAAGCGGCGGCTCGTGCTGCAACTGCAGCGAGCGGGCCGGAAGGTGGCCTTCGTCGGCGACGGGATCAACGACGCCCCGTCCTTGATGCAGGCTGACGTGGGAATCGCCGTCGGGGCGGGAACGGACATCGCCATCGAATCGGCGGACGTCGTGCTCCCGGCGCGCCGCCTCCCCGCCGTCGCGGAGGCTCGCGCCCTGGCGGCGGCCAGCTACGGGCTGACCTTGCGCAATGTGCTGCTGGCACTGGCCGTGAACGCGACCGGCGTGCTCGCCTCGCTCTCGGGCCGCGTTCATCCGATGTGGGCGATGCTGGCCATGGCGGTATCGCTGACACTGGTCTTGGGGCACACCCTGACCACCCGGCTGCCCGCGACAGCAGAACGTACCGGGATTCCCGGCGCGAGCGGGGTGAGGCGGTGATGATGCGCATTGGCGAAGCGGCGCGGCAGGCGGGAGTGTCGCCGCATGCGTTGCGTTATTACGAATCCCTGGGCTTGATCCGCTGCCGGCGAAGCGGCTCCGGTTACCGCTTGTACGACCGGGAGACCGTGGAACGGGTGCGCTTCATCCGGCGAGCGGCGCGGCTGGGTTTCACCCTCGAGGAGATCGCCGAGATCCTGCAGCTCCGGGACGAGGGCCGGGCTCCCTGCAGTCAGGTGGTGGCGTGGCTGGATGCGAAGATCGAACACCTGAATGCGCAGATCCGCGCCCTCACCGGGCTTCGCGCAGAACTCCTCGCCCTCCGGGCGAAGGCGCCGGTCGAGCCGGCGGATCCCCCCGGCGATTCACCTTCCTACTGTGTCCTTCTCGAGGAGCGGGCTGGCCCGAACCCTGGCAACAACCTTCTCAAGACGGCCGACCCTGGACAGGCCCGGGACCCGTTGCGGGCCACCCCGTGAGGAGGAGGTACGGTAGGTACGAGGGCAGGTGAGGTGCAAAAAGCGCCCGTCCGGCCGGCGTCTCTCCGGCAAGTACGCCTCCTCCCCCGCACCGCACGGTGGCCGGCCCTTGCCGTCCCTTGTACCGCGATGTGCCCGTCTCGCCGGAGTGGAGGTTCGGCCGTAGGACGACGAACCGGCCCTGGTGTCTTGCCGCGACGGCTTCCGCCACGTCCAGACCTTGCAGCGTAGTGGTCATGGTGCCGGCTGCGGCGGGTGCCCTGTCCGTGGCCACCGGCCTGGCCTGGTTGATCTCCCGCCGGCTGGCCCGGCCCGTGGAACGGCTGGACCAAACCGCCCGAACCATTGCCCGGTGGCCCCTGGGCTACGTGGCCCAGCTCCTGTCGGCCCCGTACCGGGCGGCCGCGGATCTGGCCCAACCTCCCGCATCTCAGCCCGAGTCCAGCCGTTGCCGCAGCACGTGCCGTTGCAGCTTGCCGCTGGCGGTGCGCGGCAGGGGTTCAGAGGTGAAGAGGACCCGGCGGGGCACCTTGTACCGCGCCAGCCGCTCGGCGCAGAAGCGCAAGAGGGCCTCTTCCGTGACCGCGGACGGCTCCGGGGCCGTGTGTGGCTGCTGCCTCGGTTCTTGGTTCGATGATGGGCACGGGTTCTGGTGCGGTTCCGGATTCACGTCTTGGTCCGGATCCAGGTTCGGAACGCAATCCAGCTTCGCATCCGTGGCTGGGTCCGGAACGCGACCGGGGTCCGCATCCGGCGCAGGGCCAAGGTCTGGGTCCAGCTCCGAGTGCCGGCCCGGCATCCCGTCCACGTCCGGCCGCCCCGCCGTAGGACGCGGACGCGTGGGCGCTTGGGAGGAGGGCTCGCCCGCCGCCCTCCCGGGGCGCAGCCGCACCACCGCCACCGGCACCTGCCCCCACTCCGGATCCGGCACCCCGACCACCCCGGCCTCCTCCACCGCCGGGTGGGCCAGCAGCACCGCCTCCACCTCCGCCGGGTAGACGTTCTCGCCGCCGGAGATGATCAGGTCGTCGCGGCGGTCGGCGACGTACAGGTACCCCTCCTCGTCCAGGTAGCCCAGGTCGCCGGTGTGGAACCAGCCCTCCCGCCAGGTGCGGGCGGTCGCGTCGGGCCGGCGGTGGTACCCCGGGCTGACCGTGGGGCCCTGCACGGCGATCTCCCCCACCTGGCCGGGCGGCAGGTCGCGCCCGCGTTCGTCCACGATGCGCAGCCGGTTGAAGAACAGCGGTTTGCCGGCCGAGCCCAGCTTGCGCAGGGCGTCGGCAGGAGCCAGGGTGGCGAACTGGGAGGCCGTCTCCGTCATGCCGTAGGTCTGCACCACGGGGATGCCGCGGGCGGCACAGGCCTCCAGCAGCGGCCGCGGGGCCGGCCCGCCGCCCAGCAGCACGCAGCGCAGGTGCTCGGGATAGGGCCGGGGGCCGCGTTCGTCCAGCATGCGCTGGAGCATGGTGGCCACCACCGAGATCACCGTCACCCGGTGCCGCTCGATGGACGCGTTGACCGCCGCCGGGTCGAACCGCCGGTGCAGCACCATGGGGATCCCGTAGATCACCGACCGGAAGACGATGGACAGCCCGCTGACGTGGAAGAGGGGCACGCAGCAGAGCCAGCGGTCGTCCCGGTGAAGGCCCAGGTTCAGGGCCGACTGGACGGCGCTCCAGAAGTGGTTGCCGTAGGTCAGGACGGCGCCCTTGGGCCGGCCCGTGGTCCCCGAGGTGTAGATGATGCAGTGGGGTGCCGCCAGGTCGATGGCGGCGCGAAGCCCCGCGGTCGAGGCGGGGGACGGCACCGCGGCAGAAGCCGGGACCGCGGCGGCCCCGGTGTCCCCGGTGGAAGGTGGGGCCGTGGGACCGGCGGAAGTCGTGGTAGCACCCCCGGCGGAAGCCATGGCGCAAGGGGCTTGGACCGGTCCCTGGGTCGCCGCCCCCGCCATCAGCAAATCGCTGGCTAGGCCGGCCAGGGAGAGAAGGCAAGGCCACCCCTTCGCGTGGGACGGTACGGGGGTAGCTGGCGCCGGCGCACGACCGGGTTGGCCTGCGGCTTCAGCCGCCGGTGGCATCGCCGGTGCTGGCGAGGGCGGGATGGCCGGTCCGACCGCCACTGCCGACTTCGGGGCAGGAAGGGTCGCCGCCACAGCCGGCTCGGGAACCATGTGGGCCGCCACCGCCGCCGCGGTCTCCCCGAACCCCTGGCCGTAGATCAGCCAGTCGGCGCCGCTGTCGGCCACCTGCCAGGCCAGTTCGGCCGGCGTCAGGCGCACGTTGAGGGGAACCAGCACGGCGCCCGCCCGAATCAGGGCGTGGATCAGCACGACGTATCCGGGCTCGTTGGCCGCCAGCACCGCGACGGTCTGGCCCGGCCGGACACCGGCTGCCCGGAGCCGCTCGGCCAGCGCCGTCGCCGCGGCGTCCAGCTCCGCGAAGGTCCAGCAGCGTTCGTCACGCGTGGAGGCTGGGTCGCCGGCCACCAGCAAAGCCAGGCCGTCGGGCTGCAGCTCCGCCTGGCGGTGAAGCCAGTCGGGCATCGGCCCGGTCCATGCCCAGGCAGCCGGCCCCCCGGCCGTCCCGGGTCGACCCGGCCCATCGTGCTCCGGCCGTCCCGCCTGATCGGAAAGGGGGGGTTGGGGCGCGGTCACGTTTCCTCCTCCACCTGGCCTGGTCGGCGTCGTCGCCGGGCAGCCGCCACGTCCGCTCTGCGCACCATCACCATCATAGACGACCATCACGGCGGTACGACGGCCCTCCGCCGAACGATCCGGGTGCCCGGTCCGATCCTCCGCACCCGATGATGCGGATGGGCATGGTGGTGGGGAGAGGGGTTGGCGTCGCCGCGGCCCGCGCCGCCCGTCGCCGGACCGAGACAGGCCTTTCCCCGGTCGCCACCGAAATGGCATCCAGGGACGCCAGGCCGTTTGCAAGGAGGGAACCCCATGGCCCACACCATCCACTCCCGTCACGTCCACTACGGCTGGGACAACAGCCTCGAGCCGGTGCTGGAGGTCGAACCCGGCGAGACGGTGGAGTTCGAGGTGGTCGATGCGTCGGGGGGCCAGCTGAACGCCGGTTCGACCGCCGCGGACGTGGCGCGTCTCGACTTCGAGCGGGTCAATCCCGTCACCGGACCGGTGTTCATCAAGGGCGCGAGGCCGGGGGACGTGCTGGAGGTCGAGATCCTGGAGTTCGGTCCCGCCCGCTGGGGCTGGACGGCCATCATCCCCGGGTTTGGCCTTCTGGCCGACGAGTTCCCGAAACCCTACCTCAAGATCTGGGACCTGTCGGGGCCCGGTGAGCGTGCCTGGTTCAACGAGCGCATCGCCGTGCCCCTCGCCCCCTTCCCAGGCACCATCGGCGTCGCCCTGCCCGAGCCGGGGCGGCACAGCATCGTCCCGCCGCGGAAGAACGGCGGCAACATGGACATCCGCCACCTGACCGCCGGCACCCGGCTGCTCCTGCCGGTGTGGGTCGAGGGGGCGCTGTTCTCCATCGGCGACACCCACGCCGCCCAGGGGGACGGGGAGGTGTGCGGCACGGCCATCGAGGCGGCCATGCAGGTGGCCTGCCGCTTCCGCATCCGCCGCGACCTGCGCCTGGACGAACCGGCCTTCATCGTGCCGGGCCCGCTGGCGTCGGGCCAGGACCCGCGGGGCTACTTCGTCACTTCTGATGGACGTCAAGCCCTCGCCGGGCGGAACCCCTACTCAGGAAGCTCGGTGCAGCTTCTCTCCTGAGCGCAAGGCTGTGCCCTGAACTGCCTCAGCCCAGCTACGAAGCATCGCCCGGCGGATCACCTCCCCATCGGCAGGTCGACGGCGCACGAGTCGCTGCAGGCCAACCAGCTTGCGTTGCACGGTGGCCGGCTTTTGCGCCCGGTACGGCTCGCCCGTCTGCAGCATCCGCCACGCCACGATCAAAAGCTTGCGTGCCAGCGCCACAAGGGCCTTCTTGGCCCCTTTTTTCGCTGCGAGGCGGCGATAGAACCGGCCCAGCTCCCCCTTGTCATGCCGGGCCAGCGACCAGGCTGCCTCGATCAGCCCCTGCCGCAGCAGCCGATCGCCGTGGCGGCTGATGCGCCCTCGCCGGTCCCGTTCCCCCGATTGGTCGACCGAGGGGTCGAGCCCTGCGTACCGCGCCACCTGCTTGGGACCACGAAACCGCCCGGGATCGCCCAACTTGGCCCAGATGGTGGCTGCCGTCAATAGCCCCACGCCTGTGATCGTCAGCAACCGCTGCACCTCGGGCACCTCCGCGACCTGCCGGGCGATCTCTGCCGTGAGCACCTCCACCTGCGCCTCCAGCACCTGTGCGGCCTCCAGCGTGACCTGCACCGCCAGTCGTTCGCCCGGCGGCAGCGGTACGCCCTCCATACGCTCCAGGAGGACCGCGGGGTCGGCACCCCGGGGGACAGCGATCCCGTGGCGGTTCAAGGCAGCCCGCGCCTGGTTGAGCAGGGCCCGGCGCTGGCTGTCCAGCCGTTCCCGTGTCTTCAGCAGCCGGCGCACCTGCCGCAGCGGCTGGGGCGGAACCCATACGGTAGGTACGATGCCCAGCGCCGCCATCTTGGCCAGCCGCGCGGCGTCCACGCGGTCGGTGTGCCGCCCTGAACCCAGGCGCTTCAGCTCCACGGCGTTGGCCACCAGGACTTTACCAGCGTGGGGTGCCAGGGTATCGTAGATCTCAAAGGCATTTCCGGTGACCTCGAGGGCGACGACCGCTTCGCGGTCCAGTTCGGCCACCAAGGCCGTCCACGCCTCGGGCGTGTTGGGGAACCGGAAATGCCTTTCTTGCTGCCCTTCGGGCCGATCAGGCCGGAACTCGCAGGCGTGCACGTAGCGCTTGTGCACATCAAGCCCGATGTAGCGCGGCATGGGAACCCCCTCCCGCCCGGGTGATTCTCGGAGCGCAGACGGCGGTTTTTCCTTCGACCGCGTACGCATGCATTCACTTCTCCGGGCTGACCGGACGCCTCCGGTGCCCATGCGGGCGATGCGCAGAGGGGGCCGACCAGACAAGAAGGTCGGGCTCCAAGCCCATGACGGGACACGGCGCGCCCTCTGCTCTGCGCTCCGCGACCGCCTCCGCCCGCCTCTTGGGGACGGAGATTAGTCGCCGCCTGCGGCCCTTCCTGGCCGCCCGGCGGGGGCTTGACTCCATCATGCCGACACCACCGGGATCAGCGACGACCTGATGGAAGCCACCCGCAAGGCCGTGCGGGCGATGATCCGCTATCTGGGGGAGACCTATCACCTGGAGCCTGCGGAGGCCTACGCCCTGGCCAGCGTGGCCGTGGACCTGAAGATCAGCGAGGTGGTCGACGCGCCCAACTGGTTGGTCTCGGCGTTCCTCCCCCAGTCCCTGTTCGTCCGGTGAGGGCCGGTGGGCAGGGCCGCGGAGGGATATCGACCGCGGCGTGCGGCCGGCAGCAGGGGGCGGTGCGGGCGGGACTCGCGCCGCCCCGACACGTTGGTCTGTAAGGGGCGCTCGGTCGATGTTCACGACAACTTCGCCTGACTGTCTCGTCTCCTGACCCACCGCTCCACCCATCGTGCCAGTTCCCGCTCATCCATGTGACCAACTGCTACCCGTTCCATGACCTCAACCGCCTCCGCTGGTGGCGGATCGAAGACGAGACCTTCGGACGCAAGCCAGAGGCCGAGTGCCAAGAAAGCCGTCCGCTTGTTTCCATCCACAAACGGGTGGTCGCGCACAAGGGCATGCGCACACGCCGCTGCCTGTGCAACAGGCGTCCGGTAAGCAGGTTGTCCACCGACAGTCTGGAATGCCCTCGCAACAGCCGCTTCAACGCGACCTACGTCAAGAACCCCTGGCGCGCCACCGCCGAACTCGAGGGCCAGGTCGTGTAGGTAGAGGATCTGAGCGGGGGTGAGACTCATCGCCGGGCGAGCTCTTCGAGGATGACCCGATGCCTTTCGGCGAATCGCCGGGCCTCCTCGACAAACGACGGGTCAACGCCTGTCGCGGAGTCCAAGGGCCGGATGACCACCCGCCGCTGGACACGATCCACCTCCACCTCGACCGGAGCACCCTCCTTCAGCCCCAGCTCATGAAGCTCCCGGGCGGGCAGGGTAACACCAAGGCTCTGACCGATCCGTAAGATTCGCCGGATCCCCATGGCCATCCCCCCACACAGATCCTGGTGATATCCATTCTAACCTTCTCAACTTCCCGCGCGGCACCGCTGCTTCAGGCGCGCATGCGGCCAACACCCTCGGCGGTGGCCGCGGTGCGGGCGGGACGCGCACCGCCTTGTGCTATCATCGTGCCGGTCGAGGACCTCGGCGCGGTCGCCGGGACGCGGTAGGATCCCGATCCCCCGCGGAGGTCGCATGGACGCGGGCGAGCGCCATCGACGGCCCAGGGGGCCGTCCAAGGAGGGCCGGCGGTGACGGGGCGGGCGACCATCCTCATCGTCGATGACGAGCCGGATCTGACCCGGCTCCTGGCCGAGCACCTGGCGCGGGAGGGTTTCGCGACCCGGGTGGCGCCGGATGCGGAGACCGCCCTCCGGCTGCTGGACGAGGAGCCGTGCGACCTGGTCATCCTGGACATCATGCTGCCGGGGATGGACGGGATCGATCTGTTGCGCCGGATCCGCGACCCCCGGCGGGGGTGGCCCGACCTGCCGGTGATCATGCTCTCCGCCCGCGGCAGCGCGGTCGACAAGACGGTGGGCCTGTCCTTGGGGGCCGACGACTACGTCGCCAAGCCCTTCAGCCTGCTGGAACTCACCGCCCGCGTCCACGCGGTGCTGCGCCGGTTCCGCACCCGGGCGGCGCAGCCGGCGGCGGTGGACCCGACGCCGGTGGCGACCGATGGCGCGCGGCGACCCTCGGCCCCGACGCCGTCGCCCGGCCGGGAGGCGGCGCCCCCCGCGGCCGCGTTCGTCCGGGAACCGCACGCGACCGGCGGCGAGGTGGTCCGGTGCGGGCCCCTCACCATGGACCTGGCGGCAGCCCGGGTCTGGGTGGACGGGAAGCCGGTCCACCTCACCGCCAAGGAGTACCAGATGCTGGCGTGGTGGATCCGCCACCCCGACCGGGTCTTCACCAAGCAGCAGATCTACGAGGCCGTCTGGGGCGAGCCCTACGTGACCGACGACAACACGGTCGCGGTCCACATCCACCGGCTGCGGGCGAAGATCGAGCGCAACCCGGAGCGGCCGGCGATCATCCAGACCGTGCGCGGCCTGGGCTACCGGCTGGTTTGCGGACCATGAGCCAGCACGCCGTCGGGATGGCGCTCGGGCCGTCCTCGGGGTCGTGGCCGCCGGTCGCCCTCCTCCCGGCCGGCGGGATTCCGTGGCTCCTGGTCGCGGGGGTGTCCATCGCGGCGGCCTTGTTTGCCCTGGCCGCCTACTGGGGGCTGCGTCGCGAGCTGCGGCGGCTGGCCCAGGCCGTCGAGGAGGCGCGGGCGGGCGACGTCATGGTGCGCTTCCACTCGCGCCACCCGGGCGTGCGGGCCCTCGCCGCGGCGTTCAACGGGGTGATGCGGCGCCTGCACGACCTGGAGGCCGCGCATCAGCGGGAGGAACAGCGCCGCCGCCAGTTCCTGGCCGCCCTCTCCCACGACCTGCGCACGCCGCTGACCGCAGTGCTGGGCTATCTCGAAGCGGTCGCCCGGGGCGACCTGGCCCCCGCGACCCGACGGGACTACCTGGAGACGGCGCACCGCAAGGGGCGGGAGCTGCGGGAGACCCTGGACCGGATCTTCGAGTGGGCGCGCCTGGACCTGGAGGTCGCGGACCTGCCCGCCCCGCGGCTCAACCTGGCCGAGCGGCTGCGCCAGCTGCTGATCGAGTTCTACCCCGCCCTCCGCCAGAGGGACATCGCGCTGGAGCCGGACCTCCCCGAGGCGGCCTGGGTGCGGTGCCACCCGGACCTGGTGGACCGCGTCGTCCGCAACCTGGTCGACAACGCCCTCCGCCACGCCCGGGGCATCACCCGCCTGACCGTCACCCTCCGGCGCACCGGCCCTGCCTGGGAGCTGGTGGTGGCCGACGACGGCGAGCCCGTGCCCGACGAGGTCGTGGCGGGCCTGTTCGTCCCCTTCCGACGCCGCCCCGGTTCTCCGGGCGCCGGACTCGGGCTGGCCATCAGCCGCCAGCTGGCCCGCGCCTGGGGCGGGGACCTGCGCGCAGGCCCGCGGCAACCGCGGGGCCTGGCGTTCATCGTCACGTGGCCGGGGGCCGACCCCGGGGGACCGGCCCGCTCCGCCCCCTCGCCGTCCGCCGGGTCGGGAGGTGGCCCCGGCGACCACGGACGCGCGCAGGGGGCGCCGTCTGGGAGCTGAAGCGGCCAGGCGCCCACCAGCTGCGTACCCCCCGCCCCCGCCCCCTTCACCGCACCGTAAGCGTGGCGTAATCGGGCCGATGGGCTGCGTTCAACCCCGTGCGCTATGCTGCGGGCGGGAGGTGAGGGGATGGACGGCCCGACACCGGCCGCCGAGCTCCGGGGGGTCGGCAAGCGGTACGGGCGCCGCTGGGCGGTGCGCGACCTCACCATGACGGTCCACCCGGGCGAGGTCTACGCCCTGCTGGGGCGCAACGGGGCCGGGAAGACCACGACCCTGCGGATGATCCTGGGCCTCGCCCGACGCACGACGGGGGAGATCGTCCTCTTCGGCCGGCGCCTGGAGCAGTGGGGTGCCGAGGTCTACCGCCGCGTCGGCGCCACCGTGGAGACGCCGGGCTTCTACGGCAACCTGACGGCCCGGGAGAACCTCTTGCACAATCTCCTGATCCTCGGCGTCCCGGAACCGCAGCGCATCGACCAGGTCCTGGAGCTGGTCGGGCTGCGCCACGCCGCCGACCGGCGGGTGCGGGAGTTCTCCCTGGGCATGCGCCAGCGCCTGGGCATCGCCCGCGCCCTGCTCCACGAACCCCGGCTCCTGATCCTGGACGAACCGACCAACGGCCTCGATCCCGCCGGCATCCGCGAGGTGCGCGAGCTGATCCGGGAGCTGGCCGCGGAGCGGAAGATGGCGGTCCTGCTCTCCAGCCACATCCTGGCCGAGGTGGAGCAGGTCGCCGACCGGGTCGGCATCCTGCACGAAGGCCGGCTGGTGGAGGAGGTGCGCATGGGCGAGCTGCGGGATCGCGGCCGGACGTACCTGGTGATCGAGACCCGGGAGCCCGAGGCGGCCGTGCGCCTGCTGGAGGAGCGCCTCGGGGTGCGCCGGTACACCGTGCTGCCGGGCGGCACGCTGCGGGTCTACGAGCACGTGGACCGGCCGGACCAGGTCGTCCGCGTGCTGGTCGAACACGGCCTCCCCGTGCTCCACGCCTCCGTCCAGCGGGAGAGCCTGGAGGACCACTTCTTGCGGGCCACCGCCGCGGCGGACCCGGCCTCGGACACCGGGACGAACCGGCCCCCCGGCGCGGCGTGACCGCACCGCCGCAGCTCGGCCCAGGGCCCGATCGGGGAGCAGACGCCGCTCTGAACGCGCTGCGGACCCGAAGCGAAGACCGCGCCCCAACCCGGGGCGACAGGAGGGGAGCACACGTGGCCATCCTGCGCGCCGAACTCCTCAAGTGGAAGCGATCGTGGGTCCACTGGGCGGCCCTGCTGGCCGCCGGCGTCGCGCCGGCCTTCAACGCGCTCCTGGTTTGGGGCGCCCGGCGGGTGGCCGGCACGGCCGGGGAAGGCGTCTCGATCCCGTGGGAGGGCTTCTTCGCCCAGGTGGGCTTGTTCGCGAACCTGCTGGTCTACCCGCTGCTCTTCGGCTTCGTGGTCACCTATGCGGTGGTCCGCGAGTACCAGGAAGGCGCGGCGACCAACCTCTTCGCCCTGCCCGCCAGCCGGACCGGCATCCTCCTCGCCAAGCTGGGCGCCGCCGCCCTGATCCTGGCGGTGGCGGTGGTGGCGGCGGTGCCGCTGGCCGTGATCGCGGGACTGCCCGTGCTCGGCTACCTGCCGTCGTGGGATGCCGTCGCCGCCGGCCTGGGACTCCACCTGGTCGCGGGGCTCGCCCAGTTCCTCCTGGTGCCCGTGGTGCTCTGGCTGGCCGTCCTCGGTCGCAACTACGTGTTGCCCCTTGCCGCGGCCGGGTTCTTCGTGGTCGCCAACATCTTCACCGCCTTCGCCGGCGACGAGGCGCTCTGGATCCCGACGGCGATCCCGGCCTGGACGGCCCAGGCCCGCTACCTCCCCGAGATCGCCGCCCACCTGCCTGCCTGGTGGGTCCAGCTGCCGCCGCTGTTCCTCGGGTTCCTGGCGCTGGCGGCCCTGACCGTGACCCGCCGCGACGTGGTCTGAGCGCGCCGTTTTGGCCATCCTATCCGACGGGCCGCCGAGCGGCGGGTGCGCCGCGGGACGGCGGCGCGAGGGAGGATCGCAGCCATGCCCACCCTCTGGCCCTGGGTGATCACCTGGGGGCTGATCCTGGCGAGCGGCATCGCCCTGTGGCTCTTCGTCCGGCGCGCCCACTACCAGCGGAACCGGCGGGACCGGCTCTGACGCCCCCGGACCCCCGGCACGGCGAGAGCGGACGCGGCCCCGCCCCCGTCCCCATGCAGCCGCCCGGCCGACGTCGCCCCGCGAAGGGCGTCGCCCACCGGTGCCGCGGACCCGGCGTCACCGATCCGCGGTCACCGATCCGGTGGTCAGGACCCGCCGCCGACCAGCCACCGGGTCGATGTCCGCCCGCACTCGACGACGGCGCGGCCGAGGCGCAGGCCGAAGGGTCCCAGGGCGTCCACGATGGCGCGGTAGGCCCCAAGGCCGGGCCGCTCGTCACAGGTTCCGGACGAACCGGCCGCCGGGTGAACCGCCCGCACGGCGTACCGCCAGATGAGCGGCCGCACCAGGGGGGCCTCGAAGGCCGCAGACGCCACGTCCAGGGCGTAGGCCGCGAACTGGGCCTGCCCAGGGCCGAGCGTCGACGGCACCGCGGGCACGGACAAGGGCACCGCCACCGCACCGAGCAGCACCAGGGCGAGCACCGCGCTTCCGGCGCCCCGCAGCCACCCGTACCCCCGCCCCCTCCGACCCACTGGAAGAGCCCCCTCACGTCGGGAAGAACACGCCCGGATTGAGCACCCCCGCCGGGTCGAACGCGGCCTTCAGCGCCCGCAGCGCCGCCACGTGTCCCGGGCCGTGCTCCCGCTCGAAGAACGGCGCGAAGTCGCGACCGGTCCCGTGGTGGTGGCTGAGGGTGGCGCCGTGGGCGAGGAACGCCTCCAGCCCCGCCTGCTGCACGTCCCGCCACGCCGCCCACATCGCCTCCCGCGGCGGCTTGAGGACGAAGGTGAAGTAGAGCGAGCATCCATCGGGGTACGCGTGGGTCACGCGGCAGAGGACCATGGCCACCGCCGACCATCGCTCCATGCGCCGGAACAGCGCCTCCCGCACCGCCTCCCGCAGGGCCACCGCGCGGGACCACGCCGTTGCCGTCTCCAGCGTGTCGACCACCAGGCCGTGGTCGATCATCACGTCCCGCCAGTAGGGCTGCTGGACGAAGCCCTCCCTCCACGCCTGCACGCCGGCCGGCGGCACCTCCCGGCCGCCGGCGGCCCGGCACAGGCGGGTCGCCTCCTCCCAGGCCACCGTCACCGCCCGCTCCCCGTCGGGATCCGTCACCTCGAAGCCCAGGTGCAGGAAGGCCCCCGGTTCCATCCCCGCCCGGCCCCAGAAGGCCACCATGGCCTCGTACTCGTCCAGCAGGCGCAGGACCGGCGGGTAGATGCCGGCCTGGACGATCCGGCGCACCGCCTCGAGCCCCTCGGCGAACCCCACAAAGCGAAAGCCGGTGGCCCGCTTCCGGACGGGAGGGACCTGCAGCCGCAGCACCGCCTCGGTGATCACGCCCAGGGCGCCCTCGGAGCCGATGAACCAGGCCTTGCCGTCGGGACCGGAGGCCGATTGCGGCACCTCCCGGGTCTCGACCCTCCCCCGAGGCGTCACCACCCGCAGGGCTTCCACGGCCGTGTCGATCTTGCCGTGGAGGGTGGCGAAGTGGCCGCCGGCGCGGGTGGCGATCCACCCGCCCACGGTGGAGCAGGCGTAGGACTGGGGGTAGAAGCGGAAGGCCAGCCCTTCCCGGCGCAGGGCGTCTTCCAGGTCCGGGCCCAGGGTGCCCGCCCGCACCCGGGCGCGCCGGCTGGTCCGGTCGATGGCCACGACCCCCTCGAGGTCCCTCAGGTCCACGCTGACCACACCGGTGTACGTCGGCGGCACGTCGGGCTCGACGCCGCCCACCACCGAGCTGCCGCCGCCGGTGGGGATCAGGGCCACCCGCCGGCGCTCGGCGTACTCCAGGAGGCGCAGGAGGTCGTCCTCGTCGGCGGGGTAGGCCACGGCGTCGGGGAAGCGCAGGTTCGTCCCGGTGCGGAGGCGGATCAGGTCGCCGGTGCTGCGGCCGGCGGCGTGCAGGGCCCGCTCGTAGGGGGTGGCGACGATGCGTCCCCGGAAGCCGGCGAGGCCGGGGAGGCCGCCCGCGGAGCCGGGCTCAAGCCGCGACGGCGGCAGGGGGATCTGCTCCAGCGGTACCGGCGGCCGGTAATCCTCCGGCCTCACGCCAGCCAGCGCCCCCAGCGAGCGCCGCCAGCGCTCCACGGCCTCCGGGCCGGGTTCTTCCCCGGCATAGCCCCACCCGTTCCAGTGCCGCACCTTACCCGCCCACGAGGCCATGACCATCCCCCTCCGTCTTCCGGTTTGAGCGGTTCTTTCGCCCTCCCCCGCAGCGGACCCTGGTCACCGTTCCTGCCGCGCAAGCCCGGTGTCCCCTGATCCCCTCAGGCCTGAGCCGCCCCCCAACCCCCTGGCAAAAAGCCGGGCCGCCGGCTCCCCCTGGGGAACCGGCGGCCCGCAGGCCGGCTCGTCCCGGCCCGTCCCGCGCCGTCCTCTCGATTCTCGCCGGGTCGCGCCGCCATGCCCGCCGGGCTCTCAACCCGCCGGGCCTTCCAAACCTTTGCAGGCTCCCGGCCTGCAGGCGCCCACCTGCTCCGGGGGTCAGGCGCCCACTTGCACGCCGGCATCCGCCCCGGTGCCGGTTCCCGGACCTGCCAGCCGGTGCCCGCGGTACACGTCCACGTCGAGGCGGCCCGCCAGCCGGCTGGTCAGGATGCCGGCGGTCATGGCACCGCTGACGTTGAGGGCCGTACGGCCCATGTCGATGAGGGGCTCCACTGAGATCAGCAGGCCCGCCAGCCCCACGGGCAGGTTCAGCATGGAGAGCACCAGCAGCGAGGCGAAGGTGGCCCCGCCGCCGACGCCCGCCACGCCGAAGGAACTGATGGCCACCACGCCCACCACGCTGAGCAGAAAGCCCGGCGTCCACGGGTCGATGCCCGCCAGCGGCGCCGCCATCACCGCCAGCATGGCCGGGTAAACGCCGGCACAGCCGTTCTGCCCGATGGACAGGCCCAGCGAGCCGGCTAGGTTGGCGATACCCTGGGGCACGCCCAGTTCCTCCACCTGAGTGCGAACGTTAAGCGGCAGGGTCGCCGCGCTGGACCGGGACGAGAAGGCGAAGGCTAGCACCGGCAGGGCCTTCCGCACGTAGGCCGCCGGGCTGAGGCCGGCCGCGCCCAGGAACAGCAGGTGCAGGAGGAACATGGCGACCAGCGCCGCGTAGGAGGCGACGACGAACTTGCCCAGCTGCCAGATGGCGGCATAGTCGCTGGTGGCGGCCACCCGGGCCATGATGGCCAGGATGCCGTAGGGCGTGAGCCGGATCACCTGGCGCACCATGCCCATGACCACGCCCTCCAGGGCCCGCACCATGCCAGCGAATGTCTCGGCCGCCTGGGGATCACGGCGCCGCAGGCCCAGGCAGGCCGAACCCACGAAGGCTGCAAAGATCACCACGGCGATGGTCGAGGTGCGCCGCTGCCCGGTGAAGTCCAGGAAGGGGTTGGCGGGCAGGAGCTCCAGCAGCCGCTCAGGCGCCGACATCTGCTGCAGCTCGCCGAAGGTCTGCTCCAGCTGCTGGATGCGCTGGGCCTCCGCCTCGCCCTGATGGAACTGGCTGGCGTCAAGGCCGAACAGGCCGACGGACCCGATGCCCAGGACGGCCGCGATGGCCGTGGTGGCCACCAGGATCGCGACCACGGTCAGGGCCAGCCGGCCGGGGTTGTCGGCCAGTTCCATGCGGGTGAAGGCGGAGACGATGGCGACGAACACCAGCGGGATCGTCACCATCTGGAGCAGCTTGACGTAGCCCGTCCCCACCAGGTTGAACCACTCCACCGAGGCAGGGATCACCCCGGGCTGCGCCTGGTAGGCGGTGTGCAAGATAAGGCCGTAGATCACGCCGAGCCCGAGGCCGGCGAACACCCGGCTGGAAAAGCTGAACCCGCGGCCCTTCAGCCAGTAGAGCACCACAATCAGGACGACCAGGCCCGCAACGTTCAGCGCCACGGGAAGCCATGTCATGGCGGCATCCTCCTCACCCCACCCGGTTTCCCCTGCGCCCCCGGGCCGCTAGCCCCGGGCATCCCATGTAAACCAGTAGGCATACTGATTAAATCCCAGGGCGCTCGCAGGTGCAAGGGATGCCGGTCACGGTCACCCCGCCTGCACCGAACCCGCCGCAGCCGTGCCCGGAATGCGCCGCCGTGCCTGGAACCCGCCGCCGCCGTGCCTCCCTGAAGAAACAAAACGGCCCCGCGGCACGGCGGGGCCTTCGGTCCTCGGTGGGCGGACCGAACCCATGCACGGAACCGCGGTGCGCCCATCAGGGAAACCGCGGGAACTTGCTCCAGTCGGGCTTGCGCTTCTCCAGGAAGGCGCGCTGCCCCTCCTTGGCCTCCTCCGTCAGGTAGAAGATCAGCGTGGCGTCGCCCGCCAGCTGCTGCAGGCCCGCCAGCCCGTCGGTATCCGCGTTGAAGGCGGCCTTGAGCATGCGGATGGCCGTCGGGCTCTTCTCCAGAATCTCCCGGGCCCACTTCACGCCCTCGGCCTCCAGCTGGTCGGCGGGGACCACGGCGTTGACCAGGCCCATCGCCAGGGCTTCCTGGGCGGAGTACTGGCGGCACAGGTACCAGATCTCCCGCGCCTTCTTGTGGCCCACGATCCGGGCCAGCAGCCCGGCGCCGTAGCCGCCGTCGAAGCTGCCCACCCGCGGCCCGGCCTGACCGAAGCGAGCGTTGTCCGCGGCGATGGTCAGGTCGCAGACCACGTGCAGCACGTGCCCGCCGCCGATGGCGTAGCCGGCCACCAGGGCGATCACCGGCTTCGGCAGGGTGCGGATCTGACGCTGCAGGTCCAGGACGTTGAGCCGCGGCGTGCCCTCTTCGTCCACATAGCCGCCATGGCCCCGGACCTTCTGGTCGCCGCCGGTGCAGAAGTTGCCGCCCGCACCGGTGAGCAGCACCACGCCGATGCGCGGGTCGTTGCGGGCGTCGGTGAAGGCGTCCTGCATCTCGACGATGGTCTTGGGCCGGAAGGCGTTGAGCACGTGCGGCCGGTTGATGGTGATCTTGGCGATGCCCTCGCCGTCGGCCTTCTCGTAGATGATGTCCTCGTAGTCCTTGACCTTGATCCAGCGCGGCAGCTCCACCGTCGTCGACATCGCCGACCCTCCCCGTCGTAGCCGTGGATCGCGCTGATGCCTCCACCCGCCGAAGCGCGGTCTCGGCGGCTCCCTCGTGGCTTCCGCGAAATCCTGGTCGGCCTCGGTGCTCCGGCGCCTCGACCCGGACCTTCGCCCCCCCCCCAACAACGTCCCGGGGGCTCACTCACCTTCGCACCGCCTCCCAGAAGGCTCTCACCTCCCGGACGAACCCGGCCGGATCCTCCAGGTGGACGGCGTGCCCCGCCCCCGGTACGGTCACCGCCCGGCCCCGGGGCAGGCAGGCCGCCATCGCGGCCGCCAGGGCGGCGTACTTGGCGTCGGCCGCCCCCGCCAGGCAGAGCACCGGCATCGCCAGGGCAGGCAGCCGGTCCCACAGCGGCGGCTGGACCCCCGCCCCGATGCCCCGCAGACTGTTGGCCAGGCCCTGCGGGCGTTGGTTGAGGCGCGTGGCCCGCACGGCAGCCCGCAGCGCCGGCGGCAGCCGCCGCAGCCCTGCGAAGAGGGGCAGCCCCTCCCAGTGGCGGGCGAAGGACTCCACCCCCTCCGCCTCGATGCGGCGGGCCAGCTCCTCGTCGGCGCGGCGCCGGGCCGCCCGCTCGGCGGGATCCCGCAGCCCCGGCGACGACGACTCCAGCACCAGCGACGCCACCCGGTCCGGCGCGGCGGCCGCCAGCCCCAGGGCCACGCGCCCTCCCATGGAGTAGCCCACCAGATGCACCCGGTGGCAGCCCAGGCGATCGAGCAGGGCCAGCAGGTCGGCCACCTGCTCCTCCATGCGGTAGCGCCGGGGATCCGCCGGGGCGGCGGTGCGCCCGTGACCCAGCAGATCGACGGCCAGCAGCGGCCCCGCCGCGGCCAGCTCGTCCCAGACCGGCGCCCAGGTCGCCGTGCTGCCCGTGAAGCCGTGGAGCAGCAGGGCGGGCTCGCGACGGCTGGACTCGTGACGGCACCGGCTCGCGCCGGCTGCCGCGGGGGCAGCAGGGGCCGCGGGGGCAGCGAGGGCAGGGAGGGCAGCGGAAGGGCCCTGGGCCTCCCCACCGGCGGCCTCCAGGTAGTACCGCACCCCGCGGACCCGGACGAACCGGCCGCCGACGGGCCCCGCCGCCCCGCGGGCGTCGGCCGCCGGCCGGCGCCCGGCCTCAGCCGGGGGATCGGTGCCGACACCGGCGTCCGCCCTTGCCTCGGGGATGACCGCTGCCCCGCCCTCCGCCTCGACCCGGGGGACGGCTGCTGGGTCGCCCTCCCCCTCCGCCTCGGGGGTGGCTGCTGCATCGCCGTCCGCCTCCGCCTGGGGGGCGACGCCGTCCTCCGCCTGGGGGGCGACACCGTCCGCCTGGCGGGCGGCTGCTGCCCCGCACGCCGCCTCGGTTGGGCGGGTCGCCGCACCCTCGCGCGCGAACTCGACCGCGAGGGCGGCTTCCGCCCCGGATGCCGCCGCCGGCGGAGCGGCCGCTGCCCCGCGGCCACGGCCGTGGCCGTGCCCACGGCCAGCCCCGGCGGCCTCGCGGTCGTCCTCGGCCGGGGGACGACGGGGCTCGCCGTCCCCGGCCCGGGATCGCCGTGCCGGCGACCCCGGGCCGTCCTCCGCGGCCGGCCCCGCCACCGGCCCGGTCGGCCCGCTCCCCGTCCGGGGGGTGGCCAGGCCCGCCTCCGCCAGCGCCGCGGCCACCGCCCTCCACACCTGGCGGTGGTGGTCCACGTTCCGCCTCCGGTCGGTCCGCACCTCGACGATGACCGGACCGCCGCGCCGTGCGCCTTCGCGGGGTGGGTCCGGGACCCCGCTGTCGCCAGGCCTGGCCGGGGCGGTGCGGACGGCGGCGAAGCCGGGGGATGGGTCGGCGGCGGCCAGGGCCTCCCGCACCGCGTTGCGGAACGCGTCCCAGGTTCGGACCCGCCGGTACGGGATGCCGTACAGGGCGGCGGCGTGGCGGAAGTCAAGGCCGTGGGGCGTGCCCCAGAGTGCCTCGAATTCTTCGGGGTCCAGGCGTGCCTGGGGCAGAAAGGAGAAGATCCCGCCGCCGTCGTTGTTCACCACCACGACCACCAGCGGCAGCCGGTAGCGGGCCGCGGCCCAGAGCCCGTTGAGGTCGTGGTAGAAGGAGAGGTCGCCGATGACCAGCGCCGCCGGCCCCTCCCCCGCCGCCGCGACGCCGGCCGCGGTGGAGACGACGCCGTCGATGCCGCTGGCACCGCGGTTGGCCAGGCACCGGATGGGCGTCGGCGAGGCGGGGACGAAGGTGTCCACGTCCCGGATCGGCATGCTGTTCCCCGCCACCAGGAGGCTGCCCGGCGGCAGCAGCCGGGCCAGCTCGGCCACAACCCGCGGCTCGGCCGGTTCGTCCCACCCGGCCAGTTGGCGGGCGATGGCCTCCCGGGCGACGCGATTGATCCGTTGCCAGAGGGCGAGCCAGCTGCCGGGATCGCCGGCGGCGTCCGATCCGGGCGACGGGCCGCGGCTGGCCTCGCCGCCCGGGGGTGTCGGCTCGGCCTCGGTCCTCGTAGCCTCCCCTTGCAGCCGCTCCGCCAGCTCCGCCAGCTGCTGGCACGCCCGCGCCGGATCGGCCCGGACGACCCGGGCGGCGACGTGGGCGGGGTCCGGCCAACCCCCCTCGTCCAGGACGATCTGCAGCGCCGCATGCCGCTCCAGGTACTGCGCCAGCGGCTTGGAGACGGGAGGCGCCCCGATGCGCAGCACCACGTCGGGCGCCAGGGCGTCGGCCAGCGCCGGGTCGCGGAGGAAGGCGTCGTACGCGTCGATGATGGGGCACTCCGCATCGATGGGGCTCTCCGCATCTGCGCCCGCCGCCGGGCCGAGGTGCGGCCCCCATCGCACCCCCGAGAGGGGATCGGCCAACACCGGAAGCCCGAGCCGCCGGGCCAGTCGCGTCACCGCCACGGCCAGGGGCGGCCCCCCGGGCACGGCAACCGGCGCCCCGCCGCCGCTCCCCGTCCCAGGGCCGGCCGGCGGGACGGCGGCGACGGCCGGCGCCACCGGGCCGCAGACGATCAGCCCGCGGCGGGCACCGGCCAGCAGGCCCAGTAGTTCCCACGCCTGACCGTCGGCGAGGGCCGCGGGGGCCAGCCGGGGCTCCACCGCCGCCCCGGTCGCACCAGCCGACCCGCCCCGCCCGGGCGTCCCGGTCCCCCAGGCGGTCCCGGCGGCCCGCGCCCCTCCGGGCGGGCGGACCGCCACCCCCGGACCCCAAGGCCCGTCCGCGATCCCCGTCGGGCGCCCCGCCTCGCCCGTCCCGTCCCCCGCCCCGGTGGCCTCGTCCCCCGCCTCGGCGTCGCCCGACGCCCCCGGGACCAGCGGCTCGCGGAACGGCACGTTGAGGTGCACCGGGCCGGCGGGGGCGGCCAGCGCCTCGGTCACCGCCCGCACCGCCGCTCGGTGGGCGAAGGCCCGCCCGGCCGGGTCGTCCTCGGGCAGGGGCAGGTCGCAGAACCACTTGGCATGACGGCCGTACAGGTGGATCTGGTCGACGGTCTGGGAGGCGCCGAAGTCCCGCAGCTCGTGGGGCCGGTCCGCGGACAGCACCACCAGGGGCACGCGGCCGTAGCGGGCCTCGATCACCGCCGGGTAGAAGTTGGCCGGGGCCGTGCCGGAGGTGGCGACCACCGCCGCGGGCCGGCCCGTGGCGCGGCCGATCCCCAGGGCGAAGAACCCGGCCGACCGCTCGTCCAACTGGACCCACACCCGCACCCCCGGGTGCCGGGCCGCAGCCAGCGCCAGGGGGCTCGAGCGCGAGCCGGGGCAGACCACCACGTGTTCCACCCCGGCGGCGACCAGGCCGTCCACCAGGGCCCGCGCCCAGCGGAGGTTGACCGTCCCTCGATCGACGGCGCCGCCCTCGCCGCGGCCACGCCCCGCGTCCCGGGGCGCCGCGCCGGTCCATGCGGCCGGAGGCATCGCCGGTACGGCCCGGGGGCTCTGGGACAGGGTGCCGCCGACCGGTTCCCTGGGCTCAGCCACCGTGCGCCGCCTCCCCGGCACCGGCCTCCGCCCCGAGGTCGGGTTCCACCCCCAGGGCGGCTGCCAACGGCTGCAGCTTGAGGGCCGTCTCCCGCCACTCCCGCTCGGGGTCCGAGCCCGCCACGACGCCGCACCCGGCGAAGAGCCACGCCTCCGCCCCCCGGAGGAGCCCGGAGCGGATGGCCACGGCCATCTCGCCGTCGCCCCGGTGGTCGAACCAGCCGACGGCGCCCCCGTACCAGCCGCGCGAGCCCCCCTCCCACCGTCGGATGAAGGCCAGGGCCCGCTCTCGCGGCCACCCGCCCAGGGCCGGGGTCGGGTGGAGGCGCGCCACCAGCTGCGGCAGCATCACCCCGTCGACCACCCCGTGGATCGGGGTATGGAGGTGCTGGACGTTGCGCAGGCGCAGGAGCCGGGGCTCCGGGGCGATCTCGAGCCCGCGGCAGACGGGCGCCAGGGTCTCCCGGAGCATGCGCACCACCAGGGCGTGTTCCTGCCGCTCCTTGGGGCTTTGCAGCAGGGCTCGGGCCAGGGCCTCGTCCTCGGCGGCGGAGGCCCCCCGGGCGGTGGAACCGGCCAGGGCCGCCGTCTCGAGCCGCGCCTCCCGCAGCCGCACCAGGCGCTCGGGTGAGGCCCCCAGGAACACGCCGCGCCCCCCCGGCCCGCGGCCGTCCCCCGCCACGGCGAACACGAAGCACTCCGGATACTCCGCCCGCAGGCGGCGCAGCACGGTGCCGGGATCGAAGGCGGTGCCGGCCCGCACGTGGAGGCGCCGCGCCAGCACGACCTTGGCCAGCGCCCCCGCGGCGATGGCCTCGAGGGCGGCGGTCACGGCCTCCGTCCAGCGTCGGCGGTCCGGCCGGGCCACGGCGGCGACGGGCACCGCGGCCGGGCGGCGCCCGTCGCCGCCGGAGCCGGCCCGGCGACGGGGTCCACCGCCCGCCGTAGCCCCCGGGGCCGACCGGGCGGCGAGGGCCAGCAGCGACAGCCACCGCCGCCCCCCCTCGCCGGCTGGCCCCCGCCCCGCCGGGGGCACCGTCAGGCGCACGCCCTCGGGGAACGTCCAGCCGGCGTCGCCCTGCCGCCCGCCCGGCGTCCCGGGGAGGACGACCCGGTTGAAGGTCAGCCAGGTGCCCTGGGGGCCGCGGGTGAGCAAGAGCTCCGGCAAGACGAAGCGCGCCGCCGGGAACCCGACCCAGGCGGCGTCCGGCGGGACCGCCGGGTCGAAGGCGAATCCGCCCACCAGCACGGGACCCGTGCCCCACACGCCGTGGGGGGCGTCCACCAGGGACCCGGCGCAGAGGGACCGCCAGGCGGACTCCAGCGCTCCGGCCACCGCCGCCAACGGTCCGGCCGGTTCGTCCCCCCGTCCATGGCCCACCGGGGGGCCAGCCGACGGGCGGAGGGGGTCGGAGCGGGACACCGGCACCCGGGGACCGCCACCCGAGTGGCCCTCCGGCCCCCGCCCACGGCCACTCCCCTCCCCGGCCTGCCCTCGCTCGCCGCCCTCCTCCACCGTCAGGACGGCCGCCGCGCCCAGCGCGACCAGGGCCATCGGCTCATCCGGGGCGAGCCAGAGCGCCCGCTCTCCCGCGACGATGGCGGCGCCGTCGAAGACCGCGAGGGGATCGACCGGCTCCGCGGCCACGGTGAAGCTGACCACGGCGGGTCGCCCGGCGCGGTGCGCCTGGTCGTGGGCCCGG
This sequence comes from Thermaerobacter composti, assembly GCF_033582035.1. NCBI lineage: Bacteria > Bacillati > Bacillota > Clostridia > Eubacteriales > Clostridiales Family XVII. Incertae Sedis > Thermaerobacter > Thermaerobacter composti. The sequence continues at coordinate 2,006,124 of NZ_CP132508.1, forward strand.
GCGTCGAGCCGCTCCAGATCGCGGGCGATGGGTTCGATCAGGGTGCTCAGGGGTGCTCCGCCTCTCGCCACAGGCACGATCCCTCGATCCCGGTGGTGTTGCGTCGTCGGTGGTCGTGGCCGAACGCGTCAGCGGTGAATAAACGTTCATTCATCGGCAACCCAGGGAACCTGCTTCGTTGCGGGTGGTGAAATCCCTGCCCGTCCCCGGGCCTCATCCCAAGGCGGCGCGGATCCACCACCAGGCGTAGCCCCCGACCAGGGCCGCGCCGGTGGCCTTGTAGAGGCCGAGGGCCATCCGACCCAACCGGTACAGGTCCTCGTGGCGGTACCGCCCGCCGAGGTAGCGGGGCGCCGCCCGCAGGCACCGGGCGGCCGGGACCAGGGTGAGCAACAGCAAGGCGGGCAGGCGGCCGGCCAGGACCCCGGCCACCACGAGGACCGCGGTGGCGGCCACCCATCCGAAGTACAGGCGCACGGCACCGGCTTCGCCCAGTCGCGCGGCCAGGGTCCGCTTGCCGGTGGCGCGGTCTTCCTCGATATCGTGGATGGACTCGGCGTAGAGGATCAGCGCCACCAACGAGACCAGCGGCAGCGACGCCACCAGCGCCTCCAGCGACACGCCGCGGGCCTGGACGTAGTACGAGCCCACGACCAGCACGGCACCCATGTTGAGCCCGACCATGACCTCGCCCAGGCCGCGGTAGCCGTAGCGGACGGGCGGGGCCGTGTAGAAGAGCCCGCTGGCGATGCCAAGGAGCCCCAGGGCCAGGGCCGGCCAGCCGGTGCGGGCGGCGAGGTAGACGCCAACCAGCGCGCCGAAGCCGAAGCACACCCAGGCGCCACGGCGCAGGCTCTCCGGGCTGAGCCACCCCGCCTGGATCACCCCGCTGCCGCCGGTGAAGGGCGCGTCGCCCTCGTACATGACGAAGTCGTAGTAGTCGTTGGCCATGTCGGTGCCGGCGTGGATGGCCAGGCTGCCCAGCAGGGTCCAGAGCGCCAGCCACGGGTCGAAGTGCCCCTCCCCGCCCGCCACCAGGATCCCCACCAGCACGGGGATGACGGTGACGGGCTTGAGGTGGGGCCGAGTGGCCTGGAACCACGCGCGGGCGAGGAGCCGCCACGAGCGCGGTTCCGCGGCGTGCGGGGCCGCGGCGGACGGTAGCGTCGCACCGGCCGCCGGCGCGGGGTATGCGCCCGCGGAAGTCCCCGCGTCTTCGGGCGTCGTCGCGGACGGGCGGCGTTCCTCCGGATGGTTCACACGAGTCTCCTCCCGTTACCTGAAACATCGTCATCTGTTTCAGGCAGCCGATCCTCACGGATCGGCGGTGCCGGTCTTACCCGGCGATACGCCGGTGCCGGCTTCCCGTTTCCTCCGGGACCGCCTGCCAGACAGCAGGACTTCCGTCCCGTCCACGGGCGTTTCGCGTCTCCGGGCCATTCCCGGTGACGGCGGCCACAAGGGCCGCGAGATTCCGCGCCGCAGTTTCGTCCCGGTCGAGCACGAGCCCGCACTCCTCACAGCGGAAAACGCGCTGCGGGCAGCGACGAGTTGACCGCGCCACACCGCGAACAACGCTTGCTACTGGGATAGAAGGGCGGCGCTTCGACCAGGACCGCCCCGTGCCAGACGCACTTGTTGGCATGATGGACGCACAAGCCGGAACGGGCGTAAAGAGGAAGCCCCATTGTTTCCGGCCAAGTTTGCCTCCGTCTGTGGTGGGCGGAGGCGGCCAGCGGAGCGCGGGGGAGGGTGCGCCGGTCCAGTATATGGGCCTTGAGGTCGAGCACTTGTTTGGTCGGCCCCCTCCCGCGAACCGCCCACATGGGCCCGGGCCCTTCCCGGGGAACCCGAAGGAGTGTGCCGCTTCGCTTTAAGCCGGGCCGCCGCGCGCTCCGCGATCCGGATCCCGTCATCGGTGGTGCGTCCCGTGCCGCGATTCCTCGCCCTGGACCTGCACCGGGACTATATCCACGTGTGCAGGCTCATGCCCCATCCCAACGGGGCCAAAATAAGGCATTCGCGGTTCCCCAACACCCCGCAAGCTTGGTCCCCGTTCATCGCGACCGAGATCGACCGGGACACGTGGGTGGCCTTCGAGGTCACCGCGAATGCCTTCGAGATCCATGATCTCCTTTCCCCGCATGCCGGTAAAGTCCTGGTCGTCAAGCCCTCGGCGGTCAAGGAACGGGGCTCGGGCCGGAAGACGGATCGCGCGGACACCGAACGCCTGGTCACCGGTCTGGCCCAGGGTACCCTCCCCGCGGTCTGGGTCCCGCCGGAGGAAAGCCCCGGCTGTTGCGCCTGCGGCAGCGCACCGACAGCCGCCGCAAGGCCGTGGGCAACCATTTGCGGGCGTTGCTGCCGACACTTCATCGCGGTGCCCGCGGGCAAGGACGTGGCCGTGTGGCTCCAGAACCATCCCGGCACGCTGGAACGCTTGTCGGCCGACGACCGTGTGCTCCTCGGCTCCCTGCTCCGCCAGTACCGGGTGCTCCAGGAAGGAGGAAGCCCGGTAGCGGGAGAACGTCCGCAAGCGCCGTGCCCGCCGCTGGTTGGAAGAGCACAACAGGCTGGTGCCGGCCAATGTGACACGATGACAAGGTAGCCCGTTAACAAGTACTTGCTTGCCGCCCGGCCACCGAACACGTCCTGAATAATCCCCGCACCCCCGGGTGCTGGAAGAACTCATCCGGGCCGGGCACCGGCTGGTTAATACCCGCGTGGTGGAATGGTAGGGCGCACCTGAATGCCACAGGCCGGCACCCGCGGTTCTCATATAGGGGTTACGACGCCGACACGTCCGGCCCGAGGCTCCGGCTGGGGGCTGCCGTACAATGAAGGGTCCGTGGGCCGGGGGTACCGCTCCGGCCCACGACGCCCGTTCTTCGAGCTGCACTTGTGGGCATGATTGAGGTCAAGCCCCCGGCGCAGGAATCGGTAGCTTCAAGGGATAACCTTGTGCCGATTCCGTGGGCGGAGGCGGCAGCGGAGCGCAGGCAGGAGGGTGTGCCGTGCTTTTCCATGGGCCATCGAGCCCGCAGTGGTGTGTGGACTGGCCCCCTCCTGCGCACCGCCCACATGGGCCTGGGCCTGTGGGCCCGTGAGCCCGGACAAGTGTATGCGAGCACGCTGTCCCATTTCGCCGCCCCTGCGCTCGATCGCCTAAGGAGGGAAGGTCGATGCCACGGTATTGGGGACTTGACCTGCACGCCCGCTACGTGCACGTCTGCGAGTGGCGCCCCGAGGAGCAAAAAGAGAAGCATTCCCGGTTCCCCAACACCCCGAACGGATGGGCGCATTTCCTCCAAAGGCTGCGCCCCGATGACAGGGTAGCGCTCGAGGTGACCGGGAATGCGTTCGAAGTGTACGACTTGCTTTCACCGCACGTGTTGCTTTCACCGCACGTGGCCCAGGTCCTCCTGGCCAACGCGGCTGCTGCGGTAGTATACTACGGGCCGTGATCGTTTGGCCGCCTGTGCCGGCCACGACCAATAGCACCGAGAACAACCTGGACTCCGCCCGCACAACAGGTCGCCTTCTGAGGCTCAACCGCGGTGATCCCAGGCCCACTACTCAAGCAAGCTGAGGCCTTCATATTGTATTTCCTCTGGATCCAATCGGATATAATGAGATTGGCCATTCCACGTGATCTTTAGCCACAGCGGAGTTCGAATGGCCTCGATCAATCTCGTTCTATCCGACTCTTCCAGTGTGTCGGGGTTGGGCACGCCCGATACTCGTGATACATATACTCCAAACGGCTCTTTCCCTGGCATCAAGTCGATACCGCTCTGACCGGTCCCAAAGTCAAGCATGTGCGACAAGATCCACGGCTTCATTACAGGATCTAGCTTCACGCCGACAACAAGGCCCCGAACGGGCTTCCCGCTCGCATTTGTTATCTTAATGTCATAGATGATGCTGTACCAATCTCCGGCCCCGTCACCGGGCGGTGGGGGCGATCCGTCACCTTAACTAAAGCTGAAATGTTCAGCACGCCTTTTACGCTATCAGTAGACCTAAATTGGCTTTCATCGGGCCATTCGTCTGTATCGTACAAGTGCATAGGATTTTCTAGCCAGGCTGTGGCGGCAACAACCACCGCCACCGCCAGTACCACTCCTGCTACACCCACAATCCTCTTCACATTCAATATGTTTCGATATACCATCCCAGCCCCGTCCTCCACCTATACTGAGCCATTTCAATTAACCACTTTTCGTCGAAGTAGTGCGGTGACCATTCACTGTGAATTGGGGGGTATCCTCTGTCCGCGGTATAATCAATGGTATACGTTCGCACAAATCCACGGCTGTTTGCGTAGGATCCGAAGTGGTGGCGATACCATTGCCTTGGCCGTGAGGTAACGTAAAGCTTCCAAGTTCCTGCCGACGTGTAAACGTACACATCCTTGTCCGGGTATGAATACGAGTGATAGAGCCTAGCCGTGGCGCCTCGATTCTTATCGATGGTATCTGCGAAAATCTGGGCAATATCAAGAAGAATCTGGCCGGCGGTCCGCGCGAAGTACGAACGAATTGTCAGCGTGATATTCCAAATTGTGGATGCAATCCCGCTAGCCTCGTCATCTTCGTACGTTTTCCCGTCTGTCCATCTGAAAACCTCAATCTTAGTGGTTCCAGGCTCAATAATAACGGCTTGTGAGCCTGTTTCACTGATCCTGACGAGATCAGAACTGGGGGAACGTACCGGGTCGATTCGGCCATGTCCCGTGGGCTGACGGTCAGGACGGGGTAGGCCGGCGGCCCGGTCGTTACCCTTCTACGCCAACGCGGCCGCCATCCAACCAAAGGGTGAGGATGCGGACCCCTTCGTTACCTTCCGCCAGAGCTTCAGCAAGTTATGGGTCAGGCAGAGCAGCTTCCACTCGCTGTCACACGCCGCCAGACCCCGACGGAGGAACCGGTCGGCGCCTCGCACGGTCTTGATCTGCCCAAACACCGGCTCCACGGTCTGGCTGCGCTTGGCGTAGATCGCCTGCCCTCGCCGGGTCCGCAGCTTGCGTTCCATCCGCTCCCGCAGGCTCAGCCCCTTGGGGATCCGGCCCCGCGGAGGGGGTGCATCCTTCACCGCCTGACGATGCTTCCACTCCTTGCTCGTCGCCAGGAACAGTTCCGGCCCATCCGCCGGCGCCTGCTTCACGTTCGCCTCGCTCCAGTACCCCGCGTCGGCCACCACGGCGCGGATGGGCTTGTTGACGCCCGCGGCCCGCAGGTTGGCTTGCGCCTGCTGGAGCATCGGGTGGAGTTGGCCCACGTCGTTGGCGTCCTGCGTCACCGCCGCGGCCACGATGAGCTGGTCTTCGGTCACCACCGCCTGGGCGTTGTACCCTTGCACAAAGCCCTGCCGGGTCTTGAGGATCCGGCTGTCCGGATCCGTCACGTTGGCTTTGGCCGCCGGATCCACCGAGGCATCCGGCGCCTTCGGCTTCCGCCCCCGCCGCTTCTTGCCAGTCGCCTGCTCCTGCGCCTTCCGCTCCTCGATGCGGGCCTGCAGCCGAGCCGCTTCCCGGGCCGCCTCTTCCTCCAGCCGCCGCTTGCATGCCTTCAGCCGCTCCAGCCGGCTCTGGCGGGAGCGCAGTTCCTCCGGCAACGCGTCCCCACGGCGCCCGGGGCCGTACCGCTCATCTTCTTCCCGGTCCGTGGCCTCCGCCTCCCGGAGCATCTTCTCCACTTCCTGGCGAATCGCATCGTAGGTTCGGTTGGCCGCCAGCGAGGCGTTGGCCTTGACTTTCGTCCCGTCCAGTGCCACCACGCCGACCTTCCCCAGCCCCGCTTCACGGCACAGCCGCAGCACCTGCGTGAACAGCGCGGCCAGCTCCCGTGCATGGCGCTGGCGGAAGCGGGCGATGGTCACGTGATCCGGCTTCTGATTGGCGGTGATCACCCGGAAGGCCACGTCCTCGAGGCACAACCGCTCGATCCGCCGGCTCGACCGTTCGCCGACGCAGTAGGCGTACAGCAGGAGCGTCACCATCATGGTGGGGTCGTAACTCTCTCCGCCCCAACCGTCGGCGCGGTACTTCTCGTAAAAGGCCCGCAGGTCCATCGGCTCGACGGCGTCGATCAGAAACCAGGCCAGATGATCCTCAGGAAGCCAGTCGCGAAGGCTCGGTGGGAGCAGGTACAGTTGGTCACGGTTCACCGGGCGGAGGTTGTAGGCCATAGGGACACCTCGGGCAACGGAGAATTCCAATCCATGGCTTCACTTAAACCCACGTGGGGGCAATCCTGCGGAAATACCTGGGTTCGTGAAACAGGCTCTTGTGCTGAGTTTTGTTCAGGATTAATAGGAGTTCCATCTGCCTTGTAATACCGAACGAGTTCCACCTTATCACCAGGACACGGCTCAACCATTGCATATCGAGCAGCTTCCGCTGAAGGGAAGCGCTCTCGACAAGGTGCTGTGCCCGCCAACCCAGGAGCCGCTGGCATCAAACTCAACACGAAGGCAAGTAACACCGCCTTAACTATTGCCGCCTTCTTTGTGGATGCCACATTGATCCCCCTTCATTTTCTGTTTTATGCCACTTCGTGTACCCGAAACCCGACGGTTATAGTATCAGTGGGCGGCATTCGCCTTTTGCATGGCAACCATGCACTGTACTATCCATGCGCTGCAGCCCCGGTCGATGGTCTTCGTCGCGCGGTATGTCATTATCTTGATGGTTGCATGGCGAGCACCTCCTACCAGCCTGCTGGAAAAGCTCAATGATGGGCGGTGTGGTAACACAACGCGCGGTTGTTACTGCTACGGTTGTTCGGTTCAGTTATAGCGGCTGGCTATCGGTGGACGGATGTCTCCGCCCGTGCACCAAAGGTTCAACGCAGACAGGAGAATGCCTGCCTGCGTTACCGGAAAGTGTTTCGACGTTTATTAACTGGATTCGACAAATGGGGACACCCCCAAGTCCTTGGGGGTCCATTGCCGCCCCGTGCGTCAACGAGGAACAGGTTCACGGCAGTCTGTCAATCGCCTCCCTTAGCCGGCGCTGTGCCACGTGGGCGTAGATCTGGGTGGTAGCCACCGTCGCGTGGCCGAGCAGATCCTTGATGGCAAGCAGGTCCACACCGGCCTCGGCCAGCCGCGTCCCGAAGGTGTGCCGCAGCTTGTGAGCGCTGGCCCGCCAGAGCCCGGCCCGGATGAGGTCCCGCTTGACGGCCACCTGGGCCGCGTTCTTCGTCAGGGGCTGGCCGGCCAGCGTCCACCAGAGCGGATCCTGTGGCGCTTTCGGCTTCTTCGGGCCGGACCAGGCCCGGAGGTAGTCCAGAAGGGCCGCCTTCGTCCGGCGGTGGAGGGGGAGGAGCCGTTCCTTGTCGCCCTTGCCGATAACCCGCAGGGTCTCCTCCTCGAAGTCCACGTCGCCGTACAGCAGCCCCACCGCCTCGCTAATCCGCAGCACCTGATACAGCAGCAGCGTGATGAGGGCGTGGTCGCGCTATTTGAGCCGGGCGTGGTGGGCTTTCTGCCGTTAAAGTCCCGGGTAGTGGTGGACTTTCCGGCCAGGGTTTAGGCGTGGCTGGTGGCCGTTGACAGCAGCGGTCACCGGCGGCTTCCCTTCGGGTTGGACGAACCCGAGCACGAAGGGAGGTCGGACCACCGGTGACCGCTGACTTCAGGATGGCACTTCTCGAACTGCTGCGCCAGTACCAGGGCGAGCCCGAGGTCGACGCCCTGCGGGAGGGCCTGCGCTGGCTCGCCCAGCAGCTGATGGAGGTCGAGGTCAGCGAACTCATCGGCGCCCAGCGCTACGAGCGCACCCCGTTGCGCACTACCTACCGAAACGGGTACCGCCCCCGGCGCTGGGACACGCGCGTGGGCACCATCGAGCTGCAGATCCCGAAGTTACGCCGCGGCAGCTACTTCCCCAGCCTCTTGAAGCCGCGGCGGCGCGCGGAGCGGGCCTTGCTGGCCGTGGTGCAGGAGGCCTACGTGCACGGGGTGAGCACGCGCAAGGTGGACGAGCTGGTCCAGGCGCTGGGCGTCGGGGGCTTGAGCAAGAGCGAGGTCTCCCGCATCTGCGCCGAGCTGGACGAGCACATGGAGCGCTTTCGGAACCGGCCGCTGGAAGGCGAGTACCCCTACGTGTGGCTGGACGCCAAGGCGGTGAAGGTGCGGCAAGACGGACGGGTGGTGAACATGGCGGCCGTGATCGCCGTGGGTGTGCGGGAGACAGGGGAACGGGAGGTCCTGGGGTTCGACGTGGGCGCGGCCGAGACGTACGAGTTCTGGCTGGACTTCCTACGTCGCCTGGTGGCCCGGGGGCTGAAGGGCGTGCGGCTGGTGATCTCGGACGCCCACGAGGGCCTCAAGCGAGCCATCGGTGAGGTGCTGGCAGGCGCCACGTGGCAGCGGTGCCGGGTGCACTTCATGCGGAACCTGCTGGCGCGGGTGCCCAAGCACGCCCAGTCCATGGTGGCAGCGCTGGTACGGACCATCTTCGCCCAGCCGGACCGTGCCTCGGCTCGGCAGCAGCTGGAGCAGGTGGCGGCAAACTTGGAGCGGCGGTTCCCCCAGGTGGCGAGCCTGCTGCGGGAGGCCGCGGAGGAGGTTTTGGCCTACATGGACTTCCCGCCGGAGCACTGGCGGGGGATCCACTCGACGAACGTCCTGGAGCGGCTGAACCGCGAGCTGGCGCGGCGGTGCGACGTGGTGGGCATCTTCCCGAACGTGGCGGCGGTGCTGCGCCTGCTGGGTGCGCTGCTGGAGGAGCAGCAGGACGAGTGGCTGGTGCAGCGGCGGTACTTTAGCCAGGCGTCGATGGCGAAGCTCAAGGGCGGTGACGCGTTGGGGAGTGACTCGGTAAGCGCCTTGGCTGTTGCAGCGAGGTAAGCCCATGGAACCCGAGGGGGAGCCGCTTTTCCACCACTTGCCGGGACACGGCCTTTCTGCCGCGGCGTGAGGCCCTCGTACGATAGGACCACCGGGTTGGATTCCCGCGCTTTCGGAAGAAGGGGCGGGGGCGGCAGTCGGTGCGGTTCACCACCGGCGCGATCCGGGTGGACGACCAAAGCCACGTCGTCCTGCCCCGGATCGGGCGGGTGAAGACCCACGAGCCGACCACGGCTCTTCGCCGGCGCATCCAGGCGGGGACGGCCCGCATCCTCGCGGCCACGGTGTCGCGGGAAGGCGGCCGGTGGTTCGTCAGCTTCACCTGCGAGGTGGAGCGGCCGCCGGGCCGGTCCCGGTTCCCGTGGCGGGTGGCGGGTGGTGGCCGTGGATGCGGGGGTGCGGCACCTGGCGGTCCTTTCGACGGGCGAAGTGTGGCCGAACCCGCGGCCGCTGGAAAAGCCCTCCGGAAGATGGCCCGGACCAGCCGCGCCCTGGCCCGTCGCCAGAAGGGCAGCCGCAGGTGGCAAAAGGCCCGCCGCCGGCTGGCCCGGCTCCATGCGCGGGTTCGGCACATTCGCCAGGACACCCTTCACAAGCTGACGCACCACCTGGCGACCACCTATGGCGTGGTGGTGGTCGAACGGCTGCACGTGGCGGGCATGTTGAAGAACCACCGGCTCGCCCGGGCGCTGGCCGATGCATCCCTGGCGGCGATCCGCCGCCAACTTCAATACACTCCTGTTGGACGTCAAGCCGGAACGCGTGCTTGCCTCCGTTCCTCTGTCTTTTGTCTTTGGGTGTCCATACGGATGGCGCTCCGGTGCAACAGCGCACCGAAAGCCCAGCTCCGTGGCGATGATCGCTTTCCCATCGCGGGCCTGGGCAGCTCGGCGGCGGACCATCCGGAGCTTGCGCTGGGTGGCTAAGGGCCTCTCACCGCGATAAGGCTCGCCCGTAAGCATCATTCGCCAGGCGGTGACCAACAGCCGCCCCGCCACCGCCACCACGCTCACGGAGTGACCCTTCTTCTTCCGGAGCCGTCGGTAGGCTCCCCAGAGGCCCGTCGCCCCAACGCACGGTGGTCTGGGCGGCCTCGATCAAAGCCGCCCGCAGGGCCGTGCAGCCGTGCTTGCTCGTCCGTCCCCGGCGGTTGCGCTGGCCCGACTGGTACACCGATGGGTCGAGGCCGGCATCGCGCTTCACCTGCTTCGGCCCGCGGAACCGGCGCGGATCCCCCAGGTAGGCATCGATCGTGGCCGCCGTGATTAGGCTGACCCCGGGGATGGTGAGCAAGCACTGGACGATGGGGTGATCCTGAACCCGCGCGGCCACCTCGGCCGTGAGGGGCCTCCACCTCTTCTTGGAGCACCCGGTACTGGCGGAGCAGGGAGCCGAGGAGCACACGGTCGTCGGCCGACAAGCGTTCCAGCGTGCCGGGATGGTTCTGGAGCCACACGGCCACGTCCTTGCCCGCAGGCACCGCGATGAAGTGTCGGCGCAGCAACGCCCGCAAATGGTTGCCCACGGCCTTGCGGCGGCTGTCGGTGCGCTGCCGCAGGCGCAACAGCCGGCGCAACACGCGGCTTGCCTCCGGCGGGACCCTGTGCGGCGAGAGCGGCTTCTAGGTACTCCACTCCAAAGCGGGCCAACCGGTCACGGTGTTCCACCACAATGGTTGCAACCGATGCGTCGGCCAGGAGTCGGCGCAACTTCGCCCGTTTCCCGTTCAGTCCGGACCCGATTTCTGTGACTACCTGGTCCACGTGAAACCCGTGCTCCGTAGCCCACTTCGTGACCTGGGCAACTTGACGGTCAAGATCGCTCTTCTGGTCGTGAGAGGAATCGCGGGCGTACACCACCGTCTTCCCTCTCGCCGGAGCAGGCAGGTCCACGAGAATGGTCCCGGCCGGTGTCTGCCGAGCAGGGACGGGCAACCGACCCGCCTTGCACCAGCGCCAGGCGGTGATGTAACTGATTCCTTCACGCTTAGCCCACTTGGATAGCTTCATACCCGAAATATTGCACATATGTTTGCCTATGTCTGACTATGTTTCGACGAGCTGTTCACGACCCCCGCCCTACGGGGCACACCCCTTCGCCCCCCGGGCAAGGGGCCACCCTGGGGCCACCCTGCGTCCTCCCGATCACGTCCCCATTTTAACGCCGGTTCACGCCGGCGGCCGCTCTGGTGCGTTGCGACGGTGTCCACAGGCTCGGCGGACCTTCCCGTTGCTGGGCCCGGCAACCGTGTGCTATCGTTGGGATGGAAATACGAGGAAGGACGGGAGATCGGTGGACGGCGAGGCGGCCGTCACCCGCGAGCCCGACGGACCAACGGAGGCCTGGCTGATCCTTGAGCGCCTCAAGGACCTGACGGAACAGAACGCGGGCTTGCGGCGTTGGGTGGAACAGGAGATCAAGGACCTTCGCCAGGAGGTCAAGGACGTCCGCCAGGAGATCAAGGATGTCCGCCAAGAGGTCAAGGACGTCCGCCAGGAGGTCGCGCAACTGCGCGAGGAAGTTCGGCAGGAGATCCGGAACATCCGCCAGGACATGGCCGTCCTGGAACGGGGGCTGCGGGACGAGATCGCCGCGCTGCGGCGGGACCACCGCACCCTGTGGGTCAGCACGCTGGCGGTGTGGGCGACCATCCTGGCGGCCCTGATCGGCCTCTACGCCCGCGGCGGCTGATCGCCTCCTGGGCCGTCTCGCGGAGCACCTCCCACGATTCCCCCGCTTCCTCCTCCTGCGGCTTCGTCTCCGGCTCCGGTACGGCTTCAACCCAGCGATGGAGACCTGTGCTGGACGGCGTCCAGCTGCGCGCAGCGTTCGCGGCAGGCTCGGGCCGCCCGGTCCGGCTCGCCCATGGTGGCCCGATCCTCACGACCGCTGGCGAGAGGCATCGGCCCAGCACGTCCCCTCGCTACGAGTTCCCCATGTTGAGGGGGCCGAGACCCCCTCGGTTCCGCCTTGGCTGAGGGATTGCGGCCGGTTGCGGCGCTGCAGGAACCCGGCTATACTGGCCTTAATCTTCCGTTGACAATGGACCCAGCCGGTACACCGGCAACCCCTCTCTTATCCAGAGCGGTCGAGGGACGGGCCCGATGACGCCGCGGCAACCGGCGACGCCGTCGTGCGGTGCCAACTCCCGCGGCTCCCCGCTGGGGATGCCGAGAGATGAGAGAAGGGGGACGGGGATCGAACACGACGTAGCACGCCCCTTCCTCCTTCGGAAGGGGCGTTTCCTTTCGGTCGGGTCCTTTCGGTCGGGTCCTCTCGGTCGGTCCGTCGGGCCCTTTCGGTCGGGGCGTCTCCGTTCGGTCCGTGCCGCCGACCCCGCCGAGCCTACCGGCGCCGATGGCGGGCTCCGCCCCGACCTCCCAGTCCAAGCGGGCTCCGCCCCGACCGCCAGGCCAGGAGGTGACCAACGGTTGAAGCTTCCGTCTGCCCGGCCCGACCCCGCTGGGCCGCCCCCAAGCCAGCGCCGTCCGGACGAACCGGCCATCGCCGGGGCCGGGTCGTCGACCGCCGAACGCGGCCGGTCCGACGTGACCCTGGCCCCCGGCGGGCGGGTCGGCGGGTCGCCATCCGCCGCGGGCGGGGGGGCGCCGTCCGCGCCGGTCGGAGGGCCGGCATCCGCTCCGGTCGGGGGGTCGCCATCCGCGCCGGTGGGGAGGGACGCTCCTTCCACCCCGCTCGGCGAACCCGCGGGCCCCCTCCAGTTCGCCCCGCCCTTCCTCGCCCTGGCCGACGCCGACCCCTCCTGGACCTTGGCGGCGGAGGCCGGGGACGCCGGCGCCCAGGGCGGGACGGACCCCGACGGGACCGGCAGGGCGGCCGTGGCGGGCGCCGCCGCGGTCGCGTGGTGGCCGCTCACGCGCCCCCGTCCCGTCGAAGCGGTCCACCTCACCGCCATCCGCAGCGGCGCCCGGCTGATCCGCACCCATACGCGATGGGCCAACGCGGCCTGGCTCCAGGATGCCACCGCGGCCCAGGTGCAGGATCTCAACCTCTGGGCCGCCAAGCTGGCGCGGTCGGCCCGGGAGGTGGCCGGGGAGCCCTGCCTGGTCGCCGGCTACCTCGGCCCCCTGCCGCCCGCGGCGGCGTCCCTCGCGGACCACGATCCCGCGGCGGCGGTCGGCTGGTACCGGGACCAGGTGGCGGGCCTCCTGGCCGGCGGCGTGGACCTCTTCTGGATCGCCGCGCGGACCGTGGCCGAGGCCCGCGGGGCGCTTCGGGCCGCCCGCGAGGCAGCCCGGCTGCCGGTCGGACTCCTGTGGGAGCCCGGCGGGGAGGCCGGCGCCATGGGGGCGGACGCCCAGGCGGTCCAGCTGGTGGCGGCTCTCCAGGCGACGGGCATGCCCGACGCCCTCGGCGTCGCGGTGACCGGCGGGCCGGCGGAGGCGGCGCCCTGGCTGGCGGCATTGCGCGACGCCGGCTGGGCCGGCCCCCTGTGGGTGAGCCTCGGGGAGCCGGAGACGCCCGAGCCCCCGGAAGCGTGCGGACGGGCTCCGGGCACGGGCGGCGGACCCGTCGTTGGCGCGCGGGGACGGACTCGGGACACGGGGAACGAACCCGTCGCTGGGGCGCACCGGCGGGCTGCGGGAACGGGGAGCGAACCCGTCCCCGGGCAGCCGGACGGGCGGGGGGACGGTCGTCCCACCCGCCGGAGCGGGGCGCGGGGGAACGGAAGCCCCACCGCCGAGGAGCAAGCCGACCCCTGGGCGACGCTGCGCCTGTTGGGCGTGAGCTGGGTCGCGGGCACCGGCGCCCGGTCGCCTGCGCGCTTCGCGACCCTCGCCCGTCGGCTGCGGCAGGCCGGCGCCACCGCACCACGCCCCGCGGCCGGGGAGGCTGGCGGGTGGCGGGCCGACGCGCCTCCGTCGGCGGTGCGGGCCACGGGCGGCGCATCGGTTCCCCGAGGGCCGGCCGAACCCTGCGGCCCGGAGGGTCCGGTGAACCGGACGGCCTCCGCTGCCGCCCCGACGGGGACCGCCGGCGCCCCGGCGGCGACGGCGGGAGCTAGCCTCCCGGCCGATCGGGCCGACACCCCGGGGGCTCCCGATGCGGCGACGGTGGCGGGGACGAACCGGCGTGGCGTCGCCGGGCCCGGAACCCCCGCCTGGGGCGGCGGCACGGGCGGCGGCGTGCCGCCTGCGCCGGCGGAGGACCGGCTCGCGCGACCCCTCCCGCTGCGGGAGAAGCTGGGCCGCCGGTTCGTCATCAGCGTCGAGCTGGACCCGCCGCGCGGGCCCGTCACCACCAAGTTCGTCGCCGACGCCCGGACCGTGGCGGCCGCGGGCGCCGACGCCGTCAACGTGGGCGACAGCCCGATGGCGCGACCTCGCATGGCCGCCCTGGCGGGCGCCTACCTGGTCCGGCACGCCGCCGGCATCGACGCCATCATGCACTGCACGACCCGCGACCGCAACCTGATGGCGCTTCAGGCCGACCTCCTGGCGGCCCACGCCCTGGGGGTGCGCAACGTGCTGGCCCTGACCGGGGACCCCCCGCGGTTGGGGAACAGCGGCGCCTCGCCCGTCTACGACGTGGACTCCATCGGGCTCCTGGAGGTGCTGGCCGCGCTGCGCCGCGGCGAGGACCCCCAGGGCAATCCGCTCGGCGCCCCCGTCGACTTCACCGTCGCCTGCGCCCTGAGCCCCAACGCGGACGACCTGGAGCGGGAACTGGAGCGGTTCCGCCGCAAGCTGGAGGTGGGCGTCGTGGACTTCGTCATGACCCAGCCGCTCTACGAGCTCGAGCCCCTGGAGCGCGTCCTGGACCGGCTGGGCGGCTGCCCGGTCCCGATCCTCCTGGGGGTGATGCCGCTGCACAGCGGCCGGCACGCCCACTACCTGCACCACCAGGTACCGGGCATCTCCATTCCCGATGCCGTGCGCGAGGCCCTGGACAAGGCCGGCGATCGCGGCCTGGAGGTGGGGCTGGAGCTGGCCGAGGCGGTGGTCGAGGCCGCCCGGCCGTACATCGCCGGCGTGTACGTGGTGGTCTCCTACGGCAAGGCCGAGCCGGTGGCCGCGTTCGTCCGGCGACTGCGGGCCCGGTTCGACGAGCCCCGTCCGGCGGCGGAGGGGGCGGGGGCGACCGCTCCCCGCCCCGCCACCGCCGGGTCGGCTGCGGCCTGGCCGACCGACCACGGCTCGTCGACCCCGGGCGGAGGGATCGGCCCCCGGGCGGACCTCCTGCCGGCTTCCGGTGCGGCATCGCCGGTGGAGCAGGGGGAGGTGCGCCACCATGCCGGGTGAACCCGACCGCGCTGCAACCATCGCGGGTCCAGGCGGGCAGCCCGCAGCCGCAGCGGACCCGTCGCCGACGCCGGCCGGCCCGGGGCCGGAGGGGGCCGGCGCACCCGCGGAGGCCCCCGGCGCCGCCGCTGGGCCGCCTCCTGCGCCCCGCGGGCTGCGGCTCGAGACCCGGCTCGTCCACGCGGGCGTCCGCCGTGACCCGCGCACGGGTTCGGTGGCCGTCCCGATCTACCAGACCGCGACCTACGAACACCCGGGCCCCGGTCAGACCACGGGGTGGGACTACAGTCGCCTGCACAACCCGACCCGCGAGGCCTTCGAGGCGGCGGTGGCCGGGCTCGAAGAGGGCTTCGCCGCCGTGGCCTTCGCCTCCGGGATGGCGGCCCTCACGGCGGTGCTGCACCTCTTGCGGCCGGGCGACCACCTGGTGGTCACCGAGGACCTCTACGGCCACACGTGGCGCGTCCTGGAGGAGCTCTTCCGCCACCTGGGCATCGCCTACACCCTGGCCGACACCACCGACGCGGCGGCCGTGGCCGCCGCCCTGACCCCGTCCACGCGGGCCGTGCTGGTGGAGAGCCCGACCAACCCCTTGATGCGGGTCGCCGACCTGGACGGCCTGGCCGCCCTCTGCCGCGCCAGGCGCCTGTGGCTCGTGGTCGACTCGACCCTGTTCACGCCCCTCTTCCAGCGGCCCCTGGCCCGCGGGGCCGATGTGGTGGTGCACAGCGCCAGCAAGTACCTGGCCGGGCACAACGACCTGGTGGCCGGCGTGGCGGTGGCGGCGACGCCGGCCCTGGCGGACGAACTGGCCTCCATCCGGACGGTGACCGGCGGGATCCTCGGACCCCATGACGCCTGGCTGGCCGTCCGCGGCCTCAAGACCCTGGCGCTGCGCATGGAGCGGGCCCAGAGGAACGCGCTGACCCTGGCCCACTGGCTGGCAGCCCACCCCGCCGTGGCCGCCGTGTACTATCCGGGCCTGCCGTCGAGCCCGTTCTTCCGGCGATGTCTCCAACAGGCGGCGGGGTTCGGTGCCATGCTGAGCTTCCGGCTGCGGGAGCCGGCGCGAGCGGAGCAGGTGCTGGCCCGCCTTCGCCTCGTCGTCTTCGCCGAGAGCTTCGGCGGGGTGGAGAGCCTGATCACCCACCCGGCCACCACGACCCACAAGGAGATGCCGGCGGCGCTGCGGAAGCGGCTGGGCATCGACGCGGGGCTTTTGCGGCTGTCGGTGGGCATCGAGGCGGTGGACGACCTGGTCGCCGACCTGGAGGGCGCCCTGGGCGGTCCGTCGGCCCTCGGGGTGGTCGAGGCCGGGCAGCGGGCGGAGGCGACGCTGCGACAGCTCGCGACCCGGGAAGCGGCGGGCGCCAGGGCATGACGGGCGCTGGCCCCGGCTGGGGCCGAGGCCGTGGCGGCCGACGAGGGGCGCGAAGCTGCCGGCGCCAGGGCACGACGGCGCTGGCCCCGGCTGGGGCCGGGGCCGCGGCGGCCGCCAAGGGACGCGAAGCGGCCGGCGCCAGGGCACGACGGGCCTGGCGCCGGGCGGCGGGGACGGGGAGCCGGACGGCGCCCGCTCGCTGGCCGACGGGGTGCCGGGCGAGCCCCGGGGCGTCGCCGGTGGGGGCGACGTCTGCAGGGGGCCCGGCGGGCCGGGACGGGTCCGAACCCGGGCCGGCCGGCGCCGGGTCCGAGGGCGACGCGGCCTGCGGGGACGGTCGGCCGCCCGCCGAAACCGTGGACGAACGCGGCCGCGGCCCAGCGGACGGGGACGGCCGTCACCTGGACCCTCCCGCCACCGCCGGCAGCTCCGCGTGCACCACCACCTGGTCGCGGCCGGCACAGCGGCGAGAGGCGGCGGTCACCTGGGCGCTCCCGCCACCGCCGCCAGCTCCGCGTGCACCACCAGGCGCTCTCGGGACGAACCCGGCGGGTGGCACGTGGTCAGGACGAGTCCGGGCCGCGGTCCCTGGAGGACCACGCTCCAGTCGTCAGGGCGGGCGGTGAAGACGCGTTCCACCCGATACCGGTACCAGCGACCGTCGAACCAGAGGTCGATGGCGTCGCCGGGCACCAGCCGGTCCAGGTGGCGGAACCAGGCGCCGTAGGTGGTCCGGTGGGCGGCGATGGCGACGCGGCTTTCGGGACCCGGTGGCTCCGCCTCGGGGTAGAACCCGGGTCCCCGGGCCAGCACGGACGGCGTGGTGCCGCGGAGCACCACCGCGTCCACCGCGGCCCGGGGGATGCGCAGCCGCGCCAGGGCTGGGGCCTCGCCGGCCGCCGGGGCCCCGGGCGCTCCCGCGTCCGATCCGGCACCCATCGGCGGCGGCGAGGCGACGGGTCCGGGTGGACCCGTCGCCTCGCCGCCCACCGTGCCGCCCGCCCCGGGGAGGGCGAGGGCCGGATCGTCCCCCGCCGCTGCCAGCCACCCTTCGGGGATGCCCAGGCGGTCCAGCAGCGACACCAGCGGCCCCATCAGGGACTCCACCGCCTGCAGCCAGCGTCCCAGGAGACCGAGAAGGTCCCCCGCCGCCGACCGCACCGTCGGATGCCCCAGCAGTCGTTCCAAGCCGGCCCGTTCCAGCTCCCCCTGCGGCACCGCCCCGGTGGCGCCCTCCGCACCACCGACCCGGAACGGCGCGGGCACCGAGGCCGCGGCCGGCACGGACGGGGGTGCGGACGGCGACCCGTCGCTGCCCAGCGCCGCCCCCAGCACGATCTGCCAACCCCAGGCGTAGACCCGCTGCAGGCCGGGCGTCGCCGCCAGCGCCACCCCGCCCAGCAAGAGGACCCAGGCCACCAGCATCCCGACCCGGCGAACGATCCTCCCGGACATCGCGTCATCCGCTCCCGTCGCCGCCCGTCGCGTGGACCACCGCCGGCCGGACCGCCCCGACGCCACCGAGAAGGCGGGTGGCGATGCCGAAGGCCGCGGGTGGACCACCCTCGCTCGGGCTTCCAGACGACGAGCGGTCCCCCGTCCGCGCCGGGGGCGGTTCGTCGCCTCCCCACCCCGGGCTTGCCCTGCGCCTACCGGCAAATCCCGCCGCCCTTCCTCGCCCAGCGGTGCACCGTCCAGCCGGCGCCCGCCAGCAGGCCGCCCGCGACGAGGAACGCGAGCCCGTTGCCGCCGGTGAAGGGCAGCTCGCCCCGCCGGCCGCGGTGGTCGTCGGCCGGCGCCCCCGCGCCGGCGTCCTCGCCGTCGGTCCCCGGTGTCGTCCCGGGGCCCGGCTCGCGCCGATCCGCGTCGCTGCCCGGGGTCTCGCCCGGTTGCGTCCCCGGACCCTGGTCCCCCGGTCGGTCGTCTCCCCCCGGCCCGCCGGGCGGCGTCCCGCCGCCGCCGGAGCCGTCGTCCGGCGGGCTGCCGGGCGGCGTCCGGGTCGGCTGCAGGCACACCTTGACCGTGACGACGCCGTCGGGGCCGATGGCGAGGGGTCCGACGGTGGCGTCCGCATACCCCTCCGCACCCGCGGACACCGTCAGCCGGCCGTCATCGGGCCGGCCGATCTCAAGGGCAAAGCGGCCGCCGAGGTCGGTCTTGACCAACCCGAGGTCGATCCCACCGTCGTCGGCGACGGAGACGGCGGCCCCCGGGATCGGCAGACCGGTGAGGATGTCACAGACGAGACCGGTGACGATCCCGGTGGGGAGCTCGATGCGGGTGGCGCCGTCGCCCCCGGGTTGGCCGCCCGCCCCGCCGCCGGCGTCGTCCCCGCGGCGGACGCGGAGGCCGCCTCCCAACCCCACCTCCAGGTGGCCATCGCCCAATTCGAGGTTCAGCCTTGGCCCGCCGGACCCGCCGCCGGCCCTCCCGCCGCGATCGGGACGGGCGATCGGCAACCCGGCGACGACCCCGCCGAGGACGCCCTCCACGGCGCGAAGCCCACCGTCCAGGGCGCCCGTGAGCGTCCCCGTCGTCCGGTTCACCAGGCTCCCCGCCGCTTCGCCGGCGACGGTGCCGACCACGCCCTGGAGCGCACCGTGGACCCCCTCCACGGCACCGGTCAGGGGAGCCGCCGATCGCGGCGACGCATCCCGCCCCCCCCCCGCCGCCGCGGACGACCCGGAGGACGGCGGGGCATCGCCCTGGCTCGCCTCGGCGGGCGGCTGCGTCCCTGGGCGGACGACGTCGGTCGCGGTGCGCCCCACCTGCGAGAGGGTGTTCCCGAGGGTCCCCAGGACGGAGGCCGCACCCTCGGCGGCCGGCCGGTACCGACCGGCGGCGGTCCCGGACGCCCGAGCCGCCACCTCGGTGGCCGATGATGCCGACCCGCCGTCCTCCGAGGGAACCGTCCTGGATCCGCCGGTGCCGGCCGCCTCGGCCGCCACCGGCCAGCCCCACGACCCCGTCGCGACCAGGACCAGCGCCAGCGCGGTGCCCCACACCCGTGTCGCCCGGCCGATGGCCGCCCCTCGCGGCCACCGATCCGGGCACCGGGGACGGAATCGCCCCGGAGCCCCTGTCGTCGCCCGCGCCCGTCGGGGCGGCCGTCCGCCCGAGACGTCCACCGGCACGATCCGTCCTGGCCAGGCGGTCGCGTTCCCGCGGCTCCGCGGATCTCCCTGCATGGCTCTCCTCCCCCAGACCGACTGAATGGTCGTTAAGTGTTACAGGCATTCGTGGGGCTCGACCTTTTTCTGACAAGGGGAGGCGCCGTGTTGCTGACAAGCGGAGGCGGTCTGCCCATGGCAGGCCGCCTCCGCCAGGCCGGTGGCGTCGGGGCGCCGCCGCGCCGCGGCAGGCGGGGCGGGCCGCGGGGTCCGCAAGGTTACCCGCCCGACCCCGCCGCCTGGGGCTTCTCCCCGGTCCGCACCGCGCATCCCAGCCCCGCCGCCGGCGGCTTGTCCCCCGTCCGCACCAGGCGGCCCGGCCTCGCCGCCGGCGGCTTGCCCCCCGTCGGCGCCGCGCGTCCCGACCCCGGCGGCGGATCGCCCCCGCTCCCCCGGGCTACCGCCGGCCGGCGGGCACCGCCGCCCACTCCTGGCGCAGCTCCCGCGCGGCCTGGACCATGTGGCGCAGGGCGGGTTCGACCTCCTCGTAGCGCCGGGTCTTGAGGCCGCAGTCGGGGTTCACCCAGAGCTGCCCGGGGTCCAACACCGACGCCGCCTTGCGCAGCAGATGCTTGATCTCGTCCACCGACGGCACCCGCGGCGAGTGGATGTCGTACACGCCGGGGCCGACGTCGCTGGGGTAGCGGTGCTCGCCGAAGGCGTCCAGGAGCTCCATCCCCGACCGGGACGCCTCGATGAGGATCACGTCGGCGTCCAGGGCGGCGATGGCGTCCAGGATGTCGTTGAACTCCGAGTAGCACATGTGGGTGTGGACCTGGGTCTCGTCCCGCAAGCCGCCGGTCACCAGGCGGAAGCACTCGGTGGCCCAGGCCAGGTAGGCCGCGCGATCGGCCCGCCGCAGGGGCATGGCCTCGCGGAAGGCCGGTTCGTCGATCTGGATCACCCGGATCCCCGCTGCCTCCAGGTCCTGGACCTCGTCGCGGATGGCCAGGGCGATCTGGCGGCACGTCACCTCCCGCGGCTGGTCGTCGCGGACGAAGGACCACTGCAGGATGGTGACGGGTCCCGTCAACATGCCCTTGACGGGCCGCTCCGTCAGGGACTGGGCGTAGGTGATCCACTTCACCGTGATGGGGCCGGGCCGGGCCACGTCGCCGTAGAGGATCGGCGGCTTGACGCATCGGCTGCCGTAGCTCTGGACCCAGCCGTGGCGGGTGAAGGCGAAGCCCTCCAGCTGTTCCGCGAAGTACTCCACCATGTCGTTGCGCTCGGGTTCGCCGTGGACCAGCACGTCCAGGCCCAGCTCCTCCTGCAGCCGGATCACCCGGCGGATCTCGGCGCGGATGCCCTCCTCGTAGGTCGCGTCGTCGATCTCCCCCCGCCGCCACCGGGCCCGGAGCCGGCGCACCTCCGGCGTCTGGGGGAAGGAGCCGATGGTGGTGGTGGGAAGGAGCGGCAGCCCGAGCCGCTCCCGCTGGCGCGCGCGGCGCTCGGGCGCCTTGGAGGGCCGCCGGGCGTCGTCGGGCTGGAGCCGCGCCACCCGCTCCTGCACCTCGGGCCGGGTCCGGCGGGGCGAGCTGCGACGGGCGGCCACGGCCGCACGACTGGCGGCCAGGGCGTCGGCCACGGCCTGCCGCCCCTCGTTCAGGGCGCGGGTGAGGACGGCCACCTCCTCCAGCTTCTGCTTCGCGAAGGCCAGCCAGCCCTTGATCTCCGGGTCGAACTCCGTCTCCAGCTCCAGGTCGATGGGCACGTGCAGCAAGGAGCACGACGGCGCCACGAAGATGCGTTCGGGTCCCAGCACCTCCCGGGCGCGTTCGAGGCGCTCCAGGGCCGCCTCCAGGTCGGTCCGCCAGACGTTGCGGCCGTCGACCACGCCCAGGGACAGGTGCAGGGTCGGCGGCACGCCGGCCGCGAGCACCTGCTCCAGCTGGCCGGGATCCCGCGCCAGGTCGAGGTGCAGGGCCTGCACGGGCAGGCTCAGGGCCAGCTCCAGGTTGTCCCGCAGGCCCTCGAAGTAGGTGGCGAGGAAGAGCTTCAGCCCCGGGGCCGCCTGAGCCAACTCCGCGTAAGTCCGTCGGAAGGCGTCCCGGGCCGGTTCGTCCAGGTCGAGGACCAGGAAGGGTTCGTCCAGCTGGACCCACGTGGCGCCGGCGGCCTGAAGCTCCCGCAGCACCTGCCCGTACACGGGCAGGAGGCCGTCGAGCAGGGCGAGCCGCGGATCGGACGAGACGCCCTGGGCCACCCCGGCGGCCGAGGGCGCCGGGGCCGAACCCTGGCCAACCGACCCGGACGAACCGGCCGACCGGCTCGCGGACCCCGGCCTGCTGCCGTCGGCGGCCGCGGACGCCGTGGCGCCGCGAATCTTCGCCAGCAGGAGGAAGCTGACCGGCCCCAGCAGCACCGGACGCGCCTCGAACCCCAGCGCCCGGGCCTCGCGGAACTCCTCCACCACCTTGCGGGACGCCAGGTGGAAGGTCTGGCCTGGCTCCAGCTCGGGCACGATGTAGTGGTAGTTCGTGTCGAACCACTTGGTCATCTCCAGGGCGGGGACGCCCTGGCCGGGCGTCCCCCGGGCCATGGCGAAGTAGACGTCCAGGGGCACCCCCGGGGGAGCGGCGGCCGGAGCGTCGCCGGATCCCGCGGACCCGTCCGCCCCGAGCCCGCCCTCGGCGCCGGTCGTGGCGCGACGCGCGGTGGCAGGGTCGCCCGACCCCTGCGGCGTCCAGCCGTAGCGGGCCGGGACGGCGCCCACCATGCAAGCCGTGTCCAGCACGTGGTCGTAGAGGGAGAAGTCGCCGGCCGGGACCACGTCGAGGCCGGCCTGCCGCTGCAGCTCCCAGTGGCGACGCCGCAGCTCGGCGGCCCTGCGGAGCAGCTCGTCCGCCGGGATCTTGCCGTCCCAGTAGGCCTCGAGGGCCTGCTTGAGTTCCCGGCCCGCGCCGATGCGGGGGAAACCCAGGTTCGTCGCCAGCGCCATCGATCCTCGCCTCCTCGGCCGGGCGGGATCGCCCCCTGCGGGGGTCGCCTCCCTCCCGGGGTCGATCCCGCCCGACAAATGAAAACCCTCTCCGGGAAAGGAGAGGGGGCCTCGCCTTTCCCTATCTCCCGGGAGGACGTCTCCCGCGGGAATTGGCACCGTGCCGCCGCGTACGCCCGGCGGCCGGTTGCCGTGGCGTCATCGGGCCCGTCCCTCGGCCACTCTCGATAGGGCGTCGTGCTGGGGTATGACTGGGATCGCGCCGCGGTCGCCCAGTGAGCGCGGGCCGCGGACGTTGGGGACTGCTATTCGGGGTGCGGACGCGAAGTCCTTCCCCCGGCCACCTCCCTTCACGGCGTCGCGAGCCGCTTCCTGCAGGGCGCCGGGCCGCGGCGTCTGGGCCTGCCATCGCCTCCAACCCGCCATCGGCGCAGGCTCGGGCTCCCCCGTCACAGGTCGATGCCCGTCAAGGGCGGACCAGGTCGCGCCACTGCTGCCGGTACATCCACGCCATGTCCCAGTAGGCGAGCCACGTCCGCTCCTTCCAATGGGCTAGCCGCTCCGGGTCCCGCACCAGCAGCGCGATGCCCCGGCTGGCCCAGAACCGCAGGGGCAGCGGCGCCGCGACCAGGTCGACGACGTCGACGGGCAGCCGCACGACCCTTTCGCACGCGCGCCCGATGGCGGCTAGCGTCGCCTCGTCGAGGGGCCACCCATCCCGGCTGTGGAGGGCGACGTCGAGGTCCCTGTAGGGCAGTCCCTCGAAGAACGATCCGAAGCCCAGCGCGAAGTCCAGCTCGTCCCACTCCGCGAGCACGCGCCCGACGGCCATGCCCAGCGCTTCGCGCTCCGAATCGGCCGCCGCCGGGAACACCCGTCGCAGCCCCTCATCCACCACGCTCCTCGCCACCCTTCTCCCTCAGGTCCTCGACGGCCTCGACGAACCGGTCGAGATCGCCCAGGCTGTCCCGGAGATGGCGGTGAAGGACGCGAGCATCCACACCCCAACCATCCCCTCGACGCGATGCAGGGGCTCCGGCGTCGTCGCCAGGGGCGGCCGGTGCCCGAGGTGCGGCTCGCCGCCATGCCCACGGCGCGGCTCGCCGAGCCGGCACGCCGTACGCCTCCGTCACGACGATTCTACCCGATACGCGTCCGTACGCGCCGCGACCTCCGCTGCATCCCCTCCCCACAGCCCTCGATGCCCCCTGGCGTCCGGGAGGAGGCCTTGACACCACCCGCCCACCCGACTTCAATGGGGACTAAGTAAACTAACTCAATCGTATTTGTTGGGAATAGGGTGCTCCGCAGCGGAGCGCCACGAGGACCGACGCGGGTGGGAGCGACGCCTGTGGGAACCGATGGTGGGCTGCGAGGACCCGACGGCACCGCGCCCGGTCGCGTTCCTTACTATCCCGTCATGCTCGATCTGCGGGACCGGCCGTGCGTGGTGCTGGGCGGGGGTCGCGAAGCCGAGGCCAAGGTGCGCGGGCTCCTGGACGCCGGCGCTCGGGTGACGCTGGTGGCCGCCACGGCCACGGAGGCCCTCGCCCGCTGGGCGGCCGAGGGTCGGATCCGCTGGATTCGGCGCGAGTACCGACCCGGCGACCTGGCCGGGTTCGTCCTGGTCATCGCGGCCACCGGCGATCCCGACCTCAACCGGCGGATCCGCCGCGAGGCCGACCGGCGCCACCTGTGGGTCAACGCCGTCGACGACCCGCCCCACTGCAGCTTCATCCTCCCCGCAGTGCATCGCCAGGGCGACCTGGTGGTGGCCGTCGGGACCGGCGGGCAGAGCCCTGCGCTGGCGGCGCGCCTGCGCGACCGGCTGGCCCGCGAGCTGGGGCCGGAGTACGCCACCTGGATCGCGCTGCTCGGGTCGATGCGCCCGGCGGTGGCCGCCCGCATCCCCGATCCCGACCGGCGACGGGCCCTCTGGTACCGCATGGTGGACTCCGAGGGGCTCGCCCTGGTCCGTCGTGGGGACGTGGAGGGAGCGCGCCGACTCCTCGAGGCCCTGCTCGACGCGGCGGCCGGTGGGCCGGCGGACGCGCCCCCTGCGTCGGCCGCGCTGACGCCGCACCCGACCAGCCGCCCCGGCGACGCGGCACCGGACCCTCGGGCCGACGGGTTCGCCGAAGGGGCGGACCCCGCACCCACGGCCGTGGCCACGACGAGGGTCGGGACGGCGCCGGCCGGTGCGATCTCGGGCTCGGCCCACGGCGTCCAGGGCCGCAGCCGCCAGGCGCCCGCTGAGCCCAGCGTGCCCAGCCCCCTGCCGGGGCACCCTCAGCCGACGCGCTCGCCCAGCCACCAGGGCCCGGGTACCGTCTACCTGGTCGGTGCCGGCCCCGGGGACCCCGAGCTCTTGACGTTGCGGGCCGCCCGGATCCTGGCCGAGGCGGACTGCGTGCTCTACGACCGCCTGGTCTCGCCCGCCGTGCTGGCCCGGGTGCGCCCCGGCGCCGAGCGCATCGCGGTGGGCAAGGCGCCCCGTGGCGCCGGCGGGTCGATGGCCGCCTGGAGCCAGGAGGCGATCCTGGATCTGTTGGCCGACCGCGCCCGGCGCCACCGGGTGGTGGTCCGCCTCAAGGGCGGCGATCCCATGGTCTTCGGCCGGGGCGGGGAGGAACTGGCGGAGCTGCGCCGCCGCGGCATCCCGGTCCAGGTCGTGCCCGGGGTGACGTCCGCGGTGGCGGCGCCCGGCTTGGCGGGCATCCCCCTGACCCTGCGCGGGGTGGCGTCGTCCTTCACCGTGGCCAGCGGCCACTGTCAGGCCGGTTCGTCCCAGGACTGGGCCCGGCTGGCTGCCGCCGACACCCTGGTGGTGCTCATGGGCGTGGCGAACCGCCAGGCCACCGCGCGGGCGCTGATCGAGGCGGGGCGCCCGCCCGCCGAGCCGTGCGCCTTCGTGGAGTGGGCCAGCTGGCCCCGGCAGCGGGTGATCCGGGCGACCCTGGAGGCGGTCGCCGCCGGCTGCGTCCAGACGGAGGCACCGGCCGTATGGATCATCGGCCCGGTGGCCGCCTGGGCGGACGAACCGGCGATCCGGGGCACCCCACCGGCCGCCCGGGTCGACGCACCCTCGTCCCCGGCTCCCGTCCGCGGAGCGTCCAGGAGGTGACCCTCATGGCCGGCCTCAACCCGCCCGAGGTCCCCAGGACCCCGGCGAGTCCGTCGTCCGCGGAAGGTGCCAGCCCCCCACCGGCCGGCGCCCATCCGCGGGGTTCGGATCGCGACGGCGCCCGCCCCGGCCGGGCGCGGCGCGAGCGGCGCCCGCTGACCTGGGAGGAGGTGCGCCGCCGCAACTACGTGGAGCGCGTCAAGCACGAGAAGCTGCCCTTCGACCTGCTGGACGAGCTGCCGCGGCTGGCCGCCACCCACTACGAGGACATCCCGGAGGACGACATCCTCCGCCTGCAGTGGTGGGGGCTCTACCACGACAAGCCCAAGGTCGGCACCTTCATGATGCGGGTCAAGATCCCGGGCGGCATCGTCACGCCCCAGCAGCTGCGGGTGATCGGCGAGATCTCCCGCCGCTTCGGGCGCAACAGCGGCGAGATCTCGACCCGCCAGAACATCCAGATCCACTGGATCGAGCTCAAGGACGTGCCGGCCATCTTCGACCTGTTGCGGCAGAACGGCCTCACCACCGCGGGGGCGTGCGGCGACATCCTGCGCAACATCACCGGTTGCCCGGTGGCGGGGATCGACGCCGGCGAGCTCTTCGACACGCGACCCTACGTGCGGGCCCTGGCCGACTTCTTCTACCACAACCGCGAGTACAGCGACCTGCCGCGCAAGCACAAGTGGACCCTGGCGGCCTGCCCCCACCAGTGCAACGCCCCGGAGATCCACGACGTCGGGCTGGTGGGCACCGTGGTCGACGGGCAGCCGGGCTTCGCCGTGCTGGTGGGGGGCGGCCTCTCCACCTACCCGCGCCTGGCCGAGCCCCTGGGCGTGTTCGTCCCGCCGGAGGAGCTCATCGACTTCCTCCGGGCGCTCTTGGAGGTGTGGAGCAACGACCTCACCTACCGGGCCAACCGGGCCAAGGCGCGCTTCAAGTTCATGGTGGAAGACCACGGCCCCGAGGCGATCCGCCGCCGCATCGAGGAACGCCTGGGCCGCCCGCTGCGACCGCTGGCCGAGGTGCCCCGGCCCGCCGGCCGCACGGGGCATCTGGGGATCCACCCCCAGAAGCAGGAAGGGCGCTACTACATCGGCTTCCCCGTCTTCCCCGGCCTGATCTCCGGCGACCAGATGGTGGCCGTGGCCGACCTGGCGGAGGCCTACGGCGAGGACGTGCGCTTCACCCGCGAGCAGAACCTGATCATCACCGGCATCGCCCGGGCCGACGTGGACCGGGTGGTGGCGGCCATGGCGGAGCTCGGCTTCCCGCTGGACGTCAACCCGGTGCGGGGCGGCAGCATCGCCTGCACCGGCAACCCCCACTGCAACTACGCCGTGGGCGACACCAAGCCGCAGCTGGTGCGGCTGGTGGAGCGGCTGGAGGCCCGCTTCGGTGAGGCCATCGCGGACCTCCACATCCACCTGGACGGTTGCCCCCACGCCTGCGGCCAGCACTGGGTGGGCGACATCGGGATCCAGGGGACCACGGCCCGGGACGAACGCGGCGAGAAGATCCCGGCCTACGACATCCTGCTGCGGGGCGGGCTCGGCCCGGAGGCGGCCATCGGCCGGCCGGTGGCCCGGCGGGTGCCCGCCGACCGGCTGGGCGACTACGTGGAGCGCCTGGTCGCCTTCTACCTGGCCGAGCGGCGCCCGGGGGAGTCGCCCCAGGCCTTCTTCCGCCGGCACGACGACGCGCAGCTGCTGGCGGTGATGGAGGGTTGAAGGAGGGATCGCCGTGCAGCCGTCGAGCACGCCCTCGCGCCCCGCGCTGATGGACGACTACGAGGCGGGCCAGTGGGCCGTCCACTTCGAGGACCGGGAGCCCGAGGACCTGCTGGAGTGGGCCTTCGAGCGGTTCGGCACCCAGCGCCTGGCCCTGATCTCGAGCTTCCAGGCCGAGTCCAGCGTGCTGATCGACATGGCCTGGCGCATCAACCCCCAGGTGCGGGTGATCACCGTCGACACCGGGCGACTGCCCCAGGAGACCTACGAGCTGATCGACCGCGTGCGGGAGCGCTACCGCATCGCCGTCGAGGTGGTGATGCCCGATCCCGTGCTCATCGGCCGCATGGTGCGGCGCCACGGGATGAACCTGTTCTATCGCGACGTCAACCTGCGCCTTCTCTGTTGCCACCTGCGCAAGGTCCTGCCCCTGCAGCAGGTGCTGGAGGGCCTGGACGCCTGGGTGACCGGCCTGCGGCGCGCCCAATGGGCGACCCGGGCCAACATCCGGAAGGTGGAGATCGACCACGACCACGGCGGGCTGGTCAAGCTCAACCCCCTGGCCGACTGGAGCGACGACGACGTCTGGGATTACATCCGCCAGAACGACGTCCCCTACAACGCCCTCTACGATCGGGGCTACACCAGCATCGGCTGCGCCCCCTGCACGCGCCCGGTGGAACCCGGCGCCGACCCCCGCAGCGGCCGCTGGTGGTGGGAGAAGGACGCGCCCAAGGAGTGCGGGATGCACTGCCCCATCGAGACCGGCGGCTTCGAGCACGAGGTGGAGGCGATCCTCGGGCACGACCTGGGCGGCCAGCTGAACGAATAGGGCGCAGCCTGGGTCGCCGCGGGGAGGATCGCGGACGCGGCGGCGCCACCAGGGACCGGGACGGGGCGCCGTCGGCCAAGAGGGGGGTGGGTCCATTGCCCGTGCACCTGCCAGGGGAGACGGCGGCCATCGTGCGCCAGGAGGCGGCCGCCTTCGCCGCCCAGGCCGCCAGCCCCGCCGTCCGCGAGGCCTTCGACCGGCTGGCCGCCGCGGCGGCGGAGGGCTCCGTGCCCGACGACCTGCTGGCGCTGCTGGGCCAGCTCCTCCAGCTCACCCTGACCAGCGGCCGGATCGCGGCGCGCTATGGCCCGCGGGAGGAACAGGCCCTGGGGGAGGTGTACCGGCGCACCCCGCCGGGACGGGAGCTGGAGGGGCAGGTGGCCGCGGTCAACGCGGCCCTGGCCGCGCTGGAGGGGCTCCCCCTGGAGAGCCTGCGCCTGGCGGCGGCGGGTCCGGGCCGGTTCCGCCTGGCCGTGGAGGCCGGCGGTCGGCGGCTGGTGCTGGACCTGGGTCCGACCGACGCCACGGCGCGTAGCCTGGAGCTGGCGATCTAGACGGGAAAGGTGGTGCTCGACCTTGCCCCACCGCGGGGTGACGGTGTGGTTCACCGGCCTGCCCGGAGCCGGCAAGTCGACCCTGGCCCGCCAGGTGGCGGGCCGGCTGCGGCAGCAGGGCCTGCCCGTCGAGGTCCTCGACGGCGACGTCCTGCGCCAGAGCCTGTGTCGCGACCTGGGCTTCTCCGCCGACGACCGCCGGCGGCAGGCGGAGCGGGCGGCCTGGGTGGCGGCGACCCTGACCCGCCACGGGGTGATCGTCCTGGTGGCGGTCATCGCCCCCTACAGGGACAGCCGGGAGCAGGCCCGACGCGAGATCGGCGACTTCCTGGAGGTGTACGTGCGGGCGCCGCTGGAGGTGCTGATCCAGCGGGACCCCAAGGGCCTCTACCGCCGGGCGCTGGCCGGCGAGCTGCGCGGCCTGACCGGCCTGGACGACCCCTACGAGGAGCCCCTGCAGCCGGATCTGGTCTGCGACACCGCCCGCGAGACCGTCGCCGAGAGCACGGCCCGCGTCCTCGCCCTGCTGGAGGAACGCGGCTACGTGCCGGCGGATGCCGCGGCGGCCCGTGGGGCCGGTGCCGGCGGATCGCCCGGCGGCTCCACCGGGGCGGAGCCCGACGCCACCCCGGGCCGCGGGGGGCCGGTGCCGGGGGACGGCGCCGCGACCGGCGATGGCCGGCGCGGGGTGGCGGTCGCGGGGCGGCGCCCCGCGACCGCCACCGCGGCGGGACCGGGTACGGCCGCCGCGGCCGTGCCGGGCCCCATCGCCCCCCACGGCGGTCGGCTGGTGTGGCGGGTGCTGGGCGGTGAGGCACGCCGGGCCGCCCTGGAGCGCGTCGCCGCCCTGCCCCGGCTGCCGCTGGACGAACTGGCCGCCGCCGACCTGGAGCTCCTGGCCACCGGCGCCTACAGCCCGCTGACCGGCTTCATGGACCGGGCGGACTACCAGGCCGTGGTGGAGGCCATGCGCCTGGCCAGCGGCGTGGTGTGGCCCCTGCCCGTCACCCTGGCCGTCTCTCGGGGGGAGGCGGCGGGGCTGCGGGAGGGGCAGGAGGTGGCGCTGGTCGACGCCGACCACGAGCCGGTGGCGATCCTCCAGGTGACGGACGTCTTCCCCTACGACAAGGAGCGGGAGGCGCGGGCGGTCTTCGGCACCGCGGACCCCGCCCATCCCGGGGTCGCCCGGCTCCTCCAGCGGGGCGAGGTGCTGGTTGCCGGCCCCATCTGGTACCTGGGCCGGCGGGATCGGCCGCTGCCCGTGGGACCCGACGGCGAGGCCACCGAGGGGCCGGCGCCCGAACCCGTGGAACGGGGGTCCGGCGCCGCGGCCCAGGCCGCAGACCCCTTCGCCCCCTACCGGCTGACGCCGTGGCAGACGCGGCGACGCATGGACCGGTACGGCTGGCGGACCGTGGTGGGCTTCCAGACCCGCAATCCCGTCCACCGCGCCCACGAGTACCTGCAGAAGGTGGCCCTGGAGATGGTGGACGGCCTGCTGCTCCACCCGCTGGTGGGGCCGACCAAGGCCGACGACGTGCCCGCCCCGGTGCGGCTGCGCTGCTACCTCGAGCTCCTCCGCCACTACTATCCCGCCCAGCGGGTGCTCTTCGCCGTCTTCCCCGCCGCCATGCGGTACGCCGGGCCGCGGGAGGCGGTCTTCCACGCCCTGTGCCGGAAGAACTACGGCTGCACCCACTTCATCGTCGGCCGCGATCACGCCGGCGTGGGCAACTACTACGGGCCGTACGACGCCCAGCGCCTGTTCGACCGGTTCGACCCGGACGAACTCGGCATCACGCCCCTCAAGTTCGAGAACGCCTTCTTCTGCCGGCGCTGCGGCGGCATGGCCACCACGAAGACCTGCCCCCACGGCGACGACGACCGGCTCCTGCTCAGCGGCACGCGGGTGCGGGCGATGCTGGCCCGCGGCGAGCTGCCCCCGCCCGAGTACTCGCGGCCCGAGGTGGCGCGCATCCTGGTCGAGGCGGCGCGTGGCGCGGTGGCCAAACCTGGGGCCCATGCCAACGCAGAGGGCCAGGTTCGGGCCAGTCTATAATGGAAGGGAACGAGCCCGAAGGGGGGCAGCACGACCATGGACCAGCCTGACGGCCGCCCCGCCCATCCTCATCCGCAGGAGCCCGGTGGCGACCCCGGCGCCACCGTCGGCACCCCCACGGCCGCCGGCGCCACCGTCGACCCGGACGCCGCCGCCCGCGACCCGGAGGGCGCCCTGGTGGTGGTCGACGTCCAGAACGACTTCTGCCCGGGCGGTGCCCTGGCGGTTCCCCAGGGCGATGGGGTGGTCCCGGTCCTCAACCGCTGGATCGACGCGTTCCGCCGTGCCGGCCGCGTGGTGGTCTACACCCAGGACTGGCACCCGCAGGACCACGTCAGCTTCCGGCAGCGCGGGGGCCCGTGGCCGCCCCACTGCATCCAGGGGACGCGGGGGGCTGCCTTCCACCCCGACCTCCTGGTCCAGGGGACCGTGTTCCGCAAGGGCTTCGACGCCGACCGGGAGGCCTACAGCGGCTTCGACGGCGCCCTGGCCCGAGGCGAGACCGGCGTGGAGCCGGAGGTGGACCTGGCCGGCTGGCTGCGACAGCAGGGCGTGCGGCGCCTGTACGTGGGCGGGCTGGCCACGGACTACTGCGTGCGGGCCACGGTGCTGGACGGGCTGCGGGAGGGCTTCCAGGTGACCGTACTGGTCCCGGCGGTCCGGGCGGTGGACGTCAGCCCCGGCGATGGCCGGCGCGCCCTGGAGGAGATGCAGGCCCGCGGCGCCGTCCTGGCGGGCGGGGAGGCCCCGTGACCGTGTCCCGGGACGAACGCGGCCCCCTCCCAGGGCCGGCGGCCGGGCAGGCGGCGGCCGGCAGGGACGCGGCGCTCGGCTCAGCCAGGCCCGCTGGTGGGGTCGGGGCGGCGAGCTCCGCGGCCGGTGCGAAGGCTGCGGCCAGGACCGATGCGGCCCAACCCGGCGGGTTCGGTCGGTCGAGG
The DNA here is from genome assembly GCF_033582035.1 of Thermaerobacter composti. Lineage (NCBI taxonomy): Bacteria > Bacillati > Bacillota > Clostridia > Eubacteriales > Clostridiales Family XVII. Incertae Sedis > Thermaerobacter > Thermaerobacter composti. The sequence continues at coordinate 2,037,972 of NZ_CP132508.1, forward strand.
GCCGCCGCTTCCCATCGTTCGACCGGCCCCACGGCTGGGGAGCCGGCGGCGACCGGACCCGCCGTGCTGGTCGTCGACGACGAGGAGTCCCTCCTGGAGCTGGTCGCCTACAACCTGCGGCGGAACGGCCTCGAGCCCGTGCTGGCGCGGGACGGCGCCGAGGCGCTGCGTCGCCTGGAGGAACGGCGGCCGCAGGTGATCATCCTCGACATCATGCTGCCCGACACCGACGGCTTCACCCTGTGCCGCCACTTGCGGGAGCGGGGCGTCCAGACGCCGATCCTGATGCTCACCGCGCGGGACAGCGAGATCGACAAGGTGCTGGGGCTCGAGCTGGGCGCCGACGACTACGTGACCAAGCCCTTCAGCCCCCGCGAGCTGGTGGCGCGCATCAAGGCGCTCCTGCGCCGGACCGAGGGCCGCCGCCAACAGATCGGCCCGATCCTGATCGACTACACCGGCCACGAGGTGTACCGCGACGGCCAGCGGGTCCAGCTGACCCCGACGGAGTTCAAGCTGCTGGCCACGCTGGCGTCCGAGCCCGGCCGCGCCTTCTCCCGGCAGGAGCTGCTGGACCGGGTGTGGGGCGAGGAGTCCTTCGGCGACCCCCGCACCGTGGACGTCCACGTCCGCCACCTGCGGGAGAAGCTGGAGCGGAACCCCAGCCAGCCGGAATGGATCCTGACGGTGCGGGGCCACGGCTACAAGTTGAACTCGCCCCTGCCCCGCCTGTGAGCGGCCGCGGGACGTCCGCAGCTCCGGACGGACCACACCGCGGCCGCCGCCTCCGGCGCGCCGAGGGCGACCGGCTCGCATCGGCACCGGCCTTCCTGGCACCTCACCCGCTGGGTCGCCGCATCCGGCAGTCCGACGCGCGGAGGGCGATGGGCTCCCATCGACGCCGACCTTCATGGCGTCTCACCTGGCAGGTCGCCGCGTCTGACGGTCCGAGGCGGAGGGCAACCGGCCCGCATTGCGCCGTGGGGTCCTGGTCCGTGCCGGGCCGGGGCCGGGGAAGGCCATGGGTCGCCGGGGCCTCGCACCCCGTCCACCGGGGTGAAAGGGTTGGGGGGTGAAGGGTGTGGAGCGCGGGAACGCCGACGTGTCCACCGCCGAACGCCACGTCCCGGCCTCGCCACCCCCGGAACCGGGCTTGGCCGATCGGCTGCGGGAGCGCTGGCTCCGCCGGCGCATGCCCCGGCCCGGTCGGCCGGCGCCGGACTTCGACCTGCCCCTGGCGGGCGTCGGCGACCGGCGGCTCCGCCTGCGGGACCTGCGGGGACGGCCGGTGGTGCTGCTGTTCTTCCCCTTCGCCTTCAGCCCGGGGTGCTGCAACGAGGTGGAGGCGTTCACCGCCCACTACGATGCCTTCGCCGCCCGCGGCGCCGAGGTGGTGGGCATCAGCACCGACAGCCCCTTCGCCCTCCAGGCCTGGGCGGAGCGGTACCGCGTGCCCTTCCCCCTGGCGAGCGACTACAACCGCCGCGTGATCCGAACCTACGGCGTGGCCATCGTCCGCTGGGGGCTCGGCCCCTTCGCCGACCGGGCCGTGTTCGTCCTGGACGAACGCGGCCTGGTGCGGTGGACCTGGCGTGCGCCGGACCTGGGCTACCTGCCCGATCCCCGCGAGGTCCTGGGCCACCTCGCCGCCTCCACGCCGTAGGTCTCCCGGTCGCCATGCCGCCCCACCGCGACGGGTGCAGGCGTCTCCACGTGACATGACATGGCCCGCGACCCGGTCCCTGCCCGGCATGCCGGCCTCAGAGGGCCTCCCGCCAGGCGTGCATGGCCTGGACCTGGCCCAGGTAGGCGGCCACCTCCGCGTCGCGGCGGGCCTCGTCCCAGCCCAGCACCTCGCCCATCGCCGCCGCCGCGTCGGCCGCCACGCCCCGGCCGTTGTCGGTGCTCCACAGCGCCTCGGGTACCCGTCGCCACAGGGCGTCGGCCAGGGTGCAGGCCATCTCCTCCGCCGCCGCGTACCGGACCGCCGCCCGCACCCGCGCCGCCCGCGGGCCGGCCTGGAGGTCCTCCGGTCGCAGGTGGCCCAGGACGCGGTCCACCTCATCGCCGAAGTGGCGGGCCAGCCACCGCAGTTCTTCCACCGGCAGGCCGGTTCGCGCCGCCCTCTCGCGCAGCTCCGCCTCCCCCGGTGGCCGGTGGCCGCCCGGCAGGGGCTCCTCGTCCGCCGGCGCGCCCCGGGTCTCGGGGAAGACCCGGTCCACGATGTTCCGCGCCATGGCCTTGTACGCGGTGAGCTTGCCGCCGGCCACGGTGATCAGGCCCGAGGGGCTCCAGTAGAGCTGGTAGTCCCGGGAGATCGCCCCCGGGTCGCGGGCATCCCCGGGGTCGATCAACGGCCGCAGCCCGGCCCAGGCGCTGATCACGTCGTCGGGGCCCAGGCCGGCGTCGGGGAAGTTGCGGTGCAGCGCCGCCAGCACGTAGCGCACGTCGTCCGCCTCGGGCTGCGGCCGGGCCGGGTCGTCCCGGTAGACCGTATCCGTGGTCCCGGCGTAGGCGAACTCGGCCCGGGGTACGGCGAACATGATCCGGCCGTCCGGCCCGCGCATGGTCACGGCGTGGCGAAGGGGCAGCCGCTCGCGGGTGAAGGCGATGTGGATGCCCTTGGTCAGGCGCAGGAGGCGGGGCGACGCGGGGTCGTCCAGGCGGCGCACGTGGTCGGCCCAGGGACCCGTGGCGTTGAGGACCTTTCGCGCGCGGACGACGAACGCCTCGCCTGGGGTGGCGCCCCCCTGGTCGGGGCCCCCGCCGGCCAGGCGGTCGCGAACGCGCACGCCCACCACCTGGCCGCGTTCGTCCTTCACGAAGCCGACCACCTCGGCGTAGTTGACCACCACCGCCCCCGCCGCCGCGGCCTGGCGAGCGACGGTGGCCGTCAGACGCGCGTCGTCGGTGACGGCGTCGACGTACATGCCGGCGCCCACCAGCCCCTCCCGCCGCAGCAGGGGCTCCTCCCGGAGCACCTCCTCGGGGCGCAGCATGCGGTGGCGGAGGGTGCCGAGGCTGCGGCCGGCGTACCGGTCGTAGAGCCACAGGCCGATGCGCAGCTGCCAGAGGGGGTCGGGGTCGCCCCGGTAGACGGGGAAGACGAACCACTCCGCCCGCACCAGGTGGGGCGCCAGCCGCAGCAGCCGCATGCGCTCCACCACCGCCTCGCGCACCAGGCGGAAGTCCCGTTCCTTGAGGTAGCGCAGGCCGCCATGGATGAGCTTGGTCGAGCGGCTGCTGGTGCCGGCGGCGAAGTCCCGTGCCTCCACCACCGCCACCCGCAGCCCCCGATGGGCGGCCTCCCGCGCCACGCCGCTCCCCGTGATGCCCCCGCCGATGATCAAGAGGTCGAAGGTCTCCTGCTGGAGCTGGGCCAGTGCCCGCTGCCGATCCACTGCCACCGCCTCCTGCCCGCGGATCGCCCTCGCATCGCCGGCCCGCCGCCGGCCGGCGCAGCCTCCCGCGATCCCCCCGCCGCCGCACGCCCGTCGCTGCGCCGCCGCGGCCCGCGGCCCGCGACATCGGGCGCGAGGTGGGCCCCGGCCCCGGGCCCGCCAGCCCCTGCGGGCGCCCCGCCCGGGGCGCCCGGGCGGCCGAGAGCCCGAGGCGAGGAGGCCCGGGCGCGGGGCGGGGCGGCCGGTGCCACCGGCCGCCCCGCCCCAGGGCGTGCCCCCCGGCCGGCCGCGCCGGTCCGGCTCACTGGGCCGGTTCCTCCCAGCCCTTGGCCCGTTCCACCGCCCGGCGCCAACCGGCGTACAGCCTCTCCCGCACGTCCTCGGGCATGGCCGGCTCGAAGCGCCGGTCCCGCTGCCAGAACTGCTCGATCTCCTCGCGGCTCTTCCAGAAGCCCACCGCCAGGCCCGCCAGGTAGGCGGCCCCCAGGGCCGTGGTCTCGTTGACCACCGGCCGGTCCACCGGCACGCCCAGGACGTCGGCCTGGAACTGCATGAGGAAGTCGTTGACCACCGCGCCGCCGTCGACCCGCAGGGCGCTCAGGGTCAGGCCGGAGTCGGCCTCCATGGCACCCAGCACGTCGCGGGTCTGGTAGGCGATGGACTCCAGGGCGGCCCGGGCCAGGTGGGCCCGGCCGGTGCCCCGGGTGATGCCGACGATGGTGCCGCGGGCGTAGGGATCCCAGTACGGCGCGCCCAGGCCGGCGAAGGCGGGCACCAGGTAGACGCCGCCGGTGTCCTCCACCGACCGGGCCAGCGGCTCGGTGTCGGCCGCCTTGTCGATGATCTTGAGCTCGTCGCGCAACCACTGGACCACCGCGCCGGCGATGAAGATCGAGCCCTCCAGGGCGTACTCCACCTTGCCGTCGATGCCCCAGGCCACCGTGGTGATCAGGCCGTGCTCCGAGCGGGCCGGCCGCTCGCCGGTGTGCATCAGCACGAAGGCGCCGGTGCCGTAGGTATTCTTGGCCATGCCGGGCCGGAAGCACGCCTGGCCGAACAGCGCCGCCTGCTGGTCGCCGGCGATCCCGGCGATGGGGATGGGCCCGCCGAACAAGGCCGGGTCGGTCTCCCCGTAGACCTGGCTGGAGGGCCGGACCTCGGGCAGCATGGCCCGCGGGATGCCGAGCTCGTCGAGGAGCTCCTCGTCCCAATCCAGCGTGTGGATGTTGAAGATCAACGTACGGGAGGCGTTGGAGTAGTCGGTGAGGTGGACCCGCCCGCCGGTCAGCTTCCAGACGAGCCACGCGTCCACGGTGCCGAAGAGCACCTCGCCCCGCTCCGCCCGCTGCCGCAATCCCGGCACGTGGTCCAGCAGCCAGGCGATCTTCGTGCCGGAGAAGTAGGGGTCGATCACCAGCCCCGTCTTCTCGCGGAAGAGCGCCTCGCGTCCCCGCCGCTTGAGGTCGCCGCACAGGTCGGCGGTGCGCCGGTCCTGCCAGACGATGGCGTTGTGCACCGGCTCGCCCGTCTCCCTGTCCCAGACCACGGTGGTCTCCCGCTGGTTCGTCACGCCGATGGCGGCCACGTCGGCCGGCGACGCGCCGGCCTCCTTGAGCACCGCCTTGGCCACGGCGATCTGCGAGTCCCAGATGTCCAGGGGGTCGTGTTCCACCCAGCCCGGCCGCGGATAGATCTGCCGGAACTCCTGGTTGCGCACCGCCACGATGCTGCCCTGCCGGTCGAACAGGATCGCCCGCGAGCTCGTGGTGCCCTGGTCCAGGGCGAGGACGTACCGCGCCATGCCTCGTTCCCTCCTCGGGCTTCTCCGCCCCGCGTTCTATTCGGGGACCTTGCGCATCCCCCGGGCCTCCTCGGCCCGCTGCCGGACCGTCGCCGCCGCTTCGCCCACCGAGGCGGCCACCGCCGCCAGCACTGCACCCTCCACCAGGGGCGCGTCGGCCACGTGCACCCGGGCCCGTCGGTCCTCGGCCAGCAGCTCCAGGGCCGTGACCGCGTTGAGGTAGGCGCTGCCGAGGTCCACCAGCACCACGACCCCGGCCGCCCGACGCAAGGCCTCCTCCAGCACGGCCAGGATGCGGGTGGCATCGGTGCCCAGGGTGCCGTCGTCGAGGCCGCCGGCGACCAGGATCGGCACCGCGGGCCCGGCCATCTGGGCCGCCAGCTCCCGCACCCCCTCGGCCAGCCGGCGGCTGTGGGACACCAGCACCAGGGCGGTGGGGGTCGGCGACCCCGCGCCCGCGCCGGATGCCGAGCCGCCCTGGCCCCCTGGGCTCGGCGATGGCCCCCTGGCCTCCAGGCCAGCGGTCATGGGGCCTTCCCGCCGGCCAGGGTCTCGGCCGCCGCCTGCATCATCAGGGCCGCGCTGAGGGAGCCGGGGTCCCGGTGCCCCCGGGACCGCTCGCCGAGGTAGCTGGCCCGCCCCTTGGTGGCCACCAGGGGGATGGTCCGGTCGGAGCCCTCCCGCGCGGCCCGGGCGGCCTCGGCCAGGGCCTCGGCGAGGTCGGCGCCGCGGCCGAGGGCCGCCTCGAGCGCCTCCACGGCCGGCGCCAGGGCGTCGATCATGGTCTTCTCGCCCACCGCCGCCTTGCCCCGTTCCTGGATGCCGGCCAGCGCCGCCCGGAAGAGGGCCGCCACGTCCGTCGGCTCCAGGACGGCCTTGCCGCCCGCCGCGGTCGCCGCCCGCAGGAAGGCGGTGCCGTACAGCGGACCGGAGGCGCCGCCCACCTTGGCGATCAACGCCATGGCCACGGCCTTGAGCAGGTCCGCCGGGCTTGCCCCCTCGCCGGGGAGCCGCTCCAGGGCGGCCTGGAGGCCTCGATCCAGATTGGTCCCGTGATCGGCATCGCCGATGGCGGCATCGAGGGCGGTCAGCTCATCCTTGTGCTCCGCCACGAGCTGGGCGAAGCGCCGGATGAAGGCCCGCACCCGCCCGGCGTCCACGCCCCGCCCGGCCACCTCGCCTGCCCCGCCCACCTCAGACCCCCCAACGCAAGGCCGGCGTGTGCACCGGCGCATCCCAGAGCCGCAGCAGTTCGTCGTCCGCCCGCAGCAGGGAGATGGAGCAGCCCTGCATCTCCAGGCTGGTGATGTAGTTGCCCACCAGGTTGCGGACGATGGCGATGCCCCGCTGCTTCAGGATCTGGGCCAGCTGGCGGTAGACGATGTAGAGCTCCATGAGCGGCGTGCCGCCCATGCCGTTGACCATGGCGATCACCTGCTCGCCGGCTTGGAGGCCCAGGTCGTCGATCACGGGGCCGGCGAGCATCGCGGTGATCTCGTCGGCGGGTCGCAGCTTCATCCGCTCACGCCCCGGCTCGCCGTGGATGCCGATGCCGATCTCCATCTCGTCCTCGCCGAGCTCGAAGGTGGGCGAGCCCTTGGCCGGCACCGTGCACGAGGTCAGGGCCATGCCCATGGACCGCACGTTCTCGCTGACCCTGCGGGCGATGCGCTCCACCTCGTCCAGGGAGGCGCCCGCCTCGGCCGCGGCGCCGGCGATCTTCTCGACGAACACGGTCCCGCCCACACCCCGGCGGCCGGCGGTGTAGAGGGAGTCTTCCACCGCCACGTCGTCGGCCACCAGCACCGAGCGCACCTCGATGCCCTCCGCCTGCAAAAGCTCGGCCGCCAGCTCGAAGTTCATCACGTCGCCGGTGTAGTTCTTCACAATGAACAGGACGCCGGCGCCGCCGTGCACCGCCTTGGCGGCTTCCACCATCTGGTCGGGCACGGGGCTGGTGAACACCTCGCCGGGGCAGGCCGCGTCCAGCATGCCGCGGCCCACGTAGCCGCCGTGCAGCGGCTCGTGGCCGGAGCCGCCCCCCGAGATCAGGGCCACCTTCCCCTGGACCGGCGCATCGGCGCGCGCCACGTACCGGGGCTCCAGGTGGACCCGCACCAGATCGGGATGGGCCAGTCCCAGGCCTTCCGTCGCCTCGTCGACCACCGCCTCGACTCGGTTGATCAGCTTCTTCACGGGGCGGTCCTCCTTCGATCAGCCGAACAGGGTCTGGAACAGCAGGGCGCCCAGGATGCCGCCGATCACCGGCCCCACCACGGGAATCCAGGCATAGCCCCAGTCGGAGCCGCCCTTGCCCGGGATCGGGAGGACGGCGTGGGCGATGCGCGGCCCGAGGTCGCGGGCCGGGTTGATGGCGTATCCCGTCGGCCCGCCCAGGGACAGGCCGATGGCCCAGACCAGGAAGCCGACCAGCAGCGGCGACAGGCCGCCCGCCAGCTGGTTCGCCGGGTGGCTGATGCCCAGCACGCCCAGGACCAGCATCGCCGTGCCGATGATCTCCGTCACCAGGTTCGCTCCCGGACTGCGCACCGCCGGCGCCGTGGAGAACACCGCCAGCTTGAGCTCGGCATCGTCGGTGACGGCCCAGTGCGGCAGGTACGCCAGGTAGACCAGCACGGCCCCGAGGAACGCGCCGAGGAACTGGGCGATGATGTACGATGGCACCTGGGACCACGGGAACTGCCCGATGGCCGCCAGGCCCAGGGTGACGGCGGGATTGATGTGGGCCCCGCTGACGTGCCCCGTGACGTACGCCGCGATGGCCACGGCCAGCGCCCATCCCGTGGTGATGACGATCCACCCGCCGTTCTGGCCCTTGGACCGGTTCAACAGCACGTTGGCGACGACCCCGTCGCCCAGCAGGATCAGGATGGCGGTGCCGAGCACCTCGCCGAGAAACGGACTCACCGGTCAACCCCCCTCGATTGGTGTGGGCGGCCGCTTCCCTTCTTATCCCCGCGGGCTCCAGGGTTTCCGACCCCTTCGCCGTGCGGTCACCGGCTCCACGCCGCCGGATCGCCGCGGCTCGGCCGCCGGGCGCCGACGCGCCCTCGCTCACCTCCTCCCCGCCCGGCCGCCGACGGGTCCCGGGCCGCCGCCCCAGCCCGGCCCGCCGCCCCGGCGAACCGCCCCGGTCATCCCAGGCATGCCCTGACGACGAAGGCCCTGCGCGAAGCGGGAAACGCCACGCCTCGCGCAGGGCCTCTCTCCCAGGTCTCCGGCCCCTGCCTGCGGGTGCCCCACCGTCTTGCAATGGATTCTGCAGAATGAATCCTGGGCTTCAGGTTACGAGTTCTGCGCGGACGAACCAGGATCTCTCCACGGCGGAGACTTCTCCGCGAAGGAACCCGTCTCCTGCCGCCGGGCCGTCTCGGCTTCGGAGAAGTCGCAAGCGCCGGGGGGAGCGCGCCGGCCGCCGGTCGCGCCACGACGGCGAGCGGCAAGGGGAGCGATCCGCAGGCGGCAGGGGGAGCGGCCTTCAGCCGCAGTCGGATGCACGGGAGGGGACGACGGCGCCAGGGCGCCATTCCGCACCCGGGACGCCGGACGTCATCGGGGGCGCACGACTAGCCGCGAGGGGCCGACGCCCAGAGGGCCGGGTCGCTGGTCGAGACCGCGGTGGCGCCGGCCGCCAGAGCCCGCTCGATGTCCGGCCGCGTCCGGATCAGGCCGCCGGCCACCAGCGGGCCGCCGTGGACCGCCCGAATCGCGGCGAACACCCAAGCGGGCAGGGAGGCGGGCAGCACCTCGACGGCGCCGGGACGGGTCTTCCGGATCACCTGGACCGCCGTCGCCACGGCGGCGCTGTCCAGGGCGAAGACGCGCAGGACGGTCTCCAATCCCGCCTCGATGCTGTAGCGGGCCACGGTGCTGCGGGTCGTGATCACGCCGTCGGGTCGCGCCCACCGCGCCAGGAACTCCACCCCGCTGCGGTCCCCGGCCAGCCCCTCCACCAGGTCGTAGTGGACGAACACGGCCTTGCGCGCGCGGCGGCACCGGTCGAGCACGCCGGGCAGATCCAGCAGGGTGGCGTGCAGCAGGAAGACCGCCGCCGCGGGACTGGCCAGGGCGGCCTCCAGGTGTTCCTGCCGTCGCACCGCGGGGATCACCGGGTGCCGGCCCAGGGCCTGACGCGGGCTGGCCCGCTCCATGGTCGCCTCCCTCTCCGCGCCTCTCCGCAGCCGGGGGCGGCGGACCGCAAGGCCCGCGCAGGGAGCTCCCACGACCGTGCGCCGATGCGGCTCCCCCCGCCCCTCAGGGGCGAGGGTTCGCGCGGAGACCACCCGGGACCTGCCGCTCGACCTACCCCTCGTCCTGGAGTTCCCGCGCCAGCTCCCGCAGGCGCCGGGCCAGTTCGTCCCGAACCCGGCGGAAGGCCTCCAGGCGCTGGACCTCGCTGCCCTGGACCCGCGCCGGGTCCTCCAGGTCCCAGTGCCGGTGGCGGGCTCCCGGCGGCGGTGTGGGGCACCGATCGCGGGCATCCCCGCACAGGGTGATCACCCAGTCGGCCCGGGCCAGCAGCGCCGGGTCGATGGCCTTGGAGGTGTGGCCGCGGATGTCGATGCCGATCTCGTCCATGACCCGCACCGCCAGCGGGTGCACGCCCTTGGGCTCGACGCCGGCGCTGTGGACCTCCCAGCGGGGGCCCAGCAAGTGGCGGGCCAGCCCCTCGGCCATCTGGCTGCGGGCGGAGTTGCCCGTGCAGAGGAAGAGGATCGTCCCGGCGGGCAGTCGTCGCCGCGCGACCGCCTGTGCCATGCCCTCACCCCCCTTGCAGGCCCGTCTCGCCACCGGTGCGTCGGGCACCCGCTGGCCATCATGGCGCCTTCGGGGCCGCCCGTCACCGTAGCGACTGCTACGAACCGATGGCCGATGCCCGACAGCCTTCGCGCCCCGGGCGTCCCGTGCCTCCCTCACCCTGGACCATGCCCCACCTCGGCGGCCCCTCAGTCGTTGAGCTCCTCCCGCACGCCCGTCACCAGATAGATCACCCACTCCGCCAGGTTCGTGGCGTGGTCGCCGATGCGCTCCAGGTGCGAGGCGACCATCAGCAGCTGTGTCGCCTGCTCCACCGTGCCCGGCTTCTCCCGCATGATCATCAAGAGCTCGCGGAAGATCTGGTTGAAGAGGTGGTCCAGCTCGTCGTCCCGGGCCACCATGGCCCGGGCCAGCTCCACGTCGCCCTCCACGAAGGCCTTGAGGCCGTCGCGCACCATCTTCTCGGCGATCTCGGCCATGCGCGGGATGTCCACCAGGGGCTTGATCAGCGGCTCGCTGCCCAGGCGCAGGGTGACCTTGGCGATGTCGTGGGCGTGGTCCGCCATGCGCTCCAGGTCGGTGATCACCTTCAGGGTCATGCCGATCTGGCGCAGATCGCTGGCCATGGGCTGCTGCAGGGCGATCAGGTTGAGGCAGCGCCGCTCGATGTCGAGCTCCATGCGGTCGGCCTGGTCCTCCAGCTCCAGCACCCGCCGGGCCTTGGCCGCGTCGCGCTCCTTCAAGGAGTCCACGGCCAGGCGGATGGCCTCCTCCACCTGGGTCCCCATGCGCAGCAGGTCCTGGCGCAAGGCGTCCAGCTCGGCGTGGTAGGAGATGCGGGTCATGCCGGTTCCTCCCCTCGCACCGGGCGGCTCACCCGAACCGGCCGGTGATGTAGTCCTCCGTGCGCCGGTCCCGCGGCCGCGTGAACATCTCCGAGGTGGGGCCGTACTCGATGAGCTCCCCGTTCAGGAAGAAGGCCGTCTGGTCCGCCACCCGCGCCGCCTGCTGCATGTTGTGCGTCACGATGACGATGGTGTACCGCTTCTTCAGTTCCGTCACCAGGTCCTCGATGCGCGCCGTGGCCGCCGGATCCAGGGCCGAGGTGGGCTCGTCCATCAGGAGCACCTCGGGTTGGACGGCCAGCGCACGGGCGATGCAGAGCCGCTGCTGCTGCCCCCCCGAGAGGCTGTAGGCGGAACGGCGCAGATCGTCCTTGACCTCGTCCCAGAGCGCGGCCTGGCGCAGGCTCTGCTCGACGATCTCGTCCAGCCGCCGCCGGTCGCGGATGCCGTGGATGCGCGGGCCGTAGGCCACGTTGTCGTAGATGCTCTTGGGGAACGGGTTGGGCTGCTGGAACACCATGCCGATCCGCGCCCGCAGCTCCTCCACCTCGATGGCACCGCTGTAGATGTCCACGTCGTGGAGCCAGACCTTGCCTTCGATCCGCACCCCCTTGATCATGTCGTTCATGCGGTTCAGGGTGCGGAGAAAGGTGGACTTGCCGCAGCCCGACGGCCCGATGAGCGCCGTGATGGACCGGGCGGGGATCGCCATGGTGATGCCCTTGAGGGCATGGAAGTCGCCGTAGTAGAGGTGCAGGTCCTCCACCCGCAGCACGATCTCCTCCGGCGTCCCCGCCCCGGACGAACCGGCGCCCGCCCGCGGCCCCACGCCGCGCGCCGTCCCCGGCGCCGCACCGGCGTCGCGGGCGCCCGCGGCCTCCGCGCCTGCGAGCCGCTGCGGCGCCTCCACCGGCGCGCCCCTCGCCTTCTCCTGCAACGTCCGTGCCAGGGCCCCCGCGATCCATCCCGCCATCGTCGTCGCCTCCCTCGCCGGCGGCCTACCAGCGCTGCTGGTAGCGGTTGCGCAGGTAGATGGCCGCCCCGTTCATGCAGAGCAGCACGCCGAGCAGCACCACGATGCCCGCCGCCGCCAGTTCCTTGAACTCCTCGCGCGGCATGGTGATCCAGCTGTAGATCTGGATCGGCAGCACCGTGTAGGGGTCGAACAGGCTCGAGGGGACGAAGCGCACGTAGGTCACCGCGCCGACCACGATCAGCGGCGCGGTCTCGCCGATGGCCCGCGACAGGGCCAGGATGATGCCGGTCAGGATCCCCGGCAGCGCCGCCGGCAGCACCACGCGCCAGGTGGTCTGCCAGCGGGTGGCGCCCAGGGCGTAGGAGGCGTGGCGCAGGGAGGCCGGCACCGCCCGCAGCGCCTCCTGGGTGGCGACGATCACCACCGGCAGGACCAGCAGCGCCATGGTCAACGCGCCGGCCAGCACCACCGGCCCCAGCCCGAGCCCCCGGACGAACAGGGCCAACCCCAGGATGCCATAGATGATCGACGGCACCCCGGCCAGGTTGTCGATGTTGATCTTGATCAGCCGCGCCAGCGGGCCGTCGCCGCCGTACTCCTCCAGGTACACGGCCGTGCCCACGCCGACGATCACCAGCAGCGGCGCCGCGACGCCGATGACCCACAGGCTGCCCATCAGCGCCGCGTAGATCCCCGCCCGTTCCGGGAGCCGCGACGCGAAGCTGGTCAGGAAGTGCCAGTCCAGATGCCGCCAGCCGTCGGCCAGCACGTCCGCCAGCAGCACCACCAGCACCGCGAGACCCGTCAGGGTCGCCGCCAGGCACAGCCCGTGGAAGAACCGGTCCACCCGGCGGCGCCGTCGCAGGAGGTGGCTGCGTCCGGCGTCGACACCAAAGGCCGCTCGTCCGCCCGCCGGCGCAGCCGCTTCCCCCGTCCCCACCGGTCCGACGCCGACGCCCGACGTCCCGGCCCGCTCGGCAGGGATCGCGTGCCGTGCCATCACTGGTACTCCTCCCGGAAGCGGCCCCGGATGTAGAGGGCCAGCAGGTTCATCGCCAAGGTGAACACGAACAGGGTCATGCCGACGGCGAAGAGGCTCGTGTACTCCAGGCCCCCGTGGGCCACGTCGCCCAGCGCCGCCTGGACGATGTAGCCGGTCATGGTCTGGACGCTCTCCAGCGGATTCCACGTCAGCCGCGGCGTGGAGCCCGCGGCCACGGCGACGATCATCGTCTCGCCGATGGCGCGGGCGAAGGCGAGGACCACCGACGAGACGATGCCCGAGAGGGCCGCCGGGACCACCACCTGGCGCGCCACCTCCCAGCGGGTGGCCCCCAGGGCGTAGGCGCCGTCCCGCAGGCGCCGCGGCACGGCGGCCATGGCGTCTTCGCTCAAGGACGCGATCAGCGGCGTCACCATGATGCCCACGGCGATCCCGGCGCTCAGGGCGTTGAACACGCTGATGTCTGGGAATAGCCGCTTGAGGACCACCTGGGTGATGAAGGTGAGGGCGAAGTAGCCGTAGACGATGGTCGGGATCCCCGCCAGCAGCTCCAGGGCGGGCTTCAGGACCCGCCGCGTCCCGTCGCCCGCGTACTCGCTGAGGTAGATGGCGCTGCCGAGGCCCAGCGGGATCGCGATCACCAGGGCGATCACGGTGATCATCAGCGTCCCGGCCAGCAAGGGCAGGATGCCGAAGTGCTTCTCGGCGAACAGCGGGGTCCACTCGCGGCCCGTGAAGAACTCCACCGGGCTCACCGAGCGGAAGAACACGGCCGTCTCGCCGGCCAGGGCGACCACGATGCCCACGGTGGTCACCACGGACACCAGGCTCAGGAGGAGCAGCAACCGGGGTGCCCACCGGTCGGCACCCCGCCCCGGACGTCGCGGGCGCGTCCCCGGTCCCGCCGCGGACCCCGTGCCGGCGACGCCGGCGGCGTCCCACGGCTGTTGCCCTGCCGCGGCGACCCGCGGTCCGGCCCCGGACCCGGCGCCGGGGACGCCGGCAGCCGTCCCGGCCCCGGGCCGCCCTGGCCGCCCGCCGGCCACGCCACCGCCCGCGGGTGCGTCATCCCTCGCTGCGGGTGTGTCATCCCTCGCCGTCACCGGTCATCCTCCTCCGCCCCGTCCACGTCAAAGGAGCAAGGGCTGGTCGACACGCCAGCCCCCATCGCGCCGCGCGCACCGCCCCAACGACGCGCGGCGACGTCGACGCGTTCCGCATGGGCCTTTGCATGGGCATCCGCGCGCGTGCATCGGCCTCAGCGCAAGGCCTCGAGCTTCGCCACCTGCTCGGCCAGGACCTCGTCCGGCAACGGGATGTAGCCCACCTCCGGCGCCAGCTCCCCGACCACCTCCAGGTAGTAGTCCACGAAGGCTCGTACCTCGGGCCGGGTGCGGTACGCCTCGTTGTTCACGTAGATGAAGAGCGGTCGCGACAGCGGGGTGTAGCTCCCGCTGGCGATGGTCTCCTCGGTGGGCTCCACCGGCCCGCGGCCGCCGTCGATGGGCACCGCCCGCAACTTGTCCCGGTTCTCCACGTAGTAGGCGAAGCCGAAGTACCCCAGGGCATACTTGTCGTTGGCCACGCCGGTCACCAGCTGGTTGTCGTCCTCGCTGGCGGTGTAGTCGGTGCGGCTGGCGCCCTCCTCGCCGACCACGGCCTCGGTGAAGTAGTCGAAGGTGCCCGAATCGGTGCCCGGCCCGTACAGGCGGATGGGCTCGTCCGGCCACTCCGGTCGCACGTCCCGCCAGGTGCGGACCGTGCTGTTGGGCTCCCAGATCCTCTTCAGCTCCTCCACGGTGAGGTGATCCACCCAGTCGTTCTGGGGGTTGACCACCACCGCGATGCCATCCAGCGCCACCTGGAGCTCCGTGTACTCGATGCCGGCCTCCTCGGCGGCCGCCTGCTCGTCGGCCTCGATGGGGCGGGACGCGTTGCTGATCTCGATCTCGCCGCGGGTGAACTTCTGGAATCCGCCGCCGGTACCGGAGACCCCGACGGTCACGTTCACCCCGGGGTGCTCGGCCATGAACTCCTCGGCGACCGCCTGGGTGATGGGGTACACGGTACTGGAGCCGTCGATGGTGATGGTCCCAGAGAGCTGGCCGCCTTCTCCTCCGCCGGCACCGCCGCCCCCGCAGGCGCCGAGCACCAGCGCGGCCGCCAGCGTCGCCGCCACGGCGCCCCGGGTCCAGCGGCGCCCGGGGAGGCGCCGGTCGCGGCGCACGCCCGCCAGCCCGAACGCCCCGACGACCGACGTCCCGTCCAGTCTCCGCCCGACGCAGCCGTTTCGATCCAAGCCCGGAACCCTCCTGCGCTCCCGATTTCCGCGGGTTTCCGCTGCCGACGCGGCGGTCCGACCTCCGCGCCGGACCGCCCCTCCGCCTCCAGGGTAGTCCACCCGCCGCAAGCGTGGGTTAGGACCGTGTGGGGCTTCGCGGAAGGTTTCGTGAAGGGAGCTTAACACGCAGGCTCCGGGGCATGCGGCGCATTCGCCCACCCCTTCGCGCGAGCGCGTCCCGCCGGACTGCCGCTCGCTGCCCCGCACCTCGGCAGCCCACGGCCCGCCGGACCGCCGCTGGCCGCATCGCGCCCCGCCAGCCCCGGCCTCGCCGGGCCGCGGAGCCGTTCAGGGCCCGCCGGGCTGCCGCTCGCCGTATCGCACCTCACCCGCCCCCGGCTCGCCAGAGCGCTCGCCGCCCCGCGCCCCGCCGGCGGCCGGCCTGCCGGCCCGCTCCCCACCGGGTCGCTGCGCGTCGTCCGGTCCCTCGCCGGGCCCTCGCAGCGGCAGGCGGAAGCGCACCGTGGTCCCCCGGCCGAGCTCGCTCTCCGCCTCGACCGTCCCGCCGTGGGCCTCCACCACGTGCTTGACGATGGCCAGCCCCAGCCCCGTCCCGCCCGCCGCCCGGCTGCGACCGCGGTCGACCCGGTAGAATCGCTCGAAGATGCGCGGCAGCGCCTCCGGCGGGATGCCGTGCCCGGTGTCGCGGACCTCGCCCACGGCCCATGCAGCCCGGGGGCCCCCGGCCGGCGGGGCGGTCCCGGCCTGATCGGGGCCGGCCTCTTCGGCCTGCAGCAGGGATCCGGCGGCCGTGCGGGGAGCCGCACCGTCCCCGGCCCCTCCGGCAGCCCGCGCACCCCGCGTCCCTGGTCCCGCGGCCGGGCCCGGACGCGCCGCCTCCTCGCGGCGCACCACCACGGTCACCGTGCCGCCCGATGGGGTGTGCTGCCGCGCGTTGTCCAGCAGGTTCGTCCAGACCTGGTCCAGCCGGTGGGGATCGGCGAAGACCGGGACCGGCTCGGGGGGCAGCTCCAGCACGAGGTCGAGGCCGGCCGCCTCCAGCCGGGGTCGCCACTGCTGCGCGGCGGCGCGGGCGCTCTCCCGCAGATCCAGCGGCTCGCGCCGCAACCCCGGTTCGGGGGATTCCAGGCGCGCGAGGTCCAGCAGATCCTGGACCAGCCGCGCCATGCGTTCCGCCTCGCGGTGGATCACGCGCGCGAAGTGCTCGGCCGTCGCCGGGTCGTCGTGGATCGCGCCCTCCAGCAGCGTCTCGGCGAAGCCCTGGATGGCCGCCACCGGCGTGCGCAGCTCGTGGGAGACGTTGGCGACGAAATCGCGCCGGATCTGCTCGAGGCGGCGGATGTCGGTGACGTCGTGGAGAACGACCACGACCCCCTGGGTGCCGGCCAAGGCCGCGGGGGTGGCGTCGGTGCGGCTCTCGGCGTTGGCCCCTGCACGCCCACCGGCGACGTCGACGGGGTCGAGGGCCCCGGGGGGACGGCGACGCGGGGAGGCGGGCGGCGCCGTGCCCCGGGTCGGCACCGTCACCACGGCCACCCGCAGATGCCGGGGGGTCTCCCCCGGGTCGGCGGGCAGGGTGACGTCCTCGGCCACGGGGCGCCCCGTGCGCAGGCCGGTCTCGATGGCCTGGACCAGGGGGTAGGACCGGGTCACGCTGACGTAGTCCAGCCCCTCGGCGTGGGGTGGCAGGTCCAGCATGCGGCGTGCGGCCGGGTTGGCCAGGCGCAGCCGACCGTCGCGCTCGATGAACAGCACCCCGCTGGTCATGGTCCCCAGCACCGTGGCCAATCGCTCGCGCTCGGCATCCAGCTCGTCCACGGTGGCGCGAAGGCGCGCGGCCATCTCGTTGAAGGCCCGCGCCAGGGTGACCAGCTCGTCCGGTCCCTCGACGTGCACCCGCCGGTCGAACTCGCCGGCGGCCAGTCGCCGGGCGCCGTCCACCAGCTCCTGCACCGGCCGCGTGACCCGCCCGGCGATGGCCCACCCCAGCCCCGCCCCCGTCCCGGCGGCCACCACCAGCCCCAGCACCAGGGTGGGCAGGAAGGCGCGGCTGAAGAGCTGCTCCACCTCGCCCAGGAGCAGGGCGGTGAAGGTCCCCACCACCGCCACCCCCAAGGGGAAGAACACGGCCAGCCGCCAGGCCAGATACCGCCGCAACCCGCCCGTCATCGTGCCGCCTCCCCTCGGCCGCCTCGTGCCGCCCACCCCGCCAGGGACGCCCAACGGGTGCCGGTCTGCCGCCCGCGCCGCCGGCGTAGACCTGACATAGCCCCGAGGGCCGCCGTCGCCGGCCCCGCCGGAACGCCTCCGAGCGGGTCCGGCGCGACGGGCGCGCCGCGAGGAGGGAGGACCATGAGGACCCTGCCCCCCGCCGGTCCCTGCCGACGCCCCCTAGCGGCCGGGAAGACCCGGGCCCGCCGCCGCCCGAGGGCCCGCACCCCGGTCGCACCCGCCCGCCGCGGCTCGCCCGCCGGCGGCACCCCGTGGAACCCCAGCCCCGGGGACGGCGTCGCGGGGCCCGAGGCCGCCGTCGTCCGGCGGGATCCCTCGCGCCTCGGGCCCCGCATCCCGGCCTGCCGGGCCCTCGCCGCCCTGGCCGCCATCCTGGTGCTCCTCGCCGCAGGATGCGGAGGGCGTCCCTGGGGTCCGCGCAGCCTGACCCTGACCCTCACCCCGGAGTTCCGCATCGAACCCGCCGAGATCGTGGTGCGCCCCGGGGAGACGGTCCGCCTCGAAGTGGTCAACGCCGACCCCCGCCTCCCCCACCGCCTCGAGTCGGCAGGCAAGCTGGGGCCGGACCTCGAGCTGCCGCCGGGTCAGCGGCGGGTGGTGGAGTGGACCGCCCCCGCGGAAGCGGGCGCGTTCCCCATCTGGTGTGGCATGCCGGGCCACCGCAAGAACGGGATGGTGGCCCGGGTGGTGATTCGCGCCGAACCCTAGCCCGCCCCGTCCCCCCGGTGGTCGCCGCCCGCGGGCCGTCGCCCCCGCGACCGGTTCCTCCGGTAGGCCACGACCTCCACGTCTTCGAGGACCACCAGCCCCTCCTGCACCGCCTCGTCGAGGAAGGGCAGGATCTGCCGCAACCGGTCCGCGTGGTCGATGATCTCCACGATGACGGGGAGGTCCCCGGAGAGCTCCAGCACCCGTGCCGTGTGGACGCGGCTGTTGGCGCCGAAGCCCTCGATGCCCCGGTAGACCGTGGCCCCGGCGAGCCCGAGCTCCCGCGCCTTCAACACGATGGCGTGATACAGCGGCTGCCCCTGCCAGCGGTCCGTCTCGCCGACATAGACGGTCAAGCGCTGCGCGGGCGCCTGGATCCCCATGGCCTCCACCCCTCTCCGGCCGGCGGTCCTGGCCCCGATCCCCAGGTTCCCCCGCCGTCGACGGGCCGGGGGTCCGCCCCGCGTCGGCGGGCTGCCCGCCTGCCCGGTGCGGCCGGCCCTGCGGGCTCACCACCGCGTTGCGCTTCCTCGGCGGGTCTGCCCGTCACGCCCCCGCCGGCATGGCCTCCCGCCCTGCATCACGAGCGCGCCCCCAGGGCCAGCGCCGCGGCCCAGCCCATCCACGCCGCCAGCATGCCCAGGGCCAGGCTGGTCCCGAGGTAGACGGCCGCGACCGCGGGCTGCCCCTCGCGCACCAGCACCAGCGCCTCCCACGTCATCGTCGAGAAGGTCGTGTACGCCCCGACGAAGCCGCTGGTGAGCGCCACCCGCAGGGCCGGCGCGGCCACCGTGCTCAACAGCCACGGGTGCAAGAAGGCCAGGATGAACGACCCCGTCACGTTGATCGCCAGCGTGGCCCACGGGAAGGCTCCCATCCGTTGGGCGAGCAGCTGGCTGAGTCCATAGCGGACGACCGCCCCCGCCGCGCCGCCCAGGGCGACACCGATCCACGCCAAGGAGCTCCACTCCACTTCCCCGCGATGTCTCCCGGTGATCCCGGTTCCATTCCCAGCGCCGTCTCCACCCAGTATAATGAAAAGCTAGAGTCGGCAGAGTCGGCGATCGCCGTGGGCCTGCGGACGTCGCCACGTTCGCGAAGGCCCGCCGCCCGTCGCCATGCCGGGCCCGGCATCCGCCGGGCGGCGACCGAACCGCCGGGCCGGGTGTCGAGGCCGTTGGCGCCGGCGGCCCATCGCCGCACCAGGGTCCAAGAGCCGGAAGGGGAGTAGCCGCCGCGGGACGAACCGGCTCGACCCCGCCCGCCGCGGCGTGGCGGCGAGCCGGCCGCCCGCGGTCCCGCGGGCCGTCAGTACGGGGCAACCCTACGCCACCCGGCCCGCGGCGCGCGGTGCACGCGGGCAAGACCTTCGGGCGCTGCCGCACCTCGCAGCGACCCGGAGGTCTTTCTTGTTGGAGGGGGATGAACGGTGGGCTTCCTGCTGTTCAACCTGCTGGTGGTGGCGCTCATCCTGTTCGACCTGGGCTTGGGTCGGCGACAGCAGACCCCCACCGCCCGGCAGGCGATCACGCGCACCCTGTTCTACGTCGCCCTGGCGGTGGGGTTCGGTCTCTGGCTCGGATCCGCTCGGGGCAACACCGCGATGGCGGAGTACTTCGCCGGCTACCTGGTGGAGTACGCCTTGAGCATGGACAACATCTTCGTTTTCATCGCCATCTTCTCGTTCTTCGCCGTGCCCGACGCGATGCGGCCACGGGTGCTGCTGTGGGGCGTGCTGGGCGCCCTGATCATGCGCGGCCTGATGATCTGGGGCGGGGCCGCGCTGCTCGAGCGATTCCACTGGCTGCTCTACGTGTTCGGCGTGGTGCTCATCTTCACCGGCATCCGGTTCCTCCGCCAGAAGGAGGAGGAAGGCGCGTCGCTGGAGCGCAACCCGGTGCTGCGGCTGGTCCGCCGCCTGCTGCCGGTCACGGAGGAGTACCACGGAAGCCGGTTCTTCGTCCGGCGCGACGGTCGCCTGTGGGCGACGCCGCTGTTCGTCGTGCTGGTGCTGATCGAGACCACGGACCTGATGTTCGCGCTGGATTCGATCCCCGCCATCTTCGGCATCACCCGCGACCCGTTCATCGTCTACACCGCCAACGTGTTCGCCATCATCGGGCTGCGGTCGCTGTTCTTCGTCTTCAACGCGATCCTGCCCCTGATCCGCTATCTGAAGTACGGCCTGGCGGTGACCCTGGTGTTCATCGGCACGAAGATGCTGCTGATCGACGTGGTCCATCTGGCGCCGACCACCTCCCTGGGCATCCTCGCCCTGATCCTGGGCACCTCGGTGATCGCGTCGGTGCTGTTCCCCGGGCGCGAGCCCGCCGAGGCGGCCGGAGAGCCGAAGGACAAGGCGTGAGGGCGGCCCGTGGTATGATCGGGATGGCACAGCCCGTCCTGGTGGAGGTGGCTCCAGGTGGCAGAGCAGGCCTACCGCATCGAGCGCGACTCCATGGGTGCGATGTGGGTTCCCGCCGCGGCGCTCTACGGCGCCCAGACCCAGCGGGCCGTGGAGAACTTCCCCATCAGCGGCATCCGGTTCCCCCGCCCCTTCATCCGGGCCCTCGGCCTGATCAAGCGCGCGGCGGCCGAGACCAACGCTGAGCTCGGCCTCTTGGATCGGCGCATCGCCGACGCCATCGTCCAGGCGGCCGACGAGGTCATCGAGGGCAAGCTCGACGACCACTTCGTGCTGGACATCTTCCAGACCGGCTCGGGCACCTCGACCAACATGAACGCCAACGAGGTGATCGCCAACCGGGCCATCCAGATCCTCGGCGGCGAGCTGGGGTCGCGCAGCGTCCACCCCAACGACCACGTCAACATGGGTCAGTCCAGCAACGACGTGATCCCCAGCGCCATCCACATCGCCGCCTTGGAGCAGATCGAGCGCAAGCTGATCCCCGCCCTCGAGGCGCTGCGCCAGGCCCTGGCCGAGAAGGCGAAGGCCTTCGACGACGTGATCAAGATCGGCCGCACCCACCTGCAGGACGCCACGCCCATCCGCCTCGGTCAGGAGTTCTCGGGTTACGCCAGCATGGTCGAACACGGCCTGCGCCGGCTGCGCGCCGTGCGCGAGCACCTGGCCGAGCTGGCCCTGGGCGGTACGGCGGTGGGCACCGGCATCAACACCCATCCCGAGTTCCCGCGCCGCACCATCGCCCGCATCGCCGAGGCGACGGGCCTGCCCTTCCGCGAGGCGGAGAACCACTTCGAGGCCCAGGGCTCCCGGGACGCGGTGGTCGAGGCCAGCGGGCAGCTGCGGACCGTCGCCACCAGCCTGATGAAGATCGCCAACGACATCCGCTGGCTGGGCTCCGGCCCCCGCTGCGGCATCGGCGAGATCCTGATCCCGCCGACCCAGCCGGGTTCGTCCATCATGCCGGGCAAGGTCAACCCCGTGATGTCCGAGATGCTGATGATGGTCTGCGCCCAGGTCATCGGCAACGACACGGCCATCGCCGTCAGCAACACCCACGGCAACTTCGAGCTCAACGTGATGATGCCGGTGATGGCCCACAACCTGCTGCAGTCCATCGAGATCCTGGCCAACGGCGTCGCCACCTTCACCGAGCGCTGCGTGCGCGGCATCGAGGCGAACCGGGAACGCTGCGAGGCGCTGATCGAGGGATCGCTGGCCATGGTGACGTCGCTGGTGCCGCGCCTCGGGTACGACACGGCGGCGGAGATCGCCAAGGAGGCCTACGCCACCGGCCGCACGGTGCGCCAGCTGGTCCTGGAGAAGGGCCTGCTGTCGGAAGAGGAGGCGGCCCGCCTGCTGGACCCACGGCGCATGACCGAACCCGGCCGGGCCGACTGAGGGCGGGCCCTCGGTCCGGCGCGGGCTGCGGACCGCCTCCGCCCTCGGGCCGCGTGGCACAGCGGCGTGCGCGGCGCGCACCGTGGCCTAGACGCGCCCCCCCGTCAGCCCCTGGTGGCATGGACTGGAGTAGATCGACTGGGCTGGATTGGCATCTTGGATTGGCATCCATTGATCGGATCGCCGCCGGTCTGTAAAATATTGGTTGACCCGGTCGGCGGGGACGCTTCGTAGGTCGGGGAGCGGGAGGGGGCGCGTCATGGCATCGGGCGAGATGGCCGCCAGCCAGGAGCCTGGGGCACCGCCGGAGCGCATCGACGCCCTCTGGCTCGTGATGCAGCGCTTGGACGACATCAGGCGCGACCAAGAGAGGCTTTACGGCCACGTGGACTTCCTCCACCGGGGGCTCGCCGACGTACGCCGGGAGCTCGGCGACGTGCGGCACGAGATCGCGGCCGTCCGCCAGGCGATCGGCGACGCGCAGCAGGCGATGCACCAGGAGATCGCCGGCGTGCAGCAGGCGATGCACCAGGAGGTCGCCGGCGTGCGGCAAGCGATGCACCAGGAGGTCGCCGGCGTGCAGCAGGCGATGCACCAGGAGGTCGCCGGCGTGCGGCAAGCGATGCACCAGGAAGTCGCCGGCGTGCGGCAGGAGATGCGGCAGGAGTTCGCCGCCGTCCGCCAGGAAATCGCCGCCGTGCGCCAGGAGACCGCTGACGTGCGGCAGACGATGCACCAGGAGATCGCGGCCGTCCGCCAGGCGATCGGCGACGTGCAGCAGGCGATGCACCAGGAGGTCGCCGCCGTCCGCCAGGAGATCGCCGACCTGCAGCAGGCGGTGCACCAAGAGATCGCCGGCGTGCAACAGGCGATGCACCAGGAGATCGCCGGCGTGCAGCAGGCGATGCATCAGGAGGTCGCCGGCGCCCAGCAGGCGATGCACCAGGCGATCGCCGGTGCCCGCCAGGAGATGCGCCAGGAGATGGCGGCCCTGCGCCAGGAGATGCGCCAGGAGATCACGGCCGTACGCCGGGAGTTCGGCGATGTCCAGCATGCCATCGCGGATCTGCGCCGCGACGTCGATCAGAGGATCACACGCCTGACCGGATGGCTGATCGGGGGCCTCGTCACCATTCTGGGGACGGTCGTGGGCCTCCGGTTCCTCGGCTGAGCCTCAGTGTGCCGGGCCGAGTCCTTCCTGGTAGTCGTAGACGATCTTGCTGATCCGGGCGATGTCGGCGAAGCCGCGGTCGATGTCCTCGACGCCCTTGGAGAGGATGGCCAGGACGAACGGACGCCGGCCGAAGACGATGCCCACGTCGTCGGCCACGCCCTCGACGTCGCCTTCCTTGTGGGCGACGAACACGTCGGGGGGCAACAGCCCGGGCAGCCCCACGTGGAAGATGGAGTGCCCCATGTCGTCGAGCATGCGCCCGCCCAGCAGGGGATGCTGGCGCGCGAAGTCCAGCACGGCCTCCACATAGAGGCCCATGTCCCGGGCCGTGCTGATGCGCCGGCCCTCGGGGAAGATCACCTCGCCGCCGAGGCTGCGCATGAACTCGCCGACCCGCTCCTTGCCGAAGTGGCGGAAGAGCATGTTGGTCGTCACGTTGTCGCTGATGGTGATGGACAGGTTGGTGAGCACCCGGAGCGAGTAGCTCTTGCCGGGGAAGCCGTCCCGCTGCAGGATCCCGGCGCCGCCCGTCAGATCGCGGTCGGGCTCGTAGACCACCCGGTCGTCCATGCGGGCCCGGCCCGCTGCCACCTGGTGGTTCACGTAGAGGACCAGCGGGACCTTGATGGTGCTCGCCGCGTGGATCGGCTCCCGCTCGTTGATGCCCCATGTGGCCCCCGTCTGCAGGTCCTTGAAGTAGATGCCGAAGGTCTGGGGCCGCGTCGCGATGAAGGACCGGACCTTCTCCACCAGCGGGCGGTAGTCGGGCTGCCGCGCCCCCGGCCGCAGCGCGGCCCGATCCAGCAGCTCGTCGAGGCGGGCCAGGGTGTCCCCGGAGTCGGGGTCGACCACCGGGAGGGTGGTGGCCGAGAGCCCCGGCGCGCGGTCGGGCTTCGCCGCCCCCTCCGGTGCGCGGCGCTCACCCTGCAGCCCGCCCCCTGGTGCCAGGCCGCACCCGGCCAGGGCGATGGCCACTGCGAGCACCAGGGCGCCGACCCCGAAGGGTTTGCGCGCGCCGCCGCCCCTGAAGGGTGTGCGCACCCCACCCAGCCCGAAGGGCATGCGCCCCCCGCCAACCCTGAAGGGCGTGCGTACCCTGCCCAGCCCGAAGCGCATGCGCCCCCCGCCGACCCCGAAGGGCATGTGCACCCCGTCGAACCCGAGGGGTGTGCGCACACCGCGACCCCCCAAGGGCATGCGCGCTGCCCGCCACCGGTTGCGCGAGGTCCCTCGTGTCCGGACGAAGCCGGCCTTCACGCGCCGCGCCCCCTCAGTAGGTGCCCAGATCCTCCACCAGGGTCGTCATCAGCGCCAGCGCCGTCACCGCCGCCGCCCGATCCCGCAGCTCGATGGCCGCCCGCAGGGTGGCCAGCTGCGCTTCGAACTCCCGGATCGCGGTGGCGTCGCTGTTGATGGCGATGGGCACCTTGACCCGCTTCCATTCGGACTCCAGGCGCGCAGCCTGGGCGCTGGCGCGATCCCAGTCGCCCGCCCGAACCGCCGCCAGGGTCTCTGCGATGCCGCGTCCCACCGGACCGCTGGGGGTCAGCGGCTTGCGGAAGTAGGTCGGTGCCACCAGGATCGCCAAGCCGAGCGCCACCAGCACGGCAAAGATCACGTATCGCCGTGTCTTCATGGCGTCCTACTCCCGGCCGCCCGCCGCGCCGCGTCCTCCCGCGGTCCCGCGCCCGACCACCGTGGCCTCGCCGGCCGCAGCCTCGCCGGTGCCCCGGGGGCGTCGCGCACCCTCCCGCGAACCGCTCGGGGGGGTCCCTCCTTCGTCGCCGGCACGGTCGTCCCCCGATCGCTGCCCGTCGGCGACGGCCCCCTGCTCCCCCATCAGCGCGCCACCCGGCGACTGGCGCGCGTATTCCGGTTCTTCCGCCGCCACCTGGCGGATCCGGCGCTCCAGCCCTTGTTCCATCACCCGTGCCTGGGCCGCAGCACGGCGCAGCCGTTCCCGCTCCTCCTCCGTCTGCGCCCGGGCGGCCAGCGAGTCGAGGCCGGCGCGCACGCGCTTCAGGGTCGCCGCCGCCCGCAGCAGCTTGGCATAGGTGGTCATGATCGGCCCTCCTCGCGGGCAAGGTCCCGCCGGCCCGTGGCGGGCGGGACCCCGCCCCCAACCGCTGCCGTCGACAGCGAGTATCCCCCGCCCCGGGGGCGCGTATTTCGCGACGCGGCAGCAGAGACTGCCCAGAAGGAATCCGGTTCCGCCGCGCCCGGTGGCCGGCGGGCGACGGGACCAAGGCCCGGGGACGGCGGCATGGAGGGGACGTGCGGGTGCCTGAGACGCTGCTGGTCGTCATCCGCTCCATCCTGGCCTTCGTCTGGCTCTTCTTCCTGACCCGCTTCGTCGGGCGCAAGCAGGTCTCCCAGCTGACCTTCACCGAGTACGTGGTCGGCATCACCATCGGCTCCATCGCCGCCCAGGCGTCCACCGACCCGCAGAACCGCTTCCTGGACGGCGTGGTGGGCGCCGCGATCTGGGCGGCGGCGGCGGTGGCGCTGGCCTACCTGCAGCAGTCCAGCAACGTCGCGCGCAAGTTCATCGAGGGCGAGCCGGTGGTGCTAGTGGCCCGCGGGCAGGTCCAGGAGAAGGGGCTGCGGCAGGCCCGGCTCTCGGTGGCCGAGCTGATGGAGCTGCTCCGCGAGAAGGAGGTCTTCGACCTGAAGCAGGTGGACTGGGCGCTGATGGAGACCAACGGCGAGATCACCGTGCTCAGGAAGCCGGAGTACGAGCCGCTAACGCCGAAGACCGCGGGCGTCACGACCCCGTCGCGGTCCACCTTCCCCTACGTGGTCATCGCCGACGGGCAGGTTCTTCCCAACTCGTTGCGGGCGGCGGGGAAGGACCGGGCGTGGCTCGAGCAGGAGCTCCTGCGCCACGGGGTGGACGACCCCCGCCAGGTGATGCTGGCCCAGGTGATCGGGGACCAGCTGTACGTGGACTTGCGCCAGGACACGCAGCAGGTCGTCCAGCCCTCGAGCCGCGAGGCGTTGGGCGCGGGCCTGGAGGCCCTGCAGGCCGATTTCACCAGCTGGGCCCTGGAGACCGACGACCCCGACGCCCGTCGACTGTACGAGGAGTACGCCCGCAAGACCGCCGCGCTCCGGAAGGAACTGGACGCCCTGGTGCGCTGACGGACGTCCGCCCATCCGCGCTCCAAAAGTCGATTCGCGTCCCGAAACGAGCAGGGTTCCACCGGACCGTGTCGAAGCGAGAAGCAGCGGGGTGCACGTCCTGCCCCTTCGACCCCGCAGGGTGACCGGTCGGGTTCCGAGACCAGTCCACCGCAAGCTTCCGGCCCCGCCCGGACGGTCGCCTGCCCCGCCCGTCCGGTGGCGGGCCGGAGGGTACCCATGCCCCCGGCAGAGGCGATTGCGCCACGGCGCAGCGCCTCTGCTCTTTTTACCGAACGTTCAGGAGGGTGCGCCCGCGCGGCATCGCTCGAGGGGGATCCCCGCCGTCTGCAGGAACTCCACCGCCCGCGGGTCGGGATACCAGTCGCGGTACACCACGCGCACCACCCCGGCGCCGATCAACAGCTTGGCGCAGTGCAGGCACGGCGTCGCGGTGGTGTACAGGGTGCTGCCCCGCACCGTGACGCCGTGGAGCGCGGCCTGGAGGATGGCGTTGGCCTCGGCGTGGATGGTCCGCACGCAATGCCCGTCCTGCATCAAGCAGCCCACGTCGGTGCAGTGCGGGAACCCCGGCGGCGCCCCGTTGTACCCCGTCGCCAGGATCCGGCGATCCCGCACCAGCACGGCCCCCACGTGGCGCCGCGGACAGGTGGAGCGCTTGGCCACCACCGCGGCCAACTCCATGAAGTAGGCGTCCCAGGTGGGGCGCTCCCCCTCGACGCCGGCTCCCTGCCCCGCACAGGACGACGACGTCGTCGACGTCGTCGACGGCGACGAGGATCCGCCTGCGGGTTGCCCCTTCGGCTCGCCGTGGACCACCGCCGTCCCTCCTCGTGGGTTCCGGGCGATGTTACAATAACACCAGTTTGAGTCGAGGTGACCGTCATGCCTGCAGGG
This sequence comes from Thermaerobacter composti, assembly GCF_033582035.1. Classification (NCBI taxonomy): domain Bacteria; kingdom Bacillati; phylum Bacillota; class Clostridia; order Eubacteriales; family Clostridiales Family XVII. Incertae Sedis; genus Thermaerobacter; species Thermaerobacter composti. The sequence continues at coordinate 2,065,057 of NZ_CP132508.1, forward strand.
GGCCGCAAGTTCTTCACGCCGGAGGAGGCCACCGCCCTGCTGCCCGTCATCCGGCAGCGCCTGTTGCGCCTGCGCCGGCTCTACCAGAAGGCCCGCCAGTCCTATCGGGAGATGGAGCAGATCAAGGCCGTCGGCTACAAGCCCGACGGCACCCTGATCATGGCCTACGACTACAAGCTGGCGCGCCAGGCGCTGCGGTCCGCGATCGAGGAGGCGAACCGGCTGCTGGCCGAGATCCACGGCTTCGGCTGCCTGGTCAAGGACGTGGACCTTGGGCTGGTCGACTTCCCCGCCCAGCTCGACGGCAAGCCGGTGCTGCTCTGCTGGCGGCTGGGCGAGCCCCGGGTGGCCTACTACCACGGCGAGCACGAGGGGTTCCGCGGCCGCAAGCCCTTGCCACCCCGTGCGAGCTTCCAGCACCGCCCCGCCTCCCGGCCCCGCCCTGCCGCGTCGGCCGCCGAGGGTGCCGGCCGCGGTGGGGTCCAGGCTCCCGACATGCGGACGAACCGGCCGGCGCCCGCCGGCGGGTGCCCGGACGCAGACGACCAGGGACGCGACGACGGGTGCGGCCCTGACGCTTCCCACCGTTAGGGCTCCGCCGGCAAGGCGCCTTCCCGGAGGAAGGGGTTCGAGGCCCGCTCCGTCGCGATGCGGGTCTCCGGTCCGTGGCCGGGGAGGACCCGGGTCTCGCCGGGCAGCGTCAGGAGCTCCCGGCGGATGCTCTCCAGCAGCGTGGGCAGGTCGCCGCCGGGGAGGTCCGTGCGGCCGATGCTGCCGGCGAACAGGGTGTCGCCCGCCAGGACCACGCCCGGACCGACGTAGACCACGTGGCCCGGACTGTGGCCGGGAGCGAAGCGGACCTCGAGCTCGATCCCGCCAAAGGCCAGCCGCTCGCCGCCGTCCAGCAGGTGGTCGGCCGGCGGCGCCACCACCGGCTCCAGCCACACCGACAGATTCCGCTCCGGGTCGCCCAGCCAGTAGGCTTCGTTGCGGTGGATCCACACCGGCGCCCCAGTCGCCTGCTTGATCGTCCGCAGGCCGCCGATGTGGTCGAAGTGGGCGTGGGTCAGCAGCACGGCCGCCACCCGGTAGCCCTCGGCCGCCCGCAACATGGGCTCGGGATCGTGGGGAGCGTCGACGAACACCGCGAGGCGGTGGACGTCGTCCAGCAGCACGTAGCCGTTGGCCTGCACCGGGCCGAGCGGATACGCCCGGATACGGAAGGGATCCTTCCGTGATCGCTGCAGCGCTTCCTGCATCGGCCTTCGCCCCCTCGGCCTTCGGCGCCTCACGCCTCGGCATCAGCCCGCGGTTGGGGCCGAGACCAGCGGGAACCCCCAGGGCCGGAGCCAGTCCAGCGCGGGCGTCCACTCCAGCCGGCGCTCCAGGACGCGCGCCAGCTCTTCGGCCGCCACCCGCGCCACCTGGTCCAGGGGCGGCGCCTTGCCCAGCAGACGCCCCATGGACGTCACGCCCCGGTCGGTGATGCCGCACGGGATGATCCCGCCGAAGTAGGAGAGGTCCGGGTCGACGTTCAGGGCGAAGCCGTGCCAGGTGACGCCGCGACGGACGCGGATCCCGATGGCCGCGATCTTCTCCCGGCCCACCCAGACCCCGACGAGCCCGTCCTCCCGGTGGGCCGCGATGCCGAACCGCGCGAGGGTGGCGACCAGCGCCTCTTCGAGGCCGCGGACGTAGCGCCGGAGGCCGCCCGGCAGGTTCTTCAGATCGACGATGCCGTAGCCCACCAGCTGGCCCGGCCCGTGATAGGTCACCTTGCCGCCCCGGTCGATGTGGAACACCTGGACCCCCCGGCGCCGCCGGGCGGCGGGATCCAGTAGGATCTCCTCGTCCCGGCCGCTGCGGCCCACGGTGTAGACCGGCGGGTGCTGCAGCAAGAGGAACAGGTCCGGCAGGCGGCCCTCCACGCGGGCCCGCGCCAAGCGCTCCTGCAGCCGCCAGGCGGGCTCGTAGGGGGTCAGGCCCGGCAGCCACGTGACGCGCAGGGCGGGGGGCGACGGGCGCGGCGCCTCCCCGCTTGCGGCGTCGGGACGAGGCCCTCTCCCCCCTCGGGAAAGGCCGCCGCTCATGCCCCGCCCGCGCCTCCCGCGGCCTCCGGCAGGGCGGCGGCCGCTCCCGCGGCCGGCACCCCCGCGCCGGCGGGCTCCGCTTCCGCCGCTCGCGCCCTGGCGCGGTCGGCTTGCTCGTGGGCGTGGTACGAGCTGCGCACCAGCGGGCCGGACTCCACGTGGGAGAAGCCCATGGCCAGCCCGATGCGCTTGAGCTCCGCGAACTCGTCCGGGTGATAGTAGCGCTCCACCGGCAGGTGGATGGGATCCCGCGTGGGACGCAGATACTGGCCGATGGTCACGATGTCGACCCGGTGCGCCCGCAGGTCGCGCAGCGCCTCCAGGATCTCCTCCCAGGTCTCCCCCAGGCCCAGCATCAGCCCCGACTTGGTCTTGATGTGGGGCGCTCGCCGCTTGGATTCCGCCAACAGGGCCAGGGAGCGGTCGTACTTGGCCCGGGACCGGACCTTGTCGGACAGGCGCCGCACCGTCTCGACGTTGTGGTTGAGGATGTCCGGCTCCGCGTCCAGCACCACCTGGAGCGCGTCCCAGTCGCCGTTGAAGTCGGGGATCAACACCTCGACGGCCGTATCCGGGCACCGCCTCCGGATGGCGCGGATCGTCTCGGCGAAGATGATCGCGCCCCCGTCGCGCAGATCGTCCCGGGCCACCGAGGTGACCACCACGTGCCGCAGGCCGAGGCGTTCGACGGCGGCGGCGACCCGCTCCGGCTCCGCCCAGTCCAGCTCCGTCGGCCGGCCGGTGGTGACCGCGCAGAAGCGGCACGCCCGCGTGCAGATGTTCCCCAGGATCATGAAGGTGGCCGTCAGGTTCTCGAAGCACTCGTAGATGTTGGGACAGCGGGCCTCCTCGCAGACGGTGTGGAGGTCCATGCCGCGGAGCAGGCGCTTGAGCCGGTTGTAGTTGGGGCCCTGGGCGAGGCGGACCTTGAGCCAGTCGGGACGTCGTCCCGCCGGGGGAGCGCTGGGGGGCCGGTCCCCGCCCGCGGCGCGCACCGTGGCGGCGTCGCGGAGCGCGGGATCGTCGCGGTGCCCCGCGGCGACGCCGGGCTGCGCCGCGGCCGGGCGGAGACCGTCGACAGGCCGGCCGTCGATGGGCGGCCTCGCTCCCTCATGGCTGTGAAGACTTGCTTCCGCGTGGCGGTTCATCGCGTCCATCGGATCGATCCCACCTTCGCAGGGACCCCGTAGCGACAGGGCCCGACGTGGCGGCTCCCGTCGACGACGGCAGCCGTTCCACCACCACACGGGCCCTTCGCCTTCGGCGGCCGGGTTCCTCCCCGGGGACGACCCGTGCCGTGCTGGGCGGCCGGGGCCCTCTCCGCCGTCCGACCGCCCCCCTCCGGTCCCGCGCCGGCCCCGCCGCAACGCGAGGCGCGGCTGCGGCCGGGGTGCGGCAAAGCAACGGGCCGGAGGAACGCCGCCGCTCTGCCCCGTTGCGACTGGCTCGTGGCAGATTGGCGCATGGCAAAGGGTCCTCCGCGCGACTGGCTCGTGGCAGAATGGCGCATGGCAAAGGGTCCGCCGCCGGCTCGCCGGCCCGCCTCGCCGCGCTCGGCGCACGGCAAAGGGCCGGGGGCCTCGCCCCCGGCCCTTTGCCGTCGTTCGTCGGCGCCACCGTGCCGCCACTCAGCCGCGGTAGGCGCCGCCCGTCTGCTCGTTGGCCGTCGCCGACTGCCACCGGGCGGAATAGTTCTCCTGGGGGTCGTAGCTCTGGGCCGTGGCACCGTACTGGGCGTGGCTCGCCGCCCCCCCCTGGCCCTGGGACGAACCGGCCGGGCCGGCCTGGCTCGTGGCCTGCCCGTACGCGCCCAGCTGGCCCTGGGACGCGTACTGGCCATAGGGCCCCGCCTGCCCGTAGCCCTGGGCCTGCTGGGCCATCCCGCCGGCGCTGGCCTGGGCCCCGGACTGCCAGCGGGCGCTGTAGTTCTCCGCCGGGTCGTAGCTCTGGGCGGTGGCCCCGTACTGGGCGTGGCTGCTCGGACCGCCTGCCCCGTACGCCCCCGCCTGACCCGGGCCCTGGGCCTGGCTCTGGAACGACCCGTACGGAGCCCCTCCGGCCTGCCCGTACGCCCCGCCGTACGGTGCGTACTGGTTAGCCTGGCTCTGGAACGAGCCGTACGCTCCCGCTTGACCCGCCTGCTGCCCCGCCTGGCCGGCGTACTGACCGGCCTGGCTCGTGGCCTGCCCGTACGCGCCCAGCTGGCCCTGGGACGCGTACTGGCCATAGGGCCCCGCCTGCCCGTAGCCCTGGGCCTGCTGGGCCATCCCGCCGGCGCTGGCCTGGGCCCCGGACTGCCAGCGGGCGCTGTAGTTCTCCGCCGGGTCGTAGCTCTGGGCGGTGGCCCCGTACTGGGCGTGGCTGCTCGGACCGCCTGCCCCGTACGCCCCCGCTTGACCCGGGCCCTGGGCCTGGCTCTGGAACGACCCGTACGGAGCCCCTCCGGCCTGCCCGTACGCCCCGCCGTACGGTGCGTACTGGCCAGCCTGGCTCTGGAACGAGCCGTACGCTCCCGCCTGACCCGCTTGCTGCCCCGCCTGGCCGGCATACGGGACGGCCTGACCGGCCTGGGCCTGGTATTGGCCGGCGGCTCCATACGGTGCCGCCTGTCCGTACGACCCCGCCGTGCCGTACTGCGCGGCCCCGTACTGCCCGGCCTGGCTCTGGAGGGCACCGGGCTGCCCCGCCTGGGACTGCACCTGGCCATACGCCTGGTTGCCCAAGCCGTGGCCGCCGGCGGGCGACTGCCACTGCGACGTGTACTGCTGCCGCGGGTTGTACGACTCGGGTGTCGCGCCATACTGGGCGTGGCTCGGGCCACCCGCCGCGTTGGCCTCGTCCATGATCGATCCCCCCTGACCGCGTCTTCCAGGGGATAGATTGCGGAGCCGTCTCGCTGCTATACCTTCCAGTTCACGGCAGGGCCCGGCCCCGCCTGCACGGCAAGCACGCGGTCCTGCCTGCAGAGTCCTGTACACGGCAAGGGTCCGGCCCCGTCTACACGGCAAGCACCCGGCGCCAGCTCCTGCGGCCCAGTCCTGGCGCTCCGGCAGCGCGACCCCGGCGCGTTCCGCCACCCGCCCGCTCCCTGCCCACCCGCCAGGCCTGCCCGCCGGTCCCCACCCTGGGCGTGCGGCGCGTGGCACCCGCGCGGGATGGTCATCGGGTCTCCGGGACGACGGTCCCGGCCGCACCATACGATGTCCTAGGCCCGGTCGCACCATCTCCGCGCCATCGCTCCGGGCCGGGCCGGACCCGTCGCTGGGCCCGACGCCGCCGGTCCGCAGGACGGGTCACGGTCCGCGCTAGCAATCCACAGGGCAGGCGGCTGCGAGGCAGGCGGCCCAGGAGCGGAAGGCGCCAGAGGTTCGAGGGAGGGACGCGACGTGGTGGAAGTTCGGCCCATTCCCCTCGCCGGAGGGACGGCCATCGGGGTGAAGGTGGAGCTGCCCAAGACGCGGCTCGTGGCCATCGCCACGCCCGCGGGGTACATCATGTGCGGAGCCCTGGACGTGCGCCTGCTCGACGACCTGCTGGGCGAGCGCCGGGTCGTGGCGGGGCGCGCCCTCGGCGTCCGCGACTTCGACGACCTCCTGAGCCGCCCGCTGCAGGCCGTCACCCGCGCCGCGGAGCGCCTCGGCATCCGCCCGGGCATGACGGGCCGCCAGGCCCTGGAGCGGCTGCTAGCCGTCGCGGGCGATCCCCAGGCCCCGGTCGGCCCGCGCGACGCGGACGACGCCTCGGCGTGAGGCGACGCCTCGGCGTGAGGCACGCCGCGGCCCTCGACGCGAAGCGCGCCGGCGCCGGGGACCCACGATACGACATCCCGAGCCGGCCGGCGGCGCGTCGCCAAGGCGACGCGCCGCCGATCGGCCGCGTTCATGAGGTCCAGGGCCTCCAGAACGCCGCCCCACCCCGCGACCACCAGCGGCGCTGGCGCGGGGCGAGGTGCGGTCCCGCCGTCCGATCGGTCCCGCGGCCCGCACGGCCGGCCGCGGACTAGGGGCGACGTCCCTCCTCGGCGGCCTCCTTGGCCAACGGCGCCTCCGCCGGGGCGGCGAAGACCGGGTCGTCCAGCACCCGCGCCAGCCGCGGGTAGGCCACCAGCGCCAGGATCCCGGTGAGCAGGCCCTTGATCAGGTTGAACGGGGTGATCGCCGTGACCACGGTGGTCCCCACCTGGCCGGCCGGCACCCCCCACAGGGGCAGGAAGACGAAGTAGTTGGCCACGGCCATCACCGCGCTGGTGCTCACCGTGCCCACCAGCATCGCGAGCCCCAACGCCCAGCGGGTCCCCAGCCGCCGGTAGACCCACGCCGCGGGCACGACGTAGGCGATGCTGGCCAGCAGGTTGGCGGAGACGCCGATCCAGCCGGCAGTCGACTTGCCGGAGAAGAGGAAGAGCAGGTCCTTCACCAGGGCCACGCTGGCCCCCGCCGCGGGACCGAAGGCGAAGCCCCCCATCAGTACGGGCAGATCCCCGGGGTCGTACTTGAGGTAGGTGGGGATGAAGGGCAGCAGCGGCGTCAGCTGGACCTCCCACAGCATGAGGAGGAACGCCATGGAGGAAAGCAGCGCGAGGCGCACCATGCGCCGAACCACCGGCATGCACCCCCTGGAGAGAGCGTGCGGGCGGGCATGAAAAAGCCCGTCCCGCCCAGCCCTTCGGGGGAACGGACGCAGGTGGACCCGTATGACCACGATTGTCCGGGTCGTTGACCCCCCGGTGCGATGCCGCTGCGCGCAGCCCGCCGACGGTGCACCCCGCCCACCGGGCCGGTGGGTTGCGGCCTCGCGCCGCGTGCGCCCCATCGCCGGCGTGGATTGCACCGCCGCCAGCGGCACTGGCACCGCCGATCGGTGCGCCACCGCCGGTGCGCTCCACTACGGGATACGGGAGCGCCATCCCGTACGGGAGCCCCATCCCGCGCGCGAGGGTCTCCGGCGCACCCTGGCCCTTCGCCGCAGCCTCAGCGGAACCGGGGGATCGCGGGAGGCCACCACCCGTCCGCGGTGCAAGGGGAGCAGTGCGCCGCCTCGCCGCGTTCGTCCGACCTGCGGCCGTCGCCGGCGTGCCGCGAACCACCCGCGGCTGAGCCCGCGCACGACCGCCGGCGGGACCGCATCGCACGTGCCGGCAACCGGGAGGTCCCGCGTCCCTTCCTTCTCCCATCCGGACTGTCACCGTCGGCTCCGGCTTCTCACCGGAATCGGCCGCGCCCTTCACCGTGCCCTCGCGCCCAGCGGCGTCGACGACGATCGCGGCCGTCGACCCGCGGCTCGGCACTCCGGTACGCGGTTCGCGGGCTGGTGCGGTCGCACCAGGATTGGCGCGCCGCCATCACCGCCGGTCGGGACTTCCACCCTGCCCCGAAGGAAGGTCATGGATTTTGGAGGTGAGGACCGTCCGGACGAAAACCCACCTCTAGATTCACTATACCAGAGATTCAGCAAGAGGCCGCGCCGATGGATTGGCCGGCCGCGTGCCGGTCGCCATGGATCAACGCCCGTCGTCGTGAAGGGAGGGGGTGTCGGGCGAGCATCATTGTGACGGGCGGCGCAGCGCAGGTTGTTCGCTGCGCAGGTCGTCACGGACGGCGTCGCGCGGGTTCCGTCGCGCGGGTTTTGAACACGACGTAGAGGACAAGCCCGGCCAGCACCTGCGTGAGCAGGGAAAAGCCGACCACATACCCCGTGCCGTGTTCATACAGCCAGCCCATGACGACGCTCCCCGCCAGCCAGGCACCGCCGAAGAGAAGGGAAAAGACGCCGAAAGCCGTAGCCCGGCCACCGGGTGGCGTCAAATCCGCCAGGGCCGCGCGCAGGATGCTCTCTTGCAAACCGAGGGCAGCTCCCCACGCCAGGATGCCGATCCAGACGACCCGCGCTGAGGGGCCCAGGGCCAGGGCACCCTCGGCGGTGAACAGCGGGAGGGCCATCAGGGTCCTCAAGCCATGACGATCGTAGAGCCGATCCAGGGCCAGGGCGGACACGGCGTCGACGGCCATGGCCAGGGCGAAGGCCATGGGGATGGCAGGCTCATCCAGCACGCCCCGGTGCTCGAAGTGATAGGCCAACAGCTGGAAGTGGGCAAATCCGGCCACCGACAGCACGATGAAGCCGAAAAAGGGCAGAAGCGGCCCCAGTCCAGCGGGAGGGTCCGCCGTACCGGCCCTTGGGCGGCCCGCCGCGGGCGCCGAGGCCTGGTCGCCTGGGCGCCCTTCGCAGCCTGGCGGCCCTTCGAACTCCTGCGGAGCCGGATAGCGCCAGCGGGTCACGACCAGCAAGGCCAGCGTGAGGGCGGCAGGGATCGCCAGCCAGGCGAAGGCGCGACGAACGCCGCCACCCTGCGCCAGGACAAAGGCCACCACAAGAGGCCCGACCACCGCCCCCACCTGGTCCAGGGCCTCGTGCAAACCGAACCCGTACCCGCGGCCCGTCTGTTGCACGGCGAAGGACAGCATGGCGTCCCGCGCCGGGGTCCGGATGGCCTTGCCGAACCGTTCCAGCAGGATCAGTCCCGATGCCACCGGCCAGTTTCCGGCGAGGGCAAGCAGCGGAGCGGCCACCAGGTTGAGGACGTAACCAAGGCCGGCGAGGAACCAGTAGCGGCCGGTCCGGTCTGCGACGCGGCCAAAAGGGAGCCGCAGCGCGTAGCCGACAAACTCCCCGAGCCCGGCGGTCCAGCCGACGACCGCCGCACCCGCACCCAGCTGCAGCAGAAAGGGCCCCGTCACGCTGCGGGCCCCTTCGTACGTGAAGTCCGTGAACAAGCTGATCAAACCGGCCAGCACGATGAACTGGAGCGCCCGGTCGCACCCCCAGGCACGGCCCTTCGTATCCTAGCAGTCGTTGCCATCGCGCCTAGGCCCTACGCCCGCTGTTACAAGGCGCCGGTCTCGGCCCCGGCCCTTCCGGGCAGGTTATGCCTGACGAACCGGATGACCGGTGGGGTGGTCGTCATGGGCTGGGCGCTGACGCTGGTCGTGGTCGGACTTGCTCTGCTGCTGGTGGCACGGCTCGGCATTTTCGCCTTTACCCTGGGCCTCGGCCTGCTTCCTTTCCTGCTGATCGCCGGCGGAGTCATCTGGGCCGTGTCGACCGTTCTCGCCCGCCGCCGCAACGATGCTGGTGGCACCGGCGAACTTCGTTGAGCGCCAGGCAACCACCAACAAGGTTGAGTGCTGGGGGATCACCGTCAAGCCAGGGCCGGCAGGGGCGCGCCATGGCTTGGTGGCGGGGGCAGGAACCGCGCCGGCTTGCGACAGCACGCCGGCTCTCAGCGGCGCGGGGCGGCGCGGGGGGTTTTCACCGGTGCTCGGCGGCGTGCCGGCCTTGGAGACCGTTCAGGCTCTCCGAGACGCGCCCTGCTTTCGGGGCCGCGCCGGCTCGCGAAGCCATGCGGCGTTCGGGGCCGCCGGCTCTCAAAGCCGCGCCGGCGAGGGCCACGCCCCAGGCCCGCAGGTACGACCGGCTCCTGCACCTAACGCTTCCCCAGCACGTGGATGGCGTGGCCCAGCCCCGCCTCCGCCGCCTCCATGACGGCCTCGCTCAACGTCGGATGGGCGTGGATGGTCAGCGCCAGGTCCTGCAGCGTCGCCCCCATCTCCACCGCCAGCGCCAGCTCGGCGATCAGGTCCGACGCCTCCGGCCCCACGATCCCCGCCCCCAGCACGACCCCCGTCTCGCGGTCCGCCACCACCTTGACGAACCCGTCCCGCTCGCCCAGCGTCAAGGCCCGCCCGTTGGCGGCGTACGGGAAGCGGCCCACCACGGGGTCGTACCCCTGCTGCCGCGCCTCCGCCTCGCTGAGCCCCACCGTGGCGATCTCCGGGTCGGTGAAGACGGGCGCCGGCACCGCCACGTAATCGGCCGCCGCGGGCAACCCGGCGATGACCTCCGCCGCCACGATGCCCTCCCGGCTGGCCTTGTGGGCCAGCATGGGCCCCGGCACGATGTCGCCGATGGCGAAGATGTTCCGCTGGCTGGTGCGCAGCTGGGCATCGACCCTCACCCGGCCCCGCTCGTCCAGCTGCACGCCCGCCAGCTCCAGGCCCAGGCTATCGGTGTTGGGCCGCCGGCCCACGCTGACCAGCACCGCGTCGGCCGCCACGGCCTGTTCTTCCGATCCGGACGAACCGGCCGATCCCCGTGCACCGGCTCCCGCCGCCCCCTCCCCGCGGGGCTCGGGCCGGAACACCACCCGGACCCCCTCGCCGCCGGGCTCCTCTTCCCACCCCAGGACGCGGACGCCGGTGTGGACCTTGACCCCCAGCTGGCGGAGGCGCCGGGCCACCACCTGCACCAGCTCGGGATCGGTGCCGGGGAGCAGCTGGTCCGCCAGCTCCAGCACCGTCACCGCCGAGCCCAGCTTGGCAAAGGCGGTGCCCAGCTCCAGGCCGATGTACCCGCCCCCGATCACCACCAGCCGCAGGGGCAGGTGGTCCAGGGCCAGGGCGTCCGAGGAATCCAGGATCCGCACGCCGTCGAAGCCAAAGCCCGGCAGCTCCACGGGCCGCGAGCCCGTGGCCACGATGCAGTGCTTGAAGCGGTAGACCTCGTTGCCGCCGCCGGGGTTCTCGACCCGCACCTGGTTCGGGCCGGTGAAGGTCGCCCGCCCCTTGACCACCGTCACGCCATTGCCCTTCAGCAGCTGCTCGACGCCGCTCGTCAGCCGCTGGACCACCGACTGCTTCCACCCCTGCAGCCGGCCGAAGTCCAGGCGCGCCCCTTCGACCACGATGCCGCGCTCGGCCTCGCGCGCCAGCCGGTGGTAGGCCTTGGCGGCGTCGATCAGCGCCTTGGAGGGGATGCACCCCACGTTGAGGCACACGCCGCCGAGGCGATCCTTCTCCACCAGGGTGACGTCCTTGCCCAGCTGCGCCGCGCGGATGGCGGCCACGTAGCCGCCCGGCCCGCCGCCGATGACCAGGACCTCCGTCTCCGTCGCGACTTCGCCGACGACCATCGCATCCACTCCCGTCTCGACAGAACCCAGGTCCCACGCCGCCGCAGCGAGGCGTTGCGTTCATTCGGTCCGGGCACCGCACGACCCGGGGCCGGGGCCGCGGTTCCCTTCGGGCCGCTGCGGATCCCCCAGGACCTCAGGCCATCTCCAAGAACAGCAGGCTCGGCTGCTCCAGGTACGCCTTGATCCGGTTGACGAACCGCACCGCGTCGGCGCCGTCGGCCACCCGGTGGTCGAAGCTCAGCGCGAGGTAGGTGATGGTCCGCACCACGATCTGCCCGTCCCGCACCACCGGCGTCTCCCGGAACTTGTGCACCCCCAAGATCGCCACCTCGGGGTAGTTGATGATGGGCGTCGACCACACGCCGCCGCCCAGGGCGCCCACGTTGGTGATGGTGAAGGTGGAGCCCCGCACGTCGTCCAGGGCGATGCGCCGTGCCCGCGCCGCCTCGGTCAGGGCGGCGATCTCCCGGGCGATCTGGAAGATGCTCTTGCGATCCACGTCGCGCACCACCGGGACGATCAGGCCCTCGTCGGTGGCCGTCGCCACGCCGATGTGGTAGTAGCCCTTGAGCACGATCTCCTGGCGCTCGTCGTCGAGGCTGGCGTTGAAGATCGGGAACTGCTGCAGGGCCGCCACCACCGCCTTGGCGATGAAGGGCAGGTAGGTGAGCTTGATCCCCCGCTCCTCGGCCAGGGGCAGCGCCGTGCGCCGCAGCTCGACGAGTTCGGTGACGTCGACCTCCTCCACGTGGGTGACGTGGGGTGCGGTGTACATCGACTGGACCATCTTCTCGGCGATGCGCTTGCGCAGGCCGCGCAAGGGCACGCGCTGCTCGCCGCCTGGGGGCACGGCCGGAACCCCGGGAGCAGCCGGGGCCTCGGGTGCGGCCTGGGCTGCCGGTGCAGCGGGACCTGGCGGCGCCACCGGGGTCGCAGGCCCCGCCGGCCCACCGGGTCGCGTTGCCGCCGGCACGCCGGTTGCGGTGGGCGCCGTGGGGGTCGAAGCGGCTCCCGCCGCGACAAGCGCCGCGCCCGGCGCCCCACCCCCCGGAGCTGCCGCCACTGGCTGCGCCCCCGCCGCCCGGGCGGCGGCGAAGGCTCGCACGTCCTCGGCCGTCACCCGGCCCGCCGGGCCCGTGCCCGGCACCAGCCGGATGTCGACCCCCAGTTCCCGGGCCAGGCGGCGGGTTGCCGGCGTAGCCAGCACCCGCCGCCCGTCGGGGGCCGGGGCACCGGGCGCGGCCGCCGGCGCAACCCCCGCCGGCGCAACCCCGGGCGGGCCTGCAGGCCCTTCCGGGCGTGCCGCCACCGCCCCCGGCGCGGCAGGAGCAGCCGCCGCTCCCGGGACCCCCGCCGCGGGCGAACCGGCTCCAGCAGCGCCGGCCGCCGCAGCTGCCGTCCCGGCGCCCGGCGCCGTCGCCGGGTTCGCCCCCGCCCCGGCGGGACCGGCCGCAGGTGCCCCCGCCCCCGTCGGGCCGGCCGCCGCCGGGGCCGCCGCCCCGGCCGGTTCGTCCGCGCGGGCCTCAGCGTCGATCACCACGATGACGCTGCCGACCGGGACCACGTCGCCCTCCTTCGCCCGCAGCTCCCGCACCACCCCCGCCACCGGCGAGGGGATCTCCACGGTGGCCTTGTCGGTCTGGACCTCCACCAGCGGCTGGTCCTCCTGGACCCGGTCGCCGGGCTTGACCAGCCAGCGGACGATCTCCCCCTCGTGGATGCCCTCGCCCACGTCGGGGAGCCGGAACTCGTAGGCCATGCCCCGCACCTCGCCTTTCCCCGTTGCCGGCCCTCGCCGAACCCTCGCGTCGACCAAGAGACCCGAACTCGCCCAAGCCCTGCTCCCGGACCGCGGCCCGCGGCGGGCCCCGACCCCCTGCGGCACCGGGCCGGGCGGGGTCCCGCCCGGCATCCGCCCGCCTCGCCGCGGCCATCGTACCGCCGGCCGCGTCCCGCGCTCCTCCCCGGCCGTGTCGCGGCCGCGGTCCCCTCACCGGACCCCCGTCGCCCGCTCCGGCGGACCCTCTGGGGAGGGGCGGCCCCGCCCACCGGCACCGGTCGCCGCACCGCACGGCATCCCACGCCCTGGCGGACTCGAGTCCCTTTCCCGGGCTCCCGAGGCGAAGCCAAGCCGCCGGGACTCGACCCCCGCCCTCGGCGCGACGCGACACGGCGCGCCAGGACGCGGCCGGCACCGTGGACGGGCTCAGAAGCTCAGGACCCGCTCCACACCCCGGATCACCCGGTCCTTGTTGGGGAGGTAGTAGTCCTCCAGGTGGAAGAGGGGCATCGGCGTGTCGAACCCCGCCACCCGGTACACCGGCGCCTCCAGGTACAAGAGCGCCCGTTCGTTGATCAGCGCCACGATCTCCGCCCCGAAGCCGGCCGTCTTGGGCGCCTCGTGGACCACCAGGGCGCGGCCCGTCTTCTGCACCGCCGCCACGATGGCGTCCACGTCCACCGGGCTGAGGGTCCTGAGGTCGACGATCTCGCACTCGATGCCGCGGCCGGCCAGCTCCTCCGCCGCCTCCTCCACGATCCGCACCATGGCGCCCCAGGTGAAGATGGCGACGTCGCGCCCCTCCCGCACCGTACGCGCGCGGCCGATGGGGACGGTGTACGCCTCCTCGGGCACCTCCTGGCGGAAGGCGCGGTAGATCCGCTTCGGTTCGAAGAAGATCACCGGGTCCGGGTCGCGGATGGCGGCGATCAAGAGGCCCTTGGTGTCGTAGGGGGTGCTGGGGATCACCACCTTGAGCCCCGGCTGGTGGATGAACCAGGCCTCCGGGCTGTCGGAGTGGTGCTCGGGGGCGCGGATGCCGCCGCCCCAAGGCGCCCGGATCACCAGCGGGCAGCTGAAGCGGCCGCGGGAGCGGGTGCGGATCCGGGCCGCGTGGTTGACGATCTGGTCGAAGGCCGGCGCCATGAACCCCTCGAACTGGATCTCGGCCACGGGCCGCAGGCCGTAGATGGCCATGCCGATGGCCGTGCCGACGATGCCCGACTCGGCCAGGGGGGTGTCGATCACCCGCTTCTCCCCGAACCGCTCGTACAGGCCCTCGGTGGCGCGGAAGACCCCGCCGTTGACGCCGACGTCCTCGCCCAGGACGACCACGCGCTCATCCCGCTCCATCTCGGTGCGGAGGGCGTCGGCCACCGCCTGGACGATGGTCAGCTTGGCCATCACCACCCACCCCCCCGGGCATCCCCCGAGGCCCCGGCGCCGCCCGCGCCGCCCCCGGCCCGCGGACGGCCCGGGTCGCCGCCGGCGGCCGTGCCCGCCGCACCGGCCGGACCCCCCGCCCGACCGCCGCGGGTGGAACCGGCCCCGCCCTCGGGCGCGCCGGCCGCGTTCGTCCCGGAAGAGCCGGCCCGGCCGGTCGGGGCAGCCCCCGCGCCGCTCCCCGTGCCGCCCCCGCTGCCGCCACCCCCGGTGCCGCCGCCCCCGGTGCCGCCGCCCGACGTGCCGCCCGTCCGCCCGAGCTCCTCCAGCAGCTCCCGCCGCTGCTCCTCGAGATGCCACGGCAGCTGGGCGTAGACGTAGTCGAAGATGCTCTCCGGCGCCGCCTTGGGCATCTGCTCGACGGCCCGGACGGCGGCGGCGATGCGCTCCCGGGCCTCCTCGGCGATGGCCCGATCCTGGGCCTCGTCCAGAAGCCCCTTGGCCATGAGGAACCGGCGCATGCGGGTGATGGGGTCGCGGCGCTCCCGCCACTCCTCCACTTCCTCGGGGGTACGGTAGCGGGTGGGGTCGTCGGCGGTGGTGTGGGGACCGAAGCGGTAGGTCACGGCCTCGATCAGCGTCGGGCCCTCCCCCGCTCGGGCGCGGTCCAGGGCCTCCCTGGTCACCTTGTAGACCGCCAGCACGTCGTTGCCGTCGACCCGGACGCCGGGGAAGCCATAGGCCACCGCCTTCTGGGCGATGGTCTCGCTGGCCGTCTGGCGGTGCAGGGGAACGCTGATGGCGAACTGGTTGTTCTGGCAGAAGAAGACCACCGGCGCCTTGAAGACCCCGGCGAAGTTGCACCCCTCGTGGAAGTCGCCCTCGGAGGTGGCGCCGTCGCCGAAGTAGACGATGAAGGCCCGCCGGTCGCCGCGGATCTTCGCCGCCCAGGCGGCGCCGACAGCGTGGGGGATCTGGGTGGCGATGGGCACCGCCACGGTGAACACGTTGACGTGCTCCGGGATCCGGTTGCCCTCTTCGCGGCCCATCCAGTACAGCAGCACGTTCTCCATGGGCAGGCCGTGGATCATGGTCACCGCGTGCTCGCGGTACGACGGGAAGACCCAGTCGTCCGGCTCGAGGGCGAAGGCGCTGCCCACCTGGGCCGCCTCCTGGCCGGCCAGGGGTGCGTAGGTGCCCATGCGCCCCTGGCGCTGCAGGTTCAGGCACCGCTCGTCGAAGATCCGGGCGAAGACCATCCACCGGTAGAACTCGAGGAGCCTCGCGTCGTCCAGGTCAGGGGGCTCCCCGACCAGGTTGCCGTCGGGGTCCAGCACCCGGACCATCGCGAAGGTCTCCTCCCGGAGGTGGTGTAAGCTGCCCACGCCGCTCCCCCCCTGTCGCACCGAACCCCGTCGGCGCGAGCCGGCCCTCGCCCCGCGAGGCTTACAAACGGTCGTTAGACACCGCCCATCCGGTTCAGTTCGGTTGCGCGGTGGCATTCCCTGCCTCGCCCCGGGCGGCTACTCCTCCTCGAAGTGGTGCTCCTCGAAC
Organism: Thermaerobacter composti; assembly: GCF_033582035.1. Taxonomy (NCBI): domain Bacteria; kingdom Bacillati; phylum Bacillota; class Clostridia; order Eubacteriales; family Clostridiales Family XVII. Incertae Sedis; genus Thermaerobacter; species Thermaerobacter composti. The sequence continues at coordinate 2,080,835 of NZ_CP132508.1, forward strand.
TTCAAGATGCCCTCCTCGGCGATCCGGACCGCGCCCGCGCCCGGCAGGTAGCAGCGGGAGCGCCCCGAGACGACGCGTTGCCACCGGCACGATCCGCCTGTCGGAAAAGTTTTCTTGTCAAGCCAAGAACACGTGCTCGTTATGCCACTCAATGAAACTTTCATGAGGCCTCTCGTCAGCCTTGGGCAGTACCGTCAAGGGCTTGCCATGGTAGACATAGTACTCTTGCCCGTTGTCGAAGTCTTCCTTTAGCCGTCGACTGACCACCACCCGGTAATCCCGGTCGATCGTAATGTATCCCCGGTCGAACAATGTGTGAAGATCCTGTCTAAGGAACAGCCCATTGTTGACGACGTTTGGCCCGTTGGCCGAAAAGGGTTTGATGTGTGCAGCATCCAAGACCGGAAGCACCTTGGCACCGGTAACGGCACACCGACGGCGATACGCCTCCATCACGACCACTCTGAACGCTCCCTGTCCCAACCTCGGTCGAATGATTTGCTCCTTGCCGTATCGGGGTGACTCCGGCTCCCCTTCCTTGACAAGCTCTGCATCGTAGATCGCCATGCGATTCATCCGTTCCATAACGGCCTCGTACAGTCTTCGTCCAATGGGGGTTGATGTATCGTAGGTCTTGCCTTGGACGATGTTCGGGTGCCAATCCGGGGGAAGACGTATCCACTCATCGGGCGGCCAGAAGAACGGAGAGGCGAGAACCAGGCAACCGATGACGGGATCCCGTTCGGGTTCCTTGCGGGATCTGTAACGCTGGACCTTTCGCAACAATGCCTCATGACTCTCAACGCCATTGGCAAGCCCGAAGACCTTCCATGCGATGGATACAGGTAGGAAAGAGTGTCGGACGAAAAAACCTCCTCCAGCAATGAAGTTGCGCGGACTATGCAGTTTGAAGAGAACAAGCTCGTTGGGCTGAATGGCCCGGAATTCGCCTCGACCGCCCGGCCTCCAGAAGTTTACCTCCTCCGGCCTTCGTGCTGCCAAGAAATCAAACCAGTCGTTGTCGGTTACCGCGACGAAGAACTTCATCGCAAGCTCTCACCCTCGAGGGACTGCATCAAGCTTCGGTAGGTGGATCCCCCCGACCCATGTTCCGGTCACGCCACAGAAAGGCCGGCCAGATGCCGCAGCGCCTTCACCCACTCGCGGTCCGCATGGGGTCCGTAGAGCGCCGGGATCCGCACCCGCAGCCACTGGGCGACATCCTCCACGTCGCTCCGGCTCAGGCGCTGCCCGAACAGCCGGCCTTGCGGGGTCGGGGCCACCGGTGGCGCCTGGCGGCGCTGCCAGACCGGACGCGCGTAGCGATCGAGCTCCCCGTTCGCTCGAGCCGCCAACAGCCGGGCCAGGTGCCGAGCCCCTCGCTCGCTCCACGCGGCCCCGCGCCGCTTCATTCGCCGGGCCAGCACGTGGTAGTTCTCCGCCTCGATCGCACCGAGCCGCCGCGCGTTCGCGTCGGCCACGATGCCGTCCCAGTGGTTCTTCAAGTACTGCTTCAGTTCTTGGACGCGGTCGCGCGCTTCACCCCGCGCCCGCCGGCGAGCCGCATCCAGGATCGTCTACACCTCGCGCCACGGCTTCCCCTCGGCCAGGGCCGCCGCCAGCTGCCGGTGGGCTTCCGCGTCGTGCTGCAGTCCCCGCCGCATGGCCCGTTTCAGGTGGAACGGATCGAGGCGATACGAAGACTGTGGGAGGTACTCAAGGGCCTTGCGGATCCACGGCGCCCCGTCCCCACCCACCGTGCACTGTTCCACCCGGGCCCAGTCCCACTCCGCCGCAAAGGCCGCCAGCGCCTCCTCGATGGACGCCGTCCCTTCGCCCACGGCCACGTGCACCCGCCGGTTCTTCAGCACCGTCCGCCCCCGCGCGTCCGTCGCCTTGCCCTCATACGCCAGCGCATGCATCAGCGCAATCCGCTCTTTCTGCCCATCCGGCCCGCGCCGCCGGCCCCGCACCAACAGCTCGTCAAACTCCAAGTCGACGGCGGCCGCCGGCCGGCTCCCGGGCGGGATCTCGCCCCGCTCAAACACCGCCTCCCGCTGCGCCTTCGCCGCTTCGTCCGCTCGGGCCCCGGCCGCCTGCACATCCGCCCACAAGGCCATGGCGCTCAGCCGCACGGCCCCGCAGCTCACCCGCTCCAGCCAGTCCGCTGCCGCCGCAAACGGCACTTGGGTGCACAGCTGAATCCCGAACTCCTGCACCAGCGGCGAGTATCGCTGCCGCGGCGCCAGCCCGAGCACTTCATCCAGCAAGAACCGCCGTGCGCCGCTCGGCCGCTCCTGGTAATACCGTCGTTCCCACTGGATCTCACCCACCCACGTGATCAGGCTCCGCGGTTGCTGATTGACGCACTTCAGTTGCCGCCGGTCCCGCTGCTCCATCAGCTGCCGGTCCAGCGCCTCCAAAGCCGTGACCAACAGTTGCCGCGCGGCCTCCTGCGCCCCTCGGACCACGGCCACCTCCAGCGCTCGAAAGTCCGGAGCCTCCCACAGGGCCTTTTCCACAACCCGAGCAAGCTGCAGGGTGATCTCCCCGATGCGGCGAATCACGTCCTTCATGGAGAGGCCTCACCTCCATCCTTGGCCAGAAGGATCGGCTGTCCCGTTTGGGACAACCTGGTGAGGTCTCTCCTTCGCTTTTCCCCCACCAGCACCTACCGAAACTTTAGACAGTCCCTCGAGGAGCCCCTCGGCGAACGTACACGGCGACGAGCTCGTCGAGACCCGGGCGACCTGCTGCCGACGGATCTCCACACGGTGCCAGGGGACGTCGACCCCCGTCACCGGTCCACTGGGCAGGATCCCTGGAGCAGCGTCCCCCGGGATCTGGTTCAAGGCGAGCCAACGCTGCGACCCCTCACCATCCGAGGCGCAGGAGCCAGCAGACAGCCATGGGGTACCCCGTCCTGCCTGGGGCTCCCTCGCCACCTCTCTGGGCGCCGTGTCGGCGATCGCGTGGACACGGTGTATTTAGTTCGCCACGGGATCCCGTCACCTGCTTCGAGCCTCCGACGCGGGTCGTGTCGCCTCAGCTTAGCTGAGCGATGGCGCGCCTTGACGGGGATCGATCGCTTGGAAACACTAAAGGTTAGCTAAGCGAATCGTTGAGTCCTGGCCGATCGACTGCTGGTCGGGGCGATGTCCCATGGTCCCGTCGCTCACCGCGCAGGACTGCGCTCGGGGGATCACCGAGGTGGTCCCCCGGCTCATGCGCCTGATCCGGAGGCAGATGCGCCGCCATCAACCGGGGCGGCTGTCCGTGCCCCAGTTCCGCACCCTGTTGTACCTGCACCATCACCCGGGGGCGTCGCTCTCCGCGGTGGCCGAGCACCTCGGCGTCGCCCGCCCCACCGCCTCCGCACTGGTGAACCGGCTGGTCCAGCGGGGGCTCGTGACCCGCAACATCGATCCGGCCGAGCGCCGACGCGTGGTGCTCCATCTGACCGATGCCGGCCGCCAAGACCTGGAGGTCGCCCGGCGGAGGACCGAGGCCGAGCTCGCCGAGCGGCTGGCCGGCTTCCGGCCGGAGGAACTGGCTGCCCTGGCCGCCGGACTGCGGCTGCTGGAGCGCGTCGCAGCGGAGGTCGCGGAGCCGGCCTCGGCCGGGGGGCGCGCAAAGCCGGCCGGCCCCCGCCTGCCCGAGGAGGTCGAGGAGGGTTGACCACGGCAGCGCCTGCCGCGCCGCATCCCGCCGGCTCCGGTCTGGCGGTGGAGACCGTCCAGCTGACCCGGTCCTTCGGGGACTTCGTCGCCGTCGATCACCTCGACCTGGCGATCCCTGCGGGGACCATCTTCGGCCTCCTCGGTCCCAACGGCGTCGGCAAGAGCACCACCATCAAGATGCTGACCACCCTGCTCCTGCCCACCGGCGGCACCGCGCGGGTGGCCGGGTTCGACGTGGTGCGCCAGCCCGCCGCCGTGCGTCGGCGGGTGGGCTACGTGCCCCAGTTCCTCTCCGCCGACGGCGCCCTGACGGGTTACGAAAATCTGCTGGTCTTCGCCAAGCTCTACGGGATCCCCGCCCGGGAGCGGCACGGGCGCATCATGGAGCTCCTCGAGCTGGTCGGCCTGGGCGACGCAGCCCACACCCTGGTGCGCCTCTACTCCGGCGGGATGATCCGACGCCTCGAGATCGCCCAGTCCCTGCTGCACCGCCCCGCCGTGCTCTTCCTCGACGAGCCCACGGTGGGTCTCGATCCCACCGCCCGCCGCGGGGTCTGGGAGCAGGTGCGCCTTCTGCGCGACCGGTTCGGCACCACCGTGGTCCTCACCACCCACTACATGGAAGAGGCCGACGAGCTCTGCGACCAGGTGGCCATCCTCCACCGGGGCCAGGTGGCGGCGGTGGGATCGCCGGCTGCGCTCAAGGCGCGGGTGGGCGCCGCCGCCACGCTGGAAGACGTGTTCGTCCACTTCACCGGCAGCTCGCTGGAATCGGGAGGGACCTACCGCGATGTCGCCCGCACCCGCCGCACCGCCCGGCGGCTCTCGTGAGCAGCCGGACCCGCACCTCGACCCGGGACGAACCGGCCCCGGGGAGGCCGGGCCGGGCGCCGTCCGCGCCCCCGTGGCCGGAGCCGCGGTCCAGCCTGCGCCCTGGACCGCCGTCGAGCCCGGGGTCCGCAGCCCGGGCGCGACCGGATGGATCCAGGCTCCCGCGTCCCCCGGGACGCCCGCCGCGAGCGGCGGAGCGGTGCCCGGGGCGGCGCCCGCCGCGCCCCTGCCAGACGACGGGGAATCCGGACCGACGGCGACGGGCGACCCCGGGTCGCGGGGCGGGCCGGGCGCGACCGCGCCCGGCCCGCTCGCCGCGGCAGCCGCCTTCGTCCGGCAGACCCTGACCATCGTGGAAGCCGAGGTGCGCAAGCTGCGGCACGACCCCTTCGAGCTGGTGACCCGGGCGGTCCAGCCCGCCCTGTGGATGCTGGTCTTCGGACAGGTGATGGGGCGCCTGCGGGGCATGCCGACGGGTGGGCTGCCCTACCTGGACTTCATGGCGCCGGGGATCCTGGCGCAGAGCACGCTGTTCGTGGCCATCTTCTACGGCATCGCCTTGATCTGGGAGCGGGACCTGGGCATCCTGCACAAGTACATGGCGAGCCCCGCCCCGCGAACCGCTCTGGTGCTGGGCAAGGCCCTGTCGGCGGGGGTGCGGGCGCTGACCCAGGCGGTGGTGATCTACCTGCTGGCGGCGGCCACGGGGGTGGCGGTTCGGTCCGACCCGGCGGCGCTGGTGGGCGTGCTGGCGCTGGCGGTGCTGGGGGCGGCGGTGTTCTCCACCCTCTCCCTGGTGGTGGCGTGCCTGGTGCGGACCCGGGAGCGGTTCATGGGGATCGGGCAGGTGCTGACCATGCCGCTCTTCTTCGCCAGCAACGCCATCTACCCGCTCCACCTGATGCCGGGGTGGGTCCACGGCATCGCAAGGGTGAATCCGCTCACGTACCAGGTCGACGCCTTGCGGGGCCTGATGATCCGCGGCGGCGCCAGCCAGTTCGGCCTGGGTCACGACGTGGCGGTGCTGGCGCTGGCCCTGGCCTTCCTGGTGGCGGTGGCGTCGCGCCTCTACCCGCGGGCGGTGACCTGAGGTGGGGCGGGACGCCGAGCCGCGGGCTGTCCAACCGGAGATGGTGGAGCGACCCGGTGACGCGGATGGGCGCCGGGCTACCGGCCGACCCGGGCCAGCGGGGCGGTGCCAGGGGACGAACCCGGCCCCTGCCCCGCCGGCAGAACCGGAGTCGCATCCGACCGGACGACGAGCCCCGCACCCGGCCGCCGGCGTCACCGCGGACCCGGTCGCGGGCTCCGGCGCGGGCCCGGCCGGGGGCTGCGGCGCGGACCCACCCGCGGGCTGCGGCGTGGGATCGGCCGGCGGCTGCGGCGCGGATCCACCCGCGGGCTCCGGCGCGGGACCGGCCGGGGGCCGTGGCGCGGGTCCGGTCGCGGGTTCCACCGCGGGTCCGGTCACGGGCCCCGACACGGATTCGGCCGTGGGCCCCCACGCGGGCCCGGCCGCAGCCTCCGGTGCGGACCCGGTGGCGGGCTCCCGCGCGGCCGCGGCTCCAGACGCCGCTATGACGGTTCGCCGGGCGGCCGAGGCTGGAACCGGCGGCAGCCCCGGGCTCCTCCTCGCCGCCGTGGCCTTCGGCGCCCTCCTCAATCCCCTGAACTCCTCCATGATCGCCGTGGCCCTCCCCGCCATCGCCCGGGACTTCCAGGTCCCCATCGGCCGGCTGACGTGGGTCATCGCCGCCTTCTATCTGGCCAGCGCCGTCGGCCAGCCGGTGATGGGCAAGGTGGCCGACTTGGTCGGCCGCCGGCGGGTCTTCTTCGCCGGGCTCGCGCTGGTGGCCCTCGCCTCGGCCCTGGCGCCCCTGGCGCCGACCCTGGGCGCCCTGGTGGCGGCGCGGGTGCTGCAGGCCCTGGGAAGCTCGACCCTCTACCCGGCGGGGATGGCCGCCGTCCGCGACGCCTTCACCGGCCGGACGGGGCAGGCCCTGGGCATCCTGGCGGTGTTCGCCTCCACCTCGGCCGCCCTGGGGCCCTCCCTGGGCGGGTTCCTGGTGCAGGCGGGCGGTTGGCAGGCGCTGTTCTCCGTGAACTTCGTCCCTGTGGCGCTGAGCGCGGGACTGGCGCTGCGGGCCTTCCCGGTCGATGCCGGGGCGGCCGGTTCGTCCGGGGCCGCATCGCCTGGGCCGGCGCGGGCCGGTTCGTCCGGGGCGGTGTCGCCTCGCTCGGCGCGGGTGGGTTCGCCCGGGGCCGGGGCGGCGTCGCCTCGGCCGGCGCGGGCCCGTTCGTCCGGGGCAGTGCCGTCTGGGCCGGCGCGGGTGGGCCCGTCCGCCGCGCCCGCGAGTCCCAGGCGGTCGGCACCGGTCGACGGTCCCAGCGGGTCCTCGCCATCCGCGGGCCCGGGGCGGGGCCAGCGATCTGCGGCTCCGATGGAGAGGGCCGGAGGCCTGGGGGAGCTCGGCCGGCGGCTCGACGGGCTCGGCGTGGTCCTCTTCGCCGGAACCGTCACCTTCGGGCTGGCGGCCCTCCTCTCCCTGTCGGAACCGCAGCCGGCCTGGTGGGCGATGGCGGTGGCCATCGGCCTGGGCGTGGCCCTGGCCCGGTGGGAGGGCCGGGTCCGCGCCGCCGGCCGGGAGCCGTTCCTGGATCTGGAACTTCTGCGGCGGGACCGCGCCCGCACCGCCGTCTACGGCGCCTGGATCCTCTCGAACCTGGCCTTCTACACGGTGTTCTTCGGGATGCCGGCCTACTTTGAAGAGGTGCGCCACCTGGATCCCCGCACCAGCGGGCTGATGATGCTCTCGGTGGCCGGCTTCAGCAGCGTGGCGTCGCCGCTGGTGGGGCGGTGGGTCGACCGGGCGGGACACCGGCCGGCCCTCTGGGCTGCCGGGCTCTCGTTGTCGACCGGCGCCTTGGCCCTGCTGGTCGTCGGTCCTCAGGCGCCCCTCGCCCTGCTCTTCGTCGTGCTGGCTTTCCTCGGCGCCAGCAACGGGGTGAACAATCTCGCGCTGCAGACCGCGCTGTACCGGTTCGTCCCGCGGGAGGAGACGGGGGGCGCCTCCGGCCTCTACATGACCTGTCGGTACATCGGCAGCATCCTCTCCAGCAGCCTGCTGGGGCTCATCCTGGCGGGGCCCCTGGACGGCCGCATGTTGCGCGAGCTGGCCCTCGGGCTGCTGGTTCCGGCGGTGGGCCTGCTGGCGCTCATCCGGTGGATCCCAGCCTCCGGGGCCGGTCGCATACCGGCTCGGCGCCGGTGACACCTTAGACACCGGTGAAGGGAGGAATCGCCGGTGCCGGAATTCAGCGAGGTCTTCCGCCAGCAACTGACCGTGTTGGCCGACAAGGTCCGGACCATGGAGAACCTGGGCATGTCCAACGAGGGCATCACGGGCGTGGTCACCGAGGTCGGGGACTGGCTGGCGAAGGAGGCCGAGCCGCGCAGCGCCGAGCAGCGGCTGCTCAAGGAGATGTGGCAGCATGCCTCCAACCAGGAGCAGGCGCAGATCGCCTCGGCCCTGATCAAGCTGGCCGACCGCACGGTGGGACGCGGCGTGGTCAAGTAATCCGGCGACCCGCTCCCGTCCGACGCATGCCGGCCGAGCCAGGGGAGGCGGGGAGCCGCTTCGCGCCGGGCCGGCGGTCGGAGCGACCGCCGGCCCGGCGTTCGCTCGGCCCGGGCGACCGGCCGCTGGCGGATCCCGACCGGCGGGCGCCCCCGTCGCCCGGGGGCCCCGTCGCGCCTTCCGCCCGGCGGTGCCGTGGCCGGCGCCACCCCACCGGCGCGAAACCGGCCCGACGCCCGTGTCCCCGACCGCCCGCCGACCGCCGGCCGCGGGCCTGTGGACAGGACCGGCACCCGCAGGTCCGCACCGGTCTTGCGCCCGTTCCTCCCGAAAGTTGACGCCGCTGGCAAGCGCAGTGCTATACTCGCGTCGAGGGGCGCGCGAGCCCCTGGGGAGGACGAGATGCCACTAGTCACCACGGAGAGCGGGAAGAAGCTGTTCGTCACCGAGGACGGCCGGAAGCTCGTCACCGTGATCCCCGGCGACGGGATCGGCCCGGAGTGCATCGACGCCACCCTCAAGATCCTCGAGGCAGCCAAGGCCCCCCTGGTCTTCGAGATCCGTGAAGCGGGGGCCAGTGTATTTAAGAAGGGCCTCGCCTCCGGCGTGCCGCCGGAGACCATCGAGTCCATCCGCAAGTCGCGGATCGTCCTCAAGGGGCCGCTGGAGACGCCTGTCGGCTACGGTGAGAAGAGCGCCAACGTCACCCTGCGCAAGCTCTTCGAGACGTACGCCAACGTGCGGCCGGTGCGGGAGCTGCCCAACGTGCCCACCCCCTATTCGGGCCGGGGCATCGACTTGGTGGTCGTCCGCGAGAACGTGGAAGACCTCTACGCCGGCATCGAGCACCAGCAGACGCCGGGCGTCGCCCAGACCCTGAAGCTGATCTCCGACAAGGGATCGGAGAAGATCGTCCGCTTCGCCTTCGAGCTGGCCCGGGCCGAGGGGCGCAAGCGGGTCCACTGCGCCACCAAGTCCAACATCATGAAGCTCAGCGAGGGGACCCTGAAGCGGGTCTTCGAGCGTGTGGCGCAGGAGTACCCCGACATCGAGGCCCAGCACATCATCGTCGACAACGCCGCCCACCAGCTGGTGAAGCGCCCCGAGCAGTTCGACGTCCTCGTCACCACGAACATGAACGGGGACATCCTCTCCGACCTCGCCTCGGGCCTGGTCGGCGGCCTCGGCTTCGCCCCGTCCGCCAACATCGGCAACGAGGTGGCCATCTTCGAGGCGGTCCACGGCTCCGCCCCCAAGTACGCGGGCAAGAACGTGATCAACCCCACCGCGGTGCTGCTGTCCGCGGTGATGATGCTGCGCTATATCGAGGAGTTCGCCGTGGCCGAGCTGATCGAGAACGCCATCCTCTACACGCTGGAGGAGGGCAAGGTCCTGACGGGCGACGTCGTGGGCTACGACCGCGGCGCGAAGACCACCGAGTACACCCAGGCCATCATCGCGAACCTGGGCCAGAAGCCGCGGACCACGCAGGTGCGCGCCCACCGCGCCGTGCGCCTGCCCCAGATCAGCCCCGACCCGGCCTACGTGAAGGCCAAGAGCCGCCGCATCGTGGGCGCGGACGTGTTCGTCGAGAGCGACCTCCGTCCGGAGCAGCTGGGTCCCGCCCTGGAGGAACTGGCCGAGGGCAGCGCCTTCCGCCTGAAGATGATCTCCAACCGCGGGACCCAGGTGTACCCGCCCACGGGCGGGCTGATCGACCTGGTGGACCACTACCGCTGCCGCTTCCTCTACAAGGGCGACGGCGAGGCGCGCCAGGAGGACGTCGTCGACCTGGTCCAGCGCGTGGGCAGCCGCTTCCGCTGGATGCAGATCGAGGTGCTGCAGGAGTTCGACGGCGAGCCGGGGTTCACCAAGGCGCAGGGCGAGGACTGAGAGCGGCCCGGCAGCCCGCGCACGAGCGACCGCGAGGCACGAGCGACCGCGAGGACCGCATCGTCGCAAACGGGGTGCCCGGCGGATGCCGCCGGGCACCCCGCCTTTCTGGCATCGTCCCGGTACCGCCGCCGGCCGCGCCGCCGGCCGGTTCGTCCTGGCGGAAATGGCGATCGAAAAGCGCTACAATGGCCCCAGAGAGGGGGACGACCGATGACCGAGCGTCGCGACCCGTTTGGCGTACGTACGACCCTGGAGACGCCCGATGGCCCCGTGGTGATCTACAGCCTGCCCAAGCTGGCTGAGGCCGCGGGCGTCGACCTGGACCGCCTGCCCTTCACGATCCGCATCCTGCTGGAGAACCTGGTGCGCAACCTGGACGGCGAGACCATCACCGAGGACGACGTCCTGGCGCTGGCACGCTGGCAGCCCAGGCCCGACGGCCGGGAGATCGGCTGGATGCCCTCCCGGGTGCTGCTCCAGGACTTCACCGGCGTGCCGGCGGTGGTCGACCTGGCCGCCATGCGCAGCGCCGTGGCCCGCATGGGCGGCGACCCCAAGCGGATCAACCCGCTGGTGCCGGCGGACCTGGTCATCGACCACTCGGTGATCGTCGACGCCTTCGGGACGCAGTACGCCTTCTTCTACAACGTGGAGAAGGAGTTCGAGCGCAACCGCGAGCGCTACACCCTGCTCCGCTGGGCGCAGAACGCCTTCGACAACTTCCGCGTGGTGCCACCGGGGACGGGCATCGTCCACCAGGTGAACCTGGAGTACCTGGCCAAGGTGGTCCACCGCCGGGAGGAACACGGCGAGGTGCGGGCCTACCCCGACACCCTGGTGGGCACCGACTCCCACACCACCATGGTCAACGGCATGGGGGTGCTGGGCTGGGGCGTCGGCGGCATCGAGGCCGAGGCGGTGATGCTGGGCCAGCCCTACTTCATGCAGGTGCCCGAGGTGGTGGGCTTCCGCCTGACGGGCCGGCTGCCCGAGGGCGCCACGGCCACCGACTTGGTGCTCACCGTCACCCAGATGCTGCGCAAGAAGGGCGTGGTGGGCAAGTTCGTCGAGTTCTTCGGGCCGGGCCTGGCGAACCTGCCCCTGGCGGACCGGGCCACCATCGGCAACATGGCCCCCGAGTACGGCGCCACCTGCGGGTTCTTCCCCGTGGACGGCGAGACCCTGGACTACCTGCGCCTGACGGGCCGGGACGAGGAGCACATCGCCCTGGTGGAGCGGTACTGCAAGGAGCAGGGCCTGTTCCGCACCGACGCGACGCCCGACCCCGTCTACAGCGACGTGCTGGAGCTCGACCTGGGCGACGTGGAGCCCAGCCTGGCCGGGCCGCGGCGGCCCCAGGACCGGGTGCCGCTGCGCGAGGCGGGCCGCGCCTTCCGCGAGGCGCTGGCCACCTTCGGCAAGAAGCCCGGCGACACCTCGGTCCCCTTCCGGACGGGCGCCGAGCCGGGGCGCGAGGCGGCCCGGGCGGGTGCGGCCGCGGCCGGCGGGAACGGTGCGGGAGCCGGCGCGGGCGATGCCGGTTCGTCCGGTGAGGGCGGCGGCGTGGCGGTGCTGACCCGGCCCCGGACCACCACCGAGCTCACCCACGGCTCGGTGGTCATCGCCGCCATCACCAGCTGCACCAACACCTCGAACCCCTCGGTGATGCTGGCGGCGGGGCTTCTGGCCAAGAAGGCCGTGGAGCGGGGCCTGACCGTCAAGCCGTACGTCAAGACCAGCCTGGCGCCGGGCTCGCGGGTGGTCACCGACTACCTGCGGGAGGCGGGGCTCCTGCCGTACCTGGAGGCGCTGCGGTTCCACGTGGTGGGCTACGGCTGCACCACCTGCATCGGCAACAGCGGCGCCCTGCCCGAAGACGTGGCTCAGGCCATCACCGAGAACGACCTGGTGGCGGCGGCGGTGCTCAGCGGCAACCGCAACTTCGAGGGGCGCATCAACCCGCTGGTCAAGGCCAACTACCTGGCCTCGCCGCCGCTGGTGGTGGCCTACGCCATCGCCGGCACGGTGGACATCAACCTGCTGGAAGACCCCCTGGGCTACGACCCCAACGGCCGGCCCGTCTACCTGCGGGACATCTGGCCGACCCAGGAGGAGATCCAGGCGACCATCCGCCAGGTGGTGCGGCCCGAGCTGTTCAAGAAGGAGTACGCCCGGGTCTTCGAGGGCCCGGAGCAGTGGCGGAAGCTGCCCGCGCCCACCGGCGAGCTCTACGAGTGGGATCCCAACTCGACCTACATCCAGGAGCCGCCCTTCTTCAAGGACATGGCGGACGAACCCGGCCAGCCGGAGGACATCGTCCGGGCGCGGGTGCTGGCCCTCTTGGGCGACTCCATCACCACGGACCACATCTCCCCCGCGGGCGCCATCCCGAAGAACAGCCCGGCGGGCCGCTACCTCCTGGAGCGCGGCGTCAAGTGGGAGGAGTTCAACACCTACGGCTCGCGCCGCGGCAACCACGAGGTGATGATGCGCGGCACCTTCGCCAACATCCGGCTGCGCAACCAGCTGGTGCCCGGCACCGAGGGCGGCTGGACCGTGCACATCCCCAGCGGCGAGAAGATGACCATCTACGACGCCGCCATGCGCTACCAAAAGGAGGGCACGCCGCTGCTCGTCATCGGGGGCAAGGAGTACGGCACCGGCAGCTCCCGCGACTGGGCGGCCAAGGGCACCTACCTGCTGGGCGTCAAGGCGGTGATCGCCGAGAGCTTCGAGCGCATCCACCGCAGCAACCTGGTGGGCATGGGCGTGCTGCCGCTGCAGTTCGTCGACGGGCAGAACGCGGCGAGCCTGGGCCTCACGGGGACCGAGGAGTACTTCATCACCGGCATCCGCGAGGGGCTCCAGCCCCGCAAGCGCCTGCAGGTGACGGCCCGGCGCGACGACGGCAGCGAGGTGCGCTTCGAGGTGCTGTGCCGGCTGGACACGCCCATCGAGGTGGAGTACTACCGGCACGGCGGCATCCTGCAGAAGGTGCTGCGGCAGATCATGCAGGCGGCGTGACGGTGCCTGGGCAAGGCGACCCAGCGGGCAACATGGCCAACGGGGCGGCTCCGAAGGGAAGGGAGCCGCCCTACTTCTTGTAGGGGATGGATCCGGTCTTGGTTGCCATGGACCACAGCGTCCACCCACCGGCCACCGCCCAGCGCCCACCGGCCCCGGCTCCCCCGCCCCGCCGCCGCTAGTCACAATGAACGAGGCCGGCCCCGTTTCGCAGGTGCGTGGGTTACGCTGAAGGTACCTGCCTTCGCGCAGAGCCACATACGAAAGGGGCCGGTACCATGAAGGATATCACGAAGTTCGTGGGCCTGGACGTCCATAAGGACACCATCGCGGTCGGGGTGGCAGATCGCGACGGCGGTCGGGGCCGGTACTGGGGCACCATCCCGCACCGCCCGGAGGCCGTGCGCAAGCTGATGGAGCAGCTCGGGCCCAAGGAGCAGCTTCTGGTGTGCTACGAGGCGGGTCCGACGGGCTACGGGCTGCAACGCCTGTTGGTTTCGCTGGGGATCGCGTGCATTGTGGTGGCCCCGGGGCTGACGCCCACGCGCCCCGCGGACCGGGTGAAGACCGACCGCCGGGATGCCGTGCGCCTGGCGGAGCTGCTGCGGGCCGGCGAGCTGACTCCAGTATGGGTACCGCACGAGGAGGACGAGGCGCTGCGCGACCTGGTGCGGGCCCGGGAGGATGCCAAGCAGGATCTATTACGTGCACGCCACCGGCTGAGCAAGTTCCTGCTGCGGCACGGGATCCGGCCGCCGGAGGGGGTGCGCCGGTGGTCACGCCGGTACCGGGAGTGGCTGGAGGGGCTGCAGTTAGGGCATCCGGTGTTGCAGCGGGTCTTGCGGGAGTACGTGTACACCATCGACGAGATCGAGGAGCGGCTCAAGCGCCTAGAGGCGGAGATCCACGAGCAGGCCACCGCGAGCGTGTACGCGCCGGTGATTCAGGCCTTGCAAGCGCTGCGCGGGGTGGGTGAGGTGGTGGCGGTGACCGCGGTGGCTGAGGTCGGGTCGTTCTTACGCTTTGCCCGGGCGCGGCAGCTGATGGCGTACGCGGGGTTGGTGCCCAGCGAGTACTCCAGCGGGGCACGGCGGCGCCGGGGTGCGATCACGAAGACGGGGAACGCGCACCTGCGCCGGGTGCTGGTGGAGGCGGCGTGGTCGTACCGGCACCCGCCGGCGCTGAAGGCCAAGATCCGGGCGCGCTACGAGGGGCAGCCACCGGAGGTGCAGCGGATCGCGTGGAAGGCGCAGGAGCGGCTCTGCCGGCGCTACCGGCGCATGGTGGCTCGGGGTAAGCCCCATGCCGTGGCGGTGACCGCCGTGGCGCGGGAGCTGTTGGGTTTCATCTGGGCGATCGCGTGCTGGGTGGAGCGGCAGCGGCTGCAAGAGCAGGCTGTTGCGTGAGTGCCCGTGGCGGCGTGGGCAAGCTGCTAGCCGTGGAGGCGTTATTGCGGTAGGGGTTAAGGTCCCAGGCCCGGCACGGGGAGAACCCTCGAGGGCTGCTAAGCGTCGCAGGTACGCGCGTCCCTAGTCTGAGGCAGCTCCCCGACGGATGGCGTGGGATGCGGTGACCAACCCGCGGATATCAGCGTGCCGACCGTCGGAGCGATGCCTGGGCCTTACCCCTCTACCGCACCTTTCCGGGCGGGCTTGACGGCCTCGTTCATATCAGCCCGTGTTGGTAATGCCGTTGGCCCTCGAAGCCGCTGGTCTTTGAAAACGTCAGAGGGCCGCGCCCAGGCATGGGAGCGGTCGGTACCCCTCCCTCAGGAGGGGGCGATCGCCTCCATCCGGCGGGCAAGCGCGTGGTGGCGCCAGAGCTTCATGGGGTTGAAAGCGGTACAACTGAAGAGCCACTCGAAGCGGGCTTTCGACAGCCCACGGAGAAGCAGCTGCCGGAGCCCCATGGCCTCTTTGAGGTGCCCAATGACCGGCTCCACCGAGCACTGGCGGAGTTTGTAGCGGCGGCGCCCCCGAACGGTTCGCAGTTTGCGGCGCATCCGGTCCCTGGCCGTCATGGGTTTGGGCATCCGCCCCCGGGGTGGCTGGAGTTGGCGCCATTCCGTATGACGGATCTTATCCGGCGGGATGAAGGCTTCGACACCCCGCTCCTCCAGAGCCTGGAGGTTGGCGTCGCTGTAACAACCGCCGTCGGCGGAAAGCTCCCTGGGGTGGCACCCGGTGTTGGCCTCGACTTGTTGCAGCTGGCCCAGGAGATGGCGCGCGTCGGTGGCCTGGTTCGTCAGGTCGGCCGCCACGATAACGTGCGTTTCCGCGTCCACGTAGTTGGGCGTTGCAACCCTGGATGAAAGCCTTGTCGGCGCTGCGCATGATCCGCGACTCGGGGTCGGTGAAGTTGATTTGATCCTTGTCGGCCGGGAGGGGGTCGGAGGGGGCTTGCTTGCGGCGGGAGCGGCGCCCCTTCTTCGCCGCCTCCGCCTCCCGCGCCGCTTCCTTGGCTTCGGCCTCGGCCCGGGCCCGCTGCTCCAGCCGGGCCTTGGCCGCCTGAATCGCCTTCAGCCGCTTTTCCGCCGTGGCCAGCTCGGGAGGCAGGCGCCAGCCGCTGTCCGGGCCGTGTTCCGCATCCTCCGACCGGTCGTTGGCTTCCACCTCCTCCAAATAGCGCCGGATCACTTCGGCCAGGCGCCGCTCTTCATCTTTCATCCGGCCGTAACTCATGGCGCTGTGCTTGGAGACGTAGGCCTTGAGCTTGGTCCCGTCGACCGCTACATGCCGCAGCTTCACCAAGCCGGCGTCCTGGGCCAGGCGGACCGACTGGACAAACAGCCGGGCCAGGGCCTCATGATGCCGGCGCCGGAAGTTCGAGAGCGTCCAGTGGTCGGGCTGCTGATTCGCCGCAAGCACCCGGAAGCCCACGTCTTCGTACAGGGCCCGCTCCAGGCGCCGTGAGGAGCGGAGGCCCCGCATGTACGCGTACAGCCACACCTTGACCATCATGCGCGGTTCGTACGGGGGCTGGCCCCGGCGCTCGGTGTAGTCGTTGTAGATCGCTGACAGGTCGAACTGGTCGACCACCTGGCTAATGAAATGGACCGGGTGATCCTCCCGGAGCCACTCGTCCAGCGCAGACGCCCTAGGGTCAAGTCGCCGTAGTCGAGAGCTCTGAAAAACCCCTTTGCTTTTTCGGCAAGGACTGGCAGGACGTAAAGCGAAGAATCCCTAATGGAGACGATACCGAAACCGAGGCCGATGCACCATGCTGGGAAGGTTGGATCGACAGCGGAACTTCTTCGATGAGCTCCTCTTTGACCACATGCTGCCCGCGGAACACCCTCTCCTGGACATCGACCGGGCCGTCGATTTCTCGTTCGTGGAGGAAGAGACGGCCGATCGGTACAGTGCCGATCAAGGCCGGCCTTCGTACCCGCCGGAGCAGCTGGTGCGCATCCTCTTCCTGGCCGTGTGGGCCAACCTGTCGGACGTGCAGGTTTGCCAGCAGCTTCGCTACAACGTCCTCTATCGCTACTTCTGCCGCCTCGGCTGGAAGGATGCGATTCCCGACGACACGACGCTGGTGCGGTTTCGGCAGCGACTGGGGGAGGAGCGGTGGCAGCGGCTGCTGCAGCGGCTGGTGGAGCAGGCGCGGGCGAAGGGGTGTCTGAAAGGCCGCTGGTTGGTGATGGACTCCAGCCCGGTGGTGGCCCATGCGGCGGCCCGTACGCGGGTGCAGCTGTTGCGGGAGGGGCGGCAGCGGCTGCTGCAAGCCGTCCGGCAGGCGGCGCCGCCGGTGGCGAAGGAGCTGGAGGCGCTGGCCGAGCCGGTGCCGGACGCGACCTATGAAGATCAGGATCAGCTGCTGAAGGCGGAACAGGAACGGACGGAGGCCTTGTTGGCGGCGATCACGTCCCGGCAAGCCGCCCAGGCGCCAGCGGTGCGGCGCGTGCGGAAGCAAGTGGAGCGGGTGCTAAAGGACGAACGGGTGGCGAGCTATGCCGACCCGGAGGCGCGTTGGGGGCACCAGCGCCGGAAGAAGCCTTTTTTCGGGTACAAGATGCATCTGGCGACGGATGAGACCGGCTTTGTGCTGGCGGCGACGGTGACGGCGGGGAACGCGAGCGACCTCGAAGGGGCTCCGGCGCTGGTGAAACAAGCGCGTGCCCAGGGCTTGCGGCCGCGGCGGCTGGTGGCGGACAAGGCGTACGACGCCAGTGGTCTGAGGCAGGATCTTGTTCGGCAGGGCATCCGCCCGTACATTCCCCAGCGGACGCAAAGGCAAAGGTTGCCCAAGCAAGGGTTCACATACGACCAACGCCGCCGGCAATGGATCTGTCCCGAGGGCCACCGCTCCATCGGCCAGAGCCCGCACCAGCGCGGGGGGTGGCTGGTGTACTTTTCCGAGCGAGCCTGCCGCGTCTGCCCGCGGGCGGGGAGTTGTCTGAGCCGGAGCCAAACGCGGAAGGTGCTGTACTGGCATCCGGGCACGGAAGCGAACCGGCCGCGGGGGCTAAAACGGGCCTTGCGCGTGCGGAAGGTCATCGAGCGCACCTTTGGAGAGGCCAAGCAGTGGCACGGACTGGGGCGGAGCCGTTACCGAGGGCGGGAACGGACGGCGATTCAGGTGCTGCTGACCTGCCTGGTGCTCAACGCCAAGAAGATGGCCTGTCGATTCAAAGATGCGCGTGGACATCGAAAAGGGCCTCGGCTCCCGGAACGGGCGGCTGCGTGAGCAGGTCGGCACCCGTAGGAAGCCGGACCAAGTGGAAGAGCCGCTCTCCTGTAGTGCCACATGTACCATCCAGTAGATGGCAACCTTCTCCGGCCCCATGCGCTAAGCTTCCCGCCTGTTTTGCAGAGCTCTCGTAGTCGGGGATGTGATCTTTGACAAAGCGGCTGCTGAGGAACGTGCCCGTGGGCGCTACGCGGCCTTGGGCTGTTGCCGCTGACGACGCGCCGCCTCGAACCGGGTGGGGTCGTAGGGCTGACGATCTCGCCACATCGCAAAAAGGACCCGAAGGGCGTGGTGGGCCACGATGCGCAAGGCTTCATGATGGTGACGCCCTCGGTCGCGGTGGGTCTGATAAATCTCCCGGGCCCAGGCATGGTGCAGGACGAGCTGCTGCGCCAGTAGCTGCAGCGTATTCCGGGCTTGTTTGTTGCAAGCGTGGCGGAAACGGACTCGGACGGTCTTGCCACTGCGAACGGTCACGGGGGCTGTCCCCGACCGACATTGGATTGGGCGGACGCTGGGGACCGCCTGGCGGTCCTCCCCGAAGACGGTGATCATGCCGGCAGCCAGCACCGTGCCGATGCCTTTCATGGAGCGAAACAAATCGCCGTCCGGGTGCGCCTGCACCAGGGTCTCCAGCTGCTCATGACAGGCCTCGAGCTCGCGGCAGACGGCTTCGAGCTGATCCACCAGAAAGAGCATGCGGCGTGCCCACAGGGCCACGGTGGCCGGATCGGCCGGGAGCTGGGGCTTGCGCGCGAGCTCGAGCAGTTCGGCGGTCTTGGCGGCGACGCCAGGGTAGCGGTGCTGGCGCAACAGCTTCTCGATCCGGGACCGGCGGGCGCGGGCGAAGTGGACCGGGGTCGGGAAGGCGCGCAAAAAGGTCCAGGCCACGGGCCGGCCGAGGTCGGCAAACAGCTCCAGGGCCCGCGGGTAATACGTGCGCAGGCAGGCGGTGAGCTGATTCAGAAGCCGCGTGCGTTCTTCTACCAGGGTCTGGTGGTGGCTGTAGACCACCCGGAGCTGGCGCAGGGTGTCGCTCTCCAGCCGCAGGGGCTGAAGGCGATGGCGATCGGTGCGGAGGATCTCGGCCAGGACCAGGGCATCCCGGCGGTCGTCCTTGCTGCCGGCCGGGGAGAGGCGGTCCCGGTAGCGGTCCACCGCCTTGGGATTGACGGGATAGACCCGAAAGCCTGTGGCGAGGAGCGCGGCCACGAAGAGCCCCTGTCCCGAGCCTTCGATAGCCACGTGCACCTGTGCTGGGTCCGGTTCTCGACGCCGGATCGCGGCGAGCAGTTCCTGCAGGCCGTCGGCATCGTTGGGGACCCGGAGGTAGGAAGGAGCCTGCCCCTCGGACGCCAGGCAGACGTCGTGATGCTGGCTGCCCTGGTCGATTCCGACGTGCAACATGATGCCACCTCCGCGTGGGGCGATCCCCGCCACCCACGGTGCCCTCGTGGAACCGGTGCTCGCGGCACGACGCCCTAGCGACCGTTGAGCAGCGGATTCGCCAGGTGCCGGAGGGGTCGGTCTGCCTAAGGCCGTCGCACGGCGAGGAGGCAGTGGACCTCCTCCGGCCCTGACGAAACTTGGCGAAGGCGGGAGTCAAAACCTGCTTGGACTATAACCCACGAGGAGGCAGGATCATGAGCTGATGGGGCTGGTAGTCCCGAAACTTCTTCCTGTTCATAGTGTTTCTTCTTCGGCATGCCGGCCGAAGAACACTGCTAGATCACCTAGCTTATGCAGCGTTATTCACACGGGCTGATATGAACGAGGCCGTCAAGCCCGCCCGGAAAGGTGCGGTAGAGGGGTAAGGCCCAGGCATCGCTCCGACGGTCGGCACGCTGATATCCGCGGGTTGGTCACCGCATCCCACGCCATCCGTCGGGGAGCTGCCTCAGACTAGGGACGCGCGTACCTGCGACGCTTAGCAGCCCTCGAGGGTTCTCCCCGTGCCGGGCCTGGGACCTTAACCCCTACCGCAATAACGCCTCCACGGCTAGCAGCTTGCCCACGCCGCCACGGGCACTCACGCAACAGCCTGCTCTTGCAGCCGCTGCCGCTCCACCCAGCACGCGATCGCCCAGATGAAACCCAACAGCTCCCGCGCCACGGCGGTCACCGCCACGGCATGGGGCTTACCCCGAGCCACCATGCGCCGGTAGCGCCGGCAGAGCCGCTCCTGCGCCTTCCACGCGATCCGCTGCACCTCCGGTGGCTGCCCCTCGTAGCGCGCCCGGATCTTGGCCTTCAGCGCCGGCGGGTGCCGGTACGACCACGCCGCCTCCACCAGCACCCGGCGCAGGTGCGCGTTCCCCGTCTTCGTGATCGCACCCCGGCGCCGCCGTGCCCCGCTGGAGTACTCGCTGGGCACCAACCCCGCGTACGCCATCAGCTGCCGCGCCCGGGCAAAGCGTAAGAACGACCCGACCTCAGCCACCGCGGTCACCGCCACCACCTCACCCACCCCGCGCAGCGCTTGCAAGGCCTGAATCACCGGCGCGTACACGCTCGCGGTGGCCTGCTCGTGGATCTCCGCCTCTAGGCGCTTGAGCCGCTCCTCGATCTCGTCGATGGTGTACACGTACTCCCGCAAGACCCGCTGCAACACCGGATGCCCTAACTGCAGCCCCTCCAGCCACTCCCGGTACCGGCGTGACCACCGGCGCACCCCCTCCGGCGGCCGGATCCCGTGCCGCAGCAGGAACTTGCTCAGCCGGTGGCGTGCACGTAATAGATCCTGCTTGGCATCCTCCCGGGCCCGCACCAGGTCGCGCAGCGCCTCGTCCTCCTCGTGCGGTACCCATACTGGAGTCAGCTCGCCGGCCCGCAGCAGCTCCGCCAGGCGCACGGCATCCCGGCGGTCGGTCTTCACCCGGTCCGCGGGGCGCGTGGGCGTCAGCCCCGGGGCCACCACAATGCACGCGATCCCCAGCGAAACCAACAGGCGTTGCAGCCCGTAGCCCGTCGGACCCGCCTCGTAGCACACCAGAAGCTGCTCCTTGGGCCCGAGCTGCTCCATCAGCTTGCGCACGGCCTCCGGGCGGTGCGGGATGGTGCCCCAGTACCGGCCCCGACCGCCGTCGCGATCTGCCACCCCGACCGCGATGGTGTCCTTATGGACGTCCAGGCCCACGAACTTCGTGATATCCTTCATGGTACCGGCCCCTTTCGTATGTGGCTCTGCGCGAAGGCAGGTACCTTCAGCGTAACCCACGCACCTGCGAAACGGGGCCGGCCTCGTTCATTGTGACTAGCATGACGTAATGCGAAAAACCCCTATGGAGACGATAGCGAAACGGATTCCCCCGTTAGGTCCGGCTTCCCTTGCACACCACTTCCCCCTCGTGGGTCATAGTCCAAGCACGTTATGGTCTAGGGACACCGCGCGAATTGTATGAGCGCAAAGCGCAATTGCGCCGCAACTTGCCATGAGAACAGCCCCCATTAGCAACGGCAACTTGGACCCCACCATGTCGCCCAAAACGGCAAAACAAAAATAAGAGATCGGAATAATTGCACTTGACAAGGTTGAACTGATTGCTCGGACCCTCCCAACCATTTCAACCGGAACAAGCGTCTGGACCAATGTACCGAACGGCACTATGGTGGCGACGAAGCCCACACCTAACAGCATCCCGCCAAAAACCGCAAGCCACGCTACCGACGCTAAGGCAATCAGTCCCAACGCCACTGCCTGGATACAGAAGCCCATCGCGAAAACAACACCTATGCGTGTTAGCTTAACCATTGACATGGAACTACCCGCCAGGAACATACCCAACCCCACGCCCGACTCGAAAAATCCAAGGTGCCTCGCATCGCCTCCGAACGAATCGGCCATCAACATGGGAACAAGTACGTTGATCGGCGCAAGCGCAATGTTGCTGACGGTTCCAAGTACGATGATGTGTAAAATTATCACATTTCCTAGCAAAAAACCAAGCGATTTGCGCATGTCTCTTAACAAATAAGACAATAACGCCAGTTTCCCCGGTTTTTTACTGCCTTCCGTTGCCATCTCACTTGATATTCTAAGACTTTGATACTGCATCTGGCCAATAAGAAACGCTGCAGCTGCAAACGTAGCACTATCCACAGCTATAGCTAGAGCATTCCCTACTTCTACGGCCAGGATGCCCCCAATACTTGCTCCGACTACGCTAGCAACTTGCCCCAGTGAATTACACAGTGCATTGACTCGTAACAAAATGTTCGGATCAGTAATCTCAGGCAAAATCGCAGAGCGCGCGGGTGAATACGCCAGTTGGAAAACAGATAACGTAAATGAAAAAACGTATATTGCCCAAACGGGGAGATCATCCCAAAAGGACCACAACGCCATTAATGCAGTTAACAGCATCTGCACTATGGCTGAAACCTGCATTATCATCTTTCGGTCGAATCGGTCGGCGACTGCGCCCAGAATTGGCCCCAGAGTTAACTGAGCAACTACTTCTCCAATCATCAACGCTGCTGTACCAAAAGTCGACCGTGTCTGCTCATATATCTCCCAAAGGATTACGATGTCGAAAATGCTATCGCCCACGTATGAGATAGTTTCTGCAAGAACCAACTTCGCAATATTGGGATTCCTCCGAAACAGGTCGATTGTAGCCAGCACGTGCCCTGCACCTCTTGACCTAAAACATCCATGTTTCGTCAATTTCGACCGATCTTGCCTTTGGGCCACCCGCAGGCGGACGCCGTCCCGGCCGTGATACATGCTGAAGCCGAGGAACTTGCGTCGCCACGGCCGATCGACCGCGCTCTTTTGTTCGTAGACCTTGAGCCGAAGCCGCTGCTCGAGGAACCGCCGTACTCCTGCCATGACCCGGTGCCCTGCCCGTTCCGAGCGGACGTAGATGTTGCAATCGTCCGTATAACGGACAAAACGGTGTCCCCGCCGTTCCAGCTCTTTGTCCAGGTCGTCGAGAAGGACGTTGGCCAAGAGCGGGCTGAGGGGGCCGCCCTGGGGTGTCCCCTCGTCCGTCCGCACCTTCACCCCACCGACCATCACGCCGGCCTGCAGATAGCGGCGGATCAGCATTTCGTCGCACACCCGCCGCGTTTACAGCGCCGCCCTTCGGCCCATCTCGGGCTTCGCAGTGTCTTGCCGGCTCGCCCAGACGACACTGCCTCGCCCGCGGTTCCTGGTCGTCGGGTCGCGACTTTGCCTCCGGCTTCCTTCGGATCCCGCGTCGCCACGGGCACCCTTGCCTTCGGCTAGCGGTTGTACGGGGCCACACTCCGCAGGGGACTTTCACCCCTTAGCACTCGCCCATGCCGGGCGTACACAATTGAGCGGAGGAACAATCCTCCGCTCACGACTTCCATACACAACTCTACGGCCTAGCATGATGATTCTCCTAGCCAACCACAGCAGGAACTTCATGTTTGGCCTTAAGCACTGAATTCAGTCGAACAACCGGTATTTGCAGCACGCACACCTTCAAATCCAACGCTTCGGTACCAATCAGGCTTGGATATGCCACCATTTGAGTTAAGCCGGCATCAACCTTGAAGTCACCCATGGCCACTTCTACATCTCCAACAGTTCCAGTCGTTATCTACCAAACGGTGATTGCACCGAGAGTCGGAGACGTCGCAAAAGCATAGCCAGGGCCGTCAAAGAATAAATCCCGCTTAATGTTTCCAGACCTTATACAGGCTACCCCACCTTTCGCATCAAAAGGAATATCAATCGGTTCATTATTTTGTGTAAATTTGATCGTTTTCATTACTACTGACCGAGTTCGCCACCAAATTTCGCCGTACCTACGACGGGTTTCGAACTTAGGTACAGGGTGTTGGTTTAGAGTGATGTCTACAATGCTCCGTTCGTTTGCGTCAAAGACTACTCGCCCCGAAAAGGGCGCCCCGATGACAGCAAAGTCGATAACAGATCTTCCCGTCGAACACCACTCGTACGGCAAAGCAAACATTCTTAATACGAGAGGCGCGAGTTGCATTGATGTTGCGCTTTCGTATCCGATAACAGTTGTTCCGGTCAATTTCGTTTGATTTCCGTTGATTATCACACTGACTTCGAACGGCAAGCCTTCTCGCGGATCATTGTTTTCTTCAATCCACCAGAATGTAATCGCCTCTAATGATGACGACTCTCGAATCGCATAACCTGGTCCTTCAACAATATCAATGTCAATCGCTTCGTAGTCCTGAGCCGCCGCCGGATTTGATGCTGTTACGCTCGGCGGAGGAACCAGCGGGAACAGGTTATAATTAAAATGAGCAGAGTCAACAATTCTGGCGCGCCCGGCCCACGTCACCTGTTCGTATGCATACTTTTTTATCAGCGGCTTGATAGCGGGTAGGTCGGTTTCAATGGTTCGAATTTCGAATGTCGTCGGGTCGAAATTGACAGTTGCGGTGTATGGGCCTAGCCGAAGCCGCAGCGTCTACGCCCTCCGGTTGGTAATCGTCACATACGACATGGCATCCAACTCCTAGTGAATGAAGCAACCATAGGATACGACTCCTGCAAATGGTAGAGCAAACCATGGATGTGGGGATCTCGGCCCTTGGGCTGGCCCTGTACCCCTAGATCGGCGGAAAACAGTCGATATCTCCGTCTTATTACGATTCCCGAAATAGGACGGGTGTCGGTCCCACGTTTACGGCTGGCTTGTGGTGCCTCTTTGCAGAGGAGCGCCACACCCTTCGCGAAGCCCACATCGTCCAAGCGCGCTCGACCTGGCTCGATAGTAACACCGCGATCCTTGAGACCCCTTAAAATATAAGGCCTTCTTGGGCACACGAGGACTACGTACCAGTACACTATGCGGCGGGGGTCGTCTCAGGACGTCGCCGAGCTGCACCCGCGCCGGTCGCCGCAGACCGACGGCCTTGAAGGCTTCGTAGGCCGGCCCGACCAGCTCGGTCCCGGTGAGGTAGGTCTCGCCATCGAGTTCGACGACCACGGCATGGAACTGGGCGAGGTCGTTCAGCACGTCCTCCTAGCTCGCCACGGGGTTTTGGCGACCGGGTTTACGTAATAAGAGGCTCTCCAGCACGAGGGCCAGGAAGCAGATCATGACGTGCCCCCGTACCTGCGGCTCCGTCCAGTGGAACATGGGCCGCAGGTCGAGGGGGGACTTGAGGGTCCGGAAGGCCCGTTCGACCCGCCAGAGGTCCTTGTACGCCCGCACCACGGCCTCTAGCGGTAACAGCCCAAGGCCGCGTAGCGCCCATGGGCACGTGCCTCAACAGCGTTTTGCGAACGATCCACGTCCCCGACTACGAGGACTTGACTTGACCCTAGGGCGTCTTGCATCACTGGGTACTGATGCTGGGAAACCGGTCCTACCGATGCCGGGCAACCCGTATCGATGACGCAACGCGCCCCGGAAGGGTTGCCGGGGCGCGGTTCGCTGGCATGGTCGGTGATGGGAGCAGGCACCGCTGTCGAGGATCAGAGCTGGCCGCGTTCCTCGAAGAACTTGCGGGCCTTCTCCTTGTAGTGCTGCCACTGCTCGGGGACCTCGTCCTCGTCGTAGATCGCCTCGACGGGGCACACGGCCGCGCACGCGCTGCAGCCGATGCACTCCTCGGGGTGGATGAAGAACTGGTCTTCGCCCTCGTAGATGCAGTCCACCGGGCAGACCTCGACGCAGGACTGGTCCTTGGTGCCGATGCACGGCTCGCAGATGACGTAGATCATCGGCCGGTGCTCCTTTCCTCGCCGGATTACCCCTCTCAGTCTATGGCAACCCCGTCCACCGTGGCAAGCGCGCTGGCAGCGGCGGTTGCCCCCTGGCGGCCGCCCCCGTGGCGGGAGACCTCGCATCCCCCGTGGGGAGGATGCACGTCGACCCCCTCTTACTGTACCGCACGTCCGGCGGAGAATCCTGCCGGGAATTCGCAAAATCCCGCGTTTTCGGCAGATAAGAAGTGACATTCATTTTCATGAATGGTCGGGCGGCTGCCACCGCCCTACGCCGCCGGCAGGGGCCGTTGGAGCATGGCGACCAGAAGCCGGACGGCATGCTCCAGGTCGTCGGCGTCCACCATCTCCCCCGGGGTGTGGACATGGCGGATCGGGATGGACAGGGTGCCCGCCGGCACCCCCGCGCGCACCAGCTGCATGGCCCCCGCGTCGGTACCGCCGAAGGGCCGGACCTCCAGTTGGTACGGGATGCCCTCCGCCTGGGCGGTCGTCTCCATCCAGCGCCGGACCAGCGGGTGGACGATCTGGCTGTTGTCCTTCACCGTGATGGCCGGCCCCTTGCCGAGTTCGACCGCTAGCCGATGCTCGGGTTCCGGCGTGTCACCCGCCACGGTGACGTCGACGGCCACCGCCACGTCGGGCTCCACCGCGAAGGCGGCCGTGCGCGCCCCGCGCATTCCGACCTCCTCCTGTACGGTGAAGACGAAGAACACCTCGTGGGGCACCTCGTGGGTTGACTCCTCGAGCCGCGCCATGGCCTCCATCAGCACGGCGCAGCCCGAGCGGTCGTCCAGGGCCTTGGCCACCAGGCGGCTGCCGGCGCGCTCCAGCGGCCGGTGGAAGACGGCCATGTCGCCGACGCGCACGCGCTGGCGCGCCGCATCGCCCGACGGGGCGCCGATGTCCACGTACAGCTTGCCCATCTTGAGATCCCGCGGGCTGTCCAGCCGCTCGCAGGCCACCACGCCCACGACGCCGCCGGCGAACGCCACCCGCTGGCCCACCAGCACCAGGGGATCCTGGCCGCCCACCGGCTCGACGCGGATGAAGCCCCTGTCGTCGATGTGGGTGGCGATGAGGGCGATCTCGTCCATGTGGGCGGCCACCATGACGCGGTGGCCGCTTCGACCCGCACCGCCCCCGCCGCCCGTCCTCGCACCGGCTGCGGCGCCGCCCCGCGGCGCCCGCCGGACGATGAGGTTGCCCAGGGCGTCGACGCGCACCTCGTCCGCCCAGGCCTCCACCCGTGCGCGGATGGCCTCGCGCACGGCGTCTTCCCGGCCCGGCGGGCCGTAGGTCTCGGTCAGCTCGCGCAGGAAGCCGATCAGCCGGGACTCGCCGGCGGGCGCGCGGGACTCCCGGCCGGCCGAGGTCGGAGCCGGGGTGGAAGAGGCCGAGGGCGGGGTCGCATCCGCGGCGCCCGCGCCCGGGGCCGCGCCGAGGCCTCGCGGGTCCGGTCCGCCGGGTCGCGGGTCCGGGGCATCCGTGGGACCAGGGCCCAGGGCCGCGCCGGCACCGGCGTCAGCGCCGGCGCCCGCGGACCCTCGGGTCCGGCGGTCGGGCTGTTCACTGGGGGTCGCCATGGCGGGGCACGCCTCCTTCGCTCAGATCCTCGAGAAAGCCGCGCACCAACTCCAGCGCGTGCTCGAAGTCCTGCCGGCTCATCACCGCGCACGGCGAGTGGATGT
Organism: Thermaerobacter composti; assembly: GCF_033582035.1. Classification (NCBI taxonomy): domain Bacteria; kingdom Bacillati; phylum Bacillota; class Clostridia; order Eubacteriales; family Clostridiales Family XVII. Incertae Sedis; genus Thermaerobacter; species Thermaerobacter composti. The sequence goes on from NZ_CP132508.1 coordinate 2,107,911, forward strand.
AGCGGCAGGGCACCGAGACCACCGCCGACGGGACGCCGGCCCGCGCCTGGTGGATGCGCCCGGCGTCGGTGCCGCCCATGGTGGTGCGCTTCCACTGGTACGGGATGCCGCGGCGCTCCGCCGCCGCCACCAGCCGGTCCGTCAGCCAGCGCGGCGGGATCACCGTGCGGTCCATGGCCGTGATGGCGGGGCCGCAGCCGAGCCGCGTGGACTGGCCGTGTTCGTCCGCATCGGGGATGTCGGCGCAGGTGGTGCCCTCCAGCACCAGGGCCACGTCGGGGTCGAGGGCGTGGGCCGCCGTCGCCGCGCCGCGCAGGCCCACCTCCTCCTGCACGGTGAAGGCGCCGTAGAGGGGGAAGCCGTACTCGCCCCGCAGCAGCTCGACCAGCAGCGCGCATCCCGCCCGGTCGTCGAAGGCCTTGCCCTTCCACAGGCCCTGGCCGAACTCGCCGAAGGCCGTGTCGAAGGTGGCGTAGTGCCCGGGACGAACCAGCCGCTCCGCCTCCTCGCGGGAGGTGGCGCCGATGTCGATGTAGAGCTCGTCCGCCGGGGTGACGCTGCTCGCCTTGCGGTCCAGGTGGATGGGCTTGCTGCCGATGACCCCGGGGACGCCGTCGGGGCCGACCCGCACCCGCTTGCCGGGCAGCAGGCGGTCGTCCAGGCCGCCCACCTTGGCGAAGCGCAGCAGCCCGCTCTTCTCGACCCGGGTGATCATCAGGCCGACCTCGTCCATGTGGGCGGCCACCATGACCCGCGGACCGGGCTTGTCCCTTCCTTTGACGACCAGCAGGTTGCCCATGGCGTCGACGCGATAGGCGTCGACGAAGGGGCGGACGGCTTCCAGGATGATGTCACGGACCGCGGCCTCGTCGCCGGCGACGCCCCGGGCCTCACTGAGCCGTGCCAGCAGCACCGGCCCTCACCTCCTGCCAGCCCGGCCCCACCAGGCGGCCCACCGCCTCGGCGTCGAGGCGCGCCGCCATGGCCGCCAGCAGGCGGGCCGCCTCGCGGACGTCGCCCAGGTCGACCACCTCCGCGGGGCTGTGCATGTGGCGCAGGGGCACGGAGACCAGGGCGGTGGGGATGCCCTCCCGGGCGATCTGGATGGCCCAGGCGTCGGTGCCCGACGAGCCGGGGATGGGCTCGGGCTGGGTGGCGATCCCCTCGGCCGTGGCCGCCTCCCGCAGGGCGGCCAGCACCCGCGGGTGCACGTTGGCGCCCTGGGCGATGGCCGCCCCCTGGCCGAGCGCCACGGTCTTGCCGTCGGGGATGCCGGGCTGGTCGCCGAAGGTGACGTCCACCGCCACGGCCAGGGTGGGCTCGAGGCCGTAGGCGCTGGTGGCGGCCCCCCGCAGCCCCACCTCCTCCTGGACGGTGGCGACGGCGTAGACGTCTACGGCGTGCCGGCGCCGGGCCAGTTCCTCCAGCGCCAGGGTGAGCACGGTGACCCCCACCCGGTTGTCCAGGCTCTTGCCCGTCATCCGTTGGCCCTGGAGGCGAGCCGGCGACTGGCGGATGGTGATGGGGTCGCCCACCCGCACCCGCCGGCGCACCTCCTCGGCCGGCAGCCCCACGTCGACGAACAGGTCCCGCAGGCGGGGGACCTTGCGGGCCTCGTCGGCGCTGGTCAGGTGGGGCGGCTTGGTGCCCACCACCCCGGCCAGGGGGCCGGCGGCGGTGTGGACCGTCACCTCCTGCCCCAGCAGGTTGCGGGGGTCGGCGCCGCCGGCGGCGTCGACCCGCAGGAACCCTCCCTCTTCGATGGACGACACCAGCAGGGCGATCTCGTCCATGTGGGCGGCCCACATCACGCTGGCCCGCCGGCCGTCGGGCAGCGCCAGCCCCTCGCCGGGGACGACGGCGATCACGTTCCCCAGCGCGTCCCGGCGCACCTCGGCAGCCAGCGGGCGCCACAGCGCCTCCACCGCCGCGGCCACCTGGGCCTCGTGGCCCGGGGGGCCTGGGATGCCGGCCAGCCGGGCCAGAACCTCCGCTGCATCCAATGGGCGACCCTCCCCCACCCGCCGGGGGCCCGCCGCGCCGAGGGCCACGGAATGGTCGCGGCCTGGGGTCCGGCCGTCGCCTCGCTCCGGGGCGTGGCCGCGCTGCGTCGCGGGGGGCGGTTGCGCTTTGGCGTCACCCGGTGGCGCGGTGGCGCACCTCGCCCCGTGGCTGGCTGGCGCGCCTCGCCCCGTGGCGCGGTGGCGCGCCTCGCCCCACGGCGTGCGGTCGGTTCTCCCAAGAACCGCCTCCCGGTCGGCGGTCCCCCTGAACGGTCCGCCGGTGCGGCTTGCACCGCACCGGCGGACCGTCGACCTCCCAACCGTCGATCATACCATGTTTGCCAGGGGATTTTCGGCATTGCCGGAGGATTTTCGCCCGGTTTCGCCGGCAGGATCATCGCCGGAACCCACCCGCGGGAAGGTCCTCCGGGACGCCGATCTGCGGGCCCAGCACCCCGGTGCGACGGCGATCCGCCCGGCGGCGCACGAGGCCACCGGCCCGGGCGCCCGGCGGGGCCCAGGGACCGGTCGGGGGTGGGCTCAGGTCGTGTCGAACCGGACGAGACCTCGCGCCTGGAGGTAACGGTGAAAGAAGAACTCGGCGACCCCCAGGGCAAGGGCCGCCTGGCCGATCGCCCCCGGCCGCAGCGCCAGGGTGGGCCAGAGATAGGCCGCCATCGCCAGGATCGCCGCCGCCAGCAGCACGTCGACCACAACGGCCACCGCCTGCCCCCCGACGGGCAGCACCAGCCGATCCCCGGCCGCGTACCCCAGCAGGGTGATCCCCGCCGCCAGGCCGAGCAGGGCCGCTGGCCCGGCCATGCTGCCGCCGGCGGGGAGGACCCACAGCAGCACCGCGGCGGTCGCCACGAACTTCACGACCAGGGCGCCCAGGTGCGCCATCTCGGCCACCCCCTCGAGGCGCCATCTCCTCCTCTGTCGTGCGCCATCGCCCCCCTCCGGGCCGGTGCTTCGCCGGCCGCCCGGTGCGCCACGCCCCGGCTCCCCGGCGGATCCCGGTACCGGAGCGGGTGGGAGGCCACGGGCGCCCCCCGTGACGGCCGACCGGCGTGGCCCCGCTGGCAGGGCGGACGTCCTGCGGTCGTGCACGTGCGCCGAGGCCGGCGTCCGCGGATCCTGCGCCCCCCAAGGTCGGGCATCAGGCCGGGCATCCAGGGGCGAGGCACCCGCCCGACCGCCGGCCGTCGGGCGCCCCGTCAACCGCCTGGTCTGCGGAGAGCCCACCCGCGGAGGGCTCGAGCCCGGAGGACGCGCAGCCCCAACCTCCGGCGGAGCCCGGCGGCTCGCGGCGGGCGCGCCCCCGCCTCGTTCGTCCCTACGGAGAACGGGACCCGGAGCTCCGCGGACCCCGCAGGCTTCGGCGCGGCGGCGGTCGCCGGTCGGCTCGGCCCCTCCAAACGCCCTGGGCCTGCCGCCCGCGCCCGCCGGATCACGCCTAGCATGCCCCGGGCGAGGCCGCGCCACGCCGAGGCAGCCCGCAACCACCCGGCTGGGCTTCGGCCGCCGTCGCCGCCGTCCCCCCTGCCCCGCCACCCGCCGCAGGGCGAGACGGCCCTGGCCGGCCCCGGGGCGCCGCCGCCCGCGGTGCCGGGCGGCGGCGCCCCGTCGCCTACAGCCGAGCGCCCGGCCCCCCAGCCGCCGGCCTGGGCCGCGGCCCCCCGCTCCGCCGGCGGACGCCGCGCCCGGAGGCGCCTCGCCGCCTCCCCCGGCGACGGCCGGCGGCAAGGGCTCGCCTTGCCGCCGGCCGTCGGTTCCGGCCCCGCCGCGAACCCGGCGCCAGGCCAGGCCTCGGCCGCCCTGGCCCCCGGGGCATCCTGGCCAGCGTCCCAGCGCCAGGGTACCGCCGCCCAGGCCCTGGCGCGCAAGCCCCCGAAGGGGCCGAGGGCCGCGGGGATCTCGACGACCCACGGAAGGCCGCGCCCCACCCGCAGGCGGCCGCCATGCAGCCTGACGAGATCGCGCGTCAGCTCCAGCGCCAGCGACCACGGCCCCCCACGGCGCCAGCGGGAGGATCCCGAAGGTCCCGCCAGGGGATCGCCCAGGGGCGTCGCCCCTCCCCCCGTCCCGCCCGATCGGTGCGCCGGGACCGGGCCTGGACCCGCCCCGACGCCCTGGGTCGGCTGCGCCGCCCCACCCTCCTCGCCGCGGGCGCGGCCCGCGGCCTCCAGCACGGCCAACGTCACCGCGGCCCCGTCGCCGTCCACCGCGACAACCAACCGTCGCCCGGAGCGGTACCGGTCCAGCGCGACGGCCACCAGGCTGGTGCACAGGAGTTCCAGCAGGGCGCGGTCGCCCCGGACCACGGCGGCGGGGCCCGGCGAGCCGGTGAAGGCCAGGCGCACCTGGCGGGCCTGGGCGACCACCGCCAGGCGGCGGACCACCCGCTCGGCCACCGCGGCGAGATCGACCCGCTCCCGTTCCGGACGAACCCGGCCCGCCCGGAGGCGCAACCAGCAGGCCAGCTGAAGGGCGCCGACCCGCAACAGCTCCGCCTCGGCCTCCAGCTGGACCACGGCGTACCCGCGGTGGTCCACGGCGCCTTGCCTCCAGCGCCTGGCGGTAGGCCACCCGCCGTCCGCCCCGTCGGCGGGCCGGCCGCGGCCCTCCTCCGCATCCCCCCAGGGAGTGTCGGCGGCGAGATCCTCGCGGTGCGCCGCGGTCGCCTGCGCCGACCGGTTCCCGTCTCCGGCCGTCCACGCCGACCGGCTCTCGTCCCCGCCCGTCCACGCGGGCTGGCTCTCGTCCCCGCTCGTCCGTGCGGATCGGCCCCCGCCGCCGGTCGCCTGGCCCGGCCAGCTCCCACCGCCCGCCGCCGGCGACCCGGGCTCCGCGGCTGCCGCACCCCGCCGCGCCCCAGGGTGGCCGCCTGGGGCGGCTCGGGCCCCCGCCTCGCCGGCGGGCTCGCCGACCGAGGCGTGCCGCCGCAACACCCCCGCGGCCAGGGTGACGGCCGTCGCCCGCGAGCGGAACTCGTCGAGGACCGCCTCCAGCAGCCGGTGGCGGTGTTCCTCGTCACGAACCCGCGTCCGCCCCCGATGGTCGCACCACCACGCGCCGGCCAGCGCCGCGAGGAGCCCGGCCAGGGCGATGCCCCAAGCCGGCGCCCCCGCCCTCCGCGCCAGCTCCACCGCCGCCGCCGTCCCGGCGCCAACCGCGACCACGCCGAGGGCCTGACGGATGCGCCAGGCATGCGTCGCCGTCCACCCGCGCAGGCCGGCCACCGGGACCCGGCCCCAGCGGCCCACGGCGGCGGCGATGTCCCGTGGCGGCCGTCCGTCCCTCCGCGGCCCTTGGGCCCGTGGCATCCCCCCGCCACCTCGCGACAGCCCGTCCCCGCCCAGACCCGGGTCGCGTCGCGCCTGCCCGTCGCATCGGGGCTGCCCGTCCCACCCCGCCGTGGATCCCATGCCCGATCCCCCCATGACGCCCCCTCCCCCGCCGACCATCTTCGGCACGCCGGTCGCGCCCATCTCGCCATGCGACCCGACCCCGCCCGTATCGCCACGCGACCCCGGGATGTTCCGAGTTCGGTGTTCGGTGAGGCTTGTCCATATCCTGGCACGAAATTCCTCGAGATTCCGCGAGATTCCGCGAAGCTCCCTGCCCTCATGCGACAAATCTCGACCGCGCCGCCCCCCGGATCGCGGCGGCTTGCGAGGCGAACCGCCGCGCGGGCGAAGCGGCTACGACATTCGCCATAGACCTTCGCCGCCTGCGATGGCAGTCCGTCCCGGGCGGCGGAGCAGGAGTTGGGTGCCGTCGCCCCGAACCGTCGCCCCGAACCGTGGGCGGCCGGTTCGTCCCGGACGCGTGGCGGCGCCCCAGGGCCGGTCCGGCCCCGGGGGGACCGACCGCCGCAGGGCGGAACGGCCGACCGCCCCAGGGAGGACGATGGACCGTCGCAGGGGCAGGGGGTGGACGGCGATGGCCGGCGAGGAGCCGGGCGGCCGCATGCCCCAGGACCGGGCCACGCGCCCCCGAGCGCAGGCCCGGCGCCGCGGTGCCGACCCGCAGGGCGACGGGCCGTCGCCGGCGGGTCACGGCGCGTACCGGGTGGTCAAGGTGCTGAACAACAACGCCGTGCTGGTGCGGGACGCCGCGGGTCGGACCCTGGTGCTGGAGGGCCGCGGGCTGGGCTTCCGCGCCCGCAAGGCCGCCTACGTCGCCGCGGACGACCCGGCCATCGAAGCCACGTACGCCGCGGGCGCCCCCGGGGTCCCCGTGCCGCCGTGGCTGCCCGGCCTCGTCGCGCAGCTGGTGGAACGAGCGGAGGCGGCGCTGGGCGAGCCCGTCGACCCCCACATCGTGCCGGCCCTGCTGGACCACCTGGCCTTCGCGGTGCAGCGGGTGCGCCGCGGGCTGCCCCTGGAGAACCCGTTCCTGGCCGAGATCGAGGTCCTCTTCCCGGAGGAGCTGGCGCTGGCGCGGCAGGTGCTGGCGGAGGTGGTGGCCGCGGGCGGTCCGCCGCTGCCGCCCGACGAGGCCGGGTTCGTGGCCCTCCACCTGCGGGCCGCCCGGGCGCGGGTGCCGGTCAAGGAACCCGCCCGCAGCACGGCCCTGGTCCACGATCTGGTGGAGTGGGTGCGCCGGCGCCTGGGGGTCGCCCTGCGGCCGGGCGGCCTGGACCACGCCCGCCTGGTCGCCCACCTGCGGTACCTGGTCGACGCGGTGGCCCGGGGCGGCGGCACGCCCAACCCGCTCTTGCCCCGCATCGCCGAGGAGTTCCCGGAGGCGATGGCCCTCGCCCGGGAGCTGGGGGAGGAGATCGCGCGGCGGCTGGGCAAGCCCGTCCAACCCGACGACCTGGGCTACGTCGCATTGCACCTCGCGAAGCTCATGCTGGACGGCGGGGCGGCCGGTCCGCCGTCGCCCGAGCCCCTGCCCGCAGGCCGGCCCGACGGCCCGTCCGCACCCGGATCGGGGACGACGGGCGACCGCGCCGCGGTCCGTTCAGGGGGCGACCCGGCGGTGGCGACCGGACCCCGGGAGGCGGCCGGACGGCGCCGTCCCCCCAGGGATGCGCCCGCTCGCGGTCCGGTCCCGGGAGCGCCGTAGGGGCCCCTGTCCGCCGGCAGGAGGTGGCGCACCGGCGTCGAACCCATGACCTGCCCGTTCTTCCCGGGAGCCGTTCCACCCAAGCGAACCGGTGTGTGACGGGTTCGACCCGGCATCAACCGGAGGCGTGCGCAGCCCGAGGGCTGCGCATCCTCCGGTTTTTTGCCGGGGCCGATGGACAGATTTCACGAGGAGGGGTGTGGACGATGAACCTCATGGGGGGATTGCAGCGGGTCGGCCGGGCGCTGATGACCCCGGTGGCGGTGTTGCCCGCGGCCGGCCTGCTGCTGCGCCTGGGGCAGCCGGACCTGCTCAACATCCCGGTGATGGCCCAGGCGGGCGACGCGATCTTCTCGAACCTCCCGCTGCTCTTCGCCCTGGGCGTCGGCATCGGCCTCGCCGAGCAGGCGGGGGTGGCGGGCCTGGCGGCCCTGGTGGGCTACGTGGTCTTCCAGAAGACGTTGACCACCATCAACGAGGACCTCAACATGGGCGTGCTGGCGGGCATCCTCACCGGCGCGCTGGCCGCGGCCATGTACAACCGCTACCACAACATCCGGCTCCCCGAGTGGCTGGGCTTCTTCGGCGGGCGCCGGTTCGTCCCGCTGGTCACCGCCTTCTGGGCCCTGGTCCTGGGCGTGGTCTTCGGGTTCGTCTGGGGACCGGTCCAACAGGCCATCGACGCGCTGGGCAACTGGATCGTGGGGGCGGGGGCCGCCGGGGTCTTCGTCTTCGGGGTGCTGAACCGGCTCTTGCTGCCCTTCGGCCTGCACCACATCATCAACAGCCTGGTGTGGTTCGTCTTCGGCGACTACACCAACCCGCAGACGGGGCAGGTGGTCCACGGCGACCTGCACCGCTTCTTCGCCGGCGACCCGTCGGCCGGGATCTTCATGGCCGGATGGTATCCGATCATGATGTTCGGCCTGATCGGCGTGGCCCTGGCCATGATCCACGAGGCCAAGCCCGAGAACCGGGCATCGGCCCGCGCCATCCTGCTCTCGGCGGCCCTGACCTCCTTCGTCACGGGCATCACCGAGCCGCTGGAGTTCGCCTTCATGTTCCTGACGCCGGTGCTCTACGTGACCCATGCCGTGCTGGCGGGCATCTCCATGGCCCTGGTCTACGAGCTGGGCATCCGCCACGGGTTCACCTTCTCGGCCGGTCTCATCGACTTCGTGATCAACTGGGGGATCGCCACCAAGCCGGCCCTGCTGATCCCCATCGGCCTGGTGTTCCTGGTGGTGTACTACGTGCTGTTCCGCTTCCTGATCCGGCGCCTCGACCTGCCCACGCCGGGTCGCGAGCCCGCCGAGGCGCGGTCGAATCCCGGCGCGTGAGGCCGCAAGGCGTCACCGGGAGGCCGCAAGGCGAATCACCGTGAGGCCGCAAGGCGTCCCCGGGCGTCGTCGCGGTGGGGGCGTCGGGACGCGGCGACGCCCGCGCCCCCCATGCCCGGACGCCGGCCGGGAGGGTCTCGGCCATCCGGCCGCGACGCCGGCTGGACCCTGCCGCCGGACGCCCCCGCGCCTGCGGGATCGCATGGCAGGCTCGGCCCGGACCGATGACGCCGAGGCGGGGAGGGGGCGGCGCAGCGGCTGGCGGCCGCGGGAACGGGCGGGTGACGGGGCGCGACGGGGCGGGGACGCGGGGAACGGCCGGGTTGTGGTAGGGTGGAACCGGCCGCTGGAGGGGTGGAACGGGCCGCCCGGCCCCGAACGGGTCGCTCGACCTCGCCATCACCTGCCAGGGAGGCGCAGACCATGTCCGAGAAGGCGAAAGCGGTGATCGAAGCCCTGGGCGGCGCCGACAACATCCGCGAGCTGGACAGCTGCATCACCCGCCTGCGCCTGGTGCTGGCCGACCCGAACAAGGTCGACGAACCGGCCTTGCGCCGGCAGGGCGCCATGGGGGTGGTGCGCCTGGGCGGCGGGGCGGTGCAGGTGGTGTTCGGGACCAGCGCCGAACACCTGGAGGCCGAGATCAAGGAGCTGCTGGGCCGTGGCTGAGGGCGTGGCCCCCCGGGCCCGGAGGCGTGACGGCGGGGGCGGGCACGGCGTGGCCGTGCCCGCCCCGCTGACGGGCCGCGTCGTGCCCCTGGACCAGGTCCCCGACCCGGTCTTCGCCGAGCGGATGGTCGGCGACGGCGCCGCCGTGCTGCCCGAGGACGGCCAGGTGGTGGCGCCGCTGGCGGGCACCGTCACCGCCCTCTTCCCCACGGGGCACGCCGTGGGCCTTCGCACCGACGAGGGCCTGGAGCTGCTCATCCACGTGGGCATCGACTCCGCCCACGCCGAGGGGGTCTTCGCGGCCCTGGTGCGGGTCGGCGACCGCGTCCGGCCCGGTCAGCCCCTGATCCGGGCGGATCTCGGCCGCCTCGCCGCCGCGGCCCGGTCGGTGCTCTCGCCCGTGGTGGTCACCAATCTGGACGAACGGGCCGGCCGCATCGCGGAGCCCGCCCGCGGCCCCGTCCGCGCGGGGCGCGACGTGCTCTTCCGCGTGGTGTGGGCGGAGCCGGCCCCCGCCCCGGACGGGCGGGGCAGCACCGTCTCACGAGGCCGGGGGTAAGCCCGCCGCTCCGGTCCGGCCGCATCGTCGAAGGAGGACCCTGCCCGTGAGCCGCCACGAGGTGCCCCTCCCGACCCCGACGAACCCGGCCCGGCTCCTGGAGATGCCGCCCGCCCGGCTGCTGGCCCTGCGGGGACACGCCCTCCGGGACGCCATCGCGGCCAGCGAGGGCCGCGTGCTGGCGGCCGAGACGGTGGCCGTGGCGCCGCCGCTGGTGGACGGCGTGACCAACGGCGAGCTGGCCGCCGCCTTCGGTGCCGACCTGTTGCTGGTGAACGTCTACGACGTGCTGAGGCCCCGGATCGCGGGCCTGCCCGGCTCGGACGAAGCCGGCACCGCCGCGCCCGCGTGGGCCATGCCGACCGACGAGCCGACGGCGGCCGGGGCCGGTTCGTCCCCCCAAAGGGCGGAAGCCGACGCCCAGCGCGACGAAGGCGGTTCGGCAACCCCGGCGGCAGGGGACGGCCGCTCCGGCGTCGAGCCCAGGGCCGCATCCGCGGCGGGGCCGGCTCCCTCTTCACCCCCCGGCCCCCTTGCCGCCCTGGCCTGCCTGGCCGGTCGGGTGGTGGGCATCAACCTGGAGCCCAGCGAGCGGGTCCCGACCGGTCGTCGGGCGACGCCGGACAACGCCCTGCGCGCCGTGGCCCAGGGCGCGCAGTGGATCCTCCTCACGGGCAACCCCCAGACGGGCGTCACCGTCGAGGGCATCCAGCGGGCCGCCGCCGCCATCCGCCGGGTGCTCCCGCCGGAGCGGTTGCTGCTGGCCGCGGGGCGGATGCACGGCGCCGGCGCCTGGTTCGGACAGGAGCCCTTCCTGGACGAGGCCGCCATCCGGGGGCTGGTGGCGGCCGGCGTGGACGTGGTCGCCCTGCCTGCACCCGCCACGGTGCCCGGCGTCACGGTGGAGCAGGCGCGGCGGTGGGTCGGGGCGGCCCACGCCGCCGGCGCCCTGGCGATGGCCACCGTCGGGACCTCCCAGGAGGGCGCCGACGAGGCCACCGTGCGACACATCGCCCTGATGAGCAAGGCCTGCGGGTTCGACCTGCACCACCTGGGCGACGCGGGGTACCACGGCGTGGCCCTGCCCGAGAACATCCTGGCCTACGGCATCGCCATCCGCGGGCGCCGGCACACCTATCGCCGGATGGCGATGTCGACGGCGCGGGCGTAGGGCAGGCGGTCGCGGCACGCTCGCGGCCGGCAGCCCGCCGCCCTCCCTGGCCTCGTACCGGGGACCGTGCCATCACGGACCGCGTGCCCGGTCTTCCTTCGATGCGCCGCCGCTCCCTGGCGGCGCATCGCCGTTCCCCGTCGTCATCCCGCCGCGGCCGAGCGGCTCCGGGGCACCCGCCGCACCTTCTTCGAGGAGGAACCCCAGCCGTCGAAGGGCCTCGGCCACCCGTTCCGGGGCCGACGGATCGTCGGCCTCCAGGGTGTGGAGATGGGGCCCGCCGGAGAGAGTGAGCAGCGGCTCGGCCCGGGTGGCCGCCATCCGCCGACAGAACCGGTCCACGTCGTGGCGCGACCGCAGATCCAGCCAGCCGCGCAGCTCGCCGTAGACGGGGTGTTCGACGATCACGTCCCGCACCGTCACCCCCTGGTCGACGATGGCATAGAGCTCGCGCCGGATCACGTCGAGGTCGGGGCCATGTTCGACGGCCACCTTCCACACGTGGCGGGCGGCCGGTCGGTTGATGACGTACCCCGACGGGGTCGCCACGATGGGCGCCCCCTGGGCGCGCAGGAGGGCGATGTCGTGGACGATCACGGTGCGGGTGACGCCGAACCGCGCCGCCAGCCGGTGGCCGGGCACGGGTTCCCCAGCCTCCTCCAGCACCTCGAGGATGGCGTGACGGCGCGCCGTGGCGTCACCCCCTGCCGGCTGCGCTCCGCCGCCAGGGAGCCGTCCCTCCGGCGCCGGTCGATGGGACGAACCGGCCTCGGATGGCGCACCGCCTCGAGCCCTCCCGTCACGGGGCATGCCGACCTCACCTCCGGACCCCCTCCCCGGCGCACGGCGCCTCGACCCGGTCGGCGCCGACGGCAGGATCCCGTCCCCATCGTGCTGTATATACAGCTGAAAACACACAGGACCCAGAAGTTGGGGGGTGCCGCCATGCCGTCGCAACCCGCGCGCCAGGTGGTCCTCGGGGGCCTGCTCACGGCCCTCGCCCTGATGATTCCGATCTTCTTCCGGGGAACCCTCCAGGTGATGATCGGTCCCCACTTCAGCGCGACCCTGGCGTCCCACGTGCCGTCGATGCTGGCGATGTGGCTCGGGCCGACCACCGCGGTCATGGTGGGGCTGGGGGCCACGGCCGGGTTCTTCCTGACCCTCGGGCCCGTGGTCGCGGCCCGCGCATTCACCCACGTGCCCTTCGCCGCCGTCGGCGCCCTGCTGCTCCGTCGGGGCTGGGCGCCGTGGGCGGCGCTGCTGGCCGTGTTGCCGATCCACGCCGTCGGCGAGGCCCTGGTGGTTTGGGCCGCGTCGGGCACGCCCTGGCAGGGCTGGGTCACCGGGGTCGGCACCGCCGTCCATCACCTGATGGACGCGGCGCTGACCCTGGCCGTCGTGCAGCTCCTGGCGCGGGCCGGGATCCGCCTCGCCGGTCCGGGGCAGGGAGCCTCAGGACTGCCCGCCGCCGGCCAAGGCCGTTAGGGGATGGTCGCCAGGGCCGGCGGGCGGCCGCCCGGGCTGGTCGGACGGCCACCCGCCCTGGCCGCGAGGTCGTCTGGACCCGGCCCGCGCCCGGCTGGCAAGGCGGGCGGGGGGCGGGCGGGCCCTGGGCGCCTTGCACGCAGGGGCGTCGTCCGGGCAGGTCCCGGCGGCCTGGCGAGCCGGCCAGTCGCCCGGGCGGGCTTCCGGAGGCGTGGCAAGCTCGGCGGTCGTCCGGTGGTCGTCCGGGCGGTCCCAGCGGCCTGGGAAGCTAGGCGGTCGTCCGGGCGGGGCCGCCGCGGGTGGCCCGCCTGGCCCGCGCGGTTTGGCCCCCTGGCGTGCCCCGGATGGCCGGCACCCGGGCCCGGCGTGGCGCGCCACCCTGCCTGCCCGTGTTGTGCCGCCCCACCTAGCCGGCGTGGTACCGGCGGGCGCCGGCGTATCGCTCGCCGTACGGCGGCGTGTCCAGGGGGATCTCCTCCACCACCCGCTCCGAGTTGGGCGCGTGGATCATGCGCCCGTCGCCCGCGTACATGCCCACATGGTGGACCTGGCCCTTGCCGCCGTCGTGGGCGAAGAAGACCAGGTCGCCCGGCCGCAGCCGGTCCCGGGGCACCGGCTGGCCCCCGCCGTGGTCCCGTTGGGGAGCAGCGTCCCGCGGGATCGCGATGCCGTGAAACCGGTGGACCAGGTAGACGAAGCCCGAGCAGTCGACCGCGAAGCCCGAGGTGCCGCCCCATAGATAGGGCACGCCCAGGAAACGCCGGGCCGTCTCGAGCAGCATGGACCCCGTGGCGGTCGAACCCGGCCGGACGCCGCCCGCGCCGGTCGGCGCTGGCCCGTGCTCCTCCCTGGCGCCCTCGGCCACCCCCGGGGTCGTCTGGCGGCCGTCGATGCGGACGTCGGCCCGGCGCACCCAGGCGACGGCCACGCCAGCGCCTGTCGCTCCCAGATCCGTCCGAGCACCCCGGGGAACCCGACCGCCCGCGCCTTCACCGGGGGGCGAGAGCCCGGCGCACCACTCGGGGACCGGGACCGCCACCGCGATCCACCCCTCGCGCTCCGTGGTCGCCATGGGCCCTCCCGCTCCACCCCGTGCCTCCCGTCCTCGGGTGGTGTAGGAGGAGGCCGCGCCCGCGCCGCTCGACGTCCCCGCTCCCCCGTCGGTCGTGGACGGCCCCGTGCCGCTCGACCGCGCGGAAGGGGACGAACCGGCCCCCCCGCAGCCGCTGGGGGCCAGTTCGCCGACGAGGGGCAGGCGGGTCCCGAAGCTGATCTCCATCCAGCGGGCCTGCGGGTGGGGCCGGTGATGGAGCCACGTGGTCACCGCAGCCACGGTGACGGTCGCGGGCACCACCGCGGCCTTGGAGCCACTGCCGACGGTGCTCTGGTCCGGGGGAGTCGAAGGTGCCGTCCAGGGGCCCCACGCCCCGCCGGCCCCCGCCGGCCCTGCCAGGGCTGCCCACGCCGGATCGGATGTCAGCTGCCAACTGGGGATCCAACCGGGATAGCCTCGCGGTGCCCCCGGTTCCGGCTGTTCGGGCACCGCGACCCGCACCCACCCGTCCCGTTCCTCGAGCACGGTGACGGGCTGGCCCAGGAGCACCTGGGTTTCGATGCGTCCGACCAGATCCTTCTTCGCCGCGACGTCCAGGGCCGCCAGCCACTCCCTCAGCGCCGTCGGGTTCGCCAGGGCCGGCAGGTCCACAGGGCGCGGCCGGTCCGGGTCGCGCCACACGGTGGCGACGGCCACCGCCACCCAGCGGGTGGCGCCGGGCTTCGGCCCAGGGTTCGGATCGGGAACCGGACGGGCGACACGCGGTCCGGACCCTGGGCCCGGGTCCGAGCTTGCGGACGGAGGGTCCTGGGATTGCACGGGGGGCGGCGCCCAGGGCGTCGACGAGGGTGCAGGGGCGGCTGTCACCGATTCGACCTCCTCTCCCGCCTGCGGCAGTGGATCTACAGCGGTGTCGATTCATCCCGCGAGGTGACACGCCACCCGGTGGCCAGGCGCCAGCTCCCGCAGCATGGGGACCTCCTCGGCGCACCGGGATTGGGCCACCGGGCACCGGGTTCGGAAGGGACACCCGGAAGGCGGACTCAGCGGATCCGGCGGCTCGCCCTGCACCAGCCGCCGCTCCCGCCGCCGGGCCCGGACGGGATCGGGGACGGGGATGGCGGCCAGGAGGGCCTGGGTATAGGGATGCAGGGGGTGGGCGAAGAGCTCCGCCACCGGCGCCTCCTCCACCACCCGTCCCAGGTACATCACCACCACCCGCTGGCAGACGTGGCGGACCACCGCCAGGTCGTGGGTGATCAGCAGATAGGCGAGGCCGAGTTCGTCCTGGAGGGAGGCCAGGAGGCGCAGGATCTGGGCCTGGACGGAGACGTCCAGGGCGGAGAGGGGCTCGTCGGCGACCACCAGCTCCGGCTCGACCACCAGCGCCCGGGCGATGCCGATGCGCTGGCGCTGGCCGCCGGAGAACTCGTGGGGATACCGCAGGGCGTGCTCGGGGCGCAGCCCCACGCGGGCCAGCATGGCCCGCACCCGTTCCCGTCGCTCCCGCCGGCTGAGGCCCGGGATCAGGTGGAGCGGCTCGGCGACCAGGTCCTCCACCCGCATGCGCGGATCCAGCGATGCGTAGGGGTCCTGGAACACCATCTGCAGATGGCGCCGCAGGGGGCGCAGGGCCGGTTCGTCCAGGTTCGCCAGGTCGTGGCCGCGGAACAGGATCCGGCCCCGGGCGGGCCGATACAGGCGGACGATGGTCCGCCCCAGCGTGGTCTTGCCACACCCGCTCTCCCCCACCAGCCCCACCGTCTCCCCCCGGCGCACCTCGAGGGAGACGCCGTCCACGGCGCGCAGCTGGCGCACCTTGCGCCAGCCGTGCCGCACGGGGAACAGGGTGGTCACGGCCTCCAGGCGGAGCAAGGCGTCCCCCGGCCGGGCGGTGGGGTCGGTGGGGCGGGGGATGGCGTCGGCGTCGTGCCCGCCGGCCGCCGCCGGCGAACGCCGTGCCGTGGAAGGCGGCTCGCCTCCTGCGGGACCGCTCCGATCCGCCGGGAGACGCCGCTCTGCAGCCCCGAAGGTCAGCCGGACCCGCGGCCCCCGGGATCGTTCGGTGGCCGGTTCGTCCGCCGCCGGCGGCACCGCTGGGCTCGCCCGGCGGTGATCGGTCCACCCCGCCGGCGCGGCCCCGTCCCCATCGGCCGCCCCCGTCGGTTCCGCGGGCCCGCTGGCCTCGTCCAGCAGCCAGCAGGCCGCCCCGTGACCCGGAGCCAGTTCCCGGAACGGCGGCGCCTCGGTGAAGCACCGCGGTTCCGCCACGGGGCAGCGGCCGGCGAAGGGGCAGCCGGCAGGGAGCCGCCGCGGATCGGGAGGGTCGCCCGGGATGGGTTCGGGCGGACGCGCCTCGGTGGCCAGGGGGTCGGGGACGGCCGCCAGCAGGGCCCGGGTGTAGGGATGGGCCGGACGGGTGAAGAGCCGGTCGACGGGCGCCGCCTCGGCGATGCGGCCGCCGTACATCACGTACACCCGGTCGGCCAGCTCGGCCACCACGCCGAGGTTGTGGGTGATGAGCAGCAGGGCGGCCCCGGTGCGGCGGCGCAGGTCGTCCAGCAGGGCGAGGATCTGGGCCTGGATGGTCACGTCCAGGGCCGTGGTGGGCTCGTCGGCGATGATCAGCCGCGGCGGCGTCGCCAGCGCCATGGCGATCAGCACCCGCTGGCGCATGCCGCCCGAGAGCTCATGGGGGTACTGGCGCAGCCGGTCGGCGGGCCGGGGCAGCCCGGCCATGGCCAGCAGCTCCTCGGCCCGGGCCAGAGCCTGGGATCGCGTCATCCGCCGGTGGGCGGTGATGGCTTCGAGCAGCTGGTCGCCGACGCGGAACAGGGGGTCCAGGGACGTCATGGGGTCCTGGAAGACCATCCCCACCTCGCGGCCCCGGATCCGGCGCCAGTCGGCGGGACCGAGGCCGGTCAGGTCGCGCCCCGCCAGGCGGATCCGCCCGCCGACCACCCGGCCCGGGGGCGGCACCAGGCCGGTGATGGCCCGGGCGGTGACGGACTTCCCCGACCCCGACTCGCCCACCAGGGCCACCACCTCGCCGCCTCCCACGGTGAGGCTCACCCCGCGCACGGCTGGCACCGGGCCCTGGTCGGTGAAGAAGGTGACCTCCAGGTCCTCGACCACCAGCAGGGGATCGGTGCCCGCGGAGGCCGGGTCCCGGTGCGCAGCCAGCGCCCGCCCGGACTCCGGGATCCCCCGCTCCGCAGGGCCGGCCGCCCCGGCCTCCCGGATGGCCGGAGGCCTCCCGATGGCCCCTGCACCGGTTCGCCTCGGGTCCAACCCGCCCACGGCGTCGCCTCCTCGATCGCCCTTCGGTCATGCCGTGATGAGCCGCCGGCGCCGACCGGCCCGGACGTGCCCATCGCACCGGCCACGAGGATCCAGCGGCGGCGACAGGAGCATCCCCTCGGCCGCTTCGGGGTGCCGCCGCGGATCCTGCCTGCGGGGCGCCACCGCCGGCCCCACGCGGAGTTGCACCGTGGACCCCGCCGGCGGAGTTGCACGCGGCCCCCACCGGCGGAGCTGCACCACGTCCCGCACCGGCGGGGTTGCACCACGGACCCCGCCGGCGGGGTTGCACCACGGCCCCCACCGGCGGAGTTGCACAGCCGACCCCACCGGCCGGGGTTGCACCACGGACCCCACCGGCGGGATGGTCGCGGCCTCGACCGGCGGGATGGAACCGCCGATCCCACCGGCAGGGCCCCATCCCATCGCGATCCCTGCGTCGCCCGTCGCGTCGGCCCTGGCCCATCCCGATCCCTGCGTCCCCCCTGCGTCGGCCCTGGCCCCTCGCGATCCTTGCACCGCCCCCACGTCGGCCCCGGCCGGCCGACTCCGGCGTCGTCCGGAGCGGATCCCGGCGCGCCCTGCCCTTCAGCGCAGCCGCGGATCCAGCGCGTCCCGCAACCCATCCCCCAGGAAGTTGAAGGCCAGCATGGTGATGCAGATGAAGGTGGCCGGGAAGAACAGGGCCCACGGGGCCGCCCGCAAGGCGCGGTTGCCCTCGGCGGCCAGCACGCCCCAGGAGGCGATGGGGGCCTGCACCCCCAGGCCCAAGTAGCTCAGGAAGGCCTCGCTGAAGATGGCCTCGGGCACCAAAAGCGTCATCGTGACCAGGATGGGACCGATGGCATTGGGCACCAGGTGGCGCCAGACCACCCGCCAGGGCGGGACGCCCATGACGCGGGCGGCGAGGACGAACTCCCGCTGTTTGAGGCTCAAGACCTCGCCCCGCACGATCCGCGCCATCCCCGTCCAGTACACCGCCCCCAGGGCGATGAAGACGTTGTCCAGGCCGGGTCCCAGGACCACCATGAGCAGGACCACGTAGAGGATGAAGGGCAGCCCGTAGATCACATCGATGACGCGCATCATGACGTTGTCGACGACCCCGCCGTAGAACCCGGCGATGGCGCCGTAGGCCACGCCGATGGTGAGGCCGATCAAGCTGGCCATGATGCCCACGGCCAGCGAGATGCGGGCTCCGTAGAGCACGCGGGTCAGGATGTCCCGCCCCAGGTGGTCGGTGCCGAACCAGTGGGCGGCGCTGGGCGGCTGGTTCGCCTCGGCGAGCACCTGCTCGTCGTAGCCGTAGGGCGAGAGGACCGGTCCGATGGCCGCGGCCAGGACCATCAGCCCGCTGACCACCAGCCCTGCCATCGCCAGCGGGTTCCTCCGCAGGCGGCGCCAGGCCTCCTGCCAGTATCCCGGTGCCGCCGGGGCCAGCGCCTCCGGGGGTACCCCCCCGAAGCCGTCGCCGCCCTCGGCCCACGGTACAGCCGGGGAGCCGCCCCCTTCGCCGCCGGCACCGGGTGCGCCACCCCCCGGCCCGGTGGAAGCGCTCCCCCCTCCCTCGGCCGGGTCGCACCGCGGCCGTGCCGGTGACCCGGGCAGCGCCTGGTGCGACGACGCTTTCATGCCGGCCCTCCTCTCCGCGTCGCTGCGAAGGGTCCCGCCCGCCGGTTCGCCCCGTCTCAGAGGCGGATGCGGGGATCCACCAGCCGATAGGCCAGGTCGACCAATGCGTTGGCGACCACCAGCAGCACGCTGTAGAACATGGTGACGCCCATGATGACGGTGTAGTCGCGGTTCGTCACGCTCTGGACGAAGTACTTGCCGAGGCCCGGGATCGCGAAGATGTTCTCCACCACGAAGCTACCCGTCAGGACCCCGGCGGCCAGCGGGCCGAGGTACGTGATCACCGGCAGCACGGCGCTGCGCAGGGCGTGGACGAACACCACCCGGCCGGGGCTCAACCCCTTGGCGTGACAGACCGTGATGAAGTCCTGCCGCAGGACCTCCAGCATGTTGGCCCGCACCAGCCGCGCGATGACCGCCGTCGGGAGCGCCGCCAGCGCGAGGGTGGGCATGACCGCCTGCTCGGGCTTGCCCCACAGGCCGGCCGGCAACCACCGCAGGCGGAAGGCGAACACGTAGATCAGCAGCCCGCTCAGGATGAAGTTGGGGATGGAGATGCCCAGGGTCGCGGCGAACATCGCCGCCCGATCGAGCCAGCGGCCGTGGTGCAGCGCCGCCACCACGCCCACGCCGATCCCCAGGACCAGCGCGACCGCGATGGCCAGGGCACCCAGGGCCGCCGACACCCGGAACCCCTCGGCCACGATGTCGTTGACCGTCCGGTTGGGGTAGGTGAAGGACGGCCCCAGGTCCCACACCGCGGTGCGGTAGAGGTAGTCCAGGTACTGCCGCCAGACCGGCCAGTCCAGGTGGTACCGGGCCTCGAGGTTCGCCCTGACCGCCGGCGGCAGGTCCTTCTCCGCGTCGAAGGGCCCGCCCGGCACCGCGCGCATCATGAAGAAGGTCAGCGTCGCGATGGCCCAGAGGGTGATCAGCGTGATCACCAGGCGCTGGCCGGCGTACTGCACGGCTCGGCCTCCTCCTGCACCACGGGGACGAACCGGCCCCCGGGCCGCAGCCCGCCGGGCGTGCTGGCCTCGGCGTCGCGAACCCGCGACCCCGCCCCTCGACGCCAACCGGCGAACCCCGTGGGCTCAGGGTCTGCAGGACAACGCCACCGGGGGACCGGCCGGGGGACCGGCGCTGCCGGGGGCCGGGGCCACTGGGGGCCGGTGCGGGCGCCCGCGAGTCCGCGCCCGCGACGACCCGTGGGCGCCACCCTACCGCCCCTCCCTCACCGGCCCTTGCCCTCGATGTACGCCCACTTGTAGTCCGTGGTCCCCAGGGCCGTGCGGAACACGCCCTTCACGTACGGCTTCTCCTGGTAGACGTCGACCCCGAAGAAGATCGGCCCCACGGGCATCTCGTCCATCAGGATCCGCTCCGCCTCGTGCATGTTGCGGAAGCGGACCTCCTGATCGGCGGTGGCCTTGGCCTCGGCGATCAGCCGGTCATACTCGCGGTTCGACCACCCGACCCGGTTGTTGCCGCCGCCCGTCACCCACAGGTCGAGGAAGGTCATGGGATCCAGGTAGTCGCCCACCCAGTTGCCGCGACTCAGGTCGTAGTCACCCCGCTTGGTGGTCTCCAGGTACACCTTCCACTCCATGGACTGGAGCTCCACCTGCACGCCCAGGTTCTGCTTCCACATCTGCTGGTAGGCTTCGGCCAGGGCCCGGTTCGTGTCGTTGTCGTTGTACAAGTAGGTCACCTTGGGGAAGCCCTGTCCGTTGGGATAGCCCGCCTCCGCCAGGAGCCGCCGCGCCGTCTCCACGTCGGCGTCCTGGAAGTAGTCGCCGCCCTCCTCCCGGAAGTCCTTGCCGGTCACCGGGTTGGGGATGCCGTAGGGCACGAAGGCCAGCGCCGGCTTCTGCCCGCCCTTGAGGACCTGCTCGACGATGGCCTTGCGGTCCAGGGCCAGGGTGAAGGCCTTGCGCACCCGCGGGTCGTCGAAGGGCTTCCGCTTCGTGTTGAAGTAGATCGACGTCACGCTGATGATGGGCGACGTCTTCGCCTCGCCGCTCGCCAGCAGCTGGGGGATGTCCTGGGGGTTCAGGCTGCCGTTGGAGTCCAGCTCGCCGTTGGCGAACATGGTCTCGGCGGTGCTGCCCTCGTTGACCATGACGATGTGCATCCGCTCGAGGCGCACCGTGTCCTTGTCCCAGTAGGTGTCGCTCTTGACGAGGTCGATGTGGCTGTCGTGGACCCACTCGGCGATCCGGAAGGGACCGTTGCCCACGTAGGTCGCGGCCTCCCCCGCCCAGTCGGGGTTGGCCTCCACCGTCGCCTGGTGGACCGGCATCAGCGTGGGGAAGGCGGTCAGGCTGAGGAAGTACGGCGTCGGCGCCTCGAGGGTCACCTGCAGCGTCTTGTCGTCGAGGGCCTTGACGCCCACCTGCGAGGGGTCGGTGAGCTCGCCGCTGTTGTACTTCTGCGCGTTCTTGACGTAGTAGAGCTGGTAGGCGTAGGGAGCCGCGGTCTTGGGGTCCAGCACCCGCAGCCAGGCGTAGACGAAGTCGTGGGCGGTGACGGGATCGCCATTCTGCCAGACGGCGTCCCGCAGGTGGAAGGTGTAGGTCAACTGGTCGTCGCTCACATCCCAGGACTCCGCCATGCCGGGCTCCACACCCTTGGGCCCGATGCGCGTGAGGCCCTCCATCACCGCATTGACGATCTGGAAGCTGGTGAGATCGGTCATCAGCGCGGGATCCAGCGTCGGGGGCTCGGAGCCGATGTTGTCGTTGAGCACCTGCTCGTCGCCGCCCCCCGCGCCCCCCTCTCCGGACGAACTCGGCGCCCCGCAGCCGCCGAGGGCCAGCGAGACGACCAACGCCACCATGAGCGCGACGCCGCCCGCCCGGCGAAGACGTCGCGGCAACCGCCGCCACGAACCGTGGCTCACCCTATCCCCTCCCGCCCCGTGGGCCTCGCGACGTGGCCTCCGACGTGGCCTCCAAGATTCGGCTCGACGGGGATTTCTTTCCGGACGGCCGCATTCCTGCCGGCTGCCGGCGAGGTTCGTCCGAATTCGTGCCCCTCCAAGCCTACGACCAGCCGGAGAGGCCTAGAACGGGGTACCCGGGCCACCGGGCGAGCCATCCTCCTGCACGGTGTTGGCAGGAGGACGCCCGGGGCGACCCCGATCCAGCCGGCCGGGCCGAGGCGGGGTCCCTCCCTCCACGGCGTTTCCGGGAGGACGCCCGGGCCGCCGGGATGGTAAGCTGATCCATAGGAGGTCGCTCGCCATGGGATGCGAGGCCCACGGCGGGATCGTCGGGATCCGAGGCCCACGTCGGCTCATGCCCGGCTCCCATGGCATAGGCGGACAGGGAGGTCATGGGGTTGGAGGAGAGGGGTGTCCGCACCGACACGGCCTCCCAGGACGCGCCCGCGGGCCCCGGGAACGCGGCCCCCGGGGCGCCCCGTGGTCATGCGGGGACCTGGCAGGACGCCCTGGAGGCGGCGTGGCGCAAGCCCCTGGAGCCCGGCGAGCGCGTGCTGGAACTCGCCGCCGCCCTCCTCTTGCTGGCGTCCTTCGTCTGGGTCGCCATCTGGTGGCCCCATCTGCCCGACCAGGTCCCCATCCACTTCAACCTGCGGGGCGAGGCCGACGGCTTCGCCGCCAAGGGAAGCATCTGGGGCCTGCTCGGGATCGGCGTGCTCCTCTACGCGCTGGCCACGGCGGTGACGCGATGGCCGGCGTCGCTGCTCAACTGGCCCATCGAACCCCGGCCGGAGACGGCCCGGGCCATGGCCCGCGCCAGCCGCCACCTGCTCCGTGGGTTCAAGTTCCTGCTCATGGCTGCGTGGCTGCATCTGACGGTGGGGGTCACCGCCGTCGCCCTGGGCCGGTGGGTCGGCCTTACCCCCTGGTTCTATCTGTGGATCGTGGCGCTGCTGGCGGTGGCGATCGGGGGGTGCGCGGCGGTGTATCGGGCGGGGCTGCGCCTTCGGGCGGCGCCGGCCGCGAGCGGGCCGGACGGGCCCTGGCCGGAGGTGGTCGACTTCCCCGCCGCCCGCAGCAAGATCCTGATGGCCCTGACGGCGATCCCGCCGCTGATTCCCTTCTACATGGCGCTGCGCGGAGACGAGACGGCCATCGTCGGCTTCGTCGCCTTGGGGCCGTACCTCTTGGTGGTGGGCTACACCTTCTGGCGCCCGTCCTACTACCGCGTCACGCCGACCCACCTCCAGATCCGGGTGGGGCTGATGGACTTTGACGTGCCGCTCCAGCGCATCCGCCGGGTGCGACCGACGTGGAACCCTGCGGCGAGCGCCGCACCGTCCCTTCGGCGGGTGGCCATCGAGACCGACGCGGGCGAGACGGTGCTGGTATCCCCCGTGGATCGCGAGGGCTTCATCGCGGTCCTACGGGAACGCTGCCCCCAGGCCGTGGTCGAAGGCGGCCGCGGCCCATGCCGCTGAGCGGGATTTCCTCCCGAGTCCCGGGCGAGGCGGCTCGCGATGGGCCGGCTCGGCGCGATCCCTACCCCCTGGAGGATCGGGGCTGGTGCGTTGTGACCCGAGGCTCTCACCACGCACCGGGGACGAGGTCCCTCACCCCTCCCGCGCCAGGGACGGCGGGATCCGGTCGTGGCGCACCAGGTCGTCGTAGGTCTCCCGCTCCACGATGACCGCGGCCTCCCCGTCCCGCACCAGCACCATGGCGGGCCGCGGGAAGCGGTTGTACTGGCTGGACATGCTGTAGTTGTACGCGCCCGTGCTGAAGACCGCCACCACGTCGCCGGGCTCGACCCGCGGCAGATCGATCTCCGGGATCAGCACGTCGCCCGACTCGCAGTAGCGGCCCACCAGGCAGACCCGCTCGGCCGGTTCGTCCAGCGGCCGGTTCGCCAGCACCGCCGTGTAGAGGGCGCGGTAGAGGGCGTACCGGGGGTTGTCGGCCATGCCGCCGTCGACGGCCACGTAGGGCAGAAGGCCCGGGACGCGCTTGACGGACCCCACCGTGTACAGCGTGACCCCGGCCTCGCCCACGACGGACCGCCCGGGCTCCAGGATGAGTCGCGGCACCGGCAGGCCGCGCTCGTCCGCCAGGCGGGCCACGGCGGTCCGGATGCGGGTGACCGTCTCGGCGATGGAGGGCGGCTCGTCACCCGGCACGTACCGGATGCCCAGGCCGCCGCCCAGGTCCAGTTCCCGGACGAACCGGCCCGTGCGCCGGTGCGCCTCGGCGGCCAGGTCCATCATGATCCGGGCCGCCTGCTCCCAGGGCTCGACGGCCAGGATCTGCGAGCCGATGTGGCAGTGGAAGCCGTACCAGTCCAGGGCCGGTTCGTCCAGCACGCGGTCCAGGGCCTCCAGGGCCTGGCCGGTGGCCAGGTCGAAGCCGAACTTGGACTCCTGCTGGCCGGTGCGGATGAACTCGTGGGTGTGAGCCTCGACCCCCGGCGCCACCCGCAGGAGGACGGGAACGGTGCGGCCGGCGGCCCGGGCCATGGCAGCCAGGCGCTCCAGCTCGTGGAAGTTGTCGACGACGACCCGGCCCACGCCGACCTCGATGGCCAGGCGCAGCTCCTCGTCGCTCTTGTTGTTCCCGTGCAGGAGGACGCGGGCGGGCGGGAACCCGGCGGACAGGGCGGTGTGGAGCTCGCCGCCGGAGACCAGGTCGAGCCACAGCCCCTCCTGGTCCATGATGCGGAGGACGGCGGTGGTGCACAGCGCCTTGGCGGCGTAGGCCACGACCCCGGCGTCGCCCATGGCCTCGCGGTAGGCGCGGCAACGCCGACGGATGGCGGCCTCGTCGAGGACGTAGAGAGGCGTCCCGAACCGTTCCACCAGGCCCAGGGCGTCGGCTCCCCCGATGGCCAGGTGGCCGCGGGGGCTCGTGACCACCGGCGGCCAGGCCGTGCGCGACTGCAGTTCCGGCTGCGGCAAGGTGCTCTCCTCCCGCTCGACGCTCGTGCCCTTGGGTCGTTCGCGGCCGGGCGGGGTGCTGCGCGCCGCCCGTCGGCCGGCCGGACCCGGGTGGGAGCAGGGAAATCGCGGTTAACGTAGCACAGGTCCGGGAAGGGGCACAAGGCCGGAGGGACGGGAGCGCGGGTGGGAGCGGCAACGCGGGTGGGAGCGCCGCCTGCGGTGACGAACTCCGATGACAGGTCGGCTCACCCCGTGCGACCGCTCCCCCCACCGACCGCAGGTCGCCGAGGCCGGGGCCGGGGACCCAGGCGGGCAGACGGTCCTGGCCAACGGGGGCCCAGGGACCACGTCAGCACGCGACACCACGTCAGCCCTGGCGCCGTCATCGGCAACAAGGGACGGGGGTCGATCCCATGCCGGACGCACTCGTCGGCCGAATCCTGACAGTCCTCAGCGCCCTGGTACGAGGGGCGAGCGGCGCCGTGCTGCTCGGCCTCGCCTGTTGGGGGTATCGCATCGACCGGACCCAGGCCCGCAGACCGATGTGGGCCCTCGACCTCTTGGGGGGTGTGGCGGCACGACGGATGCGACTGCATGATCACGCTGGTCGTCCGATGTGGGCCCGCGACCTCTTGGGGGGTGTGGTGGCCCTGGCGTGGGCCGTCTCCACCCCCCGGTCGCAACCTTCATGGGACCGGGCCCCGCGTTCGGATGCCCGCCGTGATCGGACACCGGTCCCCCAGCGGTCGCGACGGCGATCACCGCTCGCATCCGACGCCATCCCGGTCCCAGCCGTCGAGCCGGTGCGGATCGGGCGGCAGCACCCGGAAGTCGCGGTAGGGGATGTCCCCGCAATCGAGATCCGGCGGCGGCGATGGGATGCACACGTCGGGATAGGCGGGATCGCACCCTCCGCGTCGGCCGACGGGGGCGGGATCCCGCGCTCCCGCCGTCCGGATCGCGCCGGATCCCGGCTGCGACGAGCCGCCGTCAGCCGCGCCGGCACCATACCTTCCGCCGGACGCAGCCCGCAGGCCCCACAGGCCGCGCTCCGCCTCCCGGGCCTCGCGCTGGAACCGGACGAACAGGTCCGCGTATCGCACGTCCGGCGGGTAGGTGACCACCTGGGCGTAGCCCTCCAGGAGCAAGATAGCGTTGAACATCCCCTCCCGCACATGGGCCGGCGTCGGCCGCTCAGGCGGTTCGACCAGCCAAACATAGCGCAGGGCGCGGCCGTAGCGGTCCGTCTCCGACACGTCCTTCTCGAGCCACACCACCCGGCCCGCGAGATGCCGCCGGGTGAAGCGGGCCGCCTCCGGACCGTAGGGTTCGACCTCGCCGTGGACCTCGGGGGTGTTGACACCGATCAGCCGCACCCGCGTCGAGGGCAGCGGCGCACCGCCCAGGGGCTCGACCTCGAGGGTGTCGCCGTCGATCACGTCCACCACCCGGGCGCGGGTGAGTCCCGGACGCTGACGCTCCGCGGCGGGCTGCAGCCGCCCCGAGGACGGCGACGAATCCCTTTTCGCACCGGTGCCCGTGGACCCTTCGGCGCTTTCGCCGGCGGCACCCGCGGCTGGCTCCGTGGCCCCGGTCCCATCGTCCGCGGCCGCATCGCGGCCGGACGGCGCCACCCCCGACGAGCCGGGACCCGCCGGTGTGGCCGGCTCCGTCTCGGTGCCGCACCCAGCCGCTCCGAGGGCGACGGCGAGGACCAACGCGACCAGCAGGGCCGCGGCTTTGGCACGGGCCCGCGCCGGCACGCCGCACCTTCCCAGCTTGCACACCGCCAGATCACGCACCGCTCGACCGCTCCTCCCGGGGCCCATCGCCCACGGGTCGTCGGCCTGGCCCAGCCCCCGCTGACCTCGGTGCAAGGTCGAGCATCCCACCATCGTCACCGCCACCATTCGTTGCACAGGTCGCAGTCCCCACAGGCGTCGGCCACCGGCATCCCACCATCGCCACCGCGGCCTACCACCGTTAGTTGTCCGCAGCTGACGCCACCGGCGTCAAGGGGCGTGGGCCGCGCCCACCCACGCCGTTCGGCCGGCGGACCGGCGGCCGCGCTTCGGCCCCTGAGCCGCCTCGCGACCCACCCGTGAGCGGCCTCGCAACCCACCCCACCCCTGCGCCGCCCCGCGACCCAGCCCTGTGTCGCCTCGCGGCCGCGACTATATTGCAAAACATGATAGCCTCTGTTATGCTCGACGCAGTACCTTGCGGTACAAGATACGCCATGGCCAGGAGGATTGGACGATGGCGCAGGGACCCAAGAACCCCGTCACCGAGGCCGTCGACTCGTGCATCGTGTACTGGGTCGCCGCCGGCCTTCCCCGGGCGCAGATCGATCAGATGGCCGCCGAGCTGCGGGCCCACCTCGAGCAAGCCGTGGCGGCCGGCAAATCCGTCGAGGCCGTGATCGGCGGCGACGTCGCCCGGTTCGCCGAGGAGTGGTGGCGCGCCGTGGGCCGGCACCAGCCCCGATGGCAGGCGCTGGTGCTGGCGGCGCAGATCGTCGCGGCGGCGGTCTTCATCACGCTGCTACCGGCCGTCTGGGTCCATCCGGTCGTCGCGGTGGAGGCGGCTCACCTCGTCCAGGTGCTGTGGATGGCAACGGGCGTCTGGATCCTGTTCTCGCCCCGGCTGGGTGCGCGCTGGCTGGCCAACAGCGCCAGGGAGCGCTACGGCCGCCTGTGGGTGGCGGTGGCCGCCGTCACCTTCGTCGGCATGCTGGTCCTGAGCCCGGCCATGCCCTGGGTACCCGAGTGGGTCCTCCTCGAGATCCCCCGGTGGCAGGCGGTGCTCGTCATGGTGGGTTGCCTCGTGATCAACGGGCTTGCGATCCTCCGCGACCCCACCCGGCCGCGGGCACCGGCCTCCCTCCCGTAGGCGGACGACGCCAGCACCCGGATCAGGCCACCATGGTCGCCCGGGTCATGCACCGGCCGCCGGGGCCGGCCACCGGGTCCTGGCGCACGAACGAGGCCCAGACCGTTGCCGGAGGAGGTGTCCGAGCCTTGCGCGACCGTGGTCGCGATGAAACCCGCGGCAGCCAGCTGCTCAAAGGCGTCCTGGACATGCTGCTCCTGGCCCTGATCGCCGAGCGACCCCGCTACGGCTACGAGATGGTGGAAGAACTCGGCCGGCGCGGGCTGCACCTCGTCAGCGAGGGGAGCATCTACCCCGTTCTCGCCCGCCTGGAGCGGGCCGGGTTCGTCCAAGGATACTTCGAGCCCTCACCGCAAGGGCCACCGCGGAAGTACTATCGCATCCTGCCCCAGGGCCATCAGGCCCTTCATCGGTGGGTGGACGAGTGGCAACGGTTCGCACGGGGCGTGGACGGGGTGGTGACGGGCCAGCCCGCCGCCCGCGCAGCCAACCCGGCCTGCGGACGCGGCGATTCCGCCCCCGATCCCGCCATCCCCCTCCGTGGGGGTCCGGGCCCCTGACCGCGCCCCGCCCGTCACCACCGGGGCCGCCCCCCCGAAGGGACCTCCTCTTGACCGCCTCACCGGGCCAGACCCCCGCGAACCCGCGACCAAGGGATGCACCCCTTGATGGGTTCACGATACGTAGTTTAATATTTAGACAAACTTCTAAAAACAGCCTCAAGGAGGCACAGCGTGGGTGAGCCCCAGCTGGTCTTCAAAGCCCTGGCCGACCCCACCCGCCGGGCCATCCTGCGGCTGCTCCGCGACCGCGACCTGACGGCTGGGGAGATCGCCGCCCACTTCCCGGTCACCCAGGCCAGCATCTCGCACCACCTGAGCCTCCTTAAGCATGCGGGGCTGGTGCTGGACGAGCGGCGAGGCCAACACGTGGTGTACTCCCTCAACACCACGGTCTTCCAGGAGGTGATCGCATGGCTGATGGACCTGGCGGGCCCGCGGTGACCTCGCACGGCTCCGGGGCCGGCCCGGAAGCCGGCGCCCCCGCGACGTCCACGCGCGGTGGGCATGCGGCTCCGCCGCAAGACGGCCAGGGGCCGGACCGGGACGACCGCGGTCGTGACGTTCTGGAATGGCTGCTCCTCGCCCTGGCGGCCCTGGCGACCGCCGCGGTCTACCCGCGCCTACCGGATCCGATGGTGATCCACTGGAACGCAGCCGGGCAGCCAGACGGATGGGCTCCCAGGGCCTTCGCAGCGTGGTTCGGCTGGGCGACGGCGGCGGGCACGTACCTTCTGCTGAAGGTTCTTCCGTCCATCGACCCGCGCCGCGCCAACTACCCCCGGTTCGCAGGTGCCTACCGGCTGGCCCGGCAGATCACCGTCCTGTTCTTGCTGGGCGTCCACGCGGTGGTCCTCATGACCGGCCTCGGCATCCCCGTCGCCGTCGACCGGGTCATCGGTCTTGGCGTCGGCCTGATGCTGATCATCATGGGCAACGTCATGGGTCAAGTGCGCCCCAACTTCTTCTTCGGCATCCGCACGCCGTGGACGCTGTCCAGTGAGGCGGTGTGGCGCAAGACCCATCGTGCCGGGGGCTGGCTGTTCATCCTCGCGGGGCTGGCCATCGCGACGACCGCCTTCCTACCGCCCAGCTGGACGGTGCCGGTGATCCTGGCCAGCGTGCTCGGGGTGACCCTTGGCACCACGGTCTACTCGTACCTCGTGTGGCGCCGGTTGAACGGACCTGAGGCCGGTTGACGCAACGATCCGGCACAGCTTGAGGCCCAGCCCGGAGGCCGCTGGCGAAGGCGACGCGGGGGACGTGCCGGGGACCCGCCCCGGTGAACGTCCGCCCAGCGTCTGTTCGCTCGCCCCGCCTCGATGGGCCGCCTGCGTCCCCTGAGTCACCGCACACGTACGGTCACGGCAGGGGCCCCCGGGCCCGATCATCGCTTGCGAGGGATGGTGAGACTCTGCCACCGCTCGCCAGCCCTGGCCTTGGCCAGGTAGACGATCTGGCCCACGTGATAGGAGGTGTGGAACAGCTGGCGCTCGATGGCGTCGATCACGGTGTGCGGCTCGCCGCGGATGGACACGGTCCGCAGCAGGTCGCCCAGCCTCAGGGCATCCAGCGTCGCAAAGAGCGCCCGCCACCCCCTCTCCCAGCGCGCCATCAGCTCCTGCCGGGGCAGCCGCTCTTCGGCGAACTCGGCATCCCGGTCGCGATCGGGCTTCTCGCCGTCCGAGGTCAAAAAGTCGGTCCACCGGGAGACCATGTTGCCGCTCAAGTGCTTGATGAGCACCGTGATGCTGTTGGACTCCCCGCCGGGAGACCAGGCGAGGGCGTCGTCGTCCACCTGCGCCAGCGCCCGCTCCGCGAGGTCCTTGATGTAGCGGAACCGGCTCTTGACCGCCTCAAGGTAGACCTCCGCCAACCGTGGGCCGTCCACCAGGTCGTGCACGGGCCTTCCCTCCCTGGGCTGGGAATCATGCACCTTGCCTCCCGGCCGCCGGCGTGGCGCCGGGCTCCGAACGAGGGCGCGCGTAGAGAGTTCGTTGCACATCGTGCCGGGCGGTTCCTGCGCCTCCCGGCCCCCCTTCTTCTTGGTTCCTATTGTTAGAGCCCTCGGTCCGTTGACCCGCTTGCTGGATCCGTGATAGCGTCGTGACAGACAACGGGGTCTCGCCATCTCCGATTTCCGAAGGCGATGAACGGGAAGAGTACCCGGGAAGCGCGCCTCCCAGCGAGCCGGGACGGTGGAAGCCGGTAGGCCGCGCCTGGGGAATCCGCCCGGGAGCTCGCCGCCGAGCCACGGGTACAGTTCGCGCGCCGTCGCGTGCACAGGCCTGGTGGGAAGGCGGCCGGCTGCCGCCCGATACGCGGCACGAGCGGGCGCCGTCACGGCGCCAAGTCCGGTGGCACCGCGGGACGACTCCCGCCCGGAAGGGCGGGAGTCTCTTTTTTGCAGTGCCGCAGGGGGAGACGATCGTGATCGATCCGGAACTGCTTCGCAAGGATCCCGAGCGCATTCGCGAAGCGGCCCGACTCAAGGGCTTCGACCCCGAAACGGTAGACCTGGCGGTCACCCTGGACCGGCGCCGGCGCGAGCTCCTCGCCGTCGTCGAGCGCCTGCGGGCGGAGCGCAATGCCCTATCCAAGAGGATCGGTAGCCTGCCCCCGGAGGAGCGTCACGCGGCCCTCACCCGCGCGACCGTGCTCAAGGAGCGGTTGGCACAGCTGGAACCCGAGCTGCGGGACGTCCAGACCCGGCTCCAGCACCTCCTGCTGTGCCTGCCCAACCCGCCTGCGCCCTCGTCCCCGGTAGGTTCATCCGACGAAGACAACGTCGAGGTCCGCCGGTGGGGCCAGCCGCCCTCGTTTCCCTTCCCGCCACGCGACCACATGGAACTCGGGCAGCTGCTGGGGATCATCGAGACGGAGCGGGCGGTGAAAATGGCGGGTTCCCGCGCCTATTTCCTGAAGAACGAGGGGGCCCTCCTCGAATGGGCCGTCCTCCGGTTCGCCGTCGACCTGTTGCTTCGGCGGGGCTATACGTTGCTGGCACCACCGGTGCTGGTCCGGGACGAGGCCATGACGGCCACGGGGTACTTCCCGCTGGGACGCGAGGAGGTGTACCGGCTCGAGCGGGACGAGCTGAACCTGGTCGGCACCGCCGAAGTCCCGCTGGTGGCTTACCACATGGATGAGACCCTCGAGGAGAACGAGTTGCCCCGGCGCTACTGCGCACTCTCCCCGTGCTTTCGACGCGAGGTCGGCAGCGCGGGCCGCGACGTCCACGGCCTTTACCGGGTCCACCAGTTCTTCAAAGTGGAGCAGGTGATCATCTGCGAGGCCGATCCCGACGCCTCCCGCCGCTACCACGAGGAACTCCTGAAGAACGCCGAGGACATCCTGCAGGCCCTCGAACTACCCTACCGGGTCGTGCAAGTCTGTACGGGCGAGATGGGACAGGGACAGGTCTTGAAACACGACATCGAGACCTGGATGCCCAGCCGCGGCCGGTACGGAGAAACCCATTCGTGTTCCAGCTTCCACGACTTCCAGGCGCGCCGCGCTCGCATCCGCTACCGGGACAGGAACGGGCGGGTCCGGTACGCCTACACCCTGAACAATACCGCCGTCGCCTCGCCCCGGATCCTGATCCCGCTCCTGGAGATCCACCAGCGGGAAGACGGCAGCGTCCGCATCCCGGAGGCACTCCGGCCCTACATGGGCGGCTTGGAGGCGCTGGCCCCCCGGATTGCGTAAGTGTCACGGCAGCGCAACGGCAGCCGAGGGCAGTCCCGGGGGAGGGCGGCAGGCGGCAACGCCGCGACAGGGAATCTCTTGCAGAGAGGCCCAGCGCCCCGCCCGGCGCCCGTCTCCCCCAACGGAAGGCATCCGCAGGCGCCGGTGGGCTGCCGGTGGGTCCGGACCGGTGACCCGCCGCCGACGGAGAGGAGCACGTAAGTCCACGGAACACCCTACTGGAAGGGCCACCCTGGTCGCCGAGGTTACCGCCGAGACATCGCCCTCGAGGTGCACCTTCTGCCGTGATCCTGCTCACCGGGCGCCGGCCGCTTTTGGTAAAACGGGCAACTGGCTTCCCTTTTGCGCCAGGGCCGCCAGGTCGTGGTGCTCGATTCGGAGGACGGCTTTCACCTCGCCCCGTGGAATGACCGGCTGCCTCCCCGGGGGTTCAGCATGTTAGAGGAGGGCTAACAGTGCCTCCACTCGGTTTCATCATCATGGTTTGTGGCCTGATGTACTCATACTACCGGCGCGAGCAGCCTGAACGGCTCTTGTTTCTCTCGTTGATTGGGTGGTATCTACTCGGAGGTTTCTCTTTCAATAGGCTACCCGTAGGAGCCTTGATAGGTATTATAATGATCAGGATGCGTGTCAATCGCGTCAACCATCAATCGAAGCTTATAGCATTTCTGACTGGATTCATGATTTATGTGTTAAAGCTTGCTTCTCAAGAACTGTGATTGGCCATGGGTGGCTACTGACAACGCAACTGTTTTTCCACCTGAGCGATTCGCAACGATCCTCTGGCTAGTGCCGTCACCCAAGGCATTAATGGTCACATTCCCAGCCATAGCAGTCCCTCCGCAGTGCTGCGCAGCATCGTGGCTCCGCCCGGGATGAACCTCACGCCACCATCGGGATCCTGGAGACTGTACACGAAGTCTCGCACCGCAGGCAGCATCGCGTCCGTCTGCTTCGGGGCAAAGAACTTCAATACTTCTACCGCCTTATAAGTTGAAGACACACCGGGGACGCGCTGGTCCCTCGGGTTGCGTAAGTGTCACGGCAGCGCAACGGCAGCCGAGGGGCAGTCCCCGGGGGAGGGCGGCAGGCGGCGGCGCCGCGGCAGGGAATCTCTTGCAGAGACGCCCAGCGCCCCGCCCGGCACCCACCACCCCCAACGGAAGGCATCCGCAGGCGCCGGTGGGCCGGCTGGTGGGTCCGGACCGGTGACCCGCCGCGGCGGGAGAGGAGTACGCCAATCCATGGACCACACGACGGGCAGGCCAACCCTGGTCGCCGAGGTTACCGCCGAGACCATCGCCCTCGAGGTGCACTGGGGCCGGGAGGTTTACTTCCTGGAGGTCTCGGACGGTGCCGTGCGCTACCGGGAGACCACGCGCTGGGACCGCAATGCTTCCTACATCGAGAACCTGCTGGACCTGGACAAGCTGGTCGGGGATCTCCGGAGAAAGTACCCGTCCCTGGGACGCCGGTCCGTTCTGGCCGAGCTGGAGTTCGACAACCACCAGTTGACCGTCAGGCGCTGCACCGAGGGGACCACACCGCGCCCGGCCCCCTGGACCCTGGAAGAACGGTGGCCCCGGGGAGCGGCATGGTATGCGAAGTGGAGCGAGACGCGGTTCGTGTGGGGTGCCTTCGACTGCGAGGGCGTCGTGGCCTGCGTCGATGATTGGCATGGCCACCCGGACGAACCGGCCACCGGCGGGCGGGACCCCCATCGGAGCGGCCATCCCGCCGTGATCCTGCTCACCGGGCGCCGGCCCCTGTGGGAGAACGGGCGACTGGCTGCCCTGCTGCGTCAGGGCCAGCCGGTCGTGGTGCTCGATACGGAGGACGGCTTCCATCTCGCCCCGCGGCATGACCGGCTGCCTCCCCCGGGGGTCCCCAGGGACCGCTTCGGCTACATGTCCGTCGCCTGGCTTCCGGCCCAGGCGCTGGTGGGCCGGACCGTGCGGGTCATCGCCGACGGGCAACAGGGTATCCTCCTCGTACGTCGCCCTGAGCGTCCAGCCCATGCCCCCGCGAAACCTGGTGGGACCCACGATAAGACCCACGATCACGGTAAGACCCACGATTAGGAAGACGCCCTGGGGACCGCGCCCCACCCGACCGTTGCCGGGAACGCCGGTGACCGGGCCCGTCCGGTGCAGGACCGACGGCGCACCGACCTGCTGCCGGCCAGCCGCCACCGGGTCACCCTGACTCCCGTGCCGAAAGACTTCATACCCCCCTTCGAGCAGGTCACCAGCGTGGGGGTCATCGCTTTCACCCGGGAGGGAAAGGTCGCGGTCACGCTGCAATCCCGGGGCTTTGACATCCCCGGCGGCCACGTTCAGCGGGGTGACCGCAGCCTGGAGGAAACGGCCCGGCGGGAAGCCCTGGAGGAAGCCAGGGTGACCCTGGGCAAGGTGGAGTACCTGGGCGCCCTTCGCTCGAACTACTACTCCGAGCCGACCTACATCGTGCTGATGGCGGCCATGGTGGAACAGGTCCTGCCCTTCGCACCGTCACCGGATCACCGGCTGCGGCTGTTTCTGACCCCCGAGCAGTTCGCGTCGGTGTACTCGGCGGGGGACCGGGAGCGGATGCAGGCGGCCGTACGACAGGCCTGGGCCTTGTTCTTCCCATAAGCTCCTGTCCATATGGTTATCCTTCCCAGACTATGGGGCCGCGCCATCGTCTCTGGCGGCCGAATCGACAGACAAGTCAGCCGGCACCGGCAAGGGGGCCGGCCCGGGCGCTGCGGCCGGGGCGCCGCAGCCGCGCCGCCCGCTCACCCGGCTAGCGCGGAGGACTAGCGCAGGGGAATGGAAACGGTCCAGGGACCCTCCACCACCGTTGTCGGGTTCGTCAGCCGCACAACCAGCACTCCACCCCGGGGAAGCGGGCGTGGAAAGTCGAGCCATACTTCCACCAGCCGGTTCTGGCCATCGTACGTCCCGCCGATGGCGTTCGCTGCGAAGCCGCCGTCCAGGCTCTCACCATCCTCGCCCACCTCCTCGCCGCCCTTCCCACCGGCACCATCCCCCGTCGGTAGAACGAGCCCCTGTACGCTGACCGTCCGGAGGGTCGCACGTCCCGATCCGGACCCAGGTCAAGGCCCAGGCGGATGAGGTGCCTCCCCCGTAAGGGCCCCTTACCCTCTACTACGCCCGTGGGCGACGGGATCTTGCGGCCCGGCGCCCAGCAGGCATCCGGCCTCCCGAAAGGGAATGTCTGTTAAGAACCTGCGTCAGGGGAGGGGAACCGGCGTGCTGCCGCCAGGCACGCTACAGGACCGCGTTGCCATCATCACCGGAGGAGGAACCGGCCTCGGCAAGGCCATGGCGCTGGAGTTCACCCGTCTGGGGGCGCGGGTGGTGCTGGCCAGCCGCAAGGCGGAGAACCTGGAGAAGGCCGCTGCCGAGATCGCGGAGTGGGGCGGCGAGGCCCTGACCGTCCCCACCGACGTCCGCGACCCCGAGCAGGTCGACCGGATGGTCCAGGCCGCCCTGGACCGCTTTGGCCGGATCGACATCCTGGTCAACAACGCCGCCGGCAACTTCGTCTGCCCCGCCGAGGAGCTCTCCGTCAACGGCTGGAACGCCGTCGTCAACATCGTGCTGCACGGAACCTTCTACTGCACCCGGGCCGTCGCCCGGCACTGGATCGCCCAGGGCCGGGGCGGCAACATCTTGAACATCATCGCCACCTACGCCTGGACGGGCGGGCCCGGTACCGTCCACTCGGCGGCGGCCAAGGCCGGCGTCCTGGCCATGACCCGCACGCTGGCGGTGGAGTGGGCAGCCAAGGGCATCCGGGTGAATTGCATCGCCCCCGGGCCGGTGGACGGTACGGGCGCCGCGCCCCAGCTCTGGCCCACCGAGGAGGCCCGGCAGGCGGTGATCCGGTCGGTCCCCCTGGGCCGCATGGGGCGGCCGGAGGAGATCGCCCACGCGGCGGCCTACCTGGTGTCCGACTACGCCGGGTTCATCACCGGCGAGGTGCTGACCATCGACGGCGGGCAGTGGCTGGGGCGGGGCGTGTTCAAGGGAAGTCCCCGCTCGTAAAGCGGGGCCTCATGAAGGGAGGTCTCATCAAGAGGGCAAGGCCAGCGGGCGGAGTCAAGGTAAGAGGGAGGTAGCCCCCCTGGTGCGCGTCGCGCTCTTCATCACGTGCCTGTGCGACCTGTTCTTCCCTGAGGTCGGCGAGAGCACCGTCCGCCTGCTACGCCGGTTACAGGTCGAGGTCACCTTCCCCGCCGGGCAGACCTGCTGCGGGCAGCCGGGCTACAACACGGGCTACACGGCCGAGGCCCGGGATGTCGCCCGCAACCTGATCGAGGTCTTCGAGCGGGAGGCGCCCGGTCTGCCGGTGGTCACGCCGTCGGGCTCCTGCGCGGCCATGATCCGGCACCACTACGCGCGCCTGTTTGCCGGCGATTCGGAGTGGGCCGCCCGGGCCGCGGCCTTCGCCGAGCGGGTCTATGAGCTGTCGGAGTTCATCGTCCACGTCCTGGGCCGGACGGACCTCGGCGCTCGTTACCCCGCCGTCGCCACCTTCCACCGGTCCTGCCACATGGCCCGCGGGCTGGGCCTGGTGGAGGAACCCCTGGCGCTCCTGCGGGCGGTGGAGGGACTGGAGCTGGTGGACCTGCCCCACCCCGGCGAGTGCTGCGGCTTCGGCGGCACCTTCGCCGTGAAGATGGCGGAGCTGTCGACGGCCATGGTCGACGCCAAGGTCCAGGCCATCGAGGAGACGGGGGCGCAGCTGCTGGTGGGCTGCGACGTGGGGTGCCTCATGCACATCGGCGGGCGGCTACGGCGCCTCGGCCGGCCGGTGCGGGTGCTGCACCTGGCCCAGCTCCTGGACGAGGCGACGAGGCCGGCCCGGCGGACGGCGTAGGGGAAGCCAGCGTGGCCCGGGGGCCCGGGCCCGGTATCGCCCCTGCCCGGCGATGCCGGCTGCAGGTGGAGGGCCTGCCGCCGCCACGGGACCGTTGGGCGGTAGCCCGTATACCATCGTGGTTCGGCAGGGTGAGCACCGCGGTGTGACTGTCGCGGCGTGACTGCCACGGAAACAGCCGGTGGTGACGGGCGCCGGCTATCGTGGGGCCCGGCGGCCGGGCCGGAGCAACCTGGGGCGACGCCAGGCGGTCGGGGGCTTCCTCGGTGCAGCCCCAGGGTCCCAACCCCAGGGTCCCCGCAACGGTCCCGCGGCCGCGGGTTCGCTGGCCTTGGCCCTGGCCCGCTTCCGCCGGGTTCGTCCGCCAGGTTCACCCTTGACCGGCGTACCGCAACGCAACAGTGACGCACCGAGGGGAGGAACCGGCCATGCACAGCGCACCATTCGATCACCATCAGGCGGGAACGGCGCCGACTCGCAGCATGGCTGGCAGCCTCGGAAACACGCCCGGCAGTTCCGGCGGCCCGGCCGGCGCCACCCCAAGCCCCGCCCACGGCCCCAGCCATGGCCCCGCCCTGAGCAGCACCACGCAACCCGCCAGCCTCTCCCACCGTCCCCCCGCCGAGCCCTTCCGCCAGCGAGCCGCCGCGGCCCTGCGAGACGACTTCCTCCGCGTCGCCGTCCCCCGCGCCACCTACCGCCAGCACTACGGCCGCCAAGAGGCCCTGGCCCAGCTGGGCGATCCCCTCAAGTGGCGGGAGCGGGCCCGCAGCATTCGCGCCCGCACCATCGCCCAGATCGACCGGTACCTGGACCAGGCCGTCGCCGCGGTCAAGGCCCGGGGCGGCCACGTCCACCGGGCGGCGACGGCGGGCGAGGCGGTAGAGGCGATCCTGGGCATCATCCACCGGGCCGGCGCCCGCCGAGTCGTCAAGTCGAAATCGATGGTGACGGAAGAGATCCACCTGAACCCCCACCTGGAGGCGGCGGGCATCGAGGTGGTGGAGACCGACCTGGGGGAGTACATCATCCAGCTGGCCGGTCACCGGCCCTCCCATATCGTGGCGCCGGCCGTGCACCTGTCCCAGCACCAGATCCGGGAGATCTTCAGCCGCGAGGCGGGCCGCCCCCTCCCCGACGACGCCGTCGCCCTGGCCGCCTTCGCCCGCCAGCAGCTGCGCCAGAAGTTCCTCCGCGCCGGCGTGGGCATCTCGGGGGTCAACTTCCTGGTGGCCGAGTCGGGCACCGTGGTGCTGGTGACCAACGAGGGCAACGGACGCATGGTCACCTCCCTGCCGCGGGTGCATATCGCCGTCATGGGCATGGAGCGGGTCGTGCCCACCTGGGCGGACCTGGCCGTGCTCCTGGAGGTCCTGGCCCGCAGCGCCACGGGCCAGAAGATCACCGTCTACACCACCTTCGTGGGCGGGCCGCGGCGCCCGGGCGAGGCCGACGGGCCGGAGGAGTTCCACCTGGTCATCGTCGACAACGGGCGGTCGAACCTGCTGGGGACGCGGTTCCAGGAGGCCCTGCACTGCATCCGCTGCGGGGCGTGCCTAAACGCCTGCCCCGTGTACCGGCAGATCGGGGGCCATCCCTACGGGGGCGTCTACAGCGGGCCCATCGGCGCCGTCATCACCCCGCTGCTGGGCGGCCTGGACGGCTGGGACGACCTCCCCTACGCCTCCAGCCTCTGCGGCGCGTGCTACGAGGCCTGTCCGGTGATGATCCCCCTGCACGATCTTCTGGTCGACCTGCGGGAAGAGGTGGTGAACCGCCGGCGGCCGGCCAGGGAAGCCGCCTATGGGGACGCCGGTCCCCGAGCCCGGCCCTCTGGTGCGGCCGGGCGGAAAGCGGCGACCGCCGCAGGAGGCGAGGCAGGCGCGTCCGGCCCCGAGGCCGGTGGTGGGGAGCGGGAGGCCGCCGTGTGGACAGGTGCAACGCGGGAAGCTTCAGGCGGTGAGGGCTTGCATGGGCTCCGCCACCGCGCCGAAGCCTGGGCGTTCCGGCTGTGGCGCTGGGCCTTTACGGACCCGCGGCGCTATCGCCTAGTGGCCCGGCTCGCGGCCTGGCTGCAGGTGCCCTGGCTGGTTCAGGACGAACCGGCCGGAGCCGCGGCCGGTGCCGCGCAGGGCGTTGCGGCACCGGGCACCAACGCACCGGCCACCACCGAAGCCGGTACGACCGCATCGGGTACCACCGCACCCGGCACCGCCGTGCCGGGCGTCACCGAGGCCGCAGACCGGACAGGCGGGTGGCCTCAGGGGGCCGGCACCCCGCCGGCCGTTACCACCTCGGGGGCGCCCGCCGGGGACGTAACCACGACCGGCGGCGATGCGGCTTTCAGCGGCAGGGTCGCAGGTGCCGCTCCTGACGACGCGGTCGCGGGCGCGGCCGGTGGGGCTTACGGTACCGGCTCGCCGGTGGAACCGGTCGAGCTGATGGCCGGGGCCGTCCTCCGCGGCGGGCCGGGCCCCCTGGGTGCCTGGACGGCCTCCCGCGACTTCCCGGCCGTGGCCTCCCGCCCCTTCCACGCCCGCTGGGCGGAGCTAGCCCGCGAGACGGAGCCCGCCGTGACCAGGACCGGGGAACCGGGAGCCGGGAGCGCCGCCGACCGTTCCGCCGCCTCGGCTTCCATCGAGGAAGGGGTCAACCCCGGCGGTGCTGCCGGACGGCAATTCGCGAGGCCGACCGTCCCGGCTTCCCCCGGGGCGGCCCCGTTGGCCGGATCCCGGCCCCAGGAGACAGGCAAGCGTACGGCGGCGGCAGGGCCCGCGTTAGACCCCTTTCCCGTGGTGGCCTCCGGTCCCACCGCCGGCTTGCCCCGGGCCGACCACCCGGGTCCGGACCCGGCGACCTGGCCCGAACGCTTCGGCCGGGAGCTGGAGGCTGTGCACGGCACCTGGACCCGGGTACACGGCAGCACGCCGGAGGCCACCGCGTCCGCTTGCGCCGCCGCCTGCGCCGAGTACGCCCGGGCCCACGGCCTGCGCCGGGTCGTCGCTTGGGATCCCGCCGCTCCGGACCTGCCGGAAGGGGCCGGTCCCGTCCTGGAGGCCGTACTCCACGCCCTTGAGGAGGCGGGGTGCCAGGTCACCCGCTGGCGAGGAGACCGGCAGCGGCAGGCCCCCTCGAGCCTGCGTCAGGCGGCCGCCACCGCCGACCTGGGCATCGTCGCCGCCCACTTTGCCGTGGCCGCCAGCGGCACCGCGGCGGTGGTGCACGGGCCGGGCCGGGGCCGGGCGGTCAGCCTGCTCCCGGAGCACCTGGTGATCCTGGTCCCGGGTACCGTGCTGGTGCCCACCTTGGCCGAGGCCATCGTCGGCCTCAGCGGTCGGTACGGGGTCGCCGACCCCACCACCGCGCCGCAGAACGTCACCTTCATCACTGGTCCCAGCAAGTCGTCGGACATCGAGCTGCACCCGGTGGTGGGGGTCCACGGGCCGCGACACGTCCACGCCGTGATCTACGGAACGCAATGATCTCTTGTGCATGACGGTAAGGATGACGAAAGTTGTACCGGGAGTTGTTGACGAATAAAGCCTTCTTGCTATTGTTTTTGGGCCGCTTGATCACCAATGCTGGCGACAGCGTCTACCTGGTGGCGACGCTGTGGTACCTGAGCCAGTCTGATGCTTCGGGTGTGGTGGCCGGACTGGCGGGATTTCTGATCACGGTGCCACAAGTGTTTCAATTCCTCTTCGGGCCCTTTGTCGACCGTCTCCAGGTGAAGCCCGTTGTCGTCGGAGCGCAGATCGTGCAAGGCGTGTTCGTCACGTTCTTGTTGATCCTTGTCACGAAGAACGCGCCCGCCTTGCTCGTGTTGCCCGTGGTATTCGGCATTCATCTTGTCGCCACGGCCGCCAAGCCCGCCTATGGCAAGTGGATGCGCATCATCGTCCCCGACCGGCTGATGGTCCATGCCAGCTCCATCATGGGATTTGCCAATGAAACGGCCGACGTGGTGTTCAACTCCATGTCGGGCGTCATCATCGCCACCGTCGGCGTGGCCGGTTCCCTGTGGTTCGACGTATCAACTTTTGCCGTTGCAATGGTATTGTTTGGGCTGATTGGCGTCTCCCAAATGGCCAGGGAGTCTGCTTTAGGGAAACTCTCTTTCAAAGCCTTTTGGGGAGACCTGGTCCAAGGCGTTGGTTTTGTATCCGGCACGCTGGTCGGCAAGATTGCCCTCACGGCCGTCCTGGCGAACGGGCTGAACGGCATGCTCTTGCCGATACTGCCACACATCGGGGAAGCGCTGGGGGGCCCGGAGTACTACGGATTCCTGGTGGCCGCTCAAAGCGCGGGCATCCTGGCCGGAACACTTGTTGCACCACTTCTCACCGGGGTTAATGTGGGGATTCTCGTGATTGGATGCATGGTCACCAGCACCATTGCATGGGTTGGGTCCGTGGTTGCAGCGTTTATTTTCGGGTCTCCCGACGTATCGGTATCGATGTTTGGAGTTGCGTGGCTGCCGGTTGGAATCATGAATGTGGTGGTCTCCTCGGCGGTGATGGTGATCACACCTCCTCATTTCGTGGGAAGGGTGGGGTCCACAGTACAAAGCATCAGCACGATGGTGATGCCTGTCGGAGCGTTGATAGGTGGTGTGCTGGCCGGGTTTTCGAGCGTCGGCACGGTGTTTGGATTGACATGTTTGACACCGTTGAGCATTGCGTTGCTGTGGGTAGCCATTCGCGATTTGCGTGGCATGCCTGCAGCAAGTAAACTGACTCCGTTGCCTCTTGCGGAGGGAGCCGATAAAGGTCGTGAACAGCTTGCCGAAACATAGTCAGGCGGGTCGAGCGTAACGTTGTGCTCCGGGAAGTGGGCCCGAATGCTGTGACCGGCGCGAACTGGAGACCGCAGGGTCGACCGAAGGGCGGTCAGGTGCCGTCTCTGTCGATCCCTGGCTCTCCGGCGGATCCACCGTTCCGGTGCTTCGATCCCGCCGTGGTTCTGGTGCAGACGGGGAGGCGGGTCCATGCCGGTCCTTTGCCCCTTCACGGCGTCCCGGCGACGTCCAGCGTTTGGCGGCTAGAGTCCCACATAGTGGTGTGTGCATGATTGAGGTCAAGCCCCCGGCGCAGGAATCGGTACCTTCAAGGGATAACCTTGTGCCGATTCCGTGGGCGGAGGCGGCAGCGGAGCGCAGGCAGGAGGGTGCGCCGCCATTTTACATGGGCAACCAAGCCCGCGGTGGTGTGTGGAGTGGCCCCCTCCTGCGCACCGCCCACATGGGCCTGGGCGTGTGTGCCCGTGAGCCCGGACAAGTGTATGCGTGCACGCTGTCCCATTTCGCCGCCCCTGCGCTCGATGGCCTGAGGAGGGAAGGTCGATGCCACGGTATTGGGGGCTTGACTTGCACGCCCAGTACGTGCACGTCTGCGAGTGGCGACCTGAAACCCAAAAAGAGAAGCATTCCCGGTTCCCCAACACCCCGGACGGATGGGCGCGTTTCCTCCAAAGGCTCAGCCCCGACGACCGGGTGGCCCTTGAGGTCACCGGGAATGCGTTCGAAGTGTACGATTGGCTTTCGCCGCATGTCGCCCAGGTCCTCCTGGCCAACCCGGTCGAGTTACGGCGGCTCGGGTCGGGCCGCCACACCGACCGCGTCGATGCAGCCCGGCTGGCCAAGATGCTCGCGATGGGCACGTTGCCCACGGTCTGGGTGCCACCGCAACCCGTGCGCGAGTTGCGGCGGTTGCTACGGTACCGTGAACGCCTCCTCAACGTCGCCACGCGATGGCGAAATCAGATCCGTGCCGTGCTGCGTCGGTATGGTGAACAGCCACCGCGGGGCGTCGACCTCGGTGCGTTTCTGACGGCGGAGCGTTTGGGCGCCTTCGCAAGCGGCGATCGGGCCATCGTGGTCAGCGCCCTTCGGCAACTGCAGTGCACGCAGGAGGAGTGCACCGCCATCGAAGCCGAGATTGCCGAACACCTGGCCCGGACACCCGAAGCGCAAGTCCTGCTCACCATGACGGGGGTGGGGCCCATCACGGCCGCCGCCATCTGGGCCGCCCTGGGCGATCCCCGCCGGTTTCGGACCCCCAAGCAGGTCGCTCGCTATGCCGGCCTCGATCCATCGGTCTACCAATCCGGCGGGACCTACTTCCACGGCAAGATCAGTAAGAACGGCAATCCCCTCCTGCGCACGTACTTGATCGAAGCGGCCCACATTCTTGCACGATTCGATAACGGGCCCCT
The DNA here is from genome assembly GCF_033582035.1 of Thermaerobacter composti. Classification (NCBI taxonomy): domain Bacteria; kingdom Bacillati; phylum Bacillota; class Clostridia; order Eubacteriales; family Clostridiales Family XVII. Incertae Sedis; genus Thermaerobacter; species Thermaerobacter composti. Next base: position 2,150,346 of record NZ_CP132508.1, read on the forward strand.
CGGTCAGTTCTATCACCGGAAGCGCCGGCAGCTCGGCCATAAGCGGGCCGTCGTCGCCTTGGCGCGGAAGCTCCTGATCGTCGCGTGGCGGATGCTCCTGACCGGGGAGTCCTACCGGTATCAGCGCCCCAAAACCGTGCAGAACAAGATGTCCCAGCTTCGGGGGCTCCGACGTCATCAACGGAATTGGGAGGATGTGATGGTCACCGTCCTGGCAAAGCCCCAAGAACGGGCCCGACAGTCTAGAATGAAAGGATACCGAACAGAGGTTCCGGCTTGACCTCAATCACAAGTGTAAAAGTTCGGGGCTGGACCGGCCTACTGTACTGGTGAACCTTGACAGACGAGGTCACCGGCCGCTTCCTTCGGGTTGGACAAGACCGCATGAAGCCGGATCACCGCGCGCTGCACGAGGGGTTCGAAGCCTTTGCCCAGCGTGGGTGGACAAGATGCGGAACGTTCTGCACAAGGTGCCGGAGGAGGCGCGGCCCGTGCTCAAGCCCTACCTGGAGGCGATCCGGGACGCACCGGATATCGAGCAGGGCCGGCGGCTGGTGGCCGAGGTGGTGGAGCGGTTCGGGCGGGAGTATCCCTCGGCCATGCAGAGCCTGCAGGAGGACCTGGAAGCGAGCCTGGCGCACCTGCGGCTACCCGCCGCCCACCGCAAGCATGTCCGGACCACCAACCTGGTGGAGCGCAGCTTCGAGGAGGAGCGGCGGCGCGCCAAGGTGATCCCGCGGTTTCGGAGCGAGCGGGAGTGCCTGAAGCTGGTCTTCGCCGTGCTGTGGCGGGCGAGTGAGCGCTGGCGGCGGGTGCAGTTCAGCGAGCACGAACGAAAGCAGCTGGAGCGCTACATCGAGGAGCGGCAACGGCAAAGAGCGGCGCAGAAAGAGGTTTCACCCGCTGCCACCGTGGCATGACCCAGACCGCTTTTACAGACAGTTCGGGACTTGACCTCCACCCGCGTTGCTCTTACCATTCATTAACGTCTGCGGTGTTTCATGGGTGTCACCCCTGAACCGTACAGTCCAGGCACGCGGAGGCAGTCCCCAATGCTGCTACCATCATCGCTCACACCGGTACAGCTTGCCAGCTTGCGTGTAATCTGGATCGGTCTTGTCCTCTCCGCCGTATCCGACCAAGTTTACCTCTTGGCTTTCCCGTGGCTCGCCTATGATCTAACCGGTTCCGCTGCGGCTTTGGGTATCATTCGGGCGCTCGAACAACTTCCTCCTGTTCTCTTAGGCATCATCATTGGAGTGTTAGTCGATAGATTCGAAATGCGCCGGGTACTTGTGGTGTCTGGCATCCTATCAGCGTTTCTTATGGTTCTTCCTGCCGTTGCGCATGCTGTTGGTTCCCTGGCAATATGGCAGCTGTACATTCTATCCTTTCTGCTTGCGTTTCTCTACTTTGTCGAAGTAACTACTTGGCGTGCTTTCATAACCACTCTAGTACCACGATCGGCTCTTGCGGATGCAAATGCCACATGGAGCTTAATTGGCAACGCTAGTAGTCTGCTAGGCCCAATCTGCGGCGGTGCCCTGATCGCTTGGATTGGCGCCACCAATAGCCTGTGGCTGACTGCTGTTTCTTATGTGATTGTTGCGCTACTCATCCTGCTAATCCGCATCCCCTCGCCAACTTCACCCAAAGGAGCGGAACCGGCGTCTGACAAGGTCGAACTCCTTAAGGGATTTCTGCACCTGACAGGCCAGCCACTTCTGCGCACCAGCGTTGGTCTACTGCTCGTTGTTAGGTTGGTCATGGGCTTAGTCAATGCACTTCAACTCTTTTACCTGCGAAACGAATTCACCCTCGATTCAAAGACCACGGGCCTTATTATGAGCGTTGGCGGGTTCGGATCTATCATGACCAACCTATTTATCTACAGACTGGTGCAACCTCTACCACGCGGAAAAGTGAGTCTTGTATCCATGGCTGTACTGGGCACCGCGCTAGCAGGTTTAGCCGTTACACAACAGTGGTGGCAATATGCGGTTCTATATGCGACTATAACAGGTGCCGTTTTGATCCTCAACATAAACCTCCTTACCACTATTCAAGAGTTTACTCCGCATCACTTACTTGGTCGGGTCATTGCGGCCACAGATATGGCGAGTGGAGTAGCGCTCGTTGCATCTTCTGGCCTCGCAGGGATGCTAGCAAATGGCACGGGTGCCAGGGCGCTGTTTTTGGTAGGAGGTGCGATGAGTCTTTTAGTGGCTTTCGTCAGCTGGACTACGCCCCTATCACGATTGACCTCAACCGCTGGGGAGTGAAGACATATCCGCGAATGGGTTATCCATAAACGGCCGCCGTGCAGGTATGAGGGTGCGTGAAGCCGTTATGTTGCCCGTGGTAGATGTAACAGGCGTATTGGAGGGGGGGAGGGCGAGCAATGCGAACAGATCGACGGCTTATCGGCGCGGAATCAGAAGACAGGATGTTCGTGGTGCGCGGGGAGTGTATCCGCAGATTCGCGCGGGCAGTTGGTGATCGTACCCCTGAACACGTGAAAGGTGAGACTGCACCTCCGACGTTTGCCACAGTCTTGCGTGTCGACGTGCCCGATATTTGTCTGGACGGGGCGTTGCTACTCCACGGTGCGGAAGAGTATTTATACGAGCGGCCTATTCGTCACAACGACCGTCTATGGTGCCGAAGCCGTATTGTGGATATCAGGCCACACAGGGGGCGGCTGGGTCCCGCCACGATGTTAGTGACGGAACACGTAGGTTGCGACGATCTCGGACATCGGGTGTTTACGTCGAGGAGCACTATACTCATATCCCAATATGTCGAGGGGAGTTCACTGGATGTGGGAAGTCAGGCCAGACGTGGAGATGCCCGAACTTGTTAAGCCGCCTATTACGCGCTTGCAAATACTAAGGTTTGCCGCCGTCACCGGAGATACGAATCCCGTTCATGTCAATGATTTTGTAGCCCGCCGGGCCGGGTTTGATGGAGTAATTGCGCATGGTATGTTGAGTATGAGTTTTCTGGGTGAGTATTTAACCAGAGTCGCAGGCGCTGGGAATGTGCGGCGGTTCAAAGCCCGATTTCGGCAGCCCGTAAGGCCGGGGGATGTCATAACTTGCAAGGGGCGAGTAAAGGCGGTTGCGCCTTGCGGCCCGATGACGCTAGCAGTGGTTGAGGTGTGGGCAGAAAACCAGAAAGGTCAGCGCGTGACCACCGGTGTTGGCGAAGTGCTGGTGCCCGATTTGGTGACGGACTGGCGAGATAGCTAGCCAATGGCCTGGACGGGCCGCTCAGTGGTGCGATGAAGGAGTTAGCTACGTGAAGGTTGGGCGCATAGCAAACGGTGTGGTGCGGCGCCTTGCGTTCCGAGTCCGGCGTAGGTGGGTTGTGCCGGTAGGCAGGGTAACGCCTATTGGGAGAGTCATGGGTTAGGCCTGGGTGGTTCAGGCGGTGGGGAGGGGTGGTGTCGTGGAGTTTGTCCCTACGGTTCATTTGAACTGTATTCGGCATTGTATGTGGGATGTGTTGAGACAGCATGGCAGAGCTGATGTGTGTCACGTGCTAGTGCAGCCACTTGGATTCAATGTTGAGGTGGAGTTGACGAGTCGGGATTGGTTGTTGTCTGGTTTCGAGAGAACAATGGCTACAGAGCCACGGCTTAATCGTGGAGTACGTGCATGGTGGGAAGAAGCGGATGGGGAGAGGATCAGACATATCGTCGAAGAAGATCGCCGCGAGGGGTATTACACGATTTTTGCTACCGAATGGTCGCTTGTTCCGTATAGTCCGCATTATGAAAAGAAATTCGGGGCAATTCATACTGCGGTAATTTATGAGTGGCGCGGCGATATGATACTAGTCATGGATAAAATGAACGACGGGCAACTGCGTCACCTTTTTGACAAGAATATGCGGGCGTGGGTTCCTGTGGATATGTTTACCGCCGCCTTTTCGGAACGGTTGAAGGTTCTTCGGTATCGGTTTGACAAGCCACGTAAATCATGGGTAAGTGAGGTATTCGACATTTTGCGGCTAAGCGTCGCAAACATGACGCGATCGGCGGGGCGGTTTGATCCGTTGGCGCCGGTGAGTTGGAGTTGACCCGGTTTCGTGGACAGGTTGAGGCTTACGCGACAACCCCTTCCTGCAGCTGAACCTTTCGCTCCTGCTTCCAACGCTCCTCGTACTCGTAGGGCGAGAGGTACCCGAGGGCGGAGTGACGTCGACGCCGGTTGTAAAACCCTTCGACGTACTCGAAGATCGCTATGCGCAATTGATCGCGGCTCGCCCAGGTTTGCCGGTCGAGCAGTTCCGTCTGCAGCGTCGCGTAGAAACTCTCGGCCACGGCGTTGTCCAGTGCATCGCCCACGGAACCCATCGATCCGGCGATGCCCAAGGCCTCCAAGCGGCGCGTGAAGGCGAGCGAGGTGTACTGTGCACCGTGGTCCGAGTGGTGGATCAACCCGGGCCCCGGCCGGCGACGCCGCACTGCCATGGTGACGGCATCGACTACCAACTCCGCCACAGGCCGGTCCCCCATGGCCCAGCCCACCACGGCGCGGGAAAAGGCGTCCACCACCGTGGCCAGGTACAGCCAGCCCTCTTCGGTGCGGTGCTGCGTGAGGTCCGCCACCCACACCCGGTTCGGCGCATCCGGCACAAACTCCCGATGCAGTCGATCGGGGTAGACCGGGCGGCGGGGGTCCCGGCGTGTGATCCCCCGGGTCCGGTGCCGGTGCACGCCAGCCAACCCCATGGCCCGCATCAGCCGGGCCACCCGCTTCCGGCCGCAACGGACCCCATACGCCAGCCGTAGCTCTGCGTGGATGCGGGGCGCTCCGTACGTACCCCGGCTGCCGGCATGGATGAGCCGGATCCGCTGACCCAAGGCCGCGTCCTCCAGGAACCGCTTCGAAACACCGCGCTGTCGCCACGCGTAGTAGCCGCTCGTGGAGACGCCCAGGACACGGCACAGCGTGGCCACGGGGTGATGGACCTTCTCCTGTTCGACGAACCGAAACACCATCACCGGTTCCGTCGGCTCTCCTGGGCAAAAAAGGCCGCGGCTTTTTTTAGGATTTCACGCTCCTCCCGCAGGATCCGGTTCTCCCGCCGCAGCCGGTTCAGTTCCTCCCGTTCGGCCGTGGTCAACCCGGGGCGCTGCCCCGCATCGATCTCGGCTTGGCGGACCCACTTCCGCAGGCTGGCTTCCGAGACGCCGAGGTCGGCGGCAATCTGCTGGAGCTTCTTCCCGCTCTCCCGGACGAGGCGGACGGCTTCGGCCCGAAACTCGGAAGGGTACGGCGGCTTGGTAGCCGGCATGGGGATCACCCTTTCCGGGGCTTATGCCCCAAGTATCGGGGTGTCCACGAAACCGGGGCAAGTCCAATCAGTTTTTGCAGTGGGAGGCGGCAACGCCTACTACGTGAGGTCTATCACGTAATATCACAAGAAGGGAAGTACCCTCAAAAGGTGTGTAAATGGCGACTGCATCAAGCTTCGGTAGGTGGATCCCCCCGACCCATGTTCCGGTCACGCCACAGAAAGGCCGGCCAGATGCCGCAGCGCCTTCACCCACTCGCGGTCCGCATGGGGTCCGTAGAGCGCCGGGATCCGCACCCGCAGCCACTGGGCGACATCCTCCACGTCGCTCCGGCTCAGGCGCTGCCCGAACAGCCGGCCTTGCGGGGTCGGGGCCACCGGTGGCGCCTGGCGGCGCTGCCAGACCGGACGCGCGTAGCGATCGAGCTCCCCGTTCGCTCGAGCCGCCAACAGCCGGGCCAGGTGCCGAGCCCCTCGCTCGCTCCACGCGGCCCCGCGCCGCTTCATTCGCCGGGCCAGCACGTGGTAGTTCTCCGCCTCGATCGCACCGAGCCGCCGCGCGTTCGCGTCGGCCACGATGCCGTCCCAGTGGTTCTTCAAGTACTGCTTCAGTTCTTGGACGCGGTCGCGCGCTTCACCCCGCGCCCGCCGGCGAGCCGCATCCAGGATCGTCTCCACCTCGCGCCACGGCTTCCCCTCGGCCAGGGCCGCCGCCAGCTGCCGGTGGGCTTCCGCGTCGTGCTGCAGTCCCCGCCGCATGGCCCGTTTCAGGTGGAACGGATCGAGGCGATACGAAGCCTGCGGGAGGTACTCAAGGGCCTTGCGGATCCACGGCGCCCCGTCCCCACCCACCGTGCACTGTTCCACCCGGGCCCAGTCCCACTCCGCCGCAAAGGCCGCCAGCGCCTCCTCGATGGACGCCGTCCCTTCGCCCACGGCCACGTGCACCCGCCGGTTCTTCAGCACCGTCCGCCCCCGCGCGTCCGTCGCCTTGCCCTCATACGCCAGCGCATGCATCAGCGCAATCCGCTCTTTCTGCCCATCCGGCCCGCGCCGCCGGCCCCGCACCAACAGCTCGTCAAACTCCAAGTCGACGGCGGCCGCCGGCCGGCTCCCGGGCGGGATCTCGCCCCGCTCAAACACCGCCTCCCGCTGCACCTTCGCCGCTTCGTCCGCTCGGGCCCCGGCCGCCTGCACATCCGCCCACAAGGCCATGGCGCTCAGCCGCACGGCCCCGCAGCTCACCCGCTCCAGCCAGTCCGCTGCCGCCGCAAACGGCACTTGGGTGCACAGCTGAATCCCGAACTCCTGCACCAGCGGCGAGTATCGCTGCCGCGGCGCCAGCCCGAGCACTTCATCCAGCAAGAACCGCCGTGCGCCGCTCGGCCGCTCCTGGTAATACCGTCGTTCCCACTGGATCTCACCCACCCACGTGATCAGGCTCCGCGGTTGCTGATTGACGCACTTCAGTTGCCGCCGGTCCCGCTGCTCCATCAGCTGCCGGTCCAGCGCCTCCAAAGCCGTGACCAACAGTTGCCGCGCGGCCTCCTGCGCCCCTCGGACCACGGCCACCTCCAGCGCTCGAAAGTCCGGAGCCTCCCACAGGGCCTTTTCCACAACCCGAGCAAGCTGCAGGGTGATCTCCCCGATGCGGCGAATCACGTCCTTCATGGAGAGGCCTCACCTCCATCCTTGGCCAGAAGGATCGGCTGTCCCGTTTGGGACAACCTGGTGAGGTCTCTCCTTCGCTTTTCCCCCACCAGCACCTACCGAAACTTTAGACAGTCGTAAATGGCGAAGGCGGTGTACCCTCCTCTTGGTGAACAACGAGGGCTTGGAAGCCCGGAGGGAGGAGAGCCACCGCCATGCACCAGCGGACCACGTCGGGGAACCTGACGTCAAGCCCCACCTGGGAAGGACTGCACGAGTGGCTGCGGAACGCGATCCAGGCGCTGATCCAGGAGGCGCTGGAGGCCGAGGTGACCGAGCTTTTGGGCCGGGTCCGCTACCAGCGGCGTGCCGCCGTCGATGCACCGGCCGGGTACCGGAACGGGTACGGCAAGCCGCGGAAGCTGACCACCCCCATGGGCACCCTGACCCTGCGGCGTCCCCGGGTGCGGGGCCTCGAGGAGCGGTTCGAGAGCCGGATTCTGCCTCGGTTCGTTCGGCGCACGAAGGAGGTCTCGGAGCTGTTGCCGGAGCTGGACCTGCACGGGCTGGCCGAGGGGGACTTCGACCTGGCCCTGCGGGGGCTGCTCGGTGAAGAGGCGCCGCTTTCCGCCCGGACGGTGGCGCGCCTGAAGGAGCGGTGGCAGGCGGAGTGGGAGGCCTGGCGGACGCGGCGGCTGGATGAGCTGCAGGTGGTCTACCTGTGGGTGGACGGAGTGTACGTGAAGGCGGGGTTGGAGCGGGAGCGGGCGGCCCTGCTCGTGGCCGTGGCGGGCCTGGTGGACGGCCGGAAGGAGGTGGTGGCGGTTGTGCCGGGCTACCGGGAGTCGGTGGCGAGCTGGTCGGAGGTGCTGCGGGACCTGCGGGACCGAGGGATGAACGCGCCGCGGCTGGTGATCGGGGACGGGCACCTAGGGATCTGGGGCGCGCTGCGCAACGTCTGGCCGGAGGCGGAGGAGCAGCGCTGCTGGAACCACAAGGTGCTCAACGTGCTGGAGCAGCTGCCGCGCCGGCAGCAGGCCGTGGCCAAGCCCATGCTCCGGGCCATCGCCTACGCCCCGACCCGGGCGGAGGCGGAACGGAAGCGCAAGGCGTTCGAGGCCTGGTGTCACCGGCACGGCGACGGGAAGGCGGCGGAGACGCTGGGGCGGGACTGGGAGCGCATGGTGACGTTTTACCGGTACCCCAAGGAGCACTGGCGCCACCTGCGGACCACAAACGTGGTGGAATCCCCCTTCGCCGCGCTGCGGCTGCGTACGGACGCGGCCAAGCGGTTCAAGAAGGTGGAGCGGGCCACGGCGGTGATCTGGAAGATGCTCATGGTGGCCCAGAGGCGCTTCCGGCGGCTAAGCGCCCCGGAGTTGCTGGCCAAGGTCTACGCCGGGGCGCGGTACGAAGACGGCATCGAGGTCGCGGAGAAGGGGGTCGCCGCCTGAGCGCATTTACACACCTATTGACGGAAGCTCCAAGAAGGAGGTGAGACGATATGACCCGAACGAAATATCTGGTTCGACTGGTGCTGGCGGCCGCCACGATGCTTGTACTGACAACGACTGGCGTTGCCGCCAACAGCAGCTGCCAGTATATCATCTACAATAGAGCCTGTTGCACCGACCCTGAGAGATCGGGCCTAGTGGGAACGTACCGGGTCGATTCGCTCATGTCACATGGGCTGACGGTCAGGACTGTGTAGGCCGGCGGCCCGATCGTGACCCTTCTACGCCAAGCCCGCCACCGTACATTCAAAGGGCAAGGTGGCGGATCGCTCCCTGACCCTCCGCCAGAGCTTCAGCAAGTTGTGGGTCAAGCAAAGCAGCTTCCACTCGCTGTCACACGCCGCCAGACCCCGACGGAGGAACCGGTCGGCGCCTCGCACGGTCTTGATCTGCCCGAACACGGGCTCCACGGTCTGGCTGCGCTTGGCGTAGATCGCCTGTCCTCGCCGGGTCCGCAGCTTGCGTTCCATCCGCTCCCGCAGGCTCAGCCCCTTGGGGATGCGGCCTCGCGGAGGGGGTGTGTCCTTCCAGGCTTGGCGCTGCTTCCACTCCTTGCGCGTCGCCAGGAACAGTTCCGGCCCATCCGCCGGCGCCTGCCTGACGTTCGCCTCGCTCCAGTACCCCGCGTCGGCGACGACGGCCCGGATGGGCTTGTCCACGCCCGCTGCCCGCAGGTTGGCTTGCGCCTGCTGGAGCATCGGGTGCAGTTGGCCCACGTCGTTGGCGTCCTGCGTCACCGCCGCGGCCACGATGAGCTGGTCTTCGGTCACCACCGCCTGGGCGTTGTACCCTTGCACAAAGCCCTGCCGGGTCTTGAGGATCCGGCTGTCCGGATCCGTCACGTTGGCCTTGGCCGCCGGATCCACCGAGGCATCCGGCGCCTTCGGCTTCCGCCCCCGCCGCTTCTTGCCAGTCGCCTGCTCCTGCGCCTTCCGCTCCTCGATGCGTGCCTGCAGCCGAGCCGCTTCCCGGGCCGCCTCGTCCTCCAGCCGCCGCTTGCATGCCTTCAGCCGCTCCAGCCGGCTCTGGCGGGAGCGCAGTTCCTCCGGCAACTCATCCCCACGGCGCCCGGGGCCGTACCGCTCATCTTCTTCCCGGTCCGTGGCCTCCGCCTCCCGGAGCATCTTCTCCACTTCCTGGCGAATCACATCATACGTTCGGTTGGCCGCCAGCGAGGCGTTGGCCTTGACTTTCGTCCCGTCCAGTGCCACCACGCCGACCTTCCCCAGCCCCGCCTCACGGCACAGCCGCAGCACCTGGGTGAACAGCGCGGCCAGCTCCCGCTCGTGGCGCTGGCGGAAGCGGGCGATGGTCACGTGATCCGGCTTCTGGTTGGCGGTGATCACCCGGAAGGCCACGTCCTCGAGGCACAACCGCTCGATCCGCCGGCTCGACCGTTCGCCGACGCAGTAGGCGTACAGCAGGAGCGTCACCATCAGGGTGGGGTCGTAACTCTCTCCGCCCCAACCGTCGGCGCGGTACTTCTCGTAAAAGGCCCGCAGGTCCATCTGCTCGACGGCGTCGATCAGAAACCAGGCCAGGTGATCCTCAGGCAGCCAGTCGCGAAGGCTCGGTGGGAGCAGGTACAGTTGGTCGCGGTTCACCGGGCGGAAGTTGTAGGCCATAGGAACACCTCAGGCAATGGCGAATTCCAACCGATGCTTTCACTTAACCTCCCGGGGCTGCAGTCCTGCGGAAATACCTGGGTTCGTGAAACAGGCTCAATAGAGCCTGTGAATGGGACGCCGGATGTTGGGCTAATCCCTTCACGCCTAACGGACAGTGGTGGACGACCGTCGAGTGTGTCAGGAGTGACGGCAGCATAACTGTTCTTGATCGGTACGAGTCGGGCGGCTGTTGTAGCGGCTACTAGTGGCAGCGAAGTCTGCCGCCTCCCACTGTAACTTTAGGAGGCTAACTGGAGTGGGTTCCGGGAACATGGGGCGGTTGTTTCGCACCGAGCTACAAATGGCCTTGCGGTCTCCGCTGGCGTGGCTGGTCGCCGGGGTGTCCCTTTTTTACTGTGCCTGGCAAGTATTTGTCTTGGTAGACCGGGCGCCGACCTCGGAAGGCTTCGTCGAGCAGTTGACCAGCATGCCCTTGCAGGTCCTGTTCATGCTCCTGCCCATCCTCACCACCGCCGTTGTGGCCCGGGACGACCGCAACGCGGCCGCGGAGATGACGGCCTATCGTACCCGGCGTACTCTCGGCCTGTTGTGGCCACGCATGGCGGCCGTAGGATGTTTGGCTGCGGCGGTAGCCGGGCTCATGTATGCCATGGCGGTGGCAGCCAACCTGTATTATGCGCCGTCGACCGCCAGTTGGCGCCCTTATCTGGTCTCCTGGATCGTCGTCGCATTGCCGTCGCTTCTATTCAGCCTCGTTGTTCCAGTATGGATCTACATGCTCACGAAAAACAGTATCCTGGCCTCGCTTCTCCCCTTCCTTGTGATGAGCATGACGGTGCCGCAGGCCCATCCGCTGTTCTCCCCCGGGCTGGCCCGGGTGGGCTTCTCTGTCCTGGATACGTTCGGTGGCCTGGGCCAAGCCGTGGCCTGGGCCAGGATGACTCTCCTCAGCGTCGCCGTGATCCTTGGACTCTGGGTCTACATCAAGGAGGAACACCGTCTGGGGTTGGGTAAAGGCTGGAGCGCCCGCCGCCAGGTGGCCATGGCGGCGGTGCTGGCGATCGCCATCGCCTGCATGGTGGCCGGCTTGACATCGATGCCGCCTGATGTACGTGCTCAGGCGGCTTGGGCGCCCTTTACTCCAGGGGCACCGTGCCCGGCCGGGGCCAACTCGGCCGGACCCGAGTTGGCCCTCACAGTCGAGCGGATGGACATCCGCCTCCAGGCGGACCTGCATCGAGGCCGACTGGAGGGCGAGTTGCGCGCCGCCATCCGTAACGCGCTGTCCACACCGGTGCAGACGGTAACCGTTCGCCTCCATCCCCGACTCCAGCCGGTGCGAGCGGAGGAAATCGCGCCGGAAAAGGCACCCGTGCAGTTTGTTGCCATGAAGCCGGGCTGGTGGTGCCTGCAGTTGCCGTCGGCCCTGCGGCAGGGGGGGACGCTACAACTGCAGATCGGTTACGAAGGCAATCCCCTGCTCACCGACTACAATGGGCGGCTGGTGCTGAACCGCCTCTCCCCCCACGGGCTTTGGTTGCACCCCCAAGGCATGTGGTTTCCTGCCGCTGGCGATGTCGATCAGGATACCTCATGGACCCTGACTGTGGAAACGTCCCAGCCCCTCGTGTTCGCCGCCACCTCCTCCGGCGGTGCCACCAGGCGGTGGGTGCAGGAAGGCAGGGGGCCCCTTCCCGCCCTCGCAGCTGGCAGGGCATGGCATGGCTACCGGGCGGGAGAAGGGGCACCGGGTGGCGATGTCGTGGTCTGGACGGACGGCAGCTACGCCCGGCAAGCCGGGGCCTTTGCAAACCTGGTGGCGCAGGCCCTGGACAGCGCCCGGGGGCTGGTGCAACCTGGCGACGATCTTCCCGTCACGGAAAAGGCTATTGCCCTCCTACCGTACAACGGTGTTGGGGATCGGGCGCCGGCCATGCCGCTGGGACATGGTGACGTGACCCTGTTGCCGGAGTACATGCTCGACTGGAACGAGCCCACCCCCTTTGTCCGGCGCGCGGCCCTTCAGGTCGCGGCAGGGACCGTGTTAGACCGGATGGGCTTGTCGCAAGCCGCCGGGGCGCCGTCGTTTATGCACCAGGGCCTGCGGGATGCCGTGGCACTATGGATTCTTGATCGGTTCAACCCCGCCGTGGCCCAGGAGGAACGCGAGATACGACACACCCTGGCGACGACGGGTGCCGTTGAGGCGGTTGACAGGGAACTGCGTGAGCTGGGCCTTGAGGCGATGAACTCTCTCAGCAACACCCTCACGGTCTACCTGGACTTCGCGGCCCGGGAGAATGGGGTGTCCATGGTCCTCGACCAGGTACGCCGGGCCGCGCAGCAACCGCGGCCATTGGGACAACCGTTCTGGGTCTCCTTGCTGAGTAGCCTTCCGGAGCCTTCCCCAGAGCTGGCCCCCGCCGTGAACCAGCTGCAAGGAGTGCTGAGGTCCGGATCATCATAAGGCGGTGACGGGCAGTGGTGTACCTGCGCCTGCTTCGGCGGCCCGAGACAGCCTTGACCACCCTTGGGCTCGGGATCTACGTAACCCACCTGGTTCTGCAATACGCGAGGGCTGTACGCCCCTCGTGGGACGATCTGGTCTGGGTTCTCGAGGGCTGGTTCCCCGTGGCGCTGGCCCTGTCCACCGCAGGCTTGGTGGCGGAGGAAGTCGAGGGCAGGACCTTCGAGATGCTGTATCCCAAACTACGTTCGCCCCAGGCCTGGCTCATGCGCCACCTGCAAGCCGCCTGGCTCGTCCAGGGCGTACTGGCCCTGATCGGTGCGGGTGCCCTGCTCCCTTACTACGGCACAGTAGGCCCGATGGTCATGCTGCTTCCGGGTGCGATCTGTTCAGGCCTGGCCCTCAGCGGCGTGGCCCTTCTGGCCGCCACCCTAACCCGCCAGACCGCCGTGGGCTATGGCGTCGCCCTGATCTGGTGGCTCTTTAGCCTGCTCACGTCCGGCATCCCAATCGGCTGGCTGCGGCTGGTATCCTTAACCCCCACGGTGATGAGCCCTGTGCCCGATGCCTTCTGGTGGTGCAACCGGATCGGGCTGCTGGCGCTGGGCCTTGCCCTCGAGGGGCTGGTGGCGCGGCGGCTGCAACACGCGGAAACCTTTTTGCAACCGGCCGGCTAACGGAGGTAGGAACGATGCTGGAGATTCGTGAGGTGAGCAAAGTCTTCCAAAGCAGGGGCCGGACGGTGCAGGCCCTGGATGGTGTCGATCTGGTCATCCGGCCGGGGACCTTCGGCCTCTTGGGACCCAACGGCTCCGGCAAGACGACTCTCATGCGCATCCTGGCCACGTTGCTGCAGCCCACCCAGGGCACGGTGATCTTCGATGGCTTCGACATTCACCAGCATCCCCAGCGGTTACGGGCACGGTTGGGTTACTTGCCCCAGGAAAGCGGATTCTACCCCACGCTGACGCCCGTGCAGTTCCTCCGCTACCTGGCGGACGCGGCCGGCTACCATCCTCCTGATCTCGATGCCGAGATCGGCAGGCTGCTGGAGCAGGTAAACTTGGCAGAGCACGCTCACCGGCCGATCCGCACCCTATCGGGTGGGATGCGCCGACGCTTGGGCGTCGCCCAGGCACTACTGGGACAGCCGGACCTGATTATCGTTGACGAGCCCACGGCCGGTCTCGATCCGGAGGAACGCCAGCGGCTGCGCCGCCTGATCGTCGATATTGCCGGCCAGGGGCGGACGGTCATCGTGTCGACACATATTACGGAAGACGTTGAGTCCACCTGCCGCGAGGTCGCCGTACTATTGGAAGGCCGGATTGCCTACGCGGGCTCGACGGAAGCCCTACGGGGTTCCGTCGAGGGTCGCGTGTGGGAATTGGTTGGCGTTGAGGAAGATACCCTTCGCCGCATCAAGGACCAGCCTCAAGTGCTGGGGTACCGGCCAGGCCGGGTCGGTTTCACGGTTCGTATGCTGAACGACGGCGTCCCTGACATTCCCTGCGTCGAACGCATCCAAGTTACGCCAACTCTAGAAGACGCCTACGTCGCCCTGCGCCAGCAACATGCATGCCGCCAGCGGGACGCCACCAGCGATGTGAAAGCAGAATATCACCTAGCGCGATGAAGTGCCTTTCGAGCTGATGCCACGAAACACAAACGCCCGGTGTGCCAGGCGAACTAATAGTCCCCGTTCTCTAACCCGCCTCAGAGGCACCGCCAACGACCGGTGGCTGAGGCCTGTTCGCCCTGCCTCAGCCACCGGTGGCGGGGTTGCCGGCGTACGTTGACCCCGGCTGCACTGGGCTCCTTGCGCAACTTCCCACGGAGAACTCATGAGATTCCCGCCTTCCGGCGGCGGACGCTCTCCCAGATCGCAGCAAGCCAATGCTGCCACCAAGGACGCATAGAGGCCACTGGCCGGGCAATGTTGGCGAGGGCCAAGAGCGCATTCCTCAACGTCTGGTGGAGGTGATGTACGATGCTGCGCTTTCCACGGCAGTACAAGCTCTGGGTTATCGCGTTCGCCCTATTGGTCCTGACGGCAGGATGCGGCGGTGCACAAACCAACACAGCACTCTCGGATACCACCCTTGTCGCACAGACTCCAGATGGACAGTCGGCAACGGTGGATCTGAAGGAAGGGCCGGTTCTCTTCGTGGCGCACTGGTGCCCGCACTGCGAACAGTTTCTCGCGAGCACTTCGCTTGACAAGCTACCCAGAGCTTCCGTCAATAGGTGTGTAAATGCGCTCAGGCGGCGACCCCCTTCTCCGCGACCTCGATGCCGTCTTCGTACCGCGCCCCGGCGTAGACCTTGGCCAGCAACTCCGGGGCGCTTAGCCGCCGGAAGCGCCTCTGGGCCACCATGAGCATCTTCCAGATCACCGCCGTGGCCCGCTCCACCTTCTTGAACCGCTTGGCCGCGTCCGTACGCAGCCGCAGCGCGGCGAAGGGGGATTCCACCACGTTTGTGGTCCGCAGGTGGCGCCAGTGCTCCTTGGGGTACCGGTAAAACGTCACCATGCGCTCCCAGTCCCGCCCCAGCGTCTCCGCCGCCTTCCCGTAGCCGTGCCGGTGACACCAGGCCTCGAACGCCTTGCGCTTCCGTTCCGCCTCCGCCCGGGTCGGGGCGTAGGCGATGGCCCGGAGCATGGGCTTGGCCACGGCCTGCTGCCGGCGCGGCAGCTGCTCCAGCACGTTGAGCACCTTGTGGTTCCAGCAGCGCTGCTCCTCCGCCTCCGGCCAGACGTTGCGCAGCGCGCCCCAGATCCCTAGGTGCCCGTCCCCGATCACCAGCCGCGGCGCGTTCATCCCTCGGTCCCGCAGGTCCCGCAGCACCTCCGACCAGCTCGCCACCGACTCCCGGTAGCCCGGCACAACCGCCACCACCTCCTTGCGGCCGTCCACCAGGCCCGCCACGGCCACGAGCAGCGCCGCCCGCTCCCGCTCCAACCCCGCCTTCACGTACACCCCGTCCACCCACAGGTAGACCACCTGCAGCTCATCGAGCCGCCGCGTCCGCCAGGCCTCCCAACTCCGCGACTGCATCAAGCTTCGGTAGGTGGATCCCCCCGACCCATGTTCCGGTCACGCCACAGAAAGGCCGCCCAGATGCCGCAGCGCCTTCACCCACTCGCGGTCCGCATGGGGTCCGTAGAGCGCCGGGATCCGCACCCGCAGCCACTGGGCGACATCCTCCACGTCGCTCCGGCTCAGGCGCTGCCCGAACAGCCGGCCTTGCGGGGTCGGGGCCACCGGTGGCGCCTGGCGGCGCTGCCAGACCGGACGCGCGTAGCGATCGAGCTCCCCGTTCGCTCGAGCCGCCAACAGCCGGGCCAGGTGCCGAGCCCCTCGCTCGCTCCACGCGGCCCCGCGCCGCTTCATTCGCCGGGCCAGCACGTGGTAGTTCTCCGCCTCGATCGCGCCCAGCCGCCGCGCGTTCGCGTCGGCCACGATGCCGTCCCAGTGGTTCTTCAAGTACTGCTTCAGCTCTTGGACGCGGTCGCGTGCTTCACCCCGCGCCCGCCGGCGAGCCGCATCCAGGATCGCCTCCACCTCGCGCCACGGCTTCCCCTCGGCCAGGGCCGCCGCCAGCTGCCGGTGGGCTTCCGCGTCGTGCTGCAGTCCCCGCCGCATGGCCCGTTTCAGGTGGAACGGATCGAGGCGATACGAAGCCTGCGGGAGGTACTCAAGGACCTTGCGAATCCACGGCGCCCCGTCCCCACCCACCGTGCACTGGCCGACCCGCGACCAATCCCACTCCACTGCAAAGGCCGCCAGCGCCTCTTCAAATCGAGGCCGTCCCTTCACCCACCGTCACGTGCACCCGCCGGTTCTTCAGTACCGTCCGCCCCCGCGCGTCCGTCGCCTTGCCCTCATACGCCAGCGCATGCATCAGCGCAATCCGCTCTTTCTGCCCATCCGGCCCGCGCCGCCGGCCCCGCACCAGCAGCTCGTCAAACTCCAAGTCGACGGCGGCCGCCGGCCGGCTCCCGGGCGGGATCTCGCCCCGCTCAAACACCGCCTCCCGCTGCGCCTTCGCCGCTTCGTCCGCCCGGGCCCCGGCCGCCTGCACGTCCGCCCACAAGGCCATGGCGCTCAGCCGCACGGCCCCGCAGCTCACCTGCTCCAGCCAGTCCGCTGCCGCCGCAAACGGCACTTGGGTGCACAGCTGGATCCCGAACTCCTGCACCAGCGGCGAGTATCGCTGCCGCGGCGCCAGCCCGAGCACTTCATCCAGCAAGAACCGCCGTGCGCCGCTCGGCCGCTCCTGGTAATACCGTCGTTCCCACTGGATCTCACCCACCCACGTGATCAGGCTCCGCGGTTGCTGATTGACGCACTTCAGTTGCCGCCGGTCCCGCTGCTCCATCAGCTGCCGGTCCAACGCCTCCAACGCCGTGACCAACAGTTGCCGCGCGGCCTCCTGCGCCCCTCGGACCACGGCCACCTCCAGCGCTCGAAAGTCCGGAGCCTCCCACAGGGCCTTTTCCACAACCCGAGCAAGCTGCAGGGTGATCTCCCCGATGCGGCGAATCACATCCTTCATGGAGAGGCCTCACCTCCATCCTTGGCCAGAAGGATCGGCTGTCCCGTTTGGGACAACCTGGTGAGGTCTCTCCTTCGCTTTTCCCCCACCAGCACCTACCGAAACTTTAGACAGTCCAACTCCGCCTGCCACCGCTCCTTCAGGCGCGCCACCGTCCGGGCGGAAAGCGGCGCCTCTTCACCGAGCAGCCCCCGCAGGGCCAGGTCGAAGTCCCCCTCGGCCAGCCCGTGCAGGTCCAGCTCCGGCAACAGCTCCGAGACCTCCTTCGTGCGCCGAACGAACCGAGGCAGAATCCGGCTCTCGAACCGCTCCTCGAGGCCCCGCACCCGGGGACGCCGCAGGGTCAGGGTGCCCATGGGGGTGGTCAGCTTCCGCGGCTTGCCGTACCCGTTCCGGTACCCGGCCGGTGCATCGACGGCGGCACGCCGCTGGTAGCGGACCCGGCCCAAAAGCTCGGTCACCTCGGCCTCCAGCGCCTCCTGGATCAGCGCCTGGATCGCGTTCCGCAGCCACTCGTGCAGTCCTTCCCAGGTGGGGCTTGACGTCAGGTTCCCCGACGTGGTCCGCTGGTGCATGGCGGTGGCTCTCCTCCCTCCGGGCTTCCAAGCCCTCGTTGTTCACCAAGAGGAGGGTACACCGCCTTCGCCATTTACACACCTTTTGAGGGTACCTCGATCGGAGTGGGAGTCCTCGTAATCGGCTGCATGATTGTTAGCACAATTGCGTGGGTTGGATCGCTGGTTTCAGCTTTTGTCTTTGCCTATCCTGAAGTATCGGTGGCGATGTTTGGAATTGCATGGTTACCTGTTGGAATCATGAATGTGGTCGTCTCGTCCGCTGTGATGGTTCTCACCCCTCCAATCTTCATAGGAAGGGTCGGTTCCACTGTACAAAGCATCAGCACGATGGTGATGCCTCTCGGAGCGTTGCTGGGTGGTGTCGTTGCCGACTTTACCAGTGTCGGGACCGTCTTCGGCCTGACATGTTTGACGCCATTGAGCATTGCGCTGCTGTGGATGGCCATTGGCGATTTGCGGGTCATGCCTGCAGCGAGCAAACTAACCCCGTTGCCGTTGACGCGGGGAGCCGATGATGGTATCGCCGGGTAAAGCTCCACGTTCGTCTCCGGGAGGTGGCCCGCGTGCTGTGACCGGCGCCAACTGGCGACCGAAAGACGACCGAGGAGCGGTCCGGTGCGGTCTCTATCGATCCCTGGCTCCGGTGGGTCCACCGTTCGATGCTTCAATCCCGCTGTGGTTCTGGTATGGACGGGGAGGCGGGTCCATGCCGGTCCCTTTGCTCCTTCACGGCATCCCGGTTACGTCGAGCGTCTGGCGTCCCGTGCTCGGGCCGCTGTCCCGCCTGGGCCGGGTGCTGGCACCCGACCTGCCGCTGGTGACAGCACCAGAGGCGGCACCGGTGGACCCTGAAGACTGGTTCCACTGGCTGGATGTGCATGTCCTCGGCACCGTGCGGGATCCCGTGGTCCTGATGGTCCACGACGTGGGCGGCCCCGTCGGCCTCTATTGGGCGGTGCGCCGCCCGGAGCGGCTGGCGGGCCTGGTGATCATGAACACCAGCGTTCACCCCGGTGCAACGCCCTGGGGATCGCTGTTGAAGGTGCCCGGGCTGGTGCCGGCCCTGTTCGCCTTGACCTTGTCGCCCCCGCTCTTTGGCTGGCAGATGCACACTCTCTTCGGATTGTCCGACGAGGACCGGATCGCCGAGTACCGGGCCGCATACGCTTCCCGCCAGTGCCGGCGGGCGCTGGCCCGGGGTCGCCGCCTGGGCACCGGTGTTACCGGCCGTGGCGGAGAGGCTACGCCTGCTGTGTTGTCCCGTGCTTCTGCTGTAGGGTTTGCGCGACCGCTGGATCTTCCCGTGGAAGCCCTTCGGCGAATGCTTCCTGCGGGACCTGCCTCGGGCCCGCGTGGTCAAGCTTCACCGGGCGGGCCACTTCCTTCAACTGGAAGCTCCGGAGGAAGTGGCGCACCACGTGGCGGACTTCGTCACGGCTTGTAACGCTCACGTGTGAGTGGCGGTCCGTTTGGCCACGTAACACTTTGACCACGTAACACTTCGCTCAGATTTGGACTCGCCCCGCACCCCGTCCCACCCCCCCGATCGGACGCGCACCGGTCCATTGCCCACTCTTGCCCGTCACGCTCCCGTAGACACGTGGCGTCTTGACACGTAATGACCTAGTGTACTAATGTGATAGTGCACTAGAGCTGGTGTAATAGTGCACACGATCGACGGGAGGAGCGACGGTGCCCGAACTCTTCGGCAGCGAGTTCCGTCTGGACCCAACCCGGCCGATCTACCTGCAGATCATCGAGCGGTTCCAGGAGGCCGTGGCCCGGGGTGTGCTCCAGCCGGGGGATCAGATCCCGGCCCAGCGGGACCTGGCCCAGCGCATCGGCGTCAACCCCAACACGGTGCAGCGGGCCTACCGGGAGATGGAGGTCATGGGCCTGGTGGAGACGGCCCGGGGCACCGGAACCTTCATCACCCTGGACCCCGGCCGCGTCCGGGCCCTCCGGGAAGAGCTGGCCCGCCAGGCGGTGGCCGAGTTCGTCCGGCGGTTGCAGGACCTGGGCTTTGACCGGGACGAGATCGCCCGCCGGGTGGCTGCGGCTCTCGGCACGCCGGTACCGGGCGCGGGCGACCTCGATGGGGGATCCCACCTAGGCGATCCCGGAAGGGCGTTCCACCCGGGAAGCCCCGGAAGCCAGTCCCCCGCAGATCGCCCCGCCACCGGGTCTCAGGCCATAAGCCCGGGCAACGGGTCCCGCGTTGAAAGCCAAGAAGGAGTCCAGCCCCCGGGATCCCGCGGGCGCGCTCCTCGGCCAGACCGCGGATCCCGCGTCGAGAACAAACGCGTCGAAAACCAAGGTTGAACACCAAGAAGGAGGGACACCTTCGTGACGCCCCGCCATCCCCTGGCTTCATCCGCCGCCCCATCGGCTGCGGCGGCCGAACCCACCGTCCAGGCTGCCACGCCGCCAGCCGCCGGCTCTGCAGGCGGTCCAGACCCGTCGACCGTCACGGGGACACCCCCGCCTGCCGTCTGCTTCCGCCACGTCTGGAAACGGTACGGCTCCGTGGAGGCCTTGCGGGATGTGACCTTCACCCTGCCTGCCGGCACCGTCACGGGCCTGGTCGGGGCCAACGGCAGCGGCAAGTCGACCCTGCTCAAGGTGGCGGCCGGGTTTGTGCGGCCCGCCCGGGGTGAGGTCCAGGTCCTGGGCCAGACCCCCGGCGTGGAGCTGCGCCGCCGGGTCGCCTTCGTCGCCGAGGTCGACCCGCTGGACCCGTGGATGACGGTGGACCAGACGGTCCGGTTCGTCCGCTCCTTCTTCACCGACTGGGACCCAGAGCACGAGGGCGAGCTGCGCGAGATCCTGGAGCTACCGGGCCGCAGGCGGGTGGGGGAGCTGTCCAAGGGAATGCGGACCCGGGTGCGGCTCCTTCTGGGCCTGGCCCGCTCGGCGCCGCTGGTTCTTCTGGACGAACCCTTCTCGGGCATCGACCCGGTGTCCCGCCGCCGCATCGCCGACGCCATCCTGGCGGCCTGCCGGCGGGGCGGCCGGACGATCCTGCTCTCGACCCACGACTTGAAGGACGCGGAGCCGCTGTTCGACCGGCTGATGGTGCTGGCGGGCGGCCGCCTGGTGCTCGCGGGCGACGCCGACGAGCTCCGGGCCCGGCACGGAAAGTCCCTGGACGGGATCGTCGAGGAGGTGCTGGCATGACGCCGTTCTTCCGGCTCCTGTGGCGGGAGGTGCGCCAGGGGCTGCCCACCACGGCGGCCTCCGTGGTCGCCATCCTCGCGTGGTACACCTTTCTGGCCAGCCGCGTCGGCCGCTGGAACGAGGGGCTGGTCCTGGCGATGACGCAGATGCCGCTGTGGTGGCTGCCCCTGGGAGCCTTGTGGCGCACGTACCAGAGCTTCAAGAACGACCTGGACACCGCCCGCGCCTACCTGCTCCTGTCCCTGCCGGTCTATGGCTGGCAGCTGGCCGGGGCCAAGCTGCTGGCGGTGTGGCTGGAGGCGGTGCTGTACGTAGGGGCGACGTTCGGCGGCATTGCGGCCATGGTGCAGGGCGTGGGCGTCCCCGGCCTGCCGCCCGACATGTCCGCCGCCGTGGCCGCCCAGTTCGCGCGCACGCTGGTGGATGCGGTGGGCATCCTCCTGGCGATCCTGGTAGCCTTCGCGATGCCGGCGTGGCTCGTGCTGGTGCAGGCGGCATGGGGTGCCGGCCGCACCGTGCGGCGGGGACGCCACGTCCTGATGGGCCTGGCCTTCCTCGCGGGTGGCTGGCTGTTGGTACGCGCCGCTGTCGCTGGGGCGGCCGTGCTGGACTTCCTTCCCCCCGTGCCCACCTTCCCCTACCCCGACGTCTACCGGGCGCCGGGCGGGGTCTGGACCGTCGAAACCCGGTGGCTGGCCATGCACCCGGGCCCATGGCTGGCGGCGGTCCTGGCAACGGCGGTGGGGTTCTTCGGTACCGCTCGGGCGGTGGAACGGGCCCTCGACGCCGAGGGAGCTCGATGGCCGGCGGTGGCAGGGGTGGTCATCGTGACGGCCGCAGCGGCGGTCGACCTGTACCTGAACGGGGTGGAGCTCTTCGATGCGCTTCTTCAGGCGCTGGCCGGGGGCGGGACGTAGGTCGAACGCAGCCGGCCGGCGGCCGGCGATGGCCGGCCGCCGAGGCACGGCCTCCATTCCGCCCGCAGGGAGCCACGCGGCTTGAAGGGTGGACCGACCTAGCCGAGGAAGGATCGAAGGTGCCGGCTCACCCTTTCCACCGCGTCCTTCCGACTGGCGTACAGGACGTAGTAGCCGTCCCGCCTCGCCCTCATCAGGCCCGCATCGTGAAGGATCTTGACGTGGCGGGAGATCGCGGCTTCCGACAGGCTGAGGGCCCGGGCCAGTTCCTGCGTGCTCTTGGGGCCCTCGTGGCAGAGCTTCAGGATCTGCAGGCGCGCCTCGTGGGCCAGGGCGAACAACAGGCGCTGCAGGGCAACCGGAGGCTCGGCAGGCGGTCGCAGCAGGGGCCCCTCAAGCCCGTAGACCAGGCAGGGCGGCCACGGCGGGTCGCACTCCACGCGGGTCTTGACCCGGGTGAAGAGGCTGGGGACCAGCAGCAAGGGCCGGCTTGGGGTGACGTCGACCACGACGTGTTCGGGGAGCCGGTGGAAGATGAGAAGGTGGCGGTCGCGGACCACCCGGGCGTCGGGTGCCACCTCGTGCAGCACCGTCCACACGTCGCGCTCGCGGAGGCGTCGGGAGCGCCGCTCGGCATCGGCCAGCAAGGCGGGGCGGATGCGCGCCCACTCCCCTTTGAAGGCGCACTCCCAGAACTGGTCGAGCATGGCCAGAAGTCGCCGCCGCAACCGGTCGGGGCTCCGGATCAGCTCCTCGCAGGCCTCCACATACCGCGGGTCGAGACATCGGGCCTGCTCGAGGAGCATCGCCTGGGTCGCGCCGTCCCGCATCACCTCGTCGAAGCTGGGATCCCGCTCCGCCTCCCATGGCGTGAACGCCCTCGCACATTCCTCCACGAAGGTCTTCAGGGGCAGCCGTTCGATGTCCGCCAGTTCCTCATGAAACGCGGGAACGCCCTCCCGCGACCGCGGGGTGAAGAAGCCCAGTTGCCAGTCCCGATAGGCGAAGCCCAGCTTGCGAATCTCTGCGAGCAGGAAACGGGGCAGCCGCTTACGCGTCTCCAGAACCCAGTGAAGTTGCAGGGGGTGAGCCCGCGGGTTGACGACCGCCTCGAGGGCGCACACCGCCTCGAGGAGAGGCGACAGACCGAAGATCACCGTCTCTTCGGGATGCGCGGGAAGCTGGATCTCGATGGTCACCGTCCGACACCATCCGTCTCGCCGTCGCGGTCCGCCACCATGCCATGGCGAGCTCGCCCAACGCCATCCGATTGCGAATTCTTCGAATGTGTTGAACCGCCGGGCGAGCACCCCATAGGCTTGTGAGCAGCCACACCGCCGAGGAGAGGCTTGTGAGCAGCGATACCGTCAAGGAGGTGCCCCGATGCCCGCTTCGGCCCATCCCGTGCCCAAGTGCTACCTGGTGGTTGCCTATGCACCGCCGCGGGTGTCCGCCCGGGCCGCCAACGACGCGTTCAACCGGTACATCGCCGACCCCAGCCGCGGCTTGGTCCTGACCCATGACCACTTCATCCACCCGCGCGGCGGCTACGCCATCTTCGCCTGCGAGCGGGAAGAACAGGTACGGCGCGTGACGGACGCCCAAGACGAACTGCCCGGCTGGCAGGTTTCCGTCCACCCGCTCACCTTCGCCCACGATGCCGTGACCTGGCTCTACCAGAGCGACTTCACCCTGGCCTGGTACCGCGGCGGGCAGCGACTCCGGACGTGGATGAACCGGTACGAGGCGTCGGAGCATTGCCACCGTCTCGAAAGCCGGCTTCCGTCCCAGGCAGGTTGACCGTTCCGGCCGCGGCAGTCCACCGGCCGGCGGCACCAGACCGCGACCCTGCACCGGCAGCCGGCGGGACGTTCAACCTTCCGTCCGGCGGTCGCGCAAGGGCCCCAGCAGGAAGATCACGTTGCCATCGGGGTCGTGGAGGCTGCAGGCCCGGGCGCCCCAGTCCTGATCGGCAGGCTCGGTGGCGAAGGTGACCCCTTGTTCCACGAGCCGCCGGTAGGCGGCGTCCACGTCGCCCACCCAGAAGCTGATGTGGTCGAGGCCCGGCGGGTTGCCCACCAGGTCCGGGCTGCGCCGCGCGCCGCCCGCGGGCCGGTTCGTCTGAAAGAGGTAGAGGCGGGCGTCGCCGGCGACCAGCAAGGCCCCCGGCGTCTCGTCCCGGCTCTCCACCCGGAATCCTAGCTGCGCGTAGAAGGCCTCGGCGGCCTGAAGATCGCGCACTGCCAGGCCGACGTTGTCGATCCGCTCGACCATGGTGCATCCCCCTCCTTTGGGTGCGGTCCCACCGCACCGCCGGCGGCTTCCCGCTGCCCCCGCTGTCGGGTTGTCGTCCCCCGGGCGACGTTCGCCCGGATGGTCTCCTCGTCCTGCCGACGACCTGGGGAGCCCGCCTTCGTCATCGCACCGCCGGGGACGTCTCGACGGGAGGCTGTTGGTCGACGTAGGGTCAAGGAGGAGTGGCATCGTAGGGATCGCGCTTGGGGACTGGCTCCCTGGGGCCGCCCCGGCGTGTGGCCATGGCAGAACGCCCACAAGCAGAACGCCCACGACCAGAGGCAGGCGGATCGAGGTGTCTCCTTTCGCACTGGTGGTCCTCGGTGTCCTGGTAGGCGCCATCGGCACCCTGATCGGCGCCGGAGGCGGGTTCCTCCTGATCCCCGTGCTCGCCCTTCTCTACCCGACCGACGACCCCGGCACCCTCACCGGCATCTCGCTGCTGGTGGTGGCCGTCAATGCCCTCTCCGGGTCCATCGCCTATGCCCGGATGGGGCGGATCGACTTCCGGGCGGGGGCCTGGTTCGCGGCGGCGGCCATCCCGGGGGCCGTGCTCGGGGCGTGGGTTTCGACCGTGATGTCGCGGCGGCTGTTCGAGGCCCTCTTGGGGACGTTGATGGTGGCAGCGGCGGTGTGGCTGCTGGCCCGGGCCCAGCGGGCCGCGCTGGCTGACGCGGCGGGTGCAGCAGGTGCGGCGATGGTTCGAGGCGCAGCGGCCACCGGCAGGGCACCGAGGGCCGACGGGCCAGCACGGGCGGCAGCCACGGCGGGTGCGACAGGCCCAGCCGGTGTACCGGGTACGCCCGATGCAACCCCCGCAGCAGACACAAGGGATTCCGCGGCGGAAACCGGAGCCCCCCGAGCGGCCGAGGAAGACGAGGTGGGTCCCGCCGGGCCAGCGCGCGGCGCCTCCCGCCGCCGCAGCCTGGGCCGCGGCATGGCCCTCAGCTTCCTGGTCGGCATCGTGTCCAGCCTCTTGGGCATCGGGGGCGGGATCATCCACGTGCCGCTTCTGGTCGCGGTGCTGGACTACCCGGTCCACGTGGCGACGGCCACGTCCCACTTCGTGCTGGCCCTGACGGGGTGGGCGGGGGTGGCCGTCCACGCCTGGGCGGGGACGTACCACCACGGGCTCCACCGGGCGGCCTTGCTGGCGGCCGGCGTGATCCCCGGCGCCCAGGTGGGCGCGTGGCTCTCCCGCCGGGTGGACGACCGCTGGATCCTCCGGGCCCTCGCCCTGGCCCTGTTGCTGGCGGGGGTGCGGGTGCTGGCCGAGGCGGCCGGAGCGTGACCGTGGCATGGCCACGTGGCCGCGGGCGCCAGGTCCGAACGCGGCGCGAAACGCCGACGGGCGTGTTCACCGTTGGCCGCCGCCGGGCGGGAGGGGACCCCGGCCGGCTGACTGCCCCGCGGCCATGAGGACGCGCCCCCGACGGCCCGGCGGGCAGCAGGCACGCCCCCACCGCTACGCGACCGGGGCGGCGCGGTAACGGCTGCCGACCGGCGCCCCACGACTTTCCTCGGGCCCCCAGGGCTCCCCTCAGGCCCCCGCAGCTTCCCCCAGCCGCTCAAGCAACCACTGGCGGAGCACGGGCACATGGCTCCGATCGGGGTTCCGGGCGGCGGTCAGCAGCACCACGGTCCCGTATCGCCGGCAGGCCGCGAGGGCGGGGGCGGTCACCTCGTCGCCGAGGTCATCCAGCTCCTCGCGGTACCGCCGGCGAAACCCGTCCCAGCGGCCCTCGGGGTCCTGGTGGTATCAGCGGCGCAGGGCATCACTGGGGGTCAGATCCTTCCACCACGCGTCCCAGGGGCCGTCTTCCTTGCGGATCCCGCGCGGCCAGAGGCGGTCGACCAGCACGCGGTAGGCGCCCGGAGGCGCCGGTTCGTCCCTGTAGACGCGACCAATCCGCAAATCCAAGCCCCTTCACCTCGCCCCTCTTCCGCGCACCTCCCGTTGCGGGTCGAGACCCGCCAGGGCCGCCCCAGCGGTGCACAGCGATGCCCGGCGATACGAAACTGGAGGGTCGAACCCGTTGCTCGCGGCCGCCGATTCTCCTCCCCACCCTCTTTGTCCGACGGGACGCCCTGGGGGTGCTCTTCATCGCCGGCCGCACGGCGTGGGGAACCCGCTGTGCGGCCGGTCCCGACCGGGCCGTCGCCCGGCTGCGCGCCGCCGCCGAACCTTCGGCCGTGCCGCCGTGTTCCGCCCGCCCCCGTTCGTCACCCGACCAGGGCCACGGCCAGGCCGCTGGCCACCATGGCCACGGCCCAGACCAGGTCCACGTTGACCCAAGCCCGCCGTAGGAAGAACAGGCCGAACCGGTAGTACACGAGAAGCGCCACGGCCCCGGCCACCACCAGCATGCTGGCGGCGTGAACCGCCGCGGCCAGGAGCACGCCGGCCCAGGACCCCAGCCCCGAACCCAACGCGAACCCCGCCGCGGCTCCCGGCCCGGCTCCCAACCCGGACCCGGCCGCGGCCGTCCCGCCTGCTGCCGCCACGAAGGCCGACCCGTCGGCGCCGGCCAGGTGGGTGCCGTGTTCGACCCCCACCGTAGCCGCCGCGGCAGCCCCCGCCGTTGCCCCGGCCGGCCCTGCCGCCGGTGCCGCAGCCGGAGCCGCCGCATCGGGTGCCGCAGGAATGGCCCCGCCCGGCCCAGGCCCCGCCCACCAGACCAGGGGTGCCAGCATCAGCCCGGCACCGTGGGCGGTGGCCATGAGGAACGACCACAGCACCAGGCCGGCGAAGCCCACCTGCATCCCCACCCGCCCCCCGGCATGGCGGGATCGGAACAGGTGGAACAGCCCGTAGCCCACCAGCAGGGCGGCCACCCCGTAGCGCAGGGGCACCGCGGGGAGCACCGCCCGGGCGCCCCACAGGAGTGCCAGGACGAGCGCGACAGACAGAGCGTGGCCCAGGCCGATGGGCAGCAGGGCCCACACCACCCGCCGCCCGCTGCGGGCCTGCATGCCCAGGGCCACGGCGAAGAGCCAACCCATGGCCGGGTTCAGGCCGTGATAGGCGCCGAGCAGGACGAGAACCAGCCACGGCCAGGGACTGCCGTGGCCGGTTTCGACCGCATGGGTCAGGTGCTCGTGCACGGGGGTCGCCTCCTGACGAGCCCGCCGGACGGTGGCCTCGCGCTACACGCCAGCACTCCTCACGACGGGAAGCAGAAGGAATCCGACGAGCTGTCGCCGCCCTGCAGCCGCACCTGGTGCGGCCGGCTCTCGCCGAAGTCCACGAAGAAGGCCGGGTCCACCGCAAGCCCGCCGGCGGGGTCCGCGTCCAGCTTGACCAGCCAACCCCGCAGCCCGGGGTAGAACTGGTCGTCCCAGGTGCTGTAGAGGGAGTTGGTGACGTAGACCCGCCGCCCGTCGCGGCTGACCTCGACCATCTGCGGGCCGCCGGTCAGGGGACCTGCCGCCGGGTGGGCCGCCCGCCGCACCACGCCGCCCAGCCGGACGGAGCCCGTCAGCCTCGGGTGGAAGGGATCGGACATGTCGTACTGACGCAGCTCGCCGGTCCCCCAGCAGGAGACGTAGAGGAAGCGGTCGTCCAGGGACAGGTTGATGTCGGTGATGAGGGGCGGCACGGCGCCCAGGGGCTTGAGGATGTCCGGCAAGGCGTCCTTGTCCTCGGCGGGTTCGGCCGGGATCTCGATCACCTTGCGCACCGCCCAGCGGTCCCCGTCCCGGTACCAGAGCCAAACCGACCCGGAGAGGTCCTCGACGTTGACTACCACGCCGACGAACCCGTACGCCTTGCTGGGGTCGTGGGCGGGCCGCAGCTCGAGGACCATCTGGTGCTGGTCGCCCAGATCGACCTCCTGCACGTGCCGGCGCCGGCGCAGGTCCCAGAAGTGCAGCCGGTGCCCGTAGCGGCGGTTGACCACGTCGTCCAGGTCAAGGCCGCCCTCGAACAGCGACGGCGCACCCCACTCGCTGGTGACCACCGTGTCGTAGCCCAGGTGCCACCAGAAGTCGTAGGCGTAGACCTGCGGGCCGCGGTCCACCTCCCAGCGGCCGAGGACCTCGAAGCTGTCGTGGTCGAGGATCAGGATGCCGCCGGGGCCGTCGGCGCAAGGGCCGTTGCCGCCGGCGCCAGCGGCGTCACCGGCACTACCCCCAGAGCCGCCGGCCCCCTGTCCCGCTGTGTCAGGCCCACCGCCCCCGGATCGGCCGCCGCCTTGGCTGTCGTCGCCCCGGCCGCCCAGGGCGCTGACGTAGATGCCGTCGGGCCCGCAGTGGACGGTGTGCAGGCGGGAGTACCCGGCCCGGCGCAGGACCTCTTCCGGTTCCACCACCTTGACCAGCCGCGGCGCCGCCGGGTCGGGCTTGGTGTCAAGAACATAAATTCGGGACGAACGCAGCCCCGGCACCAGCAGGTAGCGCCGTTCCACGTGGGGGTGGGGGGCGAAGGGGCAGAGGGCCGAGCTGCAGGCGTTCCAGCCGAAGTGGTGCACCTCGTCGCCGGTGTAGGGGCTACGAACAGCTGGTGCGTTTCTTATCGTTTTTCGTCCTATGCCGTCAAATCTTCGCATGCCCTTCCCTCCTCGGCCGGCTCGTTGTCTGGGAACAGATGTTCTGGTACGATGTCCTTGGATGATCCTGGAGGCTTCCCTATGCGTGTGTTGCAAGCGTACCGCTTCGCCCTGGACCCCACACCCCGCCAGGAACGGGCGCTGGCCTCCCACGTGGGCGCCCGCCGCTTTGCCTTCAACTGGGGCTTGGCGTTGGTGAAGGAGCGCCTGGAAGCCCGCGCCCGGGGTGAGGATGTGGAGGTGCCCTGGACCCTCCCCGCCTTGCGACGGGAGTGGAACCGGCAAAAGCACGTCGTCGCCCCCTGGTGGCGGGAGAACTCGAAGGAAGCCTACGCCTCCGGTCTGGACGGGCTGGCCCGGGCCCTACAGAACTGGTCCAAAAGCCGCAAAGGTGAACGTAAGGGACGCCGGGTGGGGTTCCCCCGGTTCCGGAAGAAGGGCCGCGGGCGGGAGTCGGTGCGGTTCACCACCGGCGCGATCCGGGTGGACGACAAGAGCCACGTCGTCCTGCCCCGGATCGGGCGGGTGAAGACCCACGAGCCGACCACGGCCCTGCTCCGACGCATCGAAGCGGGGACAGCCCGCATCCTGTCCGCCACGGTCGCCCGGGAAGGGGGCCGGTGGTTCGTCAGCTTCACCTGCGAGGTGGAGCGGCAGACGGGCCAGCCCCGGTTCCCCTGGCGGGTGGTGGGCGTGGACGCGGGGGTGAAGCACCTGGCGGTCCTTTCGACGGGTGAGAAGTGGCCGAACCCCCGGTCCCTTGAAGAAGCCCTCCGAAAGATCGCCCGATCCAACCGCGCCCTGGCCCGCCGCCAGAAGGGCAGCCGGGGGTGGCAAAAGGCCCGCCGCCGGCTGGCCCGGCTCCATGCGCGGGTCCGGAACCTCCGCCAGGATGCCCTTCACAAGCTCACACACCACCTCGCGAGCACCTACGGTGTGGTGGTGGTTGAGCAGCTGCACGTGGCGGGCATGATGAAGAACCGGCGGCTGGCCCGGGTGCTGGCCGATGCGGCCCTGGCGGAGATCCGCCGCCAGCTCCGCTACAAGTGTCCCTGGCACGGCGCGGTCCTGGTCGAAGCGCCGCCCTTCTATCCCAGCAGTAAGCGCTGCTCACGGTGCGGCGCGGTCAAGTTGTCGCTGCCGCTTTCGCAGCGTGTTTTCCGCTGTGAGGAATGCGGCTTCGTGCTCGACCGGGACGAAAACGCAGCCCGGAATCTCGCGGCCTTGGTGGCCGCCGTCGCCGGGAGTGGCCCGGAGACGGAAAACGCCCGTGGACGGGACGGAAGACCTGTCGTCTGGCAGGCGGTCCCGGAGGAAGCGGGAAGCCGGCACCGGCGCATGGCCGGGTAAGACCGGCACCGTCGATCCGTGAGGATTGGCTGCCTGAAACAGATGACGATGTTTCAGGTAACGGAAGTCCAGGGTGTGGACTACTACCCGGCCGTAGGTGGCGGAGCGGGGACCTACGTCGACCACGGCGAAGCCGTCGGGCCGGCCCCCGGTGCGGAGCAGGGCCACGTAGGCCAGGCCCTCCCGCGGCGCCTCCATGGGGAGGCGGGGGGAAGGATAGAAGGTGGGGTCGGGACGGAAACCGGGCATGTTCGTCCCCCTTTCAGTACGGTGCGTAGGCATTGCTTACAAGAACAACAAGTAGCCATTGGTTCCATCCCCTGTGGCGGCCGGCTGGTAGCCGGGAAGAGCATGCAGGGCAAGGGATTTCAGGCAGGGATGAGAATGGCAACCGCGAATCGTCGCCGCGGGAGGTGGCGTCGCCATGAGGTGGAGCACCGTTCTGATTTGGCGGGGTTGGGCACTGCTCGTGCTCTGCGCATTCGCCGTGGTCGTCGACACCCACGGGTGGAAGCCGTGGTTTGCGTTGATCTCCCTCCTCGCCCTTCCTGCTGCATATGCCCATGTTCGTCAGCCCAACGACGAGCCACCACCGGAGGCGTCGCGGGCGGCGCAGTACTATCGTCTAGCACCTGCTTTTTTCGTTGGCACTCTTGTCGTGCAATGGCTCATGGGACGCCCCTTGAACCCAGCCTACGCCATGGGGATGACGTCTTTGATCGCCGGGCTCGGTGTGATCACTTCGGGGATCCGCCTACGAATCAACGGGGAATAGGTGTGAAGCAGACAGGGGCGCGACCCGACGCGAAGATTGGGGCGGTCTCGAAGGGGGGAGCGAGATGCCAGGCGTTGTTTGGTGGTCTGGCATGGTCGCCGTGGTCCTCGCCATCATCGCGGTCACCCTTGCGGCGCTGCCAACCCTCGCCGTGATCGTGACCCTCGGACTGGCAGTCGGGATCGTCACCGCCCGCGCCCACAGGGAAGCCCTGGCGGCGCTGGCCCTCGTGTGGGTGGTCAGCACGATCATGGCCGGCTGGCTCTGGCGCGTCGGCTTTCAACGAGCGGACGCCAACCTGCCAGCGTCGCCCTGGACCGGTCTGTGGTGGCCCCTGGCCGCGATCGCAGTGGGTTTTCTCATGACCTTTGCCGCCGTATACGTGAAGCAGCTGCGGGAGTTCGACGATCGCCAACAGTAGACGATCGCCAACACTAACAGCCATTCGTCCGGCCATTCTTTTCGGCCATCCGGGTCATCGTGCCGTCGCGGCCTCCCAATCCCGCCGCAGGATGGCGTAGAGACACAGATCGACGAACCGCCCCTTGCTGTACATGACCTCCCGAAGCAGCCCCTCGTACCGCATCCCCACCTTCTCCATCACCCGCGCCGACGCCCGGTTCTCCGGGATGCACCGCGCCTCGATGCGGTTCAGCCCCATCTGCGTGAACCCGCACGCCACGACAGCGCGGACGGCCTCCGTCATCAGGCCTCGGCCCCAGTAGGACCGGCCCATGGCGTACCCGAGCTCGGCCCGGGCGTGCTGGGGCGTCCAGGCGACGAAGCCCGTGGTCCCGATCACCCGGCCCGTCTCCCGCAGGACCATGGCCCACGGCGCGATCTGGTCCTCCTCATAGGCCTTGACCTGGGCCTCGACGAAGGCCCGGCTGTCATCCACGCTGCGGTGGGCCTCCCAGGTGGTGTACCGGGCCACCTCGGGGTCCGACGCGTAGGCGTAGACGTCATCCACGTCGCCCAGGGTCAGCGGCCGGAGGATCAGGCGGACCGTCTCCAGCACCGGCAGGTTCCGGAAGAACCCGGCCCGAACGTCGGAGTTGGGCGGGCCACCGGAGGGCCGGCCGACGGAGCACTCGCCGTTCGCTTCTGCCCCCTGGGGATGGTCAGGCGCCACCGGTCCGTTCGAACCGGTCATCGTCATAGACACCTCCTCCACCGTTCCAAACCATAAACACAAGCACAAACATAAACGGTGTGCCGGGTGGGGGACGTGGCGGGACAGCTCTTCCCGTTGCCCGAGCTATACATGCGAGTCGAACACTCAGAGGTCGCTGGGTGAACGACCGCCAGCCCGAATCATGGCCTCGTCGAACGTGTAGACAGGAATGTCCGGTACGTAGCTCAAGAGGAGGCAGTCCACCCAGTCCAGGGTCGTCGTCTCAAAACGGTGGAGGGCTACGAGGACGACCTCGGGATCGGACACCTCCACCCCTTCGAGGGCCATTAACTCACGTAACGCACCGCTCACCCGAGGGCGGGGCAGGTGAGCAAGTCGTGGTGAAGTAAGCACATAGACAACCTCGGCCAGCACCGCCGGGTGGATCCGAACCGTAAACTCACCTTGGGCAGCACGAGCGAACAGGCGTTCCGCAGCATGAGCTTGCGGTTCCGGGTGCCCGAGGAGAAGGCCGCAAGGTGGTCCTGATAGTCCTTACGCCCTTGCCGTAGGTCAATGGGCTTCCCGACGCTTAGCATCCCTCGGAGGTCTGCCGCCGTCCGTGCGCGTACGGGGAGGATCACAACCCGGTCCTTTTCTACGTGGAAGATCACCCGATCCCCGGGTAATATCCCGAGCGCTTCCCGAACAGCCTTGGGCAATACCACCTGGCCCTTAGGGCCAACACGAGACATTGCCATGACCGTATCACCTTCGGCCCAAGGGTGATCCCGTCTCTCACAAGGTTATACTGCGGAACTATTCATGTCACCTGTGGCGACGTGTCTCACTCACCTTGTCCGGGGGCACCGTACTGCACAGTTGCCCTGGTGCCACGCCATACGGGCTGACCATCCGCCTCTGCGCCGGCTGGCAGGTAGCAACAGTCGGTAAGATCGTGCTCATCTACCAGATACACCGCGCCTTCCGCCCGGGGCGCAACCTGGGGTACCGCCGACATCTGCCACCCATCTCAGCGCTGTCCGTCGCCACCATCCTAGACGCGCTCCGGCTCCCGCTCCGGCTGCCGCCCGCGGCCCCAGAGAGGCCGGGTCACGGGCTCGCGCCGGGGCTGGCGGCCGGTGGCCCTCGGCTCACCCGTGTCGCGTCCCTCCTGGCGGGGGTCCCCGTAGCGGCCGATCTCGTCGGACGGCGTCCCCGTGGCCGCCTCCCGGGTCTCCGTCTCGGTCCGCGCCGCCCACGGATCCCGGTGCGCCACGGGTTCGGGCCGCGGGTAGGTGACCTGGGCCACCCGCACGTCCACCAGCACGGGGCCGTCGACCCGCAGGGCCCGTTCCAGGGCCGGTTCCAGGTCGCGAACCCTTTCCACACGGATCCCCACGCCGCCCGCGGCCTCGGCAAAGGCGGCGAAGTCCGGATTGACGAACCGGGTGCCGAAGGGCTCGACCCCCGCCCGGTCCTGGAGCTCCTCCTCTTCCGCGAAGCGGCCGTCGTTGCAGCAGATCACCACGATGGGCAGCCGCTCCCGCACCGCCGTGGTGAACTCCATCAGGGTCATGCCCAGGCCGCCGTCCCCGGCCAGCGCCACCACCGGCCGGCGCGGGGCGGCCAGGGCCGCACCGATGGCGGCCGGCAACGCGAACCCCACCGTCCGCCAGTGGCCGGACACCAGCACCGTCTGCCGATCCGGGAAGAAGTAGCGGCCGAACCAGTAGGTGTGCTGGCCGGTGTCGACGCAGATCACCGCCTCGGGGTCGAGGACGCCGGAGAGGACGGTCATCAGCGCCGCCGGGTGCACGCCCTCCGCCGCCCGGCCGCCGCGGCCTGCCGCCCCACCGCGGCCCCCCGCCCGGGTTCCGGGACCCGGGCCCCGGCCCTGGGCCGCCGCATCGGCTTCCTCAAGCTCCGCGTGCCAGGTCGCCCGGGCCCGCTCCCAGAAGGCGTGCCAGCTCTCCCGCGCCTGGGGCTTGATCCCGTCCCGCAGGGCCGAGACCACCGTCTCCGCCGGCCCGGCCAGGGCCACCTCTACGGGGAAGGTCATGCCCAGGTGGGCGCGCCGGGTGTCGACCTGGATCACCTTGAGCCCCCGCGGCACGAAGGCCGGCTGCCACCAGGTCGAACCCACCACCAGCGCCACGTCGGCCGCCCCCATGACGTCGGCCGCCGCCTGGGTGCCCGCCTCCCCCAGCACGCCGCAGTAGTGGCGATGCTCCGCCGGCACCGCGCCCAACCCCGGCAGGGTCGCCACGATGGGGGCATCCAGCGCCTCGGCCAGGGCCAGCACGGCCTCCCGGGCGGCCCGCGCGCCGCGGCCCACCAGGATCACCGGCTTCATGGCCGTCCGCAAGAGGTGCAGGGCCGCGTCGACGTCCCGGGCGTCGGGGGTCGGTTCTTCCTGCAGGTAGTCCGGCTTGCCGGTGGGCTTCGCGTCGGCCAGCTCCTCCCGCTGCAGGTCCACGGGCAGCCCCACCCGGGCCGGCCCCGAGCGTTCCCAGGCCGCCCGCAGGGCCGCCGGCAGGATGCGGGTCGCCTGCCCGGCCGCCGCCAGGGTGTGGTTGAAGACCGTGGCGTCGGTGTAGACCAGGTCCAGGTTGGCGTCCTGGGGCCAGTGGGTGGCGGTCTTCGCCGTGGGCAGACCGCCGGTGATGGCCAGCAGCGGCACCCGGTCCAAGGCGGCATCGTACACGCCGTTCAGCATCTGCACAGCGCCGGGGCCGGCGTCGCTGCAGCAGGCGGCGAGCTTGCCGCTGAGCTTGGCGTAGGCGGAGGCCATGAGGGCCGCAGCCCCCTCGTGCCGCGCGGCGATGAAGCGCGGCCGCCGGTTTTGACGCAACGCCTCCAGCAGCGGGATCACGGCGTCGCCCGGCACGCCGAAGACGCAGGCCACGTCCCAGGCGGCGAGCTCAGCGGCCACGTAGTCGGCGACGGTCATGCGACGGGCTGGCATCCTGCGGTTCGCCCCCTTCGCGTCGTGGTCTCCTGGCTACCGGGCGGGGCATCCGGCGGCGATTGCGCCGCCTTCAGGACACCGGCGCCGGTTCTGCGGACGAACCGGCCCGTTCGTCCGTCCCATCCCGCGGCACCCCGGGTGACGTCCCCGCTCCGCCTCCCGTCCCCGCGATGCCGTCGTCCCCCGTCCGCGCCGCGGCCCGCCGTGCGGCGGACGGGGACGCGGTGTCGTCGGCCGGTCCGTGCGGACCGCCGGCCGCGGCCGGTTCGTCCGGGGTGGCCTGCGGCCCGGCCGCCCGATGGGGGCCCGGTCCGACCGGCTTGGGCGCCCCGTCCAACGCCGGCGGCCGGAGCGCCGGCGTCCCCTCGAGCCGCTCCAGCCCCGCGGTCCGGGGGCGATAGGCCAGGGGCACCCCGGTGATCTCCGCCACCTCCCGGGTCAGGGCGCGCAGGTCCGCCTTGCCGACGTCGGCCAGGCGGGCGTGGCCCAGGGCACGGGCCGCTTCCACCATCTCCTGCACGCACGCCTTCAGGTAGTTGGCCGCCTGGATCGCCGCCTGCTCCCCGTCGAACAGGTGGGTGTAGCGGCCCTTGGCGATGAAGAGCTCATAGGGCGGCGCGTAGGGCATGAGGCGTACCATCTGCGCCTGCACCATGGCCAGCAGGATCGCGGTGCCCACGTAGCAGGCGTCGGCGCCCAGGGCCATGGCCTTGAGGAAGTCCGCCCCGTCCCGGAGGCCCCCCGAGGCGATCAGGGTGATCCGGTCCCGCACCCCCAGCTCCCGCAGGATGCGGTCCGCCTCGGGGATCGCGTAGAGGACCGGCAGGCCGAAGTCGTTGATGGTGAAGAGGTACCCCTTGCCCGTGCTGCCCTTGGCCCCGTCGATGCTGATGAAGTCGACCCCCGCCGCCACCGCCGCCCGCAGGTCGGCCTCCAGGTCGCCGGCGCAGAACTTGACGCCGATGGGCACGCCGCCCGTCATCCGGCGCAGTTCCTCGACCAGCCGGGCCAGGTCGTCGGGCGAGGCCACCTGGGGAAAGCGGGTGTGGATCACCGCGTCCTCACCGGGGCGCAGGCCCAGGTGCCGCCGGACCGGTTCGTCCAGCATGTCCCAGGGGGTCGACTCCTGGGCGCTGGCGTCGGCGCCCTGGCCGAACTGGATCTCGATGGCGTCCGCCTGCCGCAGCTGCTCGGGGCGGATGTTCCAGCCGCCGCGGTTGTACTGGACGATGTAGTGCTTCGCGTGGCGGCGCTCGTCGGCCAGGAAGCCGCTCTCCCCGGAGTTGGTGGCGGTGCCCGCCATGGCCGACGCCCGGGCCAGGGCCACCTTGGCTTCCAGGGTCAGGGACAGTCCGTACGCCATACCGGTGATCAGGATGGGGATCTTCAGGTGCAGGGGCCGGGCCGCCTGGGGGCCGATGGTGACCCGGGTGTCCACGTCGGGCTCGCCCCGCGGCAGCCGGCCGATCTGGGCGGGGACGAAGACCAGCTGCTCGAACTGCATCCACGGCCGGGTGGCGCCGTAGGGGCGGGTGAAGGGCCTGCCCGTCTCCGCGCGCCGCATGATGGCCAGCATCTGCTCGGGGTCGGTGTTGCGGGCTAGCACCATCCACTGCAGCATCTGGTTGCGGTCCTGGGGGCCGCTCAGGGCCGTCACCATCATGCGGTTGAACAGGCGCCGCAGCAGCGGCGGCCCGAGCCACACCGCTGCTCCGACCCCGGCGGCCAGCAGGACCACCAGGGCCAGCAGCGCGCCTGCGAAGGCGGCCAGCATGCCCCCGTCCCCCTTCTGGCTTCCGGCTTCCGGCTTCCGGCTTCGGCTTCCGGCGTCCGGCGTCCGGACGAACCCGGCCGCAACGCCCTGCCGGCGGTCCCACGGCGGCGTCGGCGTGCCCCGCGTCGAGGGGGCGCGAACGCGCCCGATGGCATCGCCAGCCTGCCTCGTGGACGCCCTGCCCCGTGGACGCCCTCGGTCGCGCGGGTCCGCCGTCTGCCTCGTGGATGCATCCGGTCGCGCGGCTTGGCTTCCCGACGCCTCCGGTAGCGCCTGTCGCTCCTTCGACGGCTCCGGGAGCGTCGATCGCGCCTTCGACGCCTCGGCTAACGCCGGTCGCTCCCTCAGCGTCCCCGGTTACACGGGTCGCCTTCCGACGCCCCCGGCCGCGCCGGTGGCCTCCTCGACGCCCGCGGTTGGACGGGTCGCCTTCCCGACGCGTCCAGGTCCGCGGGTCGCCCCCTTGATGCCTCCGGCTGCGCCGTTCGCCTCCTCGAACCGTAGCGTTCCCGGTGGGAGACGGGCCGTGCGGGCAAACGGACGGTCTCGGCACGGGAATCGGTGGGACCGATGCCAGGCGCAGGCGCGCCCCGTTCCCCGACCCTGCGGGTCTCCCCCGACGAACCTGCGCCCAGAGGTGGTGCCGGGCCGCGACGCCTCACCCCGCGTTGCGCAGGCCGGCCGCGATCCCCAGGATGGAGAGCAGCAGGGCCCGCTCGAGCGCGGGCCGCTCGGGGTCGCCCTCGGGCGCCCGGCGATAGCGAGCCAGCAGCTCCACCTGGAGGTAGCTGATGGGGTCCACGTAGGGGTTGCGCAGCGCCGTCTGGCGCGCCAGCACGGGGTGGTGGGCCAGCAGCGGGCCGCCGAAGGTCTCCTCCAAGAGCTCGCGGGTGCGCAGGAACCCCTCCTCCAGGCGGGGGAAGAACCGGCTCGCCAGCGGCTCGGGTACCAGCCGCAGGTACTCACGGGCCACGGCC
Organism: Thermaerobacter composti; assembly: GCF_033582035.1. Lineage (NCBI taxonomy): Bacteria > Bacillati > Bacillota > Clostridia > Eubacteriales > Clostridiales Family XVII. Incertae Sedis > Thermaerobacter > Thermaerobacter composti. The sequence continues at coordinate 2,187,944 of NZ_CP132508.1, forward strand.
AGATCCGCCTTGGCCAGGGCCAGGGCGGCGCCGTCCAGCACGGACCGGAAGAAGGGCCAGCCGGCGAACATCGCCTGGCGCAGCTCGGGGGGCACCTCGGCGAGCCCCTCGGCCAGCCCGTACCAGCCCGGCAGCAGGAGGCGCACCTGGGTCCAGGCCATCACCCAGGGGATGGCCCGCAGGTCCTGGACCCGCCGGGCGCGCCCGGTGCGCGCAACGGGCCGGGAGGCGATCTTGAGCGCCGCGATCTCCCGGATCGGGGTGAAGTGCTCGAAGAACTCGAAGAAACCCGGCTCCGCCAGCAGCTGGCGATACGCCTCGGCGGATCGGGCCGCGGCCCGGTCCATGGCCTGGCGCCACGCGGCGGGTACCTCCGAGACCGGTGTGGCGCCGCCGCGTTCGTCCGGGGAGACGACGGCCCCCTCGGCCCCCGGGTGGGATGCCGCCGCATGGGATCCCGGCGGAGCCACGTCGCGAGCTGCGGCGAGCACGAAGTGGTACAGCAGCTGCTCCAGGTTGCGCAGGGCCAGGTCGGGGTGCGCGTAGCGGTCGGCCAGGGCCTCGCCCTGCTCGGTCAGCCGCAGGCGCGAGCCCACGGTGCCCGGTGGGAGGCTGGCGATGGCGCGCCCCGCGGTTCCTCCGCCGCCGCGGGCGGTCGACGTGCCGCGGCCGTGGAAGAAGGACACCGGCACCCCCGCCGCCCGGGCCACCCGGCTGATGCCCTCCTGGGCCCGATAGAGCGCCCAGTTGGCGGCCAGGTAACCGGCGTCCTTGCTGGAGTCGGAGTAGCCGATCATCACCTCGCAACCGCCGCGGGCCCGGGCGTGGGCGCCGAAGACGGGATTGCGCAGCAGCCGCTCCATGGCCGCCGGCGCCGCCTCCAGATCGGCCAGCGTCTCGAAGAGGGGGACCACGTCGAAGGGCAGGGGCCGGCCCGGCCGGTACAGGCCCACCTCCCGGGCCAGCACGAACACCTCCAACACGTCGGCGGGGCCCCGGCAACCGCTGATGATGTACGCGCCCCGATCCCGCCAGACCCGCAGCGCCTCCAGGGCCACGGCCAGCTCGCGGCTCCGGGGCCGGTGGCCCACCGGCGCCAGGGGGCGGGCGCTGCGGAGCTCGCGGGTCAAGAGGTCCTCCCGCGCCTTGGGGTCCAGGGCGAGGTAGGTGGCGGCCGCCATCACGCCGCTGGCTTCCAGCAGCTCCGCCACCGCGCGGCCGTGGGCGTCGGCGTGCTCGCGCAGGTCCAGCGGTGCCATGGCCTCGCCGAAGACCTGAGCCCGCCAGCGCAAGGGGCGCACCAGGGACGCCGCCGCCTCGCCGAGACCGGCGGCCTCGAGGCCGCGTTCGACCTGGTGGAGGAGCGCGGCCAGATCCTCGGACACGGCCCCATCCCCGGACGCGGCCAGATCCCCGGCCGAACGCCGACCCGCCGCCTGGGCTTGGGCCGGTCGGCCCCCGCTCTCCGCGGCCCCGTCCGCCGCGGCGCGCGTCCTGACGGGCTCGGCCTCCCCCTCCGGGGCCTCGTCGGTTGGCACCGCCGGGGGCAGGGCCGTCCCATCGGCTCCGTCCCCGACCGCTTCCGGTACCGTCCGGGCTTGGACCGCATCGCCTGCGGGGAGGCGGCGCAGCGAGTCGACTTCGCTCCAGACCGCTTCCGGTACCGTCCGGGCCGCCCACCGGCGGTGCAGACGATAGACGAAGCGGCGGTAGGGCTCGCCGGGGAATCGGTCCCGCCCACCGTCGCCGCCGGCGACCGCTTCGCCGTCCGGGCCTGGGGCCGTGCCAGCGTGGGGCACGTCACCGGCTTCGCCGGCTGCAGCCCCGCCCGATTCGGCGCCTGGTGCGCCGTTCGGCTTCGCGTCGGGGCGGCCGCCCGTCTTGCCCCCTGGAGCGCCGCCGGTCTGGCCAGCGCCATTGTTCGGGCCGTCCGCGACCGCGCCGGCCGCCGCCTCGCCACCGACGGTGCTGCACCGCGCCCCCGGCAAGGGCGGCAACGACGCCCGTTCCTCCGCCACCGAGAGATCCCGGGTCAGGGCCGCCAGGCCCTCGGCATACTTCCGGGCGATCTCGGCCCGCGCATAGCCCTGGGCCCAGGCCGTCACCGCGGGGGTCACGAAGGGGTTGCCGTCCCGGTCGCCGCCGATCCAGCTGCGGAAGGCGAGGGGCGGGGGAAGAACCGGCCGCCGCCCGTAGTGGGCGGCCACCGCCCGTTCGAGGGCGTCCATCAGCCGCGGCACCGCCTCCCACAAGGTGGTGGGTAGGTAGTACAGCCCGCCGCGGACCTCGTCCTCGACCCGCGGCGGGGCCGGCCTGAGTTCGCGGGTGGTCCAGAGGAGCGTTACCCGCGCCACCACCTCGGCGAGCTCGGCCTCTCCGCGCTCGAGCCGGTCCAGGGTCCGATCGAGCTCCAGCAGGTGGTGCCGCAGGGTGCGCCGCCGGGTCTCGGTGGGATGGGCGGTGAAGGTCAGCACCAGCCGGGCCGAGGACAGGAGCCTCACGACGTCGTCGTAGCCCAGGCCCCGGGCCTTGAGCTGGCCAACCAGGGCCAGCAGCGACTCCGGCCGCGGCCGGTCGGGCGTGCTGGCCCGCTCGCGCTGCCGGTTCACCCGCACCCGGTGCCGCTCCTCGGCCAGGTTGACCAAGTGGAAATAGGTAGAGAACGCGCGGATCAGTCCCTCCGCCTCGGCGACGGAGAGGCTCCCGACCTGGCCCCGCAGCGCCTCCCGCGCCGCCTCGTCGTCGGGATGCTGGCGCAGGTGCTTCGTGCGGGCGCGGATCGCCTCTTCCAGCGCGAAGAGCCGCTCGCCGGAGAGGCGGCGGATGGCCTCGCCCAACGCTCGGCCCAGTAGGTCCACTTCGTTCTTCAACATGGGATACAGGTCTTCTTCACTGCGGAACGCGGGTGTGCGCCCGGCCATGGCGTCAGCCTCCGTCGCCAGAGGGTGCAGGGGGACGTTTTCCCCCATTATGTCGAACGAGCCGATGGATGCAAGAGTAGCGAGGCCATCTTGCAAGCGGGCGACGCCGGTGTGGCTCCCACGATGGCCGACCCCGCCATGGTCGAGGGGATCACGCGCAGCGGATCAGCAGCGGCAAAGGGGATCGCGCGTACTCGAAAAGTGTGCTGGGCGAAAGGCCGCGCTCCACCTGCAGCGCCTGCAGGTACTCCTCTTCGGGCGGCGGTAGGGGAGGTGCCGTGGCCAACGGTTTTCCCACGGAGGCGTCACGCCTCAAGGTGTGCGCCCGCCGGCCCGGATCACGGCTTCGTCGAACGTGTACACGGGCAGCTCCGGCCCGTAGGAGAGCAGCAGGCAGTCCACCCAGTCGAGGCTCGTCTCCTCGAAGCGGCGCAGGGCCGCCAGCGTGGGCTCGAGGTCGGGGACCTCAACGCCGTCGAGGGTCAGCAACGCCCGCAGCGCGTCCGTCACGCGCCTGCGGGGCAGCCCCGCGACCCGCGGCGAGGTGAGGACGTAGACGACCTCCGCCAGCACGGCAGGATGGATGCGGATACGGAACTCGCCCCGCGCCGCTCGGGCGAACAGCGCCTCGGCCGCCCGCGCCTGGGGCTCCGGCTCGCCCAGCAGCAGCCGCAGGATGACGTTGGCGTCCACGTGGACCGTCTCAGCCATCGGCCTCGGCCGCCCCGAAGCGTTCCGCCAGGTGCTCCTGGTAGGCCCGGCGGGCCTCCTTCAAATCGACCGGCCGCTCCACCCGGAGGATCCCGCGCAGCTCCGCCGCGGTCCGGGCAGGCACGGACAGGAGCACCACCCGACCGCCCTCCAGGCTGAAGACCACACGGTCACCTGGCGTAACACCCAGCGCCTCGCGGACCGACTTGGGCAAGACCACCTGACCCTTCGGCCCGATGCGGGACACGGGCACCGCAGCATCACTCCCTCGCAGATAGTATTACACACGAGCACTTGTTGAACCTCGTGCGCGGGGTGGCCCGGGTCGGCTTGACCACGCGGGCTCTTCTGTTCCCACAAAGCGGCATTTGTCAAGCAGTCACGGCCTGTCCCACGGCATCGCCGCGCACCGAGACCACGGCGGCCCGCCGATCGCCCGTCACGGCGACGACGACCCGCCCGCCGGACCTGCCCTGCCCGAAAGCCCACCAAACGCCCGGGACCTTCGGGGTGCAGAACAGCAGCCCGGCTGGCCGTTCGAAGGCTCCTTCGCCTTCCGGACAGCGGCCCACTCGACTGAGTCAAAGAGCGAACGCACGACCGCGTACACTGCCCCGGCCTACCCGGGATGCGCCAGAAGGAGAAGGCTCAGCACGACGCGCCGCCCCCTTCCGCCGGGGCATCGTAGCGGCCCTCCTCCACCGCGGCGACCATCGCCGCGTGCGCGGCCTCAAGCCCCGCCACATCGATCCGTTCGGGGTACCGCCTTTCGACAAGCGGCGCGCCCCAGCAAGGGCGGCCCCGCTGGTCGAGCGGAACGACCAGCGTTTCGGCCACCCGCTGGTCCGGTACGGCCACCGGGAGACCGGACCCCCCGCACCAGCGTCTGGAATTGGACGACACCCGAACCCGACCGCATCCTCGAACGTGGCATCGCGATCACCTCCAGGGAGAATGCACGGGCCCCGAGCACAACGACTCAGGGCCCGTCACCCTTCCGGCCGCCTACTCCGCACCGGTGCTGCGGCAGGCCGTCACGACGGCCCCCACCGTGGTGCAAGCAGCGTCGGCGTTTTCGACGGCATTATCGCGAAGGAGGATTCGCTTTGCCCCCTTCTAGCCCTCGACCTGATCGGCGAACGGCGCTACATCACTTGAGCGCCTCGCCGATCCCGTCGGGCCCCACCCCCGTACGGAGCACGACAACGGCCCCGTCCGCGGCGACGCTGACAGCAAAGGAGCCCTCACTCCACGGCCCAGCAAGGACGATGGCGGTCCATCCTTCGTCGGACCGGATCTGCGCGATGTCCCACTCGACCGCCTCGCAGTCGAGGTCCCCGGCCGAGGACGTGCGAACGGCACCCCACACAAGCTGCCAGAGCGGGAGGCGAAAGCGCCGAGACGCCGCCTCGTCGATCCCATGACGAGCGGCCTCGCCGGCGGGAGCGTACACGCCAACCGTCATCAACATTTGCGTGCCCCGGCCCAGGCGGGCCCGCGGGGGCAGAAACAAAAAACCCGCGCCTGAAAAGGCTCGGGTCTACCAGCGCAACGTGGCCACGTACTGGTTTCGGTGGACCGTTACAGGGCGCGCCCGAAGGCCAGTCCCGCAATGGCCAGAACGAGGCCCGCCAGCAGGCCGATGATCCAACGGCGCATCCACCGCTGCTCATCGGCCAGGGACGCGACCAGGGTGCCGAGGTTGCGGAGTTCGGTCCCCTGCACCTCCAGGCGGGTCTCTATACCTTCGACCCGCTGCTGGAGCGCATCGATTTGCTGGCCGAACTCCCGAAAACGCGTTTCCATGCGCGATTCCAGCGCTTCGATCCGCGCTTCCAGTCGGCGTTCCAGGCCGTCCTGCTGGCGTTGGAGATCCTCCAGGCGCTGCAGGATGAGCCAGGTCCCGTCGACCGGGGGCTTTCCGGATCCCGCCTGGGACTCGCCCGCCTCGGGCTCTTTCGTGGCGGCCTCCTCCGGAGCCGGCATCGGCATGCTCCCCCTCCTTTCTCCAGTGTACAAGACAAAAAACGCCTCGCACACCAGCGAATCGCCGCCCGTTCACGCCAACAGCCCGGTGGCAAAGGTATACGCTGCCTTGTTGACCGGCCCACCCATGTCGAAGGCCATCATGGCTCCGAGCACGAGGCCAAGGAGGATCGCGTTACCGCCACTCAACCCCTGCAACCAGGCCGTCAACGCATTCATCACGGCCTTGAGGGGCTACCGACCACGTAGATCATGAGCAGGCCCGTCACCCCTGTGGCCAGGACGGGCACGAGGAGCACCGGCTTCAGGCCCTCCAGCGTACGCGGGAGGCGAATCGCCCGCACCAGCCACGCCGCCAGGTAGCCGGCCAGGAAGCCTGCCCCCAGCTTGCTCGCCAGCATCCCGCCCACCAACCCGGGGGCGACGGCCTGCGGTCATCGAACCGGCTCATGCCTGCGGGAGCAGGCAGGGGTGAGAGCCGCCGCATGGCCAGCGGCATCGATGGGTTGGACACGGGCGGGTGAAGGAGAGCAAGACGGCCGCGCGAAAGACATGGCACGCCAAGCTCGAGTTTGACAGTTTTGGGGTGTTTCCGGTGCCACGCCGCCCAAGGAAGTCCCGTGTCGCAAGGGTTTCCTGCGGGCGGCCCTTCTTTTGCGCCCAAAAGTGTAGTGCCACGTTGATTCGTGAAACGCTTGAAATATAGGCAACAATGTCGTATCATGACGGTGCCATGTTTGTTCGGCGGAAAACCTTCAAGAACAAGGACGGCTCCACCCGCACCTACCTCCAGCTCGTGGAGAACGTGCGGCAGGACGGTCGCGTCCGCCAGCGGGTCGTGGCGACCCTGGGTCGGCTGGAGGACCTCCAGGACGGCCGCCTCGATGCCCTCATCGAGAATCTGGCCCGCTTCTCTCAGAGCACCTGGCGCCGGCTCGAAGAACAGGCAGAGCGCCTGAACGTCCGCTGGTCCAAGCAGTGGGGACCGGCGCTGATCTTCGAAAGGCTGTGGCGAGAGGCCGAACTGGACAAGGCCTTCGAGGCCCTGCTGGAGGATCGTCAGCTCGCCTTCGACGTGGCCGAGGCCGTCTTCACCATGGTGCTCAACCGTCTCACCGACCCCTGCTCCAAGCGTGGTCTGGTGCGCCAGTGGCTTCAGGGCGTCTACCGGCCCCAAGCCGAGCAGTTGGAACTGCACCACTACTACCGCGCCCTGGATGTGTTGGCCGAGCATAAGGAGGCCATCGAGGATCGCCTCTTCGCCCGGGCCCGCGACCTGTTCTGGACCGAGGTCGACGTAGTCATGTGGGATTGTACATCCAGCTACTTCGAAGGCCGGGGGCCCGAGGGCTTGGCCGCCTACGGCGATTCCCGGGACAAGCGCCCGGACCGGCCCCAGCTGGTGGTGGGCGTGCTCATGACCCGGGACGGTTACCCCATCGCCCACGAGGTCTTCCCGGGCAACACCGCCGACAAGGCCACGGTGGAGACCGTCCTGGACGCCCTCAAGAGGCGTTTCCACCTGCGCCGGGTGATCTTCGTCGCCGACCGGGGCATGGTCAGCCGCCGGATCCTGCAGGCCATCGAGGAGGCCGGGATGGAGTACATCGTCGGCATGCCCCTGCGCCGGCACCGGGCGGCCGAGGCGGTCTTGAGCCAGCCGGGACGATATCGCAAGGTGAACGACCAGCTCCAGATCAAGCAGGTGACCCACCAAGGCCAGCGCTATGTGCTCTGCTACAACCCCCTCCAGGCCGAGCACGACCGCCAGGCTCGGGAGGCGGTCCTCGCGCACCTGAAGCAGCGGATCGAACGCGGCCAAGCCAAGGATCTCCTGCGGAACCGTCTCCTGGCCCGTTACCTCAAGGCCCTGCCCCAGGGCGCGCTGGTGGTCGACACCGATGCCGTGAAGCGGGCGGCCCGCTACGACGGCAAGTATCTGCTGCGGACCAACACCGACCTCGACCCGGAGGCCGTGGTGCGGGCGTACAAGGATCTCTGGCGGGTCGAACGCGCCTTCCGGACCCTCAAGTCTGCCCTGGACTTGCGGCCCATGTTCCACTGGACGGAGCGGCGGGTGCGGGGGCACGTCATGGTCTGCTTCCTGGCGCTGGTCCTGGAGAGCCTCTTGTTGCGCAAGCTCCGCCAGCAAAACCCCGATGTCAGCTACGAGGACGTGCTCCACGATCTCTCCCAGCTGCACGCCGTGGCCGTGGAGCTGGACGGCGAGGCCTACCTGACCCGCACCGAGCTGGTCGGGCAGGCCTACGAGGCCTTCAAGGCCGTGGGCCTGCGGCCCCCGGCCCGCGTACAACCGCTGCCACGTCCTGAGACGACCCCCGCCGGGTAGTGTAGTGGTACGCGGCCCCCATGTGCCCAAGAAAGCCTTGTGTTTCAAGGGTTTTCAAGGATCACGGTGTCAAAGTCGAGTAATGAGGGCTCTGAAAAACTCCTTTGCTTTTTCGGCAAGGACTGGCAGGACGCAAAGCGAAAAACCCCTATGGAGACGATACCGAAACCGGGGCCGGTGCACCATGTTGGGACGGTTGGATCAGCAGCGGAACTTCTTCGATGAGATCCTCTTCAACCACATGCTGCCGGCGGACCATCCCCTCCTGGACATCGACCGGGCTGTCGATTTCTCGTTCGTGGAGGAAGAGACGGCCGATCTGTACAGCGCCGATCAAGGCCGGCCTTCGTATCCGCCGGAGCAGCTGGTGCGCATCCTCTTCCTGGCGGTGTGGGCCAACCTGTCGGACGTGCAGGTCTGCCAGCAGCTGCGCTACAACGTCCTCTATCGCTACTTCTGCCGCCTTGGCTGGGAGGACGCGATTCCCGACGACACGACGCTGGTGCGGTTTCGGCAGCGGTTGGGGGAGGAGCGGTGGCAGCGGCTGCTGCAGCGGCTAGTGGAGCAGGCGCGGGCGAAGGGATGCCTGAAAGGCCGCTGGTTGGTGATGGACTCCAGCCCGGTGGTGGCCCATGCGGCCGCCCGCACGCGGGTGCAGCTTTTGCGGGAGGGGCGGCAGCGGCTGGTCCAGGCCGTCCGGCAGGCGGCGCCGCCGGTGGCGAAGGAACTGGAGGCGCTGGCCGAGCCGGTGCCGGACGCGACCTATGAAGATCAGGATCAGCTGCTGCAAGCGGAACAGGAACGGACGGAAGCCTTGCTGGCGGCGATCACGTCGCGGCAAGCCGCGAAGGCACCGGCGGTGCGACGCGTACGGAAGCAAGTGGAGCGGGTGCTGAAGGACGAACGGGTGGCGAGCTACGCGGACCCGGAGGCGCGTTGGGGACACCAGCGCCGGGAGAAGCCTTTTTTCGGCTACAAGATGCATCTGGCGACGGATGAGACCGGCTTTGTGCTGGCGGCGACGGTGACGGCGGGGAACGCGAGCGACCTCGAAGGGGCGCCGGCGCTGGTGGAACAAGCGCGCGTCCAGGGGCTCCGGCCACGGCGGCTGGTGGCGGACAAGGCGTATGACGCCACGAGGTTGAGGGAGGATCTCGTTCGGCAAGGCATCCGTCCGTACATCCCCCAGCGGACGCAAAGGCAAAGGCTGCCCAAGCAAGGGTTCACGTACGACAAGCGCCGCCGGCAGTGGATCTGTCCCGAGGGCCACCGCTCCATCGGCCAGAGCCCGCACCAGCGCGGGGGGTGGCTGGTGTACTTTTCCGAGCGAGCCTGCCGCGGCTGCCCCCGGGCGGGGCGTTGCCTGAGCCGGAGCCAGACGCGGAAGGTGCTGTACTGGCATCCGGGTACGGAAGCGAACCGGCCGCGGGGGCTGAAACGGGCCTTGCGGGTGCGAACGGTCATTGAGCGCACCTTTGGGGAGGCCAAGCAGTGGCACGGCCTCGGGCGAAGCCGTTACCGGGGACGGGAACGGACGGCGATTCAGGTGCTGCTCACCTGCCTGGTGCTCAACGCCAAGAAGATGGCTCGGCGATTGCAAGACGCACGTGGTAGTGGACATGGGAAGAGGCGGGCCATGGAGTGGGCGGCCGCTTGAACGGGTCCGTAGCAAGCCGGGCCACCTTGCAGCGCCGATCACCCGTAGTGCCACGTATCCCATCCAATCGTTGGCAACCCCCTTCGGCCCCATGGGTTGAGCTTTCCGCCGGTTTTTCAGAACTCTCGTAATGAGGGCTCTGAAAAACTCCTTTGCTTTTTCGGCAAGGACTGGCAGGACGCAAAGCGAAAAACCCCTATGGAGACGATACCGAAACCGGGGCCGGTGCACCATGTTGGGACGGTTGGATCAGCAGCGGAACTTCTTCGATGAGATCCTCTTCAACCACATGCTGCCGGCGGACCATCCCCTCCTGGACATCGACCGGGCTGTCGATTTCTCGTTCGTGGAGGAAGAGACGGCCGATCTGTACAGCGCCGATCAAGGCCGGCCTTCGTATCCGCCGGAGCAGCTGGTGCGCATCCTCTTCCTGGCGGTGTGGGCCAACCTGTCGGACGTGCAGGTCTGCCAGCAGCTGCGCTACAACGTCCTCTATCGCTACTTCTGCCGCCTTGGCTGGGAGGACGCGATTCCCGACGACACGACGCTGGTGCGGTTTCGGCAGCGGTTGGGGGAGGAGCGGTGGCAGCGGCTGCTGCAGCGGCTAGTGGAGCAGGCGCGGGCGAAGGGATGCCTGAAAGGCCGCTGGTTGGTGATGGACTCCAGCCCGGTGGTGGCCCATGCGGCCGCCCGCACGCGGGTGCAGCTTTTGCGGGAGGGGCGGCAGCGGCTGGTCCAGGCCGTCCGGCAGGCGGCGCCGCCGGTGGCGAAGGAACTGGAGGCGCTGGCCGAGCCGGTGCCGGACGCGACCTATGAAGATCAGGATCAGCTGCTGCAAGCGGAACAGGAACGGACGGAAGCCTTGCTGGCGGCGATCACGTCGCGGCAAGCCGCGAAGGCACCGGCGGTGCGACGCGTACGGAAGCAAGTGGAGCGGGTGCTGAAGGACGAACGGGTGGCGAGCTACGCGGACCCGGAGGCGCGTTGGGGACACCAGCGCCAGAAGAAGCCTTTTTTCGGCTACAAGATGCATCTGGCGACGGATGAGACCGGCTTTGTGCTGGCGGCGACGGTGACGGCGGGGAACGCGAGCGACCTCGAAGGGGCGCCGGCGCTGGTGGAACAAGCGCGCGTCCAGGGGCTCCGGCCACGGCGGCTGGTGGCGGACAAGGCGTATGACGCCACGAGGTTGAGGGAGGATCTCGTTCGGCAAGGCATCCGTCCGTACATCCCCCAGCGGACGCAAAGGCAAAGGCTGCCCAAGCAAGGGTTCACGTACGACAAGCGCCGCCGGCAGTGGATCTGTCCCGAGGGCCACCGCTCCATCGGCCAGAGCCCGCACCAGCGCGGGGGGTGGCTGGTGTACTTTTCCGAGCGAGCCTGCCGCGGCTGCCCCCGGGCGGGGCGTTGCCTGAGCCGGAGCCAGACGCGGAAGGTGCTGTACTGGCATCCGGGTACGGAAGCGAACCGGCCGCGGGGGCTGAAACGGGCCTTGCGGGTGCGAACGGTCATTGAGCGCACCTTTGGGGAGGCCAAGCAGTGGCACGGCCTCGGGCGAAGCCGTTACCGGGGACGGGAACGGACGGCGATTCAGGTGCTGCTCACCTGCCTGGTGCTCAACGCCAAGAAGATGGCTCGGCGATTGCAAGACGCACGTGGTAGTGGACATGGGAAGAGGCGGGCCATGGAGTGGGCGGCCGCTTGAACGGGTCCGTAGCAAGCCGGGCCACCTTGCAGCGCCGATCACCCGTAGTGCCACGTATCCCATCCAATCGTTGGCAACCCCCTTCGGCCCCATGGGTTGAGCTTTCCGCCGGTTTTTCAGAACTCTCGCCAAGGGCATAGTACGCGGCAGCATGGTACGCGATCGAGTCATCAAGTCTTATCGGCAGTGACTTCACAAACATGCACAAATATGTGCTGATCTGTGCAGCCAGGAAGCACAAATAGCAAGCGCCACACCGTTATTCGTGCACCCTGGCTACGGACTGGGGGGCACCCGCTCACGCCGGCCCTGTCACCCTAGCGGCTGCAGGCCCATCCAAGCACGCGAGGCCGGCGGCCAAACCTTGGCTTTCAGGCACGAAATCGTCGCCCCGACTCGGGGCTCGGCGATCCCCAGGTGGGCGCCGTGCCGCCCGACGCACGACGAGACCCGACCGGCATCCCGGCCCGCCGACCGGACACAGGACTACACGCCCGTCGATACCCGCGGCCGCAAGGCCGGAAGCCAGCGCCCGGGCCACACCCCGCGCGCGCTCAGGGCGCACCAACGCGAGGACGCTCGGACCGGCGCCGCTCAGGCAAGCGCCGTCGGCACCCGCGGCCAAGGCCCGTTGAATCAAAGTGCTGAGCCAGGGGAACAACCGCATACGGTACGGCTGGTGGAGACGATCCTCCATGGCCTGCCGCAAGAGCTCACCGCGCCCTGCGGCCAGGGCGGCCACCAGCAGACCCACCCGCGCCACGTTGAAGGCCGCGTCACCGTGGCTAACCGTGGCGGGTAGGGCACCGCGGGCTTCGTGGGTATAGCCGCTGACAGCCGGAATGGCGAGCACCGCCAGCCAGCGGTTGGCGAGCATCAGGGGCGTCGCGCGCCAGCGTTGGGCAGCATCCGCCTCGCGCCACGCGAGCACCACCCCACCCAGGAGGGCTGCCGCCACGTTGTCGGCGTGGCCCTCGAGGTCCGCTGCCAGCTGGAGCAGCTCGCCCGGCGTCAGGGGCCGTCCCGCCCGGCGTAACCACTGATTGGCGACCGCCAGCCCGGCGACGATCGCCGCGGCACTTGAACCAAGCCCACGCGCAGGAGGGATCGTGCTGCGAATCGCCAGGCGCCAAGCGGGCGGGTGGGCCTGTCCGGCCCGGGCGAAGGCGGCACAGATGGCGCGAACCACCAGGTTTTCCTCAGGAGGTGCTGCCGCCGGGCCGCGACCGCGCAGGTTCCACCGGACCTGGTGTTCCGTGCAGGACCACCGCCGCGGGTCCACCTCGGCCGGGGTCAGCCAGGCCCGCAGCTCCCATCGCGGCAGGGCCATGCCGAGGCAGTCGAACCCCGGCCCGAGATTGGCGCTGGTCGCCGGCACCCGAGCCCAGGCGACCGCTCGCGCGGGGGGGCGGTCGCCTGGCACCGTCCCCGTTTCACCCCGCCTCGCAGACCGCCTCGACATCGCTGGTCCTTGCCCCACGACGGGTTGGGCGGGCGCCTCGGGCGTGGCCCCCCAGACGTCGGCCTCAATGCGCCGACCCGGCGAAGGGGGGCGATCCGCCGACGGTCGCCCGACCGCCTCCCCCGCTCCGACCCGTCCACGGTGGACTCCCGTGCCTCGTGAACCCTTCCCTCGTGAACCCTTCCGTGAACCCTTCATTCCTACTGACCTCCCGCGGGCACCGACAGCAATCGCTGCACGATGGCATCCGGTTCCAGGGCCTCCGCCTCCAGCGCGGCGAGGTCCGCTGACCCGGCGTCGCCGGACCGCGCCGCCCGCAAGGCGGTGTCGACGTCCTTCAGGCCGTGCCCCGTCAGCACGCACACCACGGGCCCCTCGGGCACCTCCCAGCCGGGTTCGTTCCCCCGGGCCAGCTTGAGCAGGCCCGCCACGGAGGCCGCCGAGGCCGGCTCGACGAAGACGCCTTCCAGCCGGGCCAGGAGCCGCTGGGCGGCGAGGATCTCCTCGTCGCTGACCGCCAGCACCCGGCCCCCGGTCTCCCGCACCGCCGCCAGGGCCCGGTCCCCGTACACCGGCCGGCCGATGCGAATGGCCGACGCCACCGTCTGCGGCTGGTCCACGGGCCGGCCTCGCACCAGCGGGGCCGCCCCCTCGGCCTGAACGCCGTAGAGTCGCGGCAGGCGCCCCAGCCGACCCGCCGTCGCATAGGTGGCGAACCCCATGTGGTAGGCGGTGATGTTGCCCCCATTGCCGACGGGGAGGAACACGGCCGCCGGTTCGTCCTCACCGCGGGCCGCCAGCTGGTCCACCACCTCGAAGGCGGCCGTCTTCTGGCCCTCCAGGCGATCGGGATTCAGGGAGTTGACGAGCACCAGGTCCGGCCGCTCGGTCACCACCTGTCGCACGGCGGCCAGCGCGTCGTCGAAGCTTCCCCGCACCGGGAGGATCCGCGCCCCGCAGGCCACGGCCTGGCCCACCTTGCCGGCCGCCACACCCCCGGCCGGCAGGACCAGCCAGCATTCCATGCCCGCCCGGGCGGCGTAGGCCGCCGCGGCCGCCGCCGTGTTGCCCGTGGAAGCGCAGATCACCGCCTGGGCGCCCCGGGCCCGGGCGCAGGTCAGGGCCATGGTCATGCCCCGGTCCTTGAAGGACCCCGTCGGGTTGGCCCCTTCGAACTTGAGGAACAGGCCCGGCGGGCGCCGGTCGGGCGGCAGCTGCTCCAGCAGCCGATCCGCCCGGATCAGCGGCGTGTCGCCCTCTCCCAGGGTGATCGGCTCCGCGCCGGGAGGTACCGGCAGCCAGTCGCGGTAACGGGCGATGATCCCCTGGCGTGGGATGTCGCTGAGAGTCCCAAAGTCGTGATGCATGTCGTCGAACCCCTCTCCCGGCAGAGGACCCGGCCCCTCGGTCGATCCCGAACCCTGCGTACTCGGGCCGGAACCATTCGGCGTCCATAAAACCGCACGGCCTCGCGCCCCATTAGGGACGCGAGGCCGTGCTCGCGCGGTTCCACCCTATTTGATCCCCAGGTCCTGCTGCACCAGCCCGCGGCGCCCCAGCCACCGCGCCTGCCCACCGGACCGGACGAACCGGCCACCCGAGCCGCGTCATCACCGGGGCGAACACGCCGCAGACACCGGCGCAGGTTCCCGTGGATCCTCTCGTCGCCCGTAAGGGGGGCTGCCCCGCCTGGCTACTCCCGCACACGGTTTCACCGGCGGCTCCCGGAGGGTTTTCGGCCCGCTCCGATGCGGGGGCTCTCAGCCACGACCCCCGTCTCTGAACATCGGTCGACGAGCCTACTCGTTCCGGTCATCGCGCATGCCGAGATGACGCATTCCCTCGGCCCGGACGGCTTCGGGAACGCTTTTGCGCGATTATAGGGTCTGGCCGGACCCAGGTCAAGAGGCCGAAGGTGACTCGCCTTTCCTAGCCACCAGCACCCCGCCCGGCTGGTCGGTCTACTTCCCCTCGGTTCCGGCCGGTTTCTTCAGGGAGACGCCCAGGAGGCAAACCGATCGAGGATCACACCCCATCCGCCATCAAAGGCGTGCTGCGTCCCGGTGCCCGCCTCGCCGAGTTGTTCCCAACCCCGGTGCTCCAGCTCGATGCGGGTGGCGGTACCCTCGGGATGGAACCGGACCTCGACCTCGGTGGACCCGGCCCAGTTGGCCTGGTTCCAGGTGAACACCACCCGCTGGGGCGGATCGTAAACCAGGACCCGGCCGATCTCGTGCTCTTCGCCGTCCCGGAACCGCTCGTAGAACCGGCCTCCGGCATGGCCTTCGAGGATCAGGTCGCCGGCGCGGTCGCCGCCGTAGGAGAACTGCTCCAGCGGCCACCAGTGCCCCATGCCGGCCGTGAAGCGGTCAAAGACGTCCTCCACGGGCCTGCGGACGACAACGGTGCGTCGAATCATCCCTCACCGTCCCCCTCGACGTGGCGGCGGAAGCGCTCCAGGGCGACGTCCCAGGTCCTGGCCACCTGGTCCAGCCACCGGCGCACCTCGGCAAACCCTTCCGGATGAAGGCGGTAGAGCCGGCGCCGCCCGGACTTTTCGACCTCGACCAGGCCCGCAGCCGCGAGGACGGCCAGGTGCTTCGACACCGCCGGCCGGCTGATGGGGAGCGGTCTTGCCAGGGTGTCCACATCCTGCGGCGCCGACCGGAGCACGGTGACGATGTGGCGCCGCGTCGGGTCCGCCAGGGCCGCGAAGGCGCGGTCGAGATCCATGATGCGACGGTAACCGATTGGTTACTATTTGGGCAAGGACCCCTCCACGGCGCGCACCGACCCATCGGACTTCACGGAACCCAACCGCCGGCGGGATCCCTCGCGAGGAAACGTGAGCGTCGAGCGGCTACCTTGTCCGTCCCGCCGCTTTCTCACCCACTCCGTCTGCCTCTGCCGTACAGCAGGAAGGGTTCGATTCCTCGCCGTATGGGGTTGCTAAGGAAGCTGGATGCAGCTCGATCGCCATTCACGGGGGGATTTGCGATGGCTCGCACCGAGGTGGAGGTGGCGGGACCCGAGCCCGCCGCCGGGGCGCTGCTGGCGGAGCGGCCGGTTCCTCCGCGGAAGCTCTCCGGGCGGCCTCTCTTTGCCGGGCCCCACGCGGCGGCGGCATACGCCGCCTACCGGGCCCGGGCCGAGGCCGATCCCGACGCCTACTGGTCGGAGATCGCCGGGGAGCTGGAGTGGCTGGCGCCCTGGACCCGGGTCCGCACGGGCGACCTGCCCGACTTCAAGTACTTCGTCGGTGGGCTGACTAACGTCAGCCTCAACTGCATCGACCGCCATCTGTCCGAGCGGCGGAACCAGGCGGCCATCATCTGGGAGGGCGAGCCGGGCGACCGGCGGGTCTGGACCTTCCAGATGCTGCACGACGAGACCTGCCGGCTGGCCCACGCCCTGCGACAGGCGGGCATCGGCAAGGGCGACGTGGTGGCGATCTACCTCCCGAACCTGCCGGAGACCTTCGCCGCCATCCACGCCTGCTACCGGATCGGTGCCCTGTACAACGTGATCTTCTCCGGGTTCTCGCCCGACGCCATCCGCTCCCGCCTGGAAGACTCCCGGGCCCGCCTGGTGATCACCGCCGACGGCAGCTACCGGCGGGGCCGGCTGCTCCCGCTCAAGGCGACCCTGGACCGGGCCCTGGAAGGGCTCGACTTCGTCGAGCGGGTGGTCGTCGTGCGGCGGGCGGGGGCCGAAGCCCCCATGACGGCGGGTCGCGACGTGGACTACGACGACTTCATCGCCGGCATGCCGGCCGACTTCCCGCCTGAGCCCCTGGAGGCGAACGAACCCGGGTTCATCATCTACACCAGCGGCACCACGGCGAAGCCCAAGGGCCTGGTCCACGCCGGGGTGGGCTTCCTGGTCGGCACCTACGCCAACGTCAAGTGGTCCCTCAACCTCCAACCCGCCGACATCTACTGGTGCACCGCCGACGTGGGCTGGCTGACCTTCCCCATCTTCGCCCTGGTGGGCGGCCTGGCCCACGGGGCGACCCACGTGGTCTACGAAGGCGCCCTGGACTTCCCCGACCCCGGCCGGTTCTACCGGATGATCCAGCAGTACCGGGTCAACAAGGTCTTCACGGCGCCCACGGCCCTGCGGATGCTCAGCCGGGCGGGGGCCGACTGGCCGCAGAAGTTCGACCTGCGCAGCCTCGAGCTCATCGCGCTGGTGGGCGAGCCGCTGGATCCCGAGACCTGGCACTGGGTCCGGCGGCACGTGGGCGACGGCGCGGTGGAGATCAACAACACCTACGGCCAGACGGAGACGGGGACGGCGTGGATGTCGGGCATCGCCGGCGTCACGGCCTCGCGGCCGGGCTCCTGCGGCCTTCCCCTGCCGGGCTACCGCTGCCAGGTGGTGGACGCCGAGGGCCGGCCGGTTCGTCCCGGGACCACGGGCTACCTGGTGATCACCGACCCCTTCCCCTGCCTGGCGCGGACCATCTGGGGCGATCACCAGCGGTACCTGGACACGTACTTCGCCCGCTTCCCCGGGCGGTACTTTACCGGCGACGCCGCCATGTACGACGCCGACGGCCACCACTGGGTGCTGGGGCGGGTGGACGACGTGATCAACGTGGCGGGCCACCGTCTGAGCACCATGGAGATGGAGAGCGCCCTGATCAACCACCCGCTGGTGGCCGAAGCGGCGGTGGTGGGCATGCCGGACCCCGTCAAGGGCACGGTACCGGTGGTCTTCGCGGTGCTGCGGAGCGGCGTGACGCCACCGCCGGACATCGAAGAGCAGCTGCGGGAGGAGATCGTCCGCCGGATCAGCCCCATCGCCCGCCCGGCGCGGGTGTACGTGGTCGACGCCATGCCCAAGACCCGCAGCGGCAAGATCATGCGCCGCCTGTTGCGGGAGGCGGTGACGACCGGCAAGGTGACGGGCGACACCACCGCCCTCGAGGACCCCGAGGTGCTGGAGCGCATCCTGAAGCGGGTCGAACCGCCCGCGGGAGGAACCAGTTAGATTCATGGGTGCCCGCGCCCAACCGACACGACCGAAACGAGCCCGTCGCATTTTCCTTTGGGAATGGCCTGGGCTGTCATGCGAGGAGACATTGCGGATATGGAAGAAGGGCGAAATCTGCGGTGCTTGTACATCGGGATGACTCTTCGCGGGCTCGCTGATGGGATGAGGTGGGCGCTGTTACCGGTCGCAACGGCGCACACAGGGGGAAGCGCGTTTGCAGTCGCCGCAGTGACCGCTGTCTCACGCGCACCGTGGCCGTTGATTGGTGTCCTCGGCGGCGGCCTGGTCGATCGATGTGACAAGCGTCGACTTCTGTCGGTGTCGCTCTGGGTGCTGGCACTGGCGTCCGCAGTGCTCACGTCTTGGACTGATGCCGTCCAGATGGCCTTTTGGCTGGTGCTAGCATGCGCATTTCTTGCTGGTGCTGCCGAGGTCATAGCGGACAATACTGCGCAAACCATTGTTCCGGATATCACGAGTAGTGAGCAGTTGGCGAAGGTAAATGCGACCTTGCAGGGAATCTTTGTGGTCACCGCCCAATTGCTTGCTGGATTCATTGCGGGAGTTGCGTTTGAGCAGCTACGAAACATGGCTTGGCTGTCGGTCGCGTCTTTTTACTTGTCGTCGGGATTGATCATCGGGATGCTGCGCGGAAACTTCAAAAGCGAACCGCAAAGAGGCTCTGTGCTGGAAGATGTCCGTCATGCGGTCGACTGGCTTCGGAAGTCACATTTTGTGCGCTATCTTTCTGTTTCATCCGCTTTTCATAATGTCTTCGGTGGAGCCAGCATGGCCGTTCTTATCCTGCTAGTGGAGCGCGATCTCCGAGGCACTCCAGCCCATTATGGCATGGCGCTGAGCGTCTCAGGTATTGGTGCGCTGTCTGCATCTCTTTGGGCCGGACGAATTCGTCAACGGATCGTGTGGCGCATCTTTCCTTTACTAAACACAATCATGGCGTTGTCAGCTCTTTTCGCGGCGACGTCACGGAACGTTTGGATGTTGTGCTTTGTCATGGCGTTAAAGGGCTTTGCGGTAGGTGCGTGGAACATTACATCGTTGGTTGTGCGGCAGCTGGCTATTCCATCTCGCGTTTTGGGCAGGGTCAACGCGATGTACAGGCTGATTGCTTGGGGTGGGTTACCAGTCGGCGCGCTGATGGGAGGCGTAGTCGTATCGCAATTTGGTCCACGGGCTCCATTCATCCTTGAAGGATTGTGTCTACTATTGCTTTCGAGTTGGATATATGCGGTGCTGAGCAGGAAGGATGCGCAAATCACCATACCGTGTGCAGGTTCCTAAGCGTGCGACGCGGCGGTAGGATGCTTCATAGACCTCCGCCTCGGAGGGGTCGACGCCATGCCCAAGACCCGCAGCGGCAAGGTCATGCGCCGCCTCTTGCGGGATGCGGTCACCACGGGCCGGATGACGGGCGACACCATCTGCCTTGTGGTCAGGTCCCTCCCCTTTATCGCCAAAACAATGACGCGTAAAAAATAGGAGCGTCGCTGTGCGACGCTCAACGTGCACCGGTTCCGGCATTCTCGTCGGTCGCCGACTCGGCCTCCAGCTCCTCCAGCACCGCCACCGCCCGCCGCACATGGGGGATGGTGATCGACCCGCCCACGATCAGGGCCACGCCGAAGATCTCGAAGAACTCGTCGCGGGTCACGCCCTCCTTGTGGCACTGGATCATGTGGTAGGTGACGCAGTCATCGCAGCGCAGGACCAGCGACGCCACCAGCCCCAGCATCTCCTTGACCTTGCTGGACAGGGCCCCGGGCTTGTACGCCTGCCCGTCCAGGTTGAAGAACCGGCGCACCACCAGGTTGTCGTGGGCCAGGATCTTCTCGTTCATCTCGGTGCGGAAGCGGTGAAAGGCGTCGAGCCGCTCGCCCATGTGGTCACCCCTCCTTCCACCCCTCCTTCCGCCGGCCTGTATCGCCGGCGAGGTGTCCCGGGGTCCGACCGCTAGCGTACACCTCCGGCCCCAGGGTTCGCACGCCCCCCGCCCGCCCTCCTGGCGGCCGAACCAGGGAGCCCTTCCAACCACGGGGGCCCCGGGCCCGATCGAACGAAGGTGTGCCGGTCGAACGGACCGGCGGCTGCAAACCCGTTCAGGATCCTTGACGGGGGGCCGCTCGGGTCGGTGGACGGCCTGCAACCGCAACCGGGCAGCAAGGGGAGACGTGCGGTGCGGCCCCGGGCCGCGTTCGTCCCGAACACAGCCGCCGCCCAGCCCCGGCGCCGTTGACACCGCCCCTCGCCCGCACTATCTTGGTCGCCAGGAGCATTCCAGATCCCGCCGGGTGGTGGCCAGGATTTCGACGGACGAACCCCGGCGGACGAACCCCGGGAAAGAAGGCAGCTTCCGTGGCCCGACCCGCTTCTCCACCGGCGGCGACATCCCAGGGGGTCAAGGGAGAGGGTGGCGTCCACCACCGCCAGGGTGGGACCCACCCGTTTCCATTGGCCGTTGGGCGCGGCTTGCGCTCCACCTTCCGGGTGCTCGCCGACCTGGCCCGCACTATGATCCCCGCCATGATCGTGGTGATGATCCTGGACCGCAGCGGGTGGCTGGCGCGCATCGCCGGGCTCGCCGCACCCGCCATGGCCTGGTTCGGCCTCCCGGGGGGAAGCGCCCTGGCGCTGCTCATCGGCAACACCGTGGGCCTCTACAGCGGGGTGGCGGCGGCGATCCCCCTGGGGCTCGACTACAAGCAGTGGACGATTCTGGGCACCATGCTGGCCATCAGCCACGCCCACCCGGTGGAGGCGTCCATCATCGCACGGGCCGGCGCCAACCCGTGGACGGTGCTGGCGGCCCGGCTGACGGCCTCGGCCGCAGCCGGCGTCCTGCTCAACCTGGTCCTGTAGCGTGGCTCAACCTGGTCCTTTAGCGTGACTCAACCGGGTCCTGTAACGTGCCGATGCGCCGACGGGACCGGGTCAGGCCGTCCGCCGGCGGGGTGCCACGCCCGCGAGACGAGGGCGAACCGGGGGGACACGCACCATGTGGTTGATCGATGCCGTCGTCGACGGGATAGGGGAGGGGTTCCGGCTCCTCCTGCGGGTTGCCCTGTTCGTCGCACCGGTGCTGATCCTGCTGGAGTGGGCCAAGCTGACCGGGCGTCTTGACCGGCTCACCCACCGGCTGGAGCCCCTGTGCCGGCGCCTCGGGCTGGCGCCGGAGCTGGCGCCGTCCCTGACGGTGGGCGCCGTCCTCGGCGTGATCCTCGGGTCGGGCGTGGTGCTCGAGACCAGCCGGGAGCGGCCGGTCGCCCGGGATCAGGTGACGCTGCTCTTCGTGTTCGTCGGCATCTTCCACGCCATGTTCGAGGAGACCGCGGCCGTGTTCGCCTTCGGCGGCAACGGCCTGATCATGGTCGCCACCCGCTTTGCCTTCGGCGTGGCCGCCTTCTGGGTGTACCGGCGGTGGCTCGACCTGCGGCGGGCCGCCTTGGACGGGCGGGTGCTGGCGCCGCAGCCGGCACGTCACCGGTGAACCGTCGAAGACCAGACCGCTGACGACCGCGGCCGCGGGCAGGGGATGGGCATCTGCCCGTCCCTACCCCGCCTTCCGCTGCTCGATCTCCCGCGCCAGGCCGCCGAAGAACTGGCCCATGATCATCTTGGCCACGCCGCTCAGCACCCGCTGGCCGATGCTGGCCACGGGACCACCCACCTGGGCCTCGCCCTGGTACTTCAGGAGGGTCTCCTCGCCCTGGGGCTCCAGGTCGAGCACCAGGGATGCCCGGACGAACCCGGGCCCGCCCTCGCCCTCGATGTTCAGCCGGTACCGGCTGGGCGGCTCCTTGTCCGCGATGGCGATCCGGCCCTTGTACCGCCCGCGGATGGCGGCGATGCCCAGCTCCAGATCGGCCTCGTAGCGATCCTCGCCCACCTGGACCAGCCGCTTGCATCCCGGGGTGCAACGGGCAAGGATCTCCTGGTCGTTGAGACACGCCCACACGGTGTCGACGGGTGCGGCGATCTTCTGGCTGCCGGCCACCTGCATCCCTGGCACCCCCAGTGATAGTCGCGAAAGCTCCCTGGCGAGGACGTTCCACCTCGACAGAAGCCGTGCACCGCGGGGGCTCCGCCCTCGCGGGACGACCCACCCGGGCCCCGCAGCCCGGGCTCGGGTTGCGGAGGCCGCCACCAGCCCCCGTTGCCACGGCGCCCAAGGGACGGCTCATGCCATGGCTCATTCGGTTTTCAGACGAACCGTTCCTGCCGCTGCCGCCGCGGTGCCGGGTCGCCCGGACGGGATCAATCGTCGGAGCGACCCGCGGCCGCACCGTCACCTGCGGGGACCGCTTCCGGCCGGCCCGCCGGAGGCCGGTTCGTCCGGCGCGCAGCGATGATCTCCGCCATGATGGCCACGGCCATCTCCTCGGGCGTGCGGGCCCCGATGTCCAGGCCGATGGGGGCGTGCAGCCGAGCCAGGTCCCCCTCGGTCGCCCCCGCCTCCCGCAGCGCCGCGAGTCGCCGCTCGTGGGTCCGGCGGCTGCCCATCACGCCGATGTAACCGACGGGCGACGCCAGGGCCGCCAAGATCGCCGGCACGTCGAACTTCAGATCGTGCGTCAGGACGCAGACGGCGTCGCGCGGCGAGAGCCGCACGGACCGGAGGTACTCGTCGGGCCACCGGCGGACGATGGCGTGGGCCGCGGGGATGCGCTCCGGCGTGGCGAAGGGCGAGCGGGGATCGCAGACCACGACCCGGTAGCCGAGGAACCGGGCCGCCTCCGCCAGGGCCGGGGCGGGGTGCACCGCCCCGATCACATAGAGCACGGGCGGCGGCGCGAAGGGCTGGATGAAGACGTCCGCGCCGGCCAACCGCTGGCGGGCGGCCTCGTCCCGGGCCAAGAGTTCTCCAGCCCGCCGGGCCAGCACCGCGTCGAGACCGGGGTCACCGGACGAACCGGCCAGAAGCCGCGCCGGGCCGCCAGGGTCGTCCTCGGCCAGCAGGAGGACGGCCCCGGGTGCGGGACCGGTCGGCCCATTGGAGACCTCGTGGTGGGCCTGATGGTCCTCGCGGTGGGCCGGGTGATCCACTCGGTGGGCTTCGCGGTGGTCCTCGCGGTGCGTCTCACCGGGGGTCTCGCGCGCCACCTGAGCCTGGGCCGCCGACGCCGGCTCGGCGGCCGGTCCCAGCACCCGGGCCAGGGCCACCGGGCGACCCGCCGCCAGGGCTTCCTGCAGGTTTCGGGCCACGTCGTGCCAAGGCCCGCGGGCCGGTTCGACCCAGACACGGATGGTGCCGCCGCAGCTGAGGCCCACCTCGAAGGCGTCGTCGTCGGTGATGCCGAAGGTCACCAGCCGCGGCCGTCCCGAGGCCAGCACCTCCTGGGCCACCTCGACCACGGCCGGCTCCACGCAGCCGCCCGACACCGAGCCGGCGATCTCGCCCCGCTCGCTGACGGCCATCGTGGTGCCCGGGTCGCGCGGCGCCTTGCGGACCACCTCGACCACGGTGGCCAGGGCCACGTCCCGGCCGGCGTCGAGCCACTGGACGACACGGTCCAAGACGTCGCGCACGTCCCATCGCCTCCTCGGCCTCGGGCCCGTCCCCGGATGGTGCCCCGGCCCCAGCGCTGGGCACCGGCAGGCGGAACCGGCCTCGTAATTGGCTCGTTCTTCCTCCATGGTACCACCACGGCGCAGGGGTCGGGGCGGTGCGGCCGCGGCCCGCTCGTGTTCGGGCAGGAGCCCCGTTCACCGCGTTGAACTGGTAACCACAACCGCATCAGGACGGCCCACGGTCGATGGCGTCCCGCAGGTCCACGCAACACGGGAGGGAAGAGGCATGGCCCACAGGCTGCGCTGGCTCGGGCACGCCAGCTGGGAGCTGACCACGGCGGGGGGCAAGGTCATCCTGTTCGACCCCTGGATCAACGGCAACCCCAAGGCCCCGGTCCGCATCGAGGACCTCAAGGCCGACTACATCCTGATCACCCACGACCACTTCGACCACGCCAGCGACGTGGTGGCGGTCCAGAAGCAGACGGGCGCCACGGTGATCCTGCAGCCGGAGACGGCCGAGCGCTACCAGAAGGAAGGCCTGCCGGGCGACAAGTGCATCGGCATGAACATCGGCGGCTCGGTGGAGCTGGGGGGTGTGGTGGTCACCATGACCGAGGCCTACCACTCCAGCGAGACCGGCGAGCCGGCGGGGTACATCGTCACCCTGGAGGACGGCAAGCGGGTCTACGACGCCGGCGACACGGGCATCCACTGCAACATGGCCACCTGGGCCGAGCTGTACCCGCTGGACGTGGCCCTCCTGCCCATCGGTAGCCACTTCACCATGGACCCGCGGCAGGCGGCCCACGCGCTGACCTTCCTCAAGCCCAAGGTGGCCCTCCCCCAGCACTACGCCACCTTCCCCCTGCTGGTCCAGAGCGCCGACGACTTCGTGCGCTTCGCCAAGCAGAAGGCGCCGGGGGTCGAGGTGCGGGTGCTGGAGCCCGGCGGCACCTTCGAGTTCTAGGCAAGGATCGTGCCCCGGCACCGCCCCGGTGGCCTCGGTGCGGACGCCCCGGGCGCCCGTCACCCGAGCGCCGCCGGCTCGGCGGTCGTCGCCGTCCCGCCGTCGGCCTCGAGGCGCTCCACCACGGCGGGCAGCGCCTGCTCGGCGGGCGCCGCCAGGACGACCTCGGCGTCCAACGCGGGGTGGGGGTTGACCTCCGCCAACACCGCGCCCGCCTGGCGCGCCCAGCGGGGCAGGCTGGCCGCCGGTTCCACCTCGGCGGAGGTGCCCACCACCAGCAACAGCCCGGCGTTCTGGACCTCCGCCCAGGCGCGCAGGAACGCGTGCTCGGGCAGCTCCTCGCCGAAGAACACGATGTCGGGCTTCAACCAGCCGCCGCACCAGCAGCGGTGCCCGCCGCCGCCCGGCAGCCCGGCCAGCCGCCGCACGCTCTCGGCGGCGTAGCGGCTGCCGCAGTCCATGCACACCACGCGCTGGAAGCTGCCGTGGAGCTCGATGACGTCGCGGCTCCCCGCCGCCTGGTGCAGCCCATCGATGTTCTGGGTGATCACCGCCCGCAGGTATCCCAGCTCCTCCAGTCGGGCCAGGGCGCGATGGGCGGGGTTGGGGCGGGCGGCCGCCAGGTTGTCGTACAGCTGGTCCAGCATGGTCCAGACCCGCTCGGGGTCGCGCCGGAAGGCGTCGATGTGGGCGAACTCCTCCGGGTCGAACCGGCTCCACAAGCCGTCGCGGCCGCGGAAGGCCGGGATCCCGCTGGCGACGGAGATCCCTGCGCCCGTCAGCGCCACCGCCCGCCCGCGATGACGGACCAGCAATCCCGCCAGTTGCGCGGCGGCATCCCCTCTCGCGCTCCCGTCCCCCGGTCGGGATGGGTGCCGCACCGTCTCCCGCCTCCCCCCAGATCAGACGCCCCCGAAGCCGATGGGCCGCGGCCGCCGAGGCTCCCCGGCCAGGATCACGCAGCGCAGCCGCGGACCGGGGATCCAGACCGTGGCCTGATCCGGCAACCCCTCCGGCTCGACGGCCAGCACCTCGGCCAGGGAGTTCGTCCCGCCTGGGCCGTCCACCTTCTCCACGGCCTCGACGGGGAGCAGCAGCCCGCCGTTGTGCCAGGCCCCGGCCTGCAGCCGCACGTGGAGCCGCTGACCGCCCTCCAGGACCACCACCGCCGGCACGCCGGGCAGGTTGGGGTCCACCATGGGGACGACGTCCTCCACCCCATCTCCCTCCTCCGCGCCCTCATGCCCGGGTGAACCAACCCGGATGGAAGGCACGCCCCGTGCGCCAACGCCCGTTGCCCGGCATGGCCGCGGTGGCGTCGGCGGCCCGGCGGCCGCGGGCGGAACCCGCGGTGGCTCCGCCGTCGCCGTTGCCAGCGGGGCGAGCCCCGGGCTCGCCGGCCGGATCGCCCTCCCGGCCGCTCCGGGGAGCCACGGGGTCGCCGGCCGCACCGGGGCTCCGACCGCCATCGCCCCGCCGGTCGGCCTCAACGCTTCCCGACCCGCCTCCCGACCCGCCGCGGACGACGACCACGCCGTCCCGGCCGCCGGAGCCGTCCGGTGGCGCGACGCCGCCGTCGGACGCCGGCGCGCCCGCGGTCTCGCCCCACTTCCCCGGATTCATCAGGTCCAGGGGGTCCAGGGCGCGCTTGATCTTGCGGATGACGTCCAGCGCCGGGCCGAACTCGTCCTGCAGCAGCGGCAGGAGCTTCAGGCCCGTCCCGTGCAAGCACTCCATGTTGCCGCCGCGGGCCTGGGCCATGCGCATCAGGTCGTGCATCAGTTGCTCCATGGCCGCGGCGTCCTCGGGCGTCCACTCGGCGGCCCACGGGCCGGGTTCGTCCGCGGATGCCGCCCCGACCCCCGTGGACTCCGGCCCGCCGGCGCCTGCGGAACCGGCGCCCGCCGCGCCCCCGGCGGCCTGCGCGGCGGCCGGGTGCGCCGCGCTCACCAGCAGGGAGAAGACCTCCGGCCGGCCCCAAAGACCCGTCTCACCGGCGTAGAAGCGCGGGTCCGCGGCGATGCGCGCCAGCGCCTCGCGCCGGTAGGGGATCACCTGGCTGGCCGGCAAGGCGAGGTTGATGTAGTCGAAGGCGCCCTGCTGCCAGCGCCGCCGGGCGTCGCGGGCCTGGAGGATGGGCAGGGCGAACTGCTCGGCGATCTCGTGCCGCCGCTCCCAGAACTCGCGGGCCGGTTCCTCCCCGAGGTCGCGGGCGTCGAACCGCTTGACGATCCGGTCCGCCGCCGCCAAGCGCCCCCGGGCCTCCTCGGCCGCCCCGAAGAAGCCGAGGTGGAGCAGACCGGTGCGGCCCAGGTCGTCTTCGTAGCCGGGCGGAAGCTCCACCGCCGCCGGGTAGTCGTCGGTGAAGTCCAGCAGGTCGGGGATGACCCCGGCCCGCCACAGGGCGCGGACGGCCTCGAAGCCCGGCTCGAAGCCGCGGAAGCGGTAGCTGCGGAAGAGCATCACCTCCGGGGCGCCGATGGCCTGGATCCACGCCCGGGTGACGATCCCCAGGGTGCCCTGGCTGCCGGCGAACAGGGCGCGCAGGTCCGGCCCCGCCGGCGGCTTGGGCACGGGCCGCGTCCGCACCACCTGGCCGTCGGGCAGCACCGCCTCGATGGCCACCACCTGTTGGCCCATGCTGCCCCACCGACCCGCCAGGTAGCCGACGCCGTCGGTGCCGATGGCGCCGCCCACCGTGGCGATGCCCACGCTCCACGGGTCATGGGCCAGGGCGAGGCCGTGGCGGCGCAGGGCGGCGTCGACGGCCGCCAGCGTGGCGCCGGCGCCGGCCTCGGCCAGCATGTCATCGGGGTGGACGACGATGTCGTCGAGGCGCGTCAGGTCGACGACCACGGCGGGCAGCTGCGGGACCGCCGACCCCATCACGCCGGTGCCGCCGCCTCGGGGCACCAGGGGGATCCGGTGCCGGGCCGCCCAGACCACCAGCTGGCGCACGTCCTCCACGTCGCCCGGCCGGACCACGGCCAGCGGCCGCCGGGCGCGCTGGCCGGTTCGTCCCAGGCGGTAACCGCCGGTGAAGTCCATGGCGGCCCATTCCAGCTCGTGGGGATCCACCGAGACGTGGTGCGCCCCCAAGAGATCACACAGCTCCTTCAGCAGCGGCTCGGGTAGCGACGCAGACTGGGTCACAAGGGAACCCTCGCCGTCCATGCCGATCCCTCCGCTCACCGCTATCTTTAGCTTACTCCGGGAGCGGACGGCCAGGGCAAGAGCGGCCGGCGCAGCGGTTCCCACGGGGCCGGCGGGTTGGGAGACGCCAGACGGGAACGGGAGGAGGGTCCGTCTCGGCCTCTTCAGCCCCGGCCGTGGACCCGGCGTGTCTCCTCGATCTGGGCGATGTGGTGCAGGGCGTGACTGGCTAGCATGGCGATCAGCTCCCGGGCCGTCATGGGAGCACCGAGCGAGGGGGCGACCGCTCCGTCCAGCGATTCGGGCCGGTGCCGCACCAGGGCAGCGACGTGGCCACGGACCGCTGCGATCAGCGCCAGGGACGGCTCGACGGGCCGGTGGGCGTGGCCCAGCCGCTCCACCCACACGTCCTGGTCGTACGGGTTGTTGTTGTACGGCCGGCCCGGTTCGGCCAGGCACATGAGGATTCGGACCAGGCTTGATGCGTCGGAAT
Organism: Thermaerobacter composti; assembly: GCF_033582035.1. Lineage (NCBI taxonomy): Bacteria > Bacillati > Bacillota > Clostridia > Eubacteriales > Clostridiales Family XVII. Incertae Sedis > Thermaerobacter > Thermaerobacter composti. The sequence continues at coordinate 2,215,876 of NZ_CP132508.1, forward strand.
CGGCGATATGGTGGACGATCTGCCGAATGGTCCACTTGCCCGGAGCCCGCGCCAGGTCAAGTTCCTCGTCGCAAAGCCCAGCGAGGGCCTCCGCGAGGCGCTGGGAGGCGCTGGTGTACATCTCGAGGAGTTCCCCATCGGTCCATTCCGGACCTTGCCAGAAGGACAGCAGGTGCCCGTCGGGGTCCTGGATCACAAGGCTCTGGCTACCGTCAGGTGCTTCTTCGGGTGGCGGAACCGGCAGGCCCTGCTCCACCAGCCGGCCGTAGAAGGCGTCGAGGTCCCCTCCGGGGGCGCCCATGTAGAGCTGGCGACCTTGGGTCAGTTCTTCGTAGACCTCATGGAGCCAGGGAGTGGCGTCGACGCCAGGCAGTGCGAGGGTGAAGGGATGGCCGTCTACCGGGTCGATCACGGCCACGCCGGCAGCGGGGTCGATAAAGCGCACGGTGAACCCCAATCCACGGTAGAAACGGGCGGACCTTTCCAGGTCCTTGACACGCAACAGATGCAGCGACGGCCGGAATGACGCCAAGAGATCCCCTCCCTATCGTCCACAGAGCACGGATGGCGCACGGGCGGTCACCGGAAGGCGGCCGTGCCGGTTCCACCGCGGCGGAGCGCAACAGGAATCGTTCTATGAATGGTTCTACACGCGGGCCCGTGTTACCTTTACAAGAAGCACGCCCACCTGCAAAGGAACACGGTCGCCGGCCCGGCCTGCCACCGACCACCTGTTGTAGTATGGGCGGCTGACCGGGAGCACGCGCAGGGTGAGGCGGGAATCTGGACACTCGGGCCGGAGCGACGGACCGGTCACGCAAAGACGTGATACACTTGATTTCGTGGGGGTGAAGCCCGTGGAGTACCAGAATGTGACCCTTTCCCTACCGAAGGACGTGCTGCGCCGGGCAAAGCACATCGCCATTGAACGGGGGACCTCGCTCTCTGGTCTTCTCACCCAGTTGCTCGAAGATCTCACGCGCAAGGAAGACGAGTACCGCAAGGCAAGAGAGTGCCACCTGGCCATGCTGGACAAGTTCGACCTGGCGACAAAGGGGAACATCGTCGGAAGCCGGAGCGATCTCCATGACCGGTAAAAACGGCGACCGGCAGTTCGTGGATACGAACGTGCTGGTATATGCCCACGATACCTCAGCCGGGGAAAAGCATGCCCGGGCGAAGGCTCTTGTCACCGAGCTGTGGCAATCGGGCAACGGTTGCCTCAGCGTGCAGGTATTGCAGGAGTTCTACGTGACGGTCACCCAAAAGGTCCGAAAGCCACTTCTGCCGGAAACGGCAGCACGGATCATCGAGTATCTTTCGCACTGGCAGGTGCACACGCCGGATGCCGGTGACGTGCTGGAGGCGATCAGAATTCACCGTCGATACAGCCTATCCTTCTGGGACGCAATGATCATTCGCAGTGCCCAGGCACTAGGTAGCAACGTGATCTGGTCCGAAGACCTGAACGCCGGACAGGATTATGGCGGGGTGATGGTTGTCAATCCCTTTTCTTGAAGGATTGCCGTGACGAAGGGATGTTTCACCGCAATCAGGGGAATGGGAGCTCCTGCCTCGAACGCCCTGTGCTATCCTACCTCCTATAAGACCCGCTGACAGATATGACGGGCACCGTTGGCGACATGAGATCGTGGGCCGTCTTCGCCCACTCCCGGCGATGCGCCGATCCGTCTAGCCCGCGGCCCCACGGAAGCATCGCTCGCCCGGTGCTTGGCGATCGTGGCCGGCCGGACCGCAGGGCGGGCCACCGGGCACGGCTCCGTCTGGGGAGGGAATTGCTCCGGTGGACGATCCGTTGGCGAACCGGACCTGTGCAGGCCAGCCGGTGGCAGGACGGACGAACCGCGCCGCGACATATACCGCGACCACACCCCACACCGGGACGCGGAAAGCCGTGACCGCCGTCGGCCACGGGCGCCCGCGGGTGGCCTTCCAGGGCGAACCGGGCGCCTTCAGCGAGGCGGCCGTACGGGCCTACTTCGGCCCGGATGTCGAACCCGTCCCGTGCCCCACCTTCGCCGACGTGTTCGAACGGCTGGTGGCGGGTGACACCCCGGCCGCCATGGTCCCCGTCGAGAACTCCTATGCCGGCGACGTGGGCGAAGTCTACGACCTCCTGCGCCGCCACGCGGTGCGGATCCGGGGCGAGCTTCAGCTGCCGGTCCGCCACTGCCTGCTGGCCCTGCCCGGCACCCGGCTCGGCGACCTGCGGGTGGTGCGGTCCCACCCCCAGGCGCTGGCCCAGTGCCGCGATTTCCTCCACCGGCACGGCCTGCTGGCCGAGCCCACCTACGACACCGCCGCCGCCGCCCGCCAGGTGGCCGAAGCCGGCCGCCGGGACCTGGGGGCCATCGCCTCCCACCAGGCCGCCGTCCGCTACGGCCTCGCGGTGCTGGCCGAAGACATCCAGAACGCGGCCGGCAATGTGACCCGGTTCTACCACCTCGAACGGGAGGAACCGGCGGGGAGGTTGCCACAGGCCGGTGCATCCCCGCAGGCCGGTGCGTCGCCGCCTGCCGATCCTCCGGCCATGGGCGCGTCACGCCGCCCGCGGGATCCGCAGGGCCCGCAGACCTCAGAGGGCCTGGAGGGCCCGCCAGGATGGCCAGGGCCCCCAAGTGCGGCCGGCCCCACCAGCGTGGGGACACCCGGGACACCGGGGGTACCCGGGGCAGCCGGGGGACCCGGGACACCCGGCTCCCGTGCGAGGCCCCACCTCGTCCCGGCAGGGGTCAAGACCTCCCTGCTCTTCGTCGGCGAGGATCGCCCGGGCGCCCTGTACCGCTGTCTTGGCGCCTTCGCCCGGCGGGAGATCAACCTGACGAAGCTGACGGCCCGGCCGGAACCAGGTGGGTCGTGGCAGTACATGTTCTTCGCAGACCTCGAAGGGAGCCTTGAGCAGCCGCGGGTCCAGGAGGCGATCGACGAGCTGCGACGGCAGGCAACCTACGTCCGCATCATGGGCAGCTACCGCGTGTGGCAAGTCCATGATGCTGACGCCGGGCATTGACTGGGGACATTCATCGGAGCCGTCCCCGTCCGGGTGCGCCTGCACCAGGGTCTCAAGCTGCTGGTGACAGGCCTCGAGCTCGCGGCAGACGCCTTCGAGCTGATCCACCAGAAAGACCATGCGGCGAGCCCACAGCGCCACGGTGGCCCTGCCAGTCGACTGCCACACCTTGCTTAACTGCCCCGTATGCCTCGCGTCCTCGAAAACAAACTCAGCACACCTGCGATGACATTCCGCCCGCCAACCCGCGGACAACGGCCCGTCACGCCCACGCCCCTTCGGTTACTCTCACGGTGCACTCCTATAGAAATCCCGCAGGTGGCGATTTCTCCTCATCTCACCCGCCGCCGTACCCACCAGAGTGATCCGACAATAACTGCCAGCGCACCCGCTCCAAATCCGGCCCATACCGGATTCGGCATAGCATGCTCGGATTCTGAACTAACACCGGTAGGCCCACCAACAGCACCCTTATCAGAAGACGACTGTATTCTCTGTCGAACCTCACTCACCAACCGCTCCATATCCACGACTTGCGACGAGGGAAGATTATACAAGCTTATGTCACGCATGGACGCAAACCGGCTGTTGCCACGGCTGTCGACCCCCACAAGACCAACTATTCTATGTCCCTCATCATAGACCAAGCGCAGTTGCCCAGTGATACCATTGGCCACAAGCATCCGTTGAGCCTCTCGTACGTCATTCGCAAACCGCGAGTCACTTGATACCTGAATAATCTTCCACTCATCACCAACCCTTTGTGCCCATGCGGTGCCAACCGGATTTGCATTCACGTAAATCGGGAAAATATGGAGGCTTGGATAGGGCTTAATGATGTCATCCACGTCCGTAGACCCGTTAATAATACCTTGCTCAGAGACATAGTGGACGCGAAAGCCCTCGCCGAAAGTTACGTTATCCGCATCACTCAGTTTTGTAAGCCCAAAATGTTGCGGTTCGCTTGCCAACACAACCCGCACATATGGGATGTCGTCCTTAATGCCCTGGACAACATCAGGCGGTGCGTCAGCGTGGGACCGATTCACAACGCCGAAGGTCGCCACTGCCACCAGGACAGTAACGCAGGCGACAGCTGCCCTTAACCGCCACATCTTTTCACCCCCGGCGCACAAACATCAGATGATTTCTTTCACTTTCATACGTCGAAGGGCCGGGTTGTTCCCCGGCCCTTCTCTGCCTGTTGCGCTGTGGCACACCCCTCTTGTCTTATGCTGATCCACTCCGGCGAGTTCGATGCGTGCGGGCCCGAGCCCGCCGCTGGCACCCGCCGGCGTGACGGGCTACCGCTGCCGCCCGGTGTTCCGTCACGCCCCCCGGGCCGCCCGCGGCGCCCCCTCGAACTGCTCTTCCTCCGTCGAGCCCTTCAGGGCCAGGGTCGACGACTGCCCGCCCGCGATGACCTCCGCGACCCGGTCGAAGTAACCGGTGCCCACCTCGCGCTGGTGCCGGGTGGCGGTGTAGCCGAGTTCCTCCAGCTCGAACTCCCGCTGTTGCAGCCGGACGTAGGCGGTCATGCCGGTGCGGGCGTAGCCGTAGGCCAGCTCGAACATGGAGGCGTTGAGGGCGTGGAAGCCCGCCAGGGTGATGAACTGGAACTTGTAGCCCATGGCCCCGAGTTCCCGCTGGAAGCGGGCGATGGTGTCGTCGTCCAGGTGGCGCTTCCAGTTGAAGGACGGCGAGCAGTTGTAAGCGAGCAGCTTGCCCGGGTACTCGCGGTGGATCGCCTCGGCAAACTGGCGCGCCTCCTCGAGATCGGGCTTGGCCGTCTCGAACCACAAGAGGTCGGCGTAGGGCGCGTAGGCCAGGCCGCGGGCGATGGCCGCCTCGATGCCGTTGCGCACCCGGAAGTAGCCCTCGGGCGTCCGCTCGCCGGTGATGAACGGCTGATCGTAGGGGTCGACGTCGCTGGTCAGCAGTGTGGCCCCCAGGGCGTCGGTGCGGGCGATCAGGATCGTGGGCACGCCGCAGACGTCGGCGGCCAGGCGGGCGGCGGTCAGGGTGCGGATGAACTGGCTGGTCGGAACCAGCACCTTGCCGCCCATGTGGCCGCACTTCTTCTCCGACGCCAGCTGGTCTTCGTAGTGGACCCCGGCCGCCCCGGCCTCGATCATGGCCTTCATCAGCTCAAAGGCGTTGAGGGGGCCGCCGAACCCCGCCTCGGCGTCGGCCACGATGGGCGCCATCCAGTAGGTGGAGTCGTCCCCCTCGGCCCAGTGGATCTGGTCCGCCCGGCGCAGGGCGTTGTTGATCCGCCGGATCACCGCCGGGACGCTGTTGGCGGGGTAGAGGCTCTGGTCGGGGTACATCTGCTCGGCCAGGTTGGCGTCGGCCGCCACCTGCCAGCCGCTCAGGTAGATCGCCTTGAGCCCGGCCTTGACCATCTGCACCGCCTGGGCGCCGGTCAGGGCACCGAGGGCCGCGACGTAGTCCTCGCTGTGGAGCAGCTCCCAGAGCCGCCGGGCGCCCTGACGGGCCAGGGTGTACTCCACCCGCACGGAGCCTCGCAGCCGGACCACGTCTTCCGCCGAGTAGTTGCGACGGATGCCGCGCCAGCGGGGGTCGGTCCGCCATTCCTCCTCCAGCTGGGCCGCCTCCTGGCGGATCCGCTCCTCCAGGGAGGGTCGCTCCGCCTGCGACGGTGCGGACGAACCGGCCGACTCCCCGGCCCGGGGCTTGCCGTTGTGGATGCTCACGGGGCCATCCTCCTTCTTGCGGGGGGTATTGATCGTTTTCTTACCCTGTACGGTCGGTGCGGTGCAAGGCGCAATGGGACGGCGGCGAACGGTGGCCTTGGCCCACCGAAGGGGTCCGGGCCGGCGGTGGACGGCGGGGTCCGGCGCCGGCAGGGTCCCCTCCCCTTCGCGCCCCGTCCGTGCCAGTGACCGCCGAAGCCAAGGGCAAGGGGCAGCGAGCCCACCGGGGGCCGATCCCAGCCGCCGGCCGCCGACCGGGGTCCGGCCGCCGGCTGCCCCCACCGCCACCCGACCGCCCCCGGACGCCGGCCGGCCGTCGGTGGGGGTGCGGCGGGCTCGACGAACGGGCCGCACTCGGCGGATTCCGCAGGCGAAGCGGTCGCATGATGCGTCTTCCGCCCGCATAAGGTGGTCGCGTGACGTCCACCGAACGTTAAAGAACCTTAATCAAACATCTTTCGGCGGAATGGGTTGACACCCCCCGAGCCGGTGCTATAATCCAGGTCAAACCTGACACGGACAGCACCAGCGCTCCGCGATGCAGAGCGGTCCGCGTCGGTTTGGGAAGTGCGCCTAGGGTTCCGCACCGTGTCCACAGGGTGTCGGTACCGGCCCCATCCGGTGGCCGGCACGACCCCAGAGGCTCTGCCGCCCCGTCCCTTCCCGAGGCGCCGCCGATGGGCGAGGCACCCCGGTTGGCGCACCGCGAAGGCAATCGCGGCCGGCCGGATGCGGTGGACTGGACCGAGCGGCGCAACCCGTCGGGTTCGTCCGGCGGGACACCGTGGGGATAAAAGCCCCGAGCGGCAGGTTCCCAACCCCGGTTGGCGCCTTTGCCGCTCGGGGTCTCTTGTTATCCGTGGCGCATCCTTGACAACCCGACGCGAGCAACGGCCGTGAAGGGGAGCAGTACCCGGTGCTCCCGGCTGCAGAGAGCCGGTGGCCGGTGCGAACCGGCGCCGTGGACCCGGCGAACTCGCCCCGGAGCCGTTCCGGTGAAGGGCCGCAGCCCCTAGCCGGAGCCGGCGGCTTCAGAACCCGGTCGCTCGCTCCCATGGCGAAGCGCCGGCGTGCGGCAGTGCACCGCCCTGGCAAGCCGTACGCCGCCATGCCGATGGCGACCCGCCCGGGGGTGACGGTCCACCCCCGGTCCCCGACGGACCGCGCGGTGGACCCGCTCCGCGCCGTGCCGCGCGGTCTGCGGAAGGCCGGACGGCATGCGCGACGGCATGCGCCCCTTGCGGGCCCCCGATCACCGGGCGGGTGCCGGCAGGACCCGCCGGGGTCCGCCACGACGAGCGTCGCCAGGGCCAGCGGGACCGGCGTCCGGGAGAGGAGTCGTCGTTAGCCCAAAGGGTGGCGGTCTCCGCCACCCGCCGAGGCCGTCGCCGCGAGGCGGCGGCAACCGGGGTGGTACCGCGAAGAGGGCGCTCTTCGCCCCCGGCCCAGAGCGGGCCCGGGGCGAAGAGCGCCCTCCGCCTTTGTACGGAAGGGGGTGAGACCGGTGATCCACGTCATGGTGCTGGCCGCCGACCGACCCGGGATCCTCCGGCGCATCCTCGGCGTCTACGAGAGCCGGCGTTACCAGGTCCGGTCGCTGGCCGCCGGCCCCGCCGGACCGGCCGGGTTCCTCCGGATCAACCTGGGCTTGGACGAACCGGCCCCGCGGGCCCAGCGGCTGGCCGCCCAGCTGGCGCGCCTGATCGACGTGGTGAGCGTCGAGGTGGTCGAACCCTCCCGCGCCGTGGGGCGGGAGCTCGCCCTGGTCAAGGTGCTGCTCGACCACCCCGGCCGGCGGGCCGACGTCCTGCAGGTCGCCCAGGTCTTCCGCGCCCGGGTGGTGGACGTGGCGCCCCGCTCGCTGGTGCTGGAGGTGACGGGCGACCCCACCAAGGTCGAGGCCTTCCTCAACCTGGCTGCGGAGTTCGGCCCGGTGGAGGTCATGCGCACCGGGGTGGCGGCCCTGGGCCGGGGCGGCCGGGTCCTTCCGGGGGCAGCAGCCGCAACCCAGCTGGGAGCAGGCCCTCTCCGGGATCCCTCCGCAGAGGAGAACCCGTTGCCCATCCCGGCCAGCACCTTGCCCCCTGTCCTGGCTACCGGTTCCCACCCATAAGGGGCCGGGCCACCTCGCTGGCCATCCCGGAGGCCGCTCAGGACAGCCGGCCAGGATCCGTAGGTTCCGCCGACGGCCGTAGGCCACGAGGGATCAATGGGCAGCCCACGGGGGCGCTCTCCACCCACCACCATTAGGAAGGAGACAGTACGACGGGAGGGAACGCCATGGCAACCATCTACTACGATCGTGACGCAAACCCGGACCTCATCCGCCGGCGCCGGGTCGCCATCATCGGCTACGGCAGCCAGGGCCACGCCCAGGCCCTCAACCTGCGCGACCGGGGGGTCGAGGTGGTGGTCGGTGTCCGGCCAGGAGCCAGCGCTGATCGGGCGCGCGCCGACGGCTTCCCCACGGGCTCGCCGGCCGAGGCGGCGGCCGCGGCGGATGTGGTGGTCATGCTGATCCCCGACGATCGCCAACCCGCCGTCTTCCGAGAGGAAATCGCCCCCCACCTGACCGAGGGCAAGGCCCTGGCCTTTTCCCACGGGTTCAACATCCACACCGGCCAGATTCAGCCGCCGCGGGGGATCGACGTCTTTATGGTGGCACCAAAATCCCCCGGCCACCTGCTGCGCCGGTTGGTCCGGGAAGGACGCAGCGTTCCCGGCCTGCTAGCGGTGGCCCAGGATGCCACGGGGGATGCTAAGGCTCTGGCCCTGGCATACGCCTGGGGTATCGGATGCACGCGGGCAGGGGTCATCGAGACCACGTTCCAGGAGGAAACGGAAACGGACCTGTTCGGCGAGCAAGCGGTGCTCTGCGGCGGCATGACGGAGCTCGTCAAGGCCGGGTTTGAGATCTTAGTGGAAGCTGGCTATCAGCCTGAGATCGCCTACTTCGAGTGCCTCAACGAGCTGAAGCTCATCGTGGACCTTATGTACGAGGGCGGCTTGGCCCGTATGCGCTATTCCATCAGCGACACCGCCGAGTACGGCGATCTAACCCGCGGGCCACGGATCATCGACGCAGGGGTCCGACAGCGAATGCGGGAGATCCTGGCCGAGATCCAGACCGGAGCCTTTGCTCGGGAATGGATCCTTGAGAACCAAGCCGGACGCCCGGTTATGAACGCCCGCCGTGCCCAGGAGGCCCGGCACCCCATCGAGGAGGTAGGCCGCCGGCTGCGTGCCATGATGGACTGGCTGCCCAAGGACGCAGAGGGTGGGGCGCCGACGGCGGCAGACGCGGCCCGCCGGGCGGCCCGGGCCGACCAGACCACCGCCTGACCGGACGGCCCTAGACCCTGAAGGGAGGGATGCCCCATGGCGGATGGGGTTGGCGAGGTCACGAGGACCCCCACGACGGACGCCTCGACGGAGACCCCTGCGAGGCGAACCGGCGTGACCCGCCCCGCGGGGGCCGACGCCGAGGCCGGAGGAGCCGGCGCGAACCCCGATCGGGTGCGCATCTTCGACACCACGCTGCGCGACGGCGAGCAGACCCCCGGCGTGGCCCTGACGGTGGAGGAGAAGGTCGAGGTGGCCCGCTGGCTCGAGGCGCTGGGCGTGGACGTCATCGAGGCCGGCTTCCCCGTGGCCTCCGACGGCGAGTTCGAGGCGGTGGGCCGGATCGCCGAGGCGATCCACGGCCCGGTGGTGGCGGCCCTGGCCCGCACCGCGGCGGCGGACATCGACCGGGCCTGGGCGGCCATCCGCCACGCCCGCCGGCCGCGGATCCACGTCTTCGTCTCCACCTCGCCCGTCCACCTGGAGGCCATGTTGCGCATGACGGAAGACCAGGTGCTGCGGCTGGTGGAGGAGATGGTGGCGTATGCCCGCTCGCTGTGCCCGGACGTGGAGTTCTCCGCCCAGGACGCCACCCGCAGCGACGTGGGCTTTCTCGCCGAGGTGACGGCGGCAGCCATCGAGGCCGGGGCGACCACCATCAACCTGCCCGACACCGTGGGCTACGCCACGCCCTGGACCTACGCCCGCATGTTCCAGGAGGTCATGGCCCGGGTGCCCGGGTCGGACCGGGTGGTGTTCAGCGCCCACACCCACGACGACCTGGGCATGGCGGTGGCCAACGCCCTGGCGGCGGTGCGGGTGGGGGTCCGCCAGGTGGAGTGCACCATCAACGGCATCGGCGAGCGGGCGGGCAACTGCTCCCTGGAAGAGGTGGTCATGGCGCTGGCGGTACGGGGCGACGTCTTCGGCGCCACCACGGGGGTGGACACTCAGAGGCTGGTCCCCACCAGCCAACTGGTCTCGCGCCTGACGGGCGTGCCCGTTCCTCCCAACAAGGCGGTGGTCGGGGCCAACGCCTTCGCCCACGAGTCGGGCATCCACCAGGACGGCGTGATCAAGAACCCGCTGACCTACGAGATCATCCGGCCCGAGGCGGTGGGAGCCGGCGGCTCGCAGCTGGTGCTGGGCAAGCACTCGGGCCGCCACGCCGTGCGGGTGGAGCTGGAGCGGCTGGGCTTCCGCCTGCCGGAGGAGGCCTTCCGTGAGGTCTTCCGCCGCTTCAAGGCCCTGGCCGACCGCCGGGAGTTCGTCAGCAAGGAAGCCCTCGCCCGGCTGGCGGCCGAGGTGCTGGACGAACGCCAGCAAGAGAGCGGGGCCGCATCCCGGCTCGCCCACGGCGCCTGACCCCCCGAACGGGCCGTGGGGAGCACGGGGCGGCCCCCCAAGGCCGGGCGTGCGGCCGGGTCCCCAGCCCAGACGGCCGGCCGCATGCCCAGCCTATGAGGATTCGGCGACCGAGGTGCGGCTCCCTGTCGGCCACCGGGGGCCGGCGGGCGTCGACATCCGGCCCCTGGGAAGGCGCCGGACGTCGGCGGACCTCCAGGGACGGGGGGCTGGCCCCGGCGACCGACCCGGCACGACCGGCCGCCCGGTCCACGGCCACACCCCGCGCCGAGGGCCCCATGCGTCGACGGCAAGGCTTGCGCAGAGGAGGTTCAACCCATGGCGGCACGCCGCCCGATGACCATCACCGAGAAGATCCTCGCCGCCCACGCCGGCCTCCCCTCGGTCGAACCCGGCCAGCTGGTCGAGGTCCGGGTCGACTTCCTCATGGCCAACGACATCACCGCGCCCCTGGCGATCCGGGCCTTCCGGGAGATGGGGGCGACCAAGGTCTTCGACCCCGAGCGGGTGGCCATCGTCCTCTCCCACTTCGCCCCCAGCAAGGACATCCGCAGCGCCGACCAGTGCAAGGTGGCGCGGGAGTTCGCCCGGGAGCAGGGCCTGACCCACTACTACGAGATGGGCGAGGGCATCGAACACGCGCTGCTGCCCGACCGCGGGCTGGTTCTTCCCGGCGAGCTGGTGCTGGGGGCCGACTCCCACACCTGCACCTACGGCGCCGTGGGCTGCTTCGCCACCGGCGTGGGCAGCACCGACCTGGCGTACGCCATGGCCACCGGCGAGACGTGGCTCAAGGTGCCGGAGACCCTGAAGTTCGTGTACTACAACCGGCTGCAGCCGTGGGTCACCGGGAAGGACCTGATCCTCTACACCATCGGCCGGATCTCGTGCGACGGGGCCACGTACAAGGCCATGGAGTTCACCGGCGAGGCCCTGGCCGACCTCAGCATGGACGGGCGGCTGGCCATGGCCAACATGGCCATCGAGGCCGGTGGGAAGAACGGCATCTTCAACCCCGACCAGCGGACCCTGGACTACGTCGCCCAGCGGGCCCAGCGGCCGTGCAGCCCCGTCTGGTCCGATCCCGACGCGGAATACGCCGAGGTGTACGAGTTCAACGCCGCCCAGATCGAGCCGCAGGTGGCCCTGCCCTGGTCGCCCGACAACGTGCGGCCCCTGAGCCAGGTGGAGCGCGTCCCCATCGACCAGGTGTTCATCGGCTCCTGCACCAACGGCCGCCTGGACGACCTGCGCATGGCCGCCCGCATCCTGCGCGGCCGCCGAGTGCATCCCGAGGTGCGGGCCATCGTGATCCCCGCGTCGCGGGACATCTACCTGCAGGCGCTCAAGGAGGGGCTCATCGAGGTCTTCATGGCCGCCGGGTGCGTGGTCAGCGCCTCCACCTGCGGCCCCTGCCTGGGCGGCCACATGGGGGTCCTCGGCAAGGGCGAGCGGTGCGTCAGCACCTCGAACCGCAACTTCGTCGGACGGATGGGCCATCCCGAGTCGGAGTCGTACCTGGCCAACCCGGCGGTGGCCGCAGCGTCGGCAGTGGCGGGCCGGCTCTGCCATCCGGAGGAACTCGGCATCCGGTACGAAGAGGTGGCCGGGGTGGCGTGAGGCGGCCTGGAGTGCCCGGCGTGGTGGGGGGCGATCTGCAGTGCCTCCGTTCGGGGCGGCGGGAGGCGACCCGGAGTGCCCGGCGTGGCGGGAGGCGACCTGCGGTGCCTCCGTCCCGGGGGCGGCGCCCGTGGTGCAGGGCGCTCCCCGAGGGCAGCAGGCCGCTCGCGCGAGCGCGGTGGGTCCATGGCCGGCGGGGGCGGCGGAGGGAGCATCCGGGGGCGGCGGCCGGTTCGTCCCGTCCTACGGGCGTCGGACGCGATAGACGACGCGAGGTGCGCACGGTGAGGAGGTGGCGGCCGTGGGCCGCGTGTGGAAGTACGGCGACGACATCAACACCGACGTGATCATCCCGGCGCGGTACCTGTTCACCACGGACCCGGCGGAGCTGGCGGCCCACTGCATGGAAGACCTGGACCCCAGCTTCGCCGGCAAGGTCCGTCCCGGCGACGTCATCGTCGCCGGCCGCAACTTCGGCTGCGGCTCGTCGAGGGAACACGCACCCGTCGCCATCCGGGCCGCGGGGGTGGCGTGCGTCATCGCCGTGTCCTTCGCGCGGATCTTCTACCGCAACGCCATCAACGTGGGCCTGCCGATCCTGGAGTGCCCCGAGGCGGTGGCCGCCCTGCAGGACGGCGACGAGGTTGAGGTCGACGTGGCGGCCGGCACCATCCGGCGCGTGGCCACCGGGGAGACCTTCCAGGCGGCCCCGTTCCCGCCCTTCATGCAGGAGATCCTGCGGTGCGGCGGGCTGGTGGAGTACGCGCGCCGCAAGCTGGCGGCCGCCGCGGCGGCACCGGAGGGTGCGGACCCAGGGCGGTCCCCTTGACGGTTGACACCGGACAACTGCCACCGGACCACGCGATGTCGCGGGCCTCGGGGACGGACCGGACCAGCGCTCCCCGAGGGAGCCGCGCGGAACGGAAGCCCGGACGAAGGCAGCCGACGGACGCCGGCACGAGTGCCATGAGGGCCTTCCGATGCCGGGACGGATTGCGGAGGGGGCGGGCAGCATGACGTATCGCATCGCCGTCCTGCCCGGGGACGGCATCGGCCCCGAGGTGACGCGGGAAGCGGTGCGGGTCCTGGAGGCGGTGGGGGCGGCGGCCGGGATCCGCTTCGAGTTCGTCGAGGCACCCATCGGCGGCGCCGCCGTCGACGCCACCGGCGACCCCTTCCCGCCCGAGACCGAGCAGGCCTGCCTGGCCGCCGACGCCATCCTGTTGGGAGCGGTGGGCGGGCCGCGTTGGGATCGCGAGCCGGTGGCCCGCCGGCCGGAGTCCGGCCTGCTGCGGCTGCGCAAGGGCGTCGGCGCCTACGCCAACCTGCGGCCGGTGCGGGTTCATCCGGCCCTGGCGGGCCGCGGTCCCCTGCGCCCCGAGGTGGTCGGCGGCGGGATCGACATCCTGATCGTCCGCGAGCTCACCGGGGGGCTCTACTACGGCGAGCGCGGGGTGCAGCAGGAGCCCTTCGGCGAGCGGGCCTACGACACCATGGTCTACACCACGCCCGAGATCGAGCGGGTCGTGCGCATGGCCTTCCAGCTGGCCCGCGGGCGGCGCCGGCGGGTGATCTCGGTCGACAAGAGCAACGTGCTGGAGACCTCCCGCCTGTGGCGCCGCGTGACCGAGGCGGTGGCCGAGGAGTTCGGCGACGTGGAGCTGGAGCACATGCTGGTGGACAACGCCGCCATGCAGCTGGTCCGCAACCCCGGGCGCTTCGACGTGCTGGTGACCGAGAACACCTTCGGCGACATCCTGAGCGATCTCGGCGCGGCGCTCTGCGGCTCCCTGGGGCTGCTCCCCTCGGCCAGCCTCGGGCTGCCGGGCCGGCCGCCCCTCTTCGAGCCCGTCCACGGCTCGGCGCCCGACATCGCCGGCCGGGGCATCGCCAACCCCCTGGGGGCCATCGCCTCGGCGGCGATGATGCTCCGCTACGCCTTCGGCCTCGAGCGGGAGGCCCGCGCGGTGGAGGAGGCCGTCGACGACCTGCTGGCCGCGGGGCCGTGGACGCCTGACATCGCGCCGCCCGGCGCCCCGGTGGCGGGCACCGAGGACGTGGGCCGGGCCGTCGCCCGCCGGGTGCGGGAACGGCTGGCCCCCGCGCCGCTGGAGCCGGTGGTGCCGGCGGCGGAGCGGGACGGCCGGGGATCGCCGGACCGCCGCGGGTCCGGGGAGGGTCCGGGGCTGGCCGGCGATGCGGTGGCCGCCTCGTGGATCGCCGGCGACTACGGCTTCCGGCCGGTTCCTCCGGACGAACCGGCCCCGCCCGCCGGGGCCCCAGGCGCTGCCCGCGACCGCGCCGGCCGGGGCCCGACCCCCGACGCAGCGCCCGGCGGCGTCCACGGACCAGAGGCGGCGTCGGCCGGCCGGGGGGGAAGCCGGGGCACCACCCCTGGACCCCAGGGCTCGGCCGACCACGCCGCCGCCACCAACGGGATGGTGCCGCCCGGCCAACGCCCCACGGCCCCACCATCGGCACGCCGGGACGCCGGGACGGGGAGCACCCGTCGCCGGGCCCGAGCTCGGAAGGGAGTGTGAGACGCGTGACGTCGCCATCCGGAACGGGGACGGGCGTGGCGCCTGCGGCGGCAACGGAACGGGGGACGGCTGCGGTGCGACCCGGGCCGACCGCCGCGGCGCAGCAAGGGTCGACCGCCGCCGTGCCGCACGGGCGGACCGCTGCGGCGCAGCAAGCATCGACCGTCGCCGTGCCGCCCGGGCCGACCGCCACCGGCCCCGCCACGACGGGCGGTTCGTCGGTCCAGGCGCCCCCGGCGGCCGAGCCCCGGGCCAACGGCACGGCCGTCCCCCTGCGCAGCCGGGAGGTGGTGGAGGGATTCCACCGCGCCCCCCACCGCTCCCTCTTCAAGGCCATGGGCTACACCGACGAGGAGCTGCGCCGCCCGCTGATCGGGGTGATGAACAGCCGCAACGAGATCATCCCCGGCCACGTGCACCTGGACAACATCGCCCGCGCCGTGTGCGACGGCATCCGCATGGCCGGCGGCACGCCGATCCAGTTCGGCGTCATCGGCGTCGACGACGGTATCGCCATGGGCCACCGCGGCATGCGCTTCTCCCTGCCCAGCCGCGAGCTCATCGCCGACTCCATCGAGACAGTCACCGAGGCCCATCAGCTGGACGGCCTGGTGCTGATCCCCAACTGCGACAAGATCACGCCGGGGATGCTGATGGCCGCGGCCCGCCTGAACCTGCCCACGGTGGTGGTCAGCGGCGGGCCGATGATGGCCGGCAACGTCTACGGCCGGGCCGTCAACCTGGCCACGGTCTTCGAGGGCGTGGGCGCCTTCCAGGCCGGCCGCATCACCGCCGAGGAGCTCTTCGAGCTGGAGGAGGCCGCCTGTCCCACCTGCGGCTCCTGCTCCGGCATGTTCACCGCCAACTCCATGAACTGCCTGACCGAGGCCATCGGCCTCGGGCTGCCCGGCAACGGCACCATCCCGGCCGTGGAAGCCGCCCGGCTGCGGCTGGCCAAGCAGGCCGGCATGCAGGTGATGGAGCTGGTGCGCCGCGGCATCCGGGCCCGGGACATCCTGACCGAGGCCGCCTTCCGCAACGCCCTGGCCGTCGACATGGCCCTGGGCTGCTCCACCAACACGGTGCTGCACCTGCTGGCCATCGCCCACGACGCCGGCCTGGCCGACGTGATCACCCTGGACCTGATCGACGAGATCAGCCGCTCCACGCCGCAGCTCTGCAAGCTGGCCCCGGCGGGCCCCCACCACATCCAGGACCTGCACCAGGCCGGCGGCATCCAGGCGGTGCTGGCGGAGCTCTTGCGGGGCGGGCACGTGGACGGCTCGGTGCTGACGGTCACCGGCCGGACCCTGGCAGAGAACGTGGCCGCCGCCCAGGGCCGGATCCAGCGGGCCCGCGCCTGGCGATCCGACGTGATCCGGACGCTGGAGGAGCCCTACAGCCCCGAGGGCGGCCTGGCCGTGCTGCGCGGCAACCTGGCCCCCGACGGGGCGGTGGTGAAGCAGGGGGCCGTTGACCCGGCCATGCTGCGGCACCGCGGCCCGGCCCGGGTCTTCGACAGCGAGGAGGACGCCGCCGACGCCATCCGCCAGGGCCGCATCCGCCCGGGGGACGTGGTGGTGATCCGCTACGAGGGGCCGCGGGGCGGGCCCGGCATGCGGGAGATGCTGGCCATCACCGCCGCCCTGGCCGGCATGGGCCTCGACCGCGAGGTGGCCCTGGTGACCGACGGCCGCTTCTCCGGCGCCACCCGGGGCGCCTCCATCGGCCACGTCTCGCCGGAGGCCGCCGCCGGCGGGCCCATCGCCCTGGTGGAGGACGGCGACGAGATCGAGATCGACATCCCGGGCCGCCGCCTGGAGCTGCGGGTTCCTCCGGACGAACTGGCCCGCCGCCGCGAGCGGTGGCAGCCGCGGCCCCCGCGGGAGGCGCGGGGTTACCTGGCCCGCTACGCCCGGGCGGTGACGTCGGCCAACACGGGTGCGGTGCTGATGGGTTGAACTGATGGGCTGACGGGAGCCTTGACGGAAGCCGCGTTGCAGCCGCGTTGCATCAGCGTGGGGCCTGCCTGGGCCCGATGGGCCCGTAGGGTGCGATCGCAAAGGGTCCGATAGGGTTCCGACATGGTCAGGGTTCCGACATGGTGCTGATCGGGTCGTGGTATGGTCCTGGCCCCGACGAGGCCGTGGTTTCGCAGGTGTCGTGGTTCGTTCAGGTTTCGGTGGTTCTTTCCGGTTAGGAGGGTTGCGCCGTGACTTCCTTCGGCGATTGGGTTGCCACCCGCCCCCCATCGACGGCCGCCGCGGGCGAGCCTCCGCCCGGTTTCACCCCGGGCGCCGACGGGCGAGAGCCGTCGCCCGACGGTGAGCCGTTGCCCGACGGCCGGGCCGACGGACGGAGCCGGCACCCGGCGGTCCCCCCTGGCACCGGCTCCAAGGCCGGCGCGGAGCCTCACCCCCGGGTCGGGGCCGAGGCTCGCGCCAAGACCGGGGCCGATGCTCGCCCCGATCGTGGGGCTGTAGGGAGCCCCCAGGCCGGCACCGAGGCTCGCCCCAAGACCGGCGCTGCGGTGGGCACCCAGACCCGCACCGAGGCTCGGCCCAAGACCGAGGTTGCGGTGGGCACCCAGACCGGCACCGAGGCTCGCCCCAAGACCGGAGCCGAGGCTCGCCGCGCCGTCGGGGCTGCAGGAGGCCCCCAGGCCGGCGTCGTGGCCAGCATCTCGGCCGGCGCGGGCCCTGCCCCCCGTACCCAGCGGGCGCCCATGACGGGCGCCGAAGCCGTGGTCCAGGTGCTGGTGGAACAGGGGGTCGAGGTGGTCTTCGGCATCCCCGGCGGCGCCGTGCTGCCCCTGTACGACGCCCTCTACGGGGCCCCGCTGCGCCACGTCCTGGCCCGCCACGAGCAGGGCGCCGCCCTGGCCGCCGACGGCTACGCCCGGGCCAGTGGGCGGGTCGGGGTGTGCATCGCGACCTCCGGTCCCGGAGCCACCAACCTGATCACGGGCCTGGCCACCTCCTACCTGGATTCGGTCCCCGTGGTGGCCATCACCGGCAACGTGGGGCGGGCGTTCCTCGGCACCGACGCCTTCCAGGAGGCGGACACCTTCGGCGTCAGCATGCCGGTGACCAAGCACAACTACCTGGTGCTGGACCCGGAAGAGCTCCCCGCCATCCTGCGGGAGGCCTTCGCCGTGGCCGCATCCGGCCGGCCCGGGCCGGTGCTGGTGGACATCCCGAAGGACGTCTTCACGGTGACCATCCCGCCGGAGGCGTGGGATCGCCCGCTGCGACCGACGCCCGTGGCGTCGGCGGCCGATGGGGACGACCACCGTCAGCGCCACGACAGCACACCACGGGTTGGCACCCACCCTAGCCCATGGGGGTCCGCCGGGTGCCGCGGCCTGGGCAACCTGGACGAGGCGGCCCGGCTCATCGCCCGCGCCCGGCGGCCCGTGCTCTACGCCGGCGGTGGGGTGATCGTCGCCGGGGCCGCCGAGGCCCTGCGCCGCCTGGCGGACGAGGCGGTTCTTCCGACCACCACCACCCTCATGGCGCTGGGCGCCATGCCCGGCGATCACCCCCTCTTCCTCGGCATGCCCGGCATGCATGGGACCTACGCCGCCAACATGGCCCTCACCGAGACCGACTGCCTCATCGCCGTCGGGGCCCGCTTCGACGACCGGGTGACCGGCAAGGTGTCGGCCTTCGCCCCCGACGCCGCCATCATCCACATCGACGTCGACGCCGCCGAGCTGGGCAAGGTCAAGGCACCGCGGGTGGCCATCGCCGCCGACGCCCGGCAGGGGCTGGAGGCGCTGCGGGAGGCCCTGGGCCGGGTTCGTCCGGACGAGTGGTCCGATCGCAGCCCGTGGCTCGAGCGGGTGAACGGCTGGAAGCAGGAGCACCCCTACCGCTACGACCGGGACCGGGCCCGCCGCGAACTGCTTCCCCAGGCGGTGATCGAGGAACTCGAGCGGGCCACGGCCGGCGACGCCCTCGTGGTCACCGGCGTCGGCCAGCACCAGATGTGGGCGGCCATGTTCTATCGGTACCGCCGGCCCCGGCAATTCCTGACCTCCGGTGGCCTGGGAACCATGGGCTACGGGCTGCCCGCCGCCATCGGCGCCCAGCTGGCCCGGCCGGACGCGCGGGTGCTGTGCATCGACGGCGACGGCAGCTTCCAGATGAACGTGCAGGAGCTCTCGACCCTGGCCGAGCTGGGGCTGCCGGTGAAAGTCTTCATAATTAATAACCGGGCCCACGGCATGGTGCGGCAGTGGCAGGACCTGTTCTACGGCCACCGCCTGTCGGCCAGCGTCTTCGAGCACCAGCCGGACTTCGTCAAGCTGGCCGAGGCGTACGGGGTGGCAGCCTACCGCATCACCCGCCCGGACGAACTGGCCGGGACGGTGCGCGAGGCCCTGGCGCGCCCCGGACCGGTGGTGGTGGACTGCGTCGTGCGGCAGGAGGAGGACGTGCTGCCCATGGTCCCGCCGGGGGCGGCGCTGAAGGAGATGATGGTGGGGTAGCCGGGAGGCTACCCCACCATCAGAAGGCGGTGCGCCAAACAGCGTCCCAATGCATGGCCAACGGCTGGCGTGGAACCAGCCGGATGGACCCCTGTGCCCCGTCCGCGGCCCTGCTCCGCTGCGTCCCTCTGACGTGAGTCTTAGCCGCCCCGGGCGCCCGGTCCGGGCAGGAAACGGCCCGAACCGGGCGGCGCAAGGACCTCACGGTTCTCCGCCACCTTCTTGCCTCGCAAGTACGTCGCCACGACGGCACCCTGCACTTCTTTGCCGCTGAACGGCGACCACTTCGCCTTGGAAAGGATGGTCTCGTCACGAATCACCCGTCGTGCAGACGGGTCCACCAAGACGAAATCCGCGTCGCTTCCAGGCAACAGCGCTCCTTTACGTGGGTAGAGTCCGTAAATCCGAGCCGGTTCCCGGGAATAGAGCTCGACGAACCGCAAGATCGAGATCCGGCCGGTTAGGGCTGCATCCAACAAAAGCGCCGAGGTTGTGTCGATGCCCGGTAAACCGAACGGAGCCTCCCAAATGCTTGCCGATTCTTTCTGTTCCCGGGTCGACGGCGCGTGATCGCTGGCCACGTAGGCGATCTGGCCGTCCCGCAATAGCTGCCACATCGCGCCGAGATCCGCTTCCGATTGGGCCCGTGCCGGCGGAGTGAATTTCCGAAAGGCGCCGAATTGACGCACCTCATCCTCAAACAAGTAGAGGTATTGTGGGCACGTTTCGGCCCAGACCTTCGCACCCCAGTTCCGCAATGTGGAGATGATTTCAACCACACTGGGGTGGCTGCAGTGGGCAAATACCACGCGGCCACCCAAGGCCCGGGACACCATGCCCACGGAGGCGACCGCCACCTGTTCGGCTAGCAACGAACGCCATTGCGGAATGACGCCGCCGTCGGCTTGCGATCTCGCCTTTAAGACTCTTTCCGCGTGCTCGGTGAGGGACTCATCCTCGCCGTGAACCAGATAGACCGCGTCGCGGCCCGCTAGACGCTTCATGGCTTCGGCCAACCGGGCTGTTTCGACCGCTTGGACCCCGTGGGTGGTGCAGGTAAACACCTTGATGAAGGTGGCGCCCGCAGCCCATACGTTGACGACATCGTCGACACTGTGAGGGGAAAAATGGGCCGCCAAACCGAAATCGACCACGGAACGGTTTGCAAGGTACTCGGCCTTCTCGACCAATTGTTCCGCCGTGTGGATCTGATAGACATGGCTGTGTTCGATCACCGTCGTGACACCTGCAGCAGCGGCGGCGGCACTCCCTGTGGGGAAGTCTTCCCTGGACAGATCGCCAGGGTCCATGAAGTGAACGTGGCTGTCAATAAATCCCGGAAGGACGAACAGGCCGTCAGCATCCACAACTTCCGCCGCGGGCACATCCAAGCGTCCTATGGCTACAACTCGCCCCGACGATACGTAAAGGTTGCCCTCGATGATACCATGGCTGGTTGCAATTTTCCCGCCCTTTACCACCAGGTCGATGTTGCTCATGAAGTCGACCCTCTCCTCTCCCATCACTTCTAGACGTCCCTCTCCCATCACTTCGAAATCGTCGCCCTACCGTTAATGGGAAGACCTAATCAGCCGAAGCACCGTGACGGCAAAGGTAAGCTGAAGCACATCGCTTGGTTTCGAAAGACTCTTTCCCGTCAGCTGCTCCACTTTATTTAAACGATAGCGAACGGTATTTGGATGCACCGCCAAAGCAGTCGCACACGCCTGTACATCTTGGTTATTCTCCAAATACGCAACCAGCGTCTCAAACAGTAAGCCGGAACGTGCACTTTCAGTAGCGAGTTCGCCCAGGGTTAGCTCGGCTGCCTTGATCATTTGACCAGGATCATGGGTGCGCAGGAGGAGTCTAAAAAGGCTCATATCCTGTACCGTCAGAATTTGATCACAACGGCCATATTCCCTGGCAATGGCCAGCATGGCCTTTCCATCTTGAAATGCCGATTGGAAATCAGCCAGATGGCGACAGGGTCCACTCAGGGCAATGAACAGTTTTGTTTGAGCCATTGTCCGCTTTACATGATCGCGCAAGGCGCGCCCCGCCAGTCGGCCCTTTTCCGCGCCTTGTTTCGGATCTTTCGCTTTATAAATGGCGACAATGACATCGCGAACCACCGTGGTGGCAATTAAAGAGAGGTGGTGGGAAAGGACATGGCTAACCTGTTCATTCAGACGGACTCGGACTCGACTATCGACCCGCCCGGATTCATCGACATCAATTAACATGAGCATGTAGTCGACGGTGGGATCGATGCCGTACATCTGCGCTCTTTCCGCCGCCCGATTCCAGTCCTTTACGTCCCCAGTCAGCAGGCTGTGCAGGAAATCGGCTTTCAGCCGTTCTTCGGTGTCCACGATCATTTTGTGCTTCATGAGCTCAAGGGCGAGGACACCGGCGCCCTCCGTCAGGGCCCTATACACCCACTCAGGGGGTTGGCCCTGGACTTCAATGAGACCCAAGTAAGCCGGTAAGTCATGGCCAACCGGTACCGGCACCACCGCCACGGCGTTGGTTCGCCCTTCCGATTTGGAGGGTTCGATGCGCACCAGCTCACCGCGACTAACGCACTGCGCAAGTCGCGCTGAGACCGTCGGATGTTCAATCCAGCGGGACCAGACTTCGATTTCCTCTTTGGTAATCGGCGATGCCGACGGAATACCCCAAGCCATCAGGCTCTGACGCCGGTCCCACGCTAACACCGGGGCATCCAGGCGTTCAGCCAGGGCTTGAAGGATGGCGGATTGACCGGCGCTATTCATGACCAGCTGAATTAAGTGCTGACGAACGGCCGATACTCGCTCTGTGGCCTCTTGTTCCCTTCGGAGGGCTTCAGCCAGCTCGCGGAGACGGCTGATGCTTTGCTTTTGCTCAAGGAGCAACCGAGCCAGCTCAATGGCGAGCGCGGCTTGGGTAGCAACTACCTGAAGAATCTGCTGTTCCGCCAACGAATAGGTTCGTACCGTCGGACTATAGACGTTCAGAACGCCAATCGGGTCGCCCCGCAACACCATCGGGATGGAGACGAGGGAACGATATCCGTATTCTTCCGCCAGGGAGAGCCAAGGTTTGAAGGACGGATCGTGGCGCACGTCGGAAATAATCACCGTGCGTCCACTTTGGTAGGCCCGGATGGAGGGGCTTTCGGACCACAACCCTGGCGTAAACTTGGGCTTGCGGCGCAGGTTGACCTCACGGATGTATCGCTCGTCCAGGCCGTAGGACCCTTCAATGCGCATCTGGCCTGCGGTGTCTTCGGGAAGTAAGATGGCGGCATATTTGAAGGCCAAACACTCGCAAACCCGGCGCGCGATGAAGTCTAAGGTCTCGCGCAGAGGACGCATCATCACCAAAAGCTGCATGACTTCACCGACCACGCCGGTAATGTGGTCCATGCGGCGACCGTCTTGGATGGATTGAATTGCGGACATCCCAGGCCCCCCTCTCGCCGTGCCCATCCGCATCCTCCATGTTTGGATTGGATAATGCGGAGCAATTCCCTGCCTTCATGTGCTGTCCGTCCGACGTCACGAGTCGTTGTTTGCGGATTAAGGGCAAATCCCCTAATCATTGGAACGACGTTTCGCGCCCGTCCGCCCTCGTCCTCCTGCCGCCCTGTCCCCACAGGGCCCGGGTGCAGCATGGGTGGTGGGACCGAATGAGCCAGCCGCCTACAGGGACCCACCGATCGTTTGGGTCCCCGAGGCGGCTGGGTTTTGACTTGCAAATTCCAGCAGAACCACCGACAGTCGCCAACACCTTCTGTCAGGCTTTGCCTAGAGATGCTTGCCCATCTTTTGAGCCAGAAGCTTGCTCATTTTGTGGGCCCCAGGTAATTTTACCATGTTACTCTACTTTGTTACTCTACTTTAATGCCTTTTGCAGCTAGATGACGTTCGACAACATCAACACTGTCCACAAAGGTTGTGCACGCAGCTTCCTTGTTCGGTACCCCAGCGTACGCAAACACAAGCTCCGCGTCTTCCGTATCACTCAGGTTGATCAACCCGTGGATTTCTCCTTTCGGTACGTAAACAAAGGTACCAGGGCCAACCTCTTTTTCGTAGTACGTGTCACCGTCCCCTATTAAAACCTTCAACTGACCCCGGATAATGTACATGCATGCATTGCATGCATGGTAGTGACGCTGGTTGCGCGATCCTGCTGGAATTATCGTATGGCCCATCGTAATATCGGTGGAACCCGCAGTCGCGTCGTTGATACCAAATTCAATCTTAAGCCCTCGCTCGTACTTGGTGTCCTGGGGCACGTCAGTGTTTCGAATAAACTTCGCCATGATTTGACCTCCTACATTGTTCTTAAACGGCCCCTATCCTGCCTACGGAAGTTTAAGGTCAAGTAGTTCAGCGGATTTTAAGTCGCTAAACCACTCAGGATGTTCCTCTACCACTTCACGGAGCACAGTGGTATCAAAGTGTCCCTCCATGGGAACCGGTGCGTTCAGCTTGCCTTGTTCAATTAACATCTGGTTTGAGCTATCCCATACCTCCTTTGTGAAATTGGTGATACGAATGTCAAAAGGAACGTTACGCATTGCTTCTCCAGCAATTTTGGGATCCAGTCCCGAGATCCAAGTAGCAACCACAGCGCCGGCTTCATCCGGATTCTGGCGAACCCAAGCAGCGGTTTCGGCAAAGCCTATGACGACCTTTTTTACCAAATCAGGCCGCTGGCGGAACGTTTCTTCTTTTGTCAGGCCGAAAATGATGTAGCCCAAGTATCCGCCTCCCCGTACAACTTCAACGGATCCTGGCACTTCCCGCAGCACCTGTGTCTGCCATGGTTCCCACAAAGAAAGGGCATCGACCTGTTTCGTCTTAATGGCCGTTACCGAGTTCGCGGGAGGCACCTGGACCATTTTGACGTCCTCGGCGCGCAGACCAGCCTTCTTCAGAACCTGCCGGAGATAGAGTTCAGCCGTCCCACCTAGTGAGAGCCCAATGGTTTTCCCCTTTAAGTCAGCGGGTTTCGTGATGCCCGACCCGGGAGCGGCCACGATCGCTAACGGCGTATCAGCCGTAAGAGATGCATTGTCGCCCATGATCGACATGAAGGCGACATTTCGGATCCCAGCCTGCAGCTCCGTCTGGAAGTTGTTCACGGCCGATGTGCCAAATTGGATGTCTCCGGAGGCAAGAGCCTTGGCTAACTCCTGGCCACTCTTGAACAGCTTTAGCTCGACGTCCATGCCATGCTTGAGAAAGAAGCCTTTGCTCACCCCAACCATGAAGAGCGAAGACAATACATTGTCTACAGCACCCATCGTCACCCTTTCGGCTCCGCCATCTTGCGATGGTTGCCCTCCACCACCAGAGCCCTGTGGCTGGCCGGCTGTGTCTTGCGCTGGACGTCCCCCGCCACACGCTGACATGAAAAGGGCCGCCAACAGAATCGTCGCGACTAAGCCCATAACACCCCTATGCATCCGCACCGGAATTACCCCCCTCTATCACTTTCAACCCGCTCCACCCAGTAATGTCCGGCCAGCTTAAGCAACTGCTGGGGCATGACTCGCTGAAGCTGAATTTCATGGCTTGTTACGGCCCCAACGGTACCGTAGGATTGGAGATATCGTATGTGAAAATCCTCCACGGGGAACTGAAAGTGGACCACAACTCGCACAGGTTCACCCCGGCGGACGGCAGCAAGGACATCTGGATCCAACTTCTTTGGGGCGTCCAACGCACCCTTCACCGCATAGCCGCCAGCTACGATGGCTACCCCAAGGGCAGACAGAATGGTGCGGTGGAGTAATATCTGCCACCAACGCCGTCTACCTTTACTGCTATCACCTTGTACCTCGTCGAAGGACCTCACCTCCCCATCGTCGCTGACGCTGCCCATCACCTCTTCCCGAATCGCATTGAAAATGAACTGACGTATTTCCTCCAGTTCGGGATTACCCATGACGTCTTCATAGGTTCGTTTTGCACGCGGAACCGGCACCGACACGATTGACTTTACCCGCCCCGGGCGTCGGGACATGATGACGACCTTGTCTCCCAAGTAGAGCGCCTCTTCAACGTTATGGGTCACAAAAATGATCGTAGGTGAAGTAGCCAAACTGATGCGATGCAGCTCCTGAGCAAGGGTAATACGCGTTTGGGCATCCAGAGCGGCAAAGGGTTCGTCCATCAACACGACTTTGGGGTTGGAGGCGAGGGTCCTCGCTACGGCTACCCGCTGTCGCATACCCCCAGACAGCTCGTAAGGGTATTTATCCTCAAATCCGTTTAACCCGCATAAATCTACGTACCGCTTGACAATTGTCTCCCTTACCTCTCTGGCAACACCCTGAATTTCGAGCCCATGGGCAATGTTCTGCCGCACCGTCCGCCACGGCAAAATGGCGATTTCTTGAAAGACCATACCTCGGTCCGAGCCTGGACCGGAAACAACCCTTCCATCAACCCGAATCTCCCCACTCGATGGACGAACCAGCCCCGCAATGAGGTATAGCAGCGTGGACTTACCACACCCACTTGGGCCCACTACCGTGACAAACTCACCATCTCCCACGGTGAGGTTGACCCCGTCGAGAGCCAATACCTGTTGCCGAGTGTGAGGATTGTAATATGTGTGTCGGAGATCCTTTATTTCAATCGAACTCACTGCGCGCCCTCCCCTTCACCAGAGGCTCGTCTTGTTACATCATGCCTGGTTACGCCATGCCCCACCGTTCCATCGTTCTCCGTTCAGCAAATGTGAAAATGACCCGATCGAGAGCTAAGGCGACAATACCCAGCAGCAAAATGCTGGCGACCATCACGTCGTTTCGGAAGTTATAGCTGCTTTGATAAATTAAATAGCCGATGCCCGAGGGTGCCGCAGCCATCTCCGCTGCAATTAACGCACGCCAGCCAAAACCAAGGCCTAACCGCAGCCCATTCAGCACGCTGGGAATCGCACCCGGAATGAGGACCTGCAAAATGATTCGAATGCGGCCTGCGCCAAGGACGCGTAATCCGTATTCATACGCGCGCGGTACGGCCTGTACCCCGGCAATTGTGTTGACAGCCACTACAAAAAAGACCCCGTTCGCTGTGACGAAGCCTATGGTGGGTTCGCCAATTCCAAACCACATCATGGCCAGCGGAAGCCATGCGATTCCGGAGAGGGAGTTGGCAAAGTTGAGAAGGGGACGCGCAAACCTAGCCGCGGCCGACCACATCCCGAGGAGGAGACCGGTGGATAGCCCCAGTATACTGGCAACAACATAATATTGAACCATGCGCACAAGGCTTTTCCCCAACTCGTTCCACAGCGTGCCTGTGATAATCATTTGAACAAGGGCTTTAACAACTTCCCCTGGGCTGGGGAAAAAGCCTCGCGGAATAATGCCTAGGCCTGAGCCCACGGCCCACAATCCAATGATGGTGACGATTATGACGCCCAATTGGACATTCTTTCGGTAAAACATGCTTTCGGCCCCTTTCCCAATCGTAGGCGGGTGGCAGACGGTTAGCGCTGAATAAGACCCCACCGACGAATGGTCGCCTCTTCGATAGGTTGCATGATGAGGTAGTCGATCAGAGCCGCAAGCAAGCCGATGACAACCATCCCGGCAATGATTCTGTCCGTCAATCCCACACTTTGGGCTCGAAAGATCAAGTGTCCCAGGCCACCTTGGGCCACGAGCATTTCAGCGCCAATCAAACCACGCCAGCCATATGCAAATCCAAGCCTGATGCCAGCGATGATACTTGGCATGGCCCCCGGGATGAGTACGTGGCGTATGACCTGCCACCGATTACCGCCCATGGTTAACACAGCATACTGCAGGACCCTGGGCACAGTTCGAATACCAGACAGGGTGTTAAAAAGCACGGTAAAGAAGAAATAATACGCCACAGTCATGATGACGGTGGCTTCGTTAAATCCAAACCAAACCAGGAAGAGGGGTAGCCAGGCGAGGGCAGGAATGGAGGTAAAGAAGCGAAACACGTCAAGCAGAGCGCCCGAAATCTTATCCCACAGCCCTATCGCCAGCCCCACAAAGACCCCAATGGGGATGACGATGATCCCCGTCACCAAAAGCCGCATCATTGACCGACTAATATAGGTCGTTAGGACTCCATTGACCGCGATCCGATTCAGCTCGGACCATACTTGCTTTGGGGATGCTAGAATTAACGGATCCGGAGACGTCCACCAGATGACCGCCATCCAAAAAGCTAGCACTGCCAGGAATGGCCCGACGTTATACCACAAGGATTGTAATAATTTGAGCCCTGGCCATTCGTGAGGAAGTCTGCTTCTAGGAACGCCATGACGCTGGCGCCCAATGGGCACCGGTGCCGATGAGCGCATACCGACACCCCCGCATCCCCACGTCTCGTACGAACGACGATCGATCGCGGTCCCAATGATTCGAACGATACGAGCTCTTACGTTGGCATTGTACCGACAAGGCTAGCGATCATAAAGGGTGTTTCTTTAATAGATTTTCACGAAAATCTGGTCACATATTGTATCTTTATACAAAAGAATGGGGCTGGTGGTGGTCAAAAGGGCTATAGTCTGACGGGTTAATCTCCTGTCGTCCTTGGCGGCAAGACGCTTCGTACTGCAATTTGCTTCTCCTTGAGGCATTACCTTGCTTTTCCTTGAGGGATCACCCTTTACCCGGCGTAGCCGAACGAAGGGGGTTCCCGGCTTAAATAGTAGGGGAGATTTGTTAAATACTGCAATCAGGTGGTGCATGTTTTCGCTAACGTGCCAGTAACCATTATGCCCAGCGCAAAGGTGACGGCCATTTCTATTTCGTCGTGTCAACGAACCCGTGAATAGTTTCGTCATCCAGCAATGGCAGATGGCCTTGTCGGTAGGATGCGCGTACGGGGGGTGTTTAATGGCTTGGAAGGGAAACGTGGGAAGGGGCACGGCCGCTGTCCCCATCGGAATCGGGGTGGCCCTTCACCGCCTATGGTTTGTTGCGTCGATGATGCCCCGCGTCGAATTCAGGGATGAGCAGAATCATCCCGGTTCGAACATGCTTTTGGCACCAGGACACGTACGATGTAAGGAGGGTAACGCCCATGCCCCTCTTCCGCAAGGGTACGGTCCCCGCGGAATATGTTACGCCAAAGTACTCCCGGGCGTTTGGTTCGCTGGTCACAGGTGAGCATGTGGAGATGGGGGTTTTGCGTTACGGACCTGGTGAGGGTGCCGTGGAGCATAGTCACCCTCAGGAGCAAATGATGTATGTCTTGCAGGGCAGGCTTCTCGTGCAGATTGAAGGTACAACCCACGAATTGCTGCCCGGAGATCTGTGCCATATGCCCCCAGGCGTTCCCCACAGGGTGACAGCCCTGGATGAAGAGGTAATCGTACTGAGCTGCAAGAATGTGATTGGAGGTCAAGGTCACCGCATTTAGATCCTTTGACGACCTGATCCTGTGAAAGGAGTGTCCTTTATGCCGGTGTATCGCCTTTCGCAATTGCCAGTGGGAAACATCGGATCGGCGTATTCTACCGCCCAAGGCCCCGTCGTCCTTGGCCAGCATCTTGAGTTCGCCCAGGTTCACTATCAGTCTGGGAAGGGAGCAAGGCCTCATCGCCATCCTCATGAGCAGTTGATTTATGTTGTCGAAGGACAGCTCTGGGCACGGGTCGGAGAGGAAGAGTTTGTTGCCGAACCCGGGGACATTATCCACGTACCCCCAGATGTTGAACATGAGGTTATGGCAAAGGGTGGGCCCGTAACTGCAATAAGTTGCAAAAATCTTGTAAACGGTCAAGGATCGCCTCGTTAACTTGATCCCCAAAAGGGGCGCCCCCTGCAGCGACGTTTTCTGCAGGGGGCGCCCCTTTTGGAGCGCACGAAAGTGGCATTGGGCCAAAACCACCGACCCACCACGGCTGCTATGAGACCGGTTCAGTCGAGAGTTCTGAAAAACCGGCGGAAAGCTCAACCCATGGGGCCGAAGGGGGTTGCCAACGATTGGATGGGATACGTGGCACTACGGGTGATCGGCGCTGCAAGGTGGCCCGGCTTGCTACGGACCCGTTCAAGCGGCCGCCCACTCCATGGCCCGCCTCTTCCCATGTCCACTACCACGTGCGTCTTGCAATCGCCGAGCCATCTTCTTGGCGTTGAGCACCAGGCAGGTGAGCAGCACCTGAATCGCCGTCCGTTCCCGTCCCCGGTAACGGCTTCGCCCGAGGCCGTGCCACTGCTTGGCCTCCCCAAAGGTGCGCTCAATGACCGTTCGCACCCGCAAGGCCCGTTTCAGCCCCCGCGGCCGGTTCGCTTCCGTACCCGGATGCCAGTACAGCACCTTCCGCGTCTGGCTCCGGCTCAGGCAACGCCCCGCCCGGGGGCAGCCGCGGCAGGCTCGCTCGGAAAAGTACACCAGCCACCCCCCGCGCTGGTGCGGGCTCTGGCCGATGGAGCGGTGGCCCTCGGGACAGATCCACTGCCGGCGGCGCTTGTCGTACGTGAACCCTTGCTTGGGCAGCCTTTGCCTTTGCGTCCGCTGGGGGATGTACGGACGGATGCCTTGCCGAACGAGATCCTCCCTCAACCTCGTGGCGTCATACGCCTTGTCCGCCACCAGCCGCCGTGGCCGGAGCCCCTGGACGCGCGCTTGTTCCACCAGCGCCGGCGCCCCTTCGAGGTCGCTCGCGTTCCCCGCCGTCACCGTCGCCGCCAGCACAAAGCCGGTCTCATCCGTCGCCAGATGCATCTTGTAGCCGAAAAAAGGCTTCTCCCGGCGCTGGTGTCCCCAACGCGCCTCCGGGTCCGCGTAGCTCGCCACCCGTTCGTCCTTCAGCACCCGCTCCACTTGCTTCCGTACGCGTCGCACCGCCGGTGCCTTCGCGGCTTGCCGCGACGTGATCGCCGCCAGCAAGGCTTCCGTCCGTTCCTGTTCCGCTTGCAGCAGCTGATCCTGATCTTCATAGGTCGCGTCCGGCACCGGCTCGGCCAGCGCCTCCAGTTCCTTCGCCACCGGCGGCGCCGCCTGCCGGACGGCCTGGACCAGCCGCTGCCGCCCCTCCCGCAAAAGCTGCACCCGCGTGCGGGCGGCCGCATGGGCCACCACCGGGCTGGAGTCCATCACCAACCAGCGGCCTTTCAGGCATCCCTTCGCCCGCGCCTGCTCCACTAGCCGCTGCAGCAGCCGCTGCCACCGCTCCTCCCCCAACCGCTGCCGAAACCGCACCAGCGTCGTGTCGTCGGGAATCGCGTCCTCCCAGCCAAGGCGGCAGAAGTAGCGATAGAGGACGTTGTAGCGCAGCTGCTGGCAGACCTGCACGTCCGACAGGTTGGCCCACACCGCCAGGAAGAGGATGCGCACCAGCTGCTCCGGCGGATACGAAGGCCGGCCTTGATCGGCGCTGTACAGATCGGCCGTCTCTTCCTCCACGAACGAGAAATCGACAGCCCGGTCGATGTCCAGGAGGGGATGGTCCGCCGGCAGCATGTGGTTGAAGAGGATCTCATCGAAGAAGTTCCGCTGCTGATCCAACCGTCCCAACATGGTGCACCGGCCCCGGTTTCGGTATCGTCTCCATAGGGGTTTTTCGCTTTGCGTCCTGCCAGTCCTTGCCGAAAAAGCAAAGGAGTTTTTCAGAGCCCTCTTGGCGAGAGTTCTGAAAAACCGGCGGAAAGCTCAACCCATGGGGCCGAAGGGGGTTGCCAACGATTGGATGGGATACGTGGCACTACGGGTGATCGGCGCTGCAAGGTGGCCCGGCTTGCTACGGACCCGTTCAAGCGGCCGCCCACTCCATGGCCCGCCTCTTCCCATGTCCACTACCACGTGCGTCTTGCAATCGCCGAGCCATCTTCTTGGCGTTGAGCACCAGGCAGGTGAGCAGCACCTGAATCGCCGTCCGTTCCCGTCCCCGGTAACGGCTTCGCCCGAGGCCGTGCCACTGCTTGGCCTCCCCAAAGGTGCGCTCAATGACCGTTCGCACCCGCAAGGCCCGTTTCAGCCCCCGCGGCCGGTTCGCTTCCGTACCCGGATGCCAGTACAGCACCTTCCGCGTCTGGCTCCGGCTCAGGCAACGCCCCGCCCGGGGGCAGCCGCGGCAGGCTCGCTCGGAAAAGTACACCAGCCACCCCCCGCGCTGGTGCGGGCTCTGGCCGATGGAGCGGTGGCCCTCGGGACAGATCCACTGCCGGCGGCGCTTGTCGTACGTGAACCCTTGCTTGGGCAGCCTTTGCCTTTGCGTCCGCTGGGGGATGTACGGACGGATGCCTTGCCGAACGAGATCCTCCCTCAACCTCGTGGCGTCATACGCCTTGTCCGCCACCAGCCGCCGTGGCCGGAGCCCCTGGACGCGCGCTTGTTCCACCAGCGCCGGCGCCCCTTCGAGGTCGCTCGCGTTCCCCGCCGTCACCGTCGCCGCCAGCACAAAGCCGGTCTCATCCGTCGCCAGATGCATCTTGTAGCCGAAAAAAGGCTTCTCCCGGCGCTGGTGTCCCCAACGCGCCTCCGGGTCCGCGTAGCTCGCCACCCGTTCGTCCTTCAGCACCCGCTCCACTTGCTTCCGTACGCGTCGCACCGCCGGTGCCTTCGCGGCTTGCCGCGACGTGATCGCCGCCAGCAAGGCTTCCGTCCGTTCCTGTTCCGCTTGCAGCAGCTGATCCTGATCTTCATAGGTCGCGTCCGGCACCGGCTCGGCCAGCGCCTCCAGTTCCTTCGCCACCGGCGGCGCCGCCTGCCGGACGGCCTGGACCAGCCGCTGCCGCCCCTCCCGCAAAAGCTGCACCCGCGTGCGGGCGGCCGCATGGGCCACCACCGGGCTGGAGTCCATCACCAACCAGCGGCCTTTCAGGCATCCCTTCGCCCGCGCCTGCTCCACTAGCCGCTGCAGCAGCCGCTGCCACCGCTCCTCCCCCAACCGCTGCCGAAACCGCACCAGCGTCGTGTCGTCGGGAATCGCGTCCTCCCAGCCAAGGCGGCAGAAGTAGCGATAGAGGACGTTGTAGCGCAGCTGCTGGCAGACCTGCACGTCCGACAGGTTGGCCCACACCGCCAGGAAGAGGATGCGCACCAGCTGCTCCGGCGGATACGAAGGCCGGCCTTGATCGGCGCTGTACAGATCGGCCGTCTCTTCCTCCACGAACGAGAAATCGACAGCCCGGTCGATGTCCAGGAGGGGATGGTCCGCCGGCAGCATGTGGTTGAAGAGGATCTCATCGAAGAAGTTCCGCTGCTGATCCAACCGTCCCAACATGGTGCACCGGCCCCGGTTTCGGTATCGTCTCCATAGGGGTTTTTCGCTTTGCGTCCTGCCAGTCCTTGCCGAAAAAGCAAAGGAGTTTTTCAGAGCCCTCCTTGGCTCGACTTTGACACCGTGATCCTTGAAAACCCTTGAAACACAAGGCTTTCTTGGGCACATGGGGGCCGCGTACCACTACACTACCCGGCGGGGGTCGTCTCAGGACGTGGCAGCGGTTGTACGCGGGCCGGGGGCCGCAGGCCCACGGCCTTGAAGGCCTCGTAGGCCTGCCCGACCAGCTCGGTGCGGGTCAGGTAGGCCTCGCCGTCCAGCTCCACGGCCACGGCGTGCAGCTGGGAGAGATCGTGGAGCACGTCCTCGTAGCTGACATCGGGGTTTTGCTGGCGGAGCTTGCGCAACAAGAGGCTCTCCAGGACCAGCGCCAGGAAGCAGACCATGACGTGCCCCCGCACCCGCCGCTCCGTCCAGTGGAACATGGGCCGCAAGTCCAGGGCAGACTTGAGGGTCCGGAAGGCGCGTTCGACCCGCCAGAGATCCTTGTACGCCCGCACCACGGCCTCCGGGTCGAGGTCGGTGTTGGTCCGCAGCAGGTACTTGCCGTCGTAGCGGGCCGCCCGCTTCACGGCATCGGTGTCGACCACCAGCGCGCCCTGGGGCAGGGCCTTGAGGTAACGGGCCAGGAGACGGTTCCGCAGGAGATCCTTGGCTTGGCCGCGTTCGATCCGCTGCTTCAGGTGCGCGAGGACCGCCTCCCGAGCCTGGCGGTCGTGCTCGGCCTGGAGGGGGTTGTAGCAGAGCACATAGCGCTGGCCTTGGTGGGTCACCTGCTTGATCTGGAGCTGGTCGTTCACCTTGCGATATCGTCCCGGCTGGCTCAAGACCGCCTCGGCCGCCCGGTGCCGGCGCAGGGGCATGCCGACGATGTACTCCATCCCGGCCTCCTCGATGGCCTGCAGGATCCGGCGGCTGACCATGCCCCGGTCGGCGACGAAGATCACCCGGCGCAGGTGGAAACGCCTCTTGAGGGCGTCCAGGACGGTCTCCACCGTGGCCTTGTCGGCGGTGTTGCCCGGGAAGACCTCGTGGGCGATGGGGTAACCGTCCCGGGTCATGAGCACGCCCACCACCAGCTGGGGCCGGTCCGGGCGCTTGTCCCGGGAATAGCCGTAGGCGGCCAAGCCCTCGGGCCCCCGGCCTTCGAAGTAGCTGGATGTACAATCCCACATGACTACGTCGACCTCGGTCCAGAACAGGTCGCGGGCCCGGGCGAAGAGGCGATCCTCGATGGCCTCCTTATGCTCGGCCAACACATCCAGGGCGCGGTAGTAGTGGTGCAGTTCCAACTGCTCGGCTTGGGGCCGGTAGACGCCCTGAAGCCACTGGCGCACCAGACCACGCTTGGAGCAGGGGTCGGTGAGACGGTTGAGCACCATGGTGAAGACGGCCTCGGCCACGTCGAAGGCGAGCTGACGATCCTCCAGCAGGGCCTCGAAGGCCTTGTCCAGTTCGGCCTCTCGCCACAGCCTTTCGAAGATCAGCGCCGGTCCCCACTGCTTGGACCAGCGGACGTTCAGGCGCTCTGCCTGTTCTTCGAGCCGGCGCCAGGTGCTCTGAGAGAAGCGGGCCAGATTCTCGATGAGGGCATCGAGGCGGCCGTCCTGGAGGTCCTCCAGCCGACCCAGGGTCGCCACGACCCGCTGGCGGACGCGACCGTCCTGCCGCACGTTCTCCACGAGCTGGAGGTAGGTGCGGGTGGAGCCGTCCTTGTTCTTGAAGGTTTTCCGCCGAACAAACATGGCACCGTCATGATACGACATTGTTGCCTATATTTCAAGCGTTTCACGAATCAACGTGGCACTACACTTTTGGGCGCAAAAGAAGGGCCGCCCGCAGGAAACCCTTGCGACACGGGACTTCCTTGGGCGGCGTGGCACCGGAAACACCCCAAAACTGTCAAACTCGAGTCAGTGGCCGACGCCCTAATTGGGAATTACAGGCAACAAAAGGTACGACGGCCGCGAAGCACCACCGTAGACCGTTACCTGGCCACCAAAGATCTCCAAGCGGCGATCCCACGGATCCTTATGCACAAAGGGACCGGATCCACGGAAGCGGCCAAGGGTTTCCAGCTGGCCGGTTTCTCCTTCTCGTTCAAAGTCTCGGCCTTGGATGGTAAGGGCCAACCGGTAACCAGGTGGCACGACGATGGAGGTCGGCCAAATTTCAATATCCAGTTCGTAAATCTCGCCAGGCGTCAGGGGCTGGTACTCGTCGTGGGAATGGTATGGACGCCACTCCCGGCTCAGATCAGGATCCAATTTCCTGTGCGACGCCCGCAACCACCCCTGAGCGACGGGTGCAGCGGGCTCGACGGCCCCTCGGAAGGTGACCTCTCGGCCCTCGGGGTCAAACAGGCGAAGAACCAGGAAAAGGTCAGCATCCGTGGTCGACGACGAGATGAAGACCTTGGCCGCAACCGGGCCTGTGATCTCCGTTTCCTTCTCAAAGGGAGGCGTCCAGAAAGTGATGCCTTGACCCATGGCATGATACGTCGCGTGGCTCTCCTTGTGCGGAATCTGCCCCGATAACGAACTGTTGGCCGGGTCAAGGTACCATTTCGTCCACTGGGTTCGGGCCAGAGGCCATTCCCACTCCTTACGAAGAACATACTCCTCACCAGGATACCGGACGTTAAGCCAAACTGGGGGCTCCCGATCCCAGCCGTTGTCAATTCCCTTCAGGAAGTAATCAAAGAACCTACGCTGGAGATTCAAACCATAGTCGGTATAAAAGTGGGTCCAGTGCTCTAAACCATGGATCTCCAACCACTTTTTCTTGGATGCCGCCCGGAGGAAGGCCTCCACATTGCCCCGTAAGTGCAGACCATGGCCGCCCCAGTTGCCACACGAAAGGAAGGGCACGACCACCTTGGACCAATCGGCGGAGCGTTCCCTGTACCAAGGCCCGTCCAATTCCCGGGCTAGAGCTTCGAGGTACGGATCCATGCGATTGCGAGCCAGTTCGTCGTCAGACAACGTCTCGTCGCCGGCTACCAGCAGCCCATTATATGGATTGCGATAGCCCTTCCGACCGACCCCGTATTGAACAGGGATCACCTGATTTTTAAACCATGTGGACGTAAAGGAGCTCAGGATACCGCCATGGCGATGCCAATCGCGGTAATAGTCGGCAGCCCCTTCCCACGGACACATCGCAACCAGGTGGGGAGGTTGTAAGCCGGCTACCAGCCATTGATTGATCGCCAGATATGAAATTCCAATGAGACCCACCTTGCCGTTGCTCCACGGCTGCGTCCCTGCCCATTCAATGCAGTTGTAATAGTCCTTGGTTTCCCGGGGCGAAAAAATGTCGAGGACACCCGGGGATCGACCGGTTCCCCTGGAGTCAACCCGCACACAGACATATCCTTGCGGCACCCATTTTTCCGGATCAACGACCTCCCAGTTGGCATACTTGCATGATGAGCCTGAGGCCACCTCGGGGAAATCCCGAATCAAGGCCTCCCACTGGTCGCGGTAGCCCACTTGAAAGGGCAGGGCCTTGGCATAAGGTCCGTACGACAGCAATACAGGATACCTACCGTCAGCGCTCGGGCGGAACACATCGGCCCGTAGCACCACCCCATCGTCCATGGGAATAGGCACATCCCATTCGACGTGCATGTTCTTAAAGATGACCGACTGGGCCATGGCGCAACCCTCCGTAGGCGCACAAACTTTTAGGAATTACAGGTTCAGGTTGTGAGCCCAGGCCTCCCGTATGTCCTGCGCCAGGGCGTGGGTACCGGGAACGATCCATTTATGCCGCGCCACCGGGAGCAGACAATACGCACCGACCCCTTGACGCCGGCCTGGGAACGTTCGTCCGAGCACAGTGCCCGCCGGGTCAACAATCATGGACTCTCCTCCCGGGATCGCCGGGGCTGCCGCGGCAACATACACCCGGTTTTCCGCGGCACGCGTTCTGGCCAGATCTTCAACCCATGAGGACGTGAGGTCATGGGGCCATAACAGTAGGTCGGCGCCTTGTAGGCTCGCACTGCGCGCGACCTCAGGAACAAGCATCTCTGCGCCCTGAATGATGGCCAAGTTGCCCCAGGGCGTGGGAAAGACGGCAGGCTCGGCGGGTCCCATGCGATAGCCGGCCCGCTGTTCCTCGGATTCAAGGTGACCTTTACGGCTTACCCCAAGCACCCGTCCCTCATGGAGCAGCCATGCCGTACGGTAACGGCCCTCGGCCGTGGTTTCGTCGCCGGTGACCACGAAAAGCACCGGGAACGATCGGGACAACTGCAGCAATTCGCCGCTGGGTTGTCCTGCGACAAGGCCGGGTGAAAAGAGGAGGACCGCTGCCCCCTGAACCACCATGTCCGCCACGAGACGCCCGATGCGGGACCAGGGTTCTTCCGGCGGCAATTGCAGCACGGCCACAAAGGGGGCTTGCTCAGGCGCGGGATCAGAACCGGTCGCCGCGCTGCTTAATTGTAGGTAAGCACCGGACCGGCGAACCGCCACCGGATCCAACCGGTCTGCCACCGGCCGTCCTGGCCCCGTCCCTTGCAGGTGATCGCCTTCGATGGGGATGGCTGCCGTTACGACCTCGGGTTGGTGGGTGCTGGCCATGACCACCACCTGGCCGTCGGGGTCGAAGATGCTACTCTTGCCACAGTAGACGATGCAGTCCGCTTCCATGCCCACCTTGTTGGCGGCCACCAACCAAGCTCGGTTTTCTAAAGCCCGGATTTTCATCATGAAATCCGGCTGGGCGTTCGGTAGATGGGCAACAGACCGTCCACTGGTGACCCAATTGGTGCTGTCAACAAGGAGCTCGGCCCCCGCCACGGCCAAGGAGCGCGGGATCTCCGGGGCACGACCATCGCAGCAAACGAACAACCCCACTTTGATGCCGTCGAGCTCGGCAAGGGCAGGCTGCGCGCCACATTGGAACCAACGGCCGTCAAAGTGCCACAAAAACATCTTCGCTGCAGTCACCAGGCGCCGACCGTCACGGTCGAACAACACCACGCCGTTGGTCAGCTCGCCAGCGCTGCCTGGCAAGGCAACGCCACAGGCAATCGCTACATGGTGTTGGCGTGCCCGGTCGGATACTGCAGC
This sequence comes from Thermaerobacter composti, assembly GCF_033582035.1. Classification (NCBI taxonomy): domain Bacteria; kingdom Bacillati; phylum Bacillota; class Clostridia; order Eubacteriales; family Clostridiales Family XVII. Incertae Sedis; genus Thermaerobacter; species Thermaerobacter composti. Next base: position 2,253,351 of record NZ_CP132508.1, read on the forward strand.
CAAAAACTCGGCCACCGTGGGGGCCCCGGCTTCGCGTAGGTAAGATTCCAACCCCACGTCCTGGCAGGGTGCCAAGTAGTAGGCCGGATAAGCGCACTCGGGTAGCACCAAGAGGTCGGGCCGGGGCTCCGTCGTCGCCGCGCGATCGATCACGTCAAGGAGGTAGCGAGCCGCATCCTGCGCCTGCTCTAGGGAGAAGGCGGGCGTCTGCAGGGCCGCCACCCGAAACACAGAGGTCATGAGCCTTCCTCCCGAGAACCCAGTTGCCGGGGACGTACCCGGCCGCGTCACCCACGGGGTCCAACCGCGGTTTCATCCCAGCGCTTCGAAGTAAACAAGGGCCCGCCGAATCGGTGACCCGCTCGATCTGCTCGATGCCGTCTCCGCCTCTCTTGCCCTGGCGCCTAACCTTGCCCCGCGGCTTGTATTCACGCCACAGAGGGCCAAAGCCGGGACGGTGAAGGAGCGAGTTCGACCCAGCGTGGATCGCCGTGTTCGACGGGCCCCACTCTATCGCGAACCTTGCAGTGCCGGCGCGGCCGTTACTTCCCGTATCCCTGATAGCTCTCGGAGTAAACCGGCTGCTTCAGGAAGTCATCCGGGTTGTATTTCCAGAACTGCGAGACCCGCGGGTACGTTTGCAGGACGACGTTCCAAATCCGTCCGTATTGCTGAAGTTCCTGGGGCACATAGACAGTCTTACGGATGTACACGTTTTGGATGGGGTTGCCGTATTCGTCCATTTCCATTGGGCCCAGCGGTGAGTTATCCAACTTGACGCTGCGCACGGAGTTCAGAAATTCGTCCGTATTTTCTACGTTGCCTTGGACTTGCTCAATGGCAGTGGTCAGCCATTGGCCAGCGGTGTAGAAGGCCGCTGCCATATACGAGGGGAGAACCCCGTACCGCTTAGCATACGTTTCCACAAATTCCTTGGTCGCGGGATCATCGCGCCCTTCGGCGTAATGGCCAAAGGTGATGATGTCCAATCCCGCATCCCCATGGACATTGCGCAGGTTCGACTGGTCGGTTAAGGTCTCGTTGCCGATGAGGGGCACCTTGCCTTTCAGCCCCAAGGAAGACCACTGTTCCAAAAAGTGAACGGCGTCAGCACCGACCATCTCGACGAAGACCGCATCGGGATTTTCCGCCTGCACCTGGGAGAGGTACGGGCTATAGTCGGTCGTCCCCAGAGGCGCCCAAAGCTGCTTGACGATGGTGCCCCCGGCCTCTGTGAAGGTGCGGGCGAACCCGCCAACGGTTTCATAGCCGAAGGCGTACGCGTTGCCGATGGTCATCACCCGACGATAACCCTGTTGGTAGGCCCACTCGCCCGCTGGGTGGGTCGTTTGGCTCGATGTCCATCCGGCAACCCGGACCACATATGGACTGCGCTTCCGTTGGGTGAGATCGTCAGCCGACACCGTGGGCAAAAACATCGGCACCTTCTGCCCGATTAGATAAGGAGCCACGGCGAGGCCTTCGTTCGCCAGGTAAGGGCCGACGACCATTTGAACCCGATCCTGTTCGACGGCCTTTCGGGCCTGGTTCACGGCCGTATTTGGATCCGACGCCGTATCATACACGATCGTTACGACCTTGCGACCCGCCACCGTATCGCCGTGCTGTTCCCACCACAGGTTCCAGCCGTTGATCATGTCCCGCCCCGAAGATGCAGCGGTTCCTGTCTGCGGGGCAAGCAGGGCAACTTTAATTTCACCCTGCGAAGAAGGTTGACCACCCTGCTGCTGCGATCCACCACCCGACTGACCTTGAGAGCCACATCCGCTCAAGATCAACACCATCAACATCGACAGAAGCACAGCCCATCCTGCTGTCCAGTGCCACACCCGCGGCGACCGCATGCCAAGGTCCCCCCCATCGCGCTCACTTTTTGACCCAACCTTATACGCCCAAGTGCTGCTGCCGAACCTCGTGGTTTTCGATCAGGTCGCTTGGTGTGCCCTCAAAGACGATGACACCCTTGCTCATGACGTAGACCTTATGCGCAAGTTTTAGTGCCAGGGGAAGGTTCTGCTCCACCAGCAACACTGTCAGGCCTGAACCAGCAAGGCGGGCCACCGTGCGCCCTACCTCCTCGACGACTAGTGGAGCCAACCCCTCCGTCGGCTCGTCCATGAGCAAAATACGAGGGTTCGTCACCAGAGCCCGGGCGATGGACAACATGGACTGTTCGCCGCCGCTAAGCTGTGAACCGTAGTGGTTTACCCGGTTCTTCAGCTGCGGAAATAACTCGAAAATGGCGTCAATGGTCCACCCTTCCGGTTGGGCACGAGATGCTACACGCAAGTGTTCCATCACCGTCAAGGACGGGAAGATGCGCCGGCCTTGCGGGACAAGCCCCACACCCGCGCGGGCAATTTCGTGAGGCGGTAACCGCTGAATCTCTCGTCCTTCCAGCCGGATCGTCCCGCGGCGGGGCGGTGTCATGCCCATGATCGAGCGAATCAACGTTGTCTTGCCCACGCCGTTCCGGCCCACAATGGCCGTAACCTGGCCCCCCTCAACGGTAAGGTTCACACCGTGTAAGACATGGCTTTCACCATAATAGGTGTGGACATCTTCCACTCGCAGCAGGCTCATAGCGTCCCCCCAAATAAATCTCTTGTACATAGTCGTTCTCCCGTATCTCCTGGGGAGTCCCCGTCGCCACGACTTTCCCATGGTGTAACACGGTGATATAGTCGACCAGTTCAAACACGACGTTCATGTCGTGCTCCACCAGGATGATGGTGGTCTCTCGAGGTACGCGCCGCAAAATATCTAAAACAAGCGGCACATCCCCCGGTGAAAGTCCCGCCGCCGGCTCATCCAACAACAAGAGCTTCGGTCGGTGAACGATGGACAGGAGGACTTCGATTTGTCGCTGTTCACCGTACGATAGGTGTCCCACCGGCACATGCGCCTTGGACACCAGACCGATTTCCGTTAAAGACTTCTCGGCTTGCTCTTCGAGTTCCCGATAGTGCGCACGATGTCGTAAGCACTGAAGGCGGACACGAGACATGGCTTGCAATGCCAAAATGACGTTCTCGATAACTGTTAACTTCGGGAATAACGTTGTAGCCTGAAACGTTCGGCCGATGCCGATGATCGCCCGTTGATGAGTTGGTAAGTTCGTAATGTCTCGGCCCTGAAACACCACCTTTCCAGCACTGGGGCGTAATTCGCCCGCTATGACATTAAATAGGGTGCTCTTGCCCGCGCCATTTGGACCGATGATGGCGCGTCGTTCACCAAATTCGACGTTGAGCGATACCTCATCCAGGGCTCGCAATTCGCCGAACCGTTTACTGACGTTATGCAGGCTTAAAACCGTGGCCTCACCCATCACCCATTACCCTCCACAGGCATTGCACTCGGGTACACCGCGATTGTACACGGGACGCTGGAGATACTCCTTCGGATCATAGGTCCAGAACTGGGAGACGTTTTGCACAACGTCGATGACCGTGTTTTGCAACTTGCCGTTCACCTGTTCGACCTTGCGAATATATACGTTTTGGATGGGGTTTCCGTAATTATCAAACCGATACGGACCCCGGGGCGTTTCTGAAAGTTGGACGGAGCGAAGCGCCTTCACCACGGCGTCAGGATCGCTTACATCGCCCCTGAGTTGCTCCAACGCTTGTTGCAGCACCAGGCCAGCAACGTAGGTGCCCTCAGAATAGTACGAAGGCACGTGACCGAAGGCCTTGGTGTACGCTTCGACAAACGCCTTGTTGGCTGGTGTGTCCAAGGCCGCACTGTAGTGCAACGCCGTGACGATGCCAACTGCTTCCGGTCCAGTCTGTTCGAGGGTACTTTCGTCGGTGGTGTTGCCTTGAGCAATCAATGGTGCCGTGAGTCCAAAGCGCTTATACTGCTGGATGAATTGGATCGCGGCCGAGCCCGAAAAACTGGCGAACACGGCATCGACGTCCTTGGGAATCTGCGATAGATAGGGCGAAAAATCCGTCGTGTTGAGCGGCGTCCAAATGACCTTTACGACCTTGCCTCCGGCCTCTTGGAAGGTCTGCATAAACCCGCCGACGCTCTCCCAACCGAAAGCAAAGTCGTAGGCAATGATCGCCACCCGCCGATAGCCTAGCTTCTTGTAGGCATAATCGCCAAGCACGTGGGTGGTTTGGCTGCTCGTCCAGCCGGTACGGACAACGTACTTGGGGATCTTCCGCTGGGTCAGGTCGTCCGCAGAGACGATGGGATAAATGGACGGAATGCGAACGCCGTCGATATAGGGTACCAGTGCCAAGCCCTCTGCCGCGGAGAGGGGTCCGACGAGCAGGTGCACCTTTTCCTGTTCCACCAGCCGCCTGGCCTGGGTCAGGGCCACGTCCGGGTTACCTTGTGTGTCCGCGGTGACGACCTCCACCGGCCGTCCCGCTACTTGGTTGTTCACTTCCTTCAGCCAAAGTTCGAATCCCTCTTTCATGTACTGGCCCGGTGCAGCAAATACGCCGGTCAACGGCACCAGCAGACCAATTCGGATCGGCTCACCCGCTGCGCTGCCCGATTCCGTGCCTCCCGAAGATCCGGATGGACTTTCAGGGTTTCCACCCGATTGGCCCGGTCCTTGGGCAGGTTGTCCACCGCAGGAGGCTAAAAGGACCGCCATGACCAAAAGAGCGGCTATCCACCGTACGTTTTTGATAAACCTCCGCACTTTCGGCAACCCCTTCTCGATCCCCAAATCAATCTTTCGCGTGAAGGGCTACGGGTTCAGAATTCGCTTTCTTTTCGGAAAAAAGCTGGGCCAAGCCGCGCATCCGTCTTACCAAGCCCGACAGTCCATCGGGTGCATACATGACAACCAGCACGTACACGGCGCCCAAAATAATCTGCCAGCGCTCGGTGTAACCGCTGATCGTATTGCTTAGGAAGGTAATGATGCCCGCCCCAGCCACCGGTCCCAATATGGTGCCCGATCCCCCCAAAATGACCATGATGAGAATCTGCGTTGAAACGGCAAGCGACAGGTTGGCGGGACTCACAAATAGGTTGTAGTACGCGAACAGGACGCCAGCGATTCCAGCAAAGGCTGCGGCAATCAAGGAGGCGGTGAATTGATAGCCCCACACGTTATAGCCGAGGGCACGCATCCGTCGGGGTTGCTCCCGAATACCCTGCAACACCAAACCAAAGGGTGAATGAGCGATCAGCCACAGAAGATACAGGCAGATCAACATCACCACGAGGCTGAAGAGATAGTACTCGGCGCTCCCACTGAGATCCAAAGGCCCAAGCCGCGGGCGCATGAATCCTGAAATCCCGTTTTCACCCCCGGTGAGCGACACCCATTGGAAAGCTAACCCCCATACCACTTGGTTCAAGGCCAGCGTAATAATAAGGTAGCTGACCCCGCTACCACGGAGGGCAACGGCCGCAAATAACGCGGCCACCACCACCGCCGCCACAATCCCGGTGATTAAGATCACAGGGAATGATTCGATGTGCAGCCGAGTCGTCAGCAGTCCAACCGAGTAGGCACCCAGACCAAAGAAGGCGGCTTGGCTGAAGGACACCATGCCCGTCCGTCCCACCAACAAATCCAAACCGGCCGCGGCGATCCCGAAAATGAACGTTTGGGTCAGGAGCGACACGAAATACGGCGGGAGGCCAGCAAAAGGCAGGACGGCCAGGAGGATGACACCGATGATCAACCCCAGCAGGTGCGTCCAACGCATGGCGGTCACCTCCTTTACCTCCTACCTAACAAGCCCCGAGGACGAACGGCCATGATGATCGCGACGGGGACAAAGATGGTGAAGTAGGAGAGCTGCGGAAATAGCGCTTTGCCGAAGGCGTTAACCAAACCCACAATGATGCTCCCAAGGTACGCCCCAGCAAGGCTACCCATACCGCCCACAATCACCACGGCAAAGGCTAGGGGCAGCAGCTCGGCGTCCAGCCCCGGATAGGCCGCCGTGATGGGCCCCCCCAACACACCACCTAACCCCGCCAAAAAACTTCCCAGCGCAAAGACCAAATAGAACGTCTTGTCGACATCCACCCCGAGGGCTCGAAGCATCTCTTGGTCGTCGACGCCCGCACGAATGATCGCGCCAAGCAGGGTGTAACGAACAAGAAGACCGAGGAGAATCGCCACGACCGCGGCCAGTCCGATCATGGCCAACCAGTATGCCGGGAATACCACACCGAACAACTGGACCGAGTGGGCCAGTTCAGGGGGCGGCGGGACGGAACGGGGATCACCTCCCCAAATGGCCAGCACAACATCCGCCAGGATGATGGAGAAACCGAGGCTAAGAAGCACGGTGGTGAGCTCCTGAGTTCGGTACCGATGGAGAAAGCCCCGGTAGATGACGAGCCCGACGATCATGATCGCAATGCCTGACACCAGGGCAGCCAACCAGAAGTTGACCTTGTTTAGCAGCATCGTAAGGCCAAGGTAAACGCCCAGCAGGTACAAGGCTGTATGGGCCACGTTGACGACGCGCATGAGCCCAAAAATCAGTGTAAACCCGCTCGCAATCATGAAAAGGAGCGCCCCGTACGCAAGACCACCCAGAACGTTAAGCCAGTAAAAGGACATGGGTCTAATTCCTCCTACGCTCCCGCCGCCAATCCTTCCTGGACCAACCAATCCGGCTCTCCTAGTTTGGCTGCAAACTCTTGCGCACTAAGAACCCACCCCAGGCAGCGGCTGACGTTTTCTAAGCCAAACACATGCAGGTCAGGCCCGTACATGCTGGCCACACAGTCCTCGATCACGATGGGTGCCATGTCCCGATTAAATACCTCGAAGGCTGTGCACAGAACGCAGGTGTTGGTGTTAATACCCATTAAAACGACGGCTTGGGCCTGAAGGACCCGCAGTAACACCTCAAGATCGGTCCCATAAAAGCAACTCAAGCGTTTTTTGCTGTTAACCACGTAATCACCCGGCTGATAAAGGTCGGGTATGATTTCCGTTTGAATGGATCCCTCAAGATTGTGCCGGTAGGCCGTGCTCGCTCGTCCTGGCGTCAAGGTCTCTCGGAGGGCCTCTACAGCCTCCCAGAAGGGCACCCCGTAAGCCTCGGATCGGTTGTCCGCGAGGCGCCGGTTGGTCATGACGACATGAATGACCGGCAGGCCTTTGCGGCGGGCCAGGTGAAGGACCCGGGCTGCAGCCGCCACAACACGCCGGGCATCGTCCGGGTCGGTGGGCATCGTGGCAACCGCCGGATCCAGGTGGCCCCGATGCATGTCGACGGTTACCACTACAGTCCGCTTGGGGTCAATCACCAGGCGCTGGTTCATCATTTCCCGGAACTGGCTGCGGTCGACTAAATCCACTGTGCGCACCGGAAAGTTACCCCCTTCCATGCAGGGTTTTAGGCTTGGCTTAGCTATACCGCTCCGATCCGGCGTACCAATCGAAGGGTGTGGGGTCTAAGTTGACGATGACGCTTCGCGTTTGGGTGTAATCCCAATAGGCGTCCCAACCGTTTTCCCGCCCGATTCCGCTGGCTTTCCAACCACCCCATGGCGACGACGGGTCGATCCGGTGGTGGTCATTGACCCAAACCACTCCGGCTTCGAGTCGCTGGGCTACCCGATGGGCGCGTTTCACATCCTGGGTCCACACCGCAGCCCCGAGACCGTACTCACAGTCGTTGGCCAGCCGGATCGCCTCTTCTTCGTCTGCAAAAGGAACCACGCAGGTAACCGGGCCAAAAATTTCTTCCCGAAAGATGCGCATGTGGGGCTTCACATCGGTAAAGATCGTGGGCCGATAGTAGTATCCGCGATCGAGCGGAGGTTCCTTCGGGCGATAACCGCCGGCTACCAGTCGAGCCCCCTCCGCCAAGCCAATTTGTACGTACTGTTCGGTGCGAGCCAATTGGCGTTGCGAAACCAGGGGTCCCATCTGCGTGGCGGGATCGAGCGGGTCACCGAGGCGGATGGCGTTCGCCCGGGAGACCAAGGCGTCCGTCACCTGGTCGTAAACCGTCTTTTCGACGAGGATCCGGGCCCCTTGCACGCAGGTTTGGCCGGCCGCGATGAAGGCTGCGAAGAGGGCACCCGCCACAGCCTGGTCGAGATCAGCATCCGCAAAGATGAGAACGGGGGCTTTTCCACCCAGTTCCATGGTGACCTTGCCCAGCCGACCGCCGACAACTGAGGCTACGGCCTTTCCCGTCGGCGTTCCGCCCGTAAGGTCGATTTTTGCAACACCTGGATGGGCTGCTAGTGCATGACCGGCCGACGGTCCATACCCTGTAACTACATTCAAGACACCCGGCGGAAACCCTGCTTCGAGGGCCAGTTGGGCTAATTCCACAGCTGTGGTCGGTGCAAACTCCGAGGGCTTGACGACCACAGTGTTACCGGCAGCCAAGGCCGGGGCCAGCTTTTTGGTCAGGATCAACAGCGGATGGTTCCACGGGGTAATAAGTCCGACGACACCAAGCGGCAGCCGTTGCACATAGTTGAGATACTGCGGCCCAAAGGGGGCCACCACCTCTTGAGCTGTTTGGGCGATGCCGGCGTAATAGGCATACCAGTCGGGAATCCGCCCCACCTGCGCCCGCATCTCACGGATCGGTCGGCCGGTGATGATGGTTTCGTGCTGGGCAAGTTGATCCACCCGCGATGCGATGATCTCCGCAAAACGCGTTAGCAACGCTGCCCGCTCGCGGCCGGTGGTTCGCCGCCAATAACGGTCAAAGGCCGTTTGCGACGCCTCAACGGCCCGAGCGACGTCGTTCGCATCCCCATCGGCTGCTTCCGCCACGACTTCTAAGGTAGCGGGGTTCTCTACGGGAAAGGTTTTTCCGCTCGCGGCCGCAATCTGTTCCCCGTCAATGAGATGCCCGTAGGTACGGACCACGTTCGGTCCCCCCAGTCAGTGCAACGTCCAACCACCGTCTACGTTCAACACGTGGCCCGTCACCATATCCGCCAAGGGACTGCACAGGAAGAGCACGGCGCCCACGATGTCCTCCGGCTGCGCCCACCGACCCACGGGCAGCATCTGCGTGGTGACCCATTCTTTGTACCCAGGCGACTCCAAGAGGGCCTTCCGGGTCTCGGTTTCCGTGATGCAGGGTGCGACACAATTTACGCGCAGCCCCAGGGGCGACCATTCCAACGCCAGGGCTCTTGTCAGGTGATGGACCCCAGCCTTGGCCGCGGCGTAGACGCTTCGCGTCTTAAACGTCACGTTGCCAAAATTGGAGCCGATATTCACAATGTGACCCTTGCCTTGGTCCGCCATGATCTTTCCAAAGATCTGACACGCAAAGAACACGCTCTTCAGGGTCGAGTCAATGGTTCGGTCCCATTCCTCTTCCGTGACGTCAAAGGCCATCTTTCCCACAGTCCAAGCAGCATTGTTGACCAGGATGTCCACCCGACCGAATCGCGCCTTGACCCGATCGGCCAGGGTGCGAATGCTCTCGACGTTCAGGACATCAACATACTCCACAACCGCTTCGCCGCCGGCATTGCGAATCGCTGCGGCCGTCTCTTCGAGGGCCTCCAGGTTACGGCTCGCACAGACCACCGTGCACCCCGCCTCGCCCAGCCCCTTGGCAATGGCCCGCCCGATCCCCATGCTGGCGCCTGTAACGACCGCCACTTTCCCCTCCAGTTGAAACCCGATCACCGACGGTCCCCCCTTAACCGAGGAGCTGCTCGTCGTACGGCGCCCGGGATAAGACACGGGCACCGTCATCCGTCACGAGCACCATGTCCTCGAGCCGCACGCCGCCACCGCCCCGAACTCCCTCGACATAGATCAACGGTTCGAGCGCAAATACCATACCCGGCTCAAGCACCGGGTCGTTGGCTCCGGGCATCGTCTCGCCGACGAAGGGCGGTTCCGTCGGCGCGGCACCAACGCCGTGACCAATGAAAAGGTCGATGAAATGCTCTTCCAGACCGTGACGAGCCGCCGCCGTCTTGTAGGCTGCTGCGACCTGGGATGCACGGACGCCGGGTCGGATGGCAGCGATGCCCGCCATTTGTGCCTCATACACAGCACGGTAAATCCGCTTTTGTTCGGGACTGGGTTTTCCGCAAATCATCGTCCGGCCGACGTCACCAAAGTAGCCGTTCCAGCAAGCACCGATATCGATAAACACCAGGTCCCCGTTCCGGATGAGCTTATCGGTGGCGAAGCGCGCAGGTGGCGCCATGCGTTCACCCGAGGCCACGAAGGGACTGGCTAGATGGGCAAACTCGCCGCCGAGGCGGAACAGAACCCGCATGGCTTCTGCCGCCACCTCGCACTCCCGCACGCCCGCTCGCACCGCGTCCAGCGCCGCCTGGGTCACCGCATCGGCGATGGCTGTCGCTTCCTCGATCAGCGCAATTTCCTGCGGCGACTTCACCATGCGGACCGGTTGCATCAATGCATCGCCGTCAACCCATTCCACCTCGGGTAGGTAGCGTTGGTAGGCCCGCAATTGCTGATGGCTCATCACGTCAATCGCGACCCGTGCCTTCTCCAGGTTAAGTCGCTGAAACATGGGAACGACCTTTTTCGCCACCACATCTTCGACGAGCCCTGGCTCGTCCATGATGGGAATCGGAAGCACTTCGTGAATCCAGGGCATGGCGCGCCGGACCCGTTCCAGTTCACCGCTCGAAACGTAAAGGACGATGTCTCCCTGGCGGGTGTATAGCACACCATAGGTGGTGGTGGCCCGGTACTGAATCATGATGACCCTTAGCCCGGTCAGATAGCGGACGTGCTCATCCCGCCAGAGGAATACCGCGTCGACATCGTGCCGCTCCATAGCGGCCCGAACACGGGCCCAAATGTCCTGGCGTAGGGCGGAAAAGTCAATTCGCTGCTCGTAGTCCACCTGAAACGGGCCCGGCGCGTACCCCCACATCCCTGGTCCCTCCAAGGCAACTCGGGTTTACCTGCCACCCTCACGAGCAACCGACTGACTCACTGGAAGAACTCCTCCGGGTGCGGGCAGAGGGTCGTGATGGCATGGCCCGTGTCCGTGATGACCAGGTTCTCCTCCAGCCGCACCGTTTGTTCAAGACCGGGATGCCCAGCAAACGTCTCGATGGCGAAGTACATGTTCGGCTTAATTTCTGCAGGATACTTCAACGAATAGGCGCGGGAGATCCACATACCTTCGTAAAGGGTAAGACCGATGGAGTGGGCAAATTGCTGCAGCGACACCGTGCCATATTTGTCATCGTCATACTCCGGGAACTCTTTGGCCACATCCGCCGTGGTGTTCCCCGGCTTCATCTTTTCAATGGCCCTATAAAGGGATTCGTAACACTCCTTGTACAAATCCTTTTCCTTTTGGGTCGGCTTGACCCCGCCCACCTTAAAGCACCGCACGAAGTCGATGAAGTAACCGCCAGGACCAATGGCGTTGATGTCCACAATCACGAGGTCACCGACGCGCAAAATCTTATCGGTGGCCCACCGCCGATAGGGACTCGTGTTCCCACCCGATGCGACAATCACATCGTAGACGAAATCGAAGCCGCTAGAATATAGATATTCGTTGACCTTCGCTGCCACTTCCCGTTCACGGACTCCCGGCTTAGCCCATTCATTCATGCACATCCACATGGCGGCGTCGCCGTGGGCCGCTGCAATCTTCAGCAGCTCAATTTCGTCAGGTGTCTTGATAACACGGGCGTCCTTGATAGCAGGCCACGCATTCACCAACCGAATACCAAGATTGCTCAAGGCCTGATACGCCAACATGTCCATCACGTCAATGCCAACCCGTTCGTTCTGAACCCCATTCTCCACCAGCACTTCGTAAATGGACTTGGCCATCTTTTCAACCTGACTCTGCTCGGCCCCTTCAGCCCACCGCCAGGTGATGGCAGGCCGAATGTTTTCCGGCTTAAGCCACGGCGCATCCATCCGCGCGCAGTGGAGATCGGAACCTACCGTCTCAAAGAGCACTGGTTCACCACCGCGCGGCAACACGCAGTAACGGATGAAAATGTTGTTCTTCCAGTTACCTTGCCATACACCGGTGATGTACCGGATGTTCTCACCGACAAAACATATCAGGGCACCTAGGTCGTGCGCCTCCATCTGCTCCCGCATCCGGGCGAGCCGGTCCCTACGCAGGCGGTCAAAGTTCACGCGCTCTTGCCAGTCGGTTCCCGTGGTGCTGTAAATTCGACGGGGATGGTACTCGTGGTAGCCACCAATAAACTCGTTATACATTATAAACCCTCCTTGAATGCAGATTTGGACGCGCTCCAGGCGTGGGACCGTATCCTATTCCCAATCCACGGGATGTTAACCCAACACCTCGTCAACCAGTTGGCGAAACTCATTGACATCAACCAAACCATGCTTGGCGTACGCGCGCTCCTTCACCTTATCGACCAATTGCTGCACCTGCTCCTCGCTGGCTTGGCGCCCAATGCGGCTTAACCAGATGGAAATGGATTCGCTGCCAGAGTTCTTGCCTAGCACCACATCTGCAGGCTCCTGGCCCACCAGTTCGGGCACGTAAGGCATCAGCAAGGTGGGTTCGGATTCATAGACGTTGCGATACCATCCAGCAATGATGCCGGACTCGATCTTGGTTAGGTACTTGCCAACAACGGCCCGATTCCATGGCACCTCCTGCCCGGTGATTTGCTGCACGAGCCGTGAGACTGCGGTCAGCTTCTCCGTGCGCAGCCCCATATCCAAGCCGTACATGGTCAATAGGGCCAGCACCAGCTCTTCATACGGCGTATTTCCGGCCCGTTCACCCAAACCCGTAATTGTGGTGTGAACGACCTCGGCGCCGGCGGCGATGGCCATAATGGTGTTGGCAACGCCCATGCCGAAGTCATCGTGAAAGTGCACTTCCAGCGGCTTATTGATTCGCCGCTTGATGTTCTGCACAAGCCACGGCACCGCGTGAGGAGCAAGACCGCCAAAGGTGTCCACAACAGCCAGGGCATCCATGTGGCCTTCTTTGGCGACGGTTTCGATGAGGTTCATCACCCAATCAAAGTCGGCCCGGCTAAAGTCAATGGGGAAGAATACCGTATACAAGCCATTCTCATGGGCGTACCGCGTGGCTTCCACAGAACGCTCGATGGCTTTTTCAAGGGGCCAACGGTACGCCCGTTCAATCATGTGAACGCTCGATGGAATTTCCACCACGACGCCATCGACACCGCATTCCAACGCCCGATCCACATCCTCTTTCATACAACGGGCAAAGGCAAAAATCTTGGGTCCCAGCTTGCGCCGGGCAATTTCCTTGACTGCTTCTGTATCCTCCCGGGACACGGCCGGCATGCCCGCCTCAATGCGGTGGACCCCGACCTCAGCTAAAGCCTCTGCAATGCGGATCTTTTCGTCCTTCGTAAAAATAATGCCGGCCTGCTGTTCACCATCGCGGAGGGTGACGTCGTGGATCTCCACCCGCGACGGCAAATTCAAGTTCGCCCGAACCTCGGGCAAGTAATTCCACGGACTTACAAACCACTTGTCTGTCCGCCACTGCGACGCCATGGACCTCGCCTCCTTCATTTCGGACCAACGATCACGTAATCCGGCCGTTGGCCCGTCAACGCCTTGACGACTTGCCGGCAAGCCTTCTCTTGCAGCTCAATCGTCGACTCTTCCGAATAAAAGGCCACGTGGGGCGTGAGAATGCAGTTGGGTTGACCAATCAGTGGATGGTCCAGCGGAATGGGCTCCTGTTCGACCACATCCAGAGCAGCACCAGCCAAACGACCTTCACGAAGAGCTTCAGCTAAGGCTGCCTCGTCGATGATGCCACCACGCGATGTGTTGACAATACACGCCGTGGGCTTCATCATGGCCAGCTCGTTGGCACCGATGAAATGTCGTGTCTCAGCAAGCAACGGGACGTGGATCGACACAAAATCGCTGGCGGCAAGGAGTTCGGGCAGACCAACCAGTTGGGCTTCCTCTTCGGCTACCTCTTTCACGTAGGGGTCGTAGGCGAGAATCCGCATACCGAACGCTCTCGCCTTCCGTCCCGTCGCGCGAGCGATGCGACCAAATCCAACGAGCCCGAGGGTTTTACCAGCGAGCCGGGGAATCGGTGTGAGGTCCCGATAATCCCACTGCCCTTGCCGGACTCGACGGTCCAGAAAAACAACCTTCCTCGCCAGCGCTAGAATGAGTGCCAGGGCGTGGTCAGATACCTCTTCCACGCAATAATCAGGGACGTTCGTCACCCACAGACCGCGCCGTGCGGCCGCCTCTAGGTCAATGTTGTCTACACCCACTCCATAGCGAGCGATGATGCGCGCCTTTTGCATCGCGTCGATGACGCGCCCGGAGATGCGAGCGTAGGTCACCAGCACGGCGTCTGCATCTCGAACAGCTTGAGCAAGGGTTGTTTCTTCCGCATTGGGGCAAAACACAACGTCGGCGCCGAGACCCTCGACCAAAAGACGCGTTTCCACCTCTCGCGATGGAAACACGTGATCGGTGACGACGACCTTGAACTTGGCCATGGGTGCCCCTCCAAAGCGTTGCCTTCCGCATGGCTGACCCGGAGACCCACTGATTCAGGAAAAGTCGGTGGGCCGTGGCGGGTTGGTTGCTACTTGCCCCATGATTTTGCGGCAACGCCCTGGCTTTCTTTTAGAAATCCTGACAAGCCTGTTGCCGACCCTTTGTTCGTGAGCATAGATCCATAGCCCAACCTTCCGCCCATTTGCGGTTACTTCGTACAAGTCTGCGTCGCACAAGTCCGCGTGGCACCCGCGGTTGGACCATGAAAATCCGGGGCGACCGCCATAGGTCTCGGCGCCGCGGAACAAGGGAGCTTCCGTCAATAGGTGTGTAAATGCGCTCAGGCGGCGACCCCCTTCTCCGCGACCTCGATGCCGTCTTCGTACCGCGCCCCGGCGTAGACCTTGGCCAGCAACTCCGGGGCGCTTAGCCGCCGGAAGCGGGTCTGGGCCACCATGAGCATCTTCCAGATCACCGCCGTGGCCCGCTCCACCTTCTTGAACCGCTTGGCCGCGTCCGTACGCAGCCGCAGCGCGGCGAAGGGGGATTCCACCACGTTTGTGGTCCGCAGGTGGCGCCAGTGCTCCTTGGGGTACCGGTAAAACGTCACCATGCGCTCCCAGTCCCGCCCCAGCGTCTCCGCCGCCTTCCCGTCGCCGTGCCGGTGACACCAGGCCTCGAACGCCTTGCGCTTCCGTTCCGCCTCCGCCCGGGTCGGGGCGTAGGCGATGGCCCGGAGCATGGGCTTGGCCACGGCCTGCTGCCGGCGCGGCAGCTGCTCCAGCACGTTGAGCACCTTGTGGTTCCAGCAGCGCTGCTCCTCCGCCTCCGGCCAGACGTTGCGCAGCGCGCCCCAGATCCCCAGGTGCCCGTCCCCGATCACCAGCCGGGGCGCGTTCATCCCTCGGTCCCGCAGGTCCCGCAGCACCTCCGACCCGCTCGCCACCGACTCCCGGTAGCCCGGCACAACCGCCACCCCCTCCTTCCGGCCGTCCACCAGGCCCGCCACGGCCACGAGCAGCGCCGCCCGCTCCCGCTCCAACCCCGCCTTCACGTACACCCCGTCCACCCACAGGTAGACCACCTGCAGCTCATCCAGCCGCCGCGTCCGCCAGGCCTCCCACTCCGCCTGCCACCGCTCCTTCAGGCGCGCCACCGTCCGGGCGGAAAGCGGCGCCTCTTCACCGAGCAGCCCCCGCAGGGCCAGGTCGAAGTCCCCCTCGGCCAGCCCATGCAGGTACAGCTCCGGCAACCGCTCCGCGACCTCCTTCGTGCGCCGAACGAACAGAGGCAGAATCCGGCTCTCGAACCGCTCCTCGAGGCCCCGCACCCGGGGACGCCGCAGGGTCAGGGTGCCCATGGGGGTGGTCAGCTTCCGCGGCTTGCCGTACCCGTTCCGGTACCCGGCCGGTGCATCGACGGCGGCACGCCGCTGGTCGCGGACCCGGCCCAAAAGCTCGGTCACCTCGGCCTCCAGCGCCTCCTGGATCAGCGCCTGGATCGCGTTCCGCAGCCACTCGTGCAGTCCTTCCCAGGTGGGGCTTGACGTCAGGTTCCCCGACGTGGTCCGCTGGTGCATGGCGGTGGCTCTCCTCCCTCCGGGCTTCCAAGCCCTCGTTGTTCACCAAGAGGAGGGTACACCGCCTTCGCCATTTACACACCTTTTGAGGGTACCTCCGGAACAAGGCCCCAACCCGCGCACGCCTACCCCGGAACGCCTCAAAATGACAGGAGGATTGGAAAAGAAAAACTTTCTTGGAGCTGGATCGATCAACCAAGGCCGGAAGTTGGGTTCGACGCCTCAAATTTTAGATTGGCTCGGATAATTCTAATAGGCCGTAGCGGCGAACCGATGAATACTGTGACAACGGATGAATTGGGGCTGGCTCTTTTGTTCCAACGAACAAATCGAGGTCGTTGCGATAAATGGGAGGATACAAGAAGCGGCTGTCGACTCACCGTCCGGATCCAACGAAGGTCCTCGTCCAACCAAGCGCATTTTTGAAGGCCTTTGCCGAGGGGGCCAACTCGGGAGTGATTCATCCATGAAGGCGATGCTCCTCCGGCAATGGGGAGAGCCGATGGAATGGGCGGATTGGCCCACGCCCACCCCCGGACCAGGGGAAGTCCTGGTTCAAGTGCGTGCGGTGGGAATGTGCGGAACGGATGTGAAGCTGTTCTCCGGCCGTCACCCCGCTTGCGCCAAGGCCCGCTTGCCGCACATCCTTGGCCATGAGGTCGCCGGTCGGGTCGCAGCCCTGGGTCCTGGCGTCACCGCCTGGCGCGAGGGGGACCGGGTGGTTGTTAATATGTACGCCACCTGTGGCCAGTGCGCCTATTGCCAGGCCGGTCGGGCCACCCTCTGTACCAATCTCAAGGCGTGGATCGGGTTTACCCATCCCGGCGGGATGGCGGAGTACGTGCTGGTTCCCCAAGAAAACCTGGTGGCCATTCCCGACGAGATCCCTTACGAGCAAGCGGCCATCTGCGGCGACGCGGTTAGCACGGCGCTACGGGCTGTCAAGGAACGAGGCCGGGTTCGGGTGGGGCAAACGGTGCTCATCGTGGGTTGCGGGGGCGTGGGCATCCATGGTGTCCAAGCAGCCCGGGCCCTCGGCGCCACGGTCATCGCGGCCGACTTGGGTGAGACCAAACTCGCCCTCGCCCGACAGCATGGTGCCCATTACGCCATCGACGCCAGCAGCGACTTGGTGGCGCAGGTCAGGGCCTTGACCGATGGGCGGGGTGTCGACGTGGCCGTGGATTTCACAGGAGCCCCCGAGGCCCTGCGGGCGGCAGGCCTCTCCCTGCGTCCGGCAGGCCGGCTGGTCGTCGTGGGCTATCGGCTGGATGGGGACATCGCCCTGCCGTCGCCTTCGGTCGTCCTTGATGAATTGGAAATTGTGGGGTCGCGCGCTTACGACACGGCGACGCTGGCCGAAGCCATGCGCTGGGTCGCCGAAGGCCGGCTCCATCCGGTGGTCGAACGGGTTTACCCGATCACCGAGGCCAACACAGCCCTAGCGTCCCTGGCTGAAGGACGAACGCTGGCCCGCCAGGTGTTGCAGTTGGCTACCACTGACTGAGGGAGGGCGCCCATGCGCATCGACGTGCATTGCCACTTCATCCCGGATTTCGTGGTGGCAGAAGCCCAGCAAGATCCGGACCGTTATGGCTTGCAGGTCGACCACGGTTCGGGGGGTGTGTTTTTCCGCCACCGCCAGGGTTACCGCTATCCGGTGCCCGACACCTTTACCGACCCGCACGCCATGGTGCGCGCCATGGACCAAGCGGGGCTCGACGGGAGAGTGGTGTCCCTGGCTCCGACGCTGTTCCTTGCGGACCAGCCCAAGGACGTACAAACCACCTTTCTTCGGAGGGCGAATCAGTGGGCTGCCGAGGCCTGTCGGGCTGCACCTGGCCGGCTCTGGGCCATGGGAGCCGTGCCCCTGCCCCACGTGGCGGAAGCCGTGGAAGAATTGGACCACATCCGATCCCTGGGGCTGGTGGGCGTAGAAATCGCCTGCTTCCCCGGTGGACGTCCGGTCGATGATCCCGAGTTCCGTCCCTTCTTCGCTCGAGCCGCAGAGCTCGGCCTTCCCGTATTCCTCCATCCGGTGTATCTAGGGCCGCAACCGGGGCTGGAGGAGTTCTACTTCATCAATACGATCGGCAATCCCTACCAAACCCTGGTTGCGGCCGCCCGCATCCTGCACAGCGGCCTGGCGGCCGAACTGCCGCAACTCCAAGTGTTGCTGGCCCATGGCGGCGGCTTCTTCCCCTATCAACGGGGCCGGTTCCAACATGCCTGGCACGTCCGGTCCGAGCCCAAGGTTAAGATTGATCGTCCACCCCTTGAGTACGCCGGTTGCCTTTACTTTGACAGCTTAACCCACGATCCGCTGGCCCTGCGGTTTCTGGTCGATGCCTTTGGTGAGGACCGGGTCTTGATGGGTTCCGACTTCCCCTTCGACATGGGCACCGAAACCGTTGTGGCTGACGTGGCCGAAGCCGGCTTGCCCGGCCCCGTTCTGGCGAAGGTCCAAGGGGACAATGCGGTGCACCTGTTTCACCTGGGCTGACCCAGGCACCGCCCCGACACCGTGCGCCATCCTTGCGTACCAGGCAGCCCCGCGGCCCCTAGTCATAATGAACGAGGCCGGCCCCGTTTCGCAGGTACGTGGGTTACGCTGAAGGTGGCTACCTTCGCGCAGAGCCACATACGAAAGGGGCCGGTACCATGAAGGATATCACGAAGTTCGCGGGTCTCGCCGTGCACCAGGACACGATTGCGGCCGGTGTAGCCGACCGGGAAGGCGGACGGGGCCGGTACTGGGGCACGATCCCTCGCCGGGTCGAAGCGGTCCGCAAGCTCATGAGCCCGTTGGGCCGAAAGGAGCCATTGATGGTCTTTTACGAAGCCGGGCCTACGGGCTACGAGCTGCAGCGCCTGCTGGCCCGGATGGGGATAAGGACTGCGCTGACTGGCGCAAGCGCATGAAGCTTGAGGTGAGCGAGCTTGTGGGCTCCGAACGGCAAGAGCGCACCGAAATGCGCACAACCTACCGGAACGGTTATCGGGTCCGACCGTGGGAGACCCGCCTCACCTCCATCGAGGTGAAGATCCCCAAGCTTCGCAACGGGTCCTCCTTCCCCAGCCTGCTCAAGCGGCGCCGATGCGCCGAGAAGGCCCTGGTGGCCGTCATGCAAGAGGCCTACGTCCACGGCGTGAGTACCCGGAAGGTCGACGAACTGGTACGGGCCCTGGGACTCGATGGGGTCAGCAAGAGCGAGGTCGCCCGGCTCTGTGCCGAACTCGACGAGCGGATGGAGCGCTTTCGGAACTGACGCATATCCGTACCTCTGGCTCGATGCAAAAGCGATCAAGGTCCTCCAGGACGGCCTGGTGGTGAACGTGGCTGCCGTAGTGGCCGTTGGGGAGGCCGAAAAGCGACGCCGTTACTTGATTCTTGGCGCGGCACTATGATGAGGGTCAGGTACTTCCGTGGTATTACAATTCCCCGAGGTCCCAAGGCTCCGCCCATTCCTCTGGGCAGTTGGACCGCCGCCTGCCCTGAGCAACGGAGGGTGGGACGATTCCGAATCATCGATTCCGAATCATCGGTTCGGCACGCCCCTCCCGCACGGGCAAGGCTCCTCCGGCGCTCCGCAAGGCTCCTCTGACGCCCCATCGGGCTCGTCTGACGGCTTCCATGTTGCGAAAGCCCTTACATTGTGAAGAGACCCGGTGAAGCCCCCTCCCGGGAGGCCATGGAACCCCTGCCCTGCTCCGGGATCCCATGGAACCCTTCCCCCCGCTCCGCGAGCCCATGGAAACCCGCCCCCGCAGCTCAAGTCAACGTTCCTCCGAAGGTACGCTGGCAGACCTGCCAGGCCTCGTCGGTGGTGCGGCTGCCCACCAGGTCAGGTAGGAAGTGGGGGTCTTGAAAAGCCTCGACCAACGCGCGGAGACAGTCGACTTGCCGGGACGGATCGGGTATCGACAGGAGGAACACGGCCCTGACGCCCACGGTACCCTGGGGATTGCCCATCTCGCCGAACTCGACGGGGTGCCGCAAGACGCCGACGGCAATGCCCGGCT
Source organism: Thermaerobacter composti (assembly GCF_033582035.1). NCBI lineage: Bacteria > Bacillati > Bacillota > Clostridia > Eubacteriales > Clostridiales Family XVII. Incertae Sedis > Thermaerobacter > Thermaerobacter composti. The sequence continues at coordinate 2,273,414 of NZ_CP132508.1, forward strand.
TGTAGCAATGGGTTGCGTCGGTGTGCGGTATGGCGACCGGGATCCTCGTGGGGAGACCCGTCGGAAACGCGCGTTCGCGGTCGAGGACCGCATCGACGAAGGTCTCCGCAACGTGACCGCATTCCCGCAGCCGACTCCCCAGCGCACGAATCGCGCCTTGGGCATCCGCCACGTCCAGATCCAGCATGATGAGCTCACGGGAGAACATGGGCTCACCCTCATTCCGTCGCGGAGCGCTTCGCCGTCGCATCGCCCCGGCGGGACTTCCCCGCCAGCACGTGGATCGCGTGCCCGAGCCCCGCCTCCGCCGCCTCCATGACGGCCTCGCTCAACGTCGGATGGGCGTGGATGGTCAGCGCCAGGTCCTGCAGCGTCGCCCCCATCTCCACCGCCAGCGCCAGCTCGGCGATCAGGTCCGACGCCTCCGGCCCCACGATTCCCGCCCCCAGCACGCCCCCCGTCTCGCGGTCCGCCACCACCTTGACGAACCCGTCCCGCTCGCCCAGGGTCAGGGCCCGGCCGTTGGCCGCGTAGGGGAACCGCCCGACCACCGGGTCATAGCCCTGCTGGCGCGCCTGATCCTCCGTCAGCCCCACCGTGGCGATCTCCGGGTCGGTGAAGACCGGCGCCGGCACGGCGACGTAATCGGCCGCCGCCGGCAGCCCGGCGATGACCTCCGCCGCCACGATCCCCTCCCGGCTCGCCTTGTGGGCCAGCATGGGCCCGGGCACGATGTCGCCGATGGCAAAGATGTGCCGCTGGCGCGTCCGCCGCTGGGCGTCGACCTGCACCCGGCCGCGCTCGTCCAGCTCCACGCCCACCCGCTCCAGGCCCAGCCCGTCGGTGTTGGGCCGCCGGCCCACGCTGACCAGCACCGCGTCGGCCACCACGGCCTGTTCTTCCGATCCGGACGAACCGGCCCCCGCCGCACCCGCCCCGCCGGAGCCGCCCGTCCCGGCGCCGATGGACCGCGCCCCCGTCCCCTCGGCCGCCGCCCCCCGGCCCGCCGCCCCCGGCGCCGCACCGGCCCCTGCCGTCGCGGCGCTCGCCGCACCCGCCCCGCGCGGCTCGGGTCGGAACACGACCCGCACGCCCTCGCCGCCGGGCTCCTCCTCCCAGCCCAGCACCCGCACCCCCGTGTGCACCTTCACCCCCAGCTGGCGCAGCCGGCGCGCCACCACCTGCACCAGCTCGGGATCCGTGCCGGGCAAGAGCTGGTCCGCCAGCTCCAGCACCGTCACCGCCGAGCCCAGCTTGTCGAAGGCGGTGCCCAGCTCCAGGCCGATGTACCCGCCCCCGATCACCACCAGCCGCAGCGGCAGGTGGTCCAGGGCCAGGGCGTCGCTGGAATCCAGGATCCGCACGCCGTCGAAGCCAAAGCCCGGCAGCTCCACGGGCCGCGAGCCCGTGGCCACGATGCAGTGCTGGAAGCGGTAGACCTCGCTGCCGCCGCCGGGGTTCTCGACCCGCACCTGGTTCGGGCCGGTGAAGGTCGCCCGCCCCTTCACCACGGTCACGCCGTGGCCCTTGAGCAGCTGCTCGACGCCGCTCGTCAGCCGCTGGACCACCGACTGCTTCCACCCCTGCAGGCGGCCGAAGTCCAGGCGCGCCCCCTCGACCACGATGCCGCGCTCGGCCTCGCGCGAGAGGCGGTGGTAGGCCTTGGCGGCGTCGATCAGCGCCTTGGAGGGGATGCAGCTGACGTTGAGGCACACCCCGCCGAGGCGGTCCTTCTCCACCAAGGTGACGTCCTTGCCGAGCTGCGCCGCGCGGATGGCGGCCACGTAGCCGCCCGGCCCGCCGCCGATGATCAGCACCTCCGTCTCCGTCGCCACTTCGCCGACGACCATGTTGCGATCCACTCCCATCGGTACCCAGCGAAGGATTCCACGGTGACCGCAGCGGCGAATGATACCATGGACACGGGTCTTGCAAGGGAGGAACGCCCGATGCAACTCGACGAGCAGACCATCGAGCTGCTGGTCCGCTGCGCCTGGCTGTACTACGAGGAAGGCCTGACGCAACAGGAGATCGCCGACCGACTCGGGATCAGTCGGCTACGGGTCAATCGACTCCTCAAGCAAGCTCGCGACACCGGGATCGTGCAAATCTCGATCCAACACCCTTCGGTTCGCCTCATCGAACTCGAGGAACGCATCATCGATCACTTTCGCCTGATGCGGGCGGTGGTGATACCCACCCCCCTGGACCGCACGCAGCTCAAGCGGGTCCTCGGCAAGGCCGCCGCGACCTATCTCGAACGGGCCCTTCGTCCCGGCGACTGCCTGGGGGTTACCTGGGGCACCACGTTGCTCGAAGTCGCGCAGCAACTGGTACCCCGCTCCGTATCCAACCTGCGTGTGGTGCAGATCACCGGGGGTCTGACCCCCGATGTGGGCGAGATCAACCCGTTCGACATCGCCCGTCGCGTGGCGGAGGCCTTCGATGCGCGTTGCTACTATCTTTATGCTCCCATGTTCGTCAGCCGACCCGAGGTGTGCGAAGCCCTGATGAACGAACCCTTCATCGCCCACGTCCTCGAACAAGCGCGAAGTGCAACCCACGTGCTCACCAGCGTTGGCGAGATGGAGCCCACGGCCACCTTCCGCCAGGTGGGCTACCTGGACGAAGCGACGTTCCGGTCGCTGATCGGGATGGGCGCCGTCGGTTCCATGTTCGCCCGCTTCTACGACGCCCTCGGCCAACCGGTCCCGAGTGATCTCGATCGCCGTACGGTGGCCATCCGCCTTGAAGACCTCAATGCCATCGAAGACGTCATCGTCGTCGCCGGTGGCCCGGCCAAGGTGCGGGCGCTGCTGGGCGCCCTGCGGGGAGGCTACGTGAAGACGCTGATCACCGATGCGGGAACGGCGCGGGCGCTGCTCACCGCCGACGGAGCCGTCGGCACGCCGCCGTAGCGCCGCATCACCCGCCGCTTCCGCCGCTTCCCACAAGGCTTCGTGCGCTACGACACCAACAACCGCCAGGGATCGCTCAGCGTCTCCACGAGAAACCGCAGGTATCGCGCCGCGTCGGCGCCGTCAAGGGCACGATGGTCGAAGGTCAGGCCGAGGGTCAACCAGTGCCTTGCAGACGATTCCTCCCGGCCTCCCACCGGCTCCTTCACGAAGGTCCCTACGGAGAGAATCCCGACCTGCGGCGGGTTCAGCAGGGCGTTGAAGGCTTCCACCCCGAACATGCCCAGGTTGCTGAGCGTAAACGTCCCGCCCCCGATCTCGTCGGGTTTCAACCGGCCTTCCCGCGCCCGCGAGGTGACATCGGCCACGGCCTTGACGAGCTCTGCCAGGGGACGCCGGTCTGCGTGGCGAACGACCGGTACCACGAGGCCACCCGCCGGCAGGGCCACCGCGATCCCGAGATGCACCGACCGAAAACGCCAGATCTCACCGTCTCGCCAGTGGGCGTTGAGATCGGGAAAGCGGGGCAGGGTTCGCGCGACCGCGAAGGCAAACAGGGCCGTATAGGAGAGCGACTGGCCGGTGGCCTCGGCCACCGCGGGTTCCAGCCGACGACGGAAGTCCTGGATCGCCTCGGCATCCGCCCGGGCGAACAAGGTCACCTGGGGGATGCGGGCGCTCTGCACCATCCGCTCGGCCACCGCCTTGCGGTTGCCCGACACGGGGATGCGTTCCACGCCGTCGTCCTCCGGCTCCGGAGCGGGTGGGCGGAACGCGCCATGCTCAGCGTCGCGGGGCGTCGGTGAAACCGCGTCCACCCGACCCCCTCCCTGGCGCCCCCGCGGGCCCGGCTCCCCTTTCGTCGTCGCGGCCATGGTCGCGGCCGCGGCCTCGACGTCCGCGAGGCGGATCACACCGCCACGACCGCCTGCCTGGACGCGGGCCAGGTCCAGGCCGAGCTCCCGAGCCCGCCGCCGCGCCGCAGGCGTGGCCCGGATGCGGTTACGACCGAGTGCCGCACCGCCGGGAACCTCCGGTGCGCCTTTCCGGGCCTCTCCATGGACCTCTCCTTGGGCCGCTCCTTGGGCCGGATCGGACCGCGCGCTGGGGTCGACGTCGGCCTGCGGTTGGGGCGGGTTCTGGCGGTCGTCGTCGTAACGCTCGCCGGGGGCCGCGATGTAGGCGACGATCTCCCGCACCGGCACCTCGGCGCCCTCCGGATGGACGATCCGAGCCAGAACCCCGTCGGCTGGCGCTTCGACCTCGATGTCGGCCTTGTCCGTCTCCACCTCGAAGAGCGGCTCACCGGCCCGCACCGGATCGCCTTCCTTCTTGAGCCAACGAAGGATGATCCCCCGTTCCATGGTCATGTCCAGGACCGGCATGATCACGGGTTCCATCATGCCACACCCCCCGCGGCGACGCCGAGGACCCGCCGCACCCCGTCGACGATGTCCGCCACCTGGGGTAGGGCCATCTCCTCGAGCCGCTTGTTGCAGGGAATGGGCACCGGCTTCCCGCACACCCGAACCAGCGGCGCATCCAGGTAGTAGAAGGCCTCGCTCTCCATGATGGCGGCTGCGATCTCCGCACCGACGCCACCGTGCTCGACGGCCTCGTGGGTGATGACGACCCGTCCCGTCTTCGCCACCGACCCGACGATGGTGTCCCGGTCCAGGGGCAGCAGCGTTCGCGGGTCGATGATCTCCACGTCCACTCCCTCCGCCGCCAGGAGCTCCGCAGCCTGCAGGGCGCGCTGCACCTGGTACGATGTGGCGATGACGGTGACGTCCCGCCCCGGCCGGACCACGCGAGCCTTGCCGATGGGAATCGTGTAGTCCTCCTCCGGCACGGGACCCTTGACGCGATACAGCAGTTTGTGTTCGTAGAAGATCACCGGGTTGTCGTCGCGGATGGCTGCCTTCAGCAGGCCTTTGGCCTCTGCGGGGTCCGAGGGCATCACGACCTTGAGACCCGGGACATGGGCCGTCCACGCCTCGAGGCTTTGCGAGTGTTGGGCTGCCGCCCCCGTCCCGGCTCCCCCCGGCGTGCGCACCACGATCGGAACCCGCGCCTTCCCTCCGAACATGTAGCGAATCTTGGCGGCCTGGTTGACGATGGCGTCCATGGCGTTGGTGATGAAATCCGAGAACTGGATCTCCACCACCGGCCGCATCCCCAGCAAGGACGCACCGATGGCACACCCCACCACGGCCGACTCGGCGATCGGGGTATCCCGCACCCGCTCCGGGCCGAACTCCTCCAGCAGCCCGTTCGTCACCCCGAACGCACCGCCATAGATCCCGATGTCCTCCCCCAACAGGAAGACCCGGGGATCGCGACGCATCTCCTCGGCTAGCGCTTCACGGATCGCCTGGGCCGTCGTGAGCTCGCGCACGCCCCTCACCCTCCGTCCCTTGCGTAGAGGCAACGTCCGTCACTCTGCGTAGACGTCGGCCAGCAGGTCGGCCGCATCCGGTTCCGGGCTCTCCTCGGCGTATCGGACCGCCGCATCGATCCGCTGCATGACGTCGGCTTCCAGCGCATCCAACTCCTTGGCCTCGAAGCCGTGGGCCTCCAGATGCCGGCGGAAGGCGGGGATGGGATCGCGGGCCTTCCAGCGCTCCACCTCCTCCCGGGTGCGGTAGCGCTGGGCGTCGCTCCGGGAGTGACCCCGGTACCGATACGTGACGGCCTCGACGAGGGTGGGCCCCTCCCCCTGGCGGGCCCGATCCACCGCTTGCCGGGCCGCTTCGTACACGGCCAGCACGTCGCAACCGTCGACCCGGAGCCCCGGGATGCCGTACGCGTGGGCGTGCTCGTGGATTCGCGGGTTGCCCAGCATCCGCTCCACCGGAGCGGACATGCCGTACTGGTTGTTTTCACACACGAAGACCACCGGCAGCCTCCAGATCGCGGCCAGGTTGAGCGCCTCGTGGAAGTCGCCCTCGTGCACGGCCCCGTCCCCGAAGAAGGCCACCACCACCTGCGCCCGCTCCTGCATCTTCAAGGCCAGGGCCGCCCCGCAGGCGATCCCCAGGCTGCCGGCGACGATGCCGTTGGCTCCAAGATTCCCGACCTCGATGTCGGCGATGTGCATGGAGCCGCCCTTCCCCCGGCAGTATCCCGACACCTTGCCCATGAGCTCCGCCATCATCCGGTTGACGTCCTGTCCTTTGGCGATGGCGTGTCCGTGTCCCCGATGGGTGCTCGTGATGTAGTCGGACGGTTCCAACGCGGCGCAGACGCCGACGGCAACGGCCTCCTGGCCGATGTACAGGTGCATGGTGCCGTGGATGCGCCCGGCGTAGAAGAGCCTCTCCGCAGCCTCCTCGAAGCGGCGGATGAGCACCATGGTCTCGTACATCCAGCGGGCCAGTGCCCGGTCGACTCCCAGCACCTGGGTGCCCATGCTCACACCTCCGCTCCCCCTCGTCCCGGTTCCGGGGGTGGTCCGTCGGGGCCCATGCAGATCAACTGTAACTATACCATATCAAATGGTTGAACCCCGGACCGTTGGCAAGGTATCCGTGGCCGCACGAAAACCGCGCCCATCAGAAGGAGATCGACGGAAAGCGGCGAACCCTGTGAACACAAAAGTTCATTACCAATTCACTTGTAATGGCCCGCGCACCGGGTTCCCTCGCACCCTGCTGCAACCCGGTGGACGTGGGGAGGACGGCGAGAGGGGGATGCGTCGGTGTGCCCGTCGACTGGCAAGGAGTCCTCGTGGCGCTGGCCGGCGCCTGGGCCGTCCAGGCTCTGCTGACGTACCGCCAAATCGCGCACTATCGGACTCTGCTCCGGCGGATCTACGCGTCCCGTAGCCGTGGCTTCCTGGGTTCCGGCCGCATCCGGCACGGCTGGCGGGGCGGAGCCGTCGTCATCCTTCTGGCGGACGAACACGGCACCATCGTCGACGCCTGGGTGCTCCGTGGCGTCTCGGTGTTCGCCCGCTTCCAGCGGGAGGAGGTGTGGAACGGCCGTCACGCAAGGGAACTCGCCGCGGTGGATTCGTCCGACCCTTCGGTCCCCCTGGTTCACAGGGCGGCGGCCGAGGCAGCGCAGCAGATCGCGGCCCGCATGGCCGCTGGATGATCCAAGGCGGGCACCGCCTGCAACACGCTTCCGAGGGGAAGATCCAACATGGACGTCCTTGCGCATGGCGCCGAGTGGTTCATCGGCTTGTTCCGGAAGGGCGGGGAGGTGTTTCTCAGCCTCGCGGGAGGCATCTTGCCCACCCTCATCTGCCTGCTCGTGGCCGTCAATGCGCTGGTCCGCATCATCGGCCAGGAGCGCGTGGAGCGTTTCGCGCAGCGGATCACGCGCAACGTGGTCCTCCGCTACACCCTGCTCCCCGTCCTGGCGGTGTTCTTCCTGACGAACCCCATGGCCTATACATTCGGTAGGTTCTTGCAGGAGCGCCACAAACCCGCCTTCTACGACGCCGCCGTCTCCTTCGTCCACCCCGTCACCGGCCTCTTTCCCCACGCCAACCCTGCCGAACTCTTCGTATGGCTTGGCATCGCCCAGGGCGTGGAGCAACTGGGACTGCCCCTGGGTCCCCTCGCCTTGCGGTACTTCCTCGTGGGCGTCGTCGTCATCTTCCTTCGTGGCGTGGTCACCGAGCTGATCACCAACCAGTTGTTGGCCCGTCGCCAGAACGTGAGAACGAGTCCGTAACCGGGTCGAACGCATCGGATCGGAGGAGGACTGTCATGCGCCGGTACCGTACCGTGATCGTCCGCAAGGGGCCGGGCGGCTGGGGAGGTCCCCTGCGGATCACCCCTTCCGACGAGCGGAATGTCATCGCCTCCGTCACGGGTGGGGGCATCCACCCGGTGGCGCAACAGATCGCCGAGCTGACGGGAGCCGACGTCGTGGACGCCTTCAACAACCCGGTCCCCACCGACAAGATGGCGTGTGTGGTCATCGACTGCGGCGGCACCGCGCGATGCGGCGTCTATCCGCGGATGGGGGTCCTCACGGTCGACGTCACCCCGACCTTCCCCTCCGGGCCGTTGATGCAATACATCCGCGAGGACAACTTCGTCTCCGGCGTGACGGCGGAATGCGTGGAATTGGCGGAAGAGGCGGACGTCCCCACCCAGACCCGAGAGCCGGAGCCCGCGCCCGCCATGACAGCCCCCACGGCCACCCATGCGGCCGCCGTGCACCCACCGGCTCCCGTGGCCCAACCCGCGGGCGGCTCGGACAACCCGCTCACGCGCATCGGGCGGGCCGTGGGGGGCGTGGTGGGGATCTTCTACCAGGCCGGCCGGGAGACCATCGAACAAGTCCTGCGCAACATCATTCCCTTCATGGCCTTCGTCTCGACCCTCGTGGGCATCATCCTGGCATCGGGCCTCGGCAACCTCATCGCCGCCGGCATCAAACCCCTGGCGGGCACCCTTCCTGGACTGCTGCTCATCTCCCTGGTATGCAGCCTTCCCTTCCTGTCCCCCGTGCTGGGACCCGGTGCGGTGGTCGCCCAGGTCGTCGGGACCCTGGTCGGCGTGGAGATCGGACGGGGCAACATCCCGCCCCAGCTCGCCCTGCCCGCCCTCTTTGCCATCAATCCCCAGGTGGGGTGCGACTTCGTGCCCGTTGGACTCACGCTGGGCGAGGCCAAACCGGAGACCATCGAGGTCGGCGTACCGGCGGTGCTCATCTCCCGGCTGTTCACCGGCCCGGCCGCGGTCGTCATCGCCTACCTTGCGAGCTTTGGCCTCTACCGCTGACGTCGGCACGTCCTTGCCGCTGAATTCGGCACGTCCAGACGCCAACCTGGGACAGGTGGGAGAGCGCGATGACCGTCTTCGAGAGCCGTGTCCTCGAGCTCGGACCCGAAGCGGAAGAGCTGATCGCCGCCGGCTTCCTGATCCTCTTCGGGCCGTCGGCTCCGCCCGAACTGCGGCAAGTCGCCGTGATCCACGAGCCCCGGCACCACAGGGCGCCCCTCGAAACGGGTCAGCATCTGTGGGTCGGGCCGAACCGGTACACCATCACAGCGGTCGGGTCGATGGCCAACCAGAACCTGCAGAACCTGGGACACGTGGTGATCAAGTTCAACGGACGAACCGAACCCGAGCTCCCCGGCGACGTGTGCGTGGAGACCTGGCCGACGCCCGCCGTACGACCGGGCATGTGGATCCGCGTCGAGAGGGTGGCCTCGATCCCGGCGACAACGGAAGGGGGGCGCGAAGGTGCTGAACATCAACCGGCACCTTGACGACCGCGAGCGAGTCGGCGCACCCATTCGCGTCGGCCTGGTCGGGGCGGGTCAGATGGGCATGGCCTTCGCCGCCCAGGTGGGGCGGATGCGCGGCATACGCCTGCTGGCCGTGTGCGATCTCGATCCGGCACGGGCTGCCGATGCCCTGGTCGCCGCGGGATGGGCGCGCGACGGGATCGTCGATCTGGACGCGGGACCGTCCCCTGACGGCGAACGACCGGGTGTGACGGTGGCTGCAGAGCGCCTGCTCGAACGCCCGCTCGACGCCGTCGTGGAGGCCACGGGCGATCCCGAGGCGGGTGCGCGGGTGGCGGACGCCGCGATCGCCGCGGGGTTGCACGTGGTGATGCTCAACGCCGAGGCCGATGCGACGGTAGGCCCATGGCTCGCGTACCAGGCCGCGCAACGGGGCGTCGTGTACACCGGATCCGCCGGTGACGAGCCGGGTGCGACCAAGGAGCTCTACGATTTCTGCGATGCATTGGGCTTCGAGGTGCTCGTCGCGGGGAAGGGGAAGAACAACCCCCTCGACCCCTTTGCCACCCCGCAGAGCGTCCGCGCCGAAGCCGTGCGCCGCGGGATGAACCCGAAGATGCTGGCGTCCTTTGTCGACGGAACGAAGACGATGGTGGAGATGACGTGCCTCGCCAACGCCACCGGCCTGGTCCCGGATGTCCCCGGCATGCACGGCGTCGAAGCCGACCTCGACACCGTGGTCGATCGACTCCGCCTCGTCAGCGAAGGCGGCGTGCTGAACCGGTACGGCGTGGTCGAGTACGTCCGCGGCTTGGCACCGGGCGTGTTCGTCATCTTCCGGGCGCAGCACCCGATATCCCTGGAAACCCTCCGGTACGTCCGCCTGGGCCAGGGCCCCAACTTCGTGCTCTACCGCCCGTACCACCTGACCAGCGTGGAAACGCCCTTGTCCGTGGCGCGAGCCGCGATCTATGGGGAACCCACCATCGCGCCGCTCGGCGCCCCGGTGGCGGAGACCGTCGCCGTGGCCAAACGCGACCTTCGCCCCGGAGATCGCCTCGACGGTCTGGGGGGGACGACCGTATACGGCCTCTGCATCGAAGCGGATCGCGCTCGCCGCGACCAGCTGCTCCCTGTGGGCCTGGCGCTCCCGGGGACCCGCGTCGCCCGGCCCGTGCGGAAGGGGGAGGTGTTGACGTACGGGGACGTCGAATGGCCCAGCGAAGAACCGGTCGTCCTCACCTTGCGTAGACGGCAGGACGAGCACTTCGCAGCGATGGGGCCCGATGCGCACCGTGTTCCGTCCCGCACATCACCTCCTGAGGAGTGAAGGGCATGGGTGTGATCCAGTACATCCTCGATCTCGGCGCCTCCGTGATGCTTCCCATCATCATCTTGCTCTTGGGGGCAGCCTTTGGCCTCGGATGGGGACGATCCTTCCGGGCGGGTCTGACCATCGGCGTCGGTTTCGTCGGGATCGGCCTCGTCATCAACCTGCTGGTGGAGAACCTGGGGCCGGCGGCCAAGGCCATGGTGGATCGGTTCGGCGTGCAGCTGGACGTGGTGGACGTCGGCTGGCCGGCGGCTGCCTCCATCGCCTTCGCGTCACAAGTGGGGGCGTTCGTCATCCCCATCGGGCTTGGGGTCAACATCCTGATGTTGCTCACGCGGACCACCCAGACGTTGAACGTCGACCTTTGGAATTACTGGCACTTCGCCTTCACGGGCGCCCTGGTGGCCGCCGCCACCGGAAGCCTGCCGCTTGGCCTCATCGCGGCTGCGATCAATGCCGCCATCGTGCTGAAACTGGGCGATTGGTCGGCCCGCTCCGTCCAGGAGTTCTACGATGCACCCGGCATCTCGTTGCCCCACGGGTTCTCGGCGGCGTACGTGCCCATCGCCGTGCCGTTGAACGCCCTGCTCGACCGGATCCCCGGCATCCGATCCGTCGTCATCAGCCCGGAATCCATCCAGCGCCGGCTCGGCGTCATCGGGGATCCCCTGGTCCAGGGACTGGTCCTGGGCATCGCCCTCGGCTTGCTGGCCGGATACAACGCTCAGAAGACCTTGCAGTTGGGCATCACGATGGCCGCCGTCATGTTGCTGATGCCGCGGATGGTCCGCTTGCTCATGGAGGGGCTCATGCCAGTCTCGGAGGCCGCCCGGCAGTTCATGCAGCGGCGGTTCGCCCACCGGATGGTCTACATCGGCCTGGATTCGGCCATCGCCGTCGGACACCCGGCGGCCATCGCCACGTCCCTCATCCTGGTGCCGATCGCCATCGGCCTGGCGGTCATCATCCCTGGTAACCACGTCCTGCCCTTCGGGGATCTGGCCACCATCCCGTTCATGGTCGCCATGGTGATTCCCGTCGTCCGGGGCAACGTATTTCGATCGGTCATCATCGGTTCGGTGGTCCTGGCCGTCGGCCTGCTCATCGCCACGAACGTGGCGCCCCTGCACACCGAGGCTGCGATTGCCAGCGGCTTTCAGATGCCCGAGGGCGCCACGCTGATCTCGAGCATCTGCGACGGTGCCAATCCGCTGACGTGGGTTCTCCTGAAGTTGATGCAGTTGGTCTCGTAGCTGCGTGATACACTGGGATCGCATCCATCGGTGCCTTGCACGCCAGGGATGGCCGCGGTGACGGGGGGTCGGGTGATGCGGAAGAAGCGCGTCCTCGTCGTCTGTGGAACGGGCATCGCGACGTCGACGGTGGTGGCCGAGAAGGTGGCGAACGCCCTTCGCAGCCATGGCATCGATGCGGAGTTGATCCAGTGCAAGGTGACCGAGGTTCCCAACTATCTCAGCGACACGGACCTCATCGTGGCGACCACGGTCGTGGGCGATACCCGCGGCGTGCCCGTCGTACCGGCGGTGTCGCTCCTGACGGGCGTGGGAGAGCAGGAGGTCATCGACAAGATCGTCCAAGCGCTGTCGGCCGCCCAGCGTTGATGGGCCCGCCGGGTGTATAGCGCATAACCCTTGGGGGGGCAAAGGGGGCAAAGGGGGGCAAAGGGCATAGCCCTTGTCTGGCCATAAGCCACACCCCTCGTCGGCCGATGCCCCGAGCCGGGCCGGGGGCCGGTCTCGGCGAGACCGGCCCCCGGCGCTGGCGTGGGGACCGACGGTCGGCGCCGCGGCGGGGCCTCCGTCGGCCGCTGCTCTCCTCGTCCTCCGTCCGACACTGTTCTCCCCGCGGTGGTTCGAGCGCTGCTGGAGGAGGCCAGCGGGTACGCCATGGGTCAACGCCAGGGGTCGGCCGCCATGTCCCGTGCTTCATCGCTGAACACATGCACGCCTGCTCGCCGTCCTAACCTGCTCGCCGTCCTAAATCTATATACTCGAGTGGCCATGTCCCCGGCGCAGGCCACCTCACACCACCCTACAGGTTGAACACCACAAGTCGCAGGTCCGTCAGGTGCTCGATGGCGTAACGCGGACCCTCGCGGCCGATGCCGCTCCCCTTGACGCCACCGTAGGGCATCAGGTCCACCCGCCAGTTGGGGATCTCGTTGACCATCACACCGCCGACCTCGATGCGCCGCGCCGCCTTCATGGCCACGCCGATGTCCCGCGTATAGATGCCGGCCTGTAGGCCATAGAAGCTGTCGTTGACCATGGCAATGGCCTCGTCCACGTCGTCGAAGGGCACCACGGAGACGACCGGCGCGAAGACCTCCTGGCAGACCACCTTCATGTCCGGGCGCACGTCCACGAGCACCGTGGGTTCCAGCACAGCGCCATGCCGCCCACCGCCGCAGACGATGCGGGCCCCCTGCGAGACGGCTTCGCGAATCCAGGCCTCGGCCCGCTGGGCCTCGGCCTCGCTGATCATAGGCCCCACGTCGGTGTCCGGATCCAACGGGTCGCCGACCTTGAGCTTCCGGGTCTCCGCCACCAGCTTCTCCAGGAAGGCCTCGTACACCGGCCGCTGCACGTAGATCCGCTGCACCGACAGGCAGATCTGCCCGGCGTTGGCGAAGGCACCCCGGGCGCAGCGGGCCGCGGCCAGGTCCAGGTCGGCGTCGGCGCAGACGATGGTCGCCGAGTTGTTGCCCAGTTCCAGCAGCACCCGCCGCAGCCCCGAGGCCGCCTTGATCCGCTCGCCCACCGCCGCGCTGCCGGTGAAGGTGTAGGCGGCGATGCGGGGATCCGCCAGCAGCCACTCCCCCACCTCGCCCCCCGCACCCGTGACCAGGTTGAGGTAACCGGCCGGCAGCCCGGCATCGACCAGGGCCTGGACCAGGTGAACGGCGCTCAAGGGCGTGGCGGTGGCCGGCTTGAGCACCACCGCGTTGCCCGCCGCCAAGGCGGGGCCCACCTTGTGGGCCGCCAGGTTCAACGGAAAGTTGAAGGGACTGATGGCCGCCACCACTCCCACGGGAACCCGCAGGGTGAAGGCCAGCCGGTTCTCCGCCCCCGGGGCGGCCTCAATCGGTACCTGCTCGCCGTGGATGCGCTTGGCCTCTTCGGCCGAGATCTCCAGGGTCTGGGTGCAGCGGTCCACCTCGATTAGCGCCTCTTTGAGGGGCTTGCCTGCCTCGGCGGCGATGGTGCGGGCCAGTTCGGGCTTGCGCTCCCGGACCAGCTCCGAGGCCCGCTTGAGGATCTCATAGCGGCGGTATGGGGGCAGCGGATTCTCCAGGTAGGCCCGTAGCGCCGCGGTCACGGCCCGGTCCACGTCCTCCCGCGTCGCCCGGGCGACATGACCGATCACCTCGCCGGTGTACTTGTTGTACACCGCGATGGTCTCGGGTCGAACCACCCATTCGCCGCCGATGAACAGCCCATGGGTGCGAACCGCAACAGCAGCCATGATCCTATCGCCTCCCGCCGGATGGCCGGTCCTCCGGCCGTCCCCCACCCCCACGATACCGGTGCTCGCCCTCGGCCACCAGGCGCTCCCGGTGCCGAGTGCCCGAAAGTTCAGTCCGCATCGGGGAGCACCAGCTGTCGAACCGCTTCCCCGGCAGCCAACCGGTCGAAGCCCTGGTTGATCTCTTCGAGGCCAAGGCGATGGGTGATCAAGCGGTCGACGGGGAGCCGACCCGCCCGGAACAAGCGGAGGAAACGCGGCAAGTCCCGCCGGGGGACGGCGGAACCCATGTACGATCCCCGGATCACGCGCTCCTCGGCCGTCACCGTCACCGCCGGGATGGACAACATCGCCGCGGGATGCGGGAGGCCGACGGCCACGGTGGTGCCACCCCGCCGGGTGGCCCGATAGGCCTGGGCCAGGACGTCGGCGTTGCCCGCCGCCTCGATGGCGTAGTCCACGCCACCCCCGGTGAGATCCCGTACCGCTTCCACCGCGTCGACACCCCGGGCGTTGACGGTGTGCGTGGCGCCGAGGGCGCGAGCCCGCTCCAACTTGTCCGGCAGTACGTCGACGGCCACGACGGGGTACGCCCCGGCCGCCACCGCCCCCATCACCGCCGCCAGCCCGACGCCCCCAAGGCCGAACACCGCCACGGAACTGCCCGGTTCCACCCGCGCCGTGTTCACCACGGCGCCGACACCGGTCATCACCGCACATCCGAACACCGCGGCCACATCGAACGGGATGTCGGGGTCGATCTTGATCAGCGACTCCTCGGCCGCCACGGTGAACTGCGCGAAGGCCGACACCCCCAGGTGGTGGTGGACGGGCTGGCCGTGGCGGTGGAACCGGCGACCGCCTCGCAGGAGCTCGCCGCGCGCATTGGCTGCGTTACCAAGATCGCACAAGGCGGGCCTGCCGCTGGTGCAGTACGTGCACCGCCCGCACATGGGGACGAAGGTGAAGACCACGTGGTCGCCCGCCTGCACGGCGGTCACGCCGGGACCCGTCGCCCGCACGATCCCCGCCGCCTCATGCCCCAACACCATCGGCGTCGGGCGGGGCCGGCTCCCGTCCACGACGGAGAGATCGGAGTGGCAGATGCCCGCCGCCTTGAGTTCGACCAGCACCTCCCCGTAACCCGGCTCCTCCAGCTCCACCTCGTCGACCACGACCGGCCGGGATTCCGCATACGGCCGCGGTCGCCCCATCTCGAGGAGGATGGCAGCCCTCGTCTTCAACGCCGGCCCCCCTCTCCGCATCGCGGATGCGTCCTCGACCTCGGGCCTGTCATTCGTAGTACCCCTCGGTGGACTTGATCAGCTGGGCAAACTGATCGGCGTCGTGTCCAAACCACACCTGGGAACGGGTGGCTTCCGCCAGCCGGCGGATGCGTTCGACGGTGCGGGTGTAGCCCAGCGAATCGTAGATGATCCCCGGCAGCCGAACGGGCGGACCGTAGTTGGCGGCACAATAGATCGCATCGGATGCGAGAATGATGCCGCCGGTGTGGGGCAGCTGCACATGCAATCCCAACATGCCGAAGGCGTGACCGCTGCCCAAGTTCAGGATCTGGATCCCCTCCACCAGCGGAAGATCGCCCTCGTCGCTGCGAACCGGCCGCCAGTGGAGCTCGTTGCGGATCCACGCGTCGATGTCGTCCCAGATGTAGGCTCCCAGCCGCTGGTGCATGGCATACAGCTTCAAGGCGCCCGCCAGTTCGTCATCGTGGACGATGATGGTCGACTTGCGAAAGTACTCCAGACAACCGGCGTGATCGAGGTGCAGATGGGAGCACACCACGTAGCGAATGTCGTCAGGGCGAACCCGCAGTTGTTCCAGTCGGTGGGGCAGATAGCAATCCTCCCCGCTCACGATGGGGAACGTGTTCTGGGTCTGTTCCGGCCAGCGGCCGTTCGGCCCCATGGCGTTCGGGTTGCAGCCGGTGTCGAACAACACGTTGCCGTCGGGGTGGTCGATGAACACCGAGTAGATGGGGAACTCGATCCATTCGGCGGGCCGGTTCGGATTGTCCCGGGAGGCGAGGGTCGCCCCGGCGAGCATCAACGACTTGTCCATCTGCATCCGGCCGCAGTCCAGGACGTACAGTTTCATGCGTGCTGGCATGGTGCCATCCCCCAGTTCCACAAAGATTAGGCCTCCTATAGGCCTTCACGCTCTGCGTCCCGACGGTCCCTGACTGCCCTCGCTCCGTTCCTTGCTCGTCACCCCTTCCTCCATTCACCTAGACCATCCACCGGGGCGGTGTGCTTGCAGGTATTGCTGCCACGATGCCGTCCGAAGGTTCTCCTCCTTCCCTGCGCCCGCGGCCTCGCCCCTGGCGGGACCGGTGCAGACTCTTGTATCAATTCGGATCAACCAGACCATTGGTGAATGTTCTCGGTAAATGTTCTCGGTAGTGGTACTCTGTAGCGGGTACGATTCCTTCCACATTATGGGGAGGAACGCTCGAAATGACGTATGATGCGACCTGGGATGGTGTGAAATCGTCGGACATTCATGGCCGGCCTGTCACCGACCACCCCGGGTGCGGCCCCGCCGGCAAGGAAGGACGAGAAGGCCTGTCCATGACGACGATGCCCCGGCCCCGCATCAAGACCGCCCGCCTCTGGTTGAAGTGACACGTGTGCCCCGTTCCCGGCTTCCACCCCCTCCGCAGGCTCCACCCCCATCCGGCCCTACTATTCCTGCCATAGAGGGCCCAAATCGCCTGCACCTGCTGGACCGGGCCCGCGCCCTGGGCGACGATCCCGCCGACTTCGGCGTCGCCTTGCGGCAAGCGGACCCGGGGGCCCTTCACCCGAAAAGCGCCGGCGCCACCAGGAGCGCCACCGACGTGATCACGGCATACACCAGGAAGGTCACCACGGTGAAGCCCATGATGTCCCGGAAGCCGACTGGCCGGGCACGAGCCGACGGCCGCGGCGCTGTCGTGGACGTGATATCTTCTGGCACAGCACCCCGCCGCGGTGGAGCGGCTGCGCCGGGAGCTCCACGACGTGCTCGGCGATCGCGATCCGACGGCGGACGACCTGCCGCGCCTGCCCTACACCCAGGCCGTCCTCCGGGAATCCATGCGGCTGTACCCGCCCGCCTGGATCCTCAGCCGACGGGCGGTGGAACCGTTCACGCTGGGTCCCCACCGGTTCCCGGCTGGGACCCTGGTGCTGATGTCCCAGAGGGTGGTCCACCGCGACCTGCGCTTCCACGACGAACCCGCCGCCTTCCGGCCGGAGCACTGGCTCGGCGACCTGCCACGCCGACTGCCCGCCTTCGCGTACTTCCCCTTCGGCGGCGGGCCCCGCCGCTGCATTGGCGAGTCCTTTGCCCTGCTCGAGGCGAGCCTGGTGCTGGCGGTCATCGCCCGGCGGTTCTCGCTGGAGCTGGCACCCGGCGCCCGGGTCGAACCGGCGCCGGCCGCCACCTTGCGGCTCCAACACGGCCTCCCGATGCGCGTGCGCCGCGTGCAGCCCTGACCGTCTGCCTCACCCGGCGGGTTCCAACCGCCGAGCCCAGCCGTCCTCAAGGCACACCACGGTGGAGCTGGCGCCGATCGCGGCCGCGAATGCGAGGAGCTCGTCACCGGGGTCGCCGGCGGCCAGGGCCCGCCCGGTGCGGGAGACGCGCAGCACGGCAAGGGCGGCACGAGCGACCGCCCCCGCCGAGCCGGCGTCGGGTGGCGAAGGCGGGCCGGGTGGCTCCTGATCAGGGTGGCGTCCTCCCGCCGCCGGCGGCACGAGGGCGCGGACCGCCTCGCATCCCAGAGCACCTGGCCCGCCCTGTCCGCTCGGGGGAACGACAACGCGTTCGCCGTGAGTCGGCACCCGCTCGCGGGCCTGCGCGGGGGCGGGACCGCCGTTCCCCCAGCGGCCGGCGCCACCGGATCCCGGATCCTGGCCGCGGCCTTCACCCCCGTGGCCGCCGACACTTCGCTCCCCGAGTGCGTCCAGCGGACCCAGGTGGCGGCGAGCGAAGTCCATGGCCAGCCAGGTGGCGTCGTCGCAGACCGTCCCCTCGCGATAGAACAGCGCGGCGATCAGCCCGGCGCAGAGGAGGTCTTCCAGCGCCAGTCGGGCCCGCGAACCGCAGGCGATCAGGTAGAGGCGCTCCGGGTTCACCCGCCGCAGGTACGCGGCCGTCGCCGGGGCGTTGCGCAGGCAGGCGAGCAACAGCGGGCGGGCCGTGCGGGCCCGGTGCATCGCGCGGGTGCCATTCGTGCTGGTGAAGATCACGGTGCGCCCGGCGACGTCTTCCGGCGCGTACTCGTGGGGGAAGGGGCCCCGGTCGAACCCGGCCACGGGCAGTCCCTGCTCCTCTCCCCCGAGCAGCACCGTCCCGGGCCCCAGCTGGCGAGCCATGGCCCGGGCAGCGTCGGGGCCGGGTGCGGGATGAACGCGGCACGCACCCCGCTCGAGCACGGTCACGATGGTGGTGGTCGAGAGGAAGACGTCGATCACCACCGCCGCCGCACTGGCGAGGCCCTCGGGGTCGATCTGCTCCTTGATGAAGAGCGTCGTGATGCGCGGCATCGCAGCCTTCCCACAGGGTGCCTTTCACCGGCTGGCGGCCCATTCCTCCCGCACCGCCCCGCTCGCCCGGGATGGGCGTCCCACGCCCCCACACCGCCGCCCGCGGCCGGTCACGATCGCCCACTCCGTCGGGGCCGGTGCACCGGCCGCAGGCTGGCGTCCCATGCCGTTGTCGCCCCGCCGGCCCGGGATGGCACGCCGGAGCCGTTCACGGCGCGGCGTCTCACCCGCGGGAACCCGGTTCCTCCCGTTTCTCCCCCTGCCGCAGCACCCGGCGCAGGATCTTGCCGGTCAGCGTCTTCGGGAGCTCGGGCACGATCTCGACCTGGCGCGGGTACTTGTAGGCCGCCATACGCTCGCGGCAGAAGGCGATGAGTTCCTCCGGCGTGACCTCGCCCGGGTAGTCGGGCTTCAGGGCGACCACCGCCTTGACCGTCTCGCCCCGGTAGGGATCGGGCACCCCGATCACCGCCGCCTCCCGCACCGCGGGGTGCTGGTAGAGGACGTCCTCGACCTCCCGGGGCCAGACCTTGAAGCCCGAGGCGATGATCATGTCCTTCTTCCGGTCGATGACGTAGAACCAGCCATGCTCGTCCATGCGGCCCACATCGCCGGTGTGGAGCCAGCCGCCGGGCAGGGCGCGGGCCGTCTCCTCGGGCTTCTGCCAGTAGCCCGCCACCACCATCGGCCCGCTGGTGAGGATCTCCCCGACCTCGCCGGGCGGCAGTTCCTCCCCCGTGTCCAGGTCGACGACCTTCACCACCGCGCCGGGCACCGGCACGCCCACGGACAGGGCGCCCGACTCGGGGTCGACCGGCGCCCGCACGCCGTAGGGCACCGCGTGGGACGGGGAGGTGGTCTCGGTCAAGCCGTAGATGTTGTGGATGTAGGCGCCCGTCGCGGCCTCGAAGCGCTCGACCACCGCCGCGGGGATCGGCGCCCCGCCGCTGTAGGCCTTGCGCAGGGAGGCGAGGTCGCGGCGCCGGAAGTCGGGGTGGTTCATCAGGGCGATGTACGCCGTGATCGCCGCGACCATGAACGTGCCCCGCCACCGTTCGATCAGGCGCAGCATCTCGCCGGCATCGAAGCGGTAGCCCAGGATGACCGGGATCCCCGCCAGGCCGGCGACGGCCAGGTGGCCGATCAGCCCGGTGATGTGGAACAGGGGCGCGGCCCCGACCACCACGTCGCCGGGCCCCAGCCGCATCCAGGTCCGGTAGACCTCGGCGTTGTAGGCCACGTTGCCGTGGGTGTTCATCGCCCCCTTGGGCGAACCCGTGGTGCCGGAGGTGTAGGTCAGGAGGGCGACGTCGTCAGGCGCCGGCTCGGCCCCCGGATCGGGCGCCCCGTCCAGCCGGCGGCAGAGTTCCACCAGATCGAGGGTCTCGGAGGGCGCCCGCTTGGACGAACCGGCCAGCGCCGGCGGCAGCCGCCCGGCCCCCGCCGGCGCCCGCGGCGCCGCCTTCGGCCCGGCACCCGCCGGGACGCTCCCCGAAGGCGCGGCCCGCCCCGAAGGTGCCTCGGCCCCTCCCCACTGCCGGGCGGCGTCCAGCCGCAATGCGGCATCGGCGGCATCGACCGCGTCGTGCGCGCCGACCGGATCGGCCGCGTCGACCGGGGCGGCACAGGGATCATCCGGCTCCTCGACCAGCCCGGCCAGGAAGTCGAGCTCCGAGGTGGTGATCACGTGGCGCACGCCCGTACGGCCGAGGGCGCCCCGGGCCACCTCCTCGTAGAGGGACTCCAGGCTCACCAGCACCGAGGCGCCCGAATCGTTGAGGTGGTACTCGAGCTCGGACTCCTTGAACATCGGATTCAGAGGCACGGCGATGGCGCCGGCCTTCCACGCCGCCAGCAGGGTGATCCAGAACTGGGGCACGTTCTGCAGGTACAGGGCGACCCGGTCACCGCGGCCCACCCCCAGATCCCGCAGGGCCGTGGCGAGGGCGCTGCTGAGCCGATCCAGCTCGGCGAAGGACACCGTGCGGTCGAAGTAGTGGATCGCCGGCCGCTGCCCCACCCGCCGGGCCGTGGCCCGGAACTGGCCGATCGCCGACTGCCGCGGGGCGGGAAGGTCCGCCGGCACCCCGTCCGGGTACAGTTTCAGCCAGGGGCGCGCCGCGTAGGCGGACGCCGGCGCGCCCCCGTCGTGGCGAGACGGCATGGCCGATCACCCCGCCGCGGCTACGCCTCCGCCCCGAACAGGCGGGCCGGGTTGTGGACGAAGATCGTCTCCAGGTGCTCCGGCCGCACGCCGGCCTCGAGGAGCGCCGGCACCACGTCCTCGAAGAGGTGGGTGGGATGCCAGCCCGCCAGCAGGTCCTCGAGGGCGGGTGGCCAGGTGACGGGGCGGCCCAGCCAGAAGTTGACGGTGTCGTGGGAGAGCATCAGCCGGTCGGCGAAGCCGAGGCCGACCAGCCCGAGCACCAGGGCATTGCGGGCCTGGTCGGTCGGCATGCCGACGAAGGACTGGATGCCGTAGCGGTCGAAGGCGATGAAGACCCCGTGGGCCAGGGTCGCCAGGTGGTAGGCGATGTCGGTGTTGCCGTCCATGTGGCCGATCATGATGCGGCGGGGATCGGCGCCCTCGCCGACCAGCAGCTCGGCCTGCTCGGGGCCCATGGTGCCTTCCTGGGTGTGGGTGATGATCGGCACGCCGGTCTCGCGCTGGACCCGTGCCGCCGCGCGGAAGAACATGTGCTCGTACTCGGTGATCACCCCCTTGCTGGAGGCCAGCTTGATCACGCCGGCCTTGATGCTGGTGCGTCCAATGCCGACCGTCAGCTCCCGCATGAACATCTCGTAGATCTCTTCCTCGGCGTCGCCCAGGGCCCAGCGGAACTTGAAGTAGGCGGGCGCGCCCTCGCCCTCGTAGTAGTAGCCGGTCGAGCAGATGATCTGCAGGCCGGTCCGCTCGCTGATCTCCCGCAGCAGCTCGGGATCGCGGCCGCAGTCGTTGGGCGTGGCGTCGACCACCGTGCGCACGCCGTGGGCCATCACCCGCCGGGCGACGTCGAGGCCCACCTGCAGCGCCCGCTCCCGGTCGTAGGGAGCGACGGTCAGGTCCCCGTGGAAGCCCGGGTACCCGAAGACGAAGTGCTCGTGGACGAGGGTCTTCCCCAGTTCCTCCGGACGAACCGGCCCCGTCACGGTGTTCACCGTGCGGCTCATGGAACACACCCCCACTGGCGGGCGGCTCTCCGCCCCCGGTGTCTGGGATCTCCCGCCGTGCTGCCCGTCCGGCGTCCCCAGCCACCGGACGGGATGGACGACCCCGATGCATGTCTATGAGCACTCGGCTCGGGACATGCCACAGGCAGGACGGCCAAACCCCGTCCCACCGTCACAATGGACGAGCTGGCCCCAAAGTTCCCCGCCACGGGCGACCGTTGACATGACAGAGGGTGAGCTCCCTCCGCTGGTCGACCCTGTGGTGACCGTACGGGAGTTGGGCCTACAGAAGGTCACCAACACCAACGGAGAGGTGGTGTTCGTTCTCCCGCTGGGTCGGGCACCTGGATACGCCCGGGATGAGGCCGTCTACACTTTCGATGTTTGGCTGCCCACTGCTCCGTTTCATACCGTGGTGCGGCCAGCTGCTCCAGCACGTTGAGCACCTTGTGGTTCCAGCAGCGCTGCTCCTCCGCTTCCGGCCAGACGTTGCGCAGCGCGCCCCAGATCCCTAGGTGCCCATCCCCGATCACCAGCCGCGGCGCGTTCATCCCTCGGTCCCGCAGGTCCCGCAGCACCTCCGACCAGCTCGCCACCGACTCCCGGTAGCCCGGCACAACCGCCACCACCTCCTTGCGGCCGTCCACGAGGCCCGCCACGGCCACGAGCAGCGCCGCCCGCTCCCGCTCCAACCCCGCCTTCACGTACACCCCGTCCACCCACAGGTCCCCGCTCCCGCTCCAACCCCGCCTTCACGTACACCCCGTCCACCCACAGGTCGACCACCTGCAGCTCATCCAGCCGCCGCGTCCGCCAGGCCTCCCACTCCGCCTGCCACCGCTCCTTCAGGCGCGCCACCGTCCGGGCGGAAAGCGGCGCCTCTTCACCGAGCAGCCCCCGCAGGGCCAGGTCGAAGTCCCCCTCGGCCAGCCCGTGCAGGTACAGCTCCGGTAACAGCTCCGAGACCTCCTTCGTGCGCCGAACGAACAGAGGCAGAATCCGGCTCTCGAACCGCTCCTCGAGGCCCCGCACCCGGGGACGCCGCAGGGTCAGGGTGCCCATGGGGGTGGTCAGCTTCCGCGGCTTGCCGTACCCGTTCCGGTACCCGGCCGGTGCATCGACGGCGGCACGCCGCTGGTCGCGGACCCGGCCCAAAAGCTCGGTCACCTCGGCCTCCAGCGCCTCCTGGATCAGCGCCTGGATCGCGTTCCGCAGCCACTCGTGCAGTCCTTCCCAGGTGGGGCTTGACGTCAGGTTCCCCGACGTGGTCCGCTGGTGCATGGCGGTGGCTCTCCTCCCTCCGGGCTTCCAAGCCCTCGTTGTTCACCAAGAGGAGGGTACACCGCCTTCGCCATTTACACACCTTTTGAGGGTACCTCCCAGCTTCTTCACTGCGGCCACAGTGCGGGAGGGCTGGTACTGGTCGTCTTCGATGATCAGCTTGAACTTGCGCCCGTTCACGCCGCCCTGGTTGTTGACGTACTTGAAGTAAGCGTCCAGGCCCTTGGCATTCTCGCCCCAGGCGGCGGCCGGCCCCGTCAGGGGCATGAAGGTCCCCACGACGATCGTGTCGCCTGTGACCCCCGGGGTGGACTGACCTGACGAACCCTGTTGGCTTGCGGAACCTCCCGTCGGCGCCTGGCCACCGCCACCCCCGCACGCCGTGACCAGGACGGCGACAGCGGACACCACCAGGGCGAGCCAGCGCCGGTGCGAACGGCACCTGGCCTCGTGCCTCCACAGCGTTCCACCAAGAGACATCGCCGCCGGTACCCCCTCAACCCCAGATCGGTGCGGTCGGTCGTTGCCCTCGCGGCTGCACGCCTATTTGGCACTCGCTCCCCCGTCGACGACGAACACTTGACCGGTGATGAAGTCACTCGCCCTGGATGCGAGGAGGACCGTCACCCCCTTCAGGTCATCGTCACCGCCCACGCGGCCGAGCGGATTCTGCTGGCGGATGCGGTCGCCAAACCGTTCCAGGGTCACCCTCGTCATCCTGGTGGGGAAGAAGCCGGGCGCGATGCAATTCACGTAGATGCCGTACCGGGCCCACTTGACGGCCAGGTCCCGGGTCATGTTGATGACCGCCGCCTTGGTGGTGTTGTAAGCGATGGTGTCCATCACCGCGGGGTCGCTGCCGCGCAGCCCCGCCACCGAGGCGATGTTGATGATCTTGCCCCCGCGACCCTGTCGGATCATGACGCGGCCGACCGCTTGTGTCATCAAGAAGGTGCCCGTCACATTGGTGTCCACGACCCGCTGCCATTCCTCGAGGGTGATGTCCTCCGGACTAGCCTTCCACGTCATGCCGGCGTTGTTGACGAGGATGTCAATGCCGCCGTAGTGCTCGACCACCTTCTCGACGGTGGGGGCGATGGTCTCGAAGCGGGAGATGTCACAGACCACGGGTAGACAGTCATGGCCTTGCTGGCGCAGGATCGCCGCGGCTTCCTCCAGGCCGGGTTGCCGCCTGGCGGTGATCGCCACCTTCGCGCCCGCTTCGGCCAGTGCGGTGGCCATCTGCAGGCCTAGCCCCCGGGACCCGCCCGTCACGAGGGCCACGCGACCGGTAAGGTCGAACAGCTCCTGGACCCGCATGACATCGACCTCCGTGGGCTCCACGCACGGCTGTGACAAGCGCAGGACGAGCCCCCGATGGGGCAAGGCCCCAGGGAGGCAATGACCCGCGTACGGCGAGACCGGCGTACGGAGACCCCCAGAAGTCCTCACCCGCCGTCGCCGGGGGACAGCCACCGCGGTAGCGCCGGCGCAGTTGGCCGTAGGCCGTTCACGGTGGAGTGCAACAATGCGGTGCTACGACGGTGTCCAGGACCCGATGGCGGAGTTTGGTGCAGGTGATTCAACCCCGATGAGCCCCTGTCCTGCTCCTTCCTGCAACCGTTCACCCCGCGACGAGTGCACCTCACCACCACCCCGGGCTGCATTCCGCCCGCGGTCGACCCGTCGCCGCTCCCACGCCGGCACCGAGCGAGGAGTCCTAGGGAACGAGGACCAGCTTCCCCCACGACTGGCGACCGGCCAGGAGGTTCAAAGCCGTGATGGCCTCTTCGAAGGCGAAGTGACGGAAGATCAGGGGTTTGATCCGGCCCTCGGCATACAGCCGCAGCAGCCGCTCGTGGGCCTCGCGCACGGCTCCCGGCGCCAGCCGCGCGTGATAACCCCAGTGGATGCCGAGCACGCTGTAGTTCTTGACCAGGACGTGGTTCGCCGGGATCTCGGGGATGCGGCCACCGGCGAACCCCACGACGAGGATGCGCCCTTCCGGCGCGATGCACCGACGCGACCGGTCGAAGACGTCTCCGCCCACCGGATCGAAGACCACGTCCGCCCCGCGACCGGACGTATGCTCCTTGACCACTTGGACGAAGTCGTCGCGCCGGTAGTCGATCGCCAGGGCGGCGCCCAGCCGTCGGCAGAGTTCGACCTTCTCGGGACCGCCGGCGGTGGCGACGACGCGGGCGCCGGCGATGGCACCCAGCTGGATCGCCGCCGACCCCACGCCGCCGGCACCGGCGTGCACCAAGAGCACCTCACCCGGTTGCAGGCGGGCACGCCGGTGCAGCGCGTACTCGGCCGTGTGGTAGGTGATGAACATCGCCGCCGCGTCGGCGGCAGGCATGGCCGGCGGGATCGGATAGACGCGGTCCTCAAGCACGACAACGAACTCCGCCAGCCCCCCGTCGGGCAGGACCGGCAGCGCCACCACGCGCTGCCCGGGCCGGAACGAGGTCTCCGGCCCTGCGTCGACCACCGTGCCCGCGACCTCCGCCCCGGGCGTGAACGGCAGGGGAGGCCGCTCTTGGTACTCGCCGCGGCACAGCAGGATGTCCAGGAAGTTCAGCGCCGCGGCTTCGACACGGATCTTGACGGTGCCGGGCCGCACCTCCGGTTCGGGCATCTCTTCGAGACTGAGGACTTCCTGCGGGGGTCCCAGCCGGTGAACGCGCCAGGCTCGCATCGGCAACCGCCTCCTCCCGCGCCATCGGTCAACCGTAGCCGATTGGGGTTCTCGTATGCCGCGATGCGATGCCGGAGCGGATGCAGGGATCGCGCCCAGATCCCCTGCCGCGGGTGGACGGGCTGGCGCGGGCGCCCCACGCGCCGTGGCGCGGGTTGCCCCGTGCCGCCCGCCGGCACGCGGCGCGGTCACGTTCCCGCCCGTTGGCGTTCCCGCTCCTGCAGCACCCGCCAGAGGACCTTGCCCGACCCGCTCTTGGGCAGACTGTTGACGAACTCGACCTGCCGGGGGTACTTGTAGGCGGCCATGCGCTGCCGGCACCAGTCGACGATCGCCTCGGGCGTCACCCGACCGCGGTACTCGGGCCGCAGCACCACGTACGCCTTGACCTCCTCCCCCTTGCGGGGGTCGGGAACGCCGACCACACAGGCCTCTTGCACCGCGGGATGCTTGTACAGGTAGCTCTCGACCTCGGCGGGCCACACCTTGAACCCGGCCGCGTTGATCATCCGCTTGGCACGGTCGACCAGGAAGAAGTACCCTTCCTCGTCGTAGCGGACGATGTCGCCGGTGCGCAGGTAACGTCGACCGTCGATGACGACGAAGGCCGCCTCGGTCTCGTCGGGCTTGTTCCAGTAGCCCTCCATGACCTGGGGACCGGATACGAGGAGCTCGCCCTCCTCGCCTGGGCCCAGCTCCCGGCCGGTGGCCACGTCCACGACCTTGCAGTCGACGTCCGGGGCTGGGATGCCGAGGCACTGCAGCTTGGGGCGGTGGGGCGGGTTGAAGTGGGTCTGCGAGATGGTCTCCGTGAGCCCGTATCCCTCCACGTAACGCAAGCCCGTGAGTGCGAACAACCGCTCGCCCACCGCTTCCGGCAACGCTGCACCCCCACCACCGACGAACAGCAGCGAGCTCACGTCTTCGCGCCGCAGGCGCGGGTTGTGGAGGAAGTCGATGACCATCGTGCTGATGTTCATCCAGTGGGTACACGCGTACCGGGCGATGGCCTGCAGGGCGGCATCGCGATCCCAGCGGGTGAGCATGACCGAGGTGGCGCCGACGAAGAGTGGCACGTTCATGCTGTGTTGCAGCCCGGTGACGTGAAAGAGCGGGAGCACGGTCAGATGCACGGTACTCGGCGCGATGCCGTTCCAGTAGGCGGCGCCGACCACGTTCGTGATCACCGTGGCATGGGTGTGCATGCACCCCTTGGGTGTACCGGTCGAACCCGACGTGTACGGGAGGACGGCCAGCCGCCGGGGATCCGTGGGAACCTCGGGGGGCGCGGCGGGAGCATCCAGGAGCTCATCCCACGCGACGAACCCGCTGTCGGCACGCCGTGGTGCGGCGACGACCTCCGGCACGGGCAGGGACGGCGCTTGGGGCAGGTAGTCCGCGTAGACGACGCGCACAACTGCGCGTACCTCGGTGCGAGCGCCGAGGGACTCCACCGCCGGGGAGAGCTCGTCGCCCGCGAAGAGTACCTTGGCCTCGCTGTCACGAAGGATGTAGGCCAGTTCCTCCGCCCGCAGCATGGGATTGACCGGGACGACCACCCCACCCGCACGCACGATGCCGTAGAAGGCGATGACGAACTGGGGACAGTTCTGCAGGTAGAGCGCCACGCGGTCACCGGGCTGCACGCCGAGCCTGCGCAGCCCCGCGGCGACCCGGTGGACCGCCTCGCCGAGCTCCCGGTACGGGATCGACCGCCCGTAGTAGATGATGGCCGGCTTGTCGGGGAACCTCCGAACCGTCGTCTCGAGGAACTCCCACAGCGGCACGCGGGGATAGTCCAGATGCTTCGGCAGATGCGGCGGCCACACCCCGTGGTGGCGGGTGAACATCGGAACCCCTCCCCGTGTCGACGCATCCCTGCCCTCGCCGGGCTTGGCACCGCTCATCCAGCGGTGCGCGCAGTTCTCGTCCGATGCGGGCTTAGATGTCGCGACCGAACCATTCCTGACCAGTGGCAAATCACTCTGCCGTCAACCTGCGGGTAGCGGTGGTCGTCGGTCATGTATGCGGGGCCGGTGCCTGAGCAATCGCCCCGAAGGGCCGGTCGCCGGCGCCAACCTGTCCCACAGCCATGCGTATGCGTCACCCCTTCCGCCACCGGGTCCACTGGCGGGACACAGCCCCCGCCCGCGACGGGTCCGCGCTACGTGCATGCCGGTGACCGCAGGTTCCCGCAGGCTCAGCCCCTTGGGGATCCGGCCCCGCGGAGGCGGAGCGTCCTTCCAGGCTTGGCGCTGCTTCCACTCCTTGCTCGTCGCCAGGAACAGTTCCGGTCCCTTGTTCGGTGCCTGCATGAAGGATGCTCACCCGCGGGAGATCGGGATGCCCAGGCCGGGTCCTTCCGAACCTCCCTGATGAGGCCGATCCGCGGGCCCCCTGCGTCGCTCAGAGCAGACCCCGCCCGCGGCCGGCCACGGCTTCGGCGGCGTATTCGATCAGATCACGGGCCATGGCGCCGAAGGTGGCGAAGCGCGGGTCCCGCGTCTGGCCCGCCCGCCAGCGGTAGTAGATCTGCTGGACGATCACCGCCAGCTTGAAGTAGGCGAACAGCAGGTACCACCCGATCCCGGACACGTCGCGACCGGTCCGCAGGGCATAGCGCTGCACGAACTCCTCGCGGCGGATGAACCCGGCCTGGGTGGTCACCGTGGGTAGCCCGTGGCGCAGGACGTCGGGGTCGTCGGCGTGGACCCAGTAGCTCAGGCTAACCCCCAGGTCGAAGAGGGGATCGCCCAGGGTGGCCATCTCCCAGTCAAGCACGGCGACGACGCGGTCTAAGGTGGGTGCGAGCACCAGGTTGTTCAGCTTGAAGTCGTTGTGGATAAGAGCCGAACCGGCCTGGGCCGGCACGTGCGCCTGCAGCCACCGCAGCAGCGGGGCCAGCGCCGGGATCGGCTCCGTCTCGACGCGCTGCCAGCGGCCGATCCAGCCCTCGACCTGGCGCTGTAGGAACCCCTCGGGACGACCCAGGTCGGCGAGACCGGCAGCTCGGAAGTCGACCGCGTGCAGGTCGGCCAGGGTGTCGACGACGAGATAGGAGAGCTGGCGACAGAGGCCGGGCTCCGGCCGCACGCCGGGCGGGAAGTCGCGATCCAGCACAATGCCCGGGCGGTACTCCATGACGTAGAACGGGGCGCCGAGGATCGACGCGTCGGCGCAGATCGCCAGCGGCCGCGGTGCGAGCGGGAACACCGCATGCAGGCGCTCCAGGATCGTCGCCTCTCGGACCATGTCGTGGGCCTTGGGCGGCAGCGGCCCGAAGGGCGGGCGCCGCAGCACCGCCTGCCACGTTCCCGCCCGGAGCAGGTAGGTCAGGTTCGAGGCGCCGGCGGGGAATTGCCGCACGGTCAGCGGTGGACCGGGGAAGGCGGGCACCCGTTCCTGGAGAAAGCGGGTCACCGCGTCGAGGTCGAACTCCTCGCCGGGCCGCACGGGGATCGTGGCCGGTGTCGCGCCTGCGGGGCCTGTTTCCTCCGGACGGACGGGCCGCGCCCTCTCCTCAGTGGGCCGGTGGTTCATTACGTCACCTCCTCCCGGCGTAGGTGGCGGCACGCCGTGCACGGGTGCGGCAGCCGGCGCCGACGGAGCCGGTGATCAGCCCGCCCGATCCCCGGCGCCGGCGAACTCGCGGAAGATGCGCCGCGCCACCACCACCCGGTGGACCTCATCCGGCCCGTCATAGATGCGTGCCGCCCGGGCCTCGCGGTAGAAGAGCTCGAGCGGGGTGTCCTTGGAGTAGCCGAGGGCCCCGTGGACCTGGATGGCCCGGTCGACGACGTCGTGCAGCACCTTCGCGCCGAAGAACTTGATCAGTGAGATCTCCTTGCGGGCGTCCAGGCCCTGGTCGATCTTCCACGCCGCGTGCAGGGTCAGCAGGCGGGCGGCCTGGATCTCGGCGTAGGAGTCGGCCACGAAGTTCTGGATCGTCTGGAACTCGGCCAGCAGCTGTCCGCGCGTCTCGCGGGTCAAGGCGCGCTGGACCATCATCTCGAAGCTGCGGTTCATCACGCCGATCCAGCGCATCGCGTGGGTGATGCGGCCGGGGCCGAGGCGTGCCTGGGCGATGCGAAAGCCGTCGCCGACCTCGCCCAGTGTGTTCTCGATCGGCACGCGGCAATTGTCGAAGACGATCTCGTCGTGAGTCGCCAGGCTGCCCTCGTCCATCACGGGCACGTGGCGCACGATGCGGAACCCGGGCGTGTCGGTGGGGACGATGATCATGGTCGCCCGCCGGTGGGGTGGGGCGTCGGGATCGGTCACCGCCATGACGATCGCGAAGGCCGAGCGGGAAGCATTGGTGATGAACCACTTGTGGCCGTTGATGACCCAGTGGTCCCCGTCGCGGACCGCGCGGGTGCGCAGCCTGGTCGGGTCCGAGCCCGACACCTCCGGCTCCGTCATGGCGAAGCAGCTGTAGACCTCCCCGGCGAGGTTGGGCTTAAGGAACCGCTCCTTCTGCTCCGGCGTGCCGAACATCCAGAGGATCTCCTGGTTGCCGGTGTCGGGGGCGCTGGTGCCGAAGGCCCGCGGTGCCAGCGGGCTCCGGCCAAGGATTTCGTTCATCAGGGCCAGGGTGACCATCCCCATGCCCAGGCCCCCGGCCTCCTTGGGCATGTGAGGTGCCCAGAGCCCGGCCTCCTTAACGACGTGCTGGAGCGCGCGCATGCGCTCTTCGGGGAACGTACCGGTGCGGAAGAACTCCTCTTCCGCAGGGTAGATGTACTCGTCCATGATCGCGCGGGTGCGCTCCAGCACCGCTTCCTGCTCTGGGGTGGGGCGGAAGTCATACACGCAACTCACCTCTGTAGCGTCTTTGCAACATCTCCCGGGGTGAGCACGACGGATTCCGGCGTGTGGGCGCCGCGGGGGTATGAGTTGCCTTCGCCGGCGAGAAGGAAATACCTGCCCTGGCCTCCTGGAGGCCGCCGCGTGGGTGCCGGGACCAGGCGCGGAGGGTCGCCCACGGGCGACGGCGCGGGCCGGCTGCGCGCGATAACCGCATCCCCCACGACGATCCGGACCCTTGAACGCAGCGGCGTCAAGCTATCGGCGCCCTTTCACGGGCATCCTCCAGCGTCGTCGTTGGACGGCCGCCCTGCGCTACGCCCCCCCAACCCTGCCCTTTCGCAACGGGTCGGCATCCACCCTGACGCGTTCCGGTAGGCTCGATGAGGTTGCCTCCCCCCTCCTCCCGGGTGGCCGGGGTCCCCGACCAAGGCGACGGAACCCAAACCACGGATTTCTCGGATTCCGTAATTTCAACCCGGTCGATGGAGGGCCGCCGCCTCGACCTGGATCTTGACGGTGCCGCGACGAACCGTCGGTTCGGGAATCTCCTCGAGCTGCAGGGCCTGCTGGGGCGGCCCCAGCTCATGCACAACACGCCATGCCCGCATGACCTCGTCCTCCCCGACCATCTTTGGAACCGTCACCGTGAGCGTCCGCGCGCCCCCTTCGTGGCAACCACCGAGCTACCTGCCTGAAGCCTTCGCCGTGGTCCTGCGGCAATGTGCAAGGCCCGACGGGGTCGATCTCGCCTACGACATCTTGTGCGGACGGGCCGGCCCAGGATGTCCACGACGGCCGGCCCGCTCGTGGGCGCGCCCGCTAGGGGTTCCGAGGGCGGCTTACCCGTCCGGTCACCCTGCCTCCGGCTGCGGTGTTCGGCCGCAACACCCGGGCACCGCCTACGGCTCGACGAGGCGATAGAAATGGCGTTCCCGCCGCTCCAGCAGCGGGACCACGGTCTCCTCGATGATCCGGCGAAAGTGGGGCGTCTGCCAATGAGCCTCGAGGGCGGCCTCGTCGTCGTAGACCTCGTAGAGGAGGAACTCGTCGGGATGATCGAGGGAGCGGTGAACCTTGTAGGCCCGGCAGCCCGGCTCCCGTCGGCTCAGAGGGATCATCTCGCGCAGGGCTGCCTCGACCCGGTCGCCCATGCCGGCACGGCTCACGTATCGGGCGATGAGGACGATCATGCTCTCCCCTCCCCTGACTGACCTGAGGGTCATCCTCAGGAAGGTCTTCTGTCATGAGGCGCTTGCCGGCGACCACGGCCAACGGCAAGGGGATACCGGAACCCGCCAGGCTGGCGGCCGTCAGCGTCCCGATCATGGCGAATTCGCCAATGGCGACGTTGACGATGCGCGTGGTGGTGTACGTCACCACCAGGCCCAGGCCCAGCAGGGCATAGATCATGCCCACCATGACGCCCGAGGCGAGCAGTTGGGGGATCTGCGCCAGGAGCTCCGCCGGCATCTCGACCACCGCCCTTGGACCGTTGCTCCATCGCGTCCCCGTCACGTCACCGTCTGCGGCCGCTCGCGGAGCTTGGCCGGTTCGACCGGCACCGGCCGACCGTCGAGGTCCAGCACCCGGCTGGACTCCTCGAACCAGCTGGCGGGCGCCGCGTGGCCCCAGAAGGTGCCCCTCCGCGGGTCGTTGACGCTCCAGCGGATGGGCTCGAAATCCGGGTCGCCGGTGTAGTAGTCGCAGGTATAGAGCTCGATGCGGTGCCCGTCGGGATCCCGCAGGTACACGAAGAAGGCGTTGCTCAAGCCGTGTCGCCCCGGCCCGCGCTCGATGGCATCGGCCCAGCCCGCCGCCGCCAGGATGTCGCAGGCCCGCAGCACGCTCTGGGTGTCGCTGACCCAGAACCCCAGGTGGTGGAGCCGCGGCCCATCGCCGTTCATCAGCGCCACGTCGTGGACGTTGGGCTTGCGGTACATCCACGCCGCCCAGAGCCTCTCATCCGGCCCCGGAGGGTCCGTGGCGGTGTATTCCGAACAGCGGAAGCCCAGGGCCTTGTAGTGGTCGTAGGCGGCCTGCACGTCGGGGACGTGCAGGTTGAAGTGATCCAGGCGCAGGATGTGGGCGCCGCGGTAGCGATCGAAGCGCTGCAACAGGCGCTCTGCCCGCTCCATGCGGCAGAAGAACTCCACGGGAAAGCCCAGGGGGTCCTGGACCCGCAGGGCACGCCCCTGCCCGGGTTCGTCCCCGGGCTCGAGCCAGGTGAACCGGCAGCCCCGTTCCTGGAAGAACGCGGCCAGCCGGTCCAGGTCGTCCTCGCCCGCCACCCGGTAGGCCAGGTGGGCGGCGGCGGGCAAAGCCTGCCCGGGGGCCACGGCAGGCAGGACCTGCCCCTCGGCCGCGTCAGGCAGGCCACGCCCTGGGGGCGCGGCAGGCAGGACGTGCCCCTGGGTCGTCCCAGGGAGGACCTGCCCC
Source organism: Thermaerobacter composti (assembly GCF_033582035.1). NCBI lineage: Bacteria > Bacillati > Bacillota > Clostridia > Eubacteriales > Clostridiales Family XVII. Incertae Sedis > Thermaerobacter > Thermaerobacter composti. The sequence continues at coordinate 2,306,313 of NZ_CP132508.1, forward strand.
GGCGCCGAGGTGAGCCCCGCACCCGGCTCCCCCCGGCCGCCCGGCGATATTGGTCCATGGCGGCCTCCATCAGGCGCCTGCGCCTCCGGGCGCCGGGCGGGCCCAGGCCCTCCGCCGGCCGCCGGCCCGCCGGCGGCCGGCAACTGCCGCAGCACCAGGCTGTGGTGCACCTGCTCCTCGTATCCCCGGAGGTAGAGGGCACCGGGTTCCTCCGCCGTCACCACGAACCCCAGAAGGTCCACGTAAAACCGGCGGGATGCCTCCAGGTCCGACACCAGGAGCTCGGCGTGGGCCGCCCGCACGATGTCGAAGGGCGGCCGCTGCCACCGCATGTCGACCATCCCCGGGCCCCCCTCACAGACCCGCCGCGGCGGCACCGGATGCCGGCCTGGCCTCCGGCCGCGCCGTCCCACCGGCGGTGGCCGGTTCTTCCGTCAGGAACCGGCGCACCCGCTCCTTGAAGGGCTCCCGGTCGTAGCTCGCCACCAGCGCCCCCGCCATCCGCACCGGGTCGCCGAAGAAGAAGTACTCGTACAGCGCCTGCCGCCCGGCGAAGGCGGAGAGGGCCGCATCCCATGCCAGGCGGAAGAGCCGCACCCGCTCCACCCCGTCCAGGGTCGCCGCTTGCAGGTAGCGCTCCACGTCGGCCCGCCCGGGCCCGAACACGTCGCCCTCGGTGGGCAGCGCCATCAAACCGCTGGCCCCCAGCTGCCGGATGATCTCCACGAACCGCTGGTACACCTTGGGGAACCAGTTGCGGCCGGCGTTCAAGGGCCCCCACGCCGGCGTCATCACCCCCCACCGGTTGGGCGCCGCGTCGACCTCCGCCGCCCGCAGCAGGCTAGCCAGGATCTCCCGGGCGACGATGATCTCGGCCACCTTCTCCTGGACGTGCTGGAACCGCTCGATCTGGATGGCGTCGGTGAGCAGCGAGACGAGGCCCAGGATGAACTCCGTCTTGGCCAGGTTCTTCACCATCACCTGGTGGGTCATGAAGGCGGTGGCCGACGTCTCGGCATAGAGGCCGTTGCAGAGCTCCGGGTGGCCGATCATGAAGCACCGCTCGTAGGGCACCAGCACGTCGTCGAAGATCACGATGGCGTCGATCTCGTCGAACCGGGACCCGAGCGGGTGGTCGAACCGGCTGCGCCCGTAGTCGAAGCTCTCGCGGCAGAGGAAGCGCAGTCCCGGCGTGTCGCAGGGGATGGCGAAGGCGTAGGAGTAGGGCTCGTCCTCCGGCGTCGCCTTGAGCAGGGTCGAGGGGAAGACCATGATCTCGTCGGCGATGGGGCCCAGGGTCGCCAGCATCCGGGCGCCGCGGATCACGATCCCGCGGTCGGTGTGCTTGACGATCCGCGCCGCCAGGTAGGGGTCCTTCTGCCCCGCCGGCCCCGCCGCGCGGTTGGCCTGGGGGTTGATCAGGGTGTGGGTCAGCAGCAGGTCGTTCTCCCGGATGTACTCGTAATACCGCCGGATGTTCTCCCCGAAGGCGGGGTCCGCCTGGGCGAACCACTCCGCCGCCCCGGCCATGGCCACGATGGCCCCACTGAGGTAGTCGGCCGTCCGGCCCAGCATGCCGCCGCTGTAGTCGGCCCAGACCTTCATGAAGGCCCGCCGCCGGGCCAGGTCGTCGCGGGTACGCGGCATGAGGAACTGCACCCCCACCGGGTCGCCGGTGGCGGGCGACGGATAGGTCATGACGTCCCGGAATTCCGGCCGGTGTTGGAGGTCGTAGAGCTCGGCGTAGGTCCGCACCAGGTTGCGGAAGGCCGGGTGATCGGCGATGCCGCCCGTCACCCGCTCCCCGTGGATGAGCACGTCGCGCCGGGACGCGTTGAGCGCCTCCACGTAGGCACGGCCGTCCCGTGCCGGCATGTTCCCCCTCCTCGCGTGCGTCGCCGCCCGGTCCGGCGGTCGGCTGCCTGCCGCCCCGCCAGGCCTGGTTCTTCCGGACGAACCGGCCCCAGCCCGGTTCGCCCTGTGCACCACCCATCCCGCTCGCCCTGCGAAGCACCCTGGGCGCCGGGTTGGCATACCCGAAAGCACCCCGGCCGGCGTCCCCTGTGCCCACGGCCGCATACGGCATCGCCATCGGCGGCACCGCCTGCGGGACCGGGGCCGCGGCGCGGCGGACTGGCGCGGGTTCGGTGGCGCTCACCGGCCCGCCCAGCCAGCCGGTTCATCCCGCACCGAAGCGCGGGATCGGGTGCTCCCCCAGGGCCACGTGGATCACCTGCCGCTCGCAGTAGAACTCGAAGCTGTAGTCGCCGCCCTCCCGGCCGATGCCGCTGTCCTTCATCCCGCCGAAGGGCGTCCGCAGGTCGCGCACGTTCTGGGAATTGAGCCACACCATGCCGGCGTCGATGGCCTGGCCGACCCGGTGGGCCCGCCCCACGTCCCGGGTCCAGACGTAGGCCGCCAGCCCGTAGCGGACGGCGTTGGCCAGGCGGACCGCCTCGTCCTCCGTGCGGAAGGGCGTCGCGACCACCACCGGCCCGAAGATCTCCTCCTGGAACACCCGCGTGCCCGGCCGGGCGCCGGCGAAGACCGTCGCCTCGAGGTAGTTGCCCCCCGCGAGCTCCGGCGGGAGCCCGGGTGGCCGCCGCCCGCCGGTCAGAAGCTCCGCCCCTTCGGCCCGCCCGGCCTCCACGTATCCCATCACCCGCCGCCAGTGTTCGGGGTGGATGAGCGGCCCCAGCTCCGTGCGCGGGTCGGCCGGGTCGCCGATGCGGATCCGAGCCGCCCGCCGGGCCACGGCCTCGACCACGTCGCGGTAGACCGGTTCTTCCACCAGGAGCCGCGACCCCGCCGTGCACCGCTCGCCGTTGAGGGAGAAGACGCCGAACACCGCGGCGTCCACCGCCCGCTCGAGGTCCGCGTCGGCGAAGATCACCACCGGCGACTTGCCGCCCAGCTCGAAGGAGTACCGCTTGAGGGTGGCGGCCCCGTTGGCCATGATCGCCTTGCCCGTCGTGGTCTCGCCGGTGAAGGAGATCAGGTTGACCGCCGGGTGGGCCACCAGGCTGGCCCCGGCCGGCTCGCCGAAGCCGTGGACCACGTTGAACACACCCTCCGGCAGCCCCGCCTCCGCCACGATCTCCGCCAGCATGTGGGCGGAGAGGGGCGCCCACTCGGCGGGCTTGAGCACGCACGTGTTCCCCGCCGCCAGGCAGGGCGCCACCTTCCAGGTCGCCAGCATGAAGGGCGTGTTCCACGGGGTGATCAGACCCGCCACCCCGACGGGCTTGTGGACCACGTAGTTGACGAACCGGTCCCCCACCTGCCAGACGTGACCGCCCAGGTCCTGGATCCGCCGGGCGAAGAAGCGGAAGTTCTCCGCCGCCCGGGCCGCCTGCCCCCGCGCCTGGCTGACGGGCATGCCCGTGTCCAGCACCTCCACCCGGGCGATGGCCTCGCTGCGGGCTTCGATGCGGTCGGCGATGCGCTCCAGGTACCGGGCCCGCTCCGCCGGCAGCATCCGCGGCCACGGCCCCTCGTCGAAGGCTCGCCGCGCCGCCTGCACCGCCGCGTCGACGTCGTCCGGGCTGCCCTCCGCCACCTCCGCCAGGGGCCGGTTGGTGGCAGGGTTCAGGGTGGTGAAGAACCGGCCTTCCTTCCCCGGGACGAACCGGCCGCCGATGAAGTGCAGCGCCTGCCGGGGGACGGTGGCCGCCGGCCTCCCCGCGCCTTGCCCCTGTTGGTGGACCGCCTCTCCCATCGCTCCGCCCATGACCTCACGCTCCCATCGGCCGTCCCCGCAACCGCCGCCCGGTCGCCTCGATCACTCGCCATGGCCGAGAGCGGCCATCCGTACGACGCAACGGACCATGGCCACCGCCCAACGGCCGTCCGCTCGACCCGGCCGGACCCCATCGCCCCGCGGTAACCCGCCCTCAAGCGGCCTCGGGTCACGCAACCGGCCTCGGGTCACGGCCCGGCGGGCGGCGTCCCCACAGGTCCGGCCCGCGGCCCGGTGTCTAGCCCGCTGCGCGGCCCGCCGGACGCCGGTTCCTCCACCACCGGGTTATCCAGCGCCCCCAACCCGTCGATCTCCAGCCGCATCACGTCGCCCGGTCGGACCGGGCTGATGCCCTTGGGCGTTCCGGTCAGGATCACGTCGCCGGGCTCCAGGGTCATGAACTCGCTGAGGTACGCCACCAGCTCCGGCACCCGGCGCAGCATCTGGGAGGTGTGCCCCTGCTGCCGCAGCTCCCCGTTGACGTACACCCGCATCCCCAGCGCGTGGGGGTCGGCGATCTCCCCCTCCACGAGATAGGGCCCCAGGGGACAGAAGGTGTCCCAGCCCTTCGCCTTGACCGGCGGCCGGTAGACGTTGGTGATGAAGTCCCGCACCGTCACGTCGTTGGCGATGGTGTAACCGCCCACCACGTCGTAGGCCCGTTCGGGCGCCACCCGCCGGCACCGCCGTCCGATGACCACCGCCAGTTCGATCTCGTAGTGGACGAACCCGGCCCCCGCCGGCACCACCACGGGCGCCCGGTGACCCACCCAGGTGTTGGGCGGCTTGAAGAAGAGGGCCGGTTCGTCCGGCACGGAAAGCGACAGCTCGGCGGCGTGGTCGGCGTAGTTCAGGGCCAGGCCGATCACCTTGCGGGGCTCGACGGGCGGCAGGAAGCTCACCGCGTCCTCCCGGTGGGGGCGGCCGGCCTCGTCCACCAGGACGCCGGGCTCGGCCAGGTATCCCTCGTGGTAGCGGCCGGCAGCGAGGAAACGGGCCCGCTTCATGCCGTCCCGCCTCCCGCCGCCCCGGCGGCGTCCGGCGCGGCGGTCGGCCCGCGCCGCCCGGAAGCCCCGGCCGCCCCCGGCGCCGGATCGGCCGTCGCACCGGCACGCGGGCCGGCGTCGCCGCGCCCGCTGACCCTGGAGGTCGGCCCCATCCCGCGCACCGCGATCCCGCTGCCCGCCCCGTGCGGCGAGCCGGTGGCGTCCCCGACCGCGGCGACCGGGCCGCCGGCATCCTCGCCGGCGGCAGGTTCCCCGCCGCGTGGCACCAGCTCGAGCCCGTACGACGCCATGACCCGCCGCAGCCGCTCCTGGTTCGCCGGCGACGGCTCGCACAGCGGCGGCCGGTACACGGGATGGATCCTCCCCAGCTGGCCCAGCACCCACTTCACCGGGCCGGGGTTCGTCTCCAGGAACAGGGCCTCGTTCATCGGCAGCAGGTGGTAGTGGAGGTCGATGGCCTCCCGCCAGCGGCCTGCGGCCACGTGGTCGTAGAGGGCCGCCACCTCCCGCGGCAGCACGTTGGCCGTGGCGCTGAAGTGGCCCACGCCGCCCATGGCCAGCATGGGGTAGCAGAGCAGCTCGATGCCCGAGTAGACGTGGAAGTCCCGCCCGCAGGCGTGGAGCACCTTGGAGACCTGCTCGAAGTCCTTGTTGGACTCCTTGACGCCGATGATGTTGGGGCAATCCCGGCGCAGCCGGGCCATGGTGGCAGGCTCCAGGTTGACCGCCGTCCGCCCGGGGATGTTGTACAGGATCAAGGGCAGGTCGACCGCGTCCGCCAGCCGGCGGAAGTAGCGGTACAGCCCCTCCTGGGACGGCCGGTTGTAGTAGGGGACGATCACCAGCGCCGCGTCGGCGCCCAGCTTCGCGGCGAACCGCGTGAGGCGCAGGGTCTCGTCCAGGTTGTTGGTGCCGGTGCCCGGGACGAACGCAACCCTTCCCCGGATGGTGCGGGCGGCCAGCTCCATCACCTGTTCCCGTTCCTCCAGGGACAGGGCGCTGGGCTCCCCGGTGGTGCCACAGACGGAGATGCCGTGGCTGCCGCTGTCGATCTGCCACTCGATGAGGTCGACCAGGGCCTTCTCATCGATGGCCCCGTCGGGGCGGAAGGGTGTCACCAGGGGGACGATGGACCCCTTGAGCCGCGCGGCGTCCCGCGGCGCCGTCCTGGCCATGGTTCCGGCCTCCCCTCTCTAGGCGTCCCACAACGCATCCCACGTCCTGCGATAGGCGTCCCACCACCCATCCCACTGCCTGCCGCCGGCGGGTCATGGCTCACGTCACGTCCTGCCACCTCGGCCCGCCAGGATGAACGGCGCTGGATCCCGCGGGTGGGTTACATCCCGCAAGGGGAAGCCGAGCGGGCTTGGCGCGTCACCGCCTGCGCAGACGGATCCGTCCGGGGCAGACGGGTCCGTCACGAGGCGGGACCACCCGTGGGGACGCCCGCCGGCTCCGGCCGGTTCGTCCGATAGGCGGCGACGGTGCGCAGCTTGTGCTGCCGGGCGAAGGCTTCGATGGCCTCCGGCTCCGCCCCGGCCCGGATCATCTCCAGCAGCTGGCGATGCTCTTCGATGGACTCCCAGCCCCGGTGGGGGACGTAGCGGAAGATGGTGCTGCGAATGCGGTCGAGGCGGTCCCACGTCTGGTGCAGGAGCTCGATGAGATAGGGGTTGGGGCATCCGGCGTAGATGGTGAAGTGGAACCGGCGATTGAGACGGCCGAAGGCCATGACGTCCAGTTCCTCGAGCGCCTCGGCCATGGCCCGGTTGATGGACTCCAGGTGCTGGAGGTCCACGGCCGCGAGGCGGGGCGCCGCGGCAGCCGTGGCGGCCCCTTCGAGGACGGCCAGGACCTCCATCAGGTGCTCCCATTGGCGGGGGTCGGCCGGCGCCACCTCGGCCCCGGCATGGGCGCGGTAGACCACCCAGCCCTCGGCCTCGAGGCGACGGATCGCCTCCCGGACGGGCACGGGACTGACCCCCAGCTCCCGCGCCAGGGCGTCGATCACCAGCCGGTAGCCCGGGCCGTAGGTCCCGTCGAGGATCCGCTGGCGGATGACCTGGTAGGCATGCTCCTGTTTGCTGCCCATCCCACGGCCCCTCCGTTCGGCCTGGGCGGACCGCCGCCGTCGCGGGTGCCGCAGCCCCGGGGTCGAACCGGCCCGATGGCGCCGGATGCTATCTGAAATCATATAGGATCCACGACGTGGCTGCCAACCCCCGCCGCTCGATCGTCCCGCCATCGCTCGCTCCGGGTGGCCGAGCCCGCACCCGCGACGGGCGGTCCGGACGGCGATCCGACCACGGCGACCCCCGTTGCGATGCCTTCGACCCCGGCGGCAACCCGCTAGGAATGATCCGCGACAGCCCATACTACGCCTGCCATGGCCAACCGCAACCTGGTGGAACGGCTCACGCGCGACATCCATACGGCCAGCGCCCGGCTCGGGGCGTATCTGGACGGTTGGGCCGCCGACCGGGCGACGATGGAACCCCTTCCCCGCGGCCTCGATGAGACCACCCGCCGCCTGGCCGCGCTGCTCGGCCATGCCAGCGACCTGCACATCCGTCACCTGCGGCTGCCGGGCCAGGTCCGGGTGGCCGTTGCGGTGATCGACGGGCTGGCCGACGACGAGCTCATCCATCGCTTCGTGTTGGTCCCGCTGGCCCGCGTCCCGACCGGCATCGACACCCCGGAGAAGGTGGTGCGGTGGCTCGTCCGCCGCGGGCTGCAGGGAACCCGCCTGCAAGCGGCCCGCCGCTTCGACGACGTCGTGCGGGAGCTGCACCGCGGAAGCGCCGTGGTGCTGGTGGACTCGGTCGACCGCGCCCTCATCCTCGACTTCAGCGGCTTCGAACACCGGCTCCCGGAGGAGCCGACGTCGGAGGTGGTGACACGCGGGCCGCGGGAGGGCTTCACCGAGGTCCTGCGCACCAACCTGGCCGCCATCCGGCGCCGCCTGGCCGACCATCGCCTGCGCATCGAGGACTTCGAGGTCGGCCGCCTGAGCCACAGCCGGGGCGCCCTCCTCTACGTGCTCGGTCGCGCCGACCCCTTGCTGGTCGAGACCGTCCGCAGGCGGCTCGCCGCCGTCGACCTGGATACCGTGGTCGACACCAGCCAGCTGGCCGCGTTCCTCTCGGGGCGGCCCTGGTCGCCCTTCATGCAGTACCGCAGCACCGAGCGCCCCGACGTCTGCACCGCCGCCCTCACCGAGGGGCGGGTGGTCCTGATGCTGGACGGGACGCCCTTTGCCCTGATCGCCCCGGCGACCTTCTGGGACTTCCTGCAGAGCCCGGAAGACCACTACCTGCGCTGGCCCTTCGGGACCGCCATGCGTCTCCTGCGCCTCTTCGCCGTGTTCGTCAGCGTGAGCGGCCTGGCGCTGTACGTGGCCATCGTCAACTACCACCATGAGCTGATCCCGACCAACATGCTGGTCACGATCCTCACCAGTCGCGCCGCCGTTCCCTATCCCACGGTGGTCGAGGCGATCATCTTGAACCTCGGCTTCGACCTCCTGCGCGAGGCGGGGGCCCGCATGCCCCGCGGCATCGGCGGTGCGCTGTCCGTGGTCGGCGCCTTGGTGGTGGGGGAGGCCATGGTGCGGGGTGGTCTGGCCAGCGCCCCGATGGTGGTGCTGGCCGCGGTGACGGCGGTCGCCACCCTCTCCCTGCCGACCTTCGCCGTCACGGTACCCTTCCGCCTGATCTCCTACGCCCTGTTGCTCCTGGGCAGCGCCTTGGGGTTGTTCGGCATCGCCATGGGGGTGACCGTCGTGGTCGGGCACCTGAGCTCCCTGGAGTCGGTGGGGAAGCCCTTCCTCGCCCCGCTGGCACCCTGGCGGGGTGGGGCGCTGCTGGAAGACGTCCTGGTGCGCATGCCGTAGACCCGGCACCGCAAGCCGGTGCCCTTCGTCCCCGTGGAGCGGACCTTCGCGCGGACGGCGGGGCCCACGCCATGAGATCGCAACGGGTCGAAGCCGTGCAGGTCGCCATCAACGCCATCATCGCGGTGACCACGGCGGCGCTGCTGTACCTGCCGCGGCCCGTGGTGGTGCGGGCGGGGCGGGATGGCTGGATGGCGGTGGGCCTGGCGACGCTGCTCGGCATGGCCCTGGCCTGGTGCTGGTGGGCCCTGTTCTTCCGGCCGGAGCGGGCACCGGGCGAGCAGGCGTCGGGGACCCGGCCCGGCTGGGGCGATCGCCTGCTGGCCGCGGGCCTCGCCGGGTACGCCACGTACCTGGCGGCGGTGCTCGTCGCCCAGGTTGCCACCGTGTTCGCCACGGTCCTGCCGGAGATGCCCGTCGCGGTGTTCGCCGCCGGGACGGCGCTGACGGGTTGGGTCCTGGCGGCCTACGGCCTGGAGGCGGTCTACCGCAGCGGCCAGGCGCTCTTCCCCCTGATGGTGGGGGCCAGCGTGCTCAACCTCGCCGTCGTGCTGGCGGGGAACGTGGACGTCCGCGAGCTGACGCCCCTCCTCGAAACGGGTCTCGGTCCGGTGATGGCCGCCTTGCCGGTGGCCTTGGCCTTCGCCGGCGAGGCGGTCGTCGTGCTGGCAGCCGCCGGCCGGGTCCGGGACCCTGGGCGCCTGCGCCGGGCGCTGCCCCTGGCCGTGGCCCTCTCAGGCCTCCTGCTGGTCGCCTACACCGCCGCCGCCGTCGCGGTGCTCGGGGCGACCGAGGTGGCGCGGTCCACCTTCCCCGTGCTCAGCCTGATCCGTCAGGTCCGCGCCAGCCTGTTCCTCCTGCGCCTGGAGATCCTCACGCTGTTCGCGTGGCTGACGGGCGCCTTCGTCCATCTGGGCTTGTTGCTGACGGCGGCCGGGACGGCCGCATCCCGCGCTCTCTCCGTGCGGTCGCGATGGCACGGCGTGGTGACCGCCGTCCCCGCCGCCGGGGCGGGATGGTTGGGCGTGGTGGCGTTCGAAAGCGGTCCAATGCTTCTCGACCACGTGGAGCGGATCTTCCCGGCGGTGTCCATGACGGGGATGGCCTTCCTGCTGGTCGGCGGGTGGTTGAGCCTCAAGGGACGCCGGTCCAGCCGACCGCGACCGCCGACGCCCCGGACCGGGTCCCCCCGGTTGGACGGGAGGGAGGAGACCGGATCCGCTGCGTCTGCGAAGGCAGGTCCTTCCCGCCTTGAGGTCCGTGGCGCCGCGCCCGGGTCGCGGCGGGCCGCGGCCCTGGGGATGCTCGCCCTCTCGGCCGGCCTGTTCCTCGGCGGCTGCTATGGCCGCATCGAGCCCGAGCAAGCCGCCGTGGTGACGGTGCTGGGCCTCGATCGAACCCGCAGCGACCGCCTGCTGCTCACCGTCGAGATCGTCGGCGCCCCCACCACCGGTCCCATGGAACAACCGGGCAGCATCGCCCACCGGCTGCTCCACGCCGAAGGCCAGTCGCTCCTCGACGCGCAGCGGCGGCTGGAGCTGGCCGCGGGGCGGGAGATGCTGTGGAGCCACGTCAACGTGGTGCTGGTGGGGCGGGACCTGGCCCGATCGCGCCTCGAGCCCGTCCTGGACACCCTGTCCCGGCGCTACACCTTTCGCCGCAACGCCTTCCTGTTCGTCACCGACGGCCCCGCCGGCCGGTTCCTCCACCGCCTCCAGCCCGCCTTCGGCGCCCCGCGCTTCGTCGCCTTCCAGCGGATGATGCTTCGCCCCTCCGCCCGTCTCGGCCCGCCCATCGATCTGAACTCCTTCCTGCGCACCGTGGGCCACGGGGGCGAAGATCCGGCGGTGCCGGTCGTCGATCTGGCCGCTTCGACGCCGTCCGAGCCCATGGTGCGCCGGGTGGCCCTTTTCCGCGGGATGCGGCTGGTCGCCATGGCGGACGAACCGGCTACCCGAGGCCTGTACTGGTTGACGGGCCAGCAAGAGGTGGACCGGCTGGTGTGGCCCTGCCCCGGGGATCCGCCGGGCCGTGGGTTCGGGGCCACCGCCGTGCGCAGCAGCAGCCGGCGGAGTGCCCGCTGGACCCCCGAAGGGCCTGCGGCCTCCGTGCGGGTGCGCGTGGAGGCGGACGTCGAAGAGTGGCGATGTACGGAGCCCCTGACGACGGCCGCCTTGCCGCGCGCCGAGGCCGCAGCGGAACGCGCCGTGCGCCGCGACGTCGCCGCCCTTATCGACTTGGCGCGGCGTCAGGGGGTGGATCCGGCCGGGTTCGGCCTGGAATTGCACCGCCGCGATCCCGCCGCGTGGCGGACCGTGGCCTCGCGGTGGCGCCGGCGCGTCGCGAGCCTCCCGGTCTCGGTGCAGGTGGACGTCCACCTGCGGCGCACCGGGTTGACGATGGGTGCGCCCTGATCCCACGGGCACCGGTCCCCGAGGCCGCGCGGGCAGGAACCGACTGCCAGGGGACGTATATGGCGGAGCGACGGGGCGGCAGCGTCCTCCCGCCGCCCGCGCAGCCCGTCCAGGGGGGCCCAGGCCGTGGATTTCAAGGAATATGACCGATACGACGGTCTCGGTCTCGCCGAGCTCATCCGCTCGCGTCAGGTGAAGGCCGTGGAGGTGGTCGAGGCGGCCATCCGGCGCATCGAGGCCGTCAATCCCCGGCTGAACGCCGTGGTGGTACCGCTTTTCGAGCAGGCTCTCGAGCGCGCCCGGGCGATCGACGGCCAGCTCGATGCCGCCAGGTCCGGGACCGTCAGGGCCTCCGGTTCCGCCCCCGGTGACGCGACCGGTGGATCCCCGGCCACCACCGGCCACGCTACGGGTTATTCCGCCGGAGGCCCCTTCGCCGGCGTCCCCTTCCTCGTGAAGGACCTGGGCGAGGCGCTGGCCGGGGTGCCCTTGACCAACGGCTCCCGGGCGTATGCCGGGTTCGTCCCGGATCACGACGCCGAGACGGTGCGGCGCTACAAGGCGGCCGGGCTCGTCATCCTGGGGAAGACCAACACGCCCGAGCTGGGCCTCGTGGCCTTCACCGAGCCCGAGCTCTTCGGCCCCTGCCGCAACCCCTGGGACCTCTCCCGTACCCCGGGCGGCTCGAGCGGCGGCTCCGCGGCGGCGGTGGCAGCGGGCATGGTGCCCCTGGCCTCGGGCGGCGACGGCGGCGGATCCCTGCGCATCCCCGCCTCCCATTGCGGCCTCTTCGGCTTGAAGGCAAGCCGTGGCCGCACCCCGACCGGGCCCGACTTCGGCCAGCTGTGGCACGGTGCCGCGGTCTACGGGGTCGTCACCCGCTCAGTGCGGGACAGCGCCGCCATCCTGGACCTGCTGGCCGCGCCGGAGCCCGGGGCACCCTACGTGATCGCCCCGCCCCGCCGTCCCTACCTGGACGAACTCGGCCAGGACCCTGAGCCGCTGCGCATCGCCATGGACACCCGCTCGCCCGTCGGCCGGCCCGTGGATCCCGAGTGCGTGGAGGCGGTGCGGCGGGCCGCTCGCCTGTTGGAGGAACTCGGCCACCACGTGGAGGAGGCCCGCCCGGAGATCGACGGCCTGGCCCTGGCCCGCAGCTACCTCACGATGTACTGCGGGGTGGTGGCGGCGGAGGTGCGGCGGGTGCGGGAGCTGCGGGGTCCGGAGGCGGTGCAGCAGCTGGAGCCGGCTACGCGGATGCTGGGCCTTCTGGGTGAGACCGTCAGCGCGGGGGAGTTCAGCCGCGCCCTGGACCAGTGGGACCAGGCCGCCCGGGCGCTGGGCCGGTTCTTCCAGGATTGGGACCTGTACATGACGCCCACGGTGGCCCGGCCGCCCGTGGCCATCGGGGAACTGAAACTGTCGCCGGCCCAGGAACGGCTGATGAAGGTGCTCAACGGCCTGGGCGCCCTGGGCTCGGGGCGGATCTACCGGGCGGCGGGCATCCTGGAGACGGTGGCGCTGGAAAACCTGGCCGCAACCCCCTTCACCCAGCTGGCCAACCTGGCCGGGGTGCCGGCCATGTCGGTGCCGCTCCACTGGACGCCGGAGGGCCTGCCTATCGGCGTCCAGTTCGTGGCGCCCTTCGGCGGCGAAGACGTGCTCTTCCGCCTGGCGGGGCAGCTCGAGCGGGCGGCGCCGTGGTTCGAGCGGCGGCCGCCGCTGCCGTGATCCCGCGGGCCGGCCGGTGGAGTCGGGCGTAGAAGCCCGCGGGTCCGGCAGCGGGCGCCCCGGGTTGCCCTCTTCAACCCGTTCAGCCCTCAACTCCCCGGGTCGCCGCGGGCGGCCGCTGGATCCTTGGCAGCGGGGCCTGCGGGCGCCTTGTGGCTGCCCTGGCCGCAGCCAGCAGGACCAGCGGCGATACGACAAGGCCCGCCCCGATGTAGGCCGGCGTGTAGTACGGCAAGGCTTCAGCTTGAAGGACGCCGAGCCACTCCTGACCCTTGAAGAGGTCCAGATGGGCCAGATAGGTGAGATAGGCACCCCCCAGGATCAGCACGCGCTCCATCGCCGCGGCCACCACGCCCAGGGCGGCCACCTGGGACCACGGGTATGCGGTGTGCCTGCGACGGCTGACCCAGCCGACGAACAGGCCGCCCACCGCGTACGGGATGGTGCTCATGAGCAGCCCGCTCATCCACACCGTAGCGGGCGGCCAGGGTGCGTTGTGCCAGGCGCTGAAATCGGTCCGGCCGAGCAGGAGCAGGGCGAACAGGATGACCAGCCCCAGGACGTGGGGCGTCAACACGTACGCCACTCCGGTCACCGTCACCGTCAGGACGCCGTCGATGGCGGGCACCGTCGGATCAACTCCCCTCAGGCTGGGGCCGGCCGAGACACACGGCCAGGTCCGCAGCGATCAGCACCAGATACGTCACCAGAGGCAGCAGGACGACCAGCCGAACGGGCGACATCAAAAAGGGCACCGCCAGGATGGCCGTTCCTCCCGCCAGGGACAGGTCATAACCCAGGAGCCTGGCGGTACGGGCACGCGGGTTGAGCCGCCGTATGGCCATCGGCGCCCAGCTCAATGAGAGCAGGGCCAGCATGGACGCGAGCAAGATGATGCCGGTGCTGTGGAACCGGCCCCCTTGCAGGTGGTAAGGGAGCCAGAAAAGGGCCCCATAGAGGACCGCCGCGGAACCGACCACCCCCACGAGCAGCGCCGGCACCGCCGTGATCCGGTGCACCGCCTCCACCCCCTCAATCGTGTTAGCAGGCTCAGTAGGCGGCCGCCATCCCGTATATCAGGAGCAGGACAAAGGCCGCGAGGTAGACAGGCCCCACCGCCACCGTGGCGAGATCCGGCCGGCCCCGCTGCATCGCCACCCCCGCCCCCACCAGCAGCAACGGCCCCAGGGCGCCGGGGGTGGCCAGCACCGCCGACAAGCCGAGCAGATAATAGCACGGCCCCAACGCGCAGATCGCCGCGACGAACAGCCATCCCGGCCGTCGCCGCACCAGGCCAAGGACCGACGCCACCACCATCGCGACCACGGCGCCGAGGCCCATGGTCAACTGGACGGTGACCGCGTGAAGGTCGAAGGGCATGGATCACCCCTCCCGGTTAGAGATAGGTCGCAAATCCCTCTGTGGTGAGCTTTCTGAGGAGGCGTTCCGCCTCGACCGCCATCCTCCGGCAGCCGTGTCCCTCGGCCCAGCGCCGTACGGCCTGCAGCGGTTCCTCCAAGCGGTGGCGCTGGCCGTGGAGCCTGGGAAGCAGCTTCATCGACACCGCCCAGTCGAAGGCGACCCTCGCAGGATCGGAGGAATCGGGAACCTCGAACCCATCGCGCAACGGCGATTCGAGACCGAGGTGCACGAACGCCAGGACCTCATCGACCACCCGATACCCAAAATGGAGGTCGTGGTCGTAGAGCCTCTCGTTGAGCTCCGCCAGGGCTCGCACGATCCAGGGGTACCGACGGGCGGCCTCGCGCACCAGTTCCTTGTCGACCCCGGCGCAGCGTCCGCCCCTGATGAAGTCGCGGCGCAGGAGGTCGAGTTCTTCCTCTGTGACCACGCCGTAACCGGTGTTCGGGGGCGCGGGCGGGTAGCCCGGGTCCAGTCGCACCTCCCGGAAGGCTACGGTGAAGGCCCGGTCCAGCACCTTGGGGCTGAAGGCGAAGGTGGTCTCGTCGATGTTGACGGTGCCGATGATATAGACGTTGGGCGCCAGCCGGACCGCCGTTTTTTCGGCAGGCCTCGCGCCGACCGTGGCGTCGGCCGGTCCCATCTCCCCCGCACGTCCGGGGATGTCCCAGTCGCCCGGCTCCCGTGTCTCCTCGGCCAAACCCGGGGACAACGCGATGGGCAAGTCCCGGCCCGTCTCCATGGCGCTCAGCAGGTCGGCCAGGTAGTACTCGACCCGCGCCAGGTTCATCTCATCGAGGATCAGGAAATAGGGGCGTACCCCTGGCGCGGTGGCGGGAGCGCCGTTCGAGGCGCCCATGCCATCAGTCCTCGGAGTCGCCAACTTTGCCAGCGCCGAGGCCGCCGTTCCCCGGATGGCGGGATCGTCGGCAGGCAGGCCCGCTGCGGCCACAACGTTCCTGAGCCGCTCTGTGAGGGCCTCCCAGCACGCGTCTAGGTTGGCAGGGTCACCGCGGCCTTCCACGATCGTACCAAGGCTGATTGGCCGCGCAACGCCCAGAACCCGGAGTAGCCGTCTCAGCAGGTACTCTTGGAAGATAGGTGGTACGCGTTCAGGTTCGATAGCCGCCAGGGCTCGGAGAACCCGCGAGAACGGTCGGTATTTCTCCGTGGCAGCGAAGACCCGGACTGCATCGCGCACGCGCTCGCCCAGCCCGCGACGGTGATCGGCCAGAACCCGCGTGGCCTCCCACAGGGTCGCGATGCCGGAACTCAGCCGCGGGGCGCCACCGACGTCGCCCATGGCGTTGCGGTACGGTTCCCATAGCTCACGGACGTCCTCGTCCGTCCAGGTGGAGAGGTCCCGGCCCCACCGCACCAGGCCGGCCCGCAACGCATCGACCTGCTGCGGGTCGAGGTTGCGACGCACGTATTGGGACAGCTGGGCGTCGCTCACAGGCCGGCCGGGGGATGGGAGTCTACCCTCATCCCACTCCGCCTCCGCCTCCCACAGGAACCGTAGGATGGGGGTCTCCTGGTAGCGTCCGGTGAAGGGGTTGTAGTAACCGAGCACGGAGGTCGCGTCCCGCCAATCCGGACGCACGGCCTGAAAACATTCTCGGGCCGAGAGCAGCGCCGCCAGCTCCCGTGCCAGTCGGGTCTTACCGGTTCCACTCAGACCGGCCAGGATCACGAACCCCTTGGTCTTGCACGCCGTGTAGACGGCCACGATCTGCTCGGGATCGTATTCCAGACCCCGGGTAGCCAGGTACTGGGCTAGGCGGTGGGCCAGGCGGGGCCCTTCGCGCGATGGCTCTTCCTTCCCATTTTCTTCCGGAGCGCCCTCGCCATCGGAGGCCCGGTGTGAGGTTGGGGCGGCGGCCGGGGACTGGAGGTGGTGAGTGGGCCGCACCTCCGGGGGCCTCGGCAGGACGGGCCAGGGAGCCGCCAGCAGCGCACTGCAGTGGTCTGCCAGCTCCGCGGCCCCCTGCCACCGATCGGGATCGTCGAGACGTGTGCCAAGGATCAGATGGTTGTCCATCGCCGCCTGGGGTTCAGGGGGGATCCCGAGGGGACGCCAGGCCTCCTCCAGCCGGCGTACCACATCGAATTGCCCTAGCCGTGCCAGGATGGCCTTGTGGGCGCTCGGGTTCCCCCACGGGAAACCCCCGCGGGGCTGAGGCGTGTCGGGCTCCGCCGCCCACGCATGGACCCCGGCGAGGATGACGGCCGGGATCCACCGGTCCGCATCGCCACGAAGGGGCGCGAACTCCACCTGCATTCCGAGCTGCCAGCTCAGGCGCCCTCCGTCCGCCCAGGGATTGAGGAGCACCCGATCGAACGGGTGGGTCCGTCCCGCCATCGCCGGTTGCGCCTTGAAGGTCAGGTGATAGGCCGGCCGGAGGAACTTGTCGGTGTCGCCATGGGGCCGGAAGCGCGGCATCGCGCCGCTTTCGTCGAGCCAGCGCTCGTAGGCGATCCTGTAGAGCTCCGTGCGATCGGCAGGGCTGAGGGGCTGCCCGACCCTCTCCAGCACCCGTTCGACCACGTCAAGGAGGAACCGGCGAGCGACGGCCACCAGTTCGAAGCGGTCCAGGTCCTGGTTGTTCTTCCAGAGCGTCAGCAGGTCCGCCATCTTCAAGACACCTCGTCCTGCAGACCGGGCCGATACGGGATGGCTCCAACGCCCTGCGGCCCGGATTCCTCCATCAGGCCCCCGATGTCCAGGCCCTCCCATCGGCGACCGTCCGCGCCGAAGAACAGCCGACGGTCACCCGGATAGAGGATCACCGCCGCCCGGCACCGCAAGGCATCGCGGTAGGCATGGATGGTCATGAGATCACGGCGGGTGGGATGGCGTTCCGGATCTGCTTCCTCGTCGGGTCCCAACTCGTCGGTGACCAGCCGAAAGCTGAACTTGGCATCCACGCAGATCCGCCCGCGCCGGGGATGCTCGATGATGAAATCCGGTCGCATGCTCACCGAGTAGCTGCCCCGACCACCCCGACACCACGACTGGTAGCGGAGCACGGTCCCATCGGCGAAGCGGACCCCCAGGGCCTGTGGGCCGCGGTCCTCGCTCGTGGACCACGGCTCGCCACCCGGCGGGCCACAGATCTCGCCGAGTTCTTTCACCAACCGGAACAAGCACCACCACTCGTAGAGGGTGGCAATGTCCCGATTGGCGATCGCCTCACCCAGGTCTCCACTGAAGGGCAGCCGACCAAGCAGGAACAGGGGGTACAACCGGTACAGCTCACGGTAACCCTCCCCCTTGAGCAGCACGTGGGAGGAGACGGGCATGACACCCAGGGGGCCCACCTCCGGCCACCAGGCCGCGCGCTCCAAGGTCGCCATGGCCTCTCCAAGGACCCCGATGCCGTCCTCCCGCAGCCGCGCGTCCGATACGGCACGCTGCACTTGCGCGATTGCTTCACGAAGCTGTTCGGCGAAGTGCCGGACGAACCGGTTCTCCGGAGTGTCATGGGTTTCTTCGGGTCGCGCCTGCCACACCCGTGCGGACATACCGCTGCCCCGATGCCGTCGTCGCCGCCGGGCGGGGGTCGGGCCACCACGCTCCGGGATGGGCGGCCAGCCAGGTCACTGCCGAGGCGTCGATGCGCGTTGCCCGGGCAGCTGGGACCACAGCGTCTTCCAGGGTAAGGACCCGGTGCGGACTGGCGACGACGGTGTGGAAGGCCTCCGCCAGTTGCCGGCCATACCGGCGAAGAAAATGGAAGGTGAAGAGAGCCGACGGGCGTGCGCCGGCCAGGTGGGTGGGGAAAGCCGTGGCACCCCGGTACGCGAAGGGCCAGGCGATCGCGGCAGCTGCGATGTCATCCACCAGCGCCCGCACGAAACGGGGATAGAAGAACCAGCGCTCCGCATCGCGGGGATCGAGGCTGAGCTTCGGGCTGACCACTTCGAGGTGGAGGGGCTCGCCGACTTCCTTCCCCGCGGCGATCACGCGGAGGCTGCTGCGGCCCACCCGGTTGCCGTAGTGGATGTGGTAGCCCCCCACCTGCAGCCGGGGGGCAGGCTCGTCACCGGCCCAAAGCGTTTCCGGATGGTTCGACCGGTCCTTCCAGGAAATGGTCGCCACGTAGTCGCTCCACTCGCGGATCACGTAGACCGGCGCCCCCGGGTCGTCCAATAAACGGGGCAGGTTCGGGACGTAGTAGATCGGTGCGGCAGCAGCATCTTCCCGGAAGGGCTTAAGGGTCAGCGTGAATGGCCCCCCTTGCCATGCCAAGCGCGGTAGCGCTTCCACCTTGTCACCCCGTGGCGACGGCGGCCGGGAAGCCCACGTCCCGGGTGCCATGGGCCTCCCCTAGGACTGGGTAGGCCACGCCTAGTCGGTGTTCGTGGGTTCCCCGTAGGTTCCGGTTTCTCCCACTCACTTACTACCGCATTTAGCCAATCGACGTCTATCCTGCCTCCCGCCCCGGTACGTTCAAACTCCCACCGCCCGGCCCCGCCCCCGGCTCCTCCGCACCGACACCCAGTACGCGGACCCGCCCAGCAGGGGCAGCACCACGGCCACCGCCACCCAGGCCACCCGGGCTAGGAGCCGCAACCTGCGCCGCCCCGTGTCCCGCACCGTCCAGACCACCAGGGCCAGGTCGGCCAGGGGAGGCAGGAGCATCATACCCAGGTAGCCCGCCGCACCGGCCAGATCGCCGGCTAGGGATCGGCCGGCCGGCGGGAGCGTCGCCGCCGGCGGCAGCACGGCCGGTTCTTCCCCGGTTGCGGCGCCGGCTGCCGCCCGGCCACCCTCGTCCCGGAACGAGCCTCCGGTCGGCGGCGTACTGGTTTCGGCGGCCCCCTCCTGGGTGGTGCGAGCTGCTCGGCTACCGCGGCTGTTCGACGTCGGAGACGATGGTTCTTGCTGCCGGGAACGGCTCCCCATCGAAGGGCTCCCGGGAGGAACCGACCCCGGCGGTGCGAAGGGAACAGCGATCGCCATCGCTGCGGCTTGTGGGGTGGTGGTCGTGCCCCGACCCGTGATCGGCGTAACCTCTTATGGGTGGGACGCGCGCGGTCGCCTGTTCGTCCCCGGCGACTACCTGACGGCGGTGCGGCTGGCCGGCGGCATCCCCGTGGTCCTCGTGGCGGACGGCCCGCCACCGGAGGAGATCGCGGCCCGGGTCGACGGGGTCGTCCTGGTGGGAGGCGGTGACGTGGACCCCATCCATTACGGCGCCGACCCCCACCCCACCGTCACCGGGGTCGACGCAGCGCGCGACGCCTTCGAACTGGCCCTGGTCCGCCTGGCCATCGAGCGCCGCATCCCCGTCCTGGGCATCTGCCGCGGCGCCCAGGTGATGAACGTGGCCCTCGGGGGTGACCTGGTCCAGCACATCCCCGACCGCTACGGCCACGGGGTATCGCACGCACCCCCCGACGGGAGTGGACCGCGGGCGGTGCACGCGGTCACCCTGGTGCCGGGCAGCAAGCTCCACCACATCTACGGGGCGGACCGCATCCGGGTGCGCTCCCGCCATCACCAGGCCGTGGGGCGGCCCGCCCCGGGCCTGGCGGTGGCGGCAACCGCGGACGACGGCGTCGTCGAGGCGGTGGAGTGGACCGATCCCACCCATCCCTTCGCCATCGGCGTGCAGTGGCATCCCGAGGACGGGATCGCCCACGATGCGCTCCAGCAGCGGCTCTTCGCGGCGCTGGTCGAGGCGGCCGGACGGAGCGGGGCGTGAGCGGTGCGCCGCCCCCGGTGGCACCGTGGCGGGGGGACGATCGCCGCCGGACGGCACCCTCCCGTCACGGCGCCGAGACCGTCAGCTGCTGCCCGCGGACATGGAAGGTGACCGTCAGCTCGGGGCGGAGGTCCCGCACCCAGGTGCGCCACTGGCTCCGGATGGTCCGCCACGTCGCCGGGTCCTGGCGGTGCAGGGCCGCCCCGAGCCCGACGGGGTCGACGCCCAGCGCCGCGGCGCGGGCCAAGGCGGCCTCGATCCAACCGCGGGTCTGCCGGGCTGCTGCCTGGGCCACCGCTTGGATGCGTCGCCGGTCGACCTGGGGGTCGCGGCACTGCCACTCCAGCACGACGCCCGCCAGGTCGACCTCGAGGCGCACCCCGGGCATCGTGGCGCCGGACAGGGCCTCGATCCCGTTCGCCCCGGACCCGGCCGCTGCGGACCCGGCCGCCCCGGACCCGGCCGCTGCGGACCCGGCCACCCCGCCCGCCCCAGAAGCCCCGGCGCCGCCTGCGCCGTTCGCCGCGGCCGTCGGGCCGATCACCCGCACCCGCGCCTCGTCCTGGTCGACCTGGAGCGACACGCCGGTGCCACCGGTCCGGTCTCCGGACCCGCCCCCACCGGGTGCCGTGGCGGTCTCCCCCGGACAGGGCACGACCAGGGTGAAGGGATGCGCCTCGCCCCGCGCCATCAGCAGCCCATGGTGGAGCGGAGGCGGCAGGAAGCCCACCAGCCGGTCGCCACGGAACAGGGCGATCCCCGCCGGCGCAGGGCTCACGGAGCTCCCCTCCCCGGCCGTGGTCACCACGGGGAGGAAGGGGTCGGTGCCCGGCGTGTCGAGCCAACGCAGGACGGTGTTGCCGTCGACGCCCCGTATGGTGCCGGGCCGGTTCTTCCGGGTCACGGCGTCGAAGGAGCGGGTCACAGCCCGGTCGAGGGAGGGCCGCAGCTGCAGAAGCATCGCGCCGGCCTCGCCCCGCACCACGTACAGCGAGGCCCGACGCTCCACGCGATACCCGCGGGAGATCATCTCCAGCAGGGGCCGCAGGCCCGACCGCGCCGCCGCCTCGCCCACCAGGATGTGATCCGCGAAGGACCAGCGGACCTCGCGGGGGATGCGATCGTCCAGCGCCTGGGCGGCCGCCTGGGGACCGGGCCCGACCGCCGAGCGGAACAGGTTGGTCCGCGTCGCGGCACCGGCCGCCCCCGCTCCCGCACCCCCCAGCGACGCGGGCAGCACCAGCTCGGGCACCGGCACCGCCACCGTCCACCGGTAGCCGCCGGATGGGGCGCGGTCCAGGGCGGCCACGGTGACGAAGGCCAGGTCGTTCACCTCGCTGTAGCCCCAGCACCCCGTCAAGGCCAGGGCACTGAGGACCAGGACGAACCCGGCCCCGAGACGAGCCCTCACGTTGTCACTGCCTCCTCCGGGGCGCCGGCCGCCCGCACCGACATGGCCCCCCTCCCGCCGTCCGTCGGTGGCCGGAGCGTCCGTCCGGAGCGGGAGCCGACCGCGGGATCGATCCCGGGGCTCCCTCCGTTGGCCGCCGCGGGGACTTCGTCGACGGCCGAGCGCCCAGGGGCCGGCGGGGACGGTGACCCGTCGCCCCGACGCCGCGGATCCACCGGCAGGAGGCCCGCCACCGTACCGGCCGCCAACCCGGCCCATCCCACCAGGGGCCACACCCGGGTGAACTGCCATTCCCAGCGCTGGGTGTCCGGGAAGAGCCAGAAGGCGACCGCGACGGCCGCCGCCGTCACCGCCCCGTGAACCAGCCCCTGCCGGCGCTCCGTGAGCCCCAGGGTCACCCGCAGGGTGACCCCGGCGACGTAGACGAAGAGCGCCAGCTTGAGGGCGATCCCCAGCAGCCAGGCCGAGATGGTGAAGATCTCGGGTCGCGAGAGCACCGGCACCGGCCGCGCCAGCCGCGCCAAGACGAACGTGGGCGCCACCGCCCGCGTGGTCTCGCCAGGCCCTAACACCGCCACACAGGCCGCCGTCACGCCGGCCAGCAACGCGATCATGCCCGCCGCGGCCAGCACCAGCGGCCGGACCCGCCGATCCCGGGATGCCAGCCCGTCCGCGAAGTAGGCCAGCAGCAGGGTCTCCGCCGCCGCGGCCGCCATCACCCCGGCGCCCCGCACCAGGGGAGCGGGGCCGTGCTCCAGCAGCGGCAGCAGCTGCGCCCACTCCGCGTTGCCCGGCAACAGGATGGCCAGGTTGACGAAGAGCGCCGCCACCATCACCGGCAGGACCATCAATCCCACCCGCGCCAGGGTCTCGCGGCCGTAGGCAGCCAGGACCCACGCGGTCAGGGCCAGCGTCCCGTGAAAGGCCCATACGGGCGTCTCGGCGTAGACCACGACCATCAGCATCACCGTCTC
This sequence comes from Thermaerobacter composti, assembly GCF_033582035.1. Lineage (NCBI taxonomy): Bacteria > Bacillati > Bacillota > Clostridia > Eubacteriales > Clostridiales Family XVII. Incertae Sedis > Thermaerobacter > Thermaerobacter composti. The sequence goes on from NZ_CP132508.1 coordinate 2,328,614, forward strand.
CCCGAGGATCCCGCCGGCATGGTAGAGGGCATAGGCCACCAGCACCGGCAGCAGCAGCCAGCGCGCCCAGGGGTGGCCGCGCAGCCGGTCGAGGGGCGTCAGGCCCGGCCGCAAGTAGAACGCGTACCAGGCGCCAAGGACCAGGGCCACCACCGGGGTGTTGACCAACACCGCCAGCCACGCATCCCGGCCGGCCACGGCCGTCAGCGACCGCGGCAGGAAGAACACCAGGGTCGCCAGCACGACGACGATCAGGAGCGCGGCAAGGGACACCGAATCCACCTGATCGCGCCGTGGCAATGCCGTCCCTCCCTACCTACCCCGGCCCAAGCAGGCGGCCCCCGTGGGCCCCAGGCCCAGCAAGGCGGCCCCCCGTGAACGCTCGCGACCCGCCCGGGCTCACCGTCCCGGTCCCGTCTCGCGCCCGATCAGCGGCGGCTTGCCCCGCATCATCACCCACGGTGCCCGGACCAGCGTGTCCTCCCAGCCCTGCGGCCGGTAGGGCGCATGGGGCGCGAGATACGGCACGCCCACCGAGCGCAGGGAGGCCATGTGGGCCAGGACGATGACGAAGGCCGTCACCAGTCCGTACATCCCGAAGACCGTGGCCACCCCCAAGAAGACGTAGTGGAGGATGCGGAAGGGGATGGCGGCGGCGAAGGTCGGTAGCGCGAAGGCGGCCATGGCGCTGGCGCCGATCAGGATCAGCGTCGGCGCGGTCACGATGCCCGCCCGCACGGCCGTGTCCCCGATGACGAGGCCGCCCACGATGGTGAGGGCGCCACCAACCTGGCGGGGCAGCCGCGTGGTGGCCTCCCGCAGGATGTCGAACACGAAGCTGAGCACGATGGCCTCGAGGGCCGTGGGAAAGGGCAGGGCCTCCCGCGATGCCGCCAGGGTGAAGAGGAACTCCCGCGGGATCAACTCCTGGTTGTAGGTGGTCACCGCCACATAGAGCGGGAGGCCCACGGTCATCAGCAGCACGGCGAACAGCCGCACCAGCCGCAGGGTCGAGGCGAAGGGCCAGCGCAGATAGTAGTCGTCCGGCGACTGCAGCAGGTCCCAGAACTGCAGCGGCACCACCACGGCAAAGGGCGTGCCGTCCACCAGCACCGCCACCCGCCCTTCCATGAGCCCGGCCGCCACCACGTCGGGTCGTTCGGTCAACCGAGCCTGGGGGAAGAGCGAGAGCGGGCGATCCTGGAGCAGCGCCTCCACCTGTTCCTCCGAGAAGACCAGATCCCAAGGGGCGGACTCCAGCCGCCGGCGCACCAGGGCCACGGTGCCCGGATCGGCCCGGCCGGCCACGTAGGCGATGGCCGTGCGGGTGCGCGTCTGCCGGCCGGTGTCCAGCTCCTCGATGCGCAGATGGGGGGTGCGCAGCCGACGCCGCAGGGCGGCGGTGTTGGTCCGCAAGACCTCGACGAAGGCCTCCCGGGGACCGCCGATGGTGCCCTCGGTGGCCGGGTCGTCGATGCTGCGGTGTTCGAACTGGCGCACGTCGACGAGCCATGCAGCCCCCGATCCCGCCGCGGGCCCAGAGGACGCCCGGGACGAGGGCACCGCGGGCACGCGGGACGGCGAGGACGAGGGTACCGCGGGCACGGGGGACGCCGAGGACGAGGACGACGCCGAGGGCACGGGGATCGCCATGCCCGCCGGGCGATCCACCGCCACCAGCGCGCATCCCTGGAGGAGACCGTCCACGACCTCGGCCAGACGGTGGACGGGACGAACCCGGCCGCCGGGCAGGAGCCCGCGATCCAGCCACCGGGCCGCTTCGTCGGCTGGCTCCGGCAATCGCTCGGTCAGGGGCCGCAGGATGCAGCGATGGACCAGCTCCTCCCCCACCAGCCCGTCCACGTAGGCCACCAGGACGAAGGCCGCCTGAGGCCGGCGAATCGGCACCACCACCAGGTCGGCCGGGTGACCGAGGGCGTCCCGCAGCCGATGCTCCAGCTCCGACACGGCGGGTGGGATGGGCGCCGCCAGCGCCAGCTCCGCGGTCCAGCGATCCACCTGGCCCAGGAAGTCGTCCAGGTGCTCCCGCAGCCGGGTGACCGGAGACTCGGCCAGGGGCGGTTGTCCGGTCACCGGCACGGGCGACCGGGAGGGTAGGCGGGGGTCGATGCGACCCGGCCGCCCGCCCGCCCCCGACAGGCCCCGGTCGGGATGGATCGCCGGCTGTCCTGTGCCGGCCGGGGCGGATGCGGTCCGGTCGCGGATACGGCCCGTGCCGGACTCCCGCATCGGCGTGTTCCTGTTCATGGGGTTCGACGGCTCCTCCAGGGCCTTCACCGGCCTTCACCGACCGCGACGCGCGATGGCGGGTCGCGACGCCCGATGGCGACCCGCAACGCACGACGGCGGCTCGCTCTGCAAAGACCCCGTGTCCTCTGAAGATCTCACCTGGATAAGGTCGCCGGCTTTCCGGGATGGTATGCCCGTTTCGGTGGCAGGAGGAACGCAAACGAAGGACGCGGCCGGCTCCGGCCTTCGGAGGCCGGGCCGGCCGCGGGACTCCCGCTCCGGGGCGTTCGCGCTGCGTTGCGGCCGCGTTCCCTGGCCAGTCGTTGGGTCCCGCACGGGTCCGCGGGCTGCCACGAGGGAACGCCATCGGTGCGCGTCACGGCAGCAGGACCAGCCCCACGCTCATCACCACGAAGGCGGCCAGCATCACAACGGCCGTGTACCCCAGGATCTGGCCCGCGCGCAGCCCCGTCATGCCCAGCAGCGGTAGGGCCCAGAAGGGCTGGATCATGTTGGTCAGCTCGTCACCAAAGGCCACCGCCATGACCGCCTTCCCCAGGTCCAGATTCAGCGCCTGGGCGGCCTGGATCACGATGGGGCCCTGGACCGCCCACTGACCGCCGCCCGACGGCACCGCCAGGTTGACCAGGGCGGCGCTGACAAAGATCCAGAAGGGGAAGGTGAGGGGCGTCGAGATGGCCACGAACCAGTTGGCGATGACGGCTACCAGTCCGGACGAGGTCATGATGCCCATGATGCCGGCGTAGAAGGGAAACTGTAGGATGACCCCGCTGGCGGAGCGCACGCCGTCGGCCACGGCCTGGGCGTACCGGATGGGCGTCCCGTGCAGGAGCAGCCCGAGGACCAGGAAGATGAAGATCACCATGTTGATGTCCAGGGCGGCGATGCCCTTCTGGGCAAAGGCGCTGACGATAGAGACCACGCCTGCCACGACCACCAGTCCCACCAGCACCCGACTGTTCTCGAGCCGCTCCGCCAGGGTCAGCTGCCCCGCGGGGCCTCCAGAGGCCAGTGGCGGCTCGGCAGCTGCCGCCGCCCCATTCCCGGACGAACCGGCCAGGGCCGGTGGCATCGCCACCTCCTCTCCGTCGGCGGGATGCATGCGAGCCATGATCCACGGCGACAGGAACAGCAGCACCAGCGCCACGATGATGTTGAACGGCCGGAAGAGGGTTTCCGTCAGGGGAAGGAGGCCCATCTGCTGCTCCAGGAAGTGACCAGGGGTGTTCACCGTCAGCGGGGCCGACCCCGAGAGTCCGCCGTGCCAGATCATCAGGCCGATGTACCCTGCGGCTACAAGGAGAGGGAAGTGCACCTTGATCCCGCGCCGGGCGCAAGACCGCCCGACCTCCAGGGCCAGTAGGGCACCCGCCACCAGGCTGAGGCCGTAGTTGATCAAGCCGAGGGCACCGGTGACGAAGGCCACCAGGGCGACCGCCTGCCTGGGCGCCCGGGGCCAGTCCGCAAGCCGCTGGAGTCCGCGGCGCACCACGGCGGTGTTGGCCAGCGCGTAGCCTGTGACTAGGATCAGTGTCATCTGCATGCCGAAGGCCAGCAGGTTCCAGAAGCCGCCGTACCAGTCGAGCACAAGCTGGTAGGGTCCGCGGTCGGTGAAGACCAAGCCCATCGCGTACACCACCAGCGTCAGCAGAATGGCAAAGATGAAGGAGTCCGGAACATAGCGATGGGTGAACCGGCTGAGCGCCTCACCGATACGCTGCACGTACCCCACCCCCAGCTGGGAAGGAAAATAAGCCCACCAGCATCCCACAACACGAATCTCGTTGTCCCTGGTACCGAATATGCGGTGCAACCCCACGCCTACACGAACCGGTCCATGAAGTAACTGTAGCGACGCCAGATGAGACCGTCGCGAAAGTGGTAAAAGTCGGCAAACCGCACGGCGACCTCTTCCCCGGTCTTCAAGATGCCTCGGAACACGCCGCGCACAGCCACCTGGTCGCCCTCGACCAGGACAGCATCCAATTGGTGCCGGCCCTCCCGGATCAGCCGCTCGGCTTGGTAGAAACGACGTAGGGCATCGATGCCTTCGATGGGATCCCGTCCGCCTCGCTCATACCGCACCTCCGGGTGGAATAGCGCCAGCAGCCCCTCAAGATCCCCTGCATCAACCCGCTGATAGTAGGTCAGAACCGCATCTCGCAGGCGATCGTCCACGACGGATCCTCCCCCCACACCCGTGCATCAGCCCGGGGTTTCGCCGGTCTCCGGTGCTGGTTGTTTCGACATCATTCGCTTGTCCCACCTTCCTGCGCAACGTATACTCACCCGTGACCCGAGTGGGTTTCCAACCCGCTGGTAGGATCCACGACTCGAAACGAGTGTAGGGTGATGCTTGGTCGGCTTGGCCACTGGCGGTATGCCAGCACTGTCGTGGTTCTGGTTTTGTTCCTCGCCGGCTGGATGGGGGTCAGCCTGGAAGCATCTCCCTGGCCAGCGGAGGCCAACAGCCCCCTTTGACAACAAGGTTGTACGGCGAGTCGACGCGGAACGGGCGACCGAACACGTGCGTGTCTTGTCCGAGCACATTGGGCCGCGGCCAGCGGGGCTGCCCGCCGAACGCCAGGCTGCCGAGTATATCGCCTCAATTCTCCAGCAATATGGCTATGAGGTATCCATGCAAACCTTTCCCACCCCAGACCAGTACATTGGGACCGTGACCCTCCCCGACGGTACCAGCTGGCAAATGGGTGCTTCGCGATTTGGTGCTATTACGGGTAACAATCCGGTTCGCGGAGTCGTCATCGATGCTGGACGAGGGATATCCCCGGACGAGTTTCCCGATGACGTTCGTGGCAAAGTTGTGCTGATGGAGTACGTTGCGAGTGCCCGTAATACCCAGGTTGCCAACGCCGCAGCGCGAGGTGCGGCAGCCGTTATCCTGTACTCGACCGTCGGCTCCCGGGGAAACTACGGATCGGCATTTTCACCTTCGCTGTCGACCAGCTACGGTATCCCAATTCTGGGAGCCGCGTTGATTCAAGGCCAGCGTCTCAAAGACATGATCCGTCAAGGAGGCGTAGAGGTTTCCATCGAGACTTACGCGTACACCAACCTGGAGTCGGTGAACGTCATCGGTCGCCGTCCCGCTCGTTCCGGTGAGGGCAACGCACCGATCGTTGTCGTGAGTTCCCACCTCGATAGCGTGGTTGGTGCGCCCGGAGCAAATGACGACGCGTCAGGGGTGGGCCTGGCCCTTGAACTAGCCCGAGTGCTTAAATCCTACAACATGGACAAGGAGCTGCGGTTCATCTTTTTCGGAGCGGAGGAAAGAGGATTGATCGGTTCCCGCTACTATGTGAGCCAGCTATCTGACGACGATGCACGCCGCATTGTCGCTGTATTCCAGGCCGACATGGTGGCCACCAGCTATCCCAACGTGACCCACCTTTATGCCATGACCGTGGACGGCGCACCCAACATCGTAACGGAAGCGGCGACCGCGGCTGGCGCAAGGCTCGGCAATTCCAGCATCTTGCCGGGGCAATTCGGATCTAGCGATCATGTACCCTTCCACAACCGCGGCATCCCCGCAGCCCTTTTCATCTGGATGCGCGTCGATAGCTGGGACCCCCTGGTTTATGACATTGAAAAAGTCTATCATACCCCACAAGATACAATCGCTGAAAACATCAGCCAGGAGCGCATGCAAACTGCTCTTGAAATCATCGGCGCCGCCGTGTTCGACCTCGCACGGAAGACCGTTCCAGCCCTGGATCGGGCTCCCCATTATCGCCCGCGGGCTGGGGAGGCGTCCGTCGCAGCAGCTATACGCTAGGCACACAACCAGATCGCCAACTTCGTCATCGCCCAGAGTGAGATTAATATTGCCATCGGCGATACCCCGCCCCACATCTACTTCAAGGAGTTGTGGGACCAGGTCAACGGCGGCCCCAAGAAGTACGGTGGCATCACAGATCCCGAGACACTGAGGAGGAATCTTGAGGAAAATTGCATCCCCCTGGCCGTGCTGGAGGGCGATGTGCCGGATTATGATTCGTTCCTGGCTGAGCGTCGCCGCTTGATGGCGCTCCGGATCAAGCGATGGTTTGAGAGACTATAGGGCAACCATTCCCGTCCCTTTCACGGAAGGGCCCGGTCCACCTTCAGCGGCTGGCGGCTGCCGCCCGAGTTGCCCACGGCGGAAAAGCGGCTGAAGGCGATTCAGGCGGCCAAGGCCCGGCTGGAGCAGCAAGCCCGAGCCGACGCCGAAGCCAGGGAAGCGGCGCGGGAAGCGGAATCGTCGTTCCCAGTGATGGACTTGGCCCGGTTTAGGGGACGGACACCCCGATACCTAGGACGTAAACCCCAGTGAGGGTGATTCCCATACCAGCCAGAGTGGTACAATGCAAAGCGAAGCCGCGCATCAATTCGCAGTTCGATTGTGGAGCCGACGCTTGCGGCTGACGGAGTAGGTCACCGCCCGGCCCCCGGCACGATGGGGTCGGGCTTTGCTTTCCGGGCTGTCGGATGGGAGAGGAGAATCCCAGTGGCCGGGGGCGTTCTGCATCTGGTAACGGATCGCAAGGCCGCGCCCGACCTCGTCGCCGTCGTCCAGGCGGCGGTGGCGGGTGGGGTGCAATGGGTCCAGTTGCGCGACAAGACGGCCGCCGCTCTGGACTTGTTCCACCTGGCCCGGAGGCTGGCGCCGGTTTGCCGGGCCGCGGGCGCCGGCCTGCTCGTCAACGATCGCGTGGATGTGGCGGTGGCAGCCGGGTGTGACGGGGTCCACCTGGCCCGGAAGAGCCTGCCGGTGGATGCCGCCCGGCGCATCCTGCCCGTCCCCATGCTGCTCGGCGCCTCCGTGCATTCGCTGGCGGAAGCCCAGGAGGCGGTGCAGCAGGGAGCCGATTACGTCACCTTCGGCTCGGTGTACCCCACCCGTTCCCACCCCGGCCAGCGGCCGGCGGGTCTGGATGAACTGGCGCGCGTGGTGGATGCCGTCCCCGTCCCCGTGTTGGCCATCGGCGGCATCACGCCGGACAACGTCGAGGCGGTGCTCGCCACCGGGGTCGCGGGCATCGCCGTGATCTCCGCCATCCAGGGCGACCCCGACCCGGCGGCGGCCGCGGCGCGGCTGCGGGAGCGTATGGAAGCCTCGGCCCACCGGCCGCGCCACCCATTCCCCAGACCTCGGTGCATTGCGACCCCGGACCAGGAGACCCCGCTGCGACTCCGGGAAGGAGGACGAGGATGATGGCCGTCTCCGATGTGCCGACGGTGACGGTGCTGGTCAACGGGAAGCCGGTGGCCGTGTCCGGTCGTCCTGCGGGCAACGGCCCCACGTTGGTCGACCTGCTGGCCCAGATGGGCTACTCCGCCGATGCCCCCGTCGCGGTGGCCGTCGACGGCCGGGTCGTCCCGAGGCGCCAGTGGGCCGAGTTCGTCTTGCGGGAGACCCACCGGGTGCAGGTCGTCAAGGCCATGGCCGGCGGCGCCCCGGCCCCCGACTCGCCCGCAGCGCCGGAAGGGCCCGTACCCTCGGATGGACCGCTGCACCGCCAGCCGACGAGCCTGGGCCCGGATCCCGCAGCCCCGGAAGCGCCCGTGCCCTCAGATGGATCGCCACCGGCCGGTTCGTCCGAGACCGATCCCCTGGTCATCGCCGGGCGCACCTTCCGGTCCCGGCTCTTCCTGGGCACCGGAAAGTATTCCGATCCCGCCACCATGGTCGCCGCCCTGGAGCGCTCGGGCACGGAGATGGTCACCGTCGCCATGCGGCTGATCGACCCGGACGACCCGGCCGGCGGCGACATCCTCGCCCACATCGACCGCAGCCGCTACCACCTGCTGCCCAACACCGCCGGGGCGACGACGGCGGAGCAGGCCATCGGCATCGCCCACCTGGCGCGGGAGGCACTGGGCACCAACTGGATCAAGCTCGAGGTCATCGGCGATCCCCGCACGCTGCTGCCCGACCTGCAAGGCACGCTGGAGGCGACGCGCCGGCTGGTGCGGGATGGATTCGTCGTCCTGCCGTACTGCACCGCCGATCTGGTGACCTGTCTGCGGCTGGAGGACGCCGGGGCCGCCGCGGTGATGCCCCTGGCGGCGCCCATCGGGACGGGGCAGGGGATGCAGGACTGGGTCGGCATCCAGCGCGTGATCGAGCGGGTCTCGGTGCCGGTGATCGTCGACGCCGGGCTGGGCGTCCCGTCGGATGCGGCCATCGCCATGGAGATGGGGGCCAGTGCCGTGCTGGTCAACACGGCCATCGCCCGGGCGAAGAACCCGCCGCTCATGGCCGAGGCCTTCCGGTGGGGCGTCATCGCCGGGCGGCAGGCCTTCCTGGCCGGCCGCATGCCGCCGCAGCGGGAAGCCAGCGCCTCGAGCCCGGTGCGAGGAGTGCCGCAGCTGCAAGGCATCGCCGCCCCGGGTGGGAGCGGGTAAGGCGCCGAGGAGCGATCGCCCATGCCCAGCGGGACTGCATCGCCCACTCCATCGCCCATCACCGACCACGGCGGGTCTGGCCCGTATGACGTGGCGATCGCCGGCGCCGGGGTCGTCGGCCTGGCCGCGGCCTTCGAGCTGGCCAGGCACGGCGCGCGGGTGGTCGTCGTCGAGGCCGATCGCCCTGGCAGCGGCGCCTCGACCGTCGCTGCAGGGATGCTGGCGCCCGGGCACGAGGCCCACGCCGACCCGCTGCTGCGGGAACTCGGTCTGCACAGCCACCGGCTGTGGCCGTCTTTCGCCGAGGCGGTGGAGCGCGTCTCCGGCCTGACGACCGGCTACGTGGGACGCGGGATCGCCGTCCTGGCCACGGACCCCGGGGAGGCGGACGAACTGGCGGCCCGGGCCTCGGAACGGGCGGTTCCACCGCCGGACCGACCGGCCCCCTCCTCGCAGGGAGCCGGAACCCCGGGACCCGGTGCAGGGGCTCCGGGGACGGGGGCTTCAGGTCCCGCGATCCGCCGCGGCGGGCAGACGGGGCTGACCCCCGCCGACCCCGCACCGCATCGGGCGGGAAGCGGCGTCGAGCTCTCGGACGCCGGCTGCGGCGTCGAACCGTCGGATGGGGGCTTTCGCGATCCGGTGTGGCTTGCCCGCGAGGACCTCCCGGCCCACCTGGCCGTCTTCCCCGGGGCCTGCGGCGCCCTGTTCTTCCCCGAAGGGGGCCACGTGGACCCGGTGGCGACCGTCCGCGCCCTCGCAGCCGCCTTGGCCGCCTCGGGCGTGACCCTGCTCCCCGGCACCCGTGTCCACGGCTGGCGGGACGAACCGGCCCCGGGCGGCCGCCGCCTGGTGGCCGCCCTGACCACGGCCGGCGAGATCCGCGCCAGCTGGTTCGTCCTGGCGGGTGGGGTCTACAACGCCACCCTGGCTGCCCAGGCCGGCTTTTCCCTGCCGGTGGTGCCGGTCAAGGGGCAGATCCTGGCGGTGGAGCCGCCGGCGTCTGTGGCTGCGTTCGTCCGCGGGCAGGTGCCGGTGTTCGGTGGGAGCGTGTACCTCGTGCCCCGACGCGACGGGCGTCTGTTGATCGGCGCCACGGAGGAACCGGAAGCGGGCTATGACACGGGCATCACCCTGGGGGCCGTCGGCCGGCTTGCGACGGCGGCGCAACGCCTCCTGCCGGAGCTGGCCGGGGCCCGGTGGCTGGAGGCCCGGGCGGGGCTGCGGCCGGGGACGCCGGACAAGCGGCCGATCATCGGCCGGGCGCCGGGGTTCGTCAACGCCCTGGTCGCGGCGGGTCACTACCGCAACGGGATCCTGCTGGCGCCCCTGACGGCCCGGATCGTCGCGGTGCTCTGCGCCGGCAAGGCCTCCGGCCGTTCCGCGCTCCCCGGGGGCGGGGAGGCCGTCATCCCGGCCCACTGGCTGGAGGCGTTGCGACCCGAGCGGTTCGCCCAGGCGCCTCCCACGGCATCTTGACAGGGGCCCCCTGGCGTCCGGCGGCCGGTCGCCCCCCGGCTGATGCCCGGACCGCGTCCGACGAACCGGCTCGCTCGGAAGAACCGCGTCATACATTCCATCGTGCCGCCGCCGCTCAGCCCGTCGCGGACGTGGTGGGATCACGAGGTCACCGGCTTCAACCGTCCGGCGAACCGCTGGCGGAACTTGCGCACCTTGGGGTCGATGACCACCCGGCAGTACGGGTAATCCGGGTTCTTCCAATAGAACCGGCGGTGATACTCCTCGGCCGGGTAGAACGCCGTGAACGGCACGACCTCCGTGACGATGGGATCCTTCCAGCGACCGCTGGCCTCGAGTTCGCGGATCGTCGCCTCCGCCACCGCCTTCTGCTCCGGCGAGTGGTACAGGATGATGGACCGGTACTGGGGCCCGACGTCATGCCCCTGGCGGTTGGGCGTGGTCGGGTCGTGGATGGCGAAGAAGACCTCGAGCAGATCGCGGTAGCTGATCACCTGCGGATCGAAGGCGATCTGGACGACCTCGGCATGGCCCGTCGTACCCGTGCAGACCTGCTCGTACGTGGGGTTCGGCACGTGGCCGCCGGCGTAGCCGGGTTCGACCCGGACGACGCCCTCGAGCTCCGCGAAGACCGGCTCAAGGCACCAGAAGCAGCCTCCGCCGAGGGTGGCGGTCTCCCAGCGACGCCCGCTGCGCTCAGCGTCCACTGTCTCCGCGGTGTCGTCTCTCGCTTCCGGAATGTCGGTCGCATGCGCGGTCCTGAGTTGGCGGTCGGCGCGCTGCCCGTCCTTCGCCTCCATAGTATCCTCCATGGAATCTCGGTCCCCCTCTTCAGCGCATGGCGGGCCGGCGCATGGCGGGCCGGATTTCGTTCCACAGGGCGGAGCGCCGGATTTTGTTCCGCAGGTCGGATCCGCCGGCCGGAACCCCGGGCCCGGGCGGCGACCGGAGCCAGCGCGTGCCGCCTCGACGCCCTGCGTCCCGCCCTCCGGTGGCCCTTTCCCGGCCCCTTCACCCTTCCTCTTTCAAGTTAAGTTACTTGCCCGATCGTTCACCCCTGGCGTTCCCTCCTGGCCGTCTCCGACCGGGCCGCCGGGCGCCAGCCGAGGAGGCCCGGGGCCGAGGACGTCCTGGACAAGGGTGCCCTGACTCGCTAGAGTGGGGGCTGGGCCCCGGCGTCGCGGCCTGGGTGCGGCGTCCGGCCCCGCCGCGACGCGACCGGGGCGGCGCGGTCGGAGACGATCGAGAAAGGGGGATCCATCATGGCCAAGGTGTTGATCCTCACCGGCGATGCCGTCGAAGCCCTCGAAGTGTATTATCCGCTGTACCGGTTGAAGGAAGCCGGCCACGAGGTCCAGGTGGCAGCCCCCACCAAGAAGACGCTCCGGACCGTCGTCCACGACTTCGAGCCGGGTTGGGAGACCTTCACCGAGAAGCAGGGCTACAAGCTCGAGGCGGACCTGGCCTTCGCCGACGTCAAGCCGGAGGAGTACGACGGCTTGATCCTGCCTGGCGGCCGGGCGCCGGAGTACATCCGGCTCAACGAGCACATCCCGCGCATCGTCGGCCACTTCTTCGAGGCCAACAAGCCCGTGGGCGCCATCTGCCACGCGGCGCTGATCTTCTCGCGGGTGCGGGACCACCTCAAGGGGCGGCAGCTCACGGCCTACACGGCCTGCCGGCCGGACGTCGAGTCGCTGGGCGCCACCTATGTGACCGAGCCGCTCCACGTCGACGGGAACCTGGTTTCCGCCCACGCCTGGCCGGATCTTCCGGGCTTCATGCGCGAGTTTCTGCGGCGGCTCGACGAGTACCTGAAGCGGTGAGGCAGATCGCGCTGAGGCGCGAGGGGGAGCCGCGAGCAGCACGTCGCCTGCGGAGCGGATACGCGGTCGGTCGATGCAGCGCATGGGAGGCCCCACCCGAGCCGGGTGGGGCCTCCTGTGCTCGGCTCAAGGCTGCGGTCGCCGTCGACCCCTAGAGCACGGCCAGCTCCTCGTCCTTGCGATCCGTGATGAACATGTGTCCTGGCCCGCCGGATCCGCCTTCACCCGCCGACCACCTGCGCCAGCGGCACGACCTCCACGCCCGCCTCTTCGAGCGCCCGCCGAATCCGGGCGACGAAGGCGATCGCCTCGGGGTTGTCTCCGTGTACGCAAATGCTGTCCGCCCGGATGGGGACCTCCTCCCCCGTGATCGCCGTGACCTTGCCCTCGGTCACCATCCGCACGGCGCGGGGGATGGCGATCTCCGGATCGTGGATCATCGCATCCGGTCGCGAACGGGGAACCAGCGTGCCATCGGCATTGTAGGCACGGTCGGCGAAGACCTCCTGGGCCACCTTCAACCCGACCTCCTCGGCCGCCCTGACCATGGCCGAACCGGCCAGGGCGAGCAAGATGGCGTCCGGTGCCGCGGCCTTGACACCCTCGGCGATGGCCCGGGCGAGCCGGAGGTCCCTCGCCGCCATGTTGTACAGCGCACCATGGGCCTTGACGTGTTGCAGCGGGCGACCCGCGGCGCGGGCGAAGGCGGTGAGCGCCCCGACCTGGTAGATGACGAGGTTCTTCACCTCCTCCGGCGCGAGCTCCATGTTGCGGCGTCCGAACCCCTGCAGGTCGGGATACCCCGGATGCGCCCCGATGCCCACACCGTTCTCCGCCGCCATCGCGACGGTCCGGGCCATCACCATGGGGTCGCCGGCGTGAAACCCGCAGGCGATGTTGGCCGAGGTGACGTGGCGCAAGACCTCGGCATCCAACCCCAGCCGGTAGACGCCGAAGCTCTCGCCAAGGTCCGCATTGAGGTCGACCCGCGGCACCATGTCCGTCCCTCCCCCTCGGTAAGCCGTGGCCCCGGAAAACGTGCCCTGGCGAAGTCGCAGACGAACGAATCAGAAGCAAGGGCCGCTGAAGGCGCAACCGGCGCTGACACGGCCACTCAAGAACGCGGCCACCTCACGCGAGGCGCTGCGCCAGGCGCCGCAGCCCCTCCTCCCGCTCCCGGTAGAGCCGGACAGCCTCGTCGCGGCTCACCGCCGCGAACCGCACCCTGTCCCCCGGCTTGGCCTGGGCGATGCGCGGGATGTCGACGCTGATCACCGTGGCGATCTTCGGGTAGCCACCCGTCGTCTGGCGGTCGGCCAGCATCACGATGGGCCGCCCGTGTCCCGGCACCTGCACCGCGCCGAGCGGAATCCCGTCGGAGATGATGTCCCCCGGCCCGGCATGTTCGATCGTCGGCCCGTCGAGGCGACAGCCCATGCGGTCCGCCTCCACCGTGACCACGTACTCGGCGCTCAAGAACGTCGCGACCCCGGCCGGCGTGAAGTGGTCGTCTTGCGGCCCGAGCACCACCCGCAGGGTGATGGGGCTTCCATAACGGGGGACGAACTCGGCCGGGACGCGCCGGCCGGCGATCTGGCGGGCGACCTCCCCCGGCGACGCATCCGAACCACCGGCGTCCCCCCGCCTGCCGCAGACGGCCGCCCGTGGCCGGCGGGTCGTCGCCGGTTCGTCCGCACGGAAGAGGCCCCCCGCCTCGAGGACATCCCCGGCCTTGAGGGCTCGACCGCCGATCCCGCCGATCCCGCCCCGCAGATAGGTCGAGCGGCTCCCCATGACCGGCGGCACGTCGATGCCGCCCGCCACGGCCAGGTAGGCACGGCACCCCTGCTTCACGCCGCGGAAGCGGATCTCGTCGCCCGGTTCCACCGCCACCGCCTGCCAGAGCGGGAGCGGCTGGCCGTTCCGCGTCGCCCCCAGGTCGGCGCCCGTGACGGCGATGACCGTCGGGGCCAGCACCCGGAGGGTCGGGCCGAGCAGGGTGATCTCGAGGCCCGCCGCGTTCTCGTCGTTGCCGACCAGGAGGTTGGCGACGCGGAGGGCGTACTCGTCCACCGCCCCCGCCACAGGCACGCCGAAGGCCTGGTAGCCGTGCCGGCCCCGGTCCTGCACCGTGGTGAGCAGTCCCGGTGCGACGACCTCGAAGACCTCCGCCATCCGCGATCCCACCTCCACCCGTGGGCGATCTCTCGACCCTGCCGCCGCCCAACCGCCCTGACCGTCGCCCAGCCTCCACCCTTTCCCGCCGCCGGTGGGTCGGGACTCAATGTTCGGCAGCCTTGGGCACGACCTCCACGCGATAGGTGCCCGCCGCCACCTGCTCCGCGATGGCTTCGTACTCGGCCCGCGTCACGGCCCTGAAGCGGACGTAGTTGCCCGGCTCGAGGAGCGCCGGCGGCTCCCGGTAGGGGTCGTAGAGCTTGATCGGCGTCCGCCCGATGATCCGCCAGCCGCCTGGGCTCTCGACGGGGTAGACCCCGGTCTGCTTGCCGGCGATGCCCACGGACCCCGCAGGGATCTTCGTGCGCGGCGATTCCAGGCGCGGCGCGGCGATCCGCTCGTCCATCCCGCCCAAATAGGGGAAGCCCGGCGTGAAGCCCAACATGTAGATCAGGTAGTCCCGGCCGGTGTGGATGCGGATCACCTCGTCCGCGGAGAGCCCCGTGTGCTCGCAGACGAAGGGAAGGTCGGGGCCGAATTCGCCCCCGTAGCAGACGGGGATCACGGTCACGGTGGGCGCTGGGAGCTGCAACGCCTCCCGGTTGCGGACGAGATCCAGCAGCCCCTGCTCCAGCGCCGCGGGCGCCACCTGCATCGGATCGAAGTACACCAGGACCGAGCGGTAGGTCGGAACCACCTCCATGACCCCCGGGATCGGACGAACCTGCAAGGCTTGCGTCAACGCTCGCACACGGGCGTGGATGGCGGGCGAGATCTCGTTGCCGAATTCGACCACGAGCGCCCGATCCCCCGCGGGCAGGAAGCGGACGGGGCGGTCGAATCCCTCGACGCCCTGGGGATGGACGGGACGGCGTCGGGCCTGTCGAGCCGCAGGCCCGGCCCCGCCTGCGACATGCCCGGGCGGGCGTGCCGAGGTTTCGGAACGGCCCGCCTGGTCAGGCGGCACGGGGTGGTCCGGGTCGAATCGCGGTGGCAGGAACCCGCTTGGCTGGTCCATGGACGTTCCCCCATCGGCTTGCATCCGTTTGGCGGTTCGACCATGGGGGGATGGTGGCCGTCCCCCGCCCGCCGCCAACGGAACGGCGACCATCCCACCCGCACCGGCTTGGGTCTCACCGCCGCCACAGGGCGGCCATGCCCTGCAGCGACTGCACGCCCGCATAGGTGGCCAATACCACCACGAGGACCCCGAAGGCAGTCATCCAGGCCGGATGCCGGTAGGCTCCCACGATGTCCCGGCGGCGGCACGCCAGGAGCACGGTGCCCAGGGTGATGGGGAGGATCAGGCCGTTGAGGGATCCGGCCAGGATGAGCAGCGCCACCGGCCTCTCCACGGTGACGAAGAGCAGCGTGGAGGCCGTGATGAAGCCGATGATCCACCTCGCGTGGTGCCGTTCGATGGACGGGTGCAGCGTCCGCAGGAACGAGACCGACGTGTACGACGCCCCGACCACGGAGGTGATGGCCGCCGCCCAGAGGACCACGCCAAAGATCTTGTACCCCAGGATGCCGGCGCCGATCTGGAACGCAGAGGCCGGCGGGTTCTGGGGATCGAGCTTCGCCCCCGCCGCCACGACGCCGAGCACGGCCAGGAAGAGGAGCACCCGCATGAGGGAGGCCGTCAAGATCCCCGTGACGGAACTCCGCGTGACCTCCGGCAGGTGCTCAGGACCGCGGATGCCCGCGTCCAGGAGCCGGTGCGCTCCGGCGAAGGTGATGTACCCGCCTACCGTCCCCCCAAGAGCGTGAGGATGGGGAGGAACGGAACGTGGGTGGGCGCGACCGCCCGCAGGAGCGCTTCGCCCAAGGGCGGCTTGGTGACCACGGCGACATAGAGGGTCAGGACCAACATGACGACCCCGAGCACCTTGGTGAAGTTGTCCATCGCCCGGCCCATCTCCTTGGATAAGAAGATGTAGAAGGCGACCAGCGCCGAGGCGATGGCACCCCACCGCACGTCGATGCCGAAGAGGACGTTGAGCCCCAGTGCCGCGCCGCCGACGTTGCCCACGTTGAACGCCAGCCCGCCCAGGGCCACGATGAGCGCGACGAAGTAGCCCAGTCCGGGCAGCACCTTGTTCGCCAGGTCCTGCCCGCGCAATCCGGACACCGTGATGATGCGCCACACGTTGAGCTGGGCGCCGATGTCGAGGATCACCGACGCGAGGATCGCGAAGGCGAAGTTGGCCCTGAACTGCTCGGTGAAGACCGCGGTCTGGGTGAGGAACCCGGGACCGATGGCGGAGGTCGCCATGAGGAACGCGGCCCCAAGGAAGACCCCGGCCGTCGCGCGACGTCGGGAAGGCTGGTTTGGAGGGGCGGGTGCGGACATGGGTGATCCTCCTCGTCCTGTCTGGCGCTCGTCCCCTCTGATGCGCCGAAATGGACGCGGTCGCGCCGTCTTGGCCACACTTCACGACCCCGGCACCCGTTGGGAACGCCTTCCTCGCCGGGGAGACCGGCCGCCGATCGCCTTACGCCGTAAGGTATTTCCGCTTGTCGCCGGGAAGACCATGACGTCGATAATATTCGCGGAAGCGGCATTCCAGCGGCACGAACTCGATGTCATACCCAAAGGCCTCCGGGCCCCATACTTGCAAGGCCTCCGGCGTTCGCATGATCTCCGGCGTCGGCAATCCGAGGACGGTGACCCGCTGACCGTAGCGGATACGCTCCGTCGTGATGGCCAAACCGGTCTCGTGGTCCAGCACCGAGATCAAGTCGGGGACGCTGGCGATCACCTCGCCGTCCTGCACTGCCACCAGGTTCTCGTTTTGGAAGCGGATCACCAGTTCGCTGCCGCGGTAGCGGCCCGATCCATGGATTACGGCCTGCCCGACGGCGAAACCTTCCCGGGTGCGCCGTTCGACGTCGACCACCTTGCCCTCGAACAGGGGGATCGCCCGCCCGTAGAGGGTGTCCTGGGTGGCCTCGCAGATGGCCTCGATGGGGTTCACACCGCGGCTCCCCGCCGTGAGGACGGCCTTGCCGATCGCCATGGCCATCGACACGGTCCCGCGCACGGCCGTACGCTTGAACTCCGCCCCGCGCATCGGGTAGTCGACCAGGTGGGAATGGCCGCCCATGCGGATGGTGACGCCCCGCGCCAGCCACTCGAGCTGGAAGTTGTCCGGGGTCTCGAGGGTCACGACGGCCCCACGCTCGTCCGCGACCACCGCCGGCGTCCCCGACAAGCCGTAGACGTGGAAGGTCTCCATCTGCAGCTCCGGGAAGGCCCGGCCCATCCCGTCGCCGTCCACCACCGGGATTCGGGCGCGGGCGGCCACGACGAACGGGATCTGGGAATTCACCCCGCCGCAAACCGACACCGCCCGACACGGCGAACGCATAGCCGGACTGTTGCAACGGCCGGACGGCATCGGCCACCAGCTGGCGGACCTCCTCGATCCGCCACGGCGCACGATCTCGGCGCCGCAACACGAGGAGGAAGGTGCCGGGTTCGGGGATCACACCGAAGGCCCACCAACCCCGCCCGTGCGCATGCCGTTCCAGCAGGTCCAGGATCTGGCTCTCCACTTGAAGGGCTTCGTGGTCCGTCCACCCCTTCGCCTGGACCACGCTCCCATAGTCGGGGACGCGCAACAGTACCACCGTATGGGGGTTGAGAACAGCTACCGCGCTTCTTATCGTTTTCTCGCCCAACGTGATCAAATCTTCGCATCGCCTCCCGTCTGTTCCTCGACCGCACTCTTTGGACCGCACTCTTTGACACGGAACATATGTTCTGTTATGCTGTCCTTGGATGATTTTGGGGGGCCTGCCCGTGCGTGTGTTGCAGGCGTACCGTTTCGCCCTCGATCCCACACCCCGCCAGGAACGGGCGCTGGCCTCCCACGTGGGCGCCCGCCGCTTCGCCTTCAACTGGGGCTTGGCGCTGGTGAAGGAACGCCTGGAAGCCCGCGCCCGGGGTGAGGATGTGGAGGTGCCCTGGCCCCTTCCCGCCCTGCGGCGGGAGTGGAACCGGCAAAAGCACCGCGTCGCCCCCTGGTGGCGGGCGAACTCGAAGGAGGCCTACTCCTCCGGGCTGGACGGGCTCGCCCGGGCCCTGCAGAACTGGTCGAAGAGCCGCCAGGGTGAACGCAAGGGCCGCCGGGTGGGGTTCCCCCGCTTTCGGAAGAAGGGCCGAGGGCGGGAATCGGTGCGGTTCACCACCGGCGCGATCCGGGTGGACGACAAAAGCCACGTCGTCCTGCCCCGGATCGGGCGGGTGAAGACCCATGAGCCTACCCTGGCCCTGCTCCGGCGCATCGAAGCGGGGACGGCCCGCATCCTGTCCGCCACGGTCGCCCAGGAGGGGGGCCGGTGGTTCGTCAGCTTCACCTGCGAGGTGGAGCGGCCGCCGGGCCGCCCCCGGTTCCCCGGGCGGGTGGTGGGCGTGGATGCGGGGGTGAAGCACCTGGCGGTCCTTTCGACGGGCGAGAAGTGGCCGAACCCCCGGTCCCTTGAAAAAGTGCTCCGAAAGATCGCCCGGTCCAGCCGCGCCCTGGCCCGGCGCCAGAGGGGCAGCCGGGGGTGGCACAAGGCCCGCCGCCGGCTGGCCCGGCTCCATGCGCGGGCCCGGAACCTCCGCCAGGATGCCCTTCACAAGCTGACCCACCACCTGGCGAGCACCTACGGCGTGGTGGTCGTCGAACAGCTGCACGTGGCGGGCATGCTGAAGAACCGGCGGCTGGCCCGGGTGCTGGCCGATGCGGCCCTGGCGGCGATCCGCCGCCAGCTCAGCTACAAGTGTCCCTGGCACGGGGCGGTCCTGGTCGAAGCGCCGCTGTTCTATCCCAGCAGCAAGCGTTGCTCACGGTGCGGTGCGGTCAAGCTGTCGCTGCCGCTTTCGGAGCGCATCTTCCGCTGCGAGGAATGCGGCTTCGTGCTCGACCGGGACGAAAACGCGGCGCGGAATCTCGCGGCTCTGGCGGCCGCCGTCGCCGGGAGTGGCCCGGAGACGCTAAACGCCCGTGGACGGGATGGAAGACCTGCCGCAAGGCAGGCGATCCCGGAGGAAGCGGGAAGCCGGCACCGGCGCATGGCCGGGACCGGCACCGCCGATCCGCAAGGATCGGCTGCCTGAAACAGATGACGATGTTTCAGGTAACGGCTGGACAGGTCCCAGCCCGCCCCCACCTCGCGGGCACGAGCGAAGACCTCCGGCCGGACCGTCGAGGTGCTGACCACCAGCTCCTGAACGAGATCCAGTTTCGATCGCAACCGGGTCTCCCACACGACGAGGCGCCGTTCGAGGAGTCCTTGGATGATCGGGGCAGCGGTGGCGAAGACACGCCCGACGACGAAGTCCTGCCACGGGCGGGCAGGGTAGACCCCCTGGATCAGGTACGCCGATTCCATGCGGCGTCGGACCCGGATGACCATTGCCACCTGGGTCCGGTCGCCATCGTGATGGATCACCGGCCGACCTGCTTCGTGATCCATCCAGGGTGGCACCGTGCCGGGATCGACCTGGGGGTAGCCGGGCAGGGGGACCAGATCGCACCGGCCGTCCAGGGCTTCGCCGAGCAAAGCCACCACGGCCTCGACCGCCTGTCCCTCACGCCAGGCCTCGAGGATCCTCTGCACGGCGGCGTCCCAGCGACGATACGCGGCCAACAGGGCATCCTGCCGCGCGACGGCCAGCCTCTCCACCACCGTGGTGACGCTGACGGGACCGAGGTCGAGGACGGGCAACCGCGAGCGCTCGGCGAGGAGCAGGAAGGACCGGGGCAGTCGGGGCTCCCCGTCCGCCTGCACCGACCCCGGCGGCGCCGGTTCGTCCGGATCCGGGCCGTCGGGCGATGGCGCAGGGCGGGCGGCGCCGTGCAGCCCAGCGATATGATCGGCGGATTTCGGGTTCCCTCTACCCGTAGCGCGCGCCGTCCCAGCGGGCGGCCCGGCGCTGCGCACCCGCATCCGATCCGGACGAGCGCGGTGCAGCAGCAGCCCCCCGGCGCCGACTGCGGCCAGGCGGCGAACGAGGACGTCGAGGAGCGGCGAGGTCGAGGCGACCCAGTACGCCGGGAGGTAGTAGAGGATGCCGGCCGCGAGGGGTCGGTCCCGGAGCGATACGTCATCGGACTCGATGATCTCGACACCCCGGACAGGCCGGTCCAGTCCTGCCGCGCCGGCGAGCACGGTCACCCCGGCAAGCCCCTCTTGCTGCAACAGGTCACGCAGGACGATGTCCAGGGTCAACCACCCCCCTTGTACTCCATCGAAGCTCGCCTCCCATCCGCGTGCACGGGGACGGCCCTTGTCGCGACGAACCAGCATGCCGTCCCGGCCCCCACCGGTGGCCCTTTGCACGTTGCCTGGTCGAAAGGGGCGTCGTCTTGCGGAGAGCTACTCTTCCGACGAGAGGGGCACAACCCGAACCTGCGGGCGGAGGGAGGCATAGGTCTCCGGCTCAAACCGGCCGGCCACCGGCGATGCCACGGCGGCGGCCGCGACGGCCACGCCGTGGGCAAGGCGTTCCGGCCACGCCGATCCACGCAAGATGCCGTACACCAGCCCCGCAACCAGCGCATCCCCGGCCCCGACGGGATTGCCACGCACCGCCGGTGCCTGCGCCCTCCACGTCCCGGCCGGCGTCACGGCCACGACGCCGTCGGCCCCCAGGGAGACCACCACCGCCTTCGGTCCTCTGCGTCGGAGGACCTCGGCCGCTCTCCTCACATGGCGAAGCCACGGGGGTTGTGCGCCGACCCGATCGGCGTCTCCCCGCGTGTGTTCCCCGCCGGGTGGAGGCTGGGCACCGCTGCGGTCGCGAGGGTCTGACGGCATGCGGTCGCAAGGTCCCGGCGGCGGAACATGGGCCCCGCCGGTTGTCGTCTCGGTATCCCTGGACGGACGCTTGGCCGGAGTCGGCGGCACCGGCGGCTGCCAATCGCTGTCGGGAGCCGCGCGTCCCTTCTCGACAGCGACGCCACGGGTGGCCACGACATCGTGTTCCATCCGCTCGAGGAGCTCTTCAAGTTCCCGCAGGTTGGGTTTGACCAAGTGGGGGCCCGCGGCAAGCCCTTGCCGCAAGGCTTCACCGCTGGTGTCCAGGACGGTGTACACACCAGCCGAGCGGGCCAGGCGAATCAGCCGCGCGTAGGCATCGGCAGGCAAACCCGGCGGAAGGCTGCCCGAGAAGACGACGGCCGCGAACTCGTCGCGCCGGACCCACTCCGCAAACGAGCTCACGAATTCCTCCCAGGCCGCCGTGGCGATCGTGGGCCCGGGCTCGTTGAACTCGGTCGCCTGGGCGACCCCCTGCTCGAAGACCGCGAGGCAGCGCCGGGTCTCTCCTTCCACCCAGACCCAGCGGGTTTCCAACCCCGCCTGCCCAAGCTCTTCGTCGAGGCGCCGGCCCGTTGCTCCCCCGGCGAATCCGGCCACCGCCGCGGACACGCCCAACGCCTGCAAGACCCAGGCCACATTGACCCCTTTGCCGCCGGCCCGCATGTGCACCCGCCGGACGCGATGCGTGCTGCTCCGATGCAAGGCATCGATCTCGTAGGTGATGTCGAGTGCGGGGTTCAGGCACACCGCAAGCACTCGCCGCCCGCCCCCGGCGCATCGGTTCACCGGCACGGTCCAAACCCGCCTCCCAACGGTACGTGTCACGTCCGATGCATTCCGTGCACGCCTCATTCCCGCCTCATTCACGCCCGCCCCCTGGACCCGCACAAGCGGATCTTTCGCGCTGCCTCTTCCTGCAAGGCCTTCAGCGCCGGTGCCAGCAGTCGGCGGGGGTCGGTCTCACGATCGCCAGCCAGCGCGGTCCGCAGTGCGCCGGTCCATGCGTGCTTGAGCTCGGTCGCGAAGTTGACCTTGGCCACCCCCCGCGCGATGGCGGCTCGCAACATCTCGGCGGGCACACCCGAACCCCCGTGTAGGACCAGAGGTATCGGCACCCGAGCGCGAATGGCCGCCAACCGTTCGAGATCGAGTCGCGGTGCCTGCCGGTAGAGCCCGTGCACGGTCCCGACCGCCACCGCCAGACTGTCCACACCGGTGCGGGCAACGAACTCCTCCGCCTGCTCGGGCAGCGTAAACTCGTACCCCTCGGGCGCGCCGGCCCCACCTCCGACCGCTGGATCCCCCGCTCGCGGCACATATCCCAGCTCCCCTTCGACGGCGACCCCGGCGGCATGGGCGGCCTCAACCACCTTGGCCGTGAGGGACACGTTGTCCTCGAAGGGAAGCGAAGAACCGTCCGCCATCACGGAAGTGAACCCGTGACGCAAGGCCCCCATCACGAGCTTGTAATCGCGTGCGTGGTCGAGGTGCAGGACCACGGGCACCCGGCACCGGCGCGCCGCGGCGCCCACGATCGCCTCAATGGCGTCAAGGCCGAGGAAGGCGATCGTCCCCGGCGAGGCCTGGAGGATCAGGGGCGACCGCTCGGCCTCAGCCACTTCCACGAGTGCAGGCACCATGTCGAGACTGTGGAAGTTCAAGGCAGGCACGGCGTAGCCCTCCGCCGCGGCCCGCGGCAAGAGCTCGCGAGCATCTGCCAAAGACATACGATCCGCCACCTTCCGGGATCAATTCAGCTGACGATTGGGCTCAGACCCGAATCACTTCGATGCCGTGTTCCTCCAAATCGCGGCAAACGTGCAGGGGCGCATGGTCATCGGTAATCAACGTCCCGATGTCGCTCACCGGTCCGATCACCGCCACGCCGGTGCGCCCCAGCTTGCGGCTGTCTGCCACGACCACGGCATGGCGGGACGCCCGGATCATCGCCGCGTCGACCTGCGCCTCGAAGATGTCGGAGGTCGTGAGGCCATGCCGGGTCGTGATGCCGTCGACCCCGATGAAGGCAAAGTCGGCCGTCAACTGCTGGATGGTCGCCACCGCCGCAGGGCCGATCATCTGATACGAGCCCTGCCGCACCAGACCGCCGCAGATGATCAGCCGGCAGGACTCCCATTCCACGACCTCGGCGGCGATGTTCAACGCCGACGTGATGATGGTGAGTCCCGTACGGTCCCGCAGGTGGCGGACGATCCTGGCCGTTGTGGTCCCGCCGCTCAACATGACGGTGGCGCCATCGGGCACCATGCTGGCCGCGTGCTGGGCGATGCGCTCCTTCTCCTCCGGCGCCTGCTCGGCCCGCTCGCGGAAGGGACGCTCGGCCGCGGCCTCGGGTGCCAGGGACGCCCAACCGTGGTACCTGCGAACCTTCCCCTCATCCGCGAGCTGCGCGAGGTGACGGCGGACGGTGACTTCACTTACCCCCAGCATCTCGCTCAACTCCGCCACCCGCATCCGCTGGTGCCGGTAGAGAAGTTGCAGGATCTCCTCGCGCCGATCCGCCACGCTCAAGGCACGTCGTCCCCTCCCCCAGCCCCCGGCCCGTGGACGAACCGGCCCTCCACCATCGTAGCCCGCACACGGAGCGAGGCGTCGAGCAGCACCAGGTCCGCGTCGTAACCCGGGGCAAGCCGGCCCTTGCGGTGCCCCCAGCCGATCAGGCGGGCCGGCGTGGTGCTGGCCATGGTGACCGCCTCCACGATGGACACACCCATGCAGCGAACGGCATTCCGGACCGCCCGGTCCATGGTCAGCGTGCTGCCCGCCAGGGAACTGCCGTCGGCCAGTTCGGCGCGACCGCCGGCGACCCGGATGCGGAGGCCGCCAAGGTCGTAGCTGCCGTCAGGCAGCCCGGCGGCGGCGATGGCGTCCGTGACCAGCACCGTGCCCCCGGGCCCCTTGACCCGGTAGACCAGGCGGAGGGCCGCCGGATGGACGTGCAGGCCGTCGGCGATCAGCTCGCACGTCAACGCTTCCAGGTCCAGGGCGGCGCCGGCCACGCCGGGCTCGCGATGGTGGAGCCCCCGCATGCCGTTGAAGGTGTGGATCACGTGACTCAGGCCGGCCTCCACCGCCGACGTCACCTGCTCGTAGGTGGCATCCGAATGGCCGGCCGCCACGACCACGCCGGCCTGGGTTGCCCGGCGGATGCACTCCGCCGCTCGCCCACGCTCGGGGGCCAGGGTCAGCAGCTTCAGGTATGGGCCGGCCGCATGCAGCCAGGTCTCCAGCTCCACGGGATCGGGATCCCGCATCCAGCGCGGGTTCTGGGCCCCGCGGCGCGCCGGGTTGAGATAGGGCCCTTCGAGGTGGATGCCCAGCAGGCGGGCACCGCCCGGGTTCGGCGCCTCCGCGGACGCCCGCAAAGCCGTGATGGCGGCCAGCGTATCCCCAGGCGACGCCGTCACGGTGGTGGCCACGAGCCCGGTGGTGCCGTGGCGAGCGTGAAACCGGGCGGCACGCCGGTGCGAGGCGGGGTCGGGCACCATGAAATCGCCCCCGCCTCCGCCGTGCACGTGCAGGTCGACAAAGCCGGGGACCACCCAGCCGCCGCCACAATCCACGACCTGGTCCCGGTCGCTCTGGCCGACCCGGGTCACGTTGTCGATGGCCACGATCCGGCCGTCTTCCACCACGATGCGCGCAGGATCCCGGATACCCTCCGGCGTCACGGCCCGCGCATTGCGCAAGATCCAGCGGGTCACGCGCTCTCACCCGGTTCGAAGAAGTTTTGCTCGCCCCGCCCCCCGTCCGGCGGGGAGGCCCGTCCCGGCATTTCCTACTCGCCGCGGTCGAGCCGGACCACGTGGCTCAGGTGGCGCGGCCGGTCGGGGTCGCGGCCCAGCCGCAGGGTCTCCCAGAGGGCCAGCCACTGCAGGAACGGGGTGTGCAGGGACGCGTACTGGAACTCGGGGAATCCACGCGGGAGTTCCAGCGTGTCGACGCCCGCGGCCGGAGCCACCGTCCCCTCTTCGGCCAGCACCACGGCTTTGCCGCCCAGTTGGGCGACCTCCGCCGCCAGGTCCCGATCGTGCGGAGCCGTGCTCCGGGAGGACAGAAGCACCACGCAGGTGCGCTCGTTCACGATGGACTTGGGCCCGTGCCGGAACTCCAGGGTGACGTAGGCGTCGGCGGGCAGCTGGGTCATTTCCTTCATCTTGAGCATCCCTTCCCGGGCGACCCCGTAGAAAGCCCCCGACCCCAGGAACACATACTGGTCATGCCCCTCTTCCCCGACGACCCGCCGGGCTTCCTCGGCCAGCCTCCCGTGGAGCGCGGCGACCGCTGCGGCCAGTTCCGGCAGCCGGTCCAGGAAGGACGCCCCGGCCGGATCGCCCTGTTCCTGGGCGATCCGAGCGCCCAGCCACTGCAAGGCCAGCAACATGTTCGAAAAGGACTGCGTCATCACGACGCTTTGCTCCTGGACGTGGTCCAGCACGAAACAGGTGTCGGCGAGCCGCGCCAGCTCACTGCCCGGCGTGGTGGTGATACCCAGCACGGGGATTCCCCGCCGCCGCGCCTCGCCGGCCGCTCGCACCACCTCGGTGCTGGCTCCCGAACGGGACAGGGCCACCAGGAAGGGCTGCTTCCACGCCCGGAGGAAGTCGTCGATGAAGAGCCAGGCCTCCGAACCCGTCAGGGCAACGGCCGGCCGGTGGGTGAGAGCCTGGGTCACCGCCGCCCCGTACTGGGCCAGGTGGTGGGAAGTGCCGCACCCGACGAACACCGGTGTACGGTCCGGATCGTGCACCCAGGCCGGCCACGGGGTCGACGACAGCCGTCCCAGCGTCTCCCGCAGCGTGCGGGTCTGAGCGTCAATCTCCTTCTCGGTGTGCGAAGTGCGGGTCGTCACCCGGCCACCTCCTCACGTCCGGTAGTAGTGCACGCGCCCCGCATACCGGGACACGTAGGTCTCGTTGACGTCCGGGCCCTGGTCCAGGTTCGCGCTGACGAAGACAGGGGGCTCGATACCCCGGCGCAGCAGCTCCGCGTTGGCTTCGAGGAACAGGGCGCCCAGGGTGGCCGCGTTGGTGATGGTGGTCACCGGTGCCGCCCGGCGACCGTTGGGCAAGGACACCGCCGCGTCACCCAGGGGCCCGGCATTGTCGATGACGATGTCGGCGATTTCAAAGAGGCGCTTGCCCGACGGGTGCTTCGATGCGACCTGGGTCGTGTAGTCCATGGAGGTGATGGCCACGACGGTCAGTCCCTTGTCCCGCATGCGCAGGGCGACCTCGATGGGGGTCGGGTTGCGGCCCGAGTTGGACAGCACGATGCCGACCTCACCCGGCCGCAGATCGTGGGCGTCCGCCAGCAGCGTCCCGTAACCCGGCAGCTTCTCGAGGGCGCTGGCCCGTGCCGGCCCGTTGTGGGGCCACAGGGCCTGATCGAACAGGGGGCTCACGTAGGCCGGCTGCCCGGCCCGGTACCAGACCTCCTCCACGAGGATCTGGGTGTGGCCGCAGCCGTGCACGTGGACGAGACCACCGGCGGCCACGCAGTCGGCGATGGCGCGGGCGGCCTTCTGCAAGGCCTCTCTCTGGGTGGTCCGGACGCGTTCCAGCCGGGACGTGACCTCCGCAAAATACCGATCCAGCCAGGCAAGACCTTCCATGGCGTTGGCCTCCTTCTCCCTGCGTCCGTCTGCGGGGCCCCACCTTCCCGGAACCCCGTTACCGGGCCCCCGGGCCCGCACTCCACGGGCGCCCGGCGTGGGCCGGCCGTCCGTGGAGGCCGCGGGCGGCTCCGTTCCTCGCGGGCACCTGCCGGCTCAGGGGCACCGGGCCCAGTGCAGCCTGCGCCCGGCGCCCCCGTACCGCTACCCCGCGGTCCGCACGGTGCGGGTACCGCCGGCAGGTCCTCCCCTTCCTCTCCGCGCCTCGGGCCCCTTAGCCGCCGATGCCCGCGAGGCCAAACAGGAACTTCACGACGGCGGCGATCACGATGGCGTCGGGCACCACGAAGCCCACACCCGACGCCCCCAGGGCGTTCAGGTCCCCGAAGAGATGGGTGGCGTAGGCCCAGGACGAGAGGAGGAACCCGGCGAAGGACCAGAAGAACCCGCCGAAGACCGCGCCGCGGCGCCCCGCCAGGGCGTTGCCGAAGATGGCGCCGGTGCCGCTGGCAAAGAAGGCCACGATCATGCTGGGAATGGGCACCGGCAACTTGAGCGCGATGATCAGCGGGATCACCAGCGCCTGCGCCACCGTCCCCGTGATCAACCCGATCATCAGGGAGTTGGGCGCGTACGGGTAGATGACGGGGCAGTCCAGCGCCGGCCGGGCCCCCGGCACCAGGCGCTCGCTGATGCCCTGGAAGGCGGGAACGATCTCGGAGATGAACATGCGCACGCCCTGCATGAGCACCAGCACGCCACCGGTAAAGGTGAGGGCCTGCAAGAGCGCAAAGATGATGTAGTTCTTACCCTGGGACAGCTCCGCCTCCACATAGGACCGGCCCGCGTACAGCGCCGCGATCACGGACACCGCCGTCATGATGAGGGACATGGACACGGCCATGTCCCGCAGGACGGCCCACCGATCGGAGACCCGGATCGACTCGGCGCTGTCCTCGGGGCGGCCGAAGAGACGGGCGATGTGCGCCCCGGCCACCGCCAGGACGGTCTGGCCGTGGCCAAAGGCGATCTGGTCACTGTCCGTGATGCGCCGCACGATGGGCTGAGCCAGCGCCGGGAAGAACGTGGTGTACAAGCCCTGGATGACCGCGCCGATGGCGATGTTGGCGGCACCCTGGATGCCCATGGAATGCAAGAGGATGGCCCACGCCCCGGCATGGATCCAGAGCATGTGTCCGGTGAGGTAGACATACTTCCACGGCGTGACGCGAGCCAGCAAGAGATTGATCAGGAATCCGAAGGCGAGGATCAGGGCGGTCTCGCGCCCCAACTGGGCCGCGACTCCCGCCACGACCAGCTCGTCGAAGGGGACGAATCCCTCAAGCTTGAAAGCGCGGAGCAGCATCTCCTGGATCGGCGTCAGGGCCTGGACGATGATGCCGGCGCCGCCCCCGATGATGACGAAACCGAGCGTCGCCTTGAGCGTCCCGTTCACCACGTCGTTGAGGGACTTCCGTTGCGCCAGGAGGCCGATCAACGCCACCAACCCGATGACCAGCGCCGGCGTGCTGAATAGATCGACGATGAACCGGAGCATCGTACGTCCTCCCCTCTCGGGATCCTGGTCGCCCGGTCCGCTGCCCCGGGCGTGCGGCCGCACTACATCCCGTGCTGACCCCCGTCGTGCTGCAGAGCCTGGAGGACCGGCAGCAGTTTCTGCTCGAGCTCCGCCTTGTCGGTCAGGTTGTCGATGAGGACCAGCCGGGCCGGGGTGCCCGCAAGGTGCCGCTCCAGGTCCCGGGACGTGACCAGCACGTCGGCGGGCTGCCCCTTGACGCTCCCCAGATCCCAGGCGATCACTTCCGCGCGCAACCCGTGCTTGCGCAAGATCCCCTCGACGGCGATCTTGAGCATCAGGCTGGTGCCGAAGCCCATCCCGCACACGGTGACGATCCGCAAGGTGCTCACCCCCTTCCCGCGCCCTCCTCGACCCCCGTCAACGCTCGCCAGGCTTCGTCGGGTGTCGCGGCCGCCCGTACCCGGCGCAGCGTCTCCGGGTTCGAAAGCTGTTCCGCAAGCTGGGCCATGGCCATGACGTGGGCGTCGTGGTTCACGGCGGCCAGGGGGATGACCAGGTCCACCGGATCGTTGGCGCCGTGACCGAACGCGACGGGAACGTCGAGCCGGACGAACGCCATCCCGGTGCGGGACACCCCGTCCTCGGGCCGGGCATGGGGCATGGCGATGCCCGGAGCGATCACCATGTACGGCCCCAGGGTCTCCGCGGTCCGGATCATGGCCTCGACGTACCGGGGGGTCGCGATGCCCCCGGCGACCAGCAGCCGCCCCGCTTCCATGACGGCTTCCCGCCAGTCGCCGGCCCGTACCCCGAGACGGACCAGCTGGGGAGAAAGGATATCCTTGAGTTCCAAATTCGTTCATCCCTTCCCGTGACCCGATCGCTTCTACCGATATTCGATCTTCACACCGCGAGTATTCGGCAGCGGCGACCTAATTCCTTTCGTTCTGTGTTCGAAATTTAATCGCGACCAGCCCGTGGGAACCCCGGCCCTGCCGGGCGAGATACCACCTGTGCCTGATCCTCAGGTCGGAGTTGGCGACCCCACAGCGGGCACTCAGGTTGCTCCCCGACAGTTAAAGTAGAGGCAGGCGCTGCCCGGCACCGTGGCGCGGAAGACGGGACCACGTGGCGGGGCCACGGACTCCGCCGTGCTGCAGGGTGCCGTTACGGGCCCCGGCCAGGTCGGCCGCCGGCCGCGCCCGGCCCGAGAATCCGCAGCGGTGGCCGGCCGGGCACGACGAGGAGATGGGGGTGAGCCGATGTACCGCAAGGTGCTGGTGGCCGCCGATGGCAAGGAAGACGGGATGCGGCTGGCCCGGGCGGCACGGGATCTCTTCGCCGGCCGCACCGGCACCCGCATCACCGTGCTCCACGTGTTGGCACCGCCCGTGCCCCCCGCCCTGAACAATCCCTTCGTTCCCCCCGTAGGGGCCGGCGACGACGTGTTGCTCCTGGGCGAGGCCAACGCACGGGCGGAACTGGAGGAGGCCCGGCAGTGGCTGGCGGAGGCGGGCATCGCGGCCGATGTGGACGTGGCCGTGGGCGCTCCCGGCGAGGAGATCTGCCGCTATGCCCATGCAGGTGGCTACGAGCTGATCATCATGGGGCGCCGGGGCCTGGGCCGGCTGCAGGAGGTCCTCCTCGGTAGCGTCAGCGAGTACGTGTTGCGTCACAGTAAGCTTCCCGTCTTGATCGTGCAGCAGCCGAGGGAGTCTCCGGACCAGGCCGGGGCGAGCTGATTACCAAGGGCGTGGGCGGCACAGACTGCGGCAAGGGACCCGGCCCGACATGGGTTAATCCACACGGCAAGGCCCCACACAGCGTGAGGCATGAGGCACCAGGGGTACGAGGCATGGGCCATGAGGCATTCAGGGGCGGGGCGCGAGAGCGCCCCGCCCCTTTCACGTCCACCGCGATGAGGGTCGAATTGCCCAGCTCCCGAGGAAGGATGCATGACCTCCCCAAGAGGGATGGCCTCTCGGCAGGCCGCGAAGGACAGCACGTGGACAGAAGGAAATCTCTGTATGACCAAGAAAATTTCCATTTCACCCGACCATGACGCGCCCGGAATGCTACAGGATCCGGGCGCCTGACGGCCTCGACCCGTTCCCGGAGCTGAACGACCATGCATCGGAAGCACTGGCGGGAGCCCGAGGACTCGCCCGTCAAGGGGCACCGCGTCGCTCGGGCGGCCGACTGGCGTGCCTGGTGGACCCTGTGCCGGGTGCAAGTCCTGGCGACCCTGCCCATCATCCCCCGTGCCCTGGCCGGTCGGGACAAGGAGCGGGTGGACGGTGAGGAGTGGGGCCTGTTCCTCCTGTCCATCTGCGGGTATGTCCCGGTGCTGGCGTTCATCGGGTGGATCGCTCGGGAGCTTGATGGCGACCTTCGGCTGGCCGGCCAGGGGGAGGCCTTGCTGGCCGTCTTCTTCGTGGCCGCGGCCACCGTAGGGGTCATGATGGGGGTCGAGGCCATCCAGTCGTCCGTGTACGCCGGGAGGGACCTGGCGCTGCTGGCCCGCCTTCCCGTGCCGGCCCGGAGCGTGGTGGCGGCCAAGCTGGCCGCCGCGGCGGTTCACCAGTGGCTGGCGCTCCTGCTGTTCACCCCGTTCCTCATCGTCTATGGCCTGAACGAACAGGGCCTCCACGAACCCGCCCGCTGGCTCTTCTGGCTCAAGGGCCTGCTGGTCTATCTGCTCTTGCCCTTTCCCGGGCTGGGCGTGGCCGCGGTGCTGTCACGGGTGCTGATCCCCGTGCTGGGTCCCGGACGCCGGCGGGAGGGGCTGATGGCCATCGCCGGCCTGATTGCCGTGGGCCTGTCGATGGCCGCCCTTTACGACACGTGGGGCTCGCCCGCGCCCCGCGGGCCGGGCACGCTGGATCCGGTGGCGCGGGCCGCCATCGCCCTGGCAGGGTTCGTCGCCGATTACGTGCCCCCCCTGGCCTGGGCCGCCCGGGCTCTCCGTGCCGGCACGCCGGCCGGCGGCGCCCCGGACCTGGCCCGGCTCGGGCTGACGGCCGTGGCCGGATGGGCGGTGGCGGTAACCCTGTCCGAGGGGGTCTTCCAGAAGGGCCTCACGGCCACGGGGGGAACGTTCCGCGACCGGGCCGTGCCCCTGGCCCCCCGGCACGCGGTCCTCGCTCCGGCCCGCTCGCCCTTCCGGGCGCTGGTCTGGCGGGAAGCGGTCCTCCTGTTGCGGACGCCCGCCTTTTTCAGCTACAGCCTGGTGTCCGCCATCGTGGTCCCCATGGTCCTCCTGGGCCCGGGCCGCTCGACCTCCGTCTTCGAACTCTACAGGGAACCCGCCGGCGCCGGCCTCGTCACGTGGGCACTGGGCGGGAGCGTCCTCACCGCCATCACCATGTGCGTGATGGCGACCTACGGCCTCACCGGTCTCGGAGCCGTCAGCCGGGAAGGCCGGGCCTTCTGGCTCTCCCGCGTCGTCCCCGTCCCTCCTCGCCTGCAGCTTGCTGCCAAGCTGGTCTTCAAAGCCGGGGCCGCACTGGTGGCAAGTGTCCCGGCGGGAATCCTGGCCGGCCTGCAGGCGGGGTGGAACGCCGCAGGGTGGACGGCCTGGCTCCTGGGGACCGGCCTGGCGGTCACCGCCGCCAGCGCCACCGGCCTGGCCCTGGAACTGGAGGCCCCCCGCCTGGACTGGACGAACCCCAAGGAGGCCCACGGTGACCGGCTCCGTCCCCTGCTGGCGCTGCTGGCCAACCTGGCCGGCCTGGGTGGGATGTGGCTGGTAGCCTGGCTGGCCGGGGAGTTGGGGCCCTGGGCGAGAATGGGCGGCGCCCTGGTCTACCTGCTCCTCTCCGCCGGCCTGGCCGTCGCGGGGTTGCTGAACTCCGCGGAATCCAGCTACGCCCGGATCATCCCCCCAATGGCGGTACGGAGCAGGGTTGGGTAGGCGGAGCCGGTGAAGGGTTCCTCCCTCACAAAACCCGGCGTCCGATCCCGCGGCCCCGGGCGGCAAGGGGAGGCAGCCCGCGACCAGCCCGCTACCCCCGCCGCTCGTCCCGCCAGATCCGGCCGTCCCGGAGGTGGAGGATGCGGCGGGCCCGCTCGGCCACGGCCCGGTCGTGGGTGACCAGCAGGATGGTGCTCCCCTGACGATGGAGGGTCTCGAAGAGGGCGAGGATCTCGGCGCCCGAGGCGGTGTCCAGGTTGCCCGTGGGCTCGTCGGCCAGCAGCACCGCCGGCCGGTTGGCCAGGGCCCGGGCGATGGCCACCCGCTGCTGCTGTCCCCCGGACAGCTGGTTAGGGAAGTGCTCCTCCCGGCCTTCCAGGCCCACCCGGCGCAAGAGCTCCCACGCCCGTTCCCTGCGCTCCCGGCGGCCGACGCCCGCGTAGGCCATGGGCAGGGCCACGTTCTCCCAGGCTCGGTAGCGCGGCAGGAGGAAGAAACGCTGGAAGACGAAACCGAACTGCCGGTTGCGCAGCCGGGCCAGCTCGGTCTCGCCGAGCCCCGCCACCTCCCGTCCCATGAACCGGTAGGAACCGGCGGTGGGGCGGTCCAGGCAACCGATGATGTGCATCAGCGTGGATTTCCCTGAACCCGAGGGGCCCATCACCGCGGTGAATTCCCCTTCTTCCACGGTGAGATCCACCCCGTCCAGGGCCCGCACCAGCCCCTGGCCCATCCGGTAGACCTTCTCCACGCCCTTGAGCTCGATCAGCGCCATGTGGAGGCACCGTCCCCTGCCCCGTCCCCGGCCGCCCGTCGTTGCCGTTGCCCGCGTCACTGGCCCGCCGGCGTTCCGGCCCCGCCCGGCCGGCCTCCACCGGGGCCGCCGGTCCCGGTGGAATCGCCGGTTGCCGGGGTGCCTGCCGGTACCCCGGTCGTCGCGGGTGCCGCCCCCTCGCCCACCACGTGCACGGCCTCTCCCGGCCTGAGGCCGGCGGTGGGATCGACGATGACCCAATCTTCCGGTTCCAGGCCCGACCGGACCTCGGCCCATTCCGCGTCGCTCACGCCCAGCTCGACGCGGCGGCGCATCGCGCGACCGTCTTCCACCACCCAGACCTCGGAGCCGTCGTTCCCCACCAGGGCGGCCACAGGCACGGCCAGCACCTGCTGCGCCCGCACCACGATCTCCAGATTGACGGTGTAGCCGGGCTTGAGGGGCGTTCCCCGGGGCAGCGCCACGGTGACGGGCACGCCGGTTTCCTGCCGGCCGGCCAGCCCGCTCCGGGTGACGACCAGATCCCCCACCTGGTCCACCTTCCCTTCCCAGGTCCGCTCCGGGAAGGCATCGCTGCGAATCCGGACTTTCTGCCCCGGCCGAACCCGCACCCCGTCCAGCTCGGAGAGGACGAGATCCACCACCAGTTCGTCCAGCGCCCCCACCGTCACCAGCGGACCGCCCGCCACCGCCTGGAGGTCGCCTCCCGCCTCGTCCGGGGCCGTGACCTGCAGCACGACGCCGTCCAGGTTGCTGCGGACTTCCGCCCGGGCCAGAGCGCGTTCGGCCTGCTCCAGTTGCAATTGGGCCTGCTCCACGCCGAGGTCCGCCAGCTCCAGCTGGAGTTCCGCCTCGTCTT
Organism: Thermaerobacter composti; assembly: GCF_033582035.1. Classification (NCBI taxonomy): domain Bacteria; kingdom Bacillati; phylum Bacillota; class Clostridia; order Eubacteriales; family Clostridiales Family XVII. Incertae Sedis; genus Thermaerobacter; species Thermaerobacter composti. Next base: position 2,362,314 of record NZ_CP132508.1, read on the forward strand.
CCGGGACCACGCCGGCACAGGCGGCGCCCTGAGCGCCTTGAGCGCCTTGAGCACCCTGGCCGGGGCCCCCGCGGGCTCCGGCCCCGCGGGCCCCGGCGCGGCGGGCGCACTCCCGCGCCCGCTGCAGCTGGCGCTGGGCCCGCTGGCGCTCCAGCCGGGCCCGTTCCAGCGCCAGCTGCGCCTGGCGAACCTGCGCCTCCAGCTCGTCAGCGGCGTACCGGACCAGCATGTCGCCCTTCTTCACCGCCTGTCCCTGCTGCACGGGGATCGACTCCACCGCCAGGCCCGGCTGCGGCATCACCTGCTGCTGGCGGCGGGGGCTGACGCGCCCGCTGGCGTAGACCACGTCCTCCATGAGCCGCCGCTGGGGGTGGGTCGCCTGCACCGGCCGGCCGGCGGGCTGCCGGGACTTGGTGACCGCCACGTAGATCATGCCTGCGGCCGTCGCCGCCAGCACCAGGTAGGCCAGCAGGAGCCGCAGTAGCCGCCTATTCATAGCGCAGCGCCTCCATAGGATCGAGACGAGCCGCGCGCCTCGCCGGGTAGATGCCGCAGACCACGCCCACGAAGAGCGAGAACAGCACGGCCACCACCACGGTGAGGACCGACACCCGGGGCGGCCACCCGGCCAGGGCGGCGATTCCCCAGGCGAGACCGGTCCCGAGGCCGATCCCTATCACCCCGCCCGTCCCGGTGATCAGCATCGCCTCGATCAGGAATTGGAGCAGGATGTTGCCGCGGGTGGCCCCCAGCGCCATCCGCAGGCCGATCTCACGGGTGCGCTCGGTCACGGAAACCAGCATGATGTTCATCACGCCGACGCCCCCGACGACGAGGGCGATGCCGGCGATGGAGCCGATCACCATGGTAAGGAGGGCGGTCACCTGGCCGATGGCGCCGGCCAGCTCGGACAGGTCGAAGGTGCGGAAGGCCCCGCGCTTGCCCGTCACCCGTTCCAGGTGGGCGATCACGCGCCGGGCCACCGCATCTCTGTCCTGCCCGGCTTCCGGGACCACGGCAAAGAAGGAGAAGGCGGGAGGCTCACCGGTCAGGCCGCGCCAGGTGGAGAGGGGAACATGACCGGCGCCCTGGCGCCCGTTGCCCGCTGCCGGGCCGAGGGTGACGGCAACAGGAGACACCCACGACCGGGTCACCCCGACGACCCGATAGGGGACCCCCTGCAGGCGCACCACCCGCCCCAACACCGCCGCCGGCGCCTCGCTGGGGAACAGGCTTTCCACGGCGATTTCGTCCAGCACGATGACGCGCCGGGCCGCCCGGTCGTCGGCCTCGGACCAGAAGCGCCCGGCTGCGAATTCCAGGGGATCCGTCAGCGGGTAGGCGAAAGTGGTCCCCCTCACCAGGAGATCCACCTCTTCGCCCCGGTACCGGGCCCTGGCCGCCGTCACGGTGGCCGTCACCACCGCCCGGACCCCGGGCAGCCGGCGGACCTGGTCCAAAAGGGGCTCGCGGAGAAGGCTTGCGGGATCGCCGAACTCGCCGAAGTCCGCCGGCATGATCTGCACGGCCTGGGCGTCGGCGGCCTCCAGGGTGGCGGCGATCTGGTGGCGGGCCCCCTCACCGATGGCGACGACGGCGATCACCGCCGCGACGCCGATGACCACCCCCAGCATGGTCAGGAAGGTGCGGAACTTGTGGGCCCAGACGCCCTGCCAGGCCGCGCGGAACGCCTCGCCGAAGCTCAAGGAAGTGCCTCCCTATGGCTGAGGAGGAATACCTGGATGGGCTGCCTCGATGGTCCGTGTCTAACGGGGGATCCCGCCGCCCAACCCGGGGGCGCCCCCGGTCGCTGCCGGCCAGTTCCCGGGTCCGGGCACGAGGCTCCCCAGGGCCGAACCCGCCACGGCCAGCAGCAGCCAGCCTGCCACGGCCACGCCAATCCCCCAGCCCGAGGCACGGCGCGCGGCCGCGGCCAGGCCGATCCCCAGAAGAACCTTGCTCCACAGGCCGAACAGCTCGATGCGCTGGGCCAGACCGGCCAGGAACGCCCCGGTCCCGGCGGGGATCAGGACCCTGAGACTGGTCGGCCAAGCCCCGGGCGTCGCCATGGGGTCATAAGCGCCCGATACCACCAGCAGCGTGAAGACCAGCGTCCCGAAGACATGCGGGAGGTAGGCATAGGTAGCGAGGGAAAACAACTGCGCGAAGGGCAGCCGCTGGCGGACGATCATCGCGAGCACCCACACCACGAAGGCGGTCACCAGCACCTGAAAGAACGGCCCAGAGAAACCCACCACGATCCCGGTTGCCAGGGACACCAACCGGACGAATTGCACCACGCTACCGGTCCCACCCGCCGGCAGCCCGGCCTGCTGCGATAGATCCCCCGCCTGCGCGGCGAGCGCCTCCGCTATGACAGCGGCGACGAGCCCTTGCGTCACAGCGCCGATCAAGCTGAAGAGGAGGAGCGGGACGAACCACGGCTGCCTGGCCGGGAACGATGCGAAGGTCGCCCCCGGGCTCGCCAGCATGCCGCCAAGGGCCCGCAGGAGGGGCACGGGGCGCCGTTCGTCTCGCTGTTCCACGGAAACCCCCCCCATCCCCGTTGGCCTTTCCAGTTTAATTCCAGGGGCGGCGGAAACATCCTCCTGAGAAGCGGCGGGACTTGCCTCCCTCCGCCGTCGTTTCCTGGCGCTATCGGCCCCTCCTGCGATGCCGACGTGGCCTTCCCTTCATCCCCAGAGTCACCGGGACGAATCTCGTGAGAACCGCCCCTGGAAGAACAGAGCCACGAAGCGGACGAACCGCCCGTCCCGTTCGGCTCACACCGGCCCGGGATTTCGGCGAATGCAGGTAAGGCTGGTGGTGCTGGCGATGACGGGCGTGGTATCCTGAGGTAATGCGAACGCGGTACGTTTCCTCCAGGAGCAAATGGAACTTCGGTAACCATGGGAGGAACGTGGATGGCGCAGGTTCTATTCCGAAAAGTCGACTATCCCCTCAGCAAGCTCGTCGAAGACATCCACGTTGGAGAAATCGCACTGCCTGACATCCAGCGGCCCTTCGTCTGGTCGAATGCCAAGGTACGCGACCTCTTCGACTCGATGTACCGCGGCTATCCGATCGGCTACCTCCTATTCTGGGAAAACGGTTTGGCTGGCGAATATCGTAAAATCGGCACCAATCAGAAGCAAAAAGCTCCGCGGCTCTTGGTTGTCGACGGGCAACAACGCTTGACGTCCCTGTACGCCGTGATGAAAGGGGTACCGGTGCGAAGGAAGGACCAGACGGCGGACCGCATTCGCATTGCCTTTCATCCTCGCACAGCGAGGTTCGAGGTAACCAATACGGCAATCGAGCGCGATCCAGAATGGATCCCGGACATCAGCGAACTCTGGGCAGGCGAGATCTCTCGGGGCAAATTCGTGCAAAGATTCATGGCGCGCTTGCGCCAGGCACGCGATGTCTCCGAGGCTGACGAGGATCGCATGATCGAGAACATCGACCAGCTCTACGAGCTGAAGGACTACCCGTTGACGGCATTAGAACTGTCCCAAAGTGTCGACGAGGACCAGGTCGCCGACATCTTCGTTCGCATCAACAGCCAGGGCAAGGCCCTCAATCAAGCCGACTTCATCCTCACTCTCATGTCTGTCTTCTGGGACGAAGGCCGCACCCAGCTGGAGGAATTCTGTCGTGCAGCCCAGCACCCCCCTGCAGGCAACTCCCCGTCACCCTACAACCCCTTGTTCCAACCCTTTCCCGACCAATTACTGCGGGTCAGCGTGGCGCTGGGCTTCCGACGTGCCCGCCTGGAGTATGTCTACTCGTTGCTGCGAGGGAAGGATCTAGAGACGAAGCAGTTTTCCGAAGAGCGCCGTGACCGGCAGTTCTCAATCCTTCGTGATGCCCAGGAATACGCCCTGGACATTCAGAACTGGCACGACTTTCTCAAGGTCCTCGTCCGTAGCGGATACCGCCACCGGAGCCTGATCTCCTCGCAAAACGCTGTGCTCTATAGCTACGCCATGTATCTCATCGGGAAACGGGACTTCGGAGTCGATCCTTACACCCTCCGTGAAACGATCGCTCGGTGGTTCTTCATGGTGTCGCTTACGGGCCGGTATACGGGCTCGACTGAATCAACGATGGAAGAGGACCTGGCGCTCCTTCGGGGCCTGCGCACGCCGGAGGAATTCGTCGCAGCATTAGACCGGGAGATCGATTCTGTCCTTACCCCTGACTACTGGCACATCACATTGCCCAATGAGCTGGCCTCGGCCTCCGCACAAAGCCCGGCCATGTCCGCCTTCTTTGCGGCGCTATGCCTGCTGGACGCGCCAGCGTTGTACTCTCAGATGAAGGTGACCGAACTGCTAGATCCCGCGACGAAGGGTAAGAAGTCGGCATTAGAGCGGCACCACCTCTTCCCGAGGAAATACCTCGAGAAGATTGGCGTACGCGAGCGACGAGAGATCAACCAGGTGGCGAACTTTGCTCTCATCGAATGGAGCGACAACATCACGATTTCTGATAAGCCGCCGGCGGAATACGTGCCAAGAATCGAGGCGAGATTCTCCCCCGAAGAGCTGCGTCAGATGTACACGTGGCACGCCCTGCCGGAACGATGGTACGAGATGGATTACCATGACTTCTTACAAGAGCGACGCAAGCTCATCGCGGCGGTCATCCGGCAGGGCTTTGAAAGGCTCAAGACCCCGCGAGCCTGACACCCCGCGATCGTGATGTCGCCGGTGGGTTCATGGGGAACGGGCCAGGCTCACAGCCTGGCCCGTTCCGCGCTTGAGGACCCCTGTCCCTACCCCACCAGCTCCCGCCGCAGCGCCACCTTGTTGATCTTCCCCGCGCTGGTCAGCGGTAGCTGCTCGACGAAGACGAACCGGTCGGGGATCCAGACGAGAGTTCTGAAAAACCGGCGGAAAGCTCAACCCATGGGGCCGAAGGGGGTTGCCAACGATTGGATGGGATACGTGACACTACAGGTGATCGGCGCTGCAAGGTGGCCCGGCTTGCTACGGACCCGTTCAAGCGGCCGCCCACTCCATGGCCCGCCTCTTCCCATGTCCACTACCACGTGCGTCTTGCAATCGCCGAGCCATCTTCTTGGCGTTGAGCACCAGGCAGGTGAGCAGCACCTGAATCGCCGTCCGTTCCCGTCCCCGGTAACGGCTTCGCCCGAGGCCGTGCCACTGCTTGGCCTCCCCAAAGGTGCGCTCAATGACCGTTCGCACCCGCAAGGCCCGTTTCAGCCCCCGCGGCCGGTTCGCTTCCGTACCCGGATGCCAGTACAGCACCTTCCGCGTCTGGCTCCGGCTCAGGCAACGCCCCGCCCGGGGGCAGCCGCGGCAGGCTCGCTCGGAAAAGTACACCAGCCACCCCCCGCGCTGGTGCGGGCTCTGGCCGATGGAGCGGTGGCCCTCGGGACAGATCCACTGCCGGCGGCGCTTGTCGTACGTGAACCCTTGCTTGGGCAGCCTTTGCCTTTGCGTCCGCTGGGGGATGTACGGACGGATGCCTTGCCGAACGAGATCCTCCCTCAACCTCGTGGCGTCATACGCCTTGTCCGCCACCAGCCGCCGTGGCCGGAGCCCCTGGACGCGCGCTTGTTCCACCAGCGCCGGCGCCCCTTCGAGGTCGCTCGCGTTCCCCGCCGTCACCGTCGCCGCCAGCACAAAGCCGGTCTCATCCGTCGCCAGATGCATCTTGTAGCCGAAAAACTCGAGTTTGACAGTTTTGGGGTGTTTCCGGTGCCACGCCGCCCAAGGAAGTCCCGTGTCGCAAGGGTTTCCTGCGGGCGGCCCTTCTTTTGCGCCCAAAAGTGTAGTGCCACGTTGATTCGTGAAACGCTTGAAATATAGGCAACAATGTCGTATCATGACGGTGCCATGTTTGTTCGGCGGAAAACCTTCAAGAACAAGGACGGCTCCACCCGCACCTACCTCCAGCTCGTGGAGAACGTGCGGCAGGACGGTCGCGTCCGCCAGCGGGTCGTGGCGACCCTGGGTCGGCTGGAGGACCTCCAGGACGGCCGCCTCGATGCCCTCATCGAGAATCTGGCCCGCTTCTCTCAGAGCACCTGGCGCCGGCTCGAAGAACAGGCAGAGCGCCTGAACGTCCGCTGGTCCAAGCAGTGGGGACCGGCGCTGATCTTCGAAAGGCTGTGGCGAGAGGCCGAACTGGACAAGGCCTTCGAGGCCCTGCTGGAGGATCGTCAGCTCGCCTTCGACGTGGCCGAGGCCGTCTTCACCATGGTGCTCAACCGTCTCACCGACCCCTGCTCCAAGCGTGGTCTGGTGCGCCAGTGGCTTCAGGGCGTCTACCGGCCCCAAGCCGAGCAGTTGGAACTGCACCACTACGACCGCGCCCTGGATGTGTTGGCCGAGCACAAGGAGGCGATCGAGGATCGCCTCTTCGCCCGGGCCCGCGACCTGTTCTGGACCGAGGTCGACGTAGTCATGTGGGATTGTACATCCAGCTACTTCGAAGGCCGGGGGCCCGAGGGCTTGGCCGCCTACGGCTATTCCCGGGACAAGCGCCCGGACCGGCCCCAGCTGGTGGTGGGCGTGCTCATGACCCGGGACGGTTACCCCATCGCCCACGAGGTCTTCCCGGGCAACACCGCCGACAAGGCCACGGTGGAGACCGTCCTGGACGCCCTCAAGAGGCGTTTCCACCTGCGCCGGGTGATCTTCGTCGCCGACCGGGGCATGGTCAGCCGCCGGATCCTGCAGGCCATCGAGGAGGCCGGGATGGAGTCCATCGTCGGCATGCCCCTGCGCCGGCACCGGGCGGCCGAGGCGGTCTTGAGCCAGCCGGGACGATATCGCAAGGTGAACGACCAGCTCCAGATCAAGCAGGTGACCCACCAAGGCCAGCGCTATGTGCTCTGCTACAACCCCCTCCAGGCCGAGCACGACCGCCAGGCTCGGGAGGCGGTCCTCGCGCACCTGAAGCAGCGGATCGAACGCGGCCAAGCCAAGGATCTCCTGCGGAACCGTCTCCTGGCCCGTTACCTCAAGGCCCTGCCCCAGGGCGCGCTGGTGGTCGACACCGATGCCGTGAAGCGGGCGGCCCGCTACGACGGCAAGTACCTGCTGCGGACCAACACCGACCTCGACCCGGAGGCCGTGGTGCGGGCGTACAAGGATCTCTGGCGGGTCGAACGCGCCTTCCGGACCCTCAAGTCTGCCCTGGACTTGCGGCCCATGTTCCACTGGACGGAGCGGCGGGTGCGGGGGCACGTCATGGTCTGCTTCCTGGCGCTGGTCCTGGAGAGCCTCTTGTTGCGCAAGCTCCGCCAGCAAAACCCCGATGTCAGCTACGAGGACGTGCTCCACGATCTCTCCCAGCTGCACGCCGTGGCCGTGGAGCTGGACGGCGAGGCCTACCTGACCCGCACCGAGCTGGTCGGGCAGGCCTACGAGGCCTTCAAGGCCGTGGGCCTGCGGCCCCCGGCCCGCGTACAACCGCTGCCACGTCCTGAGACGACCCCCGCCGGGTAGTGTAGTGGTACGCGGCCCCCATGTGCCCAAGAAAGCCTTGTGTTTCAAGGGTTTTCAAGGATCACGGTGTCAAAGTCGAGTCCAGGAGGGCTCTGAAAAACTCCTTTGCTTTTTCGGCAAGGACTGGCAGGACGCAAAGCGAAAAACCCCTATGGAGACGATACCGAAACCGGGGCCGGTGCACCATGTTGGGACGGTTGGATCAGCAGCGGAACTTCTTCGATGAGATCCTCTTCAACCACATGCTGCCGGCGGACCATCCCCTCCTGGACATCGACCGGGCTGTCGATTTCTCGTTCGTGGAGGAAGAGACGGCCGATCTGTACAGCGCCGATCAAGGCCGGCCTTCGTATCCGCCGGAGCAGCTGGTGCGCATCCTCTTCCTGGCGGTGTGGGCCAACCTGTCGGACGTGCAGGTCTGCCAGCAGCTGCGCTACAACGTCCTCTATCGCTACTTCTGCCGCCTTGGCTGGGAGGACGCGATTCCCGACGACACGACGCTGGTGCGGTTTCGGCAGCGGTTGGGGGAGGAGCGGTGGCAGCGGCTGCTGCAGCGGCTAGTGGAGCAGGCGCGGGCGAAGGGATGCCTGAAAGGCCGCTGGTTGGTGATGGACTCCAGCCCGGTGGTGGCCCATGCGGCCGCCCGCACGCGGGTGCAGCTTTTGCGGGAGGGGCGGCAGCGGCTGGTCCAGGCCGTCCGGCAGGCGGCGCCGCCGGTGGCGAAGGAACTGGAGGCGCTGGCCGAGCCGGTGCCGGACGCGACCTATGAAGATCAGGATCAGCTGCTGCAAGCGGAACAGGAACGGACGGAAGCCTTGCTGGCGGCGATCACGTCGCGGCAAGCCGCGAAGGCACCGGCGGTGCGACGCGTACGGAAGCAAGTGGAGCGGGTGCTGAAGGACGAACGGGTGGCGAGCTACGCGGACCCGGAGGCGCGTTGGGGACACCAGCGCCAGAAGAAGCCTTTTTTCGGCTACAAGATGCATCTGGCGACGGATGAGACCGGCTTTGTGCTGGCGGCGACGGTGACGGCGGGGAACGCGAGCGACCTCGAAGGGGCGCCGGCGCTGGTGGAACAAGCGCGCGTCCAGGGGCTCCGGCCACGGCGGCTGGTGGCGGACAAGGCGTATGACGCCACGAGGTTGAGGGAGGATCTCGTTCGGCAAGGCATCCGTCCGTACATCCCCCAGCGGACGCAAAGGCAAAGGCTGCCCAAGCAAGGGTTCACGTACGACAAGCGCCGCCGGCAGTGGATCTGTCCCGAGGGCCACCGCTCCATCGGCCAGAGCCCGCACCAGCGCGGGGGGTGGCTGGTGTACTTTTCCGAGCGAGCCTGCCGCGGCTGCCCCCGGGCGGGGCGTTGCCTGAGCCGGAGCCAGACGCGGAAGGTGCTGTACTGGCATCCGGGTACGGAAGCGAACCGGCCGCGGGGGCTGAAACGGGCCTTGCGGGTGCGAACGGTCATTGAGCGCACCTTTGGGGAGGCCAAGCAGTGGCACGGCCTCGGGCGAAGCCGTTACCGGGGACGGGAACGGACGGCGATTCAGGTGCTGCTCACCTGCCTGGTGCTCAACGCCAAGAAGATGGCTCGGCGATTGCAAGACGCACGTGGTAGTGGACATGGGAAGAGGCGGGCCATGGAGTGGGCGGCCGCTTGAACGGGTCCGTAGCAAGCCGGGCCACCTTGCAGCGCCGATCACCCGTAGTGCCACGTATCCCATCCAATCGTTGGCAACCCCCTTCGGCCCCATGGGTTGAGCTTTCCGCCGGTTTTTCAGAACTCTCGTCCAGAGAGCTCTGAAAAACCCCTTTGCTTTTTCGGCAAGGACTGGCAGGACGTAAAGCGAAGAATCCCTAATGGAGACGATACCGAAACCGAGGCCGATGCACCATGCTGGGAAGGTTGGATCGACAGCGGAACTTCTTCGATGAGCTCCTCTTTGACCACATGCTGCCCGCGGAACACCCTCTCCTGGACATCGACCGGGCCGTCGATTTCTCGTTCGTGGAGGAAGAGACGGCCGATCGGTACAGTGCCGATCAAGGCCGGCCTTCGTACCCGCCGGAGCAGCTGGTGCGCATCCTCTTCCTGGCCGTGTGGGCCAACCTGTCGGACGTGCAGGTTTGCCAGCAGCTTCGCTACAACGTCCTCTATCGCTACTTCTGCCGCCTCGGCTGGAAGGATGCGATTCCCGACGACACGACGCTGGTGCGGTTTCGGCAGCGACTGGGGGAGGAGCGGTGGCAGCGGCTGCTGCAGCGGCTGGTGGAGCAGGCGCGGGCGAAGGGGTGTCTGAAAGGCCGCTGGTTGGTGATGGACTCCAGCCCGGTGGTGGCCCATGCGGCGGCCCGTACGCGGGTGCAGCTGTTGCGGGAGGGGCGGCAGCGGCTGCTGCAAGCCGTCCGGCAGGCGGCGCCGCCGGTGGCGAAGGAGCTGGAGGCGCTGGCCGAGCCGGTGCCGGACGCGACCTATGAAGATCAGGATCAGCTGCTGAAGGCGGAACAGGAACGGACGGAGGCCTTGTTGGCGGCGATCACGTCCCGGCAAGCCGCCCAGGCGCCAGCGGTGCGGCGCGTGCGGAAGCAAGTGGAGCGGGTGCTAAAGGACGAACGGGTGGCGAGCTATGCCGACCCGGAGGCGCGTTGGGGGCACCAGCGCCGGAAGAAGCCTTTTTTCGGGTACAAGATGCATCTGGCGACGGATGAGACCGGCTTTGTGCTGGCGGCGACGGTGACGGCGGGGAACGCGAGCGACCTCGAAGGGGCTCCGGCGCTGGTGAAACAAGCGCGTGCCCAGGGCTTGCGGCCGCGGCGGCTGGTGGCGGACAAGGCGTACGACGCCAGTGGTCTGAGGCAGGATCTTGTTCGGCAGGGCATCCGCCCGTACATTCCCCAGCGGACGCAAAGGCAAAGGTTGCCCAAGCAAGGGTTCACATACGACCAACGCCGCCGGCAATGGATCTGTCCCGAGGGCCACCGCTCCATCGGCCAGAGCCCGCACCAGCGCGGGGGGTGGCTGGTGTACTTTTCCGAGCGAGCCTGCCGCGTCTGCCCGCGGGCGGGGAGTTGTCTGAGCCGGAGCCAAACGCGGAAGGTGCTGTACTGGCATCCGGGCACGGAAGCGAACCGGCCGCGGGGGCTAAAACGGGCCTTGCGCGTGCGGAAGGTCATCGAGCGCACCTTTGGAGAGGCCAAGCAGTGGCACGGACTGGGGCGGAGCCGTTACCGAGGGCGGGAACGGACGGCGATTCAGGTGCTGCTGACCTGCCTGGTGCTCAACGCCAAGAAGATGGCCTGTCGATTCAAAGATGCGCGTGGACATCGAAAAGGGCCTCGGCTCCCGGAACGGGCGGCTGCGTGAGCAGGTCGGCACCCGTAGGAAGCCGGACCAAGTGGAAGAGCCGCTCTCCTGTAGTGCCACATGTACCATCCAGTAGATGGCAACCTTCTCCGGCCCCATGCGCTAAGCTTCCCGCCTGTTTTGCAGAGCTCTCGTCCAGGAGGGCTCTGAAAAACTCCTTTGCTTTTTCGGCAAGGACTGGCAGGACGCAAAGCGAAAAACCCCTATGGAGACGATACCGAAACCGGGGCCGGTGCACCATGTTGGGACGGTTGGATCAGCAGCGGAACTTCTTCGATGAGATCCTCTTTGGGCACATGCTGCCTGCGGACCATCCCCTCCTGGACATCGACCGGGCCGTCGATTTCTCGTTCGTCGAAGAAGAGACGGCCGATCTGTACAGCGCCGATCAAGGCCGGCCTTCGTATCCGCCGGAGCAGCTGGTGCGCATCCTCTTCCTGGCGGTGTGGGCCAACCTGTCGGACGTGCAGGTCTGCCAGCAGCTGCGCTACAACGTCCTCTATCGCTACTTCTGTCGCATTGGCTGGGAGGACGCGATTCCCGACGACACGACGCTGGTGCGGTTTCGGCAGCGGTTGGGGGAGGAGCGGTGGCAGCGGCTGCTGCAGCGGCTAGTGGAGCAGGCGCGGGCGAAGGGATGCCTGAAAGGCCGCTGGTTGGTGATGGACTCCAGCCCGGTGGTGGCCCATGCGGCCGCCCGCACGCGGGTGCAGCTTTTGCGGGAGGGGCGGCAGCGGCTGGTCCAGGCCGTCCGGCAGGCGGCGCCGCCGGTGGCGAAGGAACTGGAGGCGCTGGCCGAGCCGGTGCCGGACACGACCTATGAAGATCAGGATCAGCTGCTGCAAGCGGAACAGGAATGGACGGAAGCCTTGCTGGCGGCGATCACGTCGCGGCAAGCCGCCCAGGCGCCAGCGGTGCGACGCGTACGGAAGCAAGTGGAGCGGGTGCTGAAGGACGAACGGGTGGCGAGCTACGCGGACCCGGAGGCGCGTTGGGGACACCAGCGCCGGGAGAAGCCTTTTTTCGGCTACAAGATGCATCTGGCGACGGATGAGACCGGCTATGTGCTGGCGGCGACGGTGACGGCGGGGAACGCGAGCGACCTCGAAGGGGCGCCGGCGCTGGTGGAACAAGCGCGCGTCCAGGGGCTCCGGCCACGGCGGCTGGTGGCGGACAAGGCGTATGACGCCACGAGGTTGAGGGAGGATCTCGTTCGGCAAGGCATCCGTCCGTACATCCCCCAGCGGACGCAAAGGCAAAGGCTGCCCAAGCAAGGGTTCACGTACGACAAGCGCCGCCGGCAGTGGATCGGTCCCGAGGGCCACCGCTCCATCGGCCAGAGCCCGCACCAGCGCGGGGGGTGGCTGGTGTACTTTTCCGAGCGAGCCTGCCGCGGCTGCCCCCGGGCGGGGCGTTGCCTGAGCCGGAGCCAGACGCGGAAGGTGCTGTACTGGCATCCGGGTACGGAAGCGAACCGGCCGCGGGGGCTGAAACGGGCCTTGCGGGTGCGAACGGTCATTGAGCGCACCTTTGGGGAGGCCAAGCAGTGGCACGGCCTCGGGCGAAGCCGTTACCGGGGACGGGAACGGACGGCGATTCAGGTGCTGCTCACCTGCCTGGTGCTCAACGCCAAGAAGATGGCTCGGCGATTGCAAGACGCACGTGGTAGTGGACATGGGAAGAGGCGGGCCATGGAGTGGGCGGCCGCTTGAACGGGTCCGTAGCAAGCCGGGCCACCTTGCAGCGCCGATCACCTGTAGTGTCACGTATCCCATCCAATCGTTGGCAACCCCCTTCGGCCCCATGGGTTGAGCTTTCCGCCGGTTTTTCACTTCTGATGGACGTCAAGCCCCCGCCGGGCGGAATCCCATTTCCTTCGTCCTCCTTGCTGCCGCCGTGGCCACCGACCCCGATCCCATCCCGAGACGGGCCAGGGTGGCCTGCAGCACTCGCTGCCCAACCGTCTCCTTGTCCGCACCCCGCTGCGTCCAGCGGCGGAGGGTCCACAGCTTCCGCTGCACGGTGCGTGGCTTTTGCGCCCGGTACGGCTCCCCCGTCCGCAGGATCCGCCAAGCCACGATCAAGAGCTTGCGCGCCAGCGCCACAATGGCCTTCCGGGTACCGATCTGCGCAGCCTTGCGCCGGAAGAACCGGCCCAGCTCCCCCTCGTCATGCCGGGCCAGCGACCAGGCCGCCTCGATCAGCGCCCTCCGCAGCAGCCGATCCCCGTGGCGGCTGATGCGCCCTCGCCGGTCCCGTTCCCCCGATTGGTCGACCGAGGGGTCGAGCCCCGCGTACCGCGCCACCTGCTTGGGACCGCGAAACCGCCCGGGATCGCCCAACTTGGCCCAGAGGGTGGCTGCCGTCAACAGCCCCACGCCCGTGACGGTCAGCAGCAGCCGGACCTTGGGCACTTCCGCGACCTGCCGGGCGATCTCCGCCGTGAGCACCTCCACCTGCGCCTCCAGCACCTGCGCGGCCTCCAGGGTGACCTGCACCGCCAGCCGTTCGCCCGGCGGCAGCGGCACACCCTCCACGCGCTCCAGCAGGACCGCGGGGTCGGCACCCCGGGGGACCCGGATCCCGTGGCGGCCCAACGCAGCCCGCGCCTGGTTCAGCAGAGCCCGGCGCTGGCTGTCCAGCCGTTCCCGCGTCTTCAAAAGCCGGCGCACCTGCCGCATCGGCTGGGGCGGGACCCATACGGTGGGTACGATGCCCAGCGCCGCCATCTTGGCCAGCCGCGCGGCGTCCACGCGGTCTGTGTGCCGCCCTGAACCCAAGCGCTTCAGCTCCGCCGGGTTGGCCAGGAGGACTTTCCCTGCGTGGGGCAAAAGGATATCGTGGATCTCAAAGGCATTTCCGGTGACCTCGAGGACGACGACCGCCTCGCGGTCCAGTTCGGCCACCAAGGCCGTCCACGCCTCAGGCGTGTTGGGGAACCGGAAATGCCTTTCTTGCTGCCCTTCGGGCCGATCGGGCCGGAACTCGCAGGCGTGCACGTAACGCTGGTGCACGTCCAGCCCAATGTAGCGCGGCATCGAAATCACCTCCCGCAGGAACCGGGCTCGGAGCGCAGACGGCGGTTTTCTCTACGATCGCGTGCGCGCGCAGTCACTTCTCCGGGTTCTCCGGCCGCTGCCGGTACCCATGCGGGCGATGCGCAGAGGGGGCCGACCAGACAGAGACTCGGGCTCGAGGCCCATGAAAAACCACGGCGCGCCCTCTGCTCTGCGCTCCGCGACCGCCTCCGCCCGCCTTTCGGGAGCGGAGATTAGCCGCCGCCTGCGGCCTTTCCTGGCCGCCCGGCGGGGGCTTGATTCCATCATGCCGACAGAACTCTCGAAAAAAGGCTTCTCCCGGCGCTGGTGTCCCCAACGCGCCTCCGGGTCCGCGTAGCTCGCCACCCGTTCGTCCTTCAGCACCCGCTCCACTTGCTTCCGTACGCGTCGCACCGCCGGTGCCTTCGCGGCTTGCCGCGACGTGATCGCCGCCAGCAAGGCTTCCGTCCGTTCCTGTTCCGCCTGCAGCAGCTGATCCTGATCTTCATAGGTCGCGTCCGGCACCGGCTCGGCCAGCGCCTCCAGTTCCTTCGCCACCGGCGGCGCCGCCTGCCGGACGGCTTGCAGCAGCCGCTGCCGCCCCTCCCGCAAAAGCTGCACCCGTGTGCGGGCGGCCGCATGGGCCACCACCGGGCTGGAGTCCATCACCAGCCAGCGGCCTTTCAGGCATCCCTTCGCCCGCGCCTGCTCCACTAGCCGCTGCAGCAGCCGCTGCCACCGCTCCTCCCCCAACCGCTGCCGAAACCGCACCAGCGTCGTGTCGTCGGGAATCGCGTCCTCCCAGCCAAGGCGGCAGAAGTAGCGATAGAGGACGTTGTAGCGCAGCTGCTGGCAGACCTGCACGTCCGACAGGTTGGCCCACACCGCCAGGAAGAGGATGCGCACCAGCTGCTCCGGCGGATACGAAGGCCGGCCTTGATCGGCGCTGTACAGATCGGCCGTCTCTTCCTCCACGAACGAGAAATCGACAGCCCGGTCGATGTCCAGGAGGGGATGGTCCGCCGGCAGCATGTGGTTGAAGAGGATCTCATCGAAGAAGTTCCGCTGCTGATCCAACCGTCCCAACATGGTGCACCGGCCCCGGTTTCGGTATCGTCTCCATAGGGGTTTTTCGCTTTGCGTCCTGCCAGTCCTTGCCGAAAAAGCAAAGGAGTTTTTCAGAGCCCTCGAGCAGCGAGTTTAACAGATCACGAAACTTCTGGTAGCCAGGTAGCCTCTCAAGGTCTTCCGGTGTCATTGCACTCTCACCTCGTCAGCAATAGCAGTCGTACTATCCTGCACCGGATCGATAAAACCCTGCTCTTCCAACACCGCCAAGGAGAATGTACCTGACTAGCGCTTCCTGCGATTCCGGTCGCAAGCATCGCAGTCGCGCACCTGGCTGGTACCGCCAACGGTGCCATAAGGTCCCGCAACGCCGCCGGCCTCCTGTTCGTGAGCTGTAGTCGTGATCGTGATGTCTGGTCCAGCACCGTTGCCACCTACCCTCCAACAGGAGCCCCCGGCTCGTGCTACCACCGGACGCCTTGGTGTCGCGCCGGTCGGTTCTAGCGGGCTGACTCCTCACCGGGCTTGAACATGGTCCTGGGAGTGGCCTGACGGTGAGACCGCCTGCCACCGATCATAGGCTGTCGTTGTGTTCGCTTTGGCTGAAACTGGACTATGACGCACCCGAACTCGGTGGCGCCACGTGAGCCGTCTTCGCTGTCATGGAGTCCACCGGGACAGGGAAGATAGCGAATTTCTCCTTCTCAGAAGACGCACCAGGCCATTCCTAGAACGTTCCAATTATGCTCGCGTAAGAGAAATGGCACCATTCTTCGCTCCACGACCAAGCAGGATCCTCCCGCCTTCAAGTGAATACAACATCAACCACCATTCTTCCAATCTCACCCTACGCCAGCGCCGAAAGACGGCCGGTGAGAGCCGCCGCGCTCGCGGCCCACGCAGGCAGACGCCCTAGGGTCAAGTCGCCGTAGTCAGGGATGTGATCTTTGACAAAGCGGCTGCTGAGGAACGTGCCCGTGGGCGCTACGCGGCCTTGGGCTGTTGCCGCTGACGACGCGCCGCCTCGAACCGGGTGGGGTCGTAGGGCTGACGATTTCGCCACATCGCAAACAGGACCCGAAGGGCGTGGTGGGCCACGATGCGCAAGGCTTCATGATGGTGACGCCCTCGGTTGCGGTGGGTCTGATAAATCTCCCGGGCCCAGGCATGGTGCAGGACGAGCTGCTGCGCCAGTAGCTGCAGCGTATTCCGGGCTTGTTTGTTGCAAGCGTGGCGGAAACGGACTCGGACGGTCTTGCCACTGCGAACGGTCACGGGGGCTGTCCCCGACCGACATTGGATCGGGCGGACGCTGGGGACCGCCTGGCGGTCCTCCCCGAAGACGGTGATCATGCCGGCAGCCAGCACCGTGCCGATGCCTTTCATGGAGCGAAACAAATCGCCGTCCGGGTGCGCCTGCACCAGGGTCTCCAGCTGCTCATGACAGGCCTCGAGCTCGCGGCAGACGGCTTCGAGCTGATCCACCAGAAAGAGCATGCGGCGTGCCCACAGGGCCACGGTGGCCGGATCGGCCGGGAGCTGGGGCTTGCGCGCGAGCTCGAGCAGTTCGGCCGTCTTGGCGGCGACGCCAGGGTAGCGGTGCTGGCGCAACAGCTTCTCGATCCGGGACCGGCGGGCGCGGGCGAAGTGCGCCGGGGTCGGGAAGGCGCGCAAGAAGGTCCAGGCCACGGGCCGGCCCAAGTCTGCAAACAGCTCGAGGGCCCGCGGGTAGTAAGCACGCAGGCAGGCGGTGAGCTGATTCAGAAGCCGCGTGCGTTCTTCCACCAGGGTCTGGTGGTGGCTGTAGGCCACCCGGAGCTGGCGCAGGATGTCGCTCTCCAGCCGCAGGGGTTGAAGGCGATGGCGATCGGTGCGGAGGATCTCGGCCAGGACCAGGGCATCCCGGCGGTCGTCCTTGCTGCCGGCCGGGGAGAGGCGGTCCCGGTAGCGATCCACCGCCTTGGGATTGACGGGATAGACCCGAAAGCCTGCGGCGAGGAGCGCGGCCACGAAAAGCCCCTGTCCCGAGCCTTCGATGGCGACGTGCACCTGCGCGGGGTTCGGTTCCAGGCGCCGGATGGCCGTAAGCAACTCTTCAAGCCCGTCGGCATCGTTGGGGACCCGGAGGTAGGATGGGGCCTGCCCCTCGGGAGCCAGGCAGACATCGTGGTGTTGGCTGGCTTGGTCGATTCCGACGCGCAGCATGATGCCACCTCCTGCGGGGGACGACCTCCGCCACCCACGGTGCCCTCGTGGAATCGGTGCTCGCGGCACGACGCCCTAGTCACAATGAACGAGGCCGGCCCCGTTTCGCAGGTGCGTGGGTTACGCTGGACGTGCCTGCGTCCCAGGCGCAGAGCCACATGCGAAAGGGGCCGGTGGTATGAAGAATATCACGAAATTCGTGGGTCTGGACGTCCACCGGGACACGATCGCGGTCGGAGTGGCGGACCGCGAGGGCGGTCGCGGGCGGTACTGGGGTACCATCCCGCACCGCCCGGAAGCCGTGCGCAGGTTGATGGAGCAGCTGGGGCCCAAGGAGCGGCTCTTGGTCTGCTACGAGGCAGGGCCCACCGGATACGGGCTCCAGCGCTTGCTGGCCTCCCTGGGGATCGAGTGCATCGTGGTGGCCCCGGCGCTGACGCCCACGCGCCCCGGGGACCGGGTCAAGACCGACCGCCGGGATGCTGTGCGTCTGGCGGAGCTGCTGCGGGCCGGCGAACTGGCTCCGGTGTGGGTGCCCGGCGAGGAGGACGAGGCGCTGCGCGACCTGGTGCGGGCGCGGGAGGATGCCAAGCAGGACCTTTTGCGTGCACGCCACCGGCTGAGCAAGTTCTTGCTCCGGCACGGGATCCGGCCGCCGCAGGGGGTGCGCCGGTGGTCGGGCCGGTATCGGGAGTGGCTGGAGGGGCTGGAGCTGGGGCAACCGGTCCTGCAGCGGGTGTTGCGGGAGTACGTCCACGCCATCGATGAGATCGAGGAGCGCCTTAAGCGCCTGGAAGCGGAGATCCACGAGCAGGCCACGGCCAGCGTGCACGCGCCGGTGATTCAGGCTCTGCAGGCGTTGCGCGGGGTGGGCGAGGTGGTGGCGGTGACGGCGGTGGCCGAGGTCGGGTCGTTCTTACGCTTTGCCCGGGCGCGGCAGTTGATGGCGTACGCGGGGATCGTGCCCAGCGAGTATTCCAGCGGGGCACGGGCCGTGTCCCGGCAAGTGGTGGAAAAGCGGCTCCCCCTCGGGTTCCATGGGCTTACCTCGCTGCAACAGCCAAGGCGCTCACCGAGTCACTCCCCAACGCGTCACCGCCCTTGAGCTTCGCCATCGACGCCTGGCTAAAGTACCGCCGCTGCACCAGCCACTCGTCCTGCTGCTCCTCCAGCAGCGCACCCAGCAGGCGCAGCACCGCCGCCACGTTCGGGAAGATGCCCACCACGTCGCACCGCCGCGCCAGCTCGCGGTTCAGCCGCTCCAGGACGTTCGTCGAGTGGATCCCCCGCCAGTGCTCCGGCGGGAAGTCCATGTAGGCCAAAACCTCCTCCGCGGCCTCCCGCAGCAGGCTCGCCACCTGGGGGAACCGCCGCTCCAAGTTTGCCGCCACCTGCTCCAGCTGCTGCCGAGCCGAGGCACGGTCCGGCTGGGCGAAGATGGTCCGTACCAGCGCTGCCACCATGGACTGGGCGTGCTTGGGCACCCGCGCCAGCAGGTTCCGCATGAAGTGCACCCGGCACCGCTGCCACGTGGCGCCTGCCAGCACCTCACCGATGGCTCGCTTGAGGCCCTCGTGGGCGTCCGAGATCACCAGCCGCACGCCCTTCAGCCCCCGGGCCACCAGGCGACGTAGGAAGTCCAGCCAGAACTCGTACGTCTCGGCCGCGCCCACGTCGAACCCCAGGACCTCCCGTTCCCCTGTCTCCCGCACACCCACGGCGATCACGGCCGCCATGTTCACCACCCGTCCGTCTTGCCGCACCTTCACCGCCTTGGCGTCCAGCCACACGTAGGGGTACTCGCCTTCCAGCGGCCGGTTCCGAAAGCGCTCCATGTGCTCGTCCAGCTCGGCGCAGATGCGGGAGACCTCGCTCTTGCTCAAGCCCCCGACGCCCAGCGCCTGGACCAGCTCGTCCACCTTGCGCGTGCTCACCCCGTGCACGTAGGCCTCCTGCACCACGGCCAGCAAGGCCCGCTCCGCGCGCCGCCGCGGCTTCAAGAGGCTGGGGAAGTAGCTGCCGCGGCGTAACTTCGGGATCTGCAGCTCGATGGTGCCCACGCGCGTGTCCCAGCGCCGGGGGCGGTACCCGTTTCGGTAGGTAGTGCGCGACGGGGTGCGCTCGTAGCGCTGGGCGCCGATGAGTTCGCTGACCTCGACCTCCATCAGCTGCTGGGCGAGCCAGCGCAGGCCCTCCCGCAGGGCGTCGACCTCGGGCTCGCCCTGGTACTGGCGCAGCAGTTCGAGAAGTGCCATCCTGAAGTCAGCGGTCACCGGTGGTCCGACCTCCCTTCGTGCTCGGGTTCGTCCAACCCGAAGGGAAGCCGCCGGTGACCGCTGCTGTCAACGGCCACCAGCCACGCCTAAACCCTGGCCGGAAAGTCCACCACTACCCGGGACTTTAACGGGGCACGCCGCAGGCGCGGTGCGATCACCAAGACGGGCAACGCGCACCTGCGCCGGGTGCTGGTGGAGGCGGCGTGGTCCTACCGCCACCCGCCGGCGCTCAAGGCGAAGATTCGGCAGCGCTACGAGGGGCAACCGCCAGAGGTGCAGCGGATGGCGTGGAAGGCGCAGGAGCGCCTGTGCCGCCGCTACCGGCGCATGATCGCGCGGGGCAAGCCGCACGCCGTCGCGGTGACCGCCGTCGCTCGCGAATTGCTGGGCTTCATCTCGACTTTGACACCGTGATCCTTGAAAACCCTTGAAACACAAGGCTTTCTTGGGCACATGGGGGCCGCGTACCACTACACTACCCGGCGGGGGTCGTCTCAGGACGTGGCAGCGGTTGTACGCGGGCCGGGGGCCGCAGGCCCACGGCCTTGAAGGCCTCGTAGGCCTGCCCGACCAGCTCGGTGCGGGTCAGGTAGGCCTCGCCGTCCAGCTCCACGGCCACGGCGTGCAGCTGGGAGAGATCGTGGAGCACGTCCTCGTAGCTGACATCGGGGTTTTGCTGGCGGAGCTTGCGCAACAAGAGGCTCTCCAGGACCAGCGCCAGGAAGCAGACCATGACGTGCCCCCGCACCCGCCGCTCCGTCCAGTGGAACATGGGCCGCAAGTCCAGGGCAGACTTGAGGGTCCGGAAGGCGCGTTCGACCCGCCAGAGATCCTTGTACGCCCGCACCACGGCCTCCGGGTCGAGGTCGGTGTTGGTCCGCAGCAGGTACTTGCCGTCGTAGCGGGCCGCCCGCTTCACGGCATCGGTGTCGACCACCAGCGCGCCCTGGGGCAGGGCCTTGAGGTAACGGGCCAGGAGACGGTTCCGCAGGAGATCCTTGGCTTGGCCGCGTTCGATCCGCTGCTTCAGGTGCGCGAGGACCGCCTCCCGAGCCTGGCGGTCGTGCTCGGCCTGGAGGGGGTTGTAGCAGAGCACATAGCGCTGGCCTTGGTGGGTCACCTGCTTGATCTGGAGCTGGTCGTTCACCTTGCGATATCGTCCCGGCTGGCTCAAGACCGCCTCGGCCGCCCGGTGCCGGCGCAGGGGCATGCCGACGATGTACTCCATCCCGGCCTCCTCGATGGCCTGCAGGATCCGGCGGCTGACCATGCCCCGGTCGGCGACGAAGATCACCCGGCGCAGGTGGAAACGCCTCTTGAGGGCGTCCAGGACGGTCTCCACCGTGGCCTTGTCGGCGGTGTTGCCCGGGAAGACCTCGTGGGCGATGGGGTAACCGTCCCGGGTCATGAGCACGCCCACCACCAGCTGGGGCCGGTCCGGGCGCTTGTCCCGGGAATAGCCGTAGGCGGCCAAGCCCTCGGGCCCCCGGCCTTCGAAGTAGCTGGATGTACAATCCCACATGACTACGTCGACCTCGGTCCAGAACAGGTCGCGGGCCCGGGCGAAGAGGCGATCCTCGATGGCCTCCTTATGCTCGGCCAACACATCCAGGGCGCGGTAGTAGTGGTGCAGTTCCAACTGCTCGGCTTGGGGCCGGTAGACGCCCTGAAGCCACTGGCGCACCAGACCACGCTTGGAGCAGGGGTCGGTGAGACGGTTGAGCACCATGGTGAAGACGGCCTCGGCCACGTCGAAGGCGAGCTGACGATCCTCCAGCAGGGCCTCGAAGGCCTTGTCCAGTTCGGCCTCTCGCCACAGCCTTTCGAAGATCAGCGCCGGTCCCCACTGCTTGGACCAGCGGACGTTCAGGCGCTCTGCCTGTTCTTCGAGCCGGCGCCAGGTGCTCTGAGAGAAGCGGGCCAGATTCTCGATGAGGGCATCGAGGCGGCCGTCCTGGAGGTCCTCCAGCCGACCCAGGGTCGCCACGACCCGCTGGCGGACGCGACCGTCCTGCCGCACGTTCTCCACGAGCTGGAGGTAGGTGCGGGTGGAGCCGTCCTTGTTCTTGAAGGTTTTCCGCCGAACAAACATGGCACCGTCATGATACGACATTGTTGCCTATATTTCAAGCGTTTCACGAATCAACGTGGCACTACACTTTTGGGCGCAAAAGAAGGGCCGCCCGCAGGAAACCCTTGCGACACGGGACTTCCTTGGGCGGCGTGGCACCGGAAACACCCCAAAACTGTCAAACTCGAGTCATGTGGGCGATTGCTTGTTGGGTAGAGAGGCAGCAGCAGGACGACCAGACCGTTGCGTGAGGGTCTACCAGCGTAAGGAGTGGGGGTGAAGGCAGTTTTGCGGTAGGCGGGTTGAATTCCGGGACCGGTACGGGGGAACCCTCGACGGTCGCTATGCGGCAGGCACGGCCTCGTCGACCCGCGCTCCTAGTCTGAGGCAGCCCCCGACGGATGGCGTGGGATGCGGTAACCAACCCGCGGATATCAGCGTGCCAACCGTCGGAAGCATACCCGGGACTCACCCGACTACCGCAGCTGTTGCGGACGGGGCTTGACGGCCTCGTTCATATCAGCGACCGTTGAGCAGCGGATTCGCCAGGTGCCGGAGGGGTCGGTCTGCCTAAGGCCGTCGCACGGCGAGGAGGGGATGGACCTCCTCCGGCCCTGACGAAACTTGGCGAAAACTGGGGTCCAAACCTGCTTGGACTATAACCCACGAGGAGGGGATACCCATTTCACCCCTACCTCACCCGATGTCCCGGGTTCAACCGGAGGACTGGGGGCGTCCGTGTCACGTTCCGGTGGGTGCCCCCAGCGGTGAATCGGCTGTCAAGCCACCGGTGCGTGGACATGGGCCAGGTCGCGCAACACCTGAACCCAGGGTTTGGTCGCATGCGGCCCGGTGAGCGCTGGGATGCGGGCACGCAGCCAACGGGCTGGGTCCTCCTCGAGCTGGCGCATCACGCGCTGAACGGCCTGGCGTGTCGCCTGCCGCACGCCGGGCGAAATCTGCAGGGGCCGGCCGCCGAGGACCGCGCGCCAGTGGGGGGTCCACGCGTTCGCTCAAGAGCCGCGCCAAGTGGTCGGCGCCGCGTTCACTCCAACGCGCCCCATGCCGTTTCATCCGTCGTGCAAGGACGTGAAAGACTTCTGCTTCGATCGCCCCCAGCCGCGGCGCTTCCCCAGAAGCCACAATCCCGTCCCAGTGCTCCCGCAAGTAGCCGCGCAGCCGCAACAAGCGCTCCCGCGCCGGACCACGCCGCCCCCGTAGCGCCTGGCGAAGCGCCGACTCCACGCCCGCCCAATCCCCCGCTTCGATGGCCCGGCACACCTGGGCGTACGTCTCCTCGGAAGGCGATAACGCCTCCCGGAGGGCTCGCCGCAGGTGGAACGGATCCAGCCGGTAACACGCGCGGGGGAAGTACTGCAACCCCTGCTTGACCCAATGCGCCCCATCGCCTCCGAGGTAACAAGCCTGGACCGCGCTCAGATCCCAGTGCGTCCCCCAATAGGCGCTCGCCTGCTCCCAAAAGGCCGTCCCCGGCATCACCCCCGCCACGACCCGCCGCTCCCGCAGCGCTTGCCGGTTCGAACCCACGGCTTGCTTGCCTTCGTACGCGACCCCCAGCTTCAACACCACCGGTTGCCCTCGACCCCGCAGATAAACCTCGTCCGCTTCGGCATGCAGCTGCGCACTCCGGCGCCGGCCTTCCGGCACCTGGCCCTCCACGAACACCGACCGCCGTAGCCGCTCCGCCGCCTCCTTCAACCGGCGCCCCGCCCGTTGGGACGCCCGCCACACCGTCATCGCCCGCGCCGGTGCCTGCCCCGCCGTCAACTCCCGCAGGACCGCCGCCGCTCGGTGATACGGCATCTCCGTCGCGAGCCGCCGGCACAGCGCTTCCAGCCGCGGCGACAGTCGCCGCCGCGATTCCAAGCCCAGTGCTTCATCCAGCAAGAACACACCCTGGCCCGTCGCCCGGTCCCGGTCGTAACGTCGCTTCACCTGCAACTCGCCCAGCGGCGTGTCCAGGACCCGCTCCCGCGTATCCAGGCACTCATATCGGCTCGGGTCCCGCTCCTGCATCAGTCGCTCATCGATCCCGGCCAACACCCACTCCAGCAGCCGCAGTGTCAGCCGGCCGCTGAGCCGCTGAACGGCTTCCTCCAGTTCGCCAAACGATCGGTCCTCCGTCACCAGCTCCGCCAGTTCCCGCAATGTCTGGAGGAAAAGTTCGCGCACAGCGTGTATGCTGAGCATGGGGCCTCACCCTCCGACTGCCGCTGGGGAAGCCGTCCCGATGCAGGGACAGCCTCCGGGTGAGGCCTTTTCTATTTGCCTCGACCCTCACCTACCGAAACGTTACACGGACACTGGGGGCGGCCGGCCGGGACCAAAGCCACGAGTGTCATTGGCCGGGGGCGGTGGCGCCCCATCCAGCGGACCCAGTTGGTTACCTTCGTCGCACTGTGGCTCCTCGTCATGCTCCTGGCCGGTGGCGGCGGACCGCCCATTCTGGCGTTCCTCGCTCCCCGTGTCGCCCTCGCCGCGCCGGAGTTGGTCGCCCGGCCGGGCTATTTCGGCCAGGTTCCTCCCAATGGTTGAATGCCGGTGGAAGTGGTGGTTCACAACAAGGACGCCACCGCTTTCCGCGGGCAGTTGGAGGTCCGGCAGCTTCCCGGCACCGGAGCAGGGGGTCCCCCGGGGCGGGTGCGGCCGGCGCCAGGCCCGGGCACGCCGGGTCCCGGTGGTGTGCCCGGCCTGGGCGAGGCCGTCTCGGCCCGTTGGCGCATCCCCATCGAGGTGCCCCCGGGGAGCGCCGGGATGTCACCCCCTGGATCTAGTGGGATCCCGGCGCCCGCTACGAAGTCCACCTTCTGGACGAGTCGGGTCGTTCCGTTGCCTCGATGCCACTCCGGGGATCGATGTCGTCCGAGAACAACACCCTGATCGCGGTGCTGGCCGAGCGGTCCATCCCCTACCTCCGCGTCCTCCCGGGCGTGCGCCAGGGGGCCGTGGTCGCCCTCGAGGCGTACCCCTACGTCTTGCCGCGGAGCAGCAGCGGCTGGTTCGGCTTTGATGTGGTGATCATCGACGGCGCCGCGGCCCTCCAGCAACTGCAGCAGGACCAGCTTGAGGCCCCGCGTCTGTGGGTCAAGCTGGGCGGGAACCTGGTGGTGGGCACGGGCGGTAACACGGTGGCCATGGCCCGGGCGCTGGGGCCGGAGCTCTTCCCCAGGACTTAGCGTGACAGGGTGGAGGCTTTCGCCTACGGGGAAGCCATCGATTGACGCAGTGGGTAGCCCCCGAGGCGCCCGGATGTGTCGCTCGCCACCGTCATCGAAGGGCCAACATCATTTCTGAGGGCATCGTCTCGGAACGTGGACCAGGGCGCCGTGGTACGCGTGCCCAGACCGACCCGCAGAAACCGCAGGCAGCCACATTATCAACGGCACCGTCCGGAACAAGGCCCGCCCCCTTCCCTCCGCAGTCCTCCATCCTCCCGCCCGGCGCTCCAACGAGTGAAAACCACGCTGCCGACCCACCCCAGTAAACAACCTGAACCCGCAACGTCCCATCCTCGTCATAAGTCATGGGCAGATCGTCTAAACCCGTGTCACCGACGGCCGGTACCTGCGGGCGGTGCGGCCCCCTGTTCGAGCAAGGCTATGCCCCGGCAGGAAGGCACGACGTTTCCAGGGAATAGCACTGCGGATCAATCCGCACGGGAGCCTTGACCATTGCCCCCTGCAGGAGTTGCCCGGTGGGCCCACCGGCCCTCGCTGCGTGGTCTCAACCGCCGGCGGCGTCTGGAGGCGATACCCATTCCGTTCCCATACCTATTCGGTGCCCTAACGAAGAACAGGCTTTCAAAGAAGAACCGCCTTTCCGCGAAGTTTCCGACCGCACGTTCTAAGGTGCTTAAGCTTAATAAGATGCTTACGGCCGCCTCCGCGGCCGTCCTGGCTGCGGCGGTGGTGCTGTCCGAGTTCAACCTCCTTCCCGGCCCCCGCATCGCCCAGGCGGCGCCACCACAGCTGGCCGTCCACGCCGGCTACCAGGGCGGGGTGCCGGGGAACGGCTGGGCGCCCGTCCAGGTGGTGGCGCGTAACGGCGAGGGAACGCCCTTCCGCGGCTATGTGGAGGTCGTGCAACTGGGCAGCGGCCTGGGCGGCTTCCCGCCGGGCGCGGCGCCGGCAGGCGGCGGGGACCAGGTGCTGGCCCGCTGGCGGTATCCCATCGAGATCCCGCCGGGGGGCGTCCGGTCCCTCGCCCCGCTGGCGCCCCTGCAGGCCGGCTTCCGCTACGAGGTCCACCTGGTCGACCAGTCGGGCGAGAAGGTAGCGTCGGCGCCCGTGGGGCCGGTGCCCGCGGGGGATAAGGATACCGTCGTCGCCGTCGCCGGCGGGCGGCCGCTTCCGTACCTCGGAGCCCTGCCCGGCTTGCGGGGCGGCTCGGTGGTAGTCATCGAGACCGAGCCGGAACTCCTGCCCCGGGCCAGCGGCGGCTGGTTCTCCTTCGACGCCGTGGTGATCGACGGAATCGACCCCCTGCGGCGCCTGGAGCCGGCGCAGTTGGAGGCCCTGCGGCTCTGGGTCGAGCTGGGGGGCACCCTGGTCCTGGGCACGGGCAGCGACGCCGCGGCCATGGCGCAGGTGCTGGGTCCCCGGCTCTTCCCCTGGACGGTGCGGGGGACGGTGGAAACCGCCGACTACGCCGAGGCGGTGGTTCTCGCCCGGCGGGTCGACCCGAAGGTCCCCTTGCTCGGGCCGGGGGCGCCGGCCGCGGTGGCGGCGGTGCTTGGAGGAACGAAGCAGGGGACGGTGTCGTCTCCGGCCGCGGGCTCGGAGCAGGGCAAGGCCCCGTCCCAGGTCGGGGGAACGAACCAGAAGACGGCGTCGTCTCCGGCCACCGATCCGGAGCAGGGAACGGCCGCGTCCCCGGTCACGGGTAGGAACCGGGAGACGGCCCCGGGCCCGGCTACTCTCCCGGCTGCAGGCACGGCTCCGGGAAGGCCCGGAACGGGCGCGGACGCAACGGGCACGGTCCCCCTGGCGTACCGGGCCGACGTGGGCCTGGGCCGGGTGTACGCCTGGGCGACCCGCCTGGACACCGAACCCTGGTTGAGCTGGCCGGGAGCGCCGGCGGCCTTTTCCGCCTGGCTGGGCAGCGACCTGGTCCCCGCCGCCATCCGCCGGGCCGATCCCTTCATGGGCGGGCAGGGCATGGGCGGGGGCCCGGCCCGGGCTGTGCCCCTGTCCTTCCCCCTGGCCATCGAGGCCGCGGGACCGCGGGGGCTCTTCCTGGGCATGGGCCGCGCGACGATGGCTCGCGGCGGCTTCGGGCCCGCCCAGGACCTCCTGTTTCAGGCCTCCCGGGACGTGCCCGGGCTCCAGCTTCCGCGTCCCGGCATGCTGGCGGCGGGCATCGCCGGCTACTTGGTCCTCATCGGGCCGGTGACCTTCGGCTGGCTCGGCCGGCGCCGGAAGCGAGAGTGGGCCTGGGTGGCGGTACCCGCCGTGGCCGCCCTGGCCATCGTTGGGGCGTACCTGGCGGGCTCCGTCCTGGGTACGGTGGCGCCGCGGAACGCGGCGGGGTACCTGCTGGCGAGCCCGGCCGGCGACCGCGGCCTCTGGTACGGGATGGTGTCCGCCTACCGGCCGGCCGGGGTCCCGGCTGTGGAGCTGCGGACGGGCACCCTGGTGGCTCCCTTCGACCCGGTCCTCTTCTTCGGGGTGCCCACGCCGCAGCCGGCAGCGGGCGACATGCTCCGGGTGGAACCGGCGGCCACCGGCCAGACCGTCTCCTGGCCGGCGGCGACCGCGGGCCGGATCCCCGCCGCCCAGGTCCACGCCGACGTCCCGTTGCCGGGCACTCTGGAAGCCCGCCTGCAACCGGCCGGAGGTGACGAGTGGCAGGTCGACGTGGTCAACGGGCTGAGCGTGACCCTGCACGACCCGTTCATCGTCCACGGGAACCGTACCGTGGCGCGGCTGCCCGACCTGAAGCCGGGTGACCGCTACAGCGACCGGTTCCAGTCGTCGCCCCGCCCCGGCCCGGGCCAGTGGACGCCGCCGTCGCCGCTCCTGTCCAACCCCGGGATGTTCATGGGATCGCGTTTCTCGGCCGCGGGCTGGGAGGTGCGGCAGGAGGCCCGGCTGCAACAAGCCCTCGCCCACCTGTCCGCGGGGCTTTCGGGAAGCCCCCTGCTCATCGCCCGCATCGACGGCAGCCCCGTGTTCGCCCCGGACGACCGGGATCCCGCCGGGGGCGCCGGTCCCGGCGGCGGTTCCACGGGAGGAACCGCGGCGGCCGCGGGATCGGGATCGGCGGGCGGGGTCGATGCCGGCAGCACCCTGGCGGCGAGTCACGACGACGGCCGCGGCCCGGCAGGGGCGAGCGACGCGAGCAGGGCCGCGGCGGGGGGAGCCGCCGAGGGCCGCGGCACTGGTAGAACCGGCACCGCCGAAGCACCCGCCCCATGGGGCAGCACGGGGATCACCCTGCTGGTCCAGCCGCTGGTGCCCGAGTTCCCGACCCCGGGAGCGGGCCCGCGGCCCATCCGGCTGGCGAACACCCTGATCCCCCTGGAGCCGCGGGAGGCCCGGGCCTCCGGGGCGGAGAACCAGGGACCGGGCGGGCCGACCCTGGTCGAGGACGGCATGCTGGAGTTCGAGTGGCGCCCGCCCGCCGGGCTGCTGCCGCGGGCCCGGGCGCTGGAGATCGAGCTGCCGTCCGGGATCGGCATCACCCTGTACGACCACGAGACGGCCGGCTGGACCCGCCTGAGGGGCCCGACGGGCAGCGGCCTGGCGCCGGGCGCCCCGGCCTGGGCCCGGCGGGACGTCCGGGTGGACGGCAGCCGGGTGCGGGTCACCGGCAAGAGCCTGCGCCGGTTCTTCGGGCGGGACGGGCGCCTCGCCCTGCGGCTGGACGTGGCCGGGCGGGTGGCGGTTCCCTTCCCGCTGGTGGTCCTGGAAGTGGACGGGGAGGTGAGCGGGCGGTGAGCGGTGGGCACAGCCACGGCGACGCCGCCATCGAAACCCGCGGGCTCGTCCGGCAGTTCGGCCGGTTCCAGGCCCTGGCCGGTATCGACCTGGTGGTGCCGCGGGGAGCGGTCTATGGCTTCATCGGCCCCAACGGCGCGGGCAAGACCACCTGCCTGCGCATCCTGGCGGGCCTCCTGGACCCCACGGCGGGCTCGGTACGGGTCTGCGGCCTGGACGCCGTCCGCGACCGGGACGAGCTGGCGCGGGTCGTGGGCTACATGCCTGACTTCTTCGGCGTCTACGACGACCTGCTGGTCACCGAGTACCTGGACTTCTACGCGGCCTGTTACGGGCTCCGCGGCCCCCGCGCCCGCCGCTTGCGGGACGACCTCCTGGAGCTGGTGGGCCTGGCCCACAAGGCCGGCGAGATGGTCCACTCCCTCTCCCGCGGCATGAAGCAGCGACTGGGCCTGGCCCGGGCGCTCATCCACGACCCGGAGGTCCTGCTTCTGGACGAACCGGCCAGCGGCCTGGACCCCGCCGCCCGCATCGAGTTCCGGGAGCTGATCCGCGAGCTGGCCGCCATGGGGAAGACTGTCCTCGTCAGCTCCCACATCCTCAGCGAGCTGGCGGACTTCTCGACCCACGTGGGCATCCTGGCCCGGGGCCGGCTGCTGGTCTCCGGCCCCATCGACCGGGTGCTGGCCGCCGTGCGGCGCCGCTCGGCCCGGATCCGATTCGCCCTGGCGGCCGCCGGCTGGGATGGGGGTGCCGCGGGTCGGGTGACCGCGGGGGCGGGCTCCCAGGGGCTGGGCGCGCCCGGACCGGTCGACGGTTCCTCCGCAGAAACGTGGCCAGGCCGTGAAGCGTCATTCAATCAGCAAGTGTTCACCGATCCCGCCGCCCTGCTGGCCCGGGCCCGGGAGGTCCTGGCCCGGATGCCGGAGGTCACCCACGTGGAAGAACCGGAACCGCGGGCGGCCGCAGCGGCGGCCCCCGGCGCGGGCGCGGGCGGCGGAGCGGGCGCCACGCCCGCGGATGCGGCGGGGCCGACGGCGGGCGGCGCCGGGGCCCCGGCCTGGGCCGCTGCGGGTTACGCCCGGGCGCCGGAGCTGATCGTCGACTATGAAGGGGACGAGGCGACGCTGGCGGCCATCAATGCCCAGCTCGTGGCGGCGGGCCTGCCCGTCGCCCACCTGGCGGAAGTGGGTGGAAGCCTGGAGGAGGCGTTCCTCCACGTGGTGGAGAGCCTGGAGGAGCCAGGTAGCCGCCAGGCGGGTCAGCCCGGGGAGCCGGGCCCGCGGGGGGTGAGGTCGTGAACGGAAGCGAGCCGGTCACCGAAGGGGTCAGCGGTGCCGCGGCGCCCCCCGCGCCCCGGCCGGCCCGTCCCGCCCGCGGGCTGGCGGGCTGGATGGCCCGCCAGGCACGGGCGGTGCTGCGGCCCACGCCCTTCAACCCGCTGATCGAGCTGGAGCTGCGGGCCCGCATGCGGCGGGGGCGGACGGTCCTGCTGCTGCTCGGCTTCACCGGGGCCCTGGGCGCCTTGCTGCTGATCGCCCTCATCTTGACGGGGGGCGTGGGCGCCGGCATCTACGGCCCCTCTCCCTTCGAGGTCAGTTACTCGCTCTTCCAGGCCGCCATGGTGGCGGAGCTGGTGCTGGTGGGGGCCGTGGCCGCGGCCACGGCCGCGGGCGGGATCAGCGGCGAGCGGGAGCGGCAGACGTGGGAGGTCCTGCTGACGACCCGCCTGCCGGCGTGGCGCATCGTCAGCGGCAAGCTGGTCACCGCCGTGCTGCTGGTGTTGTGGCTGGTGGTGGCCTCCCTGCCCGTGTTCCTCCCCCTGTTCCGGTTCGGCGCGGTCTCGCCGGCCACCCTGGCCCGCATCCTGGGCCTCCTGCTGGCCAGCGGGCTGGCCTGGGCCGCCATCGGCCTGTTCTTCTCGGCCCTCTTCCGGCGGACCATCGTGGCGGTGATCGCCAGCTACGCCACCGCCGTGGCCTGGGTGATCCTGACCGCCGTGGCCCGGCCCTTGCAGGCGGCCCTGCTGGGGCCGCGCCAGTTCCCGGGACCGGGCGCCGCCACCACCCAGCCGGTGGGGCCCTACCTGATCGAGCTGATGAACCCCCTGCTGGTGCTGCTGCGCACCCTGTCGTCGCCGGTGGTGGGGATCATGGATTGGATGTTCACCGGCGGGATCCCCAACCCGTCGGCGCGGCTCACCCTCGGGGCCCGGGTGGCCCGCGCCCTGGGCGAGCATGGTTATTATTGGGTCTACATCCTCAGCGCCCTGGCGTTGACCCTGGTCCTGGCGGCGGTCACCACCCGGCTGGTCGCCCGCAGGCGGGTCTGACGAGCGGGTGCCCCTGGGCGGGGCCCCGCAGGCCGATGGGGTGAGCGGGCCGGGGGGCCCTCACCATAGGAGGCGTGCGTATGGCCGGGTTCCGGTTCCTCCCGCGCAAGCGCCGTCCTGGAAGACAAGGCTCCGGACTCGGGCCGGTGTGGGCAGCCGCGGTTTCGGCGGCACTGGCCCGGGCCCGGCGCCGGCCCGGCCCGGCACGGGCCACCACCATGACCACGGTCGCCGACCCGCACCTGGCAGGAGCCCTGCAGCCCTGGCGGCACCGGCTGCGCCTGGCCCACGCCCTCGCCACCGCAGCCCGGGCGGCGGTGGTGGCCCCCGGGGTCGCCTTGCCCTGGCTCCTGCTCGACCGGTTTTCCCTGGAACGCACCTGGCTGGTGGTGGCCGGCGTGAGCGCCGCCGCGGCCCTCCTGGTCCTGGTCTGCGTGGCCGTGCGGCGGGCGCCGGGCTGGCGGGAGGCCGCCCGGGCCGCGGACCGGGTGGCCGGCCTGGCGGAGCAGGCCGTGACGGCCCTGGCCCCCCTGCCCGGTACCCCGCCGGCCTTCCAGGCCCTGCAAAGGCAGCGGGCCCTGGAGGCCCTGGCCGGGGCCGACCCGCGGCAGCTGCCCCTCGCCCCCCGCGGCTGGCGGCGGCTGGCGGCCGTGGCAGCGGTGGCCGTCGTGCTGGATGCGGCGCTGCTCCTCTGGCCCAACCCGCTGGCCCCGGTGCGGGCCGAGCGGGAGCAGTTCCGCCGGGCCGTGGTGCAGGCGCAGGCGCAACTGGACGAGTTGCGCCGGAGCCTCGAGCAGGGGGCGGCCGAGGGCGGACCGGCGGAGAACCCCGCCGCCGAGCAGCGGCGGCGCGAGCTGGAGCGGGCCCTGGACGAACTGGACCGCCGCCTGGAGGCGGCCCGGCGGAACCCCACCCGGGAGACCCTGGCGGCGGCCGCGGAGGCGGCCCGGCGGGCCCGGGACCTGGCCGCCGTCACCCAGGCCGGCAACCCCGCCGGCACGGGGGAGCGTGGGAACGAAAGCTCCCGGGCGACCTCCCGGGCCGAAACGGCGGCGCTGGCCCGGGATCTCAGCCAGCAGCTCCGCGCCGCCAGCGACCGGGTCGCCCGGGGGGAACGGCTGTCGCCCCAGGAGCGGCAGTCCCTGGCCCAGGCGGCCAGCCGCTTGGCCGCTCGCCTCGGCAACCCCGCGGGCGGCGCCGGCGGCGAGGGGGGGCAGGATTCCGCGGCCGGGGCGGGGCTGGCCGGGGACCTGACCCGGCTGGCCGGCTCCCTGGCGGCCGGTTCGTCCCCCAGCGCCGCGGAGCTGGCGGTGCTGGCCGACCAGACTGCCAGCCTGGCCAGCCGTTTCGGTAGCGCTCCCGGTGCCGGCAGCGGGCAGCTGGCCGCCCTGCCCCAGCTCAGCCCCGAAGACCTGGCCGCCATCGCCGACTCCCTGGCGGCAGCCACCGCCTCCGCGCCGGCCACGGTCGCGGACGCCGGCCCTGGAAACGCGGGCCACGGCAGCGCGGGGGATGGTGGCGGTCGCGGAAACGGTGCCTCCAGCGCCGGGGAGGGGGCCGGCACCGGGGTTGGCGCCGGGGGTGGAGGCGCTGGATCCGGCTCGGGCCCCGGCGGCGGTAGCGGGGGTGGCGGCGGTTCGGGTGCAGGCAGCGGTGGCGGTTCCGGCGGCTCTGGCTGGGGCACCGGCACGGCCGGATCCCCCCTGGCCGGCGGCCTGGGGCCCCTGCCGGGCGCAGGGGGACAGGTCTATCGGCTACCAGGTAGCAATGCCCCGGGTTCCCTTGCGCTACCGGGCTGGACCCAGGAACCCATCGCGGTGCGGCCGGGCACCACGGCGCCGGCATCCGGCCTCCGGGCGGAGTTCGCCGCCCAGGCCGCCCTCGACCTGGGGGAGGAACCGCTGCCGGAGGAACTGGAGCGCCTGGTGGAGGCCTATTTCTCGGCCGGCCCGGGCCGGTAACGAACGGGTACCGGGCCGGGCCCGCCGCAGGCCCGGCCGGCCCGCGGGCGGCTGCCCGGGTCGGTGTGATGAACAGGGGTGGAGCAGGTGGATCACGCCGGGATGGAAAGGCCAGGAGAGGAACGGGCGGGGCTGAACGAGGCCACGCTGGGTGAAGGCGGGATGCCGGGATCCAGAATGGGCAGCCCCGGGATGCGGGCTGCCGGGCCGGCGAGCGCCGGGATGGTGGAAGGCGGGGCAGGCGCCGGCGACCAAGGGTCCGAACCCGCCGGGGTCGCCCGTGGCGAGGCCCCGCCAGCGGAAGCCGCCCGTGGGGCCGCCGCCGCGGGCGACGCCGCGGTCGTCCCCGGGGGCGCCGCAGCCACCCCCACGGCGTCGGGGGATGGGGAGGCCGCCGGCGTGGCCGCCCTCGAGGAGCGCCTGGAACGCTTCCGGGAGCGCTTCGCCCGCGCCCGCCGGGAGATCGAGCGCGTGGTCGTCGGGCAGCCGCAGGTGGTATCCGAGGTCCTCTGGGCCCTGCTGGCCGGCGGGCACGTGCTCCTCGAAGGCGTGCCCGGGCTGGGCAAGACCGCCCTGGTCCGGGCCCTGGGACGGGTGCTGGGCCTCCGCTTCTCCCGCATCCAGTTCACCCCCGACCTGATGCCCGGCGACCTCCTGGGCACCAGCATCCTGGAGGAGCAGCCCGGCGGCCGCCGCGGCTGGCGCTGGGAGCCGGGCCCCATCTGGGCCAACCTGGTCCTGGCCGACGAGGTCAACCGGGCCACGCCCAAGACCCAGAGCGCCCTGCTGGAGGCCATGGCCGAGCGGCAGGTGACCGCCGGCGGCGCCACCCGGCCGCTGCCGCGGCCCTTCTTCGTCCTGGCCACCCAGAACCCGCTGGAGATGGAGGGCACCTACGCCCTGCCCGAGGCCCAGCTGGACCGGTTCCTGTTCAAGGTGCTGGTGCCCTACCCCGACGAGGCCACCCTGGCCGAGATCGCCCGCCTGACCACCGGCCTCGCGGAACCGGTGCCGGAGCCGGTGGTGGGCGGCGAGGCCGAGGTCCTGGAGTGGCTTGAGCTGACCCGCGGCGTGCTGGTGGCCGACGAAGTCCTCGCGCAGGCGGCGCGGCTGGTGGCCATGACCCACCCCCAGCACCCCGAGGCGCCCGAGGCGGTGCGCAGGTTCGTCCGGTACGGCGCCAGCCCCCGCGGGCTGCAAGCCCTGTTGCTGGGGGCCAAGGCGCGGGCACTGGCCGCGGGCCGCCTGAACGTCTCCTACGAGGATCTGGCGGCGGTCCTGCGGCCGGCCCTGCGCCACCGCGTGCTGCTCAACTTCGAGGGGGAGGCGGCGGGCGTCGACGCGGACACGGTCCTGGAAGAACTGGCCGCCGTCCTGGAGGAGCAGGCCCATGCCTGAACGGGGCGAACGGGCTGAAGGGAACGCCCCTGGGATGGGCGGGGGCGGGAGCGCGGGTGGGGGCGAGGTGGCCCGCGGCGGTCCGGCCCGTGGGGGTGGGGTCACGGGCCGCGGGAGCGCGGCGACGGGAGGGGCCGTCCTCGGCGGTGGGGGCGCGGCAACCCGTGGCACGGCCGCCGGCGGCGGTACCGCCGTGTACCCGGCGGCCGGCCCCGGCCTGCACGCCTGGCTGGACCCGGCCACCGTGGCGCTGCTCAACCGCCTGCGCCTCCTGGGGCGACGCCCCCTGGCCGGCCGGATGGCCGGACCCCACCGCTCGCGCCGCAAGGGCAGCTCCCTGGAGTTCGCCGACTACCGGGAGTACGTGCGCGGCGACGACCCGCGGCGCCTCGACTGGCGGGCCCTGGCCCGGCTGGACCGCCCCTATGTCCGGGAGTACGCCGACGAGCGGGACCGGACGGTCCATCTGCTCCTCGACGGGTCGGCCTCCCTGGGCTTCGGCGGCAAGGACCGCCGGCTGCGAGAGCTGGCCGCGGCCTTCGCCTACGTGGCACTGCGCCACGGCGACCGGGTCGAGGTGACCTTGCTCAGGGGCGCCACCGCCCGGCGGCTGGTCAGCGCCCGGGGGCCCGCCGGCCGGAGCCGGATCGGCCGGGCGCTGGCCGCCCTGGACACCTGGCAGGGCACCACCGCCCTCCTGCCGGCGCTGCTGGCCTGGTGGGGCGGCGCTTCGGGCACCCCTGCGGGCACGCCTGCCGGCACCCCTGGGAGCACCCCTCACGGTACCCTGGCGGGCCGCTCCGCCCCGGGGACAGCGGGTGCGGATGCCCTCACCCCGGCTGCCGTGACCGGTGGCACCTCGGGGCACCAGGAAGCCGTACCCGGGGCGGCTCCCGCCGGGGGTGGCGCATCGACAGCCCCCTGGGGCCCGCCAGCGCCAGGCGGCGGCCCGGCCGGCGGGGGGATCGCCATCCTGCTCAGCGACCTGCTGGACCCGGTGGCCGCGGATCCCGCCGGCGAGTACGCCCGGCAGGTCGCGGGGGTCCTGGCGGCGGCCGGCGACGCGGCCATCGTGCAGGTCCTGGCCCCGGACGAGCTGGACCCTGCGGCGTCCCTGAGCGGCAGCGGAAACGGGGGCGCGGGCGGGGCCGCGGCCGAGTGGACGCTGGTCGACGCCGAGACCGGTTCGTCCCGGGAAGTCACCGTGGACGGTGCCGTCCTCGCCGCCTATCGCCGGACCCTGGCCGCCTGGGTGGGGGCATGGCGGGCAACCTGCCACGCCCGGGGCGTGGCCCATGCCCTGGTGTCCTCCGCCCGGCCGCTCCGGGCGGTGATTCTCGAAGACCTCGCCCCGGCGGGGATCGTCGCCTGAGATCCGCCGGCTGCGGGATCGATCACCTGGAGGGCCAGAGGCCTCAAGATCCGGGCGCGGGACCCGGAACCGCCGGTCCCGCAACCCGATGCGATTCCGTGCGTGGGGAGGAACCCTCCCGTGCCACCGATCTTCGGCGCCACCGGCTGGAGTGCACTGGGAGCGGCGCTGGCGCTGGCCGGCGCCGGGGTCATCGTGCTCCTGTACCTGCTCCGGCGCCAGCCCGAGCGGCGGGTGGTTTCCTCCACGCTGCTCTGGGAACGGGCGCTGCGCGAGGCGGTGGCGCGCACGCCGTGGCAGCGGCTCCGCAACCAGTTGCCCCTCTGGCTGGAGGTGCTGGCCGCCCTGGCCCTTGCCCTGGCCCTGGCCCGGCCCCTGTGGCCGGGCTCGGCCCCGCCCCTGCCTGGCGGGGTGTGGGTGGTCGACGCCAGCGCCAGCATGCACGCCGGCGACCGCTGGTCCCAGGCCCTGCAGGCCCTTGAAGCCGACCTCCGGCGGGCGGGCGGCGGCTTCCGTGGCGCCCTCATCTGGGCCGGCCCCGTGCCCGCAGTGCTGGCCGGTCCCGACGCGACGCCGGGCCAGTTGCGCGAGGCGGTGGCGGCCCTCCGCCAGCGCCGGCCGACCGGCGCGGTGGCCGACTGGCAGACGGCCCTCGCCCTGGCCTACGGGGCGGCGGCACGGCTGCCCGCGGGCAGCCCCATCCGCATCGTCACCGACAGCAGCGACCCCGGGCTCCGGGAACAGCTGGGCGGCGCGTTCCCCGGGGACCGGCCTGTGGAGCTGGTCCCCGTGGGTGAGCCCGTGGACAACACGGGGATCCTGGCGGTGGCCGCGGAAGACTCCTCGGCCACCCCCGGAGGTGCTGCGCCCGGCGATCCCGCTCCCGTTGGTGCCGCACCCGGGGGTGCGGCCTCCGGCGGCCCGTCCGCGGGCGGTGGGACTTCCGGGCACGGCGCCGCGAGGGGGGCGGCGGCGGGCGGCCCGGCCGCGGCCGGGGAGGCCGGCGAAGGTACCGCTGGTGCGCCTGCGGGTGGGCCGGCCCCGGCCGGGGCAACCCCGGGCACCGCGGCTCGGGGCGGCGCCCCACCCGGTGATACCCCTCCGGGCGATGTGGGCAAGACCGCCACGGCCCCGGCGGGGGTGACGGTCACGGCCACCCTGGCCCACTTCGGCCGCCGGCCTGTCGAGACCAACGTCCTGCTGGAAACGGACGGCCAACCCCGGGAAGCCCGGCCCGTCCGGCTCGAGCCCGGCGAGGTGGAGCAGGTGATCTGGACCCTGGACGAACCGGCTCGCCTCTACAGGGTCGCCTTGGCGCCGGGGGACGCGTATCCCCTGGATGACGTGGCCTGGACCCTCGCCCGGCAGCCGGAGCGCATCCGCATCGGCCTCCTGTCCGCGGGCCCGGCCGGGCTGATCGAACGCGCCTTTCGCTTGCACCCGGGCAGCCAGGTGGTCCGCCTCGACCAGGGCCAGGCCGGGAGTGGCGAGAGCAGCGAGAGCGAAAGCGGCGCCGGGCCCGCGAGCGGGAGCGGGAACGGCAACGGCGACGGCGCGGGAAGCCGGGATGGGAGCGGGACCCGCGAAGCGGGTGGCGGCGGCGCCGCCCCGGAGGCCGTGGCGCCCGACCTGGAGGGGTTCGATCTCCTGGTGGTGGTGGGACGCCCCCTGCCGCCCGAGGTACCCGAGCGGTTGCCCGTGGTCTGGATCAACCCGCCCGGCGGGGCGGGGCGGGAACTGGGGCCGGCCTTCGCTCCGCGGCGGCTGGCCGCCGGCGACCATCCCGAGACGGCGCGGGTCCTCAGCCATGTGCATCTGGGCAGTTTCCAGCTGATGGCGGCCCGTCCCCTCACCCGGGAACCGGGTGAGGTGCCCCTGATCCTGGGCGACGGGCGGCCCGTGGCCGTCCTCCGCCCGGCCGGCGCCGCCCGGGCGGGGCGGGCGGTGCTCGCCTTCGACCCGTACCAGGGCACCCTCTTGCTCCGCCCCGCCTGGCCCCTGCTGGTCCAGAATCTCCTGGCGGTCCTGGCCCCCGGCGGGTTCGGCCTGCCTGCGGAGGCGACGGCCGGCGAGTCCCTGGTGATGGCCCCGTCCCCCCTGCTTGCCGATGTCACCGTCACCGACCCCCACGGCGCGGCGGTGGCCCCGGGCTCGCCGCTGGAACAGCCCGGCCTCTACCGGGCCACCGCCCGCACGGCCGGCGGCGAACCCGTCGAAGCCTTCCTCTGGGTCCGCCCCCACCCCGGGGAGTCCCGGGCGGTGAGTACGGGGGCCGGGCAACTCGCCGCTTCGTCGGGTTCGTCCCGAGCCGGGGCCCCCGGCGACGGCGCGGTCGGCGGGCAGCCCGCGGGCACCACCGGACAGGGGCAGCCCGCCGGCTCTGAGGCGGCCGGTGCGGGCGCCGGGACAGCTGGCGGGGCGACCGGCGCGGACGCCGGGACGGCTGGCGGGGCGACCGGGGCGGCCACCGCCGCGGCGGCCGCGTCCCCCTACTGGCGGATTCCGGCCTTCATCGCCCTGCTGCTGCTCATCCTGGACGCGTGGGTGGTGCGCCATGGCCTTTGAAGCGCCCCACCTCCTGATGCTGCTGGTGGTCCCGGCCGCCCTGCTCCTGGCGGCGTGGTGGCCCCGGCGCCCGGGTGGGCTGGTGATGGGCCGGCCGTTCCCAGGCCGGCTGTTGCGGGGCTGGCTCGCCCGCTCCCGGTTCTTCCCTGCCGGGGTCGCCGGGTCGCGGTTCTCGCCACCCTCTCGCTCTGGGTCCCGGTTCCCGGGGATGCCGTGGCCGCGCCGCCCAGCCGACGAGCATGCCGGCAGCGGGGGCGACCCCGGTGCCGCGGGCGCCCGCGCCACCCCCGCCCTCTCCCCGGCCCGCACCTTGCGGGCCCTTGGACTGGCCTGCGTGGTCCTGGCCCTGGCCAACCCGACCCTGCCCCTGCCGGCAGGCGAGGTGGCCGTGGCGGTGGTGGTCGACCGCTCCGCCAGCGCGGAGCCGGCCCTCCCCGAGGCGATGGCCGCCCTCAACCAGCTCCTGGCCCGGGCGGACCGGGACGTACAGGTGGCGATCATCTCGGCCAGCGGCCGGGCCGAGCTGGAACGGGCCCCCGCCCCGCTGCCCCAGCTGCCCCTGGACCGGTGGTCGAGCCCGCGCCAGCGGGAGGCCACGGACCTGGCGGGGGCGTTGCGGCTGGCGGCGGCGGTCCTGCCGGGGGATGCCCGCCGCCGGGTGGTCCTGCTCTCGGACGGCCGGCCCACCCACGGCAACGCCCTGGCCGAGGCCCGGGCCCTGGCGGCCGCGGGCATCCGCCTCGACGCCATCCCGCTGGTCCCTGCGGCCGGCGCGGACCTGGCGGTGCGCGAGCTCCGGGCCCCGGCAGCGACCCGGCCGGGCCGGCCCGTGGCCGTGGAAGTGGTGGCCACGGCCGACCGGGAGACCGCGGCCCGCTTGCGCCTGTATGCCGCCGACGCCCTGGCCGGCAGCCGCCAGGTGCGGCTGCAGCCGGGCGAGAACCGGTTCGTCTTCCAGATCACGCCCGCGGCGCCGGGCCCGCTGCCGCTGCGGGCCGAAATCGAGCCCCTGGCGCCCGGCGACGACGCCGAGCCGGGCAACAACCGCTACCACGGCGTGGTGGAGGTGGCCGGTGCGCGGCCGGTGCTCCTCCTCACCCAGGAACCCGACGGTGCCCTGGCCAGGGCCTTGCGGTCCCAGGGCCTGCAGGTCGACGCCCGCGGCCCGGCCCAGCGCCCCGCGGACCTGTCGGGCTGGGCCCGCTACGGCGCGGTCATCCTGGACGACGTGCCGGCCCACGTCCTCGGGGAGCGGGCGATGAACGAGCTGGAGCGGTTCGTCCACGATCTGGGCGGGGGGCTGGCGATGAGCGGCGGGCCCCACTCCTTCGGTCCGGGCGGGTACCTGGGCACGGCCGTGGAGCGGGCCCTGCCCGTCCACATGGACCTGCGGTCCAAGAAGAACCTGCCCACGGTGGCCGTGGTCCTGGTGGTCGACCGCTCCGGCAGCATGGGGGTCGGCCAGAAGCTGCAGATGGCGGTGGAGGCGGCGGCCCGGACGACCCGGCTGCTGACCCCCAAGGACCGCCTGGGGGTCGTGCTGTTCGATCACCAGGCCTACGTGACCCGGGAGCCCACCCCCGTGACCTCGCCCGACGAGGTGAGGGCCGCCTTTCCCTCCGCCGCCGGTGGCGGCACCTCGGTGGGCGCGGGTCTCACGGCCGCCTGGGAGCTGATCCGCGGCGTGCAGGCGGACGTGCGGCACGTGATCGTGCTGACCGACGGGGTGTCGGAACCCTTCGACGTGCCGGGCATCACCCGCCAGTTCCGCGAGGCGGGGGTCACGCTCTCGGCGGTGGCCATCGGCCGCGATGCCGATTTCTCCCTGCTGCGCACCCTGGCCGAGGAAGGCGGCGGCGGCTTCTACGAGGCGGTGGACCCCAGCCAGATACCCAGCCTGATCACCCAGGACGCGGTGCTGGCGACCCGCTCCTTCCTGGTGGACCGTCCGTTCGTGCCCATTCCCACCACCAGCCCCGGCCGCGGCGGGGCGGCCGCCCTCTTGCGCGGCCTGGTGGGCGAGGGCTCGCCGGGGTCCGCGCTGCCGCCCCTGGGCGGGTACGTGGCCACCAGCCCCAAGGAGCAGGCCGACGTGCTCCTGGTGAGCGACGAGGACGACCCGGTACTGGCGGCCTGGCGCTACGGCGCCGGGCGCGCCATCGCCTGGACGTCGGACGCCGGCGGGCGCTGGGCGGCGCGCTGGATCGGCCAGGAGGATGGCGCCTTCCCCCGGCTCTGGGCCAACGCGGCCGACTGGCTGCTGGGCCGCCAGGCCCGGCCGGGCCGGGGAGGCCCTGCCCAGGCCGGCGACCCGGGCGCCCCCGGCGCCCGCGGGGTGGAGGCGGAGGTGGTCCCTGCCACGGGAGGTTACGAGATCCGCGTGCGGGTGACGGGGTCCCCTCCCCCCACAGGCCTCGTGCGCCTGGTCCCGGAGCCCGGGAGCGGTGGCGAGGCAGGCGGGGATGGGGGCGGTGCGGCGGGCGGGGCGGAGGGTACCGGCGCCGGGACCGGGCCCGGAACCGGCGCCGGTGCGGGTTCCCCCGCCGCGGCCGGTGGTGACGGCGGGGGCGGGCCGGCGGGCGGCGCCGGAGCTCCGGCACCCCTGGAGGCCACCCTGTTGCCCGTGGCTCCCGATCGCGCCGAGGCCCGCCTGCCGGTGACCCAGCCCGGCGTCTACGGCGTGGCCGTGGACCTGAGCGGGGGAACCGCGGCAGCGGGAGGAAGCGGGATCGTCCTGAACACCGCCGTGGCGGTCCCCTACCCTGCCGAGTTCCGGAACCCGGGGCCCGACCCCGCCTACCTGGAGAGCCTGGCCGCGGTGACGGGCGGGAGGCTGCTGGAGCTGGACGAGCTGGCGTCGGGAGGCATCCTCAGCGGCGCCGGGCTGCCGGCGCCCCCGGGCCGCCGGCCCCTGTGGCCGTACCTGCTGGGCGTCGCCGCCCTGCTCCTGCCCCTGGACGTCGCCGCCCGCCGCCTGGGCCTGGGCTGGCGCGGGCTGGTGCGACCGCGGGCCTGGCGCCCCGTCCCGGCCGGGGTGACCGGAACCGCGGGAACCCAAGGCGCGGCCCCGCCAGAGGGGGCGGTCTTCCCACCGCCCGCCCACCGGGCGCCGGCCGCTGTGGGCGCCGGTTCTTCCCCGTATGCCGCGGCCTGGGGGGCGGCCGGTCCTTCCGTGGCCGGTCCTGCCGCTGCCACGGGTGCCGCCGCCCCCGCGGAAGCCGGCGGGGACCCGCGAGGTGCCGCGGCCGTCGGCACGCCGGGTGCTGCGGGCGCAAGGGCTGCGGGGGCCACGGCCGGCGGCAGCGAGGTCACCGCCCGCCTGCGGGCCGCTCGCGAGCGATCCCGCGCCCGGGCCGCGGACCGGGTTCGCCGGCATGTGGGCACCACGCCACCCGGCCCGCCACCGGGCCCCGCAGCCTGACCTGTCAGGGCGTGCCGGGAGCGCCGTGACCCCACCGGGCGGCGCGGCTCCCTTCCGCCAGGGGTTGCGCCGGCCCGCGGCGATGGAACCGGCCTGCCGGCCGCCGGCGGCGCACGCGCCCGCCCTGAAAGGATTGTCCATCACCCGGCTCGAAGGAGACCGCGGCAAGATCGGAGGGCGATCGGAGGGCGACGCCATTGATCGAGCTCCATAAACTGCGGAAGAGTTACGACGGAGGCCGCGTGTGGGCGGTGGACGACCTGAGCCTCACCGTGCGTCCGGGCGAGATCTTCGGCTTCCTCGGGCCCAACGGTGCCGGCAAGACCACCACCCTCCGGATGATGGCCGGCATCCTCACGCCCGACGCGGGCCGCGTGGTGATCGACGGCATCGACATGGCCGAGCGGCCCCTGGAGGCCAAGCGGCGCATCGGGTTCGTCCCCGACACGCCGGAGGTGTACGAGCGCCTGACGGGCCTCGAGTACCTGCGGTTCCTGGCCGACGTCTACGGCGTCGATGCCCGCCGGCGGCGGGAACGGATCGAACGGCTGGCCGGCGTGTTCGAACTGGAGCCTGCCCTGGGCGACCGCATCGCCAGTTACTCCCACGGCATGCGGCAGAAGCTCGTCCTGATCGGCGCCCTCCTTCACGACCCGCCGGTCTGGATCCTGGACGAGCCCATGGTGGGTCTCGACCCCCGCTCGACCCACGAGTTGAAGAACCTGATGCACGAGCACGCCGCAGCCGGGCGCACCGTGTTCTTCTCCACCCACCTGCTGGACGTGGCGGAGCGGCTCTGCCACCGGGTCGCCATCATCCAGAAGGGCCGGCTCATCGCCTGCGGGACGCTGGAGGAACTGCGGGCACAGGCCGCCGCAGGCTCGGGCACCCTGGAGAGCTTGTTCCTGGAGCTGACCCACCATGACTGACGGGGCGATCCAGCGCCCGGACGGGCACGAGCACGCACCGGCGGCGGTGACAGGTCCTGCCACCACGGGCCCCGCGGGGGAAGTGGCGGGGGATGCCGGCGGGCGCCGGGCAAGATCGGCCGGCGGTGCGGAGCCCGCCGTCGGGGCTTCGTCCCGCCTGCGGGCGTGGTGGGCCCTGTACCGGGTCCAGCTCAAGGCGGGCCTGGTCTTGAGTCCCAGCACCATGGGCGGGCAGCGGGCGGCCCGCCTGGGCCCGGGAGAGTGGCTGCTGTTCTTCCTTTCGGTCCTAGCCTTCGTACCCTTGTTGTGGTTGATCCTGATCATCGCGGTCGGGACCTACTACGGGCTGGCTGCCCTCGGCCAAGGGGAGGCCATGCTCACCCTGTTCTTCCTGCCCGCCTTCGTGCTCTCCCTGGTGCTCGGGTTGATCTCGGTGCTGTCCATCTTCTACTTCGCCCGCGACACGGCGCACCTGCTCAGCCTGCCCCTCTCCCCGGGCGCCATTGCCGGTGCCAAGCTGGCGGTGGTCCTGACCAACCAGTGGCTGGGCCTTGCCTTGCTGGTGCCGCCGCTGGTGGTCTACGGGGTGCTGGCAGGCGCCGGCCCCCTGTACTGGCTGAAGGCCGTGGTGGTGTACGCCTTGCTGCCGGTTCCCGCCCTCGCCCTGGCGGCCATCCTGGCCATGGCGCTGATGCGGGTGGCGGGACGGACCCGGCAGCGGGACTGGGCCGTGGTGGCCAGCAGCCTGGCCCTCATGGCCGTGGCCCTGGGCGCCCAGATCCTCCCCCGCCAGGTGGCCGAGAATGTGGACCCGGCCCGGCTCAACCAGCTCATGCAGGGGCTGGCGGAGCAGATCGGGCGGTACGCGCCCCCGGCCGTGTGGGCCACCCGCGCCCTGGCCACCGGGTCCCCGGCGGGCGGTGCCGGCTACCTGGCGCTCCTGGGTCTGGTTGCCGCCGCCACGCTGGCCCTGTCCTGGGTGCTGGCCGACCGCCTCCTGGTGCGGGGCCTCGCTGCCGCCCTGGAGGCGCCGGCGCGCAGGGCGGCTCTCGACCGGCAGCGGGTCCATGCCCAGCTGGCGCGGGTTCGTCCCGGCCTCCTGGCCCTCGTCTGGCGCGAGTGGGCGGTGCTGTGGCGAACCCCGGTGTTCGTGATGAACACCCTCTTCCCGATGCTGGTGGTGCCGGTGGTGCTGGCCACCAGCCTCTGGGCGGGGCCGGGTGACACGCTGATCCGTCCGGCGGTGTCCGGGCTGTTCACGCCTTCCGGCCGGCCCTGGGCCCCGCTGGCGGGCGTCGCCGCTTCCGCCACGGCGGGCCTGTTCGCCATGCTGGGCGCCACCGCCCTCAGCCGCGAGGGACGAGCCTTCTGGATCTCCCAGGTCATCCCGGCTTCACCCCGGCGGCAGGTGGCGGCCAAGCTGCTGTTCGCCTGCCTGGTCGCCTGGGCCGGGGGGCTCCCCTTTGGCGCCGCCGCGGGCATCCTGCTCGGGTGGACGGGGGGTGCCTGGGCCTACTGGCTGGTCACCGGCCTGCTGGCGGTGGTGGCCGTCAACGCGCTGGAACTGGCGGTGGACTTGTGGCGCCCCAAGCTGGACTGGGTCGACCCGCAGGGAGCCATGAAGCAGAACTACAACGTGCTGCTGGGCGTGCTGGCCGGGATGGTCAGCCTGGGCGGCGCCGCCCTCGTCGCCCGCTACACCTCGCCCCTGGGACCCGCCGTGCTGCTGGCCAGCGTCTGCGGTTACCTGCTCCTGGTGGCCACCGGCGGGATCCTGCTCGTGCTCGGGCTGGCGGGGCGGGTCTACCGGCGGGTGTCGTCGCCATCTTCCTAGGTCGATGAACGAGGCCGGCCCCGTTTCGCCGACGTCCATCGGGACACGATCGCAGTCGCGTCGCGAGCCAGCGCCGGGCGCGCTCCTGGCCCGGCGAGCCCACGGCACGGCCGCCGAATGTCGGGCGGGAGAGGACCTCCACCCCTGCCCGCAAGACCGGGGCAGCGATCCTCTCCACCGCCCGTTCCGTTGCCGTCTCCGC
This sequence comes from Thermaerobacter composti, assembly GCF_033582035.1. Taxonomy (NCBI): domain Bacteria; kingdom Bacillati; phylum Bacillota; class Clostridia; order Eubacteriales; family Clostridiales Family XVII. Incertae Sedis; genus Thermaerobacter; species Thermaerobacter composti. Next base: position 2,406,790 of record NZ_CP132508.1, read on the forward strand.
CGCCCCGCCGCGCACCCCGGTCGCCCCCGCCTCCCGCACCGTCCGCAGCGCTCAGCTACCCTCGCAGCACGCCGGCTCCGCCGGTGACGCCTCGCAACAGACGCAGCAGGCGCTGGCCCGCTCGGCGCTGCTGGCGTCACCGCAGCACCCCGTCTCGCCGCAGCAACCCGCGTCCGCCGCCGACTTCGTGAAACCGCCCTCCGGCTGCTCCGCCGGGTCCCCGCGCCCGAAGGCCATGTCCTCCACCTCCCTTCCCCCCGCCGCCGGGGCCGGCCTGGCCGGGACGCTTCCCTCCTCGCGGACTGGGTCCCCTCCTACCAGGGCGGCCAGCGCCGCTGCCCCGGACGCAACGGCGGCGCGGTCGAGGCTGTAGAACGACCAGCGGCCGCGGCGCTCCTCGCGCACCAGGCCGGCCTCGCGCAGCAGCCGCAGGTGGTAGGAGACCAGGGACTGGCGCATCCCCAGGACCGCCTGCAGCTCGCAGACGCAAATCGCGTCGGCGCCGGGGGCGTCGTCGGCCGCACGGGCCACTCCCGCGCAGCACGACCGCCCCTTGGCCAGCAGGGCCAGGATCCGCACCCGGGCCGGGTCGGACAGGGCCCGCCCGAGGGCCGCCAGCGTCGCCTCGAGCTCCGGCGCGCTTGCCCCGCCCGAGCGCACCGCCGCGACCATGGCCACACCTCCCATCAAAGGATGTTGATCCATGCGAGGTCAGCTTATATCAATGGTTGTTGATCTGTCAAGGGCCCCGGGGGCCGGCGGCGCCGGGCGGGGTCTGCGCGGCGACCGCAGGGCGGGCCCTCCCCGCGATGCTGAACCGAGCGGACACGCCCCCTCGGAACACAGGAGCGAGGAGCGGACAGTAGCCAGTAGCCTGCACTCCTCGTTGCGCAGCGACCGGCCCAGCAAAGCGCACCCCTGAAGGGGTCGCCGACACCGGGGGGCGGCTTGACCACGCCTGACCCCGCCAAGCCCATGGATCCAAACGGCGAACCTCCCGAGGATGACCATCGGGATGCAGCCCATGCCTCCTCGAAGAACAGACCGGCGCCGACTGCCGCCAGGCCCGTCTTTCGAGGTCCGCCGACGTCCGGGGAGCCGAGGCACCCGGCCGCTGAGGTCGACCACCGCGGTTTCCGGACGCCCCGCTCCCTCGCCCTGTCTCCCTGTGTCCCCTGTGTCTTGGCCATTCCCTCCCCTTCCCCGCCGTCCCGCCCGGCCGACGTCGCCCCGCATCGGGGAAAGTCGACACAGATATGATAATTTTCGCCAAAGGATCGGCCAGACATTGGACGAACCCTCCTGATCTGGAAGGGAGGTGATGGACAACCCCTTTGCGGAGCAACGGGGCGGCCAGGTGCCGCGGAGGTTGCGAAGGTCCGTGATGCGTGCGCCGCGTTGCGTCACGGGGTCCAAGCGAGAGGGGTGCCCTTGCGATGTGCGACCGCCCGACGAGCCGGTTTCGTCATTGGCACCGCTCCGGGTTGGCGGCGTTTCCCGCCGCGTTGGCGGCGTTCCTCGCCGCGACGTTGATCGTCGCCACGGGGATGCAAGCCGTCGCCCTGGCGGCCGGGGCCGGGCCGGGCGGCCCGGCCGTCTCCTTGCGGGAGTCCCTCACACCAGCGCCTGTGGCGAAGGCCCTGCAGGACAAGCTGGACAAGGGCGATCCCGTCCGCTTCCTGGTGAAGCTGTCCACCCAGGCGGACGTCCAGGCCGCCGCCCGACGCGGCCGCGATCTCGCCCGGGACCGTGGATACCGCTCCCCCGACTTGATCCGCCTCACCGTGCGGCAGGAAGTGATCCGGACCCTCCGGGAGACCGCCAAGACGAGCCAGGCCCGCATCGCGAAGGCGTTGGAGGACCTGAAGCGGCAAGGCCACGTGCAGGATTACCACCCGTTCTGGATCGTCAACGGGTTCGCCGTCACCGGCGCGCGGGAGGCGGTGGAAGCGCTGGCACGACTGCCAGGGGTCGGCCGGATCGACCTGGACGAACAGGTGCACATCTTGGGTCACCCGGCCGACGGGCGGACCGCTGGCGGGAAGGAGGCGAATGCCTCCCAGGCGTCCAGCGCCGGCGACGTCGAATGGAACGTCGAACGCGTGGGTGCCCCGGGCGCCTGGGCCCTCGGTGTCGACGGGACGGGGACCGTGGTCGCCTCCATCGATACCGGGGTGGACGGAAGTCACCCGGCCCTTCGCACCCGGTACCGTGGCTACGATCCGGACGCGCCGGGGAGCCCGCGTCACGAGGGGAACTGGTTCGACGCCGTGAACGGACGGGCGACGCCGTATGACGACAACGGGCACGGAACCCACGTCACGGGCACCATGGTCGGTGACGACGGCGCCGGCCACCGGATTGGCGTGGCCCCGGGCGCCCGCTGGATCGCCGCCAAGGCCTTCACGGCCGGGGGCACGGGCGCGTCATCGGACATCCTGGAGGCCGCCCAATGGCTGTTGGCCCCGACGGATGCCAACGGGGTCCCCCATCCGGAGTGGGCGCCCGACGTCATCAACAACTCCTGGGGCGGCGGCCCGGGGATGGACGAGTGGTTCCGCCCGATGGTGCAGGCCTGGCGGGCCGCCGGCATCGTCCCCGTCTTCGCCGCAGGCAACGACGGGCCGGGAGCGTCGACGGTGGCCCCGCCCGGGAACTACCCGGAAGCCCTGGCCGTCGGGGCCACCGACGCCAACGATGCCCTCGCCTCGTTCTCCTCCCGCGGTCCGTCACCCTATGGGGAGATCAAACCCGAGGTCGCTGCCCCCGGGGTGGGGGTGCGGTCCTCGGTGCCCGGCGGGGGATACGCGGTCTACAACGGCACCTCCATGGCGGCACCGCACGTCAGCGGCACGGCGGCGCTGCTGCGCAGCGCGAACGCGGCGCTGTCCGTGGAGGAGATCGAGGCGCTGTTGACGCGGACCGCGGTGCCGCGCACCGACGCCCAATACCCCGATCATCCCAACAACGGGTACGGCTGGGGTCGAATCGACGCGTTCGCCGCCGTCGGCGAGCTCACCAGGGGCCGTGGCGTCCTCACGGGGCGCGTGGTCCGAGAAGGGGACGACCTGGAGCCGCCCGCCATCGAACACACCCCGGTGACCCGCGCGTTTCAGGGCCTCCCGGTGACCATCACCGCCACGGTGGCAGACAACGTCGGCGTGGCGCGGGTGGACCTGTTCGTCCGACGATCCGGCGAGGCGCTCTACACCCGGATCCCCATGGCCCAATCGGACGGCGATCACCTCCGGGGGACTTGGACGGCGACCGTCCCCGGCTCGCTGGTCATGGCGCCGGCCGCCGAGTACTACCTGGAAGCTGCGGATGGAAGCGGCAACCAGAAGACCCATGGCACCGCCGACGAACCCCACACCATCGCCGTCAGCCGCGGCGTGCCGCCCGGATACTTCGAGGACTTCGAGTCGGAGCCGGTGGGATGGACCCACGGCGGCACCAACGACCCATGGGAATGGGGCCGCCCCACCAGCGGCCCGGGGGCGGCCCACTCGGGCGAGAACCTCTTCGCCACCGACCTCGATGGCGACTATCCCAACGATGCCAACGCCTGGCTGCTGATGCCGCCCATCGACTTGACCGCGTCGGCGGAGGGTGCAGTCCTCCGCTTCATGCATTGGTATGATGTGGAGACCAACTACGACTTCGCCGAGGTCTACGTCTCGGTGGACGGGGCGAATTGGACCCGCGCCGCGCGGTTCACCGGTTCGTCCAACGGATGGGTCCAGGGGGAGGTCGATCTGCGGCCGTACGCCGGTCGGGTGGCCTACCTCGTCTTCAACCTCTTCACCGATGGATCCGTCACCCGAGCCGGCTGGTACATCGACGACGTGACGGTGGTCGCACCGGACGACACGCCGCCCGCCGCGCCCTCGAACCTCACCGCCGTTCCCAACGCGGTGGCCGGCATCGATCTGCGCTGGGTCGCCCCCACCGACGCCGACCTGGATCGCTTCCACGTGTATCACAGCACGGCCCCGGGCGGCCCCTACACCCTCGTCGCGGACCTTCCCCGGACCGCCACCACCTACAACCACTTCACGGCGCCTGGGGGCGTGCCGTCGTACTATGTGGTCACCGCCGTGGACCTCTGGGGCAACGAGAGCGCCTACTCCAACGAGGCATCGGCGACGGCGCCGACCAACCGCGTCGTGTTCTGGGACGACATGGAGGGCCAGGATCCCGGCTGGAGCACAGGCGGCACACCCGAAGGCCTCTGGGAACGGGGAACGCCCACCTCCGGGCCAGGGGCCGCCCATTCGGGAGCCAACGTCTGGGCGACGAACCTCGAGGGCAACTATCCCAACAACGCCAATGCCTGGTTGATGACGCCCGCCATCGATCTCACCGACCACGAACACGCCCTCCTGAAGTTCGCGCACTGGTACAGCCTCGAGCGCAACTGGGACTTCGGCCGCGTGGAGGTCTCGACGGACGGGGGCCAGACCTGGACCGAGCTCGCACGGTACACCTCCCCCGGGACGGGTGGAAGCCCCGTGGGCTGGGAACAGCCCACCATCAGCCTGGACGCCTACGCCGGGCGGGTGATCCGGCTGCGATTCCGGCTCACCAGCGATGGCTCCGTCCAGTACCCCGGCTGGTACATCGACGACGTGCTCGTGATCGCGGCCTCGGCCCCAGCCGACGCGCTGGAGCCCCCCAGCCAGGAGGAACAGCCGTCGCCGAACAAGCCGCGCGTCGAACCACCCGGACCGGATCTGAACCTCGGCGAACGGCGTGATCAGGCCGGCCAGGGCGTGGCGGGAAGCATCGCGGCGCTGCCCGTGGCGGCGACGGTGACCATCGTGGAGACCGGGGTGTCCGTGCGCACCGACCCCGCTACAGGAAGCTACACCCTGCGTCACCCGGCCGGGACGTGGACAGCCGTGGCCGAGGCCTACGGGTTCTATCCCGCCGAGGCGACGGTGACCATCACCCGGGATGGGACCACCACCCAGAACTTCGTCCTGGAGCCGATCCCTCGCGGCCGCATCGTGGGGACCGTCGTCGACCAGCGCACGCAACGACCGGTCCAGGGGGCTCGGGTCTGGGTGGTGGAAGATCCGGCGGTCGCACCCGCAACGACGGATGCGGAGGGCCGATTCCAACTGGACGTGCTCGAGGGTTCCTATACCCTCACCGTCCGCCATCCCGACTACCATGGGGCTGACGTGCGGGTGGACGTGTCCGGGGACGCGACCCAGGAGGTCACCGTGGAGCTCAAGCCGTTCATCGGCATCGGCACGGAGCTCGCCTACGACGACGGGACCGCCGAGAACGCCTGGGCGTACCGCGACAGCGGCAACGGTTGGGCGGTCCAGTTCAGCGTCCCCGAGGGCAAGGCGGCCAAGTTGCTGGGCGCCCGTTTCATGTTCTGGGACGCCAGCTGGCCAAGCCCCGGCGGGACCAGCTTCCGGGTGGAGGTCTACGCCGCCGACGGTCCTGGGGGCGGCCCGGGCACCAGGTTGGCGGGACCCATCCCGGCCACCGCCCGGCGCGACGGGCAGTGGACCGACGTCGACCTGAGCGAGCTGGGCATCGACCTGGAGGGTGACTTCTTCATCGCCTACATCCAGGATGGCGCCTATCCCAACGTGCCGGGGCTGGCCACCGACGAGAACGGCCCCTTCCACGACCGGTCCTGGCAACTGGTGGGCGGCCAGTGGGCGAAGACTCCTCGGGACGAAGGGAATCGCATGATCCGGGCCGTCCTCGCCCTCGAGGTCCCCCCGCCCGTCATCACCGAACCGGCGGACGGGACGTACACCAACCGTCCCGACGGGACGGTCACCGGACGGGCCACCACGGGTACCACGGTGACCCTCTACAACAACGGGACCGAAGTGGGGACGGTGGCGGTCGCCGACGGCACGTTCCGCATCCCCGTCACCCTCCAGGACGGCGAGAACGTCCTCACCGCCCGGGCCAGCACCCCAGACGGGACCACCGATCCGTCGGAGCCCGTGCGGGTGTACCTGGACCGGGCTGCGCCCGAGCTGACGCTGGAGACGCCGACCGATGGCGAGAAGCGGAACCGGCCCGACCTGACCGTCCGGGGCAGGGCGGCGGACAACCTGGCCCTGGCGACGGTGACCGTCAACGGTCAGCCCGCTACGGTGGCCGGCGACGGGACCTTTAGCGCCAGGGTCTTGCTGGACGAGGGCATCAATGAGGTGGTGGTCACCGCCACCGATCGGGCGGGCAACGCCACGACGGTGGTGCGGACCGTCAGCGTGGACACCATCCCCCCGGCCATCCGCGACGTGGAGCCGGCCACGGACGTCACCCTCCGGCCGAGCCAGAGCCTGACGATTCGCTTCACCTCGGAGCCGAACCTGGCCAAGGCCGGTTTCGTCATCGTGGTCGACGGCTCCGGTTCGCAGGTGACGGGGGATCCGCTGGTCGGGACGCCCATGACCGAGACGGCACCGGGCGTCTACGAAGGCACCTATACCCCGCCCAGGGGCACCCGGTTCAGCGGAGGTCGGATCATCGTGCACGCCGTCGACGATCATGGCAACGGGGCCCAGGCCGAGGCCCCGGGTCGGGTGAGCGTAGGCCCCGGAGGCGGGAAGGGCGGGAAGGGGAAGAAGTGAGCCCGCTCCGTCGGTAGGGTGCCGGTGCGCCCGGCTGGCGGATCCGAGACGAGGGGGGGCCGGCAAGGCCCCCCTCTCCCGTTCTCCCCGGTGGCGAAAGCGAGGAGCACCTCGAGCCCCGTCACGAGCAAGGCCATCGCGAGCAAGGCGAGGAAGCCTTCGCCCCATCCCGGCCCTTGACCCCCGTCCCGGCCTGGGATAGAATGGCGAACGTCTGTTTGCGCTGTCGCGATGTCCGGCCGGGAGGGGGCTACCTCGTTGCCGATGACCACCCCCGCGTCCGCTGCGCGCGCTGCACGGGACCCGTCCCGCATGGCCGCCGGGCGCCACGCCTCCATGGCGCCGCGCCTGCCGGTTCCCGCGTTCCTCCTCGCCGCCGTCGCCGAGGGGACGGCCGGCGTGGTGGTCTACGCCTACGGTCCGGTCTACATGCGACAGGGGTTGGGCGAGCCGCGACTGGCCGTGGTCACCCTGGCCATCGCGCTCGCCTCCCTGGCCACCTTCCTCCTGGCGGGCCGATGGGGGCGATGGGGGGACCGCACGGGACGACCCGGGCGCCTGGTCGCCGTGGGGCTCGGGGGCGCCGCCTTGGCGCTGGCGACCGCTTCGGCTGCGCCGTCGTCGGCTGTCTTCGGGGCGCTGGTCGTCGCCGTCACGGCCTGCCTCGCCGGGGTCATCCCCCTCTCGGTGGCGTGGCTCACCCTCCACCAGCCGGATCGACCGGCGGAGGCGGCGGCGCGGCTCTACCGGGCCCGCTCCCTGGGATGGGCGGCGGGCAGCTTCGGCAGTGGCTGGCTGGCGGACGCCCTTGGCCTCGAGGGAGTGCGCCTGTCGTTCTACCTCTCCGCTGCCGTCGCCCTGGTGGCGGCCGTCGTCGTGGCGCGGGTGGCGGGTCCCGCGTCGGCGATGACCCGACGGGCCTCCGTGACCATCGGGCGGGCGGCGACCGATCCGACGGCGGCCCCGCAGAGCGAGATCGCACCGGCGGCAACGGGGAGCCCACGGCAGACCACCCGGGAGACGGCGGCCGCACCGGCGACGACCCGGCGCACCGCCGCCGCCACGCCCGTCCCCCTCCCCGCCCCGGCCGGCCCGGGGGCCACCGCAGGCCTCCCCATCTGGCGCTTCCCGGAGGTGGTCGCCATCGCGGCCGCCGTGCTCCTCACCGCGTCGGGCAACGAGGCGTTCTTCGCCGTGTTCAGCGCCTACCTGACGGAGTTCCTCGGCGGCAGCAACGGCCAGGTGGGATGGGCGCTGGGCCTGGCCAGCACCTTGGGCATCCTCATCATGGCACCCGTGGGGCGCCTTGCCGACCGGTGGGGGCCGCGGCGGGTCTTCACCCTGGGCATCGCCGGCTACGTCGGGATGTACGCCCTGATCTGCGCCTTCCGGACGCCCGCTGCCACCGTGGCCGCGTTCGCCCTGCCCCTCTACCCCCTGACCGCCACCGGCGCCACCGGGGTGATCAGCCGCACCCTCCCCGCGGCTCGCCGGGGCGAGGCGATCGGGGTCTACGAGGGCAGCGCGGCGCTGGCCGCCTCCCTGGGCAGCGTGGCCGGCGGGCTGGTGGCGGACGCCGCCGGCCTGGCCCACGTCCCGCTGGTGTCCCTAGGCTTGGCGGTCGCCGGCGCCCTGGTCGCCTGGCGCTGGGTGGCCGGCCGCCGCGACGGCTGACGACGTCGACGACTCGCGGCGCAGGATGCTAGACAATTCCCCCGCCCGCTCATGCGGCAGGGCGGAGCGGAGCCGCGTCCCGTCCCAGAAGCCGCACCCCACGGCCTGACCGCGATAGCGCAGGACGACCCAGCCGCGCCGCAGGAGGCGTGCACCGGGTGGTGCCGCGATCTGCCGGCCCTGGAGCAGCCCTTCGAGGGAAGGCCGATCCAGGTCGACCACGTTGCGGCTCGCCCCGCTCGCCCAGTGCATGAGCCCGAAGCTGGTGGGCTTCCAGGTGGCGCCGTGGGCCCGCGCCAGCCGGATGCCCGCCGATCGGACGGCCGTCCAGCCCGGCACCCGGGGGAGCCGGGCCAACCAGATGCCCTGGCCTTGGCCGCCGTACGCGTGGAGGCCGTCGATCTCGGACCCCGTCAGCCCGAACTCCCGCCGCAGCCATTCGACCACCTGCTCCCGCAGGCCGGGGTCGGGTTCGGTCCACGCCGGGGCCGGTTCGTCCGCGCCCGCCGGCTCCGGGCCGCGTTCCTCCCACGGGACGGGGCCTCGCTTGCGGAGACGGGCGACGAACATCCCGCCCGAGTCCAGGTGATGGGGGTAGATCCGCCGGCATGCCTCCACGTCGGGCAGGAACCGCCGCCCCTCCCAGGCCGTGACCCCACCGGCGCCCGGCAGCCCGTGGGGCAGGGGCTCGACCACGACGCTGCCCTCGGCCTGCCGCAGCACCTGGTCCACCACCGCCTCGTTCTCCTCGGGTGCGAAGGTACAGGTCGCGTAGACCACCACCCCGCCGGGTCGCGCCAGGGCGAGGCCGCGACGCAGCAGGGCGGCCTGCACCGCGGGCAGGCGCCGCCGCTGGTGCCGGCTCGCCCCCTGGCGGGCGCGGCGGCTGCGCCGGGCATTGCCCTCGGCGGAGCACGGGGCATCGACCAGGACCCGGTCGAAGGCGAGGCCGCCGGGGAACCGCCGCCCGTCGGCGCGGGTGATGACGGCCGAGGTCACACCGAGGCGCTGCAGGTTGTGGGACAGTGCCGCCAGTCGGTGGACGTCGGGATCGTTGGCCACCACCATCCCCCGGTCCCCCATGCGCTCGGCCATCTGGGTCGACTTGCCCCCCGGCGCCGCGCTCAGGTCCAGCACCGTCTCGCCGGGCTGCGGGTCGAGGGCGAGCACGGGCAGGGCCGCCGCCGCCTCCTGGAGGTAGAACCAGCCCAGCCAGTGCTCCAGGGTCAGCGCGGGGGAGAAGGGCTCCTCCGCCACGCGCCAGAGGTCGGGGTACCAGTCGTAGGGTTCCAGGCGGAAGCCGCGTTCTTCCAGACGGGCGCGCAGCGCGCCGGGATCCGCCTTGAGGCGGTTGACCCTGAGCGTGGCCGGCTGCGGCCGGGCGAGGCTGGCCTGGAAGGCGTCCCAGTCGTCAACGATGGTGCGGTAGCGCTCGAACAAGGTCCGGTCGCCCCTTTCGGGGTGGATCCCGCTGCGGCCTCCGGCGTCGAGGCCACGGGGACGCCTGCACCGGGTGCCGTCTTCACCTTACACGATCCCCTGGAATGCATCGCACCTGAAACGGATCGGCCCGCGGATTCGAGCCTCGGGCTGGATCGGTTGGGCCGCCCCCGGGAGCAGGAACATCCGTCTGGAAGGACGAACCAGACCCCGCAGGACGTCGCGCCCAACCTGCGCGGAGCGATCCCTGCGATCCCGCCGGTGAAGGGCCGAGGAGGACGAAGCACCGTCATGGTCACCCTCCCTGGAACGCCGGCCGCCGGCCGCGGCATCGAACTCGACGGCGTGGGCAAGAGCTTCGACGGCGGCACCACCTGGGCCGTGCGCGAGCTCACCTGGCGGGTCGAACCCGGCCGGATCACCGGCCTGCTGGGCCCCAACGGCGCCGGCAAGACCACCACCCTGCGGGTGATCGCCGGGATCCTGCCTCCCGACGCCGGGACCGTCCGCGTCGACGGCATCGACCTCGCCCAGCGGCCCCTGGATGCCAAGCGGCGCATCGGGCTGGTGCCCGACGGTGCCGCCCTGTACGACCGGATGAAGGGGGTCGAGTTCCTGCGCTTCCTCGCGGACGTGTACGGCGTCCCGGACGACGAGCGGACCCGGCGCATGGAGGAGCTGGGCCGCCGCCTGGGGATCGGGACCTGGGTCCGCGACCCCATCGCCAGCTATTCCACTGGCATGCGACAGCGGCTGCTCCTCGTGGGGTCCCTGCTGCACGACCCGGCGGTGTGGATCCTCGACGAGCCGATGACCGGTCTCGACCCGGACGCGCAGCGAGGGCTCAAGGACCTGATGGCCGAACGCCGCGCCCGCGGGGGGACCGTCTTGCTCACCACCCACCTGCTGGACGTGGCCGAGCGGCTCTGCGACCGGGTGGCCATCCTGCACCGGGGGCGGCTCCTGGCCGAGGGCTCGCCGGCCGCGCTGCGCCGCCGGTTCCTGCGGAATCCGGGGGACGAACCGGCCCGCCGCGACGCCGGTCCTCCCCGGCATGCCGCCGCCGGCCCCGGCACCAGGGCCCCGGCCCGCACCGGCGCCATGGAGGGGACGACCGCGGCGCCCCGGCAGCCCGGGGAGCTGGGGACGGCCGATCTGGAGGCGGTGTTCCTCCTTCTGACCCGGCAGCCGGCGACGGGCGGCGGCGATGGGGCGACCGCCCCGGCGGTCGGCCCCGCACCGCGGGACAGGGCCCCGGCCGCCCCGGGGTCGGGGGACGGGCGCCGGGGCGCGCACGGCGGGGACGGGCCCTCCGAAAGGGGGCAACCCTGATGGGAACGGCCCGCTGGTGGCGGCAGGCGTTGTGGGCGCCCGGGTCGGGGCGGGCGCTCCGGGCGCTGGTGCGGTTCCAGGCCCGCCAGCTCTATCTCCCACCGCCCGACCTGTCCGGCCACTGGCTTCTCAACGCGGTGCTGGGCTTCCTCGGTCTCATGGCGACCAGCTGGTTGGCGGGTGACTACCTGTACGACCGCCTCGCGGCCACGGGCCATGCCCGCCTCTGGCTGCCCCTGGTGCTCGCCCTGCTTTCGCTCGCGGCCCTGGCCGCGGGCTTGTCGGGGTTGGGAAGCCTGTTCTTCCAGCTTCGCGACCTTCCCCTGGTGGCCGCGCTCCCCGTGGCACCGGGCGTATTGGGTGCATCCAAGCTGCTGGTCGCCCTGATCGGGCAGTGGCTGACCTTGGCGCCCCTGGCGTTCGCCCTGGTCCCCGGGGCACTGGCGCAGGGGTTCGGCGCCGCCTTCTGGGCGCTGGCCGTCCCGGTCCTGCTGCTCTTGCCTCTCCCGCCGCTGGCCGTGGCCGCTCTGGTCCTGATGGCCATCGCCCGGCTGGTGCCCGCCCACCGGCAGCGGGACGCGCTGGCCGTGATCGCCGGACTGGCTAGCCTGGTGATCATCGTGCCCGTCCTGCAGGTCGGGTTGATCCTTCCCGATCCCCTTCACTCCCGGGGCCCCTCCGGGTTGGAACCGGCCGCCCAGGCGTCCTGGGATGCCCTCGCCGCGCGCTGGGAGGCGGTGGTCGCCCACGGCCTGCCGCACGGGGCGTGGGCGGCCCAGGCCCTCGCGCCGGGCACGGGCGGCGCGGCGGCAGCGCTCGGGGGTCTTGCGGGTCTGGCGGCCGTCAGCCTGGCCACGGGGCTGGTGGCCGTCCTCGTGGCGGGGGTGGCCCTGCCCCGTGCCCTCGCCGCCGCCCTGACCGCACCCCGGGCCGGGGGCGCCCCAGGGCAAAGGCCGGGGCGGATCGGTAGCCGGTTCGTCCCCGAGATCGGCCGGCGGCGCAGCGCCTTCCGCGCCCTGGTGGCCCGGGAGCTGGCCGTGTGGCGGACGCCCCAGGAGATGCTGGCCCTCGTCGTGAACGCCCTCCTGTTTCCCTTCGTCTTCAGCCGGGGCAGCCTGGTCGACGGTGGGCCGTCGCTGCGGCAGCTGGCGGGAGCGGCAGGAGCGGTGGGACCGTCGGGCGAGCTCACCCCCGGCGTCGCGTGGCAGGTGCTGGCGGCCGTGGCCATGGCCACCGTCGTGCCCCAAGCCTTGGTGGTGGCGCGCGCCGCCGTCAGCGCCGAGGGCCGCCGGCTCTGGCTGTCCCTCGCCATCCCCGTGGCTCCTACGGCCCAGGTGGCCGCCAAGCTGGTCGTGCAGACGGCGATGGGACTCGTCGTCGCCCTGCCCCTGGCGGTGGTGTGGGGTCTGCGTTCCGGGATGCATCCGCTGGCGTGGGCCTGCGTACTCGTCATGGTGCCGGGCACCCTCGCCATGATGAACGCGGCCTCGCTCCTGATGGACGCCGCCCGACCCGAGCTGGATTCCCCGCTCGAGGACGTCGTGCCACGCCGGTTCGGTTGGACGATCTTCCTGCTCTGGAGCGGGTGGATGCTCGCCCTGGCCCTGGCGACCCTGGTGCTGCAATCCACCGGAAGCGGCCCGTTGGTCCTGGCGGGGCTGGCCGCGTGCGTGCTCCTCGGCGTCGGGGTTGCGCTCCGGATGCTGCATCGTTACACGCCGGTGGCCTACCGGCGCATCGTCCCCCCGGCGTAGCGGGCATCGTCCGCCGGGAAGGGCGACGGGTCACCGCCGGGTGGTCGTTGCCGCCGACCGCCAAATGTGCTGAAATGGAACCTGCAAGCCGGCCGCGGCGACGCAGGCGATCTTGCTGCCTGGCCCCGGTCCATCACCGGCCGGTCGTGGGAGGCGATGGGTGACGGGCCGCCGGGCAGGGGGCCATCGTGCCCCGAGGAAGCGCAAGCGGACGGCCGCGGGGACCGGCATGCGGCCTGGGGATCGGCATAAGGCCTTCGGCAGGCGGCGTACCTCAGCCGTAGGGGACCGGGCAGCTCACGGGCAGGAGGCCGACGCGGGGCGTCGCCCAGCCCAAGGGATGAGTGCTCGGCGAGGGAGCGGTGGCGCCTGGGAGTCGGCTCCATCGTCGCCCCTCGGACGCTGGGCCGGCAGCGCGGCGGCAGCCCGCCCCGTGCCTCCACGGCCCGGTCCCACTGAGCACGCCAGGCCGCAACGGCCGCCGAGGCCGACGCCGCGGGCGCAAGCCCGCAGGGGCCACCACGGCCCCGCCGCACGGGGGGTCCAGTCCCGCCATGGACGCGCGCATCCGGGACGACTACGAGCCCGCATCCCACGGCAGTCGCAAGGCGGCGCCGGTGGTGCACCGCAACCTGCCCGCCGCTCAGCTGGTCGAGCTGGCCCTGGCGCGCGGGGAAGGTCGGCTGAGCGACACCGGCGCCCTGGTGGTCACCACCGGCAAGTACACCGGCCGCTCGCCCAGGGACAAGTTCATCGTGGACGAACCGTCGGTCCGCGACCACATCGCCTGGGGCCCTGTGAACCAGCCCTTCCCGCGGGAGCGGTTCGACCGGCTGTACGAGCGGGTCCAGCAGTACCTGCGCCAGCGCAACCACTTCATCTTCGACGGCTTCGCCGGCGCCGACCCCGCCTACCGCCTGCGGGTGCGGGTGGTGACGGAGTACGCCTGGCACAGCCTGTTCGCCCGGCAGCTGTTCCTCCGCCCCGAGCCGGAGGAGCTGCGCGGCTTCGAGCCCGACTTCACCGTGCTCTACGCACCGACCTTCCACGCCGACCCGCGCACCGACGGAACGCGCTCGGAGACCTTCATCCTGGTCAGCTTCGAGCGGCGCACGGTGCTGATCGGCGGCACCGAGTACGCCGGCGAGATGAAGAAGTCGATCTTCAGCGTGCTCAACTACCTGCTGCCGGAGCGGGGCGTGCTGCCCATGCACTGCTCGGCCAACGTGGGGCCCGAGGGCGACGTGGCCCTGTTCTTCGGCCTGTCGGGGACGGGCAAGACGACGCTCTCGGCGGACCCGGAGCGGCGTCTCATCGGCGATGACGAGCACGGCTGGTCGGATCGGGGGATCTTCAACTTCGAGGGCGGCTGCTACGCCAAGTGCATCAACCTGTCCAGGGAGTACGAGCCCCAGATCTGGAACGCCATCCGCTTCGGCGCCGTGCTGGAGAACGTGATCCTGGACCCGCAGACCCGGCAGCCCCTCTACGATCGGGCCGATCTGACCGAGAACACCCGGGCCGCGTACCCGGTGGACTACATCGAGGGCGCGGTGATCCCGGGGGTGGCGGGCCACGCGCGGACCGTGTTCTTCCTCAGCGCCGACGCCTTCGGCGTGCTGCCGCCCATCGCCCGGTTGACGCCGGAGCAGGCGATGTACTACTTCCTCTCCGGCTACACCAGCAAGCTGGCGGGCACCGAGCGGGGCGTGACGACGCCCGAGGCCACCTTCTCCACGTGCTTCGGCGAGCCGTTCCTGCCGCGGCGGCCGGTGGAGTACGCCCGGATGCTGGGCGAGAGGCTGCGGCGGCACGGGACCCGGGTGTACCTGGTCAACACGGGCTGGACCGGGGGCCCCTACGGCGTCGGCAGCCGGATGAAGCTGCCCTACACGCGGGCCATGATCCGGGCGGCGCTGCGGGGTGAGCTGGACGGCGTGGAGCACCGGGTCGACCCGGTCTTCGGGCTCGCCGTGCCGGTGGCCTGCCCGGGCGTGCCGGCGGAGGTGCTGGATCCGCGCGGGACCTGGGCGGACCCCGAGGCCTACGACCGGCAGGCCCGGGAGCTGGCCGCCCGCTTCGTGGAGAACTTCCGCCGCTTCGAGGGCGTCTCGGCGGAGATCAAGGCCGCGGGGCCGCGGGTGGGGTAGTCCCGCGCCTCCCAGAGTCACTGATGGCCCACGGGGCCCGGCCGGTCGACCGGCCGGGCCCCGTGCCAGTGTGCCTTTCTTCACCTACCACGCCTAAGGAACCGCCAGTGAGGCGACCATTCAGCGCCCGTCGACGTGCTGCAGCGTGACGTGAGCCGTTCAATGTGATTGTCGTCGCGGGTTGCTCGAACTCTCAATGCGTTTTAGAATCCACGCATCAATGGCTTCGCGACGCTGGGCCGCCGTTCGGTACACCACCAGTCCATCGCGCTCTGCAACTGCCGCAATGACCGCAATCTGCACGACGCCGGTCTCGGCAACCTTCCACACGATACGAATCCTCTTACGGTCCACGTACACACTCCGAAAACCTGCCAGATTGAGGCCAGCAAGATGCCCCAGCGGCTTCCCCACCTGATCCGGTGCCCGCGCGATCTTCACAATGGCCCGGAGGACGAGGACTCGCTGCGACCGGTCTAAGCGGCCCAAGTCGGCCCTGGCGTCGGGGAAAAACCACACGTTTGGTGGTAAGACTTCACTCATCGTCCATGTCCACGTCCCCGACCAGCTCGTCCGGGGTGATCCCAAACTCCTTCATCACGTCCGCCAACGGGATCATCTGCTCCCCGGAGACTGCCGCGTGGAGCACCCGTGCCAGAACTTCCAGCTCCAACTCGAGTTCGGCGGCCTTTTCGGCCTTCTGCCACAACACCTCGAACTGGTCATAGGGCAGGATCGTGGTCCGGGGATCGGATCCGGAAAATACGAGAACATAGGGAAACTCGCGAAGCTTGGGTTCCACGCGCGAACGCCAGTGGCGCGCCACATCGGTGGCCGAAACGATCTGGTCCCGTGTAAACGGCGGCTTGGAAGCCATGGCGGCCGTACCCCCTGCCATGTTCGACCTCCTTTCATCGTATGCGCTTATTCATCATTTTATGCGTATTTATTTTCGCGCTTTGACTCGACTCGCGCAATGCCTCCGCTTGCCGACGGGCCAGCCGCGGCCTCGCGACGGCCACTGCACGGCCCAAGGCTCGGCCGGCTTACGGCGGTCGGGAGCAAGATGACGGACCTGGCAGCCAGGCCTGCAGCCAAGGAGGCGTCACTACGGTCCGGGCCGTCGGAGCCGCCGGCGCTCCCCCGTCGACGATCTCCACCCCGGCAGGAACCACCCGTGCTTCCCCAGCACGGTCATGGTGACGTTGACCAGGAAGTGCGCCCACACCGCGGTCCAGATGCTGCCAGTGAACCCCAGTGAACCAATATCCCCAACCCAGGAGGAGCCCGATCCCCCACGCCCCCGCCAGCAGCACGGGCCGCGTCACATACCGCACGTGGGCCACGGCGAAGACGGCCGCTGCCACCGCTAGGCCTACGGCCACGGAGGGGATCCAGCGAAGGAGCAGGGATTGGATCGTTGCCCGGAAGAAGAGCTCCTCGCCGAGGGCCGTCAAGGCCATCAGCAGGACGATGTGGGCGTAGCTGAGCCGGGTGAAGAAGGCGTTGGTACCGTCGTCGGCCCACAACCGTTCGGGGAGGAACACGGCGATGCCGATTTGCATCGCCACGGCGAGGAGGCCCAGGATCGTTCCCAGACCCCACACCTGCCGCGCATCCCCCAACGCGAGCAGCC
This sequence comes from Thermaerobacter composti, assembly GCF_033582035.1. Classification (NCBI taxonomy): domain Bacteria; kingdom Bacillati; phylum Bacillota; class Clostridia; order Eubacteriales; family Clostridiales Family XVII. Incertae Sedis; genus Thermaerobacter; species Thermaerobacter composti. The sequence goes on from NZ_CP132508.1 coordinate 2,423,387, forward strand.
GGGACCACGAGGGCGTCTTGGCATCACCGAGCAGGAGGATGAGGAAACCAAACACCCCGACGTACACGGCGCTCAGGTAGAGCATCCACAGGGAGGGCGTCCCGTTCCGCTGTTCCACGCTGGGTTGCTCCTTCTCGTCTTCGCAGGGGCAGACAGCGCATGGGGAGCGGTAGAGATCCCCCAGAACGGGGTGGAGTGTCGCATCACCGTTTACCACGGTTGCGACACCCGTCTTCGCACGGTTGCAACACCCGTCACCGGAGCTCGTGGCACCCGTCACCAGCGGTTCGGGACGCCCCAAGCGCCTACGTGCACGAAGACCTTCAAGTTGCCGCCGGCCCGTTCCCTGGATTCGATTCCAGAGCCGCCCACCGCTCGATCTCGCGTAGGATGGCGCTGAAGTCGAGATGCCCTAACCCGCCGGCCGTGGCGGCGGCGTAGGTCTGGGCCACCTGGGCGGTGGCAGGCATGGGCACCCGCGCCTCGTGCGCCGCCGCCAGGGCCAAGCCGAGGTCCTTGTGCATCAAGGCCAGCTGGAACTCTCATTTGGACCCAGACGAACCGGCGCCCAGCCCCCGCGGCGGTCAAAAGGCCCTGCTCGCCCCGCGCCACCGCAGCCACCGCCGCCGGATCGGCGACCATGGTCACCACCACGTCGGACCCGGCCGCCACCTCGACCGGTGAGGCCTTCACCACGGCCCCGGACCGGCCGAGTTCTTCCGCACGGGCCGGCGTCCGGTTCCATACGGCCACCTCGAAACCCGCCTTAATCAGTGTGCGCGCCATGCGACTCCCTATGGCGCCAAGGCCGATCCACCCCACGCGGCGCAAAGGCATGAGTCCGCCCTCCTTCGCCGACGTCTCGCTGATGCGAAGACCGGGCGTCCTGCCCGCGGGAATTCGGTTGCATCGGGCTTGGCCGCCGGTTCCACCCTACCCGACGGCGCACCGGCCTCACGGCCCGCCCGGCCTCAACCTACCCGAGAGTGCTCCGCCCGTACGGCCCGGCGGTACGCCAGCAGGGCCAGGGCGAACTCGAGCACCAGCTCCTGCACGCCCGCCATGGCCGGGACCACCGTCACCAGGTCCAGAGAGACGGCCACCCACATGACCGCCAGCACGCCCAGCAGCCGCTGCCGGCCGCTCGCCCGGCCTCCCGGGCGGCCATGGCCGCGACCGCCGCCAGGGTGAGGAGCATGACATAGCGTCCGATCGAGAAGACGCTGATCAGGGCGAAGGCGAACAGTGCCCCCACCGCCGCCCAGCCCCACCGGCGGGCGGTCGCCGGCGCCATCCGGTGGCTCAGGGCGAGCACGCTGACGGCAAAGACCATCGTCCCGGCTCCGAACCACGCGCCCCACACAGCGGTCACCGACCCTCACCACGGGCTCCGCACGGCACCGTGCCGGTTCGACCGGGCGCGGGCCGCCGCCGGAGGATTTCGCGTGGCGTGACGGCAAGACCTACCGGCACCTCACCCCATTATTGAATTTCCCTCGTCCTTCCTTCCCTGGCGGGCCACTCCACCGGCCGGTGGGCCTTCGCCGGTGGTAACATCATACTGATACGGGAGGTTCGGAGCCGTGGTCCGTAAGCTGCGGGTGACCGGCGAGTTGGTCCGCGTCGACGAGCGGCTCCGCCGCCTTCCGGGCGTCTTCGCCCGGTTCGACGGCGTGGTGGCCGCCTTCCTCCACGGCAGCTACGGCACCCCGCACCAGACGCCCCTGAGCGACGTGGACCTGGCCGTGGTCTACCGGCCGGAGCGGCTTCCGGACCTGCGGGAACTCGCAAACCTCCAGGGCAACGTGGAAGACGCCCTGGGCATCGAAGACGTGTCCGTCACCGTCCTCAACCGGACGCCTTTGTCCTTTCAGTTCCGCGTCCTGACCAGCGGCCGGCTGCTCTACGTCGCGGATCCCGTGGCCCTGGCAGACCTCCGGGAACGCGTGTGCAAGCTCTACGGGGATTTCGAACCCGACTACCGGCGCTTCGCGTTGGACTACGACCGGGCGTTGAAGGAAGCCTATGCCCCGCTGAAGGAGGCCTTCGCTCCGATGGACGAGGTACCGCCTTCCCATTGTTCGGGCGGCTCCCAGGATCCGGGCAAGGCCAAGGGAGAAGGTCCGGATCCCGGCGGCCCCACACCCCCGGACGAACCCGGCCGGTCGACGGCAGGCCCGCGCCGGGACGGTCCCGAGGGCGTGTCGGAAACGCGGCCGGCAATGAACGGCGAGCCCCCGACCACGACGTTGGGCGTCATCGACCGGGAGAAGGTACGGGACAAGCTCGACTTCATTCGGAGGAACCTGGTGCACCTCAAGGCCCTCGCCCGGCGCGGGCCCGCTACCTTGCGCGACGACAAGATCGCCGAGGCCGCGGCCGTCCACATGCTACAGACCTCCATCGAGGCGATGATCGACGTGGCCAACCACGTGGTGGCCCGCCTGGGGCTGGGTGTTCCCAAGTCGTACCGCGAAGCCTTCGACCTGCTGGTGGAGGCCGGGATCCTCCCCGCGGAGCACCGCGCCACCTTCCACCGGATGGTCCGCTTCCGCAATCGCGCCGTGCATCTTTACGACACCATCTCGCCCGAAGAGGTTCATGCGATCCTGGCCCGTCACCTGGGGGATTTCGACCTGTTCATCGGGGCTGTCGTGCGCCAGTTCTTCTAACAGCGTAACAGCGCTTCTGCTATCTCCCGGTCTTCTCGTCCCGTTGTTCCAATCCGGTCCCACCGGTGCCGTCACCCGTTCATCTCGAGGGCAAAGGTCACCTCCACCTCGGCGCCGATCTCCCGTTGGCCGGGGCTGATGGGAGCGGAGGGTTCCTCTCCGGGTCCTGCCGAGTACACCACGAAAGAATCGCGGTATCCGTAGCGGCCACCGCGGCCGCTAAGGCGCAGATTCATCCGGAGGGGCGGGCCGAGCCGGACCCCCGCCGCCCGGACGGCCGCCTCCGCCCGCTCCCGCGCGTGCAGGACGGCCTGTTCGACGGCCCGCAGTTCCAGTTCCCGCACGTCGGAGACCTCAAACCCCCACAAGCTTGCCTCGCTGGCCCCCACCGCCAGGGCACGGCCGAGGAGCCTGCCTGCCAGCTCGAAGTCCCGCACCCGGACTTCGAGGACGTACCGGACCTCGTGTTCGATCAGGTGCCGGCGCCCCTGGCGGTCGGTGCGGTAGCGAGTATCGGTTTCGATGTCCACGGTCCGCAGGGAATCGTCGTCGAGCCCCTCATCCTTAAGGGCGGCGACGACCTGCTGCGCGGCGTCCACAGCCGCCCGATACGCGGCCATGTGGTTCGTGGGGTGCGTCCTGTAGACGTAGAACCGAAGCACCGCCACGTCGGGCGTGACCGAGACCGTTCCGTAGCCGGTGGCGAAGAGGGTAGGTTGGCACGGTTCGGCATCGGGCAACACGATGGCTCCTCCTCGCATCTTGTGGTATGAACTTCCACGCAAGAGCCGGTTCGCCACGGGAACAGGACCGCCTGCAGCGAGCGGCTCCAAGCGACCGGCTCTACCGGAAGAGATCGGCAGGCCGGCGGGCGGCGTCCAGAGGCGGGTTCGCGATTCGATGGGAAAGCGGCCGATGGGCTTTGAGCCCTGCAATCACGAGATGGGACGGGAGGGAGCTTGGCACCCAACCCCGGACGAAACCGACATCGAATCGACGTCGCACCGGCCGCAACGGGTTCAAGCGCGCACCTTCGCGAGGCCGAGCGTGGGGGGTCCGAGCCTCATCCCCGTTGCGGCGGGACCTCCAGCTCCCCTCTTAGCAGCTCCAGCGCCTTCTCCGCATGACGGTTGGGCGGAATGCCCCGCAGTACCCCAAGGATCCGCCCGTCGGGCCCGATCACGAAGGTCACCCGGTCCACCAGGGGGACGAACCGGCCGATGACGGGTAGGTCCCGCCGCACCCCGTACGCGGCGGCCAGGCTCCGGTCGGGGTCCGCAAGGAGGCGGAACGGCAGGCGGTGCCGCTGGCGGAAGCCCTGGTGGGTTTGGGGCGGGTCCGGACTGACGCCCAGCACCACGGCCCCCAGGGCTTCCAGGTCGGCATGGCGGTCCCGGAAGTGGCAGGCTTCCGCCGTGCAACCGGGTGTGTAGTCCTTGGGATAGAAGTACAAGACGACGGGCCTTCCGCGGAAGTCCGAGAGGCGAACCGTTCGGCCCTCATCGTCGACGGCGGTGAAGTCGGGGGCAGGGTCACCGGGACCGAGCATGGGGCTCATCTCCTGGGATCCGTCAGCGCTCAAGGACGGCTGTCACGCCGGGGCACCCCATGGCCAAGCACAAGGGCGGGCTCAGGCCCCACCAGCCCTCGACCGTGCACCGTCCGGGTGCAGGACGTCCCGGTCGATCCTGCGGCCCACGGGCCGGCGGCCAGCGACTTCCCCGGCCAAGGGCTAGGTCTCGTTCGACCTCGGCTCGCTCGTGGTCCGACGCGCCAATACACTACCTGGACCTCATCGCGTCACGACAACGTCAGCATCGCGATGACGGCGTTCACCAGGACGAGGATGACGGCCGCGGCGACAAGTGCCAGGGGCGTCGCCACCACCCACCACAAGACACCACGGGCGCCGCGGTTTCCGCCCGCTGACAGCCGGGCGGCTGAAACCAGCCCGAGGGCGGCCACCGCGAGCCAAAGGGTCAGCCACAGTAGCGGTCCGCCCGGCGCGGCATAGGATACGGACATCATCCCCCGCCTCCTTCGTCCGTGATCCCGCACAAAATGTCCCTTCTCTTCTACGCCCCCTTTCTCCTTATCCGTTTCCTAGGGATTTCCTAGCGGTTGGTCGGTTCGATTCGATCCGATCACACCCTTTCCCTCGGGCGGTGCACACCAGCTCGGGCCCCGGCCATGCAGGGGCCACGAGCCCCTAGGCAGTGGACCTGCGCCGATCTGGTCCTAGACATGACGGTCCCGCCCATGGCCAGCAGCTGAAACGCCCCCACCGATGAATCCACAGGGACGCGGCCGCCAGCACCAAGCCCCAACCCAGCAACGCCCACCGGACACCGACCTCCGCCGCGCTGCCGGCCAGGACGCGCCCCAGGGCCCGCACCCCGTCGTCCGCGAGACCGGCTGCCACGGTGACACGCGCCATCCGGTCCGGCGGGGTGACCGCCGTCAACCGGCTGCTCTGCAGCACGAAGGCAGCGGACAGCGCACCGTCAAGGAGAAGGGCCCCCATCAAAACCGCCAGGACGCTCCGTGCGGCTGCCAGCACCAGGGTCCCCGCAGCGGCGAGGGCGACCGCCCCTGTGAAGAGCCGGGACCAGGCCACCCGATCCCCTATGGCGCCTAGCAGCAGTACCGCCACCACATTGGCCGCTCCCATGGCGGAGAAGATCCACCCCGTCCGTTCCGCATCCCAATGCAGTTCATCCCGTGCCAGGACGACGCCCCAGAGACCGACGGCCACGCTGGTGGTCGAGAGGAGGCACCCGGCCACCGCCAGGCGGCGGGCGAGGGGTGCGCGCCAGAGGTACCGGAACCCGTCCCAAGCACCCGATCCCGGCCGTTTGGGGGCGTCCCGCGATGCCGCCGCCTGCGGCTGGCTGTATGGGCGTTCCTCGGGATGCTGCCGTCCGGATGCCGCGACCCCGGCCGCCAACAGGCTGACCACCGCAAGGAGATCGGTCAGCGCATCGGCAGCCAGCGCCCATCCCGCCCCGTACCGGCCGATGATCGTCCCTGCGAGCAGCGGCCCGAGCAATGTGGCGACGGCATCGGCTCCTTCGTTGAGGTTGAACGCGGCCGCCAGCCGGGCCCAGCCCACGGTATGGACGACCAGCGGGCGGAACGCAGCGATATGCAGGACGTCAGCCGCACCCAGCGATGCGAGGAGCAGCGCGGTCACCCACGGCCGCACAGGGCCCACCAGAGCCAAACCGGCCAAGGCACTGGTGGCAGTAATCCGCAGCGCTTCCGCCAGGAGAGCTGCCTTCCACTTGGAACCACGGTCCACCCAGACCCCGACGGGAATGGACAGGACGAGCGCCGCCAGCCGGTCGCACGCCAGGGCCGCGCCAGTGACCCACACCGAGCTTGTCGACTGAAGCAGCAACCACGGCAGGGCCAGGTCCGCCAACCGCATTCCGAGAAGGGAGGCAGCGCGCCCGATCCACAGCCATCGAAAAGATGCCTCGCGTAAAAGCCCAAGCATTGGCAGCAGCATCCCGTGACGGGAACGTTGGAGCCTGCACTCATGCGTAGGGGGCCTCGTGGGCTGGATGGAAGCATCGTGGCGCCCCCGGGACCACCGCCATCGGACCGCAGCCCGTCATCGCCTACGGGCTTGCTCCAGTGGGTTTGCCGACCTCCTTACACGCCCTGTCCCTTTATGCGCCCTGTCTCTCCCCCTCAAGGCGCCGCAGCAACGCCTCGAGGTCCGGCCAGCCATACCCCCACTCCTCCAGCGCCACCCCGCCGATCTCGATGGTCCGGCTGCGGACGAGGACTCCGCCCAGGGACTCGTAGAAACGGCGGTAGGGGTTCTGCGCCAGCACCCACACGAGCATCGACGCGTGCCCGCGGCCCAGCAGCTCCCGGACCGCCGCCGTCACCAGCCGCCGGCCCAGGCCCCGCCCCTGGTACTCCTTCAGCACGTAGAGGGCACCCAGCTCACCCCGGAACTCCGGGTCGCCCGATCGCTCCGGCCCGGCGGCGGCAAAGCCTACAGTGGCTCGGCCGCGTTCTTCCCCGGTAGCGGCTGACGACGGACCAGACACCGGACGATGGCCAGGCTCCGTGCCAGCCGTTACGGCGACCATGACGAAGGATGAGGCGCCATCGCCGCGGTCCCGGGCGATGACCTCCTCCCACATCTTGGCCCGTGGCTCTTCCTCCATGGCGTCGAGGTACGCATCCGGGATCAGGCCCCGGTAGGTGGTCCGCCAGGTGGCCACCTGCACCCGGGCGATGCCGGCCGCGTCGGCCAGCATCGCCCGGCGAACCTGGATGGCGTCCATGGATTCGATTCCCCCGTCGGTACCCGGGTCGCTTGGTGCCTCGGCGTTCAACGGATGGCGCATAGCGCCCGCGGGCAGGCCGCCTAGATCTGCCCCGTGGCGATGGCCGAGACCAGTATCCACGCCAGGATGGCGACCAACGGCACCGTGGCCAGGACGGCGGCCACGCGAAGATCGCCTCTCCGCCGGAGCACGACCAGGGCCGCCACGGCCAGCACGATGCCGACGGGGGCCACGTACTGAAACCGCGGCGTGGCGGAGAAGTACGACAACGGCCCGATGGCGAAAACCGCAGCGGCGTAGACCCATCCAACCCGGCGGGTGAGGAGTCCCGCCATCCCGCAGCCGACGGTGAGGATCCACCCCGGAATCCCGACGAGGGCCCCCAGGAGCAGAGTGCTCAACTCGGCGAGCGCCACCGTCACCACCCCCTTGCCCAGGCCGTGCCGGGCCGCCGGCACGGCTCATCCAGAGCATACCATGGCCCGACGGTGGACCTGCCCATCGACCGGGTACCTTCGGATGAGCCCGGGCCCTGCTCGGCTGTCACCCCAGCGATCCGCGTCCTCACGATCCCCGCGGATCGTAACCCACCACCGTCCAGATCCCCGACTCGTCCGGGCGGACCAGCCGCTCCAGGTACACCCGCGCCACCGGACCCACCTCGACCTCGACGATGGCCCGCCGGCCGTCGTTGTGCACGACGCGGATGTGCTCATCCACCAGGGCCGCGGGATCGCCCATCTGCTCGCCGAACTGGCCCAGCAGGAAGGCCCCCGCCACCTGCACGGGATCCAGCATCCACGGAAAATGGCCGCCGTCGACCTGTTGCTGGGAGTTGCGCTCGACCTCCATGTCGACGGAGACCTCGACCTGTGGATCGAAGTTGCCACTGGCGGACCCACTGCCGGACGGCTGCCCGCCGGGATCGGGCAGCCGCAGGTCCGGCGCCAGGGCGCGGGCCAGTTCCACCCGCTGCGGCCCCTCGACGGTGATCTCGAGCCCCTGCTGGCGCCAGCGCAACCGCTCGCCGAACACCTCGAGCACGCCGTCCTGGCCGGCGGAGCCGAGGGCGGCGTTCGGCTGGGGCTCGAACGGGCCCTGGGCCGGTTCTTCCACGATCACCGTCTCACCGTAGTCCAGGACCACCCGGTCCCGAGCCGCCAGGATCCGACGGGGCGCCTCGTCCGGCAGCAGCGGCGCAAAGCCGGCGATGACCGCGGCTTCAGCGGGCGTGTCCACGAACTGCCCCGGGTTCTCCTCCTCGACCCGGTAACCCGCCGGCACCTCGAAACGGAACCGGGACGGGTCGACGGGCGCGTTGGCCTCGAACCGGACGAAGGTGGTCTCGGTCTGGATCCCGTTCTGCATCGCCGTCCGCAGGCGCAGGGGCAGGTGGGTCTCGGCGTCGACCCAAAGGTCGTAGGGAAGCCCGCCCGGCGGCTCGATGCGCAGCCGGATCGCCTCGCGTCCCGCGACCTGCTCGCGGCCCACCACCCGGTGGGGGTAGCGCAGGGCGGCGCGGGCCTCGTCCTCCAGGTCGAAGGGCCGCACGTCGGGCAGCGGGGGCAGCACCGCCACCACCCGATCGGCGGGACGAACCTGCCACTTGCGCCGGCCGTCGTGGACCGTGACCACGCCGGTGTCGTCGCGGGTCGCGTAGCGGTCGCCGTCGACCCACACCTCGATCCGCCGCACCAGCCACGTCTCCCCGTCGGCGTTGGTCGCGCGCTTCTCCAGGACCCCGTGGTAGCTTTGGAGCTGCGCGATGGCCCGCTCCATGGCATGGACCACGTCGGTCTCCGCCGCCGGTCCGAGCCCCAGCTGCGCCCGGAGCCACCCGCCGAGACCGGCGGTCCCGGGCCAGGGGGCCAGCACCGTCGCCAGCGCGATCCCGGCCACCAGGGCCGCCGCGGCGATCCCCACCCGCCGCCGGCGGCTGCGCGTCCTACCGGCCTCCCCCCGTCGGGCGCGGGAGTGATCCCGTTGCCGGGCGCCCCCGGCGTGGCCGGCGCTGCCGGCCGCTTCCGGACGTCCCCCTGCGGACGAACCCGGCCACCCGGCGGCGACCCGCGGCTGCCACCCCTCCGCCGGCTCCGGCACGCCGCGTAGGCTCCTCAGCATGCGGGCGACGGCCAAGAGTTCGGCCTCGTCTCGGTCCACAGGCGCGGGGGGACGGCGTTCCTCGTTCAGGGCGTCGATCATCCGGTCGATCCGCTCCTCGCGGAGGGCCCGCAACCGACGCCGGTTCCAGTCGCGCCAGGAGGTCATCGGGCCCTTCCCTCCCATCAGCGGTCCACCTCCCGCAAAAGGTCCCGCAACGCCTTGAGAGCCCGGAACTGCAGACCGCGGACGGCGGCCTCGCTGCGCCGCATCTGGCGGGCGGTCTCGGCCCTCGACAGCCCCACGACGATGCGCCAGTGCAGCACCTCGCGATATGCGGGCGGCAGCCGCCGCAGCCGCTCCTCCAGCCAGAGGCGGTCGACCACGGCGGCCGTGTCCACGTCCGCGGTCGCGCCGCCGCGGCTTGGGACCCGGCCTTGCAGCAGGGCCTCCTCGAGGGGTACGGCCGCCCCGTCCCGCCGCTGCCGCCGCCAACGGTCGCGGATCAGATTGAGGGCGATGGTGCGGACCAGGGCGTCGGGCGGCGGGAACCCGCTCCGCGTCGCCTCCGCCGGCGTGGCTCCCTGAGCGCCGGAACCGGGCGCGGGGGCACCGAACGCGGTATCGGTATCACCGTGGGCACCGGAGCCGCCGGGGCCCGCGGCCCGGCCGCCCCGCAACACGCGCAGCACGGTCTCCTGGGTCACGTCCTCGGCCTCCTCGCGGTTCTGGACCCGGGCATAGACGAACCGGTAGAGCCAGGGCCACGTCGCGTCGTACCACCGCCGGACCGCGTCCTCGCCGGCGGGGGACGGCGACCCGGCGTTCGCTCCTTCGGCCATCGCGACACCCGCTTTCCCAACCGTGGCTCGGAGAGGCGCCTCCATCGGGGAAGAACGCAGCGGGGCGGGGGACGTCACGCGGCAGGGATGGGGGTCCATCGCGGAAAGCGGCGTATGCCCACGGTGCGCGTCGGGTCGCGATCGGGTCGCGCGCCGAGCGGCCGGTCTAGGGCTGGTAGAGACCGTCGCGGACCAGCTCGAGATAGCGTTCCCACTTCGCGACCCATCGGTCCAGATCCGCGTAGCCGAGGTCGGGACGCTGGCGGATGGCGGCGAAGATGCGCGGCATGAGGCCGTCGCCGAGCAGCATGAGCAGCTCGACCGCCTCTTGCACCGTCACCCCCGGCCGCAGGCGTCCCGTGTCGACGTCGCGGTAGAGCAGGTCCTGACTACGGGCCGCCGCCTCGGCCAGCTGCTGGCGGAACTCGGCGGACACGGCGGGGTCGACCATCGATCTTACGATCAGCCGGTAGGCGTCCGGGCGGTCCCGGTACACCTGGAGCTTGATCGCGCCCAGCCGGCGGAGCCGCTCGAACAGATCCCGGGGAAGGTCGGGCGCCGCCTCCTCGAGGGCGGCTTCGATGGGCTGGAGTGCCCGGTCCACGGCCGCCCGGTAGAGGTCGTCCTTGCTGCCGAAGTAATAGAGTACCAGGCTCTTGGCCACGCCGGCGCGACGGGCGATGCGGCTGAGGGAGGCGCGCAGGTAGCCCCGGTCCGCGAACTCGGCCACCGCCGCGTCGAGGATGCGCTCGCGGGGGCTGGCATCGGCCGTCCTCCTCGGGCCAGCGCCCCTCGGGCTGGCGCCCCCCGCGCCCCCTTGGGCCGATGGGGCCGCCGTACCCCGGCGGCCCCTGCTTCCGAAACCATCGGGCCCCGCGCGGTGGTCGCCCGCGGGGGTGCCGCTGCTGGGTGTCCCGTCGTCGGCCATGGCTCGCCTCCATCCCCCTCGATCACGCGAAGTCCTTCCGCTCGAGGATCATCGTACCGGCCAGCGTGCCCGCCAGGAAGACCGCCACCAGGACGAGCAGGCCCGCCGCGTCGGGGTCGCCCGCCGCCGCGCGGTCGAGGGCGGCGTAGCGCTGCAGGCTGAGGTACCCGATGGGGTGCAGCCGGTCCGCCACCTGGCTCAGGGCGTGGAGGACGAAGGAGGCCAGTCCGACGCCGACGCCGGCGGAGATGGCCGTCTGGGCCCGGGGGAAGAAGGGCGCCAGGAGGAATCCGACGCCGCCGCCGGCCAGCGTGGCGGCCAGTCCCGCCAGGTGCGTCCACCGCTGGCGTCCGAGGTCGTAGGCGTCGCCCGCCACCGCCCAGCCCACCAGCGTGCTGACGGCAAAGATCGCCACCCACAGGATCACCGCGCCCACGACGAAGGCGGCGATCTTGGCGACCGCCACCTGGCGGCGGGTCACGGGACGCGTGTAGAGGAACTCCACCGCCCCCAGGTCGGGTTCCCGGGCGACGCTGCCGCCCGCCTGCATCAGGCCGTAGATGGTGGCCAGCAGCACCAGGTAGCCCATGATGTACACGCCGTAGTAGCTGTTGACGTCGGCGATCATCGCCGGGGTGAAGCTGAACGCCTTCAGCAGGCTCTCGGGCATGGCCTTGAGCGCTTCCACCATCGCCGGGTCCTGGATGGACTCGAACAGACCCAGGTAGAGGGCGACCACGCCGACCAGCACGGCGGTCCAGATCAGCAGCGCGCGGCGCGCCAGCCGCAGCTCCATGCGCGTCATGTGGACGATCGGGCGGAGTCCATCGCGACCGTTCATCGCCCTGCCCTCCCGCTTGGCAGCCGGTCCCCGTGCGTCGGCCTCCGCGCCGTCACGGACGGCCCTCCACGGCGTCCGGAACCCGATACAGGGTGAGGAACACGTCCTCGATGCCGGGATCGCCGATGGTCAGGTCCTCGAGCGGCACGGGGGCCAGGGCAGCCACCAGCTCCTGCACCGGCGCCCGCACCACCAGGCGGTACGTGCCGGGCTTGCCGGGCACCGGCTCGGGCCGCGGGTCGCCCAAGCGGGCCAGTAGCGCCTCCGGCAGCGGCGCACCCCCTGCCAGGCGCAGGGTCACGATCTTCATGTGCCGGCCGGGCAGATCGTCGACGGGCGCCACTTGCAGGAGCCGCCCCGCGCGGATCATCGCCACCCTGTGGCAGAGCCGGTCGACCTCGTCGAGGACGTGGGTGGAGAAGAAGATCGTGGTCCCGGCGGCGTTCACCTCGCGCAGGATCGCGAACAGCTCCGCTCGGATCAGCGGGTCCAGACCACTGGAGGGTTCGTCCAGGATGAGCAGCCGCGGCCGGTGCACGAGGGCCTGCACGATGCCCAGCTTCTTGCGGTTGCCCAGGGAGTAGGTGCGGACGGGGCGGGAGAGATCCAGCTGGAGGCGCTCCACCAGCTGGGCCACCCACCGCCGGTCGACGCCCCGGTAGAAGCCGGCGGCGTAGTCCAGCAGCTCCTGGCCCGTCATGTCCGGGTAGTAGGCGACCTCGCTGGGCAGGTAGCCCACCTCGGCCAACCAGGGGCCGCCCCCGCGAGGGACCGGCCGCCCGAACACGCTCACGCTGCCCGACGTCGGACGAACCAGCCCGAGCAGCGTGCGGATGGTGGTGGTCTTGCCGGCGCCGTTGGGGCCGGTGAAGCCGAAGATCTCGCCCTCTTCCACCTCCAGGTCGAGGTCCTCGACGCCGCGCGTCCTGCCGTAGTACTTGGTCAGCCCGCGGATCTCGATGGCGGCGGGCATGGGAAGGGACCTCCCCGCACCGCATGGTTTGACCGGATCGTGGGGCCGGATCACTTGATGGGCCCGATCGCTGGGATCGTTGGGATGGCGGGGCACCCACCGCGGTTTGACCGTCCGGTCAATTCGGTGCAAGATGATGCTAACGCGGGGCTGACCGGATGGTCAAGAGAAATCGTCCCATTTGGACAAGCCGAGATACGAGCCGTAATCAAGAAGGAATTATCGAGCGATGCCGACCAAGATGCAATGACGTCGGATCGTGCAAATAAGCTCGCAATAAAGCTCGAAACAGCGGCCCATGATTTGGCACCTTGAGATGGAGGAGCTCATGCACGATGACTTCTCGCCTGAACGCCGCACTTTCCTTAAGAAGATCTGAGTTGAAGGTCAGCCTGCCTTTGGAGGAACAACTAGCCCACTTCTTCTTCATAGGGCGCACGTGGATCTCTCGCGGCGCCACCCCGATCCGACGGGCCCAAGCAAGCACCTCGGCCTTAAATACATCAATAGGCACCGCTTCTTCTAATCTGATCCACTGGCTGTTTTGATTCACCCGTCTTTCCTCCATAACATCTTCAGAAGACGCTCTGCTACCTCGATGACCGTCTCGATCCCTGCGTCCATCAACACCTTGTAGAGGGCAATACGCAGTTCACGCCCCTGCTCCTCGCTCAGACGCCAGTGGGGATATCGCTCCAGGGCCTGACCGACGCGGCGTGCCACCTCTTCGGCCTCCGCAACCCCTTCCTTGCGGAGGAACCAGTACACGGCAAAGGCCTCAGGAGACAGTTTGATTAGATTCTGGGCCTCCCGAGCCTCGCGATATTCCTGAACCAAGATCTGCAGCTGCTGCAAGGTTTCTTGGGTTGTCGCCTGCCGATCCTGATAAGCCTGAGCGATCGCTTCCGCCCTGTCTCCGATGGAGATCAGGAAGGGCGAACGCGTGCCCTCTTCCTCAACGAGATCCCGAATGGCCTTGAGAAGGTTGAAAACTTTGACCGTGTCGGGTTGATCCGAGGCAGCAAGCCTCTCCAGGGCCTCGACGGTCAGCCTGGCCATGCCCTTGGGCGGGCCGACGAAATACGTCTCCGTGTGCTCACGAACAAGCTGCTCCGTCTTACGCAAGAAGCCCCGGTCGATCAGGATGGCCGGCTCGTACGCCGAGCGCAACAGACGGGACATGCGCGCCAATTCTTCATAGTCGGCCATGTATGGCCGCAGGAACGGATCAGGCGACAGGATCTCGTAGAGTTCTTGCAGTTCCCGGAAGAACTCGAAGAACCTGTGGCGCTCCTCCCTGTCCCGGAAATGCTCCAATACGGCCTCGCCCGCCTTGTCCTGCGGCTTCCCAGACACTAGGGGGAGCAGGTCACACCGGGCTTCGGCCATCATGGTCGCGAAGCGTTCCTTGAGGACGTCGATCCCCTGGACCACCGACTGCACGTCCTCCGAGTCGAAGGCCAGGGCCTTCTCCAGGTTGTCGAAGATGCCCACGAAGTCCAGCACGAACCCGGCCGGCTTCTTCCGCCCCTCCTCATCCTCGTAGGGACGGTTGACGCGGGCGATGGCCTGGAGCAGCACGTGGTCGCGCATGGGCTTGTCCAGGTACATGCAGTAGAGGATGGGCGCGTCGTACCCCGTAAGCAGTTTCTCCGTCACGATGAGGACCTTGGGCAGCGCATCCGGCCGACGGAAGGCCTTCCGGATCTCCTGCTCCTTCTCCGTCGTGAGGTGCCACCGTGCCAATTCCGGCGGGTCGTTGTGGCCGCGACTGATGACCACGGCCGAGTAATCCGGCGGCAGGTGGCGGTCCAACGCCTCCTTGTACAGAGCGCAGGCTTCCCGGTCAACAGCCACAAGGAACGCCTTGTAGCCCATCGGCTCGACGGTCTCCCGGAAATGCTGGGCCACGAAGGCGGCCACCCGGTCCACCCGATCCGCGTTCTTGAGCATGTTCTTCAGGGTGACCGCCCGTTCCAGCACCCGGTTCAGTTCTTCGACGTCACTGACCCCTTCCAGCTCCGCGAGGTCCAAGAACTCGCGTTCCAGAATCTCCCGGTCCACCCGCAGGTCGTTGGGCGCTAGGGCGTAGTGGAGCGGTACGGTGGTCCCATCTTCGATGGACTCGCGGATGGAGTACTTGTCCAGGTAGCCCTTCGGCTGGTCGTCGACGCCGAAGACCTTGAAGGTTCCCTTGCCGTGGGCCGTCTTGTCGATGGGGGTGCCCGTGAACCCGAGGTAGGTGGCGTTGGGCAGCGCCCCCATGAGGTAGTTCCCCAGGTCGCCACCCGTGCTGCGGTGCGCCTCGTCCACCAGCACAAAGATGTTCCGGCGCGTGTTCACGTTGGCCGGCATGTCGTCGAACTTGTGGATCATGGACACGATGAGCCCCCGCTGGTCCGAGCGGAGGAGCTCGTAAAGGTGCCGCTTGGACTGGGCGACTGTGACGTGCCCGAAGCCGACCGCCTCCAAGTTGGTGAACAGCTGCTGCTCCAGCTCGTTCCGGTCCACCAACATGAGCACCGTGGGATTCCCGAAGGCGGGGTCCTCCAGCAACCGCTTGGCCACGGTGATCATCGTGTAGGTCTTCCCGGACCCCTGGGTGTGCCAGATCAGGCCCCGCCGCTTCTCCGGGTCGCGGCACCGCTGCAGCACCCGCTCCACGGCTCGCATCTGGTGGGGCCGCAGCACGACCTTGCTGAGCTCGCCGTCCTTGCGGGCGAAGAGAATGTAGTCGGTGAGCATCCGCAGGACGCGCCTGGGGGCGAAGAAGTGCTTCACGAGGGTCTCGAAGTCGCCGGCCTGCTCGGCCCGCCAGTTGTACAGATCCTTCCGGGACAGGCTCCACGTGGCGCCGTAGTAAAACCGGACCAGGTGCGTGAGGGCGTGCACCTGGAGGACGGCCAGCAGCTCGGGACCCTCCCGGTGGTACCGGCGGATCTGATCGAAAGCCTCGGCGATGCCCTCGACGCGGTGCGCCGCCTTCGTCTCCACCACGATGACGGGAATGCCGTTGACGAAGAAGACCGCGTCCGGCCGGACGGTTTTCGTGCCGCTGATGAACCGCAGCTCGTCGGTGACGTGGAGCGTGTTGGCCTCCGGCGTGTCGGGATCGAGCAGCCGGACGTTGCGCTCCCGCCGCTCAGCCGCCACAAAGACTGTCTTGAGGCCCTTCAGCCACTCCCACGCCTGCAGGTTGCCCTCGATGTTGGGCATGACGCGGGTCAGCCGCCCGATGACTTCCTCCGCCTTGACCACATCGTCCACCGCGCCGGGGTTCAGCCGCTGGAGCTGCCGGATCAGAACCTCGTGCAGCACGATGCCCGTCTCGCCCCGGCGCAGGCGCAGGGCCTCGTCCGGCGGCAGGTACGTCCAGCCGACCTCCACGGCGTAGCGGATGAGAGGATTTTGCACCGCAGCACGCTCATTCCCGAGAGGCACCGGACGCCACTCCCTCCGTCTCGGGAAGGGACAGGTCCTTGACCCGAACTCGGCCAGTCATGAGGAGGTGGAGTAGTGTCTTAAACAGGGTGTCCAGGGCATGTATACGGGCTTCCTCCGCTTGAATCTTTAGATCTACTGCTGCGAGTAGATGGGCAATTTCCTCCTGTTCACGGAGTGATGGTAAGGGGATAAGAGAGGAACGTAAGGCCTCCAGTTGAAGATTGTATTTGCCATCTGCAGCCCGTTTACTGCAAGACGCAAAATTCACAACCTTACCACTGAGTAGAAGAAACAAGTATCTCTTATCTAACCTTTCTGTCGGCTGTACCTTAACTAAGAACGAAGCGAAGTAAACTTCGGGAAAAGGCATCTCATTAACAATCGCCACACGCCCAATATTGTCAACGCTACCACTTGAGCCAACCAGCAAAATATCGCCACTAAGTAAACGCTTAGAACTATTGGCCTTGCTCTTGATTCGATAAAGACCGTCAAATATTACTCGGCCATTTTTTATGTTAGGTATTGCAACAACCGGTACACCATTAGGATCTTCGTCTGATTTCCTCCACGAAATACCACGAATAAAGCTTGCCACATCACCAAACCTTACCACATCCCAATGCGTTGGTATCAACCCAACTTCCGTCTCCTTCAACGGCACCCGCGCGCCTTCTTCCACCGGCACCGGGCCGTAGGTGAACAAGTACCGCATGAGGCTCTTCTTCAGCTCCCGTGCGGCGGCGAGGACATTTTGGGTTGCTTCTTTAGCGCTCTTAACACAGCGAAGGACATAGGCAATAGCGCGTTGTTCAGTAAGAGGTGGTAAAGGCACCATAAAACGTTGGAGAACATCCTTTGTTATGCTGTTAAATATAGTTCCTGCTCCTTGACCTTCAAAAAATTTACCGGCGAATTTAAGATAGAAAAATAGGAAATCATTGTTCAGTTTATCATTTCCGTAAATACACGCAAGACCACGACCAATGCAGTAGTCAGTATCAGCAAGATTGACGTCACCAACCGGGGCTCTAACAGATATAAGCACCGACCCTTGACGCGCCACTTTTCGGGGAGCACAACACCACTTTACAGGTGTAGGAAATAGCTCGCCGAATTCTGCTTTGCCTTGGAGGAAAGGAAGACCCCTCCCGTCGGTGTTATACGTAGACGACGGCGGAGATTGCCCCATGGTAATACGGGCTGTTTCCCCTAAAGGTAATGCTTGCCAGTCACGTGGTAGTGGCCCCAGCTCCGTCATATTGAAATCCTCAGGAAGGTCTGCCGTTGCCTCGTCAGCCAGCTTCACCGTCTCAGCCACGGACAGCACCTCCCATCCCCAGGAATTGCAAGATCCTCTGCAGCTCCCGATCGGCCGCGGCTCTCTCTTCCTCTGCCTCCTGAAGCCGCAAGACCGCCTCATCCAGCGGAAGGACTTCCTCTCCGCCGTTTTGGACCACGTACCGGCCCGGCGAGAGGTTGTAGTCGTTGCGGGCGGCCTCTTCCAGGGTGATGATGGTGGAAAGCCCATCTTCCGCCGTCCACCCGTGATAGACCGAGGCTATGTGCTCAACATGCTCCTCGCTGAGATAGTTCTTCGGCCGCCCCTTCAGGAAAAGCTTTGAGGCGTTAATAAGTAGGATCTCGCGCGGGTGCTTCTTGGCCTTGTTGATCACCAGGATGATCCCGGGCGCCGTCGTGTTATAGAAAAGGTTCTCCGGAAGCAGGATCACAGCTTCAATCAGGTCCCGCTCGACGAAGGCCTTACGAATGTCTCGCTCCCGGCTCGACCCCTGGTTGCCGCTGCCCCGGCTCACCGCGCCGGTGTCCAGTACCACCGCCATGCGGCCGCCGTCCTTGAGGGCGGTGTACATGTGTTGGATCCATCCCCAGTCGGCGGTGGACGCCGGCGGTGTCCCGAACCGGAACCGGTCGAAGGGGTCATGCTCGTAAGTCTCCAGCGGGAACTTCTGGTTCCACATGGGATTGGCCGCCACCAGGTCGAACTGCTGTAGGCGCCCGTCTGGCGCCCGGAACGCCGGGCGGCGCATGGTGTCCCCGACCACGATGTCCGCCTCGATGTCATGGATGAAGGCGTTCATCCGGGCCATGGCAAAGGTCGTGGGTATCCATTCCTGACCGTAGACTTTCAAGGGAGCCACATGGGACGGCAGCTTCAGACGCCCGTTCTCCCGCACCCCGTAGCGTTCCAGAAGCCGCAGGTGGCACTTGATGAGCAAACCGCCGGAACCGCAGCAGGGGTCGTAGACCGTCATGCCAGGCTCCGGCTCCAGGATCCGGGCCATGAGGATGGCTACCTCGCGCGGCGTGTAGAACTCGCCGGCGCTCTGTCCCTGCCCCTCGGCGAACTTGCGTAGCAGGTATTCGTACGCCCGGCCCAGGATGTCCGGCTCGACGTCGTTCAAGCCCAGCCGGTGCCTGCTCAGCACCTCGATAAGCCGGGCCAGCGGTCCGTCGTCGATGATCCGTTGCCCGGCGGCGGTGGCGTTGAAGTCCACGGCGTCGATGACGCCTTGCAGCTTCGGGTTCTCCCGCGCCACCGCCCGCACAACATCCGTCAGGTACTCGCCCAGGCCTGTGGTGCGCCGGCGGATGGCGTCCCAGCGGGCTTCAGGCGGAAGGTAGAACCGCACCAGCCTGTGGTCCTGCTCCACCAGCCGGGCCGCCGTCTTCACGTCCCCGAACTCGTGGGCCAGGTGCGCCACCTCGTCCTCGAACACGTCCGAGAGCCGCTTAAGGAAGATCAATGGTAAGATGTAATCCTTGAACTTCGGCGCGTCCACCGCCCCGCGGATCGAGCAGGCCGCTTCCCAAAGCCAGTTCTCCAGAGTGGAGAGCTCCATGGTGCCACCTCCACACACCTCGGGACCGTAACGAACCACACGGGCGGCTCTCGACTTGGGTTCGTCCGCGGATCCCATACCCCAAGTATCGGGGTGCCTACCCGAGCCGGCAAGCCCAGTTGCCTCCCTACTGCAGGTCCCCGAACGTGATATCCCGCGGCTGATCGAGCCTGGTCCCGGATGCAGCACCTCGCGAAGACCAAGCAAGAATGTCGCGGGGCGTAAGACTTACGTCCCCCGATCCCCCGGCCATCCCCCAGGAACCACCCACGTCACCGTTTTGCTGTTGGCCAGGCTCCGCCGCCCCGTGGTCCTCTCGTCGTCTCCCAGCACCATGTCGAGCAGAGAGCGGACATCCCCCCCGTCGCCGCCTCCAGTGAGTACATGACACGATTTGTCATCGTCCTGTCCGTACGATGTAGTCGGAGCCCGCCATCGCCTCGGTGGCTCCGAGTCGTGGCTTGGCGCCGGAACGGAGGGTTGGGGATGGAACAAGGAGACAGCGCCCCGCTCCTGCACCTTTTGCAACAGCACGGCTTTCGTGTCGTCTACCGGACCCGCCGGCCTGGACGAACCCAGGAGGTCTTCCCCTTCGACCGGCTCGGCTTGACGGAAGCGACCTGCCGGTTTCTGGCCGCCCGGGCGCCCCAAGGTCTGTACCTGCACCAGGTCGAGGGCATCACCCGCAGCCGCAGGGGCGCGGACGTCGGCGTCACGGCCCGCACGGCTTCGGGGAAGACGCTGGTGTTCCAAGCGGTGGCTGTCGAACACCAGGCGCGCGATCCACGGGCTCGGATCCTGGCCGTCTACCCGCTCAAGGCGCTCGCCCGAGAGCAGGAGGCACGCTGGCGACAGGCGTTTCAGGCAGCAGGATTGGACCCCGCGACCGTCGCCCGGATCGACGGCGACACCCACGCTGCGGAACGGTTGCAGCAGCTGCGCCGGGCCACGGTACTGCTCGCGACCCCGGACATCCTGCACGCGTGGCTCGTCCCCAACGTCGGCGACAACACCGTGTGGTCGTTTCTCACCACACTCCGTCTGGTCGTGGTTGACGAGGTCCATGTCTACACCGGGGTGTTCGGCTCCAACGCCGCCATGCTGTTCCGCCGTCTCGAGCACGTATGCGCGCTGGGAGAGCGGCGTTACCACTACCTGGCGGCGTCGGCGACGGTGCGCGACCCCCACCAGCACTTCAGGGCCCTCTTCGGCCGGCCCTTCGACGTCATCGACGACACCTTCGACACGTCGGGCCAACACGAACTCGATCTCATCCTCGTCGAGACCTCGGCGACGGAAGACCTGATGAGCCGCCTGTCTGCCTTTCTGGCGGGGATCGTCCGCTCCACGGACCACCGGTTCATCGCCTTCGTCGACAGCCGCAAGCAGACGGAACTCCTCGCAACCATCATCAAGCGGGAGCGTGCCGGGGCTCGGGGCGGAGATGGAAGTGGGGAGGCAAGCGTGGACGGCATCCTCGAGGATGGAGGGGATGGAACGGGCAGCCTCGGAGTGGTCGAACCCTCCGCGGACCGCCGCAAGGGGCGCCGCGGCCACGAGTGGACCGCTCTCGACGTGCTGCCTTACCGGGCCGGCCTCGAGGAGGAGGATCGCGCGCTGATCGAGCAGCGCCTGGCCACGGGCAACCTACGCGGTATCATCAGCACCAGCGCGCTGGAGCTCGGCATCGACGTCCCCCATCTGGACGTGGGGGTGCTGGTCGGGGTGCCCCACTCGGCGACCAGTCTGCAACAGCGGATGGGACGCATTGGGCGACACGGTCCGGGCACGGTCATCATCGTCAACAACCGGGACTTCAACAGCGAGATGGTCTTTCGACACCCGGAGACCATCTTGAACCTCCCCCCGGCGGAGAGTGCCCTCTACCTGGAAAACCAACGCATTCAGTACATCCACGCCATGTGCCTGGCGCGTCCGGGGGGCGAGCACGACCAGGCCGCCATCCGTGCCGGACGCACCGAGGACGGGGCAGACTTCTCATCACCCGTGGATTGGCCGGAAGGCTTCCTCGAACTGTGCCGCCGGGAACGCGTGGGTGCGACGCCACCCAATTTACAGCCCATGAAGGTGGAGGCCGGGGATACCCCCCATGCCGTGTTCCCCCTGCGGGACGTGGACGCCCAGTTTCACATCGAGCTCCACGTAGGCTGGGAACGAGAGGATCTGGGTTCGATCTCGCATGGGCAGTTGATGCGCGAGGCCTATCCCGGCGCGATCTACTACTACTTGACCCAGCCCTACCGGGTCACCCAGGTCCACCGCACCCGGCGCGTGGTCAAGGTTCGCCGCGAACACCGTCACTACACGACCCGGCCTCTCGGCCCGATCTCCATCGTCCGGCCGTACCTGCAACCCGGCGAGGTCTACCGCGCGAAGCGCTGGGGCGAGCTGGTGCTGCTCGAGACGCAGGTGCAGATCCAGGAGAAGGTCGAAGGATACCGGGAACGCAGGGGCAGCACCGAGATCACGGAGCGGTATCCCCTGCCGTTGGAGAAGGGCTACTTCCGCCAGCCGGCCTTCACCCGGTACTACTACACGACAGGCGTCGTCCTCTTTCACCCCGGCTTACAGGACGATGTGGAACTGACCCGGCTCGCTCAACGGATCTACGATGCCTTCCTGCTGATTCTGCCCTTCGAGCGCCAGGACATTGACTATGCTGCCGGCCAGTTGGGCGGCACGCCGCCCCGTCCCCTCTACCCCGGCGCCCGCTTCATCGCCATCTATGACCAGACCTATGGCAGTCTGCGGCTCAGCGGGAGGCTGGCCGAACCCGAAGTGGTACGCCAGGTCCTGGCCAAGGCCGCCGAATCCGTCGATGTGTCCGGAGGTCTGAGCCGAACCAGCGCCGCCTGGCTCGAAGAGGCCCGGCGAATGGCGGAGACCCACGTGCCCGTCGATGTCCCGGAGCTGTTGACTCCCGAAGCCGCACTGACCCAGGAACCGTCGGACGACCACGTCGTCGAGGTCATCCTCCCAGGCAGCGTCGGGCTCGACGCGATGCGCAACCATGAGGAGTTCTTCGTCGAGGCGGTCGTGTTCAATGCCGTAGCGGGAACGCTCTGTTACCGAGGCCGCCACGCCTCGACACCCGCCGGCGACCCCACCCTCATCACCTTGGTACCTGTGACCAATCTGATCCCTATTCACGGAGAGAGCCGCCTGGGCCTGTACAACCTGATGGATGGCACCATCACGCCACGGTCTTCATCCTGAATGCGGTACATGGCCCGGGCGTTGCCGGTCGTGGATCACGCGAACCGGCCTGCCGTCCCGTAGACACGCCCGCGTGGCTCCCCACGGGCTGCGGACGTTGGGGATAAGCCGACCAGCGGCCGTGGGAAGTCGGGATCCCCGCGGCACGTTGGAACGCGTCACTTGGCACACGTGAAACCTGGAGGTTTCCCCAGCTCTCGCCCCGCCACAGGCCGGCGGGCCGCGCCTGGTGGCAACAGCCCAGTAGACCGGGCCTCACCGATGACATAGAATGAAGAGACTCGTCGCGTGGCCGCCGGCTCGGGGCGAGGAACACGCGGTGCGGGAAGCACGCCGGGAGTCGAGCCCGTCAGGCCTGCGCTGCCAACGAAAGGACCCCGAGACATGCCGACGACGCCGGAACCGCAGCGCCGCCCCCACGGATCTCCCGAATCCATCCCCGAATCTCGCGAGGATCATGCCGGTGCGGGAGGAGACGCGACACGGGAAGGGATGCCCAAGCTCCTCCCCGCGGCCACGCCCGCCGCAACGGTTACGGCCTCCATGGCCGCGGCCTCCCTTGAGGCAGCCCTCAAGCCCCTGGGCGAGTACACCCGCACCTTGAAGGGCGTCTTGCCCCGGCACATCTTCCAGCCCGAGCCGTGGCGGATCCTCTGGTTGCTTCCGCTGCTGGCCGTCGCCGTGGCGGCCATCGTCGCGGTCACCCGGTTCGACCTGCACTGGGGCATCGACCTGGCCCTGGCGGTGGTCATCGGCCAGGCCTTCGCCAGCCTGGGCCTGTTCGGCCACGAGGTGCTGCACGGCAGCGTGGTGCGCACGCCCTGGCTGCGCAACCTGGCCGGCCAGGTCTGCCTCTGGCCCTTCGCCATCGGGCCGCGCCTGTGGCGGCGCTGGCACAACGTCGAGCATCACGGCCATACCCAGGAGCACGGCGAGGACCCCGACGCCATGCACACCCTGGAGGAGTTCCACGCCCGCCCGGCCCTGCAGTACGTCTACCGCATCGCGCCGCCGGTGCGGGCGGTGCTGACGCTGCTCTCCCTCAGCGTGTGGTTCTCGCTGCACTCCGTCCAGATGCTGCGGCGCTTCCTGCCCGAGATGCCACGCCGCGAGCGGCCGGTGGTGGTGGCCCAGTTCCTCCTGCCGGTGGCGAGCTGGGTGGCCCTCGGCGCCTGGATGGGGTTCGGTGACTGGGTGTTCGCCTACCTGGTGCCGCTGCTGGTCGCCAACTTCACCGTCATGAGCTACATCGTGACCAATCACCTGCTGAGCCCGCTGACGCCGGTCAACGATCCCCTGGCCAACAGCCTTTCGGTCACGGTCCCAAGGTGGGTCGACGTCCTGCACTTCAACTTCTCGCACCACACGGAGCACCACGTGTTCCCCGGCCTCAGCAGCAAGTACGCGCCGCTGGTCAAGCGGTGGTGCAAGACCCTGTGGCCGGAGCGGTATCACGAGATGCCCCACTGGCGCGCCCTGTGGCTGGTCTGCACGACGCCGCGGGTCTACGAGCGGCCGACGGCCCTGATCGACCCGGTGCGGCAGCAGGCATACCCGGTTCTCGGCCACGGGCTCGAGCGGTTGGCCGGGGCCGGAACAGGGAACCGCGCGCACTCCGTGCCCGCCCCAGTGCCCGTGTCCGCCGGCTTGACGGATGGCACGCAGCTCTCTCCGCCCGCCGCCCCTGCGTCCGACACCGCTCCTCCGCAATCACCGGGGCCGTCCGCGGAACGGCCTGCGACGCGCACCGCAGATCGCCGCAACCGCCGTCGTGGCGGCGTGGCGCCCAGGACAACCACGCCGTGACCGTTACGGCCGCGGAGGGCGGGCGAAGGCTATGTGAAGATTTGGACGGCATTCCTCCATGCATGCCGGCGACCGGCATGGCAAGGCGAGGCGGGCCCGGGTTCCCGCGCGCTGGTCCGCCGGCCGTGCGCGAGGCGTCGGCCCAGCGACGCGGAACCCGCCCGGGGTCAATCGGGCAGCCGCAGGAGCCGCCGGGCTAGCTTCTGTGAATCCGTGAGCTCGTCCGGCAGGCGCAGGTAAAGGGCGACGTCCAGCACGACGAGAGCCAGCGCGAGGGCGAGGTAGCCCCATCCGACGCGGTCGCGGATCAGAAGGGGCTTGAGCAGGACGAAGGCAATGGCCAGCTGCACCCGCACGACGAGGCCCACCACCGCCCACTGGGCGAGGGCGAGCATCACTGCAAGCGGCATCAAGAGCCGTTGTCGCAGGGTCATGCCAGGTACCTCCCCGTCCCTCCGCCTTCGACCGGTTGCGCCCCGCTCCGGGTGGTTGCAGGGAAGGGCTCGGTGACCGCTCGGTGATCGTCCTGCGCACCGGGCTGGTCACCCACGCCCAGCGCACCGCACCCGGGCGTAGGAGGCCCTGCGTCGCCCATGGGCCACCGAAGGTGGGGGACAGTACGAAGTTCCCCCGCGCGGCTGCACGGCGTGGACGCCCTCAGGCAGGCGACCTTCCGCACCTTCGCCCCTGCGGACCCCACCTTCACGCCCCTGGGGAACCCGCACCCGGTTCCTGGCGGGCGAGGCGCCTGGTGACTTCCCCTGCCGGCGCCTGCAGCCGCTCCGCGGCCTCCCGCAAGGCCAAAGCGGCCTCGTCCACCATGCGCCGCAGCAGCTCGGCCACGGGCGGGATGTCGCGGATCAGGCCCACCCCCTGGCCCGCCCAGACGAAGCCCTCGTCCAGCTTGCCCTCCAGGGCCGCCCGGGTGTTGGCCCGCCCCGAGATCAGGGGCAGGAGCTCTTCGAGCCCGGCGCCGCGGGCCTCGGCCTCGAGGATCCGTTCCGCCCAGGGGCCCCGCAACACCCGGCCCGGACGGCCCAGGCTGCGCTCGATGACCACCGTGTCCGTCTCCCGCGCCTCCACCAGCGCCTGCTTGTAGGCCGGGTGGGCCGGGCACTCCACCGTGGCGACGAACCGGGTCCCCATCTCGATGCCGTCCGCCCCCAGGGCCAGGGCCGCCGCCAGGCCCCGGCCGTCCACGATGCCGCCGCTGGCCAGCACGGGGATCTTCACGCTCTCGACCACCCGTGGCACCAGGACCAGGGTGCCGATGTCGTCCCGCCCGATGTGGCCGCCCCCCTCGACGCCGACGGCGATGACCGCGTCGGCGCCCAGCGCCTCGGCCTTCTGCGCCTGGCGCACCCCGGCCACCAGCACCATCTTGAGCACGGGGTGCCCCGCGAAGGCCTTGAAGAGCGGCTCGGGGTTGCCGCCGGTGACGCTGATGATCTCCACCCGTTCCTCGATGGTCACGCGGATGAAGTCGGACAGGTCCCGGTGACCGATGGCGAAGTTGACGCCGAAGGGCCGGTCCGTAAGCGCCCGGACGCGCCGGATCTCCTCGCGCAGGACCTCGGGCGACTCCATGGTGGCCGCCGTCAGCTGGCCCAGGCCACCGGCGGCCGAGACGGCGGCGCACAGCTCGCTGCGGGCCAGGTAGGCCAGGCCCCCCTGGACGATGGGCAGTTCCACGCCGAAGCGCTCGGTGAAGCGGGTCCGCACCGGGCAACACCCCTCCGGTTGACGGTTGGACCAGCGGGCCCGGTCCTCCCGGACCAACGGGTCGCCGTACCGGGTCGCCGCACCGGGTCGCCGTGGCCCGCCCCAAGAGGTTCCGTGCCCGCACCGCCGATTCCTTGCCCGGCGGCGATGCGCTACCCTGTTCCTGGCGGCCCGGCGGCGTTGCGCTACCCTGTTCCTGGCGGCGCGCCCCCGTCCCGTGCGGACGAACGCGGCCCCCGCGCCGCAGGCTGCGCAGGGCGGCCCGTTGGGCCACGCGTCCCGGGCCCTCACCTTGGGCCGCGTCAGGTTCCCCCGCGGGCGCACGCTACGCAGGGCGCCGTTGGGCCGGCGGAGACCTCCGTCCGGCCGGGGTGCTCCCCGGGCCGTCACGCCCCGTCGGTTCGGACGCCCCGGCGGGCCGGCTCCGGCGGGGAACCGGGGATCCTCGGGCCCACGGCTCCTGGGTCGGCCCCGCGCCGGTTCGTCCGGCCGAGGCGCCGCCCGGGTCCGATCCGAGCCGGGTGCCACGGGTCCGCGTGGGGGATCGGCGGACGCGACCGGCCAGGGAGGGTGGACCGTGCCGGGGAACCCCGAACTCGTGCGGCTGATCCACGAGGAGATCCGGCGCCACGGCGCCATCCCCTTCGCGCGCTACATGGACCTGGCCCTCCACCACCCCGAGCACGGCTACTACGCCCAGGAGCGGCCGCTCATCGGGCGGGAGGGGGACTTCCTCACCTCGCCCTCCTTCCACCCCGCCTTCGGGCGCACCGTGTGGCGGCAGGTGCGAGAGATGCTGGCGGTGCTCGGATTCCGGCCGGGCGCGTCGGCTGCGGCCGTCGGGCGCCCCCACGCCACCGGCGCACCGCGGGACCGGCGGGGACTGACGGGGGTCGTCGGCACGCTGCGCGATGGTGCCCGCCGGCGGCGCTCCCCGGCCCGCATCCTGGAGATCGGCGCCGGCGGGGGCCACCTGGCCCGCGACCTGCTGCTGGCGGCTCGGGCCGACGGCTACGGTCCCGGCGACCTGGAGTACGTCATCGTCGACGAGAGCCGCCGGCTCCAGGAGCGCCAGCGGGCGTTGATCGCCGCCGCCTGGCCCGAGGCGCCCGTGCGCTGGGTGCCGCGGGTGGAACAGGCCGGCCCCGTGCACGTCGTCCTGATGAACGAGCTCATGAGCGCCTTCCCGGTGCACCGCCTGGTGTGCAGGCCGGCGGAGCAGGCTGGCTCGGCCAACCCCCCGCCTGCGGGCATCGGGGTCCCGGCCGGCGGCGGAGCCGTGCCGGCCGCGATGGGTGGCGGGAGCGGCGGCCGCAGCGGCAGCCCGCAGTTTGGGGCCGGCGTCGGCGGCGTCCCCGGTGCGGGTCGGCGGCCACCGGGACGAAGCGGTGATCACCAGCACCCGTGCGAGTGGCGGGAGCTGTACGTCACGGTGCAGGACGGCCGGTTCGTCCAGGTGGAGGGGCCGGTCAGCGAGCCGCGGGCCGTGGAGATCCTTCGCCAGGAGGGGGTCGAGCCGCAGCCGGGCCAGATCGTCGACGTCAACGTGGCGGCGGGGGACATGCTGCGCACCATCGCCGGCGCCCTGGCGCCACGGGCGTTCGTCATCACCGTCGACTACGGCGGCCCGGCGGAGGTGGTCTACAGCCCCCAGCGGCCGCAGGGCACCCTCCGCGGCTACTACCGGCAGCAGGTCCTCGACGACCCCTTCGCCCGCCCGGGCGAGCAGGACATCACGGCCGACCTGGACTTCACCTACCTGCAGCGCGTCGGCCGCAGCCTCGGCCTGCGCGACCTGGGCCTGATCCCGCAGGGCGCCTTCCTGCTGAACCTGGGCATCGAGGAGGCCGAGGCCCTGCCGCTGGCCCGGAGGGCGTGGCAGGGGGACCTGGCGGCCGACCAGGAGATGCAGCGGGTGTACGCCCTGTACGCACCCGAGGGGTTGGGCGAGGCGTTCTGGGTGCTGATCCAGGCCCGGGGATTTCGCTGGCGCGCGCCGCGCCTCAAGGGCCTGCGATCCCCCTGGCCGACGCCGCCATCGCTGGGCGAGCTGATGGCCAAGGCCCGGCAAGCGTAGGCGCCCCCTGCCCCGCCCTGCCCTCGGTGTTCACCCGATGGACGCGGCCATCGCGCGTCCGCGCCTGCCACGGGCCGCCTTCGCCGGCCGAGACGCATCCCACCGCGAAGGACGACATCGCGGGCGCTGCCAAGGTCAGCCCACGCCCAGCGCCCGCCGCAGCCCCTCCCAGTCCGTCTGCGGCGGCGAGCAGGTGAAGTTGCGGCAGACGTACGCCACGGGCCGCCCGTCCACCGGGTCGCGTCCCTCCCACACCGCCCGCCGCTCGGTACCGGCGCCGGGCGACCGCACCGTCAAGAGAAGCCCCGGCAGGTAGTACCCGGCCAGCCGCCGGCGCCATTCGGCGATCACCGGCGCCGCCGGGTCGCCCACCAGGGTGACCTCGGTGTACCCCTCCAGCTGATCGGCTTGGAGCAGCACCGTGCTGGCCATGGCCAGCGGCTGCTCCTCCGCCATGGCCGCCGTCCGGCGCAGGTACGCCTCGGCCGTGCGCCGGTAGGCCGGATCCCCCGTGATCACCGCCAGCCGCGCCAGGGCCGAGGCCGCCGCCGCGCCTCCCGCCGGAACGGCCTGGTCGAAGAGCTCCACCGGTCGCACCAGGGGCGTCCCCGCCTCCTCGGGCGCGTCGTAGAAGACCCCGGCCGTCTCGTCCCAGAACCCGTCGATCATCGGCCGCGCCAGCCGATCGGCCTCGTCCAGCCACCGCGGGTCGCCGTCGGCGGCGTGGAGGGCCAGCAGCCCCTCCATCAGGAAGGCGTAGTCCTGCAAGAAGCCGGGCACGTCCAGGGGCCGGCCGCGGTAGGCGTGGAGCAGCCGCCCGTCCGGCCGTCGCAAGGTATCCAGGACGAACGCGGCCGCCCGGCGGGCCGCCGCGGCGTAGCCGGGTTCGTCCAGCACGGGGGCGGCCTGGGCCAAGGCGGCGATCATGAGGCCGTTCCAGCCCACCAGGATCTTGTCGTCGCGACCGGGCGGGGTGCGACGCCGCCGGGCCTCCAAGAGGCGCCGGCGGATGGACTCCAGGCGCCGGGTCAGCTCGGCGGGGTCGGTCCCGAGCTCCCGGGCCAACGCCGGCAGGTCCGCATCCGCCACCGCCCGGTAGAGCACCGTGGTCCCGTCCTCGAAGTTGCCCTCCTCGGTGACGCCGAACCAGCGGGCGGCCAGATCGGCGTCGTCAGGATCGCCCAGGGCCTCCCGCAGCTGGTCCGGCGTCCAGACGTAGTAGGCGCCCTCGCGCCCGTCGCTGTCCGCGTCCAGGGTGCTGATGAAGGCGCCCTCGGGCGCCGCCATCTCCCGGAGCACGAAGTCCAGGGTCCGCCGCGCCACCCCGGCGTAGAAGGGGTCGCCGGTGACCCGGTGGGCGTCGAGGTAGAGCGGCACCAGCTGCGCCTGGTCGTAGAGCATCTTCTCGAAGTGGGGGACGAGCCACGCCCGGTCGGTGGCGTAGCGGTGGAAGCCGCCTCCCAGGTGGTCGAACAGGCCCCCCATGGCCATGGCCTGCAGGGTGTGGAGGGCCATGTCCAGGTAGCGCTGGGCACCGCCGGGATCGGTGGACGGGGAGCTCGGGTCGGCCGGGTTCCGGGGTCCCGGGGCGGGCCCCGGGCCGCCGGCGGAGGGGGTGAGGTGGGCCGCAGCCGGGTCGGTCGCTCCCCGACGGCTCGAGAGCGGCGCCCTGGGTCCGAGCGCCCCCGCCCGCAGCAGGACCGCCACCCCCGTGGCGTGCGGGAACTTGGGCGCCCGCCCGAAGCCCCCGTATTCGGGGTCGTAGCTGCGGGCGATGCGGGACGCCGCCCGCTCGAGCCACCGCCGGGCCGCCTCGCGGGAGGGTCCCGTTCCTACGGGGATGGCGGCGACGGTCGCATCCGCCACCCGGCCCTCGCCCCGCGCCGCGCCTGGGTCTTCATCGCCCCCGGCCCGTCCACCGTCCCCGTCACCGGCCCCGGCCCGCACCGTTTCCGCCGGTTCGTCCGCGCCCGCCGGTCCCCCCGCCGAACGCCGCAGGATCTCCACGACGCGGTTGGCCACCCGCTCCACCTCGTCCCGCCGGTTCCGGTACGCGTCCAGCACGGCCTCGAGCACCTTGGGGAAGCCCGGCAAGCCGTGGCGGTCTTCCGGCGGGAAGTAGGTCCCGGCGAAGAAGGGCTTCAGGTCGGGCGTCAGGAACACCGTGAGCGGCCAGCCGCCGCCGGAACCCAGGATCTGGGCCGCCGTCTGGTACACCTGGTCGAGATCGGGTCGCTCCTCGCGGTCGACCTTGACGTTGACGAACCCGCGATTCATCCGCTCGGCGATGGCCGGGTCCTCGAAGCACTCCCGCTCCATGACGTGGCACCAGTGGCAGGCCGCATAGCCGATGCTGAGCAGGATGGGCCGGTCCTCGGCCCGGGCGCGCTCCAACGCTTCAGGGCCCCACGGGTACCAGTCCACGGGATTGTAGGCGTGCTGCTGCAGGTAGGGCGAGGCCTCGTGGATCAGCCGGTTGGGCCGTCGGTGCGGCGCGGCCATGGGACGGCCTCCCTTCTTCGCGGCTTCGGGTGGGCCGTTGGGGCCAGACGGGCCCGCGGTCCCCGGAGCGGCGGTGCGGCGGCGGCTCAAGCCGCCGGCACCGGCAGGGGGCGGGTGACGCCGCTGCGCCGGGTGCAGCCGCCGCCGCTCTTCCCATCGTATCATGCTCGCCGCCGATGCTCGCCGCGGCGGCCCTCGCCGGCGCTCCCCCTGCCCTCGGGCTGGGCGCCGGCCGTCCCCCTCGCGGGCCCGGGCGAATCCGGCCCGCACCCGAGCAATGGCGGAGACGGCGGGCGATATACTGAGGGCGAACGAATCGGCACGGGCACAAGAGGTGCGCTACCAAGGGGACGGGCGGCACCCGTCCCCCGAGGGGGATCGGCATGGGAGCGCGCCAGCGGATCGCGCTGACCGTGGGCCTGCTCTTGCTTCTGGCGGGGATCGCCCTCGCCACCGGCCTGGCGGGCCGCGTCGACCATGACCCCCGTGGGGCCGGTGCGAGCGAAGGCGCAGGGCCCGCGACGCCCGCGCCCGACGCGCCGTCCCCGGGCGGACCGCCCGGGGACTCCGGGGAGGCGCCCGGCGATGCCCCGGCGCCCGCGCCGGGTTCGTCCGTCCGGGCCCCCATTCCCCCGCCCCCGGGCACCCCGGTGGTGGCGCCCGGCACGCCCGCGCCGGACTTCGAGCTCCGGAACCTGGACGGGCGACCGGTTCGACTGTCGGACTTCCGGGGCAAGGTGGTCTTCCTCAACTTCTGGGCGAGCTGGTGCTACCCGTGCCGCCAGGAGATGCCCGAGATCCGGAAGTTGGTCGCGGAGGAACCCGACGACCTGGTGGTCCTGGGCGTCACCACCAGCGACAAGGCCAGCCCCCAGGAGATCAAAGACTTCGTGGAAACAAATGGATACGACTGGACGTTCGTCTACGATGAGGGGAGCCGCGTGGGACGGCTCTACCGCGTCACCTTCATCCCGACCAGTTACTTCATCGACCCGGGCGGCATCGTGCGGGCGCGATACATCGGACCGATGACCGTGGAGCAGATGCGCGAGTACGTCCAACGCGCCCGCACGGCCGGCGCGACGGAGTGAGGGCCCGGCCGACTCAGGTCGACCGCGGCGCCGGCGATCCCTTCAGGGCCGCCTCGATCACCTCGACCAGCCGCTGGCGGATCACGCAGTGGGAGAAGGCGAAGGCTTCGGTCATCATCTCCCGGATCTCGTTCGCCGTCAGGTCCGCGAAGCAGTTCACGTACAGCGGCGCCAGCTGGTTCGCGAAGTAGCTGAAGATGCCCCGTTCCACCAGTCCGCGGACGATGCGCTGCCGATCCAGGCTGAAGTCGTCGACCATGGCCATGGCGTCCTCGACCAGGGCGCGAACCCGCCCGACCAACCATCCCTCCTCCCGCGCCAGCCAGGCATCGGTCCCCAGGCGTCGCTTCAAGGCGAGAATCGGCCGGATTCGGCGCATGTACTCGCAGTTGGGATCCGAGACCGCCAGACCCTGGACGCCGACGTCCTTGTAGGTCCAGATCGTCCAGTGCTGGTCGTACGCGTTGAAGATGTCCAGCTGATCCGCCAGGGCTTTGAGCCGCGCCGCATCGCTGTTCGACCACTGGTTCACGGGGCCGTCGAAGAGGGCTCCGAACTCGCCGACCCATGCCGGATGGTCTTGCTCGATCAGCCATCGGCTGACCTCGAGGAACGTCCTCTCCATGAAGGAGCGGTCGACGTAGAGGTCACCGATCCAGCCGGGATACATGCGCGCCCGATGGGTGACGATGGTGTAGTTGTGCGAACTGAAGACGATGTTGTCCTTGAAGTCCACCTCGAGCCCCGCGAATTCACGGGAGAAGTTGTTCCCTTCGAGGAACACGATGTGATCGGGATCCACCTCGCGGATGGCGGCGATCCATTCGTTGTAGAGATCGTTGAGCATCTGGATGGAGGGCGCGTTGGGCTCGTTCAAGAGATTGTATCCCGCGACGGCGGGCTCCCCGCGATAGTGCCGCGCGATGTGTCGCCAGAGCTCACGCCCCCGGATCTGGTAATTCCGGTCGTGCCACAACAACGAGACGCCGTGGGCGTTGTCCGAGTGCCAGTGTTCGTTCTGCCATCCCGGAGCCGCATGCAAGTCGAGGATCACGTAGATGCCGGCCTCGCGCGCAGCCGCGATGGCCCGGTCGAGGTGATGGAATCCCCGTTCGTCGTACGTCCCTGGATTCATGTCGCTCTCGAACATGCGGTAGTTGAAGGGGATCCGCACGGCGGTCACCCCGATGCGCCGGAGGAAGGCAAAGTCGTCCGGACCGATGAAGGCGTCGCGGAATCCCTCGAAGAACGCGTGGTAGCGCTCCTCCCCCAGCTCCCGCCGCACCACCTGCCGCAGGTTGTCCTCGGTACCCAGATACCCCGCGATGAAGTTCTCCATGTTGAGCCATCCGCCGAAGCAAACCCCGCGCAGATGGACCGGTCGCCCCGAACCGTCGACGATGTGCTTGCCCTTCACCTGCAGAAGATCCATGACACCGACCTCCCGTCCCATGGCGAGGCGGAACCCGCAGCGTTCCTCCTCTTCATTCCTTCAGGGCCCCCGCGGTCAACCCGCTGATCAGATGCCGTTGCGCCAGGAGGTAGAACCCGATGGTCGGCAGGATGCCCAGCGTGACGAAGGCCATCACGAGGCCCCACTCCGTGCTGTATTGCCCCTGGAACTGCATCATCCCCAGCGGAAGGGTCCACTTGCTCTCGGTATTGATGACCAACAGGGGGAGGAGAAAAGCGTTCCAGCTGGACACCATGGTCAACGCCGCCACGGCGGCCAGCACGGGCTGGGACAGCGGAAGGACGATCCGCCAGAACAGGGTGAACCACGAGCAGCCGTCGATGATCGCCGCCTCCTGCAACTCATTGGGGAGCGAACGCATGAAGTCTCGAATGATCAGCGTGTTCATCGGCAGCGAGAAGGCAACCTGCGGGAGCACCACGCCCCAGAGGTTGTCCAGGAGCCCGACGTTGCGCAGCAGGAGATACAGCGGGAGCACGGCCACGGTGATCGGGAAGAGCAGGCCCATGTTGAGGTACCGAAACAGGAGCCTCCGGCCCGCAAAGGGAACCCGCGCCAGGACGAAGGCTGCCATGCTGGCGGCGAGGAGCGATAGCACGACGGTCCCCACCATGACCACCACGGAATTCCACAACATCCGCCAGAAGGACTCGCCCGTCAGGATGCCTGTGTAGTTCGCCCACTGGGGCGGTGACGGCAGACCGAAGGGGTTCACCAGCAGCTGACCGCTGTTCTTCAGTCCGTTGACGGCCGTGGCCACGACGGGAAACAGCATGACCACGCTGATCACCAGGGCCACGAGCGCCCGGAAGCTGGCGCCGATCCTGCGGCTCATGCCCACGCTCGCCCAACCCCCTCAGCGGTTTGCTGCGGTGCCGACGGCCGGCTCGAGGTCCCGCCCCATCACGTAACGCTGGTACAGCAGGGCGAAGACGACGCAGATCAGGAACAGGACCGCACCCACCGCGCTTCCGTACCCCATGGCGTACCGCTGGAAGCCAAACTTCACCAGGTACGTGGCCATCGTCTCGCTGGCGTTGGCCGGGCCGCCGTTCGTCATGATCCAGACCAGGTCGAAGTACTGCAGCGAGCCGACCACCGAGAGGTAGGCGCACAGGCGGAACGTGCTCCCAAGCAACGGCAGCGTGATGTGCCGTACCGTCTGCCAGCCCGAGCACCCGTCCAGGCTCGCCGCCTCCTCCAGCTCCCGCGGGATGCGCTGGAGGGCAGAGAGGAAGAGGACGAGATAGAGGCCCACGTACTTCCATGTGATCACCGCGAACAGTGCATACATGACCTTGTCCGGCTCGCTGAGCCACTGCTGGGGTTGCCAGCCAAGCCGGTTGGCCAGCGCGTTGACCAGGCCGAACTGCGGGTTGTAGATCTGCCGCCACATCACCGCCGTGGCCACGTCGGACAGCACGTAGGGAAGGAACAGCGCGGTCCGATAGAACGCCCGGCCGGGGATGGAGCGGCCGACCAACAGCGCCAGCAGGAGGGCCAGGGGCAGCTGGATGACCAGGGACAGGGCGGCGATGAGGAAGTTGTTGCCGACGGCGCGGCGGAACACCGGGTCGCGGACGATGTCGATGAAGTTGCCCAGGCAGACGAAGTCCGTCGGGCGGTTCAGCCCGTTCCAGTT
This sequence comes from Thermaerobacter composti, assembly GCF_033582035.1. Taxonomy (NCBI): domain Bacteria; kingdom Bacillati; phylum Bacillota; class Clostridia; order Eubacteriales; family Clostridiales Family XVII. Incertae Sedis; genus Thermaerobacter; species Thermaerobacter composti. The sequence continues at coordinate 2,457,909 of NZ_CP132508.1, forward strand.
GAAGAACGCATAGTAGAAGGCCTGGCCGATGGGCACCACGACGAAGACGGTATAGAGGAGCACGGCCGGGAGCGCGAACAGCAATCCGACGTACAGGGTTTCCCGTTTGATCGTGACGCCGACCCTCGGTCGCATCGATCTACCACCACAACCCCTGCGATCGTCCGGTCAAGGGGGGGCGCCGGCCGCCTCCCGTGGGGGTCGGCACGCGATCCAAGCGGTGCCGGGACCGCAGGCCGGCACCCCCGCCCTTCCTTCCTTGACCCGTCACCGGATGGCCCCCGGGGAGCGATGGGAGAGGACCACCGCTACCTCAGGGCCGCGGCCGCCGCCTCCTCGATGTGCTGGGCGACCTGTTCCGGCGTCATCTTGCCCGCCATCAGGTTCTGCACGGCATCGTTGACCGCGGCGGCCGCCGAAGGCGGGAGCACCTGGTCGTAGTACAACTGCAAGTACGAGGCATTGTTGCGGATCGCGACCAGCTCCTTCATCAAGGGGTCGGTCAGGTATTCCTCCGCCCCCTTGACCACCGGGATCACGAAGCCCTGCTCCACCATCGGCTTGAGGTTCTCCTTCTTCGTCAGGAACTTCAAGAAGTCGATGGCCTCCGGAGGCGCGTCGCGCCCCACCGCAATGGCGTCGCCGCCGCCCAGGACGTCCGCAGGGTCGCCCTGCCCGCCGGGAACCGCGGGGAACGGGAAGAAGCCGAGCTTGTCACCCAAGCCCTGTTTGTCCGTGGAGTTCTCCTTCTGGATCGCCGGTGCCCAGTGGCCCATGAGCTCCATGGCCGCCATGCCGTTCCCGACCAGGGCGGAGGCGTCCGCGTAGGTGGCGGAGAGGAACCCCTGTTGGAACGGCTCAAGCGCCAGCAACTCCTGAAGCTTCCTCCCCGCCTCCACGAAGGGCGCATCGGCGAAGGAGCCACCGGATCGCGTGTACGCCTTCTCGAACGCCTCCCGGCCGCCCAGCCGCAAAGCCAGGTAGGCCCAATAGAAGTGCCCTGGCCACTTCTCGCCCTCGCCAAGGGCGATGGGCGTGATCCCCGCGGCCTTGAGCTTCCTGACGGCATCCAGCAGCTCGTCCCAGGTCTTCGGCGGCGAGGTGATCCCGGCCTTGGCGAACAGCTCCTTGTTGTACCAGAACCCGACGATCCCGATGCTCAGCGGCACGCCGTAGTACCGGCCGTCCACCGCCATCATGTCGAGGAACGCCTTTTCAAAGGTGTCGCCCCAGCCGTCCTGCTGCAGGTCGGCGGTGATGTCCTTGACGAGCCCCGCCTTGGCATATTCCCGCAGCGTCCCTCCACCCCAGCTCTGGAACAGGTCGGGCGGACTGCCGGACTGCATCACCGCTGCGATCTTCTGCTTGAAGGCCTCGTTCTCGAGGACCGTGATCTCGATCTTGACGTTGGGATGCTGCTTCATGTACTCGTCGGCGATGGCTTGCAGCGCGTCGCCTCGCTGATCGGTCCAGATGTGCCACCACTCGATGGTCACCTGGCCCTCGGAAGCATCACCGTTGGCCTGGTCGCCGGTTCCTCCTCCGCATCCGGCGAGGATGGTGCTGAGCAGCGCGATCAGTGCCACCGCCCGACGAACCGAAGACCGCATGGACCCCACCCCTCCCGCAGATCACATCTCAACGTCGCACCCTGGCCTGCCCACGCCCCGCGCCCATATCCTCGCGAGGGCATCCGTCATCTCCCCTCGTTGGGTGGTCCGATCGGCGCCTCCCGAAAGACCGGCGCCACCTGGCGATACGCTCCGCGGTACGCCAGCAGCAGGGCCTCGTACAGCGACGGCCACGACGCCGGCGGCTCGGTCACGCTGCCCAGGCGCACCATCGCCTGGCACGCCGAGCGCACGTCGGCGAAGGCCCCCACGCCCACCGCCGCCAAGATCGCGGCCCCCAACGCCGGTCCCTCGTCGACGCCCAGGCGCCGCAAGGGAACCCCGAGGACCGCGGCGATGATCTCCCGCCAGACCTCGCTCTTGGCACCTCCCCCCATGATGCGGACCTCCGCCGGTTCCCCCGCCAGGCGCCGCACCAGGTCCAGGCAATCCCGCAACCCGAAGGCGATCCCCTCCAGGACGGCGCGGGCCAGGTGCTGGCGCCGGTGGCCGAGGCTCAGGCCGAGGAAGCTGCCGCGGACGAAGGGGTCGAAGTGGGGCGTCCGCTCGCCGGCCAGGTAGGGGAGGAAGAGGAGCCCCTCGGCACCGGGAGCGACCTCGGCGGCGTCCGCGGTGATCCGGTCGTAGACGTCGGCGCCCTGCCGGGCGGCCTCGGCGGCCTCGGCCGCGTAGAGGGCATCCCGCAACCAGCGCAGGGACCCGCCGGCGCTGAGCATGACGCCCATGGCATGCCACAGGCCCGGCACCGCGTGGCAGAAGCTGTGCACGGTCTTCAAGCTCTCGGGTTCCAGCCCTGGCGGTGCCGCGACATCGTCGGCCCTGGTGTGCACCGGCTCCTCGCTGGGCAGGAAGACCACCCCCGAGGTGCCGACCGCCACCGCGGCGATGCCGGGTGTGACCGCCCCTGCCGCCACGGCCCCCGCCGCCTGGTCGCCCGCTCCGGCCACCACGGGCGTGCCCGCGGCCAGCCCGGTCGCCCGCGCCGCCTCCTCCGACACGGCGCCCGTCACGTCGGCGCTCTCGTACAAGGCGGGGAGGATGCGCTCGTCGATGTCCAGGGCAGCGAGGATCTCCTGGGACCACCGCCGGCCGGCGACGTCCAGGAGCAGCGTCCCCGACGCATCGGTCACGTCGGTGGCGATCGCCCCGGTCAGGCGGAAGCGCACGTAGTCCTTGGGAAGGAGCAGGTGGGCCAGCCGGGCGTAGGCGTCGGGTTCGTGCTCCCTCAGCCAGAGGAGCTTGGGGGCGGTGAAGCCCGTCAGTGCCGGGTTGCCCGCCAGGGCGTACAGCCGCTCGCTCCCCACCCGCGCCTCGATGGCGTCGCACTGCGCCACGGTCCGCTGGTCGTTCCAGAGCAGGGCCGGACGGATCACCGCTCCGCGGCCGTCGAGGAAGACAGAGCCGTGCATCTGGCCGGTCAGGCCGACGCCCCGGATCGCCCCGGCGCCCACCTGCGCGACGAGGCTGCGCAGGCACCGGACGGCGCCGCTCCACCATTCCTCGGGATCCTGCTCCGTCCACCCGGGCCTCGGCATCGCGAAGCCGTATTCCGTGGTGGCCTCCGCCCGCACGACGCCTTCGGCGTCGACGGCCAGCGCCCGGCACCCGGTGGTCCCGACGTCGATTCCCACGAAGAGCTCGGCGGCCATCCGCCTCACCTACGAACGGCTGTACTTGGCCACGACCTGGCGCTCGAACTCCTCGTCGAGGCCGAAGGCCCGCCAGAAGGCGCGGTAGGCGCCCACCGCATCGGCGCGGGCCTTGGCCGCGGCCAGGGCCTCGTCATCCATGCGTTCGGCGATGGCCAGCAGGAACTCCAGCTGGATCACCGACTGGCGCACCGCGGCGATGGGGTCTTCCGTGTAGGGGTAGAGGTCGAAGCCGATGTACCCGTCGTAGCCGCCCTTGAGCAGCTCCCGCAGCAGGTCCACCTGCTGCTCGATGAACTGCGTGCCGACCATGTTGTCGTCGTCGAACGAGCCCCAACCCGAGTTGGCGTGCTGGTGCCCCAGGAGCCCCTCCGCCAGCAGCAGCCCGGCGTACTCGCCCAGGGGCTCGCCGTTCATGATCAGGTGCTGCCAGTCCATGTTGATCTTGACCCGTGAGACGTCGGTCCCCATCTCGGCCAGCTTCTTGATGATGAACAGGGCCATCCCGATGTTGCGCATGAGGATGCGCATGGCCGGCTCGCTGTTCTTGTGCTCGAGGAGGAACGTCACGCCCCGCCGGTTGGCGTGCTCCACCGCCTCCTGGATCCCCTCGATGAAGTGGCCCCACGTCCTGGCGTAGTCGCGCTGGAACGGGTAGTTGTACCCCTCGTTGCCCGGCCAGTAGATGAACCCGGCCCCCAGCGACGCGGCCAGGTCGATGCCGCGCTTGAGGTGTTCCACCGCCTCCCGGCGCCGCGCCGGATCCGGGTTGGCCAGGGCGCCGTACTGGAAGCGGGGGTTGGGCACCAGCCCGTAGCAGACCATGGCCACCTGGTGGTCCCGGCCGAGGATCTCCTGGATCTTCGCCGCGTTGTCCTCGTCGATCTCCGTCTCGTAGTGGAACTCGTACCCGTCCACCAGGGGGCCAAGGCCCTCCACGGCCCACTTCAGGCGCTCCGGCACGTCGCGGCTCCGCAGCTCCGGCTTGTATCCCCCGGGGACGAACCGGGTCACGGCGGGCCCGAAGGCCCAGATGCCCACGCTCGTCTTCCAGCGCTTGCGGCTGACCTCCAGCATCCCCATCCTCCTTCACGGTCGCCGGCCTGCGCGGTCCCCCGGTTCCGCGCCCTGCGATGCCCGGCCAAGGAGTTTGTTCACTAACCCAACTAACTACGTCGCAAGTTTTCTCCGGCTACTGCGGAATTCCTGCTACCGCATCCCCGGTCTGACGGAATCGATTCAACCGCCCCGACATGAACACGGAAACCCCGTGACGCGACTTGCCCACGAAACCGAGCCGTTCCCCGAGCGACGGCGCTCCACCGCGCCCCCTCCGCCACGCCCCCCTCTGCTATGATGGGGGCGACGGGACGGACGGGCGGCCGGGACGGCGACGACACCGGTCCGCGGACCGATCCGGACCCCACCGATCCGCAGACCGATCCGCAGGAGGAAGGGCATTGGTCTTCCGCACCGGTGACCAGACGCTGGTCAAGGCCATCAACCGGTCCATCGTCCTCAACCTGCTGCGCCAGCAGGCGCCCCTCTCGCGGGCCGACATCGCCCGGACCACCGGGTTGAACAAGGCCACGGTCTCGGCCCTGATCGACGAGCTCCTCGGCGAGCACCTGGTCGAAGAGGTCGGGGTCGGCACCGGACGGGTCGGACGACGCCCGCGGCTGCTCCGCCTCAACCGGGGTGCCGGGTTCGTCCTCGGCGGCGAGATCGGGGTCGACTTCCTGAACGTCACGGTGCTGGACCTGACGGGCCAGGTGGTCTGGAAGGTGCGGGAACAGGCCGACAACCGGCGCCGGCCCGCGGAGACCATGGCGCGGCTGGCCGAGCTCATGGCGGCGGCCGCCGCGCGCCAGCGGGACACCCCGCGGGGCCTGCTGGGCATCGGCATCGGCGTGCCCGGGCTGGTGGACCAGGAGCGGGGCGTATTGCTCTACGCGCCCAACCTGCGGTGGGAAGACGTGGCGGTCGGCCCCTACTTCGCCGAGCGCTTCGGTGTCCCCGTCCAGGTGGAGAACGAGGCCAATGCCGGGGCGATGGCCGAGGCGTGGTGCGGCGTCGCGCGCGGCACCCGGCACGCGGTCTACTACAGCGTCGGCATCGGCGTCGGCACGGGGATCATCATCCAGGGGGAGCTGGTCCGCGGGAGCGGCGGGATGGCGGGGGAGATCGGCCACACCACCGTCGACGTCACGGGTCCGCGGTGCGCGTGCGGCAACCGCGGCTGCCTCGAGGTCTACGCCTCGGAGGCGGCGCTGCGGCGGTTCTACCAGCAGCTGGCGGGGCCGCAGGCCGCGGATCGCGGCCGCCACGCCCGCGGCGAGGAGGCGGCCGATGCCCGGCCGAACGGGGCAGCGGGGACGGACGGCACCCCGCCCAGCACCCACGACATCGTCGAGGCGGCCAAGGGGGGCGACGCGGCGGCCACCGCGGCCCTGAACCGCGTCGCCACCTACCTCGGGGTGAGCGTCGCCAACGCCATCAACACCTTCAATCCGGACATGGTGATCATCGGGGGGCCGCTGGTGGAGGCGGGCCGGTTCATCCTGGAGCCGATCCGGCAGATCGCCACGGAACGCGCCCTCCCGTTGATGCAGCGCCGGACCAGGATCGTGCTGGCCGAGTGCGGCCCCGACGCCTGCGCCATCGGCGCCGGGGTCATGGCCCTGCAGGACCTGTTCCGGGTACGGGTCGTGACGGGGTGAGCGCGACGTCGTCACCGGGTGCGCGCCACCGTCCCCCGGATCCGGCGATGCGCCCCCGCCCGTTGGATCCGGCTGGAGCCCGCGATGCGTCCCCATCCGCGGGGTCCGGCTGGATCCGGCGATGCGCCCCCGTCCGCTGGGTCCGGATGGACGCCGCGATGCACCCCCAGGTGCGGGATCCGGTACGGCGACCGGAGGGAGGTCGGCGGCGGGTGCTGGCCTGTCAGTCCGCGACGGGCGCTCCCTCCACCAGCCGGTAGCGCTCCAGGGCGCGACGCCAGTCGTCGGGGAGGGGTGCGGGCCGCCCGGTGGGCCCCAGGTGGACGGCCACCACCCGCCCGCGGGCGAGTTCCTCCGCTTCGGGCAGCCGCACGACCCGGTGGCCGAAGGTGATGCTCGTCCGACCCAGCGCCTCGATCCAGGTCTGCACCTCCAACCGATCGTCGAACCGGGCCGGCGCGCGATAGTCGCACTCGGCGTGGGCGACCACCAGCGCCCCGATCCCGCCGCCCCTCTCGGCCCCGGCGCCGTTGCCGGACGAACCGGCCGACGCGGCGGTGGCCGCCGTGCCCTCCTCCGCCGTGGGCGCCGCAGCGCCCGCGGGGGCGAGCCGTCCCTCCGGCGAGGCGCCGCGCGCCTCCCGCAGCAGGTCGACCCGCCCGACCTCGAAGTAGACGAAGTAGTTCCCGTAATAGACCACCCCCTGCGCGTCCGTCTCCGCGAAGCGGACCCGCAGGGGGGAGCGCACCACCCGTCCTCGCATCGCATCCGGTGTCGCGCCGTCTGCCATCGGTCGTCCTCGCCCCCGCCGCCCTCCCGCGGCGGCGCCCCGCACCGCCTCTCCCCGCCACCATCCCCCGGTGGATGTCCGGTCAGAACCCCAGCAGCATCCGGGCCCGTTCCGACATCATGTCGGGCCGCCACGGCGGGTTCCACACCAGCCGGACGCGCGCCTCCTTGACCCCCTCCAGGCGCTCGATGGCCTGCTTCGCCTGGCTGACGATCTGATCGCCCAGGGGGCAGCCCAGCGCCGTCAGGGTCATGTCGACCTCCACGACGCCGTCGTCGTCGACCTCGCACCGGTAGACCAGCCCCAGGTCGACGACGTTGAGGCCGATCTCCGGGTCGATCACGTCGGTCAGGGCCTCCCGCACCTGTTCCTCGGTGACCTTGGCCATGGTCTCACCTCCCGCGCCGGCAAGCCGCGGTCCGCAGGCCGGGGCACGGGCGACCCCCGGCGACGGCCCGCGGCGGCCGGCTCACCCATAAGGATAACGCAACGGCTCCGCCCGTCGTGTATCCTAGGAGCGGGCCGCGCCGCCGCGGCGGCCGCCGGCCCCCCGGCGGGACCGACCGCCCCCGGTTGAGTCCCGCGGGCAAGCCGGGCATAATCGGGCCAAGTCCAACCCCTGCGCGGCCCCCACGCGCAGCGGCTTCGCGTTCCCCCGGATGCACGGCCGGCAGGAGGCGATGCACGTGCCTGCACCGACGGTTCCGGCAGAGACGCTGGCGTCGCTGGAAGAACGGGCGCGCCAGCTGCGCCGCCACGTGATCCGCATGATCGCCGCGGCGGGCTCGGGCCACCCGGGCGGCTCCCTGTCCGCGACGGAGATCGTCACCGCGCTGTACTTCCACGTGATGCGCCACGATCCGGCCCGCCCCAACTGGGCGAACCGCGACCGGTTCGTCCTGAGCAAGGGGCACGGGGTGCCCATCGTCTACGCCGCCCTGGCCGAGGCCGGCTACTTCCCCTTAGGCTGGCTCGAGACGCTGCGCAAGCTGGGCAGCCCCCTCCAGGGACACCCGTCGCGGCGCGACTGTCCGGGCATCGAGGCATCCACCGGCTCCTTGGGCCAGGGGCTCTCCATCGCCGCGGGGATGGCCCTGGCCGGCAAGCTGGACGGCAAGGACTACCGCGTGTTCGTCCTGCTGGGCGACGGCGAGATCCAGGAGGGCCAGGTCTGGGAGGCGGCGATGTTCGCCGGGCACCACCGCCTGGACAACCTGATCGCGATCCTGGACTACAACCGCTACCAGCTGGATGACGCGGTGGACGCCATCGTCTCCCTGGAGCCGGTGGCCGACAAGTGGCGCGCCTTCGGCTGGGACGTGGAGGAGATCGACGGCCACGACCTGGCGCAGGTGGTCGCGGCCCTGGAGCGGGCGCGGGCGGGCACGGGCCGCCCGGTGATGATCGTCGCCCACACCGTCAAGGGCAAGGGCGTCTCGTTCATGGAGAACAACAACGAGTTCCACGGCCGCGCGCCGACACCCGAGGAGACCCAGCGGGCGCTGGCGGAGCTGGAGGGCGGCACGCCGGCGAGCGCCCCGGGCGCCGGTCCGTCCTAGGTCCCCGGCGGTCCGGGGCGCAGGGCGCGCCGCCGACCCGAGGTCGGGCCTCCGCGGACCCGGACGGAATGGAGGGCGAGGAGGGGATGGGGATGTTCGGCCTCCCAACGGGGAAGCCCACGCGCCAGGCCTTCGGTGAGACCCTGGTCGAACTGGGACGCCAGCGCCCGGAGCTGGTGGTCCTGGACGGCGACCTGTCCAAGTCGACCTACACGCGGTACTTCGCCAAGGAGTTTCCCGACCGGTTCTTCAACGTGGGCATCGCCGAGGCGAACATGGTCGGTCTGGCGGCCGGGCTGGCCTCCTGCGGCAAGATCCCGGTCTGCGCGAGCTTCGCGGCCTTCCTCATGTGCAAGGCCTTCGACCAGATGCGGATTGCCGTCAACTACGCCGGGCTGAACGTCAAGTTCGTCGGCAGCCACGGCGGCATCAGCATCGGTGAGGACGGCGTCAGCCAAATGGCCGTGGAGGACGTGGCCCTGGCCCAGGCGCTGCCGGGCTTCGTGGTCCTGGTCCCCGCGGACGAACCGGCCACCCGCCGCGTGGTGGCCGCGGCCCTGGACCACCCGGGGCCGGTCTACATCCGGGTGGGACGGCCCAAGGCGCCCCTGGTCTACGATTCGCGGCCCTTCGACTTCGCCATCGGCAAGGCGGTGACGGTGCGCGAGGGGCGGGATCTGACCATCGCCGCCAACGGCCTGATGGTCGCCGCCGCCCTGGCCGCCGCCGAACGGCTGGCGGCCGAGGGCATCGAGGCGCGGGTGCTGGACTTCGCCTGCGTCAAGCCCCTGGACCGGGAGGCGGTGCAGGCGGCGGCCGAGGAGACGGGCGCGCTTGTGGTGGCGGAGGAGCACCTCAAGGCCGGGGGTCTCGGCAGCGCCATCGCCATGGCGCTGGCGGAGACCGTGCCGGTACCGGCGGAGTTCGTCGCGATCCAGGACACGTACGCCGAATCGGGCGAGCCGGAGCAGCTGATGCGCAAGTACGGCCTGAGCCCCGAGGCCATCGTGGATGCGGCCCGGCGGGTGCTGGAGCGGAAGCGGGCGGGGGTGGCGGGCACTGCCTCGCGGCACTGAGGCGGTGGCTCCGCCCGCCCGGGCGCGGCCGGGCTCCCGGTGGCACCTCGCCCTGCCGGGCCCACGCCGTCCACTCCGCCTGGGTCCGGCCCTCGCGCCCCTCCGGCTGCCGCGGGCGGCCGCGCGGCCCCCGGCCCACGGCCGCCCGTGCCGCCCCGGCCGGGGCCCGGCCCGGCTGCCCGGGCCGGGCCCCGGCCGTCCCAACGCGCTACCTGACTCGAGCGATCGAGCGTGGCGTGCGTTGCCGTCGACGCCCTCGGGGTTGCCGTGGAGCGCGGGAGGCGGGCGCGATCATGGGCGGCCGCCCGCAGGGGTGCCCGCCTCCCCGGCGGGGCCGAGGACCTCCTGGGCGAGGGCGTCCTCGCCCTCCAGGGTGATGGTGGCCCCCCAGTAGTGGCGGTCGCCGCCCGGCACCGTCTCGTGATTGAACACGAAGTAGTCCAGGTCGTGGACGATGCGATGGGCCACCCGCACGCGATCGGCGTCGCGGCGGGCATAGCCTTCCTCGAGCGCCTTGGCGAAGGCTTGCAGGTCCCTCCCCACGCTGGCGGGCGTGAGCCGCGGCGCCACGTCGCGCAGGAAGCGCAGGGCGTCGCCTTCCAGCACCTCGCGCACCGCGTCCCAGGCGGGGCTCTGCCGGTCGCGCAGGAGCGAGAGGTGCCCCCAGCCGGCGATCTGGTTCATCCGCTCGTGGACGGCGCGGACGTTCTTCTCGGCCCGTTCGAGCTCCTCGGGCGTGGCGGCGGCGAGGCTCTGGCTGATGGCCTGGATCCGCTCGGCGTCGGGTTCGCGGCCCCCGCCCAGGACGGCCAGGGCCGCCTCGCGCCAGGCACCGCCGGCCGGCGTGAACAGCCAGGCCACGGCGCCTGCCAGCACCGCGACGGTCAACCCGGCGGTCACCCGCCGCCACCAGGGGGCCATCCTCTCCCTCCCCGGCCAGGAACGTCCTGCCAAGGCCATGGTAGCCCGCGGTTGGCGCCGTGCCAAGCCGCCCGGCGGTGCCAGCGGCGGGCAGGTCGCCGGACCCGCCGCGAGTCCGACCCGCATCCCGTTCAGCGGCCTCATCGTCCGGATCGCAGGGCGGCGGTGATGACCCGCACGTTGTGGCGCATCATGCCGAGGTACGTCTCCGCGCCGCTGCCCGGCGGCCCCACCGAGTCGGCGTAGAGGCGACCGCCGATGGGTACGCCCGCCTGGGCCGCCAGTTCTTCCATCAGCTTGGGGTTGATGGTCGACTCGACGAAGGCCGGGACGCCGTAGCGCCGCAGGTTCCCCATCAGGCGGGCCAGGTCGGCCGCCGACGGCTCCTCTTCGGTGCTGATGCCCCAGACGGTGTCCACCACCCGCAGTCCGTAGCGCCGGCCGAAGTACCGGTAGGCGTCGTGGGTGGTGACCAGGAGCCGCCGCTCCGGGGGCACCGCCGCCACCTGCCGCGCGATCCAGCGGTCCAGCTCCGCCAGCTCCGCCCGGTACCGGTCGGCCTGCCGCCGGTAGAAGGCGGCGCCCGCGGGGTCGATCCCGATCAGGGCGTCGCGGATCACGTCCACGTAGCCCATCACCCGCACCGGATCCATCCACAGGTGGGGATCGGCGCGGCCGGGATCGCCGGGCCAGGGCAGGGGATCGGCATCCACGGCCTCCGCGACCCGCACGACCCGGGGAAGCGCCCGGCGGTCCGGGCGTGCGTCCAGCAGGCGCTCGGCCCAGAGGTCGAGCCCGTACCCGTTGAGCAACACCAGGTGGGCGCGGTGCACGGCCAGGGCGTCCCGCGGCACGGGCTCGTAGCTGTGCGGGTCCTGGCCGGGGGCCAGCAGGCTGTGGACCCGTACCCGCGGCCCGCCCACCTGGGTGGCGAGATCCGCCAGGATCGTGGTGCTGGCCACCACCAGCGGCCGCGGATCCCCGGGGCCGGCGATCTGCGCCCACCAGCCGCGACCGGCGGCGAGCACCGCGGCGAAGGCCATCAGCACCAGCAGCAGGATCACCGGCAGGGCCCGGGGGAGGCGGCGCAGGACCCGGTCCACGGCGCGGGGGGTCGAGGCGCCGGCCCCATGGGCCGGCGGGGGCACGGCCTGCCCCACGCCGCGGGGCCGCGATGCCCCGTGCCCGGACGAGCACGGGTCGCGTCCCCCGGCGGGCAGGGCGTACCCCGTCCGCCGCCCGGTCCCCCTCATGGCTGTTTCACCGGGCCGTCGGCACCGTCGCCCGGCCGCGTCGACCCTTCGCCGGGGGGATCCCCGTCGTCGGCCGTCCCCGCCGCCCCCGCCGCCCCACTGGGCGGCCCCTCGTCGGGGGCGCGCTGCGCCCCCTCGGCAGGCGCCGCGTCCACCGGGGCGACGTAGAGACAGCCCGCCTCCCGGTCGCCCAGCCAGAGGGTGGAGCCGGGCCCGGCGGGTGCGCCGGCCCCCGGCTGCCCGTCGCCTGCGTCCCGCGGCCGCACCTGGAGCCGGATGCGCCCTACCTCCCGCCCCAGCACCCGGACCCGGGCGCCCGGCACCAGGCCGCTGCGGCGGAGCCGGGCCAGGAGGTGCGAGTCCTCGTCGTCCACCCGGACCACCACGGCCTCCCGACCCGCCGGGATTCGATCCAGGGCGACCGGCCGGGGCCCCGCCTCCCCCGGGACCTCGCCCGCCGCGGTCGGGATCGGCGCCCCGTGGGGGTCCCGCTCGGGATGGCCCAGGGCCTCGGCCATCTCCTCCGCCAGGTGGGGCGGCGTGGCGTGCTCCAGCTGGTGGGCGACCTCGTGGACGTCCTCCCACGCCATCCCTGCCACGTCCGTCAGGTACCGCTCCCAGAGGCGGTGGGTGCGGATGAGCCGGCGCGCCTCCCGCACCCCCGCCGCCGTCAGGCGGGCGCCCCCGGGGACCCCCATGCCGAGCCCGGCGAGCCGGCCGAACCGGCCGAGCCGGCGGGCGGTTGCCAGTCCCCCGGCGCGGCGGGCGCCGGGCGGCCGGGGGCGGTCGCCGGCCTCCCACGTTGCCAGTCCGCGGGCCACTAGGCGAGCCAGGGCCCCGTGCACCTCGCGCCGGGAGAGACCCGTCCAGGCCACCAGGGCCTCCAGGGCCACGGGCGCAGCCGACCTGCCGTCCGCCGCGCCCTCCTCGGTGCCCAGCTCGTGGAGGGCCTTGAGCACGTCCTCCGCCGCCACCACTCGCGCCAGGCGACGACGCTCCAGGGTGCGGGCGAGCAGCCCCTGTTCCGGCGCCAGGACCAGCGCCACGGCGAACGCCCCCATGGCCACCAGCACCATGGCCGGTCCCGAGGCCACGTTGAGGTAGAACGAGAGGTAGAGCCCCGTGATGGCGGCCACAACGCCGAGCCCCACCGCCAGCCCGATCATCGCCGGGAAGCGTCGCACGAGGAGATACGCCGTGGCCGGCGGTGTCACCAGCATGGCCAGGGCCAGGACCACCCCGACGGCCTGGAGGGCGGCGACCAGCGTCGCCGAGACGAGCAGCATCATCAGGTAGTGCAGGGCGCGGGTGGGCAGGCCCGCCACCTCGGCGGTCAGGGGATCGAAGGCCCACAGCTGCAACTCCTTGAAGAGCAGCAGGACCAGCCCCACGGCGGCCGCGGCCACCCCGGCCATCAGCACCAGGTCCGTCCGCGACACGCCGAGCACGTTGCCGAACAGGATGTGGAACACGTCCACGCTGCTACGGGCGCGGCTCAGGATGGCGAGACCCGCGGCGAAGGCGCCGAGGAACAGCAGTCCCGTCGCCGCGTCGGACTTGAGGCGGGTGTTGCGCTCGAGGAAGCCGATGCCGGCCGCCGTCAGGAGGGCGCTGGCGAGGGCACCGGTGAAGTAGGGCCAGCCGAGCAGGTAGGCGACGGCGACGCCGGGCAGCACCGCGTGGGAGATGGCGTCGCCCAGGAGGGACCAGCGGCGGACCAGGAGGAAGCTGCCGGTGACGGCGCCGGCCACGGCCACCAGCACGCCGGCCAGCAGGGCGCGCACCATGAAGGGGTACCGCAGCGGCTCCACCAGGATCCCCAGCCAGCCGGGCTCACCGCTCACGGGCGCACCACCCCCGGCAGGGCGACGCGATCGAGGTAGGTCAGGCGGCCGCCGTAGGTCTGGCGCAGCCGCTCGGGAGTCATGACCTCGGCCGGCGGTCCGAAGGCGATGATGCGCCCGTTGACCAGCGCCACCCGGTCGTAGTGGTCGATCCCACCCAGGTCGTGGTCGACCACCAGGATCGTCCGGCCCGCGTCCCGCAGCCGGGCCAGCAGCCGCCGCACCACCTCCTGGGTGGCCGCGTCCACGCCGGCAAAGGGCTCGTCGAGGAGGATGAGATCGGCGTCCTGGGCCAGGGCGCGGGCGATGAACACCCGCTGCTGCTGGCCGCCGGAGAGGGCGGCCAGGGGCCGGTCGGCGTAGGCCGCCATCCCCACCTCCTCCAGGGCCTCCGCGACCCGGCGGCGGTCGGCGGGGCCGGGGCGGCGCAACCACCCCAGGTGCGGCACGCGCCCCATCATGACCACGTCGGCCACGGTGGCCGGGAAGTCCCAGTCGATCAGCTCCCGCTGGGGCACGTAGGCGATGCGCCGCCGCTGGGTGGCCACGGGCTTGCCGAAGATGCGCACCGTACCCGCCGCCGGCCGCACCAGCCCCAGGATCGCCTTGAAGAGCGTGGACTTGCCGGCCCCGTTGGGGCCGACGAAGGCCACCAAGAGCCCCGGCGGCACGGCCAGGCGGACGCCGCGCAGCACGGGTCGGTGATCGTAGGCCACGTAGAGGTTGCGCAGCTCGACGGCGGGCGGCGGTGCGGACGCCGGATCCCCCCCGGACGGCGCCCACGCCCGTCGTGCCTTGGCCGCGGGGGGTCTCGGCCCGTCGCGGCCCTTCGGGTCATCCATGGCGATGCCCCCGTTTCCTTCGACGGATGCGCTGCGGAATCGCTGCGGAATTCGCTTCACCCAACATTTTTGCACAAGTGCAAATCCGGGGCACGCCCCGTCGCCCCGGGCGCCGTGGGTGACGGACCGATCTCGCGGACCACGCTGACCGCATGGTCAAGCAGGCCGTCGACGAAAGGGTGCGGCGCACGGCCCCGCGCCGGCATCGCCGCCCGACGGACCCCCGCCAGCCGCCCGCCGCCTGCGGGGCGCAGAGGCCCCAAAGGCGGGGCGCGGTGCGCCGCTGGCGAGGCGCAGAGGCGGGCCGCGGCGTGTCGCCGGCGAAGTGCAAAGGCGGCCGCGGCGTGTCGCCGGCGACTCTAGCCGTCCCAGCCCGTCGGTCCGCCCTCGGGGCGTGGGACCGCGGGTCGGACGCGCGCGTCGGCGGGGACGCGGCCGTTGCGGCCGGGTTCGTCCGCCATGCGGTCCCGTCCGCCTTGGGCGGTCCGCCTGGGGGCAGCCCCGCCGGTCCCGGGGCGGGACGAACCGGCCTCTCCGCCGCCGGGATCCGCGTCGCCGCCGTCTTCGGGAGGGCGCGCGTTGGGCCGCGGCACCTCGATCACGGCGATCTCCATCCAGCGGCCGTCCATCCAGGTGTTGGCGTAGATCAGGTCGGGCTGCCCGTCCGCCTCCAGGCGGGGGTAGAGGTGAAAGCGCAGTCCCGCGACGTCCGCCGCGTTGTAGAAGCCGGAGTAGTACAGGATGTCCAACACCTGCTCCGCCAGGGCCAGCGCCTCCCGGCGGTCGGGGCGGACCACCGTGCCGTCTTCCCGCAGCGTGGTCTCCATGAAGACCTGGGCCAGATCGTTCAGCACCCGCGGGTCATAGGGGTGGTCGCGGCGCGGGCGGGAGTAGCCCTGGCGCACCGGCCGCCTCGCGCCGGGGCGGCGGCCGGGCTCGGCGCCGGTTCCTTCGCCTCCGGCCTCGGGAGACCCGTCGGGGGAGGGTGCCCCGTGGCCCCCGTGCTCTCGGTCCATGACACGTCGCCTCGCTTGTCGGCCCGCGGCAGGGCGGGACGCCCTCCCGGCCTGCACCCGGACCGCGGACGCCTTCGGGCGACGGTGCCGCCCGCCGCGCCGGGCAGGCCGCCCGCGCTGGCCCGCCCCGCCGGCCGACCCGGGTGCCGCAGCGGACGCTCGGGCGGGTTCCGCCCTCCCGGACCCGGGGCGCGCGGAGGGCGGGTCTCGCGCCGGATCCGGGAGCGGGGCCGGGTCGGGTCCGGGGCGGATCCCGCTGACCCTGGGGCCGCCCGTCCACGAGCCGGCGGTCCCGAGTTCGGCCCCTGGCCGACCTCGGCCGGCGGGCCCCTGGTCGGCCTGGCCCCTCGGCCCCCTGGCCGACCGGGGCTCGCCTCCGTCGCCTAACGATGAATGATAGCACAGCCTTCCCCCGCAGGCCCGACGACGGCCCCCACCCCGTCCGTGTCACGTTCCGATGGGTGCCCCCAGCGGTGAATCGGCTGTCAAGCCACCGGTGCGTGGACATGGGCCAGGTCGCGCAGCACCTGAACCCAGGGTTTGGTCGCATGCGGCCCGGTGAGCGCTGGGATGCGGGCACGCAGCCAACGGGCTGGGTCCTCCTCGAGCTGGCGCATCACGCGCTGAACGGCCTGGCGTGTCGCCTGCCGCACGCCGGGCGAAATCTGCAGGGGCCGGCCGCCGAGGACCGCGCGCCAGTGGGGGTCCACGCGTTCGCTCAAGAGCCGCGCCAAGTGGTCGGCGCCGCGTTCACTCCAACGCGCCCCATGCCGTTTCATCCGTCGTGCAAGGACGTGAAAGACTTCTGCTTCGATCGCCCCCAGCCGCGGCGCTTCCCCAGAAGCCACAATCCCGTCCCAGTGCTCCCGCAAGTAGCCGCGCAGCCGCAACAAGCGCTCCCGCGCCGGACCACGCCGCCCCCGTAGCGCCTGGCGAAGCGCCGACTCCACGCCCGCCCAATCCCCCGCTTCGATGGCCCGGCACACCTGGGCGTACGTCTCCTCGGAAGGCGATAACGCCTCCCGCAGGGCTCGCCGCAGGTGGAACGGATCCAGCCGGTAACACGCGCGGGGGAAGTACTGCAACCCCTGCTTGACCCAATGCGCCCCATCGCCTCCGAGGTAACAGGCCTGGACCGCGCTCAGATCCCAGTGCGTCCCCCAATAGGCGCTCGCCTGCTCCCAAAAGGCCGTCCCCGGCATCACCCCCGCCACGACCCGCCGCTCCCGCAGCGCTTGCCGGTTCGAACCCACGGCTTGCTTGCCTTCGTACGCGACCCCCAGCTTCAACACCACCGGTTGCCCTCGACCCCGCAGATAAACCTCGTCCGCTTCGGCATGCAGCTCGACGCTCCGGCGCCGGCCTTCCGGCACCTGGCCCTCCACGAACACCGACCGCCGTAGCCGCTCCGCCGCCTCCTTCAACCGGCGCCCCGCCCGTTGGGACGCCCGCCACACCGTCATCGCCCGCGCCGGTGCCTGCCCCGCCGTCAACTCCCGCAGGACCGCCGCCGCTCGGTGATACGGCATCTCCGTCGCGAGCCGCCGGCACAGCGCTTCCAGCCGCGGCGACAGTCGCCGCCGCGATTCCAAGCCCAGTGCTTCATCCAGCAAGAACACACCCTGGCCCGTCGCCCGGTCCCGGTAGTAACGTCGCTTCACCTGCAACTCGCCCAGCGGCGTGTCCAGGACCCGCTCCCGCGTATCCAGGCACTCATATCGGCTCGGGTCCCGCTCCTGCATCAGTCGCTCATCGATCCCGGCCAACACCCACTCCAGCAGCCGCAGTGTCAGCCGGCCGCTGAGCCGCTGAACGGCTTCCTCCAGTTCGCCAAACGATCGGTCCTCCGTCACCAGCTCCGCCAGTTCCCGCAATGTCTGGAGGAAAAGTTCGCGCACAGCGTGTATGCTGACCATGGGGCCTCACCCTCCGACTGCCGCTGGGGAAGCCGTCCCGATGCAGGGACAGCCTCCGGGTGAGGCCTTTTCTATTTGCCTCGACCCTCACCTACCGAAACGTTACACGGACCCCCCACCCCCACGACCCGCGGCCTCCCGACGGCCGTCCGCCACACCCGTGCCCTCCACCCCGTCCCGACGCCCGCCCGTGGCCCCCACGACCCCCGGCTGTCCCGACGGCCGTCCGTCACCCGCACGGCCCCACCCCGCCCCGACCACCCCACGGCCCCGAACGACCCCGCGCCTCCGTCCCCACGACCCCACGTCCCCGGACGACCCCACGCCGATCCCCCGCGCCCGACGCGCGGCGGCCGGAGACCCCACGCCCGGCACGCCCGACGCCCGACGAGCCGAGGCCACCCGTCCCCATATGACCCCAGGTGACGCCCCCGCGCCCGAGCGGGCGCCGGTTCGACCGCCGGCGGAAAGGCAAAACGCCCTGCTCCGGCCCACCCACCACCGGCGCGGCCCCCTCTACCGCCCATCCCACCCGGCCCAGGCTACGGCCGGTCGCCGCCGGGGGTCCGTGCCAAGGCCTGACGGGTGGGCATCGTCACCGCCCCGCGGGCCGGCGCGGCCGCCCCGCCTGGGACGACCCGGCGACCCGCCGCAGGGGGGCCGGCCCCGGCCACGGAGCCGTCCAGCGCCGCGGCGGCATCGGGCCCGTGCCGCCGCCCGTCGGCACCCCGGTCCTCGGCGAGGATGGCGCGCAGATAGGCGGCCCCCGCATCCATCCCCTGCGCCCCGAGGAGCAGCAGCAGGTCCCCCGCTCCAAGGCGCGCGACGGCCGCGGCCACGGCGTCGGGCAGCCGGGCGAAGGTGAGGACCTGCGGCGGTTCGAGGCCTCCGGCTGCCAGGCCCGCCAGGCACGCCTCCCATTCGCCGGGCTGCACCGCATCACGGGGCGCCGTGTCGCCGTCGCTGGCCGTCACCACGACCACGGCCCCCGCCCGCCGCGCCTCGCAGGCCAGCTGCAGCCCATTGGCGTAGTTGATCGCCTCCCCGCGTCCACCGCGCACGGCGTAGACCGCCACCAGCCGCCGGTGGGGCAGGCGGGAGGCTACGCCGAAGCAGGCCGCCAGGCTGTCCGGCCGGCCGGCGGTGTCGTCGATCACCGTGAACGGTTCGCGCAGGATCACCTCGGTGCGCCGCCGTGGCGGGCGAAAGCGCGGCACCGCCTGGGCCACCTGCTGCGGACTGAGGCCAAGCCACAGGGCGGCGCCGACGGCCGCCACCACGTTCAGCGCGTGGTGGGAGCCGAGCAGCTGGGTGTCGACGGCAAGGCGCCGCAGCGCGGCCCCCTCTTCCGGACGAACCCGGCCCGCCGGCGGCGCCAGGTCGGCCGCGCGCCTACGCACGGACGACGGCCACCCGGACGGCAGCTCCAGCCAGAGCCGGTTCGTCCAGGGGAGGGGGGCCGGGGCCGGCCCCTGCGCACCGTGGAAGAGGGTGCCGTCGCGCCGCGGGAGGGTGCCATCGCGGCAGACCCCGGCCCCGTGCCCGCCGGGATCCGCCAACGGCACCATCGCCTCGGCGAGCAGCCGCAGCGCCCCCTCGGGGCCCCGTCCAAACGGGACCACCGGCGCCCGGGCGAAGCGACCGAGCCGCAGGGCCGCCTCCCCGGCGTGCATCAACAGGCCGCCGTCAGCGGGCACCATCGCCACGAATCGTCCCTTGGCGGCGGCGTAGTGCTCGTAGGTGGGATGGTATTCCAGGTGCTCGAGCGGCGCGAGGTTCGTCACCACCCCGAGGTCGAAGGCCACGTCGTCGACCCGTCCCTGATCGGCGCCCTGGGACGACACCTCCATGACCGCCGCCCGGCAGCCGTCGTCCACCATCTCCCGGAGATGGCGGTGGAGGTCGAGGGGGCCGGGGTCGTCAGGTGGCCCGGCCGGCGGCGACGGCCGGTGTCGACCACCAGCGAGCCCATCACGCCGGTCGCGATCCCCGCCGCCGTCAGCAGGTGGTGCAACAGCAAGGTGGTGGTCGTCTTCCCCGTGGTGCCCGTCACGCCGACGACCACCAGGCGGCGGGAGGGATGGCCGTAGCGGTTGGCCGCCAGCCGCGAGAGGGCCCTGCGCGCCGAGGGGACCCGGAGCCAGGTCACGCCGGGCGGAAGCGGCAGCGCCGGCGCCTGCTCGGCGACCACCACCCGCGCGCCGCGGCGCAGCGCCTCGCCCGCGAAGGCCGCGCCGTCGTGACGACGACCGGGGACCGCGACGAAGAGGTCGCCGGGTTCGACCCGCGCCGAGTGGCTGCGGATCTCCGCCACCCGCGCCGGCAACGGATCGCCGCTGGCGACGAAGGTCAAGCCGTCGAGCAGCTGTCCGAGGTCCAGCGCCATCGAGCCCATCCGCCCCCCTCCCTGGGGTTCCCCGATAGGCGTATGTCGCATCCGCCGGGCGGGTGTCACGGGCCAGGGCAATGGGCTCCTCCCGCACCGGCACCTCGGGGCCGAAGGCGCCGCCCGCGGACGGAAGCGAGGTCGGAGGCGAGAGGCGGCACCGCCGAAGGCCCGCGGCCCGGACGAGCCGGCCGTCCACGGGCGTCGCGAACCGACACGGGCGTCGCGAACCGAGTCGAGGGGTCGGGGGTCGAGGCGATGCCCCGAGGACCCACAGGGCGGGCGGCCATCCGCGCGGCGTCGGCCGGTCGGGGACGGGGACCAGGGCGGGTTCAGGGCAGGGGCCCGCGAAGGCGCGGAGGGCCGTTCGCCGGCGCCGCGCGCTGCGGCGCGACGAGGGCGGGTCGGGTCAGGCCGGCGATGAAGGCTGCAGGGAGGCACGCTACGGGCGGGTCCGGCAGCCGATGAAGGCCGCACCGAGGCAGGCTACCGGGCGGGTCAGGCAGCCGACGAAGGCCGCATCGAGCCGGGCTACCGGAGCGGGTCAGGCATCCGATGAAGGGCCGCATCGAGGCGGGCTACGGGCGGGCCAGCCAACCGATCAGGGCCGGAGCAGTCAGGGTGAGCACCAGCCCGTGGACGAAGGCCAGGGCCGTGATGCCGGCATCGCGGACGGCGGCGGCGATGACCGGCAAGGTCGTGTCCATGGTGGTCGCGCCGCCCGGCAGCACCGTCAGCCACGCCCGGCCGCCCGCCCGGCGGGCGAGCAGGGGGACGGCCACCACCGTGAGCAGCTCGCGGAACACGTTGGCCAGGAAGGCGAGGGCACCGGCGGCCGGTCCCCACAGCTGGGCGACCACGACGCCCGCCATGCTGTACCACCCGAAGGCGGCGGCGACGGCCAGGGCGAGGCCGGGCGGCTCGCCCAGCAGCCGGCCGGCCAGCCAACCGCCGGCCAGGCTGCCCAGCCCGCCCACCACCGGGAGGACCACCGCCTTGGCCCGGGCCGCCCGCAGGCTGGCGCGGGTCGCGGGCCACTGCCGACCGAAATCCCAGCCGAAGAGGGCCATCAGCAGGAGCAGGGCGTAGCCGGCGGCGGCTCCCGCCATGTGGCGGAGCCAGTGCACCAGGGCGATCCCCGGCCCCGCCCCGTCCCTGGTCGGGTCGGCGACCGCGGACGAACCGGCTGCGACGGCCCCGGCATCGAAGCCGCTCGCGACCGGGGTCCCGGCCAGGGTTCCGGCCACCGTGTCCGGCGAGCCCGCCAGGTGGAGGACGAGCCCTCCGGCCGCCCAACCGGCGGCCACCGCCAGCACGGCCGCCCCGCTCATCCGCAGCGCCGCGACCGCGGGGCCCGGTGCCACCGGGCGGGGCGCCCCTGCCCCGGCCGCCGTCCCGTCGGCTCCCGAGTCCGTCCTTGACGCCGTGGGAGCGGTCCCGCGCCCCGGGACCCGTCGCGGCGCGACACGGCCCCGCGCGAGCCGCCGCCGCACCAGGGCCATCCCGCCCGCGGCGAGGATCCCGGCCCCCACCGCGCCGCCGGCCGTCGCGACCGCGAACACCGCGGCATGGACGCCCAGCCGACCGAGCTGCCCGCCGACCGCCGGATCGAGGCCCAGCCGCAATCCGATGCACGCCAGCATGAGGCCCAACGCCCAGCGGGATGCCGTCGGCCCCCAGGCCTCGACGCGGTGCCGGACGAGGCCGGCCCGCCCCGCCGCCATGCCGGCGGCGAGGGCGATCAGGACGCCCGCCATGGGCCTCCCCCGCTCTTCCGGGCGGGGCGCCGGGGACGGCGGGAGCCGGCGACGGCCGTTCCCCGACCTCGATGGGCGGGGGAGCCGCCCCGGTCGCCCGCGCCAGCCGGGGGCCACGGTCCCGCCGGCACCCCGCCCGCACCCACCTCCGCGCCCCGCCGCTGGAGTCCGGACATCACCCGGGCGAAGAGCGCCACCGCGGCCACCAGCGCCACCGCCATCCCCGCCGTCGCCGCCACCAGCCCGGCGACGGAGCCGCCGGTGCGCCGCTGCCACAGCACGGCGATCGCCGCGAACGCCACCAACGCCATGCCCCGGACCAGGGGCTTCAGTCGTTCCCGCACGTCGTTCCCTCGCTTCCCCGGCGTCCTCGCCGGCGCCGGCCGTCTGGCCCCCAGGCGCGTCGCACCGCTGGGCGCGTCGGGGGCCCCGCTCCGTCGGACGCGCCCTGGTTCCCGCCCCCCGCGCTGCCGGACCGTTGGGCTGACCGCTGCTTTCCTTGCACGTCCGTTCTCCCCTCACCCCGGTCACCGCGGTTCCCGCCCACCCGCCGTGCGGGCCGTTGCGCGCCGCTGCCCGGCCGCCGCGGCCGGCGCCGCGCGCCGCCCCCCCAACGCCGCGACCGCGCCGCGCGGGCGGGTCACCCTGGCGCCCTTCATCGTGGACATGCCGCCGGTGTCGGCCCCCGCCGCGACTGCGCTCGACGGGCGGGTCGGGCGCCGGCTCGGGCTCCCGTTCCCGGGGTCGGGCACCGGTTGCGACTCCCGCTCGCGGGGGTGGGGTACCGGTCCCGACGCCCGTTCGGGCGGGGCAGGCGCCGATTCCGACCCCCGTCGACCGGGAGCCGTTGACCTGGGGCCGGCGGGATCCGATACTGGAGATGGTAGCACCGTGGGGGTGCTGGCGTCACGCCGGCTGAGACGAGCCCAGCGGCTCGAACCCCTCGAACCTGACGTGGGTAATGCCACCGGAGGGAACGGTGCGGTCCAGCCTCGACGATCGCCGCTCGATCGCTTCCAGGCACCGGGGCCGCGTTCTTCCCGCGGCCCTTCTTTCGTGATGCCCCGCACCCCGTCCTTCCCCGGCAGCCGGGACCCCCACCGACGCCACGAAGGGAGCGACGCGCCATGGTCGCCTCGACCCTCGCCGGTTCCTCCGGACGAACCGGCCCCGCGGCCCCCCCGCCCCGGGCCATGACCATCGCCGGCTCCGACAGCGGCGGCGGCGCGGGGATCCAGGCGGACCTCAAGACCTTCAACGCCCTGCGGGTCTTCGGCACGTCGGCCATCACCGCCCTGACGGCCCAGAACACCGAGGGGGTACGGG
This sequence comes from Thermaerobacter composti, assembly GCF_033582035.1. Lineage (NCBI taxonomy): Bacteria > Bacillati > Bacillota > Clostridia > Eubacteriales > Clostridiales Family XVII. Incertae Sedis > Thermaerobacter > Thermaerobacter composti. Next base: position 2,480,595 of record NZ_CP132508.1, read on the forward strand.
ATGTCCACCTGGTGCCCCCGGAGATGGTGGCCGCCCAGATCGACGCAGTCCTGGACGACATCGGCACCGACGCCGCCAAGACGGGCATGCTGGGCACCACGGCCATCGTCGAGGCGGTGGCCGAGCGCATCCGCTACTGGCGGGATCGCCTGGGTCCCTTCCCCCTGGTGGTCGACCCGGTGATGATCGCCAAGAGCGGCGCCCCCCTCCTGGACGAACCGGCGCGGGACGCGGTGCGGCGGCTGCTCCTGCCCCTGGCCACGGTCCTGACGCCCAACCGCCACGAGGCGGAGGAACTCAGCGGCATCCCGGTCCGCAGCCTGGACGACGCGCGGCGCGCGGCCCGGGCGCTCCACGCGCTGGGGGCGCGCTGGGCGGTGGTCAAGGGCGGCCACGTGGCGGAAGACGCCGCCGAGGCCGTCGACGTGGTCTACGACGGCCGGGAGTGGCACCTGCTCCGGGCGCCCCGCATCGTCACCCGGTCGACCCACGGCACCGGCTGCACCTTCTCGGCGGCCATCACCGCGTACCTCGCCCGGGGCTACCCGGTCTTGCGCGCCCTGCAGGAGGCCAAGGCGTACATCACCGAGGCGATCCGACGCGCGCCGGCCATCGGCCGCGGCCACGGCCCGACGTGCTCCTTCTACCCCTGGGAGCCGGCGGCCGGGCCCGCATCGGCCGCCGCGGCCGCATCCCCGGCGGACCCCGACGGAGGCACCGGGGGACGCGGCGAGCAGCCCCCCACGTCGAACCAGGAGGGGGCGCCACCGGGTGGTGCGGGCCGGGTGGCGAGGGATGCGTAGGGCTCCCGCCGCGGCCTCGGCGAAGGGCGACGGACCGGCGGAAGCGCCAGCGGGTCCCGCCAGCCAGCTGCGCACCCTGGCCCGGGCCGCGGCGCTGATCGCCCTCGGCACCGTGCTGGCGGGGATGATCCGCGTCCCCGTCGGCGTGGCCACAGCCACGCCCGTGCAGCATGCCGTCAACGTGCTGGCCGCCGTCTGGTTCGGCCCCGGCGGTGCCGTCGCCGTGGCCTTCGGGATCAGTCTTCTGCGCAACCTGCTGGGCCTTGGCACGCTCCTGGCGTTCCCCGGTAGCCTCTTCGGCGCGGCCCTGGCCGGCTTGGCACACCGGGTCTGGCGTCGTCCCGTCGCCGCGATGGCCGGCGAGGTACTGGGGACCGGCCTGGTGGGCGGCCTCGTCGCCTTTCCCCTGGCCCGGTGGCTCCTGGGCCAGACGACGGGGGCCTGGTTCTTCTACGTGGTGCCCTTCGGCGTCAGCAGCCTGCTGGGGGCCCTGGTGGCAGGCCTGCTGCTGCGCTGGCTGCCGCCGATGGAGCCCCCTGGCCTGCGGCCGACGGAACCCCCTGGCGGCGGGCAGGGGCCGGCCGCCCGCTGATGGCGGGAAGCAGGCGGGGCCTGGGGGCCGGTTCGTCCCGCGACGAACCGGCCCCGGCGCTCGGTTCGGCCGTCGCCGCGGGAGAACGCCGTGCGGCGGAGGCGGCAGGGGGGCTCGGGCCGGCTGCGGCCTGGGCAGAGCCGTGCGAAGGAGGAGCCGTCGATGATCCATCGCGAAACGCCCGTCGACGACCGGAGCCCGGCGTCGGCATCCCCGGTGGGACCCCACCCCACCCGGGGGCGGGACCGGGAGGCGTCGCCCGTCCAGCCCGCGTCGACGCCGCCGCCATGGGAGGCGGCGGCGCGCGAGGTGCTCGGACGGTTGCGCCGGCGTCGTCCCCTGATCCACCACCTGACCAACCAGGTGGTCATGCACTGGACGGCCAACATCACCCTGGCACTCGGGGCGTCGCCCCTGATGGCCCCCGAACCCGCCGAGTTCCCCACCATCGCGGGGGCCGCCGGGGCCCTGGTCCTCAACATCGGTAGCCTGCGGGCGCACGACGCCGCGGTCTTCCGGGCGGCGCAGGCCGAGGCGCGCCGCCGTGGACTGGCGGTCGTGCTGGACCCGGTCGGGGCAGGGTTCACGCCCCTGCGCACCGACGTCGCCCGGCAGCTGCTGGAGGGCGGGGTGACCGCGCTCCGGGGCAACGGCGGCGAGATCCTCGCCCTGGCGGGCGGCGGGAAGGGCCCCACCCGCGGCGTCGACAGCGGCCGGGTGGCCGAGGCCGAGGTGGCGGCGGCGGCCCGGACGCTGGCTCGGCGGTACGACTGCGTCGTGGTGGCCAGCGGGCCGGTGGACGTGGTCACCGACGGGCACCAGGTCTGGCGCGTGGCCAACGGCCACCCGTGGCTGACGGCGGTGACCGGGGGCGGCTGTGGCGCCACCACGGCGGTGGCGGCCTTCCTGGCCGGGTCGGCGGATCCGCTTCGGGACGCGACCCTGGCCATGGCCGTCTACGGCCTGGCGGCCCAGCGGGCTGCGGCGCGGGCGGCGGGCCCCGGCTCCTTCCAGCCGGCGTTCCTCGATGCGCTCTACGCCCTCGGCGCGGCGGGGACGGAAGAACCGGAGGGACTTGACATCCGATGGAACGAGGAGGAGGCGGCGCGATGAGCGGGCCAAGGTCCAAGGGGTCGGGCGCCGCTCCCGGTCCGGCGCCGGTGCCAAGGGAGACGGCCATCCGGCCGGGTGGGCAGCAGCGCATGCCGGTGCCGGCGGGGACGGTCATCCGGCCGGGTGGGTGGTGGACCCCGATGTCACCGGAGGGTCGCGGTCCCGGCGGGGGACCGAGCCGCGGTCCGGAGTCCGTCGGCGACGCGCCACCCACCGGGGATCCCAGGGGACCGCTCGCGCCCCAGCGCCCGGACCCCGGCTCGGCGGATGCGACGGCCAAGGCTCACGAGGGCGCCCAAGGGCTCACCGGGCTCGAGCCCCCCGCCGCGACCACCGGGGCCGAGGACGCCGCGGGCGCCGACGCCGATGGACGGGCACCGCGGGCGCCGCGCCGGCGCACCGGCGAGCTGGCAGTGTACTTCGTCTACGATGTCGGCCTGGTGGGGACGGGCGATCCGGCGCCGGTGCTGGAGGCCGTGCTGGGGGCGGGGGTGCGGGCCGTCCAGTTCCGGGCCAAGGCGGTGCCCGACGGCCTCGCCTACCGGCTGGCACGCGCCGTGCGCCGGCTCACGGCGCACCACGGCGCCCTGCTGGTGATCAACGACCGCCTCGACCTCGCCCTGGCGGTGGGCGCCGACGGCGTCCACGTCGGCCAGGACGACCTCCCCGCCGACGTGGTGCGGCGGCTCTGGCCCGACGGCCTGCTGGGCGTGTCGGTGCGAACGCCGGCGGAGGCCCGGGCCGCCGAGGCCGCGGGAGCGGACTACGTGGGGGCCGGCGCCCTGCGGTCCACCGCCACCAAGGACGACGCCCGGGTCATCGGCCTCCAGGGGCTCGAGCGCGTTGCCGCCGCCACCCGCCTGCCGGTGGTGGCCATCGGGGGGATCACCGTGGCCGACCTGCCCGCGCTGCGGCGAGCGGGCATGGCGGGGGTGGCCGTGGCGTCGGCCATCGCCCGGGCGCCCGATCCCGGCCGGGCGGCGGCCGCGTTCGTCCGGGCATGGCAGAGGGCGTCCGGCTGATGCTGCGTCGCCTTCCGGTGCGGTTCGAGTCCCGGCATGGCGACCTACCCGAACCGTTCCTCAAAACATAGGCATTGATTGCATCCGCCTATGACGCCGGGCGAACGGTGCTCCCGACGATTCGCGCCGGGGGATCGCACCCCGGACCCCAAGCCAGACCATCGCACCCGGGGCCGTGCGGCCTTGAGGCCGCCGGTGCCCGGGTGGATCGGGGTTCCCCCCGACCTGGGGCGTCCTCGGAGGACCGCTGATAGAGCCGGTGCGCCCGCTGGCCGCGCACCGACGGGGCGATGCGCCGCCAATCGCTCCAGACGTGCCGCCCTCGATTCCTCGCGGGTAGAGGGCGGGCGGTTCCGGAGCGCAAGCGCTCGCCCAAACCCAGGCCCCGGCGGGCGATCGCCACCGCCGCGGCCGCGTGGGGCGACAGCCCGTACCGGGCCATGAACTTGACCTTGCCGATCACGCTGGTGAAGGCCGGGTTGACGCGGAGCACCTCCACGCCTTCCCGGGCGGCCCGGGCCATGAGCAGGGCGGAAAATTTGCCGTAAGCAAACGCGGACAACTTCCGGGCGTAGCGCTTGTCGTCTTCTCGAAGACGGGCCTTCTTCTCCCGGAAGTCCAGGTGCTCCACCACGATGGGCTTGCCGGCGCCCTTGGCCCATGCCACCAGGTCCGCCACCGCATCGCCCAGGATGGCCTTCACCTGCTCCCGGCGCTTGCCTTGGAGCGGAAGTCGGATGTCGCGCGCCGCCACCGGGTTGCCGAAGCGGTCGACCTCCGCCACGGCCAGCCGGTCGGGGTTCAGATCGGCGCCAAGGGCGCCCGCCCTCCGCGATGTCGTGATCGGGGCCGCGGGCCGTTCGGTGGTGGCGAAGACGTACCAGGCGCCGTTCTTCCGGACAAAGCGGTAGGAAATCGCTTGCCCGGACGCGAGGGCCGCCAGGATGACATCCTGCCCATAGGGGAAACGGACGCCCTGCAGCCAAACATGCCGCCCGAAGCGGCCGGCCAGGGCGTTGGGCAACCGAAGGCGCAAGCGGTCGCCCAAGAGCGAACACGTCTGGTTGCCGCTCCTCTCGTCTTTGGAGCCGAGGCAGAAGAAGCTTTGGCTGCGGGCATCGCGCCATGCCTTGCGCCATGCGTCGTGGGAAGCGAACCCATTCGCCTCCAGGTGGAACTGCCGGTGGAACAAACGCCGCGAGCCAAAGCAAATCGGCGGCGATCCCGTCCGCGCTTCCGCCGCTTCCAGGCGGGCGCGCAGCATCGCCAGCCGCCGCTTCTTCTGGTGCAGCCGAAACCGGACCCGGCGCCGGCGCGCCGCCCGCTCTTGGGGGGCAAGGGTCGCCCAGCGCCCCTTGCCCGAGGCCAAGGCTTTCGCCTGCTTCTGGAGCTTGGCGATCGCTCGTTCGGTGGATTGGATCTGCCCGCGCAGGTGCGCCAGATGGTGCCGATGGGCTTCCTCCGCCGCCTTCACCTTGGCCTTCAGGTCGGTGGCTAGCGCGTTGAAGTAGCGGGCTGTGATGCCGTCGCGGGCAATGGACTCCCGCTTGCACTCGACAAGGGGACGCTTCCGCACGTAGAGATCGACGAACAACCGGCGCAGCAGGCGACCGTACAGGGCGGCGAGGGCGTCCAGGGCCGGGTAAACCGACCGGTCATGGATCTTCGTCTGGAAGGTCGCCTGCATCGGCCCGATCATCCTCCTTTTCCCAGGATATCAAACATATGTTCCGCCTGCAAGCTGAAGAGGGGACGGGTCGGAAGTGGGGGAACCGTTATGCGAAAGGTTCGCCTACGGCTGATAACAGATGACGAGGGAATGGTAAGCAGCTACGAACCCGCGTACGACGACGTGCGGAACGCACGACGATCTCCAGGCTGACGCTGTAACCAGGCTTGCGCCCCGGCCCCCTAGAGGATGGCGTACTTCTTCTTCCAACCGATGGCACACGCCATCTTGCTCCGTGCTACACTCCCGTTGTGGCCGTGGAGCAGGGGCGGGAGCGACCAGACGCTCCCGGCCGGTTGAGGGATGGGAGATGAGGGGACGTGTCGCGCCGCCTGTCGTCCTCGTCGGGTCCCAGCGCACCGACCGCGACGGGCCCCGGTGCCGGTTCGTCCACGGTGGGGAACGCTCGCCGGGCCGGGACCGCCCACAGCGGCACGCAGGACCGCACCCCGCGTGTGCTCGGGGTCCTGTTGCTGGGCGTCTTCCTGGGCGCGCTCGACATCGCCATCGTCGGCCCGGCGCTGGCCGCCATCGGGCGGGACCTGGCCGTCAGCGAACGCCAGCTGAGCTGGATCTTCACCACCTATGTGCTCTGCAACCTGGTCGGCAACCCCTTGATGGCCCGCCTGTCCGACCTCTACGGGCGCCGCCCGATCTACATGCTGGACGTCGGCCTGTTCGCCCTGGGGTCCGTGGTGGTGGCCGCGGCCCCGTCCTTTGCCGTCCTGCTGGTCGGACGTGCCGTGCAGGGGCTGGCGTCGGGCGGCATCTTCCCCGTGGCCAGCGCCACCATCGGCGAGACCTTCCCGCCCGAGCGCCGGGGGCGCGCCCTCGGCATGACCGGCGCCATGTTCGGCCTGGCCTTCCTGGTGGGGCCGGTGATCGGCGGCGTGCTGCTGCCCTTCGGATGGCCGTGGCTGTTCCTGATCAACGTGCCCCTGGCGGCGCTGATCCTCGTGTGGGCCCGCCGCGTGCTGCCGCCCCCGCGACCGGCAGGGCGCCGGGCCTTCGATGGGTTGGGCATGGCCTTGCTGGGGGGCGGGCTGGTGGCCATCGCCCTGGCGATCAACCAGGTGGACAGCCGCCAGATCCTGAGCAGCCTCAGCGCACCGCGGGTGTGGGGGTTGCTGCTGGCGGGCGTCGCCGCCCTGGTGGCCTTCCAACGGGTCGAGAACGCGGCGCCGGCGCCGCTGATCGACCCGGCGCTCTGGCGCAATCGGCAGCTGCGGCTGGCCAACGGCCTGGCGGGCCTGAGCGGTCTGCTGCAGGCGGGGCTGGTCTTCGTGCCGTCCCTGGCCGTGGCCGCCTTCGGGGTCACGCCCGCCACCGCCGCGTACCTGCTGGCTCCGGCGGTGCTGGCCAGTGCGGTCGGCGCGCCGGTGGTCGGCCGTCTGCTGGATCAACTGGGTTCGCGGGCGGTCCTCGTGGGCGGCACCGTCGTGCTGGCGGCGGGTCTGCTGGCGGTCCCCGCGGTCACCGGCAGCCTTCCCCTCTTCGTGGCAGACGGGGTGGTGGTGGGACTCGGGCTGGCCAGCCTGACCGGCGCACCCCTGCGTTACGTGGTGTTGAACGAGGCCGGCGCCGAGCATCGGGCGGCCGCCCAGTCCCTCCTGACCGTGGCCAGCAACATGGGACAGATCGTCGGCAGCGCCGCGATGGGGGCCATGGTGGCCTCCCACGCCGGCGACGTGGCGGGTTACGAGCAGGCTTACGTGGTCCTGGGCGTCCTCGCCGCCGCCGGTGCCCTGGCGTCCCTCTTCCTGAAGAACCGGGAGGAGGAGCGGCGGACGGCGCTGCGGAACGCCCCGGCCTGACGGCTCGGCCACGCCGCGCCGCAGCAACGGTGTCGAGCCGTCTGCTGCCCGCCGTATCGGCCCGAGGCCCACGGCGCCAAGGCGCACGGCACGCCCGTCACCGGCCGGGTGCCCGCGCCATCTCGGCACCGTCCTTGAAACCGTGGGAGGTCACCACCAGCACCACCCGGTCGCCGGCGCGCAGCCAGCCCTCGTCCCGCAGGCGCAGGGCCGCGGCCAGGACGGTGGCCGACGAGGCCTCGGCGTAGACGCCGGCCCGCGCCAGCCTAGACGCCGGCCCGCGGGCTTAACCGGCCGTGCCCGCGCTCTCTTCGGCCGGTTCGTCCGCCACCGCATCGCCGGGGGCCGCCGCCACCGGCCCCGCCACCGGCCGGCGCGCCGCCGCGCCCGGCAGGGCCACGCGGCTGCCGTCCGACAACCGGAACAGGTGGAGGCGCGACACCGGCAGCCGGACGCCCACCGCCTCCCCCTCGACCACGGCGGCGTCCGCCGGCACCAGGGCCTGCAGCCGCAAGCCCGCCGCGCCATCCCCGGCGCCGCCCGGCATCGAGGCGACGCTGCGGCCGGCTTCCACCGTGACCAGCTTCTCGTGGCCGAGGAGCTCGATCATCGTCACCCGGCCGTCCAGGTGCCCGCGACCGGGCGCCACCAGCTGCACGTGGTGCGGCCGGATGCCGATGGCCACCTCGTCGTCCCGCGCCGCCGCCGGCAGCGGCAGGTACACGGGCAGGCCGTCCACCTGCAGGCGCGTCCCGCTCACCCGACCCTGCAGCCAGTTCATGGGCGGGTGGCCGATGAAGGAGGCGGTGAAGCGGTTCGGCGGCGTCTGGTAGAGCTCGTAGGGCGTGCCCTGGGCGACGCAGCGGCCCGCGTTCATCACCACGACCCAGTCGGCGATGGTCATCGCCTCGGTCTGGTCATGGGTGACCAGCACCGCGGTCACGCCCAGCTCCCGCTGGATGCGCCGGATCTCGGCGCGCATGGCCTGGCGCAGCTGGGCGTCCAGGTTCGAGAGCGGCTCGTCCAACAGGAGCAGGGCCGGCCGCTTGACCAGGGCGCGAGCCAGCGCCACCCGCTGCTGCTGGCCGCCCGAGAGCTGTTCTGGCCGCCGGTCCAGCAGCGCCTCGACCCGCACGAGCTCCGCCATCTCGTGGACGCGGCGCCGGATCTCCCCCTCCGGGAGCCGCTGCATCCGCAGCGGGAAGGCGATGTTCTCGAACACCGTCATGTGCGGGTAGAGGGCGTAGCTCTGGAAGACCATGCCCACGTTGCGCCGCTGGGGCGGCACGTCGTTGACCCGCACGTCGTCGAAGTAGATGTCGCCCGCCGTCGGCCGCAGCACCCCGGCCAGCATGTACAGGGTGGTGGACTTGCCGCAGCCGGACGGCCCCAGCAGCGCCACCAGCCGACCGGGCTCCAGCTCCAGGGTCAAGCCGTCGACGGCCGTCACCGCACCGAAGCGCTTCGTCACGCCGTCCAGCCGGATCCTCACCGCTTCACACCCCCCGTGTACAGCACCATCAGGTAGCGCTGCAGGAACAGGTAGACCAGCATGACCGGGATCATGTAGAAGACGGCCACGGCCGTCACGGTGCCGTACCGGGCCACGTCGGCCTGGGAGAGCAGCGACCCCAGGTACACCGGCAGGGTCTGGACGTCGGCGCCCGGCGCCAGCACGTAGGGCAGCAGGAACTCGCTCCACCCGGACAGGAAGGCGAAGACCGCCGACGCCATCAGGCCCGGCCGGATGATGGGCAGCACCACCCGCCACCACGTGGTCAGGCGGCTGGCGCCATCGAGCAGCGCCGCCATCTCGTGGTCCCAGGACACCTGGTCGTAGAAGCCCTTGAGCACCCAGACGTGGAAGGGCAGCTCCAGGGCGATCTTGGCCAGCACCACGCCCGCCAGGGTGTCATAGAGGCCCAGCTGCCGCAGCAGCAGGAACAGCGCGACCAGCAGGGTGATCCCCGGGAACGCGTGGAGGACGATGAGCATCGCCAGCCACAGCCGCCGCCCTGGCACCGAGAGGCGCGCCAGGGCGTAGGCAGCCGTGCTGGCCAGGAGGACCTCCCCCACGGCCACGAGCACGGCGAAGAGCAACGTGTTCAGGGTCAGCTGGGCGATGTTGGGCCCGAAGGGATCGGGCTGCCAAAGGAACGACCAGTTCTCCAGGGTGAATCCCAGCGGCCGGAAGCCCTCCATCCCGTCGCTCCAGGACGCCACAAGCAGCCACGCATAGAGCAGCAGCACCGGCAGCGTGACGGGCACCAGCAACAGCCACGCCCACCGCGCCGGCCGCTGGGTCTCGCTCAGGCTGCCGAGCACGCCGCCACCTCCCTTCCCGCGATCCGCGCCGCGATCCGCTCACCTGAGGGCTCGATCCCCCTCGCGCTCCACCCGCCTCGATGCCCGCGAGCCGCGCCGCGCTCAGCTCACCTCGATGCGCGGCCGCTGGGTCAGCTGCCGGAAGTTGAAGAAGCGCAGGTAGAGCACCGACGCCACCAGCCCGATGACCACCAGCACCGTGGCCAGGGCGGCACCCAGGCCGTACTGGGCGTTGCCGAAGTAGTTGGACAGCGCCGTGTGGAAGGCGTAGAGCGCCCAGACCTCGGTGGTGTAGAAGCCCGGCCCGCCATCGGTGGCCAGCAGGATGTACTCGTAGGAAGCCAGCAGCGACAGGGTCTGGTACGCGGCGACGAACAGCGCCGGCCACCGCAGCTGGGGCAGCACCACCCGCCGCACCAGCGCCCAGGTGCCCGCGCCGTCCACCTGGGCCGCGATCAGCTGTTCCCGCGGGATGGCCTGGATGGCGGCGCTGAAGATGATCATCCCCATGGACGCCCCGACGAAGCCGTTGATGGCGATGACCATGGGCCAAGGGTGCTCGTAGAGCCAGTTGCCACCCGCCGGCAGGCCCAGCGCGGCCAGCACCTGGTTGATCACGCCGTAGGGCGGCTCGGCCGCGAAGTACTTCCACATCAAGACGTAGACCACCGACGGCGTGATACGGGGCAACAGCCACACCGCCCGGAAGAACCCGCCCCAGCGCTGGGGCAGGAACGCCGTGGCCAGCGCCAGCACCAACGCCAGCCCGACGTTGAACAGCGTCAGGGTGGCGCCCACGTAGAGCAGCGTGTTCCGCAACACCAGGCCCGCCACCGGGTCGGTGAGGATGCGCCGGTAGTTCTCCAGGCCGACCCAGCGGAAATCCCGGAGCCCCGTGGCCACGCTGACGTCGGTCAGGCTCAGGATCACCGTCAGCACCGCCGGGATCAGGAAGAACACGGCCACCACCAGCGCGAAGGGCAGGAGGAACCCTGCCCCCAGCCGCCACGGCGCCGCCGGCCGGGCGGCCGCGAGGACCGCGGCCGCCCGGCCATGCGACGCCGCGCCCGTCCCTGCACCCGATTCACTCACGGGGCCTCCCTGGCCGACCCCAGGGAGCGCCCTCGCCGCGGCGTCGCCGCTCCGGCCCGGTGCCGCCGCGAGGCCCGCCGCCCCGGGCCGCGCCTCGCGACCCGGGTCCGGGATGGGCCCTTCGCACGCCGTGGCCGCAGCGACCCCGCTCCCCGGCCCGCCGGCGGCGCCGGCCGCGTCCCCGGCCCCGCCGGCGGCCGGTTCGACCGCCCGCCGAACCCGGCTCACCGGATGATCACCTCGTCCCGGAGCTGCGACTGCAGCTGCTGGACCACCGTGTCGACGGCCTGCTCGGGCGTCATCTGCCCGGCGACGACCGCCGACAGGCCGCGGTAGATGGCCTGGTCGTAGTTGCCGAACTGCTCGTGCAGCGGGACGAACCCGGCGTACTCGACCATGTACGCGAGGTCACCCAGCAGCCGGTTCTCCTTGTACGCCGGCTGGTCGAGCTGCGACTTCATGATCGCCAGGTGGTTGCTCTCCACCGCGTGCCGCGTGTTGAACTCGGGATTCGTCGCCTCCAGGATCAGCCGCGCCGCCAGCTCGGGGTGCTGCGAGTACTTCGTCACCATGTACACCAGCGGGTGCGAGAGGGTGACCCCCGGCTGGCCCTTCTCGCCCGCCGGCAGCAGCGCGTAGCCCAGATCCTGGACGTCGGCGTCGCTCAGGCCGTACTGGTCCTGCCACTCGGCCACCTGCCAGGAGCCGCCGACCCAGAGGCCCACCTGCTTGCTGGTCACCGTCCGGTGCCAGATGGACCAGTCGGTCCCCAGCAGCGACGGCTTGAGCACGCCCAGCTCGCGCGCCCGGGCGAAGAACTGGTACTCCTTCAGGAGCGCCTGCTTGTCCAGCACCAGCTTGCCCGTCTCGGGATCCTGCATCGCGCCGCCGTAGGCCAGGTAGAACATGTAGAAGTCCACACCCGGCTGCGGCCGCGTCCACAAGCCCTGCCCCTCCGGCACGATGCCGCGGTCCTGCAGCTGCTTGGCCAGGTCGAGCAGGTCATCCAGCGTGAACTCGCCCTTCTCGATGCGCTCCGGCAGCTGGGCGATCTGCTCGTCGGTCCATCCCAGCTGCTTGAGGTGCGACTTCCAGAAGTAGAGCGGCCGCGCCTCGGTATCCTGCGGGATGCCCCAGATCTTCCCGTCCAGCGTCACGGACTCCCACAGCGTCGGGAACACGTCCTGGTACACCGGGCTGTCCTTGACGTACTCGTCCAGCGGGATGATGTGCCCCGCCGCGGCCCACGGCGCCACGTCCTCATGGCCGCTGAGGATGATGTCCGGCGCCTTCCCGGCCTCGGCCGCCAGGATGAAGCGCTGCTTGTACTCGTCCCACGGCCGGTCCTCGTGGGTGCCTTCCAGCTGGACGCGGACGTTGGCGCCCTCCTGCTCGAGCTTCTGGTTGAGGCGTTCGACGGCCTCCTTCAGGTTGTCGAACCGCCAGTGCTCCGTGGGCTTGCCGATGGTCATGGCGCGCAGGGTGACGGTCTGGACGCCCTGCTCCCCGCCGGACGAACCGGCACCGCCCGCCTCCTGGTCACCGGCCGGCGCCTGGCTACCCTGGCCGCCGCAACCGGCCAGGAGCACCAGCGACGCCACGAGCACGGCAGCCAGCGCCCGCCACGGCGCGCGCCCGCCCACGACGCGCAGCGTCCTCCGCGACCTCCGCTCCGTCCACCGACCCACCACGAACGGTCACCTCCTGTTCCTGCCGACCCGTGCCTTCCGGTCCAGTCCGCAAGGACCCGCGCAGGCGCGCCTGGCTACCCCGCGGGGGTGATCCGCGCGGCTTTGCGCTCGATGGGTTCGCCATCGGTTCGGCGATGAGGCGATGAACGGCTTGGCGGGTAGACCCGGCCAACGAGCCCCGCAGGGAACGGGCGCCTCGAACCCGCCCCGGCGCACGGGTCCCTCTCGCCCGGCATGACGAACCGGCCGCATCTGCGCACGCGGCCGCCGCGAGCCGTCGTCCCCCGTCGCGCGGCTTCGGTCACGACGGGGTGGACCGCCACCGGTTGCGCGACAGGCCGTAGCCGGACGTGCCACGCCCGGTCGGCGCGCATGTCGACCCTCTGCCGGTTTGCCCCGTCCAGGTGGCCGGTTCGTCGGCCGGTTCGGGATGCGATGTGCGTGCCGCGATCGACCCAGCGGGTCGATCCGTTCGGGACGACCTCGCGGCCGCCCACGCCTGGCGCACCGGTCCCCGGGACGCGCCGGGAACCGGCCGCCGACGAATCTCCGTCAATGACCGCTACAGGAAGGCTCGTGAAGGTGACCGGCCTGTCCACGACCGGTCTGTTAGCAGACGAGCGCGACGAGTGCTAACAAGCAATTGGAATATATCCTCAAGCTAAACGGGATGTCAAGTTAAGGCACTCCCTGGCGGATCGCGATCCGGGCCGTGGCGGGGGACGAGCCGCGCCACCCATTGGCGTCGGGCTCGATCATCTGCGTTCGGCCCGAACGGAAAGGCGGCGCGGTGGTGTCAATCGGGTGATGACCCGATGCCGCCGGCCGGCCCCGTCACCGTATGATGGTCGTCGTGGTGCCTACGGACAAGCAACCCAACCATCGCAGCGACCGTCGCAGCCCCGGCCACGAACCCCCGAGTTGGGCAGCGGCTGAACTGCGCAGGCAGATCCGGCACCGGCTCCGGCGATTGAAGGCCCTGCGCGATGCCATGGGTGCCGAAGGAGACCGCGAGCTCCTGGCCGCGATTCACGATGAGCTTGAGGTCCTGGCTCGTCTGTTGCGCACCCTGGAGATCTTGGAGGCGTTGGAGGGAAAACGTGGAGGCAAGGAGCCAGGGGACGAACCGGCCGCTGGCGGTCCGCCCCCGCACGCCGACGACGGTTCCGACCAACGGGCGGATTGAGGGCGGGCAGAATGAGGGCGATGGCCGTTCCGATGCCGGCCACCGCGCGAGCACCGGCCACCGGGGGGACGGGACACCCCCGTGGGGTCAGCTGGCGCGGGAGGTCGAGGACCTGCGGCGCGCCCTCATGAGCGCCGTCCAAGCGCCCACCGATCTCCGCCGGGAAGACGTCCTGGCCCTCAGCCAACGGCTCGACGACCTGATCGTTCGCGCCCAGCGGGCCCTGGCCGAACGGCGTCCTGTCCGCCAAGGGTGACGGCCGACGGCCCCAGGCCTCCTTCCGTTCGCGTTCCGCCCATCGCCTTCCGGGGGCCACGCGGCCCGGCAGGGACATGGCGAGGATCGCCGTATTCCACCCACTGTGAGATGAGAGGCCGCGGGGGGAGTCCGGGTCAACCGGGCTGAGAGGGCGACTGATCGGCGTCGCCGACCCCGATCACCGGATCCGGGTCATGCCGGCGTCGGGAGCGCGGTCCAAGGACCGGGCCGTTGGATGCGGCCAGGCATGCCTCCTGCCGCCGAGCTGCTCGGCGGCCTCTTTCGTTCTCCGCTGTGCTTCCACGCCACGGACAGGGGAGGGAGACGCCATGCCGGCGAGCAGGGGCACGGCCGAGCCGTTTCACCAGTGGCTCGACGCCCAGACGCGTACCCTTTGGGAGGCCATCTTCCAGCTCCCGTTTCTCCAGGAGCTTGCCGCCGGAACGCTGGCCAGGGATCGTTTCGCCTACTTCCTCGCCCAAGACGTCCTCTACCTCGAGCAATTTGCCAAGGTGCTGGCCCGCGGGGCCACCCTGGCAGACACCCCGGAGACGCGCGAGATGTTCCTCCGCCACGCGGCCAACGTCGCCCGGGTGGAAGAACGGCTGCACGCGGAACTGGCGTCGCGTCTCGGGTTGGACTGGGACGCTGTGCGTCAGAAGGAGCCCGCGCCGGTCACCGTCGCTTACACCGATCACCTGCTCCGAGTCGCCCACACGGGCGGACTCAGCGAGCTGGTCGCGGCGGTGCTGCCCTGCTACTGGGTCTATGCCCGGGTCGGGGAGCGCCTGGCGAATCGGCTGCCGGAGGACGAGATCTACCGGCGCTGGATCCTGACCTACGCCGATCGCGATTTCCACCGCAGCGTCGACGAACAACTGAGGCTGATCGATCGGCTTGCGACGGCCGCCGGCAGCAATGAACGGGAGCGCATGGAGCGGTGGTTCGCCCGCAGTCTCCGTTACGAGTGGATGTTCTGGGACCAGGCCTACCGCGATCTTGCCTGGCCGGTCTGAAGGGCTCTTCTCCGTGAACGCGCACCCCATCCCCGTCCATCGAACTGCACCAGTCAGGGGGCCATCCGCATGATCGCTGAGCAATTCGACGTGTTTTTCTTCGATCTTGACGGGACCATCTACCTGGGCGATGCCTTGCTCCCCGAGGTGCGCCCTTCCCTTGAGCGTCTCCGCAAAATGGGAAAGACCATCCGCTTTCTGACAAATGATCCTCGCCCGTCACGCAGCCAGATCGTGGAACGGTTACGGGCGTTCAATCTGGACGTCGCGACGGAGGAGGTCATCACCTCGGGATGGGCCACGGTACGATACATTCAACAGCAGGGATACTCGTCTCTCTTTCTCCTGGGCAGCCCCAACTTGCGCGCCGAGATGCTCGACGCGCTACCCGGCGTATCGATCGACGGCGAGCAATGCGTCGAAGCTGTCGTCGTGGGGTACGATGACGATGTCAAACTGAAGGATGTGAACACGGCCGTACAGCTGATTGAAAAAGGTGCCACCTTCATTGCAACAAACGGCGACCCATCCTTTCCGATGCCTACGGGCCGTAGCCTGGCGACGGGATCGTTGGTGCAGGCCGTGCAGGTGGCAACGGGCCGACGTCCTGTGGTGATCGGAAAGCCAAGTCCCACCATCTTTCGGATCGCCGCGGAAGGTTTGCCCTCCAACGCGCGTATCGTCATGATCGGCGACTCCCCAAACGCCGATATCCTCGGTGCGCACCTGATGGGATATACGGCGATCCTCGTTTCTCAAACGCCGGTTCGCTTCCCATCCAAATGGGACTTTCGCACCCCAGACGCAACCATTCCCAGCCTGGCATGCTTGTTCGAGCAGGGATGGGCGGTGCGTGAGTGGAAACGCCCGTCCTTTCCATGGCCTGAACGGGTTGAACCTGGTGTTGCCGCCATTGTGTTTGATCATGATGGAAACGTTCTGTTGGTGAAGCGCCGTGATAACGGACTGTGGGGACTCCCATCGGGGCATGTGGAAGTGGGGGAAACCGTCGAAGAAGCGGTTCGGCGAGAGGTCCTTGAGGAAACCGGTCTTGTGGTACGAGTGGAACGTTTGGTTGGCGTATACTCTGATCCCGTCTCCCAGGTCTTCCAGTACCCCTCCGGGGACATCATTCACTTCATCACTTTGTCCTTTCTCTGTACAATAGCGGGAGGCACCCTTCGCGCAAATGAAGAGGAGTCCGTAGCGTGCGGGTTCTTCAAACCGGCGGAACTCCCCCAGGACATGCTTCCAATGCATCCATCATGGCTTGAGGACGCATTGGCCGACCGCCGTTGCGCCTTCATCCGGTAGGTTGGTGAGGCCGCACCGTGACCGCGTTCTGGGCCGCCTTGCGCTTTCTGACGGTCCTGCCTGCGCCCGGCCGGCGCCCCTTGCAGGCACCCGCGCTGGGTCGAGCGGTGGGGTACTTCCCCCTGGTCGGCGTGATCCTCGGAGGACTCCTCGCAGCCGCCAACGCCGCCGTGACAGGGGTCATAGCCCCCGATGTCCGCGCCGTGCTCGTGGTCGGACTGGGACTCGCGTTGACCGGCGGCCTCCACTTCGACGGGTGGTTGGACACGTGCGACGGCTTGTTCGGAGGACACACCCCGGAGGAACGCCTCCGCATCATGCGGGATGAGCACGTGGGCGCCTTCGCCGTCGCCGGAGGCGGCCTCCTCCTCCTCGCGAAATGTGCGGCCGTGTCCAATCTGGTTCATCCCGCCGCCACGCTGGTCCTGGCTTCCGTCCTGGCCCGGTGGGCGGTGGCGGTGGCGATCGTCGCCCTTCCCTACGCCCGCACGGCGGGGCTGGGGAGGGCAATGAAGGACCACGCCGGCCCGCGGGAGGTGGGGCTGGCCACCCTCTTCACCGTGCTCGTACTGGTCGGCGTGGGGATGGGACTGCCTGCAGGCCGGGAGGCGGTGATCCGCGCCCTGGTCGGCGCCCTACCGGCCGCCGCGGCGGTCCTGTATTGGGCAAGGAAGCGGCTCCCCGGCCTGACCGGCGACGTCTACGGCGCGTTGGTCGAGGCCGTGGAGACGGCGGTGCTCCTGGCCGGGACGTCGAGATGGGTCGGCCCCCTCTGACGTCGAGACGGAGGCGAACCTGCGAGGCGGAGGCGATCATCCCTTGCGCCTGATCCTCATCCGCCACGGGGAGACGACGTGGAATGCCCAGGGGAAGCTCCAGGGATGGGTGGACATCCCCCTGACCCCCGCCGGCCGGGCTCAGGCCGACGCCCTGGCGCGCATGCTCGCCTGCGAGCGGATCGACGCCCTGGTGACCAGCGACTTGCGGCGGGCCCAGGAGACCGCAGGACGGATCGCGGAACCCCTGGGCCTTGCCGTGCGGACCGATCCCCGTTGGCGCGAGCTGAACTTCGGCGCGTGGGAGGGCAAGACGTACGCGGAGCTGGAGCAGCACGATGCGCAGACCTTCGCGGCGTGGCAATCCGACCCTGTGACCGTCGCACCCCCGGGCGGGGAGACGGTGGCACGGCTCGCGGGCCGGGTCGACCAGGCGGTCGCGGACCTCAGGCGATGCCACCCGGCGGGAACGGTGGTCGTCGTGACCCACGGAGGACCCATCCGGGTCCTGTTGTGCCAGGTCCTTGGCGTCGACCTGCGTCACCACCACCGGTGGGCCATCGGGCCGGGTTCCCTTACCGACATCGTGCTGGGGCCCCACGGCCCCGAGGTCCTGCGGGTCAACGTAGCGCCCCCGACGCCAGCGGTCTCGACCCCTCCTGCCGCCGCGGGGGTGCCCCTCCACGATACAAGGTCTCGCTTGCACCCCGTTGCGGGGAACGAACCGGCTCCACCCGATGCCGGTCTGATCCTAGTTCTGGGCGGAGCCCGGAGCGGCAAGAGCCGGTTCGCGCAGCGACTGGCGGCCCGGCTGGGCGGGGATCGGGTGCTCTTCGTTGCGACGGCGGAAGCGCGGGATGCGGAGATGGCCCGACGGATCGCCGCCCACCGCGCAGAGCGACCGGCCGCCTGGCGGACGGTCGAGGCCCCGCGACACACGGCGGCCAGGATCCGTGACGAGCTGGGCGATGCCCGGGCGGTGCTCCTCGATTGCTTCACCCTGCTCGTGAGCAATGCGATGCTGGACAGCCTCGGCGCCGGTCATGGCGGTCGGTCATCCCAGGGCATCGATGCGCCTCCAGGCGGTCGAGCTGAGGAATTGCCGGAAGCGGCTGGGGTCGCCGCCGAACAAGCGGTCGTCGACGAGGTCGACGCCCTGCTCGCTGTGGCCGCCGAGATCCGACGCCCCTTGATCGTGGTGAGCAACGAGGTCGGTTGGGGGCTGGTTCCTCCTACGCCGGTGGGACGGCTCTACCGTGACCTCTTGGGCCGCGCCCACCAGATCCTGGCCCGGCACGCCGCCGCCGTGTACCTGGTGGTCGCGGGCATCCCGATCCCCGTCAGGGAGTAGGTCTGGATCCACGGCGGAGGTCCTAGGGTCGTCCGCGGCATCATCCCCCAAGGGATACGAAAGGATGCTAATCAAGAGTCTCTGTACGCCATCTCCCAGAACCGGACCTCATATTCGACAGCCCGCTGAAACTGGCGCTGCAATCTGGCTTCCTCATGCGCGGACAGGTCTTGTTCGTCCAAGTCCTCACGCAGACCGTTCACAAAGGCCCCAAAGTCCGGAGTCGCGTGCAATTCGATCCAGCGCCGGAAGGGCTTGAAATCGGGATACGGCTGCTGAGCGGTCGAAAGTCCCTCGGAAATATTCGTCCTCAGCGCCCGTCACCACTTCGAGGAAGTTCACCCATTGTCGCTTGCGCGGAAGGTCTGGCGCTTTGGCCACGAGGTAGGCTGCGGCATCGATCAACGCCCTGACGAACAGGTAGTCCTGCAAGGCTTTGGTTGCCCTCGTGAGGCGGTCCTCCACACGTCTGGAAACATGATCAAGCCTTCACAAGGTCTTCCTCCAATCTTCCTGCAAACGCGAGCGCGAAAAGGCTGTCGAAGGGGCGGTCCCCTTCCTCGCCACCATGACCCGTCACGCCCTGGACATCCTGGCCCGCGACCCCGATGGGTTCTTCTTGGTCATCGAAGAGGAGCGGACGGACGAGTTCCTCCACGCGGGGATGGTCGAACGGGCCGTCGCGGCTGCCCAGGGATTCGACGAGGCGGTTCGCATGGCCGTTCCTCAAAACATAGGCGTTTATTGCATCCGCCTATGACGCCGGGCGAACAGCGCTCCCGACGATTCGCGCCGGGGGATCGCACCCCGGACCCCAAGCCAGCCCATCGCACCCGGGGCTGTGCGGCCTTGAGGCCGCCGGTGCCCGGGTGGATCGGGGTTTCCCCCGACCTGGGGCGTCCTCGGAGGACCGCTCATAGAGCCGGTGCGCCCGCTTGCCGCGCACCGACGGGGCGATGCGCCGCCAATCGCTCCAGACGTGCCGCCCTCGATTCCTCACGGGTAGAGGGCGGGCGGTTCCGGAGCGCAAGCGCTCGCCCAAACCAAGGCCCCGGCGGGCAATCGCCACCGCCGCCGCGGCGTGGGGCGACAGTCCGTACCGGGCCATGAACTTGACCTTGCCGATGACGCTGGTGAAGGCCGGGTTGACGCGGATCACTTCCACGCCTTCCCGGGCCGCTCGGGAGAGCAGGAGGGCCATGAATGCGGCGTAGGCAAAGGCGGACAGCATCCGGGCGTAGCGGGGGCCTTCTTCCCGAAGGCGGGTCTTCTTCGCCCGGAAGTCCAGCCGCTCGACGACGATGGGCTTGCCGGCGCCCTTGGCCCATGCCACCAGGTCCGCCACCCCCTCGCCCAGGATGGCCTTCACCTGCTCCCGGCGCTTGCCTTGAATCTGAAACCGG
Source organism: Thermaerobacter composti (assembly GCF_033582035.1). Classification (NCBI taxonomy): domain Bacteria; kingdom Bacillati; phylum Bacillota; class Clostridia; order Eubacteriales; family Clostridiales Family XVII. Incertae Sedis; genus Thermaerobacter; species Thermaerobacter composti. The sequence goes on from NZ_CP132508.1 coordinate 2,500,080, forward strand.
ATGTCACGCGCCGCCACCGGGTTGCCGAAGCGGTCGACCTCCGCCACGGCCAGCCGGTCGGGGTTCAGATCTGCGCCAAGGGCGCCAGCCCTCCGCGATGTCGTGATCGGGGCCGCGGGCCGTTCGGTGGTGGCGAAGACATACCACGCGCCGTTTTGCCGGACGAACCGATAGCTGATGGCTCGCCCCGACGCAATGGCCGCCATGATGACATCCTGTCCATAGGGGAAGCGGATGCCGTGCAGCCAAACATACCGCCCAAAGCGGGCGGCCAGGGCGTTGGGCACCCGAAGACGCAACCTGTTGCCAAAGAGCGAGCAGGTCTGGTTGCCGCTCATCTCGTCTTTGGAACCGATGCAGAAGAAGCTTTGGCTTCGAGCATCGCGCCATGCCTTGCGCCATTCATCGTGGGAAGCGAATCCATTTACTTCAAGGTGGAACTGCCGGTGAAACAAACGCCGTGAGCCAAAGCAAATCGACGGCAATCCCGTCCGGGCTTTTGCGGTTTCAAGGCGAGCCCGAAGCATCGCCAGCCGCCGCTTCTTCTGGTGAAGCCGAAATCGGACCCGGCGGCGACGCTCCGCCCGTTCTGCGGGCGAAAGGGCAGCCCAGCGTCCCTTCCCCGCTGCCAAAGCTGTCTCCTGCTTGTGGAGCTTGGCAATCGCTCGTTCCGTGGCTTGAATCTGGCGGCGCAGGTTGGCCTGATGGTGCCGATGGCTTTCCTCCGCCGCCTTCACCTTGCCCTGGAGTTCGGTAGCCAGGGCATTGAATTGGCGGGCCGTCATGCCATGGCGGCTGATGTATTGTTGCTTGCACTCGGACAGGGGGCGGCGATGCACATAGAGATCGACGAACAGACGCCGCAGCAGGCGACCGTAGAGGGCGGCGATGGCATCCAACGCCGGGTAAACCGACCGGTCTTGAATCTTCGTCTGGAAGGTCGCCTGCATCGGCCAGGTCATCCTCCTTTTCCCATAATACCAAACACCTGTTCCGTCCGCCAGCTGAAACTGGGGAAGTGTCGGAAGTCAGGGAACAGTTATGTGAAAGATTCGCCTATGGCTGATAAGAGAGAGCTGACGATAGAATGCTAAGCAGCTACGAGCCCTCGAGTTCGCCCACCGCCACCCCGATACCCTGCTGCTGGTGACGAGCGATCACGAGACGGCTGGCCTCGCCGTCCTCGGGCGCGGCAACGGCTATGAGAACGATCCGGATCGGCCGTGCCCGCCCACGGCGCGGCCGATGACGACCCCGGCAGGACAGGGCTTCTGTGCCATGGCGGCGGGGACGAGTCACACCGCCGTGGCGGTGCCCTTGCTGGCCTCCGGTCCAGGTGCCCCGGCCGTGCACGGCCTGCTTGACAACACGGACATCGCCCGCTTGATCGTGCAGGCCTTTGGATGGGACGAACCGGCGCGCCATCGCAGCGCTCGCTGAACTGCAGAGTCCCCACCATCCGTGGCATCATGGAGGTAACGGCTGCTGCGAGGTGAGCCCGTTGGATCGCAGCCAGGATTGGTGGGATGAGGCCCTCGGCGACCTCGCCCACGCCGAGAGCGACCTGGAACGGGGCTTTTATAATTGGGCCTGCTTTTCGGCCCAACAGGCTGCCGAGAAGGCGGTCAAGGCCGTCTGCCAGAGGTTTGGCGCCGAGGCGTGGGGTCATTCCGTCCATGCCCTTCTCGACGCCCTCGCGGAGCGGATCCCCGTTCCTGCGGACCTCCGCGATCGTGCCCTGGAGCTCGACAAGGCGTACATCCCCACGCGATACCCCGATGCCCACCCCACGGGAGCGCCCAGGCGGTTGTACACCGCGTCCGAGGCGAGGAGGATGCTGGGCCATGCGAAAGCCATCCTCGACTTCTGTGCGCGTCATCTTCCCGGCCCTGAGTCGTGAAGAGGTCATCCAGCGCATCCGGGACGCGTTGCCCAAGCTCGCGGACCAGCTGCCCCTTCGGCAGGTCACGCTCTTCGGCTCGTACGCGAGGGGCCGGTTCACGGCGTACAGCGACATCGACCTGCTGGTGATCTACGACGACCCGCCCGTTCCCGACGCCTTCCAACGGGTGCGGCGGACCATCCCCCTCCGCGCGCTCGAACCCCACGTCTACACCGTGTCGGAGGCGGCATCCGTCGCATCGGTCCTGGGACGCATGACGCGGGACGGCGTGGTGCTCCTCGACGCCTCCCGCTCCCGCGCCAGCGGGGGTAGGGTCGAGCGGGCCAGGGTCTGATCCAGCTCCTCGTAGGCGAAATAGCGGATCGTCTCGTAGAGCTCGGCCCTGTCCTGCATCTCGCCCAGGAGCTCGCGGGTCGAGCCGGTCTCTCGCAGATGGCGGTACAGCCGCTCCACCGCCCGCGCCGCCACCCGCAGGGACGAGACCGGGAACAGGATGATGTCGTATCCCCAGGCCGCGAGATCCGCCGCGCTGTAGTAGGGTGTCTTGCCAAACTCGGTCAGGTTGGCCAGGAGCGGCACGCCGGGCAACGCCTCCCGCACGGCGCGGAATTCGTCCTCCGTGGTCAGGGCCTCGGGGAAGATGGCGTCGGCTCCCGCCTCGACGTACCGGCGGGCCCGGGCGATGACGGCCTCGAGCCCCTCGACGCCGTGGGCGTCGGTGCGGGCGATGACGTACAGTGTCGGTGCGGTCTCCTTGAGCGCCCGGATCTTCTGCACCATCTCATCCGCCGTGACCAGGCTCTTGCCGCTGAGGTGGCCGCACTTCTTAGGCATCTCCTGATCCTCGATCTGGACCCCCGCCACCCGCGCCTCCACCATCTCCCGGCCCGTCCGCGCCACGTTCAAGACCCCGCCGAACCCCGTGTCGATGTCGACGATCAGCGGCAGGTCCGTCGCCCGCACGATGTCGCGGGCTCGTTCGGCCAGCTCCTGGCTCGTGACCAGGCCCAGGTCCGGCAGCCCGCGGCTGGCGGTGTAGGCCGCGCCCGAGAGGTAGAGGGCCTCGAAGCCCACCCGCTGGGCGATGAGCGCCGAGAGGGCGTCGTGGGCGCCGGGCAGCACCACCGGTCCTCGCTTGACCAGTTGACGAAACCGCTCGGCGAGCTCCCGCTGAGGGGTCTCTTTCTGCAGCAGCCAGGCCATCCGGTGCACCTCCCTCGATCCAGCCTCCGTCGCACCGGCTCGCGACGGCACGGCGTGCTCGTTACCCCCGGTCGGACCGCGATCCAACCATCCGTTTGCACGACCGGACCTCTCCAGGATCGGACCCCGCGATGGGATGGGATCTCGCGATCTACAGGATAGCCTCCGTCGGGTGAGCTCCCCGCCGCCTCACGGTTGACTCCCGTCCCTGGCGACCGGCCGGCTCGGGAGACGAACCGGCCCGCCCAGGCGGGCAAAACCCCGGGCGGGCCGGTTCGTCCAGGTCAGGTCGGGCACCCGGCTTCCGTGCTGCGGAGACCCGCCGGCTCCCAGGCTCGGATGCCCACCATTGGACCGCCCCGGGCCGACTGAGCGCCTCCGCTCTGCGTCCGGGTTGCGACCGGGAGGCGCCGCGGCGAAGGCCAGGTAGGCTGGGCGTCCCGTCTGCCCGGAACGTGCCGCCTCCCGCCGCGCGGCGTCCCGTCGCCGCCCGTCAGGGCCGGTGCAGCTCGTCCAGGAAGCGGTCCACCGCCATCTCCGGCAAGGCCGGGTCCTCCGCCAGCAGGTGGAACAGCCGCTCCGCCCGCTTGGCCGGGAAGACCTCCCGCAAGGCGCCCCGCACCTTCTCGTGCAGCAGCGGCAGGGCCTCATCCCGCCGCCGGCGGTGGCCCAGCGGGTACTCCACCTCCACCCTCTCGGTGGCGGTGCCGTCGCGGAAGAACACCTGCACCGCGTTGGCGATGGACCGCTTCTCGGGATCCAGGTAGTCGCGGCTGTACCGCTCGTTCTCCACCACGACCATCTTCTCCCGCAGCGCGTCGATGCGGGGATCGGAGGCGATGGGCTCCTCGTAGTGCTGGTAGGTCAGCTCCCCGTAGATCAGCGCCACCGCGGTCATGTACTGCAGGGAGTGGTCGCGATCGGCCGGGTTCGTCAGCGGGCCCTTCTTGTCGATGATGCGGATGGCCGGCTCCTGGGTCTCGATGACGATCCGCTCGATCTCCTCGAGCCGGTCCTTGACCTGGGGATGGAGCTTCAGCGCGGCCTCCACCGCCGTCTGGCCGTGGAACTCGGCGGGGTAGGCGATCTTGAAGAGCACGTTCTCCATGACGTAAGACCCCAGGGGGCGCGCCAGCACCACTTTCTCGCCGCGCAGGACCACGTCCTCGAAGCCCCAGCGGGGGGCGCTGAGGGCGGTGGGATAGCCCATCTCCCCCTTGACGGCGAAGAGGGCCAGGCGCACGGCGCGGCTCACCGCGTCGGCCGCCGCCCAGGACTTGCGCGAGCCCGTGTTGGGGAAGTGGCGATAGGTGCGCAGGGCGGCGCCGTCGATCCAGGCGTTGGAGAGGGCGTTGATCACCTCGTCGCGCCCGCCGCCCAGCAGGGCCGTGGCCACCGCCGCCGACGCCACCTTGACGAAGTGGACGTGGTCGAAGCCAAAGCGGTTGAGACTGTTCTCCAGCGAGAGGACGCCCTGGATCTCGTGGGCCTTGATGGCCATGGCCAGCACGTCGCGGACGGTGTAGGGCGCCTCGCCGCGGCTGCGCCGCACCCGGCTGACGTGATCCGCCACGGCCAGGATGGCACCCAGGTTGTCCGACGGGTGCCCCCACTCCTTGGCCAGGAAGGTGTCGTTGTAGTCCAGCCAGCGGATCAGGGCGGTGATGTTGAAGGCGCCCTCCACGGGATCCAGCACGTAGGGCGTGCCCGGCACCTTGACCCCATGGGGCACGATGGTGCCCGGCACCGTGGGGCCGAGCAGCTTCGTGCACTCGGGATAGGCCAGGGCGTAGAAGGCCGCCGCCAGCGAGTCCATCAGCACCCAGCGGGCGGTGCGATAGGCCAGCTCGCTGTCGATGGCCTGGTTCAGCACATAGTCGGCGATCTCCACCAGGACCCGGTCCGGTTCCTGGGGTCTCGTGGCCCCGCCGGCCGGGGCGCTTGCGTCGTGACTTGCCATGGTGCCGTCCTGCGACCTCCCCTGCGATGATCGCCACGGGACTCAGCTGCCATCGCCACGGAATTCAACCCTATTCAACCGCCGCCGGTACCGCCTTAGCGGCTCGGGCCATCGCCTTCACGGCCGTCGCCATGCAGGGGCACCCATGGCGCATCGCCGCCACAGGCGCCGCCCTGGCGGCCCGCCGCGGAATGGCCACGACCGCTCAGGCCTTGAGCCCCCGCGGCCCCAGGTAGCGCACCCGCGGCCGGTAGAGGCGGTTCTGGGCGTGCTGCTCCACCACGTGGGCCACGAGGCCCGCCGTCCGCGCGGCGAAGAAGATGGGCGTGTACAGCTCGATGGGGATGCCGAGCACGTAGTAGATCGGCGCGGCGTAGTAGTCCAGGTTCGGGTAGAGGCCCTTCTCCTCCCGCATGATGTCCTCGCCCCGCTGGCACATGGCGAGCCAGCGGCGGCCCTCCTCGTCGCCGCGTTCGTCCACCAGCCGGGCCAGGGTCTGCTTGAGGATCCAGGCCCGCGGGTCGAACTTGCGCATGTAGACCCGGTGCCCGAAGCCCATGATGCGCTCCTTGCGGGCCAGCTTCTCGCGGATCAGGCGGTCCAGGCCCTCCACGTCGCCGGCCTCCAGCATCATGTGGGCCACGGCCTCGTTGGCGCCGCCGTGCAGGGGCCCCTTCAAGGACGCCACCGCCCCCGTCAGGGCGCCGTACACGTCGGAGAGGGTCGACGCGATGACCCGCGCGGTGAAGGTGGAGTTGGGCATCTCGTGCTCGCTGTAGGCGATCAGCGCCTGGTCGAAGGCCCGCGCCCCGGCGGGGTCCGGGCGCCGGCCGGTGATCATGTACACGAAGTTCTCGGCGAAGCCCAGCTGGGGGTCGGGAAGAACCGGCTCCCCGCCCTGGGCGATCCGGGTCAGGTTGGCGACGATGGTCGAGACCTGGCCCACCAGCCGTACGCCCTTGGCCCGCTCGGCCTCGGGGTCCGGCGAGTCCGCCTCGGGGTCGAACCCGGCCAGGGCGGAGACGGCGGTGCGCAGGCGGTCCATGGCGTGCATCGACGCCGGCAGCTTGGCCAGGATCTCCCACACGGCCTGGGGAACCTCGGCGGCCAGGAGCTGCCGCTCCAGCTCCTTGCGCTCTTCGTCGCCGGGCAGCCGCTCGTGGATCAGCAGGCCCAGTACGTCCACGTAGGTCTTCTGGGTGATGAGGTCGAGCAGGTTGTAGCCGCGGACCACGATCTCCTCGTTCTCCACGTCCAGGTAGGAGATCCGCGTCTCGGCGGCGATCACGCCCTCCAGGCCGGGGCGATACTCCTGGTTCTCCATGACGCCACCCCTTTGGGCCGGTTGGGTATCGATTGGCGACCAGGGCCCCGGGGCCCGTCGCCCCCCTTGGATTCGTACCCGACGGGAGGTCGGACCTCCTGCCGGACGGCTCAAGGCGCCTGCGCGGTGGCCGCTGCCGGGAACCCGGCGGTTCGCGCCGGCGTCCAAGGGTCGAGGGTCCACCGGGCCGGCCGCTCTGACGGCCGGCGGGGGCGGGCGACGGGCAACCGACGGAGGTCGCCGGGCACCCACCGGCCGGTCGGCGGGGACACACCGACTGATCGCCGGGCTCGTACCGGCTGGAGGATCCCACCGCTGGCCAAGCGATCAAGGGGGGCGGTAGCGTTGCAACGGCTCGCCACCAGAGGGTTGGGTCCGCCGCTAGGGCGGATCGGGACGGCCCACCCGCGGCGCACCCGGTGCCGGTCGGCGGGCGGGCCTGTAAGGAGCCACCGACGCGGCTCCCCGCGCTCGCGGACGAGGTGGGCCCTGGGCTGGTTCGTCCTGATGGTGGTGCTCTCCGGGTTCGCCAGCGGGCTCGCCCGCGCGTCCGCGGGACGTGGGGCCCCAGCAGGGCCCCGGGACCCCGCGGACCACCCGGACCGGCCCGTGTCCCACATGGTCGCCCCCGACGACGTCCAGGCCGCGGAGGCCTATCTGCGCGAGCGGTTCGCCGACCGGTTCGGCGGCCTCTACCTGGAAGACGCGAGTGACGGCCAGGCCGTGGTCGTGGTGGTGCTGACGCGCCCCCTGGGTGCCGCCGGCGAACAGGCCCTGCGCCAGCGCCTGGACGGGAAGCCGGTGCGGTTCGTCGAGGGCGAATACACCCTGGTCGAACTGGAGCGGATCCAGCGGGCGCTGACCCAGGCCATGCCCCGGCTGCAGGAGCAGGGAATCCAGGTGGTCTGGACCGGGGTCGATGTGCGGACGAACCGGGTGCACCTGGGGGTTGCCAGCGACCTTGAACGGGCCCGGGAGGCCGTCCAGGACCTCCCCGGAGCGAAGGCCGTCGTGGTGGTCGAAGCCCAGCCGGTGCAGCTCCTGGGTGCCGAGGGCGGCCCGACGGGGGCCGGGACGCCGTCGCCGGCGACCGCCGCGGGCGACACCAGCCCCGGCCGGGACTCCGGTGCGGAGGAGGACGGAGCCGCAACCCGGCCAACCGGCTGGTGGGGGGCGCTGCGGGCGGCCCTCAACCGGTGGTGGGCGGCGCTCGTCGCGTTCTTGCAGTGATTGCGGCAGGAGTTCGGCCGGGATCGGTGCCGGGATCGAGGCCGCGCACATGGCTCAATACCGTGGCGCCCGGTGCCCGGCGGGCATGCCCGGCGTCATTCCGTCATGGACCAGCCGCAGCGGCCAGTCCACCGGCCACAGGTCGACAGCCGCACTGCAGTGCAGTAGATCCCACAGAAAGGGCACGTGTTCCAGCCCGACGGTCACCAGCACCCGCCGCCCACGGCGGCGGGTGCTGGCATGGGCTTCGGCCTCGAGCACGGAACGGCAGGCGTCGAGGATGTTGGCGGCCATGCCCTCGCCTTTACCCGTTCCGGTCCGCCGCCACCTCGTAGTGGATGTTCCGCGCCTCGAAGAAGTTGACGATCTCCGGCACGTCCACCTCGGTGGCCATCCACTGGGCCGGATTGGGCGTACCGAAGTGGGGGCCCAGGCCGAGTTCGTCCAGGCGCCGGTCGGTCACGTACTCCACGTAGGCGTTGAGGTACTCGGCGCTGACGCCCAGGATCGGCCGCGGCAGCAGGGCGCGGTTGTAGTCCCGCTCCAGGTCCACCGCCCGCAGGATGAGCCCCTTCACCTCCCGGGCAAAGGCCGGCGTCATCAGCTCGGGGTGCTCCTCCAGGAGCGCGGTGATCAGGTGGATCCCGAAGGACAGGTGCAGGCTCTCGTCCTTGAGCACCCAGTCCACCAGGGTCGCCAGGCCCTTGAGCAGGTTGCGGCGCCGGAAGGTGTAGGCGAACAGGAACCCCCCGTAGAAGAACACGCCCTCCAGGACGATGTAGTAGCCGATCAGGTTGCGGAGGAACGCCTGCCGCCCCTCCAGGGTCGAGACGTCGGGCCGGACCAGCAGCTGGCGGGTCAGCTCCTGCTGGAACGCCTCCTTGGCGCGGATGGCCGGGACGTCGCGGTGGGCGGCGAAGACCCGCTCCCGGTCGACGGGCAGGGTCTTGAGCACGTACTCGAAGGCCATGGTGTGGTTGGCCTCTTCCCAGATCTGCCGCGCCAGGTAGAGACGGATCTCCGGCGGGGTGAGCAACGGGTAGATCGACATTACCAGGTTGTGGGTGACCAGCGACTCCATCGGGTTGAAGAAGCCCAGCAGCAGCTCGACGGCCCGCCGCTCGTCGTCCGTCAGGCGCAGCTCCCAGTCGCGCACGTCGTCGGCCAGGGGGATCTCCTCGGGGAACCAGGTGTTGCGCTTGCCCTGCTGGGCGTGGGCGTAGGCCCAGGGATACCGCAGCGGGAAGAGCTGGATGGGTTCCAGCGGGTCGCCGCCCAGCAGGCGGTCGCCGGGGACGCGGTGGCCCGCCTCCCCCGCTGGGGCGTCACCAGGTCGCCCGCCGCCCGGCTGGCGCTGACCGTGGGGTGCACCGTCCGGCGGGCGGTCCTCCGGCATGGGACGGCCCCCAGGCCCCTCCTCGGCCTGATGGTGGTGAGCCGGTTGGTCGGCCGATGGGCGGATGATGGGCTCCACAGCCATCTCCTCCTTGCCTGTCCCGTGGGTGCCTTGCCAAGGGTGGTGCGATCGCGGTGCACCGGCGCCATCGCGCCCGCGTGGGGCTTGCTGGGTCACCGGCTCATTGGCACGACTCGCAGATCAGATCCGGATCTTCGGGACGAACGCGGCACGCCGCCTGCGGCAGGCCGTTCGCCCCGCGCCCGCCAAGGCGCCCGTCGGGGCGTCCGTCGAGGTCCGGGGGATCCCCTACCCCCTCACGCTCGGCAGCCGGCGCATCCACGGCGACCGGCGCTGGGACGCCGGTGGCTGCCGCGGCGCCAGCCGGGCCGGCTTCGGACCCGCCCGGGCGTGCCTCCCCGCCGCCCGGGTGGGATCCGGGTCGGGCCGGGCTGGTCTCCACCGCGCCCGGGTGGGTCCCGGCTCCGGTCACGCTCACGCTGGCGTGCACGCCACCCGGGCTGGCCCCCGCTCCGGCCGGTTCGTCCAGGTTCCAGCGCAGCTTGCGGCGCGCCTTGTTCACCCGCACCGTCGAGGGCTCCGCGTACATCCGCGGCGCCATGAAGAGGTAGTAGGTGGACTTCAGCCCCCGCCGCCAAGCTTCGAGATACACCCGCTCCATGGCCCCCAGGTCCCGGTCGGCCAGGAACAGGTTGCGGCTGATGCCCATGTCGACCCACTTCTGGGCGCGGGCCGCCACCTCCAGGTAAACCTCGGGCGGCACCTGGTACGCGGTGGGGTAGCGGCGGCGCACATCGGCGGGGATCTCGGCGATGGGCTGGAGGTCGCCGCGTTCCTCCACGATGCGGTCGCGGGCGGCCTCCCAGAGGCCCCGCCGCTCCAGCTCCTCCACCAGGACGCGGTTGATCTCGAGGAACTTGCCCGAGAGGGTCTGCCGGGAGAAGACGTTGGCGTAGGGCGGATCCAGGCTCGGCGTGGTCCCGGCGATCAGGCTGATGGTGGCGGTCGGGGCGACGGCCAGCACCGTGCCGTTGCGCATGCCCCGGCGCACCCGGTCCCGGACCGCATCCCAGTCCAGGCGGGCCGTGCGGTCGACCGCCACGGGCTGTCCGCGCTCGGCCTCGAGGTCCGCCAGGGTGTCCAGGGGCACCCGGCCGCGGGCCCAGCCGCTCTCGGTGAAGGCGGGGAAGGGGCTGCGTTCTTCCGCCAGGCGGCACGAGGCCAGGATGGCGTGGTAGCTGATGAACTCCAGCACCCGGTCGGCCAGCTCGGCCGCCTGGGGGTCGGCGTAGCCCCAGCCCAGGCGGTTGACCGCCTCGGCGAAGCCCATCACCCCCAGCCCCACCGGCCGTTGGCGCAGGTTGGAGCGGCGCGCCTTCTCGATCGGATAGAGGTTGAGGTCGATGACGTTGTCCAGCCCCCGCATGGCCACCGCCACCGTCTCGGCCAGGGCGTCCCAGTCGATGCCCTGCGGCCCCAGGTGGCGGGCCAGGTTGACGCTGGCCAGGTTGCACACCGCCACCTCGTCGGCGGTGGTGGGGAGGAAGACCTCGGTGCAGAGGTTGCTGGAGTGGATCACCCCCGGCAGCAGCGAGCGCAGGTTGCCGGCGTCCTTGAACACCAGCCAGGGGTGGCTGGTCTCCTGCAGGGTGGCCAGGATCTCCCGGAAGAGCTGGCGCGCGTCCAGCCGCTTCCACGCCCGGCCGGGCAGCGCCCCGGCCTCGGCCTGGCGGATGCGCTCGGCGTAGGCCGCGGCGAAGGCTTGCCCCACCTTCTCGGGCAGCTCCGGCACGTAGGCCGGGTCGAACAGGTACCACGGCTCCCCGGTCTCCACGCGGCGCAGGAACTCGTCGGGGATCCAGAGGGCGGTGTTGACGCTGTGCGCCCGCAGGTACGGGTCGCCGCTGTTGCGCTTGAGGTCGAGGAAAGCCTCGATCTCCAGGTGCCAGGGCTCGAGGTACACCGCCAGCGTCCCCCGCCGGCGGCCGCCCTGGTTCACCGCCTTGATCAGGGCGTCGTAGAAGTGGATGAACGGGATGACGCCCGACGACTCGCCGTTGATCCCCCGCACCGGCGATCCCGCCGCCCGCAGCCGCGTCACCGAGGCCCCGATGCCGCCGGCGTACTTGGCCAGCCGGCCGAAGTCACTGGCCGCCTCCAGGATGTGCTCCATGGAGTCGTGGACGTCGGCCAGGTAGCAGGACGAGAGCTGGTGGTGGGGCGTGCCGGCGTTGAACAGGGTCGGCGTGCTGGGCAGATAGCGGAAGGCCGACATGGCGTGGTAGAACCGGCGGGCCCAGGCCTCCCGCTGGCCGGGTTCCTCCGCCAGGGCCAGCCCCATGGCCACCCGCATGAAGAGGAACTGGGGCGTCTCCAGCCACCGGCGGCTCTCCGGCTCCCGCACCAGGTACCGGTCCATCAGGGTGACGAGGCCGATGAAGGGCAAGGTCTCGTCCCGCTCCGGGTCCAGGGCGGCCGCCAGCGCGTCGAGGTCGAAGGCCAGCAGCCGCTGGTCCAGGGCACCGCAGGCCACGCCCTTGCGGATGTAGGCCGGGAAGGCGGCCCGGTAGGCCGCCGGGGACGGGTCCGGTTCCCCCAGGACGAACCGGTAGAGCTGGCGCAGCCGCGCCCGCACCGCCACCCGTTCCATCCGCGGCTCCCGGTGCAGGTGCTGGGTGGCGGCCTGGACCAGGAGCTCCTCCAGTTCGGTGGCGGTCCCGGCGGGTTCGGTAGCCGTTCCGACGGGCGCGGTAGCGGTTCCGGCGGGCGCGGCGACGACGCCGGGCGATGCCAAACCGCCGGCGAGGGGGCCGACCGAGGCGGCTGGGGACGCGGCGAGGATCCCGGCCCCAGGAGAGCCGGCTGCCACCCACTTCAGGTCGCGGCGCAGGATCTGCTCGAGGCGGGCCGCATCGGGCAGGCCGGCGGTCAGCCGGCGGAGGACGTCGTCCATGGGCTTCCTCCCCTCCCCTGGCGGTTCCGCCCCAGCGCCATCGGCGCGGCACGGAGGAGGGGAGGAGCCGGCGGGCGCCCCCGGCCCGCCCCGCCAGGCGATGGAGACCGGCGTGGATGCCGTCGGCTGGCGGGAGGGAAACGAAACCCGGCCCACGGGGGGCCGGGTTGCATGGCAAGGGAATGCCCGCGCTCGGCCCGCCCTCACCCCTCCGCGGGGGCGGAACGGAGGCGCGGTGTGGGTACTCGGGCTTCCGGCGCCGCCGTCCCCGGGCGCGGGTCGATGGCCTCGCACACCGGGCATCGATCCCGTGCACCGGTTCCGGCGCGCCGGTCACCGTTGCGGGACAGCGCCGGACTCTCACCGGTCTTCCCCCAGCGGGCCACCGGCGCCGCGGCCGGACCATGGCCCCGCCGCCGCGGTCGCCCTCGCGGACCGCCTGGGAGGACGGTCCCCGCCAGGATCCGCTCATCGGGAGCGCGATCCCCCGTCGGGGGCGATGCGCTCCGGTGGCCGCGCCCTGCCCTGTCGGACAGGCACCGCGCCGTGGCTGGGTCCTGCGCCCTCGGGGGCGCAGCGCGGACCGCAGCCACATGCCAGATATGGAATTTTGTTCGACGCAATCCTACAACATGTTGTGTTCATTGGCCAAACCCGAAGGGCGGCCGCCATCGGCAGCTACGACCGGCGGCCGGCACAGGGCGGGCCGGGAGACGGACAAGCTCACCCGGACGACCCCGGCGCCTAGCGGCGCGCCATGGCGAACTCCCCAAGGGCCTGCGGGTCGTCGGATTGGAGGATGTCCACCCCCCAGCCCGCCAGCTCCCGCAGAACCGCGCGGCTCTCGCCGAAGCTGTGGACCGCGATCTGCGCCCGGTGGAGCAGGTAGACCTCCTCCGGCGCCAGGTGCTCGGCATCCACGCAGAAGACGTCCGCACCGGCCGACCGCGCCACCGCGACCGGGTCGATCAGCCGGGCCTGGCAGATGGCGCCCGTCATGATGTCGGGGGCCACCTCCTTGCACCACCGCAGCACGTAGTGGTCGAAGGACAGCAGCATCACCTGGTCGTGCATGTCCCGCTGCCGCACCAGCTCGACCACCCGCTCGCAGAGGGCGGCGGCGTCGCGGCCGTACGGCTTGAGCTCGATCTGCAGGTACACCCGCCCCCGGGCCCAGTGGAGCACCTCCGCCAGGGTGGGGACGCGCTCCCCGCGGAACCGGCCGCCGAACCAGGCACCGGCGTCCAGCTGGCGCACCTCGTCCCACCGGGCCTCGGCCACCCTCCCCTTGCCGTTGGTGGTCCGGCGCAGGTCGGCGTCGTGGAAGACCACCACCTCGCCGTCGGCCGTCAGCTGCACGTCGAGCTCCACCATGTCGACCCCGGCCGCCACCGCCTCCCGGAAGGCGGACAGGGTGTTCTCCGGGGCCCGCGCGCGGCCGCCGCGATGGGCACAGGTCAGCGGCCGCTGCCGCTCGAGGGCCCACGCCAAGGACGGTAGACCGCGATCCATGGGAACCTGGACCAACCTCCGCGGCAAACTCCGCGGGCCGGCGCCATCCCGCCGGCCCGTGCGATGGACTGCCCCTTCCCCAGACGCCGCACAACGCCTGGGTCATGGTATTCCGCCGCTCCCTGGCGCATCGCCAGCGTCAGCACCCAGGGCGCCAGGCCCGCCCCTCGGCACGTCGACACCAAAGGCCCGCGGCCCCACCGCAGGCCTCGTTGGCACCGTTGCCGGCGTCGTCGGCACCGCTGGCCCATGGCCCGACCATCCGCGGTCGCTCCCACCGCGTGACCGGACCCGCCCGACGTCGTCGCGTCCATCGGACCCCTAACGCCGCCCCCTGCTGCGGACACGCGGCCCGCGTCCGCTCTCTCGCCAGACAGTGTAGCGGCCGCCGTGCCAGCCGGGAAGCCCTCGCGCATGGGCCTTAAAAGAGGGCACGAGCGCGGTTCGGCGGGCAGGGCCGCCTCCCGGTTCGCCTGGCCGATCCGGTCCTCAAGAGGGTACGAGGCGCCGGCCCGCCTTCGGCGCGAGGGCCGTGAACAGGGGCTCGAGGGACCGGATGACCGCCCAGTCCCGGGCGGGGTACCGCGGGTAGAGGCCGTACCGGTCCAGCAGCACGGCCTGGACCCCCAGCTCACGGACGGGCAGGACATCGTTGAGCAAGTTGTCACCCACCACCAGCATCGCGTCGCGCGGAACGCCGGTGGCCTGCTCCAGCCATGGGATGATGCGTCGCCATCCTTGGGGCTTGCCGGCCTCGGTGACGCGGTGGCTGAAGGCTCCTTCGAGGCCGATGGCGCCCAGGATCGTTTCGGCGTGGCGCGCGGTCGCATTGGTCACCAGCACCCGGAGAGGCTCTGTCGCGCTGAAGAAGGGTTCCTCCCCGTAGGACTCGGGGGGCGGCACCGCGACCCACGAGCGCACCGCGGCCATCGCCTCGAGGCATCGGTCGGGACACAGCCCAAACCGCAGCGCCGTGGCCGTCGCCAACATCCACGCATCCCCGAGGGCCAGGTATCGGCCCGGCGCCCCGACATAGCCACCGGCGTCGGCGACCCGCCGCCACCGCGATGCCGACGTTCCCTCCCAACCGACCGCTACGCCGGGTTCCAGCCGCGGGTGGCCGAGCAGGACGTCCTCGATCCGGTCGTAGATCCTTCCCAGGCGCAGGCGCCGGTTCACGTCGGAGAACGGGAACGCCTCCCGCAGGAAGGCATCGCGAAGGGACTCGGGCAGGTGGGCCGCCAGCGCCCGCGTATACGCGACAGAGTACAGCAAGTCGTCGTACAGGGTGCCGTCGAGATCGAAGATCACCAGCCGTGCCCCACGGGGGTCCGCTCGGACTGGGGATGCCAGGTGCGTTCACCTCCTTCGGCTGCGCCCCCGTCGTGGTCCCACCCTCCTCTGCCCGCTCCCCGTCCCCACCTTACCGCGGCCGGCCGCCGCAGCCGTTAAGGGCCCATCAAGGCTTGGGGAAACTTCGGCAACACGGCGACGACCGTTCCTTATCGACAAAACGAAAGCTGCCGGCACCAGGCGGCCGACGGGCCCCCGGCACCGGCAGCCTTCGTCACGACGCCTTCAGCTTGCCGCCGACAGCTGCTGGGCGAACTGCTCGAAGAACCCCAGCGCCCCCGGATTGCTCATCGAATCCGGGTTCACCGCCTTCTCCCGCGGTACGCCCATGAGGATCTTCTTGATCGGCACCTCGAGCTTCTTGCCGTTCAGCGTCCGCGGCACCTCGGGGATCGCCACGATGTCGTCGGGCACGTGGCGGGGCGAGAGGCTCTCCCGGATCCGCCGCTTGATGCGGTCGCGCAGCTCGTCGTCGAGTTCGACCCCTTCCCGCAGCACCACGAACAGCGGCATGTACGCCCCCCGGCCCGGCAGCTCGAGGTCGACCACCAGACTGTCCAGCACCTCGGGGATGTCCTCCACCACCCGGTAGATCTCGCTGGTGCCCATGCGGACGCCGTGGCGGTTGATGGTGGAATCCGACCGGCCGTAGATCACCACGCTGCCCCGGGACGTGATCTTGATCCAGTCGCCGTGGCGCCAGACGCCGGGGAACATCGCGAAATAGCTCTCCCGATACCGCTTGCCGTCGGGATCGTTCCAGAAGAACAGCGGCATGGACGGCATGGGCTGGGTGATCACCAGCTCGCCCACCTGGTCCACCACCGGCCGGCCCTCCTCGTCGAAGGCCTGTACGTCGGCCCCCAGGCAGCGGCACTGGATCTCGCCCGCGTGGACCGGCAGCAGCGGGCAGCCGCCCACAAAGGCCGTGCAGAGGTCTGTGCCGCCGCTCACCGAGGCCACCCACAGATCCCGCTTGACGTGGTCATAGAGCCACTGGAATCCCTCGGGCGAGAGGGGCGAGCCGGTGGACCCCACGCTCTTCAGGGCATCCAGGTCGCACTGCCGTCCCGGATCGATGCCGGCCTTCATGCAGTTGGTGATGTACGCGGCGCTGGTGCCGAACAGCGTCATCTGCGTCGCCTCGGCGAACCGCCAGAGGGCGTTCATGTCGGGGTAGCCGGGGCTCCCGTCGTAGAGCAGCACCGTCGCCCCCACCAGCAGGCCGCTGATCAGGAAGTTCCACATCATCCAGCCCGTGGTGGTGAACCAGAAGAACCGGTCCCCCGGCCCGAGGTCGCTGTGGAGCGCCAGCATCTTGAGGTGCTCGAGGAGGATGCCGCCGTGCCCCTGGACGATGGGCTTGGGAAGGCCCGTGGTGCCCGAGCTGTAGAGGACCCACAGCGGGTGGTCGAAGGGCACCTGCTCGAAGGTGAGGGGCCCCCCCTGGCGCAGCAGGTCCGACCAGGGCAGGGTTCGTCCCGGGAAGAACCCCGCCCCTGCGACGCCACCCATCCCGGCGCCGCCCGCGGCACGGTCGTTCCCACCCATACCCGTGCCGCCGCTCTCGCGAACCTCTGCCGACGTCCCACCGCTGCCCCCCGAGGCCGCCAGGGCAGCGTGCACCGCCGAGCCGGTACGGCCCACGGTGGTGCCACCGCCGCGCCCGGTCCGGTCGGGATCCAGGTAGGGGATCAGGATGGTGGCCTCCAGGGTGGGAAGCTGCCGCTGGAGCTCCGCCACCACCGCCCGGCGATCGTAGTCGCGGCCGTTGTAGCGATAGCCGTCGACGGCGAAGAGGACCCTGGGCTCGATCTGCCGGAAGCGGTCGACCACGCTGGGCGCGCCGAAGTCGGGGGAGCAGCTGGACCAGATGGCGCCCAGGCTGGCCGTGGCCAGGAAGGCCACCAGGGCTTCGGGGATGTTGGGGACGTAGGCCACCACCCGGTCTCCGCGACCGACCCCCAGCGCCCGTAGCCCGGCGGCCACGGCCGCCACCTGGGCCGCCAGGTCGGACCAGGACAAGGTCGTGCGGGACCGCAGCTCCGACTGGAAGATCACGGCCGGACTGGCAGGATCGACCCGCGGACCGCCCGCTGCGCCCGCCGTGGGGCCGGGGGACCGGGCGGCATCCGCACCGCCGTCCGCCGCACCGCCGGCCACGGCCCGCAGGGCGTGCTCCGCGTAGTTCAGGCGGGCGCCCGGGAACCACCGGGCCCCCGGCATCTGCCGGCTGGCCAGGACCCTCTCGTAGGGCGCCGACGCCTGGACGTCGAAGTACTCCCAGAGGCTGCTCCAGAAGCCCTCGAGATCCCGGACCGACCACTGCCAGAGGGCGTCGTAGGTCTCGAAGCGCAAGCCCCGGCGCCGCGCCAGCCAATCCATGTAGTGGCGCATCCGCGACCGTCGCTGGAACTCGGCCGAGGGCGTCCAGAGCAGGGTCCCTTCCTGCACCTCCGCCATGACCCATCCCCCCTGTGGTAGGTCGTTGGGTGGAGCGGCCGGGACGGTCCCCGACCGCCCACGGCATGGGGTGGAACCCGCCGGCCGGCGCCGCATCTCCCTGGTGGTCGCGACGGGATCCGCCGCCCGAGGTGACGTGGTGGGAAACAGGTTCTCAGAGGCGGAAAGGGATCCCTGCCGGTGGGCCTCCGAACCGACGTCCGGCCGGCAAGGAGGCGTGTCCCGACCCCGTCGCATACCATGTAGAGGGTGAAGAGCGGGACAATCCCGAGGGCCTCCGAGGAGGGTTCGCCGACCATGGCCCCGTCGATGTTCGCAAAGGACCCCGCAGCCCGGCGGGCCGGCGGCAGCCCGGCTGCGGCCGGCGGCCGGCGGCAAACCGGTTCCACCGGCCGGGGCATGTCGGCGGAGCAGCTGGCCCGGCTGGGCGAGGTGGCATCCCGGCTGCCCCGGTACGTGAAGCTGGCCCGACTCATCCTAGGCCTCGGGCCCCAAGCCCAGGTGCCGGGCAGCGGCCGGGCACGCCGGTTCGTCCTGGCCGGCCTGGCCTATCTGTTCGCTCCCCTTGACCCGCTGCCCGGGTTCATCCCCGTCCTGGGCCAGTTGGACGACCTCCTGGTGGCCCTCTTCGCCCTGCGGCAGGCCCTGCGGTCCCTGCCCGCCCCCGTCCAGGCCCGGGTGTTACGCCAGGCCGGTCTCGATGGGGTCACCGTCGAGCACGACTGGCGCCTTGTCCGGGATGGGACCCGGGACGTGCTCGCGGCCACGGGACGCGGCGCATGGCACCTGGGCCGGAGGGGGACGGGGGCGCTGGTGCGGTTGGGCCTGCGGTTGGGCTCGCTGGCCGGCCGTGGCCTCGGCGGTCTGCTGCGCCGGGCCGGCACCCGCCTGCCAGCCGGGCAGAGGCCGGGCCGTCGCCGCTCCTGAAGGCCCGCAGCGGCACCCGCCATCCCGACCGTCCGCGGTGCCGGTGCCCGCGCCCCCGCCCAGCAACGACTAAGCGATGCGGACGAGGATCCGTCCCCGTGCCCGCCCCGCCAGCACGTCGTCGAAGGCCTGGGGCAACTCGGTCAAGCCAACCTCCCGGTAGACCATCGCCTCCAGCGCCTCCGGCCGCAGGTCCCCCGCCAGGCGCTGCCAGATCCGCATCCGCAGCGGCATGGGGCAGTAGACGGAGTCGATGCCGAGCAGGCTCACCCCGCGCAGGATGAAGGGGAACACGGTGGTGTGCAGGTGGCTTCCGCCCGTCAGGCCCACCGCCGCCACGGCCCCGCCGTAGCGGGTGGTGCGGAGCACGTGGGCGAGGGTGTCACCGCCCACGGCGTCGATGGCCGCCGCCCACTGCTGCTTCTCCAGCGGCTTGCCGCCAGTCACCGCCACCTCGTCCCGCGGGATGACCCGGCTCGCTCCGAGCCGGCGCAGGTAGTCGACCGCCTCGGCCTTGCCGGTGCTGGCGACCACCTCGTAGCCGCGCCGGGCCAGGAGGGCCACCGCGATGGAGCCCACTCCGCCCGAGGCACCGGTGACCAGCACGGGGCCCTGCCCCGGCGCCAGGCCGTGGTCTTCCAGGCGGTGGAGGGCCAGGGCCGCGGTGAACCCCGCGGTGCCCAGGATCATGGCCTCCCGCAGGTCGAGCCCCCGGGGCAGGGGCACGACCCAGCCGGCGGGCACCCGCGCGTACTGGGCGTAGCCGCCGTAGTGGCTGACCCCCAGCTCGTAACCCGTCACCAGGACCGGGTCGCCTGGGCGGAACCGCGGATCCGCCGACTCCACGACCTTCCCCGCCAGGTCGATGCCGGGCACCATCGGGTACGACCGCACCACCCGGCCGTCGGGCCGGCTGGCCAGGCCGTCCTTGTAGTTCACGCCGGAGTAGGCCACGCGGATCGTGACCTCGCCAGGGGGGAGGTCCGCCGCCGTCAGCGTGCGCACCCCTTGCCGCAGGGTGCCGTCGTCAAGCCGTTCCACGAGATACGCGGAAAAGGCGTCCGCCACCGTGGCCGTCATCCCCCTTCCCTCCCCCGACCCGCTGGGCGCTCCCGTCCCGGCCCGTCGGCTGCCCGTCGCGCCGGCTGCAGCCCGCCGCGTTCACGTCCATCGGCGCGGCCTCACACCTTGCCCTGTGCCCGCCGGCGGTGGTAGTCGGCGATGCCGTGGGCGCAGATGTCCAGGTCCAGCGCCACCGCCGGTTCCACCTCCGCCCACTGCAGGCCGTGGGCCTCGGCATCCCGGCGGATGTGCTCCGCCAGGCGACGGCGGGCCTCCTGCGGCGTCGCGGGACGGCCGTCCACCAGGCCGCAGGCGACGAAGCGCGGCACCTGCTCCTCCATCCGCTGGATCAGGGCCTCCGGCGTCAGACTCGTCGCCCCGAAGTGGGAGAGGAGCACGGTCGCCGGGCGCAGCGCCGGCAGGGAGCGGGCCGAGCGGAGCATGGCGTCAGGGTTGAACTGATTGGGCGCTGTCGAGGGCAGCAGGTAGTCGCGGCCGATGCGCCGGGAGAGGGCGGGGTACCGCACGCCGAGCTCGTCGCCGCTGAAGAGGACGCCCGTGGCCTCATCGAGGATCATGAACTGGTGACGCGCATGGCCGGGCGCGTCGATGAAGCGCAACCGGTGACCGCCCCCCAGGTCCAGCGTGCCATCGGGCTCCGGTGCCAGGATGCGCTCGGCCGGCACCGGCTCGGGAAGGCCGAACAACTGCTCCAACCGGTCGCCGAAGACCGTGCGGGCCCCCTCCACCAGCCGCTGGGGATCCTGGAGGTGCCGGGCGCCGCGGGGGTGCACCACCACCCGGGCCCGCGGCAGGTACCGGGCCAGGGTGCCGGCACCGCCGGCGTGGTCCAGGTGGATGTGGGTCACGACGATGTACGCCACCTCGTCTCGCGGGATGCCCTGCTGCTCCAGGGCCTCGAGCCAGGCCTCGACGCCGGCCTTGCCGCCGGTCTCGATCACCGCCGGGTGGGGCGCGCGGATCAGATAGCCCGCCGTGCGCTCCGCCTGGCCCGCCTCCCGCAGGTCGACCAGCACCGTGTCGGCTGCGACCGACGCGTCCGCCTTCTGGGCCACGACCTCACCCCCTGCAACGGCCTCCCGGGGAGAGAATACGCGACCCATCGCCCGGTGCCTGCCTTGCGGTCCCGCGGCGCCGGAGTCCCTCAGCGCCTCCGCAGGCTCGTCGCATCCGTCGCGGCTTTTGCCCGCCTTGAGGCTCAGCGCGGTTCTGGAATCTCACCCTCTGGACGCTTCAGGACGAACCAGTAGAACCCGTGGGGCCCCAGGGTCAGGAAGTACGGCCGTCGCTCGATGGGGGGCAGGGTCGCGCCCCCGAAGGCGTCCTCGGGCAGGCAACCGGCATACGCTGCCAGGTCCAGCCGAACCCCCTGGACGAACCGCGAGAGGTTGGCGACCACCAGGATCGCCTGGTCTCCCAGACGGCGGACGAAGGCCAACACCCGGCGGTTGTCGCCGGCGATCAGCTCGAGGTCGCCGCGGCCAAAGGCGGGGAAGCGCTTGCGCACGGCGATGAGCCGCCGCAGCCAGTTGAGCAGCGAGTCGGGGCTGGCCAGCTGGGCCTCGACGTTCACGGCCTCGTAGTGGTAGGGCGGGTCGACCACCACCGGCGCGCACAGCCGCTGCGGGTTGGCGGTGGAGAAGCCCGCGTTGCGCCCCCCGCTCCACTGCATGGGGGTGCGCACGGCGTGGCGGTCGGGCAGGTAGATGTTGTCGCCCATGCCGATCTCGTCGCCGTAGTAGATGACGGGGGTGCCCGGCAGCGAGAACAGCAGGGCGTAGGCCAGCTCCAGGCGCCGGCGGTCGTTGCCCAGCAGGGGGGCCAGGCGGCGCCGGATGCCCAGGTTCACCCGCGCCTGCGGATCGGCGGCGTAGGCCTGCCACAGCTCTTCCCGCTCCTGCGGCGACACCATCTCCAGCGTCAGCTCGTCGTGGTTGCGGAGGAACAGCGCCCACTGGCACGCCGGGGCGATGGCCGGTTCGTCCCGCAGGACCTGGAGGATGGGCGCCGCCTCCTCGCGGGCCAGGGCGAGGAACAAGCGCGGCATCAGGGGGAAGTGGAAGGCCATGTGGCACTCGTCGCCCTGGAGGTAGCGGGCGAGCTCCGCCGCCGGCTCGTTGGCCTCCGCCAGCAGCACCCGCTCGCCGTACCGCGCCTCGATGTACGCCCGCAGCTCCCGGACGAAGGCGTGGGTCTCGGGCAGCCCGGCGCAGGCCGTCCCCTCGCGCTCGAACAGGTAGGGCAGGGCGTCGAGGCGGAAGCCGTCGAGCCCCAGCCGCAGCCAGAAGTCCACCACCTTCAGCATCGCCCGGCGCACCATGGGGTTGTCGTAGTTGAGATCGGGCTGGTGGGCGTAGAAGCGGTGCCAGTAGTAGGCCCGCGCCACCGGGTCCCAGGTCCAGTTGTCCGCCTCGTAGTCGGGGAAGATCACACGCACCCCGCGGTAGCGGTCCGGGCTGTCGCTCCAGACGTAGAAGTCGCGCCAGCGGCTGCCGGGCCGCGCGCGCCGGGCCCGTTGGAACCAGGGGTGCTGGGTGGACGTGTGGTTGAGCACCAGGTCGGTGATGACCCGCATGCCGCGGCGATGGGCCTCGGCCAGGAAGCGCTTGAAGTCGCCCAGGGTGCCGTAGGCGGGATGGACCGCGGTGTAGTCGGCGACGTCGTAGCCGTCGTCGGCCAGCGGCGAGGGGTAGAAGGGCAGGAGCCAGAGGGCGGTGACGCCCAGCTCCTGCAGGTAGTCGAGCTTCGCCGTCAGGCCACGGAAGTCCCCCGTGCCGTCGCCGTTGCCGTCGAAGAAGGTGCGCACGTGCACCTCGTAGATGACCGCGTCCTTGTACCACAGGGTGGGTGGAACCGGCTGCCCCGCCGCCGCGTCGGCCGACGGCCGCCCGCGACCGGCGACCTCCTGCCGCGGCCGGATCGAGAGGACGGCGGACGGGTCCCCACCCCCTCCTCGCTCCGGCGGCTCCAAGGTCGCCGTGCCCGGGGCGGCGGGCTGCCCGCGACCTCCTTCTTGTGCGAGCCGGTCCGCCTCCTGCGCGAGGGGCGCGATGCCGTCAGCCCCTCCATCCCCGCTGGACCGCGGTGCCGCCTCCGACAAGGTGGCCAGGCCTTCGCCCTGGCGGCGGGCGTCCTCTCGCCTCGGCGCCTGCACGCAACCGGTCCCCCTCGACGGGTCGGTCCCGTCCATGCTGTCCGGGCCAACATGCTATGCAGGCACCTCGCGACCGGTCAAGGACCGCGACCGTGCCACGGTCGCCGACCTGCCCCTCTCCGGCGCCGGCACCGGCGCGCTCCCTGCCGTTCTCCGGCGCACGCGCCGCCGGGCACCGTCCCTCGCCGGCGCACCAGGCCGTGCCGGGGGCCGATCGCCCCCCGGCCGCGCACCCGGCCATGCCGTGGGCCGACCGTCCCCCGGCCGCGCACCCGGCGGTGCCGTGGGCCGTCCGTCCCTCGCCCGCGCACCAGGCCGTGGGCCGCCGGGGGTGGACGCCTCACTTCAGCGTCCAGCCCACCAGCCCCTTGACGTAGTAGCGCTGCAGCAGCGCGAAGACCAGCACCGGCACCGCCATGACCAGCACCGAGGCGGCGGAGAGCAGCCCCCAGTCCACGTGGAACTGCCCCCGCAACAGGGGGATGCGCTGGGTGGCCACCAGCAGGTCGGGCCGGTAGATCAGGATCAGCGCCAGGAAGAAGTCGTTCCACACCCAGGTGGACTGGAGCGCGGCCGCCGAGGCCAGGGCGGGCAGGCTCATGGGCAGGATCACCCGGACGAACACCTGCCATCGGCTGGCCCCGTCCAGCAGCGCCGCCTCCTCGACCTCCCGCGGCAGGGTGGCGAAGTAGTTCCGGAAGAACATGATCATCCACGGCAGCGCCCAGGCGGTGTGGGCGAGCACCAGGCCCGTACGGGAGTTGATCAGCCCCGCGTCCCGCATCATGCGGAAGAGGGGCACCGCCACCATCTGCTGGGGGACCGCCAGCAGCAGGACCACCGCCAGCAGCAGGGGACGCCGGGCCCGGGATCGGGAGCGGAGCAGCCCGTACGCCGCCAGCGAGCCCAGGAGGAGCGGCAGCAGGGTGCCGGGGATCGCCACCAGCAGGGAGTTCCACAGGCCCTGACCGATGGCCGCCGTGGGGTGGTCCAGGGCGCGGGTGAAGTTGTCGACGCTCAGGGTCAGCGGCTGGAGGTGCCACCAGCCGTGCAGCAACTCCTCCTGCGGCCGCAGGGCGCTCATGGCCACCCCGGCGAAGGGGATCACCCAGATCAGGCCGAGCGCCCAGGCGACCCCATGGCGGAGCAGGCTGCCGACCGCTCGCCGGCGGAGGGGCCGAACCCCGCGTCGGGGCCGGGAGGCCGCCGCGGGGCGCCCGCCGTCCGGCGTCCGCGGTGCCGGCATGCGCCGCTCCGCCGCTTCCTGGCTCACGCGCGCTCCCCTCCTTCCGCGGTGCGCAGGAACCAGACGCCGATGGCCAGCGTGCTGAGGGTCAACAACGTGGCCACCGCCGCCGCCCGGTGGGGATCCAGGGAACGGAACCCGTAGAAGTACATCTGCAGCGCCAGGACCATGGTCGCCCCGCCGGGCCCGCCCTGGGTGGCCGTGTACACCAGGTCGAAGATCTTCAGCTCCCAGAGCACCGTCATCGCCACGAT
Organism: Thermaerobacter composti; assembly: GCF_033582035.1. Taxonomy (NCBI): domain Bacteria; kingdom Bacillati; phylum Bacillota; class Clostridia; order Eubacteriales; family Clostridiales Family XVII. Incertae Sedis; genus Thermaerobacter; species Thermaerobacter composti. The sequence goes on from NZ_CP132508.1 coordinate 2,524,062, forward strand.
GACGGCCGTCACCGGCCGGAGGGCGGGCCAGGTGATGTGGCGGAAGCGCGCCCACCAGCCCGCGCCGTCGACGGCCGCGGCCTCGTAGTAGTCGCGAGGGATCGTGCCGAGGCCCGCCGCGTAGAGGACCATGGCGAAGCCGGCCCAGAGCCACACGGAGCCGAGCACCAGGGCGGGCAGCGCCAGTTGGGGATAGGCCGTCCACGTCCGGGCCAGGGCGTCGATGCCCAGGGCGGCGAACAGGGCGGGGACCACGCCGGCGTTCTCGTCGAACAGGAACCGCACCAGCACGCCGCCGACGATCAGCGGCGTCACCATGCCCAGGAAGACGAAGGCCCGCAGCAGCGCGGCTCCCCGCACCTCCCGCAGCACCAGGGCCAGGACGAGCCCGACCCCTACCGTCAGGGGGAGGTGGACGACGATCCACACCAGGTTGTGCAGCAGCGAGCCCCACGGCGGTGGTTGGCCGGGGAAGCGGCCGGGGGCATAGGTCTCCGGGTCCTGCAGCACGGCGGCGAAGTGCTGCAGGCCCGCCCATCCGCCGCCGGGGGCGAGGAACGCCAGGACCAGCGTCTCGACCGCCGGCACGACGATCAGCAGCAGCACCAGGGCGAGGGCCGGCGCGGCCAGCCACAAGGAGTCCCAGCCGCGCCGGCGCCGACGAGGGAGCGCTCCGTTCTCGGCCTTCGCCACGGACCGCTACCTCCCGCGCTCCTGCTCAAGGCGCTCGAGTACCCCCTGCCACTGGTCGGGCTGGACCCACAGGAGCTTGAGCTGGTCCCAGAAGGTGCGCTGCCAGTCGCCGCCGATGGCGTCGTCCAGGTCGGGCAGCAGCTCCACGCCCTCCAGCAGCTCCGCCACCTGCCGGTCCACATCGGGATGCGCATCGGCGGGCACGTCGGTGCGGTTCGACAGCTTGCCGCCCTGCTTGGCGCGCAGCTCCATGCCCTCGCGCCCGATCAGGAAGGCCAGCAGCTCCTTGGCCTTGTCGACCCGCGGGCTGTGGCGCGGGATGAAGGCGTAGTCCGTCGCCGCCACCATGCCCTTCGTCCCCGGCAAGGGGAACACGCCCAGATCCGAGGGCTCGTCCACCATGCCGGTCAGCCAGTTGCCCATGAAGTAGAGGCCGTACTCGCCCTGCCACCAGAGCTCCGCCGCCTGGGTCCAGTCCATGGGATCGCTGAAGTGCTCCAGCGCCGGGACCAGGCGGTCGCGGAACACCGCCTGCACCTCGGGGTCGGTCCAGGCCACGCGCCCTTCGATCAGGCCGCGCTGCAGGTCGGGACCGCCGAAGGCGATGAGGAAGTGCTCCACCACGTCGGTCAGGGGCCAGCCGGTGCCGTCGCCGCTGACCACCGGGGCCTGGATGCCCTCGATCCGGTCCAGACGCTGGAGCAGGGCCATGAACTCCTCCCACGTCGTGGGCGGCTCGAGCCCGTGCTCGGCGAAGAACGACTTGCGGTACCAGAACCCCGGCTTGACGGTCAGGGCGTACGGCACGGCCACCACCTTGCCCTCGGCCTCCGCCGCCGGCATGCGGAAGGCGGAGGCCTCCGGCTCCCAGATGTCCTTGAGGTCGACGGCGTGATCGGCGTGCTCCTTGACCCACCAGTCCCACATGAAGATCACGTCGCCCGGCGCCGTGCCGGCCTCGAACTGCGCCGGCAGCACCTGGGCCAGATCCTCGGCGCGCTGGGTCTGGTAGCGGATCGTGACGCCAAGGCGCTTCTCCGCCTCTTGCAGCACGGGCAGGAACTGCTCCATCTCGGGACCCGCCCAGGGCCCGATGACCGTCAGTTCACCCCCGCCTTCCCCGGCGGCACCCTGCTGGTCGCCGGCGCCCGTACCACCCCGGCCGCAGGCCGTCACCAGGAGCGCGACCGCCGCCAGGATGGCCAGCCATCGCCAGATTCCCCGCATGTTACCACCTCCGGAGGGACTTGCCGAGGCGAAGGAGCACCCCCAGGTCCTTTTACCACAAGCGGGCGGGAAGGCCTCTTCGCCCGGGGGGCGCGTCGGCACGCGGGGGTCCGCGCCGGCGAGCCCGCGAGCTGACGGAATCCGCCGGAGGTCCCGGCCGCCGCGGGTCGTCGCAGCAGGAATCGCCGCCGTTCCGTGCGAATCCGTTCCGTGCGAATGTTGCGATGGTGTGAAGCGCAGGTTGCGCCGATCGCAAGCTGCGACCGAGCGCAACCATAGTATGGAGGCTGCGCTGTCCGTCATGCGGCACCCCCGTCGATCATGCGGCACCCCGTCCATGGGGGATGCCGCCGGGAGGGGGCTCTGGAATGCCCTCGGTCGGCGTCGGGCGCCGCGACGGTTACGGGCGCAAGGCGACAAGGTGAAGGGCGCAAGGCGTCAAGCCGGCACCCCTGTCCAGGCGCTTCGCTCCGTATCGGCTTCGGCTTCGTCGACGCGGCCGCGGGGGTGCACGGAGTCGACGCGATCGCTGGAGTGCGCGTAGCGCCTCGGCGGCGAACCCTTACGGCAAGACCGCTTGCCTGCAGATGGGGGATGGGTGGATGGCACGGGTCCAGCTGGTGGAGGTGACCAAGCGCTTCGGTTCCACCGTCGCCGTCGACCGGGTGTCGCTGGACATCGCCGACGGCGAGTTCCTGGTGCTGGTGGGACCCTCGGGCTGCGGCAAGTCCACGCTCCTGCGGCTGATCGCGGGACTCGAGGACGTGACCGAGGGCGAGATTTACATCGACGATCGCAACGTCAACGACGTCCCGCCCAAGGATCGGGACGTGGCCATGGTCTTCCAGAACTACGCCCTCTACCCGCACATGACCGTCTACGACAACATGGCCTTCGGGCTGCGCATGCGCAAGGTCCCGCGGGACGAGATCGACCGGCGCGTCCGCCAGGCGGCGGAGACGCTGGGCCTCACCCACCTCCTGAAGCGCCGGCCGGCCCAGCTCTCCGGCGGTCAGCGCCAGCGCGTGGCCCTGGGGCGCGCCATCGTCCGCGATCCGAAGGTGTTCTTGATGGACGAACCCCTCTCCAACCTGGACGCCCAGCTGCGCGTGCAGATGCGCACGGAGCTGGCTCGCTTGCACCAGCGCCTGGGCACCACCACGATCTACGTCACCCACGACCAGGTGGAGGCCATGACCCTGGGCGACCGCATCGCCGTGCTCCGCGACGGCAAGCTGCAGCAGGTGGCCACGCCCCACGAGATCTACGCGCGTCCGGCCAACGTGTTCGTCGCCTCCTTCATCGGCTCGCCGCCGATGAACTTCGTCCGGGGACAGGTGGAGAGCCGGGAGGACGGCGTCTGGTTCACCGGCGAGGGCCTGACGTGCCGGCTGGAGGGCGAGCTGGCGGAGGCGGCCGCCGCGTACCTGCGCACGGGCGACGGGTTCGGATCCTCGGACGGCGACCGTGCGGGCGCGTCCGGCCAAGGGCGTCGCGACGCCATCCTGGGCGTCCGACCGGAGCACGTCCAGGCCCGCCTTGCGGACGAGGGGTCCGTCGCCGGGACGGGGGCCTCCGGGGTCGCTGCCGGCCAGGGTCCGCACCTGGTGGCCACCGTGGAGGTGGTGGAACCGCTGGGGGCGGAGACGTACGTCTACGTCACGGCCGGGTCCCTGGCCCTCACGGTCCGGGTCGACCCCCGCATGGTGTTGCGGCCGGGCGATCGGCTCGCCCTGACGCTGGAGACCGGCCACCTGCACCTGTTCGACGCCGCCACCGAGGCGTCGGTCTGGCAGCTGGCCGCAGCGGTGCCGGCGTAAGCCCTCCTTGCCGGCCGCGGCCCCGCAGGGCTGCGGCCCTCCGGGCGTTGCCGGGGTCACGTTTCCTCCGGCCCTGCCCCGGGACGGGTCGGGTCGCCGACGGGATGGGCGGGCGGCGCGGTGGGTTGCGCCGCGTCCGCGGGCGCCGGTGCGGGGCGCCGCCCCGCGGCCGCCGGCCGGCCGTCGGCCGAGCCGGTGTCGCCGCGGGCGGGTTCGTCCGCACGGGAAGGGCCGCTGGAGCTGGAGCCACCGCGCGGGATGGTTCCGTCCACCCGTCCCGCAGGGCCGGACCGCCCTTCCGATGGCGTGTCGCCTGCGGCCGCGCCGGTCCGCTTCAGCGCCTCGTCCGCCGGCACGGGAGCCTTGCCCGCGGGCACAGGAGCCTCGCCTGTTCCCACGGAAGCTTGGCCTGTTGGTGCGGGAGCCTCGCCGCTCCGCACGCCCTCCAGGATCAGCAGACCTGCCAGCAGCAGGGTCACCAGGACGTGGGCGGTCAGGAGTACGCCTTCGGACACGCCGGCCAGCGCCTGGTGGACCACCCGGTCGTCCATCACCATCTCCACGGCGACCCACACCAGGATGGCGGCTCCGGCATAGACCAGCCACGGCCAGCGGTCCATCAGGCCGCTGAGGAGCGAGCTGCCCCAGACGATCAGGGGCACCGACAGCGCGAGGCCGGCGAGCAGGAGCCCCAGGTGGCCGCCTGAGACGCCCACCAGCGCCAGCACGTTGTCCAGGGACATCACCACGTCAGCCAGGATGATGGTCTGGACCGCCTCCCAGACGCTCCCGGCCGCGCGCACCTCCTCGGGACCGCCCCGGTCGTCGGTCACCAGCTTGCGGGCGATCCATAGCAGCAGAAGACCGCCCAGCGCCTGCAGGAGCGGGACGTGCAGCAACCAGGTGATGGCGGCCGCCAGCACCAGCCGCAGCGCCACGGCGCCGCCGGCGCCCAGCCAGATGGCCTGGCGGCGCAGCCGCCCCTGCAGCCGCCGCGCCGCCAGGGCGATGACCACCGCGTTGTCCCCGGCCAACAGCAGATCGACGAACACCAAGCCCAGGAACCGGGCAGCGGACTCCCAGCCCTCCGTCACCCCTCATGCCTCCTGTGGGGAACCGTCCGCCTGCGGGACGGGATGGGGAGAAGCCCTGCCACGCCCCTCGCCCGCGGCGCCTTGCGCCAGGGCCCGCGCCAGCAGCCCGGTGGTGGACAGGCCGGGTTCGGGCGGGACCAGCACCACCCGCGCCCCCACCTGGCGGGCCGGCTCGGCCTCGGGGAGGGTCTCGAGGCGGTAGTCGCCCCCTTTGACGTACCACTGCGGGCGCACCGCGCGGACGAGCCCGGCGGCGGTGTCCTCGGCGAAGACCACCACCCAGTCCACGCATTCCAGCGCCGCCACCAGCAGGGCTCGCTGGCGGGCCGGGACCACGGGCCGCCCGGGCCCCTTGAGCCGACGTACGCTGGCGTCGTCGTTGACCCCCACCACCAGGACGTCGCCCAGGGACCGGGCGTGCTCCAGGGTGCGCAGGTGGCCCACGTGGAGCCAGTCGAAGCAACCGTTGGTCAGGACCACCTGGGTCGCGGGCGGCAGGGCGTCCAGGTGCCGTCGCAGGGTGGCCAGGTCGACCACCTTCGTCGCGGCGGCCCGCGGGGCGGCGTTCATCCCGTGGCCCCTCCCGGCGCAGGGTGGGGCGTGCCGTGGGGGGCGTCCTGCAGCGGCCCGGCACCCGCGGCTGGGAGGGTCCCTGCATCGGCCGCCCCCACCCAGGCTTTCCAGGCCTCTTCCAGCTCTGCGGCCGTGACCGGCTCGGTGCCCGCCTTGCGGACGGCGAGGCTGCCGGCCAGGTTGGCGAGACGCGCTGCGCCCACCACGTCGAGCCCCGATCCCAGGGCCAGTGCCAGCACGGCGGCCACGGTGTCACCGGCCCCGGTGACGTCGTAGACGGCGGCCGGTCGCACCGCGGGGATGGCGATGGGCACGCCGTCGCCCGGATCGACCAGCATGCCCTCCGGTCCGCGGGTCACCACCAGGGCGCCGAAGCGCCCCCGCCCGCGGACGACGGCGGCGGCGCGGCCCAGGTCGTCAGCCGCCAGCGGGCGACCCCACACCTCGGCCAGCTCCTCCACGTTGGGCGTGGCCAGGGTGGCGCCGCGGAAGGCCAGCAGGCGGTGGCGGGAATCGACCACCACGGGTCGGCCCCGTGCCCACCGCGCCAGGCGCGGCCAGAGGCGGGGCGCCAGGTCGCTCAGGCCGTAGTCCGCCACCACCACCGCATCCGCCGCGCGCACCGCCTCGCGCAGAGACCGGGCGAAGGCGGCCCAGGCGGCGTCCTCGGGGTCGGTGCCCGCGCCCTGGGGCGGGACCGACCCGGCCGCCCGGCCCGCGGAGGCGAGCCACGCCCCGAGCCCGAAGCCGGCTCCCGCCCGCTGCGGCAGCACGTCGAGGCGGAGGACCTGCTGGGCCGGCGCCGCCGGCGGTGCGGCGACGAAGCGAGCCTTGAGGGGCGTCTGCCATCCCCGGGGCACGGGGGCGGCCAGCACCTCGACGCCCGCGCGCCCCAGGGCATCGACCACGGCCCGTCCCCACGGGTCGTCGCCGAAGGGCCCCGCCAGGACCACCTGCCCGCCCAGGGCAGCCAGGCTGCGGGCGCAGTGGGCGGCGCCCCCCGGCATGATCTCCTGCCGGTCGTACTCCAGGATCAGCACGGGCGCCTCGCGCGAGATGCGCCGCGGCACCCCGTACACCCACAGGTCGGCCACCGGGTCGCCGACCACCAGCACGCGGCAGGGGTGGGCGCGGGTCCGCCAGACCGGGTATGGGGTGGAGCCGGCCTCCCGGGCACCGCCGCCCGCCGTGGCAGGCGCCGTCGCCACCCCCGACTCGGCCGGGCCGGCGGCACCGCCGGCCAGGGGTGCGGGTTGTCCCGGGTGACCCTGCCCGCCGTGGGCCGGCGGCGCCGACCGCCCGGCCCCGCCCGGTGCCACCGGCCGCTGACGGCGTACCCCCGTCATCCGCCGGCACCCCCGTCGCCGGCCGAACCACCGGTCGCCTCGGCGGCCGCCGGGCCAGGCGCCCCGGGCCGGCGGCCAGCGCCCAACAGCTCGCCGGCCGCCGCCGCCACCGCCTCCACGCCGATGGTGGCCATCGCCTCGCAGCGACACTCCGCCGCCTGCAGGTAGGCGAGGGGGCCGTTGAGCCAGCGCACGCAGCGGCGGCCCCGCAGGCATGGGCCCACCAGCACCCGGTGCCGCGGGTCGAGGGGAGCGAAGTGCCGCGGCTCGGAGGGGCCGAAGAGGGCCACCACCGGCGTGCCCACGGCGACGGCCATGTGCAGGGGGCCGCTGTCGTTGCCCACCATGAGGTCGACCCGCTCCAACACCGCCGCCGTCTCCAGGAGGGCCAGGCGTCCCGTCAGGTCCAGCAGCGGTGCCCGCTGGACCCGCTCCCGGATGGCCGCCGCCAGCGGCACGTCGCCGGGGCCGCCGACCAGGACCACCCGGGCGCCGTAACGCTCCGCCAGGCGGTCCGCCAGCAGGGCGAACCGATCCACGGGCCAGCGCTTGGCGGGGAAGTGGTCGGCACCCGGGTGCAGGGCCACCACGGGCCCGTCCCCCGGCAGGCCGGCCAGCAGCGCCGCGGCGCGGCCGCGTTCGTCCGGACCGGTGACCAGCTCCATCTCCAATCCACAGGGCGCGCAACCGAGGCGCGCCACCACCTGGAGGCAGTACTCGATGGCGTGGAGCTCCCGGTCGGGCGCGGTGCCGCCGAGGGCGGCCAGGCGGCGCCAGGGCCAGCGCCAGGCGCGCTCGGTCCCCCCGTCATCCGGCCGGCCGAAGCGCCGGCGCAGGTGGACGGAACGGCCCACCGGGGTCCCACCGAACTCTGCACCCCCACAGCCCTCCGTCGCCCCGCGTCCGTACCGAGCCCACCACCCCTGGACCGCCGCGACCGGACCCGGCCCTGCTGGCGGTCCGACGAGTCGCCAGCGACGGCCGCCCGCCACCGGCAGCCGTCCCAGGGACGCCCGCAAACCCGTCCGTCGGTCGGTGGATCGCGCCGCACCCCTGGCGGGGGGCAGCCGACCGGGACGGCGGAAGCGGCCGAGACCGTGGAAGCCCACCCGCACCCGGGCGCGGAAGAAGGGCGTCACCCAGCTGCCGAAGTGGGACAGGCCGACGCCGATGTCGAAGCGCCGGTCCAGCATCCGGACGGTGGACAGGGCCAGGTCCCAGGCGCCGGGGCAGGCCACCACCTCGTCCAGGTGCGGGTTGTGGCGCAACAGCGGCTCGTTCGCGGTCCAGCACAGCGCGGTGATGTGGGCGCGCGGGAAGTGCCGCCTCAGGGCACGCAGGGCCGGGGTGGCGAAGAGGGTGTCACCCAGCGGGCAAAGCAAAACGACCAGGATGTCGGGAGCCGCCCGGGTGCCGTCCGGTATCCCGTCGGCACCGGTGGCGTCCCGGGAGGATGCCTGCGAGGATGCCGGCAGCGTCCGGCGCCCCGTCATCGGTGGCACCTCCAGAGCGATGGCTCGTCCGCACGACGTCGGGCCGGGGGGAAGGATCCCACCCCGGCCAGGCGCTCCCTACCATTTTAGCAGGGTTGCCGCCCGGCCATTTTCGCAGGGTTGGCGGGTTGGCCCCCGGCCACCGCGACGAGCAGGTCGCCACCGGGGAGGGGGCCACTGGCGATGTCCCGCGGACCGGGGCCGGCTGCGACGGACGGCCGCCGCCGGTGCCGCGGGCGAAGGCGGCGGCGCCGCCCGTGGCCACGAAGGCCCCACCGCCAGCGCCGCCCCGCGCGTCTTGCCGTCGGGTGGCAGGCCCGTGCGCGGTTGGCGAGCTGGCGCTGGACGGACGAACCGCTGGACGGAGCGACACACGCTCCTGGACGGCACGACGCACGCTCCGGCTGCCGTCGCCGGTCGGGAGGCTGCACGCCGACCGGGGCAGGGTCGAATGGGGGAGGCTCTGCCGCTCTGGGGAAGGTTGGGGGGAAGAACGAACCGGCTCGCAGCACGGACCGGACCCCGTGAGGCACCCCGCGTTGCGGGTGAGGGCCGGGGGCGGGGCGGCCCGCCGGGTGTCCGGGCGGCCCCGCCCCGAGCTCCATGTCCCATGATAGGCGGGCTCGCGCCGTCCAGCCACGGATCGGCGGCAAAGGGTGGCCCGGCGCCGGCCAGCGGCCGGCACCAGGGGGTCAGCGGCGGGCGGCACCGGCGCCCCGGGACCCGGGGCCCATCGAATCGATGGCGATGCCCTGTGCGATCGCCGCGGCCCGGCGGCGCAGACTGGAGACGGCGCACCCTAGACGGAGAGGAGCGGTGGGCATGGCCGGAGCGGTAGGCATGGCCGAGGGATCGCGAACGGACGCGACGGGCGGGTCGACGGCGTTCCGGCAGGCCGGCTGGCTCCTGCTGGTCGGCGGCGTCTTGGCGGCCGCCAGCACGGCCCTCCACCCGGTCACCCTGAACCCGCGCGATCCGGCGGCCGTGCTCGACGCGGTGCGCGCCAATTCGACGCGGTGGATCGCCGTCCACGTGACCCTCGGCGTCGGCGTCGCCGCGTGGTCGCTGGGGTGGTTCGCCGTCTACCAGGGGCTGCGGGACGCGGGCCGCGCCCGCTGGAGCGGGGCCGGCGCCATGCTGGCGGTGGCGGCGCTGGCCGTTTGGATCCCGCTGCTGGCCCTGGAGGCGGCGGGGCTACCGCTGATCGCCCGGGCCACGCCCCCGGGCCACAGTCCCCTGGGGTGGAACGCGGCCTGGCCGGCGACGCTGGCTGGCGGCTACGTGGCCACGGGGCTCTACTGGCTCGCCGGCATCGCGGCCGCGTGGGATCTGGCCGCGCCCCCGGCCGGCACCCCGGGGGGCGTCGCGACGTCCCCGGCTGCGGCCCCGGCGGGCTCCTCCCGCCCCGAGGCGGATGGCCCTGCGGGTGCCCGGCCGTTGCCGCCGGCCGCCGCCGGCGGCAACGGCCGGCGGGAGCCACGCCGGCAGGGGGCGGGGGGTCCCACCGTGCCCCTCGGGATCTCGCTGGCCGCGCTGCTGCCCGGCCTCCCGGGCATGGCCATCGCCTGGTTCATCCCGGCCGTCGCCGTGCCCGTGCTGCTGGCGACGCTGCTCCCGGGAGCCCTGTGGGCGCTGCTCCTCGCCTGGCGGATGGTCACGCGCCGCAGCGAGCCCCCCGGCGCGGTGCGGGGCCACCCGCGGTGAGGCGCCCTCCCCTGAACCATCACCATCTGATTCAGACAGCCGATCCGTGCGGATCGGCGGTGCCGGTCTTCCCTGGCCATGAGCCGGTGGCCGGCTCCCCGCTTCCTCTGGGAGCACCTGTACCTTTGGGAGTACCTGCCGGCCCGCAGGACTTCCGTCCCGTCCACGGGCGTTTTCCGTCTTCGGGCCACTCCCCGCACGCGCGGTTCTCAGCCGCGATCGGGCGGAAAGGGACCCCCGGGCAGGCACCCGATCGCCGACCGATCCCAGGTCGCCCCCCTCGGTACCGATCGCTCCGCCCCCAGCCTGGCCACCATCTCGCAGCCGGCAGCCACCCCATCCATTTCCGACTCGGAAGGGCAGACGCCCGGCAGGAACCCAGCCCCTGGGCAGCGAAAGAAACGAACACCAACGTACATTTTCGCATCTTATCGCACAGTCTATGTCACATGTACGCACAAATGCGGGCTGCAGCCTGGACACAGGCCGGGCGCCAAGGGGCCAACCCGAGGGCCCAGCCGGGGGTGCGGCCAGCAGGCCGCCCGAGGGCGACCGGCGGCGGACACCAACGGGACGCGCGGGACCGGCGGCGGGTCGGGGCCTGGTCTCGCGGTCGGTCGTGCACCCTGCGCGCGGCGATGCCGGCGGGGGTGACGGCTCGAGCGTCCAGGAGGCGGTGGGTCCGGTGCTCGCGGAAGAGCGGCGCCGTCAACTGCTGCAGTGGCTCGAGGAAGAGGGACGCATCCAGGTGACCGACGCCGCCCGACGGTTGGCCGTCTCGCCGATGACGGTGCGCCGCGACCTGGAACGGCTGGAGGCCGACGGGCTGCTGGTCCGTACCCGCGGCGGGGCGCTGCCGGTGGGCACCGCCACGCCCCGGGAGCTGCCCTACGCCTCCAAGCGCGCCCGGCAGGTCGAGGCGAAGCGCAAGATCGGCCGGCTGGCGGCGAGCCTGGTGCAAGCCGGGGAGACGGTGGTCCTCGATGCCGGTTCGACCACCCTGGAGATCGCCCGCCACCTGCCACCCCGGGTGGCGCTGAAGGTGGTCACCAACGACCTGCTCATCGCCCGGGAACTGGCGGACCGCGAGGACATCGACGTCTACGTGACCGGCGGGCTGGTGCGGCGGGGCGTCTACAGCCTGCAGGGACCCGAGACGGAGGCCTATCTGCGGGCGACCCACGTGGACCGCGCCTTCCTGGGCGCCGACGGCGTCGACGCCGTCTACGGCCTCTCGACCACCAACCGGCAAAAGGTCCCCGTCAAGCAGGCGATGCTCGCCGCCGCCGAGCACACCTACGTGGTCGCCGACCACACCAAGCTGGGCCGGCGCGCCTTCGCCCGGTTCGCAGCCGTCGGCGAAGTGGGCGCGTTGATCTGCGACGAGGAGGCCCGCACCGCGTGCCCGTCCCAGCTGGCAGCCCTGGAGGAGGCGGGACTCGCCATCCTGCTGGCGACGTGACGACGAGACCCGCCCGCGACGGGCATGACGGGCAGGGGGCGGCCACACCGGGGCGCCGAGCACCGGGTCGCTCGCGGCGGGGAGGGGAAGGCCTTGGAACCAGGCGCAGGAGGGCCAGCCCACCGGGCAAAGGAGGGCCAGCATGTTTGGGCTCGTGGCCGACGACGTGACGGGAGCCAACGCCACCGCGGCCCGGGTGGCGGCCCGGACCGGCATCCCAGGGCGGGTGGTGCTGGATCCTGGGACGTGGACGGCACCGGCGGCAACGGATGACGCAGACCCCCTTGCCGCCGCGGCGGACGCCGAGCCGTCCCTGCACGTGGTCCCCACCCACTCCCGGACGGTGGAACCGGCCGAGGCCCGCCGGCGCGTGCGCACCGCGTTCCTCGGCCTGCGCCGGCGAGGATGTCGACGCTTCGGCAAGCGCATCGACAGCACCCTGCGCGGCAACCTGGGCGCCGAACTGGCGGGGGCCCTCGATGCCCTCCCCGGCCACCTGGCCGTGGTGGTCGCGGCCTTCCCCGCCTCCGGCCGGGCCACCGTCGCGGGTCGCCTGCGGATCCACGGCGTCCCCCTCTTGGACACCGAGGCGGCCCGGGACCCCGTCACGCCCGTCACCGACGACGACGTGGCCCGGCTGCTGGTCGCCCAGAGCGGGCTCGACGTCCGGTATCTCCCGCCCGGGCCCGCCGGGTACGGCGACGACCTGCCGGAGCGGCTGGCGAGGCTGCACGGCGCAGGGGTCCGCGCCGTGGTCCTCGACGCCACCACCGACGACGACGTCGAGACCCTGGCTGCCCTGGTCGCCCGCGCACCCGTGCCCGTGCTGGCGGTGGATCCCGGTCCCTTCTTCGCCGCCTGGCTCGCCCACCAGCCCGAGGTGGGCGCAGCCGGGGCGGGGACGCGGACCCCTCCCGCCCCGGCGGCCGCGACCACCCCACCGCCGCTCCGGGAACGGGGCCCCTGGCTCGTGGTGGCGGGCAGCCTCACCACCCTGACGGACCGGCAGCTCGCCGCCCTCTGCCGCCGCTGGCCGGTGGCCCGTCTCCGTGCCCCGCTGGACCAGCTGCTGGCGGACCCGGAAGGCTGCGCCGCGACCCTGCTCCCGGCCGTGAACGCCGCCCTCGAGCGGTGGGGGCTGGCCGTCGTCGAGACGGATCGCCGGCAGGTGCTGGGCGGAACGCAGACCGGTGGGTCGGTGAGCGGTGGGGCCGCCCAGCGGGTGGCCCACGCCCTGGGACGGATGGCAGCCCAGCTGACGGAACGGCTGCCCCCGCTGGCCGGGCTCGTCCTGACGGGTGGCGACACCGCGGCGGCGGTGGCCACCGCCCTGGGGGCGGGCGGACTGCGCATCACCAGCGAGCTGGCGCCCCTGGTGGCGGGCGGCTCGTTGGAAGGCGGCCGCCGGTCGGGGCTCGCCGTGATCACCAAGGGCGGGCTGGTCGGCGACGACCATCTGCTCATCCGGCTCCTGGAGCACCGGGTGGGTCGCGCCGATCCCGCCACGGCCCCCTCCCACGCCGGGGAGGGCGCGGACCGGTCGGACCCGCGCGCGCGGGCCGGTTCATCCGACCCGGGGGCCGGGCCGGTCCCTGGGAGATTGACGACGGAGGTGCAAGGCCGGTGAAGGTGGAGCCTCGGGACCCGGCAGTGGATGCGGAGCGGCCGCTGGTGGCTGTCACGCTGGGCGATCCGGCCGGCATCGGACCGGAGATCGTGGTCAAGGCCTTGACGGACCCGGAGGTCTACCGGGTGCTGCGGCCCGTGGTCATCGGCGACCGGGGGGCGGTCGAGCGGGCCCGCGCCCTGGTGCCGGACGCCCCCGCCGTGCGCATGGTGGCAGACCCTGCCGAGGGTGCCTACGCACCCGGCACCCTGGATCTGGTCGACCTGGCCAACGTGCCGGCCGACCTCCCCCTGGGAAGGGTGCAGGCGGCGGCGGGGCGCGCCGCCTACCAGTTCATCGAGCGGGCGGTCGCCTGGGCCCTCGCCGGCAAGGTCGACGCCGTCGCCACGGCCCCGATCCACAAGGAGGCCCTGCGGGCGGCGGGCGTGCCCCACATCGGCCACACGGAGATCTTCGCGGAGCTGACGGGCTCGCCCGAGCCCCTGACGATGTTCGAGGTGGCGGGCATCCGCATCTTCTTCCTGACGCGTCACGTCGCCCTGCGGGACGCCCTGGACCTGATCCGCAAGGACCGGATCGTCGCCACCGCCCGCGCGGCGTTGGCCCACCTCCGCGCCCTGGGCCTCGCCGAACCGCGGCTGGCCGTGGCGGCGCTCAATCCTCATGCCGGCGACGGAGGTCTGTTGGGCCGGGAGGAGATCGACGAGATCGCGCCGGCGGTGGAGGCCCTCCGTCGGGAGGGGCATCGGGTCGCGGGTCCCGTACCGGCCGACTCCGTGTTCCACCTGGCGCGACAGGGGGCCTTCGACGCGGTGCTGTCGCTCTATCACGACCAGGGCCACATCGCCGCCAAGAGCATGGACTTCGAGGGCACCGTCAGCGTGACCCTCGGCCTGCCGTTCATCCGGACGTCGGTGGACCACGGCACCGCCTTCGACATCGCCGGCACCGGCAAGGCCAACGCCGTGAGCATGAAGCGGGCGATCCTGACGGCCGGTGAACTGGCCCGGCGGTGGGCGACCCATGGCAGCGCCGCCCGGGCTGCGGCCGGTTCGACCGCCGTTGGCCCTACGGCCACCGTCGAGAGGGGAGGGTGATGGCCATGCTGTCGGACGGAGCGCAGATGGTGCTGGGCCTGGTCGTCGGGGTTTCGGCCCTCATCCTGATGATCCTGCGGACGAAGATCCACACCTTCCTGGCGCTGATCGCCGCCGCAGCCCTGACGGGCCTGGTCGGTGGCATGGCGCCCGGCGACCTGGCCCAGGCCATCACTCAGGGGTTCGGCAACACCCTGGGCAGCATCGGCATCGTCATCGGCTTCGGCGTGATGCTCGGGCGGATCCTGGAGGTCACGGGCGCCGCCCAGCGCATGGCGCTGACCTTCCTGCAGCTGTTCGGCCGCGGACGCGAGGAGTGGGCCCTGGGTGCCACCGGGGCCGTGGTGTCGATCCCGATCTTCTGCGACTCCGGGTTCGTCATCCTCTCGCCCTTGGCCCGGGCCCTGGCCCGGGAGGCCGGCAAGCCGGCCCTGGGACTGGGCGTCGCGCTGGCAGCCGGCCTCATGGCGACCCACCACCTGGTTCCGCCCACGCCAGGTCCCCTGGCGGCGGCCGGCACCTTCGGGGTGGACCTCGGGCTGATGATCTTCTGGGGGCTGGTGATCGCCGTCCCCGTGTACCTCGTGACGATGCTGTACGCCCGCTGGCTGGGCCGCTGGGCAGCCACCCGGGGCATCACCCTGGAGGCCGGCCCGCGGCATGACCCCACCACCGCCGGGAGTGGGGCGCGAGCGCAGCACGGGGCTACCGCAGGGCCTTCCGCGGCCGGACCGGCGGGGCTGCCGCCCATCACCGGGGGCTCCGAGGTCAGCGCGGCCGTGAACCGCGGCACCCTGGCCGGCGGTGCGGCCGGGGCGGGAACCGCCGGCGCCGGGAGCCTCGGCGGGACAGGGGATCCGGCCGAGCTGCCCAGCGCTTGGCGTGCCTTCGCACCCATCGTGGTCCCCGTCCTGTTGATCTTCCTCAACACCACCCTGTCGGCGATGGGCGCCCAGGGACCGGTGGCGGCGTACCTGATCTTCCTGGGCAACCCCGTGATCGCCGTGGCCATCGGTCTCTTGCTGGCGGTGTACGGTCTGATGGGTCGCGCCTCGCGGGACGAGGTGCTGCAGCGCGTGGAGGAAGGGGTAGCTTCGGCCGGGATCATCATCCTGGTGACCGGCGCGGGAGGCGCGCTCGGCAACGTGCTGCGGGCCAGCGGCACAGGCGACTTCATCGCCCAGCAGATCGCCCAGATGCCGCTGCCGCCGCTGCTGCTGCCCTTCCTGGTCGCCACCCTCGTCCGCCTGGTCCAGGGGAGCGGCACCGTCGCCATGGTGACGGCCGCGTCCATCACCGCACCGATCCTGGCCTCCCTGGACGTGGCGCCGGTGATGGCGGCCCAGGCGGCGGCCGTGGGATCGATGGTGTTCTCGTACTTCAACGACAGCTACTTCTGGGTCATCAACCGCACCCTGGGCATCACCGACGTCAAGACCCAGCTCCTCACCTGGTCCGTGCCGTCGACCCTGGGCTGGCTCACCGGCTTGCTGGCGCTGCTGGTGGTCAACGGCCTCCTGTTCTTCTGATCTGAGCATCCTGTTCCCCGGACGAACGGCGCCCGGCGCGGTCCCCGGTAGAACGGGCCGGCGGGGCGGGTCTCCCCCGGAGACCCGCCCCGCCGCATCCTGGGGTCACGCCGGCGGGCGTCCGGCGCCGGCAGCCCTCGGCCCATCCGGCGGCGACCCCCAGCCGGTTCCGGCCCCGACGCCGACGGGGGATCCGGCGAGCGCCCGCCCTGGCCAGGGGCTGGCGGCCGGCGGCTGGGGCGGCCGCCGGCAACCCACCCGCAGGCCACCGCGATCCCCGCGACCGGCCGGTGGCGTCGCCGCACGGTGGACGCCGCTTCCCCTCACACCCGCGCGTACGCAGAGGGCGTGGCGTAGGCGTGGTGGGTACCCGCCACCCGGGAGCCCGGGTGCTGGCCGTAGCCGGCCTGGTGATCGGCCGGGTGGGCGAAGGACGAACCGGCGTACCCGCCGCCCTGTCCCGCCGCCGTCGCCGCGGCCATCCCGGCGGGGGCGGCCACCCGGTTGGCCGGCGCCAGCCCCTGGGCCGCCACCGCCTGGCCCACCTGCACCAACTGGCCGAGCTTCTGCACGTATTCCTGCGCCGCCTGCGGGTCGATCCGCGGCGAGGCGTACACCTGGTGCTGCTCCAGCCAGCGGTAGTGGTCCATGGCCATCTGCAGGTGCTGGCCCGCCAGCTGGTAGAGGTAGGAGCGGGCCGGCTCCGCGCACTCGGTG
Source organism: Thermaerobacter composti (assembly GCF_033582035.1). Classification (NCBI taxonomy): domain Bacteria; kingdom Bacillati; phylum Bacillota; class Clostridia; order Eubacteriales; family Clostridiales Family XVII. Incertae Sedis; genus Thermaerobacter; species Thermaerobacter composti. The sequence continues at coordinate 2,540,444 of NZ_CP132508.1, forward strand.
GCCCCCCAGATGCACTGGACGGCGAAGGTCTTGCACATCCGCAGGCAGTCGGAGGCCAGGGCGATGTCCAGGGGCTGGGCCTGCACGCCCGCCGGGTGGAACTGATTCGTCCCGTGGATCGGCGGGTTCGTCCCGTAGCCGGCCGTCTGGGCCTGCCAGGTCGCCCCGGCGCCCGGGCCGGCCTGCCACTGGGCCTGGTACGGGCTTTGCCACGAAGCCGCTCCCTGCCACTGCCAGGTGCCGGCGGTCCCCTGGCCGTACGGATGGGCGGTCTGGCCGTACACGCCGGCATGCGCGCCGTAGGACCCTTCCTGTAGGAAGCTCATGAGCCGCTGGGCGGCCTGCTGGAACGCGCCGGCGTGCCGCTCGATGGTCTGCCGCAGCGAGGCGTCCTGGCAGGACGACGCCAGGGCGCGCAGCTTCGCGCCGGCCACCGCGTGGTCCCGGCAGAGCTCCCAGAGCTCGGCCGCCTGGTGTTGCGCCATCTGGGGCATGGGCACCCCTCCTCGCGGGATGTGACGTCTGCAGGCATGGCCTGCGGCCCGCGATCCTGCCGCGGCGGGGACGCCGCGCCAGCGGGCGGGCCCGCGCCCGCCGGGGCGCCGTCGCCCGCATCGCCCGGGGCGGCCGCCGCCGACGCAGCGCGCTCCGTCACCGGCCGGATCGGGACCGTGGCCGCCCCTAGTATGCGTCCGGCCGCCAGGGAGGAACCGGCATGAGGCCAAATCGAAGGGGGCCGACGAACGCCCGTGGGGTGGTATGATGGAGGCGACCCACGCCGTCGGGCGGACGCCGGGGAGGTCGGGCCGTGCCCCTGTTGCCCCTCTTGCTGTTCTTCCTGCTCTCGCTACCGATGCTGTTCTTCTTCACCTATGCCCAGGTGGCGGCGCTGTCCTTCGCACGCCTCGGCCTCAGCCCGGGCGGCGCGTTCCTGCTCTTCACCCTCTCGCTGATCGGCAGCGGCATCAACGTGCCCATCCGGCGCCAGCGGGTGCCCGTGGACCCGCCGCCGGTGCCGCCCATCGCCTTCTTCTGGCTCTTCCCGATGGTCCAGCCGCCGCGGGTGGCGGAGCGCGTCCTGGCCATCAACGTCGGCGGTGCGGTGATCCCGGCGCTGTTCAGTCTCTACCTGCTCGGCGCCGGCCGCGCGCCCCTGGCAGCCGCAGTCCTGGCCACCGTCCTGGTGGCGGCGGTGGCCAAGGCCCTGGCCCGCCCCGTGCCCGGCCGCGGCATCGTGCTACCCGCCTTCATCCCGCCGCTGGCGGCGGCCGTGATCGCCCTGCTGGTGGCGCCGCCCGGCAGCCGTGCGGCCGTGGCGTACGTATCCGGAACCCTGGGCACGCTGATCGGCGCCGACCTGCTCAACCTGCGGGCGCTGGACCGCATGGGTCCGGGCATGCTGAGCATCGGCGGGGCCGGGGTGTTCGACGGCATCTTCCTGGTGGGCGTGCTGGCGGCCTTCCTGGCGTGACGAACGCGGCCTCCCGCGACGGCCAGGACCCGGCCGTGGCCGCGCGGCCCTCCGCGCCATGGCCCGCGAGCGGGACCAGGGGACGGACGAACCCGGCTGGGCGCGCCGGCCGGGGATGGAGGCGAACCGGCCGGCTGCGACGCGCCGACGCCCGGGGGTGCGCCGCGCCTCCCCATTTAAGCCGGATCCCCCCGCAAGGGATGGGAGCGGGGCGGAGCCACGGGTCGCGCCGCCCGGCCCGGGCCTGCGGGGGAAGGGGGCGGTCCACGATGCGGGTGCGCTACGTGGTGACGACCGCCGACGAGGGCCAACGGCTCCATCGCCTGGCCCGCCGCTGGCTGCGCGACGTGCCGCTGAGCGCCGTCTTCCGCCTGCTCCGTCAGGGGCGGATCACCGTCAACGGCCGGCGCGCGCCCCACAACGCCGTGGTGCGGGCGGGCGACGTCATCGAGGCGGAGCTGGACGCGATCCCATCGCCGAGCCGGCCGCCCGTCGCGTCCCCTCGGGTCCCGCGCGGACGACCGGATCCGCCCGAGGCTGGCTCGATGGCGCCCTCGCGGCAGGCGGGCCCGCCGCGCCGTCCCGACGCGCCGTCCATCGCCCGCCCTGGCCGGCTGGGGCCAGGACCGGCAGGGGATCGGACCCCGGCCATCGTCTACGAGGACCCCGACATCCTCGTCGTCCACAAGCCGGCAGGACTCCTCACGCACGGGGCGGACCACGCCCGCCGCCAGGAGCCGACCCTGGTGGACTGGGTGCGGGAGGAGCTGGCGCGCCGGGGGGCGCTGCCGCAGGGCAGCCTGTTCCAGCCCTCGCCCGCCCACCGGCTGGACCGGAACACCTCGGGGCTCGTCGCCTTCGGCAAGACGCGCCGGGGTGCGGCCCGCCTCGCGGCCTGGCTCCGCAGCCGCCAGGCGGTCAAGGAGTACGTGGCGGTGGTCTCGGGCCGGCCGCCGGAAGGCCTCGTCCACCACCGCCTGCGGCGGGATCGGCTGCGGCGGCTGACCCTGGCCCTGGAGCCATCGCCGCGGCCTGGGGCGGCGGGGACCGCGCCGCCCCAGGCCGCGGCCCCCCGGGCCGCAGCGCCCCGGGCCGGGTCCGCGGACGGCGGACCCGGCCCGGGGGCCTGGGATGCCCACCGGGCCGACCATGGGGGGCGGTCCGCCGCCGGGCGGTGGGCCGGGGCCCCGGCGGGCTCGGGCGGCGCCGAAGGAGGCCGCGGCGCCCGGCCTGACGGGGACGCGGGCCATGACGCCGGGGCGCAAGAGGCCGCCCTCCGGGACGCCGAGACCCGGGAGGCCTCGCTCCGGGTGCGGGTCCTGGACTCGCGGCACGGCTTCAGCCTGTGCCGCATCCAGCTGCTGACGGGCCGGAGCCACCAGATCCGCGCCCAGCTGGCGGCGACGGGTCATCCCCTGGCGGGCGACGCGAAGTACGGCGGCCCCCGCGTGGAGGGGCTCCACCGGCCCGCCCTGCACGGCTACCGGCTGGTTCTTCCGAACGGGGTCGACGTGGTGGCGCCCCTGCCCGCCGACCTCACGCGGCTCTGCCGGCGGCTGGGGCTCTCGTTGCGGGGCATCCGCACAGAGGGCTAGGGCGTCTCCGCCTCGCTGCGGCGTTGCGCCGGTCGCCGCGACGTCTCCCAGAAGGTGCCTGCTTCCCCGCGCCGTGGCTCGAGGTGGATCCTCGGCGTCGGGGCTTCCCGGGGCGATGGGCATCGTCCGCGCCACGGCGGTGGGCCGCTGCCGACGAGCCCCTCCCACCGAGGGGCCGCCGGACGGCGGTCGCCGAGCGGCGCGGCCGGACGGGCGTCGGTCATGCCCCTTCCTGATGGGGATCGACGGGTCCCTGCCACCGGCCCTCGTTCCGCAGCCGGCGCCGATACTGGCGCACCGCCTCCTTCAGCGTGCTCAAGGCGAGGGTGGCGCAGCGGGGCCGGGTGGCCAGGGCCGACTCGCCGACGAACTGCTTCATGTCCTCGCCCCGCAGGTCGAGGACCTGGTCCATGGTGAGCCCCTCGTCGACCACCTTCTGGAGCAGCATGGACGCCGCCGCCTGGCTGACGTTGCAGCCGCTGCCCTCGAACCGGACGTCGGCGATGCCGTGGCCGTCGCCGGTGCCCTTGAGGTAGATGTGCACCACGTCCCCGCACCCCGGGTTGCCGCCCGAGACCGTGACGTCCGCGTCCTGCAGCCGGCCGCGCATCCGCGGGTTGCGGGCCTCCTCGATCAGGATCTGGATCAGCGTCTCCCGGTCCCACTCCACCGTTGCGTCCCCCCTGGCGCGATCCCTTTTACTTTATCACGGGTGCTCGGGGGTGCGACCCGCTCCCCGGCGGCCGCCGCCTCGGTCTGCCGCCTCGACCCCGGGATCGCGGGGACACGGGCGGCAGCCGGCGCCGCGGCCGGTTCGTCCGCGAAGAACGGCGCCATCCTGGTTGCTGGTCCGGCTTTCTTTAGCTTACAATCCCGTTTAGGTAACTCAGTATTCCCGAGGAGGGGTTGCCGTGTCGGAGGCGGTGGAGAAGGTCTTCCAGGAGCGGGGCTACGCCCACCCCGAGGTGCTGGTCAGCACCCAGTGGGTGGCGGATCACCTGGACGAGCTGACCGACCCCAACAGCACCAAGTACCGCCTGGTGGAAGCCGACGAGGACGTGACCCTCTACGACGCCGGCCACATCCCGGGGGCCGTCAAGATCGACTGGCAGACGGACCTGCAGGACCCCGTGGTGCGCGACTACCTCTCGCCCGAGCAGTTCGCCAAGCTGATGTCCGAGAAGGGGATCGACAACGACACCACGGTGATCTTCTACGGCGACAAGAACAACTGGTGGGCGGCCTACACCTTCTGGGTCTTCCAGCTCTTCGGGCACAAGAACCTGAAGATCATGGACGGCGGCCGCGCCAAGTGGGAGGCCGAGGGCCGGCCCCTGACCAAGGAGGTCCCGCGCTTCCCCAAGACCAACTACAAGGCGGTCACCCGCTACGACCCGTACATCCGCGCCTTCAAGGAGGACGTGTTCCGCCACATCGAGTTCGGCAAGCCGCTGATCGACGTGCGCTCGCCGGAGGAGTACTCCGGAAAGCTCTTGCACATGGAGAACTACCCGCAGGAGGGCGCGCAGCGGGGCGGCCACATCAAGGGCGCCAAGAACGTGCCCTGGGCCAAGGCCGTGAACCCCGACGGCACCTTCAAGTCCGCCGACCAGCTGCGTAAGATCTATCTGGAGGAACAGGGCCTCAAGCCCGACGACGACATCATCGTCTACTGCCGGATCGGCGAGCGCTCCTCCCACACCTGGTTCGCGCTCAAGTACCTGCTGGGGTTCGAGCGCGTCCGCAACTACGACGGCTCCTGGACCGAGTGGGGCAACCTGGTGCGGGCGCCCATCGAGCGGTGAGGGGTGCCCCCTGGCCGACGGGCACGCTTCGGCCGTGGTAGCGATCGCTCGGCCGGTGGCGCCCGCCGCTCCGCCGGCCGCCCCGCCGGAAGCGTCCGCCGATCGCTGACGCAGCGTCCTTCGGAAGAGGAGGTCGATGCCCTCGACGCCGGACCGTGAGGGCGGGCCGGCCGCCACGGACCCGCCCCGCGGCCCGGCGTCTCGTCTTCTCCAGGTCCCTCCCCGCCGCAGGTCCCGTCCCCGCGGCGCGGATCGCCTCTCCGGCGCCGGTTCGAGCCGGCCGGACGGTGGGAGCCCCTCCGGATGGCGGCGACGCCGGCGTCTCATGCTAACCCTCGGACCCGGAGCGGAACCGGCCGGCGGTGACGCCGCCGCCAGAGCCCCACGAGGAGGGATCCCACCGTGACCCGACGCCTCGCCCCCGGCTCCGGCCGTACGCCGCCCGATGGCAACGCGGCCATGCCGTCCCGCGATCCCATGGCGTCGCCCGGGACCGCCACGACGGCGCCCGGCTTGCCCCCAGCCCGGCGGGGACCGGCGGCGCCGCGTCCCCGCCGACGGATCGCCCCCACCGCGGTCCGCATCGTGGCCCTGACGATGACCGCGGCCGTCGCCGTGGCGGCCGGCGGCTGCACCCCTGCAGCCAAGCCCAGCCCGACCGAGAACCGGCGGATGCTCACATCCCTGGCCAGCGACCCCCAGGTGCAGCAGGCCTTCGCCCGGGGCCGCGGGGAGGTGGTCGCCCGGGATGCGGAGGCCCGCCAGGTGATCCTGGCGCAGGTGGTCCGCGAGCAGCGCCGCATCCTGGACGAACCGGCGGTCCGCGACGACGCCCTGCGGGTGAACGCCGACCTGACCCGGGCCACCTCCACCGCGCGGGAGACCCGGCCCGAGATGCTCGAGAACACGGTGGACCTGTTGGAGGGCATCCCCGACGATCCGGAGTTGCGCCGCCGCATGGTCGACGTCATGCGGAGGCTCCTCCAGGACCCCGCCATCCGTGCCGACCTGATGGCCCTCGTCCAGTCGATGATGGCCCAGTCGGGCGGCTCGGGCGGCGGTGCGGCCGGCGGGAGCGGGGGCGGCGCCGGGGCTGGCGGCGGTGCCGGCGGCACCAGCACTGGCAGCGGTGGTGGCAGCGGCGCAGCGGCGGGCGGCCCCGCAGGGAGCGGAAGCGCCGGCGGTGCAGGCTCCGGGCGCTGAATCGCGCCCGGCAACCGCTCGCCCCCGGCTCCGCGGCCGACGAGGCGCCGCACCCGGCGAGCGGCGAACCCCGCCCCGTCGGCAGCAGGAAGGCCCCCTTGGCGGCGCCGTCCACCGCCCCGCCGGTCGGGGGAACCCGGACGACCGCGGTGGACACGGGCGGCGTGGTCTGCGCCGGAAGCCGAATCCAACCATGCGGTCGCCGCCGGCGCCCGTCAGCGACGCTCCACGGCCTCGGGGGCCTGCTCGCCCGCCGCCTTCGACCCGGCCGCTGCGGCCACCCCGGCCTCCCCGAGGCCGGGTTCGTCCCGCAAAAGGCCGCAGGCCTCCTTCACCTCGGCCATGGTCTCGCGGGCGATGGCCCGGGCCCGGCGGATGCCGTCGCGCAACACCCGCTCGAGGTACGCGGGGTCGTTCTCCAGCTCCGCGCGGCGTCGGCGGAAGGGCTCCAAGCTGCGGATGATGGCGTCGGCCAGCGTCCGCTTCAGGTTGACGTAACGCAGCGTGCCCGCGTCGTACTCGGCCCGCAGCGAGCGGTACTCCTCCTCGGTGCCGAAGATCTTCAGCAGCTGGAAGAGGTTGGCCACGCCCGGGCTCATCCGTTCCCCGCTGGGCCCGGTGTCGGTGACCGCCTTCATGATCTTCTCGCGGATCGCCTCCGGCGGGTCGGAGAGGGCGATCAAGCTCCGCGGGCCCAGGGTCTTGCTCATCTTCTTCTCGGGGTCGGTCAGGCTCATGATCCGCGCCGTGTCCTGCGGCACCAGCGCCTGGGGCTCGGGGAAGATCCGGACGCCGAAGAGGTGGTGGAACCGGCGCACGATCTCGCGGGTGAGCTCGAGGTGCGGCAGCTGGTCCTCGCCCACGGGGACGACCTCGGCCTTGTAGAGCACGATGTCGGCGGCCATCAAGACGCCGTAGGACAGCAGCCCCAGGTGGACGTAGTCCGGGTGCTGCTCGGCCTTCTCCTTGAAGGTGGGCACCCGTTCCAGCCACGCGATCGGGGTCACCGTGCCCAGGATCCATGCCAGCTCCGTGTGCTCGGGCACGGCGGACTGGACCATCAGGATCGAGCGCTCCGGGTCGACGCCCGCGGCCAGGTAGTCGATCAGGAGCTCCCGGACGTTGGCGCGCATCTCCGCCGGATGGTACGGCGTGGTCATGCCGTGGTAGTCGACGATGGCGTAGATGCACTCGTACCGGTCCTGGAGCTGGATCCAGCTCTTGATCGCGCCGAGGTAGTTGCCCAGGTGGATCGGCCCCGTGGGCCGGATGCCGCTGAAGACCCGCTTCCGCCCCACCGTTCGCGCCCTCCCGTCGCCCAAGGCTCGACCCAGGTCGCCGACTCGCAGCCGGGTGCCGAACGATCGCAACCGGTGCGTCCTCCATCTTACTCGTTGCGCCGGACCGTGTCGACCGGCAGCGCCGCGGGCGGCCTCACGGCCTCCGGCCCCCGGCCCTCGGCCCCCGTCGGCTCCCCCCAGGCCTACCGTCCCGCCATCGCGCATACCGTGGAGTGCCATGACCGCGCACCGGGGACCAGCCTACGCGGCCGCTCCACCGGCGCCCGGCCCCTGGACCGTGGCCGCCACCTTCATCGGCACGGTGGTGGGAGCCGGCTTCGCGTCCGGCCAGGAGATCCTGTCGTTCTTCACCCTGTACGGCTGGCCGGGCACCGCCGGCATCGCGCTGGTGGCGGCGGCCTTCGCCGCGGGGGGACGGTGGTGGCTGGAGCTGGGCGCCCGCACCCGCGCCCCCTCGTATCGGGAGGCCCTGGCGCTGGCGGCGGGACCGTGGGCCGGCGCCGTCCTGGACGGCCTGCTGGTGGCCTCCCTCTTCGCCGGCGTCGGCGTGATGACGGCAGGAGCCGCGGCCGTCACCGCCGACCAGCTGGGGTGGTCCCCGTGGACCGGCCGGCTGGTGTTCGCGGCGCTCTGCGCCGCCACGGTGTGGCGCGGGCTGCCCGGCGTGCTGGCCGCCAACGCGGTGGTGGTGCCGGTCCTGGTGCTGGCCGTGGTCGTCGTCGCCGTGCACGGCCTCAGCCACGCCGCGGCACCGCTGCCGCCGCCTCCCGCCGAACCGCGGCTGCCGGAGGCCGTACCCTTGGGACGGACCCTCCCGCCCCCATCCCCCGGCGGGGCCCCGGGGCGCGGCTCCCCGGCCCTGGCGCCGGTGGCGACGGCGCTGCCGGCCGCGCCCGCCGCCCACTGGCTCCTGGCGGCCCTGCTCTACGCCGGCTTCAACCTGCTGCTGGCCTTGCCGGTGCTGGTGCCGCTGGGCGGCGTCGCGCCTCCGGCTGCCCGTCGGCAAGGCAGCCTGATGGGCGGTGTCGGGCTGGCCGGCCTGGCCATGCTGCTGCACCTGGCCATGCTGGTCCACATGCCGGCCCCGGCGACCCGGGAGATCCCGGTGCTGTACCTGGCCGGCGGCCTGCCGGCGTGGTTCCGCGGCGGGGTCGCCGCGGTGCTCTGGACGGAGATCTTCACCACCGCGGTGGGCAGCCTCTACGGGCTGGCCAGCCGGCTCGCCCCGCCGGGCAGCGGATCCTACCGGCTCGCGGTGGTGGCGGCGGCCGCGGCGGCGACCACCGTCGCGGGGGCCGGCTTCGCGGCGCTGGTGCGGGTCCTCTACCCGCTGATGGGCTGGCTGGGCCTCGGCCTGATGGCGTGGCTGCTGGCGGCGCCGCGCCGTTGAGCGGCCCGGGGGTCCGGTCGCGGCACCGCCGGTCCGCGCATCCACCCCGCGGCCCGAGGGCCCGCGCCTTCCCAGACCGGCCCGCTCCCGCTACCATGGGACTAGCCGAGCCCTGACGAAAGGATGGGGAGCGTGACGTCCAAGTCGACCCCGCCGCCGGGCGCGGACCGCAGCCGCCACCGCGGCGCGGCGGCCGCTACGCCGTCCAGCGGGCGGCGATCCGGCCCCTCCGCGCGCCTCGCCTCCCGGGAGGCGGAGGCCCGTCGGCGGCGCCTGCGCTGGTTGACCCTGGGGACCGCCGCGGTGGTGGTGCTGGCCGTCGCCCTGGCCGTGGCCGCCACCCGTCAACCCGAGCCCGGCGAGGGCGCCGTCCCCGCCGACGTGTTCCAGTTGGAGCGCCAGCCGATGCTGGGGTCGCCCGACGCCCCGGTGACGGTGGTGGAGTTCGCCGACTTCAAGTGCCCCTACTGCCGGGACTTCACTCTCCACGAGTTCCCGCGCTTCAAGGCGGCCTACGTCGACACCGGCAAGGTGCGCTTCTACTTCATCAACTACCCCTTCATCGGACCCGACTCGGACACCGCCGCCGAGGCGCTGGAGGCGGTCTACGCCCAGGACCCCGAGGGCGCGTGGGCCTTCATCGAGCGGGTGATGCAGCGCCAGGGTCCGGAGGACCAGCAGTGGGCGACGCCCGAGTTCCTGGTGGAGCTGGCCCGCGAGGCCGTACCCTCCATCGATGCCGAGCGGCTCGCCGCCGACCTCCGGGCCCGCCGGTATCGGGACGAGGTGGAGGCGGACCGGGCCATCGCCCGCCAGGCGGGGGTGCAGGGGACGCCGGCCATCTTCGTCGACGGCCGGTTCGTCGACGACTGGTCCTTCGAGGGCCTGCAGGCCGCCGTCGAAGAGGCGCTGGCCCGGAGGCAGGGCGGCGCCGCCCCGGGCGACGCGGAGTAGGGTCCAGCGGCCGCAGCCCGGGGAACGGGCGCGGGCGGGTCGGGGAACGGGACCCGGGCGGCGGGTTGGACCAGGGCGGGTTCAGGGGCGGGACCGGGCGGGGCCAGGGCCCCGGTGCCGCCGGGACTTCGTGCCGCCCGCCGGGGCCGCCGAACCGCGGCCGGACGGGGCCCGGGGGACACGCGGGGATCCCCCGCCCTGATCTGGGCCGCGGCGCCGGGCGAGGACGGACGCGGCGGCCCGGCGGCCGAACGCGGGACCGCGGGGCGCCGCGAGGCGGCCTGGCGCCGCGACGTCCGACGGAGGTCGCCGATGCGCCGGTTCTTCCAGATCTACGGGCTCTATCTGGCGTGGGTCGTGGCCACGGTGGCGACGCTGGGGAGCCTCTACTTCAGCGAGGTCCTGGGCTTCGTCCCCTGCGAGCTCTGCTGGTGGCAGCGGATCTTCATGTATCCGCAGGCGCTGCTCCTGGGCCTCGCCAGCTACCGGGACGACCGCCGGATCATCCCCTATCTCCTGCCGCTGAATGCCGCAGGCGGGTGCATCGCGGCCTTCCACTACCTGCAGGAGCAGGTGCCCGGGTTGCGCCTGCCCGTCTGCGGGGCCGACGCCCCGTGCTTCACGCCCTGGATCGACTGGTTCGGGTTCATCACCATCCCCTTCATGGCGCTCACCGCCTTCACCCTGATCCTGATCTGCCTCGGGCTGGCCCGGTCGGCGGCCGACGCGGCGGACGAACCGGCCCCGGCTGGCGCCGGGGAGGGGTCCCCGGCAGGCACCGGCGAGTGGGGGGACACGCCCTGAGGGATCCTGGCGACGTCAACGGTCCCGCGGATCGAGGCGGCGGATGAACCGGATCACCGCCCAGCGCTCCTCCTCCGTGAGGACGTCCTCGAAGGCCGGCATGGCGGTGCCCTCGATGCCGTGGGTGATCCACCAGTAGAGGTCGCCGTCGGTGTGTTGCCGCACGTGGACGCCGGTCAGGTCGGCGGGTGGGGGCAGCATGCCCGCCGCGGCCGGGCCGTCGCCCCGTCCCTCGGGCCCGTGGCAGGCGGCGCAGTGGGTCTCGTAGACGCGGCGGCCCTGCGCGACGACCGCCGGGCTGTCGGGCAGCGGGTTGGGCACGTACGTGGTGGGGTAGGCGTCGATCCAGGCCACCTGTCCCAGGAGCCAGGCGGCCAGGGCCAGGGCGATCAGGCCCGCCCCGAAGGGGATCGGCCACAGCCGCCGCCACCCGATGGCCACCAGGGCCGCCGCCTCGACCAGGCCCAGCAGGGCCACCGTCGCCTGGATCGCCCCGCCCGTCGACTGGAAGGCCGCGCGCAGGCTGAGCCGCCCCTGACGCTGGTTGCCCGGCGCACCCGCCGCCTCGAAGTCCGTGGTCACCGTGGCCTGGGCCCCGTTCTCCAGCGCCAGGGTCCACGTGAGGCGCCAGAGCCCCGGCATGGGCAGCACCGCGCGGGCCTCCAGGGTCCCGGTGCTCCCCGCGCCGCGATCCGCCGGCGGGCTCAGGGCGACCTGATACAGGCCCATGGGGTGCTCGGGCATGTCCAGGCGCACCAGCCCGCGGGCCAGCGGCACCCGGCCCAGCGACCGGGCGGAGAGGGTCACGGCCCCGCGCTGGCCGGGCTGCAGCGCCAGTTCCACCGGTTCGCCGCCCACCTCGGCCCGCCAGGTGACCGGTTCCGTGGCCGCGGCGGGGCGATCGGCCGGCGGCAGCACCGCCAGGATGCCGGAGGCCAGGAGGACCGCCACCGCGGCGACGGCCTCGGCGCGAACCAGGCGCCGCACCACGACGGCCGGCCGGCGACCCGCCGCCGGCGGCGGGTCGCCGGCGCCCCCCGCCCCGTGCCCCGCGCCGACGGCATCGGCCGCGTCGCGGCCCGGCCCGTCGGCGCTCCCGGCACCCGCCCCGCCCAGCGCCCCGCGGCGACGCCTGGCGCCTCCGGTCCGGCGCGTGACCGCCCCGGCGGCGCGCTCCAGCCACGGCCGCAGGGCGAAGAGGTTGACCGCGGCGATGGCCAGCAGCACGGCCACCAGGGCCAGCTTGGCCAGCAACGCCTGGCCGTAGGGACTGCGGATCAGGGCGTCGGCGCCGTAGAGGTTGCGCCGAGCGGCCAGGATGCCGCTGACGGCTGTCGCCAGGACGGCCAGCGCCCCCAGATCGGAGAAGCGACGGATCAAGGCGGCCAGGACCCGCGGCGATCCCAGCTCCCCACGGTGCTCCAGCGCACGCCAGTCCAGCAGCGCCAGGCGCAGGAGGCCGCCGATCCAGAGGGCGACCGCCGCCACGTGCAGGCCGTCGACCACCAGCGCCGAACCGCCGCGGATGCCGGCGTGGCTGTTCCACACCACCGCGGCGACGGCGGCGAGGGCCACCAGGACCCACGTCCGGCCCGCCGGCAGCCCGCCGGGCCAGCATCGCCAGGCCAGGACCGCGCCAGCCAGCCCCACCGCCGCCTGGATCAGGGCGGCGCGCCCGGTGTGGGTGCCCACGAGGAACCGGCCCAGCAACGCGGGACGGCCCTGGGTGAGCTCCCACGCGGCGACCATGGCCGCCGCCAGGGCGCTGGCGGCCAGCAGGAGCCCGCCCGTGACGGCCAGGCGGCGGCTGCGCCGGGCGTGACCCGGCCCCGGGTCGAGCCCGGGGCGGCCGCGGAGGATCCAGCCGTCCAGGATGGCGGGCCCGGCCAGGCCCATCAGGCCCAGGAGGCCGATCCAGCGGAGGATTCCGGCCGCCAGCTCGGGCACGCCGCACCCCTCCCCCGATGGCGCTCCCGCCCCGTCGCCGGCGGTCGCCGGGGTCGTCCCCTCACCGCCGGGTGCGACGGCGCAGGGTCATGAGCCCGGCCGCCAACGCGGCGACGACGGCCACCGCCGCCGCCCACAGCCACCGCGGTGTGCCACCGCCCTGCGGCGCCAGCTGCCGCGAGGCCGGGGGGGCGGCACCGCCGGGTTCGTCCGGCTCGGCCGCCGGCGGAGCGGGCTGCTGATCGGTGGTCCCCGCGCCCGGTGACGGCGCCGCCGCCGTCACGGAGAAGGGCACCTCCCCCTCCACGGGATGGCCGTCCTGGGAGAGCACGCGGTAACGCAGGACGTAGTCGCCCGCGGGCATGGGACCGCGGACCTCCGCGCGCAGGGTCTCCCCCTCCGCCCGCACCGGCCCCAGCTCCACCGCACCGCCGCCCTCGCGGCGCAACGTGAGCTCGCTGAATTCGGCCTCCACCGGCTCCGAGAAGGTCAGCGCCACCTCCCGCGGCGGCTCCTCGAGGCGGGCTCCCCGCTCCGGCTCGCTGCCCACCAGGGCGGCGTGGGCCTCGGCCCGCCCGGTTCCGAACCCCGCGGCGAACCCCGCCACCACCAGCAGGACCGCCAGGCCGGCGGCGGCCCGCAGGACCGCGCCTGCCCACGGTCTGCGCCGACAGCGCGGCGGGCGCCGCGACCCGCCGCCGGTGCCGCCGTCGCCCGACGCCACCCTCGCTCCCGTCCCGCAAAGACCCGGGGCTCCGATGATTCCGGTGATCATGACAAGCCCTCCCCTCGCGGTCGCGGGCCGACGGGCCCGTCGCCGTCCGGATCGGATCCCGGCCCCTCCCGCGGTCCCCTGCCCGTCCCGGGTCGCCCCGTTCCCGGAGCCTTCCCGTCGCCGGGGGAATCCATGGGTGGACCGGGGTGCCGCTCTCCACCGGCATAGCACAACGGCCGGCGCCCTCGCATCGGGGGCCGACCCGGGGCCGGGGCCGGCCGCCTCGGGCCGGGCATCGACCCGTCCGCCACCACCCCGACCCCGGGCCGGGGAGTGCGATGCGCAGGGGATCGTCGCCCCGCCACCCCGGTCCGGAGACGTGACCCGCGCAGCCGCCCTCCTCCGCAGCGGTGGGTCCCGCCCGCCCCCGGGGAGCGACCCCGCCGGATCGCCCTCGCAAGCCGCGCAGCCCGTCCTCGTCCCGGCAGCCACCCGCCCCGCCCGGTCCACGCCGTCGAGGACCGCCCCGCCCGTCCCCGCCGCGAGAGCCCCTCGCCCTGTCCTCCCTCCGGGAGCCCCGCCCCTCGCCGCCCGGCCTGGCACCGCGTCATGCGGGGTCCGCCTCGTCGCCGGGCGGGTCGCCGCCGGCAGCGCCTGCCGGCGACGAGCGGCTCGCCCACCGGCGCGCCCGCTCGCCCCGGATCCCGGCCAGCACGCCGATCCAGCCCACGGTCAAGGCCCCCACCAGGGCACCGAAGCCGGCCAGGGTGGCCCACGGCAGGGCGGCCTCCGGCGCCACCTCGAGGCGCACGGTGCGGGTGACGACCCGTCCGTCCCCCAGGCGCGCCGCCACCACCACGGGGTAGACCCCCGCCTCCGCCCCGCGCTCCACGACCAGGCGCACCCGCGCCGCCCCGGGGCCGCGTTCCTCCCACCGGGCCTGCCAGCCGCGGGGCAGGTCGGCCACCTCCCAATCCACGCGGCCGCCCCCGATGCGCTGCGGGTCCACCAGGGCGAGGCGCACCCCCACCGTCGCCCCCGGCGCCACCCGCACCGCCTCCGCCGTGGCCGCGAGCTGCACCAAGGGCAGGGCGGCGGGATCCGCCCGGCCCACGTAGTCGCGGCCGTAGGCGGCGAACCAGAGGGCGCCGTCCGGGGCCCGGGCCAACCACTGGACCCACGTCTTCGGCTCCGTCGCCGGGAAGGGGAAGAGCTCCAACGTCGCGCTGGTGGGATCGATCCGCGCCAGGGCGTTGCCGGTGTGCAGCGCCACCCACAGGCGGCCCTCGGCGTCCCACTCCAGGTCGTTGGGACGGGTGGCCTGGATCTCCTCGCCGGGCGGCGCCGGCGGCGTCAGGAGCGGCACCCAGGCCCGCGTCGCCACGTCGAGCCGGCCGATGGTGCGGCCGCCGTGCTCGGTCACCCACACGCCGGTGCCGTCCGGCGTCACCGCCACCCCCGCCGGTCCCGCCACGTCGGGCGGCAACGCGAAGGACGCCCAGGTCGCGTCCCGCGGGTCGAACCGGTACACGGTGCCGGTGCGCGGGCTGACGGTCCACAGCCGCCCGTCGGCGTCCCGGTCCAGGTCCCAGGTGGAGGGCCACGGGTGCTCGGGCAGCGGCATCCTGTGCGTCTCCACGCGGCCCGTGGCCGGGTCCAGCCGGGCCAGGCGGTTGCCCTGGAACTGGATGACCCAGACCCCCTCCCGCGTCGGCAGGGCCGCCGAGGCGCCGGCGAAGGGAAGCGGATAGGCCCGCCACCTCCCCGACGCCCGCCCTCCCCCGGGGCCGGCCCGCGCCGCGGCCGGCTCGTAGCGGTAGAGCACCGCCGGGGGATCCTGGCCGAAGTCGTTGTCGGTCAGCCACAGGGCGCCGTCCGGCCCGGCGGCCAGCCGGGCGGGTTGCCTCACCGCCGGCGGGAGGTCGACGAACCGCCACCGGCCCGTGACCGGGTCCAGGGCGCCGAGCCGCCGGGTCCCGGTCAACGTCACCCATACGGTCCCGTCCCGCGTCACCGCCAGGCTCCAGGGCTGGCTCCCCGCCGGCAGCGGGTAGCGTCGGAACCAGGACCCGTCCCCGTCCCGCGCCACCGCGGGTCGCGACAGGACCGCGAGCAGGACGGCGGCCACGACCACAGGCCCCAGGGGCCGCAGGGCGCCCAGGGAACCGAGGGTCCGCAGGCCCGTGGGGCCGCGGCTCGATGGCGCCCTGCGCCACGGGCGCAACCCGTCGGGCGCCCTGCGCCACGGGCGAAACCCCTCGGGCACCTTGCGCCACGGGCGCGACCCGACGTCCCTGCACCGCATCCCCGTCGCCGCCGTTCCGGCTGTCATGGCCGATCCCCGCCTCCGCCTCCTCCATGGCCGGCCGCCGCCCCGCCTCCGGCCCCGGACGGCCTTCCCGCCGCCCCCGCCGGCCCGACGGCCGGGAGCCGCAACGGGGCCCCGGCCGCGACGACCCGAGGCCCGATCCCGAAACGAGCCCCCGGCCCGCACCCCCAGGCGGGCCGGCGGTCCGTTGGCACCGGCCCCGCCCTCCGTCCCTCCGAAACCTATCTCCAGGGTAGCGCACCGCCGGGAGGGTCGCGCGCCGCCGTGCGGCGCGCCGCGAGAAGGCGAGAAAAGCAAAGGCGCCGCACCAACGTGCGGCGCCCGCGGGCTTCCGGTGCCTGGACTTACAGAACGATGACGTTCTGGGCCTTCGGCCCCTTCTCGCCCTCGACGACGTCGAAGGTGACCTTCTGGCCCTCTTCCAGGGTCCGGTAACCGGTGCCGACGATCGCGGAGAAGTGGACGAAGACGTCACCCTGGCCATCGTCGCGGGTGATGAAGCCGTAGCCCTTCTCCGCATTGAACCACTTGACTGTCCCGGTCAAACCGCGGATACCTCCGTACAGATGATGAGACTCGCTAGCCGGGACGCTCCCGGGATCCCGCCCCGTCGGCGGCGGGTGCCGGCTCCCCGCTGCCCCCGATGGCCGGGTCCTGGTCGCGACGGTGAAGCCCGATCGTCGAGACCGGCCTACCGAACGGCTAACTGGAGGTAGTGTACCACGTCCCGCGGTCCCGCAAAAGACCCCTCGCCGCCGATTTTCGCGCCCCGCCCCCCGTCGCCGGGCCCTCGGCCGCCGCCCACCCGCCACGCCGCTTGGCCGCCAACGGAACGGCCCGCGCCGACCCCGATCCCGCGACGTCCCGTCCGGCCGGTCGCGGCTGCAAGCCCGCGGGCCCAAGCGGTCAACGCCGGCGCCCGCTCCATCGCTCACGGCTCCGGCCGGCCGGGTAGCGGCTGGAGCGGCGCGCCCCCCAGGACCCGCATCAGCAGCCGCGCCCCGCCGATCCGATACAGGTATCGCCACAGCGTGGCCGATTTGAGCACCCGGGCCGCCCGCCCCGTCACCCGGTACCCCCTCCCCAGCAAGCCAACCCCGTCCCGCCGGCCGAGGCTGATCACCGTGCCCAGGACGCGCGGCCGGAAGGGCTCCACCGGCAGCCCCCGCAGCCGGCGCGCCAGGGCGCGCCCCAGGTACTCGCCCTGTTGCAGGGCCACCTGGGCGGTGGGCGGCAACGGGCGACCGTCGTCGCCCGGAAAGGCGGCCGCATCGCCCGCCAGGTACACCCCTTCGAACCCGCGCGCCTGGAGGTGGCCGTCGACCCACGCCCGACCGCGCCGGTCCACCTCGAAGCCGGCCTGCTCCACCAGCCGGTGGGCCCGCACGCCCCCGGTCCAGATCACCGTGCCGGCCTCCAACCGGCGCCCGTCGGCCAGCACCACGTGGCGCGGCGTCACCTCGGCGATGGGGGTGCCGGTGATCACCCGCACCCCCGCGCGTTCGAGGAACCGAGTGACGTAGCGCGTCAACGCCGGGTCGAATCCCGGCAGCAGGGTGGGCGCCGCCTCGACGAGGTAGATCTCGATGGCGTGGGCCGCCACCCCCGTCGCCCGCGCCAGGTCGTCCCGCGCCTCGGCCAGCTCCGCAGCCAGCTCGACCCCGGTGTAACCACCGCCGCCGACGACGATGCGGCGCCCCTCGGCGCCCATCGCCCCCGCCGCGTAGCGCGCCAGGCGATGCTCCACCGTGCTGCGGATCAGGGGCCCGGAGGTCAGGTCGCGGACGGTCAGCGCCCGCTCCTCGAGCCCGGCGATGCCGAAGAAGAGGGGCTCGCTGCCCACCGCCACCACCAGCCGGTCGGCCTCGAGCCAGCGCCGGGTGCCCGTGGCCCGTTCCTCCACCTCCACCGCCCGTCGACGGGGGTCGATGGCCACCGCCCGTCCCAGCCAAAGCCGCACGTTCGGCGGCAGGTAGGGCGCCAGGGGCAGGGCGATCCGCTCCCGTTGGCGCGGTCGCGCCACGGGCTCGTGGAGGAGTGTTGTAAAGTAGTGATACGGATAGGGGTTGACCAGGGTTACCCGGGCGGGCGCCGCCCGCAGCCGGCGGGCTGTGGCGAACCCCGCGTAACCCGCCCCCACGATCACCACATGGGGTGCGCCGTCCCGGGATGCCCCGGCTGGGCCCGTGGCCCGTTCGTCCACGGCACTCCCTCCTCGCCCTCTAGGGTGTCCCGCCCGCGGCGCCGCCCCCGGAAAGGGGTTCTCCATGGCGGAGGTCACCGTCACCATCCAGCATCCCACGGGCCTGCACGCCCGTCCGGCGGCGCTCTTCGTCCAGGCCGCCAGCCGCTTCCGCAGCCAGATCGAGGTCCAGGCCAACGGCAAGACGGCCAACGCCAAGAGCATGATGGCCATCCTCGGCCTGGGGGCGCGCCAGGGCACCGTGCTGACCATCCGCGCCGAGGGCGACGACGCCGCCGAGGCCGTGGCGGCGCTCAAGGAGCTCGTGGAGACCAACTTTGGCGAAGGGTCGTGATGCCGTGCGGGACGAACCGGCCCCACCGCGCACCGCACACAGCCGGCCACCGAGGGAGCGGGAGGCCGAGGGCCGCGCGCCGGTCCCGGCCCGACCCGGCAGCCGGGCGGACGCCTCGGATCCCCCGGAGGGGTTCACCACAGACGGCGCCCCATCGCCTGTGGGGAGTCGTGCCGCCGCAGGCGGCGCCCCGGAGGAGGCCGTAGGAAGGTCCCCTGAGGAAGCCGGCGAGCGCATCATCGAGGGGATCGCCGCCGCACCGGGGCTCGTCCTGGGCCCGGCCTGGGTCTACAAACCGCCCGACCTGACGGTACCACCGCCCGCCGGTCCCGTCGAGCCCGAGGCGGAGGTGGCCCGCTGGGAGGCCGCCCGCCAGCAGGTGCGGACGCGGCTGGACCACCTGGCCGCTCGCGCCCGGGAGCAGGCCGGCGAGGAGGAGGCGGCGATCTTCGCCGCCCATCAGTTGCTGGTGGACGATCCCGAACTGGATCAGCGGGTGCGCCAGGCGATCACCGCCGAGGGGCGCACCGCCGCGGCGGCGGTCGCCGCGGTCACCGAGTCCTTCGCCCAGGCCCTCGAGCAGCTGGACGACGAGTACCTGCGCGGCCGCGCCGCCGACGTCCGCGACGTGGGCCGCCAGCTGCTGGCCGCCTTGCTGGACGTGCCGCTGGACCTGGCCCCCGAGGAGCCCAGCGTCATCGTCGCCCACGACCTGGCCCCCTCGGACACCGCCCGCTGGCCGCGGGAGCGGGTGCTCGGTCTGGTGACGGAGGCCGGCGGCGCCACCTCCCACGTGGCCATCCTGGCGCGCGGGGCCGGGGTCCCGGCGGTGGCAGGTGCCGCCGGCGCCGTGGCCGCCGTCACCCCCGGGCAGCCGGTGGTGGTCGACGGCTCGGCCGGCCGCGTCATCCTCAACCCGAGCCCGGAGCGGCGGCGCGCGGTGGAACAGGCCACCGCCGCCCAGGCCGAGCGGGCCCGCCGCCTGGCGGCCTTGCGGGACCTGCCCGCCGTGACGCGGGACGGTCGCCGGATCGAACTGGCCATCAACATCGGCCGACCGGAGGAGATCGGCGCCGCCGAGGCCTACGGCCCCGAGGGCGTGGGCCTCTTCCGCACGGAGTTCCTGTTCCTGGACCGGTCGCGCCCGCCCGGGGAGGAGGAGCAGCGGCAGGCGTATGCCGCCGCCGTCCGGGCCTTGCGGGGGCGGCGGCTGGTGCTGCGCACGCTGGACGTGGGCGCCGACAAGCGGCTGCCCTTCATCGATTGGCCCGAGGAGATGAACCCCGCCCTGGGCCTGCGGGGTGCGCGCCTCGGCCTGGCGCGCCCGGACCTCTTGCGCACCCAGCTCCGCGCGGTGCTGCGGGCCGCGGCGGAGGGCCCCATCAGCGTGATGTTCCCCATGGTCACCACCCGGGAGGAGGTGCGGCGCCTGCGCCAGGCGGTGGAGGAGGCCGCCGCCTCCCTGGACCGGGAGGGGATCCCCCGCGGCCGGGTGGAAGTCGGGATCATGGTGGAGACGCCGGCGGCCGCCCTCGCAGCCCGCGCCCTGGCCCGCGAGGTCGACTTCTTCTCGGTGGGGACCAACGACCTGACCCAGTACACCCTGGCCGTGGACCGCACCAGCCAGGAGGTCGCCGCCCTCTACGACGCCCTCCACCCGGCGGTGTTGCGCCTGATCCTGGAGGTGGGCCGGGCGGCCGAGGAGGCGGGCATCTGGGCCGGGGTGTGCGGCGAGCTGGGGGGCGAGCCCCTGGCGACGCCCTTCCTGGTCGGCGCGGGGATCACCGAGCTGAGCATGCACCCGCGGGCGCTATGGGAGGTCAAGCAGGTGGTCCGGGGGATCCGCTACGACGAGGCGCGCCAGCTGGCCGAGGAGCTGGTGGCCCTGGCCACCGGCGAGGAGGTGCGAAGGCGGCTGCGCGGCTTTCTCGAGGAGCGCGGCTTGACGGTGGAGGGGTGAACACGATGCCCGCGGGCATGGTCGAGGGGGTGACGCGGTGGCGCAGCGCGTGGTCATCGCCGGCGGCGGGTGGGGCGGCATCAAGGCCGCCCTGGAGCTGCGCGCCCGGCTGGATCCAGGTCACGAGGTGGTGCTCGTCGACCCCAACCCCACCTTCCGCCTGGGGTTCCGCAAGACGTGGCTCCTCGTGGGCAAGACGCGGCCCGGCGAGGCCACCCGGTCCAAGCACGCCCTGGCCGCGCGCGGCATCCGGTACCTGCAGGCGCACGTCACCGCCATCGACCCCGAAGGGCGGTGGGTGGAGGTGGAACCGGCGGGCGGCGCCGCGGGGGGCGCCGCGGCGTCCCCCGCGGCCGCCGGGGACCGGCGCCGGCTGGAGTGGGACTACCTGATCGTCGCCCTGGGGGCCCAGCCACGGCCGGACCGGGTCCCCGGCTTCCTGGAGGCACCGAACGCCTTCAACCTGTACGATCCCGACGGCGCCCTGGCCGCCGGCCGGCGACTGGCGGCCTTGACGGGCGGGCGCATCGTGGTGGCCATCCTCGGTCTGCCCTACAAGTGCCCGCCGGCTCCCTACGAGGCGGCCCTGTTGGTTGACGACTACCTGCGCCAGGGATGGCGCCGGCCCCCCGGTCCGGGGCAGGACGGGGCCACCGCTGCCGACGCCGCGGGCCAAGAGCTCCAGGATGGGCGGCCCGCCGCGGCGGGGACCGGCATCCCCGCGCGCCAGGCTGGGGACCGGGCCGCCTTCGAGATCGCCGTCTTCACCCCGCAGCCGAGCTCCCTGCCCGTGGCGGGCCCCGCCGGCTGTCAGGCCATCGAATCCAGCCTGGCCTTGCGCCAGATCGCCTTCCACCCCAACCGCCGGTTCGTCCGGGTCGAACCGGGGGCGCTGGTGGACGCCGAGGGGAACCGGGAGCCCTACGATCTCCTGCTCGGCGTGCCGCCCCACCGGGTGCCGCAGGTCGCCGTCGATGCCGGCCTGGCGCCGGCCGACGGGTGGATCGCGGTGGATCCGGCCACCCTGCGCACGCGCCATCCGCGGGTGTACGCCATCGGCGACTGCACCCAGATCGCCATGGCCAACGGCCAGCCCTTGCCCAAGGCGGGCATCTTCGCCGAGGGCGAGGCCGCGGTGGCGGCCGCGGCCATCGCGGCCGAGATCACCGGCGGCCCGCCGCCGGAGCGCTATCGCGGCGAGGGCTACTGCTTCCTCGAGCTGGGCGGCGGGCTGGCGACGGTGGTGCGCGGCGAGTTCCTGGCCGAACCCGCGCCGCGGGTCGAGGTGGCGTCCCCTTCCCGGGAGTTCCTGGCCCGCAAGCTGGCGTTCGAGCGGGAACGCCTCGAGGGCTGGTTCGGCGCGGATGCTGGGGGCGGCCGCTGACGCGGCCGACGGCGCCGCTGGGCAGCGGGGCCGCCCCCGCCGCTTGGTGGGCCGCTCCTTCCGCGCTAAAATACTTTGGGTACCGAAGTATTCGCCGAGGTGCGGTCTTCCAGGCCCACCGCGCCTCGCGAGCTCGTGGGCATCCCCGCGGAGGTCGGCCATGCCGGAGCGGAGCGCACCCATCGTGACCCCGCAGGAAGCGGCACCCGCTGGCGGCGATCTCTCCCGCCACGGGTTTTTCGTTCTCCTGCTGACCATGTTCCTGACGGTGGCGGGATTCGGCATCGTCCTCCCGGTGCTGCCCTACTTCGCCCGCCAGATGGGCGCCAGCAGCGTGGAGATGGGCCTGATGGTCTCCCTCTACGCCCTGGCCCAGTTCCTCTTCGCGCCGATGTGGGGGTCGCTGTCCGACCGCATCGGCCGCAAACCCGTGCTGATCGCCGGCATGACCGGCTTCGGCCTCTCCTTCACGGCGATGGCCTTCGTCCACTCCGTGGCCGCGCTGATCGCCGTCCGGTTCCTCGGCGGGATGCTCTCGGCCTCGACCTTCCCCGCCGCCCAGGCGCTGGTCGCCGACCTGACGCCACCGGAGCGGCGGGGCCCGGCGCTGGCGATGATGGGCGGCGCCAGCAACCTCGGCTTCGTCCTGGGGCCCCTCCTCGGCGTGCCCATCATCGCCCTGGGCTACGGCTTCCCGGGCCTCGCCCTGACCGGGGGCCTCGCGATCCTCCTGACGGCCGTCCTGGCCGCCTTCGTCCTGCCCGCGCCGCCACCCCGCGCCGCTGGCGGCGGACGCCGCCCGCCGTTGCCGCAGGCCCTCCAGCTGGCGGTGGCGAGCCCGGAGGCGCCCTGCTATTGGCTGGTGCTGGTCGCGGCCGTGGCGGGCTCCAGCGTCTTCTCCATGCTGGGCTACTACTTGATGGAGCGGATGGGCGCGCCGGAGTCCGCCAATCAGATGGCGTTCTCGGTCATGGGGATCGCCTCCGCCGCCGTCCAGTTCACCGTCGTGGGCTCGGCCATGGGCCGGTGGGGGGAGACGCGGACGGCCAGCGCAGGCTTCCTGGCCGGGGCGGTGGCCTTCCTCCTGCTGCTCCTGGCCGGCGACGTCGGCCAGGCCACCGCCGCCGTGGCCGTCTGGGGCGTGGCGCTGGCGATGATCCGGCCGCCGCTGACCACGCTGGTCTCCCGTCGGACCCGCCTGGGCCAGGGCACCGCCCTCGGCATACAGGCGTCCTTCGAGAGCATGGGTCGGATGGCCGGACCGCTTGTGGCCGGCACCCTGTTCGACCTCCACCCCCAGCTGCCCTATGGGGTCGTCGAGGGGCTCTTGCTGCTGGCCCTGTTCGCGGGCAGCCGGGCCTTGCGACGTCTGGAAGCAGGCGAGGCGGGAGGGCCCGGGGATGCGGCGGCCGCGGCCGAGGAGCGGGCGGAACCGGCGGCGAGCGTCGTCACCCGCCCCGCGGCCGGAAACCCGGTGGTCACCGCCGAGCGGCCCCTCCCCTCGCCCCGGCAGCCTTCGCACCAGCGTCCACCATCTCGCCAACGGGTCGCCCCCGCCCAAGCGGGCGACCCGTCCCACCCGGCCAGGGAACCGTCGCCACCGTGCGGCGCGCGGGCGCCCGGGGCGCCAGCCCCGGCCCGCGACCGGTGAGTCCGCCCTACCCGGCCAGGCGGCTGTGGGACGGCGGCGGGCCGAGTTCGTCCAAGATGCCCACGGCCTCCGGCGCCCGTTCGTAGGCCAGCAGGATCCCGTCGGCGTAGGCATCGGCCACCCGGGCCGCCTTGAGCAGCCCCTTGCGATCGACGTTCAGCGCGTAGAGCTCCACCACGAAGGGGACGTCCCCCAGCAGGTCGCGGAATCCCCACGCCAGCGCCTCGACCCAATAGGTGGTGCTGTAATGCAGGTCGTAGATGGGCATCACGAAGAAGTCCACCAGGCGGCCCAGCTGGGCCACGTCGAGGCCGAAGCGGCGAAACAGATGGTCGCCAAAGGGATCGGGGTACAGGGTGACGGACACGGGCCGGGGCGCCGGCGCGGGCTCCGGCGGGGGGACGGATCCCGAGGGGGTCGGATTCCCGCCGTCAGCGCGCGGGGCCGCACCCCCACCGGCGTCCGCCGCGGCGCGCGGCGTCCGCGCCCGGGCCACCGCTTCGCGGATGAACGCGGTCATGGTGGCCGCCCGCCACGTCTCCTCGTCCAGGCCCGAGGCCCGCTGGGCCGCCTGGCAGCGGGGGCAGCGGCAGAAGCCCTCCCGGGGGAAGCCCACCGTGTCCAGGCGGATCCCGGCCACGGCCTGGGCCGCGGCTCGCGCCACCAGGTCCAGCAGGCTCCGGCGATAGCCCTCGTCGCTGGGGCAGACCCAGTCCCAGTCGAAGTAGGGCGTCCCGCGGACCGCCCGCATCCCCCCGGGTCCCACGGCCGCCAGGCCCGGGTCGCGCTGGACGGCGCGGTTGTCGCCGAAGCAGCTGATCATGTTGTGCACGCCGGGAACCGGCGGATCGGTCCGACCGAGGACGCTCTTGATCTCGTAGAACACGTGGAGGCGAGGGCGCCGGTCCAACAACCCCATCTCGCGCAGCGCCCGCAGGTCCCGTCGGTCGTAGGTCACGATCCCGCGCACGCCCGCTCCCCCCTGATCGACCGCAGCCCCGACGGGTCCATGGTCAGACGTTGAAGCGGAACAGGATCACGTCGCCATCCTGCACCACGTAGTCCCGGCCCTCGAGGCGCAGCAGCCCCGCCTCGCGGACCGCGGCCATGGACCCCAGCCGGATCAGGTCGTCGTAGGCCACCACCTCGGCGCGGATGAAGCCGCGCTCCATGTCGGAGTGGATCTTCCCCGCCGCCTCCTTGGCCGTGGTGCCGCGACGGATCGGCCAGGCGCGGACCTCCTCCTCCCCGGCGGTGAAGAAGCTGATCAGCCCGCTGGCCTCGTAGGCCGCCCGGGCGAGCCGCGCCACCCCCGGCTCGGCGATGCCGTACTCCGCCATGAACGGCTCCCGCTCCGCGGGCTCGAGTTCCGCGATCTCCGCCTCCACCGGCCCGCAGAAGGTGATCACCGGCTCACCCCACCCGGCGGCTGCCTCCCGTAGGGCGCTCTCCCCGGGGAACGTGCCCGCCTGGAGCTGTGCCTCGTCCACGTTGACGGCCAGCACCATGGGCTTCAGGGTGAGCAGGCCGAAGCCCCTGACGCGGCGCAGGTCCTCGTCGCTCCACTCCAGCTCCCGCAGCGGCCGCTCCTGCTCCAAGGCCGCCTGCAGGAGCGGCAGGCGCTCCAGCAGGGCCTCGTCATCCGGGCGGCGCTTGCGGGGCGGCAGGGCCTCCAGGCGGTTCCGGGCGCTCTCCACCACGGCCAGGTCCGTCAGGATCAGCTCGTCGCGGATCAGGCGCGCGTCGCGCAGCGGATCCACGTCGCCCAACACGTGGGGAAGGGTCTCGTCCGCGAAGGCGCGGATGACGTGGACCAGCACGTCGGCGCCGCGCACCGCCTCGAGGAAGCGGTTCCAGCGCGCCCGATCGTCGCCGGGGACGGCACCGGGGACGTCGGTGACGCGCAGGGCGGCCGGCGTCACCTTGCGGGGCTTGTAGAGCGCAGCCAGGCGATCGAGGCGGGGATCGGGGATGGGCGCCATGCCGACGGTGGTCTGGCCGGGGCCGCCCCGCCCTTCACCGGCCAGCAGCCGGAACAACAAGGACTTCCCCACCTGGGGAAGGCCGATCAAGCCGATGTCCACGGGATGGCCTCCTCGACGCGGCATCCTGCGGGCCCAGGGGAGCGAGGGGGAACGCCCGCCCCGCATCGTGACGTGACGGCGCGCGCCGCTGCGCGGCCGGTCTCGCTCAGCGCCCCAGGGCCGTGATGGCCGAAATGCGGACCGCCGGGTGGCCGTCGGGGCCCGGCTCTTCGGCAAAGGCGACGGCGACGCGCCTCCCGTCGCCGCGGGTGACCACCAGCGGTCCCCCACCGCCGCCACCGGCGGCCGGTTCGACCCGCCAGCCCTGGCCCAGGGGCTCTTGGGCCAATAGCGCGCGCCCGGCCGCCACCAGGGTCGGGTCCTGCCGCTCCACCAGGCCCGCGGCCTGCTCCAGGTCCCCCCGGCTCACCAGCGTAATGAAGGCCCGCAGCACGCTCAAGGGCTGCGCCGCCGGCCCCGCGGCGCTCAGCACGTAGGTCCCGGTTCGCGGCGACCAGGTCCACCGCTGGTACCAGCGAGCCGGCACGGGACCCTCCGCGGTGACCAGGACCGGAGGCTCCGCAGCGCCGAGGGTCGCTGCCGCGGCAGGGGGCGCGGCCAGGCCGCCGGGCGGACCGCCGGGGGCTTCGCCGGCGGCCATCCGCCCCGGAGGAACCGGCCGCCCCTCGGCCACCACGCGGATCCACGTGCCGTCGGGGGCGACCTCGACCCGCCGCACGATGCCCTCGCCTCCCGTCGGCACCGCCGGCCTTGCCGCCCACTGCTGCCGATCCAGGGCGTCCTGGTCCGCCTTGGCGGCGGCCGCCCCGGGCTCCCCGCCGTCGGTGGGGCTGGACGCCGCGCCGGCAGCCAGCACCGTACCCTCCGCCCCCGTGCGCCCCGGCACGGCCTCCCCGCGGGCGGCAGGCAACGAGGCCGCCGCCACCTTCGGCCCCAGGCTCCACACCGGCCGCCACTGGTCGTGCCGTCGTTCCAGCAGCGTGATGGCGAGCGCGGGCCCGGCGCCCGCCGGATCGTGGTCCGTCACCACCAGGAGCCGCGGGGGCGCGCCGTCGCCCCCCGGCCAAAGCCAGGCCTGCTCGACCAGCCCGGTCGCCCACGACGCCTGGGGGGCCGGGGATGGCTCGGATCCCGCCCCGGCCCCCCCGACCGCAGCTCGGGGCGGCGACGGCTCGACCACCTGGAGGTGCACGCCGCCGGGCCCACCGGTCCACGTGGCGATGAGGTGCCCCGCCGTCTCCGGGAAGCGGGGACCGAAGGCCACCAACAGCACCGCCCGGGGAACACCGGGCCCAGGGTCCGCCCCGTGCGGCGAGGTGGGCTGGGCGGACACGACCACCTTCACGAAGGGCATCTCGGGAGTGGCGAGCTCCAGCTCCAGGAGGGACGGTTCCAGAGGTGCGACGGCGGGTTCCAGGCGCTCGAGTCGGAAGAGCATCCGTTGCACCGCGCGGGCCACGGCATCACCCGACCGGGGCGGGAGCTCGCGTTCGCCCGGTTCCAAGGCGAGGGAGCCGGTCCCTGGGCCGACGGGGTCGGCGTGAGCCAGGGTGGGGTTCGGATGGCGGCCGTCCTTGGCAGGTGCCGGGGCCTGGGTGGTCCCGCCCGCGACCGCCCCTCGCTGGTCGGCGCCCCCCGTCACCGGCGACGCCACCCCCGGCACAGGTCGACCCGCCGCCCCGGCCCGCGCGTCGCCGGGTTGAACCCCCACCGCCGCCTGGTGGCAGAAAAGCACGGCCATCAGGGCCGCCAGCCCGATTCCCCGGAGCCTCGACGAGCGGGGCCGCGGGACCGGGGCCCCGGGCACCGTCGCGATCGCCGGCCCGCAGTCCTTCATGGCGGCAGCTTAACCTTTTTGTAATCGTTTTGTCAAACTTTTCAGGAGGTCTCTGTCGGCATGGTGGAATCAAGCCCCCGCCGGGCGGCCAGGTCGGCCAGCCGCTGCGCTACAACGTCCTCTATCGCTCCTTCTGCCGTATGGGCTGGGAGGACGCGATTCCCGACGACACGACGCGGGTGCGGTTTCGGCAGCGGTTGGAGGAGGCACGGAACAGTATCCCATCCAATCGCTGGCAACTCCCTTCGGCCCCATGGGCCCCAGCTTCCCTCCCCTTTTTCAGCGATCTCGACAAAAGACGCCTCGAGAAAGCCGGTGACGAGGTGCCCTGACGCGGAAAGGCGGGGCAGGACCCGGCACTCCGGCCGGGTCCTGCCCCTTCATCGATGCCTCTAACGGGCACGAAGGCCGTTGGCGACGGCCAGCAGCTCACTCACCTCGTGAGCGGCAACGGCCAGCGAGACGCCAACCCAGCCTGTCAGCGCGCCCGGGATCAAGATCGCCAGAACGGCTAGCGAGAAGATGATGTTTTGGCGGCTGATGGCGCGGGCCCGGCGCCCCAGGCGAACAGCGTAAGCCACTTTTCTCAGATCGTCGGCCATCAGGGCGACGTCGGCGGCTTCGATCGCGGCGTCGGTACCTGCGGTGCCCATGGCTATCCCGACCGTGGCAGCGGCTAGGGCCGGCGCGTCGTTGATGCCGTCGCCGACCATGATCACACCGCCATACTCTTCAGCCAGCGCCTTCACGATCCTCGCCTTATCGTCCGGCTTCAGTTCCGCCCGGACATCGTCGATGCCAAGTTCCCGGGCGATGGCGTTCGCCGTCCGCTGATTGTCGCCGGTTAGCATGATGAAGTGCTCGACGCCCGCTTCGCGCAATGCCTGTAGAGCGTCTTTTGCCTCGGGCCGGATCTCATCGCGGATGGCCAGCAGCCCCTTCACTTCCTCATCGGTGCCCACGAAGACGACCGTATGCCCGCCGTCCCGCAGCTCGTCGATCTTGTCCGACAGCTCCGCGGGGACCCGGGCTCCCAGCTGTTGAAAGAGAGCGGGGCTCCCAACATAGAGGCTCACCTCGCCGACCACCGCCCTGGCCCCGGCTCCGGGTAGAGCCTGAAAGTCCCCGGCCTCGGGTACCTCGATCCCTTCATTCTGGGCCTTGGCCATGACGGCTCGGGCCAGGGGGTGCTCAGAGAAACGCTCAATCGCGGCGGCTCGCGCCAGCACTTCCCGCTCCGTCCATCCGGGCGCTGCGACAATGGTAGTCACCACGGGCTCTCCGCGCGTCAGCGTTCCGGTCTTGTCGAAGGCCACTGCGCGGACCGTGCCGAGGTTCTCAAGATGGATGCCCCCCTTGATGAGCACGCCGTTCTTGCCGGCTGTACCGATGGCGGAAGCCATGGCCACGGGCGTCGACATGACAAGGGCGCAAGGTGCCGCTGCTACCAGGAGGACCACAGCGCGGGTGGCCCAGGTCGACCAGTCGAGACCGATCAGGGGCGGGAGCAAGACCAAGGCCACGGCTGCAAGCAGGACAACAGGGCTGTAACGCCTACCAAACCGCTCGATGAAGCGCTGAGCCCGCCCTTTTTCTGATTGAGCCTGTTCGACCAGGCGGATGATCTTGGACAGGGTATTGTCCTCGAAAGTAGCCGTGGCCTCCAGAACAAGGGCGCCCTCACCGTTCACTGTGCCGGCAAAGACCCGGTCGCCTGGGCCCTTTGCCACAGGCACCGACTCGCCTGTGACCGCAGCTTCGTTAATGCTCGACCGCCCTTCACGAATGATGGCGTCGGTGGCGATGGATTCGCCCGGCCGCACGAGGAACCGATCGCCCGGTTTCAGGGAGCTCGCCGGCACCATGCGCTCCCGGCCGTTCTCGAGGAGCCGCGCCTCCTTGGGGGCCAAATCGAGCAACGCCTTGATGGCGGAGCGGGTGCGAGCGAAGGTGTACTCCTCCAGGCCTTCTGCCAGCCCGTAGAGAAAGACGAGGAAGGTGGCCTCAAACCACTGGCCGAGAAGGACGGCTCCCAACGTGGCGAAGGCCATGAGAGCTTCGATGCCTACTTCCCGCTCTTCAATGAACTCTTCCCAACCCTCGCGTACCCAGAAGTAGCCCCCGAGGGCAATGGCAACGACGTACAAGGGGATCTGGACCGCGGGGCCAAGGCCTAGCTTCCCGGCTAACCAGCCCAAGCCCAACACGATGCCTCCGAGGCCAGCATTACGGATGGGGGGGAAGCGGTACCAGGGACCTTCGAAGCCTTCTTCCTCTTCAGCGTCCTCATCTTCGCGGCTCGAGGAATGGCGTTCCGCCTCTTCGGCGACGGCGCGCGTGGTAAGGCTCTTTTCGTCCATGACAATTCCTCCTTCGCACTACTTCCGCACACGGACGTTGGGGGCCAGGTGCTTCTTCTGAATCCCCGCGCGGCAGCGGCCGCCGACGCGCAAGGTCATCCGTTGCTCGAAGTTTTTCTGGTCTTCACGGAATAAGTCGGCAGGGAGCCGCCTGACGACCTCTGCCAGCTCCTTCACGACCGGGTCCGTGAGATCGAGCGAATAGTAGACCCACCGGCCGTCTCGTCGTGCCCGCAGTAGCCTGGCGTTGCGGAGCTCTTTCAAGTGCCGTGACACGTGGTATTGGGGTACCCCAAGGGAGTCGACGAGTTCGCAGACACACACCTCCTCATCATTCGCGGCCATGAGCCGGACGATCCGAAGGCGCGTAGGATCCGACAGTGCCTTGAAAACATCCGTGATTCGCGAGAGTTCCGTCACGGGTCAACCCCCTGCTTCCCGCCCGTCCTGTTCTCCAGTTCTACCGGCGCATGGCCGGGCCCCGCCGCTTTAAGAAGTATATATGTGCATATACGCATATTTCAAGGCGGGGGCGCAGTCCTTTCACGCCTTCCTTTCCCATGCACCTTGGTGAGTAGTCGGCGCCCGTGAGGAACCGTGGTGAAGTCAATGTCGCGTCCTCGACGCCCCGTCCTCGACGTCACGACCACGCCGCCGGGAAGCCCTCCCCGAGGACCTCGGCCGCGTCGGTCACCGCCACGAAGGCGTGGGGGTCGATGTCCCGGATCAGCTGCTTGAGGCGGGCCAGCTCCCTGCGGTTGAGCACCACCATGACCACCGCGCGCTCCTCCCCCGTCCAGGCGCCCGTGGCGCGCAGCAGGGTGGCGCCGCGCCCGAGGCGGGTGGTCACCGCCTGTGCCACGTCCCGCGGGCGGGTGGTGATGATCCAGGCGCTCTTGGCCCGCAACGGCCCCTCCTGGACGATGTCGGCCAGCCGACCGCCCAGGAAGGTGACCAGGATGGAGTAGAGGGCGGTATCTGCACCCAAGGTCAGCCCGATGGCGGCCAGCACCAGGCTGTCGACGACCAGGAACGTCTCGGCGATGCCGATGCCGTACCGCTCCTTGAGGAAGCGGGCGACGATGTCGATGCCACCGCTGGATGCCCCGGCCCGGAACAAGAGGCCGATGCCGGTGCCGATGAAGGCACCCCCGTACAGGCTGGCCAGCAGCGGCTCGCCCACCCGGAAGGCCACGCCCTCCGTCAGGCGCAGGGCCAGGGTCACAAGCAGCGTCGCCAGGCCGGTGCGGAGGATGAAGGCCCGCCCGATGCCCCACCACCCGAAGGCGAAGAGCGGCACGTTGAGCAGCAGGTAGACCAGGGAGACCGGCAGGCCCGTGGCATAGTGGACCAGCAGCGAGATGCCGCTGAGACCGCCCTCGCCCAGGCGGGCGGGCACCAGGAAGCCGTTGATGCCCAGGCTGAACAGGATTGCCCCTGCGGCCAGGTGCGCCGTCTGGACGAACCGGCCCGCCGGGGCCGGTCCCGCGCCCTCCAGCAGCCGACGGAGTGCACCGCCTGCGGCCACGGACCCGCTCCCTCCCGCTGGATTCCCTCGCGCCGCTACCAAGGTTCCCCGCTCGGTCCCCCGCTCCCGCCGTTCCCAGCGGTCAGTCGGTCCAGTCGATGAGGATCGCGTCGCCCTCCACCCGCACCGGGTACGTGCGCAGCGGCACCACGGCGGGCAGCGCGCGGACGGCGCCCGTGCGCACGTCGAATCGCGCCCCGTGGCGCGGGCAGATGCAGAGGTAGCCCTCCAGGCCCCCTTCGCTCAGGGACGCCTGCGCGTGGGTGCAGGTGTCGTCGGTGGCGAAGAATTCGCCGCCCTCGGTGTGCCAGATGGCCACGGGATGGCCGTCCACCTCGACGCGGAAGCCGGTGCCCGCCGGCACCTGGTCCCGCGTCGCCACTTGCCGCCAGGCCATGCTGCGTTCCCCCCGCACGCGAAGGCCGGTGGCCGCCGGCCACCGGCCTTCGCCGGTTCGTCCATCGCGCCGGGATGGCTCGCCGCTTGCTCCCGCTCGCCCCTTGCTTCCGCGGGCCCCGCGCCGGGCCGGCCGCCTCGGCGGTGGCGTCGCCCGGAGCGCAGGGCCTGGATCCGGAGTCCACCGCTCCGCGTCCCGGCGACGGCGCCCGCCGCGGTCACCCCGCGGCCGCCGGGCCGGCGCGAGCGGCGCCCGTCGCCGTCTCCTTGCCGCGGATCAGCCGACCGAGCCCTCCATCTCCAGCTGGATCAGCCGGTTCATCTCGATGGCGTACTCCATCGGCAGCTCCTTGGTGAAGGGCTCGATGAAGCCGCTGACGATCATCGTCGTCGCCGTCTGCTCGTCGATGCCGCGGCTCATCAGGTAGAAGAGCTGCTCCTCGCTGACCTTGGACACCGTCGCCTCGTGCTGGATGGTGACGCTGTCCTCGTTGATCTCGATGTAGGGGAAGGTGTCGGTCTTGGAGTACGGGTCCAGGATCAGCGCGTCGCACTGGACGTTGACCTTGGCCCGCTCCGCCCCCTCGTGCACCTGCACCAGGCCGCGGTAGGTCTGGATGCCGCCGTCCTTGCAGATGCCCTTGGACACCACGGTGGAGGAGGTGTCCGGGGCCACGTGGATCACCTTGCTGCCGGCGTCCTGATGCTGGCCGCGGCCGGCGAAGGCGATGGAGAGGATGTCGGCCTTGGCGCCGCGACCCAGCAGGTACACGCTGGGGTACTTCATGGTGACCTTCGAGCCGATGTTGCCGTCGACCCACTCCATGGTCGCCTCTTCGTAGGCCACGGCCCGCTTGGTCACCAGGTTGTAGACGTTGTGGGACCAGTTCTGGATCGTGGTGTAGCGGCAACGGCCGCCCTTCTTGACGATGATCTCCACCACCGCCGAGTGCAGCGAGTCGGTGGAGTAGATGGGCGCGGTGCAGCCCTCCACGTAGTGGACGAAGGCCCCCTCGTCGACGATGATCAACGTCCGCTCGAACTGGCCGACGTTCTGGGCGTTGATGCGGAAGTAGGCCTGCAGCGGGATCTCGACCCGCACGCCCGGCGGCACGTAGATGAAGCTGCCGCCGGACCACACCGCCGTGTTGAGGGCGGCGAACTTGTTGTCCTCCGCCGGCACCACGGTGCCGAAGTACTCCCGCACCAGGTCGGGGTACTCCTTGACCGCGGTGTCCGTGTCGCAGAAGATCACGCCCTGCCGCTCCAGGTCTTCCCGGATGCTGTGGTACACGACCTCCGACTCGTACTGGGCGCTGACGCCGGCCAGGAACTTGCGCTCCGCCTCGGGGATGCCCAGCCGGTCGAAGGTGCGCTTGATGTACTCCGGCACCTCGTCCCAGCTGCGCCCCTGGCGCTCCGTCGGCTTGATGTAGTAGTGGATGTCCTCGAAGCGCAGGCCGGAGAGGTCGGGACCCCAGGTCGGCATGGGCTTCTTCTGGAAGACCTCGAAGGCCTTGAGGCGGATCTCCCGCATCCAGTCGGGCTCGTCCTTGTAGTGGGAGATGCTCTCCACGATCTCCCGCGTCAGCCCCTTGGGAGACTTGAAGACGTACTCCTCGGGGTCGCGGAAGCCGTACTTGTACTCACGGCCGAGTTCGACCAGCTCCTTGGCCACCCAGCTCACCTCCGGGCGTGGCCCCGTGGGCGATGGCGGACCAACCGTCCATGGGGTGTTTTTGCGAATCCATCCTTATTTGGTTCTGGTCTAAGGTTACTCGCGGGCCGTCGCGGCTGTCAACCGCGGCCGGTCCACCGTCCCCCGGGTACTTCGGCCGTCCGTCCCCAGGCGGGTCGCACCCCAGGCGCACGGACTCGTCCATCGCCTTCCCGGCGGTCCCCCGGCGCCCCCGTGGGTCCGGCCGGGCCATCGCGGCGCGGAGCCGGGACACCGAGGATCGCGTCCCCCTCGCCTCAGCCGGTGTCACGGTCGCGCAGGCGTGCGTGGAAAAGCGCCGCCCCGGGCCAGGCGTGCCGGTCCACCGTCCCCACCGCCGCATAGGTTGCCCGCAGGATCGCGAAAGGAGCGGATCGCCATGGTGTCCGTCGTGGAGTTCGCGGCGAGGCTGGACGGTTCCCAGGAGGTCCCTCCCGTCGCCACGCCGGCCGAGGGGCGCGCGCACCTGTTCTTCATCGACCGCCCCGACAAGCCCGACCTGCTGCTGGTGCTGCTCAGCGTCCGCAACACCCGGGGGTCTTCGCCGCTCACATCCACCTGGGACGACCGGGCGTGAACGGCCCCATCGTGATGAATCTCTACGGGCCCACGGATCCCGTCGACATCGGCCCCGAGACGCAGATCGTCAACCGCGCCTTCACCCGGGCGGACCTGGTCGGCCCGCTGGCCGGACGGCCGCTCTCGGACCTGCTGCAGAACATGCTGGCCGGGAACGCCTACGTCAACGTGCACACCGTCCAGCACTTCGAGGGGGAGATCCGCGGTCAGATCTTCCTGGCCCGCCACGGGCGGTAGGGCCGTCGCGCCGCCGGCCCCAGCCGCCACGAGAGCGCCGGCGGCCGGCGCGTCCTCGGCGCGGCCGTGGCGTCGCGCCGCCAGCCCCGGGCGACGCCGACGGGGGCAGGGGGCGGTGGCCGATGGGAGGCCACCGCCCCCGTTGGCCGCCCGCAGGCGCCCGCCGCCCCCCAGGCGACCGCCGGGAAAGAGGCGCGGGTGGGCGCGGCGAGAGGGGCGGGTCCGCGCGGACCCCGCGGCGTGGCTCGCCGCCGGAGCGACCGGCTGCGAACTCAGATCTCCTTGGGCGCGACCAGGGGTACGCCGCGGGCGCAGAGGGGGCATTCCTCCGGGCGAAAGACGGCGGCCGAACGGGTCAGCAGGGCCACCATGGGTACGCCGAAGGCCACCCGGCCTCCGCTGCGGTCGACCACGGCCCCCACCGCTACCACCCGGCCGCCCGCGGCGGCGACGGCCGCCATGGTCTTGCGGACCGATCCGCCGGTGGTGACCACGTCTTCCACCACGACCACCGGCTCGCCGGGCGCCAACCGGAACCCGCGCTTGAGGCGCATGGAGCCGTCGGCCTCCTTCTCGGCGAAGAGCGAACGGGCGCCGAGCGCGCGGGCCACCGCGTGGGCCAGGAGCACGCCCCCCATGGCGGGACCCACCACGGCTCCGTGGGCGGTGCCGGGCCCGGCGGCGCGGCGCGGGTGGCCGGAGGCGACCTCCGGCGGCAGGACGGCCCGCAGCCGCGCGGCCAGGGCCGCACCCAGGTGCTCGAGCACCGCGGGGTACTGAAAGGCGCGCGCCAGCAGGAAGAACTCGTCGCTGTGGAGGCCTGTGGTCAGCCGGAAGTGGCCGATCCGATGGGCGCCGGTTTGCTCGAGCAAACCCGCGATGGCGCCGGCCGGGGCGGCCCCGTCGGGCGCCGCCGCCGATGGCGTCCCGCCCGCGACCGGCGCCGCCCGCTCCGTCGTCGCGTCCCTCGCACCGTCTCCACCAGCCATGCCGCTGCCGCCCTCCCCGTCCATGGGTGACCCGTCGCCCCCATCCCGGCATGCCGTCCGCGGGAGGGGTCGGCTCCGGGCCCGTGACGTTGCCGAACCGGATGCCGCCCTCGTCCCGCTCGGGGCAGGCGCCGGCTTCCCGGTCCTCACCCCTGGCCCACCCGAGGCGGTCTTTTGGCGCCGGCCCCGGCGGGCGGGTGCCCCGGCCCTCACCCCTGGCCCGCCCCGGGCGTCGTCCTGGCGTCGACTCCGGCGGGAGGGTGCCGTGGAGCCCCGCCGTCGGGGGTGCCGCCGTCCAGGGCCTGCGCGACCTCGCCGGCGATGGCCTCCAGTGCGGCCACGGGATCCGCCGCGGCGGTCACGGGCCGTCCCACCACCAGGTAGTCCGCCCCGGCGGCGATGGCCTCGGCCGGCGTGGCCACCCGCTGCTGGTCGCCCCGCGGGCTGCCGGCAGGGCGGATGCCCGGGGTCACCAGCCACACGCCAGGCCCCACCGTGGCCCGCACCGCCCGCAACTCCGCCGGCGAGCAGACGACGCCGGCCAACCCCCATGCCCGGGCGTTGCCGGCACGGCGCGCCGCCTCCGCCCCGAGGGGCAGGCGGGCACCGGTGGCCTCGGCGTACGCCGCTCCTGCCAAGCTGGTGAGCACCGTGACCCCGATCACCCGCGGTGCGGGGACGCCCGCGGCGGCGGCTCCCGCGGCCGCTCCCTCCACCGCCGCCCGGCACATGTCGCGCCCGCCCGCCAGATGCACCGTCAGCAGCCAGGCGCCGCGAGCCCCCAGGGCGCGGGCCGCGCCGTAGACGGTATGGGGGATGTCGTGCAGCTTGGCGTCGACGAAGACCCGCAGCCCCCGCCCGGCCAGCCGGTCGATCCAGCCCGGACCCTGGGCGTAGAGCATCTCCAGGCCGATCTTGAAGGCGCAGCCCGCCGGGGCGAGCTGGTCCACCAGCGCCTGGGCCCGCCCCGCGTCGGCCACGTCCAGCGCGACGATCAGCCGTTCCGCCCCCGGCACGGTGCCCCCCATCGCCGGCTTCCCCCTTCCCGGTCGTCCCCCGCCGCGGTCCGGCGGCATCCCCGCTCCGCCGCCGATGCCCTCCGCGGTCGCGTCCTCCGGCATCAACCGCCGTCCCTCCAGGAGCACCCGGTCAGCGGGCTCCGTTCCCCGGCGGGCGCGGCGGCGCCGGCGCGCCCGCCGGCCGCCGCTCCGGCCGGCCCTGAAGGCGCCGTTCCGCCGGGCTCCTCGCGGCGGTGGGCGCGCCCGGTCAGCTCGGCGGCGCCGATCCCCTTGGCGGCCAGGATCGCGGCCAGTTCGTCCAGCACCCGCACCGGCGCCCGGGGGTCGACGAGGGCGGCGGTGCCCACCGCGACCGCCGCCGCCCCGGCCAGCATCAGCTCGGCCGCATCGCGGCCCGAGGCCACGCCGCCCATGCCCAGGATGGGCGCCCGCAGCCGCCGGTAGACCTCCCAGATGCACCGCACCGCCACCGGCCGGATGGCCGGACCCGACAGACCGCCCGTCACCGCCGCCAGGGCCGGCCGCTCCCCCTCGACGTCGATGGCGGCCCCGCGCACCGTGTTGATCAGCGACAGCGCATCCGCGCCCGCCTCCAGCACCGCCGCGGCCAGCGCGGGCAGGTCGCCCGCCTCGGGGGACAGCTTGACCAGCAGGGGCCGCTGCGTGACGCGCCGCACCGCCCGCACCAGGGAAGCGGCCACGGCCGGGTCGCTGCCGAACTCGAGCCCCCCGGCCTTGACGTTGGGACAGGACACGTTGAGCTCCAGGGCGTCGACCCCGGCGGCATCGAGCCGCCGGGCCACCTCCACGTACTCGGCCTCCGTCTTGCCGACCACGTTGGCGATGACGGGCACGTCGAAGCGGCGCAGCCAGGGCAGGTCGTTGTGGACGAAGTGATCGACGCCCGGGTTCTGCAGGCCGATGGCGTTGAGCATCCCCGCCGGCGTCTCCACGGCCCGCGGCGGGGGGTTGCCGGGCCAGGGCTCCAGGCTGAGGCCCTTGACGGTGACCGCCCCGAGGACACCCAGGTCGTAGAAGGCGGCCGCCTCGCGGCCGTAGCCGAAGGTGCCGGCGGCGGTCACCACCGGGTTCTTCAGGCGGAGAGGGCCCAGGCGCACCTCGAGCCGCGGTCGCCGCGCCCCGTCCCCGTCGCCGGGCCCGTGGTGCGGGGCCTGTCGATCCCTCACAGGACCACCTCCCCGGCGGCGAACCAGCGCCCCTCCCGGCAAGCCCGGACGTAGCGGGTCCCCCCTCCGCCCCGCACCGGGACCGCGCACGCCAGGCACGCGCCGTACCCGCAGGGCATGTAGGCGTCGACCACCAGGAAGGCATCCACCGGCCGACCGTCCACGGCCCGCTGGACCTGCCGCAGGAACGGGGGCGGCCCGGCGGCAAACAGCCGCGGGCGCGGGCCGCCTGCGCTCCCGGGCGGCGGGGCGGGCCCGGTGGTGCCGGGGGCCGCGCCCGACCCCCCGACGCGGGGGTCGTCGCCCGCGGCGAGGCCGCCATCCGCCGGCACGACCGCGGCGATCCGACCCGGGGCACCGGTCCCGCACCCGACGCCGGACGAACCGGCCGCCCCGGTGGCACCCGCCCTGTCGCCGAAGGCGGACGCCAGCAGGCTCAGGACCTGGCGCGGCGGCAGGACGGTGAGATGGCCCGGCACCGGGGCGGCCCGCACCCCTTCCTCCCCCGCGGCCGCAGCCCCCGCGGCCCCGGCGCCCGCGGCGGGCGCCCGCGGGAGCAGGGTCGACCACAGGTCCGCCAGCGCCGCCGCGTCGTCCCCCTCGGCGGCCAGCAGGACCGTCACCGGCACCCCCGCCGCCACGGCCCGGGCGGCCAGGAGCCGCAGGGCGACCGCCTGCCAGCCCAGGGCGGCGAGCCACAGGGGCGCAGGGCCATCCCCCGCCGCGCGCACCGGCGCGGGCCGGCCCAGCGGCCCCAGCAGCGCGACCGCGGTGCCGGGGGTGAGGCCCGCCAGCTGGGCGGTCCCCGGCCCGACGACCCGGTAGACCAGGACGATGCGACCCCTGTCGGGATCGGCATCCGCGATGGAGAAGGGCCGGCCCAGGTACGGGCGCCCCGCCTCGGCGGCGCCCGGCCGCACCTGGACGAACTGCAGGGGCCCGGCCGCCGCGGCCACGACGGGAGCCTCCAGGACCGTGGAGGCCACGCCCGGAGCCACGGACCGCGTGCGCACCACCCGGGCCGTGACCGCCCACGGCGGCCCGCCGGCCCCGGGCGCCCGCGCCCCGCCGGCCGATGGTCCCGATCCGACGGGCGGCCGACCGGGCCCCTCGTCCCTCATCGCAGCAGCACCTCGGCGCGGGCCACCGGTTCCAGGTCCTGGAGCGCCCGCACCGTGGCGGCCAGGGCCCGCCGGTCCGGATGGCGCATCAGCACCTCCACCAGGGCGGCGGCGGTGTCCAGCGAGGTCAGGCACGGGATGCCGCGCTCCACCGCCGTCCGCCGGATCCGGAACCCGTCCCGCTCCGGCCGGCGCCCCTCCGTCAGGGTGTTGATCACCAGCCGCACGCGGCCGTCGCGCAGGGCATCGAGCAGCGGCGCGCCGCCCGACCGGGTCCCGCCGCCGGGCGCCGGCTCGGCCGCGCCGCCGGCGGACGCCGCCGCATCGACGGCCCGGCCGCCGTTGGGGGCGGCGCCCGCCGTCGGGTCCCCCGCGGCGCGGGACGCGACCGGCCGGCGGGCGGGGCTGCCCGGTTCCGCCGTCCCGGCGCCCGAGATCTTGGGCAGCACCGTGACCTCCAGGCCCGCGGCGCGCAGGGCGGCCGCCGTCCCCGGCGTGGCGTACAGCCGGTAGCCCGCCGCCGCCAGCCGCCGGCCCAGTTCCACCGCGGCCGGCTTGTCGGCGTCGGCCACCGTCAGCAGCACCCCCTCCCCCGGGGCCGGCAGCTTCATCCCCGCCGCCAGCAGCCCGCGGGCCAGGGCGCCCTCCAGCGTGGTGTCGACGCCCATGACCTCGCCGGTGGACTGCATCTCCGGCCCCAGCGAGGGATCGACCCCGGGCAGCTTGTTCCACGAGAACACCGGCAGCTTCACCGCCACGTGGCCCGGCGGCGGCAGCAGGCCGGTGCGCCAGCCCAGGTCCGCCAGCCGCTCCCCCAGCGCCGCGCGGGTGGCCAGCTCGGTCAGGGGCACCCCGGTGGCCTTGGTGATGAAGGGCACGGTGCGGCTGGCCCGCGGGTTCACCTCCAGCACGTACAGGTCGCACCCGTCCCAGACGAACTGCAGGTTGATCACGCCGCGCACCCCGAGGGCTCGGGCCAGGGCGACGGTGGCCGCCTCCACCTGGGCCAGCACCGCCGGGGGCACCCCTGGCGCCGGCACCACGGCGATGGAGTCGCCCGAGTGGACCCCCGCCCGCTCGATGTGGCGCATCACCGCGGGGATCACCACCGTCTCCCCGTCGGCCACGGCGTCGACCTCCAGCTCCATCCCGGCGATGTACCGGTCGACCCACACCGGCCGGTCGCCGGCCACCCGGGCCGCCGTCTCCAGATAGCGGGCCAGTTCCTCCGGCGAGCGGGCCACCTGCATGGCACGGCCCCCCAGCACGTAGGAGGGCCGGACGATCACCGGGTAGCCGATGCGGTCCGCCGCCGCGAGGGCCTCCGCCACCGACCGCGCCGCCGCCCCCGGCGGCCGCCGCAGCCCGAGCCGGGCTAGCAGCTGGTCGAACCGCTCACGGCTCTCCGCCACGTCGACGGCGTCGGGGGCGGTGCCCAGGATGCGCACCCCGGCCGCCGCCAGGGGCGCCACCAGGTTGACCGCCGTCTGCCCGCCGAACTGGGCCAGCACCCCCACGGGCCGTTCCAGGTCCAGCACGTTGCGCACGTCCTCCGCCGTCAGGGGCTCGAAGTAGAGCCGGTCGGCGGTGTCGAAGTCGGTGCTCACCGTCTCCGGGTTGTTGTTGACGATCACCGCCCGGTAACCCAGGGCGCGCAGGGTGCGGACGGCGTGGACCGAGCTGTAGTCGAACTCGATGCCCTGGCTGATGCGGATGGGCCCCGCGCCCAGCACCACCACCACGGGGCGGTCGCCGTCCTCGGCCTTGCGCGGCCCCGCCTCGTCGGCCTCGCCGTAGGTCGAGTAGAAGTAGGGCGTCAGCGCCTCGAACTCCGCCGCGCAGGTGTCGACCATCTTGTACCCGGCGCGGATGCCCGCCGCGAGCCGCGCCCGCCGCACCGCCTCCTCGGACGAACCGGCCAGCTGGGCGATGCGGCGGTCCGTCAGACCCAGGCGCTTGGCCTCGAGGAGCAGATCCGGCGGCAGCCCGGGTACGGCGCCGGTGGCGGTGGCGCCGCCTCCCCGCCGCCCCACCTGCCGCAGCCGCTCCTCCAGCGCCACCACCCGGGCGATGCGGTGCAGGAAGAACCGGTCGATGCCGGTCCACCGGTGGAGCTCCTCCACGCTGTGGCCGCGGCGCAGCGCCTCCGCCAGGAGGAACAGCCGCCGGTCGTCGCCCTCCCGGATGGCTGCCTCCAGGGCCGGTTCGTCCAGATCGCGGGCCTCGGGCCACTCCAGGGCGTCGACCCCGATCTCCAGCGACCGCACCGCCTTGAGCAGCGCCCCCTCGAAGCTGCGGTCGATGGCCATGACCTCGCCCGTCGCCTTCATCTGGGTGCCCAGGCGCCGGTCGGCGGTGGCGAACTTGTCGAAGGGCCAGCGGGGGATCTTGACCACGACATAGTCCAGGGCCGGCTCGAAGAGGGCCGAGGTGCCCGTGATGGGGTTGCGGATCTCGTCCAGCCGGCGGCCCAGGGCCACCCGCGCCGCCACCTTGGCGATGGGGTAGCCCGTGGCCTTGGACGCCAGGGCGCTGGAGCGGCTGACCCGGGGGTTGACCTCGATGACCCGGTACTCCGCCCCGTCGGGCCGCAGGGCCAGCTGGACGTTGCAGCCTCCCTCCACCCCGATGGCGTCGACGATGCGCAGGGACGCCGAGCGCAGTCGCTGCAGCTGCCGGTCGGTCAGGGTCAGGGCGGGCGCCACCACGATGCTGTCGCCGGTGTGCACGCCGACGGGGTCCACGTTCTCCATGCTGCAGATGGCGATGGCGTTGCCGGCCCCGTCGCGGATGACCTCGAACTCGATCTCCTTCCAGCCCAGCAGGCTCTCTTCCAGGAGGACCTGGCCGATGGGGCTGGCCGTCAGGCCGCGGTCGACCAGCGCCGCAAGCTCCCGCTCGTCCCGGGCGATGCCGCCGCCGGTGCCGCCCAGGGTGTAGCCGGGCCGCGCGATGACGGGGAAGCCCACCTGCCGGGCGAAGGCCAGCGCCTCCTCGTAGGAGCGCACGATGGTGCTGCGGGGGACGGGCTCGCCGATGGCGAGCATCAGCCGCTTGAAGGCATCGCGGTCCTCCGCCCGCTGGATCGCCTCGGGCGGCGTGCCCAGCAGCCGCACCCCGTACCGCTCCAGCACCCCCGACCGCACCAGCTCCATGGCCAGGTTGAGGCCCACCTGGCCGCCCAGGGTGGGCAGCACGGCGTCGGGCCGCTCCTTGCGGATCACCGCCTCGGCGAACTCCGCCGTCAAGGGCTCGACGTAGACCCGGTCGGCGGTGCCGGGGTCCGTCATCACCGTGGCGGGGTTGGAATTGAGCAGGACCACCTCCAGGCCCTCTTCCTTGAGGGCGCGGCACGCCTGGGTGCCCGAGTAGTCGAACTCCGCCGCCTGGCCGATGATGATGGGGCCCGAGCCGATGACCAGCACCTTGCGCACGCCGGCGGGCGCGCCGGCGGCCATGCCGGCCGCGGCCCGGCGCCCGGTCGCCGTCCCCGCCCCGGCACCCGCCGCCGGGGATCGATCCCGGTGCGGACCCGCCTCAGGCACCGGCGATCCCCCCTTCCACCGCCCCCGGCGCCGCCGCCAGCCATCGCCCCGCTGCGGCCGGTGCAGGGCCGGTCCCCCCGGCCGGCCGCTCCGCACCCGCCGCCCGTCCCGCGCCGCTCGCCACCACGGCAGACCCCCGCCCCGCGCCGACGGCCGCTCCTTCGGCCGCCCGTGCCGGCGCCCCGCCGGTCACCTGGCGGAGGAACTCGGCCAGCAGCGGCGCCGCGTCCCGCGGACCGGGCGCCGCCTCGGGGTGGAACTGCAGGCCGCGCACCGGCAGGTGGGGGTGGCACAGCCCCTCCACCGTGCCGTCGTTGAGGTTGACGTGGGTGACGATCAGCCCCGCTGCCTCGAGGGATTCGGCGTCCAGGGCGTAGCCGTGGTTCTGGGAGGTCATGAAGACCCGCCCCTCGCCGCCCCCGGCGCCGGCCCAGGCCGCCGCCGCGATCTCCTTCACCGGGTGGTTGGCGCCGCGGTGACCGAAGGGCAGCTTGTAGGCGCGGCCGCCGAAGGCCAGGCCGAGCAGCTGGTGGCCAAGGCAGATGCCGAAGGTGGGCACCGCCTCGGCGACGCGCCGCACGGTGCCCAGCACCTCGCCCAGGTCCCGCGGGTCGCCGGGGCCATTGGACAGGATCACGACGTCGGGCCGCAGGGCCAGGATGTCGTCGGCGGGGGTGCGCGCGGGGACCACGGTCACGCGCCAGCCCTGGGCCACCAGCGCCCGGAGGATGTTGCGCTTGACGCCGAAGTCCACCAGGACGGCGTGGTGTCCGGCCCCGGCCGGCACCGCGGGTCCGGCCGACCCGACGCCGTCCGGCGCGGGGATCGCACCGTCAGGGGTGGCGGTGGCTGCCCGAGGCGGTTCGAGCCGGTACGGCCGGCGGGTGCCCGCCTCCAGGGCGGACGGCGGCCGCCAGCGGGCGGCGCGCGCCGCCAGCTCCTCCACGGGGACCCCGAGGTCGGTGGTGAGCACCCCCCGCAGCGTGCCGTGGCGCCGCAGGTGCCGGGTCAGGGCCCGGGTGTCGAACCCGTCGGCCGCCGGCACGCCGGCGGCCGCCAGGTGCGCCGCCAGCGGCTGGAGCCCGACGGCGCCGGCGTCGAACAGCTCGCGGGCGATCAACGCCTGGACCCGCGGACCGGCCGACTCGTCCTCGCCGTCGTGCACACCGTAGTTGCCCACCAGCGGGTAGGTCAGGACCACGATCTGTCCGTCGTAGGAGGGATCCGACAGCAGCTCCTGGTAGCCCGTCATCGCGGTGTTGAAGACCACCTCGCCGGTCACGGCCCAGGCCCCTCCCGCGCCGCCGCGCCCGGGGCCCGGCCCCGCCACCAGGCGGCCGAACCACTGGGTGCCGTCTTCCAGCACCAGCCGGGCGGGGACGACGTCCGCGCGGGCCGGGGCCGCCGCCCCATCGGCGCCCCTGCCGGCCACCCGAGCGGCGCCTCGGCCGGCCACCGGCGCCACCTGTGCGCTCGCACCCCGCACGGCCGCGTGGGGGGCAGGGTCGCCGTCGCGGAGCGCCGGCGCAGGGGGGACGGGCTCACCGCAGTCCATCCTTCGTGCCTCCTTTGCCCGGATCGGCTCGCGGGTCGCACGGGCCGCGCCTCCGGCCGTGGCGTCGTGCACGTCGTCCCTGGCGCCATGCACGTCCGTCACGGGCGAGGCGACGGCCGCGGTACGAGCGGGCTGCATAAATATACACGCACTCTTTAACATTATACAAACCTCCGCCAGCCCGTCACGGGTCGGCCTGCCCGGCCGCGCCCGCCTGGCCTGCCGGCCGCCCCGCCGGCGACGCCGGCGTCGCTGGCGTCCCTGGCGTCTCCAGCCCCACCGCGACGGGCTCGGGCACCGGACAGCCCGGCAGCCGGAACACCGCCCGGCCGCCCACGAGCGTGCACACCGCCCGGCCCCGCAGGTTCCACCCGGCGAAGGGCGTATTGCGGCCGAGGCTCGCGAAGCGCTCCGGTTCGACCACCCACCGGTGCCCGGGGTCGATCAGCGTCACGTCGGCCGCCGCGCCGGGTCGCAGGGTGCCGCCGGGGACCCCCAACACGCGGGCGGGCCCGGTGGACATGAGCTGGACGAGCCGCGCGGGCGGCAAGGGGTCGGGGACCAGGTGGGTAAGTAGCAGGCCGAGGGCCGTCTCCAGGCCCACCACCCCGAAGGCGGCCTCCGGGAAGGGCGCGTCCTTGTCCAGGGCATGATGGGGGGCGTGGTCGGTGGCGATGGCGTCCACGGTCCCGTCCGCCACCGCCTCCAGCAGGGCCTCCCGGTCCCGCCGCGAGCGCAGCGGCGGGTTCATCTTCCAGTGGGGGTGGAACCCGGCCGCCGCCACGTCCTCGTCGCAGAGCAGCAGGTGGTGGGGCGTGACCTCCACGGTCACCGGGATGCCCCGCGCCTTGCCCCAGCGCACCAGATCCAAGGTGGCAGCGGCGCTGGCGTGGAGCACGTGCAAGCGCGCCCCCGCCCGCTCGGCCAGCAGCAGGTCCCGGGCCACCATCACCGTCTCGGCGGTGTCCGGGATGCCGGGCATCCCCGCGGCCGCCGCCACCGCCCCGGCATGCATGGCGCCGCCAGCGCTGAGCTCCGGTTCCTCGGCATGGACCAGGACGGGCAGCCCCGCCGCCGCCGCCCCCTCCAGCACCCGCGCCATGACGCCGGCCCGCGCGATGGGCCGGCCGTCGTCGGTGACGGCCACCGCCCCCGCCGCCTTCAGGGCGCCGTAGGGGGCGGGCTCGTCCCCGGCCAGGCCGCGGGTGGCGGCGGCCACGACGTGGACGCGCACCGGCGCCTCGGCCGCGGCCTTCATGGCGAGCCATTCCACGCGGATGGCGTCGTCCAGCGGCGGGCGGGTGTTGGGCATGCAGGCCACCGCCGTGAAGCCCCCCGCCGCCGCCGCGGCGCCGCCCGTCGCCAGCGTCTCCTTGTGGGTCTCACCGGGCGTGCGCAGGTGGACGTGGGGGTCGATGAGCCCGGGCACCACCCAGAGCCCGCGGGCGTCGAGGACGTGGACCGAAGGGGATGCGCCGGTCGACC
The DNA here is from genome assembly GCF_033582035.1 of Thermaerobacter composti. Classification (NCBI taxonomy): domain Bacteria; kingdom Bacillati; phylum Bacillota; class Clostridia; order Eubacteriales; family Clostridiales Family XVII. Incertae Sedis; genus Thermaerobacter; species Thermaerobacter composti. The sequence continues at coordinate 2,585,090 of NZ_CP132508.1, forward strand.
CGGCGGGTGCGAGGGCGGCAGCCCGGGCCGGCCGCCCGTCCCCGTCGGCTCCCGGTGCGCGGCGGGTGCTGATCCCGCCGGCGGCGGGGGCGACAGGGGCCGGTTCGTCGGATGGGTTCAGAGGAGCCGATCCGCCGGGGACCGTCACCCGGGCGGCCGCCTCCGCGTTCGGCAAGGGCGCGCCGGCGTAGACGATGCGTCCCGCCTCGATCACCACGTCGCCGGGACCGTCCAGGCCCTGGCTGGGGTCGATCACCCGGCCGCCGCGGATCCACAGGCGCGTCATCGGCGGCCCACCTCCGCCCCGGCCCGCCCCCGGCCGTTGGCCACGACCGGCCTCCGGGTCCCGGCCGCGCATTCCGGCGGGGCCACAGCGACGCCGCCCGCCTCCGCGCGGTGCGACTCCGCACGCTGACCTGCCGCCGCCCACGGGGCTTCCGCGGCGCGTTCGTCCGCCCCAAGGCGTTCGGCTGCTCCGGAACCGGACGGTTCGTCCTCGTCCCCGGCGAGTCCGTCCTCACCACCCGCGGGCTCGTCCTTCGCTCCTTCCGGACAAACCGGCCTCAGGGCCCACTCCAGCACGGCCATGCGCGCCGCCACGCCGCAGCGCACCTGGTCTTCGACGACGCAACGCGGGTCGTCCATCACCGCGGGGTCGAGCTCGATGCCGCGGTTCACCGGGCCGGGGTGCATCAGGATGGCATCGGGCCGGGCCCGTTCCAGTTGCCGGGGGCCGATGCCCCAGCCGCGGCGGTATTCCCCCAGGTCGGGCAGCACCCCCGCCAGGCGCTCCCGCTGGATCCGCAAGGCCATCACCACGTCGGCCGCGTCCAGGGCCTCGTCGAGGCAGGTCGTGACGGTCACGCCCGGGCAGGGCGGGGCCGCGGGCACGAGGCCGGGAGGACCGCAGAGCCAGACCTCGGCACCCAGCCGCGCCAGCAACAGGGCGTTGGACCGCGCCACCCGACTGTGGCGCACGTCGCCGACGATGGCGACCTTGAGCCCTGCCAGTCGCCCCTTGTGGCGGAGGATGGCCAGGGCGTCCAGGAGGGCCTGGGTCGGGTGCTCGCCGGTGCCGTCGCCGGCGTTGATCACCGGGACGCCGAGCACCGTCGCCGCGTACGCCGCGGCCCCCGTCACGGGGTGACGTAGGATCACCGCGTCGAACCCGAGGGCCTCGCAGGTGCGCAAGGTGTCGCGCAGCCCCTCGCCCTTCTGCACGCTGCTGCGCGCCACGGGCAGGTCGAAGGGGGCCGCGCCCAGCAGATGGGCGGCCACGTGGAAGGATTGGGCGGTGCGGGTGCTGTTCTCGTAGAAGAGGGTGACGATGCGGCGGCCGGCCAGGGGAGCGGGGGTGAGCGGTCGTCCGCCGCCGCGCTCCAGGGCGGCCAGCATCCGCCGGGCGCGGCTCAGGAGGTCTTCCAGGTCGGCGATCGACAGGGCGGCGATGCCGGTGAGGGAACGGGAACGCCCCGCGGACCCGGAGCGGACCAGGGCGGATGGATCGGGGTGGATGGATCGCCCCGGCCCATGGAGGGGTCGTTCGAGAGTCCCCCCGTCCCCGGGCGCGGCGACGCCGGCCGTCTTCACCACCGGCGCCGGGCCGGGTCGCTGCGGCAACCGTGCGGCGGGCCCGATGGACTGGGGCGTCGTCCCGGCTGGCACGATCTCGCCTCCCGATCGCCCCGTCCCGCAGGCACAAAAAAACTTCTTGCCCGCCGGCAAGAAGTCGCTGGTGACAGCACGGCGCGGCGCCTCACGAACCCCGCCGGTCCTGCCCCGGCCCGCCGGCTGTGCCGGCGCCACCGGTTGCCCCGGCACCGCCGCCCGGCACCTGGCCGGGCGGCCTGGGCCGCGCCACCCGTATGGCTCCTTACCGGCCTCACGGGACCAGTTTAAAGGGGCGTTTTTTGCTCGCGGCCGATGCTAGCACGAGCGATTGGGGCTGTCAAGACGAAAAGGCCGGCCAGCTGACGCAGCGCCCGCACCCGCTCGCGGTCCGCGAGGCCGTCGTGCGGGGTGGCAGCGAGTCTGGGTGTCCCGGTGACCAAGGGTCGCTGCGGCGTGGTGGATTACGCAGCGTTCTGCAGCAGCACAGGACGCGCAACCGCTCGGCGTCGTCGACCACGGACGGGACACCCCCACGGTGCCCTCTGCGGGTCGCCCGGCGACATCCAACGCAACCTGGAAACCGCCCAGGCCAGGATAGGCATATTACACTTTGCCTATTTTGCTTAGAAATCGAAATGGCGATTTGATTTCCCAACGGCCGCCCGTGCCACCGAAGGCACGACGGCTACCCCGCGGTCCGCCCTTCACCGTCCCCGCCCGCAGCACCCGAACCGCGTTCAGCACTGCCAGCAGGGCGACGCCGACGTCGGCGAAGACCGCCTCCCACAGGGTGGCCCCGCCCACGGCACCCAGGACGGCGAACGCCGCCTTGACGCCCAGCGCCAGGGCGACGTTCTGCAGCACCACCCGGCGGGTGGCGCGGGCGACGGTGACCGCCGCGGCCAGGCGCCCGGGGTCGTCATCCATGATCACCACGTCGGCCGCCTCGATGGCGGCGTCGGAGCCGAGCCCGCCCATGGCGACCCCCACCGCGGCCCGTGCCAGGACCGGGGCGTCGTTGATCCCGTCGCCCACGAAGGCCACGGCCGGCCGGCCCCGCCGCGACAGCCACCCGTCCAACCCGGGCGCGCGCCGGCCCCGCCGCGACCATCGCCCATCCGCCCTCGGCTCGTGCCGGCCCAGCCGCTCCAGCTGTTCCAGGGCAGCCACCTTCTCATCGGGCAGCAGCCCGGCCCGTACCTTGTCGAGGCTCAAGGCGTTCGCCACCGCCCGGGCCACCTCGGGCCGGTCGCCCGTCAGCATGACCTGCCGCCGGATGCCGAGGCGTCGCAGGGCCCGGATGGCCTCCACCGAGCCGGGCTTCAGCCGATCGGCGATGACGATCCGCCCCACCAGCCGGCCGTCGACGGCGACCAGGACCTCGGTGCCGCCCGGACCGTCCGCCGCACCGTCCGTCCCCGTACCGACGCGGCGGCGGCCGCCCCCCTTCTCCGACCGCGCCTCCGACGCTCCGGGGGCCAGGGCCGCCGTCCCCGGCTCGACTCTCCCCGGCCCGCCGTCACCGCGGCTTCCGACAGCACCGGCGATGGCGCAAGCGCCACCGGGGGGAGCATCACCGGAGGCCCTGGCACCGCCGAACCCGCTCGCCTCTCCTGCCACCCCGGTCACGCCACCATCGCGCCCCTCGGCGGAACCGCCTCCCGCTGGGCACCCGCTCTCCGCGGCAGCGCCCGCGGGGGCAGGGAACCGCAGCCCGAGCCGCCCACCGCCTGCCAGGTCGACCCCCTCTTCCCGGAGGAACCGGGCGCTGCCGACCCACACCCGCTGACCATCCACCCGGGCGCGCACGCCCCGCCCGGCCAGTTCCTCCAGCTCCGCGACGCGACCGGGATCCACCGGCCGGCCGTAGGCACGGGCGATGGCGGCGGCGATGGGATGCCCCGACGCCGCCTCGGCGTGGGCCGCGAGTTCCACCACCCGCTCGGGTGTCATCCCGTCGCAGGCGCGGACGGCCACCACCTCGAATTCGCCCCGGGTCAAGGTGCCCGTCTTGTCCCAGACCACCGCATCCAGCCGCGCCAGCGCATCGAGGTAGTGGGCGCCCTTCACCAGCACGCCCTGCCGCGAGGCCGCCCCCAAACCTGCGAAGTAGCCCAGGGGCACCGACAAGACCAGGGCGCAGGGACAAGCGATCACCAGCAGGACCAGCGCCCGCCGCACCGCCTCGCCCCACCCCATCCCGGGCACCACGAGCGGCGGCACCACGGCCAGGGCCACGGCCGCCGCCACCACCGCGGGGGTGTAGTACCGCGCGAAGGTGGTGATGAAGCGCTCGGTGGGCGCCTTGCGCGCCGCCGCCCGCTCCACCAGCTCCAGGACCCGCACCACCTGGGACGCGCCGAAGGGCCGGCTCACGCGCACGGTCAGGACGCCACGGACGTTCACCATGCCGGCCAGGACCTCGTCGCCGGGTTCGACCCGCCGGGGCACCGCCTCGCCCGTCAGGGCCGACGTGTCCACGAAGGACGAACCGGCCGTCACCCGGCCGTCCAGGGGGACCCGCTCCCCCGGCCGCACCTCGATCACCTCGCCCACCGCCACGGTGGCGGGGTCCACCCTCTGCAGCGCCCCACCCCGGCGGACGCGGGCGAACTCGGGACGCAAATCCAGAATGGCGCGGATGGACCGGCGGGAGCGCTGCACGGCCAGGTCCTGGAAGAACTCGCCCACGGTGTAGAAGAGCATCACGGCCACCGCCTCCGGCAGTTCGCGCAGGGCGATGGCCCCCAGGGTGGCCACGGTCATGAGGAAGTTCTCGTCGAAGACCTCGCCGCGGCGGAGGTTGCGCAGGGCGGCGGTCAGGACGCCGCGGCCGACGCCGAGGTAGACCGCGAGCAGGACGGCGTCCGCCAACAACCCCAACGGAGTCCCGGCGAACCGCCGATGGACGAGCGCCGCGGCGGCGAAGAGCACCGTGGCGAGCCCGAGGGCCGCCAGGCGCCGCCGCATCGCCCGGCGTGGCTCCGGGTCGTCGTCGCCGACGCTCCCCGCACCCCGGCGCGCCCTCGCCTGCAGGGTCGCCCGGGCGGCCGGCGCGGCCGCCGCGGCCCCTTGGGCCGGTTCGTCCCGCATCGCGAAGCACGGACCGCCCCCGCCGGCCGGGCGATCCCCCAACCGGGTGGACGAACCGGCCTCCGTCGCCGCGCCACCGCGCTCCCGGCCCGGCGCGGCAGGACCGTCCAGCAGCCGGGCGCCCGGCTCCACCCGGGCGACGATCTCCCGCGCCCGCTCGAGCCCGTCGGGCGGCAGCAGCACCGTGCCCGCAGCGACGTTGACGGTGGCATCTTCGAAGCCCGGCTCGCGGCGCAGGGCATCCTCGATGCGCTGGGCGCAGCGGGCACAGTCCACACCGACGAGCGGGTAGGATAGCAGCGTCCGATTGGGCAAGTCCATCGACGCCCCTTCCGCTGACGTCCCCGCAGCGGCCAACCGCATACGTCCCCCTAGCGGCAGTCCGCGCCGTCCGATTCGGTCCGATCCGGGCGCGGGGACCCCCGGCGTGCGACCACGCCGCCCATGCCGCCTGGGCGCCGGCTAGCCGTCCGGCGGTCAGCGGTCTTCCGCGTAGTGCTCCTGGGCGACCTGGATCAGCCGCAGCACGTGGTCATCGGCCAGCGAATAGTAGACGTTCTTGCCCTCCCGCCGGTACTTGACCAGCCGCATGGCCCTCAGCAGGCGCAGGTGGTGCGAGACGGCGGGCAGGGACAGATCCAGCAGGGTCGCCAGGTCGCACACGCAGAGTTCCGCCTCCGCCAGCACGTAGAGGATCTTGGTCCGCGTCTCGTCGGCCAGCACCCCGAACAGCTCGGACAGGCCGGCCACCTCCAGCAGCCGGTCCCGCAGACGGGCGACCTGCTCCGCGTGGGGGTCGAAGCGAAGGCACACGTCCCGCCGCGCCGCGTCGGGTTGGACGCTCACCGGGGAACCCTCCAGACCGCAGGCCGCGGCGCCCCGCGCACCTGCGTAACCTGTCAACGATTCCACAATCATCGAATCGTTTTCATGATAGGTCGGCCCCTCGGGTCGGTCAACGGGCGGAACGCGTCCGCACCGGCCCGCGGCTCGCCCCACCCGGAGGGGGACCCCTACCCCCGGACGCAAACTCTCAGCACCGGCGTCCGCCCGCTGGCCGTGGGGGCGATCGACAGGCGGACCCTGGCGGCGGAGGCCATCGACGGGCGGTGCTAGACCGGGATGGGCCGGTGCCCGCCTGTGCGGCGGGCGATGCGGGCGAAGTAGAAGCGGTGGAGGTTGCCCTCCCGCTGGTGGACGCAGCGCAGGCCGAGGCGGGCGGCGATGCGCTCGAACTGGCCGTAGTAGAAGGCGTGCCACCGGTCGCGGTCGATGCCGAAGCTGGCCAGCAGGTCGTCGTCGGTGGGCGGCGGCTCCAGCTCCAGGCGGGCGATGCCCCCCTCGTCCCGAACCGTCACCACCCGGTCGCCCCCCGCCGTGACCATCTGGGCCAGGGCCTGGGCGAACTCCCATCCCGAGCAGTGGCGCAGGGGCTCCCACGTCTTCGCCACCCGATCGCCCAGGTACCGCGCCAGATCGTCCGGCCCCTCCCCCCGTTCCTCGGCGTACCGGAGAAACAGCATCAGGTACCCGCGCAGGTTGGCACGGGCGATGAGGAGTTGCTGCTCCAGGGCGGCGGGGTCGGGCTGGGCTCCGGGCGACGTGCCGGGCTGAGGGTCCACCGTCTCACCCGCGGCCGAAGGCTTGAAGCGACGTGCCGCGGCCACGGCCCCATTGTAAGGCAAGGCCGGGCGCCGCCGCCAAGCGGGAGCCGGCGCCTCAGCCGGGTGCGGTCTCGCCTTCCCCGCGTCCTCCCGGGGAGCCCTGCCGCGGCCATGGGATCGGCACCGCTCCCCGGCAGGGTGCGACGCGGGCACCATCGGGAAGGTCGCCGGGATCGTACCCGGCGATGTAGGGCTCCCGGCGGCGCCAGCGGCTGCAAACCCCGCGCATCGGCGGCCCGAGGGGACCCGCTGCGGCTACGGGTGAGCCTGGGAGCGATCCCCCGGCGCGGGCGAACCGCCTTCAGGCGCCGGCGACCCGCCCCACCGCTGGATCACGCCGTCGGCCCCCGCCTCGCCGGCCCAGAAGTCCGCCAGGGGCGGGCGCACCTGCCGGCCCACGTCCTCGTGCTCGGGGCCGGGCGCCCCCGGCGCCACGGGATAGGCGACGGCCAGGCGCTGCCAGCGGCCGCGGGCGTCCCGGTTCCAGATGCCCAGCACCAGGTGCTCCAACTGCCGCCGGTACATCGCTGGCAGGGGGCTCTCGGCCCGCCAGGCCGCCAGCGAGGTGACGTCGGCGGGCACCGCCAGCAGCCGCCGGGTCAACACGTCGGTCCGCCACCGGCTGAGGAACCGGGCCAGTTCCACCGCAGCCTGGGTGTGGTCATCCCCCCGGTACCGGTTCTGCCGGAAGACCATCAGCCCCCCGACCTCCAGCAGCGCCGGCCGCGGCGCGCCCTCGGGCACCGGAGGCGGCAGCAGCACCAACCCCTCGGCATCCGGCGGGACCAGCGGCTCCCCGCGCCGCGGGTCGCCGGCGGAGGGAAGGCCGCCGGTCACGCGCCCGGAGGGTTCGACCTGCGGTGGCGGCGGCAGGGGCCAGCGCTCGGGCACGGCGGCATCGCCGTCCGCCGCGTCGGCTGCGGAGCCCCCTTCCCCACCGCCGCCGGCGCGGCCGCCTCGGGTCAGGGGCGGCACGGGCAGCGTACCCGGGCGAGGAGGCGGGGGTTCCTCCAACCGGCGCGGCACCAGCCCGGTCTCCCGCTCCAGCAGCCACCGGCCCAGGGCGGGGGTGAACCCCCCTGCCATCACCGCCGGGTCGTCTCCGGCCAGCCACTCGGCGGCTGCCGCCTCCATCACCGGCTCGAGCAGCCGGTGCTCCCGCAGGCGCTCCAGCCACGCCAGCGCCGCCCGCCCTTCCGGGCCCGCCCAGAGAACGGCGCCCGAGGGAGCCAGGGGCGAGGCCACGCCGCGCACCCGCAGCAGCTGCTCGAGGGGAAGATCCGCCCGCCCCACCCACAGGGTCAGGCCCGGGCCCTGCCCGGCCGGCGCGTCCGCCTGCCCAGCACCGGGTCGCGCCCCCGGCGATTGCGGGGTCCCGGACGGCGCGCCCTGGGATTCCGCGCCGCCAGGGCCGGGTTCGTCCCCAGGAAGGCCGGCCAGGCGGTCGACGTCCGCATAGGTCCACCCCGTCAGGGCCAGGGCGTTGGGGTCAAGGCCCGCCTCTCGCACCCGGCCGACCCGCACCCACCACGTGTGGGGCGCCACCCAGCGCGGCCAGACCCAAAGGCGCCGGTCCGCCTGATAGAGGGCGAGGGCGGTGGGGTTGTACCAGCGCCGCTCCGCGCGGCCCAGGTAGGGGTTGAGGGGCACCTGCAGCGGGTGCCGGACCAGCAGCGCGCTGCCCCACCCGCCGAAGACGTCGGGCGGCTTGCCATCGGCCAGCGCCCGCTGTAGCCGGGCGGCCGCCTCCCGGGCGGGGATCCACTCCACCCGCACGCGAACGTTCGGGAACTGGCGGGCAAAGGCCCGCAGGGCCTGGTCCAGGTACTCCCGGTGGGTGAAGGGCCCCGGCCCCTCAAGCGGAGGAACCGGCGGGGGCTGGCCGCGGCGGGTCAGGGCGTTCGGACCGCGGCGCCCCGGCCCCTGGACGGCGCCCTGGCTGGCGGGCGTCCTCCCCCCTGGGGCCGACGGGCCGACGGGCGGCGCATCCCGCGGGCCCCCGGCGTCGGGTGCGTCCGGGGAACCCGGCCCGGAGGCCGAGCCCGGGCCCTGCGGCGCGCCCCGCGGCCCCAGGTCGCCCTCCCCCTGGCCGGATGCCTTGCCCTGGGGACCGTAGGGGGGCTCGGGGCTCGGGCCCTCCGGCAGCCGCAAGGGGTCCGGGAGGACGGCGACGGGCAGCTCCGTCTCCCACAGCACGACCTCGTAGGTCTTTTCGGGATCGAGCGGCACCGGTCGGTACCGTGCCCAGGGATCCCCCCGGCGCTGGAGCCAGAGGCCGAACGCGCCGGCCGCCACGACCAGCAGGGCCGCCACGCCCACCACTAGCGCGATCCGCTGGCCCCGCGGGCGCCCGCCGCGGGGCCCCGACGGCGAGCCCGGAGCCTGGTTCCTCCCGGATGCCATGGCTTCGCCTCCCGTCGCCGGTGGCCGACGGTCGGATCCCCACCGGCCGCCGGTCGCCTACGGTCGGAACCCCACCAGCCGCTGCAGCGCCGCGTCCGCGACCCCGTCGGGATCCAGCCCGAACCACCACTCCGCGCCCGTCACCGCCTGTTCCGTGGCCCCTCCGTAGACGCCGTCGGCCACCCCGGGATCGAACCCGGCGGCGCGCAGGGCCAGCTGGAGCAGGACCACGTCCTGGCCCACCGCCCCGCGCCGGTAGACGGGCAGCTTGTAGTAGACCTCGGTGGTACCGGTGATCTTGACGGGCGTGCCCACCTTGACCAGGTCGTCCAGGGTCATGACGTCTTCGTTGAACATGCGGATGCACCCGAGGCTGGCGTAGGTGCCGATGGAGCCGGGGTTGTTCGTCCCGTGGATGCCGTAGGAACCCCAGGGTGTGCTGAGTCCGAACCAGCGGGCGCCGAAGGGGCCGCCCGGCCAGTGGGCGATGTCCGTCACCCGCCACTCCCCCACCGGCGAAGGCTCGCCGGGCCGGCCCGCGGCGACGGGGTAGGTCTTGACGGGCCGGCCGTTGCGGTAGACGGTGAGCTTGCGCGCGTCGATGTCGATGACCACGAGAACGTCGTCGGCCGCCGCCACGGCCGACCGCCCTCCCTGGAAGGCCAGTCCCGCCACGGCGGCCCACCAGCGGAGGAACCGCCAGTACGAGGTCCGAGCGCCCTCCCGCTCGCCGCAGACGGGGCCACCGCCGGCCATCCCCCCGCCGGCCTGGTGCCCCCCCACCCAGAGGAGGGCGCAGGCGAGCACGAGGCACCCCAGCAAGAACCGCCCCAGGCGGCGCGCCATCCGCGACCCCCCAATGGCATTCCGAGACGACGCGTGCGGGGCAGGCCGCCCACGGCGACGGCCACGGCCCGCGCGGTGTGCCCGCGGGGTCGGGATCGTGCGTCCATGGACCCGCCTCCGCCACGCCCCCGCGTCGGGACCGGCCCAGGCTAGGCTATGCGGTGGGAGCTTGGGGTAGAAGGGCAGGAGGGGCAAGGCAGGCCTCGGTCGGGGGCGGCGGGGCCGGCCAGCGGCGCCGGTCAGCCACCCTCCCGGCCTTGCAGCGGCGCATGGCAGCCGCGCCGTGGGGGCCCGGCGAGGAGGGCGAGAAGGCGAGAGAGCGTCGGTCGGCGAGATGGTCCTCGGTCAGCCGAGCAGCTCCGACAGTCGACAGGAGAACCCCGGCAGGACCGGCTCTTCGATGACCGCGTCGGCACCCGACCAGGTCCGGGGTTCCCCTTCCTGCCCATGACGCGTAAGGGTCCTGGCCTCGAGATCGACGACCCACACCGCCCGCACCCCCGCCGCCAGGTACTGGGCGACCTTACGGCCGATCTCCGGCTCCGAGGCATCGTGGACCTCGACGACGAGCGCGGGCACCACAGCGGGGAACCCCCTCTCGTCCCCGATGCGCGCCACCTGCTCCGCGGTGAAGTAGGCCACGTCGGGCGCGCGCAGGGTGTGCACGGGCTCCTTGCGCAGGAGGATGCCCAGCTCGTTGGTGATCACCTCCCCGCCGAGCCGCCGTTCCTCGACGAAATTCCCAAGGAGCCGAGCGATCCGGGTGACCACGCGGTTGTGGCGCCAGCCCGCGGGGGTCATGATGACCAGCTCCCCCTCGTCGATCTCGTAGCGCCACCCGTCCGGCAGCCGCTCGAGCTCCTCGGCCGTCCACGGCTTGCGCGTCGCGGTGGCCATGGCTGCACCTCCTCCGCAGCCTGCATCATCGGGATCATCGCAGGGGACCGCTCGCACCGGGGTGCCGTGCATCCCACTCGCAGCGGATCGCAGCGGATCCTTCACGTCACCGCCTGCCCCGACGCCGCCTCCGGTGCCGCGGGGTGGAGCAGGCGCTCCAGATCGGCGAGGACTTCGCGCAGCGCCCGGGCGCCCGCCTCGATGCACTCGGGGACGCGATGCAGATCGGTGAGTTCGACATCCGGGAGATCCGGCTGCAGCACCAGGTCCGCGAAGCGCTCCAGCTTGAACGCGGCCAGATCACGGGCCATCAGGTCGAAGGCCTGGCCCAGGTAGTCCAGCAAGCCGGCCGGCTCGCGGCGCCGGCGGGCGGAGACGTCGACCGCCACGACGACCCGGGCGCCCAGGGCCCGCGCCGCCTCCGCCGGCACCTTGTCCTTCACCGCGCCGTCGACGAGGATGTAGGGCCCCATCCGCTTGGGCTCGAAGATCCCGGGGATCGCGATGCTGGCGCGCACCGCCGCGGCCAGACTGCCCTTGTCCACGACGATGGCAGCGGGCATCGCCCGCTGCACCCGCTCGCGGTAGGCCGGGGGGCAGAACACCACCGCCCGACCGGACCGGACGTCGGCGGCCATGATCCCCACCGGCCGCTGGAGCTGCTCGAGCCGTGCGCCGCGCGTCCAGAGCCCGAACAAGCGCTCGAGCTTCTGCCCCTGGATCACGCCCTGGGGCACGGGCCGCCGCGGACGCCAGCGCAGCCGCAGGACCTGGGCGATGACCGCCAGCACCGAGCCCCAGGTGAGGTTGGAGTCGTAGAGTTCGACGGAACGGAGGCGGCGCGAGACCTCTTCCATCTGGGCCGGCGTCCAGCCACACGCCCAGAGGGCCGCCAGGATGGCGCCGCTCGAGGTCCCGGTGACCACGTCCGGCGCGTACCCGGCATCCTGCAGCGCCCGCAGCACCCCGACGTGGGCCAACCCGCGCAGGCCGCCGCCCCCAAGGGCGAGGCCGAGCTCCATGGGCTCCTGTTGGCCGCTCATGGCGCGCCCTCCCAACGCCCGTTCCGACCGTCCCCCGCAGGGGAACTCGCGCGATGGCCTGCCGCCCCTGCCCACGATCCGCCTACCCTGGCCCACGATCCGACTGCCTTACCTAAGAGATTACCTGAAGAGATTACCTGAAGTCGCTCGCCTGCGGCCGTCGCACGATCCCGGCCGCCATCGCCCCCTCTCCCCGCCGCCGCCGTCGGCCCGTGTCCCCGCGGCCATCGCCACGCGACGCCCGCGGCGTCGCCCGGCGACCCGGCCCAGGCGGTGGCCCTCGCCAGGTTCGCGCGTCGACGGGGGTCGGCGATGCCCATGGCCTCGGCGATCCTCGCCGGCCCGCACGGGCCCCGAGCGGCCTCCGCCGGCCACGGGTCCTCCTCTGGCCTCAACGGGCCCGCGCCAGGGTCCGGTCGAGCACGGTGGCGAACATGGCCGCGCCCCGCTCCGCCCGGATCCGACTGTTGGTGTGGGCCCCCACCTCGATCAGCAGCGTCCGCGGCCCCAGGTCCTGGTTGTAGTTCCCCCGCCCGTAGTAGATGCCCTTGACCAGGCCGGGGAAGCTGCGGTCCGCCTCCGCCTTCAGGCGCCGGGCGAAGGCCAGGTTCGTCCGGTGGAAGGGGTTCTCGCGCCCCACCACCAGGCGGATCTGGGTCACCGGCTCCCCCTTGACCACCTCCCGGTAGAACTCGGGCGGCGTCGCGTCCCGATGGACGTCCAGCAGGACCAGCGGATTCTTGGGCAGCATCTTCAGGGCGGTGCGCCGCGACCGCCGGTAGGCGCCGCGGTCGTGGGGCAGGTGGAGGGCCTCCGACTTCACCACCCGAAAGCCGTGCTGCGCCAGCTCCCGGCCGAGGACGTCCCCGACCCGGTGGATCCCGCCGCGCCCGTTGACGCTGGCCGCCCCGTCCGTCGGGATGTACGACTCGTCGTTGTGGGTGTGGTAGATCCCGATGAACCCCTCGCCCCTGGGCTGCGGACGAACCGGCGACGGGTCGACCACCTTCTGGAACAGCGCCCCCAGGGGCAGGGCGTTGGCCAGGGCCGCGGGACCGGGCCGGGGTCCCGGCCCCCGTCCCGCGAGCGGGTCGAGGGCGCCGTGGTTCGCCGCCGCACCGACGCCCCCCGTCGGCGTTCCCCAGGGATCCGGGATGAGGCCGGCCGGGGCCGCCCGCCAGGCGGAGAAGAGGGAGGGCGGCGTCCACCGAACCCGCAGCGCGACGAAGGCGTCGGGCCCGGTGGGCGCGCCGCCTACGCCGGCATCCGTCCCCGCCGCCGGGCCGTCCGGACCTGGGGCCGGGGTCCCCGGGCCCGTCGCGCGCGCAGGGCCCGTCTCGGGCGCCCCCGGCCCCCTCGGGCTGGGGGCGCCGGTTCGTCCGGCGAGGGTTCCGTCGGCCGGGGCCAGCAGCGCCCGGGCGTAGGCGATGGCGCCCTCGACCCGCACGATGCGGTACCAGCGGTCGGCGGCGTCGATCCAGATGTCGCCCACCTGCATGACGCGGGACGAGACCAGGAGCAGGCGCTCCGTGCCGACCTCGCGGAGCTCCATGGGCGCGTCGACCAGCTCGTCGCCCGTGGGTTGCTGAAACCGCGGGCCCAGCCAGGCCGTGACCGCCACCACGACCAGGGCGAGGGCAGCCAGCAGCCACGAGGCGGCGGGCGAGGGGGCCACCCCTTGCTCCGCCACCGAGGGCGGCGGTGCCGGCCGCGCCTTGCCCCGCCGCCATGGTGCCCGGCGCGCGAGCCACTCGCGGATCTCGCCGACGCCTTCGGCCAAGGCCACGGCGCCTACGCTGGCCAGGACCACCGCGTCGAAGACGCCGCCTCCCCCCAGGTTGACCCAGGCGCCGGGGATGCCGCGCAGGCTGTTGGTGACCGCTCCAATGAGATCGACCAGCAACACGCCCAGGGTGGCGGCGACGAAGGCCGCACGGCGAGACCGGCCCGCCAGGTAGCCGAAGAGCGCGGCCACCACCACCGGGCTCCAGAGGGGATCCATCAGCCACCAGCGCCCCCCGCCCGGGTCGCTGGGGAGGAACCAGTCGGTGGCGTACACCGCCGCGGCGGTCCAGAGGGAGGCGACCAGGGCCCGGCGGCGCTCGAAGGCGTGGTCGGTGGTCAGCAGCAGATAGAGCGCCACCGCCGCCGGCACGAGGGCACCGCCGGGGTCGATCCGGACCCCGGGGCCCAGCGCCACCTCCGGCAAGAAGGTACCCGCGATCATCGCGCCGAGCAGGGCAAGGGCCGTGCCCTTACTGAGCCGCATGCGGTCCAGGACCTGATGGACCACCCCCATCAGGACCAGGACCGCCAGTCCGATCAGCAATGCCGTCGTACCGCTGAACAACCCGCGCTCCACCTCCGCCATGGCACCCGTGCCGACCTCGGACCGTCTGCGCTGCCGTCCCCGCGGGACGCCCGCGCGCACCCTGGACCCGCCGCGTATCGCCCGCCGCCGCGCGTCCGCGCCACCCCTGGACCGTTCGCGCGCACCGGTCGTCGCGGGACGTCCGAGGCACCCCCAGGCGGCCGCAGCAGCGGGAGCCGTCCCCCGACGGTCCGGGCGCCGGGTGGCCGCGCCCGGGCGCCGCCCTCGGAACGATGTGGCGGGCCGGGTCCCCGCACCGACCCTCGCCGTCCGGGCGCAGCCCGGAGACCACCACGGACTCCCCCGGGAGGCCGGGCTGGGCGACCGGGCCGAGGCGAGGACCCCCACGGTGCCGGTGCCGCCTGGGTCTGGGGCGCCTGGGGGGCCCGACGGCGGCGACGGCGGCCGCGGCGGCGACGTGGTGCTGGTGGTCGACCCGTCCCTGACCACATGGGCCCTGGGCGGGCCCGGCCCCGGTGCGATCGGTGTCCGGCGACGAACCGGCCCTGGGCGGGCCACGCCCCGCTGCGGTTGACGCCGGGGGACGAGCCGCCCCGGGGCCGGCCGCGCCGCGGTGCGGTCGGCCATAGCATGCCACCCTGGTTCCTGTGGCTTGTGCCGGCGCCGACGTCGCGTCGGCGCCCCAGGGGACGGTGCCGGAACCGGATCGCGAGGAAGATGGGGGAGGTGCCTGCGAGGGTGCGCCGGGGTCCGACGCCGGGAACCATGGTGTGTGCCGGAGGGCCCGACTTGCAGGTCTCGCGCCGCCGTGCAACCCTGCCGGTCAGGTCCTCACCCGAAGGCCAAGATACGACCTCCACCCGATTGGGCGGCGTTCTGCAAGGCTGCTATTTTAGCCTTGCAACCGGGCACGACACCCGGCCCGGTTGCCACCGATAAGCGGTCAAACCGCTGTCGGTACACCCCTCTCGCGGGCGGCCGCACCGCCCCGTGACGCATCCCCCAGACGCAACAAGCCTCCGGGAGGAGGCTTGTTGCGTTTTTCGTGATGGATTTCACAAGTCGAGTGCCTGCAGGACGCGGCCGTCGGACCGCCCGCCTGGACCGGTCGCCGTGACCCGGCCTACCACCGCGATAAGAGGAACATCACGGCCATCGCCCCCGCCATGGCGACGGCGAAGGCCCACTGCGCCTCGCCGCGGCGCCGGCGCGCCCCGGGCACCAATCGGCCCCCCGCCAGGCCCGCCAGGATCAGCCCCGCGGCGGCCGCACGCAGCACCAGGGTCCACGCCACCCAGAGGGCATCGGCCGGCAGGCTCGCCGCGACCACCGGCGGCAACCCGGCCACCACACCCGCGGCCAGCAGCCGCCGCCGCGGTGGCCGCCGGCCTTCGGCCAGCTGCAGGCCGACGCCCCATCCCAGCGCCGCCCGCATGGCCGCCAGGGCCACCGCACGGCCCACGGCCAAGCCCCCGGTCTCCAGCGCCGCTCGTACGGTCCACGCTCCGGCGGCCCCGTCAAGGCCGAGGGCGATGGCCCACGTCCACCCGACGCGGCGCCCGACCCGCCCGCCTGGCCGCATCCAGCCCAGGTACGCCGGGATCAGAAAGGCGCCCAGGAAGGCGGCGTGCAACCAGGCCGCCGGCAGCCAACCCGGCCCGTCGAGGCCGAGCCCGAGCGTCGCCACGAGATTCGCCATCCACAGGTGGGTGAAGAATCCAGCGGCCAGGCCGCGACCGCCCGCGGCGCCGGCCGGCCCCGTGCGCGGCGTCGCCTGCGCGCCCGTTGGACCGGCCTGCCCGCCGGGGCGGCGGGGAGTCCGGCGGGCGAGGGCGAGGCCGACGGCCACGGGGAGGGCATGGAGGAGGGCGACCCAAGCGACGGCCGCCAGGGGGGACCACCAGCTGCCCACCGGGACCTCGATCAATCGCGCCACCGTCCTCGCCCGGCGACGGGGGCCGGGAAGCCACCGCCGTCGTCCGGCGACGCCCCGGCCGCCGGGGGCAGCGGCCGGGGACGCTCGCGCTCACGTTCGAACATGTTACCACAGGGCAGGCCCTGGGGCCGTGCCCGCCCCACGGTCGGGGGTCCCGGCGGCGACCTGGGGACGGGCGGCGCCTCCCACCCGGGCATCGCGGGGACGGCCCGCCTCCCATCCGCGGGTCCCGGACCTTGGCCGTCGGCTTCTGCCCCCCGGGGGCCATTGGTAGAATTCGCGGTGGAGGGGACCAATCGACGCCCGGAGGGGATGACCCATGCAGAACGTCTCGGCCCGCCTCGACGAGACCCTATTCCGGCAGACCATCGAGGAGCTCGAGCGGCGCCGCGTCACCGGGACGGCCTTCGACCGCCTGGTCGACGACGCCCCCGAAGGCCAGATGGGACCGCGCATCGCCCGGCTGCGCGAGGCGCTGGAGGCCCGGTTCGGCCCGCCCCGGGTCGACGACGACGCCCAGCGGCCCAACTTCCGCTTCCTGTTCGAGCTGTCGCCCAACACGTCGTACGTGGAGCTCGGGACGGAGGACGGGCGCAGGGTCTACGTCGACTTCTTGACGACCCACCTCTTCATGCGCTCGATCACGCCGAGCAAGGAGACGTGCCGGGCCCTCTGGCTGCCGGCCTACGTGCAGGACGCCATCGCCGAGCTCAAGCGGATCGCCCTCGAGGCCGGGGCGCTGGACCGGCCCGCTGCCTGAACGCCTCCGGCCCCGGGAGCGCGGGCGGGGCCGGAAGCGTCCCGGCCCCCCACACCCCCGGACGAACCCGGCCGGCCGCCGGCGGCTCCCGCGTCGGGCAGGGAGTCGGGCAGGGAATCGCCGCCCCTCCCGGGCCGCGAACGCGATGGGCACCTGCCCGCCGCTTGCGGACTCGCTCCGCCATCCCTGTCGGCGTAGCGCTCCCGGTCCGCGGACTCGATGGGCACCCGATCGCCGTGGACGACCCGTTGCTGCGAGCCGGGCATCGCCGTCGGCGTCCCCACCCCGGTGGTGGACATCGCCGACGGGGCGCGCCGGTAGCCGGGCGCAAGCCCCACCGCCCCTCCCCCGCGGCGGCCGGGCGCCGTGCCCGCCCCTCCCGCGCGAGCGGTGGGAGGCGCCACGAGGAGGCGGACGCACCATGACGGGCGCCGAATCGCCGTTGGCGGCTCAGGTCACGGTGGGCATCGCCCTGCTGGCGGGGATGGCCTACTTCTTCTCCCCGTGCGTCTGGCCGCTCTACCCGGCCTACCTGGCCTGGCTGGGCGGCACGGGTCCGGCCCCCGCCGGCCTCGACGTCCCCGGCGCCCCCCCACCGGCGGACGAACCCGGCCCGCGGGGTCCCCGGCCCGCCCCGGGCCGGGGACCCCGCGCCGGCGGCGGCCACCGGCGGTGGGCCTGGTCCCGGCGCCTCGCCGGCGCGGCGGGCTTCGTCGTCGGCCTCGGCCTCGTCTTCATGGCCCTGGGGGCCAGCCTCTCGGCCTTGGGCGCGCTGCTGGTGGCCTACCGTACCACGCTGGAGCGGGTCGCTGGCGTCCTCATCGCCACCTTCGGGCTGCAGATGCTGGGGATCCTGCGCTGGAGGTGGCTGCAGCGGGAGTGGCGCGTCGGCTGGGCAGCGCCCCGCGGCGCGGGAGGATTCCTGCCGGGCGTGCTGATGGGCGCCGCCTTCGGCATGGGCTGGACGCCCTGCGTCGGCCCCGTGCTGGGGTCGATCCTGCTGCTGGCGAGCTCCACCGCCACCGTCTGGCAGGGCGTGCTGCTGCTGGCCGCCTTCACCGTCGGGTTCGCGGTGCCCTTCCTCTCCCTGGCCGTGCTGCTCGATCGCCTGGAGCCCGGCTGGCTGCGCCGGGGCGGTGCCGCCCTGCCGTGGATCGAACGGGCCAGCGGCGCCGCCCTGGTGGTGCTGGGGGTGCTGGTGTTCACCGGGCAGCTGGCCCGTCTCTCCTCGTGGCTCTGGTACACCGTGGCTCCCTGGGGCGGATGAGGGCAGCCGATCCCGATCCTGCGCCCCTGAAACCGCCCCGCAGGCGGCCGTGGCCCGACCGCTTCGCGGTCACCGCTGTTCCGACCGCCTCCCTGGCGCCCGGGGCCCGCTGGCGCGGCGGTCCGTATCCCGACGACACGCGAAACGGGCCTTGCCGCCGCCCGCCCGGAGGTCGGGTCGATGGTCGCCAAGGCCCGCAGCCCCTTTTCGATCCCACGTTCCTTCCGCCGATCGACACCGGTGGAACACCGCCCGCCGTCCCGCCGGGACGGACGGGGGAGGCACGGCTCAGACCCGGGGCGCCGGCTGGAAGGCGTCGGCCCGGCCGGCCGGCCAGTTGGCCGTCCCGTAGGCGGGGGCCGGCGCACCGCGGGTCACGTCCGCGGGAGGCAGGGTCCCGCCCCGCTGCGCCAGCTGCTGCTCGGCCAGGGCGATCATGCGCCGGACCATGTGGCCGCCCACGGCACCCGTCAGCCGGGTGGGCATGTCACCCCAGTACCCGTCGGGAGGAATCTGGATGCCCAGCTCCCGCGCCACCTCGTACTTGAACTGGTCCAGGGCCCGCGCAGCCCCCGGGACCAGATGCCGGTTGCCCTGCTGCCCACGAGCCAAGGCCTGTCACCTCCTCCCGAGGCCCGTGTCCTTTTGCCGAGGCTGGCAGTCGTAATATGATCCGTCGCGCGGGACCTCACGCCGGCAAGTCATGGTAGGCGCCCTGGCCCCGCCTGCCGACCGGCCAGCCAGCGGCAAAAGTCGGCCAGGTCGTGGCGGTACTCGAGGAGGCTTGCGGTTTGCATGCCCCGCTCGACCCGCTTCGTCTCCAAGTGCTGTTCAGCCCTCTCGGGGAGAAGGCTCACAGGAAAAGAGCCTCCGTTCGCCCGGATCGGCAGATCAGACGATTTCGTCCGGTGTGGCGGCCTTGGCGCCCAATGCGAGGATGTCGTCCGCGTCCACGGTGCAGACGGCCCCGCCCTGATCCTCCGCCAGGGCAGCCAGCAGGCAGTCGACGAAGGCCTTGTCGGAGCGCATCCAGAAGGTGACGGCCTGCTCGAGGGCCTCCTGAGGGTGCACGGTACGCACTCCCGGGGCGCTGAGGATGAGCAGTAGGTACTCGGCCGTTTCGTGGCGGGACCATCCAAAGCGCCGGGTCAGCACGTAGGCGACCTCGTGGAGCACCGTCGCATCGACCCAACCTTCGATCGTGCCCGCTTCGAGCGCGGCGAGCACCTTCCGGCAGGCCTCGCTGTGGGCATCCCGCAGCTGGGCGTGGATGAAGATGTTGCTGTCGAGCCAGACCGCTCCTGGTCGGCTAGGCATCGCGTGTTACGGCCACCTCGCGACGGGCGCCATTGCTGCGGTTTTGCGGGGTCTCGATGGCCTCGGCGGCCAGCGCGCGCTCCATCTCCTCCCGGGCCGAGCGCATGTCGAACCCCGCGACGTCGACCCGCGGGAAGTCCAGCAGGGACCGTCGCGAGAGCACGCGCACCTCAAAGTGTCCCGGGCCCCGCTCTTCCAGAAGCAGGACATCCCCAGGCTTGATGCCCACCGCCTTGCGGAAGGCTGCGGGGAGCGTCAGCTGGCCTCGGCCCTGCACCCGTACGACCGCCACGGCTCGCCGCCCCCTTTTCATCCTTGTCGCCGCCATTGTACCACCCTCCAGGGTGACTGCAATAGAACGGTTCAACATCGAGTATGCACATTTGCTGCAAAAAGATTCTCCCACAGCAGGCGGGTCAGCTCCCGGTCGGCCCAGTGGGCGAGCCACCGGCGGGACCGGTCCCGGTCGAAGCCGGCCAGGTCCGCGCCGGTACGCAGCGGGGCTTGCGGTTTGCAGGCCCTAAAGCACGACAAACTCCCTTATGCCATGTTCCAGTGGCGGGTGTGCACGCGAGGACAGCGGGGGGTCGCCCGGAAGCTCTTGGCCCAGGCGAAGGACTCGGGGCTTCCCGGAGCTCTTGGCCCAGGCGAAGGACTCGGGGCTTCGCGGTTCAAGGGCGGCCACAGCGATCCTGCCGTGCTCTGCTAGGCTGAATGACCGTCCTCGTCCGCGCGTCCGCGCCCGTCGTCGGCCTCCCGGCGCGTCGCGTCCGCGCCCCCGGCGGAACGGCCGGGTTCGTCCCCCCCGGTGAGGACGTTCTCCGCCGCCGTGAAGGTGTCGCCGCCCAGGGTGGGGCGCCGGGGGTTCACGGGACGGCCGGGCACCGGACGCGGGCGCGACGGGACGTCGGTGGGCAGACCCGCCCGGGTGCCCGCGGGGTTGATGGCCCAGAGGGCGAGGACCCCGACGACCAGCAACCCGAGGATCAGGAGCACGCCGGCGTTCTCCATGGCACGGCCTCCTCCGTCGCGGTTGTCCGCGGAGAGCATGCCCCGGTGGGCCGGGGGGAATGTGCCATAATGTCCCCGGAGCTCCGCACCACGGGGAAGACGGCGACGAAGGGGGATGGAGCCCTTGGAAGTGGGCATCCTCGGCGTCCCCATGGACCTCGGGAGCAGCCGCCGGGGAACCGACATGGGGCCCAGCGCCATCCGCTACGCGCGGCTGACCGACGCGCTGCGCCAGGTGGGGCATCGGGTGCGCGATCTGGGCAACCTGGAGGTCCCGGTGGCCGAGAGCCTGGATGCGGGCAACCCGCGCCTCAAGCACATCGAGGCCATCGAACCGGTGTGGCGGCTCCTGGCCGACCGGGTGGCGCGCCTGGCGGGGGAGGGGCGGGTGCCGCTGGTGCTGGGCGGCGACCACAGCCTGGCCGTGGGGACCATCGGCGGGCTGCTGGCCGCCGGCTGGGACGACCTGGGGGTGCTCTGGTTCGACGCCCACGCCGACTTCAACGACCCGGCCACCACCCCATCGGGGAACGTCCACGGGATGCCGGTGGCGTGCATCGTCGGCCATGGGACGCCCGAGCTGCTGGCCCACACCCGCTGGCTGCCGCGGTACCTGCCCGCCCGGCGCCTGGTGATGATCGGCCTGCGGGACGTCGACCCGGGCGAACGGGAGAAGCTGCGCCGGAGCGGCATCGTCACCTACACCATGCAGCAGATCGACGAGCTGGGGATCGCGGAGGTCACCCGCCGCGCCCTCCAGCACCTGGACGGCGAAGGGGTGCGGCGGCTGTACGTCAGCTTCGACGTGGACGTGGTCGACCCCGACGTGGCGCCGGGGGTGGGCACGCCGGTGGTCGGCGGGCTGACCTACCGCGAGTCCCACCTGGCCATGGAGATCGTGGCGGAGAGCGGCCTGCTGGCCGGCATGGAGGTCGTCGAGGTCAACCCGATCCGCGACGTGCTGAACCGCACCGCCGAGGTGGCGGTGGCCCTGATCGCCTCAGCCTTCGGCAAGCGCATCCTCTGAGCCCGCCCTCCGACCGGTCCATCCCGCCCGATCCCCGGGAAGTGGTAGAGTAGGGCATGGAGCATGACCGGGGTGGACGGGCCTGCTGCACGCGGTGCGCGCGACCCGGTCCCGGTGTCCCGTGAGATCCCCGGTGCCCCGTCCGATGCGGGCAGCCCCGCGCCAGGAGCCGGGGGGCGGCTCTGGCTGGCCGGCGCACGGCCCTGCCCGGATCCCGACGCCCCAAGGGCAGCCCGGATCCCCGGGGGCGGGTGGGGCAGGGTCCCGGTCGGGGACCGAACCGGCCGGCGGCCAGGTCCCGGGACACCGCGCACCGGCGACGGGCCGTCGTTGCGGCCCGGCCGCGGTCCGAGCCCCGGGAAGGCGAGGGGGGTCTACGGTGGACGAACGCATCCCGGTGCGCATCGAGTACTGCACGTCGTGAGGGTACCTGCCGCGAGCCGCCCGTGTGGCGGAAGAGATCCTCGCCGCGTACCCGGATCGCGTGGCCTCGGTGACGCTGGTCCCCTCGTCGGGCGGCCGGTTCATCGTCACCGCCGGGGATCGGGAGGTCTTCAACAAGGCGGAGACGGGCCGGTTCCCCGAGGAGGGCGAGATCCGGCGGCGGATGGCGGAGATGTGGTAGGGCAGGGCAGCCATCGCCCGACAGGCGATGGGGCGCGGGCAGGGGTTGCCCTCCCCGGCAGGCGACGGGACCCGGGCAGGGCAACCCCCTGCTCCGCAGGCGACGGGGCCGGCATCGCCGGCCCCGTCGCCTGCCGGGCAACCGGGCGATCCGCCGCGTGCCAGCGAGCCGCCCCATGACGGCGGGCCGCGGCCGCAGCGGACCGGCCCGGGCGGGCCGAGTCGCCGCAGCGGACCAGCCCGGCCGGATCGCAATCCCGCAGCGGACCAGCCCGGCCGGATCGCGCCGCCGCAGCGAACCAGCCCGGGCGGGCCGCGCCGCCATGGCGGACCCGACCGCGCGGGCCGCATGAGCCCGCGCGGTTACGACGGCCGACGGCCGGGCCGGCGTCCGCCGGCCACCTCGCCGGCGGACGCCGGCCCGCGGGATCCGGTGGAGGCGCGCTCCTTGCCCCGGTGGCCCGCGCCCAGCGGCCGCGGACGGCACCGGCCACGGCCGGCCCTGGGCCTGCGCCCGCTGGCCGCCCCTCGGGGCCGGGGTTCGGGCCAGGCGAGGCCACGGCCGGCCCTGGGCCTGCCCGCGTCCGCAACACCGCCGCCGCTCCTCCCGCCGGCCCGTCCCATCCCGGGCGCCCGCGCCTCAGTCCCGGCGCTCCGCGGCCCCGGCGCCGGCGCCCCGCGGCCCTCCCTCGCCCCGCCCTGCCACCGCCGCCAGGACCCGGCGGTCGAGGGAGGCCATTGCCAGCCGCTCGAGGTCCGCGAGCCGAACCCAGGTGATGGTCTCCGCCGCCCACTCCGCGGTCGCCGCGGCGCACGCCCGCAACGGCCGCGCCGGCGCCGGCGACGGCGACGGCTCCCCCCCTTCGCCCGCGGAACCCCACGGGGCGAGGCCCTCGGCCACCGCCGCCCCGTCGGACCCCGTCGGCACCCGGGGCGGGGCCGGTTCGTCCGCGGTGGAGGGGTCCCCCGTCGCCGGCCGGCCAGCCGGCCGCGACGCCCCGCACCCACCCTGGAGCCGGCCCCGCCCACCCGCCGGTCCGCCGGCTGGCCCCTCGGGGCGTTCCCCGGCGTCGTCCGCCAGGAACAGGCGCCAGTGCCACCGTCGATGGCTGAAGTCCCACCGTCCCTGGAGGGTCGCGCGCCGCCAACGCAGCGGTCGTCCCACGGCCGCCTCCAGGGCCGCCGCCAGCCGGTCCCGGGCCTCAAGCCACCCCTCCCCGTCCCGCCGGCGCGTGTACGGGAGCGCCCACAGCCCGGCGAGCAACCCCTCCTGCGGCCGCCGCACCACCGCCACCCGCCCGTCCACCCGGCACCAGGCGATGGCCACGTCCTCCTCCACCCAGCGGCCGGAGCGCCGCCGCACCGGCCAGGCCTCGGGGTCGCCGGTGCGCGCGGCGACGCACAGCTCCGCCAGCGGGCAGTCGCCGCAGCCGGGCCGCCGGGGGCGGCACACCGTGGCGCCCAGCTCCATCACCGCCTGGTTGAGCGCCCCGGGCCGCGGCCCGTCCACCAGGCGCCGCGCCAGGTCGTGCAACCGCCGCCGCCCGGCCGCCTGGTCGGCCGGTTCGTCCACGCCGAACACCCGGGCGAGGACCCGCTGGGCGTTGCCGTCGACGGCGGGCACGGGCAAGTCGAAGGCGATGCTCAGGACCGCGCCGGCGGTGTAGTCGCCGACCCCGGGCAGCGCCCGGACGGCTTCGGGATCCGGAGGAACCTGCCCGCCGTAACGCTCCACCAGGACGCGGGCCGCCTGGTGCAGCTGGCGGGCCCTGCGGTAGTAGCCCAGCCCCTGCCAGAGGCGGAGCACCTCGTCCTCGGAGGCCGCCGCCAGATGGGAGGCCGACGGGAATCGCTGGAGAAAGCGAACGTAGTATGGCAGGACCGTCTCCACCCGGGTCTGCTGGAGCATGACCTCCGACACCAGCACGGCGTAGGGATCCCGGGTGCGCCGCCAGGGAAGATCTCGGCGGTGACGGTCATACCAATGGATCAGCCGGGAGCGGACCGCCTCCAGGTCCGGTCCCCGCATTGGAGCGTCGTTCATGGCCCGATTCCGCACGCTAGGACGCGTTCTCATGGAACTGCTGCAAACCCTGGTCCTCTCCCTGCTGCTGGCCCTGGCGATCCGCGCCTTCGTGGCCGAGTCCTTCGTCGTGCAGGGGCACTCCATGGAGCCCACCCTCCACCACGGCGAGCGCGTGCTGGTGGTGAAGCTGGGCATCCGCTGGCGGGAACCCCAGCCGGGGGAGATCGTGGTCTTCCGCCCGCCCCAGCAGCCGGGCGGCGAGTACATCAAGCGGGTGATCGCCGGCCCCGGCTCCGTCGTCGCCCTGGACGACGGCCGCGTGATCCGCGACGGCGTGGTCCTGGAGGAGCCCTACGTGGTGTACGACGACCGGTCGGACCTGCCGCCCCTGGAGGTGCCGCCGGGGACCGTGTTCGTGCTCGGGGACAACCGCCCCAGCAGCTACGACAGCCGTTCCTTCGGCCCCGTGCCGGTGGACCGGCTGGACGGCCGGGCGGTGCTGGTCTTCTGGCCGCTGGGGCGGATCCGCTGGTTGCGTTGACGGCCTCGCGCGGGTCGCGTCGTCGAGTGGACCGCGCATGGCGTCGACCGCGCGGACGAACGCGGCACCGCTCAGCCGAAGCGGGGCGGCCCCCCACCCAGGCGCCGGCGCCGCTCCGGCGGCCGGGCGCCCAGGGTCGCGCCGGCCAGGGCCAGCAGCAGCCCCGCGGCCCACGCGGGCTGGGAGCCGAGCAGCGCCAGCAGGAGCGCCGGGGCCGTGGGCGCGGCACCGGTCGCCGGGTCGACGCGGACGATGCCGCGCACGGCGGCCAGGAGGGCCAACGCCGCCACCCCCGCCCACACCACGGCAACGGGGATCCGCAGCCAGGCACTCCGGCCGTCCATCCACCGGCCCCAACCCATGGCCAGGATGCCGTACGCCCCGGTCGCCCCCAACAGGGCCACCGCCAAGGCCGGCCAGGCCAGCTGCGGGAAGGCCTCGCCGCCCTGGCGAACCACCGGCTCCAGCACGGCGCGGGTCGCGGTCAGCCCCGCAAGCCAGACCACCACCGACAACACCAAGCGGAGGATCGCCGCCACGTCCTCCCTCCTCCCGGCTGCCTCATTCCCCGCCGCGAGCGGCCACTCCTCCTGTCACTGCCTGGAACCGCAGAGCTGGAACCGCAGAGCCCCTCTCTGCCATGTCCGCCCGGGCCCCGGTCAAACCGCCCCGCGAGTCCGCCGCCACGAAGAGTGCCCCGTCTGCCATGTCCGCCCGAGCCCCTGCATAGCATGGCTACGACGGCCGTCGACCCGGCCGCCGGTACGGGGGCGGCCGTCGGCCGGTGCCGGCCGACCTGCCGTCCGACCGACCGCGGGCTGGTCGCCGCGAGGGCCGTGGGAGCCGCCGCCGGGCAGGGCAACGCCACAGGCCTCGCGGCCCCGAAGGAGGGATCGCCGTGACACCGTACGGCCCACCCGCTCCCATCGCCGAAGACCCTTGGGCGCCCGACCCCGCCGTCCCGGCCGGGACCCGCGGGGCCGCCCTGCGCCCGCCGGGGCCGCGCGGCGCGGACGGCGGGGGCCGGCTCCCGGTGCACCGCGCGTCCGCCGTCCCCTCCCCCCGCGGCGACGCGGCAGGCGAGGCCCTACCCCTGGTCCTCGTCCCCTTGGCGGATCGCTCCCGGGCGAGGACATCGGAGCGACGGAAGGCGCCCGCTGCGGATTGGGGGTGGTTCGCCGCCGCCGGCGCGGTCCTGGCGGTGGTCGGGCTCTACCTCAGCCTCGCCGCCGCCGTGCGCGACCCGGGCGCCCCGCCCTCCCGGCATCCGTTGCTGGCCGTTGGGGCGGCCCTGCCCGCCGCGGGGCTCGGGCTGCTGGCGGTGCGGTGGGCGGCCCAAGCCGTCGCGGGCCGCCTGTCCCACCGCAGCGAAGCCGCCGCGGCGTCGGGACGGCCCAGCCGTCCCGACGCCGCACCCTGCGGCCGCGACGCTGAACCCGGCCGTCCCGACGCCGCACCTCCGCGCCCCGACGCCGCGCGCGGCCGTCCCGACGCCGCACCCTGCGGCCGCGACGCTGAACCCGGCCGTCCCGACGCCGCACCTCCCCGCCCCGACGCCGCGCGCGGCCGTCCCGACGCCGCACCCGCCCGCCCCAGAGCGGCGCCCGGCGGCACGCGCCGGTTCGTCCTGGCGGGGATCGGCCTCGCCGGCTACGGCCTGGCCGCGTCCGCGTGGCTCGGCGGGAGTGGCTCCGCCCCGCTGCCGGCCCTGGGCACGGAGCTGTGGACGCTGCCCGGGCTCGGGGTGCTGATGGCCGCCGTCCTCGCCGCCCTGATCGCGGGTGACGTCGCCGCCCCGCCGGGCACCGACGACCCCTGGCGCGCGGTCCAGCGCTGGACCTGCCACGGCGCCGCCCTGGCGCTCGGCCTGGCCGCCCTCGCCCCGTGGGAGTTCGCCGCCCTGCCCGCGGACCATCCCGTCCACCGCCTGCCGCCGACGGCCTTCGTCCTGGGGTCGGTGGTCCTCTCCGCCTGGGTCCTGGCCCATGCCGCGTCGTCGACCCGTCGACCGGCCGACGCACCGGCGGCCGCCGCGTCCTACGCCGTGCTCCGCACCGGCATCATGCTGGCGCTGGCCGGCAAGGCCGAGACGCCAGCCCCGGCCCAGCCCGTCATCCTGTCCAGTCTGCTCTGGCTGGTGCCGGGCAGACGCGGTGCCCTCGCCCGCCGCGCCCGCCCGCAGACGACCCTGCGCCGGTGGGGTGCCGCGGCGCGGGAGCTGGCCTTGGCCGTCGCCGTCGCGGCGTTGTTCGGGGCCGTCCACGCCGCCCTCCTCGGGCTGACCGGGCGCTGGGACGCCGGTCCCGTCCCGGCGGGTCTCCATGGGGCCGCGTCGACGCCGCTGGGGTGGGCCGCGCTCGCCGCCCTCGCCGGCCTGGCGGGCGCCGCCGCCGGCAGCTTGACGGCCGCCGTCAGCCGCTGGTGCCTCACCGCGACGCCGGCCGGCGCGGACGCGACGGCGCCGCCCGCGGTGACGATGCGCGCCGCGAGCCCGGGGGTCTCTCGTGCCGGCGGCAAGCCCGGCGCCGCGCCGGCCGACGGGCCAGCTGGGACCTCCGCGCCCCCGCCGGCCGGAGAGCCGTCCCCGGCCGGCCAAGCGTCCGCGGACGCCCCTGGGGATCCGTCCCGGCCGGCGTCCCTGGGGCAGGCGCCGCGGGCGCCCGTCGCCCCCGGCGGCGGGCCGCCCCGGCCCCTGCTCCCCCGGTGGGCTCCGCGCCCTGTCCTGCCCCAGCCCGCCCCTGGTGCCGCGACCGGCACCGCGGCCAGGGCCGCGCCCTCCCCGGCCCACGGGCCCACCGACGGCGCGGACGAAGCCCCCGTCGGGAACGGCTCGGCCCAGGGGCGGAGCGGGGGTGGCGCCGTCCCCAGCCGCCGCCTGCGCCGGCGCCCCGCCCGTTGGTCCGGTGCAGCCCGCGACGGGGGATCCGCTGCCGCAGGCGGGGGTGCAGACACGGCCGGTTCCCCGACCGCGCCCGCATCCCCTCCGCCGACCGCGCCAGCCGCACCGCTGAGGCCGGTCGCGCCAGCTGCACCGGTAGCGCCAGCTGCACCGGTCGCGCCAGCCGAACGGGACGCCGTCCGTTCGCCTGCGCCGCCCAGCGCACCACCCGCGCCGGCCGACATCGGCTCGCCACCGTCCCCGACCGCGCCACCCGCGCCGACCGGCGCCCGTTCGTCGACGCCCGCGTCCGCGCCTCCGTCGATCGCTCCGCCGGCCTGCACTTGCCCACCGCCCCCGCCGCCGGCGACGGCGTCCGGCGCCCCGAGCCTCGGGCGGGTGGTGCGACCCACCTGGGCGGGCTGGAAGACCGCCTTCGCTGCCCGCGGCGCCGGGGCATCGGCCCCTCGCCGTCCCGAGCCGTCCGGCAGGGCGGGCGGCCCCCACGCCGCCCGCGGCGACGCCCGCGGCGGCGAGCGAAGCCCGCGCCCCTTCGGGGCTGCCGCCACCGGGCGGCCGGTTCTTCCCGGACGAACCGGCCCCTCGCCTGCGCGGCCGCGGCACCCAAGCTGACGTCCTGCGAGCCCGCGCCCGCCCCCGGGTGCGAAGCGCACTGGCGCGACCCGCCGCGGTGGGCGGGGGAGGAGCCGCCCGCCCCCGCCCCGCCCGCAGGCGCGGGGTCCGGGCGGCGACCCCGGCGCGGCCCCCTCGGCGCGGCGGGGAGGTGCATCCTCACCGGGTGCCGGGCGCTGCGGCGGGCCCTGCGCAGCCGCGAGCGACAGCCGGCGACCGTCGTCGGCATCCCTCGACGCGCCCCTCCCCCTTTCGCCAGCCATCGCCCCTGCAGCCCGCGTCCTTTCGTCCCGTTTCGAACGAGGATCGCCGGGGTGGAAGGGGAATCCAAGGTCGGTGGGACAAGGTCGCAGCGAGGAGGGATCCCCGATGGAACGTCGGCCCGGACGCTCCCGATGCCGCCGCCTCGGCCCGTGGGTCGCCCTGGCGGTGGCCGCGTGGGCGGTGGCCGGCTGGTCCGCCCTGGCTCCCGCGGGCGCCGCCCTGGCGGCCGCAGGCGACGCCGGCGTCGGTCAGGGCCCTGGCCCCCGCACCCCGGCGGTCACGGCGGCCGGCCCCGCCGACCCCGAACCGGTGGACGTCGGCCCGCAGATCCGTCACAAGCTCTTCCCGGTCCAGCGTAAGGGCGCGGTGGTCGGCGTCGAGCCCCAGGGGGGCCTGCGGGCGCGCGCCGCCTCCGCCGCGTACGAGCCGGTGCCCGGCACGCGCCGGACCTTCTTCACCCTCGACTACGCCCGCGGGGTCTACGTGCCCACGGTGTTCACCCTGCGCGGCGTGAGCGAGCACGCCGAGGTGTGGGTCGCCGACGACCTGGCCTTCCCGGCGGGCGACCCGCGCAACGACCGGGTCCAGGTCACCGACGAGCAGGTCGCCTACCTGCTGGACGAGTACGAGGACAACATCCGCCCCAAGGAGGAGGCCTTCTTCGGCCCGTGGGACGTCCACGACGGATCCCAGGCGCTGCTGGCCGAATGGGGCTACGTGCCGCCCGGCTACTACACGTCCGCCGACGGCAAGGCCCGCGACATCATCCTGGTGGAGAACGTCAAGGACGAGAACTACTTCGACCCGACCTACCCCTCCTACGTGGCCGGGTTCTACTCCTCGGCCTACGAGGCGTACATGGACCGCAACATCGTGACCCTGGACGCCTTCGACTGGGCCCAGCGCCTCGGCCCCGACGACGCCCCCTGGCGCCGCGATCCGGCCACCGGCCGACCCCACCTCTATGAGGCCACCCTGGCCCACGAGCTCCAGCACCTGATCCACGACGACTACGACAGCGACGAGGACACGTGGGTCAACGAGGGCATCTCGGACTTCGCCGAGTTCCTGGTCGGCTACGGGCATCCCGACAGCCACGTGGACTGGTTCCTGGACAACCCGGAGAACTCGCTGACCGCCTGGGGCGACCAGGGCGATCGCCAGATCCTGGCAGACTACGGCGTCGCCTACCTCTTCCAGCTGTACCTGCACGACCGGTTCGGCCCCGAGGTGATCCGCCGCCTGGTGGCCCACCCCGCCAACGGCAGCCGGGGCGTGGACGCGGTGCTGGCCGAACTGGGCGTCCGGGATCGCTTCCCCTCCCTCTACCGGGACTTCCAGGTGGCGATCCTGGCCGCGGGCCGCGAGCGCGCCGCGGACCGCTACGCCTTCGCGAGCATCGACCTCCGGCGGTTCGGCAGCCACGGCGGGGTCAACCTGGATGCGGCCACCTACGGCGACGGCGTCGTGGCGGGCTGGGCCACCGACGTCGCCGCCACCTGGAGCCGCACCGACGGCCGCGCCACGCGGGTGGCGTTCAACGGCGACGACTACCTGCCCATCCCGTGGACGGCGGTGACGGCGCCCGCCGGGGGCGACGGCGACGCCCTCTGGAGCGGCTCGGGTGACCTGCTCGACCACTGGCTGGTGCTCTCCCTGGACCTGCGGCAGGCCTCCGGCAGCACCTTGCGCTTCGACCACCTGTACGACATCGAGACCGGGTGGGACTACGGCTTCGTGCAGGTCTCCACCGACGGCGGCGCCACCTGGACCAGCCTGGCCAACGCCAACACCACCGACGTGGTCGATCCCAACGCCCATCCGCGGGTGCGGGAGAACCTGCCCGGCTTCACCGGTTCGTCCGGCGGGTGGCGCCACGAGACCTTCGACCTCTCGGCCTACGACGGCCGGCGGGTCCTCCTCGCCTTCCGCTACGTCACCGACTGGGCGGTGGCCGGCAACGACGACGACCCGAGCAACGACGGCTGGTTCATCGACAACGTGACCGTCCAGGCGGGGGATCGGGTGATCGCCGGGCCGTTCGACGGCAGCAGCCTGGAGGGCTTCCTAAGCCTCGGCGAGGCCACCGGCCAGCCGGTCCAGTACCTGGTCACCGTGGTCGACCTCGAGCGCAACGGCAAGGTGCAGGCCCGGGACTTCCGCCTCCGGAGCAAGCCCGGGCAGGAGGACCTGAACGCCTTGCAGGCCACGCTGGGTCGGGGCAACGCCGAGCGCCAGCTGGTGCTGGTCACCCACCTGACCCCCGATGACTCCGGCACCGCGGTCCACTACCAGCTGGAGCTGGGATCTCCCGGACGCCGGCCCGGGAGCGATCGGGGCCACGGCGGCGGCCGGCGCTGATCGCCAAGCCCACCCTCCCGGGCGCCAAGCCGCCCGGGCCGGAACGCGTCATGTCGCCATGTCGCCCCGCGGCGGGGCACGCCGGTGCACACCGGTGTGCCCCGCCGCCTTCCTGCGTCCCGGTGGCGCATGGTCGCCCTGGCCCAGCGGGACGCCGCGCCAGCGGTCCCCATGGCGGCGGGCCGCCTTCGTCCGACCACGGCTCGAACGCTATAAAGGAAGACGATGGGCAAGGACGCAGAGGCACCCAACCGAACCGGTCCCCGCCCGCGCGACCGCGCGGCCGTCCGAGCCCAGGTCCCGGGCCGGCTGCCCGTGGTCGACGTGGCCCGGGGCTTGAGCGTCAGCCTGGTGGTGCTCGGCCACACGACGCTCCCCGCTTGGCTCAACGGGCCGCTGAGCACTGTCCGGTTGCCCTTCCTGTTCTTCATCTCCGGTTACCTGTTCAACTGGGATCGCTACCGCGAGCGACCCCTGCGCCTCGTGCGGCAACGGGCACGGCGGCTGTTGATCCCGTATGCCACGGCGGGCCTGCTCACCTTCGTGTTCTGGCTCCTGGTGCGGCGGCCCCTGGAGCCGGCGGCCGCCGCCATCCCCTGGCATCGGCCGGTGTGGGGCTGGCTCTATGGGAGCAGCCACGCCGACTGGATGGCCTTCAACCTGCCGCTGTGGTATCTCCCGGCCTCCTTCTGCGGCCAGCTGTCGTTCTGGCTGCTGCTGCGCGCCGTCAGCGGGCGTCCTCCGGCGGTGCAGGCCGTCGCGGCGCTGGGGGCGGGCGTCGCGGGGGTGCTGATCGGGCAGCGCGTGCACCTGCCCTGGGCGGCGGACGTGGCCCTGGCGGCCCAGCCCTTCTTCTGGGCGGGCTGGTTCCTCCGGCAGGCGGCACGGCGCGACTGGCTCGAGCACCCCGCTGCCCTGGTCGCGGCCCTGGGGGTCTGGGCAGCGGCCCTGGCCCTCAACGGTCCCGTGGCGGTGAACACCCGCGCCTACGGCGAGCCGCTGTGGTTCTACCTCGGCGGTTGGGCGGCCTGCCTCGTCGCCGTGCGGCTGGCGAGGGCACTGGCCGCGTGGCCCCTCCCGCGGGCCGTCTTCGGCTACCTGGGGCGGCACTCCATGGTGGTGCTGGGCTTCCACGTGGGCCTGGCGTTCCCGCTCCTGTCCCTGCTGCTGCACGTCGCCGTGGGCGACCCGCGGCTCGACCTCTGGGGCGTCTACTGGCTGGGGGGCCTCGCCATGACGGCGGTGCTGGCGAAGCTGGCCGAGCGCTTCCCCCGGCTGGCGCTGTGGCTCGAGGGGGTGCCCGCCTTCCCCAGCGGATCCCGCAGCCCCCAGCCGTCGGCCGGCGGCGACAAGGCACCCCATCGCGTCACGGCCTAGCCGGCCCGGCCCGATCGACCCGTCTAACGACCCGTCTCGGTCACGGCGCACCGCGTCACCGCCGGCCCACCCGGGCCACGGCCGAGCCCCGGCTCACGCCCTGGTCGCTCCGGCTCAGGCCCTGGCCGCTCGGGTCACGGCCTGGCCGCCCCGTTCACAGCCGCGCCGCCTGGGTCACAGCCGCGCCGCCTCCGTGACGCGCCGCCTGGGTCACGAGCTGGCCGCCTCCCGCCAGCGCGCCGCGGAGGCCTGCAGCGCCTCCTCGTCGTCGAGCTCCAGCACCACGGGGCCCCGGAAGCCTGCGCCCCGTAGCACCGCCACCAGCGCCCGCAGCGGCAGGTGGCCTGCGCCCAGGGGCAGGTGGGCCCGCCCCAGCCTGCCCGCCCCCGCCCCCGGCTCCGGCGGCGTTCGTCCCGCGGTCGGCGGGCCGGGCTGGACCGCCATCGGCGGCGCCGCGCGCGCCGGGACCGGCGGGGGCACGGCGTCGTGGAGGTGCACGCCGCGCAGCCGAGGCCCCACGCGGGCGCACAGGACCAGGGGGTCGTCGCCGTTGCTGATGGCGTGGCCGACGTCCAGGCAGACGGCGACCCCGGCCTCCCGGCAAACCGCCTCGAAGAGCGGCCACGGCACGCCCTCCAGGTTCTCCAGGGCGACGGCGCCGGCACCCTCGGGCGGAGCCTCCGCCAGGATCCGCCGGAGCGCCGCCACCAGGCGCGCGGCCAGCCGGTCCAGCAGGGCGGGCCGGTCGGCCGCAGGGGTGGCCTGCACCAGCGCTTGGGTGGCGTGGTTCGCGGGATGGACGGCGGCCAGCTGGGGCCGCAGGGGCGCGGTGGCCCGGAGCGCGGTGACCACGGAGGTCACGCTGCCCTCCCACACGGCGGCATCCAGCGCGGTCAGGTCGGGCCATGCGTAGGGCAGGTGGACCGTGGCCGCCAGCCCCTCGGCCGCCAGGATCGCCGCCGCCTCGGCCCAGGGGGCGGGGACCGCGTAGCGCGGGTCCAGCACGCAGGCGTCGGCGTGGAACTCCAAGGCCTCGGCGCCTTGCGCCCGGCGGCGCCGGGCTTCGTCGCGCAACGCCTGGAGGAAGCGATCCGGATCCTCGGGCCGGTGGTGACGGCGCCACAGCGAACGGCATGGCAGGGAAAGCGGCGGCGTCGCTGGAGCGGACGAACCCGGCCCGCCGGGTCCGGCGCCGTCGCCCTGCCCGTGGATGGGGCCCGGCACGGGCATCTCCCCCAAACTTGCCTTTGACAGCGATCCCGACGAACCCGCATGACGCTTGGATTCTTTGCGTGGCATTACGACCGGGGATCGCGGTCTTGCGTGGCACGACAAGGACGCTGGGAGGAGGCGGCTTATCGGGCACCGCTCCTTCTCGCCCACAGCACGATACCCGGCCGCGGCCGGTGCCTGCGGATCCGCCGGGCGCTCACCTCCGTCACGGCCCCATCGGGACGAACGCAGGCAACGGTGCCCCGGCTCTTGATGGCGGTCACGACCACCGGCCGCCCCTCGCCCTCCAGCCAGACCAGGTCCCCGCAGGCCACCAGCTCCGTCCGCGGCACGCCTCGCCGCATCCCTGCCCGGAGCACCTGCGGCCTGGGGCCAAGGCGCACGCCGGCGTTGACCCGCACCGGTCGGGCCCACCCCGACGAGAGCCGCACCGCCTGGCGGGGCCGCCGGGCCTCCGGGTAACGCTCGGCCTTGAAGGCTTGCCGCGGCCGAAAGGCCGCGGGCCGGGCCGCAAGGCGAAGGCCCGCAAGCGGCACCTCCGGCGGTTCCGCGCTGGGGTACTCACTTAGGGCAATCAGGCCCGCATCGGTGAAGTGGCTCTTCGCGGCACCCCGCACCTTGCGGGCCCAGGCGGTGTAGGCGCCGAAGGTGGTGTGCACCTCCAGGCCCATCTGCCGGAGCCGCCAGAGCAGATAGCCCTTCCCCTGCTGGATCCAGGTCGCCATCCGGAAGGCCTTGCCCAGGGGCTTGGGCCGAACCCGGGGCCGGACGCCCCACTCCTCCGGCGTCCGGTTCCCCTTCGCCTGGTTGCATGCCCGGCAGGCCGGCAGCAGGTTCTCCCAGGCGTTCGTCCCCCCGCGGCTCCGGGGCAGAACGTGGTCGATGGTCAAGGGCCCCGGGCCGCCGCAGTAGGCGCACCGATCACCGTAGGCCGCCACCAGGGCCGCCAGGGTGCTGTCGTGCCCGTAGCGCGGGCCCCGCTGGTACGCCTCGCCCCCGATGTCGGGGTCCCGGAGCTTTTGCAGGTCGAACCGCCCGACCTCCACGGTCACCCGCCGGATGGGCAGAAACGCCTGCAGCTTCGCCAGCACGCGGAGCAGGACGTCCTCCCGCGCCCTGACCGAGGGCGGAAGCCACGGCGCCACCCCGGGCAAGCCCGTGCGCGGCGTGCCGCGGTGGTGGCGGCAGCTGTCCGTCCCCGGGCGGGCGTTGCGGCCGCACACCCAACACTGGGGCGGCCGCCGGTTGGCAAAGCGGGCGGACCGGCCGCGAAACCGGTAGCGCCGCAGCCGGCGGTAGCCCCGCCGCTGCTCGAGCCGCCGGCGCACCTCGCCCTGGGGCACGGGGATCTCCACGGCCAGCACCTCTTCCGGGCGCCGCCGGGCCCGCGGCAGAACCACGCTCAGCACCCGGGTCTTGCCGCCTGGATCGTCCCCGGCCCAAAGGCCCGGGACCGCCGGGTTCGGCAGATCGTACGTCAGCTTCAAGGCGAAGATCGTCCCGTCGAGCCAGACGACCTTCGCCTTGCCTCGCTTGAGCAGGTGCCGGGCCCGGTCGGGCCGGCACGGCATGAGCGGCTCTCCCCGGCGGGAGAGCACGGGAATGCGCCGCATGGCGGCATCCTCCTTCCTTCCGGCCGGCAAGGCCGGGGCGGCGCAAGCCGCCTTCCCGATCCCCGGGCCCAAGCCCGGGGCCGTATCTCCCGCTCCCTGCGGCGGGGCCGCCGCATGAGCGGGCGCGCCTCGCCCAACCGCACCGGGGGCCGTCTGCGTCCGGCCGCCGGGCCGATCATGCCCTCGGCCCGGCGGCCTTCCGCTCCCAGGGTCCGGAGCTGGCGCATCACCCCGGAGTGGGACTTGGGCCGGACCGGCGCGGCTAGCTCATCCTTATCCCGCCGATCCCGCCGGCGGGGTTCGTCGCTCGGGCTGGCTCACGTCGAGCAGCGGTCATCGCGCGGCATGGCACTACGCACTGTCAAACGTGAGCCAAAGCTCCGGTTGCACGCCTCCTGCCGCCCCGGGACGAGGGCCCACGACCCGCCCGGCCCGGGGCCAGCCCGATCCCGGCTCCGGCCGCCGGGCGTCGGTGCGCCGAGCCGCCGGCGGCGGGGCGACGGCGCGACGAAACGAAGAGGGGCCGAGTCAGCCTGTAAGCCGGGTTCTGTCGAGGGTGATCATCTATCTGGGGCACCCGGTTGCCCGGGGCCTCAAGCGGCCAACCCGAGGGCTCAGCGGGCCACCTCATCGCCCTCCTACTCGGCCTTGCTGCCGGTGGGGTTTGCCTAGCCGGCCAGTCGCCTGGCCGCTGGTGCGCTCTTACCGCACCGTTTCACCCTTACCGGCGGCCGGCCGCCGCGCGGCGCGACGCCGCGCGCGCCGACCCGCCGGCGGTATGTTTCTGTGGCACTTTCCCGGGGGTCGCCCCCGCTGGGCGTTACCCAGCACCGTGCCCTGCGCAGCCCGGACTTTCCTCGGACGCGGCCTTGCGGCCCTGCGCCCGCGATCACCCGGCTGACTCGACCCACACAAACCGGTTGGAGTTGTAGCGGGATGACCACCGCCATTCTACGGATCCGGACCGCCGCGCTCAAGGTGGCCCCGCGCCAGCTCCGTCGGGACGAACCAGCCGCCGGATCCCGTCCCCGCCGCGCCCGCCCACCGTGCCCGTCGGCCCTATCCGGGCGCGGCCCCCTGGTCGATGCCGCGGTTGGCGAGCCGGTCGGCCTCCCGGTTGCGCTCCCGCGGCACGTGGATGAACCGCACGGCGTCGAAGCACGCGGCCAGCTCCCGCACCCGGTGGTAGAGGGGCTTGAGCCCCTCGTGCTTGACGCGGTACTCGCCGTTGAGCTGACGCACCATGAGCTCGCTGTCGGAGTACACGTCGAGGCGGCGCGCGCCGCGCGCCAGCGCCCGCTCGAGGCCGGCGATCAGCGCCGTGTACTCCGCCACGTTGTTGGTGGCCGTGCCGATGTAGCGCGCCAGCTGCTCCGCCACCTGGCCATGGGGATCGATGAGGACGACGCCGATGCCGGCCGGCCCCGGGTTTCCCCGCGCCGCGCCGTCCGTGTGCAGTCGCCACGGGCCCTCGCCCACACGCAACCCTCCTCGCCCGTCCCTGCCCGTCCTCGGTGCGGCCCGCCCCCTGGTGCGTCCCGCGCTAGTTCGGCGCGGGCGTCGCGTCGGCCACCCCCGCCAGCCGCCCCACCTCGCGGAGGAAGGCGAGCCATGCCGCCGCGCGCCGGCGAGACGCCACCGCCCGTTGCGTCGAACCTGGGTTCATCTGCAGGGCGCGCCGCCACGGTCGACCGAGCTCGTCCAACCATCGCGCCAGCTGCGGGTGCGGCCCGCCCCGCTCCGCGACCAGCAGGGCAGGGCCGACGCGCGCCACCGCCTCCCGCGGGTCCACGCCGCTGCGGCGCGCCAGGGCGGCCAGCGCCAGGGCCGCCGCCGAGGTGGCGCCGTCCCACAGCCAGACGAACGCAGGTTCGTCCGAGATGTCGAACCAAGCCTCTGCCGGTGCAGGCTCCCCCTTCGGGTGCGGGGACGCTGCCGCTCCGCCGCCCGTCGGTCCCCCTCCCTCGCCCGGCGGCAGCACGCCGCGGCCGACGACCCGGCCGCGGATGACCACGTAGGTGTGGCGCCCCTCGGTGACCAACCCCTCGCCCTCGAGCGCGATCCAGAGGGTCCATCGGCCAGGCGGCGCCGGGGGATGCCCGGCCCCGCTGTCGCGGCCGGCGGGACCGGCGGTTGGCGCCGGGGAGGCTGCCCGGGGGATCGCTGCCAGCGCCGGCAGGCGCAGGGCGTCGGCGCCGCGCGTCGGCTGGAGGACGATCCGGGTGCCGGGGAGGAGCCGCGGCGCGCCGTCCCGCAGGATGGCGGCGATGGTCTTGCCGTGGAGTCCGGCGACGACCACGGCGTCGGCCTCGCCGGGCGCCAGGGGCTCGAGCCCCGCCCCCTGGCGGAGTTCGACCGCCCCCTCGACGCCGGCTGCCCGCACCACGCGGCGGGCGGCCTCCAGGGGCGCGCGGCGCAGGTCGGTAGCGATGGCGCGTTGCGCCTGGCCCCGCAGGATCGCCGCCGCGGGCAGGTAGCCGTGGTCCGTGCCGACGTCGGCCAGCACCCGGGCGCGGCCGACGGCCGCCAGGACCGCCTCCAGGCGCGGTCCCAGCCGGTCCCATCGGCGCCGCCCGGTGGTCGGGTTCACCGTCTACACGACCCCGCTCCCATGGTTTGTCGGCCGCCTCGGCATCCCGCTTCCCGGCCCCCCTTCCGTCGCGCGACGGGCGGACCCGACGCGTCGGAGGCGGCCCGGTGCGACGCGTCCCGCTCCGCGGCTTGCCCACGGCGTGCCGCGCCCGCCCGGTAGGGGGCATGCCGCGCCCTCGGATCGCCGGCGCGCCGGGCGCCCGTCGGGGGTGGCAGGCACCGGGCAATCCGGGCCTTCGAGGAGCCCCTGGACCCCGCCTGCTTCTGCCATGTCGCCCATGCCGCAGCGCCTTCCTTGCCGCTGCCGAGCCGCCGCTGCTATCATGGGCACGCAAGGGGCGAACCCGCAAAGGGGGCTTTCCCATGAAGGTCACCGTCCCGATCCCCGTGCGCAAGGTGTACGAGATCAAGGGCCCCAAGCGCGTCAAGGAGATCCTGGACGAACTCGGCCTGCCCTACGAGTCGGTGATCGTGATCTACGAGAAGCGGCTCTTGACGCCGGATGCGCGGGTGCCGGACGACGCCGAGATCGAGGTGCGGCCGGCCATCTCGGGTGGGGGCCGCTGAGGGGACGCCGTCGGGCGGCGCCGGCGGCGGATGCATCGCCGGCGTCGCACGGGCCGACTTCGTCACCGGCTCCGTCGCCCTTCGCGGGGTCGGACGGGTCGGCGCGAGCGCCGCGGCCGCGAGCCGCGGTGGCTCCCACCGGGTCCCGCCGTAGGCTCTGACTGGCGGCCGGCCGTTCCGGCCCGTTCCGGTCCGTCCCGACCCGTTCCCGCCGCCGGGGAAAGGAGGTGGCGTCGATGAAGTGCACCAAGTGCGGCGAACAGGCGGTGGTGCCGATCCGCCGGCACAACGCCGCCTTCTGCACCGAGCACTTCTTCGAGTACTTCGACAACCAGGTCCAGCGGGCCATCAAAGAGCACCGCATGTTCACCCGCGACGACAAGATCCTGGTGGCGGTCTCCGGCGGCAAGGACAGCCTAGCCATCTGGGACGTGCTGCTGCGCCTCGGGTACGAGGCCCATGGCCTGTACATCGACCTGGGCATCGGGGAGTACTCCAAGCGCTCCACGGAGAAGGTGCGCAAGTTCGCGGAGGAGCGCGACGCGGTCCTCCGCATCGTCTCGGTGGAGGAGGAGTACGGCCTGGGCACCACCGAGCTGGCGCGCAAGGCCGGCCGTCCCGCCTGCTCGGCGTGCGGCCTGAACAAGCGGTACATCTTCAACCGCGAGGCCCTGGAGGGCGGCTACGACGTCCTGGTCACCGGGCACAACCTGGACGACGAGGCGGCCACCCTGCTGGGCAACGTGCTGCACTGGAACACCGGGTACCTGGCGCGGCAGTCGCCGGTGCTGGAGGCCACCGCGCCCAATCTGGTGAAGAAGGTCAAGCCCCTGTACCGGCTGACGGAACGCGAGATCGCCTCCTACGCGGTGCTGCGGGGCATCGACTACATCGTCGAGGAGTGCCCCATGGCCAAGGGCGCCAAATCCATCCAGTACAAGCACATCCTCAACCAGCTGGAGGAGCTGTCCCCGGGCGCCAAGGCGCGCTTCCTCTTCGGGTTCCTCGAGCATGGGCGACCGCACTTCCAGGAGGAGCGCGAACGGGTCGAGGTCCGGCCGTGCCGGGTGTGCGGCCAGCCTACGACCGCCGAGGTATGCGCCCACTGCCGCATGCTCCAGCGGGTCGGGGTGGCGGTGGCCGGCGACTGAGGACCGGCCCGGCGCCCCGAAGGCCGTGGGCCGGCCCGGTGCGCGAAGGCCTGCGCGGCGCGCTCCCATGCCGGCATCGGGTGCAAACCCGACCGCGAGTCCCATCGGGCGGAACCGTCGCCTGGCGCCTCGGTCGACGCGCGAGGCGCCTTTTTCGTGCGGGGCCCTCGCCGCGATGGCGGTGGGCCCTCTTCGTCCTTGCCCGTCCTTGCCCTCCGTCTGGCCGTCCGAGCCGGAGGGCGCGGCGCCCGCCTCGCGGTCGCCGACGGGGTCGCCCCCGGCAGGCGGGGCACCCTATGCGCGGGGGTGAGTCCGATGCCCCGCACGGGGGAGGAACCCGGCCCGGGCGTCTACACCTGCACGCGGTGCGGCCAGACGGTGCGGTTGGACGACGCCGGGGATCGCCTGCCGCCGTGCCCCGATTGCCGCAACACCGAGTTCGTCCGCGCAGGGACGGACCCGGCGGCGGCCGGGGTCAGCGCCCGCGTCGCCCCCTCGGAGCGGGAGGAGGAGGAGACCGGCCGCGCCCCGCGCCGTTGAGCACCCAGTCGGCCGTGTGCAATGCAAGGGGCCGGCAGGCCAAGCCTGCCGGCCCCTTGGTGGGCGGGACGAGGATGGAGCGGGAGACGGGAATCGAACCCGCGGCCTTCACCTTGGGAGGGTGACGCTCTACCACTGAGCTACTCCCGCGTGTTGAGCTCCTTCCGCATGTCCCGAGACACCGTCTTCGGTCCTCGGTCGCCCGGGTGCGTCGGCTCACCTGGAACAATCCCCTGCATCGACCGGCTGGCGGCCGGCACCCGGAGCGGCGCCCGTCTCATCGCGGCGCAGCCCTAATCATAGCGCAGGTCCCGCCGGAAGGCAACCCGGCGCAATCACTCAGCCTCGACGCCAGCGCGGCGTCCAGCGCGCGCGGCCAGGCGATGTTTGCGCCCGCTCCAGCCACGACGCCGAAGGAGCCCGGCCCGGTGGCATCGTAAGGCGACCAGAGCGGTGCAATCCGGACGAAGGGGGCTTCCGGCTTGAGCGAGCTGGTCGTCGACGTGCTCTGGACCGCAGACGAGGCCGAGCGCCACGCCTTCGCGCCCGGCGAGGCAGCAGCCTTCCTGGACATCTTGCGCGCCACCACCACGATGACCGCCGCCCTGGCCGCGGGGGCCCGCGCCGTCGTGGCCGTGGCCGATCCCGCCAAGGCTCTTGCGTTGCGGGAACGCCTCACGCCCGCCCCCCTCCTGGCCGGGGAGGAGCGGATGGAACGCCGGCCGGGGTTCGATCTCGGGAACTCCCCTCGCGAGTTCACCGCCGAGCGTGTGACGGGCCGCACCCTGGTGATGTGCACCACCAACGGTACCCGGGCCGCCGTCGCAGCCCTGCGCGGTGGGTGTCGCCGGCTGTTCGCCGCGTCGCTGCGCAACCGGGCGGCCACCGCCCGCGCGTTGCTGGCCGACCCGAGGGTCGACCGGATCACCCTGATCTGCGCGGGCACCCACGGCCGCTTCTCCCTGGACGACGCCATCGGCGCCGGGGCGGTGATCGAGGCGCTGATCGGCGCTCCCGGCAGCGCAACCCACCGACCCGAGCCGACCGCCCCGCCCGGGGCGGCGGTGACGCCCCCGGCGGCCGCCCGCCCGCCGACCGGCGCCCGACCGTGCCGCCTCTCCGACGCCGCCGTCGCCGCCCTGCAGCTCTGGCAGACCGCACGGCCCCGGCTGGCCGAGGCCCTGGCCGGCTGCCGGCACGGGCGCCTGCTGGTAGAGGCGGGGTTCGCGGCCGACCTCCCGGTGGCCGCCGCCGTGGACGCCGCGGATTTCGCCATCGCCTGGCAGCCCGCGCCCGACATGCCGGAGGATGTCGGCGGCGGCTGGTTCGTCCCGACGCATTTCCCGGGAAATCGACGGACCGGCGATCGCTGACCGCCGTCGCGGGGAGGGCGCGTCCGGCCGCGGAAAGGTTGACACCCGTCCCCCAGGGCACCGGACCCGGCCGCCAGGGTCACCCGGGCGGCATCGGGGCCGACGGCGGGATCGCTGGCGTCCGCAGGCCGCGCGCCCCTCCCCGGCTCCCCGACGACCGCACCCCGGCCTCCCTCGGC
The DNA here is from genome assembly GCF_033582035.1 of Thermaerobacter composti. NCBI lineage: Bacteria > Bacillati > Bacillota > Clostridia > Eubacteriales > Clostridiales Family XVII. Incertae Sedis > Thermaerobacter > Thermaerobacter composti. The sequence continues at coordinate 2,626,249 of NZ_CP132508.1, forward strand.
GGAACCGTCCAGGTGGCAAGGCGGTCACGCGCTGCGTGACCCGGGGCCCGAGCGCGGTGGGGGCTGCCGGTGGGGCTGCCGGTGCCCGGGGGCGCGGCCCTTCAGCTGTCCCCCAAGGCCCGGTCCAGCTCCCGCAGCCAGCGGATCTCGTCGGCGTACTCCAGCTCGCGGTCCACCGGCGTCTCCAGCAACATGGGCAGCGCTCGCAGGCGGGGATGCCGGAGCAGGTTGGCGAATCCCTCCCGCCCGATGGCCCCTTGCCCGACCTTCTCGTGGCGGTCGCGCCGGCTGCCGCACGGGAACTTGCTGTCGTTGACATGGAGGGCCCGGACCCGCCCCCACCCCACCGCGCGGTCCACGTCGTCCACCAGCCGATCGACGGCTGCGGGGTCGCGCCAGTCGTAGCCGGCCGCGAAGAGATGACAGGTGTCCAGGCAGACGCCAACCCGCTCCGGCCACCCCAGCCCGTCCAGGATCGCGCGGAGCTCCTCCAGCCGGCCGCCGATCTCGGTGCCCTGACCCGACATGGTCTCCAACAGCAGCCAGGGGGCGCCGGGTTCGTCCAACAGGGGGAGCACCGGCTCGATGGCGGCGACGATGCGACGGATCCCGTCGGCGGGATCCCCCTCCACGTAGCTGCCGGGGTGGGTCACGGCGGCGTCCGCCCCCACCCATCGGCAGCGCTCCAGGTCTTCCTGCAGGACGCGGCGGGCGAACGCATAGGCCTGGGCCTTGGGCGAGGCGAGGTTGACCGTGTACGGGATGTGGGCGATCACGAAGCGCAGGCCCACCGCGTCCCGCTGCCGCAGCCACTCGGCGCGCTCCGCCTCGTCCACCTGGCGTTGGGCCCCGCCCCGGGGATTGCGCGGGAAGAACTGCAGCGCGTTGGCCGCCACCTGGGATGCCACCCGCGCCGCCGTCGGGAAGCCCTTGGCGACGGAGAGGTGGCATCCCACCACCAGCGGCGAATGGGTGGGTGCGGCGCCACCGCTGGCCGCGCCGGCCGTGGGGGACGGGGTCTGCGGGTCCGCTCCGGCAATGCCCTGTTCGATCAAGGATGACGCCTCCTCCCGGGCGGCCGCCCGCGCGAAGGTCGGCCCCGGCAACCGCGGTGGGCCTGGGACCCGGACGCCGGGGCCACAGGTCCGGCGCCGTGCCGGACGGCGGGCGGCGTGCGTCGCGCGGTACCGTGCTTACGGTGGCCTTCGGTGCGTTCCGTTGGCTGCACCTCGCCGACAGGGGGCAGGGGCCCTCTCGGCACGTCTACGGCGCCGGGACCCGGGGCCCGGCCCCGGCCTGGGCCAGGGCGTCGATCTCCGCCGCCACCCTGCGCTCCGCCTCGGACCATCCGCTGAGCGCCGCCGCGGCGGCGGCCACCAGGCCCTGGCGCAGCCGGGCGTAGTCGGCGGCGCCGATCTTGCCCACGCGGTAGTCGTACTCCAGCTCGGCCAGCTCGGCCATCACCCGGGCGCGCACCGACGCCATGGCCGGGCGCGGCCACAGCGAGAACAGCGTCCCCGCCACCAGCAGGTAGCCCCCGACCCAGACCCAGGCCACCATGGGGTTGAGGTAGAACTCGAAGCCGGCGGTCTCCCCCTCCCAGCCGCCCAGGACCACGTAGAGGTCACGGCTCCACGAGGTGAGCATGGCCACCTCCGGCGTGGCCCCCATGGTCTCGGCGAACCCTGGGTAGAACCGGCGTTCGGGCTGCAGCCGCCCGACCACCTGTCCGTCCCGGGAGACCGTGAGGTCGGCGTACACGGCCGGGACGCCTTCGGAGATCCGCTCGCCCAGGCCGTGGTACGTGATGGTGAACCCGCCCATGGTGTAGCTCTCGCCCGGCGCGAGGCCCACCGCCTCGACCTGCTGGTAGCCGTACATGCCGGTCAGGCCGATCATCACCAGGACCACGCCCAGGTGGACGACGTAGCCGCCGTAGCGGCGCGGGTTGCGGTTGAGCATCTGCCAGAAGCCGCGGAGGGAGCGGTCGCCGGTGGCCGCGACCCGCGCGGCGTAGGCTGCCGCCACGTCCGCCAGGGTGGCCGTGGCGACGAAGAAGGCGATGGCGAACCCGGCCACGATGGGGACCTCGCGCAGCCCCAAGGCGAACAGCGCCACCGCCAGGGCCAGCGCGCCCAGGGTCGGCAGCGCCAGCATCTGGCGCACCCGCGGCCACGAGGCCCGCCGCCAGGCCAGCACCGGCGCCACGCCCATCAGGACCATCATGGCGAAGAACAGCGGGACGCCGACCCAGTTGAAGAAGGGCGGCCCCACCGACACCTGGACCCCGAAGAGCGGCGTCACCAGCGGCAGGATCGTGCCCCAGAAGACGGCGAAGGTCAGCCCCGCCAAGAGGAGGTTGTTCAGGAGGAACCCGGTCTCCTTGGAGAACGCCGACTCGGGCCGGCGTTCGTCGGCCAGCAGCGGCGCCCGGTCGATCAGCAGGTACGCCGTCGCCGCCAGCACGAGGCCCAGGAAGCCGAGGAACCAGGGGCTGGTGGGCGAGGTGATGAAGGCGTGGACGGACGAGAAGATGCCGCTGCGGGTGATGAACGTGCCGAAGATGGTCAAGAGGAAGATGAAGACCGCCAGCCCCACGTTCCACCGCTTCAGCATGCCGCGCTTCTCCTGCACCAGCGACGAGTGGATGAAGGCGGTGGCCAGCAACCACGGCATCAGGGCCGCGTTCTCCACCGGATCCCATGCCCAGACCCCGCCCCAGCCGAGCTCGGTGTAGGCCCACCGGGCGCCGATGAGGATGCCGATGGAGAGGAAGAGCCACGCCAGCAGCGTCCACCGCCGCGTCACCCGGATCCAGGCGTCCCCCGCGTTGCGGGTCCACAGGGCGGCCACGGCGAAGGCGAAGGGCACGGCCATGCCGACGTAGCCCAGATACAGGGTCAGGGGGTGGGAGACCATCCACGGGTTCTGCAGCAGGGGGTTCATCCCCCGTCCGTCGCTGGGCGGATCGGGCAGCACCGCGAAGGGGCTGGCCACCACCGCCACCTGCAGGGCGAAGAAGGCGGCGACGCCGCCCAGGGTGCCCAGGGCGTAGGGCAGCAAGGTGGGCACGGCCTGCCGCGCCGTGAACGCGACGGCCGCGGTGTAGCCGCTCAACAGCCACAGCCAGAACAGCAGCGAGCCCTCCTGACCGGACCAAAGGGCGCTGATCTTGTAGGGGATCGGCATGTACCGGCTCGACTGGCTGGCGACGTAGCGGAAGGAGAAGTCGTCGGTGAAGAGGGCGTGGACCAGGATCGCGACGGCGACGGTGACGGCGCCGAACAGGGCGGCCGCCAGCCACCGGGCGGGCGGCAGGAAGCGCAGCCGCCAGCGGTAGCGCCCTTCGAGGGGCGCCCACGCCGCCAGCGCCACGGCCAGCCCCAGGGCGAGCACCGTCGAGGCATGTCCCACCTGGGCCATCGGGTTCGACCTCACCGCCCCTTCCTGGGTGTCGACACCGGGTGTCGGCCGTCACATCCACCGGCGGACCTCGTCATCCAGGGGCACCGCGGGCGCCCGGTCGTCTCGGGAGGCGGCATCGCCCGTCCTCGGCGTCCGGTCCAGCCGGCCGTCGTCCGGCGGGGCCTGGGGGGAGGGGGCGCCGCGGACGGCCGGTTCGTCCCCGCTGGCGACCGCGGCCGGCCGGGAAGGCACATCCGGGGGGGTGGCCGCCGCGGGCGCAGCGCCGGCCGACAGCCCGCCGAGGTCCGGCCGGCGGCCGCGCCACCACCAGACCAGCACGCCGGCGCCGGCGGCGACGGCCAGGAAGGGGCCGGCCCAACCGAGAAGATACCAGCCGTGGCGGGGCGGCATGTACACCACCCAGGCGCCGTAGCGGTCGGCGAAGGTCTGGAGGATCTCGTCCCGGCTGCGGCCCTGGGCCAGCATCCGGCGGATCTCCTGGCGCATCTGGAGGGCGACCGCCGAGTTGGAGTCGGCCACGGACTGGCCCTCGCACACGGGGCAGCGCAGCGCCCGTTCCAGGGACCGCGCCTCCCGCTCCAGGGGATCCGCTTGCCCCAGGTGCCACGCCAGCCACGGCGCCAGGACCAGCGTGGCCGCCAGGACGACGATCCACGGCCAGGACGGGCGCGACACGGTCCTCACCCCGCCCACCAATGTAACCTAGCCCCGCGCCTCCCGCCACCGGCCTCAGCCCGATGGCGGCCCACGGTCGTGGCGCCCCCGCCCAACGGGGGCGACGGGCGGCATGGGGCGGACGGCACGGGAACCCTCCCAGGTGCGGGGCCCCCGGGCGGGGCGGTCGGCCCAGGGGGCCGGCGGTACTCGCCTCCGGCTCCCGGGGAGCGCCAGCCCGTGGTGGTGGGCAAGGTGGAAGGGGCCGGGAAGGAGCGGGATGTCACCCGATGATGGGCCGCGACGGAGACCGATCCCAGCCGGGCCAGGGGTCCGGTCACCCGGGGGTGGGAGCCGGCGCCCCGCGTCGACCGGGGCACCGGCTGGCGGCGGCCGCGCTGGTCTGGCTCGGCCGCCTTCCCGCCAGCCGCCCTGCCACGGCCCTGCTGGTGCTGGTCAACGCCGTGGGCTCCATCTGGGGGTTCTGGTGGTATCGCGACCAGCTCCTCGCCACCCCGGCGTGGCAGTGGCCCGTGGTCCCCGACTCGCCGACGGCCTCGACCCTCTTCACCGTGGTGTTGGTGCTGCAGCTGGCGGGTCGGCCCGTCCCGGCCCTGGCTTCCTGGGCCTACCTGGTGATGATCAAGTACGGCCTCTGGACGGTGGTGGTCCTGGGCGGCTACGCGCTGCGGGCGGGCTTCGTCGACGGCGAGGCCGCGCTGCTCATCGCCTCCCACGCCGGCATGGCCCTCGAGGCGCTGCTCTACCTCCGCGCCTACCCCGGTTCGCTGCGCGGAGTGGGGGCAGCCACGGCGTGGAGCCTGTTCAACGACGCCGTCGACTACCTGGCCGGGTTGCATCCCACGCTGCCCGGCCCCGAGGTGTGGGGGCTGGCGGCCGCCTCCGCGCCCCTGCTCACCGGACTGGGCGCCGCCGCCGTGCTTCACGGGGCTCGACGGGCCCGGCCGGCGGGGCCCTGAGGCCGGCGCTCGGCCGCCGAGCGGCGGCCCGCTGGTGGGCATGATGGCGCGCTGGCGTGTGGGCGGCCCGCCGGTGGGCGCGGTGGCGCGTCGGCGTGTGGGCGGCCCGCCGCTGGGCCGGCCGCGGCACGCTTGCGCGGGGTTGGCCTCGTGGCGGGCAGGCGGCGGTACGCCCATGCCCTGCCCCTGCCCGCGCCCCGCGCCACCGCCACCGCCTGGGCCTTGCCGCCCGCCCCGGCATGGCGAGGGCCGGCAGCCGCCGGCTGCCGGCCCTCGCCCGGCACCCTCCCCGGGATGTGCCTCATCGCACCAGCGGCAAGGGTCCGCGGCGGACCCCGGCCCTCCGTTGGCGTGCGTGGCGCCAGGCCGCGCCCACCACCCACCGTCGTCCGCATGGCCTGCCCGCCGCCACGCCGCGCCCGTCGACCCGCCACCGCGCCCGGCACCCCGTCCCTTGGCCCGCCACCAATAGCCAAAGCCCATGCCCCGCCGGCACGCCCCCTGGCACGCCACCACGCCACAGGCACCCCATGGCCCGCCGGCGCGCCCCATGGGGTGAGGCCGTCTCACCGGGCGAAGACGTGGTTGCCGATCCTGGCGGTCACCTCGAGGGCGCAGAGGAACCCGCCGCCCCCCTCGCCGCAGCGCTGCCGCGCCGGGTTGTAGAAGTAGAGCGCCCCGTTGGACGGATCCCGGCCGGCCAGGGCGTCCCGGGCCGCCCGCAGGGCGGCGGAACTCGGCCGGATCTGCGGGATCCGCTCCGCCGCCGTCGGGAACTGGCCCGGCTGGTAGATCACGGCCCGGACGGAGTCCGGGAACCGCGGGCTCCGAACCCGGTTGAGGATCACCGCCGCGACGGCCACCTTCCCCTCATACGGCTCGCCGCCGGCCTCGATCTGGACGATGCGGGCCAGCAGCTGCAGCTCGTCGAGCCGGACCGCGACGCGGTCGGCGGCGGTGCGACGGCCGGCCGAGGCGGTGCGCGCGGAGGCCCGACGGGCTTCCGCCTTGGGGGCGGCGGCCCGGCCAGCCTCCTCCGCCTTGCGGACGGCCTGCCGCCGAGCCTGCTCGCGTTGGCGCGCGGCCTCGCGACGGCGGGCCTCCTCCTGCTGACGCAACCGCGCCAGCCGCTCCCGTCGCGCCCGTTCCTCCCACCGCGCCGTCCACATCCGCCGGCCCAGGGCGAGCTTGTGGCGGCGCTCCACCTCGGCCGCCCGCAGCGCCGCCCGGCTCTCCGCTGCCTCGCGGTGGACCTCGGCCCGCTGCTCCACCGACGGCACCGGCGCCGCCGGCCCGTGGGCCTGCACGTCGTGGCGCGGCGCCACGGCGGTGAAGGCCCAGAGCAGCATGCCCGTCCACACGCCTGCCTGCAACAGCTTCGCCGGTCGTGCATCCGCGCGTGGGTCGCTGTGGCTCATGGCGCGGTGATAGTAACAGATGTGTAACAGAAATGCAAGAGGCGGGTGTCGCAATCGTTACACCCGGGCGGTGGGCGTCCGTCCTCGGGCCGGAGTTTGCAGGATTGTTGCGCTTTCCGTTACGGGACGATGACAGCCGCCGAGGACGGCCGCCGGCCGGTCACGAGGGCTGCCAGCCTGCGGGGAGGCCCAGCATGGCCCGGAACGCGTCGGCCAACTCGGCCGGCGCCGCCAGCAGGACGTACTTGGCCTGCTCGCGGAAGTTGCGGGCGATGTTGGGGGCCAGCACCGAGACCTCGGGATCGGCGGTGGTGTAGACGCGGTCGCCCGCCACCACGGGCACCTCGAAGAAGAGCTCCTTGCCGCCGCCGACGATGTCCACCAGCAGGTGGTGCTCCTCCACGGGCCGCCCCAGGCGGCGCGCCAGGGCGCGACAGGCGTCGCGGGACCACGCCTCCCGCTCCCAGTAGCCCGCCCGCACCAGGTCGCGGATCTCCGTGCCGTACTCGCCCGCCAGGGCGCGGGGGTAGCTGAGGCGGGCCACCCGCTTGTACAGCCGGCGGCCGGCGCCCGTCAGGCGCTCCACGAGGTCGCGGGTGACCGGGTGGGGCACGCCCCGGAGGAGGGCCAGGGCCTGCTCGTCATCGAGGTCGATGAAATCGTCGATGGCGAAGGCACCAGCCCGCAGGGCCTCGGTCAGCGCCCGGCGCAGCATGGCGGCGGCGATGCGTCCCGTGTGGTGCCAGTAGACGTCCCGGTACATGATGTAGGACGCGAAGATCAGGGTCTCCACGGCGGAGATGCCCTTGGGCGTCACCCCGACCCCCATGCCGTCGGGCGTCCAGCACACCGCGTCCAGCAGCCGCTGGTAGTCGATGCCGCGCCCGTACGGGACGCCGATGTGCTCGCTGTCGCGGGCCAGATAGTCCAGCCGATCCGGGTTGATGGGACCCGCCAGCAGGTTGGCCAGGCGCGCCGTGGCCGCGTCGCCCGGGGCCGGTTCCTCCCGGATCACCTGGCAGACGCGGGCCGGATCGACCCCCCAGAGGTCGGTCAGGATCTGGCGGATCTCCGGGTTCTCACGGATGATGGCCGCACCCCGCTCCTCGTGGCGGGGGAGCCGGCCGGCCAGCACCGGGTCGTCGTCGGGGATCTCCTCGATGGTGTGGGAGAAGGGGTAGTGCCCCACGTCGTGCAGCAGCGCCGCCACCAGGAAGGTCGCCACGTCGTCGGGCGTGAGGAGGTCACCGCCCCTCCCCTCCCCGGGTGCGTCGGCGCCGTCCGCCCCTCCCGGCGCGTCGGGCAGGTCGTCGCCATCCCGCCCGGTGCGCCGCGATCGCGTCAGCAGGGCCAGCACGAGCCGCCGCGCCATCTCGTAGGTCCCGAGGGAGTGCTCGAAGCGGGTGTGGACGGCGCCGGGATAGACCAGATAGGACGGACCCGTCTGACGAACCCGGCGCAGCCGCTGGAAGGCCGCGCTGTCCACCAGGGCTCGCAACCGGCGGGTGGTGGGGATGTTGCCGGTCACCGGGATGCGGATGGGCGGGAGCTGGCGGTCCCATCCCACCAGCTCCGGCACCTCGGCCGGATCCCACGTGATCGGCCCGGTCCGCGTCGACGCCATGACGAGATCCGTCCCCTCCTCCCCCCTCGACGGGGTGGGACCGCAGCCGGTGGGGGCGCGGGCCTCGGGGGCCAGGCCTGGGCCTCGCCCGCCGCCGCGCCGGTGCACCGGGCCCCGGCGCGGCGCCCTTGCCCGCAGTGAACGGCACGCCCGCGGCGCACGGCGCGCCCGCGGCTCGCGACATGCCGCTCCGGCCCCTCACCCCCCACCGCCGGTGCCGTCGGCTTCGCCGCCGGCCGCGCCCGCCGCCTCGGGGCCTGCCGCCGTCGCGGGGTCCGTCCCCACGCCGACCCACTCCACCCGGCCGTCGGCGTAGTGCTCTCGCTTCCAGATGGGCGCCCGCACCTTCAGCGCGTCGATGGCGTAGCGGGCGGCGGCGAAGGCGTCCGGTCGGTGGGGCGCCGCGGCGGCCACCACCACGCTGGCCTCGCCGATGGCCACCGGGCCCGTGCGATGGCCGATGGCGACCCGCACGCCGGGCCAGCGGGCCTCGGCCTCCGCTCCGATGCGCGCCAGCTCCTCGGCCGCCATGGGGAGGTACGCCTCGTACTCCAGGCGCCGTGTCTCCCGCGGGCCGGTGAACCGGCGCGTGATGCCGACGAAGAGCACCACGGCCCCGTGGTCGTCCCGGGCGACGGCACGGAACAGCTCGTCCAGCGACAGGGGCGCGGCGGTGACGAAGAAACGCCCGTCCTCGCCGGCGGCGACCCGCCCCGCCTCGCCACGGCCCGGTGCGGCGACCTCCGCGGGGCCGGGATCCGCGGCTCCGCCGCTGACCGGCGGGATCAGGGCCACCTCGTCGCCGTCACGAAGGGGCTGCTCCGGATCGGCGTAGCGCCCGTTGACGGCCAGGCGACACAGCTCGAGGAGACCGCGCTGGGCCGGGGCGCGCCGGGCCAGTTCGTCCCGCACCGTGGCCGCCCGGGCGCCGCCGGGCACGACCAGCTCCAGCTGCCGGGTGCCCAACCGCTCGGCGACCACGGCGAACAGGCGCACTCGCACCCGGAGCGACCGGGACGAACCGGCCGACGCGGCGCCCGGCTTCGCGGGCTGCCCCTCCCGGGCCGCCGCCCAGCCTGCGGTGGAGGACCCCGACGGCTGCGTCATCGTCCGTCCCTCCTCGCCCTCGCCGCCCCGGTCACGCCGGACGCACCGGGCGCGAGGGTTCGCCGACGCATCCCGTCCCCTCGGAGGCGGATCCCGTCGGCAGGCACACGCATCCTACGCAAAACGTGGCGCACCCTCTCGAATGCGAAACGCAGGGCCATCCCCTCGAAATGGTAGCATCTTTGGGACGCCGGCCACGAGCCCCGCCCGTCGGCCGGCCACCGTCCGCACCCGCTCGGCGTGGGCCCGGGCCTCGTGCTCGGGCCAGAGGACCACCGCGATCTCGCCGTTCTGGGCTCGGCGTGGGCCCGGGCTTCGTGCCGGCCCTGTTATCCTATAGAGGGCCCCTTCCCGCATGCGATAGGGCCCTTCCCGCATCCGCCCGACCCAGGTCGCGGTACCCGTTCCGCGATGGGGACACTCCGGGTCGCCGAGGTGATGGGCTGTGCGCATCGAGCGCGACGGGCCGTATCGCTACCGCATCCCCCGTCAGGGGGCCATGCGGGTCGACGCCGTCTTCTACGCGTCGCCCGACATCGCCCGCGACCTCAAGGCGGAGGGCGACCAGGCCCTGCACCAGCTGGTCAACGTGGCGACCCTACCGGGCATCGTCGAGCCGGCCGTCGCCTTGCCCGACATCCATTGGGGCTACGGCTTCCCCATCGGCGGGGTGGCCGCCTTCGACCCGCGCCGGGGTGGGGTGGTGAGCCCGGGGGGCGTCGGCTTCGACATCAATTGCGGCGTGCGGCTGCTCTGCAGCGACCTGACGCGGGAGGAGCTGGAACCCCGCAAGGAGGCGCTGGCCGATGCGCTGTTCCGGCTGGTGCCGGCCGGCGTCGGCTCCGAACGACGCGAGCTGCGCCTCACGGCCGCGGACTGGCCGCGCCTGTTGACCCGTGGCGCCGGCTGGGCGGTGGAGCAGGGCCTGGGCGATCCGGGCGATCTGGAATGCATCGAATCCGGGGGCGCCCTGCCAGGGGCCGATCCCGACCGGGTCTCGCCGCGCGCCCTGGAACGGGGCGGTTCGCAACTGGGAACCCTGGGCAGCGGCAACCACTTCCTCGAGGTTCAATATGTCGAACACGTCTACGATCCGGAGGCGGCTGAGGCCTTCGGCCTCTTCCCCGGGCAGGTGACGGTGCTGATCCACACCGGGTCCCGCGGCCTCGGCCACCAGGTGTGCCAGGACTTCGTCGACCGCATGCTGGCGGCCGCGCGGCGCCACGGCATCGAGCTGCCCGACCGGCAGCTGGCGGCGGCTCCCATCGAGAGCCCCGAGGGGCAGGGGTACCTCGGGGCCATGGCCGCGGCGGCCAACTTCGCCTTCGCCAACCGGCAGGTGATCACCGCCTACGCCCGCGAGGCCTTTACGCGGGCCGGCTTCGGGCCGGGTTCGACCCGCTTGCGGGTCCTCTACGATCTGGCCCACAACAACGCCGAGTGGGAGGAACACGGCGGCCGCCGGGTGCTGGTCCACCGCAAGGGCGCGACCCGCGCCTTCGGCCCCGGCCACCCCGACGTGCCCGCCCGCTACCGCGCCGTCGGCCAGCCGGTGCTGGTCCCGGGCGACATGGGGCGATACTCGTACGTCCTGGCCGGCACCGAGGGCGCCATGGCGGAGACCTTCGGGTCCAGCTGCCACGGCGCCGGCCGCCGGTTGAGCCGCAGCCAGGCCAAGAAGGTGGCGCGCCAGCGGGACCCGGTGGGCGAGCTGGCGCGCCGGGGGATCCTGGTGCGGGCGGCCACCCGTGCCACCGTGGACGAGGAGATCCCCGAGGCCTACAAGGACGTGGCCGACGTGGTCGAGGCGGTGGAGGGCGCCGGCCTCGGCCGGCGGGTGGCGCGGCTGCGGCCGCTGATCGTGGTCAAGGGATAGGTGCGTCCGCCGGGAGGGCCTCGACGATGACGGGGAAGCCGTTTCTAACCGGACCCCATGGGCCCGGGGATGGCCCCGGACCTCGCGCTGCCCCGGTCGTCACCCGATGGGGCTACCTGGATCACACCGCCGACGTCGCCTTCTGGGCGGAGGCACCCGACCTGCCGGGCCTCTTCCACGCCGCCACGGAAGCCGTGCTCGGCCTCCTCTTGGAGCGTCCGCCCCGGCTGGTGCAGGGCTGCCCGGACCGGCCATCGCCGGTGCGCGGCGAGCCCGGCACCCAGACGCCCTCCACGGCCCCCGGCCGAGGGGGGCCCAGGCCGGCGGGTCCGGACGGCAGGCTCCAGCCGTTGGAGGCACGCCTCACGGCCCCGGACCTGGAGGGCCTGCTGGTGGGGTGGATCAACGAGCTGCTCTACTGGGTCCAGGACCGGCGGCTGGTGCCCGTCGCCCTGGCCCTGGACCCGGTGCCGGGGGACGACGGGTGGGCGCTCGCGGCGCGGGGGTGGGGCACCCCGCTGGATGTGGAGGCCATGGGCTGGCAAGGCGAGATCAAGGCGGCCACGTATCACCAGCTCGAGATCGCCCGGCTCGCCGACGGCGACCGCGGCGGCGATGGCCGCCACGCCGGGGCCACCCCCGGGGGCGGCTGGCGGGCCCGGGTGGTCCTGGACGTCTGAGCGGATGGATGCGCCTCCTCCCCGGCTGCCGCCGCGACCCCGACCTCGACGGCCGCTAGACCAGCCGCCCGCGCAGACGCGAGCTGACCGCGTCGACCACCAGGACCGTGGCCAGGATCCCGAGCAGCACCATGCCGACGTTCTCCCAGTTGCGCAGCTGGACGTTGAAGATCAGCGAGGTGCCGATGCCGCCCGCGCCGATGACGCCGACCACCGTCGCGGCCCGGATGTTGATCTCGAAGCGGTAGAGGGCGTACGAGAGGAACTCCGGGAGCACCTGGGGCAACACGCCGTGGCGGAAGGTCAACAGCGGCGACGCTCCCACGGCCTGCAGGGCCTCGATGGGATCGCGGTCCACGGCCTCCACCGCCTCGGCATACAGCTTGCCGACGGTGCCGATGGAGTGGAGCCCGACCGCCAGGACGCCGGCGAAGGGCGACGGCCCGACGGCCGCCATGAACACGATGGCCAGCACCAGCTCGGGGAAGGTGCGGATCGCGTCCAAGACCCCCTTGCCCACCACCGCGGCCGTCGCCGCCACGTTGCGCGCGGCCAGGAAGCCGAAGGGGATGGCGATCACCGCGGCGATCAAGGTGCCGAGGAACGCGATCTGCAGGCTCTCGGCGACCCCCTCGAAGACCTTCCCCGCGTAGTCCCAATTGGGCGAGAGCAGTCCGCGGAAGACGGGCCCCGCGTCGCCGACCAGGGCGAAGTCCATCCCGCGGAGCGCCCAGCCGTAGAGGGCCACCAGCGCCCCGATGCCCAGCCCGACCCGCCACCACGGCCGCCGCGGCGGCGGGGGCCAAGACGGCGGGCGGGACGACGAAGCGGTCCCAGTCCCCCCCGAACCCTGCCTGCCTCCCGCCGTCGCAGCGGCCCCAGTCCCCACGTTGCCCGCGACCTCGGCCGGACGCGTGGGTTGGACCGCGGCCCCGTCCCGGGGAAGCGCGGCGCCCTGGGGCCATCGCGCCAGGCCGGGTTCCTCCGCCAGGACCACCCGGTCGCCGGCGCCCGGCGCGGCGGCCCCCTCCACCAGCCGCTGCCGCCACCGGGTGCTGATCCAGTCGACCAGCACCACCAGCGCGAAGAGCATGATCACGATGGCCATCAGCCGGTCGTACCGGAAGAACGTCAGCTGGGTCATCATCGTGGAGCCGATGCCGCCGGCGCCGACCAGACCGAGGACGGTGGAGGTGCGCAGGTTGATCTCGAACATGAACAGGGTGTAGGCGATGAAGTGCGGCAACACCTGGGGGACCACCGCGTAGACGACCCGCGCCAGGCGGGAGGCGCCCACCGCGTCGAGGGCCTCCAGGGGGCCGGGGTCGATGGCCTCCACGGACTCGCTGACCAGCTTGGCCACGATGCCGGCGGAGAAGAGGGTCAGGGCCAACACGCCGGCGGTGGGACCGATGCCGACGGCCGGCACCAGCAGCGCGGCCCACACCAGGTCGGGGATGGAGCGGACCAGGTTCATCACCGCGCGGGAGACCTGGTACAGCCACCCCGTGCCGGCCACGTTGCGGGCCGCCAGCAGGCTCAGCGGCACCGCCAGGATGGCGCCCAGGGTGGTCCCCAGCAGGGCGAGCCGCAAGGTCTCCAGCAGTGGACCCAGCGTCTCGGGCAGGTACTCCCACTCGGGCGGCCACATGCGACGCAGCATGCGGCCGACGGTGTCGATGCCCTCCCACAGGCTGCGGAGGCTGACATCGGTGCCGGCGGAGCTCCACAGGTAGAGGACGACCAGCACCACCAACCAGAAGACGGTCTCGACCCGCCCGCGCAGGGCCCGGGCCCAGGCCGGCCGGCCAGGGCCGCTGGGGCCCGGATCGGGGTCGGCCGCCGCTCCCCTGGGGCTCGTCCCGCCCACGTCCCGCGGCGCCGTCACCGGCGGTCATCCTCCCCCTGGGCGGGCACGGCACCGACGGCGCCCTGGCCCGTACCCAGCGCCACCCCTTCGGCGCCGCCCCGGAAGTCCTCCGCGCGGACCGGCCGCCCGTAGATCTCCTCGAAGGTCCTCTCCGTCACCGTCGCTGCGGGACCGTCGAAGACCACCTCCCCGTTGCGCATGCCGATGATGCGGTCGGCGTACGTCAGGGCCAGGTCGATGAAGTGCAGGTTGACGATGGTGGTGATCCCGTCCTCCCGGTTGATGCGGCGCAGGTCGCGCATCACCGCGTGGGAGGTGGGCGGATCGAGGCTCGCCACGGGTTCGTCGGCCAGGATGATCTTGGGACGCTGGCAGAGGGCCCGGGCGATGGCCACCCGCTGCTGCTGGCCGCCGGACAGCTGGTCGGCCCGCGTCCACGCCTTGTCGGCGATGCCTACGCGCGCCAGGCACTCCAGGGCCAGCTCGACGTCCTCCCGCGGGAACCAGCCCAGCAGCGCCCGCCAGGTGGGGGTGTGGGCCAAGCGGCCGGCCAGCACGTTCTTGATCACGGACGAGCGCTTGACCAGGTTGAAGGTCTGGAAGATCATGCCGATGCGCGAGCGCAGGCGCCGCAACTCGGGTCCCTTGAGCTTGCCGACGTCGACGCCGTCCACCAGGACCTGGCCCTCGGTGGGTTCGACCAGCCGGTTGATGCACCGGAGCAGCGTGGACTTGCCGGCACCGCTCAGGCCCACAATGACCACGAACTCGCCCGGGTTGATCTTGAGGGACACGTCCCGCAGCGCCCGCACGCCGCCCGGGTAGACCTTGCTCACGCGTCGGAACTCGATCAACGGGTTCACCTTGCCGTCCATGCTCTTCGCACGTCAATCCGCCAGTTCCTCGAGATCGATGCCCATGTCCTTCGCCACGCTGCGGATGATGTCGAAGTCGTCATCCTGGGCGTCGGTCAGCCCCTCGATCTCGTAGATGTCGAACAGCACCTTCTTGCCCTCTTCCGTCTGGGCGATCTTGACGAAGGCGTCGTGGATGCGGCGCTTCAGGTCGTCGCTCAACCAGCTGACCACCGAGATGGTGTCGTTGGGGATGGGATCGCTGTAGGCGATGACCTTGACCTTGTCCATGACGTCGGGGTAGTCCTTCTGGAGCAGCGTCCGCGCGTCCTCGAAGCTGGCACCGGCGTCCGTCTGCCTGTTGTACACGCTGAGCACGGCGGCGTCGTGGCTCCCGGCCATCACCGGCTGGATGTCCTTCTCCGGATCGATGCCGTTGCGCTTGAGCACGTGCGCCGCGAAGAGGTACCCCGAGGTCGACGCGGGGTCCACGAAGGCGAACTTCTTCCCCTTCAGCTGCTGCAGGTCGGTGATGCCGCTGTCGGCATGGACGAAGATCTGCGCCCGGTAGCTGTCCTTCCCCTGGCGGACGGTCTTGAACATCACCTCGACCGGATCGCCGCGGTCCTTGGCGATGACGTAGGCGAAGGGGTTGAGGAACCCGATGTGGACCTGCTCGGCCGCCATGGCCTCGACGAGGCCGATGAAGTTGGTCGAGACGAAGACCTCGACGGGGATGCCGAGCTCCTTGGAGAGCATCTCCCCCAGCGGCTCCGCCGTCTCCTGAAGCGTCGTGGCGTTCTGGGACGGGACGAATCCCATCACCAGCTCCTCCGGGTCCTTCGCCTGGGGCTGCCCCTCCTGGCCGCTCTGGCCCTCCTGCGCCTGCTGGCCGCCGCCACCGCAAGCGGCGAGGACGAAGGAGGCAACCAGGAGCAACGCAACGAGGAGCGACGCGCCTCTGCGCTTCGGCACCTGCGGCCCACCCCCTGGAATGGACGCTTGATGGGGCCACCGGCGGCCACCGCCGGCGACCCGGCTGCCTCTGCGTCGGGCCCTCCAAGCCCACAAGAGGATTATCGACGGAAGCTCCACTTCCTCCCGCCGCGGACACGAATCTCCCGCCGCGGGCACGAATGCTCGCCGGCCTTCGGACCGTCCCGTTCGGACCGTCCCGCACGGCGGAGCCGGTGCGCCAGCCTGGCCCGCCCGCCGGCACCGACGGACGCGACGCCGCGACGGATCCCCCGTCGCCGGGCGGATGGCACGATGGCCGACCCCGTCTCCACCAGCCGGCTTGCGGGTCCGCACCGCACGGTTCGCGGGGGGCCGCGGGCGTCGCCGCGGCGCTACGCCGGGCGCGGTGCCCGTGGCCCTGGCCCGCCACTGCGACTTGCATCAAGTCACCGATCGTTGCTAGAAAGGAGACACCTCGTCCCGCCGGTCCGGCGGATGGAACGGCTCGAACGGCGGCGAGGTGCCCCAGGACGGAAGCGGGGGATGGTCGTGTCCTGCCGGATCCGCCCGCGCTCGGCCCGCGTCGCCGGCGCGCTCCTCCTCGTACTCCTGGCCGCTGGGGGCGTCACCGCCTGTCAGGCCGCACCGAGCTCCCCAGGGCCGGTGCCGGGCCAGGACGCCGCCGCAGCCCGACCGGTAGAGGTGCTGGTGTCGGCCGCCGCCTCGCTCCAGGACGCCCTGCGCGAGGCCATGGCGGACTTCGACCGGGATCACCCGGCGATCCACGTGCGCTTCAACTTCGGCTCCTCGGGTGCCCTGGCCCAGCAGATCGAGGCCGGAGCGCCGGCCGACGTCTTCATCGCCGCCGGCCAGCAGCCCATGGACCGGCTGGTCGAGAAGGGTCTGGTCGACCGCGACGCCGTGCGCGTCCTCGCCCGCAACCGCATCGTCCTCATCGTCCCGCGGGGTGAGGCCGGGCGTGTACGGGGGTGGCTGGACCTGACCGCGGAAGAGGTCCGCCGCATAGCCATCGGCGACCCCGCCCACGTGCCGGCCGGCCAGTACGGCCGCCAGGTGCTGGAGCACCTGGGCCTGTGGGCGAGGGTGAACGCCAAGCTGGTCCTGGACCAGGACGTGCGGGAGGTGCTCCACCACGTGGCGGCGGGTGAGGCCCAGGCGGGCATCGTGTACCAGACCGACGCGGCCACGTCTGACCGGGTCGCGGTCGTCGCCGAGGCCCCGCCCGGCAGCCATCGGCCGGTGGTCTATCCCATGGCCGTGCTCGAGGACTCCCGCCACCCCGCCGAGGCCGCGGCCGTGGTCGAGTTCCTCCTCTCCGCCCGCAGCCAGGCGGTGCTGCAGCGCCACGGCTTCCTGCCGCCGCGCTGAGGGAAGCCGAGGCGTGAGGGAAACCGAGGTGAGATGGTGGACGGCCCGGAGCTCGGGGTCACCCTGCGCATCTCCCTGGCCATCGTCGTCGGCGCCACGGCCCTGGTGGTAGCCGCGGGGCTGCCGCTGGCGGTGGCGCTGGCCCGGCCGGGGTGGCGGGGCCGGGGCCTCGTGGACATCCTGGTGACCCTGCCGCTGGCCCTGCCCCCCACCGTCCTGGGCTTCTACCTGCTCCAACTCATCGGCCGCACCGGCCCCGTGGGCTGGCTGACGGAAAGGCTCTTCGGCGGCACCCTGGTCTTCACCCCGGCGGCCGCCGTGCTGGCCGCAGCCGTGGTGGGCCTCCCCCTCTTCGTGCAACCCGCCCGCGCGGCCCTGGAAGAGGTCCCGGCGGAGGTCCACGAGGCGGCGGCCATCGACGGGGCCACGGGCTGGGACCACCTGCGCTTCATCACCCTGCCCCTGGCGTGGCGCGGCATCGTCACCGGGGTGCTCCTGGCCTTCACCCGCTCGCTGGGCGAGTTCGGTGCGACCCTGATGGTGGCGGGGAACATCCCGGGGTCCACCCAGACGCTGTCCCTGGCCATCTACAGCGCCGTGCAGGCAGGCCGGGAAGACGTGGCCGGGCGGCTCGCCCTGCTGTTGACCGCCGTCGCGGCCCTGTCCCTCTGGGCGGGCACCCGCTGGCGGCGCGGGGCCCATGGGCCGGCGGCCGAGAGGAGGATGTGGCTGTGAGCGGGCGGCTGAGGAACCGGGTGCGGGAGGCGCGGTTGCGCCTGGGGCTCAGCCAGCAGGAGCTGGCGGCGCGGACGGGCGTCACCCGCCAGGCCATCGGCGCCATCGAAGCGGGGACGATGGCCCCGTCCGCGGCGGTGGCGCTGCGCCTGGCCCGGGCCCTGGGGTGCCGGGTGGAAGACCTCTTCTGGTTGGATGAAGAGCCTCCGGAGATCGAGGCCGAGGTCGTGACGATCGATCCCGGCGAGACGGAGCCGGCCCCAGGACCAACGCCCGTCCGCTGCGCCCTGGCCCGCGTGGGCGGCCGCTGGGTGGCCCACCCCTTGCGGGGAGAGAGGGCCTTTGCGACGGAGCTGGTCCCCGCCGACGGCCTGGCCCGGCCGGGTTCCTCCCCCCGGCGCTGGCGGGTGCGCCTGCTGGACCGGCCGGAGGACCTGGCACGAACGGTGGTCATCGCCGGTTGCTCCCCGGAGCTCTCCCTCTGGGCCCGGGCCGCCGAGACCACCCACCCGGGCCTGCGGGTGCGACGCCTGTTCGCCAACAGCGTCACCGCCCTCCACCTGCTCCGGCAGGGCGCCGTCCACGCGGCCGGCGTCCACCTGGTGGACCCCGCGACGGGGGAGGAGAACGCCCCCTTCGCCCGCCGCCTGCTGGGCGGCCAGGCCGTCGTCCTCGTCCACCTCGGGGTGTGGGAAGAGGGGCTCGTGGTGGCCCCGGGCAATCCCCTGGGCGTGCGGGGGGTGACCGACCTCGCCCGGCCCGGCGTGGCGATCGTCAACCGCGAGCCGGGCGCCGGCGCACGGCTGTTGCTCGAGCAGTGCCTGGCCCAGGCGGGCGTGCCGCCGGCGGCGGTGGCCGGGTTCGACCGCGAGGTACCCGGCCACCTGGAGGTGGCGCGGGCCGTCGCCGGCGGACAAGCCGACGCCGGCGTCAGCACGGCGTCGGTGGCGGCCGCCTACGGCCTCGGGTTCGTCCCGTTGCGGGCCGTGCGCTACGATCTGGTGGTGCGCCGGGAGTACCTGGACGAACCGGCGGTCCAGGCGCTGCTGGGCACCCTCGACAACCGGTGGGTCCGGGCCCAGCTCGCCGCCCTGGGCGGCTACGACACGACGCGGACGGGCGAGGTGGTCGCCGAGCTGGCCGGCTAGGTCCGGCACCCGTGCCGCAGCCAGTCAGCGCCGCGACCTGGAGGAACCCGCCGCCGGTCCATCGGTTCACCCGGGTCGCCTCGCACGCCAACCCGGTCCCCGGAGCCGCCCGGCGCGGCGCCCGCCCGCGCTCCTCGGCCGAGCCCGCCCTTCAGTCCGTCCGCGCGACCCCAGCGGACGCCGGTTCGGGCTGCGGCTCAGGTTCCGGCTGGGGTTGCGGCTCGGGTTGCGGCTGAGGTTGCGGCTCGGGTTGCGGCTGGGGCTGCGGCCCGGGCTGCGGCTCGGGTTCCGGCGCCGGCCGCGGAGCAGGCTTCTTCGCCTTGGGCTCAGGTGCCGCCACGAACCGCACCGCCTTGGCCTTCTTCACCGCGACGACGATCCACTGGCCCTCCCTGGCCTCCAGTCGAGCCTGTACCCGCTTCCAGGCGTACGGGGCCAGGTCGAACCCCTCGCGCGCCACGACGCGGAAGGCGTACTCGCCGCCGGCGGCGACGATCACGAACCCGTCATCGTCGGCCACCAGCACCCCTTCCACGGTCTTCGACCGGGGTGCGGGAGCCTTCTTCCCGGGAGCCTTCCTTTCGGGAGTCTTCTCCCGCTGCTCGGTCCGGTCGCCGTCGTCCCGTTCCTGGTCGTGGCGCGCCCCTGCCTTCCCATCGACGACGACGACCTTCCCTCGGGACGACGACGGGCCCGCGCCGGCCTTGGACGACGCGTCCGCGCTGCGCTTGCCCCCCGCCAGGGCCAGGCCAGCCAGGGCACTCACCAGCGTAGCGGCCAGCACAACTACGGCGATTAGGCGTTTCCGACCCACTCTGACCACTCCCGCGGACGATGGGATCGACGATGCCACTCACTCCAAAAGATCTTCGGCGCATCCCGGGGGAAGACATGGGCCACAAGTCCCAATTTCGTGGGACCACTCCACGACGCGCGCCCCGGTGGGCCTGGCAACGGCGCGTCGTTCCGCGTCGTTCGTGGGGGGTGGACGTCCTCTTCTCCCGCCCGGGCCGCAGGACCAGCCGCTGGCCGCACCGCCGTAGTCTGCGGGGTTGGAGTAAGACTGCAGCATTCGCGAGAGACAAAGGGGCCATACCCTGTGCGGGTATGGCCCCAAAACGCTTGCCACGCTTGGCCTTCTTTTGTGGGCGTTCGGTGGGCGCGGGAGGACTCGAACCTCCGACCTCTTGAATGTGAGTTCTCGGCCGGTTATCCCCCCTCGTGGGTTATAGTCCAAGCAGGTTTGGACCCCAATTTTCGCCAAGTTTCGTCAGGGCCGGAGGAGGTCCAATCCCTCCTCGCCGTGCGACGGCCTACGTGAGACCGACCCCTCCGGCACCTGGCGAATTCGCTACCAAACGGTTGCTAGGGCGTCGTGCCGTGAGCACCGGTTCCACGAGGGCACCGTTGGTGGCGATCGACATCCAGCCCGGGAGGTTTGGAGCATGCTGCGCGTCGGAATCGACCAGGGCAGCCAACATCACGACGTCTGCCTGGCTCCCGAGGGGCAGGCCCCTTCCTACCTCCGGGTCCCTAACGATGCCGACGGCCTGCAGGAACTGCTCGCAGCGATCCGGCGTCTGGAGCCGAACCCGGCGCAGGTTCACGTGGCCATCGAAGGTTCGGGGCAGGGGCTATTCGTCGCGGCCCTGCTCACCGCGGGCTTCCAGGTCTATCCCGTCAACCCCAAGGCGGTGGACCGCTACCGGGACCGCTTCTCCCCGGCCGGCAGCAAGGACGACCGCCGGGATGCCCTGGTCCTGGCCGAGATCCTGCGCACGGACCGCCACCGCCTCCAGCCCCTGCGCCTGGAGAGCGAAACCCTACGCCAGCTCCGGGTGGTCTACAGCCATCACCAGACCCTGGTGGAAGAACGCACCCGGCTTCTGAATCAGCTCACCGCCTGCCTGCGGGCTTACTACCCGCGGGCCCTGGAGCTGTTTGCCGACCTGGGCCGGCCGGTGGCCTGGGCCTTTTTGCGCGCCTTCCCGACCCCGGCTCACTTCGCCCGCGCCCGCCGGTCCCGGATCGAGAAGCTGTTGCGCCAGCACCGTTACCCTGGCGTCGCCGCCAAGACCGCCGAACTGCTCGAGCTCGCTCGCAAGCCCCAACTCCCGGCCGATCCGGCCACCGTGGCCCTTTGGGCTCGCCGCATGCTCTTTCTGGTGGATCAGCTCGAAGCCGTTTGCCGCGAGCTCGAGGCCTGTCACCAGCAGTTGGAGACCCTCGTGCAGGCGCACCCGGACGGGGATTTGTTTCGATCCATGAAAGGCATCGGCACGGTCCTGGCCGCCGGCCTGATCACCGTCTTCGGGGAGGACCGCCAGGCCGTCCCCAGCGTCCGCCCCGTCCAATGCCGGTCGGGGACGGCCCCGGTCACCGTCCGCAGCGGCAAGACCGTCCGGGTCCGTTTCCGTCGCGCTTGCAACAAGCAGGCTCGGAACACGGTCCAGCAGCTCGCCCAGCAGCTCATCCGGCACCACGACTGGGCCCGGGAGATCTACCAGGCCCACCGCGACCGAGGGCGTCACCATCATGAAGCCTTGCGCATCGTGGCCCACCACGCCCTCCGGGTCCTCTTCGCCATGTGGCGGGATCGCCGGCCCTACAATGCCGCTGTGTTCGAGACCGCTCGTCGCCAGCGGCAACAGCCCAAGGCCGCGTAGCGCCCACGGGCACGTTCCTCAGCAGCCGCTTTGTCAAAGATCACATCCCCGACTACGGGGACTTGATCCTAGGGCGTCTCATCCCCCTGTGTCCCGGAAAGCCTTGTTCTGCAAGATTTCTTGGCTCTTCAGTGTCCCCGTGCATCCCCGTGCATCAGGACCTTTCCTGCTTCGATTGCAGTAAGATTGCAGTCAATTGCAGTCACTCCGACGCCTGGCGCCGCCGCCATAACTTCACTGCTGGTGGGTAGGAAGGAGCGCCGGAAGAACCCGCGACCCCGCCTGGATCGTACCGGTTGGAAGGCACCCTTAAGGGGGGCGATCATCATGAGGCGGATACAGCCGGTTACAGCCTCCGTTTTTCTCCTCCCGGGTTGCGGGAGCGACTTGCAACATTCCCACCGAGTAAAGGCTCTACGGGAGCGGACTCAGGCCCTCGAGCAGCCCCACGAGGAACTTGAAGCCCACATGGAGCAAGGCCACGAAGGACCGGCACACCTGGTGAAGATGGTGGGCGATGTCAAGGCTTACCAACAGGCCACGTAGGCCAGCGAGGAAGCCCTGGAGAAGCAGGTCAAGAAGTGGGCGGAGGACGTGGTTGCTAACTTGGAAAAGACGCAGAAGGCCGTCGCATAGCCTCGTGTGCCGAACTGCCCGGACCCCGCGGAGGCTGTTGCCAACGCCTTCAAGAACTCAACCGACGAGGCGGTTTATGTGGACCTGGGCGATGAGATGAATCCTGGCGGGCCGTCCAGGTGACGGCGGAAGGCTGGCGAATCGTGCCCGGATTTGGACGGCTGCCTACCCGGTGAGGCGATGGGCCCGGGCCGACTGCACTTCCAGGCCCATTCTCTTTGCTGCCACCCTATTGCCACCGTACTTGCGTGACTCAGCGTGGTCTGGTGTGAGTGAATGTGACTGGGGCTGACGGGCGAAAGCCCCTGTGGGAGATCATTCTTCCGGCTTCTTCCGGCGAAGGTGGATTAGCGTCTCTGGCTGGCGCCACTGGATGATTTGGGGGGATGAGATCGACCACACTGCGAACGTGTTGCTGCTCCAGATCGCAGTTGGCGAGGCTCCGGGCCGGTGCATCGGCGATGTCGGCAAGTTCTACGGCATGCTCCGGGAGAAACTGAACGAGCTCCTAACTGCGGAGGAGCCCTTTGATTACGTGCTCCTGGACACTCCCCCGTCTGCGGGAACCCTGACGACCATCGGCCTGCTTGCCGCAGACTTCATCCCGCTAGAGCCGGAGCCGTTTGCACTGCAAGGGCTCGATACCTTTGAGTAGCTGGTGGAGGACCTTCTACGGATTCCAAGTCATGAGGCCCCATGTATCGGCTATGTGCTGAATTACCGGCTGTACCGCGCTGGCCTACGGGATGAGGTAGCGGCCAGCCGTCTGGGAAAAGAAGGGATCCCTTGTGTTTGAAACCACGCACATTACGGTCCATGTGGCGATTGCGGAGGCGGCGGATCACGGGCTGCCGGTGCTGGACTATGGGCCGAAGCGACGGGCCAGTAAGGACTTCCTGGCCTTGGCGGAAGAGTTTCTGGAATGGGTAGAGCGCCTACGCCGGCGTAAGACGCCCACGAAGGAGGTGAGCGAAAGCCCCTGCAAATCCGACGCCCGGAAGTGCAGCCCCAGCAGATGCGGTTCGCTCTCTGGAGGGAGGGCAGCGCGAGGCTACGCATGAGCATAACGAGAGCTGGTCCGGATTGAAATGAGGGTGCTCGTCTGACAGCGGTACGCGGAGCGCCTCTCCGGATTGCCGGCGGGTGCATGAGCGTCGTCCATCAACGGTTGCCTCGCTCTACTTGTTGAACACACTATTGAATGCGAGGTGCAGTTCCTAGTGATCGCTGACAATCCCATCCGACGACCTGAGCATGATACTTTAGGTCGAGCGCCAGCAGCTCGTTCATTTGCCGAACAGATTCTGTCACTTGATGCATCAGAAGGCATCGTTGTCGGCGTGCTCGGACCTTGGGGTTCCGGTAAGACCTCATTTATCAATCTTGCCTGTTGTTATCTCAAGGACAAAGGACTAACTGTTATTGATTTCAACCCGTGGATGTTCAGCGGAACTGAACAGTTGCTTAACCACTTCTTTAGTGAGCTGACTGCCAAACTGAAGCTTCGAAAGGAGTTATCGGAAGTTGCTAAACTTGTCGAGGAATATGCTGCAGCCTTCTCCGGCATGACCCCATGGATCGACCTTGTAGTTAGTGTGGCAAATGTCTTAAGAAAAATATTTGGCAATGGAGAAACCGATCTTGATACTCGCCGCAAACGGGTCGAAGACGCCCTATTATCTCTGCCACAACCAATCATTGTAGTAATGGACGACATTGATCGGTTGGCAAGAAACGAAATCCGAGAAGTATTCAAATTGGTGCGACTAATAGCTCGCTTTCCTAACATCATCTACGTGTTAGCCTTCGACCGACTCATGGTTGAGAAGGCTCTCCGAGAGCCAGGAATTTCAGGTCGCGACTACCTTGAGAAGATACTTCAACTCGTCGTAGATCTGCCGGCGGTGTCCCCAGACATTTTGCAGCGACAACTACTCCAGGCCATTGATGAGGCCCTAGCGGGAATCGACGATCCCGGACCGTTTTACGCAGACGCATGGCCTGATATCTTCATGGAAGTTATTCGACCCCTCGTGCGCAATATGCGAGACGTCCGTCGATTTGCCACAACAATACGGGGCACCGTCAGGAGTCTCAATGGACAAATTGCACTCACTGATGTTCTAGCGCTCGAGGCGATTCGCCTATTTCTTCCCGACGTCTTTGCTCAACTACCTTTCGCAGTAGACGCACTTACCACAGTGTCGGACTCCATAAGTAGAAGCGACGATCACCTTAAGGCCGCGATCGATACCCTTATCAACGCAAACGAGACCCACTCAGGGGTAGTCAAATCCATGATACGACGGCTGTTTCCCGCGGCACGACGGCACATCGAGAACAACGTCTATGGCCCAGAGTGGATAAACATATGGCTCCGAAAGCGGCGCGTCGCACACAAAGATATCCTGAGACTTTATCTTGAGCGCGTTGCCGGAGAGGGGTTACAGGCCTTTACTGATGCAGAACGAGCGTTCTCAGTAATGGCGGATAGAAAGCTCTTCGAGACGTACTTGCGGTCTCTTGACCCGCAACGCTTGGAGGATGTGATCGCGTCGCTAGAGGTGTTTGAAGATAGGTTTTCTAAAGAACATGTAGTTCCTGGGACAATTGTTCTTCTCAACCTACGTCCCGAACTCCCGGAGCGTCCGCGAGGCCTCTTCGATCTGGACCCTCGCCTCGTCGTGGGCCGCGTGGTCTACCGGCTCCTGCGGTCGTTGAACGATCCCGTTGCTGTAGAAAACGCCGTAAGGGCCATTTGGCCGGAACTCACTTCTCTTTCTGCCAAACTACAGTTGATTGACATTGTGGGTTATCGTGAACACGTGGGACATAAACTTGTATCGGAGACAGCAGCAGCCGAATTCGAAAGGACCTGGCGGTCCGAGGTTCGTGCCGCACCCGTTACTGAGCTCAAGCACGAGGCCGATCTTTTGCGGGTACTTCTGGTTGCAAAACGATATGCAGAACCTGATGAACCTGCCCCTGAAATTCCCGACATGCCGGAACTTACCCTAGCCATTTTGCGCGCCGCACGAACCGAAGTACGTAGCGTAATAATAGGCAGCCGAGCTATTCGACGATCGCCACGACTTTATTGGGATTCCTTGGTTGAAGTCTTCGGCGACGAGGAATGTCTCAGGCAACGAGTAAACCGGCTTAAAGCATCGTTGCCTGAAGAATCGTTGTCTGACGAAGATAAGGAACTACTCCGTTTGGTAGACAAGTACCTCGAGGGGTGGAGGCCACCTGATTTTGATGAATAGAGGGCGAAAGTTACAATGCCCGGCACCGACAATCCCCGGCTGCCTGGCTACTGGTCAGGTTGACGGCCTCCGGCGGATCGTCACGAGAGCCCCTTAACGGCCCCGAGAAGGGGCCTTTTTTTGTTGGCGCGACCCGTAGGCCCCAAAACGCCGCACCTAGGGCAGGGGCCTGAGCCGCGTAAATACCTGCCCCCCACTTGACAGGACGGATAGCCCATTGACATATCAAGGTTTCTTGATCTAATAATAGAGCCATCAACATATATTGATGGGACTGGGGGCCATGTTGGAACCCCAGGGGATGGCGGCAGTAATGGACGCTGAGTCGGAGGCCACCTTCGGCTGGGGTCAGTCCCGGATGCCGGACCACCTGCGAGGAATGACAGATGGCTCTCGGGCTCGTGAGCCCCTGCGTACTCGCTGGTCATGGTCCGGGGTCCTCAGGAGTTTGTCTGCAATGCTCTCCGCCGTGGCGGCCTTCCCTCCCACCAAACCGGAGTGGAGGTCACAGGCTACGGAGTCGGCCGCGGACTCGGGCGCGATGGCGATGACCCGGGTGCAGGCTGACCGTGGGCGCAGGTGCGGGGAGCAACCCGGAAGCTTTGGTCCCGTGGCGCCGCAGACAAACGCCTGCTGCAACGCCTGCTGTTAACGGTGGCCTACTGATGGGAGGCGGCAGTTGTGCTGGAACTAACGAGACCGAGAACCGTAGATGCCGCGGAACCGGACGAAGCGCGCTGGCTGGCCGGCATGGGGCGTGCCCTGTCCGATCCCGCCCGGATCCGTATCCTGTTGCTCCTGGCTGAGGGCCGGGCGTGCTGCGAGGGGTTGGAACAGAGAACTCCGGCGGGACCCGACGATGGGCTTTGTGTCTGCGAACTCGAGTCCCTCCTCGGCCTCCGTCAGTCCCTCGTTTCATACCACCTCCGTCTGCTCAAGCAAGCCGGCTTGGTCCGCGAGACCCGGCGCGGCCGCTGGTCCTATTACGCCCTGGACCGCACGGTCCTCAAGGAGCTGGCCGACAAGCTGTCCGCATTAGCTTCAGCCCTTCCTCCCGAACCGGCGGACCGCTCGCGGGACGCGGGGGTCGGGGCGGACCTGGACGGAAAGGGGGTGACAAAGATGAAGGACACGCGTGATCCACGCGAGCGCCGGCACCAGCAGCCAGGCGGCTTCGGCGCCGCGGCGCCGGCGACCACCGGCTGCTGCGGCGAGGAGTCGTGCTGCGGCGATACGCCTGAGCAGGCTACGGCTTGTTGCGAAGAGCCGGCGTGCTGCGACGACTGCTGCTAACGATCAGGCACGGCAACGCGGGAACCGGAGTGTCTCCAGAAAGGGCCCCGGTTTGTGGGGTGAGCACGGGATGCAGAAGGCGATCCCAGAGCCGTTGCGGCAGGCACTGGCGGCCCTCGACGCGGAGGCCATGCTGGCCACTGTCCGCGCTCTCTGCCGCCCGGAACTTGGCGGGCGGGCTACGGGCTCGCCGGGACAGGCGCGGGCCCGGCGCTGGCTGATGGCCAGCCTCCGCCGGCTAGGCCTGCGCCCAGAGTTACACCGCTTCCAGGTGAGAACCCGCCAGAGCCTGGGCACGGCGACTGTCGTGTGGACCCTCTTGAAAGGGCCAGCTAGGTCACTGCGACGCTGGGTCGACTTCACCGAGCACCCGCGCTCCGCTCCGGTTCCCGCGCCTGCCCGTGGCCCGCTCAAGGTCTGGGATGGTCGTACTGTCCCACGTGATGCATGGGTTCTGCTGTCGGGCGGAGAGGTGCGGCGCGGTGAGCTGC
This sequence comes from Thermaerobacter composti, assembly GCF_033582035.1. Taxonomy (NCBI): domain Bacteria; kingdom Bacillati; phylum Bacillota; class Clostridia; order Eubacteriales; family Clostridiales Family XVII. Incertae Sedis; genus Thermaerobacter; species Thermaerobacter composti. The sequence continues at coordinate 2,653,319 of NZ_CP132508.1, forward strand.
TCGCCACCCTTGCCGCCGAGGGTGCCCTCGGGGTTGTGGTGCCTCGCCGCGCCGGTCCCGATGGATGGCTCGCTAAGCATGTTTCCACGGGCCCAGTTCTCCCGTTGCCGGTTCTTACAGTGCGTGCCGACCTGGCACAGCACTTAACCGGCGGGATGCTGGAGGTCGCCCTCCCGGGGAGCACGGAGCAAGTTGTTCGTGGGGCCAACATCCTCGCCCGGTTCCCTGGTGCCATCGGGGAGGCACTCGTCCTGATCGGTGCCCACTACGACGGCGTCGGGGATGACACGGACGGGACCCGCTTCCCGGGGGCGTCCGACAATGCCACCGGCGTGGCAGTGGTTTTAGAGGTTGCGCGGATCCTGGCCCGGGTCGGCCGTCCCGACGGCCTTCAACTGGCCTTTGTCTTCTTTGATGCGGAGGAACTGGGCGCCCGGGGCAGCCGGAGTCTTGCCCGTATGCTGGCTCGGTCGGCCCCGGTACGGCCGGGATGTCTGGTCCAGGTGATCAACGTAGACACCGTGGCCCGCCTCCGCGACGCGGTCTGGGTGGAAGGCGGTCCAGGTGCAGACCCCCTCCTGGCTGCCCTGGACCGGGCCGGGCGGGCGCTGGACATTCCCCTGCAGCTCGGTCCTGTGGCCTCCGACAACCGTGCCTTTGCAGCGGCGGGCTTTCCCGCCGTGGGTATTGCCACGGGCGGCGACCGGAGCCATCTTCCTTCCGACGTTCCCGGCGTGGTCGAACCCGAGGCGTTGTTAACCGCGGCGCGACTCCTCCTGGGCGCTCTGTGGATGCTTACGGACCAGACTTGACGGCGCTCCCTCCGGCCCTGTTGAGGCAGTTAGGCCCGGCGGCCAAGGTGCAATTAAGGAAAGGGGAGCTTCCGAAGTGAGGTTGGCACCGCCTTCCCTCGCATTGCCGCACTGAGACAAAAGGCTTCGCTGCCTGAAGAGGCATTGTCTGAAGACGATGCTGAACTATTTCGCTTGGTATCTTGAGGGCTAGTCACAATGAACGAGGCCGGCCCCGTTTCGCAGGTGCGTGGGTTACGCTGGACGTGCCTGCGTCCCAGGCGCAGAGCCACATGCGAAAGGGGCCGGTGGTATGAAGAATATCACGAAATTCGTGGGTCTGGACGTCCACCGGGACACGATCGCGGTCGGAGTGGCGGACCGCGAGGGCGGTCGCGGGCGGTACTGGGGTACCATCCCGCACCGCCCGGAAGCCGTGCGCAGGTTGATGGAGCAGCTGGGGCCCAAGGAGCGGCTCTTGGTCTGCTACGAGGCAGGGCCCACCGGATACGGGCTCCAGCGCTTGCTGGCCTCCCTGGGGATCGAGTGCATCGTGGTGGCCCCGGCGCTGACGCCCACGCGCCCCGGGGACCGGGTCAAGACCGACCGCCGGGATGCTGTGCGTCTGGCGGAGCTGCTGCGGGCCGGCGAACTGGCTCCGGTGTGGGTGCCCGGCGAGGAGGACGAGGCGCTGCGCGACCTGGTGCGGGCGCGGGAGGATGCCAAGCAGGACCTTTTGCGTGCACGCCACCGGCTGAGCAAGTTCTTGCTCCGGCACGGGATCCGGCCGCCGCAGGGGGTGCGCCGGTGGTCGGGCCGGTATCGGGAGTGGCTGGAGGGGCTGGAGCTGGGGCAACCGGTCCTGCAGCGGGTGTTGCGGGAGTACGTCCACGCCATCGATGAGATCGAGGAGCGCCTTAAGCGCCTGGAAGCGGAGATCCACGAGCAGGCCACGGCCAGCGTGCACGCGCCGGTGATTCAGGCTCTGCAGGCGTTGCGCGGGGTGGGCGAGGTGGTGGCGGTGACGGCGGTGGCCGAGGTCGGGTCGTTCTTACGCTTTGCCCGGGCGCGGCAGTTGATGGCGTACGCGGGGATCGTGCCCAGCGAGTATTCCAGCGGGGCACGCCGCAGGCGCGGTGCGATCACCAAGACGGGCAACGCGCACCTGCGCCGGGTGCTGGTGGAGGCGGCGTGGTCCTACCGCCACCCGCCGGCGCTCAAGGCGAAGATTCGGCAGCGCTACGAGGGGCAACCGCCAGAGGTGCAGCGGATGGCGTGGAAGGCGCAGGAGCGCCTGTGCCGCCGCTACCGGCGCATGATCGCGCGGGGCAAGCCGCACGCCGTCGCGGTGACCGCCGTCGCTCGCGAATTGCTGGGCTTCATGTGGGCGATTGCTTGTTGGGTAGAGAGGCAGCAGCAGGACGACCAGACCGTTGCGTGAGGGTCTACCAGCGTAAGGAGTGGGGGTGAAGGCAGTTTTGCGGTAGGCGGGTTGAATTCCGGGACCGGTACGGGGGAACCCTCGACGGTCGCTATGCGGCAGGCACGGCCTCGTCGACCCGTGCTCCTAGTCTGAGGCAGCCCCCGACGGATGGCGTGGGATGCGGTAACCAACCCGCGGATATCAGCGTGCCAACCGTCGGAAGCATACCCGGGACTCACCCGACTACCGCAGCTGTTGCGGACGGGGCTTGACGGCCTCGTTCATATCAGCGATACGATGGCTAGCGCGTTTCCACTGTGGTGACGTCCTAAACTGTCTGTAAACACGAAGCGGTCTGGGCTACCATCGATGGCGTCGGAAAACTCGTCCCAGCTGGGGCATACCGAGGAGGACCCAGACCGATGTCCAGGATACCACCCAGCCAGCAGTTGGCGGAGCTGGCGCAATCACTCAGCCAAAATGTAACCGAAGGGGGTCCCGGATCACTCACGGAGAAATCTTACCGAAGGGACGTGCTGTGCCAATGTCGCTCGCCAGCCGCCGGGAGTATCTCGCCACCATGCGAGAACGGTATTGGGCGGCCCGAACCCGCCGGGAACGAACCGAGATCCTGAACGAAGTCCAGCAAGTCTGTGGGTATCACCGCAAGTACGCGATCCGGGTCCTCCGACAGGCCACGCCGCCGGCCCCGGCCAAGCGCCGTCGCAAGCGGGCCCTGCGCTACCTCGAGGCCTTGCCGGTCATCGCACGGATCTGGGAAGCACTGGACTACCCTTGCGCCGAACGGCTTCACCCGGTGCTCTTGCCCATGGCCGAGCACCTGGCCGCCCACGGGGAAGTCGTCCTCACAGACGCCGTGCGCGAGGCCCTCCAGAAGATCAGCCGCGCCACCCTGGCCCGCCGCCTCGCTGCGATGCCCTCGCCCAAGCCGCGCCGTCGGCTTCCTCGTCCGCGACCGGGGCTTCTGCAAAGCCAGATCCCCATGGCCACCTACGACTGGGACGAAGCCCGGCCCGGGGCCTTGGAGGTCGATCTGGTCGAACATAACGGCGGCTCGACCGCCGGCCAGTACGCGTACACCCTCAGCATGGTCGACATCGTGACGGGCTGGAGCCGCCGCCGCGCCTTGCTCGGCCGAAGCCAGCGCGCCGTCCACGAAGCCATCCAGGACCTGATCGCCCAATGGCCCTATCCCGTCTGGGGCCTGCACACCGACAACGGTGCCGAGTTCGTCAACCATCACCTGCAGCGGTACGCCAAGGTACACCACCTGACGTTCACCCGCAGCCGCCCCTATCGCAAGAACGACAACGCCCACGTCGAGCAGCGCAACCGCCAGCTGGTCCGGGAGATCGTCGGCTATGCCCGCTACGACCGCCCCGAGCAGGTCGAACAGCTCAACCGGCTCTACGCCCGCTTGGACCTCTACGCCAACCTGTTCCTCCCAACCCGGAAACTCAAGAACAAGGTCCGGGACGGCGCCCGGGTGCGCAAATCCTACGACGCCGCCCGGCCCCCGCTGGATCGCATCCTCGAGCGCGACGTGCTCTCGCCCGAGGAACGGGCGCGCTGGCTGGCCCTTCGCCAGTCTCTCAACCCCCTAAAGCTCCATCGGGAGCTGGACGACCTGATCGCTGGCCTCCAGCAACCCCCGGAAACGGCCATGTCCGCCGATTGAGGTGTTCGGTAACATCCTTACGTGAGTGATCAGGACCCGATGGGTAACATTTTTAGCTGAGTTGTCGGCATGATCGAAGTACAAGCCCCCAGCGGGCGGCAGGACAAGCGTGGCCGCCTCGGTAAGGGTCTGTGCAGACCCGTAGGCGGCCGTTTGGCGGGGCGCAGGCAGGAGGGACGGCCGCGCCGTGTCGTGGGCTTCGAGCTCGGTGAGTTGTCTGGTCGGCCCCCTCCTGCGAACCGCCTACATGGGCGCGGCTTCGGCCGATAGCCCGGACAGGTGAGTGCGCTGCGATTGCCGTCTGCGCCCCAAGAGCCCGGGAGAGGGGGAGCAACGCCGTGCCACGGTATTTCGGGCTGGACCTTCACAAACGGTACGTCCACGGCTGCGAATGGCAGGTGGACGCGCAAAAGGGAAGGCATTTCCGGTTCCCCAATTCGGAAGCCGGGTGGGCGACCTTCGTTGAGCAACTGCGTGCTGATGACGAGATCGCCCTCGAGGTCACCGGAAACGCCTTCAACGTGCACGACTTGCTTTCGTCGTACGCCGGTAAGGTCCTGCTGGCCAACCCCCTGGAGCTGAAGCGCTTGGGAGCAGGTCGGCACACGGATCGCGTGGATGCCGAACGGCTGGCCAAGATGCTGGCCCTGGGGATGGTGCCGGCCGTGTGGGTGCCACCGCGGGAGGTCCGCGACGTCCGGTGCCTTTTGCAATATCGGGACCGGTTGGTCCGGAACCGGCGGCGGTACCTGACCCAGGCCAAGTCCGTGTTCCAGCGACACGGGCTCCCCATCCCGCGGAAGGTGGACCCCCGGCAGTGGCTGAACCGAGAAGCCCTGAGCCAGTTGCCGCAGGCCGAACGCGTCATTCTCCTCAACACGCTCCGGCAGCTGGAGGCTGTGGACGCCGACCTCCAGGCCGTGGAAGCGGAGATTGCGCGGCAGGTGGCCGGCCAGCCGGGCGTTCAGCTTCTGCTGACGATCACCGGGGTGGGCCTCATCACTGCGGCCACCGTCTGGGCGTATCTTGGGGATCCGAGCCGCTTTCGAACGGCCAAGCAGGTGACGCGGTATGCCGGCCTGGACGCGTCCGTCCTTCAATCCGGTGAACAGGACCACCGGGGGCGCATCAGCCGGAATGGCAGCAAACTGCTCCGCACCGCGTTAGTTGAAGCAGCTCACTCCGTCGCCCGTCACGATCAGGGCCCCCTGGGTGCGTTCTACCACCGGAAGCAGCGTCAGATCGGGCGCCACAAGGCCATCGTGGCCTTGGCCCGCAAGCTCCTCATCGTTGCCTGGCGCATGCTCCTTACGGGCCAGCCTTACCGGGCGGCGAAGCCGCAGCTCGTGGCACAAAAGCAGCGGCGCCTGAGGGAGGCGGCACAGGCTGTTGTCGATTGGGATGCGGTGGCCGAGGCCCTTTGGCCTGACATCCTCGAGGAACCCCACCGTCGGCGAAGAGTGGCTTGATCGCTGGCGCCTTGACTTCGATCACAGGTGACACGGCCAATCACGCGGGGAACATCATGGGGGGAAAGGGAAGAAGAAGAGGCGGCCGGGGCTCCTGGTCCCCGGCCGCCCGGGAGAGGATGGCGGTTCCCCGTGGCGCCGCAGCGCCCGGCGGGGCGGCTCGCGACCCGCCACTCCTCGGTCACGACATGGGATGGCTGAAATGCATCTCGAGGTGCTCGATCTGGTCGCCGTCCAGGACGAACTGCGCCGCCGGCGCGGTGATCCGGATCAGGCGGTTCTGCAGGTCAAACTGGGTGTCCCCGAGGTGCAACTCGAACTTCTGGCCGGACGCAAGGGTCACGATCACCTCGCCCCAGCGCTCCAGTTCCGCCTTGACGTGTTCCAGCCGCACGCCTCCACACCTCCTTCCACCCTGCGCGCCGCCGGCGGGCGGCCGCGCGCCGCGGCAAAGGCCCCGCATTCTCATCTATAGAAATGCCGGTCCACCGCGGCCGCATACGAAGGCCGAAGGTCCTACCCCGCGCGGAGAACGCGGGTGGCGTTGAGGATGGCCAGCAGGGAGACGCCGACGTCGGCGAAGACCGCCTCCCACATGGAGGCCACGCCGGCGGCCCCCAGGAGGACGAAGATCAACTTGACCCCGAGGGCGAAGGCGATGTTCTGCTTCACGATGCGCCGCGTGGCCCGGGCCACGGACACGGCCGTCGCCAGCCTGGCCGGGCTGTCGTCCATGATGACCACGTCGGCCGCCTCGATGGCCGCGTCGGAGCCGAGGCCGCCCATGGCCACGCCGATGTCCGCCCGGGTCAGCACCGGCGCGTCGTTGATGCCGTCCCCGACGAAGGCGAGGGCGCCGATTCGTCCCTCGCGGCGCCGCTCGGCGTCCAGCCGCTCCACGGCCTCCACCTTGTCCTCGGGCAGCAGGTTGGCGCGCACCTCGTCCAGGCCCAGGGCCGCGGCCACCTTCTCGGCGACGGACCGGTCGTCCCCCGTCAGCATGACCTGGCGCCGGACACCCAGTTCCCGCAGGGCGCGCACGGCCGCCGCCGCCTCGGGCTTGATTTCGTCGGCGATGACGATGCGTCCCGCCAGCACGCCGTCCACCGCCACGTAGACCACCGTGCCCTCGGCCTCGCAGGTCTCGTGGGGGATGTCCTCACGGTGCAAGAGCCGGTCGTTGCCGGCAACGACCAGTTGCCCGTCCACGCGGGCACGCACGCCGTGGCCCGCGACCTCTTCGTAGCCCGCCACGCGCGACCGCTCTACGGCCCGGCCGTAGGCCTCGGCGATGGAGGCGGCGATGGGGTGGCTGGAAAAGGCCTCGGCGTGGGCGGCCAGCTCCAGGACCCGGTCGCGGGAGAACCCGTTGAAGGGCGTGACCTCCACCACCTTGAAGACGCCCCGCGTCAGCGTGCCCGTCTTGTCCCAGACCACGGTGTCCAGGCGCGTCAGGGCGTCCAGGTAGTTGGAGCCCTTGACCAGCACGCCCCGCCGCGAGGCGCCGCCCAGGCCGCCGAAGTAACCCAGCGGGATCGAGATCACCAGCGCGCACGGACACGAGATCACCAGCAGGACCAGCGCCCGCCGGAGCCAGTCGCCGAACGCCGCCCCGGGCACCACCAGCGGGGGGATCACCGCGACGGCCAGGGCCGCCGCCACGACCGCCGGCGTGTAATAGCGCGAGAAGGTGGTGATGAACCGCTCCGTGGGCGCCTTGCGGGCGGCCGCCGTCTCCACCAGCCGAAGGATCTTGGCCACCGACGACTCGCCGAAGGGCCGGCTGACCCGCACGGTGAGCAGGCCCCGGGTGTTGACCATGCCCGCCATCACTTCGTCGCCGGGTTCCACCCGCCGGGGTACCGATTCTCCCGTGAGGGCGGAGGTGTCCGCGAAGGACGAGCCCTCCACCACTTCCCCGTCCAGGGGGATGCGCTCGCCGGGCCGGACCACGATTTCCTCGCCCACGGCCACCGCCTCGGGCGGGACGCGCAAGATCTCGCCGTTCCGCCGCACGTGGGCGTAGTCGGGCCGGAGGTCCATCAGGGCCCGGATGGAGCGCCGGGAGCGCTGCACGGCCAGGTCCTGGAAGAACTCGCCGACGGTGTAGAACAGCATGACCGCCACCGCCTCGGGCAGCTCGTGGATGGCGATGGCGCCCGCGGTGGCCAGGGTCATCAGGAAGTTCTCGTCGAAGAACTGCCCGCGCCGCGCGTTGCGCAGGGCGGCCCCGATCACGCCGTGGCCGACCCACACGTAAACGGCCAGCAAGGCGGCGTCCACCGCCAGGGCGAGGGACGTGCCCTCCAGCCGGGGGTGGAGGAAGGTCGCCGCCAGGAATGCCAGGGTGGCCAGGCCGATGGCCGCCAGGCGGCGGTAGGTGGAGTGACGTTCCTCCTCTTCAGCCGGCCGCTCCGCCTGGCCCGTCGCGCCCGTCCTTTCCTTGGCGGAAGAACCAGGCGCCACCGCCTCCCCGGTGGCCCTTGCCACGGCTTCCCCCGCGGGATGGGCCGCCGCGCCCGGCGCCGGGTGCGGCCCGTGGGGAAGAACGCTCTCCTGAAGAGTCCCGTTCCGGGCGGCAGCCCCGGTATCCTGACGCGGCGGGACGAGCCGGACCCCCGGTTCGACGCGGGCGATGATCTCCCGGGCGCGCTCGACCCGCTCCGGGGGCAGGAGGACGGACCCCGTGGCGAAGCTCACGGTGGCTTCTTCCAGGCCCGGCTCGCGGCGCAGGGCATCCTCGATCCGCTGCGCGCAGCTGGCGCAGTCCATGCCCTCCAGGACATAGCTTTGCATGCGTTCTCGCCGTGTGTCCGTGCTCACCCGCAATCCCTCCAGCACGCTCAGTAGCGCGGGTCAGCGTTCTTCTTCGTAATGCTCCTGGGCCACCTGGATAAGCCGCAAGACGTGCTCGTCGGCCAGGGAATAGTAGACGTTCTTGCCCTCCCGCCGGTACTTCACCAGGCGCATGGTCTTCAGCAAGCGCAGGTGATGGGAGACGGCGGGCAGGCTGAGGTCGAGGATGGCCGCCAGGTCACAGACGCAGAGTTCCTCGTCCGCCAGCAGGTAGAGGATCTTGGTCCGCGTCTCGTCGGCCAGGGCCCGGAACAACTCGGACAGACCCGCCACTTCCACGAGTCGCTCGCGCAGGGCAGTGACGCGCTCGCCGTTGGGGTCGAAGCTCGAGCACACGTCATTGCGGGCTCCTTCCCGCGCTGTGGTCACCGGGTGGTTCCCCCTCATTTAACACTTTCACAATCGTTTAATCATATCGTAGCCACCTGCGGTCCTTGGCGTCAATGGCGCGCAATCACTCAGCCAAAATGTAACCGAAGGGGTCCCGGATCACTCACGGAGAAATCTTACCGAAGGGACGTGCTGTGCCAATGTCGCTCGCCAGCCGCCGGGAGTATCTCGCCACCATGCGAGAACGGTATTGGGCGGCCCGAACCCGCCGGGAACGAACCGAGATCCTGAACGAAGTCCAGCAAGTCTGTGGGTATCACCGCAAGTACGCGATCCGGGTCCTCCGACAGGCCACGCCGCCGGCCCCGGCCAAGCGCCGTCGCAAGCGGGCCCTGCGCTACCTCGAGGCCTTGCCGGTCATCGCACGGATCTGGGAAGCACTGGACTACCCTTGCGCCGAACGGCTTCACCCGGTGCTCTTGCCCATGGCCGAGCACCTGGCCGCCCACGGGGAAGTCGTCCTCACAGACGCCGTGCGCGAGGCCCTCCAGAAGATCAGCCGCGCCACCCTGGCCCGCCGCCTCGCTGCGATGCCCTCGCCCAAGCCGCGCCGTCGGCTTCCTCGTCCGCGACCGGGGCTTCTGCAAAGCCAGATCCCCATGGCCACCTACGACTGGGACGAAGCCCGGCCCGGGGCCTTGGAGGTCGATCTGGTCGAACATAACGGCGGCTCGACCGCCGGCCAGTACGCGTACACCCTCAGCATGGTCGACATCGTGACGGGCTGGAGCCGCCGCCGCGCCTTGCTCGGCCGAAGCCAGCGCGCCGTCCACGAAGCCATCCAGGACCTGATCGCCCAATGGCCCTATCCCGTCTGGGGCCTGCACACCGACAACGGTGCCGAGTTCGTCAACCATCACCTGCAGCGGTACGCCAAGGTACACCACCTGACGTTCACCCGCAGCCGCCCCTATCGCAAGAACGACAACGCCCACGTCGAGCAGCGCAACCGCCAGCTGGTCCGGGAGATCGTCGGCTATGCCCGCTACGACCGCCCCGAGCAGGTCGAACAGCTCAACCGGCTCTACGCCCGCTTGGACCTCTACGCCAACCTGTTCCTCCCAACCCGGAAACTCAAGAACAAGGTCCGGGACGGCGCCCGGGTGCGCAAATCCTACGACGCCGCCCGGCCCCCGCTGGATCGCATCCTCGAGCGCGACGTGCTCTCGCCCGAGGAACGGGCGCGCTGGCTGGCCCTTCGCCAGTCTCTCAACCCCCTAAAGCTCCATCGGGAGCTGGACGACCTGATCGCTGGCCTCCAGCAACCCCCGGAAACGGCCATGTCCGCCGATTGAGGTGTTCGGTAACATCCTTACGTGAGTGATCAGGACCCGGTGGGTAACATTTTTAGCTGACTTGACACGGCTGGCCCGCAGCTGGCCGCGCAGGCCCGGGAGGGTACGGAGGTCGAGGACCTGACCCATGCCCTCGTCCGCCTGGGCGCCCGCAAGCTCATCCAGGAGCTGCTGGAGGCAGAGGTCACGGAGCTTTAGGGGCGCGGACGCTACGAGCGGCGCGAGCCTGGCCAGGAAGGCGCCCGCAACGGCTACAAGCCGCGGACGCTGCGTTGCGCCGAGGGGCGCCTCGAGATCGACGTCCCCCAGGTGCGGGGCATGGTGGGACTGTGCCAGCCCACGCTGTGGAGGGCCCTCAAGCGGCGGACGGACGTGCTGGAGCGCCTGGTGGTGGAGATGTACGCCCGGGGACTTTCGACTCGGGACATCGAGGATGCGCTGGCGGAGCTGGCGGGCAGCGAGGCGCCGCTTTTGACCCGGTCCACCGTGAGCCGGATCACCGAGGCGCTCCACGAGGAGTTCGAGGCCTTTGCCCAGCGGGACCTGTCGGGCCTCGACGTGGTGTACCTGTTCGCCGACGCCATCGACGAGTCGCTGCGCCGGCAGGCGGGCTGCCGTGAGGGCATCCTGGTCACCTGGGCCATCTTGAGCGACGGCAGCAAGGTGCTGGTGCACCTGAGCCTGGGCAACAAGGAGCGCTACGAGGACTGGCTGGAGCACTTCCGGGATCTGGTGCGCCGGGGGCTGAAGACGCCGCGGACGGTGACGACGGACGGGGCGCCGGGGCTGATCCAGGCGGTGGAAGCCATGTGGCCGGAGGCGGAGCGCATCCGCTGCTGGGTGCACAAGATGCGGAACGTGCTGGACAAGGTGCCGGAGGAGGCGCGGCCCGTGCTCAAGCCCTACCTGGAGGCGATCCGGGACGCACCGGATATCGAGCAGGGCCGGCGGCTGGTGGCCGAGGTGGTGGAGCGGTTCGGGCGGGAGTATCCCTCGGCCATGCGGAGCCTGCAGGAGGACCTGGAAGCGAGCCTGGCGCACCTGCGGCTACCCGCCGCCCACCGCAAGCATGTCCGGACCACCAACCTGGTGGAGCGCAGCTTCGAGGAGGAGCGGCGGCGCGCCAAGGTGATCCCGCGGTTTCGGAGCGAGCGGGAGTGCCTGAAGCTGGTCTTCGCCGTGCTGTGGCGGGCGAGTGAGCGCTGGCGGCGGGTGCAGTTCAGCGAGCACGAACGAAAGCAGCTGCAGCGCTACATCGAGGACCGGCAACGGCAAAGAGCGGCGCAGAAAGAGGTTTCACCCGCTGCCACCGTGGCATGACCCAGACCGCTTTTACAGACAGTTCGGGACTTGACCCGGCCCGGTCGTTACCCTTCTACGCCAACGCGGCCGCCATCCAACCAAAGGGTGAGGATGCGGACCCCTTCGTTACCTTCCGCCAGAGCTTCAGCAAGTTATGGGTCAGGCAGAGCAGCTTCCACTCGCTGTCACACGCCGCCAGACCCCGACGGAGGAACCGGTCGACGCCTCGCACGGTCTTGATCTGCCCGAACACCGGCTCCACGGTCTGGCTGCGCTTGGCGTAGATCGCCTGTCCTCGCCGGGTCCGCAGCTTGCGTTCCATCCGCTCCCGCAGGCTCAGCCCTTTGGGGATCCGGCCCCGCGGAGGGGGTGCATCCTTCCAGGCTTGGCGCTGCTTCCACTCTTTACTCGTCGCCAGGAAAAGTTCCGGCCCCTCGACCGGCGCCTGTCTGACGTTCGCCTCGCTCCAGGACCCCGCGTCGGCCACCACGGCCCGGATGGGTTTGTCCACTCCTGCTGCCCGCAGGTTGGCTTGCGCCTGCTGGAGCATCGGGTGGAGTTGGCCCACGTCGTTGGCGTCCTGCGTCACCGCCGCGGCCACGATGAGCTGGTCTTCGGTCACCACCGCCTGGGCGTTGTACCCTTGCACAAAGCCCTGCCGGGTCTTGAGGATCCGGCTGTCCGGATCCGTCACGTTGGCCTTGGCCGCCGGATCCACCGAGGCATCCGGCGCCTTCGGCTTCCGCCCCCGCCGCTTCTTGCCAGTCGCCTGCTCCTGCGCCTTCCGCTCCTCGATGCGTGCCTGCAGCCGAGCCGCTTCCCGGGCCGCCTCGTCCTCCAGCCGCCGCTTGCATGCCTTCAGCCGCTCCAGCCGGCTCTGGCGGGAGCGCAGTTCCTCCGGCAACTCATCCCCACGGCGCCCGGGGCCGTACATCTTCTTCCCGGTCTGTGGCCTCCGCCTCCCGGAGCATCTTCTCCACTTCCTGGCGAATCACATCATACGTTCGGTTGGCCGCCAGCGAGGCGTTGGCCTTCATCTTCGTCCCGTCACTTCTGATGGACGTCAAGCCCTCGCCGGGCGGAACCCCTACTCAGGAAGCTCGCTGCAGCTTCTCTCCTGAGCGCAAGGCTGTGCCCTGACCTGCCTCAGCCCAGCTACGAAGCATCGCCCGGCGGATCACCTCCCCATCGGCAGGTCGACGGCGCACGAGTCGCTGCAGGCCAACCAGCTTGCGTTGCACTGTGGCCGGCTTTTGCGCCCGGTATGGCTCGCCCGTCTGCAGCATCCGCCACGCCACGATCAAGAGCTTGCGTGCCAGCGCCACAAGGGCCTTCTTGGTCCCTTTCTTCGCTGCGAGGCGGCGGTAGAACCGGCCCAGCTCCCCCTGGTCATGCCGGGCCACGCTCCAAGCCGCCTCCACAAGCGCCCGCCGCAGCAGCCGATCCCCGTGGCGGCTGATGCGCCCTCGCCGGTCCCGTTCCCCCGATTGGTCGACCGAGGGGTCGAGCCCCGCGTACCGCGCCACCTGCTTGGGACCACGAAACCGCCCGGGATCGCCCAACTTGGCCCAGACGGTGGCCGCCGTCAACAGCCCCACGCCCGTGACGGTCAGCAGCAGCCGGACCTCGGGCACCTCCGCGACCTGCCGGGCGATCTCCGCCGTGAGCACCTCCACCTGCGCCTCCAGCACCTGTGCGGCCTCCAGCGTGACCTGCACCGCCAGCCGTTCGCCCGGCGGCAGCGGTACGCCCTCCATACGCTCCAGGAGGACCGCGGGGTCGGCACCCCGGGGGACAGCGATCCCGTGGCGGCTCAAGGCAGCCCGCGCCTGGTTGAGCAGGGCCCGGCGCTGGCTGTCCAGTCGTTCCCGTGTCTTCAGCAGCCGGCGCACCTGCCGCAGGGGCTGGGGCGGAACCCATACGGTAGGTACGATGCCCAGCGCCGCCATCTTAGCCAGCCGCGCGGCGTCCACGCGGTCTGTGTGCCGCCCTGAACCCAGGCGCTTCAGCTCCACGGCGTTGGCCACCAGGACTTTACCAGCGTGGGGCGCCAGGGTATCGTAGATCTCAAAGGCATTTCCGGTGACCTCGAGGGCGACGACCGCTTCGCGGTCCAGTTCGGCCACCAAGGCCGTCCACGCCTCGGGCGTGTTGGGGAACCGGAAATGCCTTTCTTGCGGCCCTTCGGGCCGATCGGGCCGGAACTCGCAGGCGTGCACGTAGCGCTTGTGCACATCAAGCCCGATGTAGCGCGGCATGGGAACCCCCTCCCGCCCGGGTGATTCTCGGAGCGCAGACGGCGGTTTTTCCTTCGACCGCGTGCGCATGCATTCACTTCTCCGGGCTGACCGGACGCCTCCGGTGCCCATGCGGGCGATGCGCAGAGGGGGCCGACCAGACAAGAAGGTCGGGCTCCAAGCCCATGACGGGACACGGCGCGCCCTCTGCTCTGCGCTCCGCGACCGCCTCCGCCCGCCTCTTGGGGACGGAGATTAGTCGCCGCCTGCGGCCCTTCCTGGCCGCCCGGCGGGGGCTTGACTCCATCATGCCGACAAGTGGTGGAATTTCGCTCCTCTTCGGGTTGGTTGATGTCAGGAACCCTGCACCACCTCCTCCAGGTTGTCCCTTTCCGCAGACGGGTCCGGCGTTGGCGCAAGCTTTGCCATCGATTCGGGACTGAAGCACTTTCGGGAGGCGATCCACTCGTCGTGCTGCTCTTCGAGGACGGCGCCCAGGAGTCGCAACGCGGCAGCCACGTTCGGGAAGATCCCCACGACATCACACCGTCGCGCCAGTTCCCGGTTCAGGCGTTCCAGGACATTGGTCGAGTGGATCCGTCGCCAGTGTTCCGCCGGGAAGGCCATGTAGGCCAACACGTCGTCCTCGGCATCCCGCAAGAAGGCCGCCACCTGAGGGTACCGGGAGCCAAGCTCGTCGGCCACCTGCTGGAGCCGCTGCCGAGCCGTGACCGCGTCCGGCTGGGCGAAGAGGCTGCGGACCTGGGCGGCCACCTGCGGCTGGGCGTGCTTGGGGACCCGGGCCAGGAGGTTGCGCATGAAGTGGACCCGGCACCGTTGCCAGCTCGCCCCCGTCAGCACCTCGGGAATGGCCCGCTGCAGGCCCTCGTGGGCGTCGGAGATGACCAGCCGCACGCCCCGCAGCCCCCGCGCCACCAGGCTGCGCAGAAACGTTTGCCAGAACTCATATGTCTCCGCCGCCCCCACGTCGAAGCCCAGCACCTCTCGCTCGCCGCTCGCCTTCACCCCAACGGCCACGACGGCGGCCATGTTCACCACCCGGCCGTCCTGGCGGACCTTGATGGCCTTGGCGTCGAGCCAGAGGTAGGGGTATTCGCCTTCCAACGGGCGGTTGCGAAAGCGCTCCATCCGCTCGTCCAGTTCGGCACAGAGCCGAGAGACCTCGCTCTTGCTGACCCCATCCAGCCCCAGGGCCCGCACCAGCTCGTCGACCTTCCGGGTGCTGACGCCCTGGACATAGGCCTCCTGTACCACCGCGACCAGGGCCCGTTCCGCCCGCCGGCGCCGCTCCAGCAGACTGGGGAAGTAGGACCCCTTGCGGAGCTTGGGGATCTTCAGCTCGATGGAGCCTAGACGGGTCTCCCAGGGCCGAAGGCGATACCCGTTGCGCTGGGTCTTCCGTGCCGCAGTCCGCTCGTACCGTCCGGCCCCGATTTGCTCGCTTACCTCGAGCTCCATGAGCTGCTGGGCCAGCCAGCGCAATCCTTCCCGCAGGGCATCGGCTTCCGGCTCCCCCTGGTGTTTGCGCAAAAGCTCGAGAAGTGCCATCCTGAAGTCAGCGGTCACCGGTGCGTGCCCTCCCTTCGATCAGGTGCTTGTCCAACCCGAAGGGGAACCACCGGTGACCTCTTTTGTCAAGGGTCACCAGGGCCGGTCGGTTCGGCCCTGAACTTTTCCACCACTACCCGGGACTCTAGCCGCAAAGACTCCTTCGACGGTGCGGCGCCTTCGCGCCAACCGGTGATACCGGGCCGTCCGCAACCGCATCTCGGCCTGCTGGAATTCCCGTTCATAGACGGATAGTTGAACAAAGCGCCGTTCGGATCGGGGCGGCAGACACGAAGATCGCAGCGGACACCCTTGGCGGTCCGACACCCGAGCCGCATACTGCCACGTCTCGTCCTGGTTCAATCATCCTCCTCGGGTTTAGGGCACTGCTTCAGTGGCTCCGACCGGCGCTTTTCCCGCAGCCGGTAGCTCCCGCCCTAGATGTAGCCGGGGGTTACTCATGGACTCTTTCATTAGGCCATTAGGCCTCGTTCTACTAACGCTGGGTAGACAAAAGGGGCGGCCATGTGACCGCCCCGATATTGCTTTCACCGCGGTTCCTGTCACGTTCCTGTCAGATGCCTCACCGCGGCGCCTTTGCTCGTCTGCCACGATGCCCGGAAACGCTTGTCGCGCCTGGGCTCTTTTGGGCTATTTGCTGTGGGCGCGGGAGGACTCGAACCTCCGACCTCTTGAATGTGAGTCAAGCGCTCTAACCGCTGAGCTACGCGCCCGCAGGCCGCCGCGTCGGGCCGGCTGCATCGGCCATTATAGCCGTCACCGTGCGGGCCGTCAAACGGCCGCACCGGCCCGGCCGGGTCCGACGCAGGCCGGGCCCGACGCAATCGCAATCGCAACGCGCGGCGGGCTCCGGCCCCACCTCGCCCCGCCGGGCTCCGGCAACCCGTCGCGCCGGCAGGCTACGGTAACACCTTGCCCGGGTTCATGATCCCCAGCGGGTCGAGACGCGCCTTGAGGGCAGCCATCACGGCCACAGCCTCGGGGCCGTGTTCGTCCGGCAGATACTGCCGCTTGCCCAGGCCCACCCCGTGCTCGCCCGTGCAGGTGCCGCCCCGCGCCAGGGCGTCGCGCACGATGGTCGCGCTGGCCTGGCGCGCGCGACGGAGCTCGTCCGGGTCGTCCGGGTCGACGGCGAAGGGCACGTGGAAGTTGCCGTCGCCGGCGTGGGCGACGATCCCCGCCGCGAAGCCCAAGGCGTCCACAGTGGCCCGGGCGTTACGGATGGCGGCGGGCAGCTGGGACAGGGGCACGCACACGTCGGTGCTGAGCTTCTTCCGGCCCGGCGCGACGGCGGTGACGGCCAGACCGGCGTGGTGGCGCGCATCCCAGAGCCGCGCCCGCCCGGGGGGATCCCGTTCCACCGTGAAGTCCATCCCCCCGCAATCCAGGCACGCGGCACGGCCGCCCTCCACGTCGGCCGCCACGGCGGCGGGCATCCCCGACCACTCCAGGAAGAGCGTCGGCCGCGCGGGGTAGGCGGTCCCGCGATAGGCGTTGACGGCGACCAGCGTGCGCTCGTCGAGGAGCTCGATGCGCGTGGCCGACGGGCAGCGGCGCGCCACGGCGACGGCCGCGCGCGCCGCCGCCGCGAGGTCGGGAAAGCCGACCCGCACCGCCACCACGGCCTCGGGCACGGGGTAGACCCGCAGCTCCAGCTCGGTGATGACGCCCAGGGTCCCCTCGGAACCGATGAAGAGCGCCGTGGCGTCCCACCGGGGCAAGGCCCCCATGAAGGCGCCTCGGCGTGGGCTGCGGCCCGGTGCGCCGCGGCGGGCGGCGCGCCCGCCCGCCGCGCCGGCGCCGGTTGGGGCGGCCTCGTCCGCCTCCCCGGCGGTGGCCGCACCCGGCGACCGTGTCGCCGGGCATCCCCTCCGGGCCAGCGTGCCCGTGCGCAGCACCGCGCCGCCGGGCAGCACGACCTCGAGCCCCAGCACCTGGTGCTTCATGGCCCCGTACCGCAGGGCGTTGGTGCCGCTGGCGTTGGTGGCGGCCATGCCCCCCAAGGTCGCATCGGCGCCGGGGTCGACCGGGAAGAACAGGCCCTCCCGCGCCAGCACCGCGTTGAGCCGCGAGCGGGTCAGGCCCGGCTGGACCCGCACCGTCCGCCCCACGGGGTCCACCGCGAGCACCGCGTCCATGCGGGTGAGATCGAGGCTGATGCCGCCCCGGACGGGGATCACGTGGCCCTCCAGGCTGCTGCCGGCGCCGAAGGGGACCACCGGCACCCGCTCGGCCGCCGCCACCTGGAGCACCGCGCGCACCTCGGCGGTGGACTCCGGGTAGACCACCACATCCGGGTCGCGCGGCGGGTGCACCGTCAGATCGCGGCCGTGCCGCTGCCGCTCCGACGGACCCGTGCGGACCCGGCTCGCATCGCCGATGGCCTGCCGCAGCCGCGCCACCAGGCGCGCCGCAGGATCGCTACCCGCCCTTCTCCCTGCCCCTGTCACGGCGGCCATCCCCCTTGCCGGTCCCAGCACCCCGGAACGCTGAGCTGCGAAAGCCTCGGGCCGCATCCCCGTCTTCGGCACCATCGTCGACCGGCGTGCCGCACCAGCCGGATGCGGGGCGCGCAAGCCCCCGACCCCATCCCGCTCGGGCCGCATCCCCTTGGGCGGCCCATCCGCAGTCGCCGCGCCGCACCCGCCGGATGCCGGGCGCGCAAGCCCCGGGGCGCATCGACGAAGGCCCTTCGCGCGGCCAGGCCCGGTGCGCGGCCGCCTAAATCGGCCCAGGGTCCCAATCGATAAGGAGGCCACAAGCCCTATGAGGGTTCCATGATCTTCCGGGCGCGGCGCCGCGTGGATCCCGCGGGGCGGTGGCGGTTCACCGCATTCCACACCCACCGCCCCCGCAGGAGGTCGACCGGAGACGAGGAGGTCGACCGGAGGCACCGTTCCGCTGCGACGGCGGACCGGCGCGTGCCACGGCGGGCCGGTGCCTGCAGCGGCGGACCCGTGCGGGCCCCGGCCGGTCCGGCGACGGATCGGTACGCCGCCCGCGGCGCGCCGGCGCCCCGGGGAGGAACCGGCATGCTGCGTGTCGCCGTGGAGGCGGTGTCCCCCGGCGCCGTGCTGGCCCGCACCCTGTACGCCTCCAATGGGCAACCGGTCCTGCGGGCCGGCCATCCGTTGACCCATTCGCTGCTCCACCGCCTGACCTCCTTCGGCATCCGGTTCGTCTGGGTGGAAGAACCGGCCGTGGGCCAGGTGCCCGCCGTCGAGCCCCTGGCGCCCCCGACCGCCCTGCGGGTGGAACGCGCCCTCCACCGCGTGGCCGAGGCGGCGGTGGCGGGCGCCCCGGCCCTGCCCGACGCCCTGCGCGCGGAGCTGGTATCGTTGGCCGGCCAGGTGGTCGAGGAGCTGGAGGCGGTGGCCGCCGGGCCGACGGCCCCCCTCCCCTATCCCACGGTCCCGGCGGCGGACGACGGCCGGGCCGCCTGGGTCGCCGGGGCGATGAACCGCGGGGTGCTGGCAGGGCTCCTCGCCCTGGCGGGGCCCTACCACCTGTATGCGCGGGACTTCGTCCTGGCCGCGTGGCTGCAGGATGCCGGCCTGCTGCAGCCGGCCCCGCCGCTCCCGCAGCCGGCCCCTCCGGCCCCGCCTGCCCCTCAGGGCGGCGGGGCCGGGGACGACCGGCGCGCACAAGGGGACCAGGCCCCCGATCCGCCGTGCCGCCCTGCACCCGAGGGCACGGCGCAGGCCGACCCGGCGGAGCCGGGGCGGCGGGCCGAGGCCCCTCCTCCGGACCGCAGCGGGGTGGCGGCTTCGGACGCCGATGGGGCGGGGTCCGCGCACGCGGCGCCCCCGTGCCACCCCTCGGCCGCGCTGGACCCGCCCCGGGCCGCACACCAGCCCGCCCTCGCCCACGTCCACCGGACCCTGCGGTGGCTCGCAGGGGTGGAGCTGGGCGGGCTCGTCCGCGCCCTGGTGGCCCAGCACCACGAGCAACGGGACGGCCGTGGCTACCCGGACGGCCTCCAGGGGGATGCGATCCACCCGGCCGCCCGCCGGATGGCCGCGGCCACCGCCTACACCCTGGCCCTCGAGGGCTGCATCCACCGGCCCGGCTGGCTGCCCCACGAGGCGTACGAGTGGCTGCTGGCCGAGGGGCCCCGGCTCTGGGGGGATGACGTGATCCGCGAGCTGGCCGGCGTGCTGCACCCCTACCCGCCGGGGTCCCTGGTCCAGGTCGACGGCGGCCCGTGGGGTATCGTCGTCGACTCTGCCGGTGCGCGGCGGCTGCGACCGAAGGTGCGGCTGCTGCCGGTTCGTCCGGGGCATGGGGCCGGCTCCGGCGCAGCCGGCCGGGGTCGCGCACCGGCGACGGAGGGGAGCGGCGAGGGGCCGGGGGCTCCTGGGCCTCGCGGCCAGGCCCCGCCCGGCGCGCCGGCGGCCGACGGCCCCGCGGCCGAGGGCCCGGGGACCGGCAGTCCGGCGGCCGTCGGGGTGATCGACCTGCTGGAGGAGCGCACCCGCCAGATCACGGCCTGGGCCGTGGCCTGGCCGGCGTCCGCGGCACCACCGGCATGGCCGGCGGGGTCCCCGCGCCCCGCCGGCGCGGGGAGGTGAGACGGCGTGCGAGCCGAGTACATCCGCCCGTTCCTGGCGGCGGCGGTCGAGGTGCTCAAGACGGACTTCGGCGTCGACCGGGTGGAGCGGGGCGAGCTGCGCATCGAGACCAGCTACTACACCACCCAGGAGGTCACCGCCATCATCGGCCTGACGGGCGAGATCGAGGGGACGGCCATGTTCGGCACCACCAAGGCGACGGCCCGCCGCATGGTGGAGGCGGTCACGGGCACCTTGCCGCCCGTCTTCGACGAGATGGCGGAGAGCGCCTTCGCGGAGTTCGGCAACGTGGTCTCCGGCCGTGCCTCCGTGCTGTTCGAACAGCAGGGCTGGCAGTGCACGATCTCGCCGCCCACGGTGATCATCGGGCGCGGCGCCATCATCTCCAACGGGCGCATCCAGCGGTTGATCGTGCCCCTGGAGACGCCCCTGGGCGAGGTCCAGCTGGCCGTGGCCCTGCGTCCGGCGGGTCAGCCGGCCCGCGCCTGAGGGGAGGAGGCAGAGCCGTGGCAAGGATCCTGGTCGCCGACGACGCAGCCTTCATGCGCATGCGCCTCGCCAACCTGCTGACGGAGGCGGGCCACACCGTGCTCGAGGCGACCAACGGGGCCGAGGCCGTCGAGCGGTACCGCCAGGAGCGGCCCGACCTCGTGCTGATGGACATCACGATGCCCGTCATGGACGGCCTGGAGGCCATCGCCGCCATCCGCGCCTTCGATCCCGGGGCGCGGATCGTGGTGTGCAGCTCCCTGGGGCAGCAGGCCATCGTCCTCAAGGCCATCGAGAGCGGCGCCCGCGACTTCATCGTCAAGCCGTTCCAGCCCGATCGGGTGCTGGGCGCAGTGGAGCGGGCGCTGAGCGGGTGAGCGGTCCCTCGCGGATGGCGAGCACGGCCCGTCGCGGGGGATGAGCGCGGCCCGGCGCGGGTCGCGACCCAACCCCTCGCGGGGGAACGCGGCCCGTTGGCCGGACCCTGCCCGGCCGACGAGCCCCGGCCCGGGCGGGACGAACGCGGCCCCGCGCGCGGACCCCGCGCGGACCGTCGGCAGGCACCGGTCGGTCGCAGCGGCTCGGGTCCGTCGGGCGCGGGCCTGGAAGGAGGGGCGGAAGCATGCGACGCATGCGCTTCGGCATCGCCGCCAAGCTGTGGCTGGCCATGGGAGCCCTGCTGCTCCTCTTCGGCATCGTGGCGTACACCGGCTTCGCCGCCATCCAGCAGCTGACCGCCATCAGCGGCGAGCTCGACCGCATCGGCCGCACCCTGACCCTGGCGGCCCAGGTGCGCGCCCTGGGCGAGGAGCAGGTGTCCGCGGTGCGCGGGTTCCTCCTGACGGGCGACCCCGCCTATCGCAACGCCGCCCAGGAGGCCGGCACCGCCATGGCCGACCTGCTGACCCAGATGCGGGACCTGGCGGCGCAGGCGGGGACCCAGGCGGCCGTGGACGAGGTGGGCACGGCGGCCAACGCCTTCCGGCAGGCGGTGGCGCCGGTGATGGCGGTCCGGCCCACGACGCCCAGCGAGGTCCTGACGGCGCTCACGCGGATCCGCGATCCCCAGGCCCGGCTGGAGGCCGCCATCGAGCGGCTGGTGCAGAACCGGGAAGCCCGGCACCAGCAGATCGTAACGGAGGAACAGGCGGCGGAGCGCCGGGCCCGGCTGCTCATCCTGGTGCCGTCGCTGCTCGCCCTGGGCGTGGGCCTGTTCGTCGCCCTCGCCCTGGCCCGGGCGATCGTCCGTCCACTGCGGCGGGTGGCCGTCACCGCCCGCCGCGTGGCCGACGGCGACCTGACGGTGCCGTTCGTCACCGTGCGGAGCCACGACGAGGTCGGCGACATGGCGCGGGCGTTCAACGACATGTTGAAGGCCCTGCGCGAGGTGCTGCGGTCCGTCCAGGCGTCGAGCCGTGCGGTGCTGGACTCCGCCCAGGAGTTGCGCGCCGCCGCCGAGCAGTCGGCCCAGGGGGCGGCCGAGGCCGCCCAGGCCGTGGGCCAGGTGGCGGCCGGCGTCACCGAGCAGGCCCAGGCCTCGGACGAGATGCGGCAGGCCGTGGAACAGCTGCGGCAGACCACGGAGCAGATCGCCACCGGGGCCCAGCAGACAGCCGGCGAGATCCAGGCCACGTCCCACCTCCTGGACCAGATGAACCAGGCCGTGGCGTCGGTGGCGACCAGCGCCGGCCGGGCGCGGGAGCGGGCCGAGGAGGCGGGGAGCACGGCCGACCAGGGCGCCGAGGTGGTGCGCCAGACCCTGGACGTGATGGACGCCATCCGCCGCGCGGTGGAGGAGTCGGCGGAGCGGCTGCGCAACCTGGAGCAGCTCTCGTCCCAGATCGGTGAGATCACCCAGGTGATCTCCGGCATCGCCGAGCAGACCAACCTCCTGGCCCTCAACGCCGCCATCGAGGCCGCCCGGGCCGGCGAGCACGGACGCGGCTTCGCCGTGGTGGCCGACGAGGTGCGCAAGCTGGCGGAGCGGTCCGCGGTGTCCGCGCGGGAGATCGCCGGGCTCATCGACCGCATCCAGGCGGGGACCACGGGCGTCGTCCAGGCCATGGTCCAGGCCACCGATCAGGTCGAACGCGGCGGCATCATGGCCAACCAGACGGGGGAGGCCCTGCAGGCGGTGCTCGCCGCCGTCCGGGCGGTGGTCGACGACGTCCGCGCCATCGCCGACACCGCCGCCGAGCTGCGGACCAGCACCGAACAGGTGGTCCGGGCCTTCGACGCCGTCGCGGCGGTGACCGAGGAGAACACCGCCGCCACCGAGGAGATGGCCGCGGGGGCGAGCCAGGCCGGCAAGTCGGTGGAGCGGGTGGCCGCGGTCGCCCAGGAGAACGCGGCGGCCGCCGAACAGGTGTCGGCCGCCGTGGACCAGCTCAAGGCCGCGGCGGGGCGCGTCGCCGAGTCGGCCACCGCGCTGAACCAGGTGGCGGCCGAGCTGCAGCGGCAGGTAGACCGGTTCAAGCTGGCGGCCGACGCGGCGGATGGCGCCGAGCGGGCCCAGGCCGGCTCGCCCGCCCCCGCGGCCGCCCGCGACGGGGCGGTGACCGGGGCGGTCGGCGGCTCCGTCGCCGCGGCGGTGCCGGTGGCCGCCGGCGCGGGGGGTGACGGCCATGGCCGCTGACATCGCCCTGGAGCCGCAGGGCCGGCCCGCCCCGGGTGCCCCGGAGACGCCCGGGAGCCCCGGGGCGGCGGACGTCGCCGCGGAGGCGGCCCCGTCCCCGGACCGCCGGGCCGGCGGGAGCGGGCCCGGGGCGTCGTCCCCGCGCGGGAGCGCACTCCCGGGAACGGGCGCGGACGCGTCCCGACGCCCGACCCCCGGAGGCGGCGCGGAGGCGGCGCGGATCCTCGTCCTCTGCCATCTGGCGGGCGAGGACTACGGTCTCGACGTGGGCTGGGTGCGGGAGATCATCCCATGGCAGCAGATCACCCGCGTCCCCCGCACGCCCCCCTTCGTCGAGGGCATCATCAACCTGCGCGGCCACATCATCCCGGTGCTCGATCTGCGCCGCCGGCTGGGGCTTCCCGAAGGGGAGCGGGATCGCCGCACCCGCATCGTGGTGGTGGAACGGGAGGAGGCGGTGGTGGGGCTGGTGGTCGACGCGGTCTCCGAGGTCATCCGCCTGTCCGCGGACGCCGTCGAACCGCCCGCCCAGGTCCTGGCGGTGGACGCCGGGTTCGTCCAGGGGATCGCCCGCCACGGCGACCGCCTGATCCTGGTGCTGCAGCCCGACCAGGTGCTGGCCCCGCCAGAGTGGGAGGCCGTGCGGGCCGTCCAGGAGGCGGGCGGGGCGGACGCCTCGGCGACCGCAGGGGACCCTGGGGCGGACCCCTCGAGCGACGCCGGCGCGGCGGACGGCGATGGCCCGCCAGCGGGCGCGGATGGGGGGTCCGAGGCGACGGGCGGCGCCGCCGGCGCACCCGGGAGCACGGGACGCGGCGATGGCGAGGAGGACGGCGCGGCGGTCCCGGGGGGGATGGCCTCGTGAGCGCCGGCTCCTGGCTCGAACTGGGCGACGACGAACGCCAGCTGTTCCTGGCGGAGGGTGCCGAGCTCCTCGAGCAGCTGGAAGCCGGGCTCCTGGACCTGGAGGCCGGACGCGGCGGGCCCGAGACCGTCCACGCGGTCTTCCGCGCGGCCCACACCCTCAAGGGCTCGGCGGCCACCGTGGGGCTCGACGGCATGGCCCGGCTGACCCACGCCATGGAGAGCCGGCTGGACGCGTGGCGCCACGGCCAGGGGGAGCCCGAGGCCGGCGAGGTCGCCGCCATGCTGGCCGGGGTGGACCGCCTACGGGCGATGCTGGCGGCGGTGGCGGCGGGTGACGACCCGCCGCCACCGCCGGCGGAGCTGCTGGCGACCCTGGAGGCGCCCGCGACGGCCCCAGCCGACGCCTGGGTGGTCGAGGCGGAGCTGGACCCCGATTGCCCGATGCCCGCCGTCCGAGCCCTCCAGGTCCTCCTCGCGCTGGAAGACCGGGCGCCGCTGCTTGCCTCGGAGCCCGCGCGGGACGGCCTCGAGGCCACGTGGAGCGGTCGGTCGGTGCGCGCCCGGGTCGCGGCCGAGGCCTCGGCGGCGGACCTGGAGGCCGCCGTCGCCGCCGTCCCCGATGTGGTGGCGGTGCGGGTGCGCCGCGCCAGCGGGGGTGACGCCCCCCGCGGTGGACCCGCCGAGGGCGGCGCGGCCACGGAGGCGGCACCCGGCGTTGGGGCGGCCCCCACGGCCCCGGCGGCCGGCCGCGACGCGGCCGGGCTCCCAGCCGCCGCGGCCGCGGCACCGACCGACGACCGCACCGTCCCGGCCGACGCCTCCCGGATCGCCGGTTCCTCCGCGACCTCGCCCGCCGGAGCGCCCGACGACCGCACCATCCGGGTCGACGTCGCGCTGCTCGACCGCCTGCTCAACCTGGTCGGGGAGCTGGTGGTCGAACGCGGCCGGCTGGCCCAGCTGGGGCAGGAGCTGGCGCGCTTGTCCGGGGCCCCGGAGGTGGCCGACGAGCTCTTCCGCGTCAACGTGCAGATCGCGCGCATCACCGGCGCTCTGCAGGATGCGGTGCTGCAGGCGCGGATGCTGCCGGTGGCCCGGCTCTTCCGGCGCTTCCCCCGCCTGGTGCGCGACCTGGCCGTGATGCTGGGCAAGCAGGTCCAGCTGGAGCTGGCGGGCGAGGACACCGAGCTCGACCGCACCCTGCACCAGGTGGTGGCCGACCCGCTGCTCCACCTGGTCCGCAATGCCCTGGACCACGGCATCGAGCCGCCGGACGAACGCCGCCGGGCCGGCAAGCCGCCCGCGGGTCGCCTCCGCCTGGCCGCCGCCCGCGAGGGCCACCACGTCCTGATCCGGGTGGAAGACGACGGCCGGGGGATCGACCCCGAGCGCCTGCGCCAGGCGGCGGTGGCCAAGGGGCTGATCGCCCCCGAGCGGGCGGCCGCCCTGGGCGACCGCGAGGCCCTGGACCTGATGTTCCTCCCCGGCTTCAGCACCGCCGAGCGCGTCACCGGCGTATCCGGGCGCGGGGTCGGCCTGGACGTGGTGCGACAACAGCTGGAGCAGGCCGGGGGCCGGGTGGAGGTGGCCACCCGGCCCGGCGCCGGCACCACCTTCACCCTCGTCCTGCCCCTGACCCTGGCCACGCTGCGGGCGCTGCTGGTCGGGGTGGAGGGGCACCTGTACGCCCTTCCGCTGGCCGACGTGGGCGAGGTGGTGCGGGTCGACCCGGGCGAGCTGCGATCGGTGCAGGGCCGCTGGGCCACCACGGTGCGCGGGCAGGTG
Organism: Thermaerobacter composti; assembly: GCF_033582035.1. Taxonomy (NCBI): domain Bacteria; kingdom Bacillati; phylum Bacillota; class Clostridia; order Eubacteriales; family Clostridiales Family XVII. Incertae Sedis; genus Thermaerobacter; species Thermaerobacter composti. Next base: position 2,678,715 of record NZ_CP132508.1, read on the forward strand.
GTGCCGCTGCTGTGGCTGCGCCAGTTCGCCGACCCCCGCTTCCGTCCCCGCCCGGACGGCACGGCGCTGGTGGCCGTCCTGGTCGAACACCAGGGGCAACCCGTGGGGCTGGTGGTGGACCGCCTGCTGGGGGAACAGGAGGTGGTGGTCAAGGGGCTGGGCGAGCTGCTGGCGGGCACGCGCGGCCTCAGCGGCGCCACGATCCTGGGCGACGGGCGGCTGGCCCTGATCCTCGACACGCCGGCCCTGGTGACCGAGCTGGCCTTCGGGGGCGCGGCGGCCCTGGCCCAGGCGGGGACGGGGACCACCGGACGCCCGAGGGCCCTGGGCCTGCAGGTGGCGCCGGTCGGCGCAGGGGGCGAGGCTCCGCCGCCCCCGTCGGTGGCGGCGGCCGTCCGCAGCGGGGAGGCCGGGAGCCGATGACCCCGGCGCCCCCGAACCCGCCCATGCCCGCGGCGGGCGGTGGCGCCGCCGCGGGTTGCCGCGGTGCCCGGCCAGGCGACGCCGGCGCCGCAGCGGGTGACACGGGCGCCCCAAGGGGTGGCGGCGGCGCCCCAGCGGGTGACGGCAGCCCCCCAACGCGTGGCGGCGGCACCGCGGCGGGTGATGGCGGCTGCGGAGCGGCGCACCCCGCCTCCGTGCGCCCCGCGCCCGACGACCCCGCATCCGCCCCGGCGGACGCGCCCCCGGCCTCGGACGCCGGGACCAGCCCCGACCGGCCGGTCCGCATCCTGGTGGTCGACGACTCGGCCTTCATGCGCCAGGTGATTCGCCGCATCCTCGAGTCCGACCCGGCCCTGCAGGTGGTGGGCACCGCCCGCGACGGGCTTGAGGCCGTGGCCCGGGCAGCCCAGCTCCAGCCCGACGTCGTCACCCTGGACGTGGAGATGCCGCGCCTCGATGGCCTGGGAGCCCTGCCGCAGATCCTCGCGGTCCACCGCTGCGCCGTGGTGATGGTGTCGAGCCTCACCCAGCGCGGCGCCGCCGCGACGGTGCGCGCCCTGGCCCTGGGGGCGGTGGACTTCGTCGCCAAGCCGTCCGGCGCCGTCTCGCTGGATCTCGACCGGGTGGCCGCCGAGCTGGTGGCCAAGGTGAAGGCGGCGGCCGCCATCCCCCCGGAGCGCCTCCTGCCCCCACCGCCGGGGACCGCCCCGGGGGCGGACCGGCGGGGCCGGTCCGCCCCCGGGGCCGTACCGCGGCGCGGCCCCGCGCCGGCAGCGGCCCGGGGCCGCGCCAGGCCGGTCGGCGCCGGAACCCCCGTCGCGTCCGCCGGCTGGGCCCGGACAGCCAGGACCTCCGCCGCTGGCGGTGCAGCGGGCGGTGCGGCGTCCGAGGCGGGGATCGACGGGACCGGGGGCGCGGGGACCGCCGGCGACGCGAGGACGCCGGCGATGGAGGGCGCCCAAGGCAAGGACGACGGTGCCGTCATCATCCGGAAGCCGGCGCCGGCCCAGGCGCGGCTGACCCACCTGGTGCTGGTGGCCGCCTCCACCGGGGGACCGGGAGCGCTGTACCGTCTGCTGGGCGGCCTCCCGGCGGACCTCCCCGCCGCCGTGGTGGTGGTCCAGCACATGCCCGCCGGCTTCACCCGGGCGCTGGCCGAGCACCTGGACGCCGTCTGCGGCCTGCGCGTGCGGGAAGCCGCCGAGGGGAGCCGGCTGGTGGACGGAACCGCCTGGGTCGCCCCCGGGGATCACCACCTGCACGTGGGTCCGGGCGGCGTCCTGGGCCTAGACCGCAGTCCACCCCGCCACGGCGTGCGGCCCGCGGCGGACGTCACCTTCGCCTCGGTGCCCCCCGCCCTGGCCCGGCGCACCATCGCCCTGGTCCTGACCGGCATGGGGGTCGACGGCGCCGCGGGGGCGCGCTACCTGCGGGAGCACGGGGCGCGCATCTGGGTACAGGAGCCCGCCAGCTGCGTGGTCCCCGGGATGCCGGTGGCGACCGCGGCCCTGGGCGTCGTCGAGCGGGCGGGGACGCCGGAACAACTGGCGGCGTGGCTGGTCGAGACCCTGACCGATCCCGGCGCCGAGGCCACCCCGGTGAGACCGTGACGCGGGAGGAACCCCACCCATGGCCGGTGCGCTGGACGACGCCCAGTTCGCGGCTCTCGCCGCGGCTGTGCGCCACGTCCTGGGGATCGACCTCGACGCCTATCGCTCGCAGCAGCTGGACCGCCGGCTACGGTTCTTCCGCGCCCGCCACGGCCTGGTGGACAACGCCCACCTGGCCGCCCGGCTGCGCGAAGACGCCGCCCTGGCCCGCCAGTTCGAGGACTTCCTCACCATCAATGTCTCCGAGTTCTTCCGCAACCCCGACCGGTTCGACCTGTTGCGGGAGCGCTTCCTCCCGGCGCTGCTGGCGCGGCGGCGTAGCCTGCGGATCTGGAGCGCGGGCTGCTCCGTCGGCGCCGAGATCTACTCGGTGGCCATCCTCCTGGCGGAGCTCGACCCCGCCGGCCACCACGAGCTGCTGGGCACCGACATCGATGCCGACGCCCTGGAGCGGGCCCGGCAAGGCGTGTTCGAGCCGCTGGAGGTGCGCGCCGTCCCCACCCCCTGGCGGCTCCGCTACTTCCGCCAGGAGGGGACGAACTGGGTCCTCCATCCCGAGGTCCGCTGCCGCGTCCGCTTCGTCCGGCACGACCTGGTCCAGGACCCCTACCCCGCCGACTGGGACCTGATCCTCTGCCGGAACGTGGTGATCTACTTCACCGAGCCCGTCAAGCGGCAGGTGTGGACGAACCTGGCCGCCAGCCTGCGGCCGGGCGGCGTGCTCTTCGTCGGCGGCAGCGAGAGCCTGTACGGCGTGGGTGCCACGGGCCTGCGCTACGTGGCGCCGTGCTTCTACGTGCGGGAGGAACCGGCCCACCCGCTGGGACCCCAGCCCCGACCGAACGGGGAGCCGGGTCCGGCGCCGTGAGCGCCCTGGCGGCCCCAGGGCTCGCCTACGCCGAGGGCGCCGGCGCCCGAGGCCGCCGGGCCGCCAGGTGTGCGACCAGCCCCGCCGCCGCCAGCAGCAGTCCCGTAAGGTCGCCGCGGGAGCCGGGGTACATCAGGGCCAGGCCGCCCCCGACCAGCAGCAGCCGCTCGGGCCAGCGCGCCGGACCCCGCACCCAGCCGGCCACGCCCGCCACCAGCGCCGCCAGCCCCGCCACGGCCGTGACCGACGCCAGGAGCACCCCCGGCCAGGGCCCGTCCCACAACAGGTTCACCCCCGTCGGACTCAGGGTGAAGAGGAACGGCACGAGGAAGGCCGGCAACGCGTAACGCCACGTCAGCCACATCGTCCGGAAGGGGTTGCCCCCGGTGATGGCGGAGACGGCGAAGCACGACAGCGCCGTCGGCGGCGACACCTCGGAGAGCACCGCGTAGTAGAAGGTGAACATGTGGGCCGCCGGCTCCGGCAGCCCCACCTGGACCAACGCCGGCGCCACCGTCACCGCCGCGACGATGTAGGAGGCCGTGATCGGCAGGGCGAGACCCAGGAGCATGAGGACGAGCGCCGCCAGGATCAGGGTGGGGATCAGCTGCCCGCCGGGCGTCCTCCGTCTTCAGGGGTCTTCAGGGTGGGATGCCTAGTCGGCGGCCCAGATCAACCAATGACCCTGTCGCCGGACAAGATAGAAGTTGCCCACCAGCGACGGCGCGTCCCCAGCGGTTCGGGCGCCGCCGGGCAAAACCTCCACCCACCACGTGGACGCCAGCACCTCAGATCCGCAGTTGTTGCCGATCAGATCCGCGTGGGGCGACCGGCTCGCCGGGGCGATCGCGCCGGTCCCGTTCTCGCCGGCGTCCTCCGCCCCGCCCGGAGCCTCGGCGGGAGGGGACGGGCGTGTCGCCTCCTGTTGGTCCAGGATGGGCCAGTAGGCGGGATCGGTGGTCCTCTTCGCCGCCGCGAAGTCGCCGTTACCTGAAACATCGTCATCTGTTTCAGGCAGCCGATCCTTGCGGATCGGCGGTGCCGGTCTTACCCGGCCATGCGCCGGTGCCGGCTTCCCGCTTCCTCCGGGATCGCCTGCCTTGCGGCAGGTCTTCCATCCCGTCCACGGGCGTTTTCCGTCTCCGGGCCACTCCCGGCGACGGCGGCCGCCAGGGCCGCGAGATTCCGCGCTGCGTTTTCGTCCCGGTCGAGCACGAGCCCGCATTCCTCACAGCGGAAAACGCGCTGCGAAAGCGGCAGCGACGGCTTGACCGCGCCACACCGCGAGCAACGCTTGCTGCTGGGATAGAACAGCGGCGCTTCGACCAGGACCGCCCCGTGCCAGGGACACTTGTAGCGGAGCTGGCGGCGGATCTCCGCCAGGGCCGCATCGGCCAGCACCCGGGCCAGCCGCCGGTTCTTCAGCATGCCCGCCACGTGCAGCTGCTCAACCACCACCACGCCGTAGGTGCTCGCCAGGTGGTGAGTCAGCTTGTGAAGGGTATCCTGGCGGAGGTTCCGGGCCCGCGCATGGAGCCGGGCCAGCCGGCGGCGGGCCTTTTGCCACCCCCGGCTGCCCCTCTGGCGGCGAGCCAGGGCGCGGTTCCACCGGGCGATCTTTCGGAGCGCCTTTTCAAGGGACCGGGGGTTCAGCCACTTCTCGCCCGTCGAAAGGACCGCCAGGTGCTGGACGCCCGCATCGACGCCAACGATCTTCCAGGGGAACCGGGGCCGGTCTGGCTGCCGCTCTACTTCGCAGGTAAAGCTGACGAACCACCGGCCCCCTTCCCGTGACACCGTGGCGGACAGAATGCGGGCCGTTCCCGCTTCGATGCGCCGGAGCAGGGCCGTAGTCCGCTCGTGGGTCTTCACCCGCCCGACCCGGGGCAGCACGACGTGGCTCTTGTCGTCCACCCGGATCGCGCCGGTGGTGAACCGCACCGACTCCCGGCCACGGCCCTTCTTCCGAAAACGCGGGAATCCAACCCGGCGGCCCTTGCGTTCGCCCTGGCGGCTCTTCGACCAGTTCTGCAGGGCCCGGGCGAGTCCGTCCAGACCGGAGGAATAGGCTTCCTTCGAGTTCTCCCGCCACCAGGGGGCGACGCGGTGCTTTTGCCGGTTCCACTCCCGTCGCAAGGCGGGGAGGGTCCAGGGCACCTCGACATCCTCGCCCCGGGCGCGGGCTTCCAGGCGCTCCTTCACCAGAGCCAGACCCCAGTTGAAGGCGAAGCGGCGGGCGCCTACGTGGGAGGCCAGCGCCCGTGCCTGGCGGGGTGTGGGGTCGAGGGCGAAGCGGTACGCCTGCAACACACGCACGGGCAGGCCCCCCAAAATCATCCAAGGACAGCATACCAGAACATATGTTCCGTGTTAAAGGGCGACCGAGGAGCAGAGGGGAGGGAATGCGAAGATTTGATGACGTTAAGCAGCGCGTTAGCTGTTCTCAGCCCCTCCGCACGGCGGCCGTGTGCTGCTCAAGGACCCGCAGCAGTTCCTCGGCCTCGACGGATGGGGGACGCTCGAGACCCTTCGGATTTGGACACGCCGCCGCGAGGAAGAACCCCTCGTGGCGAGCCGGCACGGAGGGTGGGTAGACGTCGGCCGGCAACGTGCCGCCGCCCCGACCACCGATCACGGCCGCCTGTCCCAGACAGCCGGCAAGCAGCAAGGCGGCCCACACGAGCAGGGCGCCAGCGGGCCGTCTCCAACCCCATCCCCCACGAGGCGGGCTTCCGAGCCTCTGTTGATTCACCCCACCCACCCCACCCACCCCCGGCCCGCACCCCCTGGCGGCCCGCCCACCCGGCCGACCCGCACCACCCCGGAGCGGCGGGGCCGCCGCCCGGCCCCGGAGGGTCCGTCACCGCACCGAGACCGGCCGCTTTGGCCTGTTCTTCCAACCGCTGGGCAAATCCTCCTGCCCCCTCGGCCGGCCTCGTCCGGGCGTGCCTCTGGGCGCCCGCGGCCTCCTCCTGCCCATCGCCGCACAACGCCGACGGGACGAACCGGCCCGGCACCTGCCGACGGCCGGTCCGTCCCGCAGGATCCCGCTCCCCTCCGGCCCGCGTACCCGCCATCGCGTCGTTCCGCCGCCCGCATCGCAGGACACCCAACCGTGCCCCGCATCGCAGGCCCCGGCACGGGGCGGGCGCCCCCACGTGCCCCCCGCCGGCTCGCTCTCCCCGCCGACGTCCGCGCAGCGGCCGGCCCCTGGGGGGTCCGCTACCGGGGTGGCGCCACCGCCCCGAGGTCCCGGCCGTCGGGTCCCGGGCCCCATGCCGCGGCCGTCGTCCCGCCGGGGCCGCCGGCTCCCGCACCATCGGCCCAGGGGTCTGCCGCCGGCGCCAACGCCAATCCCGGTGCCAGGGCCGGGGTCGGCCCCATCCCGGGGGTCGGGGCTCCAGGTACCGCGCCCATGCCCCATGGCGCCACCCAGGGGATCGATCCGGCGCTGGGGGTGCCGGCCACCGCCCGGGCCGGCGCCATCGCCTTCAGCGACTCGACGGTGGCGGCGTCGAGCCGCTGGATCACCGCGACGATCAGCCGGACTGCCTGCTCGAGGTCCGACAGCCGCAGGATCGACCCGTGACTGTGGATGTACCGCACCGGGATGCCGATGGACAGGGTCGGTACGCCGGTGGAGGCCGTGTGGATCTTGCCCGCGTCGGTGCCGCCGCCCGGCATGACGTCGAACTGGATGGGGATGCCGTGGTCCCGCGCGGTGTCGACCACCAGGTCCCGCAGCCGCAGGTGCGGGATCATGCTGGCGTCGTAGAGCGAGACGGCGGGCCCGCCCCCCATGCGGCAGGAGGCCGGCAGCCGATGACGGTCGATGCCCGGCGTGTCGGTGGCCACGGTGGTGTCGACCACCAACGCCACGTCGGGCGCCACCGCCCGGACGCTGGTGGTGGCCCCCCGCAGGCCCACCTCTTCCTGGACGGTCGCCACGGCATAGACGGTGTTGGGGTGCTGGACCGTGGCCAGCCGTCGCAGGACCTCCACCAGGATCGCGCACCCGGCCCGGTCGTCCCACGCCTTGGCCAGGAAGGCCCCGGGCGGGCCCAGCGGCTCGAAGGGGCTGGCCGGCACCACCGGATCGCCCGGCCGGATGCCCAGGGCCTCCGCCTCCTGGCGGCTGGCGGCCCCCACGTCGATGAACATGTCCCGCAGGTCCACGGGCCGGCTGCGTTCGTCCGCCGGGAGGATGTGGGGCGGCTTGGCGCCGATGATGCCGGTCACCGGCCCCCGGGCCGTGTGGATCCGCACCCGCTGGGCGAGCATGACCTGGCTCCACCAGCCGCCGATGGGCTGGAACCGGACGAACCCGCCGTCGTCGACGTGGCTGACCATGAAGCCGATCTCGTCCATGTGGGCGGCCAGCATGACCCGCGGCCGGGCGGCCGCCCCGGGCCGCTCGGCGATGAGCGACCCCAGGTTGTCCGTCCCGATCCGCGCCGCCAGCGCACCCAGGTACCGGGTCAGCACCTCCCGCACCGGAGCCTCGTAGCCGGAGACCCCCGGCGCCTCGGTCAGCTCCCGCAAGAGGGCCCAGTCGGTGGCCATGGCGTCACCTCCGACGCTAACGTGCACGGGCCACCCGGGGCATATCCCCGTCCACCCCTCGAAGCCTTGCGGGGCCTGGCGAGGGACCTGCGACCCGGACCGTCGCCAGGCTCCCCGACGCGGCCGGCTGCGCCCCGTGGACCGCAGCGGGACGGGGCGATGGGCCATGACCGCGACCGCGCCCTGGCCGGCGCCCTGGCCTGGGCCTGGCTCCGTCCGGCTCCGCCCCCACCGGGGCGAGGCGCGCCCGCGGTGATCCCGCCCCCTTGCCCGAGGGCCCGTTCCCGGAGGCCCGGGACCGGTGACGAACGCGGCCCGCCGCCCGCCGCCGATGGCTGCACCGCCGCCGGCCACCGCGTTGACGCACCCGCGGCGGCCGTGAACACTGGAAGGCAGAGGGCCGACCCTGGAAGAGGGGAACCACGCTGCCAAGGGGAGGGAGCTCCGACATGAGCCGGCTGGTCCGCCACGATCGCAATCGTCCGTACGAGGTGCGTCCCGAGGGTGCCGAGAAGAGCATCTGGATCTGCGCCTGCGGCCTCTCGAAGAACAAGCCGTTCTGCGACGGCTCCCATCGCCGGACCCGCGACGAGAAGGAGGGTGTGCTCTACATCTACGACGACGAGGGCCGCGTCGAGGTGCGGTCCATGTACTGAGGACCTCCAGCGCTGGGCGCACCGCTCGTCGATCAGTCCGCGCGTTCCCGCCGCTTCGTCTCCAACCGGGGCGTGGTCATGGTGAAGGAGCGCCTGGGAGCCTGCCCCCGGGGCCGGTGGAGGTGCCGTGGCCCCTCCGGTTGCGATCCGGGAGTACGGCCTCGGCACCGAGGGGCTCGTCGCCCGCGTTCACGACGCGAATGCGCCGCGCCTGGACGTTCCTCTCCAGCACCAGCGCATCCTCGTAGCCGTGCGCCTTCCCCTCCACCACGGCCTCGCGGTAGACCGCCTCCGGGATAAGGACCGCAAAGGCTCGGACCACCGGAGGGCGCGGCCACGCACGCCACCGGGCGGGGAGGGCCTCTGCCCGCGCGAGCCGCCAGAGCCCGTCAGGGCTTTCGCGCCACCAGCAGGACCCGTCGCTTGCGGAACACCCAGCCCGCGGGGCCCTTCGCCACGACCCGTGCCCGGACGGCGGGTTCGTCCTGATTCCATCGCACCTCGAGCCGGCCCAGGAGCTCCGCCGTCGGAGGGACCGGCGCCAGCCAGTGCTCCAGCGGTTGCGGGTCGTCCAGGACCACGAGGCGCTCCAGCTCCAATTCGGCCTCCTCCACCATCGCCGCCCACCGCCCGGGCGGGTGGGCGCAGGCGTGGGATGGGTCGCGGAGGCGCTCCAGGTCGTTGAAGAGGGCAGCGGCCGCCGGAAGCGGGGGCGGCGTCATGTCGACCACCCCGAGACGCCCGCCGGGACGGAGCACCCGTGCCATCTCGGCCAGGGCCAGGGGGACGTCGCGGAAGTGGTGGGCGGCGCGGCGGCAGGTCACCAGATCGAAGGACGCCGCCGGGAAGGGCAGGGCGTGGACGTCGCCCACCACGAAGCGGGCGTTGTCGACGCCCCGCTCCGCCGCCTCCCGGGCGAAGGCCTCCGCCATCGCCGGCGTCAGGTCCACTCCCGTGACCTCCTTCACCCGGGGTGCGAAGGTCAGCGCCGTGTGGCCGGTGGCCGTCGCCACGTCCAGCAGCCGCTGGTCGGGGCGGGGATCCAGGGCCTCCACGAGGGCGTGGAGGTCGGCCCCGGCCCGGTGCCCCGGGCTGCGTCGGTACGCCTCGGCGTGCCGGCCGAAGAACGCCTGGATCGCCGCGGGGTCGCCACCCCGCCCGGCCTCGCTGCCGGCGGACGAACCCGCCCCCGGGAGGACCGCGTCCCGCTCGTGCCTCCGGTCCATCCAACGACCCCCTCCCGGCTGCGTCGTCGCCGCGGCCCTCCCCACGGGCGCCGGTTCTTGTGGGCTCCGGTTCCGTCGGGCGGCCCGCCGGGACCGGGCCCACCCCGCGGATCCCGCGGGAGGGCCGGCGAACCCCATCCGCTACCCTGGCGAGTCCGACCGGCGGCCTCCATGGCGTTCCTCGTCCGCCGCACGCCACCGGCCGTCCCCGCGAGACCAAGCGGCGTTCTCCGTAGGGTTCTTCGTGCCGGTGCATCCCACCGGCCATCCCCGAGTCCGAGCGACGGTCGCCGCGGAGCCCTTCGTGGGCTCCTCGTGGTGTCCTTCGCTCGATCGGAGTTCTTCCCTCGATCCGCGTCGACCTCCCGGGATGGGGCTGCCAGGGGGCGGCCTGCGCCGAATCGGGACCCTGCCCGGTTTCCCTCGCGGGGGCAGGGCGGTTACGATGGGGGCGTCATGGGACGGGCATCGCAGGGCCGGGATCGGACGGACGTCCGACCCCGGTCCCGATGGCGTGTCAGGAGGAGGAACCCGTCCCAGGAGGAGGAACCCGGCATGTCCACCGTCGCCTTCATCCACGGCTTCCTCGGGCCGATCGTCTTCGCCTTCGCCGTGCTGCGGGTGGTCTGGACCGGCTATCGCATGCTGGCCGGCCGCGATCTTCCGGCCGCCCGGATGCTGGGGGGCCTGACCATCGGGCTCTTCGACCTGCAAGCGCTGCTGGGCATCGCCCTGCTGGCCACGGTGGGGACGGCCACCGTGAGCTGGCGCCACCCCGTGTTGATGCTAGCGGCGGCCGTCCTCGCCCACATGGGCGTCGCCGCAGGGCGACGGGCCGAGGGCCGGCCGGCGGCTCCCTTCGTCCTCGCCCTGATCAGCGCCGTCCTGGTCGGCGTCGCCTATCCCGCGCCGTGACCGGGCCGACCGGAGCGGGTCCCACCGCGACCGGCCCCGTCGCACCCACGGGGCCGACGGTGCGGGCTTGCGGGATCGGGAGGCGGTCGGCCGGCGGCATGGGCAGGTGGCCCGCGGAACGGGGGACGCACCGGCCTGACCCCCTCGGAGAGGGCCCGCCCCTCGGAGGTCCGGGGGCCCGGCCGGGCGTTGGAGCGGCGGGGCCACGGCGAGGGGGACGGCAGGGGGCGGCGGGTGCGGGGAACGGCGAGGGAATCGGGGCAGGGCCCGCCCCACGGACGGCCGACGACGGGCCGGGGACCGGACGGCCGACGCGGGCAGGTGAGGAGGTCCCGTCATGGCCACCGCGTGGCGCAACCTGTACGTGCTGCTGATGGCCGCCTGGTTCGGCATCATGGGCTATTACACGGGCATCCTGACCCCGACCTTGACCCGCGCCTTCCCGGCGGAGTTCGGCCGCATCGTCGCGGCCCTCTTCCCGGGGTACTTCCGGCTGGGGGAGGTGCTGGCCCTGGCGGCCACGCTGGCAGCACTCCTGGAGCTCCGGAGCCGCCGCATGGGCTCCACCCCGCCGCCCCAGTCCCGCGGAGGAACCGGCCCGCGCGAGCGGCCGCCCGGCGGGCGGGCGGCCTCCGGCCCGGCCGCCGGCCCGGAGGCCGCCGAAGCCCCCGACCCCGGGGCGCCGGCAGCCCCGATCCGGCCGCGCCTCTCCGGGACCGGCCGCCGTCTGGCGCTGGCGGTGGCGGCCCTGGTGCTGGTGACCGTGAACCGCGAGCTGGTGCTGCCCGCGGCCCACGCCGCCCGGGGGACGGACGCCTTCGGCGCCTTGCACGGCCTCTCCATGGGGATCAACCTGCTGACCGGCCTGCTGGCCCTGGCGGGTGTCGCCAGCGGCCTGTGGGCCCCGGCGGCTCCCGCGGGCCCGGATGCCCCAGCGGCCGCCGACGGCGGCCGGCCCCGCCAGACCGGCCGCCCGTGACGCCGGGGCGCCGGCCGGCGGCCCGGCGACGGAGACGCAGGCCGGCGGCCCGGCGACGGGGACGCAGGGGCGGCGGCCTGTGCCCCGGTCCGCTGGGCCCGTGGGCCCATGGGCGGCGGCCGACACCCCGGTCCGCTGGGCCCATGGGCGGCTGCCGGCATCCGGCGGCACCCGGTACTTGGCGCGACCCGGCCATCGGCGCAAACTTCCCGGCCCACCAGAGCCCCGCCTGCGGTCGCCGCGGTCCGTCGCCGCCACCGCACCCCAGCGGGGTCTCCGATCCCGACGTCGACCGCGGCGAGGCCTCGAGGTCGCGCCCCTGCGCCCGGCCGGCGGGTCGTGAGCGCCGGCGCTCACGACCCGCCGGCCGGTGGGGCGGCCCGGTTCGGACCCGTGCCCTCCGCCGCCGGAGCCGCAGCCCGCTCCGCGATGGCCTCCCGGTAGGGCGGACGCAGCACGCCGCGATCGGTGACGATGGCGGTGATCAGCGCCGCCGGCGTCACGTCGAAGGCCGGGTTGTAGACGGCGGTCCCCGCGGGCGCCCAGCGCACCCCTCCCAGGGCCCGGACCTCGTCGGCGCCGCGCTGCTCGATGGGGATGGCGTCGCCGGAGGGCAGGGTCGGGTCGACGGTCGACCACGGCGCCACCACGTAGAAGGGGATGCCGTGATGGCGGGCCAGCACGGCCAGCATGTAGGTGCCGATCTTGTTGGCCGTGTCGCCGTTGGCGGCGATCCGGTCGGCCCCGACCAGCACCGCGTCCACCTGGCCGGCGCCCATCACCGCGGCCGCCGCCCCGTCGACGATCAGGGTGTGGGGGATACCCTCCCGCTCCAGTTCCCAGGCGGTCAGGCGGGCTCCCTGCAGCAGCGGCCGCGTCTCGTCGACCCACACGTGGCGAAGGCGCCCCTGCCGCCAGGCGGTGCGGATGACGCCCAGGGCCGTCCCGTGTCCGCCCGTGGCCAAGGCGCCGGTGTTGCAGTGGGTCAGGACCCGCGCCCCCGCGGGCAACAAGGCCGCGCCGTGTTCGGCCATGCGCAGGCACATGGCCAGGTCTTCCTCCTGGATGGACCGGGCCTCGGCCTCGAGAGCCGCCGCCACCGCCCGGGGGGCAGCGCCGCGGGCCGCAAGCTCGCGGGACCGGTCCGCCATCCGCCTCAGGGCCCAGTGCAGGTTGACCGCGGTCGGGCGGGTCGCCGCCAGTCGGCGGACGGCGGCGTCGACGGCCTCGGCCACGGTGCCGGCGGTGGTCCCTGGGTCCCCGCTCGATGCGGCCCCCTGCCGGTCCCGCCCGTCCTGGCCGGGTTCGTCCGCCCGCGGCCCGTCCGACCCCGCCGATGCTGCACCCGCTGCCGCCCGGACCGCCGCCAGGGCCACGCCATACGCCGCGGCGATGCCGATGGCCGGCGCCCCGCGGACCACCATCGCCTCGATGGCGCGGGCGACCTCCTCGACGGACGAACAGGCCACCCAGCGCTCCTCGGCGGGCAACCGGCGCTGGTCCAGGAGGTGGAGCACGCCTCCCTCGTAGCGCACGGGCTGGATCACCGCCGCTCCCCCTTCCTCACCGTCTGCCCCGGGGGGGCCCGCCCTCCGGATCCGGAACAGCCCGGACCGTGCCGGCCGGCGCGGCGCCGCCGACGCTCCCTGCCCCGGCCCCGCCGCCGGGCCCCGGGGCGGTCAACCGGGCCGGCGGCCGCGGCCCGTCCTGGGCCGGGGCCCGCGACGGGGGCACGGCCGCCGGGGGCGCAGCCGGGGCGGCCGATTCGGAGGTGAGGCCCCATCGCTCGGCGAGGCCGCGGCTCTCCGCCAGCTGGCGGTCGACCTCGAGGGCCAGCGCCATGATCCGGGCGACCACCTCGTACAGCGCCGGCGGGATCGCCTGGCCGGGCGGCACGCGGGCGAGGATGGGCGCCAGCGGCGACCGCACCAGGGGCACCCCGGCCTCGCGGGCGCGTCGCAGGATCGCCTCCGCCATGGCCCCGAAGCCGGCAGCGACGACCCGCGGCGCGGCGTCCTCGGCCGGTGCATACCGCAAGGCCGCCGCGGCCCGCCACCGGCGGTGCCGGCCCCCGGGGCCGGCGCCACCCGCCGCGGGAGCCCGGCCCGCGCCATGGTTCGCCCCCGCATCGCCCCGCCGGGCGCGGTCCGCGGCCGACCGGCCAGGCCCCCCTGCCGGGTGGCGGGCGACGGGGTCCGGAGGCTGCTGGGGTGCGTCGGCCGTCACCGTCTCACCTCATGCCGCCGGCGTCGGGCGCGTCTCCCGCCCGCGGCCGGTTCCGCCTGCACCGGCTCCCGAGCCGGTTCCCGAGCGGTTCCCGAGGACGGCTCGTCGGGCTCAACGTAATCCAGGCGCCCCTCCCAGGCAAGGGGCCGGGGCCCTTTCCAAGCGAGGGGCCCGGAACGGTCGCCGTCGGCTGGCGAGCCCATGAGGGGGCCGCGCCGTGGGCCTCTCCCCGCCCGCGAGCCGTGAGGGGGCCACCCCGCGAGCCTCTCCCCGCCGGCGCAGGCCCGGCTCCGCACCCCCGTCGGGCCGTCGGTGGGCCGGAGCGCCCCAGGGGATGATGGCCTCGCGCCGCCGGGGACCTGGCGTCCCGTCCCCTCCCCGCCCTGCCGGCGATCCGCGGCGGATCCACGTCGCACTTGCCGCAACCCCGAGGGGCTAGGGTCGCCCCGGGTCGGCGGGCGTCCCTGCGACCGTGGGCGGGACGACGGCCCGCACCGAGACCCCTGCCGGCTCGAGGCCCCACGCCTCCAGGAGCCGCCGCAGGGCCGCCTCGTCCCAGCCGCGATCCTCCAGACGCGTGGCCGCCGGCGCGTCCACCACCAGGTGGAGGAACACCCGGCGGCCCACACCGGCGACCCGGACCTGCCAGGATCCCGCGTGGGGCAGCTCCCAGCCGATCTGGACGGCCCAGGGCTGGGGCCGCCCACCGCCCGTCCCGGCCCGACCCCCTTGGCCGTCGGCCGGGCGCACCGCGTCCGCGGCCGCGGTCCAGGTCCGGCCCGCGGCCGCGGACGCCGTCGTGGGCGCCGGTGCGCCCGCATCGCCGCCCGCCTGGGAGGGAGCAGCAGGGAGGCGGCGGTCGCCCGGCGAATCGCCCATATCCCCCCGCCCGGACGGGGTCGGCAGGCTGGCAGGGACCGAGTCCCCGCCAACCCGTGCCGACCATGGAGCCGGCGCCCCGGCTGCCGACAGCCCCGGAGGAACCGGCTCCCCTGCCGGGGTGGCAGGCGTCCCCGCGGAGGGGGGCGGCGCGTCCGACGCCGGACGCGAAGGGCCGGCTGGCGCCCCAGCCGGCGGATCCAGGGGACGGAGGGCGACGGGCACCGACGGGGACGGCGGAGGCGGAGCCGCCTCCGCCGGGTGCACCCCGGGGGGACCCACGGCCGCCGGTGCCGGGGGACCGAGCCCAATGGCGGTCGACGGCGATGCCGCGGGCGGCGCCGTGGCCCCGGCGCGCAGGCCCGGCGCGCCGGGCGCCACCGGCGCCGGTGAGCCGACGGTCTCCGGCGCGGGTGCGGCGGGAACGGCCGGTGGCGGGACGGCGGGGCGAGCCCTGGGCGACCCCGCCGGGGGACCCCACGCTCTGGGGACTGGCGGTTCGGGTGCCGCCAGGGCCGGGGGCGACGGCAGCCGAGGAGCTGCTGCGGCGTTCTTGGCCGGTGTCGGCAGGGCGTCGGCCGCCGGGACCGGCCGGCTCGCCCCCGCGGCCCCGGTCGCAGCCGGCGTCGCCGCGGGCGCGGTGGACGGCACCTTCGCCGCCGGATCCCCCCGACCGGCGGCCGGCTGACCTCGGCCGGGGGAGGGTCTGCCCTCCGGCCGGGTCGCGCCGCCCGCCCCCTGGACCTCCTGGATCAGACGGATGACATCGATCAGAAGGGCTTGCGTTACGAAAATCCGATCCACGGCGGCTACGACCTCCGCATCCCGGTGCGCCCGGTGGCAACGGCCGCTACGGCTGGATTAAAATAGGGTAGGAGGGATCGGCGGTGCCCGCCAACCTGCTCCCGCTCGAACACCTCACCGACGCCGACTTCGCGTTCCTCGCGGCGGCCGTCTCCCCGCGCAGCGACGCCCGGGATCGCATCGCGCGACTCCTGCGGGACGGCGGCGAGGCGATCCAGCGAGCCCTGGAGGACCGCCGGACCCACCAGGCCCTGCGCCAGGGCGATGCGGCGCGCGACCTCAGTCCCTACCTGCTGTTCTCCGTGCTGCTCTACCGGCGTCGGGCCGAGGAGCGCAGCCGGGTGCAGGGGTCGGCGCGGTCCGCCGGGACGGAGGGCACGAACCCGTCCCGGGGCGATCCCCGCGGCCATGCCGCGCAGGCCGCCGCACCGAGCGGGGCGGAACCGGCCCGGCCCGATGCCCATTGGCTGGCGGGGCGCGAGCGGGGCGGCGACGAGGCCGGCGACGCTCCGGCCGCCCGCGGTCAGCGGGAGGGCCTGCTGGATTCCCCGTGGACCGTCCACTACCTCGCCGAGCTGCTGGCCTGCTTCGCCTACACGCCGCCCGGCATGGCCGCCTTCACCCTCGGCGGGCGCCATTTCCGCCTCCCCCTCGCCGAGGTCGACCTCGCCAGCCTCAACAAGGTCGCCCTCTTGGCCGCCGAGCCGGAACGCCTCTCCATCTATCGCCGGCTCGGCGACCTGACCCTGTTCCTGTCATCGGTCGCGGTGGAGCCCGTTGAAGCGGCGCCGGCCCCCGAGGAAGGAGCGCGGTCCGCGGCCGCGTCGGCCACGGGGTCCTGCGAACCGCGCAAGGCGGAGGGGGCGGAGGGAGACCGCAGGGACGCTCGACCGGGTGGAGCGGGGCAATCCCTGCCGTACCGCGAAGAGGAGCTGGAGCGGGAGGGGCGGCGGTTCTACGAGCACGCCGCCCAACACCGGAGTGCCGGGACAACCTACCTGGGGCGCACCCTGGTCCTCCTGGCCGCACAGTACGGCACCGTCCGCACCTTGCTGCGCCAGATCCTGCACCAGGATCTGCCCGCCGTCTACCCGGGGGGACTCGCGGAGCTGGCCTCGCGGTGGGGCAACGCGCCCCAGCCCGGTGTGGAGGTCCTCTCGGCCCCGGAGGGCCGACGCGAATGAACCGGACCCACCCTGCCGGATGAAGACCCCGCCGCGGCGAGGAGACCGGTCACGGGCTCCGCCGCCTGCCGCGCACCGCCGGCCCCTGCCGCCTCCCCGTGCGGCCCAGGGCGGACCACCACATGCGGGGCCGGCTCGCCGGCTCGAGGATCGTCGACGCCCAGGATCGCCTGCCACGGGCGCGGGTAACGACACGTGCGCCGTCCCCGTTGGAGGGTGAAGAGGCCGTCCTCGTAAGCCTGGGCGAAGAACACCGGGTCGTTCAGCAGCCTGCGGTGGACTTCGGCCATCCAGCGCCGCTCCTGCCGCCACCGGGCCACCACCGCGCCCGCCCCGACGACCAGGGCGCCGGCGACGGCGAGTCCCGCCCACGCCCAGGGTCGGCCGGTCAGGAGGAACGCGGCGCCCAGGCCGGTCAGCACCCCCGCCAGCAACCGGGCGTACGCCCGCGCCAGGAGCCCGAGGTAGAGGGCCGACTCCACCTGGGCCCGCTGGAGGTACAGGTTGACCACGCCGCCGCGGTCCAGCCGCAGACGCACCTGCCCCTTGCGCACCAGGCTGCGCAGGCGCGCGAAGACCGCCGGTTCGTCCAGCATGCCGTCGCGGCCCCCCGACGTCCGGGGGCATCCGTCCCGTCCTGCCGTCACGGTGGTCCCCGTCCTCCGTCGCAGCAGCCGCGCCGGGACAGCGCCGGGGCGCGGCCGGACGTCTCCGCCCCGACCGGCGACATGGCGGATGCCGGGGTTCGCTGCCACGGGGTCCGCCCCCAGGCGACCCGGTTCGCCATCGGCCGGGCCGGTTCGTCCCAGGCGGGGATTCTGTCGAAGGCGCCCGATCCCCTGCACGGGGCCGTGGCCGGGAGAGGGCCGGCGCCGGGCGCCCGCCAGGGAAACGCATGGGGGATCGGTCCCACGGGCCGCTCCCAGGCCACCGGGCGCGGTGGGGACGGCCGCATCCATGGGCCGGGCTTCTGGATCCGGCCGCCCCTCCCCTGCGGGGTCGGGCTGGCTCACAGGTGCACGCGGTCGATCCAGGGGTCGAAACCGGCCTCCCGCGCCCGGCGGGCCAAGCGCTCCGCATAGGACCGGTCGCGGAAGGACCCGATCACGACCCGGTACCACACCCCCGCCGACGATCGCGACGGCGCCGGTGCGGAGGAGGCGCGATCGCTGGGCGCCGGCGACTGCCGGCGCGCCACATGGGGTGACAGCCACTGGCGTCCAAAGAACTGGAGGATCCCGCGGGCGATGGCCTCCGCCACCTGGGCCTGCCCGGCTGCCGAGCCCAGGTAGCGGGCGTCGTCCGGATTCGTGAGGAACCCGCACTCCACGATCACCGCGGGCATGCGGGTCTCGCGGATGACGTGATAGTAGTCGCGACCGCCCCGCCCGGCCCGGGAGCGCGCGCCGCGATTGGCGAGGGGGGTCAGGCGGTCGAGCCACTGGACCAGGTAGCGGGCCAGGATCCGCCCCGGCGACGTCGGGAGGACGGAGTGCCAGACCTCGAATCCCCGAGCCGACGGCTCGGTGTGGGCGTTGCAGTGGATGGAGACGAAGGCGTGGGCGCCCCATGCATTGGCCTGGTCCGTCCGCGCGCGCAGGGGTACGGTCCGGTCCGTGGTGCGCGACATCCGCACCGTCAACCCGTGGCGCACCAGGTGACGCCGCACCGCCAGCGCGATGGCGAGGTTGAGGTCCTTCTCGACGAGTCCGTGGCCGAGGGCGCCGGGATCCCGCCCGCCGTGGCCGGGGTCCAGGAAGACCTTGGGCATCGCCGTCCCCCTTGGTCACCCGATCGCTGCGCGGAGCGGCGGGTGGCGTCGCCGGCTCCGCGCCATCGTGGGGCCATCGTATGCCGGGATGCCGTGGCCTGCCCGTTGCCACCGCCGCACGGTGCGCGCGGGTCGACCGCCGCCATCCGCCGGCGGCGGCGGATGACCCGGGGACCCCCACGCGCCGGCCCCTGCCCCCGGCGGAGGATGCGCGGGCCCGCGGGCGGATGGGATGGTCGGGACCACCGCCTTCCTCGCAGCGGGCGAGCGCGCATCACCGACGCGGACCTGATCCAGGCCGTGGTGGATCCAGGCCGTGGTGGTGACGTCAGCCATCGAGGCCTGGGTCGCCCTGGCGGCGTGGGCCGGTTCGTCCAGCGGAGGAACCAGCGGGCGCGAGGGCGCAGGCTCACCCAGAGCCGCTTCGTCGACCCCACCGGTTGCGAGGCCCCTAACCTGGAGGCTATGACGGCCCGCGGCGGGCTGCACCGGCAGGTGCCCCGCCTCGAGGCGGTGGGGCCGGTGCGAGGCGGTTGGATCTGGGCGGACGCGCCCTCGCATGGTCGATGCCCGGGTCGGCGGGCGGGAGGCCGCGGCGCGGCGGACACCGTCCGTGACGTGCCACCGCCTGTGGTATAATCGGCCTGCACGACGGGATCATCGGCTTGACCTTGCACGACGGGGCACGAGCGGGGACGGCGCCCCGGCCATCGCCTCACCGGCCGCGGCACGGTCGGCCCCGTTGCCAGCGCGCGCCTGTAGCTCAACGGTCAGAGCAGCGCCCTCATAAGGCGTGGGTTGTGGGTTCGAATCCCACCAGGCGCCCGGGGTTCGCGCGCGTCGGAACGAGAGGATCGGGTGATCGGCGGCGGGCGAGGGGTCCTGCACGGCCCCTCGCCGCCGGGACCCCCGGAGGTCCGGTGCAGGTCCCGGTTCGGGGATCCGTCGGATCCGATGCCGACGATCGGCTCCTTCATCGGGTGCTTCGAGGATCGGGTGCCGGCGATGGCGGTCCGCTGGGGGAAGCCGGTGCTGCCGGTGGCTTCTCCGGGGATCCGGTGCAGACCGTGGTAGGGGTCCGGTCCCCGGCCCCTTGGGGCTCGCCCCGCTTCCCTGTGGCTCACCGCGCTCCGAACGGCTCTGCTGTTCGTACGGTCTTGGTGCCGACGTGCCGGCTCCCCGCACCTCGCGTCAACAGCGCGCATCCGCCAGCCCGTGGCGCCGGCGAAGGTGCGACCCGAGAGCCCGGGATGCCGATCCGAGAGCCCATGGCCCTTCCCACAGCCCGTGGCCGCGCAGCCAGCCTGTGGCCGCGCAGCGCTCGGCGGGCAGCCGGGATCCGGCTGCGGCTCGTCGGCTTGCTTCGATCCGGCTGCGGCAAGCCGGCGAGGCGCGGCGACCCAGGGGCGGGTTGGAGGAACGGCAGCCCATGGGTTCGTCCGAGGAGTGGCGGTCCACGGCTTCGTTCCGCGCCGGGATGGGGAGGCGCGTGAGGGCGCCGTGGTGGCTCAGTAGACCGGGTCGCGGACGAAGGCGCCGGCGCGCCTGCAGCCCTCTCGCAGGACTGTCTAAAGTTTCGGTAGGTGCTGGTGGGGGAAAAGCGAAGGAGAGACCTCACCAGGTTGTCCCAAACGGGACAGCCGATCCTTCTGGCCAAGGATGGAGGTGAGGCCTCTCCATGAAGGACGTGATTCGCCGCATCGGGGAGATCACCCTGCAGCTTGCTCGGGTTGTGGAAAAGGCCCTGTGGGAGGCTCCGGACTTTCGAGCGCTGGAGGTGGCCGTGGTCCGAGGGGCGCAGGAGGCCGCGCGGCAACTGTTGGTCACGGCTTTGGAGGCGCTGGACCGGCAGCTGATGGAGCAGCGGGACCGGCGGCAACTGAAGTGCGTCAATCAGCAACCGCGGAGCCTGATCACGTGGGTGGGTGAGATCCAGTGGGAACGACGGTATTACCAGGAGCGGCCGAGCGGCGCACGGCGGTTCTTGCTGGATGAAGTGCTCGGGCTGGCGCCGCGGCAGCGATACTCGCCGCTGGTGCAGGAGTTCGGGATTCAGCTGTGCACCCAAGTGCCGTTTGCGGCGGCAGCGGACTGGCTGGAGCGGGTGAGCTGCGGGGCCGTGCGGCTGAGCGCCATGGCCTTGTGGGCGGATGTGCAGGCGGCCGGGGCCCGAGCGGACGAAGCGGCGAAGGCGCAGCGGGAGGCGGTGTTTGAGCGGGGCGAGATCCCGCCCGGGAGCCGGCCGGCGGCCGCCGTCGACTTGGAGTTTGACGAGCTGTTGGTGCGGGGCCGGCGGCGCGGGCCGGATGGGCAGAAAGAGCGGATTGCGCTGATGCATGCGCTGGCGTATGAGGGCAAGGCGACGGACGCGCGGGGGCGGACGGTGCTGAAGAACCGGCGGGTGCACGTGGCCGTGGGCGAAGGGACGGCGTCCATCGAGGAGGCGCTGGCGGCCTTTGCGGCGGAGTGGGACTGGGCCCGGGTGGAACAGTGCACGGTGGGTGGGGACGGGGCGCCGTGGATCCGCAAGGCCCTTGAGTACCTCCCACAGGCTTCGTATCGCCTCGATCCGTTCCACCTGAAACGGGCCATGCGGCGGGGACTGCAGCACGACGCGGAAGCCCACCGGCAGCTGGCGGCGGCCCTGGCCGAGGGGAAGCCGTGGCGCGAGGTGGAGACGATCCTGGATGCGGCTCGCCGGCGGGCGCGGGGTGAAGCGCGCGACCGCGTCCAAGAACTGAAACAGTACTTGAAGAACCACTGGGACGGCATCGTGGCCGACGCGAACGCGCGGCGGCTCGGTGCGATCGAGGCGGAGAACTACCACGTGCTGGCCCGGCGAATGAAGCGGCGCGGGGCCGCGTGGAGCGAGCGAGGGGCTCGGCACCTGGCCCGGCTGTTGGCGGCTCGAGCGAACGGGGAGCTCGATCGCTACGCGCGTCCGGTCTGGCAGCGCCGCCAGGCGCCACCGGTGGCCCCGACCCCGCAAGGCCGGCTGTTCGGGCAGCGCCTGAGCCGGAGCGACGTGGAGGATGTCGCCCAGTGGCTGCGGGTGCGGATCCCGGCGCTCTACGGACCCCATGCGGACCGCGAGTGGGTGAAGGCGCTGCGGCATCTGGCCGGCCTTTCTGTGGCGTGACCGGAACATGGGTCGGGGGGATCCACCTACCGAAGCTTGATGCAGTCTCTCGCAGCCCTTTCCTTGTCGGGCCGGGGGACGGCCGGTATAATGCGGAGGGTAGCGGGTCCGAGGGTGAAGGACGGGGCCCCATGGTCGAGTGGTTAAGACGCGGGCCTTTCAAGCCCGAGGTAGGGGTTCGATTCCCCTTGGGGCCACACTCCGGACCGGGTCCGGGGCCCCGGACCCGGTCCGGGAGAGGACGGCGGCTGGCGACGGCCCAGGGCGCGGGTCCCTGCCGCGCGGCGGCGCGGCAGGGACCCGCGCTTTGCGCATCAGAGGGCCCGCGATGGGCGCAGGGACGGGGCTGCGGGCGGCGCAGCGTCGGGCCTGCGCACCGCGCGGCGAGAGCCTGTGCACGGTGCAGCGACAGGCCTTCGTCGTGCGCGGTGACGGGGCAGCGCACCCCACCGCTGCGGGCGGACCCCCACCGCGCCGCTACGGACCCGCCCACACGCGCCGCTGCGGACCGCCCGCAGCGCGCCGCTACGGGCCTGCCCACAGGCGCCGCTGCGGGCCTGCCATGGAGCAGCAACGGGCCTGCGCATGGCGACCTTCATCGTCCCCGCGGGGACCCAGGCCGGGCCCCAGGACCGCAAGCCGCCCCAGCCCGCTCTTGGAACGCGTGCCCATCCGTCGCCGAGCGGCGTGCGGCGCATGGGCCCACGAGGGAACGCCTTCGCAACCGCCCCCGAGGGAACGCCTTGGCATCCGCCCCTGAGGGGACGCCTGCCCATCGGCCCACGAATGGCCGTCGGTGGCCAAGGAATTGCTATAGGCGAGCACCCAGCGGAGGGAGTCTGTCATGGCCTGGGAAGGAACGCCATCGTCCCGTGCGCCCTCGGCGACGGCCATCGGCTCCGCCCCGCGCCCATCGCGTGGAGGGGCGCAGAACGTGCCCCCGCGGCCCGGCGCCGCGAGCGCCACCGGTACGACCTGGCGCAGCCGCCCGCTTCGACCGCCGCGGGCTCGCATGTTATCCTTTACCATGGCCGGGCGCAGCCCCGGGCCGCAGGGGCCGGCGGCCCGCAGCGTCCACCGCGTCTGCGCGGCGGCGGGGGCCGACGGAGGGGACGCCGCACCGGCCGTGCCCGCGGATGCCGGGGTGCCCGGCCTCGGCGCGGCCCCAGCCGCGTCCGTGCCGGCGGCGGCCCGCACCGCATCAAACCCCGAGGAGGTGGAGGGCATGCGGATGGAACAGGTCAAGGCCGAGCTGGAGCGCTGGGGAGAGCTGATCGTCACCCTGGCCTCGGGGCGCAAGTTCGAGCTGCACCTGGGCGATACGGAGTTCGACTTGCAGAACCGCGTCATCCGCATCACCGGGCCGGCCGCCCACTTCGTGCTGGACGGCGACGCCATCGAGCACGTGGAGATGCACTTCAGCCATCCGATGGAGTGACGGCGGGAGCGGACGGCGCAGCTCCCCGGCCTGCCTGCGCGTCGGACGAACGCGGCCCGGCGGCGAGGCCGCGGCAGGTGCGCTCCCCCGGCGCCGGCGGCACCCCGGGCGGGGTGCCGCCGGCGCGCGTGCTTGGGCCCCGGGCTCCGGCGAACCCCCTGCAAACTGCGCCCAACCCCGTCCCGGGCGCGTCGACCGTCGAACGCATCCGGGTCCCCGAGGTCCCACCGAGCCTCGTCCGGACCGCGCCCCAGCGTCCTGGCCGGGTCGGCTCGCATCCGGGCCCCGGGGTCCCGCCGAGCCTCGTCCGGACCGCACCCCACGCCGTCCGTCCGGCACGCCGTCCGTCCGGATCCACTCGCGCCCGGGCGCCGGCTCGACCGCACCCGGGCGCCGGCCCCCCAACGTCCCTGGCGGCACCTCGGTCCGATCCGGGTATCCGCGGCGGCCCGTTACGGCCCGGCCTGAATACCCCCCTGGCAGCACCTCGGTCCGACCCGGGTCCCGCCGTGGTTCCCTGCAACCCCGACGGGCGGGTCCGCGAGGAGGCGGTCCCAACCCGTCCGGACCAGGACGGCGTCTCGGTCCGCCCCGCCCGTGGGGATCGGCCTGTCCCACGGCCGCTCACCGGCTCGGGCGCGCTCACCGGCCCGGGCGGGGAGAAGCCGCGGCCCACCGGCTCGGCCTAGCCCCCACCCGCACCCGGCGGCCCACCGAGCCAACCCCGCGCGCGCAACACCGCCTCCACCCGGTCTCGCACCTCCAGGCGCGCGTAGATCTCGCTCACCACGTTCTTCACCGTTCCCTCGGAGAGATGGAGGCGCGCGGCGATCTCCCGGTTCGTCAGCCCTTGCGCCAAGAGGGCCAGGATCTCCCGCTGGCGGGCCGTCAGACGTCCGAGGATCCCCGACGCGGGCGCGCCGGCGGCCCCCAACGCCTGCGCGCCCGCGGCCGGCGGCGTCCCGCCCCGGGACGAGCCCCCCGTCGCCGCGGCCGACCCGTTGCCCGGCGCGGCGGGCGACGGTGCGACCCCACGTCCCCGGCACCGGTCGGCGGGGACCGTTTCCCCGCCCGCCGGCGCCGCCTCCAGGGGCCTTCCACCCTCCCGCGGCCCTGGGCCCTGGCACCGCCCCTCCTCGGCGGGACGCCCTGGACCCGTCCCGGCGCCGGCGTCCGCCCGGGCCACCAGACGACGAGCCAGGTCGCCTGGGATCAGCTGCCCGCCCAGGACGACCAGACGCACGGCGTTGGCCAGATCCTCCGCCGCCATGTCCTTCAGCAGGTACGCCGTCGCCCCGGCGGCCAGACACTCTTGCACCAGCCGGTCGTCATCGAAGGTGGTCAGCATGAGCACCGGCAGGTCCGGCTGCAACGCGCGCAGCCGGCGCAGGCAGGTCACGCCGTCCACCCGCGGCATGCGCACGTCGAGCAGCGCCACGTCGAAGGCCTCGTGACGCGCCCGCTCCACCGCCTCCGCGCCGTCGGCGACGGCGGTCACCGCCAGGTCACCCTGCAGCTCCAGCAACAGGCGCAATCCCTCGCGGACCAGCGCCTGATCCTCCGCCAGCAGGACCTTGATCATGCGCCCTCCGCCGGTCCCGGCCGACCGGCCTCCGTCCTGCCCGCCGGACGCGGCGCGGACCTCCTCGCCTGCCCTGCGACCGGCCCCGCCGGAGCCTGCGGTACCCCTGCGCCGGGATGGTCCGGCATGGGCCCGGACCCGCCACCGCGATCGGTGGCATGATGCGGCTGGGGAGGCAACCGGCGCGGCAGGCCGATCTCCACGCCGAAGCCACGCCCGGGCGCCGTCTCGAAGCGCACGGTGCCGCCCACGCGCTGCACCGCCGCGGCCATCCGCCCGAGGCCCATGCCGGGGATCAGGGTGGCCGCCCCCATCCCGTCGTCGCGGACGAACAAGCGCACCCGCGGCCCGGCCATCGCCAGGCTGACCTCCACCCGGCGGGCGCCGCCGTGCCGGGCGGCGTTGGTCAGGGCCTCCTGGACGGCGCGCAGGACGATGCCTGCCACCTCGTCGTCCACGTCGGACACGCCGGTGGCGTCGGGATCCAGAACGACCCGCACGGCGACGCCGGTGGCGGCGCTGAAGTCATCGGCCAGGCGCTCCAGGGCCGAGGCCAGCGGCAAGCGGGCGGGATGCAGGGAGCGACGCAGGAGCTGCCGCACCTGGTCCAGCCCTCCGCGCAGCCCGCGCTCCACCGCCTCGAGCCGGGCGCTCGCCGCCGCGGGGTCCACGCTCAGCAGGCGGCGGGCCAGGGCGACCTGGAGCAGCTGGGCGGTCAGGGTGTGCCCCAGGGCGTCGTGGAGGGCACCCAGCAGCTCTTCCCGCTCCCGCCGGGCCGCCACCTCGCGGCTGCGAGCCGCCAGCTCCGCGAGCCGCACCTGGGCCGTCGCGAGCTCGGCCACCGCCCGCTCCAGCCGGCGTCGCTCGGCCCGGTGCGCGGCGTGGAGGTCGCCGCTCCAGGCGGCGGCCAGCAGAGCGGCGCCGGCGAAGAGCGCCCCCCGCGGGCCGGCCACCGCGGCGGCCGTGGCGGCGCCGGCCGCCACGGCCGCCGCGCTGCACCAGGCCGCCCAGCGCCGGCCCACCACGGACGGCACACCCATGACCACGGCTGCCGCCGGCCCCACGAGCCCTACCTCGCCGCTGCGGTGGAGCGCCCAGAGTGCGCACGCCAGGCCGGCACCCAGGGCGGCGGCCGCCCGCCACGGGGCGGCCGCCGCCCTGGACCCGCTGGGCCATGGCGGGCCGGCCTGCGCCCCCGCGGCCAGCACCAGGGCTCCCGCCAGGGCCAGCGCCACCGCCGGAGCAGGTCGCGGCACGGCGAGCAACCACGCCCCGGCCCCCGCGGCGAACAGGACGAGCCGCGTCAGCTGATAGCCGGCTTCCTCCGGCGCCTGGGATCGCTCGAGCTTCCAGGGATCCAAGGCCCCACCTCGTCTCTCGCGGCGGCTCAGCCCGCCAACACCCGCGGCCTCACCGGCGGACGCCGTCGCGGCCCGTTGCCGACCCGTGGCCGGAACCCGCGCGGGTGTCCCAGGTAGAGCGCAGCTGCTTTCTGATCGCCTTCCAATGGACAGGGTGTTGCCAGGGTGGGCCTTCGACCAGCACCGGGCCGTTCCGAGTCCTTCGACTCCTTCGGCCAGCAACGGGCCGTCGTGCGTTCCTCGACCGGCACCGGGCTGTTGCGAGGCCCTCCACCAGCACCGGGCCCATCGCGAACCCATGGATGGCGGAGGGCGGTGGATCGCGGCCAGGACCGCCCCGGCCAGCGCCCGCGCCAGGCGGCGGCTTGGACGGCGGCTTCCCTTCTCGCGCCGAGCCACGGCGCGGTGGAGCCGGGCCCGTCTCCGCGGTGGAGCCGGGCCCGTCTCTTCGACGACTTCGCAGCCACGGCCCGCGGCGCCACGCGGGATCGGTTCGGGACCCACCCGGCGGGACCGGCCCCGCCCCTCGACCGGCCACCGCGCGGGCGGGCTCCTTCACGGGGCCCAGCGCCGCAGTCCGGCGACGCCTGCCGTCCCCGCCACCAGTCCGAACAACAGCAGCACGGCCACGGCCGGCAGTTGGGGGGCGCCGGGGCCGCCGAAGACGAAGGCCTCCCGCAGGGCGTCAAGGGCCCAATACACCGGGCTGAGGCGCGCCACCTCCTGCAGGGTGGCGGGGACCACGTCCAGCGGCCAGAAGGCCCCTCCGAGCATGGCGGCGATGGTCCCCACCAGGATGCCGGCGGCCGTGATCTGGCGCGGCGTCTGGGTGAACCCCGCGACCGCCAGGGCGACGCCGCAGGCGGCCACCAGCGACGCGGCCACGGCCAGGGCCAGCGCAGGGACTCCGGCCGCCAGCCAGGGCGCCCCCAACAGCGCCGTGGCTCCCAGCATCGCCGCCGCCTGGAGGGCGCCGATCAGGAACAGCGCCACCGCGTGCCCGGCCACCACCTCGCCGTAGGTGGCCCCCGCCAGCAAGGAGCGGGGCAGGGTCCCCAAGCTGCGTTCGTGGTGCAGGGCCGCCCCGTGGGTGATCAGGGTGACGAGGGCGAACATCGCGTAGAAGCCGAACACCGCCCGCAGGAGCTCGTAGTCCTCGGGTCGAACCGACGGCCGCGGCGCCACCGCCTCCACCGGCAAAGGCCCGGCCGGGGTCCCCGTCACCAGCCCGGCCGCCACCGCCCGGATGCGGGCGGCCTCCGCGCCGGGCTCCTGCCGCGGCCCGTACCAGAGCTCCACGCGCGGCCTGCCGGCCGCCACCGACTGCGAGAAGCCTGGGGGCACCCAGAGCACCACGCGCTCCCGGCCCTGGTGCAGCCGGGCCACCGCCTCCTCCCGGTCGAGCCGGCGCAAGGTCATCGGGGTCACCTCCAGACCCTGCAGCAGCGGGCCGACCCACGGCCCGCGGTCCTCCACCACGACGGCCAGCACCGGCACGTCGTCCGACCGGACGAACAGGCCCGCCACGAGCACCCCGAAGAACAGGGGGACGAGCAGCAGCCAGAGCAGGTTCAGCGGCCGTCGGAGGGTGCGCCGCGTGCTGGTCGCGGCGATGGCCGCCACGCGCCCCAGGGTACCCGCCAGCGGACCCACCGCGGGACGCACCCGGCCACGGCGGCCGGTGCCGCCACCCGGCACCGGGTGTCGCCGTTCCCCGCCTTCCGTCCCGGCGCTCCCGCTTCCCCCCGCGCCTTGCACCACCGCGCCGGCGCCTCCGGCGGGCGGTTGGGATGCTCGGTGCCGAGACGCCGGCATGGGACGTCCATCCATGGCTCACGCCTCCCCCGCCGTACGGGCAGCCAGCTGGTCCAGGAACCAGCCCAGGATCAGGAGGACCGCGCCGGCCGCCACCAGGTGCAGGGCCTCGTCCCGAACAGCCGCCGGTGCCGCGCCGGCCATCAGCGCAAGATAGCCGTCCAGCATCCAACGGTTGGGCACCCACTGCGACACCCGCGCCAGGATGTCCGGGAAGATGAACAACGGCATCATCGAGCCCCCCAAGAACCCCAGAACCTGGGCCAGGGCGGTGCTCACCCCCTCCTGGACCTCCGGCGATCGGGCGAAGGCCAAGAGCAGCGTGTTGACCCCCGCCGCCGCGAGGACGGAGGCCAGGGTGAGGAGCGCCCAGCCTCCCAGGTCTCCCCAGTGGACGCCGAAGAGGAGGCGCGTGGTGAGGGCCATCACCGTCATGAAGACCAAGCCGACCGCCACGCTGCCGGCAAAGGTCCCGCCGAGGTAGGCCGCGCGGCCGGTGCCGGCCGCCCGCACCCGCAGGTAGACGCCGGTGGCCCGGTCCCGCAGGTAGCCCTGGGTGCCCTCGCGGGTGGCGAAGTACACCATCATCACCGCCATGCCGGCCGCGTAGTAGGCCATGGCGTCCACCGGTGGCGGCCCGGCGGAGCCTTCGCCACCGGCCGGTTCGTCCGGCAGGGGGGCGGGCCGGAGGGTCAGGTCCACGGGAACCGGCCCCGCAGGCTGGGCTCCGCCGGCCCCGGCGGTCGCTGCCGCGGCCGCCTCCCGGGCCAGCGACTCCACCAACGACGCCGGCACGGTGCCGGGCTCGGCCACCACCTGGAGCGGGTCTTCCGGGAAGTCCGGGGACATCACCACCGCCACCTCGACCACCCGCCGGCGCACCGCCGCGACGGCGGCGTCCGCGCCGGCGACCTCCTGCACCGTGATCCACCCGTCGGCCTCGGCCCCGGTCAAGACCCGTTGGAGGACGTCTGCAGCGGGGTGGGCAGGCGGGACGGCGACCGCCACCCGGTACGGCCGATCCGGGCGGAAGTCCGGCGCAAAGGCCTGCCGGAGGCTCACCCCCAGCACGAGGTTGAAGGCCAGGGGGATGAGGAACAGGATCAGGACGCCGCGCCAGTCGGCCGCGAAGCGCAGCAGCTGGTTCAGGGCAACGGCGCTCGCCTGCCGCAGCGAGTCGCGCACGAACGCCACCTCCTAGTCGCGCAGGGCGCGGCCGGTCAGCGCCAGGAACACCGTCTCCAGGTCCGGGGTCTCGAGGCGCATCCCCCGCACCGGCACCCCGCGACGCACCAGCTCGCCCAGCAACTCCACGGCCTGCTCGGGCCCCCGGGGCAGGATGAAGCGCACCTCGCCGCCCGTCGTCTCCACGGGCACCCCGAGCTGGCGCCCCAGGGCGGCGGGGTCCTCATCGCGCAGGACGCCGTCCCAGGGGAGGCGCAGCACGGCGGCATCGCCGGCTAGCGCCCGCACCTGGTCCATGGGCCCCTGGGCGATGATGCGGCCGTGGTCCATGATGGCCACCCGGCGGCAGAGGAACTCGACCTCCTCCATGTAGTGGCTGGTGTAGAGCACCGCCACGCCGGTCGCGGCCAGCTGCCGCGTGGCCTCCAGGATGTGCCGGCGGGACTGGGGGTCGATGCCCACCGTCGGCTCGTCCAGCAGCAGGAGCCGGGGTCGGCCCAAGAGGCCGACGGCAATGTTGAGGCGGCGCTTCATGCCCCCGGAGAAGCGTTCCACCCGCTGGCCGGCGTGGTCCGTCAGCCCGACCAGCGCCAGGGCCTCCTCGATCTGCCGGCGCGCCTCGGCGCCCCGCAGCCCGCGCAGCGCGGCGAAGTAGCCCATGTTCTGGGCGGCCGTCAGCTCGGGATACAGGGCGACGTCCTGCGGTACCACGCCCAGGAGGCGCTGCGCCTCCCGGCGGCGTGTGGCCAGAGGAAGGCCGCCGACCTCGATCTCTCCGGCGTCGGGGCGCAGCAGGCCGGCGATCATCGCCAGGGTGGTGCTCTTGCCGGCGCCGTTGGGGCCGAGCAGCCCAAAGCTCTCCCCGGGATAGACCTCGAAGGACACGCCGTCCACGGCGACCTTGTCGCCGAAGCGCTTCACCAGGTTGCGGACCACCAACATGGGCTCGGAGCGGTGCTCCGCTGCGGGGGTCGTCATCGCCGCTCCTCCTCCCCCTCCACCGCGTTCCCGCGACGCCCACGGCACCGGACGGCGGCACGGCTTGCCTCCCACGGACCGCGTCCGCGCGACACCCGCGGCACCGCGGGGCGCCGCGGTTCGACTCCCATGGTAGAGACCGCGCGGGAACCGCGGTAGTGACCGCAGTCACCCGTTGGCCCGCCGGCACGCAGCGGTCGGCCCCCTGGGGCGCCCGTCGCCCCGTCTCCCGGGCGCGACGGGGTACCATCGCCCCCGGTGCTGGGGTATACTCGGGTTGTGCTCAACCTTGTGCACAAACCCGGCGGTGCGGGGGTCGGCGGCGTGAACCTGGTGCGGATCGGCGAGAAGGTCATCGACCGGCAGCGCATCCACCGGATGGTCGACCGCATCCTGGAGCTGCGCGCCTCCGGCCTCTCCCAGCAGGACGTCGCCCACGCGCTGGGCGTCGACCGCACCCTGGTCTCGCGGCTGGAGAGCCTGGGCGAGGTGCGGCGCGGCCAGAGGCTAGGGCTGGTCGGGTTCCCCGTCGGCAATCGCCAGGAACTGGAAGAGGTGGCGCGCAGCGAGGGCGTCGACCTCGTCTGGCTGCTCACGGAGGACGAACGCCGCCGCTTCATCGGCGAGCGCAGCGGGGCGGCCCTGCTCAACGACGTGATGGCGCTGATCGCGCGTGCCCGGGAGCTGGACCACCTGATCTTCCTCGGTTCCGACATGCGGATTCGGCTCGTCGAGGCGTTGCTGGGCCCCGATCGGGTGACGGGCATCCAGATCGGCACCTCGCCCATCACCGAGGACCGCTACCTGGACCCCGAGGCGATCCGCCAGGTGATCCGCCAACTGCGCAACGCCCGGGACCGGGACGACGGGCGGCCGTCCCGCCACGGGGTGGCGAGCGGGGTCGGGTCCCTCGGCGCCGTGAGCGGGACCGGCACCGACGGCACCGCCGGTGCCGACGCGCCCCGCGGCGGGTGAGTCCGACCCACCCGCCGCGGGGGAATCCCCTGGGTGCCTGCCACGGAGCGAGGGCTCCCGCGGTGGCACGGCCCCGGCATCGGGAGGGGGATCCCGCGAGCCCACCGGCCGTCGGACGAACCGGCCCGGCCGCGGGGTCGCGGCGCATCGGTCCCGACGAACCTGCGGGCTCGACGAGCGGAGAACGGTTCCAACGGGCGAAGCGGATTGGAGGGCACCGGATGCATCCGTTCCGGCAGTACGTCAACCCCCACCTGGGCGAGCTCCTCGAACAGATCCAGATGGATAAGCGCTTCGTGCGCGGCGAGGGTTGCTGGCTCTGGGACGACGAGGGCCGGCGCTACCTGGACTTCGTCGCGGCCTACGGCGCCCTGCCCTTCGGCTTCAACCCGCCGACGATCTGGGAAGCGCTGGAGGCGGTGCGACGCGCGGGCGAGCCGTCCTTCGTCCAGCCCTCCTTCTTGGAGGCGGCGGGCGAGTTGGCCCGGCGCCTCATCGAGGTGGCACCCCCGGGTCTGCGTTACGTGACCTTCGCCAACAGCGGCGCCGAGGCGGTGGAGGCCGCCATCAAGCTGGCGCGGGCCGCCACCGGCCGCCAGCGGATCCTCTCCACCGAGAACGCCTTCCACGGCAAGACCCTGGGGGCCCTCTCGGCGACCCACCGCTCTGCCTACCAGGACGCCTTCTTCGCCCCGGTCGAGGGGTTCGACAGGGTGCCCTACGGGGACGCCGAGGCCCTCGAGCGCGCCCTGGCCGCCCGCCCCGGCGAGTACGCCGCCTTCCTGGTCGAGCCGATCCAAGGCGAGGGCGGCATCGTCGTGCCGCCGCCGGGCTACCTGCGGGAGGCCCAGGCGATCTGCCGCCGTCACGGCGTGGTGTTCATCGTCGACGAGGTGCAGACCGGCCTCGGGCGCACGGGGACGCTGTTCGCCTGCCAAGCGGAGGGCGTGACGCCCGACGCCATGACCCTGGCCAAGGCCCTGGGCGGCGGGCTGGTGCCCATCGGCGCCGTGCTCTGTACGGAAGCGGTCTACAGCGAGGCGTTCGCCACCAAGCACTCCTCGACCTTCGCCGGCAACGCCCTGGCCTGCCGGGCCGGCCTGGCCGCGCTGGAGCTCTTGACCCGGGACGACCAGGCCCTGGTCCGCCACGTGGCCGAGACGGGCGAGTACCTGCGCCAGGGCTTGCTGGCCATCCAGCGGCGCCACCCCCGGGTGATCCGGGAGGTGCGGGGCCGCGGCTTCATGCTGGGCATCCGGTTCGGCGTCACCCGCGAGACCTTCCCCGGCAACCTGCTGGGGGTCCTGGGCGAGCAAGAGCTGCTCACGCCCGTCATCGCGTCGTATCTGCTCAACGTCGAGGGGCTGCGCGTGGCGCCGACCCTCAACGGCGCCGACGTGATCCGCATCGAGCCGCCCCTGATCGCCACCCGCGAGGAGTGCGACTACGCCCTCGAAGCCATCGAGCGGGCGGTGGCCATCATCGACCGGGACGACACCGCCGCCCTGCTGCGCCACCTGGTCGGTCGGCGGGGTACCCCGCCGAGAGGGGGAACCGGACCGGCAGCCGGGACGGCTCCGGCCGTCGGGCGGGTGGTGACGGGTCGCTCGGCCTGGGCCGCGCCCGCGGCGGCTTCGAGCCGCAACGGCCACCCGGCTCGCGGTCCGGAGACCCCGCCGGCGCCGGGGGCATCGGATCGCTGGATCCGCACGGGGGAACCGCTCCGCTCCGGCCCATGCCGCGCGGACGAACCGGCCGCCCCCAGCGGCGATCCCCGGGAGGGCCGCTTCGCCTTCCTGGTCCATCCCCTGGACCTGGAGAACTATGCCGAGTTCGACCCCAGCCTGGCCGCCTTCACCCGGGAGGAGCTGGCGGAGCTGGCGGGGCGGTGGAACCACCTGCTGGAGCCCTTCCGCATCGGTCAGACGCGGGTGGTCTCCGCCACCGGGGCCACGGCCTACGGTGAGTTCTACGTGGTGCCGCGGACGGCGGACGAGCTCCTGGCCATGCCCCAGGCGGAGGCGGTCGCCGCGGTGGAGGCGGCCCTGGCGCTGGCGCGGGACGGCGGGGCGAAGATCGTCGGCCTCGGCGCGTACACCTCGGTGGTGACGCGGGGGGGCCTGCACCTGCGCGACGCCGGCGTGGCGCTGACCACGGGCAACAGCTTCACCGTCGTGGCGGCGGTGGAGGCCATCGCCGAGGCCACCCGGCGCCTGGGGTTCCCGCTGGCGCAGGGCACCGTCGCGGTGGTCGGCGCCACGGGGGCCATCGGCCGCGCCATCGCCCTCCTGCTAGGCCCCGAGGTGCGGCGCCTGGTGCTGGTCGGCAACCCGGCCCGGCCGGAGCAGAGCCGGCGCCGGCTGCTGCGGGTGGCCGCCGACCTCTGCCGCCACGTGGTGAGCCTGGCGGCAGGCGAGCGGCCCGGCGGCGGTTCGCAGGCCCGCCGCGCATCCCCGGGCCCCGCGGGTGGCGCCCCTCCGACCCCGGCCCTGGCGCACGGCGCCGGGCGGTCCCGCGGGGAGCAGCTCCTCGCCGGCCTAGGCCCCCTGGGCCGCGCCTTGCTGGACTTCGGCGGTTGGCCCGCGCCGGAGGAGGGTCCCGATGCCTTCCTCCCCCGCCTCCAGGACTGGCTGGCGACCGGGCGTTGCCCGCTGGTGATCACGACGGACCTGGACGCGGCGCTCCCCCAGGCCGACGTGGTGGTGACGGCCACCAGCAGCACCGCCCATCTGGTGACGCCGGCCAACGTGAAGCTCGGCGCCGTGGTGTGCGACCTCAGCCGGCCGCCCAACGTCAGCCGCGAGGTGCGGGACGCCCGGCCCGACGTGCTGGTCATCGACGGCGGCGTGGTCGAGGTGCCCGGCCGGCCGTCCATGGGATGGAACTTCGGCTTCGAGCGAGGATTGGTCTACGCCTGCATGGCCGAGACGATGATGCTGGCCCTCGAGCACCACTACGAGCACACCAGCCTGGGGGCCGACCTCAACCTGCAGACCATCCTCTGGCTGCAGGAGCTGGCGCGCAAGCACGGCTTCCGGCTGGCGGAGCTGCGCAGCTTCGACCGGCCGCTGCGGGCCGAGGCGTGGAAGCGCGTCCTGGCAGCCCGTTCCGAACTGGGCCTGGCGGCGCGGTAGCCGTCACCCGCGGTCGCCGTCGCCGGGGACGGTGCTGGCCCGAGCCGGGGCCGACGGCCCCGGGTCGGGCCAGCACCCGCACGGCCGCCCTGAGCAGCCTGAGGGAACGCGGCCTGGGTGCGCGGCCTGGGTGAAAGCGTCCGGGCTCGGCGATGGATCGACCTCAGGCCCGGCGATAGACGATGACCGCCCGTTGCGGGGCGGACCGGCTGAGCCCCGGCGCCTGCCCCGGGTCGGCCGCCGCGACCGCCGGGGGGATCGCGTCCGTCCCGGGGGTCCGGGTCCGTTCCCTCCACGTCGCCTGCAGTCGCCCCCGCCGCACCATGTAGTCCAGGTGGGCGACGGTCTCCCCCAACGCGAACTCCACGTTGGCCGGCGTGTCCATGACGCGCCCGAACAGCTCCGTCGCCACCTGCCAGGCAGTCACCTCGCCGCCCCGGTCCACGATGGCCTCGATCGCCTCCAACCGGCGCCGATGGTGCTCCTCCAGCTCGGCGCAGCGGGCGGCCAGATCCGTGAAGGGCGCCCGGTGCCCGGGAAGGACCAGCCGTGCCGGGAGCCGCGCCACGCGCCGGAGCGACTCCAGGTAGCGCCCCAGCGGGTCGGGCGCCGCCTGGGGCCCCGCGGAGATGTTGGGAGAGATGCCGGGGAGGACCATGTCGTCCGCCAGCAGCCAGCCTTCCTCGGGTTGCCAGAGGACCACCAAGCCGTCGGTGTGGCCCGGCGCCCAGACCACCTCCCACCGCCGTCCTCCCAGCGGCAACGCCTCGCCCGGCCGGATCGGCGTCGGCCGCGGCGGCGGGGCGACCCAGTCCAGCACCTTGCGACGTCGCGCCGTCAGCGTGGGGCCGAGTTCGTCCGGGACACCGTGGCGGTCCGCGAAGGCGGCGTAGCCGTCCAGGGCCGCCGGTTGCCAGACCCGCCGGGCCACGTCGATCTCCCGTTCGTGCATGTAGACCGGTGCGCCCGTCAGCGTCTGGAGCCATCCCGCCGCGCCGAGGTGGTCGGGATGGAAGTGGGTGACCACGATGGCCTCCACGTCCCGGGGGGCGATCCCCAACTGTCGGAACGCCTGGTGCCAGGCGGCCTCCGCCTCGGGCGTGTGGAAGCCGGCGTCGACCAGCGTCCAACCGCCGGGGCCGCGCAGGGCGTAGGCGTTGACGTCCCGAAGCGGGGCGGGGATGGGGATGGCGATCCGGTAGACCCCCGGCACGACCTCCTCGACGGCGATGGGTACATCCGACGGCGCGGGCATCGCGACCGACTCCCTTCGTGGACCGCGGACCGGCGGGGCCGCCCCGACGCGCTCGGGCAGCCCACGACGCCTGAATCCGCAGGGACCCATGGATCCCGCGTAGCGCGACGGGCCGCCGGCCGACATCGCGAACCCGGCGCGCCGCGGCCGGCCCGCCAGCGCCTGGGCGGATGTTCGACGACGGATCACGGCTGCCTCCCCGCATGCGGCCGCCTGCGCGGCGCCTCGCCCACCACCAGCACCGCCGCGCCGTTCACCCGGCTCTCCTTGACGTCGGCCAAGGCACGGTTCGCCTGGTCGAACGGATACCGCTGCACCGCCACCTGCAGCGGGAGCGCAGCCGCCAGCGCCATGAACTCCTCGGCGTCGCGCCGGGTGACGTGGGCCACGGATCGCAGCACCCGCTCGCCGTGGAGCAACCGGTACGGGAAGGACGGGATGTCCGACATGTGGACGGCGTTGATCACCACCGTCCCGCCGGGCCGCACGGCGCGCAGCGCCAGGGGGACCAGCTCCCCGGCAGGGGCGAACACGATGGCCCGATCGCAGGGGAGGGGGATCTCGGCTCGGGCCGGGGTCGGATGGGTCCTGCCGTTGGCGGCGGCGCCCCCGAGCCCGGGTTCGGATGGCCCGTCCCCCGCGGCGGCCGGCGTGCCCGGGACGGCCGGTTCGTCCCGGCGTAGCACCTCCGCGCCGCCCGCCCAGGCGGCGCCCAGCCGGCGGGCCAACTCCCGGTGGGCCGGGCTGCGGGTGAAGACCACCACCTGGCAACCCTGGTGCCGGGCCACCTGGAGGACGAGGTGCGCCGAGGAGCCGAAGCCGAACAGGGCCAGCCGCTCCCCGGCCCGCAAGCCGCTCAGCCGCAAGGCACGGTAACCGATGACGCCGGCGCACAGCAGCGGCGCCGCGGTGGCGTCGTCGAAGGCGGGCGGGACGGGCACGGTGTACGCGGCCGGCACCACCATCGCCTCGGCGTAACCGCCCGGGACGTGCAGCCCGGTGAAGCGGGCGTGGGGGCACAGGTTCTCCTCGCCCCGCCGGCACGCCTCGCAGCGCCCGCACGCCTGGTGCAGCCAGTAGGCGCCGCGCCGCTCCCCGGGCCGGATGCCCTCGACACCGGGACCCACGGCATCGACGACCCCCACCACCTGGTGGCCGGGGGTCACCGGGTATTCCGGCGGAACCAGATCGCCTTCGGCGATGTGGACGTCCGTCAGGCACACGCCGCAGGCCCGCACCCGCAGGCGGATCTCCCCCGGTCCCGGTTCGGGCTCGTCCACCTCCGAGAGGCGCAGGGGAGCCGTGCGGGCATCGGCGGGCCGCATCAGCTGCCAGGCCTTCATCGCCATCGCGTCCCACCCCTCCTCGCCCCTTGCCGATGTCTCCTCCCGCCGCGGCCCGCGGCCAGGCCCGCGGGCCGCGGCGGGGGCAGGCACCAGAGCATCTCTCTACGGGTCCGACAGCGCGCCGGGAGTCCGACAGCGTGCTGCGGCTCCCGCAGCGTGCTGCGGTCCGGCAGCGCAACCCCTCCGTCCTGTTTTCCCCTCTTCGTCGAACGGCCCCTTCCAGGACATCCCCGCCCCCCAACGCCCCACCCCAGCAGCCCACCCGGCCCCATCGCTGGGACCCGTCGGTCCCGCCCGTCGCACGCGGGCCCGGGGCCCCGGTGGGTGCCGCTCGCCGACCCACAGGCGGATCGGCGCGGCTCGGCAGCGTTGCCACCTCCCCGCAGCCGTGGGATACTGGCGTCGCATCGCGGGATTGGGGGAGCGGGAGGGTTTCGGCGGTGGAACCAGGACCCGGCGTCGAATACCGGCAGTTCGAGGGCCTCCCCGACGGCAAGGTCCTCGCCGATCTTCTGCGGCTGCACGAGCTCGTCTTCGGCGCTGGCGAAGCGGATCGCATGCTCCGCGAAGCGCGCAACCGGCACCGCCTTCTGACGCTGGTGGCGCTGGCGGGACAGCAGGTGGTGGGCTACAAGATCGGCTACGAGCGGAAACCCGGTCACTTCTACAGCTGGGTGGGGGCGGTGGCGCCCGGCTTTCGCCGGCGGGGAATCGCCAGCGAGCTCATGCGCCGCCAGCACGCGTGGTGTCGCGAGCAGGGCTACGGTACCATCCGCACCGCCACGAAGAACAAGTGGCGCGACATGCTGATCCTCAACCTGCGCCACGGATTCGACATCATCGGCGTCTACGTGGACCAGCAGGGCGAGCCCAAGCTGATCCTGGAGAAGCGGCTGCCCCGTTGAAGGGCCGGGAAGCCATTCGGGGGGCGCCCACAGGGCGCCCCCCGACTGGCTGCGTGTGCGCTCCCCCTACCCGGCTGCCGGTGCGGCGATGCGGCGGCGACGCCTCCCGGCGCAGGGGGCCGGGGTGGGCATCGCGCCGCCTCACTCCAGGAAGTCCTTGAGCTTCTTGCTCCGCGACGGGTGCCGCAGCTTGCGCAGCGCCTTGGCCTCGATCTGGCGGATCCGCTCGCGGGTCACGCCGAAGACCTGGCCCACCTCTTCCAGCGTCCGCTGGCGCCCGTCATCCAGGCCGAAGCGCAGCCGCAGCACCTTCTGCTCGCGATCCGTCAGGGTGTGGAGCACGTCCTCCAGCTGCTCGCGCAGCAGGAGCTGGGAGGCCGCCTCCGCCGGCGCCAGGGCGTCCTCGTCCTCGATGAAGTCGCCCAGGTGGCTGTCCTCCTCCTCGCCGATGGGCGTCTCCAGGGACACCGGCTCCTGGGCGATCTTCATGATCTCCCGGACCTTCTCGGGCTCGATGCCCATCTCCTTGGCGATCTCCTCCGGCGTCGGCTCCCGCCCGAGCTCCTGCACCAGCTGGCGCTGGACGCGGATGAGCTTGTTGATGGTCTCCACCATGTGCACGGGGATGCGGATGGTCCTGGCCTGATCCGCGATGGCGCGCGTGATGGCCTGGCGGATCCACCACGTGGCATAAGTGCTGAACTTGAAGCCCTTGCGGTAGTCGAACTTCTCCGCCGCCTTGATCAGGCCCAGGTTGCCCTCCTGGATCAGGTCCAGGAACAGCATGCCGCGCCCCACGTAACGCTTGGCGATGCTGACCACCAGGCGCAGGTTGGCCTGGATCAGCTTGCGCTTGGCCTCCTCGTCGCCCTGCTCGATCCGCTTGGCCAGCTCGATCTCCTGCTCCGGCGTCAAGAGGGGGATGCGCCCGATCTCCTTGAGGTACATGCGCACCGGGTCGTCCAGGGCGACGCCGTCGGGCATGGACAGGTCATCGTCATCATCGTCGACCGGCTCGCCGAGCTGGTCGACGTCGGTGCCGTCGCCGGCCTCCCGGTCGCGGCCCTCGGCGGCTCCCTCCACCGCGTCGCCGTCCAGATCCCCGGACCGGTCGAGGTCGCCCACGCCGTCCAGGGAGACCTCGTCGACGACGCCTTCGACGTCTTTCGCCGCACGGCTCGAGCTCCGCGCCCGGTGATGACGGTTGGCCCGGTTGTTGCGAGCGCCGCCCCGCGACCGCCGGGACGCCGTCTCCACCTCGATGCCCATGTCCTCCAGGAGCTGGTAGACCTCGTCCACCTGGTCCGGATCGAGCTCCACGGCCT
Organism: Thermaerobacter composti; assembly: GCF_033582035.1. NCBI lineage: Bacteria > Bacillati > Bacillota > Clostridia > Eubacteriales > Clostridiales Family XVII. Incertae Sedis > Thermaerobacter > Thermaerobacter composti. The sequence goes on from NZ_CP132508.1 coordinate 2,717,278, forward strand.
GCAGGGCGTCGCTGACCTCGTCCTCGGACAGCACGCCGCCCTGCTCGCGCCCCCGGTCGACCAGCCGCTTGACCTCATCGATCTCCAGCAGCGGGTTCTTGACCTCGCTGGCGTCCATCGGACTTCCCCCCTTTCCGCCGTGGCCCCATCCGACACCGTGGGGCGTTGGCCGCATGACTCGGGTCAGAAAAGGATTCGCCGGTCCCCGTCCCTTCCGGTACTGGACCGGCGAGGGCGATGGCGGCGGGTTCATCCCCCCGCCCGACCCTTCAGCTGCGCCGAGAGCAGCTGAAACCGTGCCACCAGCTCGACAGGTACGGCCTGGCCGCTCGCCTCCAGCTGGGCGATGCGGCGCTGGATTCTCCATAGGCTATGTCGCTTCAAGGTTTTGATATAATCTTCTAAAATCCTCTCCATCCCACCGGGCTCGTCCGGCCCGGGTGCGGGCCGTTGCATCAGGCTGGCCAGCACGGCGATGGCCTGCTCGACCACCCGCCTGTCGGGTGGAGGAACCGGCGCATCGCCGGGCGTGACCGCAGCGACCCGATCTTTCCTTGATTCATCACCGGCATCGGGTTTTCCTTCTTCCCTCGCCGTCGGGGCCACGCCGGCCGCATCCGCCGGCCGCTCCCGGGCCGCCGCGGCCAAGGCGTGCAGCCTCGACAAGAGGCGACCCGGATCGGACGCCTGCGCTTGCCCCGCCAGCTCGAAGAGCAACCGGTGGGCCGGTGTCACCCAATCCCCCGGTTCGAGACGCGAGGCGACGAACTCCCGCCACTCGGGGTGGAAGAGGCTGACGGACAGCAAGCCCCGCTCGGCCCGGACCACGCCGGCAGGGATCCCCTCCGCCGGGACCCGACGGTTAGTATGCCGGCCCGCCTGGACGTTATTCCCACCGGTGCGTCCGCCCGCCCAGGGGGACGCACGGCGCCGGATGCGGACCGACCGTCGCACCTCCTGCCACAGGACCCCCTCCTCGAGGCCCAGGGCGACGGCGTAGCGCCGCACGTACTCGGCGCGTTCCACGGGGTGCCGCACCCGCGCCAGCCAGGGCGCCAGGGCGGAGGCCGCCTCGGCGCGTCCCCGCGGCGTGGCGGTGTCGAACTCCGCCATGATCTGCCGGAACCGGTACTCCACCACCGGCACGGCGGCGTCCAGCAGCCGCCGGAGCGCATCCGGTCCCTCGCGCCGCACCACCTCGTCCGGATCGCGACCGGGCGGCAGTTGGGCGACGCGGACGTCCACCCCGGCGTCGGCGAAGAGCTCGAGGCCGCGCAGGGTGGCCCGCTGGCCCGCGGCGTCGGCGTCGTAGGCGATGATCACCTGCTCGACGTACCGCGCCAGCAGCTCCACCTGTTCCGCGCTCAGCGAGGTACCCAGGGAGGCCACCGCCGCGTAGCCCACGCCGGCCCGGTCGACGGCGATGGCGTCCAGGTAGCCCTCGACCACCACCGCCGTCCCCGTCTCCCGCAGCCGCGGCCGCGCCCAGTCGAGCCCGTACCACAGGCGGCGCTTGTTGAAGACCGGCGTCTCCGGCGAGTTCAGGTACTTGGGCTCCTGCCCATCCAGGGAACGCCCGCCGAACCCGACCACCCGGCCCCGCGGATCGCTGATGGGGAACATCAGCCGATGGCGAAAGCGGTCGTAGTACCCGCCGCCCGGCCGCGCCTGGGCGAGACCCGCCTCGACCAGCAGGGCGGGCGGCACCCCGCGCTCCTGCAGGGCCCGCACCAGCCCGTCCCAGCCGGCGGGCGCGTACCCCAGGCCGTAACGGTCCCACAGGGCCGGCGGCAGGCCGCGTTCCTCCAGATGGCGCCGGGCGGCCTCGCCGCCGGGCGACCGCAGCGCCTGACGGAAGAACGCATCCGCCAGGCGCAGCACCCGCAGCAGCTGCTCCTGGCGGTCCCGCAGCCTACGCTGGGTGGGCGACAGCGGCCGCTCGGGCAGGGGCACGCCGGCGCGGCGCGCCAGTTCGGCCACCGCTTCGGGGAAGGTCCAGCCCTCCTTCTTCATCACGAAGGTGAAGACGTCGCCGCCCACCTGGCAACCGAAGCAGTAGAACATCTGCTTGGCGGGCGACACGGTGAAGGAGGGCGTGCGCTCCTGGTGGAACGGGCAGAGGGCCACGTACTCGCGGCCCGCCCGGCGCAAGGGCACGTACTCGCCGATCACCTCGACGATGTCGAGGCGCTGGCGGATCTCGTCGACGATCCGCTCGTCCAGGCGGTACAAGCCGCGACCCTCCCCGTCCCGTTCCCCTTCGCGCCGGATCGCCGGCTTCCTGCCCACGATCTATTTTAATAACAAATCTTAATAAGGGCGGCAGGGCCTGTAAGACGTGGCGGAAGCCGCGACCCCGCCGGACCGCGGCAGGCGCCGTCAGTCCACGGCCTCGACCAGGGCGGCGATCCCCTGGCCCACGCCGATGCACATGGTGGCCAGGCCACGCCGCGCCCCGCGCCGCCGCATCTCGTGCACCAGGGTGGTGAGGATGCGGGCACCGCTGCACCCCAAGGGGTGGCCGAGGGCGATGGCCCCGCCGTTGACGTTGACCCGCTCCTCGGGCAGGCCCAGCTCGCGGATGCACGCCAGGCACTGGGAGGCGAAGGCCTCGTTGAGCTCGATCAGATCCAGGTCGGCGATGTGCCAGCCGGCCCGACCCAGCACCTTGCGGGTGGCGGGCACCGGTCCGATCCCCATGTACCGCGGGTCGACGCCGACCACGGCGCCGGCCACCACCCGCGCCAGGGGCCGGAGGCCGAGGGCCCGGGCCCGCCCCTCGGCCATGATCACCAGCGCCGCGGCGCCGTCGTTGATCCCCGACGAGTTGCCCGCGGTGACCGTCCCGCCAGGGCGGAAGGCCGGGGGCAGGCTGGCCAGCTTCTCCAGGGTGGTGTCGGGGCGCGGGTGCTCGTCCACCGCCACCACCGTGCGTCGGCCGCGGCGGTCGGTCACCTCCACGGGGACCACCTCGTCCCGCCACTTGCCCGCCTCCTGGGCGGCGGCCCACTTGCGCTGGCTCTCCAGGGCGAAGCGATCCTGGTCCTCGCGGGCGATGCCGTAGCGCTCGGCCACGTTCTCCGCCGTCTCGCCCATGGACTCCGGGGGGAACATGGCGGCCAGCCGCGGGTTGACGAAGCGCCAGCCCAGGGTGGTGTCGTACACCTGGACGTTGCCGCGGGGGTAGCCGTGCTCGGGCTTGGGCATGACCCAGGGCGCCCGGCTCATGCTCTCCACGCCGCCGGCGACGAAGACCTCGCCCTCGCCGCTCCGGATCGCCCGCGCCGCCTGCAGCACCGCCTCGAGTCCGGATCCGCACAGGCGGTTGACCGTCACCCCGGCCACGTGCTGGGGCAGCCCGGCCAGCAAGGCGGCCATGCGCGCCACGTTGCGATTGTCCTCGCCGGCCTGGTTGGCGCAACCGAGGATCACGTCCTCCACGGCATCCGGGTCGATGCCCGCCCGCTCCACCGCGGCGCGGATCACCAGCGCCGCCAGGTCATCGGGACGAACCGGCGCCAGGGCGCCGCCGTGCCGACCGATGGGCGTGCGCACCGCCGCGACGATCACCGGCTCTGCCACCGCCGTCCCCTCCCTCGCCCAAGGCTGCTCGCTGGACCGGACCGCGCCGTCCGCCAGGCCACCCCGGCCCCGGCGACCGTCAGCCCGTACAACCGGGCAAGCCCGATCGTCCATCCCGGCAAGCCCGCGCGCCCGTGGCCCGACGGCGCCGGGACCCCCTGGTGGAGCGCGGGGTGCGGAAACCCCTCCCGTCCGCGGCGCTCCCGGGCGCCGAGAGGGATGCCTCGGCACCACCGGCTCCCGGGCGGGCCAGGGTTGCGCCGCCGTGGGGCCGAGGTCGCACCGCAACCCGGCGCCTGCGCCGGCCCGCTGCGGGCGGCGTGCGGGTCACGCATCCCCCGCCCGGCGGCGAACGGCGGGCGCCGGCCGGTAGCGCTCCTCGCGATAGTGGCGCCACAACCCCTCCAGCACCGCCACCACCCGCCGCCAGCCCCACAGGGCCCCCCACTCCAGGGGACCCCGCGGATACCCCGTTCCCAGGCGCATCGCCCGGTCGACGGCCGGGCCGGCGGCGATGCCCTCGGCCTCGGCCACGGCCGCCTCCTGCGCCAGCATGGCGACCACCCGCGCCGCGACGCCGGCGGGCGCGTCGCCGACCGCGAAGACCTGGAGGCCGGCCGCCCCCAGCCAGCGCCGGGCCGCCTGCCGCGTCGCCTCGGCGGTCGCCGGGCCCCCGGCCAGTTCCACCGCCGATCCCAGCGGCGGCACCGCAGCCCATCCCACCAGCCGCTGCGGGTTCGCCACGGCCCGGGCCTGCTCCGCTGCGGAGCCGGGCAGGATGCTCACGAGGATCGGCACCTCGGCGGGCAGCGCACGCGCCAGCCGGCCCAACCGGGAGAGGGCCGCGGACCAGTGGCCGGGATCCAGGGGATCGAGCTCCTCCCAGGTGACCGCGACGGCGGCGGGCGTCCGCACGTCGGCTGCGGCGCGCGTCGCGGCGGGTCCGGGGGCGCATCCTCGGGCGGGTGCGGGGGCCGGCGCCGCAGCCACGGCACCGTCCGCGCCCTCTGCCATGGCGGCGGCCACGGCGGTGCTGGCCAGCTGAATGACGCCGATCCCCGCCTCCGTCCAGCGGCGCGCCAGCTCCGAGGCCAGCGGGCCGTCACCGACCACCCAGAGGGGCCGGGGGTCGCGCTCCCGCCCAGGGGCCTCGGCGGTCGCCGGAGCCGCCGCAGCCGGCCCGCCATCGCCCGCGCCGCCCGTCCCGGCCGGGGCCGCGGCGCGGTTGGGGGCGGTCGGGACCGGCTCCGCCGGGGCGGTGCCCCCGCCTGCCGGTTCGTCCGCCAGGGCTACCGCCTGCCGCCAGCCCCGCCAGGCCACGCCGCGAGGCCGCCCCGCCTCGTCGTAGTGGTAGAAGCCGCGGCCGGTCTTGCGCCCCAGCCAGCCCGCCGCCACCAGCTGCTGCTGGATCGGATGGGGGCGGTAGCGGGGCTCGCCGCCGAATCCCTCGAACACCGAGCGGGTCACGGCCAGGTTGACGTCGATGCCGACGAGGTCCATCAGCTGGAACGGCCCCATGGGGAACCCGGCCGCCCGCACCAGGGCGTCGATGGTCGCCACGTCGGCCAGCCCCTCGCCCAGGAGGCGCAGGGCCTCGCCATAGAAGGGGCGGGCCACCCGATTGACCACGAACCCCGGCGTGTCGGCGCAGAGCACGGGCTCCTTGCCCAGCCGCCGTGCCACCTCGATGCCGCGGGCGACGGCCGCGGGGGCGCTGAGGGCGCCGGCCACCACCTCCACCAGCCGCATGGCGGGCACCGGGTTGAAGAAGTGCAGGCCGATGACCCGCGCCGGCTCCGGCACCGGCTGGGCGAGGGCGGTGATGGACAGGGACGAGGTGTTGCTGGCGATGAGGGCATCGCTCGCCACCCGGCGGCCCACGGCGGCCAGCAGCTCCCGCTTGAGCCCGAGGTCCTCCGGCACCGCCTCGATCACCACGGCGGCCGGGGCCAGGGCGTCCAGGTCCGTGACGGGACGCAGCCGCCCGAGGCGCGCGGCCGCCGTGCCGGGAGGAACCCGGCCCTCCCGCTCGTGCCGCTCCCAGGCGGCGGCCAGGCGCTCGCGCGTCCGCTCCAGGGCGGCCGGAGCGACGTCGTAGAGGACCACTTCGTAGCCGGCTTCGACCGCCACCCGGGCGATGCCGCTGCCCATGGTGCCGGCGCCGAGGACGGCGAGGACCGCGGCGGGGCCGGTCCGTCCCGCCGGAGGTGCTGCCGCCCTGCCGGGCGCGCGGTCGGAGCCGGAGCCACCGGGACCGTCGCCCCCGGCGGGCCGCGGGCCCGGGGGCGGCTCCCCATCGCCGCCGTCGTTGGGCGTGCGGCGGCGCGCCGCCGGTTCGTCGGCGAAGGAACGCAGCATCGCGAGCCAGTCCTCCTCGATCCCCTGCCCCGATCCCGACCGGCTTCCCGCCCTGCCGCGACCGGACCGCTCTGCCCGCCCCACGCCCTGGGGGCCTTGCGCGAGCGAGCCGGGGCGTCCGGTGCCCGCCGCCCGGCCAGGGGGGCGGTGCCGTGCGCCTGGCGGGTGGCGCCGTGCCATGCTATCGCCCCTGGAAGCGGGGCTCCCGCTTCTCCAAGAAGGCCCGGACGCCCTCGCGGTGATCCTCGGTGTGGCCGGCGATCTCCTGCAGGTAGGCCTCGTACTCCAGCACCTGGGCGAGGGCGGCCCCGGCGGCGAAGTTGAAGGCCCGCTTGGCCAGGCCCATGGCCCGGGTGGCGCCCGCCGCCAGCCGCTGGGCCCACTCGCGGGTGGCGGCCGCCAGCTCCTCGTGGGGCACCACCCGGTTGACCAGGCCGAGGCGCAGGGCCTCGTCGGCGGGGACCAGGTCGCCGAAGAAGGCCATCTCCAGGGCTTTGCCAAGGCCGACGAGCTGCAGGAGGAAGAGGCTCGTCCCCGAGTCGGGGGCCAGGCCCACCTTGACGAACACCTGCCCGAAGCGGGCCTGCTCGGAGGCGATGCGCAGGTCGCAGGCCAGGGCCAGGCCGAGGCCGGCCCCCGCCGCCACCCCGTTGACGGCCGCGATGACGGGCTTCTCCATGGTCCGCAGGCGCAAGATCAGGGGGTTGTACCGTTCCCGCAGCGATGCGATGAACGACCGCTCGCCGCCCTCCTGACGGCTCTTGAGGTCTTCCCCGGCGGAGAAGGCCCGCCCGGCGCCGGTGATCACCACGCAGCGGACCTCGGGATCCCGCTCCGCCTGGCGCAGGGCATCCAAAAGCTCCGACGTCATCGTCCGGTTGAAGGCGTTGAGCACCTCGGGCCGGTTCAGGGTGAGGGTGAGGACGCCCCCCTCCCGCGCGGCCAGAATGGTGGTGTAGCGCCCGTCGCCGCTGGCCATGTCGGCCATCCCCTCCCGATGGGTCCCGCACCGGCCGCTGCGCTGCAAGCGCGGCCGCGCTGTAAGGCATTGGCCGGCGGGGGCCCCGATTCCTTGCACCCTGGTCCCGGCCGTCCCGGTCCCTCCGGGCTTCCGCGGCACCGGGGGGCCTCCGCGACGCCCCGGGCACGCCCGCAGTCCCGCGGCCACTGGCGATCCCGGGCCGCCCGGCCAGCCCGTCCGCCCCGGGGTGGCCGGGCGGCCCGGGCAGCCCGCTTCGGCGGTGCATCCGCGGCACGGGGCCCGATGGCACCAGCTGGTGGAAGGGGCGGGAGCCCGGCTTCCAGCCCCTCCCGGGATGGCTCAAGCTGGGGATGACGCGCATCGGCCGACGTTTCGCTTCCGCCGGGCGCAGGGCGTCGCAGGCTGCGGCGGGGGCGCCCCGTTCTGCCGGCCTGGGCTGCCGGGGGTGGCGCGCCATGGACGGCCGTGAGGGGTGGGGTCGGGATCGACGTCGTTGGTGGGACGAACCCGTGCTGGAAGGCCCCTGGCCCAACCGCCTGGTCGCCGAGCTCGTCGGCGTGGCCGGGGCCGCTACCCGGAGGGGCTCCGCGATCCCGCGCGGCCGCCTTCCCCGAGCCTTGCTCAGAGGGCCTTCATCTGCTCGAAGGGATTCCGGCAATCCAGGCAGTACCACAGGCTGCGACACGGCGTCGGGCCGAAGGCGTTCTCCATGCGGGTGCGGCGGGAGCCGCAGAGGGGACAGGGCACGCCGTCGACCCCGGTCCGCGGCTCACCGCCGGGCGCGGCACGCCCGCCACCGAGCGTGGCAAGGCTGCCGCCGGGCGCGGGCGGCGGGACCGGGACTGCGAGCCGCTGCGCCGCCCGGCACGCGCCGCCGGCGGCCGCGGGTGCGGCCGCCGGCGGCGCGATGCCGAAGGCGGCCAGCTTGCGCCGGCCTGCAGGGGTGATCCGATCCGTCGACCAGGGCGGGCTGTACGCGACGCGCACCTCCACCCGGCGCACGCCCGTGACCGCCGCCAGCCGCCGCGCCACGTCCTGGCGGATCAGCTCGAGCGCCGGACACCCGACGAAGGTCGGAAGCAGCGTCACGCGCACCGTGCCGTCCCCATCGGCCTCGAGCCGCTCCACCATGCCCAGGTCGACCACGCTGACCACGGGGATCTCGGGGTCCGGCACCTCGGCCAGCGCCGCCCAGAGCGCCTCGACGAGTCCCCCGTCCTTCGCCGGCGGGGGCGCCGCCGTCGCCATCCCGTCCACCTCCTCCCGACGCCGCGTCCCGTCGCCTACCATGCCGCGCCCGGCTCCGACCGGTAGACGGAAGTCATCTCCTCCAGCAGCTGCGCCAGGGCCGGCGAATGCTGACCCCGGCGGCCGCCGAACCCTGGCCGACCCGCCCCCGGTCCGCCCCCCTCCGCCGCGCCGGCTGGCGGACCGGCCACCTTCCCGTCGGTAGCCTGCGGGACGGGCGCCCCCTCCGATGTTGCGGCCCCAGGACCCGCGAAACCACCCGCGGACCCCGGTCCGGCATCCCCCGGTTCGGTCCCCGGGCCGCGGCGCCGATCGGACCCGTCGGAGCCGTCCTCCGCGAGGCCGGCCTGCTTCAGTACCTGGTCGACCTCCGCCCGCCATCGCGCCTCCAGCTCGGCCAGGGTGATGCCCCGCCAGTAGGCCGCCCGGTCCTCGTCTTCCAGCGGCTCGAAGAAGCCGGCCGCCAGGGGCAGGGCCCGGGCCAGCGCCCTGCGGAGCCGGTCCCGCGCCTCACCCCCCGCCCGCCCCAGCGCCACCACCCACTGCCGGAAGTGGGCGCGGTGGTACGCCTCCTCGCGGGCGATGCGGGCCGCGGCCGCCGCCAACGGCGCATAGGGGGAGTTCGCCAGGGCGGGCCAGATCACGGCCTCGTACTCGCTGTACAGGAAGTGGCGGGCGATCTCCGCCGCCCAGTCGCCGTTGGGAGCCTCCAGCAGGACCGCGTTGCGGAAGGCCTCGGGCCCGCGGCCGAAGGCCAGGGCGTCGGGGTCGCCGCCGCCGTGGCCGAGATCGGCCAGCAGCCGGTACAGCAGCGCGGCGTGGCCCACCTCGTCCTGGGCGATGGACGAGAAGGCCACGTCCTCTTCGAGGAAGGGCGCGACCCCCGTCCACTCCGACGCCCGATGGCCCGCGATGAGCTCGTCGTCGGCCAGGGCCAGGAGTAGGGCGTGGAGGGCGGCATCGGTCGCGGGTGGTTGCGGCACCGGCCCACCCCCGGCGGCGACGGTCGCCCTGGAGGGCTCGGCCTCGGCCGGCGGCGATGGCGGAGACGCCTTGGCGTCGCCCGGCCCCCTCATCGGCCATCCTTCCCTTCCGTGCCTCCCGTGCCTTCCATGCCCGCTCGCCGATCCTGCCGCCGCGGCCCCCGGCGCACCCGCACGGGGCCCCGGCGGTTGAGGCTGGCGCCGAGCCCGCCGGCAGCGGGCGCCGCGCCGGGTTCGTCCGCCGCGGCGGCCGCCGTGGGGCCCGGGATGGTCTCCGGGCCGGAGGAACCGGCCCGCCCGCCCGGCGCCGTGGCGGAAGCCGGCCGCGGCGTCGGACCCCCGCCGCCGGCCCCGCGGCCGAAGCGCCGCCACAGCTCCCGCGTGCGGGCGAACCCCTCCCCCAGGCGGTAGGTCTTGTCGGTGGCGGGCTGCCACCAGTCGTCGTCGCCCTCGCCCACGACCTCGATGCACGCCCGCGGGACGACCCACAGGCTCACGTACTCCTGCCGCCGGCAGAAGAGCTGCAGGGCCAGGAGCCGGGCGCTGCGGCGATCCCCCGCCAGCAGGCTGCCGCAGTGCAGGTAGGGCTCGCCGCGCCGCGGCTGGCCGAAGACCTCGTAGACCCGCATCGTGCCCTCCATGGCCGGTTCCTCCCCGTCACCCCGTCCCGGACCCGTCGCCCACGGGCCCGCCGCGCACCCCGGACCGCCCCCGGCCCGCAGCCCCGACCGGGCTGGGAGGCGTCGTCCATGGTACCCCGTGGCAACGCGCCCCCGCCGGACCCCGCCCGCGGCCCCCGCGCGGTGCCTCCCCGGCGCCCGGGGTGCCGGGGGTAGCCGGCCCCCGCGGTTCCCGGCCGCAGGCCGCCGGCCCCCGCGATTCCCCGGCCGCGGGCGGACCGCGCCACCGGCCGCCCGCCTCGGACGGCGCGCCACCGGCGGCTCCCCGCGGTGCGTGCGCCGGCGGGTCCGCGGGACCGGTCATGCCGCCACGGCCGCCCGGGCCAGGGCCTCCCGCACCCAGCGGCCCTCCTCGTGGGACAGCCGGCGGATCGCCAGGCGGGCCGCGGTCTTCGGTCCCTTGCCCTTGACCACGCGCCAGAACTCGTCCCAGTCGGGGTCGCCGTAGACCCAGCGGCCCTGCTCCTCGTCGTAGCGCAGCTCGGGATCGGGGATCTCGAGACCCAGGGCGCGGATCTGGGGCACGTACTTGCTGAGGAACTCCTGGCGCAGCTCCTCGTTGGTGCGCACCTTGATGCGCCACCGCATGGCCTGCTCCAGGTTGGGCGACATCTCGTCGGGCGGGCCGAAGAAGTGCAGCAGCGGGCGCCACCAGCGGTTCAGGGCGTCCTGGACCATCCGCTGCTGGGCCCGGGTGCCGCTCATCAGCGTCAGGATGATGTCCTCGCCATGCTTGAGGTGGATGGCCTCTTCCGCGCAGATGCGGCGCAGGATGCGGGCGTAGGGGGCGTAGCTGGTCTGCAGCAGGGCCGCCTGGGTGATCAGCGCCGCCCCGTCGACCAGCCAGGCGATGATCCCCGCGTCGGCCCACGTGGGCGCCGGATAGCTGAAGACGTTGTGGAACTTGGCCTTGCCCGCCACCAGGGCGTCCATCATGTCCTCGCGGGTGACGCCCAGGGGCGCGGCCAGGTCTTCCGCCACGCGGTAGATCAGCTGGGCGTGGCCCACCTCGTCCTGGACCTTGGCCATCAGCGCCAGCTTGCGACGCAGGGTGGGCGCCCGCGGGATCCACTCCCGCTCGGGCAGGGCGCCCATGATCTCGCTGTTGGCGTGGGTCTGGATGAGCCGCAGGCACTGGCGCCGGTATGCGTCGGGCATCCAGTCGTCGGCCTCGACCTTCTCCCCCCGCTCGATGCGGGCGGTGAACTCGGCCAGGCGCTCCTCCTCGCGCCAGTCGCGGGGGCCATCGGCTCGCGCCGACGCCATCCCCGCGCCGCGCAGCCCGCCATCGGCCATGATCTCCCCTCCCTGGGCGGCCGGCACCGCACCCGCTGGCGGCCGACGCCCGATTCGCTCCCCCGGGTGACGCGTCCCCAAGAGCGCAAACCCGCCAAAACCGACCTGAAGAACCTTCGAAACCCTGGTCCAACCCTGCATGCCGTCGATGCCGTCGCGGCGCCGATCGAACCCTGGACCCCTGGCCGGGGTCGGAAGCGGACGGGGTCCGGACGCCCTCCGCGCCGCTTCGGCGGACGAACCGGCCGGCTACCGGCTGCCGGCGCCGTCGTCGGCCCCCGCGGCGCCGGGGGGCGCGGATCCCGGACTCGCCGCAGCCCCGGCCCTCGCCGCCAGCTCCGCCGTCGCCGGGGCCCCGCGCCCCTCAAGCCCCTGCAGGATCAGGTCGGCGAAGGCCTCCGCGACCTCGGCGGGGCTCAGCGGCCCCTCGGGCGAGTACCACTGGTACGCCCAGTTGACGGCGGAAAGGGCCAGCAGCGCCGCGAACCGGGGATCGACGGCGCGGAACTCGCCCCGCCGCACGCCGTCGGCGACGAGCTCGCGCCAGCGGGCTTCGTAGCGGTCCCGCTTGACCTGGATCCGCCGGCGCAGGTCGTCCCGCAGGAACCGCCACTCGTGGAAGAAGACGCTGGCGGTGTCCCGGTGGTCCGCGATGACGGACATGTGGGCCGCCAGCGCCCGCCGCAGCCGCTCCCGCGCCGTCCGCCCCTCCCGCCACGCCCGCTCGATGCCCTCCAGGAACCGGTCCGCCGCCCGGTCGACGATCTCGAACAGCAGCTCCTCCTTGCTGTCGATGTGGGCGTAGAGGCTCCCCCGCTGGAGCTGCAGCCGGTCGGCGATGTCCTGCATGGAGGTGGCGTGGTAGCCCTTCTGGCGGAAGAGCTCGCCGGCCACGGTCAGGATCTCTTCGCGGCGGGCGGTGGAGCGGGGCATGGTTCCTCCTGGTAAACCAACAAACGGTCGTTTGGTTTCAGCATAGCAGGGGCCCCGCGGCGCCGTCAACGCGCCTCGAGACGTCGACCTGGGGGTCGGGAACGCGCCTCGAGGCGTCGACCTGGGGGCGTCGAGTCCGGAGGGCGGGCGGGAGGTCGGGCCCCAGCTGGGCGACGCCGCCTCATGGGGTCCGCTCGATCCGGACCCCCCGCGACTCCAGCTCCCGGAAGAAGGCCTCCGGCTCCGGTCCGCCGGGCGCCTCGGGAGCCAGGACGCCCGGGCCCTGGATCTTCCCCTGGGCCATCCACAGCGCGCCGACGGCCAGGGGCACCGCCGTCAGGCGGGCCATGGGCGCCGCCGCCCGGTAGACCCGCTCCACCGGCCGCCCCTCCCGCCGCCCCCGCACCCGGACCACGAGGCCCGAGGCCGGCTGGGACGGCGCCCCGACCCGCTCCAGCAGCGGAAGCAGCGGTCTGAGCACCGCGCCCACCAGCCTCCGCCGGCGATGGGTGGCCATGAGTCCCCAGCGGCCGAACGCCACCGCCAGGCGGTTCAGGACCGGCTCCGTCAGCCCGCCCTTGAGCCGCACCTCCTGGAGATCGGGGAGGAACCGCGGCAGGGTCACGGGCTCGGGGTGGCCGACGTGGAACACCGTGACCAGGCCCAACGGCGGGGGGAAGCGCACCGGCTCCGCGCCGCTGCCGGCGGGGACCTCCTCCCACCGGCCCGCGGCGAAGCTGGTCACCTTGCCGCTGAAGATGTGCATGGTGTGCAGGACCACCGCCCACCCGCGGGCGTCGGCGGAGCTGCCCGCCCAGGCGATGTGGGCGGCCTCCACCCGTTCCATGCGGTCGGCGGCGTGCCGGACGCACAGGTTCGTCAGGCCCGGCGTCCAGCCGAGGCCGGTGAGGACGGTGACCCCCGCGGCCCGGGCCCGTTCGTCCAGGTCGAGGACGCGGCGGGCGGCGTCGTGGTCGTCGCACAGGCTGACGTAGGGCCGGCGCGCCTCGATGGCCGCCCGCACCAGCGGCTCTTCCAGCAGGTAGAAGGGGCCCGCCGCGCCGACGGCCACGTCGTGCTGCGCCATCTGCGCCGCCGCGGCACCGGGCCGCAGCACGTCCACCGCCACCGCCTCGACCCGGCAGCCGGGGACGGCGACGGCGCCCGCCCTGTTGGCCGCCCCCCGCGCGGCCTCGAGGTCCCGATCGGCGACGGTGACCCGGGTCACCCCGGGCGTGCGCGCCAGTTCCTCCACCGCGCGGCGACCCATGTCGCCGCCCCCGCCGAAGACCACGAAGCGCATCCCCCATCCCCCCATGCCGCGCCGCGGCGGCGCTACGCCAAGCCCCGCCGCAACACCCGGGCGGCCACCGCCAGGGCCAGCAGGTCGAAGGCCAGCAGGGCGGCCAGCATCGACGTCACCCCCGCCGGATCCCACCCCCGCAGCACCAGGACCCGCGTCGCCTCGATGGCGTAGGTCATGGGGTTGACCCGGGCGAGGACCTGCATCCAGCCCGGCATCAACTCCAGCGGCGCCAGGGCGGAGCTCAAGAACAGCAGGGGCAGGCTCAAGAAGCCGGTGATGGTGAAGAACTCCGGGTGGCGCGGGACCGCGAAGGCCAGGGCGATGGACAGGGTGGCCACCCCGGCGCCGAACAGGGCGCCGATGGCCAGGGCCGCCACCACCCCGCCCAGGCCCGTGGCGAAGCGAACGCCCATCAGGAACGCGGTCAGGGTGATCAGCAGGTTCTGGACCGCCGTCACCGCCACGATGTAGGCGAACCGGCTGGTGACGATGGACAGCCGCCGGATCGGCGCCGCCAGCAGGCGCTGCAGGAAGCCGGTCTCCCGGTCGAAGAGCAGCTCGACGCCGCCGTTGACGGCGCCGTTGAAGACCGTCATCACCATGGCGCCGGCCGTCATGAACCGGAGGTAGTCGCCCCCGGGCACCTCCCCCGCGGCCATGCGCGCCAGCAGGTGGCCGAAGAGCAGGAGCCAGAGCACCGGCTGCGCCAAGGTGGAGAGCAGGGTCAGGGGCTCGCGCCGCAGGCGGAACCACCACCGCAGCAGGAGGATCCGGTTCTCCAGCCAGAACGCGCCCACCCTCACCCACCCCCTTCCCCGCCGCCGGCGGCCGCCCACGCCTGCCGTTCGTCATGCCATCGCCGCCTCCGGCGCGTCCCGCAGCGCCCGGCCCGTCAACTGGATGAACACGTCGTCCAGGGTGGCGCGGCGGGCCTCCAGGGACTCCACGGCGACCGCCTCGGCGCGGCATGCCGCCAGCACCGGCTCGAGGGCCGCCACCGGGTCGCGCACCGTCAGCCAGAGCTGCGGATCCGGGCCGCCCGCCCCACCGGCGCCGGCCCCTTCGACCGCGACCACCTGGGGCAACGCCTCGAGGCGCCGCACGAGCCGCGCCACCGCCTGGGGGGCCAGGCCCGGGGCAAGCCGCAGCTCCAGCCGCTCCCGGCCGTACCGGGCCTTGAGCCGCGCGGGCGTGTCCAGCGCCCGGATCCGGCCGGCGTCGATGATCGCCACCCGGTCGCAGAGGCGATCGGCCTCCTCCAGGTAGTGGGTGGTGAGCAGGATCGTCGTGCCCTGTTCGCGAAAGGCGCGGATGTACTCCCACAGCCGCCGGCGCGTGTGGATGTCCAGGCCCAGGGTGGGCTCGTCCAGGAACAGCACCGCCGGCCGGTGGACCAGGCCCATGGCCAGGTCCAGCCGCTTGCGCATGCCGCCGGAGTACTCCCGCACCACCCGGTCCGCGGCACCGGCCAGTTCGACCCGCTCCAGCAGCTCCTGCGCCCGGCGGGCCGCCGCGGCTGGCGGCAGGTGGTACATCCCGGCGACCAGCAGCAGGTTCTCCCGCCCCGTCAACAGCGGGTCGACGGCCGTCTCCTGGGGCACCCACCCGATGTGGCGGCGCGCCCGGTCGGGATCCCGCGCCACGTCGACGCCCAGGATGCGGACCCGGCCGGCCGACGGCTTGAGCAGCGACAGCAGCACCTTGATGGTCGTGGTCTTGCCCGCCCCGTTGGGGCCCAGCAGCCCGAAGATCTCCCCCCGCTCCACGCGGAAGCTGACGTCGCGCACGGCCTCCACCGCCCCGAAGCGGCGGGAGAGGTGCTCGACCTCGATGGCCGGCGGGCTCGCCGCGTTCATCCGACCATCCCCAGGGCACCCGCCTGCGCCGCCAGCTGGACCGCCGCCGCCCCTCCGCCCCAGGCGCCGAAGGCCTGGATGCCGTAGCCCGGACGGCCGAAGCCGTATAGCATCAAGAAGGTCAGCGGGCCGGTGACCGAGGTGAAGAACCAGATGGGATAGGCCCAGCGGGCCACCCGCCGATGCCGGTCGTAGCGCCCGCGCAGCCCCCACACCAGGGCCACCAGGACCAGGGGGGCCGTCAGGGTGGCCGCCAGGCTGTGGGCCCCCAGCAGCACCAGGTACGTCGCCCGGATCACCGGGTCCCCGACGAAGGGCGTGGTGCCGTAGAGCGTGGCCTTGGTCAGGTACAGCACGAGGAACGCGGCCTGCAGGCCCGTGGCCAGCAGCATGCCGCGGCGGTGGCCGGCCACGTCGCCGCGGCGGATGCGCCGGTAGGCCCGGGCGATCACCACGGCGCTCGTCGCGTTGATGGCGGCGTTGACGGCGGCGATGACGAAGACGGGGTCGATGGTCCTCACGCCTTCCCGTCCGGGCAGCGGGGCGCGGCCCGCGCCCACCGATCACCGATCCGATGCGATGGTATTGCACCCATCCCAACGCGACAAGGCCCCGGCGGGCCGGCACTCGCGGCCGCCCCGGCCCGCCGGGAGCGCCGCCCCGCCGCCCGGGACGGGGCCGCGGGGAGCGGAGGGGATCGCAGGCCGCCGCCGGCGCAAGGGGCTGCAGGCCGGCGGCGCAAGGGACTAAAGGGACTGCGGACCGCCGCCGGGCCCTCAGCCGGCGTCCGGCCAGAAGTGGCGCTTGAGCTCCGGCACCCGGCTGCGGGCGACGGGGATGGTCACCGGCTGCCCCGCGTGGATCACGGTGAGGTTGTAGGTCCCGTTGAAGAACGGGCTGATCTCCCGCACCTTGCGCAGGTTCACGATGTAGCCGCGGTGGCAGCGGAAGAAGCGGTCCGGCGGCAGCAGCTCCTCCAGCTCCCGCAGCGTGTGGCGGGTGGGGTACCGCTGGCTGGCGGTGTAGACGAAGACCTGATCGTCGTCCGCCTCGGCGTACACCACCTCTTCCACCGGGATGGGGACCGCCGCCTCGTCGCGCACGCCCATGACCCACCGGGGCCGGGGTCGGGTCCGGCCGCCTCCCGCAATGCCTGTTCCCGCGCGGTCGCCGCCCGCGGGGCCGGCCGCCGATGTCGCCGCGGGCGGGGCAGCCACCCCTCCAGAGGCTGCTGGGGCCGCGTTCCCGGACCCTGCCGCGGCCGCGTTCGTCCCGGGTGCGGCGCCACCGCCCCCCGCCATAGCCAGGCGCTCTCGCACCCGGCTCAGGGCTTCCCGCAGGCGCTCGTCGCTGTAGGGCTTGAGCAGGTAGTCCAGGGCCCGCGCCTCGAAGGCTTTGACCGCGTACTCGTCGTATGCGGTGGTGAAGACCACGTAGGGGGCGCTGGGCCGCTGCTTGAGTCGCTCGGCCAACTCCAGGCCCGACAGCCCCGGCATGGCGATGTCGAGGAACACCACGTCGTACTCCAGGGCCTCGATCAGCCGCAGGGCCTCCCGGGCGGTGGCCGCCTCGCCGGTGATCTCCACCCCCGGCTCGCGACTCAGGCGGTAGCGCAACTCGGCGCGCGCCGGGTACTCGTCGTCGACGATGAGCACCCGGATCGGTCGACCCAGGGCAGGGTCGCCCTCTCCATCCCAGGAGGGCTCCCCGCCACCACCGCCCCCGGCCCGGGTCTCGGGACCCGCGTCGACCGCCCCCGGGGAACCGGACGTCGGCTCCGCCCCGGCCCCGCGTCGGCTTGGCGAACCGCCCGGGCCCGCCGGGGTGCCGGGGTCGCCCCCGTGGCCCTCTCGTTCCCTTTCCCTGAGGGATCCCGTCATGACACCGGCTCCTCCTTCACGCCCCCTCGTCGCGCCCCGGTCGACCGTCAACCCGCCCCGACGCCCCGCGCCGCTGGGGAGGCGCCGTCGCTCCCCCATCCCGCCGGGGAGGCGCCGCCCGCCGGCGGATCGCCCCGGCCCCGCCCGTGCCCGGCGGCCGTCCCATCCCCCGCCTCCCCGGCGACCGGGCGAGCGGGAGCCCCGCCGGTTCCCTCGGCCGCCGGGGTGGGCGTGCCGGTGGCCCCGGCCGCCTGGCGCTGCACCGGCACCACCAGCCGCACCAGCGTCCCCCGCCCCGGCCGGCTCCGCACCCGCAGCCCGTACGCCTCCCCGTACAGCCCCACCAGGCGCTGGTTGACGTTGGAGAGCCCCAGCCCCATGCCCTTGCCGACCCCCGGCCGGAAGATCTCCTGGCGGACCTCGGGCGGGATCCCCACCCCCGAGTCCGCCACCACCACGTGCAGGTGCCCGCCCCGGACCCGGGCGGCGACGGTCAGGCGGCCGCCGCCCTCCCGCGGGGCCAGCCCGTGCACCACGGCGTTCTCCACCAGGGGCTGGATGGTCAGCACGGGCACCAGACAGCCGAAGGCCCGCGGGTCGATGCGCACGCGGAAGCGCAGGTTCTCCCCGAAGCGGGCCTGCTCGATCTCCAGGTACATCTGCACGTACTCCAGCTCGTCCTCCAGCCGGATGAACTCGTCCCGCACCGTCAGCGCCCGCCGGAGGAACTCGGCCAGCTTGACCAGCAGGCCGCGGGCCCGGTCGGGGTCGGTGCGGCTGAACATCAGCACCGTGTTCAGGGTGTTGAAGAGGAAGTGGGGCCGGATCTGGGCCTGCAGCGCCTCCAGCCGCGCCCTCGCCGCCAGCTCCCGCAGCCGCTCGGCCTCGGCCAGCTCCATCTGCAGGCTGAGCAGCTGGGCGATCCCCGCCCCCAGCCGGTGGATCAGCCCGGGGATGTCGTTGCGATCCGTGCGGTAGAGCTTCAGCGTCCCCACCACCTGGTCCCGCACCTTCAGCGGCGCGATGACCGCCGCCTGCAGCGGGCACGGACAGCTGGCGATGGGGCACTCGAAGTCGGCCTTGGAGGTCACCAGCCGCAGCTGCCCGGTGGCCAGCACGTTGCGCGTGGCCTGGGTGAGGATGGGCTGGTGGCGCACCATGAAGGGGCAACCCAGCCCCGCGTAGCCCAGGATGGTCTGCCGGTCCGTGACGGCCACGGCGTCGACCTCGGCGATGTCGCGGATGATCTCGCAGATCTTCTGGGCCGTCTCCTCGTTCAGCCCCTGCCGCACGTAGGGCAGGGTCTCCTCGCCGATGCGGAAGGTGTGGTCGAGGAAGGTCCACTCGGCCGTCACGGCGACACCCCCTCCGACGCCCGCCGATGGGCACCCCCACCCGCCTCGCCCGTCCCCGCTTCCCCTTTCTGTTCGCCCTTTTCCTGCTTTTCATGTGAAGTTCGTCACAAGGGGTGCCCCTTCTTGCTTGACCGCGGTGGCGATGCGTGGTAATTTCGACGCTAACATATTCGAGGCGCCCGCGGTACGGAGGGGGTCCGAACGGTATGCTGGTGTACGTGAACGGTCGCTTCGTCCCCAAGGAGGAGGCGACCGTGTCCGTCTTCGACCACGGCTACCTCTACGGCGACGGCGTGTTCGAGGGCATCCGCGCCTACAACGGCCGGGTCTTCAAGTTGGACGAGCACATCACGCGCCTCTACGAGTCCGCCCACGCGATCCTGCTCCAGATCCCCCTGTCCCCCGAGGAGATGGCCGCCGCCGTGGTCGAGACCTGCCGGCGCAACCAGCTGTCGGAGGCCTACATCCGCGTGGTGGTCTCCCGCGGTCCCGGCGACCTGGGCATCGACCCGCGCAAGTGCCCCCGGCCCACGGTGGTGATCATCGCGGACCGCCTGGCCCTGTACCCCGCCGAGCTCTACGAGCAGGGCATGCGGGTGATGACCGTGGCCACCCGCCGCACCTCGCCGGCCGCCCTCAACCCGCGGGTCAAGTCCCTGAACTACCTGAACAACATCCTGGCGCGGCTGGAGGCCAACCTGGCCGGCTTCGCCGAGGTGGTCTTGCTCAACGACGAGGGCTACGTGGCGGAGTGCACCGGCGACAACATCTTCATCGTCCGCCACGGGCGGCTGCTCACCCCGCCGCCGCACCTCGGCATCCTCCAGGGCATCACCCGCGACACGGTGATGGAGCTGGCCCGGCGCCGGGGCATCCCGGTGGAGGAGGCCGTCTTCACCCGCCACGACCTCTACGTGGCGGAGGAGTGCTTCATCACCGGCACGGCCGCCGAGGTGTGCCCGGTGGTGGAGGTGGACGGCCGCAAGGTGGGGGACGGCCGGCCCGGGCCCATCACCCGCCAGCTGATGGCCGACTTCCGCGAGTACGCCCGCACCCACGGCACGCCGATCTGGGACGAACCGGCCCAGCAGGCGGCGGACCTCACCCCTCGTACTCGCGCCGGAGGAACCACCACAGCCCCACGCCGAGCACCAGCATGAAGACCAGCAGCGCGGGGTACGCCCAGGGCAGCTTCAGCTCGGGCATGTGCTCGAAGTTCATGCCGTAGATGCCGGTCAGGAACGTCAGCGGCAGGAAGATGGTGGAGAGCACCGTCAGGCGCAGGATCAGCCGGTTCGTCCGCTCCGCCGCCAGGGCGAGGCGCAGGTTCATCAGGGTGGCCACCAGCTCCCGGACGTTCTCCAGGCGGCTGCTGAGGCGGCCGGCGTGGTCGCGGAGGACCCGCAGGTACGGGCGCAGCGGTCGCCCCCCCAGCCCCTCGCCCGATCCCTCGTAGCCGCTCTCCAGCAGGCGGTCGAGGACCTCGCTCAGGCCGTTGAGCCGCCGCTGGAGCTGTCCCGCCCGCCGGTGGAGCATGCTGAGGAGCGCCACCCCGTCGGGGTCGCGGCTGCGGCGCCGGCCGCGGCCGTCGGGGCCCTCGCCCGCCCGCGGGGCGCCTTCGGGCCGGGCGCGGCCCGGCCCGAAGGCGCCCTCGCGCGGGCCGGGTTCGTCCCGCAGGAAGCGCGCCTCCACGGGCTCCAGGCGGTGCTCCAGGCGCTGCACGTGATCGCCATAGGCATGGAGGACGTCCTCCAGCAGGAAGTAGAGCAACCACGGCGCCGTGCGCGGCACGGTGGCGGGCCCGGTCGCCAGCCGCTCCCGCAGCCGCTGCCACTCGTCCGCCTCGCCGTCGCAGACGGTGGTCACCTCGCCGGGGGCCAGCATCACCAGGCAGGGTCGCCCGCTGGGCAGCAGCGCCTGGAAGACCAGGGTGCCGCCGGCGGCCTCGACGCCGTAGGGTGCGGCGCCAGCCTGGAGGCGACTCCACAGGAAGGGGGCCAGCGCCCGCCGCCGACGGAGCACGGCCCAGTCGTCGTCGGTGGGGGCTCGCACGTCGAGCCACAAGACGGCGGACGCCGAGGCGGTCCCCTCCGACGGAGGGGCCGCGACAGCCGCCGGATCCGGCCCGGCTTCGGACGGCGGCTCCTCGCCCGGGTCCGGAACCGGGGCGTCCCCGGCCGCCCCCTTGCCCTGCGATCCCGGCGCGGCCTGGCCCGCGGCGCCGTCGGGCAAGGGCACCGCCACCAGACCGCGCTCGGACCATCGCCACGCCCGGATCAACCCTGCCCCCCACCTCCGTGTCCGCCGCCGCCCGCCCGGCGGGCGGCGGGGACCGCCGCGCCCGCGGCCGCGCGGCCGTGCGACGGCCTCCCAGCGGCGGGGCGCCCGTTGCTGGCCTTCGGATTCCAGGCCCCCAACCGATGCACCGGATTAGCTTTCTTGGACCACCTCGGCGATATGCAGGCTCACGATCTCGCCGGCGAAACCCATGAGGTCCTTGCCGGCGGCCCGTCCCTCCGGCGACTGCAGGGCCGCCTCGAGGCTGGCGGCGTCATCGAAGTACATCTCCGCCATCAGGTAGTAGGGCGACGAGCCGCCGGGGGCGCCGGTGATGCGCGCCACCTCGACCCGGCGCAGACCGGGCATGCGCCGGGCCAGGGGCAGGTGGACCTCGCGGTAGTGGCGGTCGAAGGCCTCCCGGTCCTGGGGCTGCCGATAGAGGGCGACCAACTTGACCACGCCCCATCCCCCTCTCGCGGACTGGCCCGCCCATCGGGCTGCCTCTCGGTTCGCCGCGGACCGGCCGACCTCCTGTGCCGCGAACCCCCGCCGTCCCGGGCCCCCGGCCGGCCCGCCCCCGCGGTGGGGAGGACGCGCCCCGGGCGAGGCGAACTTGGGTCACGACGGGCTCGACCCGGACCTGGCGGCGGCGCGTTCCCGCCCCCGTCGCGGATGCGGCGGGAGGCCGCGGGGACGGGGCAGAAGCGGGCGGGACCGGGCAGGACGCCGGGCCGGCTCCGGCGCCGGGTCCCGCCAGCGGGAGGCAGAAGCGGTGGAGCGCGACATCGCGGAGGCATCCGTCCCGACCCGTGGATCCCCGGGACCCCAGGGTCCCCATGGGCGCGTGGCGCCGGCGCGACGCCACGCGCCCATCCTCACCGTGCCGGACGAGCTGGCCGACGTCGAGCCCGTGGCCCTCACGGGCAACTTCTGGGTCTCGCTGCCCGACCTCGATCCCGCCACCGGCGCGGCCCGCTCCGTGGGGATCGTCAGCGAGACGGCCCGGGGACTGATCGAGTTCACCGGCGCCCCCGAACCGCAGCCGACGACCGACCGCGCCACCGATGGGGAGGGACCCCATGCCCGACCGCGCGGCGACCGCCCCAGCGGCCCACCCGTCGGCGAGCCCGACGGGCCGACGGGACCGTTGCTGGTCCCCGTGGTCACGTGGGAGGGCCGGCGGATCTGGCCGCCCGAGCCCGCCCTCTCGCCGGAGACGCCGACGCGCCCCCCGGCGGAGGCCGAGGTGCCGGGAGTCCGCCCACCGCGACGGGCTCCCCACTACATGGCCGGCTGGATCCCGCGCTGGTTCATCCCCTTGCCCGTCATGCCCGGGTTGCTTCTCGAACTGACCTGGCTGGCCCCGGTGGACCACCGGGGGTTTGCCGTCCGTGCGCGGCTGATCCTCCATCCCGCGTCGCCGCCCGGCGCGTCGCAGGCATCCCGCGGCGCGCAGCGCGGGCCCGAGGCGCCACCGGCACCGCCGGGGGCCGGCGACCGCCCCCCGGCGCCGGCTCTCATCGGCCTGCGACCTGCGGCGGCAGAACCCGTGCCGCCGGCGCTGCGACTGGGCCTGCTGGTTCGTCCGGGTGCGGTGTTCCGGACGGTCTACCATCGGCGGCCCCTGCCCGGATCGCAGGGACCCCGTCCGCACCGGTGGACCCGCACCCTGGTCTGGGAGGCACCCGGAGCGGCCCCCCTGGGCGCCCTGGCGTTGCGGTCGGGGCCGGGGGACGAACCGGCGGCCGGCGGCGCCGCGGGGACATGGGTCTTCTGGGCGCGGCCGGGCGACGGCGAGCTGGTGGTGTATGGCGGCGTCGCGCCCGAGGGCGACGGCGCCGCGGCCACGGCCGTCCACCTCGCCCGGGTGGGGTGGGACGTGCTCTTCGGCCAGACCGTGGGATGGCTGGCGGCCCGGGACCCGTTCCGGTCCCAGGCCGTCCCCGAGGCCGGCAGCGGGCCGCACGCCCCCCTCGCCCATTGGCCGGGGGCGCCCCCGGCCACACCGTCCCCGCGCCATCGACCGCCGGGAGCACCCCTTCCATCCCTTGCCCGTCCCGCGGCGGTGCCCCCGACCACGCCCTACGCCCCGGCCGTCCCCGGCGCGACCCCGGCCGCGGATGCGCCGCCCGCCGGCGACGCCACCGAGCGGGCCGCCCGCCGACGGTCCGGCCTGGCGCGGGCCGTGGCGGCAGGCCTGCTGGACGAGGGGGAGGCCGACGAGCTGGCCGAGCGCGTGCGCCGCAACCTGTGGTTCGCCGTCTTCTTCGCCCACGCCCGCACCGTGGACCGGGAGGGCTGGGTCCACCTGACCTCTCGCAGTCCCCGGTACTACGTCAGCGGCGCCCACTGGACCCGCGACAGCCTGCTCTGGGCGTTCCCCGCCGTGCTGGCGGCGGATCGCCGGCTGGCCCGCCAGCTCCTGGTGGCCGCCTTCGACCGCTATACCCTCTACCCCGGCGAGCACAGCCAGTACCTGGACGGCACGGTGCTCTACCCGGGCTGGGAGCTCGACCAGGCGGCCGCGTGGCCCTTGAGCCTGGCCCGCTACGTGCGGGCCACCGGTGACGTCTCCGTCCTGGACGAACCGGCCGTGGCCCGCGGGGTCGCCGCCGCCCTCCAGGCCGCCGAGGCGCGGCGGGATCCGGCCACGGGGCTCGTCGCCACGTTCCTCATGCCGTCCGACGACCCGGCCCCGCGGCCCTTCGTCACCTACGCCAACGCCCTGTACGCCCAGGCCCTGGCCGAACTTGCCCGGGTCCTGTCGACGTCGACGGCCCAGCGCCCTGCGGCTGCCGAGGCCACCCCCCACCCCGCCCCGGCCGCGGTCCGGTGCGACCCCTCCTGGGCCGCGTGGCTCGAGGCGCGGGCCCGGCTGACCCGGCATGCCGTCCTGCGCCATTGCGTGGTCCCGGGTCCCTGGGGGCCGCAGTTCGCCTGGGCGGTGGCGGGGCCCGAGGGGGCGGACGCGGTCCTGTACGACGAGCCGCCGGGCACCCTGGAGCTCCTCGGGCCCTACGGCTTCGCCCGCCGCCAGCCCGACGACCCGGTGGACGTGGAGGCGGTGTACGCCAACACGGTGCGGTGGATCTACTCGCAGCACAATCCCTTCGGGCCGCCGCCCGGGCCCTTTGCGACACCCACCTGCCCCCACGCCCGCCACCCCTGGTTGCTCAGCGTCGCCGCAGGGTTGCTGGCGGGCCGACCCGAGTACCTGGCCTGGCTTGCCCGGGCGCCCATGGACGGCGGCTGGGCGTGCGAAACCGTGGACGCCGCGACGGGCGAAGTCCGGACGGGGCCGGCCTTCGCCACCTGCGCCGGGTTCGTCAGCTGGGCGGCGCTGGTGGCGCTGGAGTCCCTGGGCCGGGAGCCCGACCGCGGCGAGGGATCGCCGCACGGCCGCGGGCAGGACACCGGCACCCCCGGACCCTGACGGCTTGCCCGGCCGGGGCGCCCCGGCCCTGCGGGCCACGCGGGTCTCGCCTCGGCCCCTGGCGGACGAACCGGCTCCGTCCGGCCCGCCCCGTCGAGGCGGGCGCCTGCACAGGATCCGGTGCCGCGGCCCGTCGGGCCGCCCGCCCCGGCCGGGCAGGGTGCGCCGGTGGCGGCGCGGGTCGGCCGGGCGCGGCCGCCCAGGCGGCGGGCGGCCCATGGACCGCCGCACCGGGGGACGGCCGCGGGAGTCCGTCGCAAGGCCTTGGAGGACGGAGGAGGCTGGAGGACGTGAAGGAGATCGAGCCGACCCGAGGCGATGGCGAGCGCGAAGGCGGACGGCCTCACCCTGGCACCGGCCCGACGGGGTCCCCCCTGCCCGGGCGTCCCGGAGCGACCGGGGGCCGGCCGGCGGCAACCCCGGCTGCCGTCCCCACGGCCGAAGGGGAGCTGGAACCCGTCGACGTGCTGGTCATCGGCGCCCACCCCGACGACGCCGAGATCGGCATGGGCGGCACCCTGGTCAAGCTGCACCGGTTGGGGTACCGCATCGGGGTGATCGACCTCACCCGCGGCGAGCTGGGCAGCAAGGGGACCCCGGAGCGGCGGGCCCAGGAGGCAGCCCTCGCCGCCCGGGTGTACGGTGCGCGGTTCCGGTTCAACCTCAACCTGGGCGACAACCGCGTCGAGGACTCGCCTGCCCTGGGGCGCAAGGTGGCCGCCCTGATCCGCCGCTGTCGGCCGCGGGTCGTGTTCACCCACCACGGCGACGACCGCCACCCCGATCATCGGGGCGCCTCGGCGCTGGTCCGCCGCGCGGTGTTCCAGGCCGCCCTGCGCAACCTGGACCTGGGCGAACCGCACCACGTGGTGGACGCCCTGCTGTTCTTCCCCGTCAACGAGTGGGTCGAACCCAGCTTCGTGGTGGACGTCACCGCGACCTTCGACGCCAAGCTCGAGGCGATGCGCGCCTTCGCCAGCCAGTTCGTCGAGCCCACCGCCCCCATCGACCACAAGTACTTCGGCGTCGAGGACTACCTCGAGGCCACGGTGGTCCGGGCGCGGCACTACGGCCTGCGCATCGGCGTCCGCTACGGCGAGGCCTTCCTGGCCGATGCGGTCCCGGTGGCCGACCCGGTGGCCGCCTTCCGCCGCGGGTGAGGCGGGGGGCCCCGCAGGCTACGGAGGCGCCGCGGCGCGGATCGGGGCGACCCGGGAGCCGGGCGCGACCCGGGAGCCGGGCGCCTGTGGCGAACCCCGATCGGCGGCTCCACTACGACTACGCGGACCCGGCTGAGGATCCCGCTGTCCCGCGGCCCGGATTCGCCCGCCGGGGAGCAGGCGAGCCGGTGGCGGACCGGGGCCGCTGGGCCGCCCCCAGCATGCGGAGCAGGCGGCGTTCGGCCTCCTGCAGCCGCCGCGCCATGGCGATGGGTGGAATCCCCTCCTGGCGCGCCAGCTCGGCGATGGATTGGGGCGGGCGACCCGCCAGCCCCCAGCGGCGCGCCAAGAGACGCGCGTCTTCCGGGGGAAGCAGAGCCAACCCCCGCTGCACCCCCTCCACGTCCCGAAGACTGGCGAAGCTCCCCAGGTCCACGAACACGGGTGGTCCCTCCCCTCCCATCCATGCCATGGCCGCGCCGGAGGTGCTGGACGGATGTCCCGGCGTCCCCGCCGGCACGGCGGCGTGACGGGCGGGCGTGGCGGCCCGCGGGGTGGAGGACGGTCGGTCCGCGTGGTGGGGGCAGGGCCGGCCCGGGTCTCCCGCGGGCCGGGACGTCCGTCACCCTGTGACGCGCCTGCCGCGGGGATGCCGCCTGTGGTATCCTGCGGGGGGCGACCCCTGCCGCGCCGGTTGAGGCCGGTCGTGGCGCTTCCGGGGAGGTCGTCCGCCCTGCCAGCCGGCAACGGGGGCTTCCAGCGCGACCGCGTCCGCCAGCCCCTCGGTCCCCAGCGCAAACCCGCCCGGAGGTGAGGGCCTCGATGCCGACCAGCAGCCGCGAGACCGCGTCCCGCCGGCCGTGGCGAGCGTTCCTGGCCAGCGAGGCGGGAGCCGGGACCCTGCTCATCGCCTGTGCGGTCCTAGCCATGGCATGGGCCAACTCCCCCGCCCGGCACGGCTACGAGACGCTCAAGAAGCTGCCGCTGGCCGTGACCGTCGGCCCCGTGGCGCTCGCCATGCCGCTGGCCGACTGGGTCAAGCACGGCCTGATGTCCGTGTTCTTCCTCTTGGTTGGGCTCGAGATCAAGCGGGAGCTGCGGGCAGGCGAACTGGTGGATCCCCGGCGCGCCGCCCTGGCGATCTTCGCCGCCGTCGGGGGAATGGTGGCCCCGGCGGCCATCTACGCCCTGCTCAACGCCGGCGGGCCCGGCGCGCCCGGCTGGGGCATCCCCATGGCCACCGACATCGCCTTCGCCCTGGGCGTCCTGAGCCTGCTGGGCCGCCGGGTCCCCGTCGGGCTGAAGGTGTTCCTCACCGCCGTGGCCATCGTCGACGATCTCGGGGCGGTCCTGGTCATCGCCCTGTTCTACAGCGGCGGCCTGCAGGCCGGGCCGTTGCTCCTGATGGGCATCGCCTTGGCTGCCGCGCTGGCCTACGGGACCCTGGGGGGCGGCCGCCACCTGCTCGTCTATGCCGTCCTCGGCCTGGTCGCCTGGTACGGGTCCCTCGAGGGCGGCATCAGCCCGTCGGTGGCCGCCGTGTTGCTGGCCTTCACCGTGCCCATGACCCCTCGGGCCGGCGGCCCCCACCACGGCCCCTCCGCCGGGACGGAGCGGTCCGACAGCCCGCTCCATCGGCTGGAGCACCTGCTCCAGCCCTGGGTGACCTACGCCATCCTGCCGTTGTTCGCCCTCCTCACGGCGGGCGTGTCCTTGGACGCCGCCGTCCCCAACCGGGTGACCGCCGGGGTTGGCTTGGGTCTCCTGTTGGGGAAGCCGACGGGCTTGTTGGCGGCCAGCGCGCTGGCCGTACGCCTGGGCTGGGCCTCGCTGCCCGCGGGGGTGAACTGGGCCGCCATGGCTGGCGTCGGCCTGCTGGCGGGGATCGGTTTCACCATGTCGCTGTTCATCGCCGGTCTGGCCTTCGAAGGGACGCCGTACCTGGACCAGGCCAAGATCGGCGTGCTCTCCGCCTCGACCCTGGCGGGGCTCAGCGGTCTCGCGGTGTTACGCCGGGCGACCGCCGCAACCACGGCCGGCCCCGCCGGCGTCCCCGGCCGCTGAGGGCGACGGCGGGGCCGGCCGTGACCGCCCCGGCGGTGACCGTCCCGGCGGCGACCGACGAGGGGGGATCGGACCTCCTCCGGCCCTGACGGACCTTGGCGAAAAGCGGGGTCCAAACCGCCTTGGACGATAACCCAGGAGGGAGGGGGATCCCGGGTGGCCTGGACGTTGCTCGTCCTCGCGGGCTTGCTGGAGGTGGTCTGGGCCGTCAGCATGAAGCTGTCGGAGGGCTTCACGCGCCTCTGGCCCAGCGTCACCACCGTGGCTTTCATGATCGCCAGCTTCCTGTGCCTCGCCTTGGCCCTCCGGGAGCTCCCCGTGGGAACGGCCTATGCCGTGTGGACGGGGATCGGCGCCGTGGGAACGGCGGTGCTGGGCATGGTGCTGTTCGGGGAATCCCGCGACGCGATTCGCCTCGGGTGCATCCTGTTGATCGTGGCGGGGATCGTGGGCCTGAAGGTGACCTCGCCCTCCTGAGCCACCGCGCCCCTCGGCCCGGCCGCGACACCGCGCCCGCGGCGCGCCGCGGCCGGGCCGAGGGCCTTTGGGGGCGGGCGACGGATCCGCCAGGGACGTCACGTCCCCGGATCGTGCCCGTCCTCCCGGTGGCCCCTTCCGTCCGCCGGGCTCGCCACCGGCGATCCGCCCGGTTCCGCGGTCCGGGCGGGCTTGGCGGGCGACGGCGAGGCCTCGCCCGCGAGGGCCCGCCGGGAGCGGCCGGGCTGGACCGGCTCCCACTTGAACACGGCGTTGAGCGCCCGGTATACCGCGCGGGACTCTCGGGTCAGCAGGGGACCGAGGATCGCCAGGACCAGCACGTAGAGGGCGGTGAAGGACTGCACCGCCGGCGAGAGCCCGCCGGCCTTGGCCACGTTGGCGATGACGATGGACAGCTCGCCGCGGGCCGTGATGGTCACGCCGATGTTGGTCGCGGCCCGCGGGGAGAGGCCGGCGGTGCGACCGGCCAGTTGGCCGGCCACCATGTTGCCGACCAGCGTCAGCAACACGGCGCCCAGGACGATCCCGACGGCGCCGCCCAGGGCTGTGGGGTCGAGTCCCAACCCGAAGCTGAAGAAGAAGACGGATCCGAAGAAGTCCCGGAAGGGGACGACGACGTGCTCGATCCGCTGGCGGTGCTCGGTGTCGGCCAGGACCAGGCCCAAGAGCAGGGCACACACCGCCTCGGCGACGTGCACCGTCGCGCCGAAGCCCGCCAGGAGGAACAGCGCCGTGAACACCACCAGTAGGAACACGTCGGCGGACGGGATGTCCAGGAGGCGGTTCAGCCAGGGCCGAACCAGCCGACCCAGCACCAGCACCGCCGCGATGAAGCCGACGGCGGTCAAGCCGGCCAGCACCACCCCGCCCACGGACGTGGCGCCGCTGAGGACCAGGCCCGACAGCACCGCCAGGTACACCGCCAGGAACACGTCGTCGAACATGATCATGCCGAGGATCATCTCGGTCTCGGGGTTGGCGGTGCGCTTCAAGTCGACCAGCACCTTGGCCACGATGGCCGTCGAGGTGATGGTGGTGATGCCGGCGATGGCCAGCGCCTCCCGCGGGGGGAAGCCGGCCAGCCACCCGTAGAGAAGGCCCAGCGTGAAGTTGATCCCGATGTAGATGCTGCCGCCCACCAGGATCTTGCGGCCGGCCCGGATCAGGCGGTTCAACGAGAACTCCAGGCCCAGGTAGAACAGCAGGAAGAGGACCCCGATGCGCCCCATGAAGTCGATTAGGGGCTTGCTCGCCTCGAAGCGGAGGTCGACGAACCCGGTGTCCGGGAGGTGCGGGCCCACGGCCATGCCCGCCAGGATGAGGAGGGGGACGATGGGCACATGGAGTCGGTTGGCGACGTAGCCGGCCAGGGCCATGATGGCGAGGGCGAGGCCGATCTCCCACACCACGTGCTCCATCACCGACCCCCCTCGGTCGCCGGGCCCGTCCCACCCTCCACCAGCTCCCGGAAGGCGCGGATCTGCTGCCGGTCACCCATCACCACCAAGGTGGCCTCCGTGGGGATGCGGTAGTCCGGCCCGGGGTTGATCACCCGCCTCTGGTCCTTCTCGATGACCGCGATGACCGTCGCCCCCGAACGGCGCCGGATCTCCAGCTCGCCGATGGTGCGGCCGACGCAGGGGGCGCCGCGTTCGACCTTGTACCACTCGATCACGAGGCGGTTCAACACCACCTCGACGGATTCCAGGCCCTTGGGCCGGTACGCGAGGCCCCCGATGATCCCGGCCACCTGGCGCGCCTCGTCGTCGTCCAGGGTCACCACGGACACCCAGTTGTCCGGATCGTCGGGATCCACGTGGAAGATCTCCCGTCGGCCGTCGTCGTGGACGATGATGGCCAGCCGGTCCCCTGCCCGGGTCTCGATCTGGAACTTGCGCCCGATGCCCGGCAGGTCCGACTCCCGGATGTCGGACATGGTCGACCCCCTCGAGCCCACGGATGGGCGGTGGGAAAGGGCATGGCATGACAACCGCCACGCAGGTCGCGACGCGACGGACGCCCCATCTCCCCACCCCCGTCCGCCACCGTACCACGGTGGCGCGTCGGCGCCAACCCCGGTGTCGACCGAGCGCCCAAGGGCAGCGAAAGATCCCTTCCTCGGCGCGACGGGTCTTCCGGCCGCTCAGCGGCCGCGTTCCTCCACCGCCGCCCGTCCTGCCGCCAGCCGGGCGATGAGCACGCGGAAGGGCGAGCAGCTGACGTAGTCGAGCCCCGCCCGGTGGCAGAAGGCGATGGAGGCCGGGTCACCGCCGTGCTCGCCGCAGATCCCCACCTTCAGATCGGGTCGCGTTCGCCGGCCCTCGGCCACGGCCAGCTCGATGAGCCGGCCCACGCCGGCCGCATCCAGCGAGACGAAGGGGTTCTCGGGCAGGATCTTCTCCGCCAGGTAGTGGTGGAGGAACTTGCCCTCGGCGTCGTCGCGGCTGAACCCGAAGGTGGTCTGGGTGAGGTCGTTGGTGCCGAAGGAGAAGAACTCCGCCACCTGGGCGATCTCGCCCGCCGTCAGGGCGGCCCGCGGCACCTCGATCATGGTGCCGATGCGGACCTCGAGGTCCAGGCCCGTCTCGGCCTCCACCTCCCGGCGCACCGCCTCGATCCGCTCCCGCAGGAAGGCCAGCTCCCGCACGTGGGCCACCAGCGGGATCATGATCTCCGGCCGCGCGTCCACGCCGCGGCGGCGCAGGTTGGCCGTCGCGCGGAAGATGGCCCGCGCCTGCATCGCGTACACCTCGGGGAAGGTGATGCCCAGGCGGCAGCCGCGATGGCCCAACATCGGATTGGCCTCGCGCAGCGCCCGCACCTTGCGCAGGAGCTCGCGACGCTCTGCGAGCCGGGCCGGATCGCCGCCCTCGAGCTCCAGGCGCGTCACCTCCACCACCAGCTCCTCCAGGGAGGGCAGGAACTCGTGGAGCGGCGGGTCCAAGAGCCGGATGGTCACCGGGAGCCCGGCCATGGCCTCGAGGATGCCCTCGAAGTCCCGCTGCTGCATCACCGCCAGCTCGGCCAGGGCGGCCTCCCGCTCCTCCCGGGTCTCCGCCAGGATCATGCGCTGGACGGCGGGCAGGCGTTCGGGTCCCATGAACATGTGCTCGGTGCGGCAGAGGCCGATGCCCTCGGCGCCGAACTCCCGGGCCCGGCGGGCGTCGTCCGGCGTGTCGGCGTTGGCCAGCACCCGGAGGCGCCGCGCCTGGTCCGCCCACTCCAGCAGCTGCCGGAACTCGGGCGACAGCTCCGGCTCCACCAGGGGCACCTCGCCGGCGAAGACCCGGCCCGTGGCCCCGTCGATGGTGATCACGTCGCCCTTGCGGAAGACCCGGCCGGCGACCTGGAACTCCTCGCGCTCGAGGTCGATGCGCAGCGCCTCGCAGCCGCAGACGGCGGGCTTGCCCATGCCGCGGGCCACCACGGCGGCGTGGCTGGTCATGCCGCCGCGGCTGGTCAGGACGCCCTGGGCGGCGACGATGCCGTGGATGTCGTCGGGCGTCGTCTCGGGACGGACCAGGATCACGGCCTGGCCCTCCCGCCCCAGCCGCTCCGCCTCGTCGGGATCGAAGACCACCGCCCCCACCGCGGCCCCCGGCGACGCCGGCAGCCCCTGGGCCAGCGGCTCCACGTCGGCCGCCGGGTCCACCTGCTTGTGCAGCAGGCGCGCCACCTGGTCCGGGTCGACCCGCAAGAGCGCCGTCTCCCGGTCGATCAGGCCCTCCCGCACCATGTCGCAGGCGATGCGCACCGCCGCCGCCGCCGTCCGCTTGCCGCTGCGGGTCTGCAGGAGGAAGAGCCGGCCGCGGTCGACGGTGAACTCGATGTCCTGCATGTCGCGGTACTGGCGCTCCAGCCGCTGGGCCACCTGCTCCAGCTGGCGGTAGAGCTCGGGCTGCTCCTCCTTGAGCCGGGCGATGGGCTCCGGCGTCCGGATGCCGGCCACCACGTCCTCGCCCTGGGCGTTGGGCAGGTACTCGCCGTAGAGCTCGCGGGCGCCCGTGGAGGGGTTGCGGGTGAACATCACGCCGGTGCCCGAGTCCGGCCCCGTGTTGCCGAAGACCATGGCCTGGACGTTGACGCCGGTGCCCAGGTCGTCGGGGATCTTGTGGATGCGGCGGTAGACCTTGGCCCGCTCGTTGTTCCAGGAGTCGAACACCGCCCGGATGGCCAGCTCCAGCTGCTCCCGCGGGTCCTGGGGGAAGTCGCGGCCGGCCTCCTCCCGGACGATGCCCTTGAAGGTCTCCACCAGGCGCTCCAGCTCCTCCGCCGGCAGCTCGTGGTCGAATCGGACCCCCCGCCGCTGGCGGGCCGCCTCCAGGGCGTGCTCGAAGCGCCCGGCGGGCACCCGCAGGACCACGTCGCCGAACATCTGGATCAGCCGCCGGTAGCAGTCGAAGGCGAAGCGGGCGTCCCCCGTCTCCCGCGCCAGTCCCCGAACCGCCTCGTCGTTCAGGCCCAGGTTGAGGATGGTGTCCATCATCCCCGGCATGGAGACGGGGGCCCCCGAACGGACCGAGACCAACAGGGGCCGCCCGGGGTCGCCGAAGCGGCGCCCGATCTCCCGCTCCAGCCGCTCGAGCTGCTGCTCCACCTGCTCCATCAGCCCGGCCGGGAACCGGCCGCCGGCGGCCAGGTAGGCCTTGCAGGCCTCGGTGGTGATGGTGAAGCCCGGCGGGACGGGCAGGCCGATGCGGGTCATCTCCGCCAGGTTGGCCCCCTTGCCGCCCAGCAGGTTGCGGTCCGCGCCCGATCCCTCGTCGAAGAAGTAGACCCACCGCCGCGGCGCCGCCTGGGGACGGGCCGCGCTCTCAGCGATCCCCGTGCTCACGGCGCTCCCCCCTCGCCAGGATCTCCAGCACCTGGTTGGCCGTCTCCTCCACGGCCTTGTTGGTCACGTCGATGACGGGGCAGCCCAGCTCCCGGAAGATCCGCTGGGCGTAGGCCAGCTCCTCCTGGATGCGTTGCATGCTGCCGTAGCTGGCGTCTTCGTCGAGGCCGATGGCCTTGAGCCGCTCGCGGCGGATGCGCTGCAGGGCCTCCGGCCGGATGATCAGGCCGACCAACCGGTTCCGCGGCACCTTGTACAGTTCGGGGGGCGGCTCCACCTCCGGGATCAGCGGCACGTTGGCCACCTTGTACATGCGGTGGGCCAGGTACATGCTGACGGGCGTCTTGGAGGTCCGGGAGACGCCCAGGAGGACGATGTCCGCCTGCAGCAGGCCGCGGGGGTCCTTGCCGTCGTCGTACTTGACCGCGAACTCGACGGCCTCGACCCGCCGGAAGTACTCCTCGTCCAGGCGGTGGCGCAGGCCGGGCTGCAGCCGCGGCGGGCGCTCCGCCACCCGCATCCACGCGGCCATCATCGGCCCCATGATGTCGACCACGGGGATCCCCGCCGCCTGGGCCTTCTCGTTCAGGGCCCGGCGCAGGTCCTCCAGGATCAGGGTGTGGACGATCAGGCTGCGGGGCTCCTCGCGCGCCCGCCGGACGATGGTCTCGATGGTCTCCATCCGGTCGACGTAGGGAAACCGGTGGAAGGTGGCGCGGTGGCCGTTGAACTGGCTGGCCGCCGCCCGCGCCACCAGCTCGGCGGTCTCGCCCAGGGAGTCGGAGACGATGAACACGACCGGCTCTCCCACCGGCTTCCCTCCCTCCCCACCGGGGCGGACCGCCCGGCTCGGCGATCCAGGCGGCCGTGCCCCCGGGTGGGTGCCGGTGCTGCTCGGCCGGATCCAACCGCGCTCCGGCCGGGTGCAACCGCTCTAAGGATTGGACACCCCCGGTGGAATCCCTGTCCCTGGCCGGCTCCGGGGGCCGTCCGGGGGCCGGCCCGCGGCCGCAGCCGGGCCCTCCAGGCGGTGCGGGACGGGGGCCGGCGACGGCCGACGTCAGCCGGCGCCCGGTCCCCACCGCCGGGCGGCGGCGCGGGCGGCGGCGCGGGCGGCGGTCGGCCCGGCCGGTGGTCCCTCACGGGTTGGCGGCCAGCTCGCCCAGGGCCGCAACCTGCGTCGCCAGGTCGGCCACGCCCTTGAGGAGGGCCAGGCGGTTGGCCCGCAGGGCCGGGTCCTCCGCCATGACCAGCACCCGGTCGAGGAAGGCGTCCACGGCGGGCCGCAGCCCGGCGATGGCCCGGAAGTAGGCGCCATAATCCCGGACCGCAAGGGCCTCCTGCACCGCCCCGGCGGCCGCTTCGACGGCGGCGTGCAGCGCCTGCTCCTCGGGCTCCCGGAACAGGGCCGGGTCGACGGCGTCCGCCTCCGCCCGCCCGGCCAGGTTGGCCGCCCGCCGGTGTACGGTCAGCACGTCGGCGGCCAGGGGCGACGCCAGGAGCTCCGTCACCGCCCGGGCCCGCGCCCAGACGCCGGCCACGTCGGTGCGGTCCACCGCCAGCACCGCTTGGATCACGTCATGGGCATAGCCCGCCTCGGCGAGCAAGACCCGCAGCCGCGCCGCCAGGAAGTCCAGCAACCGGTCCCGGACCGCCGCCGGGTCGAACCGGACCTCCACCGTGGGCGGCGCCACGGGCGGCCGGTAACCGGCCAGGGCCTCGTCCAGCACGGCGTCCAGCGCCGGCATGGCGGCCCCCGGCGGCAAGACGAGCCCTCGCCCCACCCCCATGGCAGCGGTGCGGTCCGGGCCACCGCGACCGGTCCCTGGGACACCGCGAGACGCCACCGGTTCGTCGCGCGACGGGGCGTGCCGCACCGGATCCGACCCGGGCACGGGGTCGCCGGCCGGCGCCTGCCCGCCCGCCGGGTCCACGGCCTGCATGCCGGCGTGCTGCCGGGCGCCCGCGCCCCGGGCGGCGTCTCCGGCCAGCAGCCGGAGCAGGCCGACGGCCGCCCGGCGCAGGCCGTAGGGGTCCTGGGAGCCCGTGGGCTCGAGGCCCGCGGCGAAGCAGCCGGCCAGGGTGTCCGCCCGGTCGGCGGTGGCCAGCAACAGGCCCGGCCAGGTGGACGGCAGCTCGTCGTCGTCCCCGCCCCGCGGCAGGTACTGCTCGGCCAGGGCCTCGGCCACCGCCGGCGGCTCGCCGTCGCGGAGCGCGTACTCCCGGCCCATCCGGCCCGCCAGCTCGGGGAACTCGTAGACCATGGCGGTGACCAGGTCGGCCTTGGCCAGCCGGGCCGCCCGGACGGCGTGCTCGCGCTCCGCCGCCGGCAGGCCGAGCCGCTCCGCCAGCCAGGCGACCAGCCGCTCAAGGCGCCGCGTCTTGTCGAGCAGGGTGCCGAGGTCGGGCAGGAAGGAGACCCGCTCCAGGTCGGGCACCCGATCCGCCAGGCGCCGCCGCAGGTCCTGCTGGAAGAAGAACCGGGCGTCAGCCAGGCGGGCGCCGATCACCCGCTCGTTGCCCCGCCGGACGGTGTCCAGGTGCCGCTCGTCCCCGTTGCGGACGGCGACGAAGTGGGGCAGCAGCCGGCTCTCGCCAGGCCGGCGCACGGGGAAGTAGCGCTGGTGGACCTTCATGGTGGTCACCAGCACGTCCCGCGGCAGCTCCAGCATCCCCTCGGCGAAGGATCCGACGAAGGCCGTCGGGTACTCCACCAGGTCGACCACCTCGGCCAGGAGCTCCGGGTCGACCTCCACCTCGCCGCCCACGGCCGCGGCCGCCGCCCGGGCCTGCTCGACGATGCGCTCCCGACGCTCCTCCGGGTCGACCACCACGTAGGCGTCGGCCAGGCGGCGCCGGTACTCCTCCTCCGAGGCCGAGGCCAGCTCCACCGGCCCGGGGTGGAGGAAGCGGTGCCCGTAGCTCACCCGGCCCGCCTGCACCCCGGCGAAGGCGAAGGGCAGGACCTCCTCGCCCAGCAGGGCCACGAGCCAGTGGACCGGCCGGACGAACCGGTGCTCCCCCGCCCCCCAGCGCATGGTGCGGCGGAACTCCAGGCCGCCGAGGATGCCGGGCAGCGTCTCCGCCAGCACCGCCGCCGCGGGCCGCCCCTCCTCCACCTTGCGCGCGAACACGTACTCGCCCTGCGGCGTCTCCCGGACGACCAGGTCGTCGACCGCCACGCCCTGGGCCCGGGCGAAGCCCAGGGCGGCGCGGGTGGGCTGCCCATCGGGTCCGTAGGCGACGGCCCGGGCCGGGCCCCGGACCCACGACTCCCGCGACGCCTGGCGCGCGGCCAGCCCCTTGACCACCAGGGTCAGCCGGCGCGGCGTGCCCAGCGCCCGCACCAGCTCGTAGGGCAGGCCGGCCTCCGCCAGCACGGTGCCCGCCCGCTCCGCCAGCTGGCGGCGGGCCTCGGCGCAGTCGGCCGCCGGGATCTCCTCGCAACCGACCTCCACCAGCAGATCCAGCCGCTCCTCCATGGCTTCCGCTCCTTCCCGGGATGGGGCGAGACCCGCGGCCCGCCCCGGCGCCGTCGGGCCGGGGCCGCCCGGCCCCGGGACCCCATCCCCTCCGATCCCGTCCCTCCCGTCCCGATCCCGTCGGGGCGCGGAGGCGCCCATCGGGAAGCCCATCGGGAGGGCCGTCGGCCGCATCCCGCCCGGTGGCCCGGGGCCCGCCCGCGGCGGCAGGGGGCCTCCCGGGCCCCGGGCCCGCTCGGCCGGGCCCACCGTGGGTGGGCCGCCCGGCCGGCGTCCCACCCCGGCCGCGGGGTGGGACGCCGGCCGGCCGCGCGGGCTAGCCCTCGGCGACCCGCACGGCCGGTTCGTCCGACCGGCACGAACCGGCCGCCCAGGCGCCCACCTCGAGCAGCGGGTAGCCGAGCCGCTTCCGCTGGGCCAGGTAGACCTCCGCCGCCTTGCGGGCGAGCCCCCGCACCCGGCCCAGCAGCGCCGTGCGCTCGTTGGCGCTGACGGCGTTGCGAGCCTCCAGCACGTTGAACAGATGGGAGCACTTGAGCACGTAGTCGTAGCCGGGCAGGACCAGGCCCCGCTCCAGGGCCCGGGCCGCCTCGCGGGCCGCGTCGTCGAACCAGCGGCGCAGCATGTCCACGTCGGCGTGCTCGAAGCTGTAGGCGGAGTGCTCGTACTCCGCCATGCGGAACATCTCGCCGTACGTGACGCCGTCGACCCAACGGATGTCGAAGACGGTGTCCACGCCCTGCAGGTAGGTGGCGATGCGCTCCAGGCCGTAGGTCAGCTCGACCGAGACCGGCTTGCACTCGAAGCCCGCCACCTGCTGGAAGTAGGTGAACTGGGTGATCTCCATCCCGTCCAGCCACACCTCCCAGCCCAGGCCCCAGGCGCCGCCGCTGGGCCACTCCCAGTTGTCCTCGACGAAGCGGATGTCGTGCTCCTCGGGCCGGATGCCCAGCGCCTCCAGGCTGCCCAGGTAGAGCTCCTGCACGTCGGGCGGCGACGGCTTGAGGATCACCTGGTACTGCCAGTGCTGGTAGAGCCGGTTGGGGTTCTCGCCGTAGCGGCCGTCGGCCGGCCGGCGGGACGGCTCCACGTACGCCACCCGCCACGGCTCGGGGCCGAGGGCGCGAAAGAAGGTCAGGGGGTTCATGGTGCCGGCGCCCGTCTCCACGTCGTAGGGCATGGCCAGCACGCAGCCCTGCTCGGCCCAGTAGCGGTTGAGCCGGAGGATCATCGCTTGGAAGTCCACGGGCTCGTCCCTCCTCGTGACGGACCGCCTGCGCGGGCCACAACGGCACGGGCCGCCCGTCCCCTCAGGGACGGGCGGCCCGTGCCGCCCGCGGTTCCACCCTGCTTGGTCCCCCGCCGGGGTGGCGGGAGGACCCACCTCGTCCACGTGGGCTTTACTCGGTCGGACCGGCCACCGCCCGGCGGCCCCATGGCCCGCCTCCGCCCCCCGGTGGGGGACGCTCGGGGCTGTCGCAGCCGGCCCGCCTTTCCTCCCACCGGCTCCGGGGCGCCTTCGCCCGGCTCCCGGGCCGGCCTCCCACCGCCGCCGGCTCGCTGATCCGGGTGCACCGGGGTACTCCTCCCCATCCTCGCCGCCTTCGGGCGGCGGGCCGGGCGCGCCCGGCCCGCCGCTGCCGTTGTCAAGGTCACCCTGGGCCGTCGTGCGCCGACGCGTGCCGTGCGCCGGCGCGCCGCCTCGTCCGCCGACCCGTCGCCGCCCGCGCCCGCCTGCGGCCGCCGTCGCCGACCGGTGGGGCGCGGCCTACCCGAGGGCGCCCTCGTCGTCGCCACCGCGCCCGGGCTCCGCCCCCGAGCCCCCGGCCGCGCCGCCCGACGGCGGTTGGCCGGCGCCGCCGGCGGCGGCGCCGGTGCCCTGACCCGGCCCCTGCCCGTCGCTGTCGCTGCGGCGTTCGACCACGATGGTCGCCCGCGTGACCAGGGCCGCGATGACGCCGACCACGGCGAGCATCGGCGCCAGCAGGGCGCCGAGCGCCCCCACGGTGACCGGCAGCTCCACCAGGGTCTGGCCGTCCTGGTTGCGGATCACGATGCGCCGCACGTTGCCCTCGTTGATCAGCTGCCGCACCCGGTCGACCAGCTCGGCCCCCTGCACCTGGATGCGCTCCTGCCAGGTGTTGCGACGGGCCTCGTCCTCGAGCCGGATCAGCGCCTGGACCACGTCGCCGCCGCACGCATCCAGGATCTCCTTGGCGCGCCGGTAGCTGACCCCCGCCCGTTCCCGCAGGATGTCGATCTTCTCCAGCTCCGTCACCCGCTTCACCCCCTCCGGCCCGGCCGCCGGATCCGGCACGGGGTCGCCGACGCCCGCCCATGGGAGCCACGGCGCCGGCGTCCCGTCCCGCTGGACGCCGCCGCGGGCGCCCCACCCGCTCCGGGCCCGTCCCCCGCCTTGGGCGAGCGAGCTAGCGCGGCGCCCCCGACGACCACCGTGCTTCCTCCAGTATGGCCAGAAAGCCGTGGGACCGAAAGGGCCGACCGAGGTGGTAGACCAGGTGGGTCTGCACCACCTCCGCCGCCCGGGCCAGGACCGCGTCGCCCGGCCGCAGGCGGGCGGCCAGGGTCGGCGTCAGGCGGCGCACCCGCCGCAGCACCTGCCAGGTGGCCGGGTCCAGGGGGAGGGCCGCCGGGCGCTCCGGGGCGCATCGCTCACAGAGGACGCCCCCCGCCTCGGCGCTGTAGGCCGCCGGGCGGCCCGCGCCGGGGAGCGGCCGCGGGTCGCCCGCCGCCGCGGTCGGGGCCGCTTCCGCCGCCAGCGGTCGCCCGCAGCCCTGGCAGGCGTCCAGCTGCATGCCCAACCCGGCCAGGTCCAGGAGCCTGAGCTCGGCGTGGCGCAGCCACAGGGCGTGGACACGGCCGTCGGCGGGCGCCGCGTCCAGCCGGCGCAGGACCGCCAGCACCACCGGGAAGACGCCGGGGCTGGCGGCCCCCTCCTGGGTGAAGGCCTCGGCCAGCTCGGCCACGTAGGCCGCGGCGGCCAGGGCCTCGAGGCTCGCCCGCAGCCCGGTCAGCGCCTCCAGCACCTGGACCTGGCTGACGCCGTCCAGCGAGCGCCCCTTCCAGAGGAGGAACCGGCTGTGGGTGTAGGGCTGGACCCCGGCGGCCAGGGAGCTCTTGGGACGCCGCACCCCCTTGGCCAGGACGGTGCGGCGCACCCCCTCCCGGTCCAGCAGCGTGACCAGGCGATCCCGCTCCCCGTATTCCCGGGTTCGCAGCACGACGCCCTCGACGGTGTACAGCGGCACGGGCCGACCTCCCGGTCACCCCTCGGTCTTGCCGCCCGGCGCCGGTTCACCCCGCCGCCCGGAACAGCAGCCACGTCGCGGTCAGAAAGTACACCAGCGTCCCCACCACGTCCAGGGTGGTGGTGACGAAGGGTCCCGACGCCACCGCCGGGTCCACCCGGAGCCAGTGGAGGGCCAGGGGCACCAGCACGCCGATGGCCGCCGCCACCAGCGTGTTGACGCCCATGGCCACCCCCACCGTCACGGCCACCGGCCCGTCGCCCAGCACGGCGTAGACCAGCACGGCGCTGGTGGCCGCCAGGGCCACGGCCAGCAGCAGCCCCACCTGCAGCTCCCGCAGCAGCACCCGCGGCGCCTGCCCGCGGGCGATCTCCCCGGTGGCCAGGCCCCGCACCGCCGTGGCCAGCGACTGGGTGCCCACGTTGCCGGCGGTCGCCGCCAGCAGGGGGATGAAGTAGGCCAGCTGCGCCACCCGCTCCAGCGTCCCCTCGAAGCCCTGGATCACCTTGGCCACCACCAGCTCGCCCAGGAGCAGGCCCACCAGCCAGGGCAGCCGCAGCCGGGCCCGCAGCCAGGGGCTCCCCGCCGCCGCGACGCCGTGGGGGGTGGCCGTCAAGCGGTAGATGTCCTCGCTGGCCTCCTCCTCCAGGACGTCCACCACGTCGTCGACGGTGACGATGCCGAGGATGCGGCCCGCGCCGTCGACCACGGGCACCGCCAGCAGGTCGTACTTGGCCACCACCCGGGCCACCTCTTCCTGGTCCATGTCGGGCGGCACCGTCACCACCCGGGTGCGCATGATCTGGCGGATCGGCGTCTCGGGCGGCGCCACGATGAGCTCCCGCAGGGAGAGGACCCCCTGCAGCCGCTCCTCGCGGTCCACCACGTAGACGTAGTAGATGGTCTCGGCGTCGGGAGCCAGCCGGCGGAGGGCGTCGATGGCCTCGGCGGCCGTCAGGTCGTCCTGCAGGGCGACGAACTCGGTGGTCATGAGGCCGCCGGCGGTGTCGTCCAGGTACGCAAGCAGCGACCGCACGTCGGCGGCCTCGTCCTCCTGCAGCAGGCCCAGCAGGTCCACGGCCCGTTGCGGCGGCAGCTCGCCCAGCAGGTCGGCCACCTCGTCGCTGGACATCTCCTCCAGCACGGCGCCCGCCCGGCGGCGACCGAGGACGGCCAGGACCTCGGACTGGACGGCCGCGGGTAGCTCCTCCACCACCTGGGCCGCCTGCTCGGGCGGAAGCCACGCGAGCAGGCGGGAGCGAGCCTCGGCTGGCATCTTCAGGACGAACTCGGCCAGGTCGGCGGGATGGACCTCGGCGGCCAGGCGCACCGCGGCCTCGGCTTCCCCGGCCGCCACCGCCCGCGCTAGCTGCTCCTCCCATCCCTTGGCCGCTGCCGCGCCGTGGGCGGGCGCGGCCTCGGAGCCGGAGCCGGCCGGGGCCGGTTCGTCCCCCCGGGCCCCACCGGCCCCCGGGCCGACGGGCCCCGGGGACCCGCCGGTGCGCTCCCTCTCCATCCCGCCGGCCATGGTCCCACCCCCTCGGCCCGGGTGGCCCCCGGACCCGCTCCGGGGCCCGGGGCCGCGGCACCGCGAGGCCCTGCCCGCGGCGACGGCCCCGTCAGTCCCGGCAGCCGAAGTTGCTCAGCGCGCCCTGCTTGTTGCGCCAGTCCGGCTTGACCTTGACCCACAGGTCGAGGTAGATCTTCGAGCCCAGCAGCGCCTCCATCTCCATCCGCGCCCGCCGCCCGATCTCCTTGAGCATGCGGCCCCGCTCCCCGATCAGGATGCGCTTCTGCCCCTCCCGCTCGACGTAGATCGTCGCCGGGACGTAGACCACGCCGTTGGGGCGGCGCTCGACCCGCTCGATCTGCACCGCCACCGCGTGGGGCACCTCCTCCCGGGTCAGGTGGAGGATCTGCTCCCGGATCAGCTCCGCCATGATCTGGGCCTCGGGCTGGTCGGTGATCATGTCCTCCGGGAAGAACCGCGGCCCCTCGGGCAGCAGCCCCTCGATGGCCGCCACCAGCTCCGGGACGCCGACGCCCTGGAGGGCGGAGATGCAGTGGACGGCGACGAAGGCGCCCAGCTGGCGGAAGCGCTCCGCGATGGCCGACACCTCGCCCGGGGCCACCTGGTCGATCTTGTTGACCACCAGGATCTTGGGCGTCGCCACCTCCGCCAGCTGCTCGGCGATGTAGCGGTCGCCGGGGCCGGGCTCCCGGTCCGACGCCTCCACCAGCCAGCAGATCACCTCCACCTCCTGGAGGGTGCGGCGGGCGATGCGCACCATGTGCTGGCCCAGCAGGTGCTGGGGCTTGTGGATGCCCGGCGTGTCGACGAAGATCAGCTGGGCGCCGGGCCGGTTCAGCACCCCGAGGATGCGGGTGCGGGTGGTCTGCGGCTTGTCGGACATGATGGCGATCTTGCGCCCGATCAGCTGGTTGAGCAGCGTCGACTTGCCGACGTTGGGCCGGCCGATCAGGGCGACGAACCCCGAGCGGAAGGGCGTCTCGCCCTCCCCGCCCCCCGCCGCGGCGCCGGCGGCCCGTCCGCCGGCCTCCGCCCCGGATCGTGCCGGCTCGCCGCCGGGATGCGGCCCGGTCCCCGTCATCGCACCGCTCCTCCCCTCCTCCGCGCCTTCGGCGCACCCGCAGGCCGCGGCCCCGGCCGCGCCCGCGGTCCGGAGGCCTGCCGTCCCCCGGCCGGCCGGCGGCGCCCCCGTCACCGCCCCCCGGTCCCCTCGAGACCCTCCGCCCCCTCCGCCGGTTCCTCCCCCGAGCCCTGGGACGACGGCGGGCCCGACGCCTCGATGCGGGCCGACGCCGGCACCAGGTGCACCCAGGTTGGGCCCGACGCCAGGCGGACCGGCCGGCCGTCGGCCTCCAGCCACCGGGTCGGCGCCGTCGGGCTCGCCTTCTGCCAGCGGCCCTCCCGCAGCCGGCCGCCGCTGGCGATGAGCAGGCGGCCCTCCCCCGCGAGCTCGACCTCCAGGCGTCCCTCGGCGTCGCCGGCGATGGTCCGGGCGGGCACCAGCTGGATCAGCAGGTTGGCCGGCGTCAGGGGGTCGCCGGTCTCCTCGGCCACGTGGGGGCCGAAGGCGGTCTCCCGCAGGTAACCGGCGCCCGTCCAACGATAGCGAACCCAGCCCCGGCGCCACCCGGGCCAGTGGATCACCAAGCGGTCCACCCGTTCGCCCGTCGGCTCCTCGCCCGCGCTGCGGAATGCGAAGGGGGACGGACGGGGCGGCGCGGTGAGCGCCCAGCCCCGCTCCTCCGCCGCCGTCAGGGCGACGGGCAGCGACGCATAAAGATTATGGGGCATCTTCCGCCGCGCGTCGCGGGTGAAGACCCGGCGCCCCCCGCCCCGGGGATCGGCCCGGACCCCGTCCAGGTCGTCGAGGCCGGTGCGGACGATGCGGGCGTAGTGCTGGGGACTGCCGCCGGCGTGCACGTAGATCGCGTCCCACTCCAGGGCGAGGTCGAGGAAGTAGTGGCGCGAGCTGCGCACGGGGCCGACCCGCTCGGGGCGCTGGGTGACGAACAGCGCCAGCAGCCGGGTGATGCCGCCCTCGGCGGGCACCTCGTAGACCAGGTCGGCGGCGGTCAGCCCCGCCTGGGGCCGCGCGTCGGGATGGTTGTCGATGCTGACCAGCACGGGACGCTGTCGGAGCAGGTCGGGGCGGGACATCGGCAGGCCAGTCAGCGGATTCACCGGCGGCGGGGCGGGCGCCGGCGGTTCCGCCGGGGGCGCGCCGCTCCCGGGCGTTGGGGCCGGGGCCGTCGCGGGGCGGAAGGGGCCGCAGGCCCCCAGTAGCGCCGACGCGGCCAGCAGCGCGGCGACGACCAGGCGCCGGGCGCTGCGGGGGCGGGACGTCGGGTCCGCGACGGATGGGGTGAGGGCCGCAGGCCGCGGGGACCGGCCGGCGCCCGGGCCGGAGCTCGGGGCGGGACCGGGCCGCCGGGCGGGGCCGGGGCCAGCGCCCCGCGTCACCGCTGGGGGTGGGGAGGTCGCCGGGGTCGGGGTCGTCAACCTTCTCCCTCCTCGTTGCGGGGCCGGGGACCGCGGCCGCCGGCCGGTTCGTCCCCGCTGGCGGGTCCCTGGCGGGCGGCCTGGCGCACCGCGCGCGAACTCATGACGAGGTACAGGGCCACCAGCAGGGGCCCGAGCCGCCACGGCTGGTCCCGGGCGTGGACCAGGAGGAGGCCCGGTAGCCGGCGCAGCTCCGCGCCGAGCACCACCAGACCGGTGACGGTGGCCAGCAGCGCCGCCACCAGGACGGCGCCGGCCGCCACGTCCTTGACCCGGCCGGCCAAGGGGCGGAACCCCTCGGTCGCCAGGTCGACCGCCCCCTCGATGGCCGTGTTGATCCACTCCAGCAGCACCACCAGGCCCGCGGCCAGCAGCAGCAACGCCCACTCCTCCGGCGTGGCGCCCAGCCACCAGGCGGCCGTGAAGAGCAGCGTGGCGGCGGCGAGGTGCAGGCGCATGTTGGCCTCGGTGCGCCAGATCCAGAGGAAGCCCGCCCAGGCGCAGCGGAACGACTCGGCCAGGCTGCCCGCGCGGCCGGGTCCGGGGCGGGAGGGCGGGCGGGAGCCGGTGCGGCCGGCACCGGGGCGCGCCGCCTCGCCCGTGCCGCCGGCGGATCCGTGGCCCCGGCGCCTCATGGCCGGCTCAGGCCGCACGCGGCCAGGGCCGCCTCCGCCTTCCGGTGCATCAGCCGCTCGCCCTCCGCGTCAGGATGGTCGTAGCCCAGGAGGTGCAGGACGCCGTGGGCCAGCAGGTAGCCCACCTCCCGGTCCAGCGAGTGGCCGTACGCCTGGGCCTGGATCGCCGCCCGCTCCAGGGAGATCACCACGTCGCCCAGGGGCACGGGCTCGGGCTCGGGGGCCGGTTCGTCCCCGGCACCGGCGCCCCCGGACCCGCGGGCGCCGGCCTTGAGCCGTTGGATCTCCGCGGGTTCGAACTGGGGAAAGGAGAGGACGTCCGTCGGCGCATCCTTGCCGCGGTAGCGCCGGTTGAGCTGGCGGATGGCCGCGTCGTCGACGAAGGTCAGGCCGACCTCCACGGGGAGCGCGAGGCCCTCCGCCTCGAGGAGGCGCCGCACCAGCCCGGGCAGGAGCGTCTGCCAGTGGCCGGGCACCGCCAGGCGCTCCTGCCGGTTCCCGATGCTCAGCACGGGCCCCGGCCCTCGCCGTTCCCGGCTCCCTGCCATGGGCGTCCGTCGCCTCCTTCCCCGGGGGCGGATGCGGCACCGGGATCGTCGTCCCCCGCGCCGCCCGCCCGGATG
This sequence comes from Thermaerobacter composti, assembly GCF_033582035.1. Classification (NCBI taxonomy): domain Bacteria; kingdom Bacillati; phylum Bacillota; class Clostridia; order Eubacteriales; family Clostridiales Family XVII. Incertae Sedis; genus Thermaerobacter; species Thermaerobacter composti. Next base: position 2,762,045 of record NZ_CP132508.1, read on the forward strand.
GCCGGCGGCGCCTCCGCCGCCCCAGCCGCCGTTCCCGCGCCGCCGCGTCCGTCGACCGGGCCCCTGCCGGGGCCTTCAGCGGCCGGGCCGGCGCGGGCCGGCCGGCCCGGCCGGGCACCGCGCTCCCCCTGGCCGTCCTTCGGGCCGGCGTCCTTGCCGGCGCCGGCCCCGCCGCCCTCCCTGGCGGCCCCCTCCTTGCCCGCGCCCTCCTTGGCGGCGGCCTCCTTGCGGCGGGACCGCTCCATCTCCTTGAGCACCGCCTCGGGGTACTCGATGCGGTGGTGGAACACGCCGGTCAGCACCCGCACGAAGGTGTCGGCGATGCGGTCCAGGTCGCGCAGCGTCAGATCGGCGCGGTCGAGCTGGCCGTCGTTGAGGCGGTCCTTGATGATCTTGCGCACCACCTGCTCGATGCGGCCGGGGGTGAGGTGCCCCAGCGAGCGGATCGTCGCCTCGACGGCGTCGGCCAGCATGACCACGGCGGTCTCCCGGGTGGTGGGCGGCGGCCCGTCGTAGCGGAAGTTGCCCTCCAGGACCTCGGGCTCGCCCCGTTCCTGGGCCCGGCGCAGGAAGTACTCGACCCGCGTCGTGCCGTGGTGCTCGCGGATGAAGCGGATGATCTCCTCCGGCAGGCCGTGCTGGCGCGCTAGCTCGATGCCGTCCTTGACGTGGGCGGTGATGATCAACGCGCTGAGGTTCGGGGAGAGCTTGTCGTGGGGGTTCTCGCCGCCGAACTGGTTCTCGATGAAGAAGTAGGGCCGCTTCACCTTGCCGACGTCGTGGTAGTAGGCGCCCACCCGGGCCAGCAGCGAGTTGCCGCCCACCTCTTCGACGGCGGCCTCGGCCAGGTTGGCCACCATCAGGCTGTGGTGGTAGGTGCCCGGCGCCTCCACCAGCAGCCGGCGCAGCAGGGGCTGGTTGGGGTTGGCCAGCTCGATCAGGCGCACCGGCGTCACCAGGCCGAAGAAGCTCTCCAGGAAGGGCAGCAGGCCCAGGGTGAGGACGGCCGCCAGCAGCCCGCCGAAGGCGGCCCAGCCCACCTGCTTCCACACCGCGAGGTCGACCAGGGGCGGGCTGCCGAACATCAGGGCCAGGGCCAGGGTCGCCAGGGCGTTGACCGCGGCGGTGATGGCTCCGGCCCGGATGAAGTCGGAGCGATGGCCGAGACGCGAGACGGTGAAGGCGGCCGCCGCGCTGCCGAACCAGGCGACGGTGCCGAAGCGCAACCCGTCTCCCGCCATCGCCCCCACCGCCACGGCCAGCAGCATCGCCGCCACCAGTGCCGTACGCGGGTTGAGCAGCACGGCCAGCAGCATCGGCCCGGTGGCGACGGGCATCAGGTAGGGTGACACCGGCTGCAGCAGCCGGGCGAAGACCAGCGTGATCAGCGGCACCAGGCCGAAGAGGACGAAGCGGGGCTCGTCCTCGTAGACGCGGCGGTCGAAGGTGGCCAGGTAGAAGCCGCCCGCCGCCATCCCGAGCAGGACCAGCAGCGCCGTCCCGGCCCAGATCCCGGCCAGGCTCCACGGGCTCTCCTGCAGGAGGCCGGCGTCCCGCAGGCGGACCATGTCCTCCTCCGTGATCTTCTCGCCCGCCTCGACGATGACCTCGCCGGGCACGATGATCACCGGGTCCACCTGCTCCATCGCCCGGCGGCGGGCCTCCTCGGTGCCCTCGCGGTCGAAGATCAGGTTCGGGCGCAGGGCCCGGCCCCCCACCAGCCGCAGGAAGTCCCGCAGCGGCCGGGGGTAGTCCAGGCCGTCGATCTCCTCCCCCAGCCGCAGCCGCGTGGCCGCCAGCTGGTCCTCCTTGATGCCCTGCTCCAGCAGGCGTTCCAGCAGGCCCAGCAGGTCCCGCCGCATAGCGGCCAGGGTGGCGTCGTCCACCGTGAGGACGGCGTCGGCCACCTCGGCGGGCAGGGCGAAGCCCAGCCTGCGCTCCAGCTCGCGACGGTCGCCCGCCGCCGGGGGCGGCAGGGACGCGCCGTCGGCACCCCCGCCTGCGCCGGCGCCCTGCCCCACGGCGGCGTCCGACCCGGCGGATCGCGCCGCGCCCGCGGTGCCCCCCTCGGCGCCGGCGTCCTGCCCCTCGCGGGCGCGCCGCGCCATGGCCTGGCGGACCTCCGCCACCGCGGCGAAGGCCGCCTCGACCTGGGTGCGCACCTGCCGGACGGCGCCGTCGTCCTCCTGGTACTGGTCGGGCACGGCCTGCGCGGCCTCCTGGCGCAGGCGTTCCGTGGTGGGCCGATCCACCAGCTGCTTGGGCGCCACCAGGTCGCGGGGTGCGGCCTGGCCGGGTCGCACGCGGACCTGGGAGGGGGCCACCGCCGTGGCCAGCAGCAGGGTGAAGCACAGGAAGAACAGGCCGCCCCACATCAGGCGCCGCACTTGGGGCTCACGCCACTGTCCCCCCAGGTGACGGTCGAGCCAGTGGCCCAGGCCGGCAAATCCTCCACCCATCGCGTCCACTCCCGGTGCGGGTCGGCGTTGCGGCGGGCGGGGCCGCGCCGACCCCGCCGCGGGGGCGATGCCCCGTTCCCCCCCTCGGCCCCGGCGGAGTTCCCGCGGGCCCGGGCCACGGTCACCGGCCCGCGGGCACCGCCGCTACCGCCGCCGGCTGTTGCCCCGGATCGATCCCAGGCCCCGCCTCGGTCGCCGCTCCGCGCCGCTGCCGGGCCGGGCCGGCTCGCCCCCGTGGGCATCCCCCGCCCGGTCGGCCCCGGGCTCGGCCGCCACCTCTCCGTCGCCACGGGCGACGGCGTCCCCCTGCTCCTGCCGCTCGTAGGCCTCGTACGCCCGGATGATCCGCTGGACCAGCGGGTGTCTCACCACATCCTGTTCCGTCAGGTAGATGAACTCGATGCCCTCGATCCCGCGCAAGACGTGCTGCACGTGGGTCAGCCCCGAGTGCCGACCGCGGGGGAGGTCGACTTGGGTGACGTCACCCGTCACCACCGCCTTCGACCCGAACCCGAGCCGGGTCAGGAACATCTTCATCTGCTCCGGCGTGGTGTTCTGCGCCTCGTCCAGGATGATGAAGGAGTCGTCCAGCGTGCGGCCGCGCATGTACGCCAGCGGCGCCACCTCGATCAGGCCCCGGTTCATGTACTTCTGGAAGGTCTCCACCCCCAGCATGTCCCACAGCGCGTCGTAGAGGGGCCGCAGGTAGGGGTCGACCTTCTCCTGCAGGTCGCCGGGCAAGAAGCCCAGCTTCTCGCCGGCCTCCACCGCTGGGCGGGTGAGGATGATGCGGGCGACCTGGTGGGCCTTGAGGCTGGCGATGGCCACCGCCATGGCCAGGTAGGTCTTGCCGGTGCCGGCCGGCCCGATGCCGAACACGATGCCGTTCTTGCGGATCGCCTCCACGTAGCGGCGCTGCCCCAGGGTCTTGGGCCGGATCGGCTTGCCCCGCGCCGTGGTCACGATGACGTCGTCGGCCACCTCGGCGATGCGCTCGGCCCGGCCCTCCCGGGTCAGCTGGATCGCGTAGCGGACGTCCTCCGGCCCCAGCGCCACCCCGCGCCGCACCTGTTCCAGCAGGCCCTGGAACAGCGTGGCGACCTGGCGCACCTCGTCCGGCTCGCCGCGGACGCGGATGTGGTCGCCCCGCGACACGATCTGGACCGGGAAGCTGTCCTGGATCAGGCGCAGGTGCTGGTCGCCGCGCCCGAACAGCTGAAGCGCCTCGTCGTGATCCGCCAGGTCGATGACCGCCACATAGCCCTCGCCGGCCGGCGGCGCCGTGCCGTTGGGCTGCCGCGCTTCGGGCAAGGACCCCATCGCCCTCCTTTGCGTCCCCGGTGACCGCTCACCGGACCGTGAACGGGCGCTGCACGCCGATGTCCTCGATGGCTTCCACTGTGGTGCGGACGCCGACGAACCCGGCGCCCCGCTGGACCACTTCGCTGCCCACCGCCACCACCCGGCCGCCTGGCGGGAGGGCGGCGGCCACCTGGGCCACCGCCTGCCGTTCGACGCTGCGGACCGCCTGCTCTGCGGTCACCGTCCGCCGCGCCAGCACGACCTCGTGGCGGACTTCCCTCACCAGTTCGACGGGGGGCGGACCATCCCTCCACCCCGGCAAGGCCAGCAGGGGACGCCGTTCCACCTCGTAACGGCCCGGCTGCCCCCGCTGCCAGTATACCGGCACGCGCCAGGGCCCGATACGCAGGACCACCTGCTGCCACGCCCGGCCCGTGCGCACCGGCTGCGTCCGTTCCAGGGGTACCTCCCGGTATTGGCTGTACCAGGTGCGCGCCCACACGCGACCCAGCGCGGCCACGGGCTTGCCCGCGGGTGGCGGCGTCCCCGGGGACCGCCCATCCCGCGGCGGCGGTGGCGCCGCGTACTCCCCGCGGATCAGGATCTGCCCGGCCTTCACCACCTGCCCCGGCTGCACCAGCGGCTCCCCGCGCAGCGCCAAGACCTGGACGATCACGCCCGGCCGCCGGGCCACCACGTGGGCCGGCCGGTGGGCGGGCACCGCGGGTGCGGGCTCCTTCTCCACCACGTCCAGCACGACCTTGACGCCGTAGTGGGTGATGCCCACCCACGCGATGCCGGGGACCTCCAGGGGCAGCCGCTGGGCCAGGCGGCGCAGGTCGACGGCGGCCTTCGGCACGCCGGGCCGCAGGCCGACCCGCGCCAGTTCCTGGCGCACGGCGGCCTCGGACAGGTGCTCCAGCCCGCGGATCTCGATGAACCAGATGCGCCCGGACAGGACGTAGACCAGCAGGGCGGTCGCCAGGGTGCCCGCCAGCAGGACCCGTCGGCGCGCCATTCGGCGCCACAGGAAGGGCCACCCCGCCCGGCGACGGAAGCGCACCCGGCACCGGGTCTGGCGCGCCACGGCGCGCAGGGTCCCGATCTGATCCAGGGCGATCCAGGCGCGGAGGCCGCCATCCGGCTCGCGGCGGACCCGCCACAGCACCGCTCCGGCGGCGGCCAGCCGGTTGACCAGGGCCTCCGGCCCCGTCTCCGGGAGGGGCGACGCCACCGCCGGCTCCCGGCCGCCGCGGCCCCGTCGCACCCCCTGTGGGGGCGCGACGGGGCGACGCCGGGGCGACGGCGCCACGGCGATCTCCACCGCCCCGGCCAGCAGGCGCCATAGCCCCCGGTTCAAGGTCCCTCACCCGCCGGCCCGGGCAGGAAGCGGACCTGGTCGATGCGCCCCTGGACCCGCAGTTCCTCCCGGTCGATGCGCCCGATGGCCAGGCGGTCCCCCGTGACCTCCAGCCGGCCGCCGGGCACCGCCACCAGCAGGTGGGCGGCGTCGAAGCGCAGCACGCCCCGATGGTTCTCCACCACCACTTCCAGCGGGCCCAGCAGGGTGATGCGAGGCAGGTTGCGCACCGCATCCCGCGGCAGTTCCAGGGCCTCGGCCAGGGCGTCCTCCACGCCGCCCAGCCAGCGACGCCAACCCTCGCCGCCCCTGCGCCCATCCCGCGCCAAGGCGCCGCCTCCTTTGCGTGCACAAGCCTCCGCTGAAGGTTACGGCGGCGCACGGGGCGATATGATGGCGGCGCCGCGGCCGCGCGGTCAGCGACGCCGCAAAAGATCCGGCCCGGGATGCCAGGGGCGCAGGGCACGGGGTGGGGACAGGACCTCGAGCCACAGCCAGCCGGCCACCAGGGCCGCCCGGCGCTGGTCGGGAGCGGTCCGCGCCGCCACGGGCAGGAGGACGCGGCTCGCCGCCGCAGCGGCGCCGGGGAAGGCGTCCTCAACTGCGGGGGAGGGGACGGCGGCCGTCTCCCCGGCGGGGGAGCCGGCGGCGGGACCGCCATCCGGCGTCGACGCCGCGCCCGCCGCCGGCGCCCGGTGCGGCGGCCGCGGCCGCTGCCGTCCCCGGGGTCCTGCGGTTTCATCGGGCCCGGGTTGCCCCTCGACGCCCGGCGTGCCCTCCTCGCCCGGCGCGCCCTCGGCGGGGGCGAAGGGCTGTCGCCGGGACCTCGGCATGGGTGCCTCCGGCCCGCCCCCCGGGGCCGTCGGGGGACGCCGGCCGCGGCCATCGGCCTCCCCTTCCATCCCGTCCCCCAGGAGCTCCTCGAGCTGGCGCATCAGCTCGCCCCAGAGGTCGCCCCACGGACCGGCGGTGGGCTCGGGCGCGGGGCGCGGCGGCCGCCCCGGCCGGGCGGGCGGCCGCTCCCGCGGGGCAGCGGGGGGCGCCGTGGCGTCCGGCACCCGTCCGCCGTCGGCCCCGGGACCGGCCCCCTCGGCCGGATGCCGCCCCACCGTCGCGCTCCTGGGGCTGCCGGCGGGCGCAGGGCGCCGGGTCGGCGTCTCGTGGGGCAAGGTGGGCGGCAGCGGCGGCCGGGCGGGCGCGGTGCGCGGGGGACCGTCCCCCTGCCGTGCCGGCGGCCGCCCCCGCCCCGGGCGGTTGCGGTAGAAGTCGGCCAATCCGCGCAGGATGCTGGCCAGGACGCCCAACAGGAGGACGAGCTCCACCCCCGCGTCGGCCAGCCACTGGAACCAGCCCGGCATCGTCAACCCTCCTGGGCGATCCCCGCTCCCTGCGCGGGCTCAGCTCCCCCGCTCGGTGGGCTGCCCGGACGGGGGCTCCTCGCGTCCCCCACCCCCGGCCAGGGACGCCCGCATCTCCGTGTCCGCCTGCAGGTTGCGCAGGGCGTAGTAGTCGAAAACGCCGAGCCGGCCCTGGCGGAAGGCCTCGGCGATGGCCAGGGGGATCTGGGCCTCGGCCTCCACCACCTTGGCGCGCATCTCCTGGACCCGCGCCCGCATCTCGTGCTCCGCCGCCACCGCCATGGCCCGCCGCTCCTCCGCCTTGGCCTGGGCGATGTTCTTGTCGGCCTCCGCCCGGTCCATCTGCAGCTGGGCGCCGATGTTGCGGCCGACGTCCACGTCCGCGATGTCGATGGAGAGGATCTCGAAGGCGGTGCCGGCGTCCAGGCCCTTGTTGAGCACGACCCGCGAGATGGAGTCGGGGTTCTCCAGCACCGCCTTGTGGTCTTCGGCGGAGCCGACGGTGGTGACGATGCCCTCGCCCACCCGGGCGATGATGGTCTCCTCGCCGGCGCCGCCCACCAGCCGGTCGATGTTGGCCCGGACCGTCACCCGGGCCTTGACCCGCAGCTCGATGCCGTCCTTGGCCACCGCCGCCACCACCGGCGTCTCCACCACCCGCGGGTTGACGCTGACCTGCACCGCCTGCAGCACGTCGCGCCCGGCCAGGTCGATGGCCGCCGCCCGCTCGAAGGTCAGCGGGATCTCCGCCCGCTGGGCCGCGATCAGGGCGTCCACCACGCGGTCCACGTTGCCGCCGGCCAGGTAGTGCGCCTCCAGCTTGTCCAGGCTGACGTCGATGCCCGCCTTGTCCGCCTTGATGAGCGGGTTGATGATCCGGTGCGGGGGCACGCGGCGCAGGCGCATGCCGATCAGGGTGATGATGGGCACCCGCACCCCCGCCGCCAGGGCCGAGATCCAGAGGCCCACGGGGATGAAGCTGAACACCACCGCCAGGGCCACCAGGATCAGGCCGATGGCCACCAGCAGGATCGGCCACGAGAGGTCGGCCAACGTCCACCCCTCCCTTATCCCGGACGGGGGTGGGAGAGGCGGACACGGACCGCCGCCGCCCCCACCCGCGCCATTCGCTGCCGCCACCCATCCCGGGACGGTCGCCACCGGCCCGCGGGCCCGCACCCCGCGGGGCGGACGGGCCTACGCTCGTTCGCCGGTCCGGGGCCCGGGCCCCTCGCCTCCGTCCGCACCGGGGCGGTCCATCCCGTCGCCGGCCACCGCTCGCACCACCACGCGGCGTCCCTCCACGCGGATGACCTCCACGGCGGTGCCCGCGGGCAGGTACTCCCCCTCGGTCACCACGTCCACGCGGCGCCCGCCCACGGCCGCCGTCCCCGCCGGCCGCAGGGGCGTGAGCGCCCGGCCCCGCTGCCCGACCAGGGTCGGATCGGCCGCCGTCGACCGGACGCCCTCGGCCTCGCCTAGGCGGGTGGGCAGCGCCAGCCGCCGCCACAGGCCGCGGCGGCCCGCCACCCCTCCCAGGGCCACGACCACCGCCAGCGTGACCACGATCCCGGCCAACAGGGCCTCGAGCCCCCGCCTGACGTCACCGGTGACCAGCACGATGGCGGCGCCCATGGCCAGCAGGCCGGCCATCCCGAAGATGCCGAAGCCGGGCATGACCAGCTCCACCGCCATCAGGACCACGCCGACCAGGAAGAGCAGCGCCGCCTTCCAGCCGGCCACGCCCGCCAGCAGGTGGCCGCCGAAGAACAGGGCGAGGCTCGCGAGCCCCACGATGCCGGGGAAGCCGAAGCCGGGGACGTAGAACTCGGCCACCAGCCCGGCCATGCCGATGGAGAGCAGGATGGGCGCCACCACGGGGTCGGTGACGAAGCGGGCCAGGCGCTCGCCGGCCGTCGGGGCCAGTTCGTCCACCGGCAATCCCGCCCACCCGGCGCGGGCCAGGGCCTCCTGGCGGCTGTCGGCCAGGCCCTCGATGAAGCCGATGGCGTGGGCCCGCTCGCCGGTGAGGGTGAGGATGTGCCCCCTCTCCACCAGCTGGGGGATCGCCACGTCCTTGTCGACCATGGCCGCGGCCACCTGGGGGTCACGGCCGCGGCTCCGGGCGGCGGCCTCGAACTCGGCGCGGACGAAGGAGATGGTCTTCTCGTCGGCCGGACGCGGCTCCGCCGCGCCCAGGGTGGCGTCGGGTGCCATGTAGAGCGCAGGGGCGGCGATGGCGATCAGGGCTCCCGCGGAGATGGCCCGGTCGGGCACCCAGGCGGCCAGCGGCACCCCGGCGTCGACGGCCGCGTCGATGGCGCCGCGGATCTCCGTGGCGCCGTCCACCCGGCCGCCGAAGGTGCTGATCTCCAGCAGCACCGCGGCCCGCTCCCGCTGGGCCTGGGCAAGGCCCCGCATCACGAAGCGGGCCAGGCCCGGTTCGATGTTGCCGCGCACGGGGATCACCAGCACCCGCTGGGGCGGCGTGCCGCTGGCGGAGGAGGCGGCGGCCGGCGGCGAGGGCCCGCGACCCGGCGCCGACGCACCAACGGCGACGGCCAGGGCGAGGGCGAGGGCCGCCATCCCCCGGACCAGCGCCCCTAGGCCGCCCATCGCACACCGGAACCGCCGATCCACCCCGGCCCATCCTCCCCCGGGCGGTGCTGGTCTCAGCGCGGCGAGCCCTGTTGCGCCTGGCGGGCGAGCAGGTCGCGGACGATCCGGCTGGCCTCGCTGCCCTCGGCCCGGCCCCGGATGCGCGGCATCAGCCGGCCCATGACCTTGCCCATGTCCTGGGGCCCCCGGGCCCCCACCTCCGCGATGACCTCCTCGGCCAACCGCGTGAGCTCCGCCTCGCTCAAGGGCTCGGGCAGGTAGGACGCCAGGACCTCGATCTCCGCCTCCATCTGCTGGACCAGGTCCTCCCGCCCGGCCCGGCGGTACTCCTCCAGCGCCTCCTGGCGCTGGCGCCGCTCCCGCGCCAGCACCTGCACGACCTCGTCGTCGCTCAGCGGGTGGCCCCGCTCGATCTCCTCGTTCTTGATGGCGGCGCGGACCATGCGAATGACGGAGAGGCGGGTCCTTCCCGCCTCCCGCGCCTTCAGCGCCTCCTTCATGTCCTGCTCCAGCCGTTCCTTGAGGGACATGGTGCGACCCTCCCCGTCCGCCGCCCGGACGACCGCGGCTAGCGGCCCCGGCGGCGGCGCCGCGCGGCGTCGCTCTTCCTCTTGCGGCGGACGCTGGGCTTGTCGTAGTGCGCGCGGCGCCGTACCTCGCTGAGGATGCCGGCCTTGCGCATGGCCTGCCGGAACCGGCGCAGCGCCTCGTCGAGGGACTCGTTCTCCCGGCGCCTGACCTCGGCCACCCCGGATCCCTCCTTCCCGACCACGGACCCTCGGCCACCGGGGTGGCCGCAGGCTGCCATCAGCCGGGCGGCCACTGCAGGGCCCGGCCGCCCAGCACGTGGTAGTGCACGTGGAAGACCGTCTGCAGCGCGTCCCGCCCGGTGTTGACCACCACGCGGTAGCCGCTGTCGGCCACGCCCACGCGGCGGGCCACCTCGGGGATCACCCGCTGCAGGTGTCCCAGCACCGGGACGTCCTCCTCCCGGGCCTCGTTGAGGGAGGCGATGTGCCGCTTGGGGATCACCAGGACGTGCTGCGGCGCCTGGGGATTGATGTCGCGGAAGGCCAGCACGTGTTCGTCCTCGTAGACCTTGTCGGCGGGCAGCTCGCCCGCGACGATCCGGCAGAACAGGCAGTCCGCCACGGCTGCCACCCCCGGCGTGGGACGTCGAAGCGCGCGGACGCGGTCGTCCCTGGTTTCGCCACCGGCACGGCCCGGTCCTGCCCCGCCCGACGCCACCCACCGTCGGCGACGGGGCGGATCGGCCCCGCCCCTCCTTCGCCCGCGGCGAGCCTCCGGGGCCCTCGCCGGAGGCACCCCGCGGGCCTATCCCTGCCCGTCGGTGCCCGTCCCTGCGCCGTCGCCGCCCCCCTGGGCGTCGCCACCGCCCCCGTCCCCATAGGTTGTCCGCAGGCGGGCCCGTTCACCATGGCGTTCCAGGGCCAGCTCGATCAACCGGGTGATCAGGTCGCGATAGGGCAGGCCCGCCGCCTCCCAGAGCCGGGGATACATGCTGTAGGCGGTGAAGCCGGGGATGGTGTTGATCTCGTTGACCAGCAGCCGCCCGGTGGCCCGCTCGAGGAAGAAGTCGACCCGCGCCATGCCGGCGGCGTCGACCGCCTGGAACGCCGCGATGGCGAGGCGCTGCATCGCCTCGACGACCCGCGGCGGCACGGGCGCGGGCACGATCAACTCGGCGCCACCCTCGGTGTACTTGGCCTCGTAGGTGTAGAACTCCGCCCGCGGCCGGATCTCGCCGGGCAGCGAGGCCATGGGCTCGTCGTTGCCCAGGACGCTGATCTCCAGCTCCCGGGCGTCCACGCCGCGCTCCACCACGGCCTTGCGGTCATAGGCCAGGGCCTCCTCCAGGCCGTCGGCCAGCTGCCGACGGTCCCGGCACTTGCGGATCGCCACGCTGGACCCGAGGTTGGCGGGCTTGGTGAAGCACGGGTAGCCGAGGGTGCCCTCGATCCCCTCGATCACGGCCGCCGGCTCCCGGCGCCAGCGGGTCGCCGTCACCACCACGAAGGGCACCACCGGCAACCCGCGGGCGCGGAAGAGCTCCTTCATCACCGCCTTGTCCATCCCCACCGCCGAGGCCATGACCCCCGCGCCCACGTAGGGGACGTCCAGGAGCTCCAGCAAGCCCTGGACCGTACCGTCCTCGCCGTAGGTGCCGTGCAGCACGGGGAAGACCACGTCCAGCGGCTCCAGCCACCGGCCCGCGCCGCCGGCCGCCAGCACCAGCAGTCGACGCCCGCCGGGGCCGGGCACCACCGCCAGGGGCTCGCCGTCGGCCGGTTCGACGCCGCGGCCCGCCCCGAGCAGCGCCTCGGCGTCGTGGGGCAGGATCCACTGCCCGGATCGGGTGATGCCGATGGGCACCGGTTCGAACCGCTGGCGGTCGATGGCCCGGAACACCGACCGCGCCGACATCAGCGAGACCTCGTGCTCGCCCGAGCGGCCGCCGAAGAGGATCCCCACCCGCAACCGCCGCCCGCCCGCCGCGTGCTGCACCACGTCTCTCCCGCCTTTCCCTGCGCCTCGGGGCCCTTCGCCGGAGGCGGCGCCGCCGGCGGCACCCGCTTCCGCCGGGGACCGCCGACCCCCTCCGCCGCGCCGGCGCCGGCCGCGGCGGGCGGCGCACCACCCCCATGGCTACCTATGCAGGAGGCGCTAGCCGCTGCCATCGGCAGCAGGACCCCGGCCGCGCCCCTCCCCGTCGGGGGACCCCGGCCCGGACACCCGGGCTCCCGCGGACCAGCCCCCGGCCCCCCGCGCGACGCACACCCTCGGCACCCTCGGCGCCCCGCCGGGCCGGGGCCGGCGGCGCCCCTTCGCTCGCGCCGGGTGGCACGCCGCGCCGTCGGCCAGCCGCCCCTGGGCGAGGGCCATCGCCGGGTGCCGACCCGGCGACCGCCGCCGTCCCCCGCCCTCGCCCCGCGAGGTGGCACCGCGCGGCCTCAGCCCAGATCGCCGAGGGCGTGGAGCACCAGGCCGGCCACCAGCACCCCGGCCGTCTCGGTGCGCAGGATCCGCGGCCCCAGGGTGACCACCCGCGCCCCGGCGCGCCGGGCTGCCTCCACCTCCTCGGCCTCCCACCCGCCCTCCGGTCCGATCAGGATCAGCACCCGCCGCCCCGCGGCGGGCCGCCCCCAGGCGGCAGCCCGGGCCTCCAGCTCCTGCCGCAGGCCCCGGGCCTCCTCTTCCTCCCAGGGCATCAGGATCAGGTCCCAGGCCGCCTCCGCCAGCAGGGCCTCCAGGGTCGCGGGTGGATCGACGCGCGGCACCGCCGAGCGCTGGGCCTGGCGCGCCGCCTCCCGGGCGATCCGCCGCCAGCGCTCGACCCGCCGCGCCACGGCGGCGTCCCGCGGCCGGCTGATGGAGCGGGCGGCCCACACCGGGACGAACCGGCTCACGCCGACCTCCGTGCCGTGGCGGACGACCTCCTCCATCTTGGCCCCCTTGGGCAGGCCCTGGCCGAGGGTGACGTGCACGGGCGGCTCGCTGCCCGGCAGCGGCGCCACCGCCCGCACCCGCGGCGGCGTCCCGGCCGCCAGCTGGCTCAGCCAGCGGCGGCCCGCCGGGGTCACGGCCACCACCCGGTCCCCCGGCCTGCGACGCAACACCCGCAGCAGGTGGTGGGCGTCGTCCGGGGCCAGGGTCGCCTGCCCGCCGACGGCCAGCTCCTCCTCGACGAAGACGTGCGGGACGAACATGCTGCCTCTCCCGTCGACCCTGGTTCGCGACTAGTTCGGGACGGCGAGCCGCCACGCCTCCCAGCCCTCGGCCCAGCGGCGCCGGCGGATCTCCAGCCCCCTGGCGCGGCAGCGTTCCTCCAGATCCCGGGTGTCCGTCGCCCCGCTGACGAGACCGGAGAGGACCAGGGCGCCCCCCGGCCGCGTCAGGTGCACCAGGTCGTCCAGGGTCTCGGCGAGCACCGCGGCGGTGATGTTGGCCACCGTGACCGCGGCGGGCAGGTGGACGGCCCATCCCGGCGGGGGCTGGCGCCGCACCGCCGCCGCGGTCCCCGCAGCCACCCGCACCCGGTCGTCCACCCCATTGGCCGAGGCGTTGTCCTGAGCCACGCGGACGGCCCCCGGGTCGATGTCCACGGCCAGCACCGGCCGCGCCCCCAGCAGGGCGGCGGCGATGGCCAGGATGCCCGAGCCGGTGCCCACGTCCAGCACCGGCCGCGGCTCCGGCTGGCCCTCGAGCTCCTCCTCGAGGAGCTCGAGGGCCAGCCGGGTGGAGGCGTGCTGACCGGTGCCGAAGGCCATGCCGGGGTCCAGCACCAGCGGGATGCGGGGGCCGGGGTCGACCCGATGGCGCTGCCAGCTGGGCACCACCAGCAACCGCCGGCCGACGGGGAGGGGAGGGAAGTGGGCCTTCCACGCCTCGGCCCACTCGTCCTCGGCCCGCGCCCGGACCGCCGGCGCCCACGGCCCCACCGCCGGGAAGACCTGCCGCACGCGCCGCCAGCGCTCGCCCAGCCGGCGATAGCGCTCCTCGAACCCCTCTTCCGGCAGGTAGGCCCGGATGCGCACGGTGCCGCCCCGTTCCTCCCAGGCGAAGCCGGCGTCCACCACCTCCAGCACCGCGGCGGCCGCCGCCTCGGCCGCCTGGGCGGGCACGTCGATGACCATCTCCAGCCAGCGCAAGGCCGACCCCCCATTGGCACGCCGCGCCGCCCGGACCGCGAATCGGCCCCTCGGTCCCGGCCCGCGCCGTCCGCGTCCACCCCTCGGCAGCGAAGCCCGCGGCGGGCCCGGCCCGATGCGGAGACCTGCCCCCGGGATCCGGGGTGCCTCCGGGGTGCCTCCCGCCGGCGGCGCGGACCTGCCCGAGCGGCTTCTTCGGCGCCCGTTCGCCCCTGGGGGCTGCTACAGGTTGAAGGCGTCCCGCATCCGCTGGAAGAGGCCGCGTTCCTCCACCACGGCCTCGCCCCGCAGGCGGGCCAGCTCCAGCAGCAGCTCGCGCTCCCGCTCGGTGAGGCGGCGCGGGACCTCCACCCGCACCCGCACCAGCTGGTCGCCGCGGCCGCCGCCCCGCAGGCGGGGCATCCCCTTGCCCTTAAGGCGGATCACCTGGCCGGGCTGGGTGCCGGGCGGGATGAGCAGCTCCTCCTCCCCCTCCAGGGTCGGGACCCGCAACCGGGCGCCCAAGGCGGCCTGGGCGATGCCGAGGCCGACCTCGGTGACGATGTCGTCGCCCTCTCGCCGGAACACCGGGTGCGGCTTGATGCGGATCCGCACGTAGAGGTCGCCGGGCGGCCCGCCGCGGCGGCCCGGCTGGCCCTGCCCGCGCAGCCGCAGCCGCATGCCGTCGTCGACGCCCGCGGGGATCTCGACCTCCAGGGTGCGCGGGCGGCGCACCTGACCGCGGCCGCCACAGGTGCGGCAGGCGGCGGCCGCCATGCGCCCCGCGCCGCCGCAGCGCGGGCACGTCTGCACGGTGACGAACTGGCCGAAGGGGGTCGCCCGCGCCGAGCGGATCTGGCCGGTGCCGCCGCACTGGGGGCAGGCCACCAGGCGCCCGCCCTCGGCGCCGGTGCCGCGGCAGGCGGCACACGGCTCCGGGCGTTCGATGCGGATCTCCCGACACCCGCCGCGGGCGGCCTCCTCCAGCGTCAGCTCCAGCTCCGTCTCCAGGTCCGCGCCCCGCACGGGGCCGCCGCGCCGGGACGCCCGGCCACCCCCGAAGACGGCGTCGAAGAGGTCGCCGAAGCCGAAATCGCCGAATCCCTCGAACCCCTCGAAGCCGCCGAAGGGACCAAACCCGCCGTCGGCGCCGCCGGCTCCGCCCGGGCCCCCGGCCGTCCACGGTCCGGCCCCGGCGCCTTCGGCCGTGCCGAAGCGGTCGTAGGCCGCCCGCTTCTCCGGGTCGCTCAGGACCTGGTACGCCTCGTTGATCTCCTTGAACCGGCGCTCCGCCTCGGGGTCGCCCGGGTTGGCGTCCGGGTGGTAGCGGCGGGCCAGCCGCCGATACGCCTTCTTGATCTCCTCCGGGGACGCGTCGCGCGAGACCCCCAGGATCTCGTAGTAGTCCTTCGCCACGCCGCACCTCCCCCCTCATGGCGCCGGCGGCGTCCGGCCGCGGCGACCGGCCCGGCCGGGACGGGCGGCCTCAGTCGCCGCCCGTCCCGGTGCGCTCGTCCTTGGCCCGGTACCCGGCATCGTAGACGTCGCCGGTCCCCCCGGAGGCGGAGGAACCCGCGCCCCCGGTCTCGCCCGCCGCCCCGCTCGCCGAGCCCCCGCCGGCCGCGGCCGCCTGCTGCTCGTAGATCTTGCGGCCGGCTTCGAGCAGGGCCTCGGAGAGCTCCTCGATGCGGCGTCGGATGGCCGCGGTGTCGTCGCCCCGGGCGGCCTCCTCCAGCGCCTTGATGCGCTCCTCGATGCGCTGCTTGACCCCCGCGTCCAGCTTGCCCTCGTGCTCCTTCAGGGTCTTGCGCGCCTGGTAGAGCGTGGCGTCCGCCTGGTTGCGCGCCTCGATGAGCTCCTTGCGCTTGCGGTCCTCCTCGGCGTGCTGCTCGGCCTCCTTGATCATGCGCTGGATCTCTTCCTCGGTCAGCCCGCCCTGGGACTTGATGGTGATCTTCTGCTCCCGCCCGGTGCCCAGGTCCTTGGCGCGCACGTGGACGATGCCGTTGACGTCGATGTCGAAGGTGACCTCGATCTGCGGCACCCCCCGGGGCGCCGGCGGGATCCCGTCCAGGATGAACCGGCCCAGCGTCTTGTTGTCCTTGGCCAGCGGCCGCTCGCCCTGGACGACGTGGATCTCCACCTGGGTCTGCCCGTCGGCGGCGGTGGAGAAGATCTTCGACTTGGACGTCGGGATCGCGGTGTTGCGCGGGATCATGGGCTCGACCACGCCGCCCAGGACCTCGACGCCCAGGGTCAGGGGCGTGACGTCGACCAGCACCAGGTCCTTGACCTCGCCGGCCAGCACCCCGGCCTGGATGGCGGCGCCCATGGCCACCACCTCATCGGGGTTGACCCCCTTGTGGGGCTCCTTGCCGAAGAACTCCCGGATCGCCCGCTGCACCGCGGGGATGCGGGTGGAGCCGCCCACCAGGATGATCTTGTCGATGTCCTCCGGCTTGAGCCCCGCGTCCTCCAGGGCGCGGCGGGTGGGCCCCATGGTCGCCTCCACCAGGTCGGCCGTCAGCTCCTCGAACTTCGCCCGCGTCAGCGTCATGTCCAGGTGCTTCGGGCCGCTGGCGTCGGCGGTGATGAAGGGCAGGTTGATGTTCGTGCTCAGGGTCGACGACAGCTCGATCTTCGCCTTCTCCGCCGCCTCCTTGAGCCGCTGCAGGGCCATGCGGTCCTGGCGCAGGTCGATGCCGTGCTCCTTCTTGAACTCCTCGGCCAGCCAGTCGATGATCCGCTGGTCGAAGTCGTCGCCGCCCAGGTGGTTGTTGCCGCTGGTGGCCCGGACCTCGAAGACGCCGTCCCCCAGCTCGAGGATGGAGACGTCGAAGGTGCCGCCGCCCAGGTCGAAGACCAGGATCTTCTGGTCTTCCTCCTTGTCCAGGCCGTAGGCCAGGGCGGCCGCCGTCGGCTCGTTGATGATGCGCAGCACCTCGAGGCCCGCGATGCGGCCCGCGTTCTTGGTCGCCTGGCGCTGGGCGTCGTTGAAGTAGGCGGGGACGGTGATCACCGCCTGCGTCACCGGCTCGCCCAGGTAGGCCTCGGCGTCCTGCTTGAGCTTCCGCAGGATCATGGCCGAGATCTCCTCGGGCGAGTAGAGCTTGCCGTCCACCTCCACCCGGGCGTCCCCGTTGGGTCCCTCGACCACCTTGTAGGGCACCCGGGCGGCCTCGTCCCGCACCTCGCTGAAGCGGCGCCCCATGAAGCGCTTGATCGAGAAGATGGTGCGCTCGGGGTTGGTGACGGCCTGTCGCTTGGCCACCTGGCCGACCAGCAGCTCGCCGTCCTTGGACCAACCCACCACCGAAGGGGTGAGGCGGCTGCCCTCGGCGTTGGTGATCACCGTGGGCTCGCCGCCCTCCAGCACCGCCACCACGGAGTTGGTGGTGCCCAGGTCGATGCCCACCACCTTGCCCATGCCCGCTTCCCCTCCTCCGCGCATGCGTCGCCTTGCCGGTGGCCGCGGCGTTCCCCGGTCACCGGCCGCCGTCCTGCGCCGCGGCGCCCCCGGCGCCATCGGCACCGGTCTCGCCCCGGGCGGGGTCGGCCCCCGCCTGGCCGGCGGCGTCGGCCGACGGCGGCGCGGTCGCGGCCGGGGTTCCCGCGGGTGCCACCGCGACCTTGACCATGGCGGGGCGCAGGGTTCGTCCCCGGTATAGGTAGCCCCGCTGGAACACTTCTATCACCGTGCCGTCGGGACGGTCGGCGGTCTCCACGCGCGCCACCGCCTCGTGGCGGTGGGGATCGAAGGGCTGGCCCTCGGCCTCCATGGGTTCGACGCCGACCTGCCGGAGCACGTCGAGGAACTGCCGGTGGATCATGGCCACGCCCTGCACCACGGGGTGCCCGGCGTCGCCCCCCGCCGCCAGCGCCCGCTCCAGGTTGTCCAGCACGGGCAGCAGCGCCCGGACCAGCTCCGCCTCGGCGTCCTGCCGCCAGCGGCGCTGCTCTTCCATCATGCGGCGCCGGTAGTTGGTGAAGTCGGCCTGCAGCCGGCGCAGCTGGTCCAGGTACTCCTGGGCCTGGCGGCGAGCCGCCTCCGCTTCCGAGCGGGCGGCCGCGGCTTCGGCACGGGCCGCGTCGGCCGCGGCGCGGGCCTCGGCCGCCTCCCGGCGGGCCGCCTCCAGCGCCGCCAGGGCCTGGGCGAGGTCCCTGGGCGCGGCCTGGGCCTCGGCGGGTGCGGACCCGCCGGCGCTCGACCGGGCGGCCGGATCCGCCGCCTCCCCCGGCTCCGCGGCCGTGGCCGCCGCCGGACCCTCGGCCTCGTCCGCGGAGGACGCAGCCGTGGCCGCCGGAGGGCTCCCGCCCCCTTCCGCAGCGGGCGCAGCCGGCCCCTCGTCCGCCTCCTTCCGCGGGGGCGCGGAGGCCGCGCCCGGCGGGGCGGTCCGCGCCGCGGCGGTCCCTCCCTCGCCCCGGACCGCGGAGGGCTCGCCGCCGCCGGCGCCCTCCGGAGCCGATGCCGCCGTGGGGCGCGTCGCCTCCACCCGCGGTTCCCCCTCGACCCTCGACTCACCCACGATCGGGTTCCGCCTCCTTCCGGCCTCCGGCCCGCACCCGGACAAAAAAGCCCCGCCACCGGTGGCAGGGACGCGGATCCCGTCCGGCGGCGGGCCCCATCAACGCACCGTGCGCTCCATCGCCTCCGTCAGCAGCTGGGCCAACAGCTCCATCACGCTGGTGATGCGGGCGTAGTGCATGCGCTTCGGCCCGAGGACGGCGATGCGGCCCGCCGCCTCACCCCCAAGCCGGTAGGTGGCGCTGATCACGCTGCAGTCGTAGAGGTCCGGGTACGGGTTCTCGTGACCGATGGTGATCACCAGCTCGTCGCCGCCCTGCCGGCCCAGCAGGTCGCGGACCAGCTCCTGCTGCTCCACCAGTCCCAGGACGGCCTGGGCCCGCTGGACGTCCTGGAACTCGGGCTGGCGGAACAACCGCCGCGTGCCGAGGACGAACACCGGGTGGTCGTCTTCGGACGCCGGCGGCCGCAAGGCCTCCAGCGCCGCCTCGAGCAGGGCGCCGCACGCCGCCAGTTCGTCGTGCAACTCGCGCAACGCCGTGCGGCCCACCTGATCCAGGGTGAGCCCGGCCAGCCTGCGCGTCAGCACGGCGGAGATGCGCTGCAGATCCGCCTCGCTGGCGGGCTCGGGCAGCTCCACCAGCCGCTGCTGCACCAGCCCCTCGTCCGTGACCAGGACCAGCACGGCCCGCCGCTCGCTGAGCGGGAGCACCTGCAGGTGCCGGAAGGTCACCGGTTCCACCCGCGGCGACTCCACCAGGGCCAGGCAGTCCGTGGTCTCGCTGAGCACCTGGGCCGTCTGCCGCAGCAACCGGCTGACGTGGTCGACCCGCTCCGCGTACATGCGCCGCAGGCGCTCCACCAGTTCGGGCGGCGGGGTGACCGCGTCCATCAGCATGTCGACGAAGAAGCGGTAGCCCCGGTCGGAGGGGATCCGCCCGGCGGAGGTGTGGGGCTGCTCGAGGAAGCCCATCTCCTCCAGGTCCGCCATCTCGTTGCGGATGGTGGCCGGGCTCACGCCCAGACCGTACTTGCGGGCCAGGGTGCGGGATCCGACCGGCTCCGCCGTGTCGACGTAGTCCTCGACCACCGCCTTGAGGACCTGTTGCTTGCGGCGGTCCATCGGCTGATCCCCCCTCGGCCCCGGAGCCCGCCCGGCCGGTTCCGGCCGGGCACGGGGTGCCGCCGTGGCGGCCTCCGGCGACCTGCGGGTCGACGCGTCCCTCCGCTTAGCACTCGATGACAGAGAGTGCTAACGATCCTCCTTACAAGGTAGCACCGGCGCGGGATCCCGTCAACGCGTCGGCGCCGCCGCGTCGACGCCGCCCGGCCCGCCGCCCGCACCCGTCCGGATGTCATCGGTGTCGACGAAGGCGACCAGCACGCTGTTGGCCACCGGCACCGCCGCCGGGCTGAGCCGGATCCGTCCCCCCTCGCGAACCAGCCACCCCTCCTCCAGCAGCCGCCGGATCGCCCTGGGGAAGGCCTCCTCCGGGGTCAACCCGAAGCGGCGCGCGAACCGGCCCTCGTCGACCCCCTCCGCCAGCCGCAGGCCGAGGATCATGGTGTCCTCCATCGCCCGTCGCCGATCCACCCGCTCCGTGACGTCCACCGGCAGCCGGCCCTCGGCCAGGGCGGCCGCGTAGGCCATGGGGTGGAGCCGGTTGCGCCGCCGCTCGCCGCGCCAGCAGGACCAGGCCCCCGGCCCCGCCCCCAGGTAGGAGCCGTTGAGCCAGTACACCCGGTTGTGCACCGACTCCCTCCCCGGTCGGGCGTAGTTGGAGATCTCGTACCGGACGAACCCGGCCTCGCCCAGCACCTCGTACGCGCGATCGAACATGGCCCGCTCGGCGTCCTCGCCGGGCAGCTGGAGCCGGCCCGCCTCCCACTCCCGGTAGAAGGGCGTGCCGGGATGGAGCTCGAGCCCGTAGCAGGAGACGTGCTCGGGTCCCAGGTCGACCACCGCCCGCAACGACGCCTCCCACTGCTCCAGGCTCTGGCCCGGCAGGCCGAAGATCAGGTCGACGTTCACGTTGTCGAACCCGGCCCGCCGCACCCGCCGGTAGGTGGCGCAGAAGTCGGCCCAGGTGTGGTCGCGACCGATGGCCCGCAACAGCTCGTCCTGCACGGCCTGCAGGCCCAGGCTGAGGCGGTTGACGCCCCCGTCCCGCAGGACGGCCAACCGCTCCTCGTCCAGGGTGCCGGGGTTGCACTCCACGGTGACCTCGGCGTCCGGCGCGAGACGGAAGGCGCGGCGCACCGCCGCCAGCAGCCGCTCCAGTTCCGCCGGCTCCAGGATCGAGGGGGTGCCGCCGCCCACGTAGACCGAGACCAGGGGCCGCGTCAGGGCCGGGTCGGCCGCCAGCAGGGCCAACTCCCGTTCGAGGGCGCCCAGGTAGCGGACCTTGCCCGCGGGGTCGAGGAGATAGGTGTTGAAGTCGCAGTAGTGGCAGCGCTGGCGGCAGTAGGGCACGTGCACGTACAGGGCCGGCCCCGCGTCCCACGCGGGCCAGGGCGCGCCGCCCTCCGCCCGGGACTGGGCCTCCCGGCACCGTTCCCGCCCCTGCCCGGCGCCGCCATCGGGACGGACAAGGGCGCCCCGGGCCGTGGCGTCCGCGGGGCCGGCGCCGATCGAGGGCGCCGGCCCCGTGGACGCGTTCGTCCCGGAAGCCGCGGACCCAGCGGGGGGCGAGGCCCGACGGCGGTCCGCCGGTGCCGCCGTGGGGGTCGCCGCGGCGGCCCGGCCGGTTCCTCCTGCCGGCCCGGACCCGGACGGCGCGGCCTGAGGCCCCCGGCCTGCCGGCGCTCCCGCGGCCTGGGGGGTCGGCCGTGGCGCCTGGGCGGGCACCGGGCGCGCCTCTCGCGCCTGCGCTGCACCCACGCGACCCGCTCGTGCCGGCACCGCGCTCACCGCCCCCCGCCGCGGGGCTCGTCCACCCGCAGCACGGCCATGAAGGCCTCTTGCGGGATCTCCACCCGGCCCACCTGCTTCATCCGCTTCTTGCCCTCTTTCTGCTTCTCCAGCAGCTTGCGCTTGCGGGTGACGTCGCCGCCGTAGCACTTGGCCAGCACGTTCTTCTTCAGGGCGCGGATGGTCTCGCGGGCGATGACCCGCGACCCCACCGCCGCCTGGATCGGCACGTCGAAGAGCTGGCGCGGGATCAGCTCCTTCAGCCGCTCCACCAGGGCGCGGCCGCGGGCGTAGGCCTTGTCCCGGTGGACGATGACCGACAGGGCGTCCACCGGCTCCCCCGCCACCAGGACGTCGAGGCGCACCAGGTCCGACTCGCGATAGCCCTCCAGCTGGTAGTCCAGGGTGGCGTAGCCCTTGGACCGCGACTTCAGCTGGTCGAAGAAGTCGTACATGATCTCGGCCAGGGGGAGGCGGTACTCCAGCCGCACGCGGCGCGGATCCAGGTATTCCATGGTGACGAACTCGCCGCGCCGCTCCTGGCAGAACTCCATCAGCGCGCCCACGTGCTCCTTGGGCGTGAAGATCGACGCCCGGACGAAGGGCTCCAGCAGCGCTTCGATGCGGTCGCGCGGGGGCAGGTCGGCGGGGTTCTGGATCTCCCGCTCGCTGCCGTCCCGCAGCCGCACGCGATAGACCACGCTGGGCGCGGTGGTGATCAGGTCCAGGTCGTACTCCCGCTCCAGGCGTTCCTGGACGATCTCCATGTGCAGCAGGCCCAGGAAGCCGCAGCGGAAGCCGAACCCCAGCGCCTCGGAGGTCTCCGGCTCGAACACCAGCGCGGCGTCGTTCAGGCGCAGCTTCTCCAGCGCCTCCCGCAGCCGCTCGTAGTCGCCCGGGTCGACGGGGTAGAGCCCCGTGAACACCATCGGCTTGGCCGGCTGATAGCCCGGGAGCGGCTCCCGGGCAGGGCGGTCGACCAGGGTGATGGTGTCGCCCACCCGGCAGTCCCGCACGTTCTTGATGCCGGCGGCGACGAAGCCCACCTCCCCGGCGGCCAGCTCGTCCACCGGGACCAGGAAGGGGCGGAAGGTGCCCAGCTGGTCGACCTCGAACTCGGCGCCCGAGGCCATCAGCCGGATCCGGTCGCCCGGCCGCACCCGCCCGTCCCGCACCCGCACGTAGGCGATGACGCCGCGGTAGGCATCGTAGTGGCTGTCGAACACCAGCGCCCGCAGCGGCGCCTCGGGGTCGCCGGAGGGCGGCGGGATCCGCCGCACGACGGCCTCCAGGAGGTCGTCCACGCCGGTGCCCTCCTTGGCGGACACCAGTAGCACCTCCGCCGGGTCGAACCCCAGGTCCGCCAGCTGCTGGCGCACCTCGTCGGGCCGGGCGGCGGGCAGGTCGATCTTGTTGATGACGGGGATCAGGGTCAGGTTGGCGTCCAGGGCGAGATACAGGTTGGCCACGGTCTGGGCCTCCACGCCCTGGGTGGCGTCGACCAGCAGGATCGCGCCCTCGCAGGCGGCCAGGGCGCGGGAGACCTCGTAGCTGAAGTCCACGTGGCCGGGGGTGTCGATCAGGTGCAGCATGTACTCCTGGCCATCGGCCGCGCGGTAGAACATGCGCACCGCCTGGGCCTTGATGGTGATGCCCCGCTCCCGTTCCAGGTCCATCATGTCCAGCACCTGGTCGCGCCGCTCGCGGTCGCCGATAGTGCCGGTGGACTCCAGCAGGCGGTCGGCCAGGGTGGACTTGCCGTGGTCGATGTGGGCGATGATGCAGAAGTTGCGGATGCGGGCCTGGTGGCCCCGTGCTCGCTGGTCACTCATCCGTCGGCGGACCTCGCGATCGCGACCGTCAATCGGGCGGGATGCCCAACGCCTGCGCGATGGCGGACCACAGCGCCTCGTCGGGCACGGCCCCGTCCAGGGCGACCCGGTCGTTGATCACCGTCTTCGGCACGGCCCAGACCTGGTACTGACGCGCCAGCTGCGGGAAGGAGCTGGCCTCCACGGCCTCCGCCACCACCCGCGGGCTGGCCAGGGCGAGTTGCATCGCGGAGCGCACGGCCCGCGGGCAGTGGGGTCACGTCGGGGTGAAGAACACCCGCAGGTGGACGGTTTCCCCGGCCTCCTCGAGCCGCGCCAACCGGCGGGGGTCCAGGGGACCGGTGGGCGTGGGGGACGCCTCCCCCTCGTCGGGGCCGGCACCGTCCGGCCGCGAACCGGCCGCGGCCCCGGCATCGCCGGGATGGGCCGCCGGGGGTCGCGGGGCCGTGGCCTCCGCGCCGGCGCCGGCCTGGCCGGCGTCGGCGCCCGCTTCCGGCGTCGAGGCAGGGCGTCCCGCTTCGACCAGCGCCTCCAGGAGGCTGGCGAACTCGTAGCCCAGCGGCGCCCCGACGAAGCGCACCCGGCCCGCGGCCCGCCCATGGATGACCAGGGTGGGCGTCCGCTCCACCCCCAGTTCCCGCCCCCGCTCGGCCTCCCGGTCGAGGTCGCGCACCGTGAGGCGAAGGTGGGGGCTGAGCGCGCAGACCTCCTCGAGGAGCTGGACCGTCTCCTCGCACCGCGGGCACTCCCGGCCCGGGATGATCAGGCGGGTGTCGCGGACGAAGAGCTCGACCTCCACCGGCGCCGTCACGCCCTGGAGCTGCTGGGCGACGGCCTGCCGCTGGGACTCCGTCAGGATCGCCACGGACCCATCGCCTCCCTGCCGCGGCGGTTCCCGGCCGCCCGGCCGGGAACCGCCGCTACCGTTGAGCATAGCGGCGCGGGCCCGCGGCCACAAGCCTCGGCCCCCGGGCCCGGCGGCTTGACGCCGGGCGGGCTCTGGAGGTGGACGCTGCGCGGGAGCGGGACGGGGCGTCGCGCCCTACCCCGGCGGCTTGACGCCGGGTGGGCACTGGAAGGGCCGGTCGGCCTGGGGGACCCTGCCGGCCTCGATCACCGCCGCGAGGGCCTCGCCGAACATCCGCGCGCTGCGCTCGGCCTCCGCGGGCGTGTTCCCGTAGCCGCCGATCTCGACCAGCACCGCCCCGGGCCGCACATGCTGGTTGTAGCGGTTCTCCGAGACCAGCACGCCCTTGACCAACCCCGGATGGCGCCGCTCGAGCTCGGCCACCAGCCACTGCACGAAGCAGTAGTTCTTGTGCCACTGGGGATGCTCGAGCCGCCGGTCGGTGCCGACCACGAACAGGATGCTGGCCGCCGGCTGGCCCCCGACCCGCGTCAGGGTGGCCTCCCGTCCCACCCCGTCGCGGTGGATGTCCAGCACCACGTCCACCGTCGGGTACTCGTCCAGGAGGCCGGGCCGGTCCTCGTCGCCGACCAGGGCTGCCAGGGACCGCTGATAGTTGCCGATGCGCGTCACCCGCTCCCCGTCCCGGTCGAAGACCTGGCGCAGGTGGACGGTGCCGATGCCGCGTTCCTCCAGCACCTGCTGCACCACCGTCCCCACGCCGACCACGCTGGCCCCGGGGTCGCTGGTGAAGGCCTCCACCGCCGGGTCGAACCCCGTCCCCGCCGGCACCGCGCCCACGTAGGCCTCGCTGGTGTGGGTGTGGTAGATCAACACCCGCGGCCGGTCGCCCGCGACGGCCACCTCGCCGTCGTCCGCCGCCTCCGGGCGGAAGCGGGGCAGCCCGCCGGCCAGGACGTCCGGCGGCGCCAGCCGCCCCACCACCGGCCCTCCCTCCTCCTCGAAGATCTCCAGGGGATGGGCCCCGGGGAACTGGCTGGCGACCAGGGTCACCGGCTCGTCCAGGCGAACGCCGGCGATCTTCTCCGTCAGCAGGTCGGCCAGGCGTCGCCCCAGGGGGCCGGTGGCGGAGCCGCGGCCGCCGGCCGGGGATCCCGCCGCCCCGTCCGGCGCGCCCTGGGCCCCGGGTGGGGGGGACGGGACGGAACCGGGCCACATCGCGTCGAGCACCGCCCGCCAGCCCCAGAGCCGCTCCGCCAGGGCGTGCCAGAGGTCGGGCTCCGCCTCGGCACCGCCGTCGCCCCCGGGACCCCTCGCGTCGGATCGCGAGGCCGGGTCGGAGGCTTCACCGGCAGCGGTCCGCCCCCCGCCCGCGGCGGGGGCGGAGCCGGCGCCTGCCGCGGGCGCGCCCTCGCCTCCGGGTCCCGCGGCCGGGCCGGGGTCGCGGCTGCCGCCGGCCCCGGCGCCCTCCCCGCTCCCGTCCCCGGTGCCGCGGCGGTCGGCGGGCGCCTGCCCGGCCGAGGACCGAGGGGGCGCCGCGGGGCCGGTCTCGCCGGCGGTGGCGGGGAACCGCGGGCTCAGGGCGGGCACGGCGGGTTCGTCCGCCCCCTGGCGCGCCGCGGAGGAGGCGGCGCCGAAAGACGGGGCGGCACCCGCCACCGGTGCGCCGCCCGCGGCCGGGCTCCCCGGCCCCCCGACCGGGGAGCGATCCCACGGCAGCCCCCCGCCCAGGCCGGCCAGGAAGAGGAAGACGGCGACGACCACCCCGGCGTACGCAGCCACGGCGGGCCACGGGTCGGGGGCTGCCTTGCCCGCGGGCGCCGGCCCGGCGGGGGCCGGGCCGGCGCCCGCGGGGCCTGCGGCGTCGGCGGGTACGGCGGCCTGCTCGCCCGGGCCCTCTTCGGAGCCGAGGCCGCCGGGCCCCAGCGGCGGGGCGCCGGCCATCGCCTGCAGGCGGCCCGCGTCGCCCCTTGGCGCCGTCGGCGCCCTCCGGGCGGGGCCCCGCCCGCCGTCGTCGACGGTCCCGACGGCGCGCCGTCGGGACCGCCCGGCGGGAAGGGTGGCGGCCCCGGGCGTCGAGCCCTCCGGCCCACCGGCCCCCGGACCGGTCTTCGTCCCATCGCCGCGGCCCAGCGGCCCAGCCGGTGCCGGCCGGCCGCAGGCGGGCGGGCCGACCGCCCCTCCCCGGCCGCGCCGCTGCCCATGGTCGCCCGCCGGCGCCGCCGCGGGCTCACCGGGGAACCCGCCGCGCCCCCGGTCCCCTCCCGCGCCGGGCGATGCCGCGTGCTCGCTCCCGCTGCCCGCGAGGCGGCCCTCGGCAGGGCCTCCCCCGCCTTGGTCGCCGGAGCGCCCCGGATGCCCCGGCCACCGCGGGGGGGTGGCCGGGGCTCCGAGCGCGCCCGGGGCGTGGGCACCGACGGCAGGCGATGGCCCAGTGGCCCGCGGCCCCACCCGGGAGGCCGGCGCGGTCGGCGCCGCAGCCGGCGGCGCGGCCAGCCCCCCGCCCGTCGCCTCGCTCGCCGCCCGGGACGCCGCACCGTCCCCGGGCGCCAGGACGGCGTGGGATGCCTTCGGCGGAGCCGCTCCGCCCATCCCGGCGGGGGACCGTTCGTCGCCTGCCGCCCCGATCGATGCATCCCCGTCGCCCGGGGCCGGTTCGTCCGGGGTCTCGGGTCGCGATGCACCGGGCGTCGGGTCGGCGGCGGGCCGCGGTCGTCGCTGGGGCGCGGTGCCGGCCGCGGGCGCCGGCACCGCAGGGGAGGGGCGCGCCGGACCGCCCGTAGGCGTCGTCTCGGGACGCGGCGCACCGGCCGACGGGGGCTGGCTTGCCGGAGGGCGATGCGCGGGCATGGCTGTCCCCCCATTCGCCTCCGCTTGCACACCTATGCGCCGGTGGACGGGGTCATGCCGGGGCGGCGGTGAAGGGAGCCGGGCCGCGGAGGCGCGAGGGCCGGGCATGGCCCAGCGTGGCGGGAATGGGTGGCGCCTGGGCGCGGCGGAGTTCGGGCCCAGCAGGCGAGCCGGAGGGGGCCGGGCGGCCCTGGGCCTCGTACGCGGGCCTCGGCCGATGGGTCCGCTGGCGGGTTCGGCGACGGGAGCCTCGGGCGAGGCAACCGAACGGCAAGGGTCGCTGCGGGGGCGGCGCGATCGAGTCCCCGCCTTCCCTCGCCTCGGCTTTCGCAGTGCACCGTCTGGTACGAAGAAGGGGGCTCGTGCTCGACTGGGACGCGACGTGGCCGGCATCTCCGATCCTGATGGCCAGCCCCGGCGGCCGCCGTCGGGCCGCCGTCGCCGGCAGGGGCCCGGAGACGGAGAACGCCCGTGGACGGGCCGGACGTCCTGCAGCCCGGCAGGCGCTCCCCGAGGAAGCGGGAAGCCGGCACCGACTCCCGGACGGGTAAGACCGGCGCGGCCGATCCGCGAGGATCGGCTGCCCGCAACCGACAGGGATCGGCTCCCGGCCATCGACGACGCGGTCTCAGGTCACGGACACGCCAGCGCCGCGGCCCGCAAGCGCGGGGCCGGCGGCGATCCTATCGCAGCTCCGTCGGGACGAAGGCGTCGATGATGCCGATGATCAACGAGGCCAACAAGGCACCCAGGATGGAGACGCTCATCCCGGGGACGATGAACTGCACGGCGTAGATCACCACCGCGGCCGTGAGGAAGCCCACCAGCCCGCGGGCCTGGGGAGAGATGTTGCGGCCGAGCAGCGCCTCGATGAGCCATCCGATGGCGGCGATCGCGACCGCGGCCAGCAGCGCGTTGACGAAGCCCATGATCCGGAAGCCGGGCACGAGGAAGCCCACCAGCAAGAGCACGATGGCGGAGACGATGAACCGGATGATCGCCCCTATCACCACGCGGGTCACTCCTTCCAGTCGCTCGCCTGCCTCGCCAGCTGTAGGCTAACCTCGGGTCGCGGCCGCTATTCCGGGGTTCCGCGGCTGCCATTCCGGGGTTCGCCCCTCGGTGGCCCCCGTGGCCGGCTCGCCCTCGGCGGACCCCACGGCCGCCGCACCCGCGGCCCCCGAACCGCGGTCGCCGAACCCGCGGTCTCCCGGCCGCCGGAGGCATGGATCCTGGCACCCCTGGCGAAGGGGGCGCATCCGTGCCGGTGCGCCCCATCCCCGCCCGAACCCCATGCTCTGGATGCCCATGGGGCGATGCGCCGGGCGCAGCAGCGGCGGCTATCCGGAGGCTAGTCCCCCCGGGGTGCGGCGGGCGGGGGTGGGCCAGGAGTCCTCGCCGGGGGCCTCGACGGCGGGACGTTTCGGCAGGTGAGGGGCGAGGCAAGGAGAAGAGGCCTCCCTTGGCCTTGCTCCACCCGGCCCCGTGGCGTAACATGAGAGTCTGGCACGGAGGTGAAGACGGTGCCCAACACCCGTTCGGCGCGCAAGCGCGTCCGGCAGGCGGAGCGGAACCGCCTGCGCAACAAGATGTACAAGACCCGCATCAAGACCGCGATCCGCCGCCTGGAGGAGGCGCTCACCGGCGGCGACCCGACCGCCATCCAGGAGGCGTTGCGCCGCGCCGTGAGCGCCATCGACCGGGCCGCCGTGCGGGGCGCCATCCACCGCAACACCGCGGCGCGGAAGAAGTCGCGCCTGATGCAGCGGCTGAAGAAGCTGGGGGTCGTCGCCTGAGGTCGCCCACCGGGTCGACGACGGCGGCGGCCGTGGCCATCCCCGACGCCCGCAGCCGGCACGGTCCGTTCGGAGCCGCTTCGCCAGGAAGCGGCTTTTGCTTTGCTGCGGGTGCTTGCTGCGGGTGCTTTGCTGCGGGGGCTTGGCCCGGGTGCTCTGCGCGGGCCGATGCCGGATGCCGCCGATGCCCCTCCCGGACCACGACGCCGCAGCGGCTTCCCTCGGTCCCGCCACCCCCACGCCGCCCATCTCCACGGGGGATGGCGGTTGGCCACCACCGGAGCCTCCCCGCGCAGCTCCGGGAGGGCTGAGAACAGCTAGCGCGTTTCTTATCGTTTCTCGCCCAACGTCATCAAATCTTGGCATCACCTCCCCTCCTCGGCCGGCTTGTTGTCTCAGAACAGATGTTCTGATACGCTGTCCTTGGATGATTTTGGGGGGCTTCCCCATGCGTGTGTTGCAGGCGTACCGCTTCGCCCTCGACCCCACGCCCCGCCAGCAGCGGGCGCTGGCCTCCCACGTGGGCGCCCGCCGCTTTGCCTTCAACTGGGGGCTCGCCCTGGTGAAGGAGCGCCTGGAAGCCCGTGCCCGGGGCGAGGATGTGGAGGTGCCGTGGACGCTTCCGGACTTGCGTCGGGAGTGGAACCGGCAAAAGCACCTCATCGCCCCCTGGTGGCGGGAGAACTCGAAGGAAGCCTACTCCTCCGGCCTGAACGGGCTGGCCCGGGCGCTTCAGAACTGGTCAAAAAGTCACAAGGGGCAACGCAAGGGCCGCCGGGTGGGGTTCCCCCGGTTCCGGAAGAAGGGCCGAGGGAGGGAATCGGTGCGGTTCACCACCGGCGCGATCCGGGTGGACGACAAGAGCCACGTCGTCCTGCCCCGGATTGGGCGGGTGAAGACCCACGAGCCGACCACGGCCCTGCTCCGGCGCATCCAGACAGGGACGGCCCGCATCCTATCCGCCACGGTTACCCGGGAAGGGGGCCGCTGGTTCGTCAGCTTTACCTGCGAGGTGGAGCGGCAGACGGGCCGCCCCCGGTTCCCCTGGAGGGTCGTCGGCGTCGATGCGGGCGTCAAGCACCTGGCGGTGCTCTCCACCGGTGAGGTCTGCCCCAATCCCCGAGCGCTGGAGAAGAACCTGAAACAACTGGCCCGGTGGAACCGCGCCCTGGCCCGCCGGCAGAAGGGCAGCCGGGGGTGGCAAAAGGCCCGCCGCCGGCTGGCCCGGCTCCATGGGCGGGTCCGGAACATCCGCCAGGACGCGCTTCACAAGCTGACGCACCACCTAGCGAGCACCTATGGCGTGGTGGTCGTCGAACAACTGAACGCGGCGGGCATGCTGAAGAACCGGCGGCTTGCCCGGGCGCTGGCCGATGCGGCCCTGGCGGAGATCCGCCGCCAGCTCAGGTATAAGTGTCCCTGGCACGGCGCGGTCCTAGTCGAAGCACCGCCCTTCTATCCCAGCAGCAAACGTTGTTCCCGGTGCGGCGCGGTCAAGCCGTCGCTGCCGCTTTCACAGCGTGTTTTCCGCTGTGAGGAATGCGGGCTCGTGCTCGACCGGGACGAAAACGCGGCCCGAAATCTCGCGACGCTGGTTGCCGCCGTCGCCGGGAGTGGCCCGGAGACGTTAAACGCCCGTGGACGGGACGGAAGACCTGCCCTCCGGCAGGCGGTCCCGGAGGAAGCGGGAAGCCGGCGCCGGCTCATCGCTGGGTAAGACCGGCACCGTCGATCCGTGAGGATCGACTGCCTGAAACAGATGACGATATTTCAGGTAACGGTTCAGCTCCGGGGCATCGCCACGCCGTGGGTCGAGCCGGCCCCGCTCAGCCGCCACACCAGCCGCTCCAGGCCGATGCGGGCGGGCCACCGCCCCTGCTTGATCCCGACGTCCGTCTCCAGCACCGCCTCCAGGGCCGCCAGCGCCCATTCGGGGGACACCGCCTGGGCTTGGCGCCAGGCCTTGCGAGCGACGAAGGGATGCAGCCGCAGCGCCTGCTGCAAGCGGTGGACGTCGCCCCCCTCGGCCCGCAGGCCGCAGGCGTAGGCGAGGATGCGGTACTGGCGGGCGATCAGGCCGAGGAGCCGCAGGGGTGGCTCGTCGGCGTCCAGCAGGCGGCCCAGCAGCTCCATGGCCTGGCGTCGACGACCGGCCAGGATCGCGTCGATCAGCTCGAACACGCCGGCGGTGGCGACGGCGACGCCGACGGCCCGGAGGTCGGCGGCGGTGATGCGCCGGCGCTCCCCGACGTAGGTCGCCACCTTGGCGATCTCGCGCGCCAGCCGCTGCAGGTCGGGCTCCCCGGATTCCAACAGCCAGGCCACGGCCTCGGGCTCCAGCTCCTTCCCCCATGCTGCGGCCTGCTCCGCCAGCCAGCTCGCCAGGGCCTCATCCCGCAGGGGCTCGCAGGCCACCGCCCAGCCCCGTTGGCGCAGGAGGCGGACCGCCGCCCGGCGCCCGTCCACGTCCCCCGGATGGCAGATCACCAGCACGGTCGTGGCCGCCGGGTCCTCGAGATAGGCGATCAGCGCCGCCTCCTCCGGATCGGCCGCCCCCCGGCCATCGCCTCCGGTCGCGCGCCGGCGGCCGGCATCCGCCGTCCCCGAGGCCGTGGATGTCACGGAGCGGTCGGCACCCTCCGCGGTCCCGGACGCGGAGGCGGCGGAAGCCGGGGACCGTCGGTCGGCGGTGGCGGGCTGGCGCGGAGCACCGCGACCCTCGGCGCGATGGAACGTCCCCCTCTCGGCGCCGGGGGCCCGGGGCGCCAGCCAGGCGGCGTCGCGGACCACGACCAGCCGGCGCTCCGCCAGCAGCGGGACGGTGCGCGCCTGTTCCACCGCCTCCTCCACGCCCACCGTGCGCCCGTCCACCTGGACGAAGTTCAAGAGGTCATCGGGGGGCAGCAGCGCGTCGCGCACGGCCTTGACGATGGTGTCGTGCCAGTAGGTCTCGCCCCCGTGGAGCAGGTACACCGGTTCGATGCTTCCGCGGCGGATCGCCTCCACGGCCGCAGCAGCCGGCTTGGACTCCACCCTCTTCGCCCTCCCCGAGTCGCGGTCGCGGTCCTTCCCTCCAACGCGGACGCCGGACGGCCGGTCGACACGACCACCGGGTTGCGACGCCCAGCAGCATCCTATCCGATCCGGGTCCGCGCCGGTCGGCCCGGTCCGCCCCATGGGCGCCCGGTCTCCCGCCCGCCCCGTCGGCACCCGGTCCCAAGTCCGCCCAGGAAGGGCGGCGGGCCGGAGGAGGACACGACGACCCCGGCCCCCCGCCGGGGCGATGCCTGCCCCCGCGCCGACGGCTCCGCACCCCTGGACCGCCCCCGCCGGCGCCGCGCCCCACCCGCTCCCCCCGGGCTTCCCGGACCTCGGCCTGGCGGGTCCGCTACCGGGGCCGGGCGGCCCCATCCAGTCCTGCGAGGGAGCCGGGGACCATCGCCCGCACCACCAGCTGCGGCCCCGGGCCCGCCCGGATCGCCACCGCCCCGGCGCGGTCCGTGCGCACCACGGGGATGCCCGCGCGTCGCAGGCGGGCCAGCGTCTCCACGTGCGGCAGCCCGTACGGATTCGGTCCCACCGACACCACGGCGATGCGCGGCCGCACGGCCGCCAGGAAGGCCGCGGTGGTGGCGCCCCGGGACCCGTGGTGGGACACCTTGAGCACCTCGGCAGCCAGGTCGGTTCCCCGCGCCAGCAGCGCCTCCTCACCGGCCTGCTCGAGGTCGCCCATGAGCAGCAGCCGGGGGCCGCCGCACCCCACCCGCAGGACCAGGGACCAGTCGTTCTCCTTCCCCCAACCGGTGGCATCGGCCGTGGTCGGACCCGGGGGCCGCGCCCCCGCCCCGGCGTCGGGCGCCGCGCCGCGCGGCTCCCCTGCGGCCGGGTCGGGATGGAGCACGTCCACCCGGCAACCCGGGGCCGGATGCCACGCCCAACCCGCCTCCGGCCGCTGGATCGGGACGCCCCGCTGCCGCGCCAGGTCGACCAGGGCTCGATCCAAGGGGACACCGGGCAGGCCGCCCAGCCACATCGCGCCGGTGCCGAGCCGCTCCATCACGGCGCCCGCACCGCCGGCGTGGTCGCGATCGGCATGGGTGACCACCAGGAGATCCGGCCCCCGCCCCAACAGCCGCCGCACCACCGGGACGGTGGTCCCCTCGCCGACGGCGTCGGGGATCGACGGCGGTGACCCGGGCCAGTATCGCGTGGCCCCGGCGACGAGGGCCCGCCCGCCGGCGTCCACCAGGGCGCTGCGCCCCGTGGGAAACCGCAGGAGGATGGCATCGCCCTGACCGACGTCAAGGAACCATGCCACCCACGTCCCCGGCGCCGGCGGTCGCAAGGAGAGCGCCGAGCACGCCAGGGCGGCGACGACGGCCACCCCGGCCGGCGCCAGCCCCCGAGCCCGGGGCAGGCGGCGCGGGCGCAGACGCCGGGCATAGCGGGGACGCGCGTCCCCCACCTGGACCAACACCCACAGGGCGCCGACGGCCAACCATCCCGCCGCGGCAGGCGCCAGCTGGGCCGAGGCGGCGGGCAGCGCCCCCGCGGCCATGGCCACCCGCACCATCGCCGTCAAGCTGGCCGTCGCCGGCCACCCGAGGAGGCCGGCCAGGGTGGCCACGCGGCCCTCCCACCCGGGGGACACGGGCAAGGCGGCGAGGACCGCCCCGGCCGTTGCGGCGACCGCCGCCGCCCCCAATCCCAGGGCAGAAAGCGGGATCACCAGTAGGTTGGCAACGAGGGCCGAAAGGGGCAGGCGGCCGAACAGCGCCACCTGGACGGGCAGGACCGCCACCTGGGCGGCCAGGGTGACGGCCAGCGCGTCGCCGGCCCAGCCGACGAGGCGCAGGGGCTGCCGCTCCCCTCCCCGCCGGCCCAGCCATCGATGCCACCGCCCGCGCCATGCCCGCTGCAGGGGGCCTCCCAGCACCAGCAGGCCGGCCGTCGCGGCGAAGGACAGCTGGAAGCCGGGGTCGAGCAGCACCAGGGGCCGCCACGCCGCCTGGAGGAATCCGGCCCAGACCAGCATCTCCACCGGGGCCACGGCGCGGCCGGCACCGCGAGCCGCCTCCGCCAGCAGATAGGTCGCCGTGGCGCGCAACACCGAGGGCGGCCCCCCGGTCAGGCCGGCGTAGAGGACGACGAGGAGGGCGGCCGCGAGACGGCGCCGGCCGGGCAGCCACCGGGCCCTCGTGGTCAGCCACGTGGCCAGCGCAGCGGCCATGGCCACGTGCTGGCCGGATACCGCCAGCGCATGGATCAGCCCCGTCGAGGCCAGGGCCTCCCGCGCCGTGGCCGACAGGCCCTGGCGCTCGTCCAGGAGCAGGGCGGCGGCGACGCCCCGGGGACCGGGGGGCAGGGTCACCGCCAGGCCGTCGAGCAGGAAGCCGCGCAACCTGGCGAGGGCTGCGTCGACCACCGTGCCGAGCCGCACCCACCTGCCGACGCCGTCCGGTGCGCCCGCCAGCCCGGCCGCGCCCTCGGGGGTCAGCGGCCGCCACCGGGTCACGTCCAGCTCGTAGGCGAACCCGCTGCGCAGGCCGGCGGCCCGCTCGTCGTAGCCCCCCGGGTTCGTGGCCGGACGCAGGCGGCGCAGCTGTCCCCAGACCTCGACGACCTGACCGGCCCCCGGCGACGGGGGGCCGGCCCGCGAGCCTGGCTGGGATCGGCCGTCCGCGGCGTGAGCCGCGGGGCCGGCACCGGCCCGCCGCCCGGCGGCCCAATCGACCCGCAGCCGCGTGCTCACGGACACCCCCTCGATGGCGGTGACGGTCAGCACCTCGGGGTGTCCGAGGCGGCCGGTCACCCGGATCGCACGGCCCTCCCAGGGAACGGGCCGCCATGCGGCGAGGGCCCACGTCTCGGCCGCCAGCCACCCGCACGCCGCGGCCAGGCCGACCAAGCCCGCACCGGACCCGGCCATCCCGAGAAGGCGACCGAACCCGGCCACCGCCCGGGGCACCGGTGGCACCCGAGTCCAGGGGGCACGCCGCCGCGGGCGATCGTCGCCCGCGCGACCCGTCGCCACCCGCGGTGCCGCCGCGCGACCCGTCGCCACCCCCCACGCCGCTCGCGCCGCCACCAGGGCCAGACCCACGCCGAGCGCCTCCGCCACCGTCCGCAGCGGCGATGGGCTCCCGGGGGGCGGCCCGGCGTGATAGAGGGGCCAGCGCAGCAACGCCCAGAGGCCGATCGCCGCCCCGTAGGCCATGGCCCACGCGGGCCCGACCGCCATGCCGCTCACCCCCCGCGGCCCGGGACGCCCGGCTGCGGGCCCGGGCGGGGCGGCGGTCCGCACCGCCGCCCGATCCGCCCCGGATGCCTTCGCCCCGCGCCCACGGGTCGGCCGGGACCGCGTCCAACCTCACGGCCCCGTGGTGATGTACGGGAGGAGCTTCGCCACGGTCTTCTCGCCGATGCCCGCGACGCGACGGAGGTCCTGGGGGCGACGAAAGGGGCCGTTGACCTCGCGGTCCGCCACGATGCACTGGGCCAGCGCCGGGCCGATGCCGGGCAGCGCCTCCAGCTCCGCCGCGCTGGCGCGATTGACGTCGACCCGGCGGGTCGGCGTGCCGGCCCTGGCGCTTCCCGTCGCCGGGCCCGCGCCGCCGGTCCCATCCGTCCCAGCCGGCGCGCTGGCGCCGTCCTGCCCGGGGACGAAGCGGCCGGCTTCCACCTCCTTCTGGGTCGGCACCTGGATGCGCATGCCGTCCGCCAGGGGTGCGGCCAGATTCAGGGCGTGCAGCGCCGCGCCCGCCGCCGGTCCCCCCGCCGCCGTGACCGCGTCCGCGACCCGGGCCCCGGGAGACAACACGTAGACACCGGGGTGGGCCACGACCCCGGTCACGTGGACGACCAACGGCGGGGCGCCGCTCCCTGTCCCCGCCCCGTCGGCCGCCGCCCCCGGGCTCGCCGCCGACCCGCCGGCCCCCGGTCCCGCGTCCAGCGGGGCACCGCCCTTGGCCACACCGCCATACGGCACCGCCCACGCCACCGCGGCCTCGGACGCCGGCTGCGCGGACGCCTGGACGGCGGCGGCCCCGCCCCCTTCGGGCGCGTCGACCTGCGACCCTCCGCCGCCGTTGGACGGCGCCCGGGCGACGTCGGGATCGAGGGCGCGGGCGTCCTCCCCGCTCCCCCCATCCCCGTCGGCCCCCGGTGCCGCGGCCATCGGCGCCCCGGCGGGCCCGCTGGCCTCGAGGACCAGCGGGGGGCTACCTCCCCCGGCGATGGCGCGCCACGACCAGATGCCGGCTAGAAGGCCGAGGCCCACCAAGGGGGCGAGCCAGCCGGCGGCGCGGCCGCGGGCCGGGGCGACGGCGGGCAGGGGCGGTGCCGGTGGGAGGTCGAGGGCCGGCCCGTCGCGAGGCTGCGTCGCGACCGCCCGCCGGGCGGTCCCGGCCGTCCCCGCGACCTGGGAGGCGCCTCCCCCGCCACCCCCCACGGCCGCCGGGGCCCACCCGTCCGCACCCGCGACCCAGGTCTCCTCCCGGCGGCCCCCGCCAAGGCGGTACCCCGCCCCGTCGCGCCGGCGGACCGCGGCCGGGGGCCAATCCTGGCCGGTTCCCATCGACCTCGCCACCTCGCACCGTCCGGCCGGACCGCAGCCCCGCCCTCGCCCCCGCTGGTGGTCCGAGCGACGGAGTCGGAAGGCGGGACCCGCCGTCCTGGAATGATCTTACATGAACAACCAAATGTTGTCAATCCGGGCGAATCCGTGCGGACCCCTGACGCCGCGGGGCGCCGGCCTGCAGCCGGCGCCCCGCGCCCTCGCTCGGGATCGCCTCCCCTTCCTTCGCCGCCGCCCAGCCGTCATGGGCTCGTTCGTCCGTCCACCCCTCAGCGCACCACCACGTTGACCAGGCGTCCGGGCACCGTGATCACCCGAGCGACGACCTTGCCGTCGATCCACTCCTTGACGCGCGGGCTCGCCAGCGCCCGCTGGCGAAGGGCCTCCTCGTCCAGATCGGCGGGCACGCGCAGCCGATCGCGCACCTTGCCGTTGACCTGGACGACGATCTCCACCGTCCCCGCTTGTAGCACCGCAGGATCCCAGGTCGGCCAGGGCTGCCGGTGCACGCTGCCCCGCGCGGCGCGCCAGCCCAGCACCTCCCACGCCTCCTCGGCCAGGAAGGGGGCGAAGGGCGCCAGCATGCGCAGCAGTCGGTCCAGGGCCGCCGCCAGCAGATCGGGCCGCTGCGCGGCCGGTTCGACCCGGTCCCGGTAGCCGTAGATGGCGTTGACCAGCTCCATCAAGGCCGCCACCGCCGTGTTGTACTGCATCCGCTCGGCGATGTCCGTGGTCACGCGGGCGACGGCCCGGTGCACCTCCCGCCACAGGCTCCGCTCGGCCTCGCCCCAGCCGTCCATGGTCGGCTGGATCTCGCCCGCGGGCGCCCCGGGGGCGGACGGCCCCTGCTGCGCCGGCCGATCGCCCCCGGCGCCGGCGGCCGCCCCGCCGTCCCCGGGCGCCGGTCCGGTCGTCGCCACCGCCCCCTCGCGGGCCGCGGCCACCTGGCCGGCCGCGCTCCGGATCGCATCCGCGCAGCCCGCCACCAGACGCCAGACGCGCTGGACGAACCGGGCCGCGCCCTCGATGCCGTGCTCCGACCACTCCAGGTCGCGCTCGGGCGGCGCCGCGAACAGGATGAAGAGGCGCGTGGCGTCGGCGCCGTACTCCTCGAGGATGTCCTCGGGGCTGACCACGTTCCCCTTGGACTTCGACATCTTGGCGCCGTCCTTGATCACCATGCCCTGGGTCAGGAGGCGCTTGAAGGGCTCGGGGCTCGGCACCAACCCCTCGTCGTAGAGCACCTTGGTGATGAACCGGGAGTAGAGCAGGTGCAGCACGGCGTGCTCGATGCCGCCGATGTACTGGTCGACCGGCAGCCAGTAGAACACCTTCTCCCGGTCGAAGGGCTGGTGTTCGTCCCGAGGCGACGTGTAGCGGTAGTAGTACCACGACGAATCCACGAAGGTGTCCATGGTGTCCGTCTCCCGCCGCGCCGGCCCCCCGCAGGAGGGGCAGCGGGTGCGGACGAAGGACTCGGAGGTCGCCAGCGGCGACGCCCCCACCTCGAAGCGCACGTCGTCCGGCAACAGGACCGGGAGCTGATCCTCGGGCACCGGCACGGTGCCGCAGCGATCGCAGTAGACGATGGGGATCGGCGCGCCCCAGTACCGCTGGCGGGAGATCAGCCAGTCCCGCAGCCGGTAGTTGACGGTGCGGCGACCGATGCCCTGGCGCTCGAAGTCCTCGGCCATCCGACGGTACGCCTCGCGGCTGTCCATGCCGTCGTAGGGTCCGGAGTGGATCATGCGGCCGGGGCCCGTGTACGCCTGGGACAGTCGGTCGCCGTCGGCCGGCACCCCCTCGCCCTGGATCACCACCCGGACGGGCAGCCCGTATTGACGGGCGAAGGCGAAGTCGCGCTCGTCGTGGGCGGGCACGGCCTGGATCGCCCCGGTGCCGTAGTCCATCAACACGTAGTTCGCCGTCCAGATGGGGATCGTCTCGCCGGTGACCGGGTTCTTGGCGTACGCGCCGGTGAAGACGCCCTCCTTGGCGTCCACCGCCTCGGCGCGATCGCGGACCGTCAGGCGCGTGACCCGCTGGACGAAGGCGCGCACCGCCTCCTCCTGCTCCGTCCCCCGGGCCAGCTCCAGCGTCAGCGGGTGGTCCGGCGCCAGCACCATGAAGGTCGCGCCGTAGATCGTGTCGTGGCGCGTGGTGAAGACCGTCAGCTTCTGGTCCCGGCCCACGATGGGGAAGTCCAGCTCCATGCCCTCGCTCCGGCCGATCCAGTTGCGCTGCATGAGCTTGACCCGCTCCGGCCAGCCCTCCAAGAGATCCAGGTCGCGGAGCAGGCGGTCGGCGTAGGCGGTGATCTTGAAGAACCACTGCTCCAGCTCCCGCTTCTCCACGGGCGTGCCGCAGCGCCAGCAGGAACCGTCCTCCACCTGCTCGTTGGCCAGCACCGTGGCGCAGCGCGGACACCAGTTGACCGGCGCCTTCTTGCGCTCCGCCAAGCCGCGGCGGTAGAGCAGCAGGAACAGCCACTGGGTCCACTTGTAGTAGCCCGGGTGGGAGCAGGCGATCTCCCGCCGCCAGTCGTAGCTCAGCCCGAGCCGCTGCATCTGCTCGCGCATGGCGGCGATGTTGGCGTTGGTCCACTCGGCCGGGTGGGTCTTGTTGGCGATGGCGGCGTTCTCCGCGGGCAACCCGAAGGAGTCCCAACCCATCGGGTAGAGGACGTTGTAGCCGCGCATGCGGTGGAACCGGGCCGTGGCGTCGCCGATGGAGTAGTTGCGCACGTGGCCCATGTGGAGCCTGCCCGACGGGTACGGGTACATCTCGAGGCAGTAGAACTTCGGCCGGGACGGATCGACCTCCGCGTGGTAGAGGCCCTCCTCCGCCCAGCGTCGCCGCCACTTCTTCTCCACGGCATGGAAGTTGTACCGGTCGTCGACGGCCATGGCCGCTGCCTCCTCTGCCGACGGGGTCCCGCGTCCCCGGGGCCGTGGGTCCGGCACGGCGCCCCGCCCCGGCGCCGGGGCGCGGTCCGATGGCGACCGCCTCGGCGCCATAACGCCGGGAGCCTCCCGTCCCAAGGGACGGGAGGCTCCCGCGGTACCACCCTTCTTGATCAGTGTGGAGCGGATGGGACTCGAACCCACGACCTCGTCAATGCCATTGACGCGCTCTCCCAACTGAGCTACCGCCCCACGTACCGATCCCCTCGAACCCTTAACGCGGGTCACGTCGCCGGCTCCGGCGTCGGCCCGTGGGCCTCCGCCTTCGCCGGCGCGGCTCCCGGGCGAGTTCCCCTGCTGCGCACCGCCGGTTCGCACCACCACCGGCTCTCTGCGGGCCGCCGGCAGGGTACTGCTCCCGTTCCACGCCTTTGCCGGATCGACTTGTCGAACCGCGTAGCCCATTATAGGGAGGGCCCGCCGGGGGTGTCAAGGCGACCACCCCCGCCGCCGCACGGCCACCCCTGCCCTCAGCTCTCCGGCAGCGACTCCAGCTCCAGCCGGCGCGCGTCGGCCCAGAGCCGCTCGAGGCCGTAGTACTCGCGCTCCGCCGCCAGGAAGATGTGCAGCACCACGTCGTCGAAGTCCAGCAACACCCAGCGCGCCGAATCGTAGCCCTCCCGGTGGGAGGGCGCCCATCCTTGCTCCCCGACCTCCTCCTCCACGCCGTCGGCGATGGCGCGCACGTGGATCGGGTTCTGGCCATGGCAGATGACGAAGTAGTCGGCGATCAGGGTCAGGCCCTGCATGTCGAGGATGACCACGTCCGCCGCCTTCTTGGCCTCGGCCGCGCGCGCGATGGCCACCGCCTTCTCCCGGCTGGTCAACCGTCCCATCCCTCCCCGCCGCGCCCTGGTCTCTTCGGGTTGCGCGGGAATGCGCCGTCAGCCGCCGGCCCCGCGGGCGGCGAGGCTGTCGGTGAAGTCTCGCCCCACCAGGACCCGCGCGTCCACGTCCTCCGGGAGGTCGTCCACCGTCTCCAGGCGTACCGGCGCGCCCGCGCCCGCCAGGGCATCCCGCAAACGCCGGCCGACGTCCTCATCCCCCGGCCGCACCAGGACGGTGGTGGCCGCCACGTCGAACCGGTCGGCGTTGCCCACCGTCACCACCCGGAAGCCCAGCTGGCGCAGCACCTCGGCCA
The DNA here is from genome assembly GCF_033582035.1 of Thermaerobacter composti. Taxonomy (NCBI): domain Bacteria; kingdom Bacillati; phylum Bacillota; class Clostridia; order Eubacteriales; family Clostridiales Family XVII. Incertae Sedis; genus Thermaerobacter; species Thermaerobacter composti. The sequence continues at coordinate 2,802,254 of NZ_CP132508.1, forward strand.
TGCTGCCCGCCGCCCCCCGGCGCCCGTTGCCGTTGAGGACCTCGACGCGGACCGCCTCGTTCCCCTCCACGTCGACCCCTGCCAGGATCTTCAACGCCTCGCGGCGGGCATCCTCCGCGTCCACCAGCCAGTAGCTGATCCCATCCACGTATCCCGGCTCTCCCGGCAGGATCCCCATCTCCAGCTTGGCCGTGTCGAACTTGGGCAGCAGGGCGGCGAGCCCCAGCATCCGGCTGGTCGGCATGTCCGTGGTGACCTGGCGCCCGAGGGTGCTGGCCAGCTGGGGCAGCTTCAGCACCCCGCGCATGCTGAGCACCTTCTCCGCCAGCGCCCGCAGGAAGCGCTGCTGCCGTTGGATCCGGAAGATGTCCCCGTCCTGTCGATACCGGACGTACTGCAGCGCCTTCTCGCCGTCGAGCACCTGGCAGCCGGGCTCGAGGTCGATGCGCAGGTTCTGGCTTCGTGCCGTGTAGCGCATCGGCTTGTCGATGCACACCTCGACGCCGCCCACCGCGTCGACCACCGCGCGGAAGGCGTCGAAGTCCACCTCGACGAAGTGGTCGATCGGGATGCCGAGGAAGTCCTCCAGGGTCTCGGCGACCCTGCGCGCCCCTGCCCCCGGGCCCCCCTCCGCCTGGCCGTAGGCGTGGGCGTGGGCGATCTTCTCGGGATGGGGTCGGCCGGGGATCGGGACCCGGGTGTCGCGGGGGATGGACAGCAGCCCCACCCGGCCGGTGTGGGGATCGACCCGGGCCAACATGATCGTGTCGGACCGCTGCGGTGCCGCCGGCTCGCCCGCGCCGGCGCCCGCGTCGACACCCAGGATCAGGATGTTCAGCGGTCGATCCACGATCAACCCGGGCGGCTGCTGGGACGCCGACTCGGTGGGTACCTGTTGCACGCTGTGAAAGAACGTGTAGAGGGTCGAACCCAGCCAACCGGCGGCCGCCACTCCGCCCGCGGCCAGGAGCGCCACCAGCACCAGCAAGACGCGGCCGGCCTTGCGGCGCCGACGCTTCGGCTCCCCCGCCAGGGGATCGATCAGCGGCATGCTCACGATCCGATGCCCCTCTTCCCTTCCTCGTCCACGCGCTGCCATGGTACCGGCCGCGCCCTCGCCGTGCGAGGCGAAAGATACCAGGCTCCCGGCGGGATGGCCGCGGGCGTCCGCCGTCGGCGGACGCGCTCTGCGCGGCACCGCGCTGCCGGCGGCCGGACTCCTCCCGTCTAGGACTTCGGCATCGGGGGACCGGTTCCCGCCCCTGCCGACGTCCCGGACAGCGGTCGCCGCTGCCGCCAGTGGTTGCGCGCCGCCACCGTGACCGCAGGCAGCCAGTACCCGCGATCCAGGCAATGGCGGATCAGGTCGTCCAGCACGGCGGCCATGGCGCCGTCCACGTCCTGGGCCGCCAGGCGGCGCAGCGCGTCGACGCCCGGGTAGTCGCGCGCCGGCTCCAGCTTGTCCGCCAGGAAGACGATGCAGCCCACCGGACCGAGGCCCGGACGCGCCGTGGTGTGCCAGCGCACGGCCTCCAGCACGTCGGGATCCCGGGCCAGGCCCTTGCGGGCGGCCTCCCAGGCCGCCACGGGACCGTGCAGCAGCAGCGGGTCGGCGCGTTCCGCCGCGTCCAGGACCCAGCCCCCCCGGCGGGCCGCGGCCACGAGCTCCTCGGCGGGCCGCTCCCGCGCCAGGTCGTGCAACCAGGCCGCCAGCTCGACCCGCAGCGGATCGACGCCGTGCCGCAGGGCCAGCCCTCGCGCCGTCTCCACGACGCGGACGACGTGCTCGAAGCGCCGCGGACTGAGGGCGGCCGCGGCGGCGCGGCGGGCCCGCTCCAGGTCCGCCGGCGCGATCCCGCCCCCGAAGGTCTCCGCGGCGCCCCGGTCCCTCTCGGTCATGTCCGGACCGCGCCCCCTCCGGCCTGCGCCGCACCGGGGTCGTCACCGCCCGCGGCCCACCCCGCGGCCGGCGCCGCACCGTTCCCGTCCGCCGCGCCGCCGGGACCGGGCGGGGGTGAGCCGCCCGCCGGTGCGTCGTCGGGTCCCCCCGGCCCGGGGGCGCGCCCCTCCGCCGCGCCCGGTGCGGAGGCCCGGTAGAGCCCATATTTGTAGACGTAGTCCTCGACGGCCGCCGGCACCAGGTACCGGATGGAACGGCCCGCCGCCACCCGCTCGCGCAGCTCCGTGGACGAGATGCCGATCTCGGGGATGGGCAGCACGTGGACGCGCGAACGCCGCGCCGCCGGCAGGGCATCGAGGAACCGCTGCAGGGCCGCCCCGGGAAGACCCGGCCGGGTCACCACGATCAGCCGACAGACGTCCAGCAGGCTGAGCCCGCCGCGCCAGGAGGGCAAGGTGATCACGGAGTCGGCCCCGGCGATGAAGTAGACGGTGGCACGCGGGCCGGCCATGGCGGAGAGCTGCCGCAACGTGTCGATGGTGTACGAGGGCCCTTCGCGGTCCAGCTCGAGGCGGGTCGTGTAGAAGTGAGGGTTCCCGGCGGTAGCCAGCACCGTCATGCGGTACCGGTGCTCCGCCTCGGTGACCGCCGCCGGGTCCTTGTGGGGTGGGCGGCCGGCGGGGACGAAGAGGACCCGATCCAGGCCGAAGTGGGTGCGGGCCGCCTCCGCCGCCACGAGGTGACCGATGTGGATGGGGTCGAAGGTCCCCCCCAGCACGCCCAGTTGCAGCGGCCGGCCGTCCCGGCGGGGCGCCAGCCACTCCTCGAGCCCTCTGGCCACCGCCATCCTCCTCGTGCCTGCCTCCGGTGGTCCGCCGCCGACGGTCCCGGTTCGGGCCGCGCAGGACCGGACGGCGCCGGTTCGTCCCCCCCGTGCGCACCGGTCAGCGGCCGTGCCGGGGCGCCTCCGGCCCGCCCCGGGCGCCCGCCGGGGCGTCCCCACCGTCGGCATCGTCCGGTTCCGTGGCCCCGCGCTCGTCGCCCAGGAGCAGCTCCATCGGTCCCAGCCGCACGGTGTCGCCGTTGCGCGCCCCCGCTGCGCGCAGCGCCTCCTCGGCGCCAAGGCGCTCCATCCGCCGCAGGAGCCAGCGCACGGCCTCCTCGTTGGCGAAGTCCGTCATCGCCACCCAGCGGTCCAGCAACGGCCCGTGGAGCGTCCACGCACCGTCCGGCTCCCGGCGGACCTCGATGCGCCGGGGATCGGGACCGGCGCGGTAGACCTTGCGTGCCTCGGCGGGCAGCGGCTGCGGGGCGGGCGCCCGCGCCAGGAGCGCCTCCACCCGATCGAGCAGGCGATCGATGCCCTCGCCCGTGGCGGCGGAGACGGGCAGCATCTCGAGTCCCCAGCGGCGCGCCGCCTCCTCCAGCCGGGACAGGTGCTCCGCCGCCGTCGGCAGGTCGACCTTGTTCGCCGCCACCACGCCCGGCCGCTCCAGCAGGGCAGGCTCATAGGCGTGCAGTTCGTCCCGCAGGGTGGCCAGGTCCTGCCGTGGGTCGCGCCCCTCCGTGGCGGCGGCGTCGACCACGTAGATCAGGACCCGGGTCCGCTGGATGTGGCGCAGGAACTCGTGCCCGAGCCCCACGCCCTGGTGGGCGCCCTCGATCAGGCCCGGGATGTCCGCCACGACGAAGCTGCGGCCCGGACCGCGGTGGACCACGCCCAGGTTCGGCGCCAGGGTGGTGAACGGATACGCCGCCACCTTCGGCCGCGCGGCGGAGATCCGAGCCAGGAGGCTCGACTTGCCCGCGTTGGGCCAGCCGACGAGGCCCACGTCGGCCAGCAGCCGCAGTTCCAGCTTCAGCCATCGCCGCTCGCCCGGCTCGCCCCGCTCGGCGAACCGCGGCGCCTGCCGCTGCGGGGTGGCGAACCGGGCGTTGCCCCGGCCGCCCCGCCCGCCGCGGGCCACCACCACGCGCTGGCCCGGATCGGCCAGATCCGCCAGGACGGCCCCGGTGTCGCGGTCCCGCACCACCGTGCCCGGAGGGACCCGCACGTAGCAGTCGTCTCCGCGTCGGCCCTGGCGGTTGCCCCCCTCCCCGTGGCCCCCGCGCCCGGCCCGGTAGTGCCGCCGGTAGCGCAGATCGGCCAGGGTGGTCAGGGACGGGTCGACCACCAGCACCACGTCGCCGCCGCGGCCGCCGTCGCCGCCGTCGGGCCCCCCGCGGGGCACGTACTTCTCGCGGCGGAAGCTGACGGCCCCGTTGCCGCCGGTTCCTCCCTCGACGTAGATCTCGGCCTCGTCGACGAACTCGGGCAACGGTCTCACCTCGGCCCGGCGGCGCCGGACACCGCTTCCAGTCCCCAGCGCAACACCCCTGCGGAGCCGTCCCAGCGAAGCCAGATGCGGGAGCCGGGGGCGGTCCGCCCCGCCGCCCAGGCCGCCTCCAGGGCGGCGGCCACCTGAGCGACGATCCCGGCCTCCGTCTCGGCGCGGTCGTCGCGCGCCGCCGGAGCGACCGGGGCCCGGTCGATGGCGCCGGCAACGGACGGCGGGGCTGCGGCCTGTGCCCCTCCACCACGGTCCGCCTCCGCGGGGGCGCCCTCACCCCGGCCGCGGCCACCTGCCGGCTCAGCGATCGCACCCGACCGGCCGTGACCCGCGCCGCGGCCGGTCGGGTGGCGGCAGCCGGTCGCCTGGCGAAGGGGCGGCTGCCACATCACCTCGATGCCGGCCTCCTCGCAGCGGGCGCGCCAGATCAGATACAGGGCCGCCACCTCCGGCGGCCACTGCCGCAGGGCGGCCCCCTCCCACTGGAGCTGCCGGCACCATCGGTCCAGCGCCTCGGCCGCCCGCTCGGGGCGGCCCATCTGGAGCCAGCCCAGGGCGACCTGCAGCCGGTTAACGGCGCCATGGCGCCAAGCCCGCACCACGCGCACGAGCCCCTCGGCGGCCCCCTCCCCCGGCTCCCCCGGCCCCCCTGGAGCCGCCTGCGGCACGTCCCGCTCCGTCATGGCGATCCCCCACGTCGGATCGCAGCACCCCGCGTCGGCCACCGCGCCGGGCTCCCAGCCGGCGGCAGGCATCGGATGTCGCCGACGGGTCGCACCCCGGGGGTGCATCGGCACCTGGCTCCCGTCCCCGGCGCGCCGTCCGCCGCCCGCCCGGACGCCGCGTCCGTCCCGCGCGCCGCACCCGGCCCCGGCTCTGCTCGCGGCTTCGCCCGAGCCCGGCGTCGCTCCCGGCCCCCAGATAGCAAAAGGCCCCCGCTGAACCGGTGCCGGCCGCAGCGGAGGCGCCTCGGGCGGGGGGCGGTCAGTCGGCGGCGACGGGTGCGGTCGCGTCCTCGGGCAGGGGCTTGACGTGAACCACCCGGCGGCCGCCGCGGGTGCCGAACTCCACCACCCCATCGACCAGGGCGAAGAGCGTGTCGTCACCGCCCCGGCCCACGTTCTTGCCGGGGTGGAACCGCGTCCCGCGCTGCCGCACCAGGATGGTTCCGGCGCGCACCACCTGGCCCCCGTACCGCTTGATGCCCAGGTACTTGGGGTTGCTGTCGCGGCCGTTGCGGCTGCTTCCGCCCGCCTTCTTGTGGGCGAAGAGCTGCAGGTCGATCCGGCGCATGGCCCTCACCTCCCTCCGCTGCGGCGTTCCTCCACGCGCACGTAGTCGTCGTACTCGCCGGCGATGGCCTGGATGCCCACCCGTGCCGTCTCCAGGATGGCTTGGGCCGCCCGGGCCACGTCGGCCGGCACCTCCGCCGGCAGCTGGCAGACGAGGCGGCCCTCCTCGTCCAGCTCTACCTCGGGCACCAGATCGAGCACCTCTTCCAGCCCCAGGATCGCCGCCTGGCTCAGGGCGGACACGGCGGCACAGACGATGTCCTCGCCCCGCTCGGCGAAGCCCGCATGCCCGCTGATCTCGAACCGGGTGATGGCGCCCTGGCCGTCGCGGTAGAACACGGCCCGGATCACGGTTCACGCCTCGATGCGGTCGATCTTCACCCGGGTGAAGGGCTGGCGGTGCCCCCGCTTGCGCCGGTAGTTCACCTTGGCGCGATACTTGAAGACGATGATCTTGCGGCTGCGGCCGTGACCCAGCACGTGGCCGGTGACCCGCGCGCCCTCCACCACCGGCGTCCCGACGCGGAACTCGTCGCCCTGCTTGACCGCCAGCACCCGGTCGAAGACCACCGTCTCGTTCTCCGCGGCGGGCAGCTTCTCGATCAGCAGCACGTCGCCCTCCTGCACCCGGTATTGCTTGCCGCCCGTCTCGATGATGGCGTACATCGCGTCACCCCGCCTCCACCGGACTCCGTCCGCCATCGCCCACCCTCGTCGCGTCGGTGCGTCGTGCGTGCAGCTGGCGGGCAGGAGGAAGGCAGAAAAAGGGACCCCGCGCTGCCGGGGCCTCCACGGCGGTTGTATTCTAGTCGCCGCCGCCCGGGGGTGTCAAGGCGACGGAGCCCGGCGCTGCGGCCCCGGGACCGGGCCGGCGCCGCGGCACGGCGCGGCGGCCGCGGACCGGGCCGCCCGCGCCCCGCGACGGTCACGACACCACCCGGGCCCGGGCATAGGTGCGGTGGGCGCGGGTGATCTCCACCAGCACCCGCTGGCCCACCCGGTCGCCCGCCCCCTGGATGTCGATCACGTAGCCCTCGATCCGCGCGATGCCGTCCTGCTGATTGTGGGCGTGGCGCTCCTCCACCTCGAGCTCCAGGCGCTGGCCGGCGTGGACGGGCAGGGCCTGCCGCTCCACCTCCGCGCGGCTGCCCAGGGCCACCAGGTTCATCCCCTCCAGGTGGACGTCCTCCCGCCCGCGGATGAACACGCTGCGCCCCGTCTGCCGCTCCAGCTCGCGCAGGTTCGCCCCGCCGGCGCCAATCAGCAGCGACGCCACCGAGGGGTGCACCTCGACCAGGATCGCCTCGCTGGCCGCGTGGCGCAGGATCCGCTGGATCTCCCGCCGGATGCGGCGGGCCGCGCTCTCCTCGCTGAGGACCCGCCCGCGCCCGTCGCAATAGGGGCATTCGCGGGTGAGCTGTTCCAGCAGGCTGCGCCGCCCCTTCTTGCGGGTCATCTCCACCAAGCCGAGGCCGGTGATGCCCAGCACCGTCGCCTTGGTGGGGTCCCGCGCCAGGTGCCGCTCCAGCTCCTCCACCACCCGCCGGCGGTGGGCCGGGTCGTCCATGTCGATGAAGTCGATGACGATGATCCCGCCGATGTCCCGCAGGCGCAGCTGGCGCGCGATCTCCGCCGCCGCCTCCATGTTCGTCCGGAACACGGTGTCCGCCAGATCCTTGGACCCGACGAACTTGCCGGTGTTGACGTCGATGGCCGTCAGCGCCTCGGTCTGGTCGATCACCAGGTAGCCGCCGCTCTTGAGCCACACCCGCCGCTTGAGGGCCCGCTCGATCTCCTCGTTGACGCCGAACTGCTCGAACAGGCCGACCTCCCGGTCCCGGTAGAGCTGGATCCGGTCGCGCAGCGGCGCGGCCAGGGCGCCGACCAGTTCCAGCACCCGGTGGTACTCGTCGGGATCGTCGATCAGCACCCGCTCGACCTCGGGCGTCAGCATGTCCCGGACCACGCGGAAGACCAGACCCAGGTCGCGGTAGAGCAGCACCGGCGCGCGCTCCCGCCGCGCCCGTCGCTGGATGTCCGCCCAGAGCCGGGTCAGGTACTCCACGTCGCTGCGCAGCTCCGCCTCGCTGCGCCCTTCGGCCGCCGTGCGGACGATCAGGCCGGCGCCCGGCGGCTGCAGGCGCTGGGCCAGTTGCTTGAGGCGCTGGCGCTCGCGCTCGTCGTGGATGCGGCGGGAGACGCCGACGTACTGGACCCCGGGCATCAGGACCAGCAACCGACCCGGCAGGGTGATGCGCCGCGTCACCCGCGCCCCCTTGGTCCCCGTCGGCTCCTTGGCGACCTGGACGATGATCTCCTGGCCGGGGTGGAGGACGTCGGCGATGGAGGCGTGGCGGAGGTCGTCGGGCAGGTCGTCGTCCTCGGCCTCCTCGCCGCGGGGCACGGCATCGGCGACGTAGAGGAAGGCGTTGCGCTCGAGACCGATGTTGACGAACGCGGCCTGCATGCCGGGGAGCACGTTCTCCACGCGGCCCTTGTAGATGTTGCCCGCCACGCGCTGGGTGGAGGGACGCTCGTGGTACACCTCCACCAGGCGGTCGTCTTCGAGCACGGCGACCCGCGTCTCGTCGGGCTCCACCGTGATCAGGATGGATTTGCGCATGCAAAAGTCACTCCAAACCTGGCGACAAACTCAGTGTAATCCATCGGTCGAGCCCCATGCATGGCCGCGGCCCAGCAGCCGACGAGCGCACGTCGCCGCCAGCTGGACGGCCCCAGCGGCGCGCGCGGGGTGCACGATCCCCCTGACTTGTCTGGGGACAAGCCTTCCTGGGGCGCCCTGCGACGATCCCTCCCCGTCGTCCGCGGGAGCCGGCCCGACGGCCGGCGCACCGGCCCAGGCGGCGCCGCCGGGCCGGCGGTACCGGGTGCAGCCGCCCGGGTCACCGACGGCGTTCCAACAGCTCCCGCAGCGGCGCGTCGAGCCCGAGCCGCAGGATGCCATGGAGCAGGTGCACCTCGTCCAGCTGGCCCAGGGGGCGCTCCCGATCGTCCAGGACGACGATCTCGTGGTAGCCGCCCGGGCGCAGGGCCTCCGCCACCTGTTGCAGGCTGGTGTGCTCCAGGGCGACCATGCGGTGCACCGGCAACAGGCCGGCCCGCCGCAGGCGGCCCCGCTTGGTCCACAGGGCCCGCAGGGCGGTGACCCCGACCCACTGCTCCTCCCGCGCCGTCCCGACCCAGATGGTGGCGGCCGCCGCCAGCAGGTGCGGCGCCAGCACCTGCCAGTAGAGCGCCGCGCCGGTGGCCCCAGCCAGGACCAGGGCCACGGCGCGGCCGACCCGTCCCAGGATCGCCACGGCGGGACGCGGGCCGCGAGTGCGCCTGAGGAAGGCCAGCAGGATCCGGCCGCCGTCCAGGGGCAGGGCGGGCAGCAGGTTGAACAGGGCCATGGCCAGGTTCGCCGCCTGGAAGGGAGCGACCCACGGGCCGGCGAGCCAGCCCGCCTGTTGCAGGGCGATGCTGAGGGCCAGCAGCAGGAGGTTGTTGAGCGGTCCGGCCAGCGCCACCACGGCCTCCACCAGCGGCTCGCGCCGGCCCGGTCCGCGGATGTCCGCCACGGCGCCGTAGGGGAGCAGCTCGAGGCGCGCGATCTCCAGGCCGCAGAGCCGCGCCGCCACCAGGTGGGCCAGCTCGTGGGTGGCCAGGACGGCCAGCAGGAGGAGCAGTTGCCCTGACAGCCCGAGGACCGTCGCCAGGGCCACCAGGAGCAGCAGCAGGGGATGGACGAACACGGCCACGCCCAGGATGCTGCCGAGGTGCAGGGCCCCTCGCCTCCTTGCGGCCGTCCTCGGTGGGTGCGCGCGGCGGCGGGCGCCGGCGGCCAACCGCGACCCGTGGGCCGTTGCCGGCGGCGCGGACTCGGCGAACCACGGGGGCCGCCATACCGCGGGGACGACGGCCCGGCGGCCGCGTCGGGACCGGAGCCGCTTGGGCCGCCTGGGGGCCGGCGACCGGCGCGCGGCTCGGCGCCGAAGGCCCCGACCGGGAGCCGGCGAGCGCAGCCCGGCGCGGGGCCGGCACTCACCGGCTGCCCGGGAGCGGTCCGGCATCGCGCTGGGGACTGGGGAGCGTAGCGCGGTCGAGGGGACCCGCACCGCGGTGATTCCACGCCGGTGCGGCCTGCCGGCCTAGCCGGGCCGCGCCGGCCCGGCTAGGCCGGGGCAGGGGGAGGGGCCGCGGCGGCGGACGAGGCGCTGGCGGCCAGGGCACCCGGACGGCGCGACGGACCGCAGCCGCTGCGGCGAGGTGCCGCCGGCGGGCGCAGCGGTGGCGTGGCAGCCGTCGACTCCGGGGCCGTCACGGCCCGCCCCGCGACCCGTGGCCGGCGGTGCCGGCGAGCTCCGCGCCGCGGCGCCTGGCAGGGCTCACGGCCCGCCGCGCGGCGGGAGGTGCAGCTCGGGATCCACCGCCTGGCCGCGGTGGCGCATCTCGAAGTGAAGGTGGGCGCCGCTGCCCTCCCCCTCGGCCGCCACCGCCGCCAAGACCTGGCCCGCGGCCACCTGGTCCCGGTCGCGCACCACCACGTGGTCGACCACGGCGTACCGCGTCACCCACCCCCCGCCGTGATCGACCTCCACCAGCCAGCCCAGTCCCGCCCGGTCGTACCACACCCGCACCACGACGCCGTCGGCCGCCGCCCGGACCGCCGTGCCGGCCCGGGCGGCGATGTCGATCCCCTCGTGGAAGCGCGGCGCATCCCCCTCGTCCAGGCGCCAGCCGAAGGGCTCGGCGACCCGGCCCTCCACGGGCCAACGCCATCGCGGCTCGTCGGCCATCCTCGCGGACGAACGGGCCGCATCCCCCTCGCTGCCCGACGTGCCGTCCCCGCCGGCATCCGGGGCGCGCCCGCCGCCGGGCACCGGGCCGGCGGCAGGCGCCAGGCCGCCGTCGCCGGCGCGCCCGTCGCCCGCAGCGTCGACCCCCGCATCGCCGGCGGCCCCGTCCAGGGTCGCCGCGCCGTCGTCGTCCGCACCTCCACCGCCTGGGGTCGGCGTACCCCCTGGGACCGCGGGACCCTGGCCACCGGCTCCCGGCGACGCCGCCCCGCCCCGCCCGGGGGTTCCGGCGCCGCCGGCGCCGGAACCCCCGGGCGGGGCGCCCGCCTCGGCACCGCTGGCCCCGTTGGCGCCGGCCCCCGGCGGGGCCGGCGCCAACGGGGCCAGCGCCGGCAGGCTGCCCGCCTCACCCCCCGCGCCGGTGGGCGTGCCGCCGGCCGCCGGGCCGAGCAAGGCCGTGCGCAGCCACGGGCCGCCGGGCACCCGTTGCAGCCACCGCGCCACCGCGGGCCGGTCCAGCCAGTTCGCCGACACCAGGCCCTGGGTCGCCCGCTCCCAGCCGTCGCCCGCGCTGCCGGGGAGCCACCGCCCGGCCAGCAGCGCCGCTGCCAGCAAGACGGGGACCAGGAAGCCCGCCGTCCCGCGGGCGCCGGGCATCCAGCCACCGGGCGGTGGGGGCGCCACCGTCGCGCCGCCCTCCGCGGGGCCGCCGCCCGGCGCGGCGCCCAGGACGACGGTCCCCTCCCCTGCGGGCGCCGGTCCCGAGCCGGCGGGGCCGGTCCACCGGCGGGCCGCGGCGTCGTCCGCCCTGCCGGTTCCACCACCGGGGCGGGGGTCGGCGGCTCCTGGGGCCCGGGCGGCGTCACCGCCCCGCCCGTCTGCCGGCCGGCCTGCGTCCGGGCGCGCCATGCGCCGTCCCTCCCGCCGCAGTATATGGATGGCCCGACCACCCCTATGCTGCCGGGGCGTCAGAACAAGATCTTGTGGCGGCGGGCGTAGGCGCTCATCAGCAGGCCCAACCCGATGCAGTTGGTCATCAGGTTGCTGCCGCCGTAGCTGATGAAGGGAAGCGGCAGGCCGGTGATGGGCATCAGGCCGACGGTCATCCCCGCGTTGATGACGAAGTGGGTCGCCATCATGGCGACCACCCCGGCGCCCAGGAGCATGCCGTAGGTGTCGGCCGCCTGGGTGGCGTCGTGGAGGGCGCGCAGCAACAGCGTCAACAACAGGAGGACCAAGGCGGTGGTGCCGACGAAGCCCAGGGTCTCCGCGGCCACCGCGAAGATGAAGTCCGTCTGCGGCTCGGGCAGGAAGCTGGTGGCCGTCTGGGTCGGGCCCGTCAGCCCCTGGCCGAACAGCCGGCCGTTCCCCACGGCGAGGCGCGCCTGCAGCACGTGGTAGCCGGCCCCCAACCCGTTCTGGCCGTCGTTGTACGGGTTGAGGAAGACCACCAGGCGCATCAGCTGGTGGGGCTCCAGCAGCGCGATCCGGTCGGGGAAGCGGAGCTGCGCCCACACCAGCGCCACCGCCGCAGCCAGCCCGCCGACGGCCAGCGCCGCCAGACGGCCGAGGGGGTAGCCGGCCATCAGCAGCATGCCGCCGGTGATGCCCGCGAAGACCAGGACCGTCCCCAGGTCGGGTTGCTTGAGCACCAGCAGCGCCGGCGGCGCCACCATCGCCGCGACGGGCACCAGGTCCAGCCACGTCCACGGCCGGTCCTCCCGCCGGGCCAGCCAGTCCGCCAGCACCAGGATCAGGATCGGCTTGACGAACTCCGCGGGCTGGATGCTGACCGGCCCGGCCTGGATCCAGCACCGGCAGCCGTTGATCTCCGGCGCCACCACCAGCATGGCCGCGAGCCCCGCCACCGCGGCGCCGTAGAGGTACCACTGGATGCGCGGCAGGACGCGGTAGTCGACCCACAGGGTGAGGGCCAGCATCAGGACCAGCCCGACCGCGGCGAAGATCGCCTGCTTCTCCACCAGGTCCATCATCCCGCGGGCCCGCACGGCGACGGCGATCAGCACGAGCCCGCAGGCCATGAGCACCATGACCAGGGCGATCAACGGCAGGTCCAGGGTCTTCAATAGGCGGCGATCCAGCACGCCCACGGGCCTTCCCTCCTCGCCCTCGTCGCCCGGGCCCATCGCCCTGGCCCCGGGCTTCGGTGCCCGACCCCGCGCCGGGCGCCCCGAGTCCCCGCCGGGCCCCTCGCGGCCGGCCCGGACCCTCCTCCGGGACGGACCGCCGACCGGCACCTGGCGGACCGGCGTACCCGCCGCGGGGAACGAGGAGACGGCCCACCCCCGCGCGCAGCCGCCCGACGGCCGACGACTCCGGCCGGGCGCTCCCACGGCGACCCCTCGTCACAGGACGCGGGCCCGCGTGCTCCCGTCGACCACCTGGAGGACGTCCGCCCGCCCCCTGCCGCCGACCCCCGCAGGATGCCGGGCCCGCTCCCTCGCCTCGGCCGCCGCGAGGGCGGCCGCCCGCGCCCTCCCGCCGGCCCCGCGCGCCGCGGGCGTCCGCCCGCCCCCTCACGCCTGCCCCTCGCCGGAGGCCGTCGGCCGCCGCACCGCCCGGACCGGGATGCTGGCCACCAGGGCCACCGCCGCGGCCTGGCGGTGCAGGCCGACCTCCATCCCCGCCCGGTCCACCTCCAGGTAGCGCGACACGGTGCGGAGCAGCTCCTCCTTCAGGGCCTCCATCAGCTCGGGCTCCATGTCCACCCGGTCGTGGGCCAGCATGCGCTTCAGCCGTTCCCGGGCGATGTCCTTGCTGGCGGCCCGGCCGCCGCCCCATCCAGGGACCGCAGGCCGATCCGCCGCCCCGCGGTGTTCCGCGCCGGGCAGGCCCGATCCCCCGCGCCCCAGGACGCGCGCTAGCAGCTGGCGCATGGCCCATCCCTCCCCCGCCGGTTCACGCGCCGCCCAGCAGCCGCCGCAGGCGGCCGAACAGGCCGTGGTCTTCCTTGAAGTCGGGGAAGGGGACCTGCTCGCCCAGCAGGCGGCGCCCGATGTCGCGGTAGGCGCGGCCGGCGCGGCTGCGGTCGTGGGCCGCCACCGGTTCGCCGCGGTTGGTCGCGTCGACCACCTGTTCGTCCTCGGGCACCACGCCGATCAGCTCGACGGCCAGCACGTCCAGGACGTCGTCGACGCCCATCTGCCGCCCCTGCTGGACCATCTCCGGTCGCAGCCGGTTGACGATGAGCCGGGGCGCGGGCATGCCCTCCGCCTCCAGCAGGCCGATGACGCGGTCCGCGTCCCGCACCGACGAGACGTCGGGCGTGCAGACCACAAGGGCCTCCTGGGCGCCGGCGACGGCGTTGCGGAAGCCCTGCTCGATGCCGGCCGGGCTGTCGACCAGCACGAAGTCGAACTCCTGGGCCAGCTCCTCGCAGAGCGCCTTGAACTGGTCGGGGCGAACGGCCGTCTTGTCCTTGGTCTGGGCCGCCGGCAGCAGGAAGAGCCCCTCGAACCGCTTGTCCTTGATCAGCGCCTGGCGCAACCGGCAGTAGCCCTCGACCACGTCGACCAGGTCGTAGACGATGCGGTTCTCGAGGCCCATCACCACGTCCAGGTTGCGCAGGCCGATGTCGGCGTCCACCAGCACGACGCGCTTGCCCATCAACGCCAGCGCGGTGCCCAGGTTGGCGGTGGTGGTGGTCTTGCCGACACCGCCCTTGCCCGACGTCACCACCAGCGTCGTGCCCATGGGTCCCCTCCTCTGCCCTCGCCGGTTCGTCCGCGTCGGGGGCCCGGATGGCCAGCCGCCGCAGCGGGATCCCGGGCGTCCCCACGGACCCTGCGACCCCCGCCACCGCGCCGCCCCGCGCCGGCCGGGGTCGGTGCGCGCCGTCCCAGCACGGCCGCCGTCGGCCCGACGGCGGGGGCTACCCCGCGGTTCGCCGCGCCGCCGTCCGCTGCCAGAACCAGCGGGCGGGGTCGAAGGGCTCGATCACCACCCGCCCGTCCCGCACGTAGGCGATCTCCGGCCCGGCCGCCGGCGCGACGGACGGCCGTCCGCCGGTCCCCGGCGGCTCCTCGTCGGGGGCCCGGCCGATCCAGCGGGCGATGCGCAGCTGGATGGGCTCCATGGCCAGCGACGCCACCACCGCGCCGGCCTCGCCCCGGAATCCGGCATGGACGATGCCCCTCAGCCGGCCGAACACCACCACGTCGCCGGCCGCCAGGACCTCGGCCCCGGGGTTGACGTCGCCCAGGATCACCACGTCCCCGTCGTAGACCAGGCGGTGGCCGGAGCGCAGGGTTCGGCGCACCACCACCCCCGGCCGGGGCCGACCGGCATCGGCGGACGAACCGGCTCCCCTGCCCGCGCCGACGGCCGGCGCCTCCGCCGCCGGGCCGGCCGCGGCGGGCGGGGCCGCCGTCTCCCGGCGGTTCCGCCGCCGGGACCGCCGCCGGCCCGGCTCCGGGGCCGGGCCGGCGGCCTGCGCAGCGCCCCCAGGGGTTGGCGCCCCCGGCTCCGGCGGTCCCTCCCGGGCCCCGTCCCGGTGCGCCCCGGGGTCGGGTGCGGCCCACCACGCCGGACGCCGATCGCCGTCCAGGGGCAGGGGCGACCGCGCGTCCACGGCCCGCGCGTCCACCCGTGCGTCCACGTGTTCCGTGATCACGTGCAGCAGCCGCGCCCCGCCGAACCGGCTGACCAGGGCCTCGATGGCCATCACCTGGTCGGCGGTGAGCTGGAGGCGGCCCGTGTCCAGCACCAGCGCCCGGCCCTCCCGCAAGGCGGGGTCGGCCGCCAGCATGCGCTCCAGCGCAGCGCACAGGCTGGGGAAGTCGAGGTCGCCGGGCAGGGTGACGACCACCTCGTCCCCCGTCCGCGTCACCTGCGGCGCTCCCTTCACCGCCGCCCCCCCCTTCCTAACCGGCGCTGACCCGCTCCTTCGCCCCGGGGGGGACAAGTCCTGCCGCGAAGGGTGTCGGACGGCGGCGCCCGCCGGCGCAAACTCCGCCCCGCATCGCCAAGGCGCCCGCCACGCACCGACACGCGCGGGACCCCGGCGGCCTGCGGCGGGTGGCCCCCGACCGGTCGCGTCGCCGTCCCGGCGGGTGGCCCCGGCCATGCGCCCCCGTCGCCGTCCCGCTGGATGGACCCCGGCGGATGGCCCCCGGTCGGCCGACCTCGCCGCCGTCCCGGGGACGTCCGCCCCCGACGGGCGGCGGGTCAGTCGGCCGGCACGCTGGTGGCGCGCTGGGCGGCATCCTCGTGGCCCTGCTCCGCCGCCTCCCGGGGGTCGTCCGGCAGGCCGTAGCGGCCGGCGAAGTAGGCGTCCAGGATCGCCCGGGCCACCGGTCCCGCCGCCAGGGCGCCGCCGCCGCCCGCGTGGATCACCACCGCCACCGCGATCTCCGGCTCCTCCCCCTCGCCGGCCGGGGCGAAGGCGATGAACCACCCGTGGTTCTCGTATTCCGGCTCGTTGGCACCGACCTCGGCCGTTCCCGTCTTCCCCGCGACGACGTAGGGCGCGTCGCGGAAGACGCCGTAGGCCGTCCCGGACCACCCGCCGTTGGCCCGCGTCACGGTGACCATGGCCTCCCGCACCCGTTCCAGGTACGCCGTGGGGAGGTCGACGGTGCCCAGCGGATCCGGCTGCGCCTTCCACAGGACGCGACCGGTGCGGCCGTCGCGGATCTCCTGCACCAGGTAGGGACGGTAGCGGGTGCCGCCGTTGGCCAGGGTGGCGGTGTAGACGGCCATCTGCAGCGGCGTGAAGGCGTGCAGCCCCTGGCCGATGGCCGCGTTGAGCGTGTCGCCCCCGTACCACCGGCGCTCCTCGGGGCGGCCGCGGGCGTTGACCTTGGCCTTCAACTCGGGGGTCGCCAGCGACCCCGTGACCTCGTCCGCCAGGTCGCGCAGCCCCGTGGGCTGCCCCAGGCCGAACTGGGTCGCCACCTGGACGATGGCGTCGATGCCGGCGTTGAGCCCCGCCTGGTAGAAGTACACGTTGCACGAGCGCCCGATGGCCTCGTCGAAGTCCACGTGGCCGTGGGACCGCCAGTCGCCGAATTCGTTCCCCGCGAAGACGAACGAACCGGTGCAGGAGACGGAACGCGGCAGTCCTCCGCGCAGCATGGCCGCCAGCGCCGTGATGGGCTTGAAGGTGGACCCCGGCGGCAACGCCGCCTGGATGGCCAGGTTCATGGCGGGACCCAGCACCGGCTTCCCGCGGTACGTGGCGTCCCAGTTGACCACCGCGCCGACCCTGCGCGCCACCTGGGGGTACCGCGGGTCGCTGGGCTCCATGAACGCCTGCCTCGCGAAGTCGTTGGGGTCGAAGGCGGGGTAGGAGGCCATGGCCAGGATCGCGCCGGTGCGCACGTCGATGGCCACGGCCGCGCCATTGCGGGCGGGGCAGGGACAGGGGTCGGACCGCAGCCGGCGGAGCTCCTGGATGCGCTGGGCCAGGGCCTCCTCCGCGACCCGCTGCAGCCGCGCGTCCAGCGTCAGGACCACGGTGTTGCCGGGCCGGGGCGGCACGGCATACCGCTCCGCCTCGGCCCCCAGCAGCAGGTACTGGCTGACGTCGGCCAGCGGCCGGCCGCGGGCGTCCACCTCCACCAGGCGCTGGCCGTCGACGCCCGCCAGCCCGCGGACCACCCCCCCGCTCGGCAACCGGACCTCCTGGTCGTAGGTCCCCTCGATGCCGGAAACGCCTCGCAGCTGCCAGGGCCGCTGCCCCTCGCGCACGTAGCCCAGGACCTGGGCGGCCAGCGTCCCACCGGGGTAGTGTCGCAGGGGCTGCGCCTCGACGATCACCCCCGGTAGCCGCTCGCGGTTCTCGGCCAGGGCGGTGATCTCCGCCGGCGTCAGCTCAGCCTTCAGCCGCACGGGGATCTCCGGCACGGGCTTGAGGCGCAGCTGGGCCTCGGCGTCTTCGATCGCCTCCACCGGGATGTCGAGGATGCCGCTCAGCAGTCGCCGCGCCTCGGGGTCCAGCCCCTGGCGGGTGTACACCAGGTACGCCGAATAGGCGGGCAGGCTGGTGGCCAGCACCTGGCCGCGCCGGTCCAGGATCTGACCCCGCGGCGCGGGCACGTAGACCTTGCGCAGCCGTTGGCCGGCGGCGTACTCGCTGAGCTCGTCGCCCATGACCACCTGCAAGACGTAGAGGCGGCCGAGCAGCAGCACCGTCCAGGCCAGCAGGAGCCCCATCAGCACGTTGCGCCGGCGCAGGCGGCGCCGTTGGGCCAGTTCCTCCGGGTTCATGGCCATCCTCCCCGCCAGCCGCCCAGGGTCTCGAAAGCCCGCGCCTCCCGTTCCCGGCGCTGCAGCCAGAGGACGAACCGGAACACCAGGGGCGCCACCACGGCAGCCGCGATCAGCTCAGGCACCAGGGTGCGGGACCAGGCCCAGAGATCGACAGCGGTGACCGGCATGCCCGTCGCCCCCGCCACCAGGAGTCCGCGCACCGTCTCCGCGAGCCAGGTGGCCGTCACCCCCAGCGCCGGGGACAGGCCCGGCACGTCGCGGTAGAGGCTCTCCCCCGCCTTGCCGCCCACCCACCCGGCCAGGGCGTGCAACAGGGACCAGGAGCCGACCAGCCTCCCCGTCCACAGATCCAGCGCCAGGCCGGCCATGCCCCCCACGGCCAAGCCCTGCCGCGGCCCGTAGACGAGGCCCGCGGCCACCCCCAGCAGCAGCGGCAGGTGCAGCCGCGGCAGCCCCAGGGACGGAACCCCGGTCGCCTCCAGCCACAGCGCCACCAGGGCGAGCAAGGCCCACCGCGCCGGACGCCTCATGGCGCCGCCCCTCCGCGGGCCACCTCGGGCAGCCGCCCCGTCCGCGCCAGCGCTCCCCGGCCGGTGGGGCCGGGCCCCGACGCCGTGCCGCCCTCCGGCACGGCCTCCTCCGGTCGCAGGGGATGGAGCAGCAGCACCGCCGCCAGGCGGTTCAGGGGCGCGCTGGGCCGCACGGTCGCCTGGACGCCCAGGCCGGTGGGGTCGCGGCCCACCGACGTGACGGTGCCGATGGGCAACCCCGGGGGGAAGACCGGCCCCAGCCCCGAGGTGACCACGTCGTCGCCCACCCGGACGTCGGCGTCGGGGGCGAACAGCGTCATCAGCAGCTCCGGGGCGTCGCCGCCGCGGCCGTAGACCACGCCCGCCTCGCCGCTGCGGCCGACCAGGGCGCCGACGCCGCTCTCCGGATCGGTGATCAGCAGCACCCGTGCGGTGTGCGGCGTGACCGCCGTCACCCGCCCCACCACCCCACCGGGCACCACCGCCACCATGCCGGGCTGGACGCCATCGGCCGCGCCCTGGTCCAGGGTGACCTCCTGGTACCACCGATCCGGGGTGCGCCCGATCACCCGGGCGGCCAGGGCGGCGTCGGGTCGCGCCTGCTTGAGTCCGAGGAGCTCCTCCAGCTGCCGGTTCTCCCGCTCCAGCTGCCGCATCTGGGCCTCGACGCCATGCAGCCGCTGCAGCTCTGCCTGCAGCCGCTGGTTCTCCGCCTCCAGGCGCCCCAGCACCGCCAGGGTCCGCGCCATCTCTCCGGCGCCCCGCGCGATGCGCGAGGTCACGCCGCCCAGGGGCGCCATCACCTCCTGCAGCGCCCCCTCCAGGAAGGTCGGCCGCGGCCGCAGGGTGCGGGTGGCGGCCATCACGCCGGCCGCAAGGGCCAGCACCAGGGCCAGGGCCAGCAACCTGCGGAGCCACGGCACCATGGCGCTCTCCGCCCCTCTCTCCCGTCGCCGGCGGTGCCGGCATCAGGCCAGGCGGCGCGAGGTGGCCAGGCTCCGCTGGACGTTGTCGATCACATCCAGGTACTTGCCCGCCCCGAGAGCCACCGACAACAGCGGGTCTTCGGCGATGTGCACGGGCATGCCCGTCTCCTCGGCCACCCGGCGATCCAGCCCCCGGAGCAGGGAGCCGCCGCCGGTCATCACGATGCCCCGGTCCATGATGTCGGAGGCCAGCTCCGGCGGCGTCCGCTCCAGCGTCACCTTGATGGCGTCGACGATGGCCGCCACCGTCTCCGACAGCGCCTCGCGGATCTCCGCCGCCGTCACCTCGATGGTCTTGGGCAGGCCCGTGACCAGGTCGCGACCGCGGATCTCCACCGAGCCCTCGTCGTCCATGGGGTAGGCCGACCCGATGGCGATCTTGACCTCCTCCGCGGTGCGCTCGCCGATCAGCAGGTTGTAGTTGCGCTTGACGTAGTTGACGATGGCCTCGTCCATCTCGTCGCCGCCGATGCGGATCGACCGGTGGGTGACGATGCCGCCCAGGGAGATGATGGCCACCTCGGTGGTGCCGCCGCCGATGTCCACGATCATGTTCCCCGTCGGTTCGTGGACCGGCAGGCCCGCCCCGATGGCCGCGGCCATGGGCTCCTCGATGGGGTATGCCTTGCGGGCGCCGGCCTGTTCCGTGGCGTCGACCACCGCCCGCTTCTCCACCTCGGTGACCCCGGAGGGCAGGCAGATGACCACCCGCGGCCGTAGCAGCGGGCGACCGCGCAGGGCCTTGGCGATGAAGTGGCGCAGCATCGCCTGGGTGATCTCGAAGTCGGCGATGACGCCGTCCTTCATCGGTCGCACGGCGATGATGTTGCCGGGCGTGCGCCCGATCATGCGCTTGGCCTCTTCCCCGACGGCCAGCACCTGCTTGGTCTCCGCCTGGACGGCCACCACCGACGGCTCGTGGATCACGATGCCCCGGCCCCGCACGTAGACCAGCGTGTTGGCCGTCCCCAGGTCGATCCCCATGTCCCGCGAGAAGTAGCGGTATACCGACTCCAGCACCACCAACGCCCCCTGACCGTGCTGCCTCGTGGTCCGCGTTGCCGCGCCCGCGGCGGAGCGGCCGCCGGCGGCCGTGCCGCCGGTCCCCGACCGTTCCGGTGCACGGCCCCCGCCGCCCCGCCTCAGGTCTCCCCCACCAGGCCTGCCTCGCGCAGGCTGGCGTATCGCCGGTTGCCGATGATCACGTGGTCGAGCACGTCGATCCCGACGATGCGCCCGGCTTCCACCAGGCGACGGGTCACCTGGACGTCCTCCGGGCTCGGCGTCGGGTCGCCGCTGGGGTGGTTGTGCACCAGGATCAGCGCGGCCGCTCCGCGCCGGATGGCGGCGCGGAACACCTCCCGCGGGTGCACCATGGACCCGTTGAGCGTACCGATCGAGATCAAGTCCACACCTAGTACATAATGTTTGGTGTTCAAGAGGACCACGTATAAATGTTCCCTGTCCAGGTCCTTCATGCCGGCCATCAGCAACCGGCTCACGTCTTCCGGGCACCGCACGCGGGGTCGCGCCGGTGGCGCCGCGGCCAGCCGCCGGCCCAGCTCCACGGCCGCCGCGATGCGGGCGGCGCGGGCCGGGCCGATGCCGGGGATCTGGCAGAGCTCCTCCGCTCGCACCGCGGCCAGCCACTGGAGGGCGTCCAACTCCCCCACCGGCCGAGCTCCGCCGCCGGCACCTCGCACCTCGACGGCCCTCCCGCCGCCTGCCACCCGGTGGGCGCGGCGGCGGGGCGCGACCCCACGCGCCGCCCGCCCCCCGTCGCCCGGCGGGACGGCGGGCTCGCCCACCCGCCCATCCCAGCCGCCGACGCCGTAGGCCAGGACCCGGCGGGCCAGGTCGAGGGCGGACTCGCCGCTGCCCGTGCCCGAACCGATCAGGATGGCCAAGAGGTCGGCGGTGCTCAGAGCCGGTGCCCCGCCGGCCAGCAACCGCTCCCGCGGACGATCCGACGGGGGCAGGTCCTTGATGCGCGGCCGCCGGAGCCGGTGGGCAGCGGGGGCTCGTCCCCCGGGCGACCGCCTCATCGGCTGCCGCCTCCCCGCAGCGTCGCCGCACCGCGGACCGCCAGGACGCGAACGCCGAATTGGGCCAAGAGATCGGCCAGCAAGGGGAGGGGCAAGCCAACGACGTTAAAGTAACACCCGTCGATGCGGGCAACAAGGGTCGCCCCGAGCCCCTGGATCGCGTAGGCGCCGGCCTTGTCCATCGGCTCCCCCGTCGCCACGTAGGCCTCGATCTCCTCCTGGGCCAAGGGGCGAATCCAGACCCGGGTCAGACGACTGCCCGTCGCCTCCCGCCCCGTGGCGGCGTCGACGACGGCGACGCCCGACGCCACGCGGTGCTCGCGCCCGGCCAGCGTCGACAGCATCGCCACCGCGTCGGAGCGGTCCCGTGGCTTGCCCAGCAGGCGCCCGTCCACCTCCACCACGGTGTCGGCGCCGATGACCAGGGCGCCGGGGTGGCGCCGGGCCACGTCCCGCGCCTTGCTCACCGCCTGGCGCATCGCCCAGGCGGCGGGATCCAGCGCCCCGGGCAGGGCCTCCGGCAGGGGCTCCTCCTGGTGCGACGGGTCCTGGGTGAAGGGCAGCCCCAGCATCTGCATGAGCTGGACCCGCCGCGGCGAAGCGGAGGCCAGGACCAGCGGTCGGCTGGGCCCGATCCCGCTCACCGGCCCCACCCCCCCACGGACGCAGCCGGGACCGAACTCCGGACGAACCGGCCCTGCGCCGACGGCCGCCGGTGCATGCCGACCCCCTCGCGACCGGCGGCCCGACCGGCGGCGCTCAACGCCGTCGCCCCAACCAGAGCAGGGCAGCCACGATCCCCAACAGGCCGCCAGCGGTGACGTCCAGGTGCAGGCCGAGGGTGACCGCCCCCAGATGGGGGACGCGCAGCGTCGCGGGGCCGAAGGCGGGCCCTAGCCCTTGGCTCAGCCAGGGCAGCCCGAGACCGGCCGCATGGTCGGCCACCAGGTTGCCCAACCCGTTGCCGATCAGCACGGCGGCCACCGCGCGCCACCCGCCACCCCGCCGTCGCATGCCGATCCGTCTCCCTTCCCGTCGCCCTCAGGCCGGTCCCTTTCTTCGGTACGCCCACGCTGTCGCCTCCCGGTTGTCGAAAAGTGATGATGGCCACCATTATCTTGCGATATTCCAGGGTTTTCCACAAGCCTGGGGGTGCCGCCTTCCCACCCGTCGACGGGCCCGGGGCGGGCGGCTGGGCCCGTGCGCCGCGCGACCCCAGGGCGACCCCGGGACGGCCCCGCACGCGATGCGGCGGCGGAGGCCGGTGGCCTCCGCCGCCGCATCGCCGCCTGGAGCGCACCCTCGGCCCGGACCCGCTGCTAGCCCAGCTCCGCCAGCCGCTGGCCCAGGAGCTCCAGCCGCGCGGCCAGCTCCCGCTCCCGCTGGCGTTCCTGCTCCACCACCTCGGCCGGGGCGTGGCGGAGGAAACCCTCGTTGCTGAGCTTCGCGCGCACCCGCGCCAGCCCGGCCTCCACCTGCTCCCGCTCCCGGCGCAGGCGCCGGCGCTCCGCCTCCAGGTCGATCAGCCCCGCCAGGGGCATGTAGGCCACCACCCCCGGCCCCACGTAGGCGGCCGCCTGGGCCGGTCGCGGACCGCGGCCCGTGTGGATCTCCAGGCGGTCGACGCCGGCCAGCCGCCGGATCGCCTCGGCCTGCTCGGCGAAGGCCTCCGCCTGGGCCGGTTCGTCCGCATAGATCAGGACGTGGGCCTTGCGGCCGGGCGGCACGCGGAACTCGGCCCGGATGCTGCGCAGGCCGTGGATGGCGTCGATCACCCGCTGGAAGCGGGCGATCACCGCCTCCTCCTCGCCGTCTGCCGCCCTCCCCCGCGGGCGCGGCCACGGCGCCAGCGCCAGGGTCGCCGGGGCGCCCTGGGGTCGCGGCAGCCGCTGCCAGATGGCCTCGCTGATGAAGGGCATGAAGGGGTGGAGCAGGCGCAGGGTCTGCTCCAGCACCTGCCACAGGGTGTACTGGGCGGCGTACCGGCTCGCGGCCGGCGCGCCCGCCGCGGAACCCGTGGCAAATCCCGCGGGCACCCCGGCCCGGTCCGCTGCGGCTGCTGGCGGGACCGCGGCCGCGGCGCCACCGGTCGCTGCCGCGGCACCGGCTGCTGGTGCCGCGGGCTGCTCCGTCCCCGGCGCCGCCCTGTGACCGCCGCCCGCCGTGTCCGCCAGGCGCGGCTTGACCAGCTCGATGTACCAGTCGCAGAACTCGTCCCAGATGAAGTCGTACAGCGCCCGGGCCGCCTCCCCGAGCTCGAAGGCCTCCAGCAGCCGCTGCACCTCCGCCGTCACCGCGTCGAGGCGCGCCAGGATCCAGCGGTCGGCGGCGTTGTCCCGCGCCGGCTCGCCCTGCGCCGGATCGAAGTCCGCGAGGTTCATCAGGACGAACCGGGCGGCGTTCCAGAGCTTGTTGGCGAAGTTGCGGCTGGCCTCGACCCGCTCCCACGCGAAGCGGGCGTCGTTGCCGGGCGCCAGCCCCGTCACCAGGGTGAAGCGCAGGGCGTCGGCGCCGTACCTGTCGATCACCTCCAGCGGGTCGACCACGTTGCCCCGGGACTTCGACATCTTCTGCCCCTTGGCGTCGCGCACCAGGCCGTGGAGCAGCACCGTGCGGAAGGGCACGTCGCCCATGAACTCCAGGCCCATGACCATCATCCGCGCCACCCAGAAGAACAGGATGTCGTACCCGGTGACCAGCACCGAGGTGGGGTAGAACCGGCGCAGGTCCGGGCTGTCCTCGTCGGGCCAGCCCAGGGTGGAGAAGGGCCACAGGGCGGAGCTGAACCAGGTGTCCAGCACGTCCTCGTCCTGGTGCAGCTCGGCGCCGCCGCAGCGCGGGCACCGTTCCGGGTCCTCCCGCGCCACCACCGTCTCCCCGCACCGCTGGCAGTACCAGGCGGGGATGCGGTGGCCCCACCAGATCTGGCGGGAGATGCACCAGTCGCGGACGTTCTCGAGCCAGTGGAGGTACACCCGGGTGAACCGCTCGGGCACGATGCGGGTGCGGCCCGTGCGCACCGCCTCCATGGCCGGCTCGGCCAGCGGCTTCATGCGGATGAACCACTGCCGCGACACCAGCGGCTCGATGACGGTCCCGCAGCGGTAGCACACGCCCACGCTGTGGTGGTGGGGCTCCACCTTCACCAGGTAGCCGCCTTGCTCCAGATCCGCCACCACCCGGCGACGCGCCTCCTGGCGATCCAGGCCCGCGTAGCGCGACCCGGCGGCCTCGGTCATGCGCCCGTCGAAGCCGATGACCTGCACCCGTTCCAGGCCGTGGCGACGCCCCATCGCGAAGTCGTCGGGGTCGTGGGCCGGCGTCACCTTCACGGCGCCGGTGCCGAACTCGGGGTCCACCGATTCGTCGGCGATGATGGGGATCTCCCGCCCCACCAGGGGCAGCCGCACGCGCCGGCCCACCAGGTGGCGGTAGCGGTCGTCGTCGGGGTGGACGGCGACGGCCGTGTCGCCCAGCATGGTCTCCGGACGGGTCGTAGCCACCTGGATGGCGCCGTCGCCGTCCACCAGCGGGTAGCGCAGGTGGTAGAGCCGGCCCTCCCGCTCCTCGTGCTCCACCTCGATGTCCGCCAGCGCCGTGTGGCACACGGGGCACCAGTTGACGATGTAGTCCCCGCGGTAGATCAGGCCCTTCTCGTAGAGCCGCACGAAGACCTCGCGCACGGCGCGGCTGCAGCCCTCGTCCATGGTGAAGCGCAGGCGGTCCCAGTCCACCGAGGCGCCCAGGCGGCGGAGCTGGCCGAGGATGTTGGCCTCGTACTGGTTCTTCCACGCCCAGACGCGCTCCAGGAACCGCTCCCGGCCCAGGTCCTGGCGCCGCAGGCCCTCTTCCTTGGCCAGGCGCACCTCGACCACGTGCTGGGTGGCGATGCCGGCGTGGTCGGTGCCCGGCACCCAGAGGGTGACGTCCCCCTGCATGCGGTGCCAGCGGGCCAGGATGTCCTGGAGGGTATTGTTGAGGGCGTGGCCGATGTGGAGGTTGCCCGTCACGTTGGGCGGCGGGATCACCATGGAGAAGACGGGACCCGGCGCATCCCGGTCGGCGTGGAAGGCCCGGTGATCCAGCCAGAGGCGATACATCGCCTCCTCGAAGTCCTGGGGACGATACCGGGGCGGCAGCACGGCCGTGGCCTGCGGGGTGGCAGCGGACGCCCCGCCGGCCGCCGCGGCCTTTCTCGCCCCGCCCGCCGCCCCCTCGGCCGGCCGGCTGGCGACCGTCTCCGCCGTGGCCGCCGCCTCGGACCCGGCCCGGGACTCCCCACCGGTCCCGGCGCTCCCGCCGGTCCCGCCGCTGGCCGCCTCCGGCCCTCGGTCGGCACGAGTCCGCATGGATCCCGCTCCTTTCCGGCCCAAGTCAAAGGGCCCCTCGCCACAAGGGGCGAGAGGCCCTCCTCTCGCGGTACCACCCTTCTTCCGCCTCGCCAGCCGCCCGCCTCCCGGTGGACCCGGTGCGGGGCGACGGACGCCGGCGAGGCGCTCGCTGGCGCGCTCACGGGCGCCACCCGCCCGGCCTACCCCCGCCCGCCCGAGACGGCCGCCGTCGTCGGACCGCCCAGGCGGACGGGATCGACGCGGGAGCTCCGGGGCGACTTCGGGGCCCGCCGCTGCGGAGGGCGCCTCCCAGCCCCCGGGCGCCCCTCTCTGGCCGGGGCGCGGCCCCTACTCCTCCCCGTCATCGCCGGTCCGTCGACGGATGGCGACCGCCGGCCCCGCGGCGCGGCGACGAACCGCAGCGCCGGGCGACGACGCCCCATCCCGTCGACGACATGACGTTGACTGTAGTGTAGGGGGAGCGCAGCGGGCCCTGTCAAGGTCCGCGCCCGCCGCAGGGCAGCGTCCACAGCACCTCCACGTCCCCGCCCGGGTGCCCGGGACACGGCCTGCCAAGCGCTCTGTCACAGGATCGCCGCGTCACCGGTCGACGGAGACCGCGCGCCGTCGCGCGAGGCCGAGCAACTCCAGCCAGCCGGTGCGCTGCATGCGCAGGGCGGTCCGGGCGTAGACGCGACCGGCCAAGAGGAGCAGCAGGACCGCCACCGCCACCGTCCACGCCGTGGCGCCGGCCACCTCCCACCACGCCGCCCGCCCCTGGACCAGTCGGACCAGCAGGGCCATGGGCGCTGCGGGCGGGATCCAGGCGGCCCAGCGGACCACGGCGCCGTCGGGGCTGCCCAGGCCGCTGACCCCAGCGAAGAACGCCACCGTCAGGAGCAGGGTCACCGGCATCTGCAGCTGCCCCGCGTCCTCGGTGCGGCCGGACATGGCGCCCACCACGGCGTACAGCGCCCCGTAGATCAGGAAGGCGAGGGGGAAGGCGGCCAGCAAGGCGATCCACGCCTCCGGCGGCACCACCAGCAGCCCGCCCGTCCCGCCGTCCGCGCCACCGCCCCAGCGCTGGGCGCCGGGCCAGGCGGCGACGGCCAGCCCCGCCAGCGCCCAGCCCAGCACCTGGACCAGCCCTGCCAGCCCGACGCCGGCCAGCTTGCCGAAGATCAGCGTCGAGGGCGACACGGCGGCCAGGAGCACCTCGATCACGCGGTTGGCCTTCTCCATGACGATCCCGTTCATCAGCACCGCGCCGTACCCCGCCACCTGGACGTAGAGGAGGAACAGCAACCCGTAGCTGGTGAAGAACCGGACCACCGGGTTGCCGTCCGCCCGCGGACCCCCGTCGAGCACCTCGACCCGCAGCGCCGGCTCCGCCGTCAGCGCCCGCCACTGGTCGGGGGACAGGCCCAGCTGCGCGCTGCGCCAGGCCCCGACCACCGGGGTCAGGGCCTGCTGCTACAGCGGCGCCAGCGCGTCGTCCGCGGTGGCGGTCGTTAGGACGAAGGCCGCCTCCCCCGCGGGCCCCTCCCCCGGCCGCACCGCGAGCACCGCGTCCACGTGGCCGTCGCGCAAGAGCTGGCGCACCCGCTCGGGGGTGGCGGGTCCCGGTTCGCGACGAACCCGGAAGCCCAGCTCCTCGGGACCCGCGGTGGCCACGGCGGCCGCCAAGGCCTCGTAGGTGGCGCCCCCCGGGTCGACCACCGCCACGTCGCGGACCCCCTTGCGGTCGAAGAAGGCGAGGATCGCCGGCGCGAAGCTCATCAGGGCGATCAGCGCCACGCCCGCCAGGGCGGCGACCAGGAACGCGCCGCTGCGCACGATGGCGCGGAACTCGTGGGCCGCCACGACGGCGGTCCGTGGCGCCCGCCGGGGACGCCGCACCCCCGGGACCGGCGCCCGCTCACGCGACACCGGCCTCGCCCTCCCCGTCCGGCGGGGCCGACGCGCCGGGGCGCCGGCCCGTCAGCCGGATGTAGATCGCCTCCAGGTCCGGTTCTTCCCACTCGAACCGCACCACCGGGACGTGCTGGAGGATGGCGGCCAGCAGCCGCCAGCACAGGTCGGCCAGCGCGGGATCCTGCCAGGGGGCCGGCCCCGCCGCCCCCGCTCCCCGCGCCCCCGCTCCGTCGCGCAGGTCGAAGGCCAGGACCTCGCTCTCCACCGGCCGGGGCGACAGCGGCAACCGCGCCAGGGCGTCGGCCGGCAGCGGCCGCGCCAGCCGGACGCGGATCCGCGGCTCGCGGAAGGGGGCGACCACCTCCTCCAGGGTCCCGTGCAGGACCCCCGGCCGTCGTGGACCAGCGTGATCCCGTCGCACAGCTCCCGCACGTGGTCGAGGCGATGGCTGGAGAACAGGATCGTCCGGCCGTCGCCGCGCAGCTCCTGCAGCACCTCCTTCAGCGTGGCGGCGTTGCCCGGGTCCAGGCCGGAGAAGGGCTCGTCCAGCAGCAGGATCGCCGGCTCGTGCACCACCGCCGCGGCGAACTGGACCTTCTGCTGATTGCCCTTCGAGAGCTGCTCCAGCCGCCGCCGGGCCGCGTCCGCCATGCCCAGCCGGCGCAGCCACCGGTCGGCGCCGGCGGCGGCTTGCCGAGCGGACAACCCCTGCAGGCGGCCGAGGTACGCCAGCTGTTCCCGCACCGGCAGCTTCGGATAGAGCCCGCGCTCCTCGGGCAGGTAGCCCCACAGGCTCCGGGGCCACCGGGCGACGGGGCGTCCCTGCCACGTCACCTCCCCCGCATCCGGCGGCACCATGCCCAGCAGGATGCGCATCGTCGTGGTCTTCCCCGACCCGTTGGGCCCCAGGAGCCCCCACGTCGCCCCCTCCGGCACGCGGAAGGTGACGCCGCGCAGGGCCTCGACGGCGCCGAAGCGCTTGCGCAGGTCGCGGACCCCGAGCGTCATGTCCCCACTCCTCTCCCACGCCTGGCGCACCGCCAGGGGCGGGACGACCGCCGCGGCCGCCCCGGGACGTGGCCGGGCGGTTCCGCCCGCGCTGGATGCGACGGTCCCTCGCGCGGCCCGATGCCACGGCGCGGCGCCGCATCGTCCTCGCCAGGGACCATACGGGCCGTGGGGGCCGCGATCCTGTAGAGGGGGGTTTACGAGATGCTTACAAGACCGTTGACGACGGGTCCGCTCCCGCCGGCCCGCGGACCGCGCCGTCCCTCATCCGTGGACCGCCCGTCGCTCCCTCGCCGCCGGCGGCAGCAGGCGCACCATCAGGTACATGTCCACCACGCCTTCCGCCCGGCGGCGTCCGGCCCGCAACCGCGCCCGACGGTGGAAGCCGGCCGCCCGATAGCAACGGAGGGCGGCCACGTTGCGCACGTCGACGCGCAGGAAGAGCTGCCGCAAGCCGAGATCGGCGGCGTAGCGGGCGGCCGCCTCCAGGGCGTCGCGCCCCAGCCCCTGGCCGCGATGGGCGCGGTCGCCGATGCGGATGCGCACCTCCGCCTCCCGGCGCACCCAGTTGATCTCCACCAGCTCCACGTCGCCGATCAGGCGGCCCGCCGCGGTGCGGATGGCCAGCGCCGCCCGCCGGGGATCGGCCTGCACCGCCCGCCACCAGGCCAGCGCCTCCGCCGTGTCGCGGAAGCGCCGTCCGGCGAAGCGGGTCACCTCGGGGTCCGCTTCCCAGCCCACCAGCCACGGCAGATCGGAGGGGGCCAGCGGGGTGAGGGCGACCCGCCGCCCCCGGATCGGCATGCCGCTCGCCACGACCCGGTTCCCCTCGTTCCCAAGGGCCGCGGCGGCGGGGGAGCCCCCTCGCCGCCGCATCTCGCGGCGGCCTGGGTTCGGGACCGGGGGGCGACCTTCCTGCCGGACGGGCACAAGCAGTTTGCGGAAGGACCGTCAGGGGACGCCGGCCCGGGACGGACCGGCCCGGCGACGGGGACGAACCGGCCCGGGCGGCGCGCCCGGGCCAGGGAACGCCGACGGCGCCGGCGCCAGGGTCGGCCGGGCGCGCCCGGAGCGGGCGGCGCGACGCAGCCACGGCCCGCCGCGACGCCGCGGGCGGCGCGGCCGCCCTCAGGTCGTGAGGCCCCGCGCCGCCGCCGTCAGCACCGCGGCCGGCAGCTCCTCCCGGCCACCGTGCCGGGCCGGTTCGTCCTGGACCAGGGCGGCCCGGAGCACCTCTTCGACGGTGCTCACCGGCACGATCTCGAGGCCGCAGCGGTCCAGGGACTCCTGCCAGTTCTCCCGGGGCAGGATCACCCGTCGCGCCCCCGCCTGCCGCGCGGCGGCCACCTTGGCCTGGATGCCGCCCACGGCCCGCACCAGCCCGCGGGCCGTGACCTCGCCGGTGATGGCCACCTGGTTGTCCACGGGCAGGCCGGTCAGGGCGGAGTAGAGGGCGGCGGCCAGGCAGGCGCCGGCCGAGGGCCCGTCCAGCGGGATGCCGCCGGGGAAGTTGACGTGCAGGTCGTAGTCGGCGGGGTGGACCGGCAAGAGCCGCCGCAGCGCCGTCAGCACGTTGTCCACCGAGCCGCGGGCCGTGCTCTTGCGCCGCTTCAAGGGGCGGCCCCCGCCGCCGAACTCCTCCTCGTCGATGACGCCCGTCAGGGTGATGCGGCCCTGACCCGGGGCGGCCGCCGGGGAGGCCACCGCCTCGATCTCGATCAGCGTGCCCAGGTTGGGCCCGTACACCGCCAGGCCGTGGGCCACGCCCACCTGCGGCCGGTCCGCGATGCGCCGCTCCGGCCGCGGCACATACTGACCGGTGTTGACCACCCACTCCACGTCGGCCGCGGTCACCCGGCGCCGCCCCTCGGTGTCCGCCAGCCCCGCGGCGATCTGGACGATGTTCACCGCCTCGCGGCCGTTGCGGGCGTAGCGCTCGATGACCCGCACGGCGCCCTCGTCCATCGGCATGTCGAGGCGCGCCGCCGCCCGCCGGGCGATGAGCCCCACCTCCTCCGGCGTCAGCGGCCGGAAGAAGATCTCCACGCAGCGGGAGCGGATGGCCGGCGGGATCTCGTCGGGCATCCGGGTGGTGGCGCCCACCAGCCGGAAGTCGGCCGGCAGCCCGTTCTCGAAGACGTCCTTGATGTGGGGCGGCAGGTTGGGGTCGTCGGGGTTGTAGTAGGCGCTCTCCAGGATCACCTTGCGGTCCTCGAGCACCTTGAGCAGCTTGTTCATCTGGACCGGGTGCAGCTCGCCGATCTCGTCGATGAACAGGATGCCGCCGTGGGCCCGCGTGACCGCCCCGGGCTTGGGTTGCGGGATGCCCGCCACCCCCAGCGGCCCGGCCCCCTGGTAGATGGGGTCGTGGACCGAGCCGATCAGCGGGTCGGCGATGCCGCGCTCGTCGAAGCGCGCCGTGGTGGCGTCGATCTCCACGAAGGCCGCATCGGGCCGGAAGGGCGAGCGCGGGTTGCGCTTGGCCTCCTCCAGCACCAGGCGGGCCGCGGCCGTCTTGCCCACGCCCGGCGGGCCGTAGATCAGCACGTGTTGCGGGTTCGGGCCGCAGAGGGCGGCACGCAGGGCGCGGAGGCCCTCCTCCTGGCCGACGATGTCCTCGAAGCGCTGGGGACGCGTTCGCTCGGCGAGCGGCTCGGTCAGGGCGATGGAGCGCAGGGACGCCAGGCGATCCTGCTCCTTGCGGGATTCTTTGCGCACCGCCACCTTGCTGCCCTGCTGCGCCTTGAGCAGGTTCCAGAAGTAGAGGCCGATCACCACCGCGAAGAGGAACTGGACGAAGGTGAAGATGCTCCCGTAGTCCATGGCCGGCGGGCTCCCCTCGCGCTTGCCGCGCGCTTGCTGGGTGGGACGCGGGTCCCGCGGGGGCCTGCGGCCCCGGCCCTCGGGCCCGCGCCCCGGGTACCGCCCCTAGTATCTGCCCGGCCCGCCGGCTTCACCCCGCGCCGTCCGCTGCCCGGCCCTCGCCCGCCGGGCCCGGCTCGGGCCCCGGGGGATCAGGCGGTCTCCTCCTGCTTCTTCAGCCGCTCGCGGGTGACGATGATCGGCTCCCGCCGCTGGCGCACGGTCTCCTCGGTGATCACCACCCGGGCCACGTCGTCGCGGCTGGGCAGCTCGTACATCAGGTCCAGCATCAGCTCCTCGACGATGGCGCGCAGGCCGCGGGCGCCGGTGTTGCGCTTGAGCGCCTCCTGGGCGATGGCCCGCAGCGCCGCCGGCTCGAACTCCAGCTCCACGTTGTCCAGCGCCAGCAGCTTCTGGTACTGCTTGACCAGCGCGTTCTTGGGCTCGGTGAGGATGCGCACCAGGGCGTCCTCGTCCAGGGCGTCCAGCGTCGCGATCACCGGCAGGCGCCCGATGAACTCCGGGATCAGGCCGAACTTCAGCAGGTCTTCGGGCATGATGTGGCGCAGGATGTCGCCCACGTTGGTCTCCCGCTTGCTGCGCACCTCGGCGCCGAAGCCCATGACCCGGCGGCCGATGCGGCTGGCGATGATCTTGTCCAGCCCCTCGAAGGCGCCGCCGCAGATGAAGAGGATGTTGGTGGTGTCGATCTGGATGAACTCCTGGTGGGGGTGCTTGCGCCCGCCCTGGGGCGGCACGCTGGCCACCGCGCCCTCCAGGATCTTGAGCAGGGCCTGCTGCACGCCCTCCCCCGAGACGTCGCGGGTGATGGAGGGGTTCTCCGCCTTGCGGGCGATCTTGTCGATCTCGTCGATGTAGACGATGCCGCGCTCCGCCCGCTCGATGTCGTAGTCGGCGGCCTGGATGAGCTTCAGCAGGATGTTCTCCACGTCCTCGCCCACGTAGCCCGCCTCCGTGAGCGAGGTGGCGTCGGCGATGGCGAAGGGCACGTTCAGCAGCTTCGCCAGGGTCTGGGCCAGCAGGGTCTTGCCCGAGCCCGTCGGCCCGATCATCAGGATGTTGCTCTTCTGGAGCTCGACGTCGTCGATGCGCCCGCCCAGGTGGATGCGCTTGTAGTGGTTGTAGACGGCCACCGCCAGGATCTTCTTCGCCCGCTCCTGGCCGATGACGTACTGGTCCAGGAAGGCCTTGATCTCCGCCGGCTTGGGCAGGTCCTTGAGCTCGACGTCGGCCTCCTCGCTGAGCTCCTCCTCGATGATGTCGTTGCAGAGCTCGATGCACTCGTCGCAGATGTAGACCCCCGGCCCCGCCACCAGGCGCTTGACCTGGTCCTGGTACTTGCCGCAGAACGAGCACTTCAGCTGGCCCTTCTCGTCGGTGAACTTGAACATGACGACCCCTCTCTTGCCGGGCTCACCCGTCCGACCGCTTGGGCCGCGGCTCCAGGACGTGATCGATGATCCCGTACGCCTTGGCCTCCTCCGCGGTCATGAAGAAGTCGCGCTCGGTGTCCCGCTCGATCCGCTCCAGCGGCTGCCCCGTGTGCTTGCTCAGGATCTCGTTGGCCACCTGCCGCAGCTTCAGCAGCTGGTCGGCGTAGATCTTCACGTCCGACGCCGTCCCGCCGACCTGGGAGTGGGGCTGGTGGATCATGATGCGCGAGTGGGGCAGGGCGTACCGCTTCCCCTTCGCCCCGCCCGCCAGGAGGATCGCGGCCATGCTGGCGGCCAGCCCGACGCAGTAGGTGGCGACGTCGGGCTTGATGTGCTGCATCGTGTCGTAGATGGCCAGCCCCGAGTCCACGCTGCCGCCCGGGCTGTTGATGTAGATGGAGATGTCCCGGTCGGGATCGTCGGTCTGGAGGAACAGCAGCTGGGCGATCACGGAGTTGGCCACCACGTCGTCGATGGGCGTGCCGATGAAGACGATGCGGTCCTTGAGGAGCCGCGAGTAGATGTCGTAGGCCCGCTCCCCCCGGTTGGTCTGCTCGATGACGTACGGCACCAGGTTCATCCCAGCCCACCTCGCCCTCGCCCACCGAAGCCGGCGGTGCGCCCGCGGGGAACCTGCCGGTCTCCGGCCCGGCTCGTGGTCCGAGGGGGACGAACCGGCCGCCCGGAGGCGCAGCTTCGGTGTCTATTATATTGGCCCGATCCCGGGCCGCCCGCACCGCCCCAGGAATCCGAACCGGCCCGGGACCCGGCGCCGTGGCGCCCTCCCTGCGGCCGGTCGTCGTCAACCCTTGCGCCCGATCAGTGGGCCGCTTCCGCTGCGGTCGGGCCCGCGGCGTCGCCCTGGACGTCGTCACCCGCCTGGACGGGGGCGACACCGGACGCCGCGCCCGCCTCCGCGCGGGCACCGGCGGTGGCGGCCCCCTGCCCGGCCGCGGCCTCCGACGCCGCCGGCTGGCCCGTGGCCAGCGCCACCAGGCGGTCCACCGCCTTGCGCCGACGGACGTTGGCCACCACGCCATCCATCAGCCCCAGGCGGCGGAACCGCTCGCGCAGCTTGGGCAGGGGCTCGTCCAGGGCCGCGGCCAGCTCGCGCAGCTCCGCCTCGACCTCGGCGTCGGTGACCTGGATCCCCTCGGCCTTGGCCACCGCGTCGAGGACCAGGTCGGTGCGGACGTCGTCCTCCGCCGCGCGCCGGAGCGACTCCTCCAGCTGTTCGCGGGTCTGGCCCGTGGACCGCAGGTAGCCCTCCAGGTCATCGCCCTGGCGTCGGAGCTGGTCCTCGAGGGTGGCGAGCCGCTCCTCCACCCGACGCCGCACCAGCGTCTCCGGCACCTCCAGCCGCGCGCCGGCCACGACCCTCTCCACCACCTGCCGTCGCACCTGGGCCCGAACCCGTTCCTCGGCGAGTCGGGTCAGTTGTTTCTCGACCCTCTCGCGCAACTCCTGCAGGCTGGCCACCCCGGCCACGTCGCGGGCGAAGTCGTCGTCCAGCGTCGGCAGCTGCTTGCGCTTGAGCTCCTTCAGCCGGACGCGGAAAGTGGCGGTCTTGCCCCGCAGACCCTCCTCCGGGTGGTCGTCGGGGAAGGTGACGGGGATGTCCCTCTCCTCCCCCACCCGCATGCCGACGATCCGATCCTCCACCCCGTCCACCAGGCGCCCCGACCCCAGCTCGACGGAGTAGTCCTCGGCGCGGCCG
Organism: Thermaerobacter composti; assembly: GCF_033582035.1. NCBI lineage: Bacteria > Bacillati > Bacillota > Clostridia > Eubacteriales > Clostridiales Family XVII. Incertae Sedis > Thermaerobacter > Thermaerobacter composti. Next base: position 2,836,655 of record NZ_CP132508.1, read on the forward strand.
CCCGGAATGGGCTGTCCATCCAGGGTCCCGGCCAGGTCGAGGACGGCCACCATCCCCTTCTCCGCCACGGCGTCCTCACCGGCCGGCTCCAGGGTGGCGTGGAGCTGGCGCCACTGCTCCAGCTCCCGGTCCACGTCCTCCGCGGTGACGGTCGCAGGCGGCACCTCGACGCGCACCGACCGGTAGTCGCCGAGCTCCACGTCCGGCTTGACCTCGACCTCGGCCTTGAAGCGCAAGCCGCTCTCCTCGCTGAAGGCCTCGATCTCGAGCTCCGGCTGGTCGATGGGCTCGATGCCGGTCTCCGCCACCGCCTGCCGGTACGCGTCCGGCAGCAGGTGCTCCAGCGCCTCGTCGTACAGCGCCGCCTTGCCCAGGTGGCGCTCCACCAGGAAGCGGGGCGCCCGGCCCTTGCGGAAGCCCGGGATCTGCACGTGGCGCACCAGGTGGCGGTAGGCGCGGTCCAGCGCCCGGGCCACCGCCTCGGGCTCCACCTCCACGCGCAACGTCGCCCGGCGGTTCTCGATCTTCTCCACCGTCGCCCTCAACGTCGCCCATCCTCCTCGGCACGGGGCCGGCACGGGCGGTGCCGGAGGCGTGACCTCCGCCCAACGGGACCAAGGCAGTCTACCACAAGGCATGGGCCGTGACAATCGACGGGCGGGCGCCGCGCAGGCCCCCCGCGCCACCGGGCCGCGGCCCGCGCCCTGCCACCCCGCCGACCGGGCGCCGCGCCGCGGCTCGGGCTGCTGTCCCGCCGCCGATCGGGCGCCGCCACCTCGCGCCAACCCCAAACCGCCAGCCGCGCCCCGGGCCCTGTCGGCTGCCCCCTGGCGCGGCGCAGCCCGGGCGCCGCCCGACCCGTGCCCCCGCGCCGACCCGACCGACCCAGGCAGCCCAATACGATGGTGGCGCCCTGCCGATGCCAGCGCGGCGGGCGCCACCGGATGGAGCGGGAGACGGGATTCGAACCCGCGGCCTTCTGCATGGCAAGCAGACGCTCTACCCCTGAGCTACTCCCGCATGCTCTCCTGCGACGGTGCGACCGCCCGCCAGGACGTCGCGGGCGATGTGCGGGCGGGGAGACTCGAACTCCCACGGGACGAGCCCACCAGATCCTAAGTCTGGCGCGTCTGCCATTCCGCCACGCCCGCGCGTCGCCGGCGGTCGCTCCGGCGGGCCGACGACGCCATGCACGGCCCGCCGGCCGTGCGCGTCCTTGATTTTAGCACCATCGTGTGCCCCTGTCCACACGGGTGGACCGCGGGTCCGTGTCACGTTCCGGTGGGTGCCCCCAGCGGTGAATCGGCTGTCAAGCCACCGGTGCGTGGACATGGGCCAGGTCGCGCAGCACCTGAACCCAGGGTTTGGTCGCATGCGGCCCGGTGAGCGCTGGGATGCGGGCACGCAGCCAACGGGCTGGGTCCTCCTCGAGCTGGCGCATCACGCGCTGAACGGCCTGGCGTGTCGCCTGCCGCACGCCGGGCGAAATCTGCAGGGGCCGGCCGCCGAGGACCGCGCGCCAGTGGGGGTCCACGCGTTCGCTCAAGAGCCGCGCCAAGTGGTCGGCGCCGCGTTCACTCCAACACGCCCCATGCCGTTTCATCCGTCGTGCAAGGACGTGAAAGACTTCTGCTTCGATCGCCCCCAGCCGCGGCGCTTCCCCAGAAGCCACAATCCCGTCCCAGTGCTCCCGCAAGTAGCCGCGCAGCCGCAACAAGCGCTCCCGCGCCGGACCACGCCGCCCCCGTAGCGCCTGGCGAAGCGCCGACTCCACGCCCGCCCAATCCCCCGCTTCGATGGCCCGGCACACCTGGGCGTACGTCTCCTCGGAAGGCGATAACGCCTCCCGGAGGGCTCTCCGCAGGTGGAACGGATCCAGCCGGTAACACGCGCGGGGGAAGTACTGCAACCCCTGCTTGACCCAATGCGCCCCATCGCCTCCGAGGTAACAGGCCTGGACCGCGCTCAGATCCCAGTGCGTCCCCCAATAGGCGCTCGCCTGCTCCCAAAAGGCCGTCCCCGGCATCACCCCCGCCACGACCCGCCGCTCCCGCAGCGCTTGCCGGTTCGAACCCACGGCTTGCTTGCCTTCGTACGCGACCCCCAGCTTCAACACCACCGGTTGCCCTCGACCCCGCAGATAAACCTCGTCCGCTTCGGCATGCAGCTGCGCACTCCGGCGCCGGCCTTCCGGCACCTGGCCCTCCACGAACACCGACCGCCGCAGCCGCTCCGCCGCCTCCTTCAACCGGCGCCCCGCCCGTTGGGACGCCCGCCACACCGTCATCGCCCGCGCCGGTGCCTGCCCCGCCGTCAACTCCCGCAGGACCGCCGCCGCTCGGTGATACGGCATCTCCGTCGCGAGCCGCCGGCACAGCGCTTCCAGCCGCGGCGACAGTCGCCGCCGCGATTCCAAGCCCAGTGCTTCATCCAGCAAGAACACACCCTGGCCCGTCGCCCGGTCCCGGTAGTAACGTCGCTTCACCTGCAACTCGCCCAGCGGCGTGTCCAGGACCCGCTCCCGCGTGTCCAGGCACTCATATCGGCTCGGGTCCCGCTCCTGCATCAGTCGCTCATCGATCCCGGCCAACACCCACTCCAGCAGCCGCAGTGTCAGCCGGCCGCTGAGCCGCTGAACGGCTTCCTCCAGTTCGCCAAACGATCGGTCCTCCGTCACCAGCTCCGCCAGTTCCCGCAATGTCTGGAGGAAAAGTTCGCGCACAGCGTGTATGCTGAGCATGGGGCCTCACCCTCCGACTGCCGCTGGGGAAGCCGTCCCGATGCAGGGACAGCCTCCGGGTGAGGCCTTTTCTATTTGCCTCGACCCTCACCTACCGAAACGTTACACGGACGACCGCGGGTGCGCCGCGCCTGGTCACCCCGGGATCCAGCGGCGCCCCCGCCCGTGTGGACAATCCCCGGGATTATGGCAAAGTGTATGGGGACGAACCCGCTGCACGCGGCCCATCGGGGACGCACCACGACCACGCAAAGGAGTGACGGCCGTGTCCCAGGCTGGGTGGCAGGTCGACCCCGAATCCGGGTGGCTGGTGGAGAACCAGACCATCGGGTTCGAGATCCGTTGGCGCCTGCAGCGCCTGCTCCACCACGAACGGTCCGCCTACCAGGACATCGTGGTCGCGGAGCTGGAGCGCTTCGGGCGCGCCCTGTTCCTGGACCGCATCCTCCAGGTCGCCGAGCTGGACGAGTTCATCTACCACGAGATGCTCGTCCACGTGCCCTTGGCGGCCCTGCCCGCCGCCCGCCGCGTGCTGATCATCGGCGGTGGCGACGGCGGCACCCTGCGCGAGGTCACGCGCTGGCGCGACGTCGAAGAGGTCCACCTGGTGGAGCTGGACGAGGCGGTGGTGCGGGTGTGCCGCCAGTGGCTCCCGCAGCTGGGTGCCGGCGCGTGGGACGACCCGCGCCTCACCATCCACTACGCCGACGGCTTCGCCTTCCTCGAGGCGGCGCCCGCAGGCCACTACGACGCCATCCTGGTGGACTGCAGCGACCCCGGCACGCCGGCGGACACCCTCTACAGCGAGGCGTTCTACCGGACCGCCCACCGCGCCCTGGCCGAGGGCGGGTGCCTGGTCCAGCAGGCGCTGTCGCCCTTCATCCATCGCGACGTATTGACCACCATCCTGCAGCGCCTGGCGGCGGTCTTCCCCCAGCGGGGCGTCTACTTCTGCCCGTCCATCAGCTATCTCATCGGGCTCCAGGCCTTCGTGTGGGGCGCCAAGGGGACGAACCCGGCCGCCGGCCCGGCCCGGACCGCTCCCGACGGGACCCGTTGGTACACCCCGGAGTCGCACCGCGCCGCCTTCCTCATGCCGCCGGCCCTGGCGATCTTCCGAGCCAGCGCCGGATGACGGGGTCCCGGGCGTGGTCGGCCGGCGTGCGGCCGCGGGCGTCGCGGGCCCGGGGGTCCGCACCCCGGTCCAGCAGCCAGCGGACGGCCGCCCGCTGGCCGGCCAGCGCCGCCACGTGGAGCGGCGTGCCCTGCCAGTCGTTGCGCGCGTCCAGGCACGCGGGATCGCGCCGCAGCCACGCCTCCAGCCGCTCCAGGTCACCGAGCCCGGCGGCCGCGAAGGGACCGATGGTCGCCCCGCGCTCCACCAGGAGCCGGGCCACCTGGGGATGGCCGAAGACGATGGCCCAGTCCAGGGGGGTCTGCCCGCCCTCGCCCTGCGCGTCGATCCGCGCACCGCGGTCGAGGAGCAGGGCGGCGACCTCGGGGTGGCCGAACCGCGCCGCGTAGTGCAGGGGCACCAGGCCCCAGCGGTTGACGGCATCGGGATCGGCCCCCAGGTCCAGCAGGCGGCCGGCCACGTCGGTCCAGCCGTGCCGGGCCGCGTGGTGCAGGGGCGTCATGCCGTTGGGGGCCGTGGCGCGGGCCAGCTCGGGGTGCGCGTCGAGGAGCGCCCGCACCCGGGCGCGACGGCCGTCGCGCCCGGCCCGCAGCAGGGCTGCGGCCGGCCCCTCGGCGGCCGCCGCGTCCTGTCGCCGCCCCGCGGCGACAGGACGCGCGGGCTCTGGCGGGGCGGCGCCCGTCGCCGCTGTCCCGGCCCGGGCTGCCCCCGGTCCAGCCGCCGGCTCGCCCCCATCCCCCGCCGCACCCCGCGGCGGGGCGCCCCCGCCCGGCCACGGGGCATCCCCATCCGGCCGCGGGGCATCCCCCTCCCGCGGGAGGACACCTGGCTCCCTCTCTCCCCTGCCCGGTTCTCCGCGCACTGCGTCGCCTCCCTCGCCTGCCGCCGGGACGCACCGGGACGAGCCGTCCCCGCCGGGACGGCCCCGCACCGCGCGGCCGGGGCCCGGGCTGGGGCCGGGCTCGCCGCGCCCGGGCCGTGCCGGCCGGTCCCGGTCGTCGCGCCGCGGCGCCACGGCAGCAGCGGCTGGGCGCCGGCCCGGCGGATGTCGTCCGTACTGGGCGCCCGACGGGCGCCCGGCACGGACGACCGCTGGACGCTCCGGATGGGGTCCCGCTCCCGGCCGCCCCGTGCCCCGGATGCGGTCTCGCTGCCGGCTCCATGCCCCGTGCCCCGGATGCGGTCCCGCTCCCGGCTCCATGCTAAGGTCCGGGCCGCCCACGGGGAAGACGGGCGGCCCGGGTCCTCGGCCGGCCGCGGTGCGCGCACCGGGCGGGCGCAGCGGGGAGACGACCTGGCGTAGGTCGCCGGGCGGGTGATCCCATGGAACGGGGCCAGGGGCTCACCAGCGGCCAGATGACGATGCTCGCCCTCGGCAGCGCCATCGGCGGCGCCTTCTTCCTCGGGTCGGCGGTGGCCATCCGCAGCGCGGGTCCCGCGGTGCTGCTGGGCTTCGCCGTGGGCGGCCTCGTCGTCTACGTGGTGCTGATGGCCCTCGCCGACCTGACGCTGGAGGACCCGGCCCCCGGTTCCTTCCGCGACTACGCCCAGCGGGCCTTCGGCCCGCTGGCCGGCTTCGTGGTGGGTTGGGTGTACTGGGCCGGGCTGGCCCTGGCGATGTCCAGCGAGGCCACGGCGGCGGCCGTGTTCCTCCGCACCTGGTGGCCCGACGCCTCCGGACCCGTGCTGGCCACCGCCATCGTGCTGGCGGTGACGGGCCTGAACCTCTTGGGCGCGCGCCAGCTGGCGCGCCTGGAGGGCGTGCTGGCGGGCATCAAGCTGCTGGCGGTGGTGGGGTTCATCCTGGTGGCGGGAAGCCTGATCGCCGGGCTGTGGCCCGGGCGCGCACCCGTGGGGTGGGGCGCCCTGGCCCGGGAGCCCTGGGTGGCCGGGGGCGGGCGCGGATTGCTGGGCGCCATGCTGGTGGTCATGTTCACGTACGCGGGCACGGAGGTCATCGGGCTGGCGGCGCCGTCGGCGCGGGACCCGCGGCGCACGGTGCTGCGGGCGGCGCGGCGCACCGCCCTGGCCCTGGCGGGCCTCTACGTCGTGGCGGTGGGCAGCCTGCTGCCGCTGATCCCGACGGCGCGCCTGGACGTGTCGGCCAGCCCGCTGGTGGCCGCCCTGGCGGCCCACGGGCTCGGGACCACCTCGCGCCTGGTGAATGGCGTGCTGGTGACCGCGATCCTCTCGACCATGCTGGCCGTGATGTTCAGCTTGGGCCGCGTGCTGCGGTCCCTGGCCGAGGACGGCATGGGGCCCACCTGGCTGGTGGACCCCGGGACGGTGCCGCGCCGCGGGATCGTCTTCTCGGGGGCCGCCATGCTGGGCGGCGTCGCGCTGGGGTACGTGGTGCCCCGTCAGGTCTACGTGTTCCTGGTCAGCGCCGGCGGGTTCGCCCTGCTGCTGGTCTACGGCAGCATCGTCGCCGCCCACTGGCGGCTGCGGGCCGACGCGGCGCCAGGGGCGAGGCTGGTGCCCGCCTTCCCCTGGAGCAACGCCCTGGTGCTGCTCCTGGTGCTCGCCGTGCTGGCCGGCATGCCCCTGGTGCCCGGCCAGGGGATGGGACTGGCGGCCGGCCTCGCCTTGACCGCGCTGGCGGCCGGGGTCTACGGGCTGCGGCGGCGCGGCGGCCGCCGGCCGGCAGGGCGCGGGACGCGGCGCGGTGCAGACGCGGCGAGCCGCCGGCCCGCCGATGACCGTGCCCCGGCTGCGGCCGGGACGCCGGCGGCGACCCCGGCGCCCGCGGGCGTCCGCCTGCCGAAGGCCGACCCGGCCCCGGCGCCGGCCTGGGACCTCGGGCAGGAGCTGGCACCCCCGACCCGTCAGCCGACGGCCCCAGCGCCCGCTCCGGCGCAGCCGGCCCGGCAGCCGGCGCGCCCGGCCGGGAGCGGCGCCCGGCCGACGCCGGCTGCGCCCGCCCCATCCCGAGGCGCGGGAGCAGCGGGCGGCGGGGGCGGCGGGCCGGCCCGCGGCGAGCGTGGTGCCACCGGAGGCGAGGGACAGCCGCACCGCCCGCGGCGCACCGCCCCTCGGCCCCCGCACCGGCGGACCCGTTAGGGCCTGCGGCCCCGGCTCCTGCAGCACCGCCGCGCCCGCTGGAGTTCCCGCTGCTGGGCCTCCCGGCGACCCGACCGGGTGCGGCGGGGACCGAGCACCGGGGGCCGGACGGGGCCGGCTGCCCGCACCGGATTCCGTCGGCGCCGGGCGCCTTCGCCCCAGGCGCACCCCGCGCCCCCATCCGGGAATGGCGTGCCGCTCCGGGCACCGCTGCCTGAACGGTTCCACGCCCGCCGCAAGGCCGGGAGCGTCCACGGCACCTCCCCACCCTCACCCCGGGCGCGGGCTTGGCGGCGCTCCTTCGCCAGGGCAAGACCCCAGGTTGCAGGCCAAGCGGCCGGCGCCCCCACGGAGGCCAGCGCCCGGCGCTGGCGAGGCGTGGGGTAGGGCGCAGCGGTCCGCCTGCGACCCGCGCGCATGAGGAAGCCCCGAGACCATCCAGGACATCGGACCTGAAGGACCAGAAGATGCGTGCTCGGACAGCGAACCGGCGGGGGAGGGCATGCCCAGCAGTCCTCCGATGGGACGCCATCGCCCTGGTCCATCCCGGTCCAGCATCGCGGGGGCCGGCGGGTCGCGGCGGGGCGCAGGCGGTGGGCCGTGGTAGCGGGCGGGGGCGGTGCACGCCCAGCGCCGGACACGCGAAGGCTCCTGGCGGCACCGCGGCGTGTGCCGCCGCGTGCCGCCAGGAGCCTTCCATCGCCGCCCGGTGGGCCATGAGGGAGTCGAACCCCCAACACCCCGGTTAAAAGCCGGGTGCTCTGCCAGTTGAGCTAATGGCCCTCCACCTGCTGGGGCGGCAGGATTCGAACCTGCGATCGAGGATCCAAAGTCCCCTGCCTTACCGCTTGGCTACGCCCCACCGTGGTCCGTGCGCGTGCGGCGCGCCCACCGTGCGGCCCGCTTCGCTCCCGAATGACGGGCGCCATGGCAACCGGCGGCTCGGAACGCGCCGCGTTCCGAGCCGCCGTCGTGGGTGACTGAGGGGATTCGAACCCCCGACCTCCAGGGCCACAACCTGGCGCTCTAACCAACTGAGCTACAGCCACCACGCAACGCCTGCGCACCATCGCCGCGCCTGCCGCGGTCGAGGGCTGCCCGCGGGCGGTGCGCCGCCGGTACCGGGCCTGCCCGCCGCGCCGCGCCGGTACCGGGCCTGCCCGCCCCGCCGCGAGCAGGGCGGCTTGCCGCGAGGCGGCCGACGTGCGCCGGCCCTCCCCATCATAGCACAACCCGCCTGGATCGAGCACGACCGGCGTGCGCCGGGGGCCCGCCGGGGCGCCCGCACCCGTTCCATCCCGGCAAGACCCGATGGCGCGCCCGGAGGGATTTGAACCCCCGACCCCCCGCTTAGAAGGCGGTCGCTCTTCCGCTGAGCTACGGGCGCGGGCCGGCGCCGCGCCGCGGCGCCCTGCTGAGCGGGAGACGGGAATCGAACCCGCGTCACCGGCTTGGAAGGCCGGCGCTCTACCATTGAGCTACTCCCGCGCGCACCGGTCGTGTCGGGGCGGGCGGATTCGAACCGCCGACCTCTTGCTCCCAAAGCAAGCGTGCTGCCCCTGCACCACGCCCCGCCGCACCGCGCCGTCACTTAACTATACCGTCCACCAGCCAGGCTCGCAACGCCGGCAGCAGCGCCCGCAGCGCCCGGCTGCGGTGGCTGACGCGGTTCTTGGCCTCGAGGCCGGCCTCGGCGAAGGTCATGCCGAGTTCGTCCGACAGGAACAGCGGATCGTAGCCGAAGCCCCCTGCACCCCGGGGCGCCTCCAGGATCCGGCCCCGGGTCTCGCCCTCGGCCCAGGTCCAGCGGCCGTCGGGCAGGGCCAGGACGACCACGGCCCGGAACCGCGCCGTGCGCCGCTCCGCGGGGACCCCCGCCAGCTCCGCCAGCAGTCGCGCGTTGTTGGCCGCGTCGGTGGCATCGGGTCCCGCATAGCGGGCGGAGTGCACGCCGGGCCTTCCGCCCAGGGCGTCCACGCACAGGCCGGAGTCGTCGGCCAGGGCCGGCAGGCCGGTCTGCCGGGCCACGGCCACGGCCTTGAGGCGCGCGTTCTCGAGGAAGGTGGTCCCCGTCTCCTCCGGCAGGACCACCGTCGGGAAGGCGTCGAGGGTGGTGACCGCCAAGGGCAGCCCCGCGGCCGCCAGCAGGCGCTCCAGCTCGCGCACCTTGCCGCGATTGTGCGTGGCCAGCACCAGGCGACCGGCGGCCCGCGAGCCGGGCGCCGCGGGTTCCGGGGCCTCCGGCCGCCGGCGGTCGCCGTCTGCACTTGCGCCCCTCGGGTGGGTGTCCAAGGCCGTCGCCTCCCCTTCGGGATCCCGCCGTCCCGCAGCCGCTGCCGCCCGCATCCCGGCGGTCGGCCATGGCACACGGGCCAGGCGGGGTCCTGGCGGGTCGCGCCCGCCACCGCCGCCGCGGCCGCCGCGGGCCAGCCGGCAGGCCCTGCGGCACGCTCCCGCGCCCGGATCCGAGGCCGGCCCCGGCTCCCGCCCGGAGGCCGGCGCGGCCCGACGCGCCCGCTACGCCACCCGGACGAGACCGGCCTTGAGGATCTTCAAGGCCGCCAACCGGTCGACCTCCGCCAGCAGGCCGGCGTGGCTGAGCAGGTAGTCGCCGTCGACCCACAGGGCGGCCCGGCGCGGCCTGAGCACCGGCCCGCCCCCCGCCGGGTCGAGGGCGGCGGCGAGGATGCGGGCCGGGTCAGGCGCATGGCGGAAGATGCCCCCCGTCCCGATGACGTGCCCGACCGACCGCAGGTCCTTGCCGTGCTGGACCCAGCGCCGCCCGTGGGGCGTGACCAGGGGCTCCCGCCGGCCGGCGTGCCGCTCCACCGCCACCCGTACCGCCGCCCGGGCCAGCTCCTGATCCGCCTCCTGCTCCGCCGGTTCGTCCGGCCCGGGGACGAAGGGGGGATCCGCCGCCCGGCGACGGGCGCGGCGCCGCCACGTCTCGGCCTCGCCGCCCGCCTGCACCAGGCCGGCGGCCTCCACCAGCGAGGGGGCGCCGTGGCGCAGGCCCAGGTCCCCCTCCACGGTGCGCTGGCTGCGAGGTGGCGGCAGCCCGCGCAGCACCGTCTTGCCGTCGGTGGGCCGGCCGTCGGCGACGGAGTGGACGTCGGTGGTGGCGCCGCCGACGTCGACCACCAGCAGCTCCCCCAGGCCGGCGGCGTCGCCGGCCCCCTCCGCCAGCAGCTCGGCCCCGCGCAGGGCCGCCGCCGGCGTGGGCATCAGGATGGCCCCGAGGCGCGCCTCCACCGTCCGCCACCCGCGGGCCACCACGATGCGCTCCATGAAGACGCGGCGGATCGCCTCCCGCGCTGGCTCCACCTGGATGGTGTCCAGCCGCGGCAGCACGTTGGCGACCACCACCGCCTGCTTGCCGGCGCGCTCCAGGATCGCGGCCGCCTCGGGCGCGGCCTCCCGGTTCCCCGCCACCACCACCGCAGCGGCCGTGGGGCACCGGGCCAGGGCGCGGGCGAGATCCAGCAGCGCCGTGCGGTTGCCGCCGTCGGTGCCGCCCGCCAGGAGCACGATCTCCGGATCCAGCGCGGCCAGTCGGTCCAGGTCGTCCGGCCCGAGGGTGCCGCTGAAGGTGGCCAGGACCCGCGCCCCGGCGCCCAGCGCGGCGCGCCGGGCCGCCTCGGCGGTCAGCCCGGGCACGAGGCCGACGGCCACCATGCGCAGGCCCCCGCCGGCGCTGGAGCAGGCCAGCCGGTGGCGAAAGGGCGGCAGCGGGGCGCCGTAGGCCCGCTCCAGCGCGGCCAGGGCGGCGTCCAGCCCGTGCTCCAGGCCGGTGGCGTAGGTGGTGGGCGCCTCGGCCCGCGCCAGCAGGCGCGGTTCGTCCAGGTCGACGGCGGCCACCTTGGTGAAGGTGCTGCCGAAGTCGACCAGCAGGGCGGCGTTCATCGGCATCCTCCTCGGGGCGGCGTCCCCTGGAGCCGGTCCCGCTGCACGTCAGCCGGTCCGGGCGCGCGGCAGGGCCTGGGCGCCGGTCCCGCCGCACGGCGGCACCTGGGCGGCGGTCCTACCGCGCGCGGTGGCGCTCGCGCGCCCGACCCGCCGCGCAGCGGCGCCCCCTCGCCGGGACCCGCCGGCTCACTTGCCCTTGCGCACGAACCCGCGGACGCCGCCGATGGCGCGGCGCGTGTCGAGGACGGTGACGAAGGCGTGGGGCTCGCGCTGCCGCAGGATCTCCAGCAGTTGCGGCAGGGCCTTGCGCTCCACCGTGATCAGCAGCACGGTGCGCTGCCCCTCGCGCCCCTGTCCCTCCAGCTCGGTCACGCCGTAGCCCTGACGGCGCAGGTCGTCGGCCAGGAAGCGGCCGCCGCTGCCATGGGGCACCACCTGGACCATCTCCACCCCCAGGGCCAGTCGCTCCTCCAGCAGGCCGCCCAGGTAGCTGCCGGTGGCGAACCCCAAGGCGTAGAAGACCAGGGTCAGCGGCCGCTCGTGCAGGCGTTCCACCACGAATCCCAGGGCGAGGATGTAGATCGTCACCTCGAAGAGCCCGACCACCGAGCCCAGCAGCCGCTGCCCGCGGAAGACCAGCATGAGCCGCAGGGTGCTGAGGCTGACGTCGGCGACCCGCGCCAGGAACACCAGCGCGTAGCTCAGGACCGGGTCCATGGGCGGCCGCCCCCTGCACCCGCCCCGGCCGCCGCGGGACCGGCGCGCCGACGGTCGGCGGTCGGCGTCGCGCGGCCGGCCGTCCGGTCCGGCCCACCGCCCCGCGGTGCGGCCTCGCCTTCGCCACCGGGCAGCCAGCGCGCCGCTAGGCCGAGGGCGCGGCGACCGAAGCGGCGGCGCACCCGGTCGACGGCCTCCGCCAGCCGCAGGCTGCGGGTGTCGCCCGGCCACAGGGACAGCTGCTGGGGATCGTCGCGGTGGACCAACCCTGCAGCCGCCACCCCCACCAGGCGCAGCCAGCGGTCCGCGGGCACGTGGCGCGCCAAGAGCTCCCGCGCCACGGCGAACAGCTCGCCATCGGCGCAGATCGGCCGGGGCAGGGCGCGGCTGCGGGTGATGGTGGTGAAGTCCGCATACCGCACCTTCAGGGTCACCTGGGTGGCCCGATACCCGTGCTGGCGCAGGCGGGTGCCCAACTCCTCGCAGAGCTCCGCCAGCACGGGCAGGACCGCCGCCGGCTGCCGGTCGCGGCCGAAGGTGCGCTCCTCGCTGAGGGAGCGGGTGGGCGCCGGCACCCCCACCGGGCGCGGATCCCAACCCCGCGCCCGGGCCTGCAGCTCGGCGGCCCGGCCCTTGAGCAGGCGCTGCAGCACCAGGGGGTCGGCCGCCGCCAGCTGCCCCAGCGTGGCGATGCCCGCGCGGCGCAGTCGCTGGGCCGTGGCCGGCCCCAGGCCCGGCAACGCCTCCACCGGCTGGGGCGCCAGCCACGCCTGGACGCCCTCGGGCGGCACGGCCAGGAGCCCGTCGGGCTTGGCCATCTGGCACGCCATCTTGGCCACCAGCCGGTTCGGCCCCACCCCGACGGTCATGGCCAGCCCCACCTCGCGCCGCACCGCCTCCCGCAGGCGCCGCGCGGCCGCGACCCCGTCGCCCGCCACCTCCAGGTACGCCTCGTCGATGGAGACGGGTTCGACGACCGGGCTCTCCCGCGCCAGGATGGCCATCACCTGGCGGGACACCTCGGCGTAGCGCTCGCGGCGCACGGGGAGGAACACGGCATGGGGGCAGAGGCGCCGCGCCTGGGCCAGGGGCATGGCCGAGCGCACGCCGAAGGCCCGGGCCTCGTAGGAGCAGGTGGCCACCACACCCCGCGACCCGGGATCGCCACCGACGATCACCGGCCGCCCCCGCAGCTCGGGCCGGTCCCGCTGCTCCACGGCGGCGAAGAAGGCGTCGAGGTCGCAGTGCAGCACCCAGCGCTGCATCGGACTCCCCTCCGGGCTCGCGGACCGGGCCCCGTCGGCGCATCCGGCGCCGCGGCCCCGACCGGCGACGGACCGCCCGCTCCCCGGTCCGCGTGCCCTCGAACACCTGGAACCCCTTCCGCGCGCCCCCGACATGCCGGCGCCCCGGGCGGCCGGCCGAGGCCGGCCGCCCGGGGCGCCGCGATGACCGCGACAACCGGTGGAGGTGCGGGGATTTGCACCCCGGTCCGCCAGCGGGCCAGCCGGAGCCTCTACGAGCGTAGCCCCTGTCCGGTTCTCGCCCACCGGGCCCCCAGGGGCAGGGTCCGCGGCAGGCCAGCCCGCCTTGGGGATCTCGCCGCCGGCTCTGCGGGCGGAGCCGACAGCCAGCCTGCTGGGTTGGAACCGCGTCAGCCCCGCAGGCGAGGGCTCACGCGGCTTGGCCGCTATCGATCAAGCAGCCAGGGCAAGCTCTTCGTCGGCACTTATCGCCGTGCCGCTGTTTAACGAGGCGCGGCACCTCGGCTCGCTTCTCCGGCCCACCCTACCGGCGTCGAATCTAAGATCACCCCCGCAATGCACCCTGCACGCCGCCCCCTGCGGGCAGGACAGGAGGCGGCTACCCGCATTATAGCACGGCACCACGCCCTGGCGTGGCCCTGGCGCACCCGGTCGGCGCGATCCCGCCCGACGGCGGCCGATGCCCGTCAGCGGCGGGCGCGCAGCGCCTGGGCCATGCGCCGCTGGGCCTCCCTCTGGGCGATGGCGGCCCGCTTGTCGTAGCGCTTCTTGCCGCGGGCCAGGGCGAGCTCCACCTTGGCCCAGCCGCCCTTGAGATAGAGGCGCAGCGGCACCAGGGTGTAGCCCCGCTCCCGCACCCGGCCCGCCAGGTAGTCGATCTCCCGCCGGTGCAGGAGCAGCTTCCGCGGGCGGTCCGGCTCGTGGTTGAACCGGTTGCCGTGCTCGTAGGGCGCGATATGCATGCCGTACAGCCACACCTCGCCGCCCTCGACGCGGGCGTGGCTGTCCCGCAGGTTGACGCGCCCCGCGCGGATCGACTTGATCTCCGTCCCGGTCAACACCAGCCCCGCCTCGAAGGTCTCGTCGATGAAGTAGTCGTGGCGCGCCTTGCGGTTGTCTGCGATCAGGCGCACGCCCTCAGCCCGTCCCGCCATGGCTCCCCTCTCCCGCCGCCCGCGGCCTGGGGTCGCCGGCCGGCCCCTGCCGGGCCGGTGCCGCCGGGGATGGGGTGCGTCGCCCGGGCGCGGCCGCCCCCGCGGCGCCTGGGCCCGTGGCCGGCCGGCGCGCGACGTCCCGTGGGATGCCCAGCGCCCTCACCGCCGCCGGCGCCGGCGACGCGCTCCCTCCGCGGCGGCGGCCGCCTCGGCTGCCGCGGCCTTGCCCGGGGGCTGCGCGGCGTCGCCCGGGGTGCCGGCCGCGTTCCTCCCGCGCCGATCGCGCCGCCGCCCGGTCGCCGCGGTACGCCGGCGCCGCGCCTCGACCTTCGCGGTGGATCCCCGCGCGCCCTTCCCCGCCGTGGCCGCCCCGGCCGCCGCGGTCCCCCCGGCGCGCCGGGCCCGACCGGCCCCGGCGCCCGCCCGCCCCGCGGTCCCGCCGCGGGAGGCCGCGGCGTCGCGCCCCGCCCCACCGGACCGCCGGCCGGCCCGCGCCGCGCGGCCGGCGTAGTCTTCCAGCTCCCCGGCCAGCTCCGCTAAGACCAGGTCGACGGTGCGCGCCTCGGGGTCGACCTTGGCCACCACCACCTCCACCTCGTCGCCGAGGCGGAAGGTGCGGCGGGTGCGCTCGCCCACCAGGCTGTAGAGCTTCTCCTCGTAGTGATAGTAATCGTCGGTCAGCGTGCTGACATGGACCAGCCCCTCCACCAGGTTGGGCAGGGTGACGAACAGGCCGAAGGGCGCCACGCCGGAGATGATGCCCCGGTACGTCTCGCCGACCTTGTCCACCATGAACTGGACCTTCTTGAGGTCGACGCTCTCCCGCTCGGCTTCCTCCGCCACCCGCTCCTGCTGCGAGCAGTGGTCGGCGATCTCCGGCAGCATCGCCTCCAGCCGCTCCACCCGCTCCGGCGGCAGGCTGCCGCGGGTGACCAGCTCCTTGACGATGCGGTGGACCACCAGGTCGGGGTACCGGCGGATGGGCGAGGTGAAGTGGCAGTAGAAGCGCGCCGCCAGGCCGAAGTGACCCAGCGCCTCGGTGGCGTAGCGGGCCCGCTTCATGGTGCGCAGGACCACGGCGTTGACCAGGTACTCCTCCGGGCGCCCCTCCACCTGCTTGAGCACCCGCTGGAAGAGGCGCGGGTGCAGCTTGCGCCGCGGCGGCAGCGGATAGCCGAGGATGGTGAGGAACGCGGCCAGTTCCTCCACCTCCTCGGGATCGGGCTCCTCGTGCACGCGGTAGATGAAGGGCACCTGGCGCCAGTGGCAGTGCTCCGCCACCGTCTCGTTCGCCGCGATCATGAACTCCTCGATGATCCGCGTGGCCACCGTGCGCTCGCGCCGCAGCAGCTCCCTGGGCATCCCCTGTTCGTCCAGCACCACCTTGACCTCGGCGATGTCGAAGTCGATGCTGCCCCGCCGCTCCCGGCGGGCCGTCAGGCGCGCGGCCAGCTGGGCCATGTCCTCCAGCATGGGCAGCACGTCGGCATGCTGCTCGCGCAGGGCCCGCACCTCGGGGTCGTCGGGCGAACCCTCCAGCATGCGCTGCACGCCCTCGTAGGTCAGCCGATGGCGGCTGCGGATGACGCTGGGGAAGATCTCGTAGGCCACGCGCCGCCCGCGGGCGTCGAAGTCCATGACGACGGAGACCGTCAGGCGATCGACCCGCGGGTTGAGGCTGCAGATGCCGTTGGAGAGCCGCGGCGGCAGCATGGGCACCACCCGGTCCACCAGGTACACGCTGGTGGCCCGGCGGCGCGCCTCCAGGTCCAGGGGACTGCCCTCCGGCACGTAGTGGGAGACGTCGGCGATGTGCACGCCCAGGCGCCAGACGGCCTCGCCGCCCTCCGGGAGCCGCTGCAGCGACACCGCGTCGTCCAGGTCCTTGGCGTCGGCGCCGTCGATGGTGACCACCAGCCAGTCCCGCAGGTCGCGCCGCCCGCGGCGATCCCGGGCGGTCACGCGCTCGGGGACGCGCTCCGCCTGGGCCAGGGCGGCGGCGGGGAACTCCACCCGGAGCCCGGCCTTGGCGACGATGGCGGCGACGTCGACGCCCGGCGCGTCGGCGGGTCCCAACACCCGGACGACCCGGCCCTCGGGACCGCGGCGCCTCTCGGGCCAGCGGGTGATCTCGACGACCACCATGTCGCCGGGCTTGGCGCCGCCCAGCTGTCCCGCGGGGATGAACACGTCCCAGAAGAGCCGCTGGTCCAGGGGCGTGACGAAGCCGTAGCCGTCCCGTCCCGGCTGCCCCTCCAGCCGCCCCACCAGCTCGCGGTTGGCCCGCTCCAGGATGCGGATGACCTCGCCCTCGGGCTTGCGACCGTCCCGCCCCCGACCCACCAGGCGCACCACGACCCGGTCGCGGTGCATGGCGCCGCCCAGGTTCTCCGCCGGGATGAACACGTCCTCGCCGTCGGGCTGGATCAGGAAGGCGTACCCCTTGGGGTGGCAGTGGAGCACGCCCACGGCCAGGTTCATCCGTTCGGGCAGGCCGTAACGCCGGGTGCGGGTGCGCACCACCCGGCCCGCGGCCTCCAGCCGCTCGAGGGCGGCGCGAAAGGCGGACTCGGCGTCGGGCCCGTCCACGCCCATGGCGGCCGCCAGCTGGGAGGCGGTCAGCGGCCGGTATGCCCGCTCGCGCATGAAGCCGAGGATGCGCTCCTCCCACGCCGCGATGGCGGATTCGGCTTCGGCGGAGGAACCGGCCTGCCCGGGCGCACCCCCCGGCTGGCCCCCCGCGGCGGCCGCGGAGGCCTTCCCCCCGCGGCCGCGGCCCGGGCGATCCGCGTCGGACCCGTCGGCCCCCTGTCTTCTCCGTCTCGGCAATGCCATTCCCTCCCGGGCCCGGGAACGGCCCGGGACCCCGATTCACATCCATGATACACGGCGGCCACCGGCCGCGCAGGCCCCGTCGCCCGCAAGCCCCGTGGGGCGCCCGCCGCGGCAGCGTCCGCCGGCGCGACCGGGGACTCGACCGCGGGACGCCGCCCGCCCGCCTAGCCGGCGGCGCGCTGGAAGAGCGGGGCGAACACCAGCGCCACCACCGACATCAGCTTGATCAGGATGTTCAGCGAGGGGCCGGCCGTGTCCTTGAAGGGATCCCCCACGGTGTCGCCCACCACCGCCGCCCGGTGGGACGCCGAGCCCTTGCCGCCCAGGGCGCCCCCCTCGATGTACTTCTTCGCGTTGTCCCAGGCGCCCCCGGCGTTGGCCATGAAGATCGCCACCAGGACGCCGGTGACCAGCGCTCCCGCCAGCAGCCCGCCGACGGCCGCCGGTCCCAGCAGCCAGCCCACCACCAGGGGCGCCGCCACGGCCAGCAGGCCGGGCGCCACCATCTGGGCCAGGGCGGCGCGGGTGCTGATGTCGACGCAGCGGGCGTAGTCCGGGCGGTCGTCCCCGGTCAGGATGCCCGGCCGCTCGCGGAACTGGCGGCGCACCTCCTCGATCATGGCGAAGGCGGCGCGCCCCACCGCCTCGACGGCCAGGGAGGAGAACAGCATGGGGAGCATCCCCCCCACCAGCGCGCCGATCATGACCCGAGGCTCCAGCAGGTCGATGGCGCCCAGGCCGGTGGTGGCGGCGTAGGCGGAGAAGAGGCCCAGCGCTGTCAGCGCCGCCGAGCCGATGGCGAAGCCCTTGCCCATGGCCGCGGTGGTGTTGCCCACCGCGTCCAGCCGGTCGGTGACGGCCCGCACCTCGGCGGGCAGGCCCGCCATCTCCGCGATGCCGCCGGCGTTGTCGGCGATGGGGCCGTAGGCGTCGACGGCGACGGTGATGCCGGTGGTCGCCAGCATGCCGACGGCGGCCACGGCGATGCCGTACAGCCCGGCGACGTGGTGGGCGACCAGCGTGGCCGCCCCCACCACCAGCACCGGCAGGGCCGTGCTCTTCATCCCCACGGCCAGGCCGGCCAGCACGTTGGTCGCCGGCCCGGTGGCCGCCGACCGCGCCACCTGCCGGGCGGGCGGCCGGTCGCCGGCGGTGTAGTACTCCGTCACCAGCCCCACCAGCACGCCAGCGGCCAGGCCCGCGACCATGGCCACGGCGGCCTGGGGCAGGCCCAGCCAGCCGGCGGCCAGGCCGCCGCCCCCGGCCAGGGCGAAGGCCGCCGTCAGCGTGCCGCGCCGCAAGGCCCGGGCGGGGTCGTCACCCGAGCCGGCTTGGGTCACGGCGATGCCCAGCAGCGAGGCGACCACGCCCAGCGCCGCCAGCACCAGCGGGAAGACCACCGCGGCCCCGCCGCCGGAGCTGGCCGCGCCACCCGCCGCCGCCACCACCACCGCCGCCACCAGCGACCCCACGTAGGACTCGAACAGGTCGGCCCCCATACCCGCCACGTCGCCCACGTTGTCGCCCACGTTGTCGGCGATCACCGCCGGGTTGCGGGGATCGTCCTCGGGGATGCCCGCCTCCAGCTTGCCGACCAGGTCGGCGCCCATGTCCGCCGCCTTGGTGTAGATGCCGCCGCCGACCCGGGCGAACAGCGCCACGGAGCTGGCGCCCATGGCGAAACCGTTGAGGACGGCCAGCGTCGCGGGCCGCCCCGGGTCGACCCAGAGGAGGTACAGCAGTCCCAACCCCAGCAGCCCGAGGCCCACCACGGCCAACCCCATCACCGCGCCGCCGCGGAAGGCCACCGCCAAGGCGCCGGCCAGTCCGTGCCGCTCGGCCATGCGGGCGGTGCGCACGTTGGCGGTGGTCGCCACCCGCATGCCCCCGTAGCCCGCCGCCAGGGAGGCGGTCGCCCCCAGCAGGTAGGCCGCCGCCACCGCCGGACCGAAGCCCGACCCGGGCGCCCCGCGCCCCGCCAGGAACAGCACCCCGGCCATCCCGCCGACGAAGACCACCAACACCTGGTACTCCCGGGCCAGGAAGGCCATGGCGCCCTCCTGGATGGCCCGCGCCACGTCCACCATCCTGCCCTCGCCGGCCTCGGTCCGGGCCACGCTCCGGGCCATGGCAAGCGCCACCGCCAGCGCCAACAGGCCCGCGACCGGGGCAAGGAGGGCCAGTTCCCGCTCCGCCACGGCACGACCCCTCCCTCGGCGCCCTGCGACGCCCCGGGGCGCGCAGGCTCCTGGGAAGTCCTATGCCGGGCGTCGGCTTGTCATCCCCCAAGACGCCAAGGACGCGGCGGGCCCGCCCACCCCAGCGGGTGGGCGGGCCCGCCGATCGGCGGCTCTGCGCAGGCATGGGCGACCCGCGCGGTCGCGATGCGGGGTCTTGTGCGCTCGCGGGGGCGACCCGCGCGGGTGCGATGCGGGGTCTTGCGCGGTCGCCGGAGCGACCCGCGCGGTCGCGGGGGCGACCGCGCGGCCGCGGTGCCGAGCCTTATGCGGTCGGCGGCGACCGCGTCATCGCGATGCGGCCCCGCACGGCCACGACGCGCAGCCTTGCGCGGTCGCGGGGGCGACCCGGGCCGGTGCGGTGCACCGCCCCGGGTCGCGATGCGCGGCCCGGCGTCGCGATGCGCGGCCCGGGGTCGCGATGCGGGACCCGGGGCCGCGATGCAGGGCGCCGCGGGGCCCACAGGCCCCGCGGCGCCCTGCGGGCCCCTGGGGCAAGGCTGGGCTCCTCAGTCCATGAAGTAGCCGAGGACGAAGGACGTGAGGAAGAAGACCACCGCCAGGATCACGGTCATCCGCTCGAAGAACTGGTCCAGGCCCCGGCGCTTGCCGAAGAACGCCTCCGCGCCGCCGGCGATGGCCCCCGACAGGCCGGCGCTCCGTCCGGATTGGAGGATCACCACGGCGATCAGGGCGATGACCGCGAGGATGTGCAGGACCAACAGCACGGTCTCCACGGCGTCCACCCCGCTCCGGGCCGCCGGCCCGGCCCGCCCTCGCGCCCGGCTCGCCCGCGGCCAGCGGCCATGCGGTGCCATGCTATCACAGCCCGCGGGCGGCGGCAACGGCTGCCCGCCCGGGGCGGGGCACCCCCTCGCCCCGGCGTCCGATCCGGGACGGGGAGGGACCGGCGGCTATTCCCGTCCGAAGGCCGCCCAGCCGGCGTACTGGGCGCTCTCGCCCAGCTGCTCCTCGATGCGCAGCAGCTGGTTGTACTTGGCCACCCGCTCCGACCGGGACGGCGCCCCGGCCTTGATCTGGCCCGCCCGGGTCGCCACCGCCAGGTCGGCGATGGTCACGTCCTCCGTCTCCCCGGAGCGGTGGGAGACGATGTTGCGGTAGCCGGCGGCGGCGGCGGTCTCCATGGTCAGCAGGGTCTCGGTCAGGGTGCCGATCTGGTTGACCTTGATCAGCACGGCGTTGGCCGCCCCGGCCTGGATGCCCCGCCGCAGTCGCTCGACGTTGGTGACGAACAGGTCGTCGCCCACCAGTTGCAGCCGGCCGCCCAGTCGGTCCGTCAGCCGCCGCCAGCCGTCCCAGTCCTCCTCGGCCAGGCCGTCCTCCAGGGAGACCAGGGGGTACCGGTCCAGCCAGCGGGCGTACATCTCGATGAGCTCGTCCGCCGTCAGCCGCTGGCCCTGGCCGGCCAGGACGTAGACCCCCTCCTCGGGCCGGTACCACTCGCTGGCGGCGGCGTCGAGGGCCAGCGCCACGTCCTCGCCGGGCCGGTAGCCGGCCCGCTGGATCGCCTCCATCAGCACGTCCAGGGCCGCCTCGTTGGACTCCAGGTTGGGGGCGAACCCGCCCTCGTCACCCACGCCCGTCGCCAGGCCGCGGTCGCTCAGCACCCGGTGCAGGGCGTGGAAGACCTCGGCCCCCATGCGCAGCGCGTCGGCGAAGCGCTCGGCCCCCGCCGGCACCACCATGAACTCCTGGACGTCCACGTTGTTGTCGGCGTGCCGCCCGCCGTTGAGGATGTTCATCAGGGGGACGGGCAGCAGGCGCGCGTCGACCCCGCCGAGATAGCGGTACAGGGGCAGGCCCACGCTGGAGGCGGCCGCCCGGGCCACCGCCAGGGAGACGCCGAGGATGGCGTTGGCCCCCAGCCGACCCTTGTTGGGCGTCCCGTCGAGCTCCACCAGGACGCGATCCACGGCTGCCTGGTCCAAGGCATCGAGGCCGACCACCTCGGGCGCGATGACCTCCACCACGTTCTCCACGGCCTTGAGGACGCCCTTGCCCCCGTAGGCGTCCCCGCCGTCGCGCAGCTCCACGGCCTCGTAGGTGCCCGTGGACGCCCCCGACGGCACCGCCGCTCGACCGAAGGACCCGTCTTCCAGCCAGACGTCCACCTCCACCGTCGGGTTGCCCCGGGAGTCCAGGATCTGGCGCGCCTCCACGCCAGCGATCAAGGTGCTCACCGGCTCACGCTCCTTCCTGCTCCGCGCTGCCTGCCGGCCATGCCCTCGCCCGCCCCCGGGGGCCTTCCCGCCCCGTCCGGCCGCCCGCCGCCCGGTGCCCGCCGGAAGCCCCCGACCCCGCCCCGTGCACCCGACGGCGGCAGCGCCTCGGCCACCCCTCGCGGCCCCGGCCGCCTCGGACGAACCGGCCCGGATCCCCCTCGGACGAACCGGCCGAGACCCGGGCCGGCCGACCCGTGTCCAGCGGCGTCGGCGACGATCCGGCCCGGCGGCGGCGCCGGTCCCGGTCCCGCATGGCGCGGCGCCGCGGCGATGCCGCGCCGTCCCCGGCGGCCGTCGCGGGCCTCCGGGTGCGCCGGCGGGCGTCAGGCACCGGCGGTGGCGACGGTACGGGCCGCTCCCGGTGCGCCGGCGGGCGCCGGGCGCCGGCGACGGTGCGACGGCGACGGTGCGACGGCGCGGGCCGGGATCCGCCCCCATCCCCCCGCCCAGCCGGAGCTCCCTCCCCCATCCGGCCGGGGCCGGGGGCCCCCGGGAGGATCGGACCGAATCTCAACGGCCCGCGATCAGCGAGCGCCCCGTCATGGCATCCGGCGGCTCGAGGCCCATGAGCTCCAGCAGCGTCGGCGCCGCGTCCGCCAGGATGCCGTCCCGCAACCGGGCGTGGCGGTGTCGCGGGTCGACGAGGATGCACGGCACCGGGCTCGTGGTGTGGGCCGTGTGCGGCTCGCCGGTGTCCGGGTCGACCATGATCTCGGCGTTGCCGTGGTCCGCCAGGACCAGGGCCGCGCCGCCCTGGCGGCGGATCGCCTCCAGCACCCGTCCGAGGCAGCGGTCCACCGTGGCGCAGGCCCGGATGGCCGCCTCCAGCACGCCGGTGTGCCCGACCATGTCGGGGTTGGCGAAGTTCAGCACCACGGCGTCGAAGCGGCCGCTGTCGATCTCCGCCACCACGCGCTCGGTGACCTCCGGCGCGCTCATCTCCGGCTTGAGGTCGTAGGTCGCCACCTTGGGCGAGGGGATCAGGACGCGCTCCTCGCCGGGGAACGGCGTCTCCTCGCGGCCGTTGAAGAAGTAGGTGACGTGGGCGTACTTCTCGGTCTCGGCGATGCGCAGCTGGCGCAGGCCGGCCCGCGCCACCACCTCGCCGAAGGTCTCCTTGAGGTACACCGGCGGGAAGGCGGTGGGCAGCGGGAACTCCTCGTCGTACTCGGTCATCTGGGTCAGCGGCAGCGGCCCGATGCCCTCGGGCCGCCGGAAGGCGTCGAATCCGGGGTCGGCCAGGGCCCGGGCCAGCTGCCGCGCCCGATCCGCGCGGAAGTTGAAGAAGACCGTCTCGTCCCGGGCGGTGATGCGAGGGAGCGGCCGGCCGTCGGCGTCGGTGACCACCACCGGCTCGATGAACTCGTCGGTCTGGCCGCGGGCGTAGGCCTGCTCGACGGCCGCCAGCGCCGACGGCGCCCGGTGGCCCTCGCCGAGCACCAGCGCGCGATACGCCCGTTCCGTCCGGTCCCAGCGCTTGTCCCGGTCCATGGCGTAGTAGCGCCCGACCACGGTGGCGATGCGCCCGCCCGCCGCCTCCACCCGCCGCAGGTACCCGGGGGCGCTGGTGGGAGGCGTGTCGCGGCCGTCGGTGAAGGCGTGGACCACCGTCTCGACGGCCTCCCGCCGGCCCAGCTCGAGGAGGGCCAGCAGGTGCTCCAGGTCCGCGTGGACGCCGCCGTCCGACACCAGGCCGATCAGGTGCAGCCGGCCGCCGCGCGCCCGGGCCCGCCGGGCCGCCCCCACCAGGGCCTCGTTGGTGAAGAACGAGCCGTCGGCGATGGCCCGGCTGATGCGCACGATGTCCTGGTAGACGATGCGCCCCGCGCCCAGGTTGAGGTGGCCGACGTTGGAGTTGCCCATCAGCCCCCGGGGCAGGCCCACCGCCTCCCCGCTGGCCTCCAGCTGCGAGTGGGGCCAGGCGGCCCACAGCTCGTCCATCACCGGGGTGTCGGCCAGGGCGACGGCGTTGTGCTCCCGTTCGGCCCGCAGGCCCCAGCCGTCCAGGATGATCAGGGCCACCGGCCGGGGCCGGTTCGTCCCGGGCGCGGTCATGGCCGCTCCGCCCCCGCCGCCGGCCCGCCGGCGGCCGCCCGGGCCGCCATGCCCTCCCGCACCAGCCGGGCGAAGGCGGTCCCGTCCAGCGAGGCGCCGCCCACCAGGGCCCCGTCGATGTCCGGCTGGGCCATGAAGCCGCCGATGTTGTCGGGCTTGACGCTGCCGCCGTAGAGGATGCGGACGGCGGCGGCCGTGGCGGGGCCGTGGAGCCGCTCGACCAGCCGCCGGATGGCCGCCGCCACCGCCTGGGCGTCGGCGGGCGTGGCCGGCTGGCCGCTGCCGATGGCCCACACGGGCTCGTAGGCGATCACCACCCGGGCCGCCTCCTCCGGCTCGAGGCCAGCCAGGGCGTAGGCCGCCTGACCCAGCACAACCGCCGCCGTGCGCCCCTCCTGCCGCTGGGCGGCGTCCTCGCCGACGCAGAGGATCGGGACCAGCCCCCCCGCCAGGGCGGCCAGGAGCTTGCGCTGCACCAGGGCGTCGTCCTCGCCCAGCAGCCGGCGCCGCTCCGAGTGCCCGACGATGACGTAGCGGCAGCCCAGCGCCCGCAGCATGGGCGCCGAGACCTCGCCAGTGAAGGCGCCGAAGTCGCCCCATGCCACGTCCTGGGCGCCCAGGGCGATGCCGCTCCCCGCCAGGGCCTCCGCCGCCGTCGCCAACGAGGTGAAGGGCGGGCAGAGGACCACCTCGGCGGCACCGGCGGGGACCGGCCCCGCGGGCCCCTCCAGGCCCTCCCGCACCGCCGCCGCCAGTCGCGCGGCCTCGGCCGGCAGGGTGTGCATCTTCCAGTTGCCGGCGAAGAGGGGTCGGCGCCCGGCTGCGGGCGCGACGCGCGCCGGGGACGTCATCGGCCCATCCCTCCCGGCGACGGGCCCTCCGCCGGGGTCGAACCGGCCCCCGCGGGCCCACCCGCGGTCCGGGCCCCGCCGGCCCGGGCCCCTGGGGCTGCACCGGTGGCAGGCGCCGGCTCGCCGCCCCCCTGGGCCGGGGCGTCGGGCAGCACCGCCACGCCGGGCAGCTCCTTCCCCTCGAGGAGCTCGAGGGAGGCGCCGCCGCCCGTGGAGACGTGGTCGATGCGGTCGGCGACGCCGGTGCGCTGCACCGCCGCCACGCTGTCGCCGCCGCCGACGACGGTCACCGCGTCGAGGTCCGCCAGGAACTCCGCCAGGGCGAAGGTGCCGCGGTGGAAGGGCTCCACCTCGAACACGCCCAGGGGGCCGTTCCAGAAGACGGTGCCCGCCCCACGCAGCCGTTCCTGCCAGGCGGCCAGGGTGGCGGGCCCCACGTCGACGACCATGGCCTCGGGCGGGATGCGGTCGACGGGCACCACCCGGCTGGGCGCCCCCGGCTCGAGACGCTCGGTCACCACCACGTCCACGGGCAGCAGCAGCCGGTCCCCCGCCCGTTCCAGCCACGGCCGGACCCGCTCCACCTGGTCCGGCTCGTAGAGGGAGCGCCCGACGGCATGCCCCTGGGCCGCCAGCAGGGTGTTGGCCATGGCCCCGCCGATGACCAGGCCGTCACAGACCTCCAGGAGCCGCCGGATGACGCCGATCTTGTCCGACACCTTGGCGCCGCCCAGCACCGCCCAGAAGGGACGCCGCGGCCGCTCCAGCAGGTCGCCCAGCACCTCGAGCTCCCGCTCCAGGAGCAGGCCCGCCGCCGCCGGCAGCCGCTGGGCGACGCCCACCACCGAGGCGTGGGCGCGGTGGGCGGCGCCGAAGGCGTCGTTGACGTAGACGTCCGCCAGGCGGGCCAGGGCCGCCGCGAATTCCGGGTCGTTGGCCGTCTCCCCGGGGTGGAAGCGGAGGTTCTCCAGCAGCGCCACCTGACCGGGCGCGAGTCCCTGGAGGCGCCGCTCCACCTCCGGTCCCACCACCTCGCGCAGCGCCAGCACCGGGCGGCCCAACAGCTCCTCCAGCCGCCGCGCCACCGGTTCCAGGCGCAGCTCCTCCACCACCTGGCCCTTGGGCCGCCCCAGGTGCGAGCAGAGGATGACGGCCGCCCCGCGCTCCAGCAGGTGGCGGATGGTCGGCAGCGCCGCCCGGATGCGGGTGTCGTCGGCGACGCGACCGCCCTCCAGGGGCACGTTGAAGTCGGCGCGGACCAGGACCCGCTTGCCGCGCACGTCCAGATCCCGGATCGATCGCTTCCGCAAGACCGGGCCTCCTTTCCGGAACCGCCGCGCCCCGTCCGGCACCACCGGGGTCGGATCGTCCGGCCCCCACCCAAGGCCCACAGCGCCCGGCTGCCCGCCGCGTCCCCGGCGGGCGAGACAGGGCCCTTGGCGGCCGCGGGGGCCGGCCGGAGCGGCGGGCGGCGCCGGGGCCCCACGCCGCCGATCGGCCCTCGCCAGGGGAACCCGCCGCCGCCCGCCGGTCATCTCGTCCGGCTCACAGCCCCCGCTCGCCGAGGTAGGCGACCAGGTCCACCAGCCGGGCGGCGTAGCCCCACTCGTTGTCGTACCAGGCGACGACCTTGACCATGTTGCCCTCCATCACCATGGTGGACAGGGCGTCGACCACCGCCGAGTAGGCGGAGCCACGGTAGTCGCTGGAGACCAGGGGCTCCTCGCTGTAGCCCAGGATGCCCTGGAGCTCGCCCGTCGCCGCCTCGGCGAAGGCCTGGTTGACCTGCTCCACCGTCACCGGCTGCTTGAGCTCCGCCACCAGGTCGACGATGGACACGGTCGAGACCGGCACCCGCAGGGCGAAGCCGTTGAGCCGGCCCTGGAGGTGGGGCAGCACCAGGCCTACGGCCTTGGCGGCGCCGGTGGTGGTGGGGATGATGTTCATGGCGCCGGCCCGCGCCCGCCGCAGGTCCTTGTGGGGCAGGTCGAGGATGCGCTGGTCGTTGGTGTAGGCGTGGACGGTGGTCATCAGGCCCCGCACGATCCCGAAGCGGTCGTCCAGCACCTTGGCCACGGGGGCCAGGCAGTTGGTGGTGCAGGAGGCGTTGGAGATCACCCGGTGCCGCGCGGGGTCGTACCGGTGGTGGTTGACGCCGAGGACGATGGTGATGTCCTCGTTCTTGGCCGGGGCGGAGATGATGACCTTCTTCGCCCCGCCGCCCTCGACGTGGGCCACCGCCTTGGTGGCGTCGGTGAAGACGCCCGTCGACTCGATGACCACGTCGACCCCGGCCTGGTCCCAGGCCAGCTGGGCCGGGTCCTTGATGGCGGTGAAGCGGATGCGCTTGCCGTCGACGATCAGCGCGTCGTCCTCCGCCCGCACGTCGGCGTCGAAGATGCCGTAGTTGGTGTCGTACTTCAGCAGGTGGGCGAAGGTGGCCGCCGGCGCCAGGTCGTTGACGGCGACGATCTCGATGTCGCCCCGGCGCCAGGCCTGCCGGAAGAACCGGCGCCCGATGCTACCGAAGCCGTTGATGCCGACCCGTACCGCCATGGCATCCCGCTCCTTTCCAGGCCGTGCCTACGCGTCCATGATAGCAGTTTCCCCGCCGGGGACAGGGCGCCCCCCGTCGCCGGCGCCCCGCTCCGCCGCCGTCGCCGCAGGGGTGGCGGACGAACCGGCCGCGCCCGTCGGCCCGGGCGTGCCTGGGGAGCCTGGGGAGCGGGCCGTCCCGGCCGCCCCCGCGGGCGGTGCCCCAGCGCCACCCTCCACCTCCCGGGCCGCCGCCCGTCCCCCTCCCTGCGCCGCCGCACCCGGCGCCGGAGGTCCCGGTCCGCGGGCACCCCGCGCCGGCCGGGCCAGGCGCCTGGCCACCACGTCCACCGCCACCACGTTGAGGGCGGTCATGTGCTCGACCGCCTGCAGCGCCTGCCGCTGCGCCGAGGCCAGCACCGCCCGCAGCGGGCGACCGGGCTCCACCGCCACGTCCAGGGCGATGGCCACCCCCTCGTCCCCCTCCGTCACCGCGGCTCGCAGCACCTCCGCCACCCCGCTGACGCGACCGGCGGCGTACGCCGCGATGCTGCCCACCACCTGGCGGGTGATGTAGAACCGGCCCAGGGAGCTGTAGGTCGGGCGGACCATGGTCTTCTCGATCACCTGGCCCGGCCCCGCCTGGGGCCGGTTCTTCCCGCGGTAGAACAGGCGCAGGGGGTCCAGCAGGTAGCCGGAGAAGCTGCGCTTGACCTCGAAGGTGGGGGCGGGGATCACGTGGCGCCCCTGGGTGCGGCGGATCAGCTGGGCGCGCCGGATCTCCGCGGGGGTGGCCACCTCCTCGATGTGGACGTACCGCGACGGGGCGGGGAGGCCCAGGGCGGCGGCGATGCGGTCCACCATCTCGCGGGACGTGCCGAGGATCAGCACCCGACGGGGCCGGATCGCCTGGAGGGCGCGCCGCACCTCCTCGCGGTGGGCGGGGTCGGCGAACAGCGCCCGGCGGATGGCCCCGATCTTGGTGCTCTCGCGCTTGGCCGACACCCCCGCGACGATGCGGCTCTCCTGGATCAGGAGGCCGTCGTCGATCAGCGCGTCGGCCTCGACCTCCCGGGCCACGGCGGCGGCCCGATGGCTCTTGCCGGTCCCGCTGGGTCCCACCAGGGCGACGACGTCCATGCTGGCCTCCCTTGCCCGCGCCCGGCGGTGCCGGCGGGCCGCCACCGTAGGGCAGCCCGCCCGGATGGGGCGCTGCGCCCGTGGGCTCGCGCCGGCCCCGTCCGCCCGCCGGCGCCCTCGGCCGGTGCCGCCCGGCGGCGGCGGTCCGGGCGCCACGACCCGCGACCGCCCGCGCGACGGCGGGGGTGGCGCGGCCGCCCCAGCGCCTGGCGCTCACCCGCGGGCCCGGCGCAGGGCCCGGGCGTGGGCCTCGATGGTGAAGTCGATGTCCGGATCGGCGTGGGCCAAGGAGACGAAGGCGGCCTCGAAGGCCGAGGGTGGCAGGTAGACGCCCTCCCGCAACATGCCGTGGAAGTAGCGGGCATAGAGCTCGGTGTCGACCTGCCGCACCTCCTCCAGGTTGCGCAGGGGCCCGGGGTGGAAGAAGCCGGTCCACATCGAGCCGACCCGCTGGACGCAGTACGGCACGCCCTGGGCGCGGGCCTCGGCCTCCAACGCCGCCACCAGCCGGGCCGTCTGCCGCTCCAGCCGCTCGTAGGTACCCGGCTGGCGCAGCACCTCCAGGGTGGCCAGGCCCGCCGCCATGGCCAGCGGGTTGCCCGCGAGGGTCCCCGCCTGGTAGACCGGCCCCGCCGGCGCGACGCGCTCCATGACGTCGCCGCGGCCGCCGTAGGCGCCGACGGGCAGGCCGCCGCCGATGACCTTGCCCAGGCACGTCAGGTCGGGCTCGATGCCGAAGAGCGCCTGGGCGCCGCCGTAGGCCACGCGGAAGCCGGTGATCACCTCGTCGAAGATCAGCAGCGCCCCGGCCTCCCGGGTGAGGCGGCGCAAGGTGGGCAGGAAGTCCGGCAACGGCGGCACCACGCCCATGTTGCCGGCGATGGGCTCGACGATCACCGCGGCGATCTCCTCGCCGTGGCGGGCGAAGAGCTCCTCCACCGCCTCCGTGTCGTTGTACGGCAGGACCCAGGTGTCGGCGGCGGCTCCCGCCGTCACCCCCGGCGAGGCGGGCAGGCCGAGGGTCAGCGCGCCGGAACCGGCCTCGGCCAGCAGGGCGTCGGCGTGGCCGTGGTAGCAGCCGGCGAACTTGACGATCTTGTCGCGCCCCGTGTACGCCCGGGCGAGGCGCAGGGCGCTCATGGTCGCCTCCGTGCCCGAGTTGACGAAGCGGATCCGCTCCATGGAGGGGATCGCCGCGGCGATGGCCTCGGCCAGGGCCAGTTCGACCTCGGTGGGCGCGCCGTAGGCGGTGCCCCGCAGGGCCTGCTGCTGGATGGCCTCGACCACCGCCGGGTGGGCGTGCCCGAGGATCAGCGGTCCCCAGGCCATCACGTAGTCCACGTAGCGGACGCCGTCCACGTCCGTCAGGTAGGGTCCCTTGGCCCGATCGACGAACCGCGGCGTGCCGCCCACCGCGGCGAAGGCGCGCACCGGGCTGCTGACGCCGCCGGGCAGGAGCTGGCGGGCCCGTTCCCAGAGCTCCCGGGATCGGGCCACGCGGCGCGGATCCTCGGCGCGGCGCTGGTCCCCTGCGTCCATCGGCGCCCTCCTTTCGGGATGAATGGTACAATGACGCCGGTTCGTCCGCCAGCGCAGCGGGAGGAGGGCGCCCCGTGGAGGTCAACTGGGATCCCGTGTTGATCCAGATCGGCCCGCTGGCCATCCGCTGGTACGGCTTCTTCATGGCCGTCTCCATGGCCGCGGGCCTCTACGTCCTGGTGCGGGACGGCACGCGCCGGGGCTACGACGAGGACTTCCTCTACAACGTCAGCGCGCTGATGATCGTCGGCGGGATCGTGGGGGCGCGGCTGGTCTACGTCCTGACGAACCCGGCCGACTACTTCGCCCCCGGCCGCTACGGCGAGATCATCCGCGTGGACCACGGCGGGTTGTCGCTGCACGGCGCCCTGCTGGGCGGCGCCCTGGCGGGGTGGTGGTACGTCCGCCGGCGCCTCCCGGACGCGCCCTGGGCCCACTTCCAGCGCCTCCTCGACCTGGCGGTGCCGGGCGTGGCCATCGGCTACATGCTGGTGCGCATCGGCAACATCTTCAACGGCGAGGTGCTGGGCAACCCGACCACCGCGCTGCCGTTCCCCCGGCACCCGGTGCAGCTGTACGCCTCCGCGGCGGGCCTGGGGCTGCTGCTGGTGCACAACCGGCTGGCGCGGCGCCGGCCGCCGGCGGGCTACCTGTTCTGGAGCTTCCTCTACTACTATCAGTGGTGGCGCGTGGCCGTCGAGGAGACGGTGCGCGACGCGCCCATCGCCATCCCCGTCTACGCCAATCCCGCCTACGGCATCGAGGTGCTGACGGTCACCCAGGTCACCACCTGGCCGCTGCTGATCCTGGCCTGGTGGATGCGCCGGCGGGCCCTGGAGGACGGCCTCGCCCCCGCCGTGCCCGCGGCCGCGGCGGACACCGCGGAAGCGGTGGGGGACGAGGCGGCGGGCCCGGAGGCGGGCGGCAAGGCCTCCGTCCCCGCAGGCGGGCCCCCCACCCTGGAGGACGCGCCGGAGGGAACCGGGGGCCGCCGGGCACCGGAGGAGGACGCCGGCCCCGGGGTCGCGGAGGGGCACCCGTCGGATCGGCCCGGGGACGAACCCGCACGGCCGCGATGATCCGGGGCCAAACGGCGCCGTCGCGATGCACCGGGGCCGAATCCCCACGGCCGCGATGCGCGCCCC
Source organism: Thermaerobacter composti (assembly GCF_033582035.1). NCBI lineage: Bacteria > Bacillati > Bacillota > Clostridia > Eubacteriales > Clostridiales Family XVII. Incertae Sedis > Thermaerobacter > Thermaerobacter composti. The sequence goes on from NZ_CP132508.1 coordinate 2,867,212, forward strand.
GGCCGACCACCTCAGCGGCCGGCATCCCCGCCGCGGTCCCGGCGGGTCGGTCGGGCCTGGGGGTCGCCGTCGCCGGATCCCGCCTCGCCGTGGGGGACCGCCTGTCCGCACCCGTCGCCTTCCGGGGAGCGCCCGGCCCCGCCGCCTTCCGAGGAGCGCCCGTCGCCCCGTGCGGGGCCGGCATCGGCCGCCGTCCCGGCGGCCGATGCCGGCCGCTGCTCGCGTCCGACGGGCTCGGGCGTCGGCGGCCGGGGGCGCGGGTAGGCCGAGCCGCCCGACCGCTGCCGACCGCCCGCTCCCGCCCGGGTCCGCCGGGTGAGGCCGATCCGGTCGAGGAACTCGGTCAGGGCGAGGATCTGGCGGTCGTCCAGAGTGACCAGCCGCTCGCACGCCTCCACCAGCGCCGGCCGGTCCAGCAGCTGGCGGGCCAGGGCCGCCAGCCGCGGGGGCAGCACCGCCTCCAGGTCCAGCTCGTCCGCCAGGAAGGCGGTGACCGGCACCTGGTAGAGCGCCGCCAGCTCCCGGAGGGCATCGAGGCTGGGCTGGCGCTCGCCGCGCTCATACTTGCTGATCGTGCTGGAGTCTGGGGCGGTGTTGACTCGACTGCGTAGAGTTGCTAGAATCGACAGTGCCGAAGGGACAAGGCTTCGCCGGGTCCGCGTCGCCAACGGAACGTCCCGAACCGACGGGTGATTGCGCCGAATTCGCAGTCTTTTCGCAGTCATCGGGCCGCCGGTTGCAGTCAGAAGGGTGCCTCGACGGGGGTCGGGTCATGGTCCAGCTCTTCCAGCGCCTTGCGAATGCCGTCCGCCAGGCGCTCCGCGTCCTGGGGCGAGAGGATCACCGACGCCACCGAGCTGCCGGACTCGGGGTCATGGAACGTGACGTGGACGCCACGCCCGAACCGATCATTGTACGGCTGGACGCCGATCGACCCGCCGAGGATGTGGCGGAACGTGTAGATGCTAATCATCTGCGTTCCCTCCTTCCGCCTCATCGTGTGAGAATGAGGCCGAACGCCTCGCCGCTGTGCTGGATGAGGGATGCCGCCGCCACCGCCGTGACGAAGACCGAGACCGCGAGGACAAGCATGTCACGCGGGCGCACTGTGATCGTCCTCCTCCACGAGCTCGGGGTACGCGCCCCGGTCGAACGCGAGCACGAAGTCTTGCACGCCCTTCGGAATCGGGGAGATGGAGGCCCCGATTCTGTCGTAATTCGCGGCGAGGAGACTCACCTCGATCTCCCGGTCGGTGACCGACACGCTGGCATCGATCTCCAGGGCCTCCTCAAGACGCGCCCGCAGGTACCGGGCAACGGGACACTCCTCGGTGTGCAGGCGGATGCCGCGAAAGCCGCCCTCCTTGAGCCGCTTAGCGACATCGTTCGGCGTTTCGCCAAGGTACTGGAGCGTCTTCATCACGAAGGCCCGAAGTTTCGTCGGCGTGATCACCAGGACCTGCATGGGCTCCCCCTCCTTTCGTCGAGTCGATCCAGTCGATCCGACCGCCAACGGACTTCGACCCTGAGACCGCAAGACGGGCACCGTGCCGGGGCCTGGACGACGTGGCGGGTCACGCGCACCGGTGCGATGACCACCAATGTCGTCCGACAGACCGGGCACAGGCCCTGTGTGGCGATGATGGTGACGTTCATGGTGTCCCCTCCTTTCCTGCCACGGCCTGTGCCGGATATTCCATCACCTCCTTTCAGGTTGTCCCAGTTGAGTCTATCCAATGGCACCGAGAGTGTCAAGCCCGTCGACTTGGATCGGGTACGTTAAGGTTCTGGGCTTTGCGTGCAGGGCGTCCACGACGGCGATAAAGCCCTCCTTGTGGTGGGTGATGGGCCGGAGCCGACGCCGGAGCCGTGCCGGGAGCAGGTGTCGTCTCGACGCCCACCAGACCGCGTGCGTTTTCGGGTCCCGCCCGACGAAGAGCTCGATGTTCCCGCTGACGAGCAGGACGCGCACCGCCTCGTCTGTCTGGAATCGGTCGGCGGCAGCCTGCCGCTGGGGCGGCGTGTGATCGCCCGTGATCGCCACCGAGCCGATCCCCCGGGCTTGCAGCTCCTCCCCGAGCAGGCGGACGAAGCCCTTGAAGGTCGAGAAGACCAGGATCTTCTCGTCGGGATGGTCCTCGATGAACTCCAGGATCGCATCGGTCTTCGCGCCCCGCACGGACCCGCCGACGAGCCGGGGGTCGAGGGCGAGCTGCTGGAGCCGCAGGAGCCGCGTCAGGGCGTTCTGGGCAACCAGCACCTCATCACCCAGGTCCGCGACGTAGAGCTGGCGCATCTGCTCGTACTGGCGGCGCTGACGCGGGGAAAGCTCCACCCGCAGGACCTCCTCCAGACGCGGCGGCAGGTCGATCACGGAGCCATCGCGCATCAGCATGTACGCCGAAAGCTCCCGGCGCAACGCCTCTTCGTCGATCACGCCGACGACCCGCGTCGCCACGGGCCGCCCGCCCGCGACGACGGTCTCCTGGAGGCAGTGCCGGTCGACCCACCGCCAGTACGACCGGAAGGTCTCCGGGTCGACCGCGTGCAGGAGCGGCCACAGCTCATCGGGCCGGTTCAGAAGCGGCGTCCCGGTGAGCAGGAACACCACCGGCACGCGCCGGGCCAGGCGGAAGATCGCCCGCGTCCGCTGGGCCTTGCGGTTCTTGATCCGATGCGCCTCATCGACAACCAACGCGTCCCACCGCGTATTGAAGAGCGGCCTCCGCACCACCACCTCGTAGTTCGTGACCGTCCACCGGGCTCCAGGCTTCAGATCGTTGCGCGTGGTGAGGATATGCACGTCGCCCTCCGACCAGAGGCCGATCTCCCGCGCCCAGTTGTGCAGAAGCGTCTTCGGGGCGACGACGAGCACCCGTCGGCATCCCAGCCGATCACACGCGCTGATAGCCTGCGCCGTCTTGCCCAGCCCGACGCGATCGGCGAGGATCGCCCGCCGCTTCGACGCCAGCCATTCCGCTCCTTCCACCTGATACGGACTCAGCGTCGGCAATCCCACCACCTCCGGCGTTCAAGTCGATTCTATCGACTCGCTTCGGTATCTGTCAACGAGTGTTGACATCCTCCCGTTGACTCGATATACTGACGGCGCCATGGTCGAAGAACACCTGCCCGGTGACCACAAGCGAAAGCAGGCCCTCGCGGCTCGGCTCAAGGCGATCCGGGAGAGCTACGGGCTTCGCCAGGCCGACATGGAGCGGATCGCGTCGGAGCTGACCCACGCCCGCATCCGGCAGTGGGAGCTCCCGGACCTGATCCGCGCCAAGCCCCGGCTGGCGTCCCTCGTCATCCTCTCCCGGGCCTTCGGCTACCCCTACGAGTACTTCTGGCCGCCGCTGGCCGAGGATCGCTACGAGCTCGACCCGGGCGCCATCCGGGACGAGCTGATGGCGCTCTCCGAGAAGCTGCGGGACCGGGGTCTATCCAAGGAGGAGACCGAGCGCTATACGCAGCTTTTGGAGCTGGAGCAGCGCCTAGCCTCCCAGCGGCACCTCGGGCAGTTCGCCCGGCCCCACCTGCACCTGGTCTGCGTCCTGGACGAGTTCTACGAGCGTCCCGAGCACCTGCCCAAACCCCTCGACGCGTGGGCCGGGGCCTGGGTCATGCCGGTGCCCGGGGCAGAGCCGACGGACCAGGTGTACGCCTACTGCCTGCCGACCGACTCCGGCCTACCGGCGGGGACGTGGGTCCTCTTCCGCCCGCGCTTCGACGGGCGGGTCGAGAGGGGTCGGTGGGTCTTCGGCAACCGGCGCGGGACGCCTTACGTGGGCCGGACGGCTCCCGACGACCCCGACTTCGTGGTGATCGGCGAAGTCCTGCTCGTCCTCTACCAGCCGCGATAGGCCGCAACGAAGGGGGTGGCTGCCATCGCTTCGCGGCGTCGGGTCCCCGGGGAGGGGACCGTCTACTTCCACAAGGGCCGCAACCAGTGGGTCGCCCAGCAGACCGTGGCCGGTCGGCGGATCACGGCCTACGGGCGTTCCGCCGCCGAGGCCCGGCGCAAGCTCCAGGCGAAGCTGGAGCAGAACGTCGGCACCGTTCACAGCGACATGACGCTGGAGAGCTACCTGCGCCGGTGGGTTGCCTGGCGGCAGGAACGCGGGGAGCTTCGCCACGAGTCGATCACGAACTACGCGCAGCTCCTCCGGCTCTACGTGATCCCCTACCTGGGCGGCGTCAAGCTCCAGGAGCTCGGCACCGCCCACGTCGACGCGCTCTTCACCGAGCTCATCCGCCGCAAGCTCAGCCCGGCGACGATCCGGCGGGTGCGGAGCGTCCTGGGCCAGGCTCTCCGGCAGGCCGTCGTCTGGGGTGTCCTCCGGGCGAACCCTGTGGAGCCGACGCGCACGCCGCCCGTCCGGCGCAAGGAGCCCGACGTGTGGACGCCGGAGGAGACGCGCAAGTTCTTCGACGCGATCCGGGGCGACTGGCTCTACCCGCTCTTCTACACCGCCGTGACCACGGGGATGCGGCTTGAGGAGCTGATCGCCCTTCAGTGGCAGGACATCGACCTGGAGGCGGGGACGATCACAGTCCGGCGGGCGCTCAGCTTCAACCGGCAGGTCAAGCCGCCGAAGACGCCCGCCAGCAACCGGACCATCGCCATCCCGCCGGATACGGTCGCCATCCTCCGCGAGCACAAGCCCCCGGAGGCGAAGCCGGAGGATTGGGTCTTCACGAACCGCGCGGGGCGCCCGTGGTCCCAGGCGAATCTCTGGGAGGCGTTCCGCACCCGATGCACCTGGGCGGGCATCCGCCCCATCCCGCCCAAGAACCTCCGGCATCTCCACGCGACGCTGCTTTTGCGGGCTGGGGCCGACCTTGCCACGATCGCCAAGCGCCTCGGTCACACGGGCCTTCAGGTCGCCGCCCGCCACTACATCCGCATCACCGAGGACGCCGACCGCAAGGGCGCCATCCCGCTCGACGACCTCCTGGCCGACGCCTGAGCCTCACCCCACCCCCCCCCCCCCCCCCCCCCTCGGTATCTTTGTCATCATCGTCCTCACCGTGATGACAATGATCCGCCGGGTGCCCGGAAACCCGCGCCCGGCAAGGCTTTCTCGGCTCCCCAGCCGGAACTTTGTCACGTGACAAAGATGTGATGACAATAATCCCGGGCGGCGAAGAAACCCGCACCAGACAAGGCTTTCTTCGACCCGGGCGACGAAATCCGTAAATTTGGGCCAAATAATCACGAAACCCGACGTGCCCGCCCCCCGACCATCATCATCACTACCCCCCTATAGGGGGGTAGTGATGATGATGGTCGGGGGGTTCGACGGATGCACGTCGGCCGGGCTGTTGACAATCTCCCGTTGACGGGTTTTCGTCGCCGGGGCGGGATTACGGTTCGCACGCTGCGAAAAAGAAAGGCCCCGGGACGTGCCCGGGGCTGATCCCGCCACCCTGTGATCGGGTCTGGCGGCCCTGGGGTTGGGTTCGCCGTCGGACGTGGGGCCTCCTTCCATCGCAGTCATTTCGCAGTCAAACCGCCCTGGGAGGCCCCGCCCGACAAGGAACCATGGGCCTCTGGTGGAGCAGTCTGTGCTGATGGTGCTGAAATGGAGCCCCGTGCGCCGCTCCACCTCGTAGATGCTGAGGTTCCGGCTCTCCCGGATGCGACGCAACCGCCCTCCCAGGTCGTCCACCACGGTCCCTCCAGCGCCGCGCCGCGGTCGTCGGGGCGCCGACGTCGTCCCGGTTCCGGCGCCGGTTGCCGGTCGAGCCCGCTCGCCCGGCGCGGGCGGCTCTGGCCCCGGACCCCGCGCCGCCGGATGGGATCCGGTGCCGGCCGGCGCTCCCTGCCAACGATTCCGGTTGCCCCGGGGGCTTCCTATAGCCGGATCGGATACCTTGGATCCGTCCATATCCGCCCAGGCTATCCCGTACGGACGCCCATGCCCGGCGGGCCGTCCCCCGCCGGGCCGGTATCGGGGGCGCGCGGGCGCGCCGGCGGCGGTCGCGGGGGATCCAGCCCGATCCCGTGAGGCCGGTTCGTCCGGCTCCGTCCCGGCCACCGGGCCGTCCTGCGCATCGCCCCGGCAGCCCTGCGGCAGGGATGCCACCGCGTCCTGTCAAAGGGGTTGCGCGGCTCGCATTGCGCGGCCCCGCGCCCCGCCCACCGTCCGGACCGCGCCTTGTCGAAGGGGTTGCGCGGCCCCGGACGCCGGCGAGGCTGCCGCGCCCCGCGGGCGGGCGGCGTCCCGCGCATCGACCGTGGCGGCGGATTGGCAAGGTATCGACGGAAGGAGGAGGGGACGCGATGGCGGTGCCGGAGTTCCGCAACGAGCCGCTGACGGACTTCTCCCAGCCGGCGGCCCACCAGGCGATGACCGAGGCCCTGGCCCAGGTACGGGCCCAGTTCGGCCGGCACTATCCCCTGTGGATCGGCGGCCGGGCGGTGGACACGCCGGAGCGCATCGTCTCGTACAACCCGGGCCGCAAGACGGAAGTGGTGGGGACGGTGGCCCGCGCCACCCGCGAGCACGCCGAGCAGGCCCTGGCCGCGGCGTGGGAGGCCTTCGGCCCGTGGAGCCGGCTGCCCGCGTCGGCCCGGGCGGCGGTGCTGTTCCGCGCGGCGGCCATCATGCGCCGGCGCAAGCTGGAGCTGGCGGCGTGGGAGGTGTACGAGGCGGGGAAGACGTGGCCGGAGGCCGACGCCGACGTGGCCGAGGCCATCGACTTCCTCGAGTACTACGGGCGCCAGGCGCTGCGGCTGGCCGAGCCCCAGCCGGTGACGCCGCTGGCCGGCGAGTTCAACGAGACCTTCTACATCCCGTTGGGCGCCGGCCTGGTGATCCCGCCGTGGAACTTCCCGCTGGCGATCCTCACCGGGACCACCGTGGGCCCGGTGGTGGCGGGCAACACGGTGATCCTCAAGCCGGCCAGCAACACCCCGGTGATCGGCGCCAAGTTCATGGAGATCATGATCGAGGCCGGCATCCCGGCGGGCGTGATCAACTTCCTGCCCGGCCCCGGCCCCGAGGTGGGCGACTACCTGGTCGCGCACCCGCGCACCCGGTTCGTCAACTTCACCGGCTCCATGGAGGTGGGCCTGCGCATCTACGAGCAGGCGGCACGGCGGCAGCCCGGCCAGATCTGGCTGAAGCGGGTGGTCGCCGAGATGGGCGGCAAGGACGCCATCGTCGTCGACGAGAGCGCCGACCTGGAGGAGGCGGCCAACGGCATCGTGGTCTCCGCCTTCGGCTTCCAGGGCCAGAAGTGCTCCGCCTGCTCGCGGGCCATCGTGGTGGACGGCGTCTACGACGAGGTCCTGCAGCGTGTGGTGGAGAAGACCCGGCAGCTGCGGGTCGGCCAGGCGGACGACCCGGCCACCCAGGTGGGGCCCGTCATCGACCAGGCCGCCTTCCAGAAGATCATGCGCTACATCGAGATCGGCCGTGGCGAGGGCCGGCTGGTGGTGGGCGGGCAGGGCGACGACCGGGAGGGCTACTTCATCCAGCCCACCGTCTTCGCCGACGTGGACGGCCGCGCCACCATCGCCCAGGAGGAGATCTTCGGGCCCGTGGTGGCCTTCATCCGCGCGCGGGACTTCGACCACGCCCTGGCCCTGGCCAACGACACCATGTACGGCCTGACGGGGTCGGTGTACGCCCGCGACCGCTACAAGCTGGAGCGGGCGAAGCACGAGTTCCACGTGGGCAACCTGTACTTCAACCGCAAGTGCACCGGCGCCCTGGTGGGCGTCCACCCCTTCGGCGGGTGGAACATGTCGGGCACCGACGCCAAGGCGGGCGGGCCGGACTACCTGCTGTGGTTCATGCAGCCCAAGTCGGTGTCGGAGAAGCTGTAGCGCCGGGGAGACCGCGCGGCGGGGCGCACGGTCCGCGACGGGCGGCGGCGGCGAAGCGCCGGGGCGGGGGCGACGGCGGTCCGGCGGACGCCGGCCGGGGCCGGCAACCGGGACGCGCGCCCTCGCCCCGTCCCGCTGGCGCGGTCCGCTTTTGACGGGGGATCGCCGGGACGCCTATAATGACGATACCGGTTGTCTCTTTAGAATGGCTATCGAATACGAGGACAAACGGGGGCGGCGCCCCCGCCGGATCCAGGGGTGAGCCCGGTGACCATCCGCAAGATCCTGGAGACGCTGGCCCAGCACCGCTACCGGCTGACGTGGCAGCGGTGGGCGGTGGCGGCCGCGGTGGTGGTGAACCAGGACCGGCTGCTGACGGCGGAAGAGCTCTACGCCCAGTTGAAGAAGGACTATCCCGACATCGGCCTGGCCACGGTCTACCGGACCCTGGACCTGCTGGTGGACCTGGGGCTGGTGGACCGGGTCCAGGTGGGCGAGGGCCCGACCAAGTACAGCCTGCGCAACGCCGACGTGGAGGTCCACCAGCACCTGGTCTGCGAGTGCTGCGGCGAGGAGACGCCGCTGGACGACAAGCACCTGGAGCCGCTTTGCAAGCATCTCTCGCACATCAGCGGCTACCAGATCTCGGAGATCCACGTCAGGGTCACCGGGATCTGCCCTCGCTGCCGGACGGCGGCGCGCCAGGGCGCGGGCAGGTCCGCCACCGGCGGCGATCAGGCCGCCACCGCCGCCCGATGAGGGCCCCGGTTCAGGACGCCGAGGCCAGACGCGGGATCTCCTCCACGGGGAACTCCAGCTCGATCAGCTCGCCGCCGCGCAGGATGGTCAACTTGGCGCGCTCGCCCGGACGCCGGTAGGCGAGCACCTTGCGGATGCTGCCGGCGTGGACCACGGGCTGGTCGTCGGCGCGCACCACCATGTCGAAGGGCTTGATGCCCGCACGCTTGCCCGGTCCGTTGTCCGCCACGTGCCCGACCACCAGGCCGCGATCGACCGGCAAGGCGAACAGCTGCGCCAGCGCGGGATCGACGACGTCCGGCTGGCCGGAGAAGCCCAGCCACGGATGGGTGGCCCGTCCGAACTCGATGATCTGGTTGACCACCCGCCGCACCACGTCGCCCTGCACCGCCAGGTTCAGCCCGTGGGACCAGGGGATGCCGTTCATGCCGGCCACGCTCCCATCCAGCAACACCAGCGGTCCGCCCGTGTTGCCCGGGTGCATCGGCGCCTGGGTGACGATCAGGCCGTCCACCGGGATCCGGTCCGGACGGTACAGCGTCATGTCCACCGTGCTGATGATGCCCAGGGTGGCGTTGATCTGCAGGTTGAGGGGATATCCCACCGCCACCACGAACTGCCCCACCTGCAGGTCCGCCGTCGGCCGCCAGGCCGGCAGGGGGCCGGGGAAGCGCTCGGCGAGGCGCAGGACGGCGATGAAGTAGACGGGATCGCTGCCCACCACGTCGGCGTCGACCTTGGTCCCGCCGGGGAGCGTGACCACCACCTCGGCCGCGTCGTCCACCGTCTGGGCATTGCAGATGACGTGCCAGTGGTCGAAGACCAGGCCGGTGCCGAAGGCCGTGGTCTGCCGCTTGCGGTCGGTCCCCGCCACGTGGACCAGGAAGGGCCGGACCTGCTCCAGCACGCGGACGATGGCGGTATCCCATGCCAGGGGCTGCATCATGTCCATCGCCTCGACCCCGATCGGGCTCCCAGGCCTCCGATGGCCTGCGACGGCCGCCAATGAACCAAGGGGCGGCGCCCGGCCTCTCGTACCGGTCACCGCCCCGGATGTGCGCCCGGCAGGAATCGAACCTGCGCAAGACGTGGCTCCGGAGGCCACCGCTCTATCCGCTGAGCTACGGGCGCATGCGCGCCACCGCGCGCTCGTCGCACCTGTGATTATACTGCGCGCGGCGCGCCCTGCCAAGGGCTCGCGGTCCCTCGGCCGCAACCGGTCCGGCGCGCGCGGCACGCCGGCGAGGACCGCCTCCCAGGGCACTCACGGCATCCCCGACGGCGCCGCAACCGGTCCGGCGGTGCGCGGCACGCCGGCGGGTGACGCCCAGGGACCTGCCCGGGACACCTGCCCGGGACGGTGCGGACGCGGGGCCCCGCGCCCGCGGTCGCACCGGCCGGCACCGCCAGCCGCGGCCGGGCACGGGCCGGTGGCTGAGCCCCTGACGCCCGCAGATCTCGCAAACAGGCAGCTTGTGGTGCCAGCCGCGGCCGGGCACGGAGCGGCGGGTGAGCCGCCACGGGGCCCAGCCGGTGCCTTGCACGGGCCCACAGCGCCCGCCGCGGTGGATCGATGCCGCGGTCTCGGAGCACCGGTCCACGCGCTCTCGCCTGGGGCTGCAGGGAGAGGAGGGACGACCGCCGAATCCCTCCCCACGCGCCGGGCGGCGGCACGCGCCGGCCGCGGCCCAGCGGGCCGCGGCCGGCTGGCGTGGTCACGTCGCCCGCCGAGCGCGCGCAGCCGCCTCGCGGCAGGTGCGAGCGCCGCCGGTGGAGCCGGGCCAGGCGCCTGGGCGGTCCAGGGGAGCCGCCGCCGGACGGCGTCCGGCGCGCCCGACGTCCGGCCCGGGCGGCGTCCGGCCCGCCCCTCGCGGGCCGGGTCCGGCCGGCCGCCGTCCGGCGTGGGCACCGCGTCCGTCGCTCCACGGATGCACCCGGGGGGCGCACACCGCGGTCAGGAGGGTGGGTGCCATGACGGGGACGAACGCAGCCCGCTCAGCCCATGGCGCGGCCGACCGCCAGGGAGCGAGGCGGCCCGCCGCCGCCGAGGGCGCGGATCGCGGCGGCGCCGACTCCCACTCGTCGCACCCCCACGACACCCGAGACGACGTCCTCTTGCGTCGCTGGGGCGAACCGCGGTTCCACGGTTGGCTCAGCCGTCGCCCCACCCGCTTCTTGGACAAGGTGAAGCAATTCCTCTGGGGGTTGCTCTTCTTCGAGTGGTACCACGAGCTGCGCCACGTCCGCTCCCGCTACAACGACGTGATGAACCTGATCCTCTTCGGCGAGATGCTGGGCATCCCGTTGATGAACTCCTCCATCGGCCTGCGCCTGCTCCCCTACGCGCTGCCCGACCTGCACGCCTGGAAGCACCGCCAGTTGGAGGAGCCCGTGGTCGAGGAGCATGCGCCGCACATCCACTGAGGTGACGGACGGTGAGCGATCCGCTGCTCGACCGCATCGCCTTCGCCGTCGCGGTGTTCCTGGTGTTCTGGCTGATCGGCGGCCGGCAGTGGAACCGGCGGCGCGCCGTCCAGTTGGCGCGGGCGGCGCGGGACGCCATGCGGCTCCTGGGCGACGACGTCCGCGTGCAGCCCTTGGGCGGCGGCACGGGCGGCTTCCTGATGGAGGTCGGGCGGCCCGGCGCCGGCATCCGTTCCGCCCAGCTGCTCTGCCTCTTGGAACCCCGCGACTTTCCGCTGGCCTGGGCGTGGACGCGGTGGCGGGGCCGGCGGGACCAGTTCATCCTCAAGGTCGAGGCGGCCCAGCCCCTGCGCCCCGCCCGCCTCCAGGGACAGGGGCGGCCCGTGGGCGGGTTTGACCTCCGGCGCCTGGTGCTGGCGGCCACCCAGGCGGCGAGCCCCCAGGTCCAGGTGAGCTTCGGCGTCGCCCCGGGCGAGGAGGGTGACATCGCGCGGGCGGTCGCGCTGGCCGCGGGGCTGGCGAGGGGAGAGCTCCAGCTGGCCGGCCGCGAGGGCGTGCCCCCTGGCGGCCGGGGCGGCACGGAATCCTGACCCGTGCGGCGGTGGCCGGCGCCAGGCGGCGGTGGCCGGCGCCGGGGCCGCCGTCGGCGCCCGGGGCCGCCGGGCCTCGGCCACCGCCGCGCGCCGCGCGCGGGCGCGGGCCCGCACGCCGCCCACGGGGGTGGGCGGCGTGCGGGCCCGCGCGGACACCTCGGCTCACGTGCCGCCGTCACGGGCAAGGCATGCCGCCAGCCATCGGTCGAGGACGCCGTAGTCGTCGTCCACCCGCACGCAGCGACCGCCCACCACCACCGCCATCTCGTCGCTGCGCAGGCGGTGCCGGACCGCCAGCCAGGCACCCCGCAGCGACGGCAGCGGCACCGTCACCGGCTCCACCTGGTCGCCGAAGCGGGCCGCCAGATGCCGCACCAGCTGCACCAGCCGGCGCTGGCGGTCGCGCTCGGGCGCGGGGTACTCCCGCTCCTGATCCGCCGGCCCCTCGAGCCCGCAGGCCAAGGCCCATGGCATGGCTCGCGGGCACAGCTTGAAGTACAGGGGGAAGAGCCCGACGATCTCGACCCGCAGCGGTCTCCCCCTGCGCCCTGTCCGCCGCCGGCGTCCGGTGCGCCCCGCGCCGTGCCGCCCGCGCCGGGCGACATCGGGTGCGACCACGCCCCTCGCCCCCTCCCCGCAAGGATCGCCGGCCGAACCCACCCCACCGGCCCCAGGGCCTGGACGGTGCCCTGGCGTTCAGTGGCACCGCCAGCCGCGCACGGCGGCCTCCCAGGCCGCCTCCACCTCCGACTCGCCGCTCCCCGGCGCCGCCTCCAGCCGCACCGCGATGCGCCGCTTGGTCTCCGGGCAATCGACCACCAGCGCCCGCGCGGGGTGCCATCGTCCAGGGAAGCCCCGTCGCACCGCCCCCCGCGCCCACCAGCCGCGGTGACCGGCCAGTTCCAGCGTCCCATCGGTCGCGGAACGCGAGAGGAGACGCGCCGCCGGGGACGCCACCGGCCCTTCGCCAGCGCGATCGACGGCCGCTCGCGGGCGGACGTCCAGGAACAGCTCGACCCGCGCCGGCAGCCGACGCCTGCCGCCTCCCTCCCCGCGTCGCGCGACCCGGGGGGACGCCGCCGTCGCGGTCCGCCCCTCGGCCCCCCCGTCCGATCTCCCGTCCCCCGTCCGCTGGACTGGGCGGCCGGCACCGGCGACCTCGGTTCCCTGTGCCGCCCCGCCCCGGGAATCCCCGGGCCCGGACCCGGTCCCGCCGGCGGTCGCCGCGAGCCACCAGTGACCCCGGGCGGCGGTGGCCCAACTGATGCCGTCGCGCACCGCCCAGCGGTCCACCTCGGGCGGAAAGGCGCCGTCCCCCAGCCGCCAGCCGGCCGGTACGCCCAGCAGCAGGAGGTTGCACGTGCCGAAGACGACGCTCCGCACCGCCAGCAGGTAGGGGCAGACCGCGGACGTCCCCTCCCCCGGGCCCGGGCCGTTCACCCCGTCACCTGGGCCAGCGCCCAGTGCTGGTCGGGGTCGAACAGGTCGTCCACCGCCTGCTTCAGTGCCTCCAGCCCGTGGACCTCGCTCTTGTAGAGGGGCATGTAGGCGCGAACCAGGTCGCCCAGCTCCCGCTGGATCTGCTCCAGGTACCCCGCCTGCTCCTCGTACTTGTTGCGCAGGTACTCGTCCTCGCTGGCCCGCTCCACCTCCTCGCCGCGGATGACGCCGTTGACCAGCACCCCGCCCACGGGGATGTCGTAGGCCCGCACCATCTTGATGAACCGCGTGACCACGGAGATCGGCAGGGCCAGGGGCAAGGTGACGAAGAAGAAGGCGGTCAACCGGGGGTCGACCAGTAGCTTCTTGACCGCCTTGAACCGCTCGTCCATGGCGATCAGGTCCGCCAGCATCGGATCCTTCTTGACTTCCTCCATCACCTTGTCCTTGCGGAAGCTGAGCTGCACCCGCAGGGAGAGCGCCTCCTTGCGCGACTCGATCATGCGCTGCAGCCACAGCCCGTAGATCTTGGACAGGCCGATCAGCCGCACCGCGTTGGCCACCGCCGCCGTGTCGAAGACGACCATGTCGTACTCCTGGCCCTCGCGCAGCATGATGTCGACCATCTTGTCGAACATGGCCGACTCCTCGAAGGCGGGGTTGGTCACCGCGATGTCGATGAAGGGCTTCGCGTCCACCGGGATGTCCGCGTACTTCAGGAATTCTCGCACCCGCTGGGCGATGTTCTCGCGGTAACGGGCCACCACGTCGGAGGCGTCGACCTCCACGGCGTGGAGGTTGGGCACCCCCTGCACCGGCCGCACCTGGCCACCCGAGAGGTCCTGCCCGAACACCGACGTCAACGAGTGGACGGGGTTCAGGCTGGCCAGCAGCGTGCGCTTGCCCTGCTCGGCGAAGTGGTACGCCAGCACGGCGGCGCAGATGGTCTTGCCCACGCCGCCCTTGCCCCCGGTGAAGACGAACTTCAGATCGGGATGCCTCTCCAGGAAGGCGCTGATGTGCTCCACCCTCGTTCCCCCCTTGCGGACGAACCGGCCGCGGCCGCGCCGGCCGGCGAGGCCCGCCGGGCCCATCGCACCGGGCATCGGCGTCCCCCGGCGGCACGGCTGCGGCCGGTGGCGGGTCCGGCCGGCAGCGGTGCCCTGGCCCCTGCGTCGGGCGCCCCACGGTCCGGCGGGCCGACGCGTCCCGGGCACCTCACGCCTCCAGGGCGATCTCGCAACGCATCAGGTACCGGGACGCCTGCTCGATCATCGCCAAGCCCTTGGGCTCGCGGGTGAACATCGGCACCACCGCCTGGACCCGGTCGCCGAACTTGCGGGCGATCTCCGCCAGGTGCTCCTGCTGCATCAGGACGCGGTTGCGCAGGTACTCGGAGGTTCCCGGCCGGTCCAGGAGCTCGCGCGGATACACCTGGTTGACCACCAGCCCCGACATCTCCATCCCCAGGGCGTTGAACATCGCCAGGGCCCGCTCCGTGTCCAGGATCGCCATCTTCTCGGGGATCAGCACCATGAAGAAGGCCGTGCGCCGCCGATCGGTGATCAGATCGGTGAAGGCCTTGATCTTGTTGCGGATGTCGATGAGCTCCTGCATCACCGCGTCTTCGTGGCCCTTCTCGCCCTTGAGCGTGGCGGCGATGGCGTCGTACTCGGCCACCTTGGAGCGAGCCTCGGTGATCTTCTCCACCCACTTGGAGAGGATGTCGGCCATGGCCACCATGCGCACGCCGTGGCCGAAGGGCGGCATGTCGAAGATGTAGATGTCGTACTGGTGCGCGGCCACGAGCTCGGCCATGGCGTCGTAGGTGGCCGACTCGTACATCGCCGGCTCGGCGGAGGTGGAGTCGATGTACTCCTCGATCTCCTTGGGCACGGCGTCGAGGCCGTACATGTCCTTGATCTTCTGCTTCACCGACGCCTGGTACTCGGCCACCCGCCGGTCGGCGTCGATCTCCACGACGAACAGGTTGGGAGCCACCTCGATCTCGCCCAGGCCGTAGAAGTTGCGCTCGAAGATGTCGCTGAGGGACGCCTGGGGATCGGTGCTGAAGAGCAGCGTCCGCTTCTTCCTCACCTGGGACATGTACCAGGCCAGGGACGAGCTGGACGTCGTCTTGCCCAGTCCGCCCTTGCCCGCGAAGATGACGACCTCCACGTCGGGGTGCGCCTCGAAGTACGCCTCGAGACCCCGGGGCCGCACCAGGGTGGGCATGACCGCTTCCTCCCTCCCGCGTCCCGTCCGCCTTTCGCGACGCCTGCCGCGACGCCCGCGCGGCGATGGCCGCCGGCGCCCCTCAGTAGATGGCGTCGGTGAAGTCGCGCTCGCGGAAGACCCGCTGTTTCCACGACTCGATGTTGGGCACCGCGTAGGGCAGGATCCGCAGGCTGTAGTAGGGCGGCAGCACGGGGATGCCCAACATGTCGCCCAGGGTGATGAACATGAACAGATGTTCCAGGTGCATGCGCGTGCGCAACGCGGCCGTCACGTTGCCGTGGCTGGCCATCCCGTAGAGCACGCCGCGCAGCTTGGTGAGGAAGCCGCCCTTCTGCTGCGGACCGCCCGTGTCGGCGCCCGCTGGATCCTTGCGTCCGAACATGCCTCGCTTCCCCTCCCTCTGCGACCGTCGCAAGCCCCGCCGGGCTGGGCCGGGGTGCCGGCTGCTCGAACCCCGCCAGCCCCCCGGCCCCCCGCGCGCGGGTCAGTCGCCCGGGGCCGCCTGCGGCTGGGCCAGCATGCCGGCCTTGGCGCGGCTGTACGCCTGCAGGGTCAGGATCGCCATGCGCAGGCCCAGGACGAACAGCGCCACGCCGATCAGCACCGACGCCCAGTCGATCAGGTTGGCCACGGTGGGCGCCATCGTCTTCAGCGGATCCTGGGTCAGCGTCTTGGCCGGCCCGCCCAGGGCCGCCTGCAGGAACCGGATCGTCTGCACGGCGATGGCCGCCAGGGTGGTGACGATCATGAACAGCGCCGGGAGCAGCGTGTACCGCGTCGGTGCCTTCACCCGCGCCAGGTGGATGGTGATCAGCATCAGGGCGAGTCCCGCCAGCAGCTGGTTCGACCCGCCGAAGAACAGCCAGATGTTGTTCCACGAGCCGCTGACCGCCATGATCCAGGGCAGCAGCAGCCCCACGAAGGTCGACACGTGCTTCTGGGCCAGGATGCCCTCGCCGAACACCTCCACCGACACCAGTCGCCAGAAGCGGGTGACCAGCGCCTGGACGGTGATGGCGTAGATCACCAGCACCGTCCCGTAGAAGACCTGGATGGCCGCGTCGGACATGAACAGACCGAGGATCGGCTCGGTCAGCAGGGTGGCGCCGTAGACCCACGCGCCCACGCTGGCGCCGCCCAGTTCGGCGATCCGCTCGGGGCTCAGCACCATGTACGAGGCCAGGGACACCAGCGCCAGCAGGCCCTCTCCCAGCATGGCCCCGGCGCCCACCGGATGGGCGTCGGGCTCGACGTCCAGCTGCTTGGCCGTGCTGGACGAGCTGACCAGGCTGTGCCAGCCGGAGATGGCGCCGCAGGCGATGGCGGTGAACAGCACGGGCCACATCGGGTTGCCCCCGGCGGCGAAGCTGCCCGCCGGACCCCAGAAGCCCTTCCAGCCGGGCTGCGCCAGGGTCACGCCGGTGATGGGCGTGATCAGCGCGCCGAGCAGGATCACCAGCACGGCGAACATCGCCGGGAAGAAGGAGACGTAGTTGAAGGGCTGGATGAAGGTCGGCAGCGGCAGGATGGACGCGACGTACAGGATGGCGCAGCACAGCGCCGCCCACACCCAGACGTTGAAGTTCAGGGCGCCCTGGGCGCCCAGGTTCAGCCGCACGGCGCGGCCGACCTCCGTGGACCCCAGCCAGAAGGACAGGATCATCAGGACGAAGGCGAGGAGGGTCACGGCGCCCACGTTCATGCGCCGCTTGTACAGCAGCTGGCCGCAGATCACGCCGGTCAGGATGATGCCGACCGTCGCCACGAAGGAGCCCGCGAAGGTGTTCCAGAAGACGGCGATCAGCTGGATGAAGGTCGCCGAGATGATCAGCAGGTAGAACAGGATGAAGCCCAGCAGCGTGCTGCGCCCCGCGGCGCCGGTGAACTCGTAGGTGATGGGGCCGAAGGACCTTCCCTGGTTGCGCACCGACAGCATGATGGACCCGTAGTCCTGGAGCCAGCCGATGAAGAAGTTGCCGAAGATGATCCACAGGAGCGCCGGGACCCAGCCGAACTGCAACGCCACGAAGGGCCCCAGGATCGGGCCCAGCGCCGCCACGCTCTTGTACTGGTAGCCCCACAGCACGTAGCGGCTGACGGGGAAGTACTCCACCCCGTCGGTGTACATGTGGGCGGGGGTGGTGCGGTTGGCGTCGGGTTGCCAGACCGTGCGGTCGTACCACCGCCCGTAGACGAAGTAGGCGATGCCGTAGGCGATCAAAGCCAGCACCACGAACATCGCCGGCGAATTCAGCATGGTCCGCTCCCCTTTCCCCTGCGCAAGGCCGCTGGGAACGACGGCGTCGGCTCCGGCCCCCGGCGCGGGCGTCGCGCGAAGGGTCCAGCGCGGTCACCCGGGACGAACCCGGCCCGGCGGCACTGGCGCGTGACCGGAGCGGGTCGGGGGCCATCGCGGCGGACCGTTGGCGGGCACCGGCGGGGGCACCCGTCCGCCCGCCGCGACGCTGCAGAGGGATGCCGGTGGCGCGACCGCCTTTGGGGTCTGCGGCCGCTGCACCGGCCTGGGATGGGATCCGCTGCGGTCGGGGGATTCGGGACGCCGAGGGGCGGGGCCTGCGTGCCGCAGGCGGCCCCGCCCGCCGGGTGCACCAGCAAGGCACACCCGCGTCCGGTCCCCCACAAGCCCCACAAGACAGAAGGATGGCTCGGTGATGGCTCGGTGTGGACGCAGGCCGCCTGCGGCCGGGATCCGTCGGCGCTCCCCATGCTGTGGGGGGCGGTGCTCCCGGACGGCCGGGACCGCACCCCACCGTTGCCGGCTGGGGCGCGCGGCCTCCACCCGGAGCCCTCCGCCCGACGGCCAGGCGGCCTTCTCACCCCCCGCGCGAGCGGCCGCTCACCAGGCTGTGGTCCCGCCCCAGCCGGGACCACAGCCTGATCGCTTTCCCCCGCCGACGACGGCCAACCGGCAAGGAAACCGGCGTCGTCGCCCGTTCCCGTGGGGAATTTCGTCGGCCGGTGCCACGTTCCTCCTGCCGGCGCCACCGGCTCGGCCGCCACCGGCCCGGGGGCCCGCTGACGAGGGCCGCTCCCGGCGGACGATGGGAGGACCGCGCCGGATTCACCAAGAGATGGCCGCGCCGGACCCACGGTGGGACGGCCGCGCCGGGCGGACGGTGGGCCCGACGAGCCGGGCGCCGCCCGACCTGCCCTCACCCTCCGTCCACGCCCCGGGGAGGCCACAGCCACCAGACGGGCACCCCCGCCAGCCCGGCCGTCGCCCGGGCGGTCGCCGAGGGCGGGGCGTCGGCCACGGGGATCACCACCGGCGCGGGCACGAACTCCTCCAGCTGGCGCAACAGCTCGCTGCGCGCCCGGGTGGCCCCGCGCAGCCAACCCGGTCCCGCCGCGGAGCGGCCGGGCGCGGCGGGCGAACCGTCCCCGGCGGCCGGCGCGGCCGGCGGCGAGGTCGTCCGCAGGCCGGCCCCGGCCGCCGGTCCACCCGGCCCGGGCCGGCCTCGGCCGGCCGGGGCCGGTGTCGTCTCGTCCCCGCAGGCCGCCGCCAGGGCCGCCCGGGGCACGATCGCCGGTTGCATCGCTCCGGGCGCCCACTCCACCACCCGCGCCCAACCGCGCGCCCACAGGCCGGGATGGGCGATCTCGTCCCAGGGGAGCAGGACCCAGCGCGGGCCGCCGCCCGTGGCGCGGCGGCCCGCGCGGGCGAGGAGGGCCCGCAGGTGGTCGGGGTCCCGAACCAGGACGCCATGGAGCCCCTGCCCCCAGAGGGGGGCCACGGCCTCCGGCTCGGCCACGGCCAGCAACACCCGCGGGACGGCGGCGGGCGGCGGGGGCCCGCCGGCCGGGCTGGTGCCGTCCGCCCAGGTGGGCGCCGGGTCGTCCGCCGTGGGGATGCGCGCCCCCGGGGCCGGTTCGTCCAGGGCGGTGAGGTAAGCTATGGCATGGCGAGAGACGGTCGGCGGCGAGCCGGCGGCCTCCACTCCCGCGGGCGGCCCGCTGCGGCGGGACGAGGGGTCCGGCAGGTCCGCCGCCCCCTGGGCCCGGTCGACGCCCGGCTCCGCCGGGACCAGCCACCGGTCGCCCGGTTCCCACGGCACCAGCCGCTCGGAGGGCCGTCCGCGGTCGGCGCTGCCCTCGGGTTGGACGCGTGGGAGAGGGTACGCCATGCCGTCATCCCGTCGGACACCGCCGGAGGACACCATGGGTCATCCCTTCCCCGGTCTCCCGAGCCCTCTCCGTGAGGCTCTCCAGCTTCAGCATGGACGGGTGGGCGGCGGAGGACAAGGGCCGGCGGGCGACCCGCCGGCCGGCGCCGACCGGGGTGCCGGCGCCGGCCGGGTCCTCGTGGCGGGCCTCCCGCCCCCTGGCCGCGATGCGGGCCTGGGCGTGGATTCAAGACCCCGGCCAGGGCCCTGCGGCGCCGGGCGTCCCGCGCTGCCCACCCCGTGGCGCCCGTCCCCGGTGCCCCTGCGACGTCGGGCCTCCGGCGGTGCCGTCCGGCGACGGGCGGACGGGCGGGTGGCGACGCCGGCGGGGACAGGCAGGCCACGACGGCAGACCGCGACGGCGGCAACGGCCGACGGTCGGGCAAGGGGGCCAGCGACGAAGGCCGCAACGGGGGACGGTCGGGCCGGGCCGTCGCGCGGCGGCAGGGGCCCGGGCCGCGGCGGGCGGTGCAGGAGAGACGGCCCGCGCTGCGAACCCTCCCGGGGAGGTCGAGGCCATGTTCCAGAAGATCCTGATCGCCAACCGGGGCGAGATCGCCGTCCGCATCATCCGTGCCTGCCGCGAGCTGGGCATCCGGACCGTGGCGGTGTACTCCGAGGCGGACGCGGATGCGCTGCACGTCGCCATGGCCGACGAGGCCTACTGCATCGGCCCTCCCCCGGCGCCGCGCAGCTACCTGCACATCCCCAGCCTGATCGAGGCGGCCAGCAAGGCCGGGGTCGACGCCATCCACCCGGGGTACGGCTTCCTCTCGGAGAACGCCCACTTCGCCGCGGTGTGCAAGACGTGGGGCATCGAGTTCATCGGGCCGTCGCCGGAGGCCATCGAGACCATGGGCCTCAAGTCCCTGGCCCGGGAGGCGATGCGGCGGGCCGGCGTGCCGGTGGTGCCGGGGAGCGAGGGCACGGTGGACGACGAGGACGAGGCCCTGCGGATCGCCCGCGACATCGGCTACCCCGTGCTGGTCAAGGCGGCCGCCGGCGGGGGCGGGCGCGGCATCCGCGTCGCCCGGGACGAGCAGGAGCTGGTGCAGGCCCTGGCCTCGGCGCGCCGGGAGGCGGAGTCGACCTTCGGCAACGGCGCCGTCTACCTGGAGAAGTTCCTGGAGGAGCCGCGGCACATCGAGATCCAGGTGATCGCCGACAAGCACGGTCACACCCTGCACCTGGGCGAGCGCGAGTGCTCGGTGCAGCGGCGACGGCAGAAGATGATCGAGGAGGCGCCGTCGCCGGCGATGACCCCCGAGCTGCGCCAGCGCATGGCCGAAGCCGCCATCCGCGCGGCCGAGGCCGTGGAGTACGTCGGCGCAGGCACCGTGGAGTTCCTGGTCGACCGGGACGGCAACTTCTACTTCATCGAGATGAACACGCGGATCCAGGTGGAGCACCCGGTCACCGAGCTCGTCACGGGGATCGACCTGGTGAAGGAGCAGATCCGCGTGGCGGCGGGCGAGCCGCTCTCCTTCACCCAGGACCAAGTGGAGTTCCGGGGCTGGGCCATGGAGTGCCGCATCAACGCGGAGGATCCCGGCAATCGCTTCCTGCCGTCGCCGGGGACCATCACCCTCTGGGAGCCGCCCGGCGGTCCCGGGGTGCGTCTGGACGCCGGCTTCCGCGCAGGCACCACGGTGCAGCCCTTCTACGACTCGCTGGTGGGCAAGCTCATCGTGTGGGGCCGCGATCGCCAGGAGGCCATCGCCCGCATGCGGCGCGCCCTGGATGAGTTCCGCATCGAGGGGATCCGCACCACCATCCCGCTGTACCGGGAGATCCTGCAGCGGGACGACTTCCAGCAGGGGCGCTTCCACACCCGCTGGCTCGAGGAGGAGGTGCTGGCCGGGCGGCAGGGCGCCTGAGGCCACGCGAGGCCACGGATCACGGCCGCCAAGGCAACGCGGGGCACCCGGCGGGACGGCGGTCCCGCCGGGTGCCCCGCTTTTCCCGGGAAATGGCGAGAGCATCGCGGGGAATCGCGAGAGCGTCGCGGCCGTCGCTGCCTGCGTCGCCGGCATCGCGGCCCGGCGGGGTCGACGCCCACAGGAGCGGTCGACGCCCACAGGAGCGTAGGAACGGCCGCCCCTCCGGGGCGCCCCATCCCTCAGCGCTTGGAGAACTGGGGCGCCTTGCGCGCCTTCTTGAGGCCGTACTTGCGCCGCTCCTTGACCCGCGGATCCCGGGTCAGCAGGCCGGCCTGCTTCAGCGGCTTCCGGTACGCCTCGTCGACCTTGAGCAGCGCGCGGGCGATGCCGTGGCGGACGGCGCCCGCCTGCCCGGAGATCCCGCCCCCGGCCACCCGGGCCAGGACGTCGTACTTGCCCAGGGTTCCCGTCACCTTGAGGGGCCGCTCCACCTCGGCCCGTTGGGCGATGGTCGGGAAGTACTCCTCGAAGGGGCGGCCGTTGATGACGATGCGCCCGTCGCCGGGGATCAGGCGCACCCGGGCCACGGCCTCCTTGCGCCGACCCGTACCCCAGTACACGGCGGTGGTCGCCACCGTCTCACCTCGCTTTCCCAGGCCCGATCGAGTTCCCACGCCCGATCGAGACGCCCGAGCCAGCACCCTACCGCCTCCCCGTGGGGGCCGGCCGGGACGCAGCCCCGGCGGGCCCCCGTCCGGGTGGGTCGCAGCCGACGTCGAGCCACCTTCGCCCGGTCACGCGCCGGGTTCGGTCTGTGCGGCGGCCTGCTCCCACTGGGGCGTGCCGTCGGGCCGGATGGTCAGCGGCCGGGGACGCTGGGCGGCATGGGGGTGATCCGGCCCGCGGTAGACGTGAAGCTTGCGGAACTGCCGCCGCCCCAGGGCGTTGCGCGGCAACATGCGGCGCACGGCCAGCTCGATCATGCGCTCGGGACGCGTCTCCAGCAGCCGCCGCGCGGTGATGGCCTTCAAGCCGCCGGGGTAACCCGTGTGCCGGTAGTACACCTTCTTGTCCAGCTTCTTGCCAGTCAGGCGCACCTTCTCGGCGTTGACCACGATCACGTGGTCCCCCGTGTCCACGTGGGGCGTGTAGATGGGCTTGTGCTTGCCCCGCAGGATCTTCGCCACCTGGCTCGCCAGGCGGCCCAGGGGCACGCCGTCGGCGTCGATCACGTACCACTGGCGCTGCACGTCCTGGGGGCGGGCCATGAAGGTGGTCCGCATGGTGTTGCCTCCCGTCCTCGGGCCCCGGCAGGGGGCCCGGGTCCGCCAATCAACAAACGGGCCCGCGGCGCGGCCGGGGCCGATGGAACGCCAGCAACCCGATGAAAACAGCATCTCCTATGCTAGACGCTGGATTGGGGCCTGTCAAGGCGATCCCTGGCCCCCATCGGCCGGCGGGGCGGCGGTCGATGGGATGCCCCGGCCGGCGCCCTGCCCCGTCGGTCCCGTCCGGGCGCGACGGGCCTCGCAGGCCCCGCGCCCTCACCCCGGCCAGGGCGGCCCCTCGGCCACCCAGTCGTCGTACGCCACCCGCCACAGCACCAGGCCGTGGGCCGGCGCCGTCGGCCCCACCAGGTCACGCCGCCGCTGGGTCAGCAGGGCATCCAGGTGGTCCAGGGACCAGCGCCCGCGTCCGATCTCCACCAAGGTGCCCACGATGCCCCGGGCCATGTGCATGAGGAAGCCGTCCGCCTCCAGGACGAACCGCAGCAGCGGGCCGCGTTCCTCCACCACGCAGCGGTACAGGGTGCGCCGCGTTCGTCGCACGGCGGAGCCGGAGGCCTTGAAGGCCGCGAAGTCGTGGGTGCCCTCCAGCCGGCGCGCCGCGGCCCGCATGGCCGCCACGTCCAGTTCCAGCGGCACGTGCCACTGCCAGCGGCGGTGCAGGGGATCGGGGACCGGCCCGCGCGCCAGGTGGTAGACGTAGGTCTTGCGGCGCGCACCATACCGCGCGTGGAAGCCGGGCGGCGCCTCGTCGGCCGCCACGGCCACCACGTCGGGGGGCAGCAACCCCCGCAGGGCGGGAACCAGACGCTCGGCAGGGAAGGGCCGCGGCGTGCGCCAGTGGATCACCTGGGCCCGGGCGTGCACGCCGGCATCGGTGCGGCCGGCGGCCGTCACCCGCACCGGATGCCCGAGGAGCCGCGCCAGGGCCTCCTCGACCACCTGTTGCACCGTCCGGCGCCCGGGCTGGCGCTGCCAGCCGGCGAAGTCCGTGCCGTCGTAGGCGAGGATGGCCCGCAAGAGGCGCCCCTCCGCGGCAGCCTCGCCCCGGTCGCGCCCGGGGCCGTCGGCCGCTGGGTTGGGAGCGGCATCTTCCGATGCTGGCAACGCCTCACCGCCTCCCCGACGCGTCCCAGGTGTCGGCGCCGGTGGCCGTCGCGCCCATCCGCTCGATCGGGGGACCGGGGGCGCGGCCCGCCCCGCCTCGTGGGATCCGCGGGTCGGCGGCACGGCCCGCGGCGACCGAGGGCCCCTGCGGCCCGCGCGGTGTGAGCCGGCGGCGACGGGGCCCGCGGAGCGCGGTGGGCCGCGCCGGTTCGTCCCATGGGCGCTAGCGTCCCCAACGGAGGGCGACGCCCAAGACCAGCGCGGTCAGCAGCACCGCCGCGGCATCCCGGCGACCCACCCGCAGCTCGCGGTAGCGCGTCCGGCCGGCCCCACCCCGGTAGCCGCGGGCCTCCATGGCCAGGGCCAGCTCGTCGGCGCGCCGGAAGGCGCCGACGAAGAGCGGGACCAGCAGCGGCACCAGCGCCCGCAGCCGCCGCAGGGGACCGCTCCGGTGGAACTGGGCTCCCCGCGCCATCTGCGCCTTCATGATGCGCTCCGCCTCCTCCGCCAGGGTGGGGATGAAGCGCAGCGCGATGGTCATCATCATCGCCAGCTCGTGGGCGGGGACCCGGCGCCCCAGCGGCCGGAGCAAGGCCTCGAGGCCGTCGGTCAGGGCGATGGGCGAGGTGGTCAGCGTGAGCAACGCGGCGGCGGTCACCAGCAGCAGCAGGCGCACGGCCAGGCGCAGCCCCAGCTCCAGGCCCTGTTGCGTCGCCACCAGCGGGCCCAGGGTCAGGAGCGGGTCACCCGGCACCGCCACCAGGTTGAGGACCAGGGTCAGGCCCACCAGCCACAGCATCGGCCGCATCCCGCCGAGGACACCGGCCAGGGGCAGCCGCGCCAGGACGGCCGCGCCCAGGACGAACCCGGCCAGCACGCCGTACGCCGCCCACTGTCGCACCAGGAACAGGACGAGGGAGTAGGCGGCCAGGAGCACCACCTTCGTGCGCGGGTCCAGCCGGTGCAGGGGGCTGTCCCCGGGGACGTACTGGCCCAGCACGGGTTCGGGGATCACGGCGACCCCTCCCGCCGCGGCACGCGGTTGCCGTCGTCCCGCGGCGCGGGTGGCGATGCGGGCCCCGAGGGCCCGCGATCCCCCCTCCGGCGCCGCGGCCCGTCCCCCGCAACGGGGGGCGCGGCGGGCAGGAAGGGGGCCGCCGCCACCAGCTCCGCCTCGGCCGCGTCCAGGTCGACTCGGGCGCGGTTCACCGGCACCCCCCGGCGGGCCAGTTCGTCCAGCAGCCGAACGGTGGCCGGCGGGGTCAGGCGGCAGCGGGCGAGCAGGTCGGCATCGGCCAGGACGGCCTCGACGGGCCCGTCGGCCTCGATGCGGCCGTCGCGCAGGAGCACCACCCGCTCGGCCACGGCGGCCACCTCGTCCACGTCGTGGGAGACCAGCACCACGGCGATCCCCGATTCCCGGTGGAGCCGGCGCAACAGCTCGACCAGGGCCTGCCTTCCGCGCGGGTCGAGGCCGGCCGTGGGCTCGTCCAGCACCAGCACCCGCGGCATCATGGCCAGGACCCCGGCGATGGCCACCCGCCGCATCTGCCCCCCGCTGAGGCTGAAGGGCGAGCGCCGGCCCAGGTCGGGGTCCAGGCCCACCAGCGCCATCGCCCGCTCCACCCGCGCGGCGACCTCCGCCTCGTCGCAGCCCAGGTTGCGCGGGGCGAAGGCGATGTCGTCCCACACCGTCTCGGCGAACAGCTGCTGCTCGGGGAACTGGAAGACCAGCCCGACCCGCCGGCGCGCCTCGGCCAGGCGATCGTCGCGATCGGGGCCGGGCGCCCAGAGGTCGATCCCGTCCACCTCCACCCGGCCGCGGGTCGGGCGCAGCAGGCCGTTGAAGTGTTGCACCAGGGTGGACTTGCCGCTCCCCGTGGGCCCCATGATGGCCACGCGCTCCCCGTCGGCGATGGCGAGGTCGACGCCGCGGAGCGCCTCGCGGTGGGCCCACCCGGGGGCGCCGTAGACGTGATGGAGCCCCTCCACCTGGATCCCCACGGCCTCACCCGCCCCCCACCCCGCCGGCGGCCGGGTTGCGGGCCGCGGCGGCGGGTCCTCCCCCTCGCTGCCCCATGCCCGGCCCCCCTGACCCGGGCGCTGCCGACCCGCCCCCGAGGTCGCCGGCGCCGGGCGCCGGCGACCCCGGGCGGAGCAGGGCCGCCACCAGCTGCTCCACGGTGACGATGCCGGAGGGCAGGCGCCACCCGCGGCGACGCAGGCGGTCGGCCAGGCGCCCCATGGGCGGCGCCGCCAACCCCACGGCCTCCAGCCAGTCGGGGCCGTCGAACGCCTCCGCCGACGGGCCCCCGGCCACCACGCGCCCCCGGTGCATCACGACGACCCGCTGGGCGCGGGCCGCCTCCTCGAGGAAGTGGGTGATCAGCACCACGGTGATCCCCTGCTCCCGGTGCAGCCGGGTGACGGCGTCGAGGACCTCCGCCCGTCCGGCGGGATCCAGCATGGCGGTGGCCTCGTCCAGCACGAGGCACGCCGGTTCCATGGCCAGGACCCCGGCCAGGGCGACCCGCTGCTTCTGGCCCCCCGAGAGCCGGTGGGGTGGATCGGCGCGCCGCTCCCACAGGCCCACCGCTTCCAGCGCCCGCCGCACGCGGCGGGCGATCTCGTCCCGCGGCAGCCCGAGGTTCTCCGGCCCGAAGGCCACGTCCTCCTCCACGGTGGGGGCCACCAGCTGGTTGTCGGGATTCTGGAAGACCATGCCCACCAGGCGCCGGATCTCTCCCCGGGCCGCGGGATCGGCGGTGGACCGGCCCGCCACCCGCACCTCGCCCCGGGTCGGCAGCAGCAGGCCGTTGAGCAGCCGCGCGAGGGTCGACTTCCCGGAGCCGTTGGCGCCGACCACGGCCAAAAATTCACCCCGGCGCACCTCCAGGTCGATGCCCCGCAGGGCCTCGACGGCATCCGGCTGGCCGGGGTGGTACACGAAGTGGACCTGTCGGATCTGGATGAACGCGTCCCCCGTCACGGCGCCGGGCCCTCCACCGCCGCGCCGGGCGGGACCGCCGGGGCTCACACCAGCTCCAGCAGCGCCATGGGCGCGCCGTCCCCGCGGCGCGGCTCCAGCTTCAGTACGCGGGTGTAGCCGCCGGGCCGGTCGCTGTAGCGCGGCCCGATGACGTCGAACAGCTTCTTCAGCACCTGCTTGTCGTAGAGCACCGCGGCCGCCTGGCGGCGAGCGTGCAGGTCGCCGCGGCGGGCCAGGGTGATCAGGTGCTCCGCCAGGCGCTGGGCCTCCCGCGCCCGGGTCACCGTGGTCTCGATGCGCTCGTGGATGAACAGCGACGTCACCAGGTTGCGCACCATGGCCTGCCGCTGATCCGTCGGCCGGTTCAACCGCGACTTGTGGCCCATCGCCCATTCCCTCCTGCCGCCTGCCCCGGGCCGGGGCCACGCCTCGGAGCGGCCGGCCCGCACGCCATCGTGCGGCGCCGCCGCGCCGCCCCCGCTGCTCAGTCCTCCGGCTGCTTCAGCGAGAGCCCCAGGGCAGCCAGCTTCTCCTCGATCTCCTCCAGCGACTTCTTGCCCAGGTTGCGGACCCGCATCATGTCCTCCGGCGTCTTCTCCACCAGCTCCCCGATGGTGTTGATGCCGGCCCGCTTCAAGCAGTTGTACGAGCGCACGGAGAGGTCGAGCTCGTCGATGCTCATCTCCAGCAGCTTCGCCCGCTCGTCGTCCTCCTTGGCCGCATCCGCGCCGGCGCCGCGGGACTGGTCGGTCAGGCCGAGGAACAGCGCCAGGTGGTCGGTCAGGATGCGGGCCGCCTGGCTGGCCGCCTCGTCGGGCGCCACGGTGCCGTTGGTCCAGATCTCCAGGGTCAGCCGGTCGTAGTCGGTGATCTTGCCGACCCGGGTGTTCTCCACCTGGAAGTTGACCTTGCGGATCGGCGTGAAGATCGAGTCGACGGGGATCACGCCGATGCTGCGGTCGGGGTCCTTGTTGCGATCGGCGGGGACGTAGCCGCGCCCGCGCTTGACCGTCATCTCCATGAACAGCCGACCGTCGTGTTCCAGCGTGGCGATCAGGTGGTCCCCGTTAACGATCTCCACCTCGGGAGGCGTGATGATGTCCGCCGCCCGCACCCCCCCCTCACCCTGGGCCTCGATGCGCAGGATCTGGGGTTCATCGGTGTGCATCTTGATCGCCAGTTCCTTGAGGTTGAGGATGATCTCCGTCGTGTCCTCCACCACCCCGGGGATCGTGGAGAACTCGTGCAGCACCCCTTCGATGCGGATGCTGGTCACCGCCGCGCCGGGCAAGGACGAGAGCAGGACCCGACGCATGGCGTTGCCCAGGGTGATGCCGTACCCGCGCTCCAGCGGCTCGACCACGAATCGGCCGTACTTGCCGTCGTCGCTGATCTCCGCGGTCTCGATGGTCGGCTTCTCCATCTCGTTCATGGCTCCGCCCTCCTGTCGAGCCGCCGACAGCGGGCTCGCGCCGGCCTAGACGCGGCGCCGCTTCGGCGGGCGGCACCCGTTGTGGGGGATGGGGGTGACGTCCTTGATGGCGGTCACCTCCAGGCCCGTGGCCTGCAGGGAGCGGATGGCCGCCTCCCGACCCGGCCCCGGACCCTTCACCCACACCTCCACCTCGCGCATGCCGTGCTCCATGGCCTCGCGCGCCGCCTGCTCGGCGGCGAGCTGGGCGGCGTAGGGCGTGCCCTTCTTCGAGCCTGTGAAGCCGTTGGTCCCGCCCGACCCGGAGGCGATGGCGTTGCCCTCCACGTCGGTGATGGTGACGATGGTGTTGTTGAACGTGGATCGGATGTGCGCGATACCGCGCTCGACGTGCTTCCGATCCTTGCGGCGCAGCCGGGTGGCCGCTCCGCGGCGGCCACCCCGGCGCGGTGCGCCCCCTCGTGCCATGGGTCAGCCTCCTCGCGCCTCACTTCTTCCCCGGACGCTTCTTGCCCGCCACCGTGCGGCGCGGCCCCTTGCGCGTCCGGGCGTTGGTCCTGGTCCGCTGCCCGCGCACCGGCAGACCCCGACGGTGGCGCAAGCCGCGGTAGCAGCCGATGTCGATCAGCCGCTTGATGTTGCGCTGGACCTCGCTGCGCAACTCGCCCTCCACCTTGTAGTCGCGCTCGATGATGGCGCGCAGGCGGTTGATCTCATCCTCCGTCAG
The DNA here is from genome assembly GCF_033582035.1 of Thermaerobacter composti. Classification (NCBI taxonomy): domain Bacteria; kingdom Bacillati; phylum Bacillota; class Clostridia; order Eubacteriales; family Clostridiales Family XVII. Incertae Sedis; genus Thermaerobacter; species Thermaerobacter composti. The sequence goes on from NZ_CP132508.1 coordinate 2,896,108, forward strand.
ATCCCGCACCCGGGTGTCGGGGTTGACCTGCGCCTTGGCCAGGATCTCCCGGCTACGAGACAGACCGATGCCATAAATATAAGGAAGCGCGTACTCGACGCGCTTGTCGCGCGGCAGGTCGACGCCTGCGATGCGGGCCATCCGAACACCTCCAGGCTCAACCCTGCACCTGCTTGTGCTTGGGGTTCTCGCAGATCACCCGCACCTTGCCCTTGCGGCGGATGATCTTGCACTTGTCGCAGATGCGCTTGACCGACGGACGAACCTTCATCGATGGAAGCCTCCTCGCGGCGCCGCCCCGCCCGGGGGACGGAGCCAGCCCTCGCTGCCCTCCGTTCGCGACCTCGGATCGCAACCGCCCGGGTCAACTCCGGTGGCGATAGGTGATGCGCCCCCGGGTGAGATCGTACGGGGACAATTCCAGGGTTACCCGGTCGCCGGGCAGGATGCGGATGAAGTGCATGCGGATCTTGCCCGAGACGTGGGCCATCACTTTATGGCCATTATCCAATTCTACACGAAACATGCCGTTCGGCAAGGGCTCGACCACCGTCCCCTGGACCTCGACCACGTTCTCCTTGCGTGCCACGGCCTCACCCCCCTTGCACCTCCGGCTTCCCGTCCTCGTCTTCCCGCTCCCCGAAGTACGCCTCCACCAGGGCCGTCAGGGCGCGGCGCAGCTCGGCGTTGGCCGGTCGCTTGCCGGCCGCCAGCTGCTCCCGGATCTCCTGCGCCCAGGCCCGGTGGAAGACCAGGTGACGCACGTTCTTGCGCTTCGGCCGGTCCACCGGCCGCAGGTCGCCGTCGGCCACCAGGACGAACCGGTCGTCCAGCACGGCCACGACCAGATAGGGGCGGCCGCGGTCGCGCCCAGCACGGGATGTGACCAGTTGCCCGATAGATTCGTGCACGGGGCCACCTCCGGCCACAATTTATAGTATCGCCAGTCCAGCGCCTCAAGATTCCGCCCCGACGCCTCCCCAGGCCGCCCACGCCACCCGTCGGCATCGTCCCCCGCCGGGCGGGTTCGTCCGTCCATGGGCCTAGAAGGCGCCGGCGGTCAGCACCTCCGGCTCGCCCTCGGTGATCAGCACGGTGTGCTCGAAGTGGGCCGACAGGCTGCCGTCCACGGTGCGCACCGTCCAGCCGTCGGGGTCGGTGCGCACGGCGGGACCGCCCGCGTTGACCATCGGCTCGATGGCCAACACCAGTCCCGGCCGCAGCCGCAGACCCGTCCCGGGCCGGCCGTAGTTGGGCACCTGCGGGTCCTCGTGCATCGCCCGGCCGATGCCGTGCCCGGCGTAGTCCCGCACCACCGAGAAGCCGGCCGCCTCCACCACCTGCTGGACGGCGTGCCCAACGTCGCCCACCCGGTGCCCCGGCCGCGCCGCCGCGATGCCGGCCTCCAGCGAGCGGCGCGTGACCTCCAAGAGGCGGCGTGCCTCGGCAGACACCGCCCCGACGGCGAAGGTGGCCGCCGAGTCGCCGTGATAGCCGTGATAGCGCGCCCCGACGTCGATGGAGACCACGTCGCCCTCCCGGATCACCCGGCGGGGGCTGGGGATGCCATGGACCACCTCGTCGTTGATCGACGTGCAGATGCTGGCGGGGAACCCCTGATAGCCCTTGAAGGCCGGCTCGGCGCCGGCCTCGCGGATCAGCCGCTCCGCCAGGCGGTCCAGGTCCGCGGTGGTGATGCCGGGCCGCAGCGCCGACGCCAGCTCCCGCAGCACCGCCGCCACGATGCGTCCCGCCTCGCGCATCAACTCGATCTCCCGCGGGGACTTGAGCTCGATCATCGACCGACCCCCGTGATCCGCGCGATCTCCGCCTCCACCTCGGCGATGGGGCGGTCGGCCGCCACGGTGTGCAACAGGCCGGCGTCCCGGTAGTAGTCGACCAGCGGCTGGGTCTGGCGACGGTAGACCTCCAGCCGCTGGCGCACCGTCTCCTCGCGGTCGTCGGGCCGCTGGACCAGCTCGGCGCCGCAGCGGTCGCAGCGGCCCTCCACCTGCGGCGGATCGAAGCGCACGTGGTAGGTGGCGCCGCACGCAGGGCAGACGCGGCGACCGCTCAGGCGCTCAACCACCACGGCGTCGGGGACGTCGAAGTACAGGACGCCGTCCAGCCCCACGCCCAGCTCGGCCAGCACCGCCTCCAGCCCCTCGGCCTGGGCCACCGTGCGCGGAAACCCGTCCAGGAGGAACCCGGCCCGGCAGTCCGGCTGCGCCAGCCGCTCCCGCACCAGGCCCAGGGTCACGTGGTCGGGCACCAGCTGGCCCGCGTCCATGTACCGCTTGGCCTCGCGGCCCAGAGGCGTCCCCTCGCGCACCGCCGCGCGGAACATGTCGCCCGTGGCGATCTGCGGCACCCCGGCACGCTGGGCCAGCCGTGCCGCCTGCGTCCCCTTGCCCGCCCCCGGCGGGCCGAGAAAGATCCAGCGCACGTTACCCCTCCCCACCGCTGGCCGGCGGCCAACGCCGCCGGTCCCGGTCGGCCCCGCGGCGGCCGCGGCCGGGCGCGTTGCCGAGCGGTCCGGACCGCCGTCGGCCGCCGCATGGCCGGCCGCGCGGCCCAGCGCCCGGGGGCCCCGGGGGCGATCCGACGGGAGCAGCGCGCCCCCTGGACCGCGCCGCCGGCCTGGCCCGGACCCCGGCCCGGGGCCGGTTCGTCCGGTCGGCGGCTCTCACCGCTTCATGAAGCCCTGGTACTGCCGCATCAGCAGGTGGGCCTCGATCTGCTTCATCGTCTCGAGGGCCACGCCGACGACGATCAGCAGGGCGGTGCCGCCGAAGTACACGGTGGCGATTTGGGTGACCCCGCGGACCAGCAGCGGCAGCACGGAGATCAGCGCCAGGAACAGCGCCCCCGCCACCGTGATGCGGGTCACCACGCGGGCCAGGTACTCGGCGGTCGGCCGGCCGGGCCGCAGGCCCGGGATGTAGCCGCCGTACTTGCGCAGGTTGTCGGCGATGTCCTGGGGGTTGAAGGTGATCGCCGTGTAGAAGAACGTGAACCCCACGATCAGCCAGAAGTAGATGACGGTGTTCAGCGGCGTGCCCCAGCCGAACCAGCGGCCGATGAATTGCGACCACCCCGCCTGGGGGAAGAACCCGGCCACCGTCAGCGGCAGGGCCACCAGGGAAGCCGCGAAGATCACCGGGATCACGCCCGCCTGGTTGACCCGGATGGGGATGTGGGTGCTCTGGCCGCCGTAGATCCGTCGCCCCACCACGCGCTTGGCGTACTGCACCGGGATGCGCCGCTGGCCCTCGGTCACCCACACCACGGCGACGATCACCGCCAGGCCCAGCACGACCAGCAACAGGATCTGGAACAGCGTCACCGACCCGGCCCGCCACATCTCCGTCAGGGTGACCAGGCCATGGGGCAGCCGCGAGACGATGCCGGCGAAGATCAGCAGGCTGATGCCGTTGCCGATGCCGTTCTCCGTGATCTGCTCGCCGATCCACATGAGCAGCACGGTGCCGGCGGTCAGCGTGATGGCCACCACGGCCATCCCGGGGAAGCCCGGCCACTCCAGGGCCCCGGCCCGGTGCAGGTAGTAGGCGATGCCGCCCGCCTGCAGCAGCGCCATGACCACGGTGCCGTAGCGGGTCAGCTGGGTCAGCCGGCGGCGCCCCTCCTCGCCCTCCTTGGCCAGTTCCTCCAGCCGCGGGATCACCACCGTCAGCAGCTGGACGATGATCGACGCGTTGATGTAGGGCGTGATGCTCATGGCGAACACGGACACCGTGGCCAGCGCGCCGCCGGCGAAGAGGTCCAGCAGCTGGAAGATCGAGCCCGTGGCGAAGAGCGGCGCCACGCGCTCGGGGATCACGCCCGGCGTGGGCACGTGCACCCCCAGGCGGAACACCAGCAGCATCGCCAGCGTGAAGAGGATGCGGGCGCGCAGGTCGCCGATCTTGATGGCGCGGCCCAGGGTGGCCAGCATGTCAGATCACCTCGGCCCGGCCGCCCGCCTGCTCGATCTTGGCACGGGCCGAGGCGCTGAACTTGTGGGCCCGCACCGTCAGGGCCACCTTGATCTCGCCGTCGCCGAGCACCTTGACGCCATCCCGGCCCTTCTTGATCAGGCCGTGCTCCTGGAGGAGCTCGGGGGTCACCTCCGTGCCCGGCTCGAAGCGGTTGAGGTCCTCCACGTTGATCACGGCGTACTCCTTGCGGAAGGGCGCGTTGGTGAAGCCGCGCTTGGGGATGCGCCGGTGCAGGGGCATCTGCCCGCCCTCGAAGCCCGGCCCCTTGGCGCCACCCGAGCGCGCCTTCTGTCCCTTGGTGCCCCGTCCCGCCGTCTTGCCGTGACCGGAGCCGATGCCGCGGCCCACCCGCTTGGGGCGGCGGCGGGCACCCGGCGCCGGCTTCAGCTGGTGCAAGCCTGCCATGCTCCCTACCCCCGTCGTCCGACTCGACCGGCACCCGGCCCAGGCTCCGTCAGCCGATGAGCTCCTCCACCGGCTTGCCCCGCAGCCGGGCCACCTCCTCGGCGCTGCGCAGCGACTTCAGGCCCTCCATGGTGGCGTACACCACGTTGGCCGGGTTGTTGGAGCCCAGCGACTTGGTCAGCACGTCCCGGATGCCGGCCGCCTCCATCACCGCCCGCACGGGGCCGCCGGCGATGACGCCCGTCCCCGGCGCCGCCGGCTTCATCAGCACCCGCCCGGCCCCGAACTCGCCCACCACGGGATGGGGGATCGTGGTCCCCACCCGGGGCACCTCGATCATGTTCTTCTTGGCCTTCTGCACGGCCTTGCGGATGGCATCCGGGATCTCCGCCGCCTTGCCCATGCCGACGCCCACCCGGCCGTTGCCGTCGCCAACCACCACCAGGGCGTTGAAGTTGAAGCGGCGGCCGCCCTGGACCACCTTGGATACGCGATTGATGGCCACCAGCCGCTCCTGCAGCTCGTCACCGTCCTGCTGCCGCCTGCGATGACGCGCCACGCCGTCCCCTCCTTCCGGCTGGGATCAGAACTGCAGACCCGCCTCCCGGGCCGCCTCGGCCAGCGCCTTGACCCGCCCGTGGTACCGGTAGCCCCCGCGATCGAAGACGACCTTGGTGATGCCGCGCGCCAGCGCCCGCTGGGCGATGGCCCGCCCCACCACCTTGGCCGCCTCCACGTTCCCGCCGTAGCCGCCCACCGCCTCGCGCAGCTCGGGTTCGACGGTGGACGCGGCCACCAGGGTGACGCCCGCCTCGTCGTCGATCACCTGGGCGTAGATGTGCTTCAGGCTGCGATAGACGTTGAGCCGCGGGCGCTCCGGCGTCCCGAACACCTTCTTCCGAACCCGCCGGTGCCGGCGCTGGCGGGCTTCCTCCCGCGTCTTGGGCTTCCGCGCCATGTTCCGGACACCCCGTCCCTTCGCGACCAGCGTTACTTGCCCGTCTTGGCCGGCCGCAGGGCCACCCGTTCGTCGGTGTAGCGGATGCCCCGCGGACCGTCGGCGTAGCGGAACCGGCTGAGGGGCCGCTTGGCCCGGATGGTCGCCGCCACGTTGCCCACCAGTTCCTTGTCGATGCCCCGCACCACCACGGTGTTGGCCGCCGGCACCTCAATCTCGATGCCCTCCGGCGGCACGTACTCCACCGGGTGCGAGTAGCCGAGGCTCATGACCAGCTTGCGCCCCTGCTTGGACGCGCGGTAGCCCGCGCCCTCCAGGGTCAGGGAGCGCTCGTAGCCCTGGGTCACCCCGGTGATCATGTTGGCCACCAGGGTGCGGAACAGGCCGTGCAGGGCGCGACGCTGGCGCTCGTCGTCCTGACGGCGCACCACCACCTGGCCGTCCTCCACCGCCACCTCCAGGCCGGCGGGGATGGTGCGCTCCAGCTGCCCCTTGGGTCCCTTGACCCGCACCACGTTGCCCTCGACGGTCACCTGCACCCCCTGGGGGATGGGGATGGGCTTCCTGCCAACCCGCGACACGCGATCCACCTCCCGCTCGGCAGATTCCCGCGCCTCCCGCGCCCGACCGGTGCCGGCGATCCCGCGGGCCCTCGCCCCGCGGCGCTCACCAGATGTAGCACAGCACCTCGCCGCCGACACCCTCCGCGCGGGCCTGCTTGTCGGTCATGATGCCGCGGGACGTGGACAGCACCGCGATCCCCAGCCCGCCCAGCACGCGGGGGATCTGGTCCTTGCTGGCGTAGATCCGCCGGCCGGGCTTGGAGATGCGCTTCAGCCCCTGGATGACCCGCTTCTTGCCCGGCCCGTACTTGAGGAAGATGCGGATCACGCCCTGCTTGCCGTCGTCGATCCACTGGTAGTCGTGGATGTAGCCCTCCTGCTTGAGGATGTCGGCGATGGCCCGCTTGATCTTCGATCCCGGCACGTCGACCCGCTCATGCCCCACCATGTTCGCGTTCCGGATGCGCGTCAGCATGTCCGCGATGGGGTCGGTCATGGTCATGGGCAGAACCCCCTTTCCCGCCACGCCGGGAGCTCACCAGCTGGCCTTCTTGACGCCCGGGATCTCGCCGCGATGGGCCAGCTGCCGGAAGCAGTGCCGGCACAGGCCGAAGCGGCGCATGTACGCCCGGGGCCGGCCGCAGATCTTGCAGCGGTTGCGCTTGCGCACCGCGTACTTCGGCTCCCGGTTGGCCTTGACGATCAGCGCCTTGCGCGCCATGGACCCACCTCCTCACTGGCGGAACGGCATGCCCAGCAGGCGCAGCAACTCGCGGGCCTCCTCGTCGGTCTCGGCCGTGGTGACGATGGTCACGTCCATCCCGCGCACCTTCTCGATGTCGTCGTAGTCGATCTCCGGGAAGATCAGCTGCTCCCGCAGTCCCAGGGTGTAGTTGCCCCGTCCGTCGAAGCTGTCGGGGTCGAGCCCGCGGAAGTCGCGCACCCGCGGCAGCGCCAGGAAGATCAGCTTCGTCAAGAAGTCCCACATGCGCTGCTTGCGCAGGGTCACCTTGCAGCCGATGGCCATGCCCTTGCGCACCTTGAAGGCCGAGATCGACTTCTTCGCCCGGGTGACCATCGGCCGCTGGCCGGTGATCAGCGCCAGCTCCTTGACGGCGCTGTCCAGCAGCTTCGGGTTCTGGATGGCGTCCCCCACGCCCATGTTGATGACGATTTTCTCGATCCGGGGGACCTGCATGATGCTGGTGTACCCGAAGCGCTCCATCAGCGCCGGGACCACTTCCTTCTCGTACTTCTCCTTCAGATTGGTGACCACGGTGGCCATGGACTTGCCCTCCCCCGCCGGCGCCGCGCCGGTGGCTCCCGGCCGTTCGCGCCGGCCTCACGATGCCTGCCGCCCTCCACCGCGGACGAACCCGGCCGGGCCCCGGCAAGGCCTCAGCGATCGATGACCTCGCCGCACTTCTTGCACGCCCGGACCCGGCGCCCGTCGTCCAGCTGCTTCTTGGCCACGCGGGTGGGCCGGCCGCACCGCGGGCAGACCAGCATCACGTTGGACCGGTGGATCGGCGCCTCCTTCTCGATGATGCCGCTCTGCACCACGCCCGGCCGCGGCCGCTGGTGGCGCTTGACGATGTTGACGCCCTCCACCACCACCCGCTCCTCGGCGGGCAGCGCCCGCAGCACCTTGCCCTTCTTACCGGCGTCCTTGCCGGAGATGACCAGGACGGTGTCACCCTTGCGAATGCTCATCTTGCGCGCCATGGGGGATCCCCTTCCCGCGCCCTCCCGCGTGCGCCCGCAGGGCGTCGACCGCCGGCGTCCGCCGGCTCACAGCACCTCGGGCGCCAGGGAGATGATGCGCATGAACTGTCGATCCCGCAGCTCGCGGGCCACCGGACCGAAGATGCGCGTGCCCCGCGGCTCGTGGGCATCCCGCAGGATCACGGCCGCGTTGTCGTCGAACCGGATGTGCGAACCGTCTTCACGCCGCAATCCGTGGCGCGTGCGGACCACCACCGCCCGCACCACGTCGCCCTTCTTGACCACGCCCCCGGGCGTTGCGGACTTGACCGACGCCACCACCACGTCGCCGATGTTCCCGTACCGCTTCGCCGAACCGCCCAGGACGCGGATGACCATGATCTCCTTGGCGCCGGTGTTGTCCGCGACGACCAGGCGCGACTGGGGCTGGATCATCCGCCAACACCTCCTTCCGGCGCCGTCGTGCGGGCCTCATGCGGGAGGCTGCTGGTCCTCCACCGGCTCCTCCGCGGCCTCCTCGATGAGGGCCAGCTTCGGCCGCTCCAGGATCTCCACCACCCGCCACCGCTTGTGCCGGCTCAGCGGACGGGTCTCCATGATCCGCACCTTGTCGCCCACGCGGCACTCGTTGTTCTCGTCGTGGGCCATGAACTTCTTCGTCCGGCGGATGCGCTTGCCGTAGAGGGGGTGGGGCACCAGCCGCTCCACCGCCACCACCACGGTCTTGTCCATCTTGTCGCTCACGACGACGCCGACCCGCGTCTTGCGCTTCCCCCGTTCCTGGGCCATGGACCGGACTACCTCCCTTCGCTACCGGTGCCCCGCAGGGCGGCCAGCTCCCGCTCGCGCTGGATGGTCTGCACCCGAGCGATGTCCCGCCGCACCTGGCGCAGGCGCATGGGGTTGTCCAGCTGCCCGGTGGCGGCCTGGAAGCGCAGGTTGAAGAGCTCCTCCTTGAGCTCGCGCAGCTTCTTCGCCAGCTCCTCGTCGGACAGCTCGCGGAGCTCCCTAGCCTTCATGGGCCTCACCACCCACCGCGCGGGTGACGAACTTCGTCTTGATGGGCAGCTTGTGGGAGGCCAGCCGCATCGCCTCGCGGGCCGTCTCCTCGGGCACCCCGGCGATCTCGAAGAGCACGCGCCCGGGCTTGACCACCGCCACCCAGTACTCGGGGCTGCCCTTGCCGCCGCCCATGCGGGTCTCGGCGGGCTTCTTGGTCACCGGCTTGTCCGGGAAGATCTTGATCCACACCTTGCCGCCGCGCCGGAGGTGACGGGTCATGGCCACGCGCGCCGCCTCGATCTGGCGGTCGGAGACCCAGCCCCGTTCCAGGGCCTGCAGGCCGTACTCGCCGAAGGTCACCGTGTTGCCGCGCTGGGCCACGCCCCGCATCCGGCCGCGATGCTGCTTGCGCCACTTGACACGCTTGGGCATCAACATGGCTCATCGGCCTCCCTGGGCGCCCTGCTCGGCCGTGGCCCGCTGGGCCCCCGGCAGGACCTCCCCGCGGTTGATCCACACCTTGACGCCGATCTGGCCGTAGGTGGTGAACGCCTCGGCCTGGCCGTAGTCGATGTCGGCGCGCAGGGTATGCAGCGGCACGGACCCCTCCGCCGTCCACTCGCTGCGGGAGATCTCGGCGCCGCCCAGGCGCCCGGAGACGCGGATCTTGCAGCCCTTGGCGCCGGCCCGCATCGCCCGCTGCAGGGCTTGCTTCATCGCCCGCCGCCAGGAGATGCGTCGCTCGATCTGGGCGGCGATGTTCTCCGCCACCAGCTGGGCGTCCAGCTCGGGCTCCTTGACCTCGACCACGTTGATCGCCACCTGGCGGCCGGTCATGCGCTCCAGGTCCTGGCGCAGCGCCTCGACGCCGGTACCGCCCTTGCCGATCACCATCCCCGGCTTGCCCGCGTGGATGGTGAGGCGGATGCGGTTGGCCGCCCGCTCGATCTCCACCCGGGAGATGCCGGCGTCGTACAGGCGCTTCTTGATGTGCTGGCGGATCTTGTGATCCTCCAGGAGCAGGTCGACGAACTCCTGGCGCCGCGCATACCAGCGCGAGTCCCAATCCCGGATGATGCCGAGCCGAAACCCCTTCGGGTGCGTCTTCTGCCCCACCTTACCCCTCCTTCCTCTCCGCCACGATCACCGTCACGTGGCTGGTGGGCTTGCGGATGGGGAAGGCCCGTCCCCGGGCCCGCGGGCGCCAGCGCTTGAGGCGCGGCCCCTCGTCCACGTACGCCTTGGTGATGTACAGCCGATCCTCGTCCATGTCGTGGTTGTTCGTGGCGTTGGCGACCGCCGAGCGCACCACCTTCTCCACGATGCGCGCAGCCTTCTTCGGTGTGTACCGCAACAACGTCAACGCCTCGCCCACGGGCTTGCCGCGGACGAGGTCGATCACCTGGCGCGCCTTGCGCGGCGACACCCGGACGAACCGTGCCACCGCCCGGGCCTCCATGGCGTTCCCCCCTTCGCGGCTCGCCCTCACCGCACCTGGGCCTGCCGCTCCGTCTTGTCGGCGTGGCCGCGGAAGGTGCGGGTGGGCGCGAACTCACCCAGCTTGTGGCCGATCATGTCCTCCGTGATGTAGACCGGGACGTGCTTGCGGCCGTCGTGGACCGCGATGGTGTGCCCCACCATCTCGGGCACGATGGTGCTGTCCCGCGACCAGGTGCGGATGACCCGGCGCTGGTTCTTCTCGTTGAGAGCTCGGATCTTCTTCAAGAGCTTCGGGTCCACGTATGGCCCCTTCTTCAGGGAACGCCCCACGCAGACTGCACCTCCTTGTCCGCGGGCCGGACCGCGCCGCCCCGCCACCCTCGGCCGCCCCAGGGGCGGCGCCGCGGTGCCGCGGCCGCGCCTCCGCCTCCAGCGCACCGGCCGGCTACTTCCGCCGCCGGACGATCAGGCGGTCCGAGGGCTTCTTGCGACGGGTCTTCTTGCCCATGGCCGGCTTGCCCCACGGGGTCACGGGATGGCGCCCGATGGGGGCCTTGCCCTCGCCGCCGCCGTGGGGATGGTCCACGGGGTTCATCGCCGAGCCGCGGACCGCAGGCCGGCGCCCCAGCCAACGGCTGCGGCCGGCCTTGCCGATGGTCACGTTCTCGTGGTCCAGGTTGCCGACCTGACCGATGGTCGCCTTGCACTCCAGGCGGACCAGGCGCACCTCGCCCGACGGCAGCCGCAGGTGGGCGTAGTCGCCCTCCTTGGCCACCACCTGGACCTCCGCCCCCGCCGCCCGGGCGATCTGGCCCCCCTTGCCCGGCTTGAGCTCCACGTTGTGCACCGTGGTCCCCACCGGGATGTGGCGCAGGGGCAGGGCGTTGCCCGGCCGGATGTCCGCGTCGGGGCCGGACATCACCGTATCGCCCACCTTCAGCCCGACGGGCGCCAGGATGTAGCGCTTCTCCCCGTCGGCGTAGTGGAGCAGGGCGATGAAGGCGGTCCGGTTCGGATCGTACTCGATGGACGCCACCTTGGCCGGCACGCCGTCCTTGTCGCGCTTGAAGTCGATGATCCGGTACCGCCGCTTGTGCCCGCCGCCGCGGTGGCGCACGGTGATGCGCCCCTGGGCGTTGCGGCCGGCCTTCTTCTTCAGCGGCGCCAGCAGCGACTTCTCCGGTTCGTCCCGGGTGATCAGCTGCTTGTAGTCCAGCACCGTCATCTGGCGCCGGCCCGGGGACGTGGGCTTGTACTTGCGGATCGCCATGGCTCGATGCCCCCTTCGGGCGGCCGGCGTCGCCGGCGCCCGCTCCACCTGGTGCCTCCGTCACGACACGTCCTCGAAGAACTCCTTGATCCGGTGCCCCTCCGCCAGGGTGACGATGGCCTTCTTGGCGTCGGGCTGGTATCCGGCGTAGCGCCCCACCCGGCGCAGCTTGCCCCGCACCCGGACGGTGTTCACCTTGCGCACCTTGACCTTGAAGATCTCCTCCACCGCGCGCTTGATCATGGTCTTGTTGGCCTTCGGGTGCACCAGGAAGGTGTACTTGTTCTGCGCCAGCTGCTCCATGCTCTTCTCCGTGATCACCGGGCGCAGGATGATGTCGCGGGGATCGGTGATCATGCCCCCAGCACCTCCTCCACCCGGTCCACCGCCTCCCGGGCGAGCACCACGTGGCCGTGGCGCAACACCTTGTAGACGTTGAGCCGGTCGACCGTCTCGGTGTCAACCCCCGGCAGGTTGCGCGCGGACAGGTACAGCGTCTTGTCCGGCTCGGCCAGGACGAAGAGCGGTCGCTTGCCCTCGAGGTCCAGGCGCCGGATCAGGGCGGCCATCTCCCGCGTCCGCGGCCGCTCCAGACCCAGGTCCTTGAGCCCCTCGAGGACGATCAGCTCCCCGTCGGCCACCTTGGCCGACAGGGCGGAGCGCAGCGCCGCCCGCCGCGCCTTCTTGGGCATCGCCTGGCTGTAGTCCCGCGGCTGCGGGCCGAACACGACGCCGCCCTTGCGCCAGTGGGGCGCCCGGATGCTGCCCTGGCGAGCCCGGCCGGTCCCCTTCTGGCGCCACGGCTTGCGCCCGCCGCCGGACACCATGCCGCGCGTCTTGGTGGCCGCCGTGCCCCGGCGCTGGTTGGCCAGGTAGCGGACTACCGCCTGGTGCATCAGCGCCTCCCGGATCGGCGCCCCGAAGACGGTCTCGCTGAGCTCGATCTCCCCGACCCGCTCGCCCTGGGTGTTGTAGACCGCCACCCTCGGCATGGGGTTGTCCTCCTTTCGCCGCCCTCCCGAGCTCAGGCCAACCGCGCCTTGCGCGGCACGTTGGTCTTGCGGATGGCCACCAGGCCACCCCGGGGCCCGGGGACGGCGCCCTTCACCAGCAGCAGGTTGCGCTCCGGGTCGACCCGCACCACCTGCAGGCCCCGCACCGTCACCCGCTGGTGGCCGGCGCGGCCCGCCATCTTGCGGCCCTTGAAGACCCGCGCGGGGTCGGTGGAGGGCCCCAGCGAGCCGGGCCCCCGGTGGTACTTGGAGCCGTGACTCATCGGTCCCCGGCCGAAGCCGTGCCGGGCGATGGGCCCCAGGAACCCCTTGCCCTTGGAGGTGCCCGTCACGTCCACGTACTCGCCCGCCTTGAACAGGTCCACGGTGACCTGCTGGCCCACCTCCGGCAGCGGCTCGTCGTCGTCGACCCGGAACTCGCGCAGCACCCGCACCGGTTCGACCCCCGCCTTCCGGAAGTGGCCGGCCATCGGCTTGTTGACCTTGCGCGGCTTGATCTCGCCGAAGCCCAGCTGCACGGCGCGGTAGCCGTCCCGCTCCTTGGTGCGGGTCTGCACCACCACGCACGGCCCGGCTTGGATGACGGTGACGGGCACCGCCCGGCCCTCGTCGTCGAAGATCTGCGTCATGCCCAGCTTGCGACCCAACAGGCCGACGCCCATGGGTTGCACCTCCGTTCGCCGTGCTGTCCCCGACCCGCGGCGCGGCGCCCGCGACGGCTCAGAGCTTGATCTCGATGTCCACGCCGGCGGGCAGGTCGACCCGCCGCAGGGCGTCGATGGTCTTGGGCGTCGGGTCGATGATGTCGATCAGTCGCTTGTGGGTGCGCATCTCGAACTGCTCGCGGTGGTCCTTCTCCCCGTTGGGCGCGGTCAGCACGGTGAACACGCTGCGCTCCGTGGGCAGCGGCACGGGGCCGGAGATCTTCGCGCCCGTGCGCCGCGCCGTCTCCACGATCTTCTCGGCCGATTGGTCGAGCACGCTGTGGTCGAACGCCCGCAGCTTGATCCGGATCTTCTGCCGGGCCATGGTTCATCCCCCCTTGCGTCGCCGGACCAACCGGACTCACTCGAGGATCTTGGTGACGACGCCGGCGCCGACGGTGCGGCCGCCCTCCCGGATGGCGAACCGCAGCCCCTCCTCGATGGCAATGGGGGTGATCAGCTCCACCGTCATCTCCACGTTGTCCCCGGGCATGCACATCTCCACGCCCTCCGGCAGCTGGATCTCCCCCGTCACGTCCGTCGTCCGGAAGTAGAACTGCGGCCGGTAGCCGTTGAAGAACGGCGTGTGCCGCCCGCCCTCCTCCTTCTTCAGCACGTACACGTTCCCCACGAACTTCTTGTGCGGGTTGATCGACCCCGGCTTCGCCAACACCTGCCCCCGCTCCACCTCGTCCTTGTCCAAGCCCCGCAACAAGCACCCGATGTTGTCCCCCGCCACCGCCTCGTCCAAGACCTTCCGGAACATCTCCACGCCCGTCACAACCGTCTTCTTCGGCTTGTCCGCAAACCCCACCAGCTCGACCTCGTCGCCCACCTTCACGCGGCCGCGCTCCACACGACCCGTCGCCACCGTCCCGCGCCCCGTGATGGAGAACACGTCCTCCACCGGCATCAGGAACGGCTTATCCACATCCCGCTGCGGCGTCGGGATGTACTCGTCCACCGCCTTCATCAACTCCAAGATCGCCTGCTCCGCTTCCGGATCGCCCTCCAGCGCCTTCAGCGCCGACCCCTTGATCACGGGCACCTCATCGCCCGGGAAGTCATACTGGCTCAAAAGCTCCCGCACTTCCAGCTCCACCAGCTCCAAAAGCTCCGGATCATCCACCATGTCCACCTTGTTCAAAAACACCACGATGTACGGCACGCCCACCTGCCGCGCCAGCAGGATGTGCTCCCGCGTCTGCGGCATCGGCCCGTCCGCCGCGCTCACCACCAGGATCGCGCCGTCCATCTGCGCCGCGCCCGTGATCATGTTCTTGACGTAGTCGGCGTGCCCCGGGCAGTCCACGTGGGCGTAGTGCCGGTTCTCCGTCTCGTACTCCACGTGCGAGACCGAAATCGTGATCCCGCGCTCCTTCTCCTCCGGCGCCTTGTCGATCTGCTCGTAGGCCACAAACTGCGCCTTCCCCTGCTTCGCCAGCACCTTCGTGATCGCCGCCGTCAGCGTCGTCTTCCCATGGTCCACGTGCCCGATCGTCCCCACGTTCACGTGCGGCTTCGTCCGCTCGAACTTCGCCTTGGCCATCGTCGGACCGCCTCCCTCGTCGTCGGTTCGTCCGTCACCGCGCCGGCGTGCGTCGCCTCAGCGCGCGGCCCGTGCCCGGTCGCTCCGGGCCTCGATGATCTGATCGGCGATGTTCTTCGGCACCTGCTCGTAGTGGCTGAACTGCATCGTGTAGGTGCCGCGCCCCTGGGTCTTGGACCGCAGGTCCGTGGCGTAGCCGAACATCTCGGCCAGCGGCACCAGCGCCCGGATCACCTGCAGGCCGCCGGCCTCGGGCTCCATCCCCTCCACCCGGCCCCGCCGGGCGTTGATGTCGCCGATGACGTCGCCCATGTACGCCTCCGGGACGACGACCTCGACCTTCATGATGGGCTCCAGCAGCACCGGGCCCGCCTGCAGGGCGGCGTTGCGGAAGCCCATGGAACCGGCGATCTTGAAGGCCATCTCCGAGGAGTCCACCTCGTGGTAGGAGCCGTCCACCAGCGACACCCGCACATCGAGCACGGGGTAGCCGGCCAGGATGCCGTTCTGCATGGCCTCCCGGACGCCGGCCTCCACCGCCGGGATGTACTCCTTGGGCACCACGCCGCCGACGATCTTGTTGACGAACTCGAATCCGCCGCCCGGCTCCAGGGGCTCGATCTCCAGGACCACGTGGCCGTACTGGCCGCGGCCGCCCGTCTGTCGGATGTACTTGCCCTCGGCCCGGGCCGGCCGCGTGATGGTCTCCTTGTACGCCACCTGCGGCTTGCCCACGTTGGCCGCGACCTTGAACTCCCGCATGAGCCGGTCGACGATGATCTCCAGGTGCAGCTCGCCCATGCCGGAGATGATGGTCTGGCCCGTCTCCTCGTCGGTGTGGACCCGGAAGGTCGGGTCCTCCTCCGCCAGCTTGTTGAGGGACTCGCCCAGCTTGTCCTGGTCGGCCTGGGTCTTGGGCTCGATGGCCACCGAGATCACCGGCTCCGGGAACTCCATGGACTCCAGCACGATGGGCGCGTTCGGGTCGCACAGCGTCTCGCCGGTGATGGTGTCCTTGAGGCCGACCGCCGCCGCGATGTCGCCGCTCCAGACCTCGTCCACCTCTTCGCGGTAGTTGGCGTGCATCCGCACGATGCGGCCGATCCGCTCCTGCCGCCCCTTGTTGCTGTTGTAGACGTAGCTGCCGGCCTTGAGGTGGCCGGAGTAGACGCGGAAGAAGGCCAGCTTGCCGACGTACGGGTCCGTCATGATCTTGAAGACCAGGGCCGCGAAGGGCTCATCGTCGCTGACCTTGCGCTCGACCTCCTGGCCGGTCTTCGGGTCGATCCCCCGCACGGCGGCGATGTCCAGGGGCGACGGCAGGTAGTCCACCACCGCATCCAGCAGCGGCTGCACGCCCTTGTTGCGGTAGGCGGAGCCGCACAGCACCGGCACCAGCTGGAGGTTGATGGTGCCCTGGCGCAGGGCGGCGCGGATCTCCTGGGCGGAGATGGGCTCGCCCTCCAGGTACTTGACCATCAACCCCTCGTCGATCTCGGCCACGGCCTCCAGCAGCTTCTCCCGGTACTCCTCGACCTGTTCCCGCATGTCGGCGGGGATCTCCTCCGCCTCGTAGCGGGTGCCGAGATCGTCCCGGTAGAAGATGGCCTTCATCTCCACCAGGTCGACGATGCCGCGAAAGCTGTCCTCGACCCCGATGGGCAGCTGGATGGCCACGGGGTTGGCGCCCAGGCGCTCCCGCATCTGGTCCAGGACCCGGAAGAAGTTGGCGCCCACCACGTCCATCTTGTTGACGAAGGCGATGCGGGGCACCCGGTACTTGTTGGCCTGGCGCCACACCGTCTCGGACTGCGGCTCGACGCCGCCGCGGGCCGCGAAGATGGCGATCACACCATCCAGGACGCGCAGCGACCGCTCCACCTCCACGGTGAAGTCCACGTGCCCGGGCGTATCGATGATGTTGATCCGATGGTCCCGCCAGAAGCAGGTGGTGGCGGCGGAGGTGATGGTGATGCCGCGCTCCTGCTCCTGCACCATCCAGTCCATGGTGGCGGCGCCTTCGTGGACCTCGCCCATGCGGTGCACGCGACCGGTGTAGTACAGGATGCGCTCGGTGGTGGTCGTCTTGCCCGCGTCGATGTGGGCGGCGATCCCGATGTTGCGCGTCCGCTCGAGGGGATACTCCCGGGGCATGTCGTCCCTCCTTCCTCCGCCGCGCCCGGCCGTCCGGTCCGCCCCGGACGGCCGCCCCTGCTCACCAGCGGTAGTGGGCGAAGGCGCGGTTGGCTTCCGCCATGCGGTGCACCTCTTCCTTGCGCCGCACGGCACCGCCCGTGTTGTTGGCGGCGTCGATCAGCTCGTTGGCCAGGCGCTCCACCATGGTCCGCTCGTGGCGCTGGCGCGCGTACTCCACAATCCAGCGCAGCGCCAGGGACAGCCGGCGCTCGGGCCGCACCTCCAGCGGCACCTGGTACGTGGCGCCGCCCACCCGCCGCGGCCGCACCTCCAGCACCGGCATCGTGTTGCGCACCGCCTGCTCGAACACCTCCAGCGGGTCGCGGCCCGTCTTCTCCTTGACCCGCTCGAAGGCCTGGTAGACGATGCGCTGCGCCAGGCTCTTCTTGCCGTCCCACATCACCTTGTTGATCAGTCGGGCCACCCGCTCGCTGCCGTACACGGGATCCGGATCGATCGGACGCCGTGGCACCCTGCCTCGCCTGGGCATGCCCCTCCTCCTTTCGTGCCACCCCTCGTGCTCGTGCCACCCCTCGTGCCACCCGCGGCCCGCCGTGACATGCGGCGACGCCCGCTCCGGGCGTAAAAAATTCCTCGCCGGGTTCGGGGACGAACCCGCCCCGCGCTGGCAGGGCCGCCGGCGGCGAGGATGCGCCCGGAAGCGAGCGCCGGCCCGGGCCGCCCGCTTCCCGCGAGCCGTGGTTCAGCCGAGAGCGTCAGGACTTGGGCCGCTTGGCCCCGTACTTGGACCGCCCCTGGCGGCGCTTCTCCACCCCGGCCGCATCCAGCGCGCCGCGGATGATCTGATAGCGCACGCCCGGCAGGTCCTTGACGCGACCGCCGTGGACCAGCACCACCGAGTGCTCCTGGAGGTTGTGGCCCTCGCCAGGGATGTAGGCCGTCACCTCGATGCCGTTGGTCAGGCGCACTCGGGCGATCTTCCGCAAGGCGGAGTTGGGCTTCTTGGGCGTCGTCGTGCGCACCTGCAGGCACACGCCGCGCTTCTGCGGGTTCCCGCGCAGCGCCGGCGCGCCCGTCCGGCGGACCACCCGCTGTCGTCCCTTGCGCACCAGCTGGTTGATGGTCGGCACGCCCGTCACCTCCTTCCCATCGGCGATCCCGCGGCCGCAGGCCGCCCTCACTCCTCAAGGATGGCGGCGGAGGCGGCCCCGACCTTGATCTTGCACGCACTGCCCAGTTCGCGCATGGTGTCGACGTACTCCAGTTCGACGCCGCGGGCCTGGCACGCCTGCACCAAGTCGCGCACCACGTGGGGCTCGGCGTCCCGGGCCACGTACACCCGCACCGCCTCGCCCCGCAGGACCGCCTTCAGGGTCTGCTTGGTGCCGACGGTGCGGCGCCGGGCCGCCCGCAGGCGATCCAGGGACATCCGCGCTGGCCCTCCTTCGTGCGACCGGCCGCCCGCCGGGCGCGATTCATCAGGCCAAGACACACTCGATAAGTGTAGCACCCGCCCTGGGGCAGGTCAACGCGGCCCGGCCCCGGCCGGCATCGCCGCCGGGGCCGGGCCGCGCCGGTCACGGAGACCGCTCGGCGTCGTCCTCCGCCGCGCTGGCCGGTTCGTCCGCGACTCCATGCCCGGCCGCGCCGGAGGCCGCGCCATCGGCCGCCGGGGCCGCGCCGTCGCCGCCCGGCACGGCGCCGTCCTGGCCCTCGCCGTCCGGCGCGTCCGCGCCGCCGGTCCCGGCGCCGTCGGTGCCCGCCGCCGCGCCCGCGGCCTCGTCCAGCAGCGCGGCGCCGTCACCACCCGCCGCCAGGCTCTGGGGGACCACGGGACCGTTGACCGCCCCATCCACCGCCACGCCGTCGGCCGGGGCCGCCGCACCATCCTCACCCAGGGCGCGGGCGGCCAGCGTCTCGGCGCGGCGCACCTGGGCCATGACCTCCCGCTCCGACTTGCCCTCCACCAGGATCTGCATGCGGCGGTAGCGGCTCATGCCGGTGCCGGCGGGGATCAGCTTGCCGATGATCACGTTCTCCTTGAGCCCGAGGAGCGGGTCGGTCTTGCCCTTGATGGCCGCCTCCGTCAGGACCCGGGTGGTCTCCTGGAAGGAGGCCGCCGACAGGAACGACTCGGTGGCCAGGGCCGCCTTGGTGATGCCCAGCAACACCGGCCGCGCTACCGCGGGCCGCGCCCCCTCGGGCAGCTGGGCGTTGGCCTCCTCGAACTCGAACACGTCCACCAGGCCGCCGGGCAACAGGTCGGTGTCGCCCGCGTCCTCCACCTTCACCTTCCGCATCATCTGGCGGATGATGATCTCGATGTGCTTGTCGTTGATGTCCACGCCCTGCATGCGGTAGACCTTCTGGACCTCCTGCAGCAGGTACAGCTGGACGGCCTGGACGCCCTTGATCTTCAGGATGTCGTGGGGGTTGATGGGCCCCTCCGTCAGCACGTCGCCGGGTTCGACCCGGTCGCCGTCCCGCACCAGCAGGCGCGCGCCGAAGGGCACGGTGTAGGCCTGCCACGACCCGTCGTCGGCGATGACCCGCACCTCCCGGCGCTGCTTGGTCTCGACCACCTTGACCGTGCCGCCCACCTCGGTCATCACCGCCTGCCCCTTGGGCTTGCGGGCCTCGAACAGCTCCTCGACCCGGGGCAGACCCTGGGTGATGTCCTCGCCGGCGACGCCGCCGGTGTGGAAGGTGCGCATGGTCAGCTGCGTCCCCGGCTCGCCGATGGACTGGGCGGCGATGGTGCCCACGGCCTCACCGATGCTGACCATCTTGCCCGTCGCCAGGTCGCGGCCGTAGCACCGCGCGCACACCCCGTGCCGGGACCGGCAGGCCAGCACCGACCGGATCTCCACCGACTGGATGCCGGCGTCGACGATGGCCTGGGCGCGGTCCTCGTCGATCTCCTCGCCCGCCGGCACGATGACCTCGCCCGTCTCGGGGTGCACGATGTCCCGGACGGCGATGCGGCCGACGATACGATCCTGCAGGGACTCGATGACCTCCTCGCCGTCGCGGATCTCCGAGACGGTGATGCCCTCGGTGGTGCCGCAGTCCTCCTCGCGGACGATGACGTCCTGGGAGACGTCCACCAGCCGCCGGGTCAGGTAACCGGAGTCGGCCGTGCGCAGCGCCGTGTCGGCCAACCCCTTGCGCGCCCCGTGGGTGGAGGTGAAGTACTCCAGCACCGTCAGCCCCTCGCGGAAGTTGGACCGCACCGGCTGCTCGATGATCCGGCCCGACGGGTCGGTCATCAGGCCGCGCATGCCCCCCAGCTGGGCGATCTGGCTGAGGTTTCCGCGGGCGCCGGAGATCGCCATCATGTACACCGGGTTGAAGTGGTCCAGCACCCGGGTCAGCTCCTGGGTCACCTTGTCCTTCGTCTTGTTCCAGATGTCGATGATCTTCTGGTACCGCTCCTCCGCGCTGATGAGACCCCGGCGGTACTGGCTCTCCACCTGCTCCACCTGGGCCTCCGCCTCGGCGATGTACTCCGCCTTCTTCTCGGGGATCTTGACGTCGCCGATGGCGATGCTGGTGCCGGCCTGGGTGGCGAAGTGGAAGCCCAGCTCCTTGATGGCGTCCAGCATCTCCACCGTCTTGGCGTACCCCAGGCGCCGGAAGCTCTCGGCCACGATGTCGCCCAGCTTCTTCTTGTCGACCGGCTCGTTGATGAACCGCAGCTCCACCGGCAGCGCCTCGTTGAAGATCACCCGGCCGACGGTGGTCTCGATCAGCCTGCGGCCCTCCGCGGTCTGGACCCGCGCCTTGATCCGCGCGTGGACCTCCACCTGCTTGAGCTGGTAGGCCATCAGCACCTCGTCGGCGGAGCTGAAGATGCGGCCCTCGCCCTTGGCGCCCTCCCGCTCCAGGGTCAGGTAGAAGCAGCCCAGCACCATGTCCTGGGTGGGCGTCACCACGGGCTTGCCGTCCTTGGGGTTCAGGAGGTTGTGGACCGACATCATCAGGATGCGCGCCTCGGCCTGGGCCTCCGCCGACAGGGGCACGTGCACGGCCATCTGGTCGCCGTCGAAGTCGGCGTTGTACGCCGTGCACACCAGCGGGTGGATCTGGATGGCGCGGCCCTCCACCAGCACGGGCTCGAAGGCCTGGATGCCCAGGCGGTGCAGCGTGGGCGCCCGGTTGAGCAGCACCGGGTGCTCCTTGATGACCTCCTCCAGCACGTCCCAGACCTCGTCCCGCACCCGCTCCACCATGCGCTTGGCGCTCTTGATGTTGTGGGCGTAGCCCAGCTGCACCAGCCGCTTCATGACGAAGGGCTTGAACAGCTCCAGGGCCATCTCCTTGGGCAGCCCGCACTGGTGCATCTTCAGCCGCGGGCCGACGACGATCACCGAGCGGCCGGAGTAGTCGACCCGCTTGCCCAGGAGGTTCTGGCGGAACCGCCCCTGCTTGCCCTTGAGCATGTCCGAGAGCGACTTCAGCGGCCGGTTGCCGGGGCCGGTCACCGGCCGCCCGCGGCGGCCGTTGTCGATCAGGGCGTCGACGGCCTCCTGGAGCATGCGCTTCTCGTTGCGCACGATGATGTCCGGCGCACCCAGGTCCAGCAGCCGCTTGAGCCGGTTGTTCCGGTTGATCACGCGCCGGTAGAGGTCGTTGAGGTCGGACGTGGCGAAGCGGCCGCCGTCCAGCTGCACCATCGGTCGCAGGTCGGGCGGGATGACCGGGATGGCCTCCAGGATCATCCACGTCGGGTCGTTGCCCGACTTGCGGAACGCCTCCACCACCTCCAGCCGGCGCACGGCCCGCAGCCGCCGCTGACCGCTGGAGTTCTTGATCTCCGCGCGCAGCTCCTCGGCCAGTTCGTCCAGGTCGAGGCGCTCTAGCAGCTCCTTGATCGCCTCGGCGCCCATGCCCGCCCGGAAGGCGTTGCCGTACTTCTCCCGCGCCTCGCGATACTCGGTCTCCGTGAGCAGCTGCTTCTCCAGCAGCGCCGTCTCACCGGGATCGATGACCACGTAGGCGGCGAAGTACAGCACGCGCTCCAGCGCCCGGGGCGACATGTCCAGCAGCAGGCCGAGGCGCGACGGGATGCCCTTGAAGTACCAGATGTGGCAGACGGGCGCGGCCAGCTCGATGTGGCCCATGCGCTCGCGCCGCACCTTGGACTGGGTGACCTCGACGCCGCAGCGGTCGCAGATGATGCCCTTGTAGCGGACCCGCTTGTACTTGCCGCAGTGGCACTCCCAGTCCTTGGTCGGTCCGAAGATGCGCTCGCAGAAGAGGCCATCCCGCTCGGGCTTGAGGGTCCGGTAGTTGATGGTCTCGGGCTTCTTCACCTCGCCCTTGGACCACTCGCGGATCTTCTCGGGCGACGCCAGGCTGATGCGGATGGCGTCGAAGTGGTTGACGTCCTGGACAAAGCCCTCCCCGATGCGGTCCTGGAAGCTCTCGATGGTCTTCACGCCTCAGTCGCCCCCTCCGCTGGCCCGCACGTCGTCGCCGTCCTCGTCCGCCTCGTCGTCGGCGTCCGCATCCAGGTCGTCCGCCGGTTCGTCCAGGTCGAACCCGGCCTCCAGGTCGCTGTCGTCGTAGGCGGCGGGGTTGTCGCCCCAGTCGCCCTCCTCGTCGGTCTCGTCGGCCTCGTCGGCCTCCATGTCCGCGTCCTCGTCCTCGTAGCCATCGCCGTAGTCCGCCTGGCCGTGGTCCTCGTCGGACGAACCGGCCTCCGCCGCCCGCCGCCCGGCGCGCGCGCGGGCGCCGGCACGGGCCAGCTCGCCCAGGTCGAGGTCGAGCTCGGCGCCCTCCCGCGCCTCCTCGTCCTCGCGCAGCTCGACCTCGCGGTTGTCCTCGGTCAGGATCTTCACGTCGAGCCCGAGGCTCTGCATCTCCTTGATCAGCACCTTGAAGGACTCGGGCACGCCCGGCTCGGGCACGTTCTCGCCCTTGACGATGGCCTCGTAGGTCTTCACGCGGCCCACCACGTCGTCGGACTTGACGGTCAGCAGCTCCTGCAGGGTGTAGGCGGCGCCGTAGGCCTCCAGGGCCCACACCTCCATCTCGCCGAAGCGCTGGCCGCCGAACTGGGCCTTGCCGCCCAGGGGCTGCTGGGTGACCAGCGAGTACGGGCCGGTGGACCGGGCGTGGATCTTGTCGTCCACCAGGTGGGCCAGCTTCAGCATGTAGACGTAGCCCACCGTGACCTCGTTGTCGAAGGGCTCGCCCGTGCGGCCGTCATAGAGCACGGTCTTGCCGCTCTCGGGCAGGCCCGCCTTGCGCAAGAGCTCGCGGATGCTCTCCTCGTCGGTGCCGTCGAAGACCGGCGTCGCCACCCAGAGGCCCAGGGCCTTGGCCGCCCAGCCCAGGTGGCACTCCAGGATCTGGCCGATGTTCATCCGCGAGGGCACACCCAGCGGGTTGAGCACGATGTCCACCGGCGTGCCGTCGGGGAGGAAGGGCATGTCCTCCTCCGGCAGGATGCGGGCGATGACGCCCTTGTTGCCGTGGCGGCCGGCCATCTTGTCGCCCTCGGAGATCTTGCGCTTCTGGGCCACGTAGACCTGGACCAGCTGGTTGACGCCCGGCGCCAGCTCGTCGCCGTTCTCCCGGGAGAAGACCTTGACGTCGACGACGATGCCGCTCTCGCCGTGGGGCACGCGCAATGAGGTGTCCCGCACCTCCCGCGCCTTCTCGCCGAAGATGGCGCGCAGCAGCCGCTCCTCGGCGGTGAGCTCCGTCTCGCCCTTGGGCGTCACCTTGCCGACCAGGATGTCCCCGGCGCGCACCTCCGCCCCGATGCGGATGATGCCGCGTTCGTCCAGGTCCCGCAGCTGGTCCTCGCCCACGTTGGGGATGTCGCGGGTGATCTCCTCCGGCCCGAGCTTGGTGTCGCGGGCCTCGCACTCGTACTCCTCGATGTGGATCGAGGTGAAGACGTCATCCTTGACCAGCCGCTCGCTGATCAGGATGGCGTCCTCGTAGTTGTAGCCCTCCCAGGGCATGAAGGCGACCAGCACGTTGCGCCCCAGGGCCAGCTCGCCTTGGTCCGTGGAGGGGCCGTCGGCGATGACCTCGCCCTGCTCCACCCGCTGGCCCTTGCGCACCAGCGGCCGCTGGTTGAAGCACGTGCCCTGGTTGGACCGCTCGAACTTCATCAGGTGGTAGGTGTCGCGCTGGCCGTCATCGGTCTCGATGACGATCTCCCGCGCGGTGACGCGGCGCACGGTGCCCGCCCGCCGGGCGGTGATCACCACCCCCGAGTCGACGGCGGTGCGGTACTCGATCCCCGTGCCCACCAACGGCGCCTCCGTGCGGATCAGCGGCACCGCCTGGCGCTGCATGTTGGCCCCCATCAGCGCGCGGTTGGCGTCGTCGTGCTCGAGGAACGGGATCAGGGCCGTGGCGATGGAGAACACCTGCTTGGGCGAGACGTCCATGTAGTCGATCTCTTCGGGCGCGGCCAGGCGCACCTCGTCGCGGAAGCGCACGGCCACCCGCTTCTCCTTGAAGTACCCGTTCTCATCCAGCTCGGCGTTGGCCTGGGCGATGACGCACTCGTCCTCCTCATCGGCCGTGAGGTAGACCACGTCGTCGGTCACCCGGCCCTTTTCCACCCTCCGGTACGGCGTCTCGATGAAGCCGTACTCGTTGACCCGGGCATAGGTCGCCATGGCGCCAATCAAGCCGATGTTTGGACCTTCCGGCGTCTCGATCGGGCACATGCGGCCGTAGTGGGAGTGGTGCACGTCGCGGACGTCGAACCCGGCCCGCTCCCGGCTGAGCCCGCCCGGGCCCAGGGCCGAGAGGCGCCGCTTGTGGGTCAGCTCGGTGAGCGGGTTCGTCTGGTCCATGAACTGGCTGAGCTGGCTGGAGCCGAAGAACTCCTTGACCGCCGCCACCACGGGCCGGATGTTGATCAGGGCCTGGGGCGTGATGGCATCGGCGTCCTGGATGCTCATCCGCTCCTTGATCACCCGCTCCATGCGGGCCAGGCCGATGCGGAACTGGTTCTGCAGGAGCTCGCCCACCGAGCGCAGGCGACGATTGCCCAGGTGGTCGATGTCGTCGGTGGTCCCGACGCCGACCAGGAGGCCGAAGGCGTAGTTGACGATGGCGGCCACGTCCTCGCGGGTCAGGGTGCGCACACCGGTGTCGGGCTGGCCGTTGCCCAGCACCACCACCTCGCGGTCGTCCGGCGTCCGCACCCGCACCCGGCGCACGCCGGCCGCCTGGACCCGCTGGGCCAGCTGCCGGTCGAAGCGCTGGCCCGCCTCGACCAGGCGCTCGCCGGTCTCGGGGTGGACCACGTCCTCGGCGGCGTAGAGGCCGATGAGGCGCGCCCGCAGGCTGAGCTTCTTGTTGAGCTTGTACCGCCCGACGGCGGCCAGGTCGTACCGCTTGGGGTCGAAGAACAGGTTCTCCAGCAGCTGGCGGGCGCTCTCGTCCGTGGGCGGCTCCCCGGGGCGCAGCCGCTTGTAGATCTCCATCAGGGCCTCGGCCTGGGAGTCGGTGTTGTCCTTGTCCAGGGTGGCGCGCACGTGCTCGGTGTCACCCAGGAGCTCCAGCAGCTCGGCGTCGGTCTGGTAGCCCAGGGCGCGCAGCAGCACGGTGGCCGGCTGCTTGCGGGTGCGGTCCACGCGCACGTAGACGACGCCCGTGGCGTCGGACTCGAACTCCAGCCAGGCGCCGCGGTTGGGGATCACCGTGGCCGAGTAGAGCGGGTTGCCGTTGGCGTCGTAGTCCACGCTGTAGTACACGCCGGGCGACCGGACCAGCTGGCTGACCACGACGCGCTCCGCCCCGTTGATGACGAAGGTGCCGTGCTCCGTCATCAGCGGGAAGTCGCCCATGAAGACCTCCTGCTCCTTGACCTCGCCGGTCTCCTTGTTGATCAGGCGCACCCGCACGCGCAGGGGCGCCGCGTAGGTCACGTCGCGATCCTTGCACTCCTGGACCGAGTACTTGGGCTCCCCCAACGAGTAGTCCACGAACTCCAGCACCAGGTTCCCGGTGAAGTCCTGGATCGGCGAGATGTCCTGGAAGGTCTCCCTCAGCCCCTCGTTGAGGAACCACCGGTACGAGTTGAGCTGCACCTCGATCAGGTTGGGCAGGTCCAGGACCTCGTGGATGCGCCCGAAACTCAGCCGCTCCCGCTTCCCGCTCTTGACCACGTGCGGCATGCCTTGGTTCACACCCCTTCGCCACAGGATCCGCCACCACGCCTCAGAGCCTGCCTCCGCCTCGGAGCGCCCCCTTGGGCGGACCCGCGCCCCCGCCGGGGGCGGTCCGCCCGCCGGGCCGTCTCGACGGCGGCCCTACGGATCGGGCTGGCCATCCCAGAGGGAGGGAACCCGGAGAGAGGATCGCCGGAAGAATGGCGTCGCGTTGCAGGAACCATGCATGCCGGCGCCGAACCTCCTGAGCGAAGGCGCCTCTGCGAGGACGAGGACTCCGGGCGAGCGCCCGGGGCCCGTGGATGTTGGACGCATGGGCACCTGCCACTGGCGGCAACCAACAACAGTGGCAAGGTATAATGCTAGCGCAAGCCCACCCCCATGTCAACGCACCCCCCACCCCGGTCGACGCACCGTCCCGTCGCGACGCAGCGCCCGTCGCCGTGCCGGCGCACCCCGGCCCCTGGCGTGTCATGTCGCCTTGTCGCCGCACGCCGGGTCCTGGGGTGCCGTGGCGCCGTACCGAGGCGCGCCGCCCCTGCGGCGCCGTGGCCCCGGGTGGACCGCCCGTCCCGTGCGGTGCCGTGGCGCCTTGTCGGCGCACGCCGACCGCCGCGTGCCGGACGAATCGGATGAGGGCCCACCCGGGCCGTGGGTTGCAGCAAGGATGACCCTGGCCGGGGGGCCGCGGAGCCCCTTGGCGCGGGACCCGCCCGACGCCGTGGGGACGGACCCCCGGGAAGCCCGTGGCGCCGGTCGCGAGGGACGCCCCGCACACCCCGCCGTCCCACCTCCCTCCCACCTCCCCGGTGCGGACGTCCGGCCGGGGTCATCCGGCGCCCCGGTAACGGCGCGGTGGGCCGCCCCTCGGCCCCGGAAGGCGCAGGGCCCTCGTCACCGCGAGGGCCCTGCCGATCGCCGTTGCCGTCCTGCCAGCGCCGCGGGGGAAGAGGGACTCCCACGTCGGCCGCGGGCTGTCCCCATTCACTTGATCTCGACGGTGGCGCCGGCCTCCGCCAGCTTCGCCTTGATCTGCTCCGCCTCTTCCTTGGAGACCCCCTCCTTGAGCGGCTTGGGGGCGTTGTCCACCAGGTCCTTGGCCTCCTTCAGGCCGAGGCCGGTCAGCTCGCGCACCACCTTGATGACCTGGATCTTGTTGCCGCCGACCTCCTTGAGGATCACGTCGAACTCCGTCTTCTCCTCCTCCGCCGCAGCGGCGCCGCCGGCGGCCGCCGGCGCACCGGGCGCCGCCACGGCGACGGGGGCCGCCGCCGACACGCCGAATTCCTCCTCGAACTTCTTCACCAGCTCGGCCAGCTCGAGGACCGTCATGCCCTTGACGATGTCCAGCACCTCTTGGACCTTGGACATCCCCATCGCCTCCTGTGTCCTGGGATCGCGCGGGCGCCTCGTCCCGCCGGCGTCCGGCGCCCGCTCGCGCTCGCGGCGCCGCAGCGGGTGGCCGCGGTGCCGCGCTCACGCTTGCGCCTCCCGCTGCCGGCGCAGCGCGTCGACGGCGTAGGCGAACGACCGCAGGGTCGCCGCCAGCACGCCGACGAGCCCGTACAGCGGAGCCTGGATGCCGCCCATCACCTTGGCCAGCAGTTCGTCGCGGGAGGGCAGGTCGGCGAGCCGCTGGATCTCCTCGACCCCGATGACCCGGCCGGCCAGCAGACCCCCCTTGATCTTCAGCTGGCTGTGGTCCTTGGCGAACTGGGAGAGCTCCTTGGCCGGAGCCACCGGATCGTCGTAGCCGAAGGCCAGGGCGGTCGGCCCCTCCAGCAGGGGGTCGAGCCCGTCGATGCCGGCCTTGGCAGCCGCCCGCCGGATCAGCGTGTTCTTGACGACGCGGTACTCCACGCCCTGGGTCCGCAGGCGGCGCCGCAGCTCGTTGGTGTCGGCGACGTTGAGGCCGCGGAAGTCGGTCAGGATGACCCCCTGCGCCCGCTGCAGCTTGCCGGCCAGCTCCTCCACGAGCGCCTCCTTCTCGGCCCTGGTGAGCAACCCGTCACCCCCTTCCCGCCGGCCGTCCGGCGCCCGGCCGGGAAAGGCAAGACCCCGGCGCATCCCGCCGGGGTCACGGCTTCGGTCGACGCCATGGCGACGACGCCAGCGGACGCCTGGGACGCCGCGGGTCACTCCCCGACTGGCCTGCGACTGGCCTGCGGAGCGGCCGGGCCGACCCGGCGGACCGCGGGTGGGCCTCGTGGGGCGGATCCCGGGGGCGACCGGCACGGCCCCGGCTCCGTCCCGCCGCGGAGGCCCCGCAAGGCAACCGGCTGGCCTCGCCACGATGAGACCGTCACCGTTACCTCGGCAGGCGGGCGTGGACGGCCCTTTAAGCCTTGGCACCTGCTGTCTCTGGTAACGCGCCCGCCCCGCCGGACGAACCCGGCCCTCCGGGACGCGGCCACCCTCCTGGGCCGCACCGGCGCAGCGGGCCCGGGCCCCATGGGCCCGGGATACGACACGACCAAACCGAGAAAAGCAAAAAATCCACGCCAAGACAAGGGGCGGTTCGCCCGGCCCCCCGGCGGCGGGCCCGCCGCGGGGGCCGGGCGGTGTCACGCCACCTGGGCGAAGGCGGTGGGCCGGATGCGGATGCCCGGCCCCATGGTGGACGAGACGGTCACCGACCGGATGTACTGTCCCTTGGCCGCCGCGGGCTTGGCGCGCACCACCGCCTCCACCAGGGCATCCAGGTTCTCCTTGAGCTGCTCGACGGTGAAGGACACCTTCCCGATGGGCACGTGCACGTTGCCGGCCTTGTCGGTCCGGAACTCCACCTTGCCCGCCTTGAACTCGCGCACGGCGTCGGCCACCTCGAAGGTGACCGTGCCGGTCTTCGGGTTGGGCATCAGGCCCCGCGGGCCGAGGATGCGGCCCAGCCGTCCCACCAGGCCCATCATGTCCGGCGTCGCGATGGCCACGTCGAAGTCCACCCAACCCTGTTGGATGCGCTCCGCCAGCTCCTCCGCCCCGACCACGTCGGCACCCGCCGCCTCCGCGGCCTTGGCGGGCTCGCCCTTGGCGAACACCACCACGCGCACCGGCCTGCCGGTGCCGTGGGGCAGCGTCACGGTCCCGCGCACCACCTGGTCCGCGTGGCGCGGGTCGACGCCGAGGCGCAGGGCCACCTCCACCGTCTCGTCGAAGCGCGCCGACGCCAGCTCCTTGACCTTGGCCAGCGCCTCCTCGGGCTCGTACAGGCGCTGGCGGTCGATCTGGGCCAGTGCGCTCCGGTAGCGCTTCCCGTGCTTCGGCATGGCAGCTCCACCTCCGTGGTTCAGGCGACGGCCGGGATGCCGGCCCTTGACGCCGTCCCGGCGCCGGGCCGCGCCGCTGGACCGGGCCCGGCTGGCGGATCGTGACGGTCGGCCCCCATGGGCCGCCGCGGGTCCCGGCCGTCTCCCACGCCGTCGGCCGAGCGCCCCGTGGTCTGGGGCGGCGCTCAGCCCTGCGGGGCCGTCCGGCCCCCCGGCCCGCGCGCCGTCGCCGGCCTGGTCGGCGGGCGGCGCTCAGCCGCGCGGGGGAGTCCGGCCCCCGGCGGGGGCCGGACTCCCCGCAGGGCTCCAGGTGGTCAGGCTTCGACCACCTCGATGCCCATGCTGCGGGCCGTGCCCTCGATCATGCGCATGGCGGCCTCCACGTCGGACGTGTTGAGGTCGGGCATCTTCAGCTCGGCGATCTCGCGGATCTGCTTCCGGGTGACGCGCCCGACCTTGTTCTTGTTCGGGGTCCCCGACCCCTTCTCCACCCCGGCCGCCCGGGCCAGCAGCACCGACGCCGGCGGCGTCTTGGTGACGAAGGTGAAGGAGCGGTCCTGGTAGACCGTGATCTCCACGGGGATGATCAGGCCCACCTGGTCCTTGGTGCGCTCGTTGAACTCCTTGGTGAAGGCCATGATGTTGATGCCGTGCTGGCCCAGGGCCGGCCCCACGGGCGGGGCCGGGGTCGCCTTGCCAGCCGGGATCTGCAGCTTGATCTTGGCGATCACCTTCTTCGCCACGTCGCCTCTCCCCCCGCTGCCGCGCAGGCTGGCGCGGCGCCGCGTCCCGCCAGGGACCGGGCCGCGGCGGGACGGGCGCGAAGACTGCGCCATCCATTAAATCTTCTCGACCTGCGTGAAGTCCAGCTCCACGGGCGTCTCGCGCCCGAACATGGACACCAGGACGCGCAGCTTGCCCTTTTGGTGGTCGATGCTCTCCACCTGGCCGATGAAGCCCTCGAAGGGTCCCTCCGTCACCTTGACCGACTCGCCCACCTCGAAGCGGATCAGCGGCCGGGGCTCGTCCACGCCCATCTGGCGCCGGATCTGCTCGACCTCCGACGGCAGCAGCGGCGTGGGCTTGTTGCCCGCCCCCACGAAGCCCGTCACGCCTGGCGTGTTGCGGACCACGTACCAGGACTCGTCGGTCATGATCATCTCCACCAGCACGTACCCCGGGAAGACCTTGCGCTGGACGGTGCGCCGCTTGCCGTCCTTGACCTCGATGGCCTCCTCCGTCGGCACGAGCACCTCGAAGATCTTGTCCTGCATGCCCATGGTCCGCACGCGCTTCTCGATGTTCGCCTTGACCTTGTTCTCGTAGCCGGCGTACGTGTGGATGACGTACCACTGCCGGCGGGGATCGCGAGCCGCCTCGGCGGGCCCTCCGCCCTCCGCCGCCTGCACACCTTGCTCGCCGGCCTCCTGGGCGACGTCGGCCCCGGCCTCGGCGCGCCCGTTCGCCGCCGCCCCCCGTCCGGTCGAGGCGGCGTCGGCGGAGCGCGCCGACGCCGCCTCGACCGGATCGGCATGGGCCGCGTCCGAGGCCGGTTCGTCCGGGATGAAGTCCGCCTGCCGCTCGTTCGCCATGGTCGCGGGTTCCCCGGGAGGAACCCGTCACCCCCTTCGCCACGTCCCGGCATCCACCGCGGGTGCGGGGTCAGTCGCTCCGGGCCCGCGGCGCCCCTCCGTCGTCGGTGCGGTCGGGCCCCGTCCGGCGGGCGCCGGCACCGGCCCGCCACCTCGCCGGCCGGTGGCCGGCGAGGTGCAGACGGCCCGGCGGGCGGCCCCGCGCCAGGCCATGCGCATCAGCCGGGAAGGATCAACTCCAGGATCTCGCGGATCACGAAGTCGGCCACCCAGATCAGGGCCGCCAGGAAGGCGACGGTGCCCAGCACCACCGCCGTGTACGTGACGGTCTGCCGGCGGTCGGGCCAGACCACCCGGCGCAGCTCGGCCCCGGTCTGGCGGAAGAACCGGGCCACCCGCTCCCAGGCCCCACGCAAGGACGAACCCCTGCGCATCGCCGCATCCCTTCCTGCCGCCCCGGCCGGTCGGCTGCCCGTCGCCGGCGGGAGGGCCGTTCCGCGTTGCCGCACCATGGCACCGTCACCTCACACGGGCAAAAAAAGAAAGCCTTCCTGTCAAGCTCGATTTGTCGACTTCAGACCACTACGACCGCTGCGCCACCTCAGGAAATCGCCGGGCACCCTGCCCTGGCCACCCGTCGCCGGGACGCCGATCCCAAGCCTGTCGCCGGGACCGCCGCCCTCACACCCCCCGGTGGTCGAAGGCTTCCCCTGCTTGCCCGGGAGGCTTGCCCGAGACGAGCCCTCCACGAGCCACTGGGCGGCCCGAGCCGCCTGGGCCACGCGAGACACCGGTCGGCGACCAGCGCCTCGGTCGGGAGCCTCCGCGCCCGGCCCGCGGCCACCGCCCGCGACCACGCCCAACGGCCCACGCGCCGCGCGCCCGCCACGATGCCGTGCAACCCAGCGCGCGGGCGGGTCTTCGATGTCCACGGCGCCCCCGGGCCGATGCCTACGACACTGGACGAAGGAGCGAACCCCTACGGAGAACCTGGTCGGCCGAACCCCGTCGGACGGGTCGCGGTGCGACCTCGCACAGCTCGCACAGACAGAAAATTGGCAGGCCCGGAGGGATTCGAACCCCCAACCTGCGGATTTGGAGTCCGCCGCTCTAACCAGTTCGAGCTACGGGCCTGCGTGGTTCCGCTCGCGAGCGGTTTGATTATACCCGGCCGCACCGCGCCGGTCAACGCAGCGCGACCCGCCCCGGACGCCCCCGGTCAGCGGGTCTCGCGATGCACCGTGTGGCGGCGACACCACTTGCAGTACTTGCGCAGCTCGAGCCGCCCGGGATGGGTGCGCTTGTTCTTCGTGGTCGCGTAGTTGCGCCGCTTGCACTCGCTGCACTCCAGATTGATGACCACCCGCATCGCTCATTCCTCCGTCTGCGACCCTCTGCCAGCGGCGGGACCCCTTCCGCCAGGGTCGGATCCCTGTGGCGCAAGCCGGTACGGCGTCAAGAATGTAGCACGGGGCAGGGCGCCTGTCAAAGCGCCGTCCTGCCCCGCCCCGTCCAGCCGTCGGATCCCGGCCCGGCCGGCAGGAACCCGACCGCCCGGTCACCCCGCCCGGTCACTCGAGGATCTTGGTGACGACGCCGGCGCCGACGGTGCGGCCGCCCTCCCGGATGGCGAACCGCAGCCCCTCCTCGATGGCAATGGGGGTGATCAGCTCCACCGTCATCTCCACGTTGTCCCCGGGCATGCACATCTCCACGCCCTCCGGCAGCTGGATCTCCCCCGTCACGTCCGTCGTCCGGAAGTAGAACTGCGGCCGGTAGCCGTTGAAGAACGGCGTGTGCCGCCCGCCCTCCTCCTTCTTCAGCACGTACACGTTCCCCACGAACTTCTTGTGCGGGTTGATCGACCCCGGCTTCGCCAACACCTGCCCCCGCTCCACCTCGTCCTTGTCCAAGCCCCGCAACAAGCACCCGATGTTGTCCCCCGCCACCGCCTCGTCCAAGACCTTCCGGAACATCTCCACGCCCGTCACAACCGTCTTCTTCGGCTTGTCCGCAAACCCCACCAGCTCGACCTCGTCGCCCACCTTCACGCGGCCGCGCTCCACACGACCCGTCGCCACCGTCCCGCGCCCCGTGATGGAGAACACGTCCTCCACCGGCATCAGGAACGGCTTATCCACATCCCGCTGCGGCGTCGGGATGTACTCGTCCACCGCCTTCATCAACTCCAAGATCGCCTGCTCCGCTTCCGGATCGCCCTCCAGCGCCTTCAGCGCCGACCCCTTGATCACGGGCACCTCATCGCCCGGGAAGTCATACTGGCTCAAAAGCTCCCGCACTTCCAGCTCCACCAGCTCCAAAAGCTCCGGATCATCCACCATGTCCACCTTGTTCAAAAACACCACGATGTACGGCACGCCCACCTGCCGCGCCAGCAGGATGTGCTCCCGCGTCTGCGGCATCGGCCCGTCCGCCGCGCTCACCACCAGGATCGCGCCGTCCATCTGCGCCGCGCCCGTGATCATGTTCTTGACGTAGTCGGCGTGCCCCGGGCAGTCCACGTGGGCGTAGTGCCGGTTCTCCGTCTCGTACTCCACGTGCGAGACCGAAATCGTGATCCCGCGCTCCTTCTCCTCCGGCGCCTTGTCGATCTGCTCGTAGGCCACAAACTGCGCCTTCCCCTGCTTCGCCAGCACCTTCGTGATCGCCGCCGTCAGCGTCGTCTTCCCATGGTCCACGTGCCCGATCGTCCCCACGTTCACGTGCGGCTTCGTCCGCTCGAACTTCGCCTTGGCCATAGGGCCGACACCCTCCCGATCAGCACGGTGGTTCCAGGCATTCCGCCCAAACAAGCGGTTCTATTGTACTGATCTGGCTGGGGCGGGACAAGCGGCGCCCGCACGCGCCCGCTCCAGCCCAGGCGGCGCCGCAGGCCGAATCGTCCCGCGCCCCGCGCGGCGCGGACCGCCACCCTCGTCCCGCAGGCGGGGCCGACGGGGTGCCGCTGGATGGGCAGCGCGGCGGGGCGCCGCGGGGCGCCCCGCGGCCCGGCGCCACGGCCGCCCTGGCGGCCGCCCACGAAGGCGCGGGTGCCGAAGAAGCCACGGGGGCGCAGTCGCCCCGCAGCACGGCGGGGCGACTGCGCCCCCCCACAATGGAACGGGGCGCCCTCTTCGGCGCCCCGACTGGGATGAGCTGCCGGGCGGAATCGAACCGCCGACACCAGCCTTACCATGGCTGTGCTCTACCGACTGAGCTACGGCAGCCCGGGGCCGTCACAGGCCCGCGATGCAGAGACCATCGCAATGGTTGCGGGGGTGGGATTTGAACCCACGACCTCCGGGTTATGAGCCCGACGAGCTACCTGGCTGCTCTACCCCGCGTCGTGTGGAGAGGGCTGGATTCGAACCAGCGAAGGCATACGCCAGCAGATTTACAGTCTGCCCCGTTTGGCCGCTTCGGTACCTCTCCATGCCTCGGCACGCCGCCGCGACGGCCGCCACCGCGCGGACCGTCGGGCGCGATGCCGCTTCCTATTATAGCAGGCCTGTCAAGCGACCCCGGGGCCGGCGATCGGAGATCGGAGCTGGCGGACGGATTCGAACCGACAACCTGCCGCTTACAAGGCGGCTGCTCTACCGTTGAGCTACGCCAGCACGCTCCCGACCGCACCCCCGATGATACCACGGGACGGCGGCGCCCGCAACGCCCGGCCGCCGGCCCTGGGCCACCCCGGCTCCCCACCGCCGCCATCGCCCTCCTCCCGGCGCCCGCGCGCCGCCGCCTGGCGCCATCGTGCCGGGGGCCCGGCCGGTGCTTCCCCAACCGGACGGACGGCGCCACTGGGGACGGTGGCGCCGACGCGCCGGCCCGGGCGTCACGCCCGGGCCGGTTGGTCCAGCTGCTGGTTGCGCGACTCGATGTACCGCTCCAGCTTGCGCTTGACGCGCTGCAGCGCGTTGTCGATGGACTTGACGTGCCGGTTCAGCTCGTCGGCGATCTCCTGGTACGACTTCCCGTCCAGGTACGCGATCAGGACGCGCCACTCCAGCTCGCTCAGGATCTCGCCCATCTTCTGCTCGATGTCGCCGAACTCCTCGCGACTGATGAACAGCTCCTCCGGGTCGGTCACCCGCGAACCCGAGATGATGTCCAGCAGCGTGCGGTCCGAGTCCTCGTCATAGATGGGCTTGTTGAGCGATACGTATGAGTTCAACGGGATGTGCTTCTGCCGCGTGGCCGTCTTGATGGCGGTGATGATCTGGCGCGTGATGCAAAGCTCCGCAAAGGCACGGAAGGACGAGAGCTTGTCGCTGCGGAAGTCGCGGATCGCCTTGTAGAGACCGATCATCCCCTCCTGGATGATGTCCTCGCGATCGGCACCCACGAGGAAGTAGGAGCGCGCCTTGGCGCGGACGAAGTTCTTGTACTTTCCGATCAGGTATTCCAGCGCCTCCGCATCTCCCTGTCGGGCGATTTCGACGATCTCCTCGTCGTCCATGCGATCCCAATCCCGCTGGAATCGCGCTGGGGCTTGCGGCTGCGAGTTCACCGTCTCCATCGCCTCCGTTGGACAGGGTCACGGCGGCTAGCGGGGTCCGCGCGCGACGCGACGTGGTGGAACGCTAGGGGATGGATTCGGGTTTCGTACCCATGCTATGCACGCACTGGCGGAAATACGACAAGGGATGGCCCCATCGGACGGAAACGCTCTCGATCCTTCGCATCCATGGAGACAAATCGCAAGGCCATTATACCGGCGGCCTTGGCAAGGGTCAAGCCAAGCCCGCCCGCCGCTGACGCAACGCCTCGAACAGCAGGACGCCGGCGGCGACCGACACGTTGAGGGATCCCACCCGCCCGGCCAGGGGGATGGCCACGCGCCGGTCGGCACGGCGCAGGAGCAGCGGCGGCACGCCGCGCCCCTCGCTGCCCAGCACCAGCGCCACGGGCTGGGTCCAGTCCCACCGGTCGTAGGGCTCGGCGGCGGCGGGATCGGCCGCCACCACCCACACCCCTCGTTCCTGGAGGCGCGCGACGGCCTGGGACAGGTTGGTCACCTGGGCCACCGGCAGGTGGATCAGGGCGCCCGCCGAGCTCTTGAAGACCGTCGGCCCCAGCGGCGCGCTGCGGTGGACGGGGACCACCGCCCCGTGGGCCCCGGCTGCCTCGGCGGTGCGCAGGACGGCGCCGAGGTTATGCGGGTCCTGGATCTCGGCACAGATCACCAGCAGCGGCGGCTCGCCCCGCGCCGCCGCGCGGTCGAGCAGATCCAGCAGGTCGTAGCGCGGGAGGGGCGCGGCCAGCGCCAGCACCCCCTGGTGGCCCTCGGTCTGCGCCCACCGCCGGACGTCCGCGGGGTCGACCTCCTCCACCGGGATCCCGCGGGCGCGCGCTCGCTCCAGCAGCTCGGCCACGGCCGCCCCGTGCCGGCCCCGAGCCACCACGACCCTTTCCACGGGGTGGTCGCTGCGCAACAGTTCCAGGACGGGCTGTCGCCCCTCGACCTGGAGGAACCCGGCCGCCGGCCCGCCGCGACGCGCCGCCCGGGAGCGCCGGGTCGTCACGTCCCCCGCCCCCGCGCAGCCGCCGCCGGGCGGCGGCGCACCCGCGTGCCGGCCGGCGTGTCCTCCAACACGTACCCCAGCTCGGCCAGCCGATCGCGGATGCGGTCGGCCAGCTGGTAATCGCGGATGGAGCGGGCGTACTGGCGGACCTCCAGGACCAGGTCCAGCAGCGCCTGGGCATCCCCCGCCGGTGCATCCGCCTCGCGGGCGCGGAACAGGCGCAGCGGGGCACCCAGCTGGCGGACGGTCGCCAGCGTGGCCTCGATCCACTCCCGCGGGCTGTCCGGCCCGAGCACCTTGTGGCCGTCCCGCGCCAGCGTGAACAGCGCGGCCAGGGCGTCGGCGGTGTTGAAGTCGTCGTCCATGGCCGCCTCGAACTCCGCCCGGGCCCGGGCCAACCGGGCCGGCCAGTCCACCGCGACGCCGTGGGCCCCCGGCTCCGTCCCGACGACGTCGCGGCGGTCCGCGGAGGCGGAGGCGCGGGAGGACGGCACGCCGCCGCCCCGCTCCCCTTCACCGGCGGCACCGGGGACCGGCGCCCCCGCCCGGTCGTCGGCACCGGCACCGCCCTGGCGCGGCCGGGTCACCTGCACCAGGTGCTCCAGGTGGGCGATGAAGTTGGCCAGGCGCTGCCGGGCCCGCTCCGCCTGTTCCAGGGCCTCGAGGCTGAACTCCAGCGGGTTGCGGTAGTGGGCCGAGAGGATGAACAGGCGGATCGCCTCGGGATGGAAGCGGGCGCGCAGGTCGCGCACGCGCCAGAAGTTGCCCATGGACTTGCCCATGCGCTGCCCGCCCACCTGAACCAGGGCCACGTGCATCCAGTAGCGAGCGAAGGGCTTGCCCGTCGCCGCCTCGCTCTGGGCGATCTCGTTCTCGTGGTGGGGGAAGATCAGGTCGCTCCCCCCGGAGTGGATGTCGATGGTCTCGCCGAGTTCGTCCATGGCCATGGCCGAGCACTCGATGTGCCAGCCCGGCCGGCCCGGCCCCCAGGGGCTGTCCCAGGCGGGCTCGCCGGGCTTCTGCGCCTTCCACAGCGCGAAGTCCAGGGGGTTGCGCTTGTTCTCGGCGGCCTCGACGCGCGCCCCGGCCAGGAGCTGTTCGGTCCTCTGGCCGGAGAGCTTGCCGTAGTCGCGAAAGCGCCCCACGTCGAAGAACACGTCGCCCCCGGCGACGTAGGCGAAGCCCCGGTCGATCAGCCGCTGGATCAGGGCGATGATCCGGTCGATCTTCTCGGACACCCGCGGATGGGCGTCCGCCCGGACGATGCCCAAGGCGTCGGCGTCCTCGAAGTAGGCGCGGATCTGCTCGTCGGCCAGCGCCTTGACCGTGATGCCCCGCTCCGCGGCGCGGCGGATCAGCTTGTCGTCGATGTCGGTGAAGTTCTGGACGTAGCGGACCGCGTAGCCGCGGTACTCGAGCCATCCCCGCACCACGTCGAAGAAGAGGAACGTGCGCAGGTTGCCCACGTGGAAGTAGTCGTAGACCGTCGGGCCGCAGTTGTACATGCGCACGCGGCCCGGCTCCAGGGGTTCGAAGGGTTCCTTCTCGCCCGTCAGGGTGTTGTAGATCTGGATGCCCACGCCTCGTCCCCTCCCCTCGCCCCATGCCGCGGGCTGGGACCCGGATCGCCCGCGTCAGGCGCCGCCAGGCGTCGACGGCCTTCCCTCGCCCCATGCCCGGGCCGCAGCTCCGAGCCGCCGGCTGCTCAGGCTCCGCCACAGGTGACCCGGGCGGCCGTCCGCCCGGGGCCGGGTTCGTCCGCCGAGGCCCGCTGGCGTCGCACGGCCTCCAGTTCCTGCTCCAGCGTCATGACCCGCTGTTCGAGTTCCTCCACGTAGTCCTGCAACCGCTGGATCGCGTCCGACACCGGATCGGGCAGCTCCCCATGGTTCAGATCGATGCCGACCCGGCGGCCGTCGCGGATCACCACCTTGCCGGGGATGCCCACCACGGTGCAGTTGGGCGGCACCGACTTCACCACCACCGCGCCGGCCCCGATGCGGCTGTTGTCGCCGATGGTGATGGCGCCCAGCACCTTGGCCCCGACCCCCACCAGGACGCCGTTGCCCAGGGTGGGGTGCCGCTTGCCGCGGTCCTTGCCCGTCCCGCCCAGGGTGACCCCCTGGTAGATGGTGACGTCGTCCCCGATCTCCGTGGTCTCGCCGATGACCACGCCCAGGCCGTGGTCGATGAAGCAGCGCCGGCCGATGCGGGCACCGGGGTGGATCTCGATGCCCGTCAGCCAGCGGGAGAAGTGGGAGATGCCCCGGGCGATGAAGTACAGCCTCCGCCGGTAGAACCAGTGGGCGATGCGATGCAACCAGAGCGCGTGCAGCCCAGGGTAGAAGAAGATGACCTCCAGCACCGAGCGGGCCGCGGGGTCCCGCTCGAAGACCACGCGCACGTCTTCCCGCAGGCGTTCCAGCAGGCGGCGCAGCATGGCTCCACCCCCGAAAGGAAGGGCCCTCCCGCCGCTTCAGAGGCGGGAGGGCCCGCGGTTCCACCCTGATTGGGCGCCGAGCCTGGGGCGGGAAGGCCGGCCACCCCACTCCTGCCGGTCCCGGTGGCCACCCGGTGCCGGACGAACGCGGCAAGGGCGCCGATCCGCCCCGGGGCTCCGGCAGCGCCCGCTAACGGTGGGCATCCGGCGGCACCTACTGGGCCGAACGCGGCCGTTCGGCGCGCGGCTCCCGGGTGCACTTCGGCCGCACCCCGGCCGGGGACCGCTTGCAGCCGGCGACGATCCCTCTCTGGCGGCGGGGTCCGCCTACTCTCCCGTTCCTCGCCGGTTCCCGGCGGGCCGCCGGCGCGGCCCGCCCCGTGATCCGGTGAACTCGCCGCCATTATATCGGCGCCCGCGGCGGAGGGTCAACGCGGCGCCCGCGGCCGTCCTCCCGGGCACGCGGGGCCGCCGGCACCGTCCCGGGACCCCCCGGGGAGGCCGCGGGACCCCCGAGGCGGCCCCGGGGACCGCGCCGTCATTCGCCCCACCGCACCACCCGGTACACCACCGGGGCCACCCCGACGGCGATCATGCCCAGCGCCTCGGCGGCCGCCTCGGAGAGGTCGAGGTCGCGGCCCTCCACATAGGGGCCGCGGTCGTTGATCCGCACCTGGACGCTGCGCCCGGTCTCCGGGTACCGGACCAGCAGCACGGTGCCGAAGGGCAGGGTCCGGTGCGCCGCCGTCAGCTCGCGCCCGGTGAAGATCTCCCCGCTGGCGGTCGGCCGCCCGTAGAACCCGGGCCCGTACCACGAGGCCACCGCGGCGGTCCACCCCTCCTGGGCGCGGTCCCCGGCCGCGGCCGCCGCTGGACGCGGCGACCCGCGTTCCCCGGCGCCGCCCTCGGTGCCGCTGCCCCCGGCCTCGCCGTCACCACGGGTCGCGGGGGGACGGGGCTCCGCCGCCGCCGCGGCCGGCGCGCTGCGGTCCTCGTCGGCCGGGCGGGTTTCCCCTGGGGGGTTGCCGGCTGGGACCGTCCCGGCGGTCGCGGGCGTGCGCGGATCCGCCGGGTCCGCTTCCGCCGCGGGGGAAGCCGCACCCTGCTGGGACGCCAGCTCCGCGGCCCGTTGCGCCGGATCCGGGATGAGGTGGACGGGGTCGGAGGCGACCACCGCCCCGCCGGCCGTTCCGGGCGGGGCCGCCAGGGACTCCGGCGGCGCTACGCTCCGGACCTCCCCAGCCGCGACCCTGGCCGCCGACGGGGCGCCGCTCCCCGGCGGCATGAGATCCGATCCCTCCCGCTCGGCGGGCCCAGGTGCCGCGCCCCCCGGCCCAGGGGCCGGCGGCCGCGGCGGCCACCAGCCCGCCAGCCGCTCCTGCAGCTGGCGCCAGATCGGTGCGGCGACGTCCGAGGAGGCCGCCACGGCGCGCCGGGCCGTGACCACGGCCCCCTCGAGGCGCGGAAGGGCCTGCTGGCCCCAGCGGGCCAGGTCGCCGGCGGCCTCCCGCCACCGCTGCCCGGCGTCCGCCACCAGGAAGACCGCGAAGTCGTCCAGCCGCTGCACCGATCCGGCCCATGCCTCGGCCCACGGATCGATCCATGCGCTCACGGCGCCACCGGCTCCCAGCGACCCCGGGCCGGACGATCCGCTGGGCCCGCCGGTCGCCGGCCAGGCACCTCCGGCAGCGGCTCCCAGGGCGAGCAGCAGCAGGACCCTCCCCGCGGTCCGCCCGAGAGCCCTTGCCGCACCCATGGGTTTCACCCTCCCGTCGTCGCGGCCGGGCCATGGCGATGGGGGAGCCGTGCGGGGCGGGCCCGCGTCGCTCCCGGGCGCCGGACCGGGGCGCCACGGGCCGAGGGGTTCCGCCATGGCGCGGCCTGCCGATGCTGGCACGAAACGCCAGCATCGGACAGTTTGGACAGGGAGGGTCGCCTCTATGCGGGACCCGCGGGGTGGGGCGGCCGGGGCCGGCCACGGGGGAGTGAAGCAGAGCCGCTGGGGCCACGGGGATGGCCGGGGCTCGTCCGGGGGAAGGGCGGCGACGTCATGCCCGGTCCGGCGCAGGGGCCGCCGCGCCGCGAGCACGCCGCTCCGGGGCAGGCGGCGCCCCTCACCCGGGGCGGGCGAGGGGCCGCGGACCGGGCCGCCGCGGGCCTCCGTCAGGGCCGCGGGCATCGGTCAGGGGCGCGGCGTGATGAGCGCCACCGCCAGCGCGGCGATGCCCTCGCGGCGGCCGGGGAAGCCCAGTCCCTCGTTGGTGGTGGCCTTGATCCCCACCTGGGTGGGCGGCAGGCCCAGGGCGCCGGCCACGGAGCGACGCATGGCCTCGACGAAGGGCGCCAGGCGGGGCTCCTCGGCGACGACGGTGACGTCCACCTGCGCCGGCTGCCAGCCGTGCCGGTGGAGCAGCGCCACCACCTCGGCGGCCAGCGCGGTGCTGGCGGCCCCGGCCCAGCGCGGATCGCCCGGGGGGAACCAGTGGCCGATGTCGGGCAATCCCGCCGCGCCGAGCAGCGCGTCCATGGCCGCGTGCAGGACCACGTCGGCGTCGGAGTGGCCGGCCAGCCCGCGCTCCGCCGGGATGGGCACACCGCCCAGCACCAGCGGGCGTCCCGCGGCGAACCGGTGGACATCGTAGCCCAGGCCGATCCGGAAGGACGGGACCGGTCCGGTGTCCCGCGGACCGCCGGCCCCCTCCGCCGCGGCGGCCGGCGACGCCGACGCGGCGGCGTCCAGCCAGTGCTCGGCGACGGCGAAGTCCGTGGGCCAGGTCAGCTTGAGGTTGGCCGGGTCGCCGGGGACCAGCGCCACCGGCACCCCGAGGCGCTCCAGCAGGGAGGCGTCGTCGGTGAAGCCTCGCCAGCCGTGGCGGCGGGCCTGCTGGTGAGCCGCCCAGAGCCGCTGGAAGTCGAACCCCTGGGGGGTCTGCACCGCCCGCAGGCGGTGGCGGGGCAGCGTGGCGGCCACCCACTCCACGGGCCCCTCGCCCGGCGGGACGGCGTCGGGCTCCGCCCCGGACCCGCCGGTGGGGACACCGGGCTGTGGGCTCTCGGGCGCGGCGGGGGCTGCGGGTGCGCCGGGACGACGGCCTTCGTCCGCGGCGCCCGCGGCGGCGGACGTGGAGCCCGCCGGCTCCACGTCCGCCGCCGCCACCGCCTTGATGGTGTCGCCGACGGGGACGGCGGGGACCGCCGCGCCGTACCGCCGGGCGGCCGCCAGCACCCGCGCGACCAGCGCCGGCCTCGCCAGGGGCCGCGCGGCGTCATGGACCAGCACCCACCGCGGCGGACGGGACCCGGCGGCGAGATGGGCCAGGGCCGCGTACACCGAGTCCTGGCGCTCCTCCCCGCCCTCCACCAGATCGACCGCCATGCGGGCGGGCAGCCACGGCGTCACCCGCTCCTGCCAGAGGGGACGATCGGCGCCGCGCAGGGCCACCACCGCCCGCGGCACCCCGGCGGCCGCCAGGGCGGCCAGGGCGTGGGCCAGGACGGGTCGCCCCCCCAGCTCGCGGAAGACCTTGTTCACGCCGCCGCCGACGCGGACCGAGCGCCCGGCGGCGGGCACGACGGCGGCCACGTCGGCCAGGGCCTCCCCGGCGCCGACCGCGGCCGGTTCGTCCCGACCGGTCACGGCGCGGCCCGGCCCATCACCTTGGGCCGCGCGAAGATCATCCGCCCGGCTGCGGTCTGGAGCACGGTGGAGACCTCCACGTCGATGCGCTGGCCGATGTAGCGTTTGCCGCCCTCGACCACGATCATCGTGCCGTCGTCCAGGAAGCCGACGCCCTGGCCGGCCTCCTTGCCCTCGCGGATGATCTGGACCTGCATCGCCTCGCCCGGGAGCACCACCGGCTTGACGGCGTTGGCCAGCTCGTTGACGTTGAGCACGGGCACGCCCTGCAGCCCGGCGATCTGGTTGAGGTTGTAGTCGTTGGTGACCACCTTGCCGTTCAGCCGCCGGGCCAGGCGCAGGAGCTTGCTGTCCACGTCGTCGCCTTCCACGTCACCCTCGTAGATCTCCACCGGCACCGGCGACTCCTGCTGCATGCGGCGCAGGATCTCCAGCCCCCGCCGGCCGCGGTTGCGCTTGAGGGCGTCGGCCGAGTCGGCGATGCGCCGCAGCTCCTCCAGGACGAACCCCGGCACCACCAGCGTCCCCTCGAGGAAGCCGGTCTCGACCACGTCGGCGATGCGCCCGTCGATGATGGCGCTGGTGTCCAGCACCTTGTACGCGCCCGGCGGGGCCGCGCGGTCGCGATCGCGGTTCCGCTCCCGCTCCCGGCCCGGCCGGGACAGCGCCGCCACCAGGTGGACCAGGTCGTCCCGTCGCTTGACCGCCACCACGGCCCCGAGGTACGCCAGCAGCACCGCGAAGACCGGTGGCAAGAACGGCCCCACCACGGGGACCAGACCCAGCGGGCCGCTGAGCAGGTTGGCGATCACCAGGCCCGCCACGAGCCCCAGGACGCCCGCCAGGGTGTCCTGGATGGGCGTGCGCACCAACCGCGCCTCGACCCACTGGGTGAACTGCACCACCTGCTGCCAGAGGCGCTGGGCCGCCGCGTACCCGCCGAGGCCGCCGAGCAACAAAAAAAGAACCATGAGTCCGTACGTCCAATGCCGCGGCAGCTCGGCGAGGATGCGCAGCGACTCCTGCTGCAGCAGCC
Source organism: Thermaerobacter composti (assembly GCF_033582035.1). Taxonomy (NCBI): domain Bacteria; kingdom Bacillati; phylum Bacillota; class Clostridia; order Eubacteriales; family Clostridiales Family XVII. Incertae Sedis; genus Thermaerobacter; species Thermaerobacter composti. The sequence goes on from NZ_CP132508.1 coordinate 2,939,540, forward strand.
CGTAGTAGGCCAGCCCGAAGCCGCCCAGGGCGCCCAGGGCGGCGAAGGCCAGCCGGATGGATCGCAAGCGCACGCATCCCGCCTCCTCTCTCCGCACCCGGTCCCGTCGCCCCACCCGTCCCGGATCCAGGGCGTGCCGCCGCCGGCAGCCGCCCCGCGCGGTCCGCGGCGCCATCGCCTGGGGGTGCGATCGCCCTACCTGTGGGCGGACCCGCATCGCCCCCTCCACAGGGGGTTCGCCGACCGCCCCGCCCTTTCGGCGGGTGGTGCCCCACCTTCCGGTGGCGCCCACGGGCGGCGCCACCCGCGGTGGACGGCGCCGGCCACCCCGACCCGATTATAAACCGGTATGAACCGGTCACCCGCCGCCTCTCAGGGTCGGACCGCGTCGCCCCCGTCGGACGAACCGGCCCGGGCGTCGGCCCCGCCGGCCCGATCGGCCGGGGGCGTCGCCGATGGCTCCCCCTGCAACCGCCGCTCGACCAGCGCGTCCATCGCCTCGCGGTCGACGCCGCTGGCCAGGGCCAGCTCGCTGACCAGGATCTGGCGCGCCTGATCCAGCAATCGGCGCTCCCCGCCCGACAACCCGCGCTCGCGCAGGCGCGCGCTGAGGTTGCGGACCACGGCGGCCACCTCGAGGACGTCCCCCGTCCGCAGCTTGTCGGCGTGCTCCCGGTAGCGGTGGTTCCAGTTGGGGTCCATGGGCGGGACGGGATCGCCGAGGCGGTCGAGGACCGCAGGGACGCGCTCCGCCGGGATCACGGGGCGGAGTCCGCACTGGCGGGCGGCGGCGATGGGGATCATGACCCGCATGTCCCCCACGGGCAAGCGAAGGATGTAGTAACGGTGTCGCTCACCCAGGACCTCCCGCTCCTCGATGGCTTCGATCACCCCTGCGCCGTGCAACGGGTAGACGACGCGGTCCCCGACCTCGAACAACGGCTCACCTCCCACCGCGGTCCGCCCCTGGCGGCGGCGCCGCTGCCTCGAGTGTACACCAGCAGCCATCCTATGAGCAAATTTTCAAATCTATCACCGGCTCCTTGGACCGTCAACGGACCGGCGCAGCCCGCCGCCCGGCTGCCAGACCCTTCCGGGATCGCGTTGACGGGCTCTCCGCGGCCCGCCTATAATAGCCGCAGGCCGTGGGGATGCCCGTGCAAGAGGGGTGACGCGGTTGAAGGACCTGTTGGTGGATGAGTTCCAACACGCCGTGGCGGACTGCTTGATCCGGCACCGCAGCGTGTTGGACGTCCTCTCCAAGTTCCAGGAGGCCAACGCCCGCGTACACCGTGCCGTGGCCAAGGCCGTCACCGGTTGCGGCTGCATCAGCATCCACGCCCGGCGTCCACAGATCCCCGCCCACAGCACCCTGCGCGACCTCAAGACCCTCATGGACGACCACATCGACGGCGAGCTCTGCGAGAGCTGCCGCGAAGCGCTGGAAGAGGAGCTGGGCAAGCAGCTTTTTTATTTGGTCGCCCTGTGCAACCTGTTCGACATCAACACCTTCGATCTGATCATCAAGGAGAACCGGAAGCTGTCCACGCTGGGGATGTACCACATCTCGTGACCGTGGCCGGCCGGGGGTGCCTCGGTGGGCACGCCGGCGGCAGGCAGGCCGTGGCGTGGGCGCCGGCCGCGACGCGCCCGGTGTGGGCGGCGCCGAGACGCGCGCCGCGGCGCAGGGCGCCCGCGGACGCATGGCCGGGTGGAGACGGCGGCGAGAGGCGCGCCGGGGGTGGGACGTCTCCGGCGCAGGCATGCCCCTGCGCAGCGGGCACGCCCCCGTGGCCCGGCGGCGATCGGCGAGCCGTGGGGCGGGGCCCCGCGGACGCACGCCTGCGTGGCCCGGCGGCGAGAGGCGAGCCGTGGGGCGGGGCGCCCGCGGATGCGCGCCCGCGCGGTCGCGGCGGCACGGGGGCGGTGGCGGGGGCCATGGCGGGAGGGTCGGCGCACGCCGTGCCCACGGGGAATACACCCGCGGGGCGGCACCGGCCGGGTGCCGCCCCGCGGGTTCGCCCCCCGGCCGGCATGGCGGAGGGCCCGCGCCCTCTGCCATGCCGGCGAGGGACGTGCCGGCGAGGGATCGGGCCCTCCGCCATGGCTCCAAGGCGCCAAGGGGAGGCCCCCGCCACCGCTCGCGGGACCGAACCCCCGCTCCGTCCAGAGGGCCAGAGGGCGTGTCGGCCGAGCCCAGGCGTGGAAGCCGGGCTCCGTCACCCCCCTGCCGATGCCCGCCGTCGCCTCACCGCGTGGACGCTTGTCGCCCTCTTCCTTCGCGGAGGCCCGCCGCCTTCTTCACGCGTGGAGGCCGCACTCTGTCTTGGTGAAGCCCGCCCAGCGCCCGGCCCGCGGGTCCTCGTCCGGCCCCACGGGACGGGTGCAGGGGGCACACCCGATGCTGGGATAGCCGCGGTCGTGGAGGGGGTTGTAGGGGACCCCGCGCCGCAGGACGTAGTCCCAGAGCTGGTTGCGCGTCCAGCGAGCCAGGGGGTTGACCTTCACGAGGCCGAACCGGCGGTCGGCCTCGATCACCGCCGTGCGGGCCCGCTGCGGCGTCTGCTCGCGGCGGATGCCGGTGATCCAGGCGTCGAAGCCGCGCAGGAAGCGGCGGAGGGGTTCCACCTTGCGCAGCCGGCAGCACAGGTCGGGGTCACGGGCCCAGAGGTCCGGCCCGTAGCGGGCGGCCTGTTCGTCCACCGTCAGCGCCGGCTTGACCGCCACCGGCTCGATGCCGTAGTACTCGGCCACGCGCCGGCAGGTGGCGTAGGTCTCGGGGAAGTGGAGGCCGGTGTCCAGGTAGAACACCGTCACCGCCGTCAGCCTGCCCGCGGCGGCCGCCATGTCGATCAGGGCCACATCTTCCGCCTGGAAGCTGCACGCCAGGGCTACGCGGCCGGCGAAGCGGTCCAGGGCCCAGGCCAGGATCGCCTGGGGCGCGGCCTCCTCCAGCGACCGAGCCAAGGTCGCGATCTCCTGCTCGGAGAGCGCCAGGGGGCGTTCCGTCCGCGCGTCGTCCATCGTCGCCACCTCCCAAGGTCCCGGGCCCGGATCGGGGCGCCGGTGCTCCCGGCCGCCCCGTTCGATCCCCGTCCATGGGGAGGGACGGGGCCGGGGGCGACGGCGGCCGGCGACCGGGGCCGGAAGGGCCGGGTGAGGGCAGCCCGGGCGAGGCCGGGACGGTTGCGCAGCAGGCTGGGCAACCGGCCCGCACCCACCCGCATTAGCCTAGTGCCGCACCGGGGCAAGGGTGCAGGGAGTCCACGGGGTTCCCGCTCGCTGGCGTGCGTTCCCGCCCTGATCCGGGCGCCGTAGGCCATGGCATCGAGGGGTCCACGGGGTTCCCGCTCGCCGGCGTGCGTTCCCGGGGGTGCGGACGGGCTGTCGACCGACGTGGAGCGTGCAGGACGGACGTCAACGTGGCGGGCGGACGTGGGGCGCGGACGGAGCGCCCGGGAGCGTGGGGGCGCAGACGGAGCGCCCGCGAGGATTCGGCGTCCCTGGCGGCTGCGGTGGTCCGCCCCCGGCCGGGGGCGGACCACCGCAGGGCGGAAGGATCCCCCGGTCGCCCGCGTCCCGCCCGGGCCGGGACCCGACACGGCGGGGCCCCCGGACGCAGGGGCCCGGGCGCCCCGTGCGGGTCAAGGGCGTCGCTCCAGGAAGGCCTGGTCTTGCAGACGGCGCAGGCCGTCCTTGATGGTGCGGGCGCGGACGCTGCCGATGCCCTCCACCGCGTCCAGCTGGTCGACGGTGGCCGCCAGGATGCGCGGCAGGTTGCCGAAGCGGCGCACCAGGTTCTCGATCACCGCCGCCGGCAACCGCGGCACCTTGTGGAGGATGCGGTAGCCCCGCGGCGTCAGCGGCGTCTCGTCGTCCGGCGGGGCGGCATAGCCCAGGCAGCGGACCACCGCGCGGCGGTCGGTGAGCTCCTCGGGCGACAGCCGCCGCAGGGCGAGCATCGCCTCGCCCTCGCCGTCGGGGTCGGCCACGTAGTCCCGGATCACCAGCCGGTACTCCTCGTCCACGCCGCTGCGCAGCTCGTCCAGCTGCAGGCGCACCAGGCGGCCCTCGGTGCCCAGCTCCACCGCGTCGCCCTCGATCTCCCGGCCGATGCGCCGCACCTGCTCGGCCCTCCCCAGGACGGAAGCGACATCCCCCGCCGTCACCAGGTCCTCGAACTCCAGGACCGTCAGGTGGCCCAGGGCCTGGAGGAACACGGCCCGGTAGCGCTCCAGCGTGCCCAGGGCCTGGTTGGCCTTGGCCAGCATGAGCGCGGGGTCGCGCAGCACGTAGCGCAGCTCCCCGCGGTAGACGGTGATCACGTTGCGGCGCTGCGAGATGGCGATGACCAGGGCGCCGGTCTGCCGGGCCATCCGCTCGGCGGTGCGGTGGCGGATGCCCGTCTCGAAGGAGAGGACCCGCGGGTCGGGGATCAGGTGCACGTTGGCGCGGACGATGCGGCGGGCGTCGCTGGAGAGGATGATGGCGCCGTCCATCTTGGCCAGCTCGTAGAGATGGGCCGGCGTGAGCTCCACGTCCAGCTCGAACCCGCCCGAGCAGAGCTCCATCACCTCGGGTCCGTCCCCGACGACGATCAGGGCGCCGGTACGGGCGCGCAGGATCTGGTCCAGCCCCTCCCGCAGGCGGGTCCCCGGGGCCAGGCGCCGCAGGGCCGCCAGCAGGGCGTCCGGGCGTTCCTCGGCGGTCATGGCAGCCTCCTTCGACGGCCGTCCCGCCGCGCGCCCCAGGACTGGCGTGCCGCAGGGCTGGCGCGCCCCACGGGTGGCCCGCCGCCGGGCCGGCGCGCCGACCCGCCCTGGCTCCTGGGGCGCGGCGGGGGCGATGATCTGGCGGCCGGCGCCGGGACCGCACGGGGGCGGGGCGCGGGCCGTCTCCTCGGCGGTCAGCCCACGGCGGCCGCGATCGCCTCCTCGACGCGCCCGACGGGCACCAGCTCGAGGCCGCCCGCCGCGGCCGCCAGCGCCGGGGTCACGTTGCCCCGCGGCAGGATCACCCGCTGGAACCCCAGGCGCTGCGCCTCCCGGACCCGCTCGTCGACCCGCTGGACCGAGCGGACCTCGCCCGCCAGGCCGAGCTCGCCGAAGATCACCGCCTCGGAGTCCGCCGGTCGATCGCGATGGCTGGAGGCCAGGGCCACGGCCAGCCCCAGGTCGAGGGCCGGTTCGTCCACCCGCACCCCGCCGGCCACCTTGAGGTACACGTCGCAGCCGCCCAGGTGCAGGCCCGCGCGCTTGTCCAGCACGGCCATCACCAGGGCCGCCCGCCCCAGGTCCAGCCCGGTGGCCACCCGGCGCGGCTGCCCGTAGGGCGCCGGCGCCACCAGCGCCTGGATCTCCACCAGCAGGGGGCGCGTGCCCTCCACCGCCGCCACCACCGCCGAGCCCGCCGCCCCCCGCGGACGCTCCGAGAGGAGCCGCGCCGAGGGATTGGCCACCTCCGCCAGGCCGCGGTCCTGCATCTCGAAGAGGGCGATCTCGTGGGTGGCGCCGAAGCGGTTCTTGATCGCCCGCAGCAGGCGGTAGGCATGGTGGGCCGGCGACTCGAAGTAGAGGACGGCGTCCACCATGTGCTCGACCACCCGCGGCCCGGCGATGGTCCCCGCCCGGGTCACGTGCCCGACCAGGACCAGGACCACCGGCAGCCGCTTGGCCACCGCCAGCAGGAGGGCCGCGCTCTCCCGCACCTGGCTGACGCTGCCCGGGGCCGACCCCACCTCGGGGTGGGCCAGGGTCTGGATCGAGTCGATGACCGCCAGCGCCGGCTGGTACCGGCCGATGGCCTCCGCCGCCGCCAGGGCGTCGGTGGTGGGCAGCACCAGGAGGGACGGCGCCAGCGCCCCCAGCCGCTGGGCGCGCAGCCGCACCTGGGCGGCCGACTCCTCGCCGGTGACGTAGAGGACGGGAAGCCCCTGGGACGCCAGGTTCTGGGAGACCTGGAGGAGCAGGGTCGACTTGCCCACCCCAGGGTCGCCGCCCACCAGGACCACCGATCCCGGGACGAACCCGCCCCCCAGCACCCGATCGAGCTCGGCCATGCCCGTCCCCAGCCGCGGCGGTTCGCCGGCGCCCACGTCCCGGAGGGCGATGGGCTCGGCGGGCTCGCGGGCGCCGGCCAGGGCGCCCGCGAGCCCGCCCCGGCCGCGGCGCCCGCCGGGGGCGGCGGGCGCCGCGGCGCGTTCCTCGACGAAGGTGTTCCACGCCCCGCACTCGGGGCAGCGGCCCATCCACTTGGGGCTCAGGTGGCCGCACGCCTGGCACGCGAAGACGGTGCGAGGGGGCAAGGGCCTGCCTCCTTCCCCGGGGACCCGCCGCGGCCGGCCCCCCGCCCCTTGCTGGGGCCAGCGGCGGGCCGGTCAGCCAGCGCGCCGGGCGGGCCGGTCAGCCATCGCGCCGGGCGGGCCGGCGGCCGTGCCGGCCGGGGCGGCCAGCGCACCGGGCAGGCCGGACATCGCGCCGGACGGGCCGACCACCGTAGAGGTCGCGCCGCCCGCCGCAGCGGTCGGGGCGGCCATGCCGCGGGGCGCGGCCCGGCGGGACCGCCCCCGCGACGGCCGCCGGGCCATGGCCCGGTACCGGGCCATGGCCCGGCGGCGCGGCGCCCCGCCCGGCGGCCAGGGGGCCCGGTAAGCGGGCCGGCGGCCCGCTTACCGGGCCGCCGGTTCGTCCGCAGCCGACGGCTCGCCCTTCGTACCCGACCCGGACGGGGCGCCCGCGGCCACCCGCTCCCCGTGGCGGAACACGATGCGGCCCTCGGCGTCCACGTCGACCACCACGGTGTCGCCCTCCTTGAAGCGGCCGGCCAGCATCTCCTCGGAGAGCGGGTCCTCGATCAGCCGCGTGATGGTGCGCCGCAGCGGCCGCGCGCCGTAGACCACGTCCGAGCCTTCCTTGACCAGCTTGCGCTTGGCCGCCTCGGTGACCTCGAGCCCCAGCCCGTGCTCCTTGAGCCGCTCGGCCACGCGCTTGAGCATCAGGTCGACGATCTTCATCAGGTGCTCCTCGGTCAGCGCGTGGAAGACGATCAGCTCGTCGATGCGGTTCAGGAACTCGGGCCGGAAGGTGCGCTTGACCTCGTCCATGATCTTCCGCTTCATGTCCTCGTAGTCCGGCGTCTCCTGGTCGGCGGCCTGGAAGCCCACGCGGCTCTGCCGCCGGATCAGGTCGGCGCCGACGTTGGAGGTCATGATGATCACCGTGTTGCGGAAGTCCACCGTCCGGCCCTTCGCCTCGGTCAGGCGGCCCTCCTCGAGGATCTGCAGGAGCACGTTGAAGACCTCGGGGTGGGCCTTCTCGATCTCGTCGAACACCACCACCGAGTAGGGCCGGCGCCGCACCTGCTCGGTCAGCTGGCCGCCCTCCTCATACCCCACGTAACCCGGCGGCGAGCCCACCAGCCGCGAGACCGTGTGCCGCTCCATGTACTCCGACATGTCGAGGACGATCATGGCGTCCTCGTCGCCGAACAGCGCCTCGGCCAGGGCCTTGGCCAGCTCGGTCTTGCCGACGCCCGTCGGCCCGAGGAAGATGAACGAGCCGATGGGCCGCCGCGGGTCCTTGAGGCCGGCCCGGGCGCGCCGGATGGCCCGCGCCACCGCCTTGACCGCCTCGTCCTGGCCGACGATGCGCTCGTGGAGGATCTCCTCCAGCTTGAGCAGCCGCTCGCTCTCGGCCTGCTCCAGGCGCCGGACGGGGATGCCCGTCCAGTTGGAGACGATCTGGGCGATGTCGTCGGCGGTCACCACGATCTTCTCGTTGAGCTGCTGCTGCTGCCACTCGGCCTTCTTGCGCTCCAGCTCCTCCACCAGCTTCTGCTCCTGGTCGCGCAGGTTGGCGGCCTTCTCGAACTCCTGGGACTGGACCGCCGCCTCCTTCTCCTTGCGGATCTCCTCCAGGCGCTGCTCGATCTCCTTGAGCTCGGGCGGCGCCACGAAGGCCTGCAGCCGCGCCCGCGAGGCCGCCTCGTCGATCAGGTCGATGGCCTTGTCGGGGAGGAACCGGTCGGAGATGTAGCGGTCCGCCAGCTTGACCGCCGCCACGATGGCGTCGTCGGTGATCTCCACCCGGTGGTGCGCCTCGTAGCGGTCGCGCAGGCCGCGGAGGATCTGGATGGCGTCCTCCACGCTGGGCTCCTCCACCATGATGGGCTGGAAGCGGCGCTCCAGGGCGGCGTCCTTCTCCACGTGCTTGCGGTACTCGTCCAGGGTGGTGGCGCCGATGGTCTGCAGCTCGCCCCGGGCCAGGGCCGGCTTGAGGATGCTGGCCGCGTCGATGGCGCCCTCCGCGGCGCCTGCGCCGATGATGGTGTGCATCTCGTCGATGAACAGGATGATGTTCCCGGCGCGGCGGATCTCATCCATGACCTTCTTGAGGCGCTCCTCGAACTCGCCGCGGTACTTGGAGCCGGCCACCAGCGCTCCCAGGTCCAGGGCCACCACCCGCCGGTCCTTGAGGATCTCCGGCACCTTGCCCTCGGCGATGCGCTGGGCCAGGCCCTCGACGATGGCCGTCTTGCCGACGCCCGGCTCGCCGATCAGCACCGGGTTGTTCTTGGTGCGCCGGGAGAGGATCTGGATCACCCGCTCGATCTCCTTGTCGCGACCGATGACGGGATCCAGCTTGCCCTCCTCGGCCATCTGGGTCAGGTCACGACCGAAGTTGTCCAGCACCGGGGTGGTGCTCTTCTGCCGACGCTGGCGCGCCGCGGGCGCCGGCGCCGCGCTGCCGCCCAGGAGCTTGATCACCGTCTGGCGCACGCGGTCCAGGTCGGCGCCCATGTTCTCCAGCACCTTGGCGGCCACGCCCTCGCCCTCGCGGATCAGGCCCAGCAGGATGTGCTCGGTGCCCACGTAGTTGTGGCCCAGCAGGCGGGCCTCCTCGGGGGCGAGCTCCATGACCACCTTCTTGGCCCGCGGCGTGTAGCCGATCTCCCCCTGGATGGGCCCGTTGCCGCGCCCGATGATCTTCTCGACCTCCGCCCGGACCTGCTCCAGGTTGATCCCCAGGCTCTGCAGCGCCTTGGCGGCGATGCCCGTGCCCTCCCGGATCAGGCCGAGCAGCAGGTGCTCGGTGCCCACGTAGTTGTAGTTCAAGCGGCGCGCCTCTTCCTGGGCCAGCAGGATCACCCGCTGGGCCCGCTCCGAATACCGGCCGAACATCAGGCGGCCCCCCCTCCTCCGGTCACTGGCTAGTCTTCCGTAGCGACGCGGCGATCCGCTCCCGGATCAGCCGGGCGCGGAGCAGGTCCCGCTCCCGCGCGTTGAGCTCCTGCCCCGCCAGCTTCTGCAGACAGGCCGGCCGGGTCAGGACGATCAGCTCGTTGAACACCTCCGGCCGCACGTGGGAGAGGACGTTGAGGTCGATGCCCAGGCGCAGGTCCGAGAGCAGCCGGATCGCCTCCTCGGACGAGATGGTCCAGGCGTTGGTCAAAAGGCCATAGGCCCGCATGACCCGGTCCTTGAGCCCGTCCTCGTCCTCGCGGTAGAGCCGCTCCCGGGCGCTGCGCTCCTGGTCCAAAAGCTGGCGGGTGAAGCCCATCAGGTTCTCGATCAGCTCCTCCTCCGAGGGCCCGAGGGTGATCTGGTTGGACACCTGGAAGACGTTGCCCAGGGCCTCGGTGCCCTCGCCGTAGAGCCCCCGCACCACCATGCCGACCTTGCCCAGCTGGCTCAGCAGCCGCCCCGCCTGCTGGGCCAGCACCAGCCCGGGCAGGTGGACCATGACCGACGCCCGGATCCCGGTGCCCAGGTTGGTCGGGCAGGTGGTCAGGTAGCCGCGCTCCTCGTCGAAGGCGTAGCGCACGTGGGCCTCGATGACGTCGTCGACCCGCGTGGCGATGGCCCACGCCTCGTGGAGCTGCAGCCCCCCCAGCAGGCACTGGATGCGCAGGTGATCCTCCTCGTTGACCATGATGCTGATCGAGCGGTCCTCGTTGAGGATCACCGCGCCCGTGGCGGCGTTGCGGGCGTGCTGCGGGCTGATCAGGTGCTGCTCCACCAGCACGCGCCGGTCCAGGGGCGTCAGGTCCGCCATGCGCAGCAGGGTGAACCGCCCCAGTCCCGCCGCCGACAGGTGCTCGGTCACCCGCTCCATCTGCTCGACGATCTCCCGCCCCTGCTCGGGGCTGAGCAGGGTGGGGAAGGGATAGTCCTCCAGGTTGCGGGCCAGGCGGACCCGGCTGGAGAGGACCAGATCCGCGGCGGGCCCGCCGCCCTCCATCCACCGTACCCGCTGGGCGCCAGGGTTCACCGCCATGGCCGGTCCCTCCCTAGCGTCCGGGAGCGGTGCCGGACGGGCCGCCCGCAGCCGCCCCGCCCTCCCCGCTCCGCAGGCGCTGTTCCAGGGCGCGGATCTGGTCGCGCAGCCGCGCCGCCTCCTCGTAGTGCTCCCGGGCCACCGCCTCCCGCAGCCGCGCCCGCAGCTGGTCCAGCTGCCGTCCCAGCTGGGCGTGGGCGCCGGCGCGGGAGGGCACCTTCCCGGTGTGGCGAACCTGCCCCTGGATCCGGCGCAGCACGGGCTCCAGCTGCTGCCGGAACTCGCGGTAGCAGTGGCTGCAGCCCAAGAGGCCCGTCCGGGCGAACTCCCGGTACCGCAGCCCACACCGGGAACAGCGCAGGTCCTGCACCGTCCCCGCGGGCGGCTGCCACCCCTCCAAAAGCCCCGCCAGGAGGTTGTGGATGGAGAACTGCGGCTCGAAGAAGAACTCGTGCTCGTGCCGCTGCGCGCACTGGGCGCACAGGTGCCGCTCGGTCTTCTTCCCGTTAACGATCTGGGTCAGGTGCACCGTGGCCGTGCGCTGGCCGCACTCCTCGCAGAGCATCGCCACCGCCTCCGTCCTCCCGCTTAGGCTCCCCGCCCTTGAGCAGCTCCAGCACCATGGCCTTCAGCAGCCGGGCCCGGACCACGTCCCGCCAGGGCAGGTCGACGGCCAGGGTGTTCCGGTCCACGGCCGCCCGCATCAACGCGGCTTCGCGGCGGCCGGCGATGCCCTCCTCCTCCAGCCGCGCGATCAGGGCCTCCGCGCCGTCCTGGTCGATGGCGTCGCCCACCCAGCGGTCCAGCAGGGCCAGCAGCTGGCCCCGCTGGCGCAGGGGCAGGCGCACGATGCGGATGAACCCCCGGCCACCCCGGCGGCTCTCGATGACGTAGCCGGCCGCCGGGGTGAAGCGCGTCTCCAGCACGTAGTTGATCTGGGACGGGGCGCAGGCGAAGCGCGCTGCCAGCTCGCTGCGCTGCAGCTCCAGCACCCCGCCCGCCCGTTCCAGCTCCCGCTTGAGATACCGTTCGATCAGGGAAGACAGCGACGCCATGGCCATCCTCCCGGCCCGGGTCGCGGCCGCCGGCGAGCGCCCGGGCCTTTTGACCATCTTTGACTTTTCGCCCCTATTATAGGAGCCCCCTGGCCGGCCGACAAGGGGGCAAGCCCGGCGCACCGGCCGGGACCGGCCCGGTGCGCGGGCCGGTCCCGGCCCGTCGCCCGGCGCGGAACCATGGCGGGCGGTCCGGCAGGGACCCGCGGCCCCCGCCCCGAAACCCCACGGCGGACGGCTTCGATGCCCGACCGGCGGTGGAAGGGAGGATCCGCGTGGTCCCGCCGTCACCCCCCACCCGACGCCCGGCCCCGACGGGATCGCGCCACCTCCCGGCGCGTCGCCTCACCAGGCTGACGCTGATCCTCCTCTTGGGCGTCCTCCTGGGAGGAACGGCCTACTGGACGTGGGCCGCGTCGCACCGGACGCCGGCCGCCGCCCGGACGGCCGAGGGGCCGAGGCCCTCTCCGGCCGAGGGGCAGACCGGTTCGTCCGGGACGGAGGACGCCGGCGACGCGGTCGCCCGCCGGCCCGCCGCCGGGGGCCCGCACCCTGCGACGGAGGCCCACCGCCAGCCGCCGGCCTCTCTCTCGGCCGGCGCCTTCCCGCCGGACGAACCGGCCCCCGGCCGCGCCGCCCCCGCCTTCGACCTCCTCATCCGGGGCGGGGTGGTGGTCGACGGGACGGGCCGGCCGGCCTACCGGGCCGACGTGGCGGTGCGGGGCGACCGCATCGTCGCCGTGGGCCGCCTGCCGGCCGGCCGGGCGCGCCGCGTCCTGGACGCCACGGGCCTGGTGGTCGCGCCCGGCTTCATCAACGCCCACTCCCACACCTACGAGTACCTGGACGTCGCGCCCGGCGGCGACGCGGACCTGCTCCAGGGCATGACCACCGTCGTCGGCGGCGTCGACGGGCGCGCCCCCACGCCCCTCGGTCCCTTCCTGGACCGCCTCGAACGACGCCGGCTCGGCACCAACCACGCCCTCTTCGCCGGTCACGGCAGCATCCGGGCGGCGGTGATGGGCACCGCCGCCCGCGCGCCGACGGCCGCCGAGCTGCGGGCGATGGCCCGCATCCTCGAGCGGGCCATGCAAGACGGGGCCCTCGGCCTCTCCACGGGTCTGGAGTACGTCCCCGGCCGCTACGCCCGCACCGAGGAGCTGGTCGCCCTGGCCCGGGTCATCGCCCCCTTCGGGGGGATCTACTCCACCCACCTGCGCAGCGAGGGGGACGCCGTCGCCGCCGCCCTGGACGAGGCCCTGGCCGTGGGACGGGAGGCGGGGGTGGCGGTGAACGTCTCCCACTTCAAGGTGGTGGGCCGGTCCAACTGGGCGCTCCAGGGGCGGCTGATCGCCCGGATTCGGCGCGCCCGGGACCAGGGAATCCAGGTGGTGGCCGACGTCTACCCCTACCCGTCGCCCGACTACGCCAGCGCCCTGCCCCTGGCGACGGCCTGGGACCGCTACCCGCCCTCGGGCCTGCTGATCCGCCGCACCCGGGTGCGCGGCGTCGAGGGCCTCTCGTTGGCGCAGGTGGCGCGGGCCCGGGGCATGGAGGGGAGGGCGGCCGCCCGGTGGCTGCTCCGGCAGGATCCCGCGACCCGGGTCACGGCCCTGGTGGTCAGCGAGGACAACCTGCGGCAGCTCCTGCGCCAGCCCTTCACCATCATCGCCAGCGACGGGGGGGCGCGCCCCCTGACGACGGCGACGGGCGACGCGCTGCTGCACCCCCGCGTCTTCGGCGCCTATCCCCGCGTGCTGGCCCGCTACGTGCGGGAGCAGGGGGTGCTGACCCTGGAGGAGGCCATCCACAAGATGACCGGTCAGCCGGCGGCGTTCTTCGGGCTGCGCGACCGCGGGCTGGTGCGGGCGGGGATGTACGCCGACCTGGTGGTCTTCGACCCCGCGACCGTGGCGGACCGGGCGACGTGGTCGGATCCGGCGCTCCCGCCCGAGGGCATCCGCTGGGTCGTCGTCAACGGACAGGTGGCCGTCGAGGACGGGCGGCGGGTCGACGGCGTCCTGGCGGGCCGGGTGCTGCGGGGTGGCCGCGACGCCCTGGTGGGCCGCCGCTGACGGGCCCGCCCACCGGGGACCCGCCCAGGATGGGCCGCGCGCCCGGCCCCGCGACCGGCCCGCGCACCGGGGAGCCGCGGCGGTGGCCCGCACGCCGCCCTGCGTCGGGACGGCTGGCGCACCGGGGTCCCGCCACGATAGCCCGCACGCCACCCTGCGTCGGGACGGCTGGCGCACCGGGATCCCGCCACGACAGCCGGTATGCCGCCCTCCGCCGCTGCGGGCCAGGCACCAGGTGGCATGCCGACGCCCCGCGGAGGCCAGCCATGGCGAAGGGGCCCCCGGTGCCGGCACCCTCAGCCGCTTGCCCCGGGCCTTTCGCCGGCCGTCTCCTCCGCGAGCCAGCGCAGGTAGTCCGGGTTGCCGTCGCGCACCTCGAGGACCAGGATCGCCGGCACCGAGTAGCTGTGCCAGCTGCGCACCGCGGCGATGAGCTCCGGCACCCGGGCCCGCCGGGTCTTCAGGATCACCACCGCCTCGTGGTCCTCCACCAGCTCGCCCTGCCACCAGTAGAAGGAGTCGATGTGCGGGTACACGTTGGCGCAGGCGGCCAGCCGCTGCTCCACCGCCTGGCGGCCGATGCGCCGGGCCTCCCCGGCGTTGGCGGCGGTGACGTAAACCAGCACGGCCTCCCCGCCACCGGTCGCCCCCCCTTGGCCCGCCTCGCTCGCAGCCGCCGCAGCCGCCGCGGGTGCCCCGGCGGGTGCCGCGGCGGCCCGGCTCGCCCGCGCCGGTTCGTCCGCCGAGGACCCGGCGACCGGGGACGGCAGCCCGCTGTTCGTGGCCTTGGTGCTTCCCATGTCCCTCGTCACCTCCGCACCTCGCCCCCCGGGCCGTACGGCCCCCTGCCGCGGCCCGGGCTGACGGAACCGCGCCTCCTCGCCCCCGTGGGCCGCCGCCCGTGCAGCACCCCGCCGCCCGTCCCGGTGGCCAGCGCCCGGCGCCGCGGCGGCGGTCCGCACCGGACGCATCCCCCTCCGGCGCCCGCCTCCGGGCTCAGCGGGGCGCGGCGCTGCGGCGCCGGCGACGACGGCCCTCCTCCTGGCGCTGGGGCAGCCCGATGGCGAAGTCTTGCTTGTAGATGTCCAGCACCAGGGAGGTCTGGGTGTTGGTGATGCCGTCGATCTTGGACAGGTCCTCCAGCAGGAAGGACGCCATCTCCTTGTTGTCCGAGAAGAAGGCGTAGACGATGATGTCGTAGATCCCCGTGGTCATGGCCACGTAGTGGACCCGGGGCAGGCGGGTCAGCTGCTCCACGATCTCGCGGATGCGGCTCTGGTCCACGTTCAGGCCGATGATGGCGGGCGCGTTGAACCCCACCTCGAAGGGGTCCGTGACCGCGGCGATCTTGATCACGCCCTCTTCCAGCAGCCGGTAGAACTTGCGCCGGATGGTCCCCTCCGTGACCCCGATCTGCTCCGCCATGTCCACGAAGGACATGCGCCCGTCCTTCTGCAGGAGCTTGATGATCTCCCTCTCCGTCTTGTCCAGCACCACCATGGTCTGCCCCTCCGTCTGCCCCCGCCGCGTCCCCCGGCCACCCGCGCATCACCGGCCGGGGATGCGCGTCAGCGGAACACGGCCGCCAGAGCCTCTTCCAGCACGTCGCACGCTTCGTCGATCTGCTCGGGGGTGATCACCAGCGGGGCGAGCACCCGGATCACGTTGCCGTACAGGCCCGCGCGGGCGGTGATCACACCGCGTTGGAGCGCCTCCTGGATCACCTGGCCGACCTCCTCGGTGGCCGGCTCCTTGGTGGCGCGGTCCTTGACCAGCTCCATGGCCACCATGGCGCCGAGGCCGCGCACCTCGCCGACCTGGACGAACCGGCGCTGCATCGCCTCGAACCGCCGGCGGAAGCGGCGCCCCACCTCGTCGGCCCGCGCCAGCAGGTTCTGCTCGCGGAACACGTCCAGCACCGCCAGGGCCGCGGCGCAGGCCACGGGGTTGCCCACGTAGGTGCCGCCGATGGCGGTGTCGCGGGCGGCATCCATGATCTCCGCACGCCCGATGACGCCGGAGAGGACCATGCCGGCGGCGATGGACTTGGCCACCGTCATCAGGTCGGGTTCCACGCCGAAGTGCTCGCAGGCGAACATCCGCGCGGTCCGGCCGAAGCCCGTCTGCACCTCGTCCAAGATCAGCACGATGCCGTGCCGCGTGCACAGCTCCCGCACCCTGGGCAGGAAGTTGGCCGGCGGCACCACGAAGCCGCCCTCGCCCTGGACCGGTTCGATCACGATGGCCGCCACGTCTTCGGGCGCCACCGTCACCTCCAGCAGGCGCTCCAGCTGCCGGTAAGCCCACAGCCCGACCTCCTCGGGCGTCATGCCCTCGGGGCCGCGATACGGATAGGGGTAGGGTGCCCGGTAGACCTCGGGGACGAAGGGGCCCAGCCCCACCTTGTAGGGCTTGGCCTTGTGGGTCAGCGTCAGGGCCATCCACGTGCGGCCGTGGAAGGCGCCCTCGAAGGCGATCACCGCCCGTCGACCGGTGTAGTGCTTGGCGATCTTGACCGCGTTCTCCACCGCCTCCGCCCCGGAGTTGAAGAACGCCGCCTTCACCGGCCCGCTGATGGGCGCGATCTCCGCCAGGCGCTCCGCCAGCCGCACGTAGGGCTCGTAGGGCACCACGGTGAAGTCGGTGTGGGTGTAGAGGCGGACCTGGCGGCAGATGGCCTCTACCACCGCCGGCTGGGAGTAGCCCACGTTCATCACGCCGAAGCCGCCCGCCAGGTCGATGTAGGTGTTGCCGTCGACGTCGGTGATCAAGGCGCCCTCGGCCCGCTCGATGAAGACGGGCGCCAGCACCGACTTGGCGTTGGCGACGTACTGCTGCTTCAGCGCCATCAGCTGGCGTGAGCGCGGCCCGGGAATCTCCGTCCGGCGTACGATGGAGCCTGCCACCCCGATCCCCTCCTCGGCCACCTCGGTCTGGTCGGGCCAGCCATGAAGAAAGCGCCACCGCAACGAAGAAAGCGCCACCGCGATGGCGCAAGCAAACCTCTATATTATTCATCCCGCCGCCCCAAGTCCCTGCCACGGTTGGACGCCGCACCCTCCGCAGGCGGTGCCCCCCGTCGCGCGGGCCACGGCACCCCGGGGATCCGGGGCGGGGTGCTCGACGGACCGTCGCGGAGGCCCCCGGGGCTGGACGAACCGTCTAAGGGGCCCTCCGGGCTCCCGCGACGCCCCGCCGCCCTTTGCCGGCATGTCCCTGGATCCGCGCCGGTGGAAGCGGCCGGCGCCGGCCGCCGCAGCCCGTCGGGAGCGCGGACCCGACCCGGCCCGGCTGGGCGGTGCGCCACCTCTGCCGTGCCGGCCCTGGCCACGGCGGGCCCCCGCGGCCGCGGATTCGACGCGGTTCGACCCGCGCCGCGGCCCGGCGGCAGGGATGGCAACTTCATCCATGGTAATCCTCCGATGGGCTCCCTTCGGGCGGTGCCGAGGCCGGGGGGATGCATCGAGAGGGGGGTGACCGGCAGGTGGGACAGGTGGGAGAGGATCGGCCCTGGACGCGGAGCGGCGGTGGCGCCGCCACCGCCCACGAGACGAAGCGCGGACGACTCCCGGCGCCGACCGGCTCCCGCTCCGCCCGCGTCGCCGGGTTGCCTCCGGCGCTGTTCGCGCCGGCAGCGCCGAGCGGAGCCCCGGGCCCCCAGGGCTACCCGCGTCGGGTCGCGCCCCCCGCCCGGTGCGACCTGCCGCCCGGCTGGCCGGCGGAAGCGGCCGCCCACGCGGCGTGGGCGCTGCGGCAGGCGGAGGTGCGCCGCTGGCCGGCGGGTGCCACCCTCTTCGCCGGTCCCCGGCGCGGTGGCGGTCTCTTCTGGTTGCGCCGCGGTGTCGTCCGCCTCGCGGCACCCGGCGCCGGCGGGGAGCCGGTGCTGGTGGCGGTGGTGGCCGCTCCTGCCCTCACGGGGGATCCCGGCCCCCTGTTCGGCCGCGCCAGCGTCCCCCTGACCGCCACCTGCATCACCGCCTGTGACGCGGCGTACTGGCCGTATCCGCGGTTCCGGGCGATGATGACCCAGCGCCCCGAACTGGCCGTGCTCCTCGCCTATCAGGGGATGGAGGCCTTCCATCAGGCGACCCAGCGGATCGCGGGCCTCCTCTCGCCCCACGCGCGCCTCCGGGTTCTCCACGTCCTGGTCCTGCTGGCGCGGGCCTTTCCCCTTCCCGACGGTTCAGGGAGCCGGCTCCCGGCCGCCCTGACGCAGCAGGCCATCGGGCTCGCGGCCAACGCCGGCCGCGTGACGGTCAACCGCGTCCTGGCCGACCTCCGACGGCGCGGGATCGTGGGTCGCACGCGGCCGCTGTTCATCCGGTCGCCGGAGCGGCTGCAGGCGCTGCTGTGCGAGGAGGCGGCGGTGTCCCCGGAGGGGGCGGATCTGGGCTGAAGCAGGGCGCGCCCCGCCGTCCCTGGGACCGGGCCCCACCGGCGGACACCAGGGGAGACCCAGGGCGGGCCGATCCGCGGCGGCGCCCGGCCGGGCGTGGGGCAAGGCCCAGGGTGGAGACCGGCCCGCGGCGGGTCTCAGCCCGGCGTGGGGCCAGGCCCAGGGTGGGGACCGGCCAAGGCAGGGGGCCGTGGGGCCGGCAGCGCTGCCGGCCCCACGGCCCCCTCCGCATCCCCGACCGGGGCGATGGCTCGTCTCCGCCGACGTGCCGGCGGGACTCCGGCGCCACCCGCCGGCAGGTCCCCTCCCCTAGCCCGGCCGGCCCCTGGCCCCGCGCCGGCCTTCGCCCCGCGGCCATGGGCACCGCCCCGGTCGCCGGCCCCAAGCCGGCGGCGGCGCTGGATCCGGCGCCTAACCCGGCGTCCGTCCGGGAGCCCCCGGGAGCCGCTGCCCCTCGGGCTGCTTCCCGGCCCGCCCGGTCGCGCGGGCCGGAGGCCACCCGCCGGGAAGGGAAGCGCGCCGCCGGGCGGACGCACCGTCCGCCGGTCGCGGCCGTCGCGGCGAGGATCGGGGCGCCCGCCGTCCCTCGCCGGCACCGGCCCCGGCGGGCGCCTCCACCTTCGGGGTCCGCGGCCAGCGGGCGGGCCGTTCGGCCGCCAACACGGCCAAGTCGCGCAGGATGTCGGTCAGGTGGATCGGTGAGATCGGTGCCCGGCTCGCCGTCACCCGTCGGAAGGTGGCGCGGGCCGCATCCTCGTCGTCCCGGACCGCGAGCCGCTGCACCGCGAAGTCTTCACCGGCGAGCTGCCCTTCCCGCCACGTCTCAACACGACTCTTCATGTAGAAGAACACGGCGCCATGGGGCGTGCGCTCCCGGCACAGGATGTACACGTAGCGCCGCTCCAGGTCCCCGGCCGCCAGCCGCCGGGTGCAGTGGGCGAGTTCGGCGTACGCGGGCACCCTCCCCCAGCCGCGGCGGGTCGACGTGCCCCGGCCTGCCGGGATTTGCGGCAGGGTGTCCCCTCGCGACGCTGTCGGCTGTCCACCCATCCCAGAGAACTCCCCCCGTGGTGTCTGCGTCGGGTCCTCCCCCGTGGTTCCAGCATCGAGGCCAACGTCGTCGACGCGAACCTCAGCCAACGCGATCCGCCGCGCCTCGCCGTCGATGGGCCGCGCGGGGACACCCTTCCGCTCCCCGTGGGCCCCAGCCGCGACAACGCGGGCACCCGGCCCGGGACCGTGGGCGCACCGCAGCCGTCCGCGTCCGGTCCCGGGCGGCGCCCGCGCCACCGGGCCGGCGAGCCGTCGACGGTCCTCATGGCAGCCCCTGCTCGCACCGGTGCGTTGCCTGGGAATCCCATTATAAGCCGGGACCCGGCTCGGCCGGTGTTCACCAGGAAACAAGTTCCGCGATTTCCATAGCCTCTTGGTCCCCACTCTCCCCGTCCGTAGCCGATGCGGCCATCCCCGCCCCTCCGGCTGCCCGACCGCAGGTGGCCGCCCGCCCTGGTCACGGCGGCCGTCCCGGTCCCTGGTACGCCGATCGGCTTGGCGGGCGGCGCACTGCGGGGACCCGGGGGTCGCCTCGTCGCGCCGCGCCCGCCCCTCTCGCCGGGGCGGACTCGGCGCGGGCGGGAGGGGGCGGGGCGCGCCCGTTCGGGGATCCGCTATGCTCACGGTGGGAGGGGTCGGCGCAGGTCGTCCCGGAGGCGCAGGTCGTCCCGGACGTCCCGGAAAGGATGAGGCGGTCATGGATTCGGTGCGTCCCGGCGTCCGGCCGACGGCGTCCGCCCTGATGGCGGCCGTCGACGAGGCCATGCTGCAGCGCCTGGTTCCAGAACCCGTGCGCATCCGTGCCCTGGACCTGTTCCTCCTGGGCCGGGTGGAATCCCGCCTGGTCTCGGGGACGCGGCTCCTCGGCGAGGTCCGCGGCAGCCGGGGCGTGTACCGCACCGTGGTCCACGTCCTCCGCGGCCCCGAAGGGCCGGATGCCGCGGCCCAGTGCGAGTGCCCTCGCCGCGCCCGCGCCGGCCTCTGCAAGCACGCCGTCGCCCTGCTGTACGCCTGGATCCACGAACCGGGCACCTTTGCCTCCCTGGACGATCGGCTGCGGCGCCTCGAAGAGCGCCCCCGGGGGCAGTTGCTGGAGCTGATCCGCCGTCTGGTGGAGGAGGAACCGGCGCTGCTGGCCACCCTGGACGCCGCCGGCGCCGGCCCGCACGCCGACACCCCTGACGCAGCCGGTGGCGCCGGGGAAGGGGAGCGAGAAGGGGAGGCGGAAAGGGACGAGGGCTCCACGGACGCGCCGTCCCTAGCCCGGTGGGTGCTGCAGCTGGAGCGGCAGCCCGATCCCGAACCCGAGGAGGTCCGACGCTGGCTGGCGACCCTGGCACCGCGCCGTGCGGAGGCCCGGTCTCCGGGGCGAGGGGGCGGCGATGGTGCGCCGACGGGTGCCGCGGGTCCACCGGCGGAGGGGCCGGCCGGAGCGGACCCGAACCCCGTCGGCGCCTCCCCCGGTGCCGGGGATGGCGGGGAAGCCGCCGGGCTGCGGTCGGCCCTCAGCCTCCTGCTCCAGGGAGCCCTCTGGCGGCAGGCCGGCTTGGCGGTGGCGGCCAGGGCCCGCGGCGAGGCGGCCGCCGCCCGGTGGCTGGAGCAGCGCTGGCAGGACCTGGCTCGGACCGCGGTCCTGCTAGGCCGCGCCCACCGTGGGCCGGCTTCCGCCGCCGGGGCCGAGCGCGGCTTGGCCTCGGTCGTCCTGACGGCCCAGGCCCTGGGCGTCCCGGCCCTGCTGGCGGCGAGCCGGTTCCTCCTGGAAGGGGGGCATGAGGGCATGGCCCTGGGGCTGGCCCGGTGCGCCCTGGAACGCGCCCGGACCCCCGCCGAGGTGGCCGACGCCCGAGCCCGTCTGGCCCAGGTCTGGCTGGCCCGCGGGCAGCCCGAGCGGGCGCTGCCCTATCTGGCGGCCAACTTCACGGCGCAGCCCGACGCGGAGCGGCTCGCGGCCGTCGAAGCGGCCGCCCGCGCCGCCGGGCAGTGGGACCAGCTGGCCCCCGAGGTCGCCCAGCACCTGGAGGCCCTGGGCGATGCTCCGTTGCTGGCCGAGTTCCTCCGGCGACAGGGCGCGTGGGACGAGCTGGCCGCGCGCTTGGACGACCCTGCCTGGCGGGGCGCCCTGCCGACCCGCTTGCTGTTGGCCATCGCGGACGGCTTGCGTCGCCGCGATCCGGCGCGCGCAGCCGCCCTCTATCGGGAGGCGATGGCGCGCCCCGACGCGGGGGACCCGCGGGCCATCGCGGCCCGCTGGGAGGCCTTGGCCCATCGCCTCGGTCGGGACGACGGTCCGCCACCCGCCGGCCCCGACGGCCGGGGCCCCGGGGGGCACCGGGATGGAGGGGCATAGGGCGGCCCCCCCCGGCTCAGCCGCCCACCGCGAAGGCCAGCCCCGCCACGGCAAGGGCCAGCACCGCCGCCAGGGCCGTCACGGCCAGCCAGGGCGCGAAGAGGACGATCAGCGCATCGGTCCGGCTGAGGCGCTTCGTCGCCCGCAGGGCGTGGTAGAGCAGCACCCCGGACCAGACGACCATGGCCACCGCGCCCAGGTCCCGCAGGGCGCCGCCCGCGCCGTCCAGCCGGGACGTCAAGGCCTCGAGGGGGATGCCGATCAGGTTCGGGGGCAACAGCGCCAGCGCCAGGGCGGCCAGCAGGTTGGCCCCGCTCCCGCGGCCGCCGACCAGGTCGGCCACCAGGTGGAGCAGCCCCGCACCGAGGAAGAGGGTGGCGACGCCGAGCCCGGCCAGGCCGACGCCCATCGCCAGGGCCAGCCGGGGACCTTGCACCCCGTCGGCGGGGAGGATGGGGTCCTGCCCTGGCACCCCCGGCACGGCCAGGTCGCGGGCGACCGCCGCCCCCTGCACCAGCCCGCTGGCCACGATGACGACGAGGGCCACCCCCACCAACAGGCCCAGGGGCGGTCGCTCCATGGCCGCCAGCCGGGCGAAGGTCGCCCGCGGGGCGAAGATCACGCCGTAGACCCAGTCGACCAGGCCGAGCCGCGGCGCATCGACCGGCTCCGGGCGACGGCCGGGGTCGGCGTCCGGCCTCGGCTCGGCGGCCGGGCCGTCGCCATCGGCACCGTCGTCGTCCCCGGGATGGGCCCGTCCCTCGTGCCCCTCGTCCACCCATCGGCTCGGCGCGGTCGGTGGCGCGCCGCCGTCGACGGCCGGCTGCCCGTCCCCCTGCGGCTGCCGGTCTCCCGTCGTGGCGCCTTCCCCTTCCGGTTCGGTGGCACGTCCCGGTCCCTGGACGGGGGTCGCGGGGGCCGCGGGCATCCCGGGCGCCTCGGGCCGCGGCGGCGCCTCGTCGCCGGGCGCCGCGAGGGGCGCGTCGGCCGGCCGCCCCGGCGTCGGCCCCCCGGCGCGTGTCGCCGGTTCGTCCCGCGCCGCGGCCCCGTCGCCAGGCGGCGCGCCGGCAGCCTCGTCCGGCCTGCCGTGCGGGCGCTCGGTCACGCTGTCTCCTCCCCTCCGCAACCCTAGCGCGGCACCGCCCGGTAGAGCTCCCACCGCACCAGCTCCGGCACCAGGCCGACCCCTTGGGCCAGGCCCCAGCGCCCCTCGCCGCCCAGCCGCAGCAGCAGGTCGATCAAGGAGCGGCGCGGCCCGAACTCCACGAGTTCGTAGTGCTCCAGTCCCGCCAGCTCCGCCGCCAGCTCGACGGCGTCTTCGAAGGTGCCGAGCTCGTCCACCAGGCCGGCGGCCTTGGCCTGCCGGCCGGTGAAGATGCGACCGTCGGCCAGCTCCAGGACGCGCTCCCGGCTGAGGCCGCGCCCCTTCGCCACCACGTCGACGAACTGCTGGTAGATGTCGCCGACCAGGCCTTGCAGCAACCGGCGTTCCTCGTCGGTGGGCGGTCGCGTGGGCGAGCCGATGTCCTTGTACGGCCCGCTCTTGATGGTCTCCACGTCGATCCCCAGCTTCTCGTAGAGGTCCTCGTAGTGGGTGACCTCCATGATCACCCCGATGCTGCCCGTCAGCGAGGCCGGATTGGCCACGATCCGGTCCGCCGTGGCGGCGATCCAGTAGCCGCCCGAGGCGCCCAGGTCGGCGATGGAGACCACCACCGGCTTCCCCGCCTGGCGCACCCGCTGCACGGCCTCCCCGATCTCCTGGGCCGCCGCGGCGCTCCCGCCCGGCGTGTTCATCCGGATGACCACGGCTCGCACCGCCGGGTCCTCGCGGACCTGGCGCAGCTGGCCGGTGACCTGCTCCGCGCCCACCACCGTGCCCAGCAGGGCGCTGGAGCCGTTCCCGGCCGCGATGGGCCCGTCGATGGCGACCACGGCGATCTGCCCGCCGCTCCGTCCCCCGCGGGGCGGCGCCCCCGCGGGCCACAGCAGCGAGACCACCGAGGCCACCACGAGGAGGGCGAGCAGGATGACGACCGCCCACTGCAAACGCTGGTTGGCCATCCTCGGCGCTCCTCGGCTCGGACTTCACGCACCGGCGCCCCCGCCCCGCCGCCGCCCGCGGGCGAGGGCATGGCGACGCTCCCCTACGAGCGGGCGCCAGCCCCGACGGGCCGCAGCCCCGCCCGCTCCGCCGCCGCGCGGATGAACCCGGCGAACAGCGGGTGGGGACGGGTGGGGCGGGACTTCAGCTCGGGGTGGTACTGGGTCCCGACGAACCAGGGATGCCCTGGCAATTCGATGACCTCCACCAGGTCTCCTTCGGGCCACACCCCCGTGGTGCGCAGGCCGGCGGCGTTGAGCCGGTCGCGGTAGGCGTTGTTGACCTCGTACCGGTGGCGGTGGCGCTCGTAGATCAGCTCCTGGCGACCGTAGAGCTCCCAGACCAGCGAGCCCGGCTCCAGGCGGCACGGGTAGCGCCCGAGGCGCATGGTGCCCCCCAGGTTGGTGACCTGCTTCTGTTCCTCCATCAGGTCGATGACGGGGTGCGGCGTCGCCGGGTCGAACTCCGTGCTGTGGGCCCCCGCGAGTCCCAGCACGTGCCGGGCGAACTCGATGACCGCGCACTGGAGGCCCAGGCAGATGCCCAGGAACGGCACCCTGTGCTCCCGGGCGTAGCGCACCGCGGCGATCTTGCCCTCGACGCCGCGATGGCCGAAGCCGCCCGGGACCAGGATGCCGTGCATGTCCCGCAGCAGCCGCTCGGCCCCCTGTTCCTCCACCGCCTCGCTGTGGATCCAGCGGATGTCGACCCCCACCCGGTGGGCGATGCCGCCGTGGCCCAGCGCCTCGGCCACGCTGATGTAGGCGTCCGTCAGGTCCACGTATTTGCCCACCACGGCGATGCGCACCTGGCCGTCCGGATGCTTGATGTGGTCCACCATCTCGCGCCACTGGCGCAGGTCGGGCTCCCGCTCGGGCAGGCCCAGCCGGCGGACCACGATCTCGCCCAGCCCCTCCTCCTCCAGGCGCAGGGGCACCTCGTAGATGGTGTCCACGTCCGGGTTGCTGATGACGGCCTGAGGTTCCACGTCGCAAAAGAGGGCGATCTTCTCCCGCACGTCCCGCGGCAGCGGCCGCTCGCACCGACAGACGATGGCGTCCGGCTGGATGCCGATGCTGCGCAGCTCCTTGACGCTGTGCTGGGTGGGCTTGGTCTTGAGCTCGCCCGCCGCCCCCACGTACGGCACCAGGGTGACGTGGATGTACATCACCTCGTCGCGGCCGATGTCGCGGCGCAGCTGACGGATCGCCTCCAGATAGGGGAGGCCCTCGATGTCGCCCACCGTGCCGCCGATCTCGACGATCACCACGTCGGCGCCGCTGGTCTCCGCCACCGAGAGGATGCGCCCCTTGATCTCGTTGGTGATGTGGGGGATGACCTGGACGGTGCCTCCCAGGAAGTCCCCGCGCCGCTCCTTCTCGATCACCGCCTGGTACACCTGTCCGGTGGTCACCGTGTGGGCCCGGGAGACGTTCTCGTCGATGAACCGCTCGTAGTGCCCCAGGTCCAGGTCCGTCTCGGCGCCGTCCTCGGTGACGAAGACCTCCCCGTGCTGCAGCGGGCTCATCGTCCCCGCATCCACGTTGATGTACGGGTCGATCTTCTGGATGGCCACCCGCAGCCCGCGGGCCTTGAGCAGGCGGCCCAGGGAGGCCGCGGTGATGCCCTTGCCCAGGGCCGAGACCACGCCTCCCGTCACGAAGATGAACTTGGCCATCGATCCCCCTCCGGATAGGCGCGCCGGCCAGGGCGCCGATCACATGCGCTCGGGTGCCGACACCCCCAACAGGCCCAGCGTCCGCGCCAGGACCCGGCGGGTGGCGTCCACCAGGACCAGCCGCGCCCGGGCCACGGGCTCCTCCTCGCCCAGCACCCGGCAGCGGGTGTAGAACTGGTGGAAGAGGGTGGCCACGTCCTTCAGGTAGTACGTCAGCCGGTGGGGCTCGCGCGCGGTCGCCGCCTGCGCCACCTCGCCGGGCAGGTCCAGCAGCCGCCGCGCCAGGTCGCGCTCCGACGGGTCGCCCAGGGGGCTCAGGTCGGTGGCCGGGTCGGGCCGCAGGCCCGCCTCGGCCGCGGCCTGGCGCAGGATGCCGCAGGCCCGGGCATGGGCGTACTGGACGTAGTACACCGGGTTCTCGTTGGAGCGGAGGTTGGCCAGGTCCAGGTCGAAGTCCAGGTGCGTGTCGGGCGAGCGCATCAGGAAGAAGTACCGGGCCGCGTCGACGTCCACCTCGTCCAGGAACTCCGCCATGGTCACCAGCTCGCCGCGGCGCTTGGACATGCGCACCGCCTGGCCCCCGCGCACCAGGTGGACCATCTGGGTCAGCAGCACCTCGAACCAGCCGTCGGGCAGGCCCAGGGCGCGCAGGGCCGCCTGCATCGGCACCACATGGCCGTGGTGGTCCTGCCCCCAGATGTCGATGGCGCGGTCGAACCCCCGCTCCCACTTGGTCAGGTGGTAGGCGATGTCCACCAGGGTGTAGGTGTACTCGCCGTCCCGGCGGACCAGCACCCGGTCCTTGTCGTCGCCCACGGCGGTCGAACGCAGCCAGACGGCGCCGTCCCGCTCGTAGACCATGTCCCGCTGCCGCAACCGCTCCAGGACCCGCTCGGGGTAGCCCTCGGCCCGCACCCGCGTCTCGGGATACCAGACGTCGAACTCCACGCCGAAGCGCGCCAGCTGCACCCGCATCTGGGCCACGATCGCCTCCACGGCGAAGCGGGCCATGCGCGCCCAGCGCTCCTCCTCCGGGCGATCCAGCAGCCCGGGTCCCTCGGCGGCCAGCAGGTCGCGGGCGATGTCGATCACGTACTCGCCGGGATAGCCGCCCTCCGGGATTGCCGCGTCCTGGCCCAGCTCCTGGCGCATGCGCGCCTCTACCGACTGGGCCAGCTTGCGGATCTGGTTGCCGGCGTCGTTGAGGTAGAACTCCCTCTCGACCCGGTACCCCGCCGCCTCCAGCACCCGCGCCAGGGCGTCGCCCAGCGCCGCCGCCCGCGCGTTGACCACACCCAGCGGTCCCGTCGGGTTGGCGCTGACGAACTCCACCTGGACCCGCTGGCCACCGCCGACGCCGGTGGTGCCGAAGGCGTCGCCGGCCTGGAGGATCGCCCGCAGCCCCTCTCGCCACCAGTCCTCGGCCAGCCGGAAGTTCAAGAAGCCCGGGCCGGCCACCGCGACCTCGCGCAACCAGGCGCCGCCCGGGAGGTGGCGCCGCACGACCTCCGCCACCTCCCGGGGCGGGCGCCCGGCACGGCTTGCCAGGACCAGCGCGGCGTTGCTGGCGAAGTCGCCATGGCGCGGATCCCGCGGCACCTCCACCTGGACGCCGCGCCAGCTCGGGCTCCCCGGGGCCACCTCCTGGGGCAGCTCCCCTGCGGCCACCGCCGCGGCAGCCGCCGCCTCCAGCGCCTGGCGCACCTGCTGCCGTGCCGAGGCTACGGGATCGACCGCCATCACCGCGCCACCTCCCGCGAGAACGCCAACAGGAGCTCCCGGGCCAGCTTCGCCGCGACGACCTCCGTGCGCCCGCTGGGATCCAGGGGCGGCGCCGCTTCGACCAGATCGGCTGCCACCACCCACGCCCCGGCGTGCGCCAGCCGGTAGAGGGCCCGCTGCAGCACGCCGAAGTCCGGCCCCCCAGGCTCCGGCGTGCCCGTGCCGGGCGCCACCGCCGGGTCCAGCACGTCGATGTCCACCGTCAGGTAGACCGGCACCCCCCGCAGCGGGCCGGCCAGCTCCCGCGCCAGCGCCTCCGCCCCCTCGCCGACGTCGTGGAAGAGCCGCCCCTCCTGCCGCGCCAGCTGGAACTCCTCGCGCAGGCCCGACCGCGGCCCCAGCTGCCAAAGGCGGCCCGTCCCCACCAGGTCCAGGACCCGCCGCATCACGGTCGCGTGGGAGTAGGGCTCGCCCAGGTACCGGTTACGCAGGTCGGCGTGGGCGTCGAACTGGACCACCACCAGGTCCGGGTAGCGATCCAGGACCGCGTTCACCGCCGCCAGGGTCACCAGGTGCTCGCCGCCCAGCAGGAGCACCCTCTTCCCGTCGGCGACGGGTCGGCGCAGCGCCGCCTCGATGCGGGCCAGGCTCTGCCCCAGGTTGCCCAGGGGCAGGACCACGTCGCCCGCGTCGTGGATGGCCAGGTCCTCCAGGTCGCGGTCCAGCTCCGGGCTGTAGGTCTCCAGGCTGTGCGACGCCTCGCGGATGCGGGTCGGACCCCACCGGGTCCCGGGCCGGTAGCTGACGGTCAGCTCCAGGGGAGCCCCGGCGATCACCCAGGTGGCAGCGTCGTAGTCGGCCTCCGCCGCCACGAAGCGCCCTGGCCGCTCCCAGGGGCCGGTGGCCGGCTCATCGTCCATGCTCCTCACCTCGGCAGCGGGATGCCCCCGCGCGGCGATGGGCGCCTCCACCGCGACGGAGGCGCAGGCTGGCCGACCTGCACCCCTCAACGCCCCTCGGCGGCGGGGCGCCCGGGCGGCGCGACCGGGGATCCCTCGGCACCCGTCGCGCCCGCCTGGCCCACCCGCCCCGGCCGGTCGGGGAGGCGGTCCGCCGCCTCGTCCGCCGGCGCGCCGGACGGCAGCAGGTCGGCCACGAAGGGAGGCAGCACGAAGGCAGCGCGATGGACCTCCGGCGTGTAGTACCGCGTCGCCAGTCGCAGGGCCTCCCAGGCGCCAGCCCGAGGCGCCCGCGGGTCGGGACCGCGGGTGGCCACGCTGTAGGTCCACAGACCCCCGGGATACGTGGGGACCACGCCCCAGTAGAGGGCCGTGACGGGGAACACCGTCCGGAGCGATGCCTGGACGCGGCGGATCAGGTCGCGGTTGAAGAAGGGCGACTCCGACTGCTGGACGAAGATGCCGCCCGGCCGCAGGGCGCGGAACACCGCCCGATGGAAGTCGGTGCCGAAGAGGGCCACCGCGGGCCCCACGGGATCGGTGGAGTCCACGATGATCACGTCGTAGGTGTCGGGGCGCTCCTCCACGTGGCGGATGCCGTCGGCGAAGAAGACGCGCGCCCGGGGATCGTCGAAGGCGTTGAGCTCGGGCAGGTACCGCCGGGCCACCTCCACCACCCGCCGGTCGATCTCGGCCAGGTGGGCCTCCTCCACCGTCGGGTGGCGCAGGACCTCCCGCAGGACGCCCCCGTCGCCTCCGCCGATCACCAGCACCCGGCGCGGGTCGGGGTGGGCGAAGAGCGGCACGTGGGCCATCATCTCGTGGTAGGCGAACTCGTCCCGCTGCGAGGTCTGGATCACGTCGTCCAGGACCAGCATGCGGCCGAACTCCACCGTGTCCAGGACCATGACCTCCTGGAACGGGCTGCGCTCGCAGTGCAGGACCTGCCGCACGCGCACCGAGATGCGCAGATTCGCCGTTTGATCCTCCGTGAACCAGACCTGCACACCGGCCACCCCGCTCCGCCGCGCCGTCGTCGGGTTCCCCCGCGCCCTCGTCGGCCCGCCGGTGGACCCGCTCTCAGTACCACAGGACGGCGGCGGCCACCACCGCGCCCGGGCGGTCGCCGACCACCATCTCCGTCGCCGCCACCCGCACGTCCCGCAGGGCCATGCCCCGCCGCCGGAAGGCCTCTTCCACCATGGCGCGAACCGCACGCTCCGCCTCTTCGCGCGAGCAGTGCCCGGAATACTCCATGATCGTCCCGTAGTCGCGATCGGAGAAGCCCACCGCCACCGCCGCGGCGATGCGGTCGCCCTTGACGTCGCTGACCAGGCTGCCGTAGGCCGTGGGGGTCAGGGACCCCGGCGGGATGTCCAGCCGCTCGACCAGCTCGCACTCCGGTGGCAGGATGCTGGAGACCTTGATCAGGTTGAGGTTGCCGATGCCGGCGGCCAACAAGGCGTTGTCGAACGCGGTCAGCTTGTGGTCGCCCTCGCCGCTGCCCGCCACGACCGTGACCTTCTTCGGTGTGGGAAGCAACCCCGTCGCCTCCTTGACCGGCGGCCGCCGCGCCGTGGACGCCTTGGCACGCCACCCGCCCGCGCCTCCACCCGGCCGAAAACCATGGTGTAATGTATCGAAACCCTCCCGGCCATGCAAGGACGACCTGGGCGGCCATACTACCGGCGGGGGGTTGCCCATGGTCCGCCGGGGCGGCAGCCGGCACGACGGGACGAACCGGCCCGACGGCGCCCACGCGGCCCCGGGCGGCGCTCCGGCGGGGCGCCCCGGGGACGACGGGCCGTGGGCAGCACCCCGCGGCGCCGAGGCGTCCGGCGCCCCCCAGGGGGATTGGCGTCCCCGTCGCCGGCGCGGCGGCCCGCGGGGGATGGGCCGGCCTTCCCTCGCCCGCCGCGTGGCTCGCTGGGCGGCCCTGGCGGTCATCGCCCTCGCCCTGATGGGCGCGGGCGTCGTCGCCTTCGCTGCCGTGACGCCCCTGCCGAAGCCGGAGGTCCCGCAGGCCACGCTCATCTACGACGTGGACGGCCGCGTCGTGGCCAGCCTGTACCGGCAGAACCGCCAGCTGGCCCGCCCCGACGAGATCCCCGCCTCCCTGCGCCAGGCGGTGGTGGCGGCGGAGGACGCCCGCTTCTACCGGCACCACGGCTTCGACCTGGTGGCCATCGGCCGGGCCGCCCTCCGCAACCTCCAGGCCGGCCGCATCGTGGAGGGCGGTTCGTCCATCACCCAGCAGCTGGCCCGGACCCTCTACGACCTGTCCCTCGAGCGCACCTTCGACCGCAAGTTTCGCGAGGCGCTGCTGACCGTCAAGCTGGAGATGCGGTACAGCAAGGACGAGATCCTGACGATGTACCTCAACCAGGTCTACTTCGGGCGAGGGGCCTACGGGGCCAAGGTGGCGGCCCAGGAGTACTTCGGCAAGCCGCTGCCGCGCCTCACCCTGGCGGAGTCGGCGACGCTGGCCGCGTTCATCCGGGGACCGGAGCTCTACTGGCGCCAGCCGGATCGGGCCAAGGCGCGGCGCGACTGGGTCCTTTCCCGCATGGCGGAGCTGGGCATGATCTCGCCCGCCGAGGCGCGCCGGGCGCAGGCGGAGCCGCTGGTGCTGCGACCGCCCGACGAGGGCGAGGTCCGCGCGCCCTACTTCGTGGACTACGTGCGGGACCGCCTCGCGGCCACCGCACCCGAGGTGGCCGCGCGGCTGTACACGGGCGGCTTTCGCATCTACACCACGTTGGACCTGGACATGCAGACGGCGGCCGAGGCGGCCGTGGCCCGGCTGGACCAGGTGGTGGCGCCGCTGGGAGAGCACCAGGGGGTTCCCCAGCCGCAGGTCGCCCTGGTGGCCTTGGACCCGGCCTCGGGCGGGATCCGGGCCATGGTCGGGGGACGCGACTTCGCGACCACGCCCCTGAACCGGGCGGTGCACGCCCGACGGCAGCCGGGCTCCGCCTTCAAGCCGTTCCTCTACACGGCCGTCCTGGCGTCGGGGGAGCCGATCACGACGCCGGTGGCCTGCCGGGTGCGCCAGTACCCGGGCGGCGCGGGCGGCGAGCCCTACACCCCCCGCGACTACGGGGACCCGGGGTACCACGACGCCTTTCTCGACATCCGCAGGGCGGTGGCCGTCTCCGACAACGTGGTGGCGGTGGAGTGGATGGACCGGGTGAAGCCGCGCCGCGTGGCGGCCCTGGCCCGGCGGATGGGGATCACCTCCCCCTTGACCACCCAGCACCTGACCCTGGCCCTGGGCGAGTCCGCGGTCACGCCCCTGGAACTGGCGCGGGCCTACGCGACCCTGGCCAACCTGGGCCTGCGGGTGGAGCCCTTCGCCATCCTCCGGATCGAGGACCGCGACGGGCACGTGCTCTTCCGCCGGGAGCCGCGGGCGGAGCGGGTGATCGCCCCCGAGGTCGCCTGGCTCGTGACCGACGTGCTCAAGAGCGTCTTCGATCCCGCCTACGACGGCACCGCGCGGGCCCTGGGCATCGGGCGCCCGGCGGCGGGCAAGACGGGCACCACCGACGCCTCCCGCGACGTCTGGTTCGTCGGCTACACCCCGGACCTGGTGGCCGCCGTCTGGATCGGCAGCGACGACTTCGCGCAGCGCGTCCTGCTGCCCGGCGGGGCGGGCGCCACCGGGTCCAGCACCGCCGGCCGCATCTGGCAGGCGTTCATGCGAGCGGCGCTGGACGGGCTGCCCGCCCGCGACTGGCCCCGCCCCGAAGGCGTGGTGCGGGCCAGCGCCTGCACCTTGACGGGATCCCTGGACGCCCCTCGCTTCCAGTGGCGGGAGGAGTGGTTCCTGGCGGGTCACGTCCCGGCCCCCAACTGCCTCGCCCTCCTCCAGGACCCCCACGTGCGCGAGGATCTGGCGGCCGCCGGGCAGGCACCCCGGGGCCTGGTTCCGCTGCCGCTGCCCTCCCTCCCCGACGGCCCCGGCCTGCTGCCAGAGGGCAACCTGCCGCGCGGTGGTCCCGCCCAGGGAGGCGGCGCCACCGGCGGCGACCGGGCAGGAGGGGCCGTCCCCCCCGAGGAACGACCCGGCCCCGAGCCCGGACGGGACGACCGCGGCACCGGCGGGGAAGAGGGCGGCCCCCGGGCGACCGAAGCGGAGCCCGACCCCACCCCGGGCCAACCTCCCGCGGCGGGCCATGGTGCGCGCCGACCCCCGGACTCCGGGGTGCCGCCGGAGGGCGGCGATCCCACGGGAGCCCATCCCGATCCCGGTGGCCAGGACGGGGCGGGCCCCGGCAGCGATCGGGGCGCAGAAGCCCCCGCGGACGGTGGAAGGCCCGGCGAGCCGCCCGTCCCGGACCGCGGCGGCCACGTTCCCTAGCAGGGGTGCGCGATCCCCGCGGCTCCGTCCGGCGCGGGGCTCGCCACGGTCCAGCGGTTCAAGGAGTGGGTCGCCTCATTCAGTAGTGGTAGGGCTCCCCCCGCAGGATACGGAAGGCGCGGTACAGCTGCTCGAGGAGGATCACCGGCACCATCTGGTGGGGAAAGGTGAGATGGGAGAGCGACCAGCGCTCCCGCGCGCGGTCGAGCACCGCCTGTGCCAACCCCAGGGGACCGCCGATCACGAAGACCAACCGGCTGTCACCGCCCACCATGCGCTGGTTGAGCCATTCGGCCACGTCCTCCGAGCTCAGGGTTCGACCGCGCCGGTCGAGGGCGACCACGTAGGCGCCGGGCGCCAGCGCGTTCAGCAACCGCTGCGCCTCGACCTCCAGCACACGGCTCACCTCTGCCGGGGTGAGGCGGGACGGCAGGGGTTCGCCGGGAACCCGCCGCTGGCTGACCCGCGCATAGCGCCCGAGGCGGCGGGCATATTCGTCCGCCGCCCGCCGCAATGCAGGCTGGTCCAGCTCGCCGACGGCCAGCAGTTCGATGTGCAACGGCAACGCCCTTCACCCCCGGCCCCATCATGCCCCACAGGCCGGAGCAGCCAAGCCGACCCACCCATCACCTCGCGCCGACGCCCGCCTCGCCTCCCCAGCCCGGCGTTGCGGCCGCGGGAACGGACCGCCAGAGACGGAACAGGCGCCGCCACCAGGGAGTCCCACGCGGCGCCGAGCCGTGCGGTGGGAGCGCCTCGCCGGGGTGTACCGAGCGCTCCCGCTCGGCGTGGATGATCTGCTGGCACAGCGCCACGCACTCGTTGCAGATGGCCGCGGTTTCGCCGGCGACGATGTGCTCCACTTGATCCGCGGTCTTGCCGCAGAAGGAGCAGACCCGCACCAACCCCCCCACCTCCTTGACGCCGAGCCGGTCGTCCCCATCGTACCACACCCCTGGCACCGGCTGGGTCACAGGGATGACCTGAATGGGGCCCTACGTGTGGATGGCCGCGGGCTGGCCCCCGCCGGATCCCGAACACGGCCTACGCTTCAGCGGCCCAGCTCTGCCAGCTGCACGGTGACCCGGCGGGTGGCCCCGTCCCCCGCCACCTCGAGGACCACCCGCTGACCCGCAGCCTTGCCGTCGACGATGCGCAAGAGGTCCACCGTGTCATGCACCGACTCACCGTCGCAGGCGATCACCACCTGCCCCCGGCGCAGGCCGGCCCGGGCGGCCGGGGAGCCGGGTTCCACCCGCCAGATCACGGCACCGCGTCCCTGGGCCAGGGCCGTGGCGAACTCGATCGCCCGGTCCGGTTCGGACCGGGCCAGCGCGGCGACCTGGACCACGTCGACCACGTGCACGCCCAGGGCCGCCCGACGCACGCGGCCGTGGCGGATCAGATCGCTGGCGATGCGGCGGACGTCGTTGGCCGGGATGGCGAAGCCGAGGCCCTCGAAACGGTCCTGGCGCCCTCCGGCCCCGGCGATCTTGACCGTGTTGAGGCCGACCACCCGGCCGTGGGCATCCACCAGCGCACCGCCGCTGTTGCCGGGGTTGATGGCGGCATCGGTCTGGATCAGGCGGAAGATGCGCTCCCCGACCACGGGC
Source organism: Thermaerobacter composti (assembly GCF_033582035.1). NCBI lineage: Bacteria > Bacillati > Bacillota > Clostridia > Eubacteriales > Clostridiales Family XVII. Incertae Sedis > Thermaerobacter > Thermaerobacter composti. The sequence goes on from NZ_CP132508.1 coordinate 2,973,179, forward strand.
ACCGCCGTGGGGGGCGGCACCGGCTGGAACAGCTCTTCCCGCACCCCGCTGACGATCCCGAGGCTGACGGAGCGGAAGAGCCCGGCCGGACTACCGATGGCGGCCACCCACTGGCCCACGCGCACCTGGTCGGAGTCGGCGAAGGTCGCGGGCTTCAGCGGGCCGGTCGTGCCGGGGTCCACCCAGAGCACCGCCAGGTCCGAGAACGGGTAGTCTTCCGCCACCAGTCGGGCCGGGACGCGGCGGCCGTCGGGCAACAGCACCTCGATGCGGTCGGGGTGCCGGTGGTCCGCGCGCCGTCCCCCTTCGTCCCCCGACGGGCCGGTCCCGCGGGGGGGCGTCGGGTGCCCTCGCTGGCGGCCGGCGCCGGCGACGCCCGGCTCCGCGACGCGGGGCATGGCGACCACGTGGTGGTTGGTCACGATGAAGCCGCGGGCGTCGAACACCACCCCCGATCCCGTGGCGCGGGCCGCGACCACCGGCTTGCCCGTGATCGGGTCCGGCCGCAGGTAGGTGCTGATCACGCCCACCACGGAGGGGCCGGCGATGCGGTGGACGATCTCCGCGGGTGACGGGGTCGGCGACGCGGCCAGCCGCCAGGACCAAGGCCCGGGGAGGTCGGGCTTCAACCCGAGCACCAGCGCTGCACCGACCAACCCGCCCACGGCGCCGGCCGCCACGGCCAGTACCCATCCGCGGGCCAGCCGGCGGGCGGCGCCGCGCAGGGCGTCCTCGAAGCCGTTCACGGACCTGCCTCCTCGCTCAGCGCCCGGATCCCCCGGGCAGCAGGCGGGCCGGATCGACCCCGTAGATGCGGGCGGCGGCCACGGCGAAGGGCTCCCCCGCGGCCAGCGCCTCGGCCAGGCGCGGCAGCGCACCGCCGCCGCCCCGCTCCGTCAGGCGATCGTAGAGGCAGAGGGCGGCCCCGTAGGCCTGGTCGGTCGGCAAGGAGGCGAAGGCCCCGTTCAGGTCGGACCACGCCACCCGCGGGCAGGTCCCGGCCCACCCAAAGGTGAAGCCGGTCACCGCGCGGTCGACCGCCTGGGCCAACCCTTCCGTGAACCAAGCGGGGTAGTTGCCCAACGTGTTCCAATCCAACAGCCAGTGCGCCAACTCATGGGGCACCGGGCCCAAGCGTGCGAAGGTGTCCCGGTTGGACGCCCACGTCCGGGGGTCGGCCACGTGGATCACGCCCGCCGCGTACAACCCGAGGGGCGGGTCCCGGGGGTCCCATCCGAAGGTACGCGCCAGTTCTTCCGGCGATGCGTGGACGACGAACACGACGGGCTGGGCCGGGATGGGCAAGCCCGTCATGCGGGCCACCCGCGGCAGGGACTCCAGCGCGTAGTCGCGCACCCACTCCGCACCCTGGCGGTGCCCGGTCCGGTAGACGACGCGGACGCGCCCGGCGTCGAGGCGCTCCCAACCCGGCCGCGGCCACTGGGCGACCACCCGGGCCGCGGTGAGCCGCCCGACCCAGGCCAGCTGCCCAGCCCGCACCACGGGCGAGGCCCCACCAGGCGCCACCCCGAGCGCAGTCAGCAGGAGCGCCAGGCACCCGAGCGCCGCCAGGCGGCGCCAGGAAGGCCACCGTGGCACCGTCGGCAACACGGGCCCCGACGTGGCATGGCGAGGAATCATCGTGGCTCCTCCTCCGGTTGCTCCCGGCTTCCTTTGTACAGCGGGACCGAAGCGGGCACCACGAAGGAAATGCCAAGCTCTCGCCAGAGCTTGCCGGGCGCGACGTCCCCTCGGCAGTGGCGTTTCTTCGGGGGTGGGACGAAGCCCGGTGGGGGAGGAGGAGCGGCCGGACGCCGCGCCGTGCCCCTGGGGCGATCCGCGTGGCCTGGTTCAACGGCATGCAGAACGGCCCGGCAGCACCGGGCCGTTCGTCCCATCGAGGATGCGCAGGGGATGCTCGGTGGCAGAGGCCGCCATGGTGCCGCCCGCGCCGGCGCGGATGGCCGCCTTAGGGGAGGAAGCCCAGGGGCGGGACGGCGCAGCCGGGACTGGTGCAGCGCCGGACCTCGAAGTGCAGGTGGGAACCGGTGCTGCGGCCGGTGCTCCCCACGTAGCCGATCACCTGCCCCTGGGCGACGGCGTCCCCCACGTCCACCGCGATGCGGCTCATGTGGGCGTAGAAGGTGTACAGACCGCTGTCGTGCCGGATCTGGACGGCGTAGCCGTACCCGCCGTCCCAGCCCGCACTGACCACCGTCCCGCCGTCGGCGGCGCGGACCGCCTGGCCTGTGGCGCCGTCGATGTCGATGCCGGTGTGCATCGCCCCCCACCGGGGACCGTAGCCGGAGGTGATGCGTCCCCGCAGCGGCCAGATCAGCCGGCCGGTGCTGACACCCGCCACCGGCTTCGTCCCGATGACCAGGATGCGGTCCACCGGCTGGCGCGTCACCTGTTCCTCGACCTTGCGCTGCTCGACGATCCGACCGTCCCGGCGTCGCAGGGCGTAGGTGATCTGCTTCTCGCCGTACTCGCCCTCCTGCTTGACCCGTTGCTTCCCCGCATCGAGGTTCGCGTCGTACTCGCGCCTTGTCGCGAAGGGAATCCGCTCCGTGACCGTGAGCACCTCTTCCGACTCGAAGCTGATCCAGGGCTCGGGCACGTTCAACCGCAGCTCCTCCCCCGGTTGGAGCCGCTGGGGATCCACGCCGGGGTTGGCGCCGAGGAGCTCCGCGACCGTCATCCCGTGGGCGGACGCGATGGTCCAGGGCGACTCGCCGGCGCGGACCACGTGGACCCGCTGCGCCTGCTTGCCGCCCATCAACTGGGCGAGGACGTCCACCGCGTCGCGCACCCGGTCGGCGGGCACGTCGTCCCGCTCCTCCAGGCGGATCGACTGCTGGATGGTGACGCGGCGGACATCAAGCCTCCCGCCCTCGACGCTGGCCTCCAGCCTCCGTGCGTACCGCGCCTTCAGCTCGTCGAGGACCGATTGGGCGGCCTCCTTGGACGGCAGCGCCGCCACTTCCTGGCCGTCGACCACCAGCACGGTGGCGCGCGTCAGGAAGTCGCCCGCTGCCTGCAGCCGTTCCGCGAGCGCCTGGAGCGACAAGGTCTCGTATCGTTCATGGGTGATGATCTGTTCGACCGCGGGTGGGTTGGCGAGGCGTACCGGGAAGCCGTACTCGCGGCTGGCGTTCCGCTCGGCGAGCGCGACGGCGTCGCCGACCGTCTCCTGGCCGGCCACGTAGCCCAGCGGCCTGCCGTCCATGACCACCCGATAGTAGGTGGATTGGGACTGGACGTAGACGGTGGTCCCAAATAGGTAGACAACGATGGCGGCAGGGACGAGCGCAGCCCACCATCGCCGGCTCCCCGGAGGCGCATGGGAGCCGATCCACGCGAGGACTCGCTTGTACACCGACGGATGCTCCCTCCCCGGAGAATGCGGAACCCGACAGAGGGAATTCGCACCGGCGGGGCGTTTTCCTGCCGCCATCGCCCGCCGGGACGAACCGGCCTCCGGCCTCCCGCCGACGGCGCGCGGCGACAGGGCGGCCGGGCGTGCGCTTCGACGATCGGCGCCCCGCCGCCACGCTGCCGGTGGCTGCCGGCACGGACCGCGCGTCGCCGCAGCGGTGCGGGGCCATGCCGCCGGCGGGTTCGTGAGCTCCTACAGCCCGGGCAGGCGCGGGCGACGAGGCCGATGGTCATCTCCCGCGCCCCACCGGGGCGGACGCGGCCCTACGACCACGTGCTGGCGAGGCTGCGCGACGAGGCATCGGATCGGATGGGACCTCGGGGCGCCGGCGGGTTGCGCCGGAAGAGCAAGCCGCCCTCCGCAGGGCGGGCGGAGCGGAGGGCGGCGACTTCGCGGGAATGCGTCAGAGGATAACGGATGGCGGACCAAAGGCGAGAGACCTTGAGCTGGTGGGGGGATTCGAACCCCCGGCCTGCGCATTACGAGTGCGCTGCTCTGCCTGCTGAGCTACACCAGCCCGCTGCTGCGACGGACCCGGCCTGCGCCGCCGAGCGCCGCGCCACCGGCCCCGTGGCCCGACGGTCGGCAGGCCGCGCCGCGGCGACACTGCCTGCGCTGGCGCGCAGACCAAGCCCATTCTAGGCCCCGCCCGAAGGCGCCGTCAAGCCACCGGCGTCGGTGTCCGCAGCCATGGCGGGATGGGAGCCCTCCCCCAGCCCCTCGGCGTCGGTGGCGACTCCCGGTCCGCGCGGGGGGCGCGCCGCCCGACGGTATCGCCAGCGCAACGTGAGGAAGCCCACCAGGTCACCCAGCAGGCGACCGGCCACGTAGAGGGCGAGAGCGCCCCAGAGGGCGTACTGCAACAGGGATAGGGGATAGCCCCACAGCGGCACGCGCAAGCTGCGCCAGGACACCCATCCCGCCACCACGGGAAGGGCCAGCAGCGGGAGCAGCGCGGTCCATGCCCACGCATCCCGTCGCCGCCCCAGGCGCCAGAGCCCCGCGCGCAGGCCCACGAAGACGAGCCACGTGGTGGCCAGCAGCCACAGCACGTCGCGGCGGCGGGTCACCCAGCGGCCCCACATCCCGGCGGTGTCGACGGCGGCGACGTGGATCTGGGCCGGCGCCCGCGCCCAACGGCGTTCACCGGCCGGGCCGAGGGCAGCGCGCTCGGACTCGGCTCCGTCGTCGCCCAGCGGCGGGGAGGGTTCGGCGGCCGGGGGTGCGCCCGCCAGATCGGCCACATACCCCCTCGGGACCGCCACGTGGACGTCCACCGGACCGAAGCCGGCCCACGCCTCCGGGTGGAGGGGCACGATCAGCTGGTGCACCGGCGCGATGTAGCGGCCACCGTCCCAGCCCAACGGCACCCGCGGGTAGTGGAGCTGCAGGTGGTGATCCCGCTCGGGTCGCAATGCCACGTCGAGGGCGAGGGCCTGGGGTGCGCCCGACGACGCCATCGCCTGGGGAACCGGATAGAAGCGCCCGGTCAGCGGATCCAGCCAGTGCACCATGTCCTGGCTCTCGGCGCTGGGCTCGTCCGGCACGCCCCCGGCGGCGGCGCCCGCGGCTGGGCTGGGACGCTGGGCGGGTTCGCCGCCCGCCCCCTCCGGGGTGGCCACGGCGTCCCCTGGGCGGTCGGGTGCTGCGTAGAGGTCGACGGGCCGCCCGTCCCACCGCACCGCGACGTCCGGGGTGGCGAGGACCCGCAGCGTCAGGTGCTGCGGCCGCGCCTGCCCCTCGGGGAGGCGCAGCGTGTACCGCGCGTCCAGCACCGCCGTCACGCGCGCCGGCATGAGGGCGAGGCGGGGGCGCTCGGCGTGCACCTCGACCGCCACCACCAGCCGCTGCACGGACACTGGGGCGTGGCCCGAGCCGGCGGTGGGCGCGGGGATCACGCCGCCGACCGGGATGGCCGCCATCGCCCGTGGAAGTCCCTGGGCGGCCGCCGGTGTCGGCCAGAGGACGCCGGCAGCGACCAGGCAGAGCACCACCACGACCCTCGCCACGGACCGTCCCTCTCCCGTCCGCCCTCCGGCGGCGGACCACCGGGTCGTCGTCGCCCAGCGTGGCGGCCCCAGGCTCCGGCGATCCGGCCGGTGCGACCCGGTACGCCAGCGGACACCGCCGCCCTGGTGGTCCACGGCCCGCCCCCGCCCTGGCCGCTCCCGCGCCGGCGCGGAACCGGCCGCGCGCGCCTCCGGGCGATCCCCATGCACTGCCGCGTTGCGGGTGACACCGACCTCCCGTCGGTCGCCCGGCCCGGCCTGGCGCGATCCCCGGCTGTGGGGCCAGCCGTCGCCCTCGCTTCGCCGGTTCCGGCCACAGGCCCCGTGGCCCCGCCGCGTTGGCGGGCCTTCGCCGCCGGCGGTCGCGGTTCCTGCCCCCCGCCGCCGACGGTCCCCTGCCCCGGGGGCTGGGGGCGCTCGATTTGGGCGCTCCCGGTTGATCCCGCCGGGGCCGCCACGGCGCGCCGCCCGGAAAAGCAGTGAGCCCGGGTTCCCGCCACCCGGGCTCGAAGGCGGTCGCATCGTGACCGAAACCAGCGCACCACGGCCAATTCAGCTGTCGTGGCGGAGGCGACGGGGATCGAACCCGCGATCTCCGGCGTGACAGGCCGGTGTGTTAACCACTACACCACGCCTCCAACCGTCGCGTTCCGGCGGGGCCGGACGCGCTGGTCATTCTAGCACCCGGCCGACGCGGGTGTCAACGGGGCCGCGGTACGAAGACCTCGCGCAGGCCCATGGTCTGAGCCCGCTCGCGCCCGACGGAGACCAGCACCACCGGCACGCCCACCAGCTCCGCGATGCGTTCCAGGTACCGGCGCGCCTCGGCCGGCAGGTCCTCCCACCGGGTCAGGCCGGAGAGGTCGGCGGGCCATCCGGGCAACTCCTCGTAGACCGGACGACACCGGGCGAGCTTCAGGGCGCCGGTGGGCATGTCCTCCACGCGCCGGCCGTCCAGCTCGTACGCGACGCAGATCCGTACCCTCTCCAGGCCGCCCAGGGTATCCAGCCGCGTGATGGCGAGGCCCGTCATCCCCGAGACCCGGGCGGCGTACCGCAACACGACGGCGTCCAGCCACCCGCAGCGGCGGGGCCGTCCGGTGGTGGTGCCGTATTCGTGGCCGCGCCGGCGGATCCACTCGCCCGTCTCGTCCAGCAGCTCGGTGGGAAAGGGGCCATCGCCCACCCGGGAGGTGTACGCCTTGGCGACGCCGATCACCTGGTCGATGCGCGTGGGACCGACGCCGGAGCCGATGCACGCGCCGGCGGCCGTCGGGTACGAGGAGGTGACGTACGGGTAGGTCCCGTGGTCCAGGTCCAGCATCGTGCCCTGCGCGCCCTCGAACAGCACCCGCTGCCCGGCGTCGATGGCGTCGTTGATCAGCTTCCAGGTGTCCGTCACGAAGGGCCGCAGGCGCTCGGCGTAGCCGAGGTACTCCTCCAACACCTGCTCGTAGTCGTAGCCCTCGACGCCGTAGACGCGCTCGAGCACGCGGTTCACCTGATCGAGGTTACGGCGCAGCAGGCGACGGAACTGGGCCTCGTCCAGCAGGTCCTCCACCCGGATCCCCGTGCGCGCGGCCTTGTCCCGGTAGGCCGGGCCGATGCCCTGGCGGGTGGTGCCGATGCGATCCTCGCCCCGACCCGCTTCCTCCAGCTCGTCCAGGCGCTTGTGGTAGGGCATGATGACGTGCGCCGCGCCGCTGACCGCGATGGCGTCCACGGCGTGGCCGCGTTCTTCCAGATACTCGACCTCGCGGAGGAACACGGCCGGATCCAGCACCACGCCGTTGCCGATCACGCAGCGCTTGCCGTGGAGGATGCCGGAGGGGATCAGGTGGAGCCGGTACTCGGTGTCGCCCACCACCACGGTGTGGCCCGCGTTGGCCCCCCCCTGGTAGCGCACGACCACATCGGCTCGTTCCGCCAGGTAGTCGGTGATCTTGCCCTTGCCCTCGTCGCCCCACTGGGCGCCGACGATGACCACCGTGGACATGCTGGGTCCCCTTTCCCGACGACATGAGCCCCTCCGCGGCCTCGCCGGGCACGGGCGCGCGGCCCCGCGCCCGCGGTCACGCGAGGGCGTGCCGGGTGTCCAGGTTGCCGAAGCGGCCGAACTCCTTCAGGAAGTATAGCTTCACCGAGCCCGTGGGGCCGTTGCGCTGCTTGGCCACGATGATCTCCACCACGTTCTCGGCCGCCTCCTCGGGGTTGTGATAGATGAAGAGCACCACATCGGCGTCCTGCTCGATGGCGCCCGACTCGCGCAGGTCGGAGAGTTGTGGCCGCCGGTCCTGTCGCTGCTCGACCGCCCGGCTCAGCTGGGAGAGGGCGAGTACCGGGATCTTCAGCTCGCGGGCCAGCGCCTTCAGCGAGCGCGAGATCTCCGAGATCTCCTGCTGGCGGCTCTCCACTCGGCCGCGCGTGTGCATGAGCTGCAGGTAGTCCAGCACCAGCAGGCCGATGTCGTGCTCCGCCTTCATGCGCCGCGCCCGCGCCCGCACCTCCATGATGGACAGATTGGGGGTGTCGTCGATGAACACCGGCAGCTCGCTGAGGCGGCCGATGGCGTCGGTGAGGCGAGGCCAGTCGTCCTCCGCCAGCATGCCGGTCCGCAGGCGCTGCTGGTTGAGGCGTGCCTCGGCGGCCAGCAGCCGCATGGCCAGCTGGTCCCGGGACATCTCCAGGCTGAAGACGCCCACCGGGTAGCCATGGGCGGCGGCGTGGACGACGATGTTCATCGCCAGGGTGGTCTTGCCCTGGGACGGCCGGGCCGCCAGAATGATCAACTCCGAGGGGTGCAGGCCCGCCAGCATGCTGTCCAGGTCGCGAAAGCCCGTGGGCACGCCGATGGTCTCGCCCTGGTGTAGGTACAGGCGCTCGATGTGTTCGAAGGTGTCCACCAGGACGTCGCGGATGGAGGCGTAGCTCTGCCGCCGGCGGTCCTGGGCGATGGCGAAGATCGCCTGCTCGGCCTGGTCGATCTGGACCTCGGCCGGGTCCTGCCCCTCGTACGCCCGCCGCGCGATGTCCGTCGCCGCGGCCACCAGGCGCCGCAGCAGCGCCTTCTCCTCGACGATCCGCGCATAGTGCTCCGCATTGGCGGCCGTCGGCACCGCGTTGGCCAGCGAGGTCAGATAGGCCAGGCCGCCGACCCGTTCCAACAGGCCCCGCTGGCGCAGGGCCTCGCTCAGCGTGATGGTGTCGACGGCCTCGCCCCGCTCGAACAGCTCGGCCGCCACCTCGAAGATGCGCTGATGCGCCTCACGGTAGAAGTGGGAGGGCTCGAGGATCTCGACGACCCGAGCCAACGCCTCGCGGTCGATCAGGATGGCGCCGAGGACGGACTGCTCGGCCTCGACGCTCTGGGGAGGAACCCGCTCGGCCGGTGGCAGGCTGGTCACGGCTTCACGCCTCCGGGCGCACCGTCACCGTGATGTGGCACGTCACCTCGGGGTGCAGGCGCAGCGCCACCCCATAGGAGCCCACCTGGCGCAAGGGCTCGGGCAGCTCGACCCGTTTCCGGTCGACCTTGACCCCGAAGGCGCGCTGCAGCGCCTCGGCCACGTCCTGGCTGGTGACGGAGCCGAACAGGCGGCCGTTCTCGCCGGCCCGCGCCCGCACCTCGACGGTCTGGCCCTCGAGGCGCTGCGCCACGGCGCGGGCCTGCGCCAGCTCCTGCTGAGCGCGGCGCTGGCGGGCCGCCTCCTGTTGCTGGAGCTGGCGGAGCACCGCGGGCGTGGCCTCCCGGGCCAGGCCGCGGGGAAGCAGGAAGTTGCGGGCGTATCCGTCGGCGACCTCCTTGACCTCCCCCTTGCGGCCCAGGCCCTTGACGTCCTGCAAGAGCACGACCTTCACGGCCCATCTCCTCCTCCCGCCGCGGCGCCTATGCCCCCGCCGCCGGTCGGGTGCGCCGCTCCAGGTGCTGGCGGATGGCGCTCAGATCGCCGAAGCGCTCTTCCAGGTAGTGGCCGGAGAGCGCCTCGGCCGCCAGACGACGCACCACCTCGGCCTCCAGGCGCTCCACGGGGATGCCGGAACGCCGGGCCAGGGCGTAGACGGTGATCTGGAGCGCGGCCAGCGCCTCCAGCAGCCGGGCCGGATCCCGCTGGAGTCCCGCCCGCAAGACCGCGCCGGCTCCGCTGACCAGCTCGGCCTTGAGCCAGTCCAGGACCTGAAGGCTCTCCGTGATGTCCAGGCCCGGTACGGGATCGTCCACGGCGCCGGCTCCTTCCTTGCGCGCCGCCCCTCCAGCGGCCGGTGCGGACCCGCCCGCGAGGGGGGCACGGCGCGGCCCCACGGCCAGACGTTCTCCAGGACGGGCGGCCTTCCCTCCGGCACGGCCCACCTCGCCAGGGCCGCGCCGGGGACGCGCAAGGCCCGCCGCAGCGGCGGGCCTTCAGCAGCCACCGGAAGCGCGGTCGTCCTCGCGCCGCCCCGGCGGATGCGTCGCGCCGTCCACGAACGGGGTAGGCTTCCCCGTCCCGGTCTCAGTCGATGGTGAACGGCAGCAGGGCCATGATCCGCGCCCGCTTGATGGCACGGGTCAGCTGGCGCTGGTGACGCGCGCAGTTGCCGGTGATGCGGCGCGGGAGGATCTTGCCCCGCTCCGTCAGGAACTTGCGCAGGCGGCCGCTGTCCTTGTAGTCCACCACCGCGATGCGGTTGACGCAGAACTCGCAGACCTTGCGGCGCTTGCGCCGATCACGGCGCCCCATGTCGCGTCGCAACCTCCTCGGCTCAGAAGGGGATGTCGTCGTCGGGCAAGCCGGTCACGTCCCCGAAGTCGGCCAGCTCTTCCCCCGCCTGGGTGTCGGCTGTCGTCCCGCGGTCGGCCCCGGGCGCCCGGTCCAGGAACCGGACGTCGTCGGCCACCACCTCCGCGACGCGGCGGCGCTGCCCGTCTTGGGTCTCATAGGAGCGCACCTGGAGGCGGCCCCGCACCGCCACCAGCCGCCCCTTGCTGAGGTGGTTGGCGCACGTCTCCGCCAGCTTCCGCCAGACGACGACGTCGATGAAGTCGGCCTCCCGCTCACCCTGCTGGTTGGTGAAGGGGCGATCCACGGCCAGGGTGAAGCCGCCGACGGCCACGCCGCTGGGCGTGTAGCGCAGCTCCGGATCGCGCACCAGCCGGCCGATCAACACGACCACGTTCAACACCGGTGGGACCCCCTCCCGGGTCGCAGCCCGCGGGTGGACCGCCCGGCGGGTCGGCCGCGCCCCGCCCCACGGCTGCAAGCCGGACCAGCCTGCTCGGGCGCCCGTCAGGCCACCTTCTCCCGCAGGATGATCATGTGGCGGATGATGCCGTCGGTCAGGCGGATCACCCGCTCCAGCTCCTGGGTGACGCCGGGCGGGGCCTGGAAGCGCACCACGGTGTAGTGCCCCTCCTGGTAGCCGGCGATCTCGTAGGCCAGGCGGCGGCGCCCCCACACGTCGACCTGCTCCACGGCCCCGCCGCCGTCGGCGACGACCTTCTGCAGTCGGTCGAGGATCGCCTTCTGGGCGTCGTCGTCCAGATCCGGGCGGGTGATGTACATCATCTCGTAGGCGCGCACGGCGGCACCTCCTTCCTCTGGGCGTGCGGCCCCCGCCAGGGCGCCCGGGCGGGCGCCGGCGGGAGCAGGAAGGCAACGAGACGGGACGACCCGGCCGTTCGCCGGGCCACACGCCCTACCTTAACGCCGGGGGTGGCGGGTGTCAACGCAAGGGCCGACGACGCCCCCCTATTTCCCGGGCAATGGACCGGTGTTGACCCGGCGATGGCCGGGCTGGTTCGGATGTCGGCCGTCACGGCTGGGATGGCGCGTCGGACCCCGTGCCGTCGGTACCGGCCGGCGGACGGTTCGGGCCGCCCAACACCTGGCGCACCGCACGCTCGAACTTGCGTCGCGGCATGAGGACCAGGTGGCCGCATCCCAGGCAGCGGATGCGAAAGTCTATGCCCACCCGCAGGACCTCCCAGCGGTCGGATCCACACGGGTGGGTCTTGCGCATGCGGACGATGTCGCCCAGGTAGAACTTCTTGGGACCGCTCACGGCGTCACCCCGCCCCCTCCCATGACGAGCCGGCGGCCGCGGTCAGGCGTGACCACAGCGCTTGCCAGCCCGCGACCAACCAGGTTGCGAGCCGCGCCTGCTCCAGCGCGTCCCACCCGGAGGCGCCGAACGGGGTCGGTACGTGCCCTCGCAGCTGGTGCACCAGCACCAGCACCCCGCCCGCCACGATGGCGCCCTCGCAGCCGCCGAGCAGGAGGCCCAGCCATCGCTCCCACGGCGTCCGCCGGAGGGCGGGGAGCGAAGCTACAATGCGTCGCGCCACGGCGCCCAGGACGAGGCCGAGGGCCAGCGGGACGGCGTAGAGGCAGAGGTCGGCGATCACCGCGCCCGCCAGCGCCGTCGCCAGGAGCTCTCCCACCGTGGCCCCCGGGGGGATGGTGCGCGCCGCCTCCCGGACCAGCCGCCCCCATCCGTCCTCGACCGACGGGGCTCCGGCGCCGCGGGCGAGGAGGTCCAGCGCCCTTAGCAGGGTGGCCGGCTGCACCGGCGCCCGCAGCAGGTCGGCCGGTAGCCACGCGGCGAGCCACGGCTCGACGAGCCGGGCGAGTCCCGTCACCAGGCCGCGGGCCGCTGCCCAGGCGATGACGTCGTCCGCGCGACCGGCCAGCCACGCGGCGGAGGCGACCATGGCCGCCAAGCCGGCCAGCGTCGCCAGGCCGCCGCGGCGCGCACCGCGCCATGCAGAGGCGAGCAGGACCGCGACCAGCGCGCCATCGACCACCCAGGATCCCGGTGGCGTGGCGACAGGGGATCGACCCTCCATGCCGTCGCCCTTCCCTTCCGCCCCGCCACGGCGGACGCGTCCCCGCGGCATCAGGCACCCAGGTAGGCCTCGCGCACCTTCGGGTCGTCGATCAGACGGGCGGCGGGTCCGGAGAGCACCAGGCGTCCGCTCTCCAGCACGTAGGCGCGGCTGGCGATCTGCAGCGCCTGGTGGGCATTCTGTTCGACCAGCAGGATCGTGACCCCGTCGCGCTGGTTGATCTCCTTGATCGTAGCGAAGATCTCGCGGACCAACAAAGGCGCCAGGCCCAGCGACGGTTCGTCCAGCAAGAGCAGCCGGGGCCTCGCCATCAGCGCCCGGCCGATGGCCAGCATCTGCTGCTCGCCCCCGGAGAGGGTGCCCGCCAACTGGTGCTGGCGTTCCTCCAGGCGCGGGAACTTGGCGAAGACCTCCTTCATCCGCGCCTCCACGTCGGCGGCCGCCCGCACCGTGTAGGCCCCGAGCTCCAGGTTCTCGCGGACCGTCAGGGGGGCGAACACGCGTCGCCCCTCGGGCACGTGGACCAGCCCCGCCTCGACGATGCGGTGGGCGGGCCACTGGGTGATGGCGCGTCCGTCGTAGACCACCTTGCCCGCGCGCGGCCGAATCAGGCCGCTGATGGTGCGCAGGGTGGTGGTCTTCCCGGCGCCGTTGGCGCCCAGCAGGGCGACGATCTCCCCCTCGGCCACCTCGAGGGACAGGTCCTGGACGGCCTTGATGGCCCCGTAGGCGACGCTGAGCCGTTCGACGTGCAGCAGCATCAGACCGCCTCCTCGCCCAGGTATGCGGCGATGACGGCCGGGTTGCGGCGGACCTCGTCGGGCGTGCCCTCGGCGATGGTCCGCCCGTGGTCGAGGACGACGACCCGTTCGCAGACGGTCATCACCACGTCCATGTGGTGCTCGATGAGCAGGGTGGTCAGGCCGAACCGCCGGTGCACGTCCTCGATCAGGTCCCGGAGCTCGCGGGACTCGCTGGGGTTCATGCCGGCCGCCGGTTCGTCCAGCAGCAGGACGCGGGGCCCCGTGGCCAGGGCCCGGGCGATCTCCAGGCGGCGCTGCTCGCCGTACGGCAGATTGCGAGCCAGCTCCCCCGCCCGGTGGCTGAGCCGGAGGGTCTCCAGCAGCTCCAGGGCGCGGCGGGTCACCGCTTGCTCCTCCGCGTGGAACCCGCGGGTGCGCAGGATCGCGGACAGCACCCCCGTGCGGGTTCGCGCGTGGAAGGCGGTGCGCACGTTGTCCAGCACGGTCATGTTGGCAAATAGACGGATGTTCTGGAACGTGCGCGCGATCCCCAGCTGGGTGATGCGGTGGGGACGCATGCCGACGATGGAGCGGTGGAACAGGCGGACATCCCCCGCCGTGGGCCGATAGATCCCGGTGATCAGGTTGAAGACCGTGGTCTTCCCCGCGCCATTCGGACCGATCAGCCCCACCAGCTCCCCCTGCCGGAGGGTGAGGTTGAAGTCCGCCAGCGCCACCAGGCCGCCGAAGCGGATGGTGAGCCCCGCACACTCCAGGACCACGGGCAGGGCCTCGGCGGCCGCGCTGGTCGAACCCTGGTTCGTGGCGCCGATGGCCGGCCTCTCCATCAGGCCGCTCCCCCCCTCGGGACGCCGGGGCGGCGGGCGGCGCCATAGAGCGCCCGCCCCACGCGGCCGATCTGCTCCCACGTCAGCTCGACGCCGCCGAACAGTCCCCGGGGGCGCACCAGCATGGTGAGGATGAGGAGCAGCGAGAACAGCACCATGCGCACCGCCGGCGGGTCGATGGTGGCGGGCAGGTGCAGGGCCTGCATCCAGTTGGGCAGGGCCTGGTTGACGTAGGTGAAGAACAGGGCGGCGGCCACCGCCCCGGTGGTGCTCCCCATGCCCCCGATGACGACGATCACCAGGATGAACACCGAGTTCATGAAGCCCGCCAGGGCCGGGTTGAGGTACAGGTACTGGTGGGCGTGCAGGCCGCCGGCGATCCCCGCCAAGGCGGCGCCGATGGTGAAGGCCAAGACCTTGTAGCGGGTGGTCGGGATGCCCATCGCCTCGGCGGCCACCTCGTCGTCCCGGATGGCGATGCAGGCGCGGCCGTGGGTGGAGTGGACGAAGTGCCACACCACCTTGATCGCCAGCACGGCCAGCGCGTAGGTCCAGGCAAAGGTGGTGTGGCGCGGGATGCCGATCAGGCCCTGGGCGCCGCCGACTTCGATCACGCGGGAGCCGACGGGCACCTCGTCGATCAGGGACAGCAGCACGCTGATGATCTCCCCGAAGCCGAGGGTGGCGATGGCCAGGTAGTCGCCCCGCAGGCGCAGGCTCGGGATGCCGACCAGCAAGCCGGCGATGCCCCCGGCCAAGCCGCCGGCCGCCAGCGCCACGGGGAAGGGGATGTCGAAGAACTTGGTCAGGATCGCCGCGGCGTAGCCCCCCACCGCCATGAACCCCGCGTGGCCGATGGACAGCTGGCCGGTGTAGCCGAGGATGAGGTTGAGTCCCACGGCCATGATCACGTAGATGCCCGCCTGGATCAGGACCACCTGCAGGTAACGGTTCCCCGCCGCCCAGGTGAGCAACAGCTGGTACAGGCCGACGATGACCACCAGCTGCAGCAGCCACCGGCCGACGACCACGGGCCAGGGCGTCGTCCGCAGGGTTGCCGCCGCGGTTGCCGGTGCCAACTCGCTCACCGCTTGACCTCCTTTGGGTCCGTGTCCCTCGCGCCCGCCGCGACGCCGTACGGGATGGGCCGCTCCGCGCCGCCGTGGCGCGGGCCCGACGCTCCCCGGCGCCGCACCCCGGCTCGCAGGTCCCGCCCCCCGGGGCCGCGACCCGACGGTCCGCCGCGCGCGGTCCGCAGCGCCCCTCCCGGGTCGGACGTCCGCCGGCGGCGACGCGACGGGCCGACGGACCGCACCGTCGCGGGGTCGGACGGGCGCCCGGCCTTGACGCCAACGGGCCGTGCCGATCCGAGGTCCGGAAGCCACCGCCGCGATCCCGACGCCACCACGACATCGTCGGCGGCGCCGCGGTCCACCTCCGGACCGGCGGCCGGGGCCCATCCCGGAGCCCCCTTGCAGCGCCGCCCGCCACGGTGGGCACACGGCGTCAGACCTTGTCGTAGACCCGCTCCCCCAGGAGCCCCGTGGGCTTGAACAGCAGCACCGCGATCAGGATGAGGAAGGCCACGGCGTGCGTCAGCTCCGACCGGACCGAGGCGACGGCGACCTCGGCCAGGCCCATGATCAGGCCGCCCACCATGGCCCCGGGGATGTTGCCGATGCCGCCGAGCACCGCCGCCACGAAGGCCTTGAGGCCCGGCAAGATGCCCATGAAGGGATCGATGCGGGAGTAGGTGACGCCGACCAGCACGCCGGCGGCGGCGGCCAGGGCGGATCCGAGCATGAACGTGGCGGCGATGACGCGGTTCACATCGATCCCCATCAGCCGCGCGGCGTCCAGGTCGAAGGCCACCGCCCGCATCGCCTTGCCGATGCGGGTGCGCATCACCAGGTAGTGGAGGAAGGCCATCATCCCCAGGGCCACGGCCAGCGCCACCAGGAAGCGGACGTTCAGGAAGACGCCGCCCAGGTCGACCTGGTACGCGGGGATCAGGGCCGGGAAGGGGCGTGGGTTGGGCCCCGCGATGATCTGCATCAGGTTCTCCAGGAGCAGCGAGACGCCGATGGCGGTGGTCAGGGCCACCAGCCGTGGCTGGTTCCGCAGCGGCCGGTAGGCGACCCGCTCGATGAGCCCCCCCAACAAGGCGCACCCGACCATCGCGGCCAGGAGCCCGACGACGAAGAGGAGCAGCCCCTGACCCGTGCCGAGCCGCCCGCCGGCCACCGCGGCGGTGACCGCGAAGGCCAGGTAGGCGCCCACCATGTAGACGTCGCCGTGGGCGAAGTTGATCATCTTCACCACGCCGTAGACCATCGTGTAGCCGACGGCGATGAGGGCGTAGACGGCCCCGAGCTGGATGCCGTTGATCAGCTGTTGGATCGCGATCTCCACCGTCGCCAACCCTCCCGACCCCCGGAAGGTGGGCGCCGCCCGAACCCGGGCGGCGCCCACCTCCCTGGGCGGTCTCGCGTTGCCTCGGCCGACGCGGCCCGCGCTGGCGCGGGCCGGGTGAAGCCGCGCCCCCTCACTGGGGGGACACGGTGGTGACGTACTTGTGGCCGTCCTCCGTGGTCTGCAGCACCACCGCGTCCTTCACGGGGTTGTGGTTCTCGTCGAAGGTGATGGTCCCCGTGACCCCCTTGAAGCCCTGGGTCTGCTCGAGGGCGTCGCGGATCTGCTGCGGATCCGTGGGATCGCCGCCGCTGTCGATCACCCGCTGGATCGCGTCCAGCAGGAGATTCGCGGCGTCGTAGCCGAGGGCCGCCAGGGCGCTGGGATCGCTGCCGTACTCCTGGCGATAGGCCTCGACGAAGGCCTTCGACTCCGGGTTCTCCTGCTCGATGGAGTAGTGGTTCGAGAAGTAGCCGCCGAGGATCGCGTCGCCGCCCAGTTCGTACAGCTGGCTGTCATCCCAGCCGTCGGGGCCCAGCAGGGTCGCCTTCACCCCGACCTCCCGCGCCTGCTGGGCGATGAGGCCCACCGGGTTGTAGTAGTCGGGCAGGAAGAGCACGTCCGGATTGGCCGAGGCGATGCTGGTCAGCTGCGCCCGGAAGTCCTGGTCGCCGGTCTTGTAGCTCTCGACCTTGACCACGTTGCCGCCCAACTCCTTGAAGGCGGCCTCGAACGACTTGTACAGCCCCTCGCTGTACGGGTTCGCGAGGTCGTAGAGGATGGCGGCCGTGTCCGCCTGGAGCTGCTCGCGGGCGAACTTGGCCATGACCTCGCCCTGGAACGAGTCGTAGAAGCAGGCCCGGAAGATCCATTGCTTGCCGGGCGTGAGCTGGTCCGCCGTGGAGGTGGGGGAGATCATGACCACGCCCTGCTCCTCCAGCACCTCGGACACCGGGATGGAGATGCGGGAGGAGACGGAACCGATCACGACCACCACCTGGTCCTCCGTCACCAGCTTCTGGACCCGGGCGACCGCCTCGGCCTCGTCGTTCTTGTCGTCCTCGGTGACCACGTCGATGGTGTAGTTCCCCACCTGGTTGTTCTTCTGCTTGAAGGCGAGCATGGCGCCGTTGCGGGTCTGTTCGCCGAACTGGCTGATCTGCCCCGTAAGCGGCATCAGCAGCCCGACCTTGATGGTCCCGCCGCCACCGCCCCCGGCGCCCCCGCCGTCGCCGGAGCTGGGGGTTCCCCCGCCCCCGCCGCATGCCGCCAGAACCAGCGATGCCGCGGTCAGCGCGGCCAGCGCCGTCCGGCGGGCCCATGGCACGTGCCGTGCACCCACCCAACAATCCCCCCTGCGATGGAGTTTAAACGGGTGATTCAACGGAAAGGGGACGACTCCTCCCGATGCGCGGGGTTATTCGCAGGGGACCGGCTGGATGCTGCTGAATTCCGTCGACGGGCGTCGCTGAATACCTTTCGCGCCCGCAGCCATATACTTCAGCGGCGTCCCTCACCGGGAAGGCGGACCCGCGGGATCGGCGTCGTCCCGGTCTTCCCCTCGGGGGATGCCGGCGGCTGGCGGGAGGGAAGCCGGCGTGTCCCGACCTGATGCCCGGCCGGCTCGCCCGGGGCCGGCGCCGCCCCCGTTCCGGGCGGAGCTGCGGGTGCGAGCCGACGACCCGGACGGGTGGCGTCGCCTTGGCGACACCCTGGCCCGCTGGCTTGCCCAGCGGGGTGGTCGACGCGTAGCCGTGGTCTGCATCGGCACCGACCGTTCCACCGGCGATGCCCTGGGACCCCTGGTGGGCACCCTCCTGGACAGGCATCGCCCACTGCCGCGGGAGGCGGTGGAGCTGCTCGGGACCCTGGACGAACCGGTCCACGCCGGCAACCTCGACCAGGCACTGGCCCGGTTGGCCGCCCTCGGTCCCGGAACGACGGTCTTGGCCATCGACGCCTGCCTCGGCCGGAGCGAGAACGTGGGGACCATCAGCGCGGGGCGCGGGGCATTGCAACCGGGCGCCGGGGTCAACAAGAGTCTGCCCGCGGTGGGCCACCTCTTCGTCACGGGCACGGTCAACGTGGGCGGCTTCATGGAGTACTTCGTCCTGCAGAACACCCGCCTCGGCCTGGTCCTGCGCATGGCCGAGGCCATCGCCGCCGGCGTCGCCTGGGGGCTGCGGCTGTACCTCGGGCAGAGCCCCGAGAGCGACGGCGATCGCGGGACGGCCGGCCATCCCGGGGGTCTCCCGCCCGACGGAGCGCCGGCCGTGGGTGATGAGGGTGATCGGGGCCCCCTCAAGGAGTGGGCGGCGCGGGAGGGTCGTCGCCCCGCGGGTGCTCGGGGGATGGACGCTCTGCCGGCCGGGCCGCGGCCGCGTGCCCTGGCCGGCGCGGCGGCGGCCACCGTGGCTGCGGCCTCGCCCAGCAGGACCGAAGCCGGCCGCTGGCACCGGGGATCCGGCGAGGAGGACGATCCAGGCGGCATCGGGGCTCGCCGCACCGGGTCGGCGCCGACCGCGCCGGGGGCGCCGCCTGCCCTGGGCAGCCGCACGGGCTACGCCGTGGACGACGATCCGGCGGGACGGGGAGCGCCGTGGCTGCCGGAATCCTGCCGGTTGCGCCTGGGCCGGCTGTGGCGGTGAGGCGCCTCACCACCCTTCGCGGTCGCCCGGCGTCGGCGCCGGGGTGGCCTCGGGGGCGCCCGGCCGCATCGACGGTCCCGCGCCGACGCGGCCCTGGTCCGGGCCGTCGTCCGGCTCGACGGCCAGCCGGGCGGGGCACGGCACGGCCTCGCCCGGCATGGCCGGCCGCGCCGGTTCCTCCGCCTCGCCTGGGCAGAGGGAGCGCTGCCGCCCGTCCCTCGCCGGTACCAGGACCACCATGCCGCCGGGGAAGTTGCAGTAGCGGACGGGGAGGTGGCCCACCGGTTCGCCGTCGGCGTGCACCGCCACGGGCTCCGGGCTGCGGATCGCCACGGTGCGGCCGCGCAGGCTCCTCACCCTGGGGTGGCGGACGTGGGTGCCGCGGAACACCCGTGGAAACACCAGGAGCGTCTCCAGCTTGCCCAGGTCGCCGATGAGGAGGACGTCGAAGCGCCCGTCGTCGGGGCAGGCGCCGGGCAGGATGTGCATCCCGCCGCCGTAATAGGGCGAGTTCCCCACGACGGTCATCAGGGCGACGTGACGATGGGTGCGTCCGTCGATGTCGATCTCCATCGGCACGTTCCGGTATGCCCGCAGCGTTTGCAACATCGCCAGCACGTAGGGGACGGCGCCCCGCCCGGGGCCGCCGGACTGCGCCACGCGCCGCGCCACCTCCGCGTCGAAGCCGACCCCGCTGACGTTCACGAAGTAGCGGCCGCCCGCACCGGTCTCGAGGTAGCCGAGGTCCAGACGACGCCGCCGCCCCCGGGCGAGGAGGTCGGCCACCGCCCCCGGGCTGGCCACGATCTCGAGCCCGCGGGCCAGGTCGTTGCCGGTCCCGAGCGGCACCACGGCCAGCGGGGGGCCGTCCGGTCCCGTGCCGTTGACCGCCTCGTGGACCGTGCCGTCGCCCCCGGTGACCAGCAAGAGATCGACCTTGCGGTCGCGGGCTCGGCGCGCCATGTCCCGGGCGTCGCCGGGACCCGAGGTGAACCAGACCTCCAGCTCGAAGCCGCGGTCCCGCAAGGCGGCTTCGAAGGCCGGCCAGGCCCGACCCGCCCGCCCGCGGCCGGCCACGGGGTTGACTATGGCCACGATGCCTGGCAATGCCACCGTCTCCTCTCTGGGGACGCGCCGCCGGCCGCGCCGGCCGCGGTCGGGGAAGGGGCCGATGGGGGTGCGCCGCGCCATCGGTCGACACCGCGCCCGCCCCTTCCCCCTGCCCGATCACGGTCCCGGACCCGCCCCCTCAAGGCCGGGCGGCCGGCTCCCGCGGACGCGCCGGCCCGGATGCGGTGGCGCCCACGGCCGGTTCGGGCGCCCCGCCCCCCATCGCCCTGCGGATGGCCTCCCGCTCCTCGTCGCTCAGCAGATACGGTGAACTCCCCGCGGTGATCGGCTTGGCGTAGGTCCGGCACTCCTCCCGGCCGGCGAGGGTGGTGATCACCGCCCCGTTGCCCTGGGCGTCCAACAGCGCCAGGGCGAAGCTCTGCTCGCCCCCCGTGTGGGGGAAGGCGTTGAAGCGGACCACGGCCACATGCCGGACGCACCGGGCCAGTTCCTCGGCCAGCTGGGTCACCCGGCGGGCCACCTCGTCCTGGGCCATCTCGAGCCGGTGCAGGCGACCGAGGATCGCCCCCGTCTCCGCGTCGTCGGGCTGTCGCGATGCCGCCGCGCTGTCCCACCCCGGTGCCCGCAACCACCGTTCCAGCCGTCGCAGACGGCGATGCGCCGCCACCGCCTGCCAGACGGCGAGCATCGCCACCCCCAGCGAGATGACGGCCATCGCGGCGGAGTGGGCCACGACGGCCGTCCCGGCCCGCCCCACCATCTCCCATGCCTGATCCCAGGGTATCGCCGACCAGAACGAGTCCATGGGTCTCCCCCCGCCCTTCGCCCGCGGCTGCGTCGCCAACGGCGCCTCGCCCCTGCCGGCGGCGGGCCCGGTTCGGAGCCGGTTCAGAGGCCCGCATCGCGCGACGGGCCGGCGAGCAAGGCCCGATGGCGCCGCGGCCTCGCCGTCACAGCGGGGCGGCCGAGGCCTCGAGCCGGGCCAGGATGCGCTCCAGGTCATCCCAGCTGTAGTACTCGATGACGATCTGCCCCCGCGCCCCGCGACCCCGGATGGCAACCCGCGTGTTGAGGGCCCGCTGCAGACGGTTGACCAGATCCTCGACCTCCGGGGCCGGCGGCCCGGTCACCCGCCGGGAGCGACGGGGCCGCGCCGGCCGCTGGGCGATGCGGTCCTCCAGCTGGCGCACCGTCAAGCCCTCGGCGAGGACCTGGGCGGCCAGGCGCCGCATCTCCGCCGCCGAGCCCACGCCGAGCAGGACCTTGGCGTGGCCCGTGCTGAGCTTGCCCTCGGCGACCAGGCGGCGGAGATCGTCCGGGAGGGAGAGCAGGCGCATGAGATTGGCGATGTGGGACCGGCTCTTGCCCACCCGCTGGCTGATCTGCTCCTGGGTGAGGCCGAGCTCCTCGCTCAGCGTGCGGTAGCCCTGGGCCTCCTCGATGGGGTTCAGGTCCTCCCGTTGCAGGTTTTCGACCAGGGCGATCTCCATCATCTCGACGTCCGAGAACTCGCGGACCACCGCCGGGACCGTGGCGAGGCCCGCGGCCTGGGCGGCGCGCCACCGGCGCTCCCCGGCCACCAGGCGGTACCCGTCGCCCTCCGGCCGGACCAGCAGCGGTTGGACGATGCCGTGCTGCCGGACCGACTCCACCAGCTCGGCCAGGGCGTCGGGGTCGAACTGGCGGCGCGGCTGGTAGGGATTGGGCCGGATGCGCTCGACGGGGATCTGCTCCACCTGCTCGCCTGCCGCCGGATCGGGGCGCACGCCGGGCAACAGCGCCTCCAGGCCCTTGACGTCGATCCCCCTAGCCAGCCCGCGCTTGCTCCTCGACATACTCCACCACTTCCTTGGCCAGCTCCATGTACACCTCGGCCCCGCGGGAGCGGGCGTCGTAGACGATCACCGGCTGACCATGGCTGGGCGCCTCCGACAGGCGCACGTTGCGCGGGATGATGGTGCGGAACACCTTGTCGCGGAAGAAGCGCTTGACCTCCTCGGCGACCTGGATGGAGAGGTTCGTGCGCCCGTCGAACATGGTCAGGACCACGCCGTCGAGGACCAGGTCCGGATTCAGGTGGGCCTGGACCGCCCGGAGCGTGTTGAGGAGCTGGCTCAGGCCCTCGAGGGCGTAGTACTCGCACTGGATCGGCACCAAGAGCCCGTCGGCCGCCGCCATGGCGTTGAGGGTGAGCAGCCCGAGGGAGGGCGGGCAGTCGATGAGGACGAAGTCGAACGTCTCGCGCACCCCCTCCAGCGCCCGGCGCAACCGGGTCTCCCGCCCGATCATGCCGACGAGCTCCAGCTCCGCCCCGGCCAGTTCGATGTTGGCCGGGACCAACCACAGGCCCTGGATGGCGGTGGACCGGATGACCTCCCGCAGGCTGCGCTCGTCGATCAGCACGTCGTAGATGCTGCGGCCCACGCGCCCCTTGTCCAGGCCGAAGCCGCTGGTGGTGTTCGCCTGGGGATCGATGTCGACCACCAGCACCCGCCGACCCAGCGCGGCCAGACAGGCTCCCAGGTTCACCGTCGTCGTGGTCTTGCCGACGCCACCCTTCTGGTTGGCGATGGCGATGACCCGTCCCATGGCCGATGCGGCCTCCTCCCGGCCCGGGGCCCCGGGCGCGCTAATGTTCCACGTGGAACACCCGCGGCTCCTGCCGCCCGACCCCACCCCGTGCCGCGGGGCCAGCCCGCGGGCGGCCGGCGGCTCCCCCTCACGGCGATGGCGCCGCCACCTGGCGGCTCCCATCCGCCCCGCCCTCGGCCCCGGCCCCCCCGCCGCGGTGGCCCGGCTCGTCTCGCCCTCGCGCCGCCGTGCCGCGCCCCGCCTTGGGGATGCGAATCCGGACCTCGACGAACCCCTCGTCCTCGCGCTCCTCCACCCTGGCGTCCAGCCCGGCGCGCCGCAGGGTCTCCACCCCTGCGCGGACGGTGTTGAGCAGGATGCGCACGTCCTTGATGGCCCGCAACCCCTCCAGCCGGCGCCGCCGCCGCGCCCCACCGCGCTCCGAGCCCCCGGCCGGCGGCTCGTGACTCCGTTCCTCCTTCAGGATCGCCGCGATCCGCTCCTCCAGCTGCCGCACACTCCACCCGCCCGCCACGGCCTCCTCCAACACCGCCACCTGCAGCGCCGCCGAGGGCAGCCGCAGCAGCGCCCGCGCATGCCGCTCGCTCAGCCCTGCGGCCACGATCCGGTCCCGCACGGCGGGCGGCAAGCGCAACAGCCGCAGCTTGTTGGCGATGGTGGACTGCTGCCGTCCCAGCAGGCTCGCCAGTTCCTCCTGGGTGAGGCCGAACCGCTGGATCACGTCCTGATAGGCCAGGGCCTCCTCGAAGAAGCCCAGCTCCTCCCGCTGCAGGTTCTCGACCAGCGCCAACACCGCCGCATCGCGATCCGACAACGGGCGGACGACGGCCGGCACCTCCTCCAGGCCGGCCCGGAGCGCGGCCCGCCACCGCCGTTCGCCCGCCACCAGCTCGTAGCCGCCCGCCGGGCCGGGACGAACCAGCAGCGGCTGCAGAAGCCCCACCCGCCGGATGGATTCCGCCAGCTCCTCCAGCGAGGCATCGTCCAGTTGGGTGCGCGGCTGGAAGGGGTTGGGCCGGATCGCCGCCACGGGAAGCCGGCGCAGGTCCTGGGCGCCCCCGCCGCCGGCCGCCCCCGCCTCCGGCGATGCCGCCCCCTCCCCCTCGCGACGTCCACCCACCCAGGCAAGCCATCGCCCCGCTCGCATACGCGTCCTCCTCTGGAATCCCCAGCCCGCCGCTGCCGACCCGGGCCCCTCCCGGGACCTCCGTCTCTCGCCCGCCCCCGGTCGCACCCTCGCCCTGGCCCTTACCGGGTCCCGCGCCCGGCGCCGGCGGCCCGGCCGGCCCATCCCGGGGCCCGGACGCCGCCGCCCGCCGCCCCTCCCCCGGCGCGGCCAAGCCCCTCTCCCCCTGGGCGCGACGCGGTCATGCCGAACCTCCCGCCCGCCGCCGGCCCTCCACCCAGGGGCCGCCGCGCCGGCACGCCCGGGCGCCGCGGATAGGCCTCCGGGGTCGGGCGCTCCTTGACCACTTCCACGATCACCCGCTCCCCGGCGCCCCCCGGCAAGCGGAAACCGTGGAGCGCCGCCAGCCGCCCGCCCAGCACCCGCGCCGCCTGCTCCGCCGCCGTGCGCTCCTCCTCCACCCGCGGCCCCTTGTACGCCCAGAGCCGGCCGCCGACGCCCAGGAACGGGAGTCCGTACTCCACCACCACGGCGAGCGGCGCGACCGCCCGCGCCACCACGGCCGCGGCTCGACCGCGCCACTGCCGGTCGTGACCCGCCTCCTCGGCCCGACGCGCCTGCACCGTCACCCGTTCGGCAAGGCCCAGCGTCGCCACCGCCTCGGCCAAAAACCGCGCCTTCTTCCGTTGGGCCTCCAACAGCAGGCCTCGCCACCGCGGCCCCAGCGCCAGCAGCAGCGGGATGCCGGGGAACCCGGCGCCACTCCCCAGATCGACCAGCACACCCTCTTCGGGCCATGCCTCGCCGACGGCCAGCGCCATCAGCGAGTCCAGGTAGTGTCGCACCAGGGCCTCGTCGTCCTCGGTGATGGCGGTGAGGTTGACCCGGCCCCGTGCCCGACGGACCAGCTCCCAGTGGATTCGCATCGCCTCCAGCGCCGCCCCGCTGACCCGCACGCCGAAGGCGCCACAGTACGCCGCCAGGCGCTCCCTCCACGACGCCGGGTCCACCCCTGCCCCCCCTCTCCGACGAACCACGGTGCCCGGGCGACCAGGGTCCGGCTGAGCAAGCCCCGCCGCTCCACCCTACGGCCGGCCGCCCGCTGCGAACCCGCTCCCCCGCGCCGCCCGCCGCGGCACGATCACCACGCGGCGATAGGGCTCGGTGCCCGTGCTCTCGGTCCGCACCTCCGGGTGGTTCTGCAACGCCAGGTGGACCACACGTCGTTCGGCGGCCGGCATCGGCGCCAGGGCCACGGGTCGCCGCGTCCGTCGCGCCCGTTCCGCCATCCGCAGCGCCAGCCGCTCCAGCGCCTGCCGCCGCCGTTCCCGATAGCCTGCGACATCCAGGTGGACCCGCCGCCGCTCGTCGCTGACGCGCGCCGCCGCCACGTTGAGGAGGTACTGCAAGGCGTCCAGCGCCACCCCGTGGCGGCCGATGAACGCCCCCAGCTCCGGACCGCCATCCATCCGCGCCACGATGCGATCGTCGGACTCCTCCACGTGAACCTGGACCGCGAGCCCCGCCCGTCGCGCCAGTTCGTCCAGGAAGGCGGCGGCGAAACGCGCCTTCGTGGGCCGCACCCTGGCGGCCACCACGGCGTCGCGCTGGCCCACCAGCCCCAGCCAACCCCGCGCGGGCTCCACCAGCACCCGCGCCTCCAGCTCCTCCCTGCCGACGCCCAACTGGCGAGCCGCCGCAGCGAGGGCTTCCTCCACCGTCCGCCCCCGCACCTCGATCCACGGTCCCGTCCCGGGCAGCTCAGGAGATCCCGCGCTCATGCCCTCTCTTCCCCTTTCCCGCCGGCGCCGGCGCGGGCTGCTGCCGGTTCATCCAGATCTGCTGCACGATGGAGAACACATTGCTGGTCACCCAGTACAGCGCCAGCCCCGCAGGGAAGCTCCACGCGAAGAAGGTCAGCATCAGCGGCATCAGGACCAGCATCGTGCGCTGCTGGGGCTGGGTGACGGTCATCGCCGTCTTCATCTGGACGTACGTGGTCACGCCCGCGAGGATCGGCAGGACGAAGTACGGATCCGCATGGCGGAGGTCCGGGATCCAGAGGAAGGCGCCGCTGCTGAAGGTGCGCAGCGCGAGGAAGAGCCCGTACAGGATGGGGAACTGGATGAGCAACGGCAGGCAGCCCGAGGCGGGGTTCACGTTGTGCTCCCGCCACAGTTTCATGATCGCCTCGTTGGCCTTCTGGGGGTTGTTCCGGTACCGCTTCTGGATCCGCTCGACCTCGGGCTGCAGCGCCTGCATCCGCTGCATCGAGCGCATCTGGGAGAACGTCAGGGGCAGGAGCAGGAGCCGGACCAGCACGGTGAACAGGATGATGGACAGGCCGGCGCTGCCCGTCACCGCCCGGCTCCACTCCAGCCCGGCCTCGATGGCGGCCACGAACCAATGCCAGAGCTGACTCAAATCCGGGCGCCTCCTTCTGCCGTCCCCGACCGGGCCTCCTGGCCGTGGTGCGGCCCGACGGGACCCCCGCGGACGCGGCGCGGGCACCACAATCTTCTGCCAGTTCGACCACGGCTATCCTGATTCCTTGCCCCCTGGCGCGGTCCCACCGGCGCGCCTCAGGGCACCGGCCTCAGGGCACCGGGTCGTAGCCCCCCGGCGCCCACGGGTGACAGCGCAGGATGCGCCGCAGCGCCAGCCACCCGCCGCGCCAGGCGCCGTGGCGCGCCACCGCCTCCAGGGCGTACGCGGAACACGTGGGCGCATAGCGGCAGCTGGGCGGCTTCCATGGCGACAGCCACCGCCGGTAGCACCGGATCGCCAGCAGCAAGAGGCGCGTCAACACGGCGCCCTCCCTCCCGGCTCCGTCGCCGCCCGCTTGGTGCCCGCTCCCGGCGCCGACCCGTCCCGCCCGCCGCCCGGGTCCGATGCGCCGGAACGCGCTGCGCCGCGGGCCTCCGCTCCCTGGCCCGCCTCGCGCCCCGACCCCATCCGCTGGCGCCCGGGCGCGGCCCCGGGACCGGCCGCGCCCGCACCCGCCCGAGGCCTCGCCTCTCCCCCACCACCGCGAAGGCCCCCTGAGACAGGGGGCCTCAACAGTCGCGCCTTGCGCAAGACGTCTTCCAGCGCCCGGCACGCCGTCTCCCAATCCAGATCGGCCGCGGCGTCCCGGGCCACCACCACCAGCCACCAGCCCGGCGCGACCCGGGGCGCCAGCCGGCGGAAGGCCTCGGCCAGCAGGCGGCGGACGCGATTGCGCCGCACCGCCTTGCCCAGGCGACGGCCCACCGTGATGCCGATTCGCGTCGGACCGCCCGCCGCGGGGCCATGACCCGCGGCGGGCACCCCGTCGCGGCCACCGGCATCCGCGGGCTGCGGCGGACGCGCCGCATCCGGCCGCCAGGCGTAGAG
Organism: Thermaerobacter composti; assembly: GCF_033582035.1. NCBI lineage: Bacteria > Bacillati > Bacillota > Clostridia > Eubacteriales > Clostridiales Family XVII. Incertae Sedis > Thermaerobacter > Thermaerobacter composti. The sequence goes on from NZ_CP132508.1 coordinate 3,000,265, forward strand.
GACCACCCACCGGTTCCCCCACGCCCGCCCCGCCCGCCGCACCTGGCGAAACTCCTCGCCGCGGCGCAGGCGCCACGGCCGTGGCAGGCTCACCGGACCTCGCCCCGCTCAGACCGCCAGGCGGTGGCGCCCCTTGCGCCGCCGGCGCGCCAGCACCCGTCGCCCCGCCTTCGTGCGCATGCGCACGCGGAAGCCGTGGGTCCGGTGCCGGCGCCGCCGGTTGGGTTGATAGGTGCGCTTCATCCCCTCCACCCCGCTTCCCGGCTCGCCGGGTTCGGCCGGAGGCCGCCCCGAGCGGCCCCGGGTGGCCCTGCGTGCAAAAACCGCCGGAACCCCGAGGCATCGCCCGTTCCGGCGGCTTCAAAGCAGCGCCATTATAGCGGCGCCCCCTGCACGGTGTCAACGCGCCGGCGGTCCCGGTGCGTCCCCGACCGGGATCGGCACTGCCTCCACCCCGCCCCCGTGCATCCCCGCCGCCTGCCCGCACGGTGCCCCGGCGCCCGCCCCCAGCCCATGCGATCCGATTGTGGGAGTTCCCAGGAACCTGCTATCATCGTGGCGCCGGCCTCCGACGACGACACGAGTCGCCGCTGCCCCGTCGGGCGGCCGCGGGGGCGTCCCTCCGAGCCCTTCTTATTCACATCCTGTGGATAGGCTGTTGATACCGCGACGCCGCCCGGCACGACTCGACCGCATGCGCCGGCAGGAGACGCCGGCCGGCGCGCGGAATCTACACCGTCCCACAGCCGTCGACTGGGAGGCCGACGAGCTTCGACCTTCCACCGCCCACCGGGGCCGGTGGAAGGGTCTTTTTGCGTAAGGGGCTCTGTGGATAGGTTGTGGACGAACCGTGGACAACCCGGGGGTCTTGCCCCCGCCCATGGCGCGGAGACGCGGTCTCGCCGGCTTGGGTCGTCCCGGCTCGGGCCACGACCTTATCCACAATCCGGACCCACCGGTTAGGAGGACCCTGCC